>CAVURS010000004.1:0-755603 GCA_963743975.1 uncultured Actinomycetota bacterium
GCCGCCGCGACCCATCCTTGCCAGCGCCGCTGGGTTGTGCAATCGTTTGCGCAGTCACTGGACCACCTTGGGATCGCAGCCGTTGGAGGCGCTCATGCCCACCCCGATCATCATCGACTGCGACCCCGGTCACGACGACGTGTTCGCGATCTGGCTGGCCGCCGGCAACCCGGAGATCGACCTGCGCGCGATCACGACCGTCAGCGGGAACGGGCTGCTGGAGCACACGACCATGAACGCCCGGGTGGCCTGCACGGTGGCCGGCATCACCGGCGTCCCGATCGCCGCCGGCGCCGACCGGCCGCTCATGCGCGAGGCCACGCCGGCGACCTGGATCCATGGCGACAACGCGTTGGGTGGGCCCGAGCTCCCCGAGCCCACCGTGCCGCTGGACCCGCGGACCGCCGTGCGGCTGATCGCGGACACGTTGGAGGCCGCGGACGAGCCGGTGACCCTGGTGCCCACCGGCCCGCTGACCAACATCGCGACGCTGCTGCTCGCCGAGCCGGGCCTGCGCAGCAAGATCAAGGAGATCGTCTGGATGGGCGGCTCGACCGGGCGCGGGAACGTCGGGGCCTATCCGGAGTTCAACGCGTGGGCCGACCCCGAGGCCGCCGACATCGTGGTCCGCTCCGGCCTCCCGTTCACGATGGTCGGGCTCAACATCACCCACCAGGCGCTGGTGACCGACGAGGTCATCGCCGGCATCGGGGCGATCGGCAACGCCACGTCGGCCTTCGGCGTCGAGCTGCTGCGGTTCTTCTCCGCCTCCTACCAGGAGGTCGAGGGCATCCCCGGCCCGCTGCACGACCCGATCGCCGTGGCCATCGTCATCGACCGCGCCGTGGCGACGCACGTTCGCACGCGCATCGACGTGGAGACCAAGGGGACCGAGACCGCGGGCGCCACCTGCGTCGACCTGCACAACATGCTCCGTCGCGAGCCGAACGCCGATGTCGCCCTGGAGCTGGACGTCGACTACTTCTGGTCGCTCGTCGGGGCGGCCGTGCGTCAGCTGGCCTGAGCGCGACTCCTCCTAGGTGGCCGCCGGCTCCCTGACCCGCGTCGAGAGCCCGACGAGGAGCTCGGGGGGCAGGCGCCGGTGCTGGATCGGGCGCGACCCGTCCCGGGCCCGGGCCAGCAGGAGCTCGACCGCCTGCCGGGTCAGCGCGCCGTACGGCTGGCGGACGGTCGTCAGCGTCGGATCGGAGATCTCCGACAGCAACGTCCCGTCGAAGCCGGTCACCATCACGTCCGCGGGCACGCGGATGCCGCGGGTGGCCAGCGACCGGATCAGCCCGATCGCTATCAGGTCGTCACCCGCCACCACGGCATCCGGCCGCGAGCGCCGCGAGGCGAGCTGACGGCCCGCTCGCTCCCCGAACTCGAGGGTGAACCGGTCGAGGATGGGTCGGCGCACGGCCAGGCCGGCCCGCGCAGCGGCGGCGTCGAAGGCCGCGCGGCGCTCCTGACCCACCGAGGTCGTGCCGTCGGAGCCGACCAGCACCGCGGACCCGGCGCCGCTGCCGACGAGGTGGTCGACGAGCAGGTCCATCCCCGCCTGGTTGTCGACGCCGACGAAGTCGGAGGCGAGACCGTCCACGTGCCGATCGAGCTGCACCAGCGGGCTGTCCGCCGACACCCGCTCGAGCGCGGGCGCGGACCGCTTCGCGTCGGCCGGGATGACGACCAGGCCCTCGACGTCCCGGGCCATCAGCATCTGCAGCCGCCGGTGCTCCCGGTCGACCTCGCCGTACGAGTCCGCGACCAGCATCTCGAAGCCCTGGGCCTCGAGCGCCGCTTCGAGGGACTGGACGATCTGGCTGAAGAAGGGGTTGCTCAGCACCGGAACCACGACGCCGATCGTCCGGATCGAGCCCTCGCGCAGCGCTCGGCCGCTCTCGTTCACCCGGTAGCCCAGCCGCTCCGCTACCCGTGACACCTTCTCGACCGTTGCGGCCGACAGGCGGCCCCGGCCGGTGAGGGCCCTGGAGGCCGTCGTGACCGAGACCCCGGCCTCAGCCGCCACGTCTCGCAGTCGGACCGTTCCCATGATGGGTGAACAGTAGAGCGCGGGGCCGCACCGCGTCGGCGCCGTTGCCGCACGGCGTCCGACGCGGAGCTAGACTCCCTATTCCTACAGCCTTACTTCGTATCTACGTCACACGATGGGACCCCATGTCGGCACGGGACGACGTCATCGCCGCCAACGAGCAGTACGTCGCGAACTTCGGCGGCAAAGGAGAGCTGGCCCTGCCACCGGCGCGCGGCTTCGCGATCCTGACCTGCATGGACGCGCGGCTCGACCCGGCCGGGTACGCCGGGCTGAGCGAAGGCGACGCGCACGTCATCCGCAACGCCGGGGGCCGGGCCAGCGACGACGCGATCCGCTCGCTGGTGATCTCCTACAAGCTCCTGGGCACGGCGGAGTGGTTCGTCATCCACCACACGAACTGCGGCATGGAGTTCTTCACCGACGAGGTCATCCGCGGTCTGCTGGCCCAGAGCCTGGAGACGGCCGAGCTGTCCGACTCGGGCTTCCGGGACGTCGGCGCCGGACCCGGCTCGACCGAGGCGGCGTACATCGACTGGCTGACGATCTCCGACAACGCCCGGAGCGTCACCGCCGACGTGACCCGCATCCGTCAGCACGCGCTCGTCCCGAGCCGGATCCCGATCTACGGATACATCTACGACGTCACCACGGGCCGGCTGGTCGAGGTCCCCGAGGCGATCGAGGCCGGCGCCGCCCGGTGAGCGGGTCTCGCCGTCCGGTGACGAGCCCCTAGGGTCGGGCTGAACCCGACCCCTCGCCGAACGGAGCACCCGTGCCGGACCCTTCGCGCCCCCTCTCCCGGCTCGGCTTCCTGACCATCGGGCTGTTCGACCGCGACGACCCCGGGCCGGGGCACGAGTCGACCCTGCGGGTGATCGAGCTCGGCGAGCAGCTCGGCTTCGACAGTGCGTGGGTCCGGCACCGGCACCTGCAGTACGGCATCTCCTCGCCGATCGCGGTGCTGGCCGCCGCGTCGCAGCGCACGAGCCGCATCGAGCTCGGCACCGCGGTCATCCCCCTGGGGTGGGAGAACCCGCTCCGCCTGGCCGAGGACCTGGCGACCGTCGACCTGCTCTCCGGCGGGCGGCTCAACCCCGGCATCAGCGTGGGGCCGCCGATGCGGTGGGACGACGTGAAGGAGGCGCTCTACCCGGACACGGCGGACCAGGAGGACTTCAGCTACGGACGCGTGGAGCGGCTGCTGCGGATGGTCCGCGGTGAGCCGGTCAGCCCGTTCCAGGGGACGGTCGGCATCGAGGAGTTCTCCAGCCGCGTCGAGCCGCACTCCCCCGGCCTGGCCGGTCGTCTCTGGTACGGCGGCGCCGGTCTGCGCTCGGCCCAGTGGGCGGGCGAGCACCGGATGAACTTCCTCACCAGCAGCGTGGTGCGGGCCGAGGAGTCCGAGGACTTCGCCCAGATCCAGCTCTCGCACATCCGCACGTTCCGCGAGCACCACCCGGACGGCGACGCGGCGCGCGTCTCGCAGGGCCTGGTGGTCATCCCCACCGACGGCGCCAGCGCGGGACAGCGCGCGCGGTACGAGCAGTACGTCGAGTCCCGGACCGCCCGCACCCGGGCGCCGCAAGGTCCGGGACGGATGCTGTTCGCGCGCGACCTGATCGGCAGCTCGGAGCAGATCGCCGAGCAGCTCTACGCCCATGCCGGCTTCCGCGAGGTGGACGAGGTCGCGTTCGCGCTGCCGTTCTCCTTCGAGCACGACGACTACGTCCAGATCCTGACCGACATCGCGACGCGTCTGGGACCGGCACTCGGCTGGCACCCGGCGGCACCCTGACGGCTCGGTGCCCGGCTCGATCGTGGGGCTCTCCGGCCACGCCCACGCGAACGCCGCGTGGTGGCTGCCGCCGAGGTTCTCTGTGGCAGGTTGTCGTATCGGCCGGATGTCGATCGTGGTGGGGGTGGAGGCGGTCATCAGGGCCGCCGGAGCACAAGGAGCAGTGAGATGACGCATTACCTGTTGGCGGTTCACGGCCGGACCGATCGGGGAGAGTTCGGCGACTACGGCTCCCGGGAGGCGATGGAGGAGGCGTTCGCCGCGACGGGCGCGTTCAACGACAAGCTCCGGGCCGACGGGTACTGGGTCTTCGCCGGTGGGCTCCAGCCGGCGACCACGGCGACGGTCGTCGACGGCCAGGGCGAGACGCCGGTGATGACCGACGGCCCGTACCTGGAGAGCAAGGAGGCACTGGGCGGGTTCTGGGTGATCGACGCGCCGGACCTCGACGTGGCGCTCAGGCTCGCGGCCGAAGGGTCCAAGGCGTGCCGGGGCAAGGTCGAGGTCCGTCCGTTCGACGGCCTCGCCTGAGCCGGCCCGAACGCCGCTGATCGATGCAGGACGCGGCGGCGGCCGTCGAGCGGATCTTCCGCGAGGAGTACGGCCGCCTCATCGCCTCACTCGTCCGCCGCTTCGGTGACATCGACATCGCCGAGGAGGCAGCGGGACAGGCACTCGTGACCGCGCTGGAGAAGTGGCCGGCCGCCGGGGTACCCCCCAACCCCGGCGGCTGGCTGACCGTCACGGCGGGGAACGCAGCGATCGACCGGATCCGCCGCGAGAAGCAGCGCGACGCCAAGCAGACGGCGGCCTTGATGCTCTACGACCAGGGACCCCCCGACCCGGCCGGTGCGGTCCAGGACGACCGCCTCCGGCTGGTCTTCACCTGCTGCCACCCGGCGCTGTCCCCGGAGGCGAGGATCGCGCTGACGCTCCGCCTCCTCGGCGGGCTGACCGTGCCCGAGATCGCGCAGGCGTTCCTCGTCCCGGAGACGACGATGGCCCAGCGGATCACCCGGGCCAAGCAGAAGATCGCGGCAGCCAAGGTCCCCTACCGGGTGCCCGAGGCCGCCGACCTCCCCGAACGGCTGAGCGGGGTGCTGACCGTGCTGTTCCTCGTCTTCAACGAGGGCTACCTGGCCAGCGGCGACCGCGCCCCGCTGCGCGCTGAGCTCACCGGCGAGGCGATCCGGCTGACCCGGATCCTGCACCAGCTGCTCCCTGCGGAGCCGGAGGTGACCGGCCTGCTCGGACTGCTGGTGCTCACCGAGGCCCGGCGCGAGGCGCGGGTGCGCAACGGTCAGCTGGTCCCGCTCGACGAGCAGGACCGCGCCGGCTGGGACCGGACCCTGATCCGCGAGGGGCACGACCTGGTCCGGGAGTGCCTCGCGATCAACCGGCCCGGCCGCTACCAGATCCTGGCCGCGATCAACGCGGTGCACACCGACGCCCCCACGGCCGCGGACACCGACTGGTCGCAGGTCCTCGCGCTCTACGACCAGCTGGCCCAGCTCGACCCGTCACCGATCGTCGCGCTGAACCGCGCGGTCGCGGTCGCCGAGATGGACGGCCCCGCCGTCGCTCTCGCCCTGGTCGACCGGCTGCCCCTCACCGGGTATCACGCCTGGCACGCCACCCGGGCCGACCTGTTGCGTCGCCTCGGGCGCAGCGCCGAGGCGAAGGACGCGTACGACGCCGCCATCGCCGCCACCCAGAACTCCGCCGAGCGGGCGTACCTGGACCGCAAGCGCGGCGAGCTGGTCTGATCTCGTGCGAGAGGCCGCGGTAGCGGCGACCGCGGACTTTCGGGTGCGGACGTCGAGGCGTCCGCGGGAGCTCAGCGGCCGCGCCGGGTGAAGCCGAAGCCGCCGAGGAGCAGGACGATGAGCACGATGATGATGATGATCCAGAGCACGCGATGAACCTCCCATGAGTCGGGCTGATCCGCGACTCCAAGCCGAGGACGGCCACTCCGGATCGCGCACGCCACGCCGTCCCGCTCGGGCCGGCGTACAGGACGGGACCGAGGAGTCGTCATGGCCATGTCAGTGCTCGCCGTCGTCGTGGACTGTCATGACTCCTGGTCGCAGGCGAACTGGTGGGCGCAGGTCCTGGGTGACCGGGTGAGCGAGCGGAACACGGGCGAGTACGAGGTCGGCGCCGCGTCCGGCGGCCGTACCCCTCTCTACTTCATGAACGTGCCCGAGCCGAAGACGGCCAAGAACCGGTGGCACATCGACGTCACCACCGAGGAGCCCCTCGAGGACGGCGTGGCCCGGCTGGTCGCCTTGGGTGCGACACTGATGCAGACGCGGCAGGACCCGCAGACCCTGGCCAACCCGGACACGTGGGCCGTCATGCAGGATCCCGAAGGCAACGAGTTCTGCCTGTTCAACGTGGAGTCGGTCACCGGCATGGCGTGACCGGGGGGCAGCAGGCCCCGTGCAGTAACTTCGACGTTTGCCTCATGGGTCGTCCACCGGCTGTTCACCTTCGTCGTGGAGAGTTCACCCGGTCCGAACGCCAAGGAGAAGCCCACCCGTGACTGCCTCGTCCGGTCCGTCGACGGACCGATCGGCCGGCCGGCCCGTCAAGGTGAGCGTGGTGGTCCCGGTCTACAACCCGGGGCGGTACATCGAGCCGTGCATCGAGTCGTTGCTGGCGCAGACGATGCCGGCCGATGAGCTGGAGCTGATCTTCGTCGACGACGGGTCGACCGACCAGACGCCGGCCCGGCTGGACCGGCTGGCGGCCGAGCACGCGCACGTGCACGTCATCCACCGGGAGAACTCGGGCTGGTCGGGGACTCCGCGCAACGACGGCATCGAGGCCTCGACCGGGGAGTACATCCAGTTCGTCGACCAGGACGACATGCTCGGGGTGGAGGCCCTGGAACGGCAGTACGCGCAGGCCAAGCAGACCGACGCCGACGTCGTGATCGGCAAGGCCGAGGGCTTCGGCCGTTCCGTCGGCGTGACCGTGTGGGACCGGCCCCGGTTGCACGCGTCGTTGGAGAAGGACCCGCTGCTGAACAGCCTGACGCCGCACAAGATGCTGCGCCGGGCGTTCCTGGACGAGCAGGGTCTGCGGTTCCCGGGCGGGCGGCGTCGCCTGGAGGACCACGTCTTCATGACCAAGGCCTACTTCGCGGCCACGAGCATCACCGTGGTGACCGACTACGTCTGCTACTTCCACACCCAGCGCGAGGACCTGGGCAACGCCGCACGCCACCGCATCGACCCGGTCGGCTACTTCGCGAACCTGCGCGAGGTGATCGACGTGATCGAGGCCAACACCGAGCCCGGACCGTTCCGCAACCGCCTGCTGCACCGGTCCCTGGCCAGCGAGATGGTGCGCCGCGGCCGGGGTCGGCACGTGCTCGGCTACCCCGAGGACTACCGACGGGTCATGCTCGGTGAGATCCACCGGTTGCTCCAGGAGCGGTTCCCGACCCGAGGTCGACGCGACGCTGTCGCCGGGCAACGCCGTGATCGCCAAGCTCCTGCGGGCCGGCGACGAGGCCGCGCTGCTCGACTACGCCCGCTGGGAGTCCTCGATCCGGGTCAAGCCCACGGCGACGTCGCTGGCGTGGACCGACACCGCGGTGCGGCTGCTGATCCGCTGCCGGATCGAGGTGGGCGGCGGGACCGGGGAGCCCGCGGCCCGGCCGCTGCTCCTCCGCAACGAGACGGCCGAGCCGGACTCCGCGTCGTACGTCGAGATCCCGCCCCACCTGCTGCCACCCGGATTCGACCGACAGCTGTTGCGGGTCAACTCCCGGGTGCGCCGGGCGTTCGTCACGTTCCGCCTGCGCGGGGCGATCGACCGCGCCCGGCACGCGGTCCCCTGCCGCGTCGTCCAGACTCCCGTCGAGGGCGCCCCGGGTTGCTGGACGCCCGAGATCGAGGTGGAGGTGTCGGTCGACCCGGGCGCGCGGTCGACCGACAGCCAGTTCGCGCCGGGCCTGCTGGACGTGACCGCCGAGATCCGCTTCGTGGGCTGGGCTCTGTCGCAACGGGTCCGGGTCGATGCGGGCACCGCCCTGCCCGGAGCAGCGCTCGACCGGCCGCGGCACTGGCTGTGGCCGTTCCGTACGACGCACGGGTACCTCTCGCTCGCCCTTCAGGGGCGGCCTCCGCGCTCCGGTGGGCTCCGTGGGAGCGTCGCCCTGACCGGTGGCACGCGCCACCACCCGGAACGGATCGAGCTGTCGCTGACCGACGTCGGCCGGCTCCCGGACGACGTGACGGTGGCTCTGGTCAACGGTTCTCGTCGCGTCGAGCTGCCGGTGACGTCCGTGCTCTCCGGCTCCGCCGGGCCGGCGAAGGTGACCGCGTCCTGCACCGACGCGGCAGTGACCACCGGCCGATGGAAGGTCCTGCTCGGCATCGGCGACGGCTCCCCCGAGCTCGCACTGTCCAGCCGCCTCGGGCCGAGGTCGGCGGCCTGGCGACTCGTCGCCGCACTCACCGCGCGCGGCCGCCGACTGGTCCGCAGGTAGCTCTGCGGCGACCGGCGTCGTGGCCGCGGCGGCTCGCTTTCGTGGGCTAATGGAATCGGTTATCGTTTGCGATAGCCGTTCCGACGCCCACCCGGAGAACTGCCATGCCGCTCCGTCCTCACCGCGCTGCCACCGCCGCACTCCTGACCGGCCTCGTGCTGGCGGTGGGCGGCTGCAGCCGGTCCGCGCCCGGCAGCGCCGCGGGTGGCAGCTCGACCGGCCCGGTGGCCGTCGTGGCCGGCGAGAACTTCTGGGGCGACATCACCCGGCAGATCGGGGGTCCCCACGTGAAGGTCACCTCGATCATCAGTGACCCCAACACCGACCCGCACGAGTACGAGACCGACCCCCACGACGCGGCGGCGGTCGCCGGCGCGAGGTTGGTGATCGAGAACGGCGCCGGCTACGACGACTTCCTGTCCGACGAGCTGAAGGCCGCTGGTGGCTCCCACCAGGTCCTGGACATCCAGACGCTGGTGGGAGCGACGGGCGGTGACCCGAACCCGCACCTGTGGTACTCACCGGCCTACGTGCGCCTCGCCGCGACGGCGATCGAGAAGGAGCTGGCCGCCGACGACCCGGCCGACGCCGGCACCTTCGGCACCAACCTGTCGGCGTTCCTGACCGCCTACCAGCCGTACGTGGACACGATCGCCCGGATCAGGGCCAGGTACGCCGGGCAGGCGATCTCCTACACCGAGCGCGTCCCGGGCTACCTGGTCGAGGCGGCCGGACTGCACCTGGGCACGCCCGCGGCCTTCTCCCGCGCCGTCGAGGACGGCACCGATCCCACGCCGGCCGACACCGCTGCGTTCGACAGCGACCTGGTCCAGCACCGGGTGAAGGTGCTGCTGTACAACGCGCAGGTCACCGACGCGCAGACCGCCAGGATCACGGCGGCCGCCCGGTCGGCCGGGGTCCCGATCGTCGGCGTCAGCGAGACGATCCCCTCGCAGATACCCGACGTTCCAGGCCTGGCAGATCGCGCAGGCCGAGGCGCTGCTGGCGGCCCTCGGTGGTTGACGAAGCTCCCAGCGCGGAGCCCGCGGAACGCTCGCAGCCCGCGGTGCGGCTGCGGGCGGCAGGGGTGCAGCTCGGCGGCCGGGCGCTCTGGCACGGGCTCGACCTGGACGTCGCGGCCGGCGAGTTCCTCGCGGTCCTCGGGCCGAACGGATCCGGGAAGACCACCCTGCTCAAGGTCCTGCTCGGGCTGCAGCCGTTGACGTCCGGCACGGTGCAGGTGGCGGGGCGGCCCCCGGCGCGGGGCAGTGACCTGGTCGGCTACGTGCCGCAGCAGAGGGCGTTCGACCGCGACCTGCCCCTGCGTGGACGCGACCTGGTCGGGCTCGGCCTGGACGGGCACCGGTGGGGGATGCCGCTGCCCTCGGCCCGGCGCCGGGCCCACATCGAGACCGCCCTGCGCGAGGTGGGGGCGCTGCCGTACGCCGACCGGCCGGTCGGGCTCCTCTCGGGTGGTGAGCAGCAGCGGCTGCGCATGGCCCAGGCCATCATGGGTGACCCCGCCGTGCTGCTGTGCGACGAGCCGCTGCTGTCCCTGGACCTGTCCCACCAACGGGCCATGACCGCGCTCGTCGACCGGACGCGGCGAGAGCGGGCCACGGCGGTGCTGTTCGTCACGCACGAGGTGAATCCGGTGCTGCCGCTGGTGGACCGGATCCTCTACCTGGTCGACGGGCGCTGGGCGGTCGGCACCCCCGACGAGGTGATGACCCACGACACCCTCTCCGAGCTCTACCGGACCCACGTCGACGTCGTGCGGGTCCACGGCCGCATCGTCGTGGTGACACCGTGAGCGGCCACTGGGACTACCTGGGGCTGGCGTTCGCCCAGAACGCCGTGATCGCCGCCACCCTGGTCTCGGTCATCAGCGGGCTCATCGGGCCCTTCGTGATCAGTCGCGGCATGTCGTTCGCCGTGCACGGCGCGGCCGAGCTGGCCCTGACCGGAGCCGCCGCCGGCCTGCTGATCGCCGGGAACGCGGTCGCGGGCGCGCTCGCGGGATCACTGGTCGTGGCAACGGCGTTCGGCCTGCTCGCCGTCCGGGAGCGCGAACGTGACTCCGCGATCGGGGTGGTCCTCGCGTTCGGTCTGGGGCTCGGCTTCTTCCTGCTCCACTACTACCAAGGCTTCGCCAGCCAAGCCCTGAACATCCTGGTCGGACAGATCACCGCCGTCAGCACCGGCCAGATCGAGCTGCTCGTCGTGGTCGCCCTCGCCGTCCTCGTCAGCCTGGCGTTCCTGTACCGGCCGCTGCTGTTCGCCAGCGTCGACGCCGACGTCGCCGAAGCCCGTGGCGTCAGGACCCGCCTGGTCGGCGTGCTGTTCCTGTACCTGCTGTGCGTCACCGTCACCGAGGCGGCCCAGATCGTCGGGACCGTCCTGGTCCTCAGCCTGGCCATCGCCCCGGCCGCCGCCGCACAGCGGCTCACCGCGCGAACCGGCCGCGTCATCGCGCTCTCGGTGCTGTTCGCCGTCCTCGCCGCAGACGGTGGGCTGCTGGTCAACATCGTGTACGTCCCCGACGTCCGGGCCAGCTCCCTCATCACGTTCATCGCGTTCGCGCTCTACGCCGGAGCCCGGCTGGCCGGCTCGGTCCGGGCCCGATAATGGGTCTCGTGGTCCAGCCCCCGCGCACCGTCAAACGCACCACTCGGCAGGGCGCCGCCGTCGAGGACGTCCTGCGGCGGGTCGACGGCTTCCGCACCGCGCAGCAGATCCACGCCGACCTGGGCGCGCACGGCCATCGGGTCGGGCTGACGACCGTCTACCGGCACCTCAACGTCCTCGCCGACGAGGGCCGGGCGGACGTGGTCCACACCGACGACGGTGAGTCCGCCTTCCGGCTGTGCGGCGAGCGGGAGAACCTCACGCACCACCACCACGTCGTCTGCCGGGTCTGCGGGCGCAGCGAGGAGGTGTCCGACCCGAAGGTCGAGGCGTGGGCCGAGCGGGTCGCGGCCGCCGCCGGGTACACCGACATCACCCACACGCTCGAGGTCTTCGGGCTGTGCCCGGAGCACGGCTCCGGCGGGGCAACCGGCCGGACCGTGTAACGCTCGCCCCTCCCGGAGGACTGTTGCAGTGAGTGGGTGCTGTCCGAGGGGTTGCGGAAGGGGTGACGACCACGGCGAGCGGTGATGGCGTGGCGCGTCCACCGACCGCACAGACGGGCACGGACGAGGCGGACCTCCTCCGCCGGCTCAGGGCCGGGGACGAGGACGCGTTCGCCTCTCTCGTCGAACGTCACCACGCGGCGATGGTGCGCGTGGCCCTCGCGTACGTACCCACCCGCGCCGTGGCCGAAGAAGTCGCGCAGGAAGCCTGGCTGGGACTGCTGCGCGGCCTCGACAGCTTCGAGGGGAGGTCGTCCGTGCGGACCTGGCTGTTCCGGATCGTGGTCAACCGGGCGATCAGCACCGGCGTCCGCGAGCGCGCCCACGTGCCCGTCGAGCTCAGCGAGCTGGACACGTCCGACGCCCGGTTCACCCCCGACGGCGCCTGGGTCACACCGCCGACGCACTGGGCCGACGAGGCCGTGGAACGGCTGGCCGCTCCCGAGGTGGCGCAGCGCGTGCGCGACGCCATCCAGCAGCTGCCGCCGCAGCAACGCGAGGTCGTCACCCTGCGGGACGTCGACGGCCTGTCCAGCACCGAGGTCTGCTCGGTGCTGGGGATCACGCAAGGGAACCAGAGAGTGCTGCTGCACCGCGGCCGGGAACGGGTTCGGGGCAACCTGGAGCAGGAGATGCTGTCATGAGGTGGCCCTGGCGCCGGCGCAGCGGCCGGCCCCTCTCGTGCCGTCAGGCCGTCGCACTGGTGACGGCCTACCTGGACGACCAGCTGGACGACGAGGCGCGAGCCCTGTTCGAGCTGCACCTGGCCGACTGCGAGAAGTGCACCGAGCACCTGCAGCAGATCCGCGTGACCATCGCCGCGGCCGGACGCGTTCGCGAGGAGGACCTCGACCCGCGCGCCCGACAGGACCTGATGGAGCTCTACCGGAACTGGCGGGACGACCCGAGCTCGGCGAAGACTTGGTGAACGTCGGCCGTCCGGCCCGCGATCGCCGTAACGCCCGCCCGTCCCACGAGACACCCATCTGTCAGCTTCATTCACCGTCAAAGGAGCCGCAGATGTCTCGTCCGCACCTCACCTCGCCTCGCCGCCGGCTGGCCTACGGCGGAGGCCTCGCGCTGGCCCTCGCCGGACTCGTGGCCGCGCCGGCGCACGCGTCGACCGGGGCCGCTGCGACCACGCATGACAGCGGTCGCGGCGCGGTCTTCGTCCAGACCGACGACCTCGCCCACAACGCCGTCGTCGCCTATGACCGCTGGCCGAACGGCACGCTGCACCAGGCCGGCACCTTCGCGACCGGCGGCAAGGGCGGCCATCTCGACGGCGCGGTCGTCGACAACACCGCATCGCAGGGATCGGTTGCGCTCGACCGCGCTCACGGCCTGCTGTACGTCGTGAACGCCGGCAGTGACAGCCTCACCGTCTTCGCGGTGCACGGGGACCACCTGCAGCGGCTGCAGGTCATCTCCAGCCACGGCGACTTCCCGGTCAGCGTCTCGGCCCGCGGGCCGGTCGTCTACGTCCTCAACGCCCGGGACGGCGGATCGGTCGAGGGCTACCGGTGGTCGGGCGGGCGTCTGTGGCCCATCGCCGGATCCCACCGCGACCTCGGGCTCGGTCCCACGTCGACCCCCGAGTTCACCCACACGCCGGGTCAGGTGGCCATCACGCCCGACGGCCGGCAGCTGGTCGTCACGACGAAGGCCGCGGCCAACACGATCGTCGTCTACCGGCTCGACGCCGCAGGACGGACGACCGGCCCGGCCACGGTGAACGCGCAGGACGGCAAGGTGCCGTTCGCCATCGCCTTCGGCCCGGAGGGTCACCTGGTCATCGCCAACGCGGGCGACAACTCGGTGTCCACGTTCGACCTCCGCGCGAACGGCTCCGTCAACCTGCTCGGGAGTGCGCTCACCGGCCAGGCCGCCACCTGCTGGGTCACCGCCGACGGCCGGTACCTGTTCGCCTCGAACGCCGGCTCCGGCACGGTCAGCTCGTACCGGGTCGGCTCGCACGGCCGCCTCACCGCGCTGGGGACCACCCCGACCGACGGCGGGACCGTGGACTCGGCGATCAGCTCCGACGGGCGGTACCTCTACGTCGAGACCGGCGCGGCCGGCGTGGTGGACGAGTTCGCGGTCGGTCAGCACGGCAGCCTGTCTCCGATCGGATCGGTGACCGTGCCGGATGCCGTTGGCGCGGAAGGGATCGCGGCCAGCTGAGCTCAGTCCTCGAGACGCGCAGCGGGTCCGTCCTCCCGGTCGGTCAGGGACGGACGGGCCCGTTGCCGAGGCCGGCCTCGCGAGCCAGCCGGACGGCGTCGGCCCGGTCGGCGGCTCCGATCTTCGCCAGGATCGTCGACACCTGGTTCCGCACCGTCTTCGGCGCGATCGAGAGGCGAGCGGCGATGGCGACGTTCCCCAGCCCGGACGCGAGCAGATCCAGGATCTGCTCCTCGCGGGGACTCAGCTCGCTGAAGCGCGTCCGGGGGGCCGCGCGGCCGCTGATGTGGTCGAGCAGCCGGCGCGAGACACCGGACCCGAACAGCGCGTCGCCCCGTGCGACGGCCGCGATCGCGGCGGCGATCTCCGGCTCCCCCACGCCCTTCAGCAGGTAGCCGGAGGCGCCGGCCCGCAGAGCGGCGAAGACCGACTCGTCGTCGTCGGACATCGTCAGCACCAGGACCCGGGTCTGCGGCGCGTGGGCCAGGATCTGCCGGGTGGCCTCGATGCCCGACATCTCGGCCATGCGGAGGTCCATCAGCACGACGTCGGGCCGCAGCTCCTTGACCAGACTGACCGCCCCAGGACCATCGCTCGCCTCACCGACCCATCGGGCGGCCGGCGTCGCCTCGACGGCCGTCCGCAGACCGCTGCGGAAGACGGGGTGGTCGTCGACGACGAGCACCGTCGTGACCCCGGCCTCGGTCATGTCGGCAGCTCCGCGCGGATCGTCGAACCGGCGGCGCTCGAGGTCACCGACAGGGTTCCCCCGAGCTCGGCGACCCGTTCGCGCATCGAGGCGAAGCCGACGCCGGTGCCCGCGCTCGTCGCGATGCCGTGACCGTCGTCGCGCACCTCGAGGACGAGCACGTCCCCGGAGGTGATGAGCACGTGGGCCGACCGCGCTCGCGCGTGCCGGATCACGTTCGTCATGGCCTCCGTGACGATGCGGTACGCCGCCACCTCGACCGCGGCCGGGAGGGCTGGGAGGGAGCCGATCTCGACGCTGACCGCCAGCTCGGCGGACAGCACGTCGGCGTGGTGGCGCACGGCCTCGGCCAGGCCCAGCTCGTCCAGGATCGGCGGCCGCAGGCCGTGGACGAGCCGGCGGATGTCGACGACCGCGTCCGCCACCTCGCCGCGGATCGTGTCGGCCAGCGCGAGCGCCGCCTGGTTGCCGGCGCTGAGGCGGCGCAGCTGGTCCAGCTGCAGCGTCATCCCGCTGAGCACCGGGCCCAGGTGGTCGTGCAGGTCGCGCCGGATGCGACGCCGGTCGTCCTCCAGGGCCAGCACCAGGCGCTGTCTCGACCGCTGCGCCTCCTGAGCCAACCCCACGGCGGCCACGGCGGAACCGGCATGCTCCGCCACCTCGGTCAGCAGCCGGTCGTCCAGCGCGGAGAAGCGCTCGCCCGGCGACCGCGCCGCCAGCAGCAAGGTCCCGACCCGGCGGCCGTGGTGCTCCAGCGCCAGCTCGCGCGCGACCGGCTGCGGCCGTCCCCAGCCGGCCGGCTCGGCACCGCCGCCGCCCTCCTCCCCGGTCAGCCGGACGGCGACGAACGGCAGGCGCAGGGCCTGGGCGATCACGCGAGCCACCGTGGGCAGCACCTCGGCCGTCGACTGGGCCCGGGCCATCGCCTGGTCCAGGTCACGCAGCACGCCGTACGGGTCGGCCCGGCGGCCGTAGAGCAACCGGTCGACCTGGCGCTGGGCCCGCTCCCGCAACGGGCTCAGGACGACCGCGGCCAGTCCGGTCGCGAGCAGCGACACGGAGAGCCGGTCGGTCTGACCACTCATCGTGCCGACCGCCAGCACGGTCGCGGCGTACAGCGTGACGACGACCAAGGTCATGGCCAGGTAGGCCAGCGTCCGGCGCAGGACCAGCTCGATGTCGAGCAGGCCCGCCCGCAGGATGGCCAGACCCACCGAGACGGGCAGCGCCGAGATCAGCAGCACGACGCCCAACGCCTGGAGGACTCGCGGCGGCTGCACGCCGAGGGCGCCCAGCCCGCCGGACAGCGCGAACAGCGCCAGCTGCACGCACGCTCCGAGGGCGACGAACGCGATGGCCCGACGATCGATTCGCGACGACGACCGCCACTCGGACGCGAGGCCGACGACGCAGCCGGCGGCGACGACAGCGAGGGCGAAGCCCCCGGCCCAGAAGGCGGCCGACGGGAGGACCGGCGCCGCCGTCAGGCCCACCGGGTTCGTGAGGTCCGCCGTGTCCAGGCTTCCAGGCATCAGGGCGACACCGAGGAGGAACACGACCCAGGCCGCGACGCCGCACCGCAGTGCCGTCCGGCGGCGGCCACCGTCGAGACGGCCGGCCGGCAACAGCAGTGGCACCGCCACGGCCACGAGCAGGATGGCCGGCAGGTAGACCAGGTTGCTGCCCCAGGCCAGCCACGCGGCCAGCCGGGCGGCCGCCGACCCGGCCGCTCCCCCGGGCCGCCCAGCGGCGACGGCCGCCGCCGTGTCGAGCAGGCCGGCCAGCTCGACCAGCGCGCCGGTGGCCACGAGGACGGGCCCGATCGGCAGCCCCGGCCGGCGCCGGACCACGAGGGCACCGATGGCGAGGTACACCAGCCACGATCCGAACCAGGGCAGGTCACCGGACAGGCTGGACGGCACCGACCTCGCCTCCAGGAGGAGGTTGGCCGCCGCGACGACCGCGGCCACGGCCGCCACCGGATGCGGCCAGCTCGAACCCACCGGCCCGGACCCTCGTCCCCGAGCCCGGGTGGGGCGCTCGACCGCCGTTTCGCGCGTCACCTCAGTCCGGCTCACCCGGGCCTGCCGTCCACGGACCCTAGGATGCGCGATGCCGCCGGGCTCGGCCATACCTCTCGCGGTCACCCGCCGAGCTGGTAGGTCACGCCGCAGGCCCGAGCGATGACGACGACCACGCTGCAGAGCATGGCCACGATGCCGAGGACCTGGGCCACGCGGGTGGTGCGCCCGGGCGTGGCGTCCCGCGCGATCAGGTACGACGTCGCGCCGAGGATGAACGTGATCGGCATGTAGTAGGCGACCGGGAAGATCGCCACGCCGAACGCGCTGAGGCCGACGGCGACCCGGCCGGCCGTCGCGTCCTTGCGGCTGTGGCGGACCCGGAGCAGGGCGATCGCGGCGATCAGGACGCCGACCAGTCCGCTCACGACGTAGAACGGGACGTCGCTGGCCAGCCTGTTCTCGTGCGTGTGCAGGTGGTACGCCACGCTCTGCAGGGTGAGCAGCAGCACGCCGGCGACATAGCTGAGGGCGAGGTTGCGCCCGGTCGCCGTACGACCGGTCTGCGGCGTCGTGGAAACGGTGGACGTGGCCATGGGACTCTCCTTCGTCGGGCTGGTTGTCGGCCCGAACGTAGGAGCCGCTGCGTCCCGGCCACATGGGACGAGCGGCCCGGGATGTCCCGGGGCTAGGCGGGAGCCGGCACCTCGCCCGGGTCGTCCGGGCCGGGCATCGGCTCGACCGGAGCCGGCGGGAGCGTCTCGGGGGTGTCGGGGGACAGCTCACCCGGATCGTCGGGCACCGGCTCCTGCGGGTCGATCGGCGGATAGTTGTCGGGGTCCGGTCCGGGGAGAGTCATCCGGACAGTCTGCCGCGGCTGCCCGGCGACGGCAGCCGGCTCGAGGCGCCGGCTCAGCGCTCGCCGTCGAGGACGGCGCGGAACTGCTGCGCCCGCCGTCCGATCTCGGCCGCATCGCCCGAGGCGACGGCGTCCGGTGGCACCAGCTCGGACCCGGCGAAGACCGCGAGGGCTCCGGCCGCCAGGAACTCCCTGGCGTTGGCGAGGCTGACCCCTCCGGAGGGCACGAACTGCGTGTCGGGGAACGGCCCGAGCAGGCTCTTGAGGTAGCCCGGGCCGCCGACACCGGCGGGGAACAGCTTGACGACCGCGCTCCCCGCTGCGGCCGCGGTGACCACCTCGCTCGGGGTGAACGCACCCAGCACGAACGGGACGCCGGCCTCCCGGCACGGCGCCACGATCTCCAGGGCCAGGCTGGGCGCGACGACGAACCGGGCTCCGGCCTCGATCGCCGCCGAGCACTGCTCGGCCGTCACGACCGTGCCGGCGCCCACGAGCGCACCCGGCACCTGCGCGGAGCCGCGGATGGCGTCCACCGCCCCGGCGGTGGTGAAGGTGAACTCGACGCAGCGCACCCCGGCCCCGGCCAACGCCTCGACCAGGCCGGCCGCATCCGCCACCGAGGACGCGCGGACCACCGCGGCCAGCCGGTCCTGCCCGAGCGCGGCCAGGAACTCCGCGGCGTGCGACCGGGTCAGCTGCTCGACGGCCGTCATCGCTGCACCTCCGGCGCCGCCGCGAGCAGGTCCGCGCCGAGGCGGTATCCGTTGCGGTCGAACACCCCGAGCACGTCCGGGGTCGAGGCCACGTTGCCGACGACGGCGACGAACGCGCGGCTGGTGAAGACCTGCGCCCGGAAGGCGTAGACGACCGAGTCGCCCACCCGCGGCCGCCGGCCGGCCTCCGAGATGTCCAGCGTGCCGTAGTAGTCGATGGTCTCCGGCGACTCGAGCCGTACGCCGACCTCCGCCGGCTCACTGTCCAGATGGCCGTACACGAGAGCCGTACCGGCTCGTGACCGCGGGTAGAGGCCGCCGGCCAGCGAGTACGCGGTGTCGC
The DNA here is from genome assembly GCA_963743975.1 of uncultured Actinomycetota bacterium. GTDB lineage: Bacteria > Actinomycetota > Actinomycetes > Actinomycetales > CAVURS01 > CAVURS01. The sequence goes on from CAVURS010000004.1 coordinate 18,319, forward strand.
CGTCCACGTGCGAGATCTCGCTGACGTAGACCATGGCCGGTCGTTCCGGCTGGTCGGCGTACGCGTGCAGCGGCGTCTGGCCGGTGAGCGAGCTCCCCGGCTCGACGTGCGTCGCACCCAGCGTCGCGAGCAGCGGCAGGACCGCCGAGCAGGTGGCGCTCGGGGCGTTGACGACCTCCGCCGGCAACCCGGCCGTGCGCAGGTCCTGCGCGCTCGACACGACCGTCTCCAGGTTCGTCGTGGGCGACAGGACCGACGCCTCCGCGTCCCAGAGCAGGCACGGGAACGACGTCACGCCGACGACCTCGACGCCCTCGAGGTCGTGGATGCGGCGTGCGACGTCCAGCAGGTCCGCGACCGGGACCCCGCCGCGCTGGCCGGGGTAGAACGTGTCGTCCGGGCCGACGACGCGGACGAGCAGTCGCTGCGTGCGGCCGGCCGCGACACTGGCCCGGGCGATGCGCGCGGCCTGGTCGAAGCCGAAGACGGTGATCAGCTCCGGCTCCATCTCCACCGCCCGGGTGACCTCGGCGGCCGGAACCTGCACCAGGTGGCCCAGATGGCCGATGCGCAGGCCGGCAGCGTGCAGGATGCGGGCCTCCTCGAAGTCCACTGCGACGACGTCCGGGATCCCCGCGCGGGCGACCGCCGCGGCGACCAGCGGGTTGCGCCCGAACTGCTTGGTCATCTGGAACAGCGTCAGGCCGTTCTCGGCCGCGGTGGCCGCGATGTGGGACGCGTTCTCGGCGACCGTGTCGACGTCGATGACGTAGCAGTTCGAGGGGATCCGCCCCGAACGGTGCAACGCAGCAGCCGCCTCGATCAGGGCGGGGTTGCGGCGGCGGGTGACATCGACGAACACGGACTCTCCTACGGGTGGGTGGTGCCGGAACTGTGCAGCTCTTCGGCCGAATCGGCCAGGGACCGGAAGCGGTCCGCGGTCATCTCGAGGTCGAAGACCTCGGCGATCACTTCGGTCCAGCCGTGCAGGAAGTACCGCCACCCGTCGTGGATCTCCAGGTCCCGGCTCTCGGCCTGCCGACGGGCCGTCCGCAGGAACTCCAGGTCCCCGCGGTAGTTGAGGTCCCACACCAGGGCACCACGCGGGAAGGTGGCGTCCGCACTCACCGGGGACCCCGGGCGGTCCTTCCCGAGCCCGGTCGCGTTGACCACCAGGGCCCGCGGAGCGCAGTGCTGCAGGAGCTGGTCGCTGATGCCCGGGTCACCGTCCACCGAGTACTCCACCTCGACCGGTGCGCCGACTCGGTCATGGACCGCGCGAGCCACCGCGATGCGCGCGGGGTCGGGGTCGACCAGCACGATGCGGGCCGGAGGGGCGTCGTGCGTGAGCAGGCGCGTCGTGATCGCCACGCCGGCGCCCCCCGCTCCGAAGCAGAGCACGTCGCGCCCAGCGACCGGTCCCGCCGACGCGAACATGTGATCCATCGCCAGTCCCGCGGTGATCGGGTCCTTGGCATAGCCGTCCAGGCGACCGGACCGGCGGACGACGCAGGAGATCTCGCGGCAGAGGCGGGCGTAGTGGTCGACCGAGGCGAAGCGGTCGCGGGCGTGGTCGTAGATCGCCGCCTTGTGCGTCGTGATCAGCGCGCCGGCGGCGGTCTCGTCGTCCCGGATGGCGTCCATGGCCTCGCGGTACTCGGCGGCCGAGGCGTTCAGCGGCAGGTCGACGCCCACGAGCCGGCAGTCGAGACCGAGCTGCGCGGCCCAGACCGGGAACAGCTCACGGATGCTGGACTGCTGGGTCGTGACGCCGACGAAGTAGAGGGTCGACGAGCTCGCGTCCGTCATGGTGACCAGCTCGCCGCGAGGTCTGGACGTCTCGCTGGCACATCATTACGTTATGATGACTTGCGTTCGAGTGTCAACGAAGGAGAACGGCAGATGACGGAGCCGGACGAGATCCGCGAACCGGCGGCCCTGTCCATCACCGCCAGCGGCACGATGACCGGTCGCTCGAGCACCTACCGGAAGCGGGTCGACGAGCTGGTCGGCCTGTACTTGGACACCGCGGCGTTCGACGAGCTCCTCGCCACCGACCCCGGGTTCGTGGTCTACCAGGTCGAGGAGAGCCGGGCCGACGAGCACCAGGGCGGGCTCGTCATCGGCACGAGCACGATCGAGCCGGGCCGGGTGGGCTCGGAGTTCTTCATGACCCGCGGGCACCTGCATGCACTGGCCGACCGCGCCGAGCTGTACTACTGCCTGAGCGGTCGCGGAGTCATGCTGATGGAGACGGTCGACGGCCGGGCGCGGACCGTCGAGCTCACGCCGGGCCAGGCCGTCCACATCCCCGGCAACTGGGTCCACCGCAGCGTCAACGTGGGCTCGGAGCCGTTCTCCACGCTGTTCTGCTACCCGGTCGACGCCGGACAGGACTACGGCATCATCGCCGCCGCCGGAGGGATGGCGACGCTCGTCGTGGACGACGGCCGGGGCGGATGGACGACCCGGCCGAACCCGCGACACCGGGGGTACGGCGATGCCGGCGCCGCACGGCGCCGGCCGGTCGACGCCGGTGTCGTGACCGCGTGATCGGGCGCCGTACGGCCGGGAAGATCCTGGTGACCCCGCGGTCGCTGACGGCCGACGGGCTGAGCGCCCCAGAGCTGGAACCGTTGACCGCAGCCGGTTTCGAGCTCGTGAGCGGGCCGCCCGGACGGAGTCCGGAGGGCAACGAGCTGCTCGACCTGGTGCGTCCCTGTGTCGGCTGGCTGGCCGGTGTCGAGCGGATCGGGAGCGCGGTGCTCGAGGAGGCCCGGGCGTTGCGCGTGATCAGCCGCAACGGCGTCGGCGTCGACAACATCGACCTCGAGGCGGCCCACCGGCGCGGCGTCGCGGTCCTGCGCGCTCCAGGCGCGAACGCCGACGCCGTCGCCGAGCTCACCGTGGGGCTGGTGCTCTCGGCCCTGCGACACATCCCCGCGTCCGACCGGGCCATCCGGGCCGGCTCCTGGCAGCGGCATCCCGGGCGCGAGCTCGGTTCCTCGACCGTGGGGCTGGTCGGCCTCGGGGTGATCGGCCGGACGGTGGCCCGTATCGTGCGCGGGTTCGGAGCCACGGTGCTGGCCTGCGACCCCATGGTGACCTCCTCGGACGAGGCGCGGCTGGTCGACCTCGACGAGCTGCTGCGCAGCAGCGACGTGGTCACGCTGCACCTTCCCGCGCAGTCCGACCGGGCTCCGCTGATCGGCGAGCGACAGCTGGCCGCGATCCGTCCTGGAGCGGTGCTGGTCAACACCGCCCGCGCCTCCCTGGTCGACCCGAACGCCGTCCTGCACGCCCTGGACGACCGGCGGCTCGGCGCGTACGCGGTCGACGTGTTCGACCGCGAGCCGCCTGCTCCGTCCTGGCTCTACCGGCACGAGAACGTGATCGCCACGCCCCACATCGGTGGCTTCACCCAGGAGGGGGTACGCCGGGCCACGCGCGCCGCGGTCGTCAACCTGCTCGACGTGCTGAGCCCCCAGCTGTCGGGACGATGACGGTCCGCCTCGTCCCGGACCTGGACGCCCGGGCCGCTGCGGCACCAGCAGACGGACCGGCCCGGCCGACGGTCAGCCTGACCTGGCTGGGCCAGGCCGGCTTCCTGCTCCAGACCGCTCCCCGTGGTGCCGACGACAGCGAGAGCCCCGACGGGCGGCAGCGCGGTCTCTGCCTCCTGATCGACCCCTACCTCTCGGACAGCCTGGCCCGCAAGTACGTCGGTACCGAGTTCCCCCACGTCCGGCTGTCCCCACCTCCGGTCACCGTCGGCGAGCTGCCGCCGGTGGACCTGGTGCTGTGCTCGCACCGGCACACGGACCACATGGACCCCGAGACGCTGCGCGCGCTGGCCCACGCCCACCCGGACTGCGACTTCGTCGTCCCGGCGGCCCTGCGGGACCACGCGGCCGGCCTGGGGCTGCCGCCGCGACGTCTCCTGTCGGCCGACGCCGGCCGCTCGTTCGAGCCGATGGCCGGTGTGCGCATCACACCGGTGCTCGCGGCCCACGAGGAGCTGGACCTCGACGAGCACGGGCGCAGCCGGAACCTCGGCTACGTGCTCACGGTGGGAGCGCTGCGGATCTACCACTCCGGCGACTGCGTGCCGTACGTCGGCCAGGTGGCGACGATCGCTGCGCTCGACGTGCAGATCGCGCTGCTGCCGGTCAACGGGCGCGACGCCTACCGGCTGCAGCGGGGCGTTCCCGGCAACTTCCACCCGCACGAAGCCGTCGGGCTGGCCACGGCCATCGGCGCCGACGTGCTCGTCGGCCACCACTTCGGCCTCTTCGACTTCAACACCGTCGACGAGGACGACCTGGCCGAGGCGCTGCGGTCCCTGCCGCCGCAGGTCCAGTGGCTGCGGCCGCAGCTGGGCGCGCGGTACGACGCCTCGGTGAGCTGAGCAACGGCCGACACGGCGTCGGCCGGACGGAGAAGGAGGACCTCGTGGGACGCCTCGACGACAAGGTCGCGATCGTGACCGGTGCCAGCTCCGGCATCGGCCGCGCCACCAGCCTGCTGTTCGCGCGGGAGGGCGCCCTCGTCGTGGCCGTCGCCCGCCGGGAGGAGAAGCTGGCCGAGCTGCTGCTGCAGGTACGGGCCGACGGCGGTCAGGGCTGCACGGTCGCGGCCGACCTGGTCCGCGAGGACGACGTCAGGCGCGCCGTCGACGTCGCCGTCGCCACCTTCGGCGGGGTGGACGTCCTGGTGAACAACGCCGGTGTCGGCGCGTCGTACGGGCAGGTCCGGCCCGGCTCGATGGAGACGCTCGAGCACACCAGCAGCGAGATGTGGGACCACGTGATGGCGGTCAACCTCACCTCCACCTTCCTGATGACCCGCGCGGTGATCCCGCAGATGCGTCGCCGCGGCGGGGGCTCGCTCGTCCACGTCGGCAGCATCTCGGGCTACCGCGGGCAGGACACCGCGCACACGTACACCGCAGCCAAGGGGGCGGTCACCAACCTGAGCCGGTCGCTCGCACTGGCCCACGGAGCCGAGGGAATCCGCTCGAACGTGGTCGCGCCCGGCTACGTGCGCACCCCGATGGTCGAGTCCTACCTCGGGGTGTTCGACGACGACGACCTCCGGTTCACGGTCAACCCGATGGGCCGGGCGGCCGAGCCGGCCGAGATCGCGAACGGGTGCCTGTTCTTCGCCAGCGACGAGTCGTCGTACTGCAACGGCTCCATGCTCGCCATGGACGGCGGCCTGTCGGCCAAGGGCGCCTGACGCGGGATCGGCCGCCCCGCCACCGCTCAGGCCAGGTCGGCGCCGTCGGCCGCCTGCAGGCCGGTGATCATCGAGACGATCTCGTTCTTGTCGGTCTGGGACGTCAGCCGCGTGCCGACCTGCGTGCCGCGGCGGAGCACGGTGATCCGGTCGGCCAGCCGCATCACCTGTTCGAGATTGTGGCTGACCAGCAGGATGGCCCGGTTCTGGTCCCTCAGGCGCAGGATGAGCTCCTCGACCTTGGCCGTCTCCGCGACGCCCAGCGCCGCCGTCGGCTCGTCCATCAGCACCAGTCGCTGCGCCCAGTGGGTCGCCCGGCTGATCGCCACCGCCTGGCGCTGGCCACCCGACAGGTCGCGGATGGTGGCCTTGGCCGACGGGATGCGGACGTCGAGGGAGTCGACCAGCTGCTGGGTCTCGCGAGCCATCCGCTTGCGGTCCAGCCGGCGCAACGGCCCGCGCACCGCCTCCCGGCCGAGGAACATGTTCATGTAGACCGGCTGTGCGTCGGCCAGCGCCAGGTCCTGGTAGACCACTTCGACCCCGTGCCCGCGTACGGCGCTCGCGGTGGCGGCCGTGACCTCCTCGCCGTCCAGCCGGATCCGGCCGGAGGTCGGCGGGTGCACCCCGGCCACGATCTTGATCAGGGTGGACTTCCCCGCGCCGTTGTCCCCGACCAGCGCCACGACCTCCCCGCGGTGCACGGACAGGCTCAGCTCGTTGATGGCGACAACGCCGCCGAAGGACTTGTGGATCTTCTCCAGCTCCAGGGCCGGAACGGCGTCAGTCATGGTCAGACCTTGTCCTCGCGACCGGTGAGAGCGATGGCAATGAGCAGGATCAGCCCGTTGGCGATGAGCTGGTCCCACGTCGACAGCCCGGCCAGGATCAGCCCGTTGTTCAGCATGCCGAGCATCAACGACCCCACCAGCGCACCCACGATGGAGCCCTGGCCACCGGTGAGCCGGGTGCCGCCGACGACCACCGCGGCGATGACCGTGAGCAGGTCGTTCGCCCCGAGGTTGTACGTCGCGCCGTGCAGCCGCCCGGTGTCGAGCATGCCGGCGATCGACGCGCACACGGCGCTGGCGATCAGGACGCCGATCCGGATCCGCTCGACCTTGATGCCGGAAACCCTTGCGGCGCGGGTGTTGTCGCCGACCGCGAGCACGTGGGCGCCGGCCCGGGTGTGCCGGTAGACGTAGTGACCGACCAGGACGGCGGCCAGGGACCAGAGCAGGAGCGTCGAGATCCCGGCCAGGCTGCCCGAGCCGAACAGCCCGTTGAAGCTCGCGCTGATGGTGGGCACGGCCTGCAGCTGGGTCACCCGCTGGGCCAGTCCGGAGACCACCTCCATCATGCCCAGCGTGACGAGGAACGACGGAAGCCGCAGCCGGGTGACGAACACCCCGTTGACCAGACCCACGACCAGGCCGGTCGCGAGACCGGCGGCGACGCCGACGACGAGTCCGTGGTTCTCCAGCTCGGTGGCCGACACGACGGCGGACAGGGCGACGACCGAGCCGATCGACAGGTCGATCGCGCCGGTGCTCAGCACGAAGACGGTGCCCACGGCCATGACGGTGATGGGCGCCGTCTGCAGGGCGATGTTCTCCAGGTTGCGCCGGGTGAAGAACCCGTCGGAGTGCAGCGCGATGCTCATCGCCGCGAAGATCAGCACGAAGCCGACGTACACGACGTAGCGCCGCGGGTCGACGGCGCGCAGGCGGCTGACGAGGTCCGTGCCGACCGCCGGTGCCTGTGTGGCCATGAACTCGAGCCCTTCTCGACCGTACGGCCGTCAGTGACGTGCGGGCTGGGTCCGCGACGCCGGCGCCTCCTGCAGCGCGCCGGCGTCGCGGTTTCCCGTCCTTACTTCATGACCTTCTTGACCGCCGCGGGCACGCCCTGGTGCAGGGAGTCCTCGTAGCCCTGCGCGACGTTGTCCTTGGTGATCGTCGTCGCGCCGACGACACCGAACGCGGGTGCCTTCTTGCCGAGCAGCGCGTACGCCGCGGCGTCGGCCATGCCGATGCCGAGGTCGTAGGCCTTGTCGACCACCACGGCCGCGGTCGGGCCACCGGTGACCATGTCGACGATCACCGGGTCGTCGAGGTCCAGGCTGACGAACTTCGTGTGCGTGTTCCCGGCGGTCCGCAGCGCGGACAGGACGCCCTCACCCGGCTGGGACCAGCTGGCGTAGATGCCGTCCAGGTCCGGGTGCTGGGCGATCATCGTGCTGGCGATGCCGGTGGTGTCACCCGGGTTCGTGAAGCCGTTCTCGGTGACCACCTTGATGCCGGGGAACTCCGACGCCAGCGTGGACTTGAACGCCGCGTCACGCTGGTTGGTGACGAAGAACTTCGTGTTGTAGAAGAGGATCCCGACCTTCCCCTTGCCGCCCAGCGCCTTGCCCAGGGCCTCGGCCGCCTGCTTGCCCATCTGGAACAGGTCGTCGGTCATCAGCGACTGGTACTGGTTGCCGTACGTGTAGCCGGCGGGGACGTTCGAGAGGAACACCAGCTTGACGCCCGCCGAGACGGCCGGCTGGAACGCAGCGGCGGCCGACGTGGGGTCGACCGGCAGGCTGATGATCACGTTGGGCTTCTTGGCCAGCGCGGTCTGGATCTGGTTGGCCTGCGTGCCCGCGTCGTCCTTGGCCTCGCCACTGGCCACGACGTTGATGCCGAGCCGGCGGAACTCCTGCGTCGCGCCGTTCTGCACGGCGGTGAAGAACGGCGAGGAGTCGAGCCAGAACATGCCCGCGCGGAAGTTGCTGCTCTTGAGCTTGGCCAGCTCGTCCGGGGTGAAGGTCAGGTCGTTCGTGGGAGTCGGGTCCTCACCGTTGGGACCCTTGGTCCCGGTCACGGTGAAGTCGATGACGTTGGAGCCGGCCCCACTCTTGCTCGTGCTCGCTCCGCTCGGCGCCGAGCCGGTCGAGCTTCCGGAGCTGCCCGTGCTGCAGGCGCTGACGGCGAGCGCGGTGGCGATCGCAACGGTCAGGGCGACTTTCGCTTTCACTGTGGTTCCTCTTCCTGTGGTGACAGCCGGGACGGCGCCCGACGTGGGCAGTTCCCTCGTGGGGGCGTGGTGTGCGCTACTTCGCGCAGACGGCGTGCAGATAGGCGGCGATGATGCTGACCGCGTCGAGGTACTCGTCCACCTCGACGTGCTCCTCGAACGTGTGGCAGTTCCGGATGTCACCGGGGGCGAAGTAGACCGCCGGCGTGTTCCACCCGGAGATGAAGAACGGCGCCTCCGACCAGTACGGCGCGCCGCCGATCCGGCCCTTGCCGGGGCTCACCGCGCGGGCGGCCTCGAGGAGCGGTCGCAGCGTCTCCAGCTCCGGGTCCACCTCGACCGGGCTGCCGCCGATGCCGTGGTCGCGCGGCGAGCTGAACTCCATGTGCACCGAGATGCCCTCGATCTCACGGACCGGTTCCAGCAGCGCCTCGAGCTCGGTCCGCGCCTCGTCCAGGCTGTCGCCCGGCAGGACCGCAGCGATCAGGCTGAGCTCGCACTCGCCGGGCACCGCGATCAGACCACCGGAGCGTGCCGTCGTCGGGAGCAGGAACCGCGGGCCGAGCAGCGGGTGCGAGCCCCGGGCCCGCAGCTCGGTGTCGTGCGCCCACAACAGCTCGAGCGCCCGGACGCCCGCCTTGAGCGCGTCCACGCCCAGCTCGGCCTTGCTGAAGTACGCGGACTTTCCCGTGATCGTGATGTCGGCGACGTAGAAGCCGATCTGCGCGACGTAGACGTCGAGCTGGGTCGGCTCCAGGTAGATGGCCAGGTCGGCCTGGGGCAGGTGCGTGCGCAGCTTGGGCAGTGCCCGCTTGATGCCCTCGCTGGTGCCCATCCCGGGTCGCGACTCCTCGTCGCTCACCAGCAGGAAGCCGATGTTCCCGGCGAGCTCGGCCCCCGAGTCCTGGAAGGCGCGCAGCCCGCAGATGGCCGCGGCGATCCCACCCTTGAGGTCGCCGACACCCCGGCCCCACACGGCACCATCGGTCACGGTGGCCGCGAACGGGTCACGCCGCGGGTCGTCACCCCAGTGGCCGTCGAAGCCGTCGGCTCCTACGACGTCGAGATGGCCGGCGAAGACGATGGTCGGCCCGGGAGCCGAGCCGCGGAACACGGCGACGACGTTGCCCCGGCCGTCCCAGAGGTCGAGGTCGACCACGTCGGCTCCGGCTGCGCGCAGCAGCTCGGCCGCGTGACGGGCGACGGCCCCCTCGGTCCCCGTGACGCTGGGGATCCGGACCAGGTCGCGCAGCACGTCCAGCGCCGCCTCGGAGTCGAACTCGCGCGCGGGTGCGTTCACATCCACCATGTCCACCCCGCTCTCGACCGACGATTGTCCACGTCACACATCATGACGTCATTTCGTCAGTATGTATTGCCGGGCCGGCCTGATCAATAACGGCGCCATAACAGTCAGGCTGCAGGCGCGGCCGGGACTGCTTGTCTCAGCTGAGAATTCCCACGTTCACGGCGATGCCGTGCAGGACCGCGACGACGAGGTAGGCGAAGACCGGGACGGCCAGCGGAGTGATCGGCCGCCCCTTCGTCTCGTTGAGGTACGACGCGGCGACGACCACACAGGCACCGAAGGGACCGGCGGCCGCCGCCGCAGCCGCGACCCCTCCGGCCAGGATCGCCAGGTTGGGCAGGATGTCGAGCGAGTCGCGGATCGCGTTGCCGAGGTCGGACACCCCCGGCCGCGTGGTCAGCAGCCGGCCGACCGCCCGCAGGCTGAGCAGCTCGACCCCCATCGCAGCGGCACCCGCTGCCGCGGCGGCGAACGGGTTGCCGATGACATAGCCGACGCCGAGCAGCCAGTCCGGGTACCCGTCCTGGTTCCAGATGCCGCTGACCAGGCCGGTCATGCCCTGCAGCTGGATGAACCCGACGGCCGAGAAGAACGCGACCGCCATCGCCGGCGCCGCCAGCCCGTTGCCGAGCAGCGCGGCCTGGGCCGGCTCCCCCGCCAGCCAGTGCTGGGACGCGATCGCCGAGATCAGGGCGGCCACCAGCAGCAGCCACGGCCAGTTGCGATGGATCCGCCGCATGTGCGGCTCGAAGAACGTGAGGTCGGTCCCCTCCGTCCGCGCCGACCGGAAGGCGACGACGAACAGGACGACCGTCGTCAGCAGCAGCGTGATGAACCCGCTGTCGAAGGGGCCGTGCTTGTCGTATCCGGCGGCCTGGACGATCCCGTGGACGCCCCACCAGGCGCCGAGCGTGGCCACGACGGCCACGGCACCCCACTTGGCGCCGAACTGCTGGGCCGCAGCGATCGCACCCAGCAGCGGGAACGTGTACGCCAGCGGCAGCCAGAGCAGGTGCAGGTCGGTCTGGGCCAGGGGCAGGTGGTGCAGGCCGGTGACGAACAGGTCGACCAGCGTCGTCAGCACGGCGGCGTACGCGAATCCGACGAGGCCGCCGAGCCAGGTCCGGCGCACCCACGTCCCGATGACGTCTCCGCCGAGACAGATCATGTGGATCACGATGATGCCGGTGGCCAGCGCGTACGGAAGCGCGGCGCCGATGACGAACGGGTAGCTCAGGCTGTACGCGTACTTGGCCAGCTCACGGCGGTCGCGCGGTCCCGTGTCGATCTCGTTGACGACCGTGCGCAGCCCGTCGTGGTAGATCCCGATCCGGCGGTTGGACATCACCGTCGACAGGCAGCCGAGCAGTCCGATGACGAGCGGCTTGGCGAGCTCCGGGCTGATGGTCACGCCGGCTTCTCGGCGGCGTGGACCAGCGCGCTCACGATGAGCGGCACCGCCGTGTCGATCTGGGTGTGCACGATGCCGAACGCCTTCTTGCCCTCGTCCAGGGCGGCGACGACCTGCTGCTGGTCGGGGGCTCCGCCACCGGAGCCGACGAGGCGGGTCACGAGGCTCGAGCCGAGAAGGGCGTTCGCCACGGCCAGCGCACCGCCGGCGCCGCTCTGGCAGGCACCGATGTAGAAGTCGGCCTGACCGGTCTTCACCGCGTTGGCCGCCTCGAAGTCGGTCAGTGAGAGGGTCTCGACCTGACCGCCGCCCGAGTCACGGGCCACCGTCGCGATGCGGTCCCGTCCCATGCCGCACACGGCAATGCGAATCATCTGTGTCTCCTCGGTCGTGCGTTGTTGGTCAGGCGCCGCTCAGGGCCAGTCGGAAGTCGGCATCGGCCAGAGCGTCCGTGACGACCCGCACGATAGCTTCCGGGCCGCCTCGCATCGGGTTGATGCGCAGGCAGTACCGCTCGAGGCCGGGAGTGCCGCGCAGGAAGGTTCCGGTCAGGTACGTGAACAGCGGCAGGACCTCGATCGCGGCCTCCTCGCCGACCGAGCGGCTGGGTGACCCGTGCCGCCACGCTGCCGCGAGGAACGCCTCGGCGACCGGCTCCTCGAAGACGAGGACCACCGAGCGGATCGCGGGCTGTCCGGCGACCGCCCGGGCCACGCCCGGGAGCTCCCCCGCCGCCACCATCTCGTTGATCCGTCGCGTCGCCTCGACCACGACGCGGTCCTGCAGGGCGAGCGCCACGGGCGCATAGACCAGGGAGCGCAACGCCTCCATGGCCTGCGGGCCCTGCACCTGACAGCCGGCCGAGGAGAGGTCCCGGCGGATGCCACCGATCATCTCCGGCCCGGCGAGCACGCAGCCGACGTTGGCCGCCGCCAGCAGCTTGAACAGCGAGAACGCCGACGCGTGCGCGCCGGACTCCACCGAGATCGACGGGACGCGCATCACGGCGTAGTTGTCGTCGGCGAGCAGCAGCACGTCAGCGTCGGCCGCCGCGACGGCCGCCAGCAGCTCCTCGGGACGCCAGGTGTCGCCCAGCTGCTGCGGCACGTACTGGTAGTAGACCGCTGCCGGACGCTTCTCCCGGACCGCCCGGACGACCGCGTCCAGGTCGTTGAAGTCCACGGTGTCCAGCTGCAGTCCCATGTGCCGCATGACCGGGTGAGCGGTCTTGTAGACGGGAGCGTCGTGGACGAGCACCGAGGCGCCGGGGGTCAGCGCCGAGTTGAGCATCGCGCGGATCGCCCCGGTGCCGGCGCCGGGCACGAGCGCCGCGTCCTCGACCCCGAAGAAGCGGGCCAGCGTCTGCTCGACCCTGGCCGTCGCGTGGGCCCGGCCGCCCGCGCCGAACTGGAGGGTCCCCAGCTCTCGCGCCTGGCCGTAGTCCTCGGTCAGCGCCAGGTCGGAACCCATCACGGACTGCACCGCGTCGACCAGCCGGAACTGCGTGGCCGCCGCATCCTCCAACGACATCTGCGGCCGCACGGTGGTCGCCTCGAAACGCGCGACGACGTCGGCGACGTCGATGGTGCCGTCTCCCCGAGGGCCGGTCATGCCGGGACCAGCCGGGACAGCTCGGCGGCGGACAGCTCGAGCTCGGCCGCGCCGATGTTGGTCTCGAGCTGCAGCACGGAGCGCGCGCCGAGGATCACGGACGACACGTCGGGGTAGGAGAGGGGGTAGGCCACGGCCACCTGGGCGGCCGGTACCCCGCGGTCGGCGGCGACGGCCACGACGCGGGCCGCGTGCGGCTGGGCCGCGGCCAGCCACTCGTCCCCCTTGTCCGCGCGGTGGTCCCCTTCCGGGAACGTCGCGCCCGGGCGGTACTTCCCGGTGAGCAGCCCGCGCTCCAGGGGCTCGCGCACGAGGACCCCGGTCCCGGCCGCTGCCGCCTGGGCGAAGACACCCGACGCCCAGGAGCGCACCAGGTTGAACGGCATCTCGACGATCTCGGCCCCGGCCTCGATCGCCGCCCGCGCGTCGTCCTCCGAGCCGACGGACGCCCCGATGTGACGGACCAGCCCGGCCTCGCGCAACCGGCGCAGGGTCTCCATCGGACGGTGCTCCTCGTGATCGGCGCGCGTCGGGTTGTGCAGCAGGTAGACGTCCAGGACCGAGCGCCGCAGCCGGCGACGAGACTCCGTGACGGCGTGCTCCAAATAGTCCGGCTCGTAGCGCCGGCGGGCACCGCCCACCACGGGCGGGTCGGTGTAGATGTCCCAGCCGCCCTTGGTGATCACGACCGCCGCGTCATCGGCCGGGACGGCCTCGGCGATCAGCTCCTCGCTGTGCCCGAGCCCGTAGACGTCCGCGGTGTCGAGGACGGTGATCCCCCGGCGCACAGCGGCCCGGAGCACGTCGATGCTCACCTGGTCGTCGGTCGGACCCCACTCGTCGCCACCCATCGACCACGTGCCGAGCCCGATCACGGACACGTCGAGGCCGGTCGACCCGAGCCGCCGGTGGATCACTGCTCCACCGACCGGGCGTCCGCCAACGACGCGGCCAGCACGCGCACCACCGTGTCGGCGCCGGCGCGGAACGGGTTGACCCGCAGCATCCGCTCGGCCAGCGCTGGGTCGGCCTCGCACATCGCGCGGGAGAGCCGGTAGACCATGACGGCCGTCTCGTGCCGGGACTGCGAGCCGACCGGGTACGTCGTCGCACCATGGCGCCAGGCCACGTCGAGGACGTTGCTCACGAGCGGCTGGTCGAGCTCGACCAGCAGCGCGCACTCCTGGTGGTTGGCCCGGTAGGCCTGCCGGACGCCCGGCACCTCGCCGGCGTTGAGCCGCGCGACCACCTCGTCGACGACCTGGGCCTGGATGGCGATGGCGACCGGCGCGTAGACCATCTGGCGCAGGCTGGCGACGGCCACCGGGCCCTGGATCTTCGAGCCGCCGGAGTACGCGTCGTCACGCACCTTCGCCACCAGGTCGGTGCGTCCCATCACGCAGCCGACACCGGCCTCACCCAGCAGCTTGAAGAGCGAGAACGCCGACAGGTCGGCGCCGATCTCGATGCCGGACCGCGGCACGGTCATGATCGTGTAGTTGTCGTCGACCATGACCGTCGCCCCCGGGGCGAGCTCACGGGCCTCGGCGATGACCTCGGCGGTGTCGAAGGAGTCCTCGAGCATCTGCCGGGCGTGCTGGAGGTAGACCATGTCGGGGCCCTCCGCGAGCCGGCTCCGCCGGGCCTCCCGGTCGTTCAGGTCGACGCCCCGCCGGTCGATCCCCATGGCCCGGAAGGTCACGTTGGTCGTGGCGTACATCGGCACGTCGTGAACGACCACGGACGAGCCGGGCGACAGGGCCGCCATCAACGCGGCCCGGATCGCCCCCGTGCCGGCACCGGCCACGAGCGCGACGTCGTCGGCCCCGAAGAACTCGGCGAGCACCGCCTCGACGGCGGCCGTGGCGTGCGGGCGTCCGAGCCCGGGGACGGCCCCGTAGTCACCGGCCTCCAACGCCGCCCGCCCGTCGAAGTGGCGGTGGATGATGTCGACGAGCCGGAACTGCATCGCCGTCGCCTCGGTCAGGCTGAGCTGCTCGAGCGGATGGGTCGTGGTCACAGCATGGCCTCCGGCTGGCCGGCGCGGTACAGTCGATTCATCATGACGTCATGATGTATCGCACAGAGGGCAGCGTCAAGGCGACCGGGTCGGGCCGTATCGAGCCTCCGGCCGCACACCCCGACGCTATAGTCGTCCCACTTGTCGGCGAGGCGCGAGGGGGAGTTCACGGTGACCTCAGGACAACGTAGGAGCGGCGTGACGCGATGAAGGTCCGATGACGAGCACAGTCGCGGGCAACCGCCGTCCGGCCACGGCGCAGGCCGCCCGCGATCCCCGGTTGCCGCTGTACGAGCAGGTCAAGGCCCAGCTGCTCGACGAGATCCGCTCCGGAGAGCTCCAGTCCGGCGACCAGCTGGAGGCCGAGCCCGAGCTGTGCGCACGCTTCGGTGTCTCCCGGACCGTCATCCGGCAGGCCGTGGGCGAGCTGTCGCAGGAGGGATACCTCACCCGCGTGCAGGGCAAGGGAACCTTCGTGAGCGCACCCAAGCTCAAGGAGTACTTCCTCGACACCGCCGACGGCTTCCACTACGACTTCGCCTCCCGCGGCTTCACCGTCGAGAGCGAGGTTCTCTCCTGCTCCGAGGAGGAGCCCCCCGACGACGTGCGCTCCGCCCTCGCCACCCGGGAGAAGCGGGTCGTCGTCCTCGACCGGCTGCGCTCGGTCGACGGCAAGCCGCTGGCCATCTCGAGGTCCTACCTTCCCAACCGGCTGCACCCCAACCTGATCCGGCTGCTCACCACCACCGACCTCACCAAGCAGTCGCTCTACGCCCTGCTCAGCGAGGAGTGCGGCGTGACCATCGCCGCCGCCACCCGCCGGATCGAGGCGGTGAACGCCGACCGGCAGCTGGCCGCCCTGCTCGGCACCACGGTCGGCACCGCCCTGCTGCTCATCCGCTCGGTCTGCACCGACCCGAACGGCAGGCCGGTCGAGTACTTCGAGGCCTGGCATCGCGCCGACCTGGCGGCGTTCGAGCTGCATGTGTCCGGTCAGACGAGCGCGCCGGACGAGCGGATGATCCCGAACGACCTGGCCAAGCCCCGGCGCCGGCGGAGCTGACCCGGAAGCTGACCCGGTAGCTGACGAGGAAGCTGTCCCTCGGTCACACGGCCACTCCGGGCTCGTCGTCCACCACGATCCGGCCCGCACCCTCGAGCCGTTCCGGAGCCTTGACCTGCAGGTAGGCCGTGATGGCCGCCCCGATCGCCAGCCAGGCCAGAGCGAGGTACGGGATCAGGTTGAACGGCCACGGCGGCAGCGGCCAGATCAGGCCGTTCTTGATCAGCAGCGGCATGAGCAGGATGGCGATCGCCACGACCGGGATCACCACGTGCCGGCCGACCGAGAACTCGCGCCGGTGCTGACGCCGGAAGAACGGCACGACGGCGATGCTCACCATGATGTACACGAAGACCGCGGCCAGGGCGATGATGCTGCCGAAGAAGCCCCACACCTCGCTCGGTGACCAGATCAGACCGGCGATCACGCCCCCGAGGCCGCCGGCCACCACGACCACGAGCGAGGCGAAGATCGGCGTGCGCGTGCGCTCGCTGGCCACGCCGAGCGCCGGAGGCAGCACGCGCTCGCGGCCCATCGCGAACAGCATCCGGGCGCTGGCGTTGACCCCGGCGATGGTGCCCGCGAGCAGTCCGGCGGCGACGACGGCGCTGAAGGCGTCGGCCAGCCACGACCCGGCGTAGTGCTGGGCCAGCGTGATCCACGGCGACGCGTCGCCGGCGTACTTGTCCATGTCGTTGCTGCCCCAGCCGACGACCGCGGCGTACGACGTGAACGTGTAGAACAGGCCGGTCACGATGATGGCGCCGAGCAGGGCCTGCGGCACGCGCACGCGGGCGTGCTCCGTCTCCTCGCCCAGCGTGGCCGCACTCTCGAAGCCCTGGAACGACAGGATGCAGAAGATCATCGCCAGGGCGAAGGCGCCGATCGACGGGGCGCTGGTCGGGGAGAAGGCGGCCGGTGCCTGTCCGTGGGGGCTCTTGACCAGCATGTACACGGCGAAGGCGACGACGGCCGTGATCTCGATGACCACGAACACAGCACCCACGCGCAGCGAGTCGCTGATGCCGAGGATGGCCAGCGTCCCCACGAAGGCCAGCAGGAGCAGCGCCAGGATGGCCCAGTGGATGTGGACGCCGGTGAGGTTGTCGATGAGCCCGCTCAGGGTCATCCCGAAGTACGGCGGGACGATGATCGGCGTGCCGACGAAGGCGAGCAGGGTCATCCAGGCCGAGACGAATCCCGCCTTCGGGCCGAGGCCGTGGGAGACGAACGTGTACGCGTAGCCGCTGCTCGGCAGCTTGCTGGAGAAGGACGCGATGTTGAAGGCGACGAAGCCGATCGCGATGGCCGAGACCAGGAAGGCCGCGGTCATCGCCTTTCCCGCGTGCAGGGCCGCAAACGGCGAGTTGAAGAACATGCTGGTCGAGGGGGCCGAGAAGGCTGCCGCCATGACGCCGGCGGACAGGCCGCCGATCGCGCCGCGACGAAGACCGCCCGCCCGCGAGCGGGTGTCCGGTCCCTCGACGAGACCCTTGTCGTGAACTGCCATCAGTGAGCACCCTTCCGTGGCGCAGGTACGTGCAGTCGACGTTGGGGATCCGCCGGGGCGGAGGCTTTGGCCACCATCCGCCCCGGCGGACGACTAGTCCGCGCTCCAGATGTCGGCTGCGGCGGCGAGCGCCTCGGGGCGCTTGCGCTGCAGGACCTGCATCCAGACCACTCCGATGACGATCCAGAGGCCGACGATGTACGGCGCCAGCCGGTACGGCATGGGCGGCACCGGCCACACGACGCTCTTCAGCGGCAGGGCCATCGCGGCGGTGCCGAGCAGCGGGAACAGCGCGTGCTTGATCCAGGAGAACTCGGTCGGGTACCGGCGGCGGTAGAACAGGTACACCGACAGGTTCACCAGCAGGTAGACGATGATGATGGCCGGCACCATGAACGAGCCGAGGTAGGCCCACACGTTGGCCGGACCCACTGCCAGGCCGACCCCACCGCCGACGAGCAGCGCGAAGATCGCGTGGGTCGCGTTGGCCACGGTCGGCGTCTGGTGCACCGGGTGCGTCCGGCCGAGTGCGCGCGGGAGTGCGCCGGTGCGGCCCATCGAGTACAGCACGCGGGTCGTCGCGTTGTGCGAGGCGATGACGCCGGCGAACAGCGCGGTCACCGCCGCGAAGCCGACCAGGTAGGCCGCGCCGTGGCTCCAGTACCGCTGGGCCAGGCCGTCGAAGGGGATGTCGTACTTGCCCATCTGGTCCATGTGCCCGGTGCCGAAGCCCACGACCTCCGAGTACGACGTGAGGATGTAGTAGGCGCCCAGGACGGCGATCGCGGCCATCGTCGCCCGCGGGATGACGCGCTTGGGGTTACGGCTCTCCTCGCCCAGCACGGCGGTGTTCTCGAAGCCCACGAAGCTCATCACCGTGAAGACCATGGCCAGGAAGATGCCCGACCAGTTGGCTCCGGGTGCGCTCGGCGAGAACGGCGTCGCGCTCAGGCCGCTGTCGCCGCCCCGGATGAGGATCGTCAGCGAGAGGGCCACCACGACAGCGACCTCGAAGGCCACCAGGGTGAGGCTGAGCTTGGTCGTCTGCTGGATCCCCCAGTGCGACAGGGCCACCGTGCCCAGCAGGCAGGCGACGTAGAAGATCTCCCAGGGGATGTGGGCGCCGGTCAGCGACTGGACCAGCTGGGAGCTCCAGAGGGCGGTCGCGGCATACAGCATCGGCGTGGTGAGCGCGTAGCCCAGGAGGAGGAGCCACCCCGAGAGGTGACCCCAGCGCGGCCCGAGACCGTTGGCGTTGAACGTGTACGCGAAGCTTGCGGTCGGCAGCTTCTTCGCGAACTGGATGACGCTGTTGGCGACGAAGACGGCACCGATGGTCGCGACGAGGAAGGCGAGCGGAAGCGCGGCTCCGGAGTTGCCCACCGCGGGCGCGCTGTTGAAGAAGATGCTCACCGTCGGCCCGGCGAAGGCCAGGGACATGATCAGCACCTGCGTGGTGCCGATCGAGCCGGCGCGCAGATGACCCGGTCGCTCGCCCTCGGGTGCCCGACCGGTAGGAGCGTCCGGGTCCGGTGTCGTGCTGGTGCTGACCGCCTGTTCGCTCACGGCAGTTCCTTCCTTTCGGGACACCCCGACTGCGGTGTGATCGCAGTCATCATGACATCATCATGTATAGCGGACAAGGGTTTCCTGACCGGAGTTCGAGCATCAGG
Source organism: uncultured Actinomycetota bacterium (assembly GCA_963743975.1). GTDB lineage: Bacteria > Actinomycetota > Actinomycetes > Actinomycetales > CAVURS01 > CAVURS01. The sequence continues at coordinate 37,175 of CAVURS010000004.1, forward strand.
TAAAGCCTTTGTTTCCAACGGTTCTGGGCACATTTCAGCGCCGCTATGACCGGGCGTCATAGCGTTCGCGGGCGCGTGCTCACGAGGCTGCAGTCTGGACCTGGCTCCGTTCGCGAGCGGCGGACCGGACAGCGGCCACCGCCCTCTCGTAGTCGTTGTCGGCCTGGAACAGGCTCGACGTCCCGCAGACGAACAGCGTCGCTCCCCGCTCGCTGGCGAGGGAGACGCTGGCGACCGACACGTTGCCGTCGATTCCGACGACGACGTCGGGTGCGACGAGGTCACGGGCCCGCTCGAGTCGCTGCGCCGTCGCCGGAACCCATTGCTGGCCGGCGAAGCCCGGCTCCACCGACATCAGCAGGAGAATGGGCGCCTGCACGTCACGCAGGAACTCCAGTGGTGTCGCCGGGTTGACGGCTATCCCCGGGACCATTCCCGCGCGATTGATCTGCTCGATCAGGCGCAGTGGGTGGCGGGCCGCCTCGATGTGGAACAGGTAGGCGTCCGCCCCGGCCGCGGCGAAGGTGTCCACGTAGGAGCCCGGATCGGTCACCATCATGTGGGCGTGCACCGCGAGCGTCGTCCGGCGCCGGATCGCGCTGACCACGTCGGGACCGAACGTCAGGTTCGGCACGAAGTGGCCGTCCATGACGTCGACATGGATGGAGTCGACCCCGGCCGCCGCCAGACGGTCCAGCTCGGCGTCGAGCTCGCCGAGCCGGCCGCACATGATCGAGGCCGAGACCTGGACGGCGGTCATGCTCGCCCTCTGAGGGTCGTGATGGGCGTGCCGTCCTGCGGCTGCGGCAGGCCGAGCCAGTCACACAGGGTCGCGCCGACATCGGCCATCGTGTCCCGTGTCCCGACGTCCCGGCGGTCGGCACCCGACACCAGGAGGGGCACGAACTCGCGGGTGTGCTGGCTCGAGCCGATGGTCGGGTCGTTGCCGTGGTCCGCGGAGATGACGAGCAGGTCGTCCGGCGTGAGCCGGGAGAGCAGGTCGGCCAACCGGTGGTCCACGCGCTCGAGGACCTTGCGGTACCGCACCGGGTCCTGCTCGTGCCCGGCGAGGTCGGTCTCCTGGACGTTCATGACGACCAGTCCGGCCGGGAACGTCTCCAGTGCCTCGACCGCCCGGTCGAACACGCCGTCGGTGTCGATGACCGTGTCCAGCATCTCCGGTCCCGGGCAGGACACGACGTCGGCCGCCTTGCCGAGCAGGGCCACCGGCAGGCCGGCCGCCCGGGCCAGCGAGGGCAGCTGTCGACTGGTGTCGACGGGGTACCCGAGATGGCGCACCCGGTAGTCGTCGTCGTACACCCCGAGCGAGGGGGTGTCGACGCCGATGTGTCCCTGCTCGTGGCGGCGGACGTGCGCGAGGATGTCGGCCGAGGTGTAGCCGCGGCCGCCGACGGCGATGACGCGGCCGACCTTCGTGACGGCGCGCACCGCCTCGCTGATGGAGACGATCTCCTCGAACGGCACCTCGTCGATGGAGCCGGTCACGTTGATGTTGAGACCGCGCGCCGCCTCGATGTTGTCGTGGATCGCCACCGGACCGACCATGAGCACGCGCCCGTCGGCCGCCGCCGTCCAGCGCGGGCTCAGACCGCGTCGCCGCAAGGCCTCGACGAAGGGCTCACCGAGCTCGTCCAGGACGAGCCGCTCGGGCGCGTCAGGGATCGTGCCCATGAGCTCCTGGTGCCCGAGATAGGTGTCGGCGCCCGCGTACGCCGGGCGGGCCCGGCCGGCGCCACCCCGGCTCGGCGACGGACGCGAGCCGCCGTCCGCCGGGTCCTCGCTCCACATGGCCCGCGCGGCGGCGAGGCCGAGAGCATCGAGCGTGGGGACCTCGAGACCGCCGGCCGCCCGCTGGACGGAGTCCGCCGTGTTGGCCGTCGCCTCCGGGCCGTCCAGGTCGCCCACGCCGAACCCGTCGAGGACGAGGCACACCCCACGCCGCATCGCTCAGCGCCCCGGGAGGAGTTCGCCGAGGCTGTCGTAGACGCCTGTCACCCGCGGCTGCCCCCCGTGCTGCAGGCCCTCGACCACGGCGACCCGGGCCCGGGTGACGAACACCTGGTTGCGGAAGGCGTAGAGCACGGTGTCACCGACCCGTACGTCCGCACCGGTGTCGTTGGACAGCTCGCCGTAGTAGTCGATCGCCTCCGCCGGGAAGCCGACGGCCGGCAGGTAGGTCTCGGGCGTCGCGCCGCCGCGACCGACCAGGGCCCCGCGGACGTGGCCACGGGGATAGAAGCCACCGCCGAAGACGAACACCTGCCGCCGGTGCAGGTGCGCGACCTCGCTGACGTAGACGATCGCGGGGACCTCGGGCTGGGGCTCGAACGCGTTCAGGGGCGTGGACCCGGTGAGCGAGCTGCCCGGCTCTCCGGTCGTCACGCCCTCGCTCTGGAGCAGCGGCATCGTGGCGATGCAGGTGACTCCCGGCGCGTTGATCTCCACGTCGCCGTCCAGGCCCGGCTGCCCGGCCAGTCGCGCCGCCGCCGCCCGCAGCAGGGCGAGCTTGGAGGTCGCACCGCCCTCGCCCGTGTCGTAGTCGTAGGTCAGGCACGGGTGCGTCGTGACACCGGCCGCCTGCACGTTCTTCAGGCGGCCCAGCTGCTCGAGCGCCGCGTCGAGGTCGTCCAGCAGGAACCCCCCGTGCTGACCCGGGTGGTACTCCGCCGCCGGGTCGTACATCCGCAGGAACAGCCGTTGCCGGTGGCCGCGCCCGGCGGCCGCAGCATCGATCCGCCGAGCCTGCTCGACGTTGAAGACCGTGACGGCAGCCGGCTCGTGCTCGACGACCTCGGGGGCGTCGTACGCCGACGTGCCGACGAGGTGACCGACGTGCGCCACGTCCAGCCCGGCCCGCCACAGCACGCGAGCCTCGTCCACGTCCACGGCGACGAAGCGGCTCAGGCCGGCCGCCGCCACGAGCTCGGCGACGCGCGGATTCCGCCCGAACTGCTTGGTCATGACGTTGAGCGACAGCCCGTGCCGCGCGCCGGCCTCGGCCGTCCGCGCGGCGTTCGCGGCCACCGTGTCGGCGTCGACGACGTAGGTGTTGGGCGCGATCCGGCCGTCGTGATGGAGCCGGGCCGCGAGCTCCAGCAGCCGCGGGTTCTGTTGGCGGGTCGCTTCGAGGAACACGGTCGACCTAGGCGGAGACGATCACGGGGACGGTGTTCAGGAACTCGCCGGCGACCACGTTGTTGCGCTCGGCGAGGTGGTGGGCCATCAGCTCGGAGGGCAGGATCTCCAGGATGCGGCGCATCGACGCCGGCCCCTGGGGCAGGCGAAGGACCGTGACCCCGTCCAGCTGGGCGAAGTCGTCGTGGGTGACCACGACGACCCGGCTACCGTAGGACACCAGCTCGCGCGCGAGGTTCTCGTCCAGCGTGCGCACGTCCGGGTCGCCGCTGGCGAAGATGAGCGCGGCCGTCCGGTCGGTGACGACCTCGACCGAGCCGTGGCGGAACTGCGCGGAGCTCATCCCCTCGCAGTCGCGCTTGGCCGCCTCCTTGAAGAGCAGCCCGGTGCCGAGAGCGCTGGCGACCGAGTTGCCCCGCCCCAGGGCGTAGATCTGGTCGGCGTCGGAGAGCAGCGTGGCCGCCTGCTCGATGTGGCCCCGCAGGGAGTCCAGGACCTGGGCGGCGGAGTCGGCGACGCGGCGCAGGTCGGCCAGCAGCGGGGCGGTCTCGCGCCGGCTGATCCGGGCCGCGAGCAGCTCCAGCACCGCGATCTGGGTGACGTACGTCTGCACGGAGACCGAGAGGTCCGCCGGGCAGTGCTGAGGCAGGACGACGTCGGCCTGGCGGGCCAGGCTGCTGTCGGTGTCGCGGGTGACCAGCACCTGCGGGACGCCGACGAGCTTGGGGAGCAGCTTGCGGGCCTCGATCGTCTCGCCGGACTGCGAGACCGCGAGCAGCGCGTCGAGCGGCCGGCTGATCCGCTCGACGTTCTCGTCGAGGTAGCCCGTCTCGTCGATCCAGTGCAGGCGCAGGGCCGGGTCGAGGGAGGCCCGGGTCGCGGTCAGCGCGAAGAACGAGGCGCCCATCCCGGTGGAGGTCACCGCCCGGTCCCGGAGCAGCAGCGCCGCCTCGTCGAGGACGCGGTCGAACTCCGCACTCGCGTACATCTCGGCCGCTGCGCGCAGCGTCTCCGGTACGGCGGCCACGTTCTCGATGTACGTCGCGGTCATCTCGCTGCTTCCTGCTGGACGCTGACGGCGCACTACGCCGTTCCCTGGCGGCACCGACCCTAGGCACCCGCGGCAACAACAGTCAAGAACAAGCAATTCAACTGCTCATTGTGGCTCACAGCGGGCCGCCGCTATGCTCGCCGTGCGTGCCTGGAGGACCCGCGCGAGCGCGGGCCGGAGATCCGCATCGGGGCGGCCGGCGGCGAGAAGGAGCAGAACCGTGCGCAAAGCGGCTCGCTGGGAGATCGTGCTCGCCCGCCTGGCCAAGGACGGCGACCTCGACGTGGTCTCGCTCGCCGGGGAGCTCGGCTGCTCACCGTCGACCGTCCGGCGCGACCTGCGCGAGCTCGAGACCCGCAACCTGCTGTCCCGGGTCTACGGCGGTGCGGTGAGCACCGGGGTGCTGTACGAGATGCCGCTCGACCACCGGACCAAGCAGCACCGCGACGAGAAGCGGGTCATCGCGATCGAGGCCGTCCGCCGGATCGAGCCGGGCATGGTGGTCGGGATCACCGGCGGCACGACCTGCGGGTCCATGGTGCGCGAGCTGGCCAACCGCCGCCTGGAGAACGTCACGGTGGTCACCAACTCGATCGCGATCGCCCACGAGCTGGCGCTGCGGACCACCTACCGGCTGGTGGTCACCGGAGGGTTCATGCGCCCGGCCTCCATGGAGCTGGTCGGCCCGCTGCCGGAGAACATCATCCCCAAGATCAACCTCGACCTGGCCTTCCTCGGCGTCGACGGCATCGCGACCGACACCGGGCTCACCATCCACAACGACCTCGAAGCGCGCACGAACGAGCTGCTGAGCCGGCGGGCCCGCCGGCGGATCGTGCTGGCCGACAACAGCAAGCTGGGCCGGGCCGCGTTCGCCCAGATCTGCCGCCTGCAGGACGTGCACGAGCTGATCACCGACGCCCAGGCCGAGCCCGAGCAGGTCGGGGCGCTGCGCTCCACCGGGCTGCCGGTCACGCTGGCCGAGGAGGCCGGTGCCGTCGCCCTCGTCGGCACGGCCGTACGATCCGAGGGCTGAGCAACAACGTCCAGTAATTTTGCGCAGTCTTGACCAGCATCGCCGGGCCGTCCTAGCATGACCGGCCGGTCGCGCGTCCCTGAGGAGGGCCTCGTCAGCATGTACGAACGCAGCGTCACAGTGGGATCGGCCGTCGGTCTGCACGCCCGGCCGGCCACGGCCTTCTGCGCCCTGGCGGCCCAGCAGCCGGTGGCGGTCACCATCGGGCGTCCCGACGGGCCCGCGGTGGACGCGCGCAGCATCGTCATGGTGATGTCGTTGCGGATCAAGGGCGGCGAGACCGTCGTCCTGCGCTCGGCCGATGACGGCGCGCAGCCCTCGGTCGACGCGCTCGCCACACTCGTGGCCAGCGAGCTCGATCCCGTGGCCTGACGTGGGCCGCGTGCTGTCCGGGCTGGGAGTCAGCCCGGGCGTCGTCGTCGGGCCGGCCTTCCTGCTCGCGCCCCGGCTCCCGCTGCCCCCCGACCCGGTGCCGGCCGACGCGCTGGCGCTGGAGGCGGCCCGCGAGCAGGTGCGGGCCGCGTTCGCCGCGGTCGCCGCCGATCTGGAGTCGCGGGCCGCGGCCTCGGACGAGACCGGCGCCGCGATCCTGGCCGCCCAGGTCATGATCCTGGGCGACCCCGTGCTGCTCGACCGGGTCGGCGGCTACCTGGACGAGGGACACCCGCGGGTGGCCGCCGTGCAGGCGGCGTTCGGGGAGTTCATCGCCGCACTGGCCGAGGGCGGCCCCTACTTCGCCGAGCGGATCGCCGACCTGGAGGACCTGCAGTACCGCGTCGGCTGCGCGCTGCTCGGGCTGCCCGCACCGGCCCTCGCGGCACCGTCCGAGCCCGCCGTGCTGATCGCGCGCGACATCGGGCCGGCCGACGTCGTGGGGCTGAGCACCGACACCGTCCTGGGCATCGTGACCGAGGAGGGCGGCCTGACCAGCCACACGGCCATCGTGGCCAAGTCGCTGGGGCTGCCCGCGGTCGTCGCCTGCGCGGGTGTGCTCGGCGTGACCAACGGGACGACCCTGCTCGTCGACGGTCGCTCCGGATCGGTCCGCCTCGACCCCGAGGAGCAGGCCACCGTGAGCGCCCTCGGCCAGGAGGCCGAGCGACGGGCCGAGCTCGACCGGTCGTCCGGTCCCGGCCGCACCAAGGACGGCACCGCGATCCAGCTGCTGGTGAACATCGACGCGTCGTACGAGACGGCGGCGGCGGCCGACTCCGAGGGCGTCGGCCTGTTCCGCACCGAGTTCCTGTACCTCGACCGGACGACACCGCCGTCGCTGGAGGAGCAGACCGCGACGTACCGCGACGTGTTCCGCGCCTTCGCGGGGCGCAAGGTCGTCGTGCGCACCCTCGACGCGGGAGCCGACAAGCCCCTCGGCTTCGTCGACGTCGGCGTGGAGGAGAACCCGGCGCTGGGCGTGCGCGGGCTGCGGGTGGCCCGTCGCCAGCCGGAGCTGCTCGACGTGCAGCTGGCCGCCATCGCCGCCGCGGCGACCGAGACCGGCGCCGACGCCTGGGTGATGGCGCCGATGGTGTCGACGGTCGGCGAGGCACGGGACTTCGCCGCCCGGGCGCGGGCCGCCGGCGTGGGCCGGGTGGGCGCGATGGTCGAGGTCCCCTCGCTCGCGTTGCGCGCCGCGCAGGTCCTCGAGCACTGCGACTTCCTGAGCCTGGGCACGAACGACCTGTCGCAGTACACCTTCGCGGCCGACCGGATGCTCGCCCCGCTCTCCGACCTCGTCGACCCCTGGCAGCCGGCGGTGCTGGAGCTGGTCCGGCTCACGGCCGAGGCCGGACAGCAGGCCGGGCGTCCCGTCGGCGTCTGCGGTGAGGCGGCCGCGGACGCCGAGCTCGCCCTGGTCCTCGTCGGCCTCGGAGTCGGCAGCCTGTCGATGTCGCCGGTATCACTGCCCGAGGTGCGAGCATCGTTGGCCGCCAACGACATCGAGACCTGTCGGCGATGCGCGCGCGAGGCCCTCGCCGCGGAGGACGCCGAGCAGGCGCGAGCCGCCGTACGCCGAGTGATCCGTCCGGCGTAGCCCGGTCGTCAGGCGGCCTGTCCGGACTGCAGCAGGCGCAGCGGGTTGTCGCGGGTGATCAGCTCGATGGTCCCCTCCGGCACCCCGGCCTCCCGCAGCCGCGGCAGGAACGAGGAGAACAGGAAGCCGTAGCCACCACCCTCGCGTTCCAGGTAGGCGTCCCGCGAGATGTCGGTCGAGAGCAGGATGCGGTCGGCGTGACCGGCCTCGATCAGCCGGACGACGTTGCGCAGCCGCACCTCGTCGGACTGGTAGGCGTCCTTGCCCACGGTGTCGAACGCGACGTACGCACCCGCACCGGCCAGCTCGCGATGGACGCCGGGGTCGTCGACCAGGTCCTGGTGGCCGATGCTGATCCGGTCCGGCGACAGTCCCTCCGAGGTGAGGATCTCCAGCTGGCCCGGGCCACCCGGCCCGAGATTGGCGTGCGTGCACATCGCCAGGCCGGAGGCGAGCGCCGCCCGGGCCGAGGCCCGCAGGCATCGCTCCTCGGCTCGCGTGGGCCATTCACCGTCGCTTCCGACCTCGCCGATCACGCCGGGCCGGATCGCGGTCCCGTCGATGCCGTCCTCGATCTCGCGCAGCAGCAGCTCGGTGAGCGCGTCGACGTCCGCCGAGGCGACGTACGGCGAGTGGAACCGCCCCCAGTAGTAGCCGGTGGCCGCGACGACGGGCACGCCGGAGGCCGCCGAGACCGCCGCGATCCCCCGGATGTCCCGGCCCAGGCCGTGGCAGCTCAGCTCGACGACGAGTCCGAGGGTGCGGGCTGCTCCCAGCTCGGACAGCTCGGCGATCACGAGGTCGCTGCGCGACACCCCCGCCTCCGGGCCCAGGCGCTCGTACCGCATCGCCAGGTGCTCGTGCGGCAGGACCGCGCCCCGGATCGAGTCGGCGGACAGGTCGCCCCGCACCGTGCGCAGCATGGTCAGCTCCCCAGCGTCGGTACGGCGTGGACCCAGTGCAGGAGGTTGAGCACCAAGCCGGCGACGAGCGCCGCCGCCGGCCCGGCCGCCATCCGCAGCACCGGCCTCCCGAGCGTCTCGTTCAGCAGGTAGAGCCCGCCGACCAGGAGCACTCCCAGGCCGGCCGCCATCTGGGCGCCGGCGAGGACGGCGCCCACCAGCAGGGCGGTCTCGAAGGTGAGGTACATCGCGTTGCGGACGTTGTCCGAGACGTCGCGCAGCGCCGGGGCGGCGGTGAAGGCCCGGCGCAGGTGCGGCAGGAGCAGGATCTCCAGCACCAGCAGCGCCGCGCCGGCGACGACGGCGATCCACGGCGCCGGCGCGAGGTAGCCCACCGTGTAGACGAACAGCAGACCGCTCGCGCCGTAGCAGCCCGTCGCGAGCGCCGCGGTGGCGAGCATCGGGACGTACGCGAGCGCACGGAACAGGTCCAGCTGCGCCGCGGAGCCGAAGGCGCCGTCCCTGACGGCGAACCCGGACACCTCGCCGCCGGCGAACAGGTGCTGGTTGGCCAGGAGGGCGACACCGGCTCCGAGGACGGCGAACAGGGGAAGCCGGCGGCGCAGGGCGCGGGCGTGCTCGCGGAACATCTCCTCGACGGGGTTGGGGCCGTCGGCCCGGCCCTCCCCTGCGGCTGGTTCCTCGGTCTGTGCGCGGGCCCGGCGCGCGGTGACCACCTCGTGCCCGGCCCAGAGCAGGAGCAGGCCCACGCCGGCGCACAGGGACAGCCAACGCGCGGTCAGCGCCGACCAGGTCAGGCCGGCCGCGATCAGGACACCGGTGGACACCACCATCGCCACCAGGGCCCGGACCCGCCCGTACTGGTAGCCGATCGCGATGACCGGGAAGAGCGGGAAGAGGTACAGGATCGGTTGCAGGACAGGGGCGATCGCACCGATGACGTCGACGGGCAGCTCGACCGCCCCGCGGTAGGCCAGCCCGAGACCCAGGAAGGCCACCGCTCCCCAGGCCGCGCCGAGCACGGGGGCGAGCCACCGGCGCGGCGCGAGGATGCCCAGGACGTCGGTCGGCAGGAAGAGCAGGAACGGGTTCAGCGTGCCGGACGCCACACCGATGAAGACGCCGACTCCCACCACGAACCCGGCCGCCAGGCGCAGGCCCGCGACCGCCACCTCCCGGGCCGGGATGCCCCCGTCGCGGTAGTCGAGCATGAACGGGCGGACCCCGTCGTTGAAGACCGCGACGGCCCGGTTGGCGAGGAACGCCGTGAGGGCGCAGACGGCCATCACGACCGACAGGTGCACGGGCGTGACGGTGAGGGGATCGCGCAGCACGGCCGCGCCGGACAGGAGCACGTCAGAGCCGCGTGATCAGGATTGCCTGTCCCGCAACGCCTGCGCGATCGTCGGCACGATCTTGTCGACCTGGTCGATCGAGAAGCCGAAGGCGACCTTGCCGGCGTCGAGCGCCGCGGTGACGTCCTGGAGCGACGGGACGGTACGGCCGAACGTGTGGCACTTGTCGCGGCCGAGCAGCGCCACCAGGACGCCGAGAGAGGCCCCCGCACCGGTGTGACACGTCCCCACGAAGTAGTCGGCCTGGCCGCCCTTGAGCTGCATCGCGGCATCCATGTCGTTGCTCACGACGACCCGAAGGCCGGGGTCGCCGACCGCGCCGAGCGCGGTTGCCACGTCCTTCTTGCCGACCCCTCCGACGAGGACGGTCGTCACGGGGTCCCCCCACCGGCGGCGGGGCTGACGGTCAGCGTGGCGATGTGCAGGGCGACGAAGTCGACCTCGTGCGGTGGCAGCTGGACGCCGTGGTCGCTGCGTCCCCGTTCGGCGAGCCGGGCGGCCCGAGCGACGGCCGCCTCCTGGCCCTGGAGCTGGACGGCGATCAGGTCGGCGCTCTCCGGCACCTCGACCGGCTCCCCGGCGCGGACCCGCTGCAGGGCCATCAGCAGGTGGGTGGCGAACATGCCCGCGCTCTCCTCGGTGACCGGCACGCCGTCCGCAGCCAGCAGCTCCAGCTCGCCCCGCACGAACCGGCACAGGTCCGCATCGACCTGTCCGTGCTGCTCGAAGAACTCGAGCCGGCGCTCCAGGTCGGCGTCCACGCGCGTCCTCCGTGCAGTGTCAGGGCACCTCGGTTCGGCGCGATCCCGGTCGCAGGGTCAGCCCGCAGCTGCCCCGCGATGAGCGGCCAGCCTAGGAAGGGCGCGGGACATGTGTCAACACTGAGCGTTTACTTTGCGCGTTCCTGCTCAACTGCCGCTGGATGCCGCCCGGGACGTCCCGTCGGCGAAGCGGACCTCGACCACCTTCAGCGGCAAACGCGGTGGCTCGCCCTGCACGCGGATTTGCCGCTCGGCCAGCACCGGGTGGACCGCCGGGTGGACCACGGCCGCCATGGCGGCGTCATGCTCCTCCTCGGACTCCCACACGTCGAAGTAGCGCATGGTGCCGTCGGCGGTCTCGACGGCCACGTGCACCACGAGGCCCGGCATCGGTGCATCGCCCATGCGAGCCGTGATGTCGGCGTACGCCGCTGCGTCGATGGGCAGGTCCTGCGTCCAGGCGTAGAAGCTCATGGCTGCCTCCTCAGATATTCGTCCGAGATAGCATCGGACCAATATCGGTACGCTAGAGCCCGTGACCAGGCAGGTCAAGGGCTCGCCGGCGCCTCGACGGCAGTACGACGTCTCGCGGCGCCAGGCCGCGGCGGCACAGACACGGCAGCGGATCCTGGATGCGGCCCGGCGCCTGTTCCTCGCCGACGGCTACGGCGCGACAACGGTGGGCGCGATCGCCGAGGCGGCGGGGGTGGCGGCGGACACGGTCTACACCGTCGTGGGGACCAAGCCGGTGCTGTTCCGTGAGCTGATCGAGACCGCCCTGTCCGGCACCGACCGGGCCGTCCCGGGCCAGGATCGCGACTACGCGGTGCGGATGCGGGCCGAGCCGGATGCCCAGGCCAAGCTGGCGATCTACGCCACCGCTGTCGCCGAGCTGCAGGGCCGGCTGGCGCCGCTCTTCCTCGTCCTGCGCGAGGCGGCCGCCGGGCAGCACCAGCTGCACGCGTTATGGCGGGAGATCACCGAGCGCCGCGCCCGCAACATGCGCCTGCTCGCGAACGACCTCATCTCCACCGGCTCAGTGCGCCAGGACCTCAGCCCGGACGAGGTCGCCGACATCATCTGGACGATGAACAGCGCGGAGTACTACGCGATGCTGGTCTTCGACCGAGGCTGGACGCCGACTCGCTTCGAGTCACTGCTGCACGAAGCCTGGTGCCGGCTGCTGCTGGTCTAGGTGCTCTCGCCCTTGCTCAGCTCGTCGACGAGTCGCGCGGCCACGTCACGCAGCTTCACGTTGTGCGACTGGGACAGCCGGCTCATGAACTGGAACGCCTGGTCCTCGTCCAGCCCGTAACGCAGCATGACCATGCCCTGAGCCATCCCGATCTGCCGGCGGGTCCGCATCGCCGTGCGAAGCCCGTCCATCTGCGCCATCACCGAGACGGCGGTGCTCACCGACGCGGCGAACCGATGGGCGCACCGCACCGCGTCCTGGTCGAAGGCGTACCGGTGCCGTGAGTACAGGTTCAGGCCGCCGAGCACCTCCTTGGCCGTTGCGAGCCGGACGCTGAGCACGCTCCGGACGCCACGGGAGGCGGCGAGCGGTAACCAGCCCGGCCAGCGCTCATCGGCATCGGTGTCGTCCACGACGACGGCCTCCGGCCCCCGGATCGCGTCCAGGGCCGGACCCTCGTCGAACTCGTACTGCGCAGCGTCCAGCTCGTCGACCAGGGGGTGCGTGCTCGCCGGGCTGGCGACCTTGCCCTTGGCCCGGCGCAGCGACAACCCGGCCAGCTCGCAACCCGGCACCAACTCGACCGCCAGGGAGACGACCCGGGGCAGGGTGGACTGCTCCGAGGGCTCGGCGAGCAGCTCCCGCAGCAGAGAGGCGTCGTCCCGCGGGCGGCCGAGGTGGTCCCCCATCACGCCGGCCAGCCGGTCAGTCTCGATCTGCTGCACCCGGTGCCGTCTCGGCGTCGCGGACGTCCACGTCACCGTCGGTCTCGATGCGCTCCGAGCGCACCTCCTCGGTGACGTCCCGGTCCTCGGTGACGCTCTCCGTGGACAGCTTCACCCGCTCGACCGGGACGGCCTCCTTCGAGGTGACGACCCGCTCCTCGGTCAGCACGACCTCCTGCTCGTCCGCACCGATCTCCGCCCCACCAACTGCGGGGTCCCCGCCGGAGTCGGTGATCGGTTCGCGCTCGAGCCGTACCTCCTCGTGCGTCACCGGCACCGTCTGGGTGACGTTCTTTGTGACCACGTACTTGCGCAGCCGGACCCGGCCGGTCTCTCGCTTCTCGGTGCCGACGTGCAGGCGCTCCTCCGAGAGCGTCATCGCCGAGTCGGTCCTGCCTCCGGAGGTTTCCTGGTCGTCGACGGAGGTGATGTCCGCGGCCTGCGTCTGCGCGCCCTCCACCTGGTAGTGCCGGTACAGCTGGTCGATCTCGCTCTCGGACAGGTGACCGTCGGCATCGATCCGCGGGGCGTCCTTGATCACGTCCTTCGGGTACGCGACAACCACGCCCGCTCCAGTGACCTGGGAGCCGACAAGCGGGACGAAGGACTCCTTGCTCCCGAACAGGCCGGTCTTCACGGTCACCCACTCGGGTTGGTCGGTGACGTCGTTCAGGTAGACCTGGCCGGCGTCCCCAACCGTGTCGTTGTTGCTGTCGATGACGCTCTTGCCGGGGATGCTCTGGATGTGTTGGACGTCCACGTCGTTCCTTCTCTCGTTCAGTCTCGGGATGTGCGTGCCGCTGCGGCTCTCGAGGCGGCTGGCTCCACCACTCAGCAGGTAGATGGCTTCGTCGCCCGCCCATGACGCACGTTGCGCTGTGACCTGGGTCACAGTGCCGGTCGACCTGCACCTCCCCGCCGCCACCCTGCGGGCGCGGGACGCCTCGGTTACCGTGAAACGGGCAGCAGCAGCCAGCGCGCGCCGTCCACCACGAGGTCTAGTGATGAGCACCCGCAGCGAATCCGTCGATCCCGCAGGCTCGGTCGGACCGCCCTCTGACGCCGAGATCGCCGAGATCTCGGGCGCGGTCCGCAGATTCGTCGCGGCGAAGACCAGCGATCCGCACGACATCGACGACGTCGTGCAGGAGACGCTGGCCCGGACCCTCCAGGCCCGCTCTCGCCTCGGGGTGACCACATCGGTCGGCTACTCGCTCACCGTCGCCCGTCACCTGCTCGCGGAGATGTACCGGAACGCGGACCTCGTCAGGCGCCACTCGCCCTCCCTGCTCGACCTTCCGCAGGAGGACTCGCCGGAGTCCGCCCTCCTGGCCGGGGAGGACCGCAACGCACTGATGTCCGCGCTCTCGGCCCTCCCCGACGGGCAGCACGCCGCCCTGCTGGCGCACCACGTCGAGGGGACGCCGCTGACCGACGTCGCCGGGCCGCGTCGGGCGCCGGCCGCTCTGGCCGCACAGCTCTCGCGGTCGCGAGCCCGGCTGAGGGTGGACTACGTGCTGGCATTGCGGTCGGTGACGCTGCCCACCTCGCAGTGCCGTCCCGTCCTGATGGCCCTCTCGGCAGGAGACCGGCGACGGCAGGAAGCCGCCTCCGCCGGCGCTCACCTCGTCCGCTGCTCCACCTGCGCGGACGTCGCCCCGGTGCTCATCAACCGCGACCGCCGCCGGGCAGGTGTGGTCCCGTGGATCGCCCTGGGAGTACCCCATGGAGCGCTGGTTCGCCTGGTGCGCGGCCATCCGTGGGCGTCCGGCGGCGCCGCTGCCTCGACGGCGGTCGCCGTGGCGGCGGCCGTGGTTGTGGCGAGCGCCTCCGGGCCGTCGACACCTCCGCCGACACCTCCGTCGACACCGTCACCCGCGCTGACTCCCAGTGCCGTGGCCCGTGTCGTGGGCATACCCGGGCTGCGCAGCGACTCCCGGCCCGTGACCGGGCAAGGCGCGGGGATCGCCTCGCTCGTCGGGCAGGCGATCACGGCTCGGGACACACCGGTCCAGGCCGTGCCCGCCAACGAGGGCTTCTGGATCGGAACCGGGACGGGCAACCGGGTTTGGGTGCAGATGTCGACCAGCAAGGAGTCGGCGGTCACCGTCCGCGCCGGCAAGGAGGTGAGCTTCCGAGGGCGGGTGGTCGCCAACGACCCGGGCTTCGTAACCGGCCTGCACGTGCCGTCCACGGATGCCGCGCAGCTGCGAAACGAGGGTGCGCACATCGTCGTCGAGGCAACGGACGTAACGGCGCACCGGTAGCCCCGGTGCGGCTCGAGTCGCCGAACACCACCGCGCCCACCTACCTTCAGGTATGCCCAGAGGCGGGATCACCGCGTACGTGCGCGTGTCAGCGGCCCAGGAGCCGTTGGCCCTGGCCGTGCTCGAGCGTCACGGCTTCTACGCCGTCCACGACGACGGCGACCCCAGCCGGCCGCCGGAGACCAGTGACCTGTACGTGTCGCGGCACTATGGGATGACGAACCCCGACCAGGCGACGATCGACCTGCACCATGCCCGAGTGGCCGAGGTGCTCCGCTCCGCCGGCATCGACGCGGAGGATCACAACGGGGGCGTGATCTGGGGCGCGGACGTGCCGCCCGAGGAGATCATCGCGGTGCTGGACGCCCGCACCTCGGAGCCGACCGGCTTCACCATCCGGGCCCGGGATCAGGCCGAGGCCGACACCCGGCTGACGATCCTGGCCCAGACGCTCGGCGTGCAGCGCAAGGACCTGACGATCGAGCGGCCGCCGTCGTCCCGGGTGGATGCCGCGGACCTCTAGCTGCGGTCGTTCCGGGCGGACGGCATCTCAGCGGGCGTGACGTCGGCCGGCTTCGACCTGGTCACGACCAGGATGCTTCCGACGACTCCGATCAACAGGATGGCCAGGCCGACGCTCGCGGCACCCTGGCGGTCCCAGTAGACGTCACGCAGCTCGACGAGCAGCGCGGCCTCGTCGACGACCAGCGCCAGCCCGAAGCCGTACGCCAGGCCCATCCACACCCGCCACGAGTCGGAGCGCTCGACCAGCCCCAACGTGCCGACGACGGCCAGGATCACGATGCCGTAGACGAAGTGGTGGATGTGCACACCACCGGCGGAGACGTTGCCGAGGCCGCCGACCTGGATGTGGATCAGCCAGGTCAGCAGGCGCAGGAACCCGAAGGTCGTGGTGAACGACCACCAGGACAGCACGAGTCCGCGCCGGGTCGGGTGGACCTCGCGGTATCGACGCGGCCGATTCCGCGGGGTGGGCACCGCCCGACCCTACGTGCTCGCTGTCAGGCGTCAGGACCTCAGCCGCGGGCGCTCCGCCGCCCGGACACGGTGAGCCACAGTCCCAGGGCGAGCATCACGACGCCGACCGTGAAGAAGCTCCACTCGCCGTGCAGGCCCACGTTGGCGGTGGAGAAGGTGTGTCGGCCGAACGCGTCCATGGCCTGGGCCAGGCCACCCACGACGACGAAGGCGCCGACGAAGACCAGGGCGGCGACCCCGACCCGTCGCGCGCCGGTGAACCTCCGGCTCCAGCAGACGGAGAGCCCGACGAGCGCGACGGCGAGCGCGAGGAGTCCGCCGAGGAACAGCGCGTCGTCGAGCCCGCCGAAGCTGCGGTTGATGATCGTGATCGTCACGGTGTCGACGAGGAACGCCGCGCCGCTGACGAGCGAGGCGACTCCGGTGATCCGAGTGGACCGCGACGCGGTGAGGGGGGTGGTGGCAGGGGCGTTGGAGATCGTGGTCATGGGTCCAGGCTCAAGGTCCCGGGCCGGCCTCGTCGTCACCCCGGACGGCCGACCGGTGCACGTCGGGGGTGATCTGTCGTCCCTCTCGCGAGGGACGCGTGCGGCGGGTGCGCCGCCCTATCCTCCCGTCATGTCCTGGCGGTGGCGCGACCCCGTCGCCGCCGGCCTGCTGTGCGTCCTGGCCGAGGCTCAGGTGGCCGGGCACCCATGGGTCAGTGTCGTTCTCGGGCTGGGCTACCTGCTGGTCGGCGTCGCCGGCGCTCGCCCCGAGCTCACCCTCGTCGCCCTCGCACTGCTGCTCCTGGTCGACGCGACCGCCGGCGGTGTCCTCGTCGGAGGCGTCGCGGCCGTCCTCGCGCTCGGCTGGGTGGCCTTCCTCGCGGGCCGCCGGCAGCCGCCACCGGCCCGGGCCCTGGCCGGCGTCGTGGTCGTCACCGGACTCTCCGTCGTAGCCGACCAGGTCTACTCGCCCGGCGCGTTCGCGCCGGCCAACGACGTCGTCTTCTACGGCGTGATGCTCGTCCTTCCCGGGCTGGTCGGCTGGTCGATCGGGTCGAGGTCGGCCCAGCTGGCCGAGCTGACCGCCCGCACCGAGGAGCTGGAGCGACGTCGCGAGGCGGCGGTCCGGTTCGCCCGGGCCGAGGAGGCGGCGCGCGTGGAGCGCGAGGTGGACCGCGCGCTGACCGACCGGCTGCGCGCCATCATCGGCGACATCGACCGCGTCCACGACCTGGTGGGTCAGCGGGCCGCCGACGTACCGGCCGGGCTGGCCCAGGTCGAGGCGACCGCACGGGAGGCCCTCGGCGACCTCCGTGAGGTGCTCGGAGTCCTGCGGCCCGGAGCCCTCCCCGGCGACCCGAGCCCGTCACCGTCGACGTCGGTGGCCCCCGGACCCCCCGAGAGGTCGGCCCACCCGGACCGGCTGGACGCGTTGCTGCTGATCGCCGTCGTCCCGCTGGCGATCGAGACGTCCCTGTCGGGGCGGCGCGGGCCGGCGTGGCTCAACGTGGCCGCGGCGCTGGTGCAGGGGCTGGCCCTCGTCCACGCCCGCCGTCGGCCGCTGTCCGGGACGGCGCTCCTCCTCCTCGCCGCCGGCGTGCAGACCGCCGTGCTCACCCCGCTGCCGCCGACCATCAGCTGGCTGCTCCCCGGGGTGCTCGTCGTCTTCCTGCTGGCTCGTCAGCTGCCGGCACGACGGGCGGCCGCCGGACTCGCGCTCGCAGCACTCGGGATGTACGGCGCGGTGCTGGTCACGCCGGCCGCTCATCGGGGCGCGGACAGCCTCGTCCCGGACCTGGTCGTCGGGGCCCTGAGCTTCTGGGCCGGACGTACCCTGCGGGCTCGTGACCGGCGGGTGGGCGAGCTCCACCTGATCGCCGCGGAGCTGAGCCGGCGAACGGCGCAAGAGGCCCGGCTGGGCGCCCTCGAGCGGCGGGCCGCGATGGCCCGGGACCTGCACGACCTCGGCGCCCACATCCTCACCGTCGTGTGCCTGCAGTGCAGTGCGGCGCGGGCGACCTGGGAGGGGGACCGCTCGTCCGCGATCGGTGCGGTCGAGGTGCTGCGCGAGCTCGCGGCCGACTCGCTGACGTCGCTGCGCACCTCCCTCGGTCAGCTGTCCAGCCCCTCCGAGGAGCCGGTGGACACCGCGCTGGACGCCACCAGCCTGGACCTGCTGACCGGCTTGGGCCGCGTGCTGGGTCTCGACGTCACCGTGTCGGTCACCGGCACGCCACAGCCCCTTCCGACCGATGTGGCGCACGCGGCGTTCGGCGTCGTGCAGGAGTCCCTGACGAACACGGCCCGGCACGCGGGTCACAGCGACGTGGACATCCGGCTGACGTACCGCGCCCGGTGCCTGGAGGTGACGGTCGCCGACACCGGTCCGCTGCGCACGGAGCAGACCCAGCCGGCGGTGCTTGGGTCCGGCTCGGGGCTGCGCGGGATGCGCGAGCGGGTGCTGGCCTGCCGGGGCGAGCTGACGAGTGGACCGGGTGAGGACGGGCGAGGCTTCACCGTTCGTGCCCTGCTGCCCCTGGTCGTCGCGTCATGATCGGCGTGCTGGTCGTCGACGACCAGCAGCTGGTCCGCCAGGGACTGCGGCTGATCGTCGATGCCGAGCCCGACCTGCGCGTCGTCGGTGAAGCGGCGGACGGCGTCTCGGCGGTCACGCAGGCCCAGCTCCTGGGCCCGGACGTGGTGCTGATGGACGTGCAGATGCCCCGGATGAACGGCATCGACGCCACGCGGCGGATCCTGGCGACGACGCCGGCACCGCGGGTCGTCGTGCTGACGACGTTCTCCCAGGACGAGGTCGTCTACGACGCCCTCACCGCCGGCGCCTGCGGGTTCCTGCTGAAGGACATGCCCGGTGCCCAGCTGGTAGGGGGCATCCGCGCGGCGGCGCGCGGCGAGGAGCTGCTCGCTCCCGCCCTGACCCGCCGGCTGGTCGAGCAGTTCGTCGCGTTGGGCCGGCGAACGTCCCCGCCCGGCCTGGACCGGCTCACCGACCGGGAGCTGGAGGTCCTGCGCCTGGTGGCGACCGGCCGGTCCAACGCCGAGATCGCCGAGCACCTCACGCTGAGCACGGAGACCGTGAAGACCCACGTCTCGCGGGTGCTGGACAAGCTCGGGCTCAGGGACCGCGTCCAGGCGGTCATCCTCTGCTACGAGGCGGGACTCGTCCGCGCCGGTGGCCCCTGAGCGGTCACCGGCGCGCCGGCCGTGGTCCAGGGCGTCCTTGAGCTTGCGGCCCGAGTGACAGAGGGCAGGCTGGTGCGGTGGCCGACCCGCACCCCGAAGCCGGCCGTGCCCTCGTGCCCGTCCTGTGCCTGGTGCAGTTCTTCGACGTCCTGGGCGTCACGGTGGTCGTGACCGCCCTGCCCCGCATGCTCGCGGACCTCGGGGCGTCGGCGTCCGCGGGCACCGTGGTCTCGACCGGCTACGCGATGACGTTCGGTGGGCTGCTGATGCTGGGCGCTCGGATCGGAGACCGGTACGGGCACCGCCGAACGATCGTGGGCAGCCTCGTGGTCTTCGCGGCCGGCTCCGTGGCCGCGGCGTCCGCGCCGTCGGTGCTGGTGCTCGCTGCCGGGCGGTGCCTGCAGGGCGCCGCGGCGGCGCTGTCGGTTCCCGCTGCCCTGCGTCTGCTCACCACGTTGACCGCAGAGGGCACCCGGCGCGCGCGAGCCATCGCGGCCTGGAGCGCCGCGGGCGCCCTGTCCGGTGCCAGCGGGTTCGTCGCGGGCGGGGTCGTCACCGACCTGGCCAGCTGGCGCTGGATCTTCGTCGGCTACGTCGTCCTGGCCGGGCTCCTGTGCGCCGTCATCGCCCGCGTGGTCCCTCCGGACGCGCATCGCTCCTCAGTCGAGTCCCTGAACGTCCCGGCTGCCGCACTGCTCACCCTCGCCGTCATGGCCGTGGTGGGCGGCGCCACGCTGCTGGGGGAGCGGCGGGCGACGCCCGTCGCGATGGGATCCCTCGGTCTGGCAGTGGTTCTCGGCCTGGTCTTCGTGCGCGTGGACCGCCGGGCGCGCGCTCCACTGCTGCCCCGGCCCCTGGTCCGGACCCGCACTCATCGACTGGGCGTCCTGGCGTCGTTCCTCAACACGTTCACCACCAGCTCGGTCATCACGGTGGCCACCCTGTACCTGCAGGAGACGCTCGGCCGAAGCCCGCTCGCCACGGGCGCCACGTTCCTGCCCCTCAGCGCGGGGGTCGTCATCGGAGCGGCGTGCGGTGCGCCGGCCATGCGCGTCATGCGACCGGGCCGGGTCGCCGCCGCGGGGCTCGGCCTGATCGCGCTGGCGGACGGTCTCATATCGCTGGCCGTCCGGCAGGGCTGGGAGCTGTCGTGGTGGACGGCCGTGACGGGCGCCGGTCTCGGGCTGTCCTCGGTCGCCGCCACGAACCTGGGCACGCAGGTCGCTGTCGATCAGCGAGGCGCGGCGGCCGGCATCGTGAACACGGCAGCTCAGGTCGGCACCGCACTCGGGGTGGCCGCACTGTTGCTGCTGGCCTCGAGAGTGGACCCGCACTCCGGCGCCGTCACCGCGAGCGGGCTCCAATGGGCGGCCCTGGCCGCAGCGGGCGCCGCAGCCGCGGGGGCCCTTCGGCTGGGTGTCTCCCGGCCGACCGAGCCGAGCCGCTAGGCCGTTCTGCGGGTGAGGGCGTGCTGCAGCCGCGGCATCTCGGCCCAGCCCGCCGGTGACTCGACCGACAGCTCCTCCCGCGGCCGGCCCAGCGTCCCGGCCAGGACGGCCAGCTCGTCGTCCGCCTCGGTGGGCGTCGTGGCCCTGATCGTGTGGCCGGTCGGAGCGTTCTCGCGGACGTCGAGGACGGTCAGCAGCTGCTCGCCGGGTATCTCGCCGCACCAGAGCACGCCCCCACCGAGGTCGGTGCTGGCGATGCCGGCGCGGTCCAGGAGCCGGGCGACCTCCGTGTGGTGGCGCTCGATGATCTCGGCGTCGGGGTTCGTCATCCCGTAGTGCCGGGAGACGTAGAGGTCCCGCGTGCCCCGCGGCCGGTCCGGGTCGCCGTGGTCCCGGTCGGCCCAGAACCCGGCGAGGGTCAGGGCCTGCGTCGCGTGTTCCTCCAGGTCGGCCGGCACCCGGACGTACGCGGTCACCTCACCGCGGGGCATGGCGAACCCCTCGAGGTGAGCGGGAAGGGGAAGGTGACTGACAGGGCATCACGTGCTCCGAGTTCGTCGCGGTGGCTCCCGGAGGCGTCGAGAGCAGCAACCTGGAAACGACGGTTACTCCATTCGGTTACGGTCCGGGCTCAACTCGTCACGGTGCGAGGTGACTCGTGCTCTTGTCGGCGGCGGCCGTCCAGGGCAGTCTGGAGCACGACGACGGACGACGAGCGAGTGCCACTTCCCCTGTTGGAGGCTCAGTGTCGACCAGTACCGTTCCGCAGGCGACGCCGCGTGAGGAGCCGGCGATCGCGCCGGTCTGCGAGCGCCCGCACCGCAGGACCCTCGTCTAGGACACCGAGCCGTCCGGGGCATCGAGGGCTCGCCGTGGCCGCACCCGCCACGACCGTCGCCGAGATCCTGCACGCCCACGTCGAGGAGCTGCGCCGGCCAGGCGTGCTCAGCGTCCGGACCGGGTTCGAGGTCAGGAAGGGCTGGCTGACCGGGCGTCCGGCGATCGTCGTGACCGTCGTCAGGAAGGTCGCCGACCCGGGAGCCGGTGAGGCCCTGCCCGACGAGCTCGACGGCGTACCGGTCGACGTGCGGCAGGCCTCACCGGCCAAGCGGCGCAGCCTGGAGGACCCCGCCGGCTACGCCTCGATGCACCGGCTGTCCCCGGACCACGGCGCCGTACCGGTGTTCCCCGACGAGCTGCTGCTGACCGGGGCCGGGCTGCCGACGACGGTCGCGTCCACGCCGGCGCTGCTGACCCTGGCCGCGAAGCCGAACGTGCCGTACGAGCCGCCGGCGGGTACGCCGCTGCAGCCGGTCACCGGAACCGTCACCATCCGGCTCTCGGCCAGCCCGGACACCGGGTGGGCGGCGCTCCGGACGTTCCTGTCCGACGTGTCCCAGGCGCTGACCGTCGGCATCTACGACTTCACCTCCCGCCACGTCCTCGACGCCGTCACCGCGGCGACCGCCGGCCGGTCCCTGGCCCTGGTGCTGGACCACCCCGCGCAGAACCCTTCGGCCGACCAGACCGACGAGCAGACCGTCGCCGACCTGCGCGGCGTCCGGGGCGTGACACTGAGCCAGGCCTGGGCCCTGACCAGGCTCGACCCGCTCGCATCCGCCTGGACGTTCCCGTACGCGTACCACATCAAGGTGGCGGCCAAGGACCACCAGTCGACATGGTTGTCGAGTGGCAACTGGAACAACTCGAACCAGCCCGCCATCGACCCGGTGAACGTCGTCGCCGACCGGGAGGCTGCCCGGGGAGGGGACCGGGACTGGCACGTCGTCATCGACGACCACGACCTCACCGCGACGTTCGAGGCGTACCTGCTCAACGACCTGCAGGCCGCGCGGGCGCACCAGGCCTCGGGCGGCGGTCCACCCGGGCCGCCGCTCGCAGCCGCCGGACCCCCCGACGAAGAGGACGCCGACGTACGCCACGTTCTTCCCCCAGCTGACCGTCACCGAGCCGATGACGATCACGCCGGTCCTCACCCCCGACGCCGGCGACTACGTCGGCCAGGTCAAGCAGCTGATCACCGGCGCGCAGACCACGCTCTACCTGCAGTTCCAGTACATCGAGCCGCCACCGACCGTCACGGTCGACTCGCAGCCGTTCCAGGATCTGGTGCTCGCCGTCGTGGCGCGCCAGCAGGCCGGCGTCGAGGTCAAGATCATCGTCAGCGAGTGGCAGACGCAGGGGTACCTGGAGAAGCTGGAGACCCTCGGCATCGACGTGGTGCACAACGTCAAGACGCAGAACAACGTCCACAACAAGGGCATCGTCGCGGACGGCCGGCGGGTCATGGTCAGCAGCCAGAACTGGTCCACCGCCGGCACGCTGCAGAACCGGGACGCCGGTGTCATCATCGACAACGCCACGGCGGCGGGCTACTACCAGCAGATCTTCCTGCACGACTGGACCCACCTGGCCAGACGGAAAGCCTTGCCGGACTAGCGAATGACGGCACCCATCCGATGAACGCTCGTACGGTCGACGTCAGACCGGTGCAGGACGGGGACGCCGAGGGACTGGCCGAGCTCGCCGCCCGGTCCGCCGACGGTGGACGCGTCGGCGTCCGGGTCCGCCGCACGGTGCCGCTGCTCGAGTCGGTGCGCGTTCGCGGTGCCGACGCCGTGGGCTTCGTCGCGACCGCGGCCCGAGGTGAGCTGGTCGGCGCGGCCTGGGTCGCCTACTCCGCGGCGAGCGCGGCGCCGGACGGCACGACCGCGCAGCTCGCGTACCTGCACTCACTCGACGTCGACCCGGCCTGGCGGCGGCAGGGCGTCGGCCGGGCGCTGACGCAGGCGCGCCTCCAGGACGCCGCGTCCCGGGACGGTGAGTGCCTGGTCGCGGCGTCCATCCAGGCCGGCAACGAGGCCTCGACGGCGAACGCCCGACACTGGGCGCAGCGCAGCCTCGGCACCGTGCGGGTGACCCCGGTGCCGCCGCCTCGGCGCCCGCCACGAGCGCGGTCCGGCGTGTTCGTGCGGCCGGTGCGGTCGGGCGACCTCGACCAGGTGGCGCAGGGGCTGCGCGACCACGCGCGCCACCACGTGCTCGCGCCGGTCCCGACTACTGGCGAGCTCGAGGCCTGGCTGGCCCAACGGGTCCGCGGCGAGGCGCTCAACGCGTACGTCGTCGCCGTCGCGCCTGACGGCCGGGTCCTCGCGGGGCTGGGGCTGCAGGACGAGAGCCGGCTCAGCACGCTGGAGGTCACCCACCTGCCGCGGGCTCTGGTCGCGGCCAACCTCGCCCTGCGGGTCGTTCCGCGGGACCGGCTCATGCGCAACCTCAACGTGCGGCTCCCCTGGTTCGACCCGGCGCACGAGCCGGCCGCGCGGCAGCTGTGGCGGACGGTGCGGTGGGACTGGCGCCGGCGGGGCAGCAGCATCGTGGTCCAGGTCGACCCCACGAGCCCGATCACCCGGATGCTGCGCGCTCCACGCTGGCTTCCGTCGACGACGCTGGAGGTCCTGGTGCGCGAGCCGGGCTCCGTGCACCTGCCGGCGTCACCGCTCGGGCTGGTGCCCTGAGCCGAGCCTGACGGCCGAGGTCCTGAGGGTGGACCGCGTCGGTCGTCGGGTGACGGAATCCCGGGGACCCGGGACACCCGCCCCTGGGCGCGGGGACATCCCGCCGGGCAGGTTCACCGCGATCGGTCGTCGATCGCGTGTCGTCCCGGAGGAGCTCATGATGTGGAACAGGCGTGAGGTCGTTGTCGCAGTGACGTGTCTGACCCTCGGGTCGGCGGGCCAGCTGGTGCAGTACCTGGTGACGCCGCTGGGCAGCGAGGAGGCCTCCACGGCGAGCAACGTGGCCAAGGCGGTGGCCCACCCGACGGCCATGCGGTCGGCGGCCTGGCTGGACCTGACCATCCTGTTCTTCCTGCCGGCGCTCGTGGTCGTCGCGCATCTGGCCAGGGCCCGGACGACGCGGCTCGGCTGGTTCGCCGCCGTCCTGGCCATCGGCACGACGATCCCGGGCATCGCGTACGTCCTGGCACCCGACGTGCTCTACGTCGAGGCGATCCACGGTGCGGTCACCCCCCGGGCGATCGAGGCCTACAACGGCTCGGCAGTCGTGGGCTTCGCGACGATCGTGTTCCTGGTGGGCCACGTGCTGGGGCTGCTCCTGCTGGGCGTCGCGCTGTGGCGCGCCGGCTCGGTGCCCCGGTGGGCCGCGGTGTGCCTGGCCGTGAGCCCGTTCCTCGAGATCGCCGGTGGTGCGACCGACGTCCGCCCGCTCGGCGTGGTGGCCTACCTCCTGCTGATGGCGGCCTTCGGTGCGTGCGCCGCGGCCGTGGCGCGACGCGGCGCCTCGGCCGCCACGGTCCCCTCGGCGGCCATGGCCCGGTCCTGACGAGGGGCAGACAGCGGTGCGGCCGTGGCGCAACAATCCGGGACCATGGGCAGAGCGGTCGGGGCCAGGGACCACGTGGGGCGGGCTGCCCTGGCCCTGTCCGTGGCGTTCAGCGCTACCGGACTGGTCAGCGCAATCGCCCTCCGGCCCACGCCGACCGACCTGATCCTCGCGGTCGTGGCCGCGCTCGTCCTGCCGACCGCCCTGGTCGGGGCGGCCGCCGTACGGGCCGGCGTGGGCGGCGCCCCCGGCTGGCTGCTGCTGGCCGCCGGGGTGGCGTTGCCGCTGGCCACCACCGCGTACATCGACGCGGGCGCGGCGTTCGCGCGAGGCCTCTCCGGTGCCGGCTGGGCGGGATGGCTGGACGGGTGGCCGTGGGTGCCCGCGGTGGTCCTGGTTCCCACCATCGGCGTGCTGCTCTACCCCGACGGCCGGTTGCCCTCCCGCCGCTGGGCACCGGTCCTCGTGCTCGACGTCGTGGTCGCGGTCTGCCTGCTGCTGTGGACGGTCCTCGGCACCGACCTGATCGACTTCCCGCACCACGCCAACCCGACCGCGCTGCCCGGCGCGGCGGGCCGGGGGATGGCGGACCTGCTCGCGGCGATCGCCCTGGTGGCGCCCCTCACCACGGTGTCCGCGGTCGCGGCGACCGTGCGCTGGCGGCGCCACCGCGGGACCGCGACCGGCCGAGCCGTCGGGCTCGTCGTCCCGGCGGCGTGGGCCTGCGCGCTGTCGTGGTGGAGCTGCATCGTGGTGACGGCCGTCCTGGGCGACCAGGACAGCGTGGTGGCCGCGCCGTTCGAGTCGGCCGGGATGCTGGCGGTCGCCGTGGCCTGCTGGGTGGGCATCCGGCGGTACGGCGTCCTCGACGTCCGCGTCGTCCTCGGCCGGGCCGCGGTCTACACGGTGCTCACGGCCGCCGTGGTCGTCGTCTACCTGATGGTCGCGGCCCTCGTCGGAACCGTCGCGAGCACGGCCTCCGGGCCGATCGGCGCGGCGGTCGCGCTGCTCGTCGCCCTGCCCCTGCGCGAGACCCTGCAGCGGCGGGTGAACCGGCTGGTCTTCGGTGACGGCGACGACCCCGGCCGGGCGATCGACCGCCTCGGGCAGCGGCTCGTCGACGCCGCGGACACCGAGCAGGTCCTGGACTCCGTGGCAGTGGCGGTGCGCGACTCGCTCCGGCTGGCACGCGTCCAGATCGACGTACGAGGGACGCGGGTCGCCGCGGCCGGTCCGGCCGTTCTCCCGCACGGTCCCGACGGCGCGGACGCGGTCGCCGGAGATGGTCAGCGGATCGAGCTGCCGCTGGTGTTCGCCGGTGAGCGGATCGGCCGGCTGGTCGCGGACACCGGGCCGGACCGGGTGCTCACCGTGCTCGAGCGCCGGCTGCTCGCCGACCTGTCCCGGCAGGTGGCGCCGGCCGCGCACGCCGTGTCCCTGACCGGGGACCTGGCCGCGTCGCACGAGCGCCTGGTCGCGGCGACCGAGGAGGAGCGGAGGCGGCTGCGGCGTGACCTGCACGACGGGCTGGGGCCGGCGCTGGCCGGGGTCGTCCTGGGGCTGCAGCGGGCGAGGACGCACACGCTGACCGACCCGGACGCCGCCCGGACGCAGCTGGACGACCTGACCCGCCAGGTGCAGGAGGCGGTCGCCGACGTGCGTCGCCTCGTCTACGGGCTGCGTCCCCCCGCCGTCGACGAGCTGGGGCTGGTCGGAGCGATCCGGGAGCAGGCGCGAGCCATGAACGGCGTCGAGGTGCACGGGGACCTCGACGGCGACCTCCCGGCGGCGGTGGAGGTCGCGGCGTACCGGATCGCCCTGGAGGCGATGACGAACTCGATGCGCCACGGCGGCAGCGGCTGGTGCCGGGTCGGCCTGGAGCTCAACGGTGCCCTGCACGTGGTCGTCGAGGACGACGGCATCGGGTTGCCCGAGCAGTTCCGGGCCGGGGTGGGGATCACCTCGATGCGGGAGCGGGCATCCGAGCTCGGCGGCAGCTGCACGATCTCGCGCCGTGACCCCTCCGGAACGCAGGTGCGCGCCGTGCTGCCCGTGACGGGCGCATCGTGACCGCCGGCCCGGGGGACGGACGCGGAGCCGGCCGGCCGCCGATCCGCGTGGTCGTGGCCGACGACCACCCCGTGTTCCGCTCGGGGCTGCGGACGATGGTCGAGGACGCGGAGGACCTCGAGCTGGTCGGTGAGGCCCGCGACGGCGAGGAGGCCCTGGCCGCCTGCCGGGCCGGGTCGCCCGACGTGGTGCTGATGGACCTGCGGATGCCGGGCACCAGCGGGATCGCCGCCACCTCCGCCCTGGCGGCCGAGATGCCCAGCGTTCGCGTGCTGATGCTGACCATGCTCGAGGACGACACCTCCCTGGTCGCCGCCCTGCGGGCCGGTGCCCGCGGCTACGTCCTGAAGGGGGCGGCGCCCGAGGACATCCTGCGGGCGATCCGGGTCGTCGCCGCGGGACAGGCGCTGGTCGACGTCGGTCTGGCCGATCGGCTGGCCGGTCTCGTGACGGGCGCCGGGGGTGGGCGCCCGTACCCGTTCCCGGAGCTGACCCGCAGGGAGCGGGACGTCCTCGAACGGCTCGCGGCCGGCCACAACAACACGGGCATCGCCGCGCAGCTGCAGCTGTCGGAGAAGACGGTCCGCAACAACGTGTCCAGCATCCTGGTCAAGCTGCGGGCGGCCGACCGGCCCGCTGCCATCGTCAGGGCCCGCGAGGCCGGGGTCGGCGCCGGGCCGTCGGAGTCGCGGACGTCCTAGCCGCCGGTCCCGCTTGCCTGTCCGTCGCCTACGTCTCGACGGCTGGGTGGAAGGCCCGCAGGTACGCATCGAGCCGGCTCAGGCTGTCGGCGACCCGCTGCCGGAGCTCCTCGACGTCCTCGACGCGGTAGCCCTGACGGAACTTCGTGGCGGGGAAGTGCTCCGCGCTCACCTTCGCCTGGTCGAGGTAGAGCTGGGGAAAGGCCGAGGACCTCGCTGCGGCGTACCCGGCGTCGACCACGGCCCACCGCGCGGCGAGGTCTCGTTCGACGCGGTCCAGGAACTCGTCGACCGTCTCCTCGTCGTACCCGGCGCGGAACTTCGTGGCGTGGAAGCGCACGCCCCGGACGTCGGCCGGGCGAAGCACCCCGACGAGCGCGCTGGGGGTCGGTCTCGCGTCGGACATCTCGTGGCCTTTCTGCCGGGTAGCCGGAGCCTAGGTCCACGGGTGGCCGCACATCCCGAGCCGGACGATGCCGACGCCCCTGTCGCCGAGCACGCCCCTTGTGTGCTCGCCGCTGGCCGGGTCTTGACCGCCATCAGACTTATCGACGGAAAGTCGTGACCCGTTACACGCCGTGAGGTCTGGCGCGGTTCCCGGTCCTCGATAACCGGTTGCCCTCTGCGGCCGGAGACAAGAGCGTGAGGTCATGGACGACACCGCCCGACTGCTCGCGGCGTACGACGAGCAGCTCCGCACGGATGCGGAGACGCCCAGCGCGACCGCGGTGATGCGGTGGGGTCCGCTGCGGCTGGTGACGTTCGCCGGCGGTCGCGGCTTCGTGACCTACCGGGACCTGGGGGGCGCGGGCGCCGATGACGTGCGCCGCCTGGTCGTCGAGACGGTCGAGCACTTCGCGGCCGACCCGGGCATCACCCGCGTCGAGTGGAAGACGCGCGGGCATGACACCGCCCCCGGCCTGCACGAGGCGTTGGTGGACAACGGGTTCGTCCCCGCTGAGGCGGAGTCGATCATGATCGGCCCGGCGCGGTACCTGGCGGTGGACGTCGCGCTGCCACCCGACGTCACGTTGCGGCGGATCACCGACGAGGCCGACGTGTGGGACATGGCGGCGATGGTCGGTGAGGTGTTCGGCGACCCCGAGATCGAGTCCCGGCAGATCGCCGACACGCTCCTGCGCCGGATGGCCCTGGACGACGGCATGCAGCTGTGGGTCGCCGAGGCCCACGGGCAGATGGTCAGCGCGGGCCGGCTCGAACCGACGGCGGGCACGGAGTTCGCCGGCATCTGGGGCGGAGCGACCCATCCCGACTGGCGCGGCCGCGGCATCTACCGGGCGTTGACCGCGGCGCGCGCACGGGCTGCGCTGCAGATGGGCAAGACCCTCATCCACAGCGACTCCTCGGAGTACTCGCGACCGATCCTGGAGCGCGCCGGCCTGACGCGCGTCTCGACGACCACGCCGTACACCTGGCGACGCTGAAGGGACTGAGCTCCGATGCCGGCTGAGCTGTTCGCCGTCTGCTTCGACGCGATGGATCCGGGCCGCGTGGCCCGCTTCTGGAGCGGCCTGCTCGGCTGGACACCCGAGGAGGCCGTCGACGGGAGCGTCGTGCTCCTCCCCACGGACGACGCCGGGTTCCGGCTCCGGTTCCGGCCGGGCGGGCAGGCGAAGCAGGCGCAGAACCACCTGCACCTCGACCTGACCAGTACGTCGCCGGCCGGCCAGCTGGACACCGTGGCGAGGGCACTCGACCTCGGTGGACGGCACGTCGACGTCGGCCAGCTCCCGCAGGAGGGGCACGTGGTCCTCGGCGACCCGGAGGGCAACGAGCTCTGCGTGATCGAGCCGGGCAACGGCTTCCTCGCCGACTGCGGGTTCGTCGGGGCCGTGTCCTGTGACGGGACTCGCGCGGTCGGACAGTTCTGGAGCGCGGCGCTGGGCTGGCCCCTGGTCTGGGACCAGGACCAGGAGACCGCCGTCCGCTCACCTCGCGGCGGCCCCAAGATCACCTGGGGCGGTCCACCGCTGATGCCCCCGGCGGGACGGGGCCGGGTGCGCTTCGAGCTCGTCGCCGCATCCGGCGCCGACCTTTCGGACGAGGTGGACCGGCTCGTCTCGCTCGGCGCACACGTCGTCGGTGACGAGGAGGGGCGGCACGCCGGTGTCGTCCTGACCGACCCGGACGACAACCCGTTCCGCCTGGCCGCCGGCTGACGTCACGGCCCGCGTCAGGCCGGGCGTCGCCGGCCGTCCTCGGCGCTCACTGCTCCCGCCCGTCGGCCGTGAGCATGACCTGCCAGGGACGGACCTGACAGAGGAAGAACCCGCTGGCCACACTGACGTCGTCGTCCATCGCCAGCCGACGAGCCTCCTCCAGTCGTCCGGCACCCGGCAGGCGCAGGATCGTCATGCCGGCGCCATCGGCGTCAGGCAGCGGACCGGCAGCGACCAGATACCCGGCGTCGGACATCCGCCCCAGGAACGCCAGGTGATCGGCGAAGCCTGCGGACTCGAACAGCGACGAGCCGGTGGGCCCGTTCGGACCTGGGGTGTGCAGCAGCGCCACCCACGTGTCTTCGGTGTCCGGCACGGCTACGCCACCACCCGGGTGGCATCGTCGCGGTACCGGTCGAGGACCGTCGGCCAGCCCTCGTCGTACTCGGCGCGAGCCGACGCCGGATCGGCGAAGACCTCCCACCCGCGGTGAACCAGGCGGACCAGTGTCCGCTCCCCCTGCGGGCTGAAGCTGACCGTCACCTGGCTGGCCGACCCGGGATCCCGGCCGGGATGCCAGGTGAAGGCGATCTCCTCGCCCGGACGCCGGCTGGTGACCGTGCCCCAGGTCGCCCGCCGGCCGTCCGGGCCGGTCTCGACGATGTCGTCGCCCTCGAAGCGAACCGTCGAGCCGGTGCCGAAGACGCTGAGCTCGGCCACGGGCCACCACGCGCCGATCCGCTCGACGAACACGCGAAATGCCACATCGGAGCCGGCGGCCACGACGATCTCGCGGCGCAGGGGTGGGACCTCAGTCACGTCGCCTCCTGGATCTCGTTGTGCTACGGGGGGTTTGGGCCGGCTGCGCGGCCGCCGCGTCCTCGGCCACCGCATCCTCGACGGCCGCCGCGTAGGACTGCAACGCGCCGTCCCACGTGCGAACGAGCCACTGCTGCGCGGCGGTAAGTCCTTCCGGCGCGAGCGCGTAGAGGTTGCGGGTGCCGGAGGTGCGGTAGGTGATCAGGCCGGCGTCGCGGAGCGTCTTCAGGTGCTTGCTGACAGCCGGCCGGCCGACCGGGAGCCGTCCAGCCAGCTGACCCACGGGGCTCGCGCCGTCACGGAGCAGCTCGAGGATCCGGCGGCGCACCGGGTCCCCCAGCGCGTCGAAGGTCGCTTCGGCTGATTGGTCACTCATGGGTAACCGTTACGCTAGAGCAACCAAAGCTGGACCGCAAGACGCGGACCCCTCACCCGAGGCGGCCGAGCAACTGGCCGAGCCGGCGCTGTTCGGCCGGCGACAGCGGGTCGATGAGGGGGGCCAGCTCCTGCCGGACCTGGTCAGCTCCCCGGCGAGCCAGCTCGGCGCCGGCCGCCGTCAGGAACACGTGGACCGCCCGGCGGTCACTCGGGCTCGGCGCGCGGGCGACCAGGCCTCGCCTCTCGGCCCGGTCGATCAGACCGCTGAGGGTCGACTTCTCCAGACCCAGATGGTCGGCCAGGACGGTGACCCGCAACCGTCGGTCGCGCAGGATCGCCAGAACGCGCAGCTGGGTGAGGGACAGCTCGTTCGCCGCGGCGACCCGGGTGAGCGCGTTGGTGGTGGCGAAGGCGACCTGGGCGAGGGCATCGACGAGATCGTCCACGGGTCACCTATCGCTAGTTGGTATTACGAACTATAATAGTTCGTAATACCAACTGTCAGGAGGATGCGATGAAGGCAGCGGTCGTGTCGCGGCTGGGTGCCACGCCGAGCTTCGAGGACCATCCCGACCCCAGCGGGCCGGGCCTGCTGGTCCAGGTGGTGGCCGCCGGGCTGCACCCGCGCGTGCGCTCGCAGGCCGCGAGCACGCACTACACCAGCACCGGGGAGCTCCCCCTCGTCCCGGGGATCGACGGCGTGGGCCGCGACCCGGACGGCAACCTGCGCTACTTCGTGCTGCCCGATACCAGCCTCGGCTCGAAGGCCGAACGGACACTCATCGACCCACGGCGCAGCGTGCTCCTGCCGGCCGGCGCCGACGCGGTCGCGGTGGCCGCGGCACTGAACCCGGCGATGTCGTCGTGGGTGGCGCTGCGTCGCCGGATCACGTTCGCCCCCGGAGCGGACGTCCTCGTGCTCGGCGCCACCGGCAATGCCGGACGGATGGCGCTGGAGGTGGCCCGCCGCCTCGGGGCCGGCCGCGTCGTCGGCGCCGCACGGCGCCCGAGCGAAGGGATGCTGTCACTCGACGGCCTCCAGGCGGCCGCGGACGTCGACATCGTGCTCGACTACCTGTGGGGCGACCCGACGGCCGCGGCGATGGCGTCACTGGTGACCTCCCGGCAGGAATCTGACCGGCCGCTGACCTGGGTTCAGATCGGGTCGGCCGCGGGACTGGTGAGCCCCATCCCCTCAGCCGCCCTGCGGGCGGCCAGGCTGCAGATCGTGGGTAGTGGCCAGGGATCGGTCCCGACCCGAGACATCGTCGCGGAGCTGCCCGCGCTGGTGGACGAGGTCCTGGGCGGGGCGTTCACGATCGACGCGGACGTCGTACCCCTGAAAGACGTCGCCCGGGCGTGGGGGCAGCCCGGCTCCCGCCGGATCGTCCTGGTGCCCTGAGCGGCGTACGGTCGCGAGTCGTGGACAGTGAGATCGAGTCCTTCGACGTCTCCGTGACCGGTCCTGAGGTCATCCTCTTCAGCTCGGACGTGGCGCGGGCGAGCGCGTTCTATCGGCGGCTGGGGTTTCGCGAGACCTTCCGCGTGCCGACCGACGGGCCGCCCATCCACGTGGACCTGGAGCTCGACGGGTACCGGATCGGCTTCGCGTCGATGACCTCCTCGCGTGCGGACCACGGCCTGGACCCCGTCCCGGCCGGCCAGCGCGCCACGGTCACCTTGTGGACCGAGGACACCGCCGGCACCTACGCCGCCCTGACCGCAGCCGGGGTCCCCGCCATCGCGGGCCCCCACGAGTGGCTCGGCCGGTTGCTCATCGCCTGGGTCGCCGACCCGGACGGTCACCCGATCCAGCTCGTCCAGCACCTCGATCGCACGGACTGACGGTCACCTGAGCGCAGCCACGGGGTTCCTCAGACGTGCAGGGCGCGGCCGCCGTCGACCAGGATGCGTTGCCCGGTCACGAAACCGGCGCCCTCCGACGCCAGGAAGCTGACCGCGGCGGCGATGTCCGCGGGCGTTCCCATCCGTCCGGCCGGCACCGTGTCGAGGTAGGTGCGCAACGACTCGTCGGGGACGTCGGCATGGCGCTCGACCGGGATGAAGCCGGGGCCGACGGAGTTGACCGTGATGCCGAACGGCGCCGTCTCATTCGCCCAGCTGCGCATCAGCCCGATCTGGGCGCTCTTCGCCGTGGCGTACGCCGACCGTCCCACCGGCGGCCGGTCGGCGACCTCGGAGTCGATGTGGACGATGCGCCCGAAGCGCGCGGACCGCATCGCCGGCAGCACCGCGCGGCCGAGCAGGACCGGGCTGCGGACGAAGAACGCCAGCTGCGCCAGGTGGTCCTCCCATCCGACCTGCTCCAGCTCGCCCTCCGGCTGCGGTCCGGTGGCGTTCAGGACGAGCACGCCGATCGGCCCCAGGCTGTCGGTGACCGACCGGACCAGCTCGAGGACCGACCGCTCGTCCGTGACGTCCGCGCTGAACGCCTCGGCCACTCCACCGGTCTGCGTGATGGAGCGAACCGCCTCGGTCAGCTCGGCACCGTCGTGGGCGGCTGTTCACCGCGACGAGGTGACCGTCCGCGGCCAGCCGCTGCGCGATCGCCCGGCCGAGCCCTCGCGAGCTTCCGGTGACCAGGGCCACCCGCCGTGCCGCCGGGTCCATGACCAGCGATCCTGCCACCGACCAGCCGCCTCGGGACCTCTGCGGCGGACGCAGGATCGGTGGTTTCATGTCGAGGAACCCGAACCGGCTCCGCTCACCAGGTGCAGGGCCACGACGGACGCGGCCCCGGACACCAGGAGATCACCATGCCGAAGTACCTGCTGCTCAAGCACTACGCCGGCGGCCTCGAGCCGTACCGCCCGGTGCCGCCGATGGACCAGTGGGCGCCGGAGGACGTCGAGGCGCACATCGCGTTCCAGCGGCACGTCAGCGTCGTGCTCCAGGAGAGCGGGGAGCTCGTCGACGCCCAGGCGCTCGCGCCGACCCGCACCTGGGTCCGCTACGGCGGTCCGGGCGCCGCGCCGGTCACCACCGACGGCGCGCTGCCCGAGACCAGTGACCTGGTGGCCGGGTGGTACATGGTCGACGTCGAGTCCTACGAGCGAGCGGCCGAGATCGCGGCGTACGTCTCCTCCGAGCCGGGCCCGGGCGGCGAGCCGCTGTACGAGTGGATCGACATCCGCGAGGTCCTGTCCGAGTACCCCACGGACGACTGAGGCCGGCCCGATGGACGAGCCGCTCCCGGGGCTGGACGAGGGCGCCCTGCGCGCCCTCGTCCCCTCGGTGCTGGCCGGCCTGGTCCGGCGCGGCGAGGACTTCGACGCCGCCGAGGACGCGTTGCAGGAGGCCCTGCTCGAGGCCCGGAGAGTGTGGCCGGACCACCCGCCGCGCGACCCGCGGGCCTGGCTGGTCACCGTCGCCACGCGACGGCTGGTCGACGCCCGCCGGAGCGAGGCCGCGCGCGGCCGGCGCGAGGACGCGACGTACGGGCAGCCCGGGCCCGGGTCCACCGAGGAGGGCGACGACACGCTCTTCCTGCTCTTCTGCTGCTGCCACCCCGACCTCGCGCCGGCCTCGCAGGTGGCGCTGACCCTGCGGGCCGTCGGCGGCCTGACGACGCGCGAGATCGCCGACGCGTTCTACGTCCCCGAAGCGACGATGGCCCAGCGGATCAGCCGGGCCAAGCGCACCCTCGCGGGGCCGCCGGCTGGACCAGCCCGGCGACCTGGCCGTCGTGCTCCGCGTCCTGTACCTGATCTACACGGCCGGCCACGCCGGGCGGGTCGACCTCGCGGCCGAGGCGATCCGGCTGGCCCGGCAGCTCACCCTCGCCACCGAGGAGCCGGAGGCCCGCGGCCTGCTCGCCCTGATGCTGCTCAACCACGCCCGGCTCCCGGCCCGCCTCGACACCGAGGGGCGCATCGTCACGCTCGACCGGCAGGACCGCTCCCGCTGGGACACCCGCGAGATCGCGGAGGGCGTGCGGGTCCTGCAGTCGGCGCTCGCGCTCCAGCGTCCGGGGCGGTACCAGGTCGAGGCCGCCATCGCCGCGCTGCACGACGACGCGGCGAGCGCCGGGGAGACGGACTGGCCGCAGATCCTCTCCTGGTACGACGACCTCGTCGCCCTCAGCGACGACCCGGTCCGCCAGGAGCCGGCCGCGGTGCTGGGTCGCGCCGTCGCGGTGGGTCATGTCCTCGGCGTGGAGGCCGGCCTGCGGGAGACCGACCGGTTGCGCGAGGTGCTCGGCGAGCGGCACCGCTGGTACGCCGTGCGCGGTCACCTCCACGAGCTGGCCGGGGACTTCGCCTCCGCGGCCACGGCGTACGCGGAGGCCGCACACCGGGCCACGGTCATCGCCGAGCGGGACCACCTGGTCCGCCAGGCCGCCCGGGCACGGGTCTCCTGACCGGAGCGGACGATCCGGTCAGGAACGGAGAAGCAGGGCGCGGCCGGCGCCCCCTAGCCTGCTGAGTGGCTCGCAACTCGTCGGGTCGAGGCGCACAGAGAGGAACGCAGCATGCCCGCGAAGAAGGCCGCGACGGCCGCGACGGAGTCGGACGGGTTCAGCGCCGAGGAGCGCGCGGCGATGAAGCAGCGGGCGGCCGAGCTGCGCGCCGAGGGCAAGAAGGGCGCCAAGCGGGCCGACGGACTGCAGGCGGTGCTCGAGGCCATCGAGAAGATGGCGCCGGACGACCGGGCCCTCGCCGAGCGGGTGCACGTGACCGTGACCGCGACCGCCCCCGAGCTGTCGCCGAAGACGTGGTACGGCATGCCCGCCTACGCGACGGAGGAGGGCCGGCCGGTCGTGTTCTTCCAGGACTCGGGCAAGTTCAAGTACCGCTACTCGACGCTGGGCTTCCAGGACACGCGCGAACCTCGACGACGGGGACATCTGGCCGGTGGCGTTCGCCCTGGTCCGCTGGAGCCCGGCGGTGGAGAAGAAGGTCGTCGCGCTGGTCAAGGCCGCCGTCTCCTGACCCCGCGAGGGTCGCTCGTACCGGCCGTTCACACCGTCGCCGCGCCCCCGCGGCCGACTCGGTTCCGCCGCCGGGTTTCCCTCTGACCCCAGCGGTACTACGTTTCCGCTCGGAGGCGGGGGCCTTCTTCTCGGGGAACTGTCTGGACTCGCGCTCGGACCGGGCGCGGGCTGACCTCGAAGGGGATGCATGGTGCGTGCCACACGACGGACGACCGCGACCCTGGCCACAACCGGCCTCGTCGCTGCACTGGCCCTGACACTGAGCGTGGCCGGGCCGAGCTCGGCCTCGCCGCTCTCCGGGCCCCGAGGCCTGACCAGCCACCTCACGCCGGACGGCAACCGGGCGATGGTCACCACGGACGCCGGTGACGACGACGGCGACGGCGGTGAGTCGGCGGAGATCATGGACCGCAGCGAGCAGTACGCCGCGATCCGGACCGCTCCGGCGGCCACGGTCAGCTCGCAGGCCTTCGCCGCCGCCCGGGCTGCCGCCGCGGCCCTGCCCGCCGCGGGCAGCAGCTGGACCGAGCTCACCAACCAGCCGTACAACTCCGACGCCGTCGGCTACCGCGACCCGGTGTGGTCGAACAGCAGCGGGGGCGCCGGCCTGGTCTCCGGTCGCATCTCGGCCATCGCGGTCGACGGCTCGTACGTCTACGCCGGCGGGGCCGACGGCGGCCTGT
Source organism: uncultured Actinomycetota bacterium (assembly GCA_963743975.1). Lineage (GTDB taxonomy): Bacteria > Actinomycetota > Actinomycetes > Actinomycetales > CAVURS01 > CAVURS01. Next base: position 73,467 of record CAVURS010000004.1, read on the forward strand.
GGCGGTCCACGGACAAGGGCAAGCACTGGACGCCGGTCTTCGACCAGCAGGACACCCTGTCGGTCGGGGCCATCTCGGTGAACCCGGCCGACCACTCGGTCTGGGTCGGCACCGGTGAGGCCAACACCAGCCAGGACGCCTACGCGGGCCAGGGCATCTACCGCTCGGCCGACCACGGCAAGACGTGGACGCTCGTGGGGAACCGGCTGGACAACAGCCTGGTCTCGCGGATCACCTTCGACGGCAACGGCTACGTGCTCGTCGCCACCAGCCGCGGACTGATCCGGCGCAGCACGCTGGACCTGACGAGCTCCTGGCAGACCGTGCTGAAGCCGGACCCGAACCCCCAGAACTCGGTCTACCGCACGTCCTGGATGAGTGACGTGCAGGTCCGTCCCGGCACGAACGGGAAGTACGTGATCGCCGTGCTCGGCTGGCGTGGTGGCACCCTGGCGGCCGACACGTCGTACAACGGCTTCTACGTCTCGACCACCGGCGGGACCGCGGGGTCCTTCCACAAGGTCACCCCCGCCGGCATCACCTCGACGATCGGGCGCACGTCGCTGTCCTACAGCGCGAACGGCAACAAGCTGTACGCCGTCGTGGAGGACTCCGCGACGCTCGACCTCAACGGCGTCTACCGCTCCGACTCGGGGACGGCGGCCGGCCCGTGGACGCTGGTCGCGGACGACGACACCCTGGCCAAGGCGCCCGGGACGGAGACCGACGACGCCGGCGGCCAGGCCTGGTACGACCAGTACGTCACCGTCGACCCGAAGGACGCCAGCCACGTGTACCTCGGCCTCACCGAGGTCTACGAGACGAGCGACTCGGGCAAGAGCTGGACGACCATCGGCCCGTACTGGAACTTCGGCAAGGCCTGCTGGAGCGTCGTCCCGTCGCAGGACACCTGCCCGGACACCACGCACGCCGACCAGCACGCGCTCGACGGTCGCCCCGGACGGCACGGCGTACTTCGGCACCGACGGCGGCATGTACAGCCGGCCGGCCAGCCTGCGCAAGAAGGTCAAGTGGAACGACCTCAACGCCACCCTGCACACGCTGCAGTACTACGGCATCGGCGTGGGCAAGGTGGCCGGCGGCGACGCCGTCTGGGGCGGTCTGCAGGACAACGGCACGTCGTTGCTCAACCCCGGCGCGAAGCAGATGGTCTCGCCGGACGGCGGTGACGGCGGCAACGTGCTCATCGACCCGAACAACGGCCACCGGGCGGTCAACGAGTACGTCTACCTGACGATGGCCCGCACGGAGAACGGCGGAAGGTCCGACGGCACCACGCCGTCGTACACCACGATCACGCCGACCTGCGCGACGCTGATCGCGATCCAGTACGACCCGCAGCCGTGCGACCCGAACCCCCGGTTCATCGCGCCGTACGTCGCCGACCCGAAGAACGTGAACCACTGGGTCGCCGGCGGGCAGTACGTCTGGGACAACCAGGGTGCCGGCTGGAACACGCTGTGCAACAACGACACCTGCGACTGGACCCCGGTGCGCAACCTCGGTGACGGGGCCCAGGCCACCGCGATCGGCGTGGTCGGCAAGACGATCTACGCCGGTTGGTGCGGCAACGGGTGCAACCCCGACAGCGGCTCGCCGTTCACGTCGGGCATCGACACGAACGCCGGTGGGAGCTGGCACACGGTGAAGGCGCCGAACCTGCCGAACCGCATCCCGACCAACTTCTACGTCGACCCGTCGAACGCCCAGCACGTGTTCGTGACCTACGGCGCCTTCTCGCGCCGGTGGATCCCGGGCGGCGGCGTGGGTCACGTGTTCGAGTCGACCAACGGCGGCAAGACCTGGACCGACCGGTCCGGCAACCTGCCGGACGCGCCGGTCAACGACGTCGTGGTCTTCCAGGGCCACCTCGTCGTCGGCACGGACGTGGGCGTCTTCGAGACCAGCGCCGGCGCTCCGGGCTCGTGGGCCCGGCTCGGCAAGAACCTGCCCAACGCGTCGACCAACGACCTGGCGGTCGCGCCCAGCGGCAGGTACCTGCTGGCCGGCACGCACGGGCGAGGGATCTGGAAGCTGATCGGCTGACCAGCTGATCGGCTGATCGACCGGCGGCGACCGGTCACCGGACGTGGGAACCTCCCGCGGCCGGTGGCTGGTCGCCGCAGTCGTTGCGTGACCCTGCGGTTCCCTTCCGGCAGCCCACCCCGGGCCCGCGCAACGTCGCGACGTCGCAACGAAGTTGATCCTGCGCCCTTCCTCCACCCGGGCCGTTGCGGGCCCGGGGGGCGGGGAGGAGGCTGAAGGTCCAGAACTGGATATGGCCGCTGCAGCCGTCGGCGGCCGGGATGCGGGCAGCTCGTGACGCTGAACCGGGAACAGGCCAGAGCATTCGCGTCCTTGGTCGAGACGCTCCAGAAGGAGAAGAGCCGCGAGGCCACGCTCGAGGCGGCGACGGCGCTGGCCGCGCAGATGGTGCCCGGCTGTGACTACGCCGGCGTCACGATCACGCATCACAAGAGGTTCGAGACGGCGGCCCCGACCGATCAGCTCGTCCTCGAGCTGGACCGCAAGCAGTACGAGATCGCCGAGGGGCCCAGCATCGAGGCCGCCCGGACCGACGAGTTCGTGCTGATCGCCGACACCTCCGACGAGCCGCGCTGGCCGCGGTGGAGCCCGTTCGCCGCGCAGGCCGGGATCGGCTCGGTGCTGAGCGTGCATCTGGGCACCATCGCCCGCTCGGTGGGTGCCCTGAATCTGTACTCCCGCAACCGCCGCGCCTTCGACGCCGACGCACGGTTCACCGCCCACATCTTCGCCGTGCACGCGGCCGGATGCATCGTCGCGGCCGACAAGGAGGAGGGCCTGACGATCGCGCTGCGCAGCCGGCACCAGATCGGCCTGGCCCAGGGCATGCTGATGGCCCGCTACCAGCTCTCGGAGGAGCAGGCCTTCCGCTTCCTCGTCCGCACGTCGCAGAGCAACAACGTCAAGGTGCACGACCTCGCCCGGGACGTGATCCGCGAGCTGTCGGCGGCCACCTGAGGGCGGACGACGAGAGGTGCCCCACCTACCGCACCCTCGTAGCGGCAGAGGAAGCACCTCTCAGCGCAGACCCTAGACGCCAAAGTCGCGGTCCCCCAGTGGTTTCACGGTTTTTTGACAAAAATCTGTAGGCGAACTAGGGTTTCTGTACGCGGGCGCCACCGTGTCTGTCCGGCTGCCCGTTCTCGACGGGCCCTCCGCCGACCGTGTCGAGCATCGCGGCCAGTCACCGCCTCGCCTCCCTCACCTCGCACCCGGTCCGTGCCGATACTGCGGTGGGTGACCACCCTGGCGTCACCGCACGAGCGCTCGAAGGAGAGACCATGTCCGCTACGCCCGGCCCTCCGGCGACCCCGATCGGTCAACCCGGCCGCCATCACGGCAAAGGAGCGACGGCATCCGGCCATCGAGGCCGAGATGGCCCGCCGGGCCGCGAGCGTCCAGCTCCGGGTCGCCGACGCGATCACCGCGTTCGCCGGATCGATGACGTTCGTCTACGTGCACATCGTGCTGTTCGCGGCCTGGATGCTGATCTTCGAGAAGAGCCCGTGGCCGACGCTGACCCTGGTGGTGTCGCTCGAGGCGATCTTCCTGTCGACGTTCGTGATGATCGGGCAGAACCGGCAGGCGTCGTTCCAGCAGGCCAAGGCCGACCACGACTTCGTCGAGCAGGAGCTCGAGCTGAAGACCAACACCCAGCTGACCCGCGAGATCCACACCCTCACCGAGGAGCTGGCCCGCCGCCTGCCCGCCTCCCCCGCCTCCTGACCTGCCGGCGGGGCTGAGACACGCCGGGTCGGGTGCGTGGCGCCGGGACGCGGCTCGGTGACACTGGCGGCGTTCGCCCAGCGACGTGCGACGCCCCCCGAGACCGCCGGATGCCGTTGGAGGCCTGCCATGATCCGCCGTCAGAAGAAGGGCGACCTGGTGCGCCTGACGTTCGCCCTGCCCCGGGAGGAGCCCGCCGGCCGCGTGTCGGTGGTGGGCGACTTCAACGACTGGTCCCCCGACGTGCACCGCCTGACCCCGCGCGCGAACGGCACCCGCAGCGTGGCCGTCCAGGTGCCGGCCGGTGCGCTGCTGGAGTTCCGCTACCTCGCCGAGGGAGGCCGGTGGTTCGACGACCCCGACGCCGACCACTGGCGCGACGGCAACGGCGTGGTCTGCGCCTGATGCGGGAGGCACGCGCCCGGATACGTTGACCCATGGCCGAGCGGGGCGGCGAAGTCTCCGGCGGTCGAGATCGAGGTCGGTGACCGCGAGGTCCGGGTGACCAACCCGGACCGGGTCTACTTCCCGGCTCGCGGTGAGACCAAGCTCGACCTGGTCAACTACTACCTGTCGGTCGGTGACGGCATCGTCAACGCCCTGCGCGAGCGGCCCTGCATGCTGCACCGCTTCCCGACCGGCGTCAGCGGCGAGAAGGTCCACCAGAAGCGCCTGCCGCACGGCGCCCCGCCGTGGGTGGAGACGGTGCGGGTGACACTTCCCGCGCTAGAACCGGACCGCCGACGAGCTGTGCGTCACCGAGCTCGGGCGCGGTCATCTGGGCGGTGCAGATGTCGACCGTGGAGTTCCACCCGTGGAACAGCCGCCGCGCCGACACCGAGAAGCCGGACGAGTGGCGGATCGACCTGGACCCGATGCCGGACTGCCCCTTCAGCCGGGTACGCCGCGTGGCGCACGTCGCGCACGAGGTCCTCGACGAGCTCGGGGCGGTCGGCTGGCCGAAGACCTCCGGCGGCAAGGGCCTGCACGTCTACGTCCGGATCCACCCGGCGTACGGCTTCAAGGACGTGCGGCGGGCCGCGCTCGCCTTCGCCCGCGAGGTCGAGCGGCGCGCCCCGGACGACGTGACGACGACCTGGTGGCGCAAGGACCGGGACCCGAGGCTGCTGTTCGTCGACTACAACCAGAACGCCCGCGACCACACGATCGCCTCGGCGTACTCGGTGCAGGGGCAATCCAGAGGGCACGGTCTCGACGCCGATCCGCTGGGCCGAGGTCGACGACGTCCTGCCCGGGGACTTCACGATCGCCACCGTGCCGGCCCGGTACGCCGAGGTGGGCGACCTGCACGCGGGCATCGACGACGCGGTGTTCGACCTCGAGCCGCTCCTGGAGTGGGCCGACCGCGACGAGCGGGCCGGCGCCGAGGGCCCGGTCGACCCCGACTGAGCCGCCCGGGGTCAGGCTCCGCGCGTCGCGCCCGGCGTCAGCACGCGGGGGGCGAGGGCGCCGGCGGGCAGGCCGAGCTCGGTCTCCGCGTACGTCGCGCCCCACTCGATGACCGAGTCCCGGTCGATCGACGCCCGGTGGGCGACGGCCTGCAGGGTCAGCCCGTCGAGCAGCGAGAGCACGCGCCAGGCGACGTCGTCGGGTGAGTCGCAGGTCATGACCCCCTCGGCCACCCCCTCGCGGACCGTGGTCGCGATGCAGCTCCTGCCAGGCGACGTTCAGGCGGTGCGACGTGGCCCGGACCGCCGGGCGGCGGGCGGCCTCGGCCCAGGCGTCCAGCCAGAGCTGGAAGGCCCAGTCCTGGTCGGCCCGCGCGTAGCCGTCGAAGAACCGGGCCAGCCGCTCCACCGACCCCGGGTCGTCCCGGCCCATCGCCTGCCGGGTCGCCGCCAGGTCCTGACCGGCCGCTCGCTCGAAGGCCGCGGCGAGCAGGTCGTCCATCGACGCGACGTAGTGGTGGATCAGGCCGCTGGAGGTGCCCATCTCCTCGGCCACGTCGCGCACGGTGGTGCTCGCCATGCCCTTGCGCAGCATCACCGCGAGCGCGGCGTCGATGATGACGTCGAGCCGGTCCGCGGGGCTCATGCGGGGCATGCCCGGACTGTAGAGCACTATTGCGCAAGCGTCCAATAAGCCACTAGGGTGCGAAGGCCCACGACACGACCGAGGACCGAGGACGCAGGAGTGCTGCGCACATGATCAAGACCACGCCGTTCCACGAACGCCTCAGCGAGCTCAACACGACCGGGCTGTACGGCCACTGGTCCGGCTACCTCTCGGCGCTGCGCTACGACACCTCGGCCAAGCACGAGTACTTCGGCATCCGCAACAGCGCCGGCTTCTTCGACACCTCGCCGCTGTACAAGCACTGGATCCGCGGCAAGGACGCCGAGCGGTTCCTCGCCGGCGTGATGACCCGCGACATCCGCACCTGCCGTCCCGGCCGCGCGCAGTACACCGTGTGGAGCGACGACGCCGGCTACGTGCTCGAGGACGGCGTGCTGTTCCGGCACTCCGACGAACGAGTTCCTGCTGACCTGCGCCGAGCCCAACGTCGGCTACCTGCGCGACCTGGTCGGCCGGCTCCAGGTCGAGATCGAGGACGTCAGCGAGGAGCACGGCATCCTCGCCGTGCAGGGTCCGCGCTCGCGGCGAGATCCTCGCAGCAGCTGGCGCCCGAGGTCACCGACCTGCCGTTCTTCGGGCTGGTCAACACCAAGATCGGCAAGACGCCGGTGACCATCTCCCGCACCGGCTACACCGGCGACCTGGGCTACGAGATCAACGTGCCCGGCCGACGACGCGCTCGGCGTGCTCGACGCGCTGCATCAAGGTCGGAACCCCTTACGGCATGCGGCCGTTCGGCGAGGAAGCCCTGCTGATGGCCCGCATCGAGGCCGGCCTGGTGCTGATCAACGTCGAGTTCCACTCCAGCCGCTTCGCCTTCAACGACTCCGAGCGGGTCACCGCCAAGGAGCTCGGCTTCGGCTGGATGCTCAAGGGCCTCGACGCGCGACGACCGGCCGTTCATCGGCCGCGACGCGATCCGCCGCGAGATCAAGAACAAGACCTCGCGCTGGGCGACCGTCGGGCTGCACCTGGACTGGCAGGACTGGAACCGGCTCTACAACGAGGCCGGCCTCATCCCGCCCAAGGACGAGACCCCGCTCGACTACGAGTCGATGCTGTACGACGACAAGGGCGAGCGGGTCGGCTACGCGACGTCGCTGATGTACTCCCCCGTGCTGCAGCGGCACATCGCCCTGGCCCGCGTGGCGCCCCGGCTGGCCGCCATCGGCTCGCGGGTGAACCTCGAGCTCACGATCAACCACCACTACGAGACGGTCGCGGCCCACGTGACCAAGCTGCCCCTGTTCAACCCCCCACGGAAGACGGCGAGCGCCTGATGGCATCGGACACCAAGCCCAAGAACAAGCAGTACGACGCGATCGTCGTCGGCGGCGGCCACAACGGCCTGGTCAACGGCGCCTACCTGGCCAAGGCCGGCCTGAAGGTCCTGATCCTCGAGCGGCGCCACCTCGTCGGCGGCGCGGCGATCACCGAGGAGCTCGTGCCCGGGCTTCCACTTCACGACGTTCTCCTACGCCCTGAGCCTGCTGCGGCCGGACATCATCCAGGAGCTCGACCTGGTCAAGCAACGGCTTCATGCCGATCCTGATGCCCAGCTCGTTCGCCCCGATGGAGAACGGCGACTACCTGCTGCTGGGCCAGGACCGCGACGAGAACCTCAAGGAGATCATGCGGCACTCGGCGCACGACGCCGACGCCATGGACCGCTACGAGCACGACGTCGAGCGGGTCTGCCAGCTGATCAAGCCGCTGTTCGACCGGGTGCCGCCGAACATCTTCGGCAAGTCCGCGGAGGACCTCGACGACCTGGCCTGGCTGGCCGGTCACCTGCGCGGCGCCGAGCAGAAGGTCATGCACGACGCGGTCCGGATGCTCACCGGCAGCGCGGCCGACTTCCTCGACGACTACTTCGAGAGCGACATCCTCAAGGGCTACCTCGCCTCGTCCGGCATCATCGGCACCAAGGTCGGCCCGATGTCGCAGGGGTCCGGGCCTCGTCCTGCTGTTCCACTCGATGGGCGAGCACGACGGCCACTTCGGCTCGTGGGCGTTCCACAAGGGCGGCAACGGCGGCTTCACCCAGGTGCTGGCCCGCGCCGCCCAGGCCTTCGGCGCCGAGATCATCCTCGACGCCGAGGTCGACTCGGTGATCACCAAGGACGGCCGGGCCGTGGGCGTGGCCCTGGCCGACGGCACCGAGCTGAGCGCCAAGACCGTCGTCAGCGCGCTGGACCCGCGCCGTACCTTCACCCAGCTGGTCGAGCCGCGCGAGCTGCCGAGCGACCTGGTGGAGAACATCAACCGGATGAAGTTCCAGGGCACGTCGGCCAAGGTCAACTTCGCCCTCGACGACCGTGCCGCCCTTCCCGGCCCTCGGCGGCCGGGAGGACCAGTACCGCGGGTTCACCAACATCGGGCCGTCCATGGAGTACCTCGAGCGGGCCTTCGACGACGCCAAGTACGGCTGGTACAGCCAGCGGCCGTACATCGACTGCGCGGTGCAGTCCACGGTCGACCCGGACATGGCGCCTCCCGGCAAGCACGTCCTGTCCTGCTTCGTGCAGTACGCGCCGTACCACCTCAAGGGCAGCGACTGGGACACCGAGCGGCAGCGGTTCGGCGACACGGTGCAGGCGACCCTGGAGTCGTTCTTCCCGGGCTTCGGCGACACCGTGATCCACCGCGAGGTCGTCACGCCGCTCGACATCGAGCGGGTGGTCGGGCTGACCGAGGGCAACATCTTCGCCGGCGAGTTCTTCGCCCCGCAGATGTACTTCTTCCGCCCGGCGCCGGGCTGGAGCCAGTACCGGACCCCGATCGACGGCTACTACCAGTGCGGCTCCGGCACCCACCCCGGCGGTTGCGTGATGGGGGCGCCCGGGCAAGCTGGCCAGCCAGCAGATCCTCAAGGACCTGGGCAAGAAGTCGTAGCGCTCAGCGCAGCTGACCCTCAGGGCCCCTCGGTACGCACCGGGGGGCCCCTGAGGTTTCATCGGCGGGCAACCTCCCGGAAACGCTTGTGACAGAATTCACAAGCATCCTGGATGCGGATCGGATGGAACTGTGCCGATCCGGCTGTTGAATGAGATGCAGGACCTCGCCCGGCGAGCCGGGCCGCGCAACGGGGCGCAGCGTGCGAGACGCACCACCACCCGAGCACGATCCCACCACCCAGATGGAGAGATGGACATGATGCTGGACCCGACGGCCGTCGCGGGGCTCCGCGAGCTCGAGCTGTCGTACACCGAACGAGTCAACATGGCCGTGGCCGAGGACAACCTCGACCTGGTCGATGAGCTCGCCCGCGACTACCAGGCAGAGGTCGACCGCCTGCAGCGCGTCGCCTGAGCGACGCACCTCCCGCACGAGCGGGACGCACGCGAGGGCGGGAACCCCGACGGGGTTCCCGCCCTTGCGTGTCAGAGGAGCCGGATCAGCTGTCCGAGCGCTGCTGCGGGACGCCCGCCAGCAGCTGACGGACCTCGGCCTCGCGGTAGCGGCGGTGGCCGCCGAGCGTCCGGATCGAGGTGAGCTTTCCCGCCTTCGCCCAGCGGGTGACGGTCTTGGGGTCGACTCGGAAGAGAGCGGCGACCTCGGCCGGCGTCAACAGGGGCTCGGCGTCAGGACTACGGGTGGCCATGTGGTCTCCTCGTCGGGTACTGCACAGGGGCAACGATCGTTCGGCTCGGGCTGTGGACGGGCCCTTCCCGACCTCTGGGAAAGGCGGCCGGCAAATGACGGCCCGTCCAACTCGGACCGCTCTGAGGGTAACGCTTCGTTGGTCCCGTATGCACCACGGATTCCATCGCTATTGATCCCGAAGGCTGACGATCCCGGCACTGCGCGCGAAATAGACCCGGACTGGACCGCCGCCGGCCGTTCGACGCCGTCCGGCGGGGCGGCCGGTGCAGCGGGCTGCCGCCGTACGCTATCTCACGGCCGGCCACGGCCCCGAGGGGAACAGAGACGACGATGAGCGAGCACGACGGGGCAGCCCCGACCGGCAGTTCCAACCCGCTCGATGAGCCGGAGCCCTTGTCCCGCAACAGCTTTGCCGGACTCTTCGGGCACGAGCAGGTGGTGTTCTGCGCCGATCCGGCCACCGGGCTCCGAGCCGTGATCGCGATCTACAGCACCGCGCTCGGCCCGGCTCTGGGAGGCACCCGCTTCTACCCGTACCCGACCGAGGCCGACGCGGTGGCCGACGTCCTGGAGCTCGCGCGGGCGATGGCGTACAAGAACGCACTCGCGGGTCTGGACCACGGCGGCGGAAAAGCCGTGATCATCGGGGACCCGACCCGGGACAAGAACGACGCGCTGCTGATGGCTTATGGCCGTTTTGTCCAAAGTCTGAACGGACGCTATGTCACCGCCTGCGACGTCGGGACATATGTCGCAGATATGGATATTGTCGCCACGCAGAGTGAATTCGTGACCGGACGCAGCCCGGCGGCCGGCGGCGCCGGAGACTCCTCCGTGCTGACGGCGTACGGCGTGTTCGAGGGCATGCGGGCGGGCGCACAGCACCGCTGGGGAGAGCCGAGCCTGGCCGGTCGCCGGGTCGGCATCGCCGGCGTCGGCAAGGTCGGACACCTGCTCGCCGAGCACGCCCTGCGGGACGGCGGGCGCGTGGTGGTCTGTGACGTCGACCCCGAGGCGGTACGCCGCCTGCAGCGCGCGTTCCCGGAGGTCGAGGCGGTCCCGAGCACCGACGAGCTGGTCCGGGCCGACATCGACGTCTACTCGCCGTGCGCCCTCGGCCACGCGCTCACCGCCGAGGTGCTCGACGTGCTGCAGGCCTCGATCGTCTGCGGCGGTGCCAACAACCAGCTGGCCCGGCCGGAGCTGGCCGAGCGCCTGGCCGCCCAGGACGTCCTCTACCTGCCGGACTTCCTGGTCAACGCCGGGGGCGTGATCCAGGTGGCCGACGAGCGGCACGGCTTCGACTTCGAGCGCGCCCGGGAGCGTACGTCGCGGATCTTCCGCACGACCCTCGACGTGCTGGCCGAGGCGGACGCGCGACAGGTGCCCCCCTCGGTGGCCGCCGACGCCCTGGCCGAGCGTCGGATGGCCACCGAGGGGACACCGGACCGGATCTGGCTCGGCTAGCTAGCCGGCCGTCCCCGGGTTCGCCGCCGCGTGGGGCGTGGCGCCGGACCGGATCCGCTCCCGCCCGAGCCGACGGCCCAGCAGGCCGAGCCCGAGCAGCGCGGCGCCCAGCCCGATCAGGCCGGTCGGCACGCCGCCGGTGAAGGCCAGCGTCGCCATGTCCGGCAGGGCGTCGGGCGCGCTCACGTGGATGCCGAGGACCGAAGGACCGTCCTGCGGTGTGCCACCGGGCGTCGGCGAGCCGACCGGGGCACCGGCCGGCGCGGAGCCGGTCGGCGCGGTCGGCGCGGTCGGCGCGGTCGGGGTGGTCCCGGCCGTCCCCGGGTCGCCCACGGTCACCCCGACCTCGGCCGGCACGACCACCTGGTTGCCCGAGCCGACCCCGTCCGACCCGTCGGTCGTGGCCGGGCCAGAGCCCGAACCCGAACCCGAACCCGTACCGGCGCTGCCCGAGCGTACCGCCGGTGCCCGAGGACCCCGTGGAGCCGTCGAGGACTCACCCAGCACCGCCACCGGCTGACCACCAGCCGTCACCGGCACCGACGCCGGCACGACCACCTGGTTGCCCGAGCCGACCCCGTCCGACCCGTCGGTCGTGGCCGGACCCGAACCCGAACTCGAACCCGAGCCCGCACCGGCGCCGCCCGAGGTACCGCCGGACCCCGAGGAGCCCGTCGAGGACTCACCCAAGCACCGCCACCGGCTGACCACCAGCCGTCACCGGCACCGACGCCGGCACGACCACCTGGTTGCCCGAGCCGACCCCGTCCGACCCGTCGGTCGTGGCCGGGCCAGGACCCGAACCCGAACTCGAACCCGAGCCCGCACCGGCGCCGACCCGAGGTACCGCCGGCGCCCGAGGACCCCGTCGAGGACTCACCCAGCACCGCCACCGGCTGACCACCAGCCGTCACCGGCACCGACGCCGGCACGACCACCTGGTTGCCCGAGCCGACCCCGTCCGACCCGTCGGTCGTGGCCGGGCCCGCGGATGCGGCCGACGGCGACGAGCCCGAGCCGGCCGACGAGCCGGTGGTCCGCGAGCGCCCCAGCACGGAGGCCGCGTTGCCCGTCGTGGTCACCGGCGCGGAGACCGGGACGACGACCTGGTTGCCGGACGCCGCCGAACGGTGCCCGGAGGTGCGAACGGTGCTCGCCGCCGGCGAGGCTCCGGAGGCACCGGACCCGGCTGTGGATCCGGTCGACCCCGCGGACGCGGAGCTCGCCGGCCGGGCGGTGGAGCGGCCGAGGACCGCGACACCGTTTCCGGTGGCCGTCACCGGCACGGCGGCCGGTACGACGACCTGGTTGCCGGACAGCACGCCCTGCTGTCCGGTCGTGGTCTCGTCGGCGTGCGCCACTCCGGCGCCCACCGCGAGCAGCCCGCCGGCGAGGACGCCGGCACGCAGCAATCTGGATACGACAACGTTCATGGATATCTCCTGACAGGGGATGGGAAGCGGCAGGTGCCGCTGATGACCGTGCCGGCGACATGGCCGGTCGGTCCCTGTCAGGCCGGGCGGATGCCCGGGCGAGGTGCGATCGAGATCGGCAGTCGATGGTCCGCGAGCGCGGTCCGGCGACCGCGGCCGCGGCCGCCGAGCCCCAGCAGGCCGAGCGCGACTCCCGCGGCAGCGCCGGCGGCGCCCGCGGCGCTCGCGGCGGGGCCGGACGGGTCGGGGGCGGGGACCGGCCCGGGTCGTCCGGGCCAGGGCACGGCGCGGAGCAGATGACGGACGGCAGCCGTGGCCTGGGCCGCGCCCCCGCCGTCGGCGCGGACGGTCGCCGCGGCCGGGGACTCCACCGGCGCCGAGGGTGCGACGGCCGCCAGGGACGGGGGCGTCAGCGGCAGGACCGCCGTGGTCAGGGGCCCGGCCACCGGCGACGGCACGAGCGCGAGGGGTGAGAGGAGCCCGGGCAGGACCCGCTGGACGGGGTGGCCGAGCAGCGACGAGGTCGTGGTGGTGACCAGCGCGGTCCCGTCTCCGACGAGCGCGGTGCCCCTCCCGACGAGGGACGTGCCGGTGTGGACGAGCGCCACGAGGGGCGCGGTCTGCGCCGTACCGGCGGGCTGTTCGGGCTGGGCAGGCCGCAGCCCCGCGCGGGAGGGCGCGTGGCGTCCGGCCGAGTGCTGGGAGCGGCCGGCGGTCGCTGCACCGGCCACTCCCAGCACCTGCCGGACCGGGGCCGACACGGGGCCGGCAACGCGGGTGAGCCCCCCGAGGGTCCTCCCGTGGTGCGTCTCGGCCGCCTGCGAGCTCACCGAGGTGATGACGATCCACCCCGTGGCCAGCAGTGTCGCCCCGATGAGCAGCCGCACAGCCCGTCCGGCCAACCGCCGACCCGGGTGATGAGGCCGCCGGGGACCCGGGACGCGCGCGCTCGCCGAACCGTCGCGGTCACCATCGGTGCACCGCTCCGGCCCGACCCCCGGGCGCAGATCGTCCATCGGATCCCCTCCCACGTCGATACAGAGCGTAGCGACGTGACTGCATCACGTTATGACCAGGACGAGTGGGACGCGACCGCTGGACGGGTGATCCGACGCCGCACCGGCCGCGCCGGGCGGCGCGACGAACCGGACGACGACCATGTACCGTGGGGACCACGAAAAACACCACTCCCGGGACCGCTGACGCAGTCGTCCCGGATGACGCATGAGGGGGTCGACGCCATGGGGCGCGGCCGTGCCAAGGCCAAGCAGACCAAGGTCGCTCGGGAGCTGAAGTACTACACCCCCGACACGAACCTTGACGCGCTGGCGCGAGAGCTCCATGGAGCTCCATCCGACGCCCGGACCTCCCGCGAGGCCCCGTCGGACGTGGGGGACGACGACGAGGACGAGTACGCCCGCTGGGCGTCGGGGTCCCAGGGCTGAGCTAGGCGTAGTCCCCTGACAGGGCGACGGCTCCGCCGTCGACGCCCTTCGCTCCCCGTGTGACGCCGTCGGCCGAGCCGTCGTCGTCCACGACCACCCCGGCCACCCAGGCCGGCACCCCCCGGGCCGCGAGCCGCTCCACCGCCTGGTCGACCGAGCCTCCGGCAGGCACGGCGAGCATCCCGACACCCATGTTGAGCGTGCGCTCGAGGTCCGCGGCCGGCACCCGGCCCAGCTCCGCCACCAGCCCGAAGACCGGCGCCGGCGCCCAGGTCGCTGCGGTCGACCCGCGCCAGCAGCCCCGGTGGGAGCACCCGGGCCAGGTTCGCGGCCAGCCCGCCGCCGGTCACGTGGCTCAGCGCGTGCACCGGCACGTCCGCCCCGAGCAGGTCCAGCACCGGCCCGGCGTAGATCCGGGTCGGCTCCAGCAGCTCGGCGCCCAGCGTCCGGCCGAGCTCGGGCACCTCGCGGTCCAGGCTCCAGCCGGCCGCCGAGAAGACCGACCGGACCAGCGAGTAGCCGTTCGAGTGCAGCCCGGTGGAGGCCATCGCCAGCACGGCGTCGCCCGCGCGGACCCGGTGCGGTCCCAGGATCCGGTCGTGCTCCACGACCCCGGTCGCCGCACCGGCCACGTCGTACTCGTCGGCGCCGAGCAGGCCCGGATGCTCGGCGGTCTCGCCCCCGACCAGCGCGCAGCCGGCCAGCACGCACGCCTGGGCGATGCCCTTGACGATGTCCGCGACCCGCTCGGGCACCACCCGGCCGCAGGCGATGTAGTCGGTCATGAACAGCGGCTCGGCGCCGCAGACGACGATGTCGTCGACGACCATGCCCACCAGGTCGAAGCCGATCGTGTCGTGCACGTCCAGCTGCTGAGCGATCGCCACCTTGGTGCCGACGCCGTCGGTGCTCGTGGCGAGCACCGGGTGCCGGTACGCCGTGAGGCGGTGCGCGTCGTACAGGCCGGCGAAGCCGCCGAGCCCGCCGAGCGTCTCGGGGCCCTGGGTCCGGGCGACCCACTGCTTCATCAGCTCGACGGCGCGGTCACCGGCCTCCACGTCGACGCCGGCGGCCGCGTAGGTCAGGCCCCCGGGTCCGTCCGTCATGGCCGGCTGAGCGCGTCGGTGGCGCCGGCCGAGGCGGCCGTGGCCACCCCCTCGACGTCCTGCAGCGGCAGGGTCGGGGCCGAGGCGTCCTCGGCGAGGGCCGGCATCGCCGTGCCCAGGCCGGGCAGCGTCTCGAGCACGTGCTTGCCCAGCCGGTCGACGTCCGGCAGCGGCACCGGGTAGATGCCGGTGAAGCAGGCCGTGCACAGCTTGTCGGCCGGGCGCTCGGTCGCGGCGACCATGCCGGCCTGGCTGAGGTGGCCCAGGCTGTCCGCGCCGATGCTGGCGCGCACCTCCTCGACCGAGAGCCCGGTCGCGATCAGCTCGGCCCGGCTGGCGAAGTCGATGCCGTAGAAGCAGGGCCAGGTGACCGGCGGTGAGGAGATCCGGACGTGCACCTCGGCCGCCCCCGCCTCGCGGAGCATCCGGACGAGGGCGCGCTGGGTGTTGCCGCGCACGATCGTGTCGTCGACGACGACCAGCCGCTTGCCGCGGATCACCTCGCGCAGCGGGTTGAGCTTGAGCCGGATGCCCAGCTGGCGGATCGTCTGGCTGGGCTGGATGAACGTCCGGCCGACGTAGGAGTTCTTGACCAGGCCCTGGCCGTAGGGGATGCCGGACTCCTGCGCGAAGCCGATCGCGGCCGGGGTCCCGGACTCGGGCGTCGGGATCACCAGGTCGGCGTCGGCCGGGTGCTCGCGGGCCAGCTGGCGGCCCATCTCGACCCGCGCCTCGTGCACGACCCGGCCGCTGATCGTGGTGTCCGGCCGGGCCAGGTAGACGTACTCGAAGACGCAGCCCTTGGGCTCGGCCGCGGCGAACCGGTTGCTGCGCAGGCCGTCGGCGTCGACGGCGATCAGCTCGCCCGGCTCGACCTCGCGGATGACGCTGGCGCCGACGATGTCCAGCGCGGCGGTCTCGCTGGCCACCACCCAGCCCCGCTCCAGGCGGCCCAGGACGAGGGGGCGGATGCCGTGCCGGTCCCGCGCGGCGTACAGCGTGTGCTCGTCCATGAACACGAGCGAGAACGCGCCGCGCAGCTCCGGCAGCACGTCGAGCGCTGTGGCCTCCAGGCTGCGGTCGGGGTCGCCGGCGAGCAGCGCGGTGACCAGCGCGGTGTCGGTGGTGTTCGTGCCGAGGTCCCGCAGCGCCCGCTCGCCGTACCGCTCGCGGACCAGGTCCCGCAGGCCGACCGCGTTCGTCAGGTTCCCGTTGTGGGCCAGGGCGACGGTGCCGCCGGCCGTGGCGCCGAGGGTGGGCTGGGCGTTCTCCCAGGTCGAGCCGCCGGTCGTGGAGTAGCGGCAGTGCCCGACCGCGAGATGCCCGCGCAGCGTGCTCAGCGCGGACTCGTCGAAGACCTGCGAGACCAGGCCCATGTCCTTGTACACCAGGATGCTGCGGCCGTCGCTGGTCGCGATGCCGGCCGACTCCTGACCGCGGTGCTGCAGGGCGTAGAGCCCGAAGTACGAGAGCTTGGCCACCTCCTCGCCCGGGGCCCAGACACCGAAGACGCCGCACGCGTCCTGCGGGCCCTTCTCGCCAGGGAGGAGATCGTGGGACAGCCGGCCGTCGCCGCGGGTCGTCACCCCACGAGACTACCGGGCCCGGCGGTCCAGCAGGACCGCCAGCGCGGCGCCGGCGAGTGCTCCGACCAGGCCGAAGATGGCCGCGACGTAGCCCACCACGCTGTTCTGCGAGAACTGGCCGGTGGCCGGCTGGCTGAGCGAGACGACGACCGCCAGCACGATGCCCACCACGGCGCCGGTGACGACGAAGCTGCCGTACCGGGGAGCCCGCCGCGGCCGGCCGTAGCGCGGCCCGCGTGGTCGGTCGGCCGGTGGCTCGGCGCTACCGGCTCGGGCCGTGGCTCGGCCGCTCCCGGCTCGGCGGGCGGGCGCTCCGCGCTGTCCTCCGGCGGCTCCTGGCTCACCGCTCGACCGTACCGGGCAGCGGGAGGTGGTCCGCGAGGTCGGCCCGGTTGCCGCTGGCCCGCACCGGCCCCCGCGGCGAGCGCGTCGGCCCAGGTCCGGCGCCCGGTCACCAGCTGCAGCCAGGTGGCCGGCGTCGGTCTCCACGACGTTCGGCGGCGTGCCCCGCGTGTGCCGCGGACCGGCCACGCACTGGACCACGCCGTACGGCGGGACGCGGACCTCGACCGTGCCCCCCGGCGCCGTCTCGGCCAGCAGCTCCAGGGTGAACCGCACCGCCGTGCCCAGCGTCGTCCGGCTCGCCGCCTCCGGGTCGGCGGCCCAGGCGGCCAGCGCCTCCCGGCCCGCTGCCGGATCGGTGGCCCGGCGCGGGCTCACAGCTGGTCGAGGAGCTCGGGAATCTTGCGCATGTCGTCGATGACGACGTGGGCGCCGGCCTCGTGCAGCACCTCGGCCGGGATCACCGACCCCGAGTAGCCGACGACCCGCATGTCCGCCGCCCGCGCGGCGAGCACGCCGTACCGGCTGTCCTCGATCACCAGGCAGGCCGACGGCGCGACGCCCATGACCTCGGCCGCGTGCAGGAACAGCAGCGGGCGACGGCTTGCCCTCGGCGACCTCGGTGGCGCTGAAGATGCGGCCAGCGAACCGCTCGTAGAGGCCGGTGTGGCCGAGGGTGAACTCCATCCGCTGGTGCGTGCCGCTGGAGGCCACGCAGGTGGCGATGCCGCGCGCCTCGAGCCCGTCGAGCGCCTCGGCGATGCCGTCGATCGCGGTGAGCTCGGCCTCGAACGCCTCGCGGTACCAGGGGTCGTACGCCTCGAACTCCCCCACGGCCAGCGGCCGGCCCAGCAGCCGCTGGATCTCCTCCTGCCAGAACACCTCGGTGCGGCCGACGAACCGGTCGATGACCTCCTGCTCGCTCATCGGCAGCCCGAGGTCGGCCAGCACCCGGCCGTCGACACCGACCGACAGCCGCTCGGTGTCGACCAGCACGCCGTCGCAGTCGAAGATCACCAGGTCGACGGGGTCAGCCACGTCGCAGAACCCTATCCGGCGGAGGGCGCAGGGGCTGACCCTAGGCTCCCCGGGTGACCGCGGACGGTGTGAGCGAGTTCGACCGGGCGACCGCCGTGCGGGAGACCGGCCCCGGCCGGTACGCCGCGGACCTGGACCCGGTCTGGTCGGTCGGGGGCCGGCCCAACGGCGGGTACCTGATGGCCCTGGTCACCCGGGCCGCCCTCGCGCTGGCCGGCCGGGACCACCCGGACCCGCTCGCGGTCAGCGCGTCGTTCCCCAGCTCGCCGGAGCCCGGGCCGGTCGAGGTCGAGGTCGAGGCGGTCCGGCGCGGCCGGGCGTTCACGGTGCTGCGCGCCCGGCTCACCCAGGACGGCCGGCCCCAGCTGGACGCGCTCGTGACCTGCGGCCGGCTGCCGGACGCGCCGCGGACGCTCGCACGACGGCACCGTGCCGCCCGCACTGCCGCCGCGCGAGGAGTGCCTGGCGCTGCCGACCGACGGCCCCGGCTTCGAGGTCATGCTGATGAGCGTCGTGCGGCAGGAGCTCGACCCGGCCGTGCTGGGCTGGGCGCCGGGGCCGGCCGAACGGCGAGCCGGAGGTCCGGGGCTACCTCTCGTTCCTGGACGGCCGCGACCCCGATCCGCTCTCGCTCGTGCTGACCGTCGACGCCGCGCCGCCGCCGACCTTCGGGCTGGGCGTCCGCGGCTGGGTGCCCACCCTGCAGATGAGCGCCTGGGTGCGGCACCGTCCGGCGCCCGGGCCGCTGGTCCTGCGCAGCCGGGCCGGCCTGGTGACGTCGAGCTCGTCGGGCACCGGGTTCACCGACGAGACCTGCGAGGTCTGGGACAGCCGCGGGGTGCTCGTGGCGACCGGGAACCAGCTGGCCGGCCTGCGGACGACCGGCTAGACCGGCTCGACCGGGCTAGCCGGGCCGCCGGGCTATCCGGCGGCGAAGGCGGCCGGCAGGGTGCGCGGCGTGGGCGGCCCGCAGCTCGGCGAGCGGGAGGGCGATCTCGCCCAGGTCCCCGGACAGGGAGAGGTCCGCACCGCCGGTCACGCCCACCCGGGCCGACCGGCACGCCGGCGTCGGCGGCCAGGGCCTCGACCGCAGCCAGCTCGGCGGCCGGCACGGCCAGGACCGCGCGGGCGGTCGACTCGCTGTGCAGCAGGGTGAAGTCGTCCAGGCCGTCGCGGGCGGTCAGGCCGGCCAGGTCGACCCGGGCGCCGACGCCGTGGCGCAGGCAGCCCTCGACGAGCGCCTGGGCCAGGCCGCCCTCGGCCAGGTCGTGCGCCGCCGCGACCAGGCCGCGGCCGGCCAGCTCGGCCAGCAGCCCGGCCAGAGCCCGCTCGGCGGCCAGGTCGACCAGCCGGCGGCCGGCCCGCCGAGATGGCCGTGCACGACGTGGGCCCACTCCGAGCCCGCCGAGCTCGTCCCGCGTCGTGCCGACGAGCAGGAGCTGCAGGCCGGGCGCCGACCAGCCGGACGGCGGACCCGCCGGGCCACGTCGTCGAGCACGCCGAGCACCCCGACGACGGGCGTCGGGTGGATCGCGACGTCGGCCGGTCTGGTTGTAGAAGCTGACGTTGCCGCCGGTGACCGGCAGGCCGAGCTCGCGGCAGCCGTCGGTCAGGCCGCGCGACCGCCTCGGCGAACTGCCACATGACGCTCGGGGTCCTCGGGCGAGCCGAAGTTCAGGCAGTCGGTCACGGCCATCGGGGTCGCGCCGGTCGTGGCGACGTTGCGGTAGGCCTCGGCCAGCGCCAGCTGCGCTCCGGCGTACGGGTCGAGCGCGCCGTAGCGGCCCTGGGCGTCGAGGGAGAGCGCCACGCCGAGGCCGGTCTCCTCGTCGATCCGGACGATGCCGGCGTCGTCCGGCGTCGCCAGCGCGGTGTTGCCCATGACGTAGCGGTCGTACTGGTCGGTCACCCAGGCCCGGCTGGACAGGTTCGGCGACCCGACCATGGTCAGCAGCGTACGGCGGAGCTCGTCCGCGGTCTGCGGGCGCGAAAGCCGTTGCGGCGTCGGCGAATCCGCCTGTCGCGCGTCCAACCACCCCGGTCGGTGGTACGGCCGGTCGTAGACCGGTCCTTCGTGGGCGACCGTGCGCGGCGGCACGTCGACGACGGTCTCCCCGTGCCACTCGACGACCAGGCGGCCGGTCTCGGTCACGACGCCGACGGTCGTGGCGAGCACGTCCCAGCGGCGGCAGACGGCCATGAACTCGTCGAGGTGCTGCGGCGCGACGACCGCCATCATCCGCTCCTGCGACTCGCTCATCAGGATCTCCTCGGGCCGCAGCGAGGAGTCGCGCAGCGGCACCCGGTCGAGCCAGACGTGCATGCCGCCGTCGCCGGCCGAGGCGAGCTCGCTGGTCGCGCAGGACAGCCCGGCGCCGCCGAGGTCCTGGATGCCCTCGACCAGGTGCGCCCGGAACAGCTCGAGGCAGCACTCGATCAGCACCTTCTCGGCGAACGGGTCGCCGACCTGCACCGAGGGGCGCTTGGCCGGGCCGTCGGCGTCGAACGTCTCGGAGGCGAGCACGCTGACCCCGCCGATGCCGTCGCCGCCCGTCCGGGCACCGAACAGCACGACGTGGTTGCCCTCGCCGGTCGCGCTGGCCAGGTGCAGGTCCTCGTGCCGCAGGGCGCCGACGCAGAGCGCGTTGACCAGCGGGTTGCCCTGGTAGCAGGGGTCGAAGACGACCTCGCCGCCGATGTTGGGCAGGCCCAGGCAGTTCCCGTAGCCGCCCGACACCGGCGACGATCCCCGGCACGACCCGGTGCGTGTCCGGGTGGTCGATCGCCCCGAACCGCAGCGAGTCCATCACCGCCACCGGCCGGGCGCCCATCGCCATGATGTCGCGCACGATGCCGCCGACGCCGGTCGCGGCACCCTGGTAGGGCTCGACGTAGCTGGGGTGGTTGTGGCTCTCGGCCTTGAACGTCACGGCCCAGCCCTGGCCGATGTCGACGACGCCGGCGTTCTCGCCGATGCCGGCCAGGAGCTTGCCGGTCGCGGTCTCCGCGGGCAGCTCGCCGAACCGGCGCAGGTGCACCTTGCTCGACTTGTAGGAGCAGTGCTCGCTCCACATCACGGAGTACATCGCGAGCTCGCTGCTGGTCGGCCGCCGGCCCAGGATGTCGCGGATCCGTTGGTACTCATCGGGTTTGAGCCCGAGTGCGGCCCACGGCTGCTCGACGTCGGGCGTCTGCTCGGCGGCCGCGACCGTGTCGAGCCCGCCGGTCACCGACAGGCCGGCCGGCGTCGTCACCTCGGTCATGCCGACACCACGGCTCGAGCACCGAGGTGAAGAACGTCAGGCCGTCGGAGCTCGGACCGAAGCCGGGCTCGACCGCGTGCTCGGGGTGCGGCATCAGGCCGACGACGTTGCCCCGCTCGGTTGCGGACGCCGGCGATGTCGCGGTACGAGCCGTTGGGGCTGTCCAGGCCGCGCGCCTCGTCCACGACGTAGCGGGCGACCACCTGCCCGTCGCCCTCGAGCCTGGTCGAGCGTGCGCGGCGTCCGCGACGTAGCCGCCCTCGCCGTTCTTGAGCGGCACGACGATCTCCTGGCCCTCGGCGTACCCGCTGGTCCACGCCGTCGCCGTGCTCTCGATGCGCAGGCGTCTGGTCGCGGCAGACGAACGTGCGGTGGTCGTTGCGGACAGCGCGCCCGGCAGCAGGTGGGACTCGCAGAGCACCTGGAACCCGTTGCAGATGCCGAGCACCGGCAGCCCGCCCCGGGCCGCGTCGACCAGCGGGCTCCATCACCGGCGCGAACCGGGCGATGGCCCCGCAGCGCAGGTAGTCGCCGTAGGAGAAGCCACCCGGCAGCACGACCGCGTCGACGCCGTGCAGGTCGGCGTCGCCGTGCCAGAGGGCCACGGCCTCGGCGCCGGCGAGGCGTACGGCGCGGGCGGCGTCGCGGTCGTCCAGCGAACCGGGGAAGGTGACGACCCCGACCCGCATCAGGCGTCGGCCCCGTCGGCGGCCGCGGACGCTCACGACGTCCTCGATCACCGGGTTGGACAGCAGGGTCGCGGCGGCCTCGCGGACCTGCGGCGAGCACCTGCGTCGGTGACCTCGCCGGCGACCTCGAGCTCGAACCGCTTGCCCTGGCGGACGTCGGTGAACCCGTCGAAGCCCAGCCGCGGGCAGGGCACCGGCGACGGCCTGGCCCTGCGGGTCGAGGATCTCCGGCTTCAGCATGACGTCGACGACGACACGTCCCACGGACACTCCAGACAGCGAGGGGTTGGGCGGCGGGCTCAGCCTACCGACCGGGGCAGGCGCCCTCGGCCGCCCGGGGACCGCGTGCCAGTCTGGGCGCATGCAGATCACCCACCTCGGCCACAGCTGCCTGCTCCTGGACTACGACGGCGCCGCGGCTGCTGGTCGACCCGGGCACGTTCTCCTCCGACCTGGAGTTCGTCGAGGGCGTCGACGCGGTGCTCGTGACCCACCAGCACCCCGACCACGTCGACGTCGAACGGCTGCCGGCCCTGCTCGCGGCCAGCCCGGGCGCGCGGCTGCTGGTCGAGCCGTCGCACGGTCGACGTCCTGGCCGGCGCCGGCATCACCGCCGAGCCGTTCGCCGCCGGTGACCGCCTGACGATCGGCGGCGTCGAGGTCGAGGGCGTCGGCGGCGAGCACGCGGTGATCTACCGGGAGATCCCGCGGGTCGGCAACACCGGCCTGGTGCTGCGGGCCGAGGGCGCGCCGACGGTGTTCCACACCGGGCGACATGATCGACACGACGCCCGAGCGGGATCGACCTCGTGGCGCTTCCGCTGACCGCGCCGTGGTGTGCGCTGAAGGAGACGATCGAGTTCCTGCGGGCGCTGACGCGCGTCGATCGCCGTGCCGATCCACGACGCGATCGTGTCCCCGCCCGGCCGCGGGCTCTACCTCATGCAGACCACGCAACTTCGCGCCCGACGGCACGACCGTGCGCGACCTCGCCGGAGCCGGCCCCACCACCTTCTGACCCCGTGCTGGCCGTCCGGACTGGGTTTGGCCGTCGAGGTCCGGAGTTCTGGCCGCTCCGATCTGGTCGGAATCTCCGGTTTCGACGGCCAAACCCGGCTTCGACGGCCGACGCGCAGGGTCAGGGGAAGGGGCGGCCGGTCAGGCGGTCGTAGGCCTCGACGTACCGCTCGCGGGTGCGCTCGACGACCTCGTCCGGCAGGGGCGGCGGGGGCTCGCCGCTGCTGCGGTCCCAGCCCGACGCCGGCGAGGTGAGCCAGTCGCGGACGTACTGCTTGTCGTACGACGGCTGCGGGCCGCCCGGGCGCCCAGAGGTCGGCCGGCCAGAACCGCGAGGAGTCCGGGGTCAGGACCTCGTCGGCCAGCACGAGGCCGTCCGGGTCGGCGTCCGCCCAGGCCGCGTCCGGCGGGCAGGTCCGAGCGCCGAACTCGACCTTGGTGTCGGCGATGAGGATGCCCCGCTACGCGGGCCAGCTCGTTGCCCGCGGCGAGCACGGCCACCGTCAGGTCGCGCAGCCGGGCGGCGAGCGGCGCCCCGACCATCGCGGCGACCGGCGTCGTACGTCATCGGCTCGTCGTGCTGACCCAGCGGGGCCTTGGTCGACGGCGTGAACACCGTGCCCGGCAGCGCCGACCCGTCGACCAGGCCCGCCGGCAGGGTCGACCCCGCTGACCGCACCGGAGGCGTCGGTACTCGCCGAGCCCACCGCCGGTCAGGTAGGCCCGCGCGACGCACTCGACCGGCACCATCCGCAGCCGCCGCACCAGCACGGCCCGGCCGGCCACCGCGGCCGGGACGTCGGTCGAGACACGACGTGGTGCGGCACCAGGTCGGCCAGCTGCTCGAACCACCACAGCGAGAGCTGGGTCAGCACCCGTCCCTTGTCGGGCACCGGCGAGTCCAGGACGAAGTCGTACGCCGAGATGCGGTCGCTCGCCACCAGCAGCAGCTCGTCGTCGGACGGCGCACCGGTCGGCGGGTCGACCGGCGCGTAGAGGTCGCGGACCTTCCCGGAGTAGACGTGGACGGTAGCCCGGGCAGCTGCCGAGCCGGCCGGTCGTCGCGCGGTCACTCGGGCACGGCCGCCGACGGGCGATGTCGGAGCGGTAGTGCCCGCCGGGCAACGAGATCCGCGCCATCGCGGCGTACGCCGCCGCCCGCGGCCGCGGCCAGGTCCGGTCGCCCGAGCCGACGACCGACAGCACCCGGCCGCCGGGACGCCACGACGCCGCCCGTCGTCCTGCCGGGTGCCGGCGTGCAGCACCGTGACGCCGGGCACGCGCCCGGCGCTGCGGCCAGGCCGCTGATGGACGTCGCCGGTCCGCGGGCGCGGCCGGGTAGCCCGCCGGCGGCGAGCACCACGGTGACCGCGGCCTCGTCGCTCCAGCGCAGCGGCGGCACGAGCTCGGCCAGGCCGGCCGGTGGCCGCGGCCAGCAGCAGCCCGCCCAGCGGGGTGCGCAGCCGGGCCAGCACGACCTGGGTCTCCGGGTCGCCGAACCGGACGTTGAACTCGACGACCTGCGGGCCGCTCGGCGGTCAGGGCCAGCCCGACGTAGAGCACGCCGGCGAACGGCGTCCCCCGCCGGCGCATCTCCTCCACCGTGGGCCGGGCCACCCGCGCGAGCACGTCGTCGACCAGGTGCGCCGGCAGCCAGGGCAGCGGCGAGTACGCCCCCATGCCACCGGTGTTCGGGCCGGCGTTGTCGTCGTCCGGCCCGCTTGAAGTCCTGGGCCGGCTCCAGCGCCGACGACCGCCGACCCGTCGGACAGGCAGAACAGCGAGACCTCGGGCCCGTCGAGGTACTCCTCGATCACCACCTGCTCGGCCCGGGCGAGACAGTCCCGCGCGTGGTCGACCGCCTCGTCGCGGTCGAAGGTCACGACGACGCCCTTGCCACCGGCCAGCCCGTCCTCCTTGACGACGTACGGCGCGCCGAACTCCTCCAGCGCGGCCTGCACCTGCGCGGCGGAGCGGCAGGCGCGGCTGCGCCGCGGTCGGCACACCGGCCGCGGCCATGACCTCGTTGGCGAAGGCCTTGGAGCCCTCCAGCCGGGCCGCGTCGGCGCTCGGGCCGAAGCAGGCCACGCCCCGCGCGCGCACGGCGTCGGCCACGCCCGCGACCAGCGGCGCCTCCGGGCCGATCACCACCAGGTCGGCGGCCAGCCGGACGGCCAGATCCGCGACGCTCGGCGGCAGCGGTCACCTCGAGCGGATGGCACGGGACCTGCTGGGCGATCCCGGCGTTGCCCGGTGCCGCCTCGACCGCGTCACCGCCGGATCGGCCAGCAGCGTCGACGACCAGGGCGTGCTCGCGCGCGCCGGACCCGACGACGAGGACTCTCACGGCGCGCGAGCCTAACGTCCCGCGCGCCGGCGCCCGGTCAGAGGTGCTTGGCCTCGACCTCGCCGAGCGCCTCGTCCAGCAGCGAGAGGCCGAGCACGGCCTCGTCCTCGGTCACGTTGCACGGCGGCACGACGTGCAGCCGGCTCATGTTGACGAACGGCAGCAGCCCGCGCGTCTTGCAGGCGGCCACCAGGTCGGTCATCGGCGCGTACGCCGCGCCGACCGCGTTGTACGGCGTCAACGACTCGCGCGTGTCGCGGTCCTTGACCAGCTCGACGCACCAGAACACCGCCGGCGCCCCGGACCTCGCCGATCGATCGGGTGAGCGGCGGCGAGCTCGGCGCAGCCGCGGGCCGATGACGGTCTGCGCCGATGGCCTTGGCGTGCTCGACCATGCCCTCGTCGGTCATCGCGTTCAGCGTCGCGACCGCGGCCGCGCAGGCCAGCGGATGGCCGGAGTAGGTCAGGCCGCCCGGGAAGGTGCGCTCCCGGAACGTCTCGTAGATCGCGTCGGACACGATCACCCCGCCGAGCGGGACGTAGCCGGAGTTGACGCCCTTGGCGAACGTGACCAGGTCCGGCACGACCGGCGAGCCGTCGGCCGTGCGGTGCGCGTCGACCGCGAACCACTCGCCCGCCCGGCCGAAGCCGGCCATCACCTCGTCCGAGATCAGCACGATCGCCGTGCGGTCGCAGATCTCGCGGACCCCGGCGAGGTAGCCCGGCGGAGGGATCATGATGCCCGCGGTGCCGGGGATGGTCTCCAGCACGATGGCCGCGATCGTCTGCCGGACCCTCGAGGCTCACGACCTGCTGGAGGTGCTCGAGGGCGCGCTCGCACTCCTCCTCCTCGGTGGTGGCGTGGAACTCCGAGCGGTAGAGGAACGGGCCGAAGAAGTGCACGACCCCCTCGGCCGCGGAGTCGTTGGCCCAGCGCCGCGGGTCGCCGGTCAGGTGGATCGCCGTCTGGGTGTTGCCGTGGTAGCTGCGGTAGCGGGCCAGCACCTTGCGCCGCCCGGTGTGCAGCCGGGCCATGCGGACGGCGTTCTCGATCGCCTCGGCCCCGCCGTTGGTGAAGAAGACGTGGTTCAGCGTGTCGCCCGGCGCCCGCTCGACGATGAGCCGCGCGGCCTCGCTGCGCATGTCGTTGGCGTGCTGCGGGGCGACCGTGCACAGCCGGGCCGCCTGGGCCTGGATGCGCGGCGACGACCTTGGGGTGCTGGTGGCCGATGTTGGTGTTGACCAGCTGCGAGCTGAAGTCGAGGTAGCGGTTGCCCTCGCCGTCCCACAGCCAGCTGCCCTGCGCCGCCGCGACGACCATCGGCTTCAGCGCGCCCTGGGCCGACCAGGAGTGGAAGACGTGCGCCCGGTCGTCGTCGTACGCCCGCCCGGCGGCGGCGTGGTCGATCTCGGGGGTGGGCGGCGCGAGCTCGTCGGCGGTCTTCGGGCTGTCCAGCCCGGCGGATGTCACGGTCACCTCGCCAGCGTACTTACCGCCTGCCCGCCGGGGTAAGCAGCAGCGTCCGCGCTCAGCGCAGGTAACGGGCCAGCCCGGCGGCGAGCGCGACCGCCTCGCGCTGCCGGAACGACGCCGAGGTCATCAGGGCGGCGTCGACGGCGGAGCGCATGTTGCCCGTCTCGATCATCACCGCGGGCCGGGTCGACAGGTTCAGGCCGCCGATGTCCGAGCGGTGCGTCTCGGCCGTGCCGCCGCCGCTGTAGTTCGAGTACGGCATGCCGGTGCCGGACCGGAACGCGGCGCGGACGTCGTCGGCCAGGGCGCTGCGAGGCGTGCTGGATCGCCGTGCCCCCGACCATCCGGTTGGCCACGATGATCTGGAAACCCGCGCGCTCCGCTGGCCAGGTTGCCGTCGCCGTGGATGGACAGGACGGCGACGGCATGGGCGGCGTTGCCGATCGCGGCCCGCTCGGTCGATGCACGGGCCCGACGCCGGTGTTGGTGGTCCGGGTCATGACGACCGTGGCGCCCGCGGGCGCGCAGCACCGCGGCCAGCCGCGGTGGCGACGTCGAACGTGTACGCCGCCTCGGTGTACCCGCCGTTGGTCTCGGTGCCGGTCGTGTTGCAGGCCTTGCGCTGGCCGAAGCCGGCGTCGACCGGTCCGGTTGATCTCGGCGGTGTGCGAGAAGTTGCCGCCGTTGTGCCCGGGGTCGATCACGATGACCTTGCCGGCCAGGGAGCCGCTGACGGCCGGCGGCCGAGGTGGCCTTCGAGGTCGCCGGCTTCGGGGCGCTCGAGGTCGTCCGCGGCGCGCGCGTCGTGCCGGCCGGGGACGGCGACGCGGACGTCGTCTCCGGCAGCGAGGTCACCGACGGCGGGCTGGCGGTGCCGCTGTCCGCGACGACCGGAGACCCCGCGGAGCCGCAGGCGGCGAGCGCGGCCACCGCCACCGAGCGCCGCGGAGGACCAGGCGGCCCGCCGACGGCGACCGCGTCATCCGGCGCCTCACCGGAAGGCGTCGATCCCGGTCAACGCTTGCCCGACGACAAGCGTGTGGACCTCCGACGTGCCCTCGTAGGTGAGCACCGACTCGAGGTTGTTGGCGTGCCGCAGCACCGGGTACTCCAGCGAGATGCCGTTGGCGCCCAGGACCGTCCGGCAGGTGCGGGCGATGCCGCAGCGCCTCCCGCACGTTGTTCAGCTTGGCGACGCTCACCATGCCGGCGTGGCCGTGCCGGCCTCCTTGGCCCGGCCCAGGTGGTGGGCCAGCAGGAAGGCCTTGTCGAGCTCCAGCGCCATGTCGGCGAGCTTGGCCTGGGTCAGCTGGAAGCCCGGCGATCGGCTTGCCGAACTGCGTCCGGTCCACGGCGTACGCGATGGCCGTCTCCAGGCAGTCGCGGGCCGCGCCGAGGACGCCCCAGACGATGCCGAACCGGGCCTCGGTCAGGCAGGACAGCGGGCCCTTCAGGCCGCGCACCTCGGGCAGCACCGCGTCGTGCGGCAACCGGACGCCCTCGAGGACCAGCTCGGAGGTCACCGAGGCCCGCATCGACAGCTTGTGCTTGATCAGCGGCGCGGAGAAGCCGGGCGCGTCGGTCGGGACGACGAAGCCCCGGACGCCGTCGTCGGTCTGGGCCCACACGACGGCCACGTCGGCGACCGACCCGTTGGTGATCCACATCTTCGCGCCGTCGAGGACCCAGTCCGCGCGCTCGCCGGCGCCGTCGCGCCGGGCCCGGGTGCGCATGCCGCTCGGGTCGGAGCCGTGGTCGGGCTCGGTCAGGCCGAAGCAGCCGATCGCCTCGCCGGCCGCCATCCGCGGCAGCCACTCCTGCTTCTGCGCCTCCGAGCCGAACCGGTGGATGGCGAACATCGCGAGCGAGCCCTGCACCGACACCATCGACCGGACGCCCGAGTCGCCGGCCTCGATCTCCAGGCAGGCCGACGCCGTACGCCGTGGCCCCCAGGCCCGGCGCAGCCGTAGCCCTCGAGGTGCATGCCGAGCACGCCGAGCTTGCCGAACTCCAGGGCCAGCTCCCGGGCCGGCAGCGTGCCGGCCTCGAACCACTCGGCGATGTTGGGGCGCACGTGCTCGTCGACCATGGCGCGGACGGCGCCCTGGATGTCCCGCTCCTCCTGCGTCAGCGAGGTCCTCGAGCCGGAGCAGCTCGAACGGGTGCCGTGGCGGCGCCGTCGTGCCACGTTCCCGATGGTCGCACGACTGCCGCGCTCAGACCGAGGGTGCGCTGACCCGTGCCTCCAGCCGCGCCGGACCTGCGGCCACTCCTCCGCGGTGATCGAGAACAGCACGGTGTCGCGCACCGTGCCGTCGGCCCGCCGCTGGTAGCGCCGCAGCAGTGCCCTCGTACGTCGCGCCCAGCCCGGCGATGGCCCGCTGCGAGCGCTCGTTGCGGACGTCGGTCTTCAGCTGCACCCGGCCCATGCCGCAGCCCCTCGAACGCGTAGCCGAGCAGCAGCAGCTTGGCCTCCGGGTTGACCGCCGTGCCCCACACCGTCGGGGTGTACGCCGTGTTGCCGATCTCCAGGCGCGCGTCGGCCGGCGAGACCTCCAGGTACGACGACCAGCCGACCACCGTGCCCGCGGGCACGGTCGCCGTGCCGGGTCTCCAGGGCCGCGCTCAGCCGCAGCACCCACGGCAGGAAGCCCCGGCGCCGCAGCGACTCGACCAGCTCGCCCATCAGCTCGGTGTCGGCGGGGTTCGGCGTGGGCAGGTGGGTCCAGACCTGCTCGAAGTCCAGGGCCCGGCGCAGCGCGCTCGTAGTCGTCGGCGCGTCACCGGGCGCAGGTGCACCACGCGGCCGCGGAGCTCGACGCCCTCCGGCGGCGGCCAGGTGGCCGGCGGCCAGGGCGTCGTCGTCCGGCCGCGCGTCCGCCCGGGGCCGGAACCCGAACAGGCTCACGCGAGCCAGTCTCTAGCCGCCCAGCACTGGGGTCAGGCGAGGCAGGTCGTGCCGGACGACGATGGCCTCGCGGTCCGCGCCCACGCCGACCGCGGAGATCCGCGCGCCGATCATCTCCTCGCACGCGCAGCACGTAGGCCCGGGCGTTGGCGGGCAGGTCGGCGAAGGTGCGGCACTGCGGAGATGTCCTCCCACCACCCGGGCAGCTCCTGGTAGATCGGCACGGCGTGGTGGAAGTCCGACTGCGACATCGGCATCTCGTCGTGCCGCACGCCGTCGACGTCGTAGGCGACGCAGATCGGCACCGTCTCGAGGCCGGACAGGACGTCGAGCTTGGTCAGCACGAAGTCCGTGACGCCGTTGATCCGCCGGGCGTAGCGGCCGATCACCGCGTCGAACCAGCCGCAGCGGCGCGGGCGGCCGGTGGTGACGCCGTACTCCCCGCCGGTCTTGCGCAGGAACTCGCCCATGTCGTCGGTCAGCTCGGTGGGGAACGGCCCCTCGCCGACCCGGGTCGTGTAGGCCTTGATCACCGCGATCACGCCGTCGATGCGGGTGGGCGGGATGCCGGAGCCGGTGCACGCGCCGCCGGCCGTCGCGGACGACGAGGTGACGAACGGGTAGGTGCCGTGGTCGACGTCGAGCAGCGTGGCCTGCCCGGCCTCCATCAGCACCGTCTCGCCGCGGTCCAGCGCCTGCTCCAGCAGCAGCGGGGTGTCGGCGACCATCGGGCCGCAGCCGGTCGACGTACCCGAGCAGCTCCTCGACGACGACGTCGACCGGCACCGCCCGGCGGTTGTAGACCTTGGCCAGGATCTGGTTCTTCAGCTCGAGCGCGCCCTCGACCTTCTGGCGCAGGATCCCCTCGTCGAACAGGTCCTGGATGCGGATGCCGACCCGGTTCATCTTGTCGGCGTAGGTCGGGCCGATGCCGCGCCCGGTCGTGCCGATCCGGCGGGAGCCCGAGGAACCGCTCGGTCACCTTGTCGAGCACCCGGTTGTACTCGGCGATCACGTGCGCGCCGGAGCTGACCACCAGCCGGGAGGTGTCGACGCCGCGGGCCTCGAGACCGTCGATCTCCTGGAACAGCACGGCCAGGTCGACGACGACGCCGTTGCCGATCACCGGCGTGCAGCCCGGCGTGAGGATGCCGGACGGCAGCAGGTGCAGGGCGTACTTCTCGTCGCCCGACGACGACGGTGTGGCCGGCGTTGTTGCCGCCGTTGAACTTCACGACGTAGTCGACCCGGCGAGCCGAGCAGGTCGGTGGCCTTGCCCTTGCCTTCGTCGCCCCACTGGGCACCCACGAGCACGACGGCCGGCATCGGGCTCCTGCCTTCGCTCTCGGTGCGGCCGGCGCAGAGGCGCCGGCCCGGGCGGCACAGAGGTTACCGGCTCGCGGCTCGCGCAGGAGGCCGCGGCGCTCGGCCGCGATCCCGAGCTGGAACCGGGTGTGGGCCCCGTGCTCCTCCATGAGCAGCGAGACCCTGCGGCGCACCGTCCGCAGGCTGACCCCCAGGTACCGCGCGATGGCCTCGTCCTTCTGCCCGGCGGCCAGCATGGTGAGCAGCCGGTCGTTGCCGCCGTCCCGCACGATGCTGTGCGCCACGGGGAGACCGGCGCGCCAGCCGGCGTCGAAGATCGCGCAGAACGCCCGGATGAGCATCGGCGAGCGGATCGCCACCAGGTCGTCGGTGATCTCGCCCCACTGCGTGCAGCTCAGGACCAGCTCGTCGCCGAAGACGGTGAACTGGTGCGGAACGTCGTCCAGCACGCGCTGCTGCTCGCCGACGTCGGCCCAGTTCCGCAGCCAGACCTGGTCCGCAACGCTGCAGCTGCTGACCAGCGACGCGGGGTACAGGGTGCGCAGCGGTCGTCCGCGCGCCACCTGGCCCTGGGCCCAGCGCACGAGCGTGTTGTCGGTGGCCGGCGTCGTGCGCCGTGGACAGGTTGACGTGGCGGATCTCGCCGGTCGTGGACCGGATCGCGCTCTCCAGGGCCGACGGCGTCCGGTCCCGCGGCACCACCTCCAGCGCGACGACCTCGCTGTCCGGCGGTGGGCTCTGCCGCTCGTTGGCCAGGTCGACGATCACCGCCTGCAGCGTCGTCGAGCTGGCGGCGCCGGGACTCCAGCCGCGCGGACTCGCTGCTCCACCAGCCGGCCGATCGCGACCTCCGGCGACTCCGGCACCAGCGCGCCGCTCGAGCTGACGGCGACCAGCCCCGCCTCGACCAGCTTCCGGTACGCCGGGCGGCCCTCTCCGGGCAGCCAGCCCAGGGCCGACGTGTGCGCCTCGAGCGCGGCGGGCGGGTCGCGCAGCACCTGGCGGTAGAGCCGCTCGGCGTCCTCGTCCACTCCGAGCGCACGCAGATGACCGGTCATGGAGCCCCCTGTCGGTCCATTCGTTCAAGCCACTGACCAATGGCACGGTTGGCAGAATACGGTCAATGACTGCTTGAGGCCACCATTTCCCGCCAAAAGGGGGCATGATGTGCAGAGCCGCCCCCGGTCGCCGCAGGGGACAGCCAGGGGTGGCAGCGCGGTCCCGACCGCGCAGGGGTGAGTCGTCGGCCTGGGCGCAATCCAGGCCGGCGCTCACCCCCCATCGAGTCAGCGCCCATGCTCGGCCTGGCACATACCGCGACGCAATAGCCCTTGTCGGCTATGTGCGCCTCATCCGCTCCGGGGCCGCAGCTGCCCGTACGCCGTGGCACTGGAGTCGGCCAGGAACTGCGCGGCAGCGCTCGGCCTCGTCGTCCTCGCCGATCGACGCGGCCGCCTGGCCGAGCGCGTGAGGGCCCGCAGGAAGCCCTGGTTGGGCTCGTGCTCCCACGGCACCGGGCCGTGGCCCTTCCAGCCGCTGCGGCGCAGCGCGTCCAGCCCGCGGTGGTAGCCGGTGCGGGCGTACGCGTAGGCCGCGACGGGTGCGCCGGCGGCGAGGGAGTCCTCGGCCAGCACCGCCCAGGGCAGCGGCACCGCCGGGTGGGCGGCGGCCACCCGCTCGGGCGGGGTCCCGCGCGTCCAGCTCGGCGCGGACCGCGCCGTCGTCGGGCAGGAGGGTCGGCGCGGGACCGCCGAGCAGGTTCGGGTGCTCGCTCATGGGAGCCGGCTCAGAGCTTGTGGCCGGCGCTGCGCAGGTTCTGGCAGGCCTCGACCACCCGGGCCGCCATGCCGGCCTCGGCCGCCTTGCCCCACGCCCGCGGGTCGTACAGCCTTCTTGTTGCCGACCTCGCCGTCGACCTTGAGCACGCCGTCGTAGTTGGTGAACATGTGCCCGGCGACCGGCCGGGTGAAGGCGTACTGCGTGTCGGTGTCGACGTTCATCTTGACCACGCCGTAGTCGACGGCCGCGGCGATCTCCTCGGGCAGCGAGCCCGAGCCGCCGTGGAAGACCAGCAGCAGCGGCTTGCTGCCCTCGGGCTGGCCGGCCTTCTCGGCCACCGCGGCCTGGGCCTGCTGCAGGATCTCCGGGCGCAGCTTGACGTTGCCCGGCTTGTAGACGCCGTGGACGTTGCCGAAGGTGAGGGCGGTCAGGTAGCGCCCGCGCTCGCCGAGCCCGAGGGCCTCGACCGTCGCGATCGCGTCGCTCGGGCGTCGTGTAGAGCTTCTCGTCCATCTTCCCCTCGACGCCGTCCTCCTCGCCGCCGACGACGCCGACCTCGATCTCCAGCACGACGTTCGCCGCGTGGGCCTGGTCGAGCAGCTCGGAGGCGATCTGCAGGTTCTCCTCCAGCGGCACCGCCGAGCCGTCCCACATGTGGCTCTGGAAGATCGGCAGGCCGCCGGCCTTGACCCGCTCGGTCGCTCGCCGCGAGCAGCGGACGGACGAACCCGTCGAGCTTGTCCTTCGGGCAGTGGTCGGTGTGCAGCGCGATGTTGACGGGGTACTTCTTGGCCACCTCGTGGGCGTACGCCGCGAGCGCCAGCGAGCCGGTGACCATGTCCTTGACCGTCGAGCCGGAGAGGTACTCCGCGCCGCCGGTGCTGACCTGGACGATGCCGTCGC
This sequence comes from uncultured Actinomycetota bacterium, assembly GCA_963743975.1. GTDB lineage: Bacteria > Actinomycetota > Actinomycetes > Actinomycetales > CAVURS01 > CAVURS01. Next base: position 107,085 of record CAVURS010000004.1, read on the forward strand.
TCTCGGCCTCGGCGAAGCCCTGGATGCGGCCGCGATCAGCGTCTGGCTGGAGGAGACGTTGATCGCCGGGAAGGCGTAGGCGCCGGCGCGGGCCTGGTCGAGCATCTCGGCGTAGACCTCGGGTGTGGCGATGGGCATCGGGGACCTCCTGCAGAGCGGACGAGGGTGTCCGCACGATCCTTCCACGCGGACCGGCTCGGCCGACGCGGGCGTCACCGCGCGGCCGGCGGACTGCGAGCATGGGGGCATGAGCGACCGACGCCGAGCGGCCGGTCGAGTCGCTGGCTGACCGACATGGACGGCGTGCTCGTCCACGAGGAGACCGCGATCCCCGGGCGCGGCCGAGTTCCTGGCCCGGCTGCAGGAGCGGGGACGCAAGTTCCTCGTGCTGACCAACAACTCGATCTTCACCCCGCGCGACCTGCGGGCCCGGCTGCTGGCGAGCGGGCTCGACGTGCCGGAGCAGGCGATCTGGACCTCGGCGCTGGCGACCGCGCAGTTCCTGGCCGACCAGCGCGCCGCACGGCTCGGCGTACGTCATCGGCGAGGCCGGGCTGACCACGGCGCTGCACGAGGTCGGCTACGTGATGACGCCGCGCAACCCCGACTACGTCGTGCTCGGCGAGACCCGGACCTACTCCTTCGAGGCGATCACCACGGCCATCCGGCTGATCGAGCGCGGCGCGCGGTTCATCGCCACCAACCCGGACGCGACCGGGCCGACGCCGGAGGGGCTCGCTGCCCGCGACCGGCTCGGTGGCCGCGCTGATCAGCAAGGCGACCGGCGTCGCGCCGTACTTCGTCGGCAAGCCCAACCCGCTGATGATGCGCAGCGCGCTGAACCGGATCGAGGCGCACTCCGAGACCACGGTGATGGTCGGCGACCGGATGGACACCGACATCGTCTCCGGGCTCGAGGCCGGCCTGCGCACCGTGCTGGTGCTCACCGGCTCGACCCGGCCGGACCAGGTCGAGCGCTTCCCCTACCGGCCCACCCGGGTCGTGCGACTCGGTCGCCGACCTCGTCGAGCTCGTCTGACGCTCGCCCGAGCCCGACCGCGCGGGCTCCGGCTCTGAAGTGGTTGGATGCCGGGTCCGTGACGAGACGGTGACGGACGGGATCGCGGGCTGGAGGCCGGGTGCGTATCGCCGAGCGGCTGGACGGGCGCCGGGTGCTCATCACGGGCGTCACCGGCTTCGTCGGCGAGGCTCTGCTGCACCGCCTGCTGCACGACGTGCCCGGGCCTCACCCCGGTCGTCCTGGTGCGCCCGAAGGCCGGGCAGCCCGGCCGCGACCGCGATCGCCGGCGCTGCTGGCCAAGCCGATCTTCGCCGAGAGCGCCGAGCGGGCCGGCGGCGTCGACGCCCTGCTCGGCCGGCATCGAGGTCATCGAGGGCGACCTCACCGCCCTGCCCGACCTGCCCGGACGTCGACATCGTCGTCGCACTGCGCCGGCGACGTGTCGTTCGACCCGCCGATCCAGGAGGCGTTCGACACCAACGTCCTCGGCGTCCAGGCGCTGCTGCAGAACGGATCGCGGCCGTCGACGACCGCCCGGGCCGAGCGGGGCGCGCCGCCCGTCCACTACGTCCACATCTCCACGGCGTACGTCGGCGGGCGCCGCCGCGGGCCGGTGCCGGAGGGCTCGCTGGACCACACGGTCGACTGGCGGGCCGAGGCCGCGGCCGGCACGGCGGATGGCCGAGCGGGTCGAGGACGGCTCGCGCTCGCCCAAGGTGCTGGAGCAGCTGCTGGCCCAGGCCGAGCGCGACCACGGCCGGGCCGGACCGCTCACCGCCGCGACGGACGCCGAGCAGCGCCGCAAGACCTGGGTAGTCGACCAGCAGAAGCTCGCCGGCCGCGAGCGGGCCCGCACGCTGGGCTGGACCGACGTCTACACGTTCACCAAGTCGATGGGCGAGCGGGTCGTCGAGGAGCACGCGCCGGGCGGCGGCGAGCGGCGCGCCGCCGCGGCCGGTCAGCATCGTGCGGCCGAGCATCATCGAGTCCGCGCTGCGGACGCCGTACCCGGGGTGGATCGAAGGCTTCAAGATGGCCGAGCCGCTGATCCTGGCCTTCGGCCGCGGCGAGCTGCCGGAGTTCCCCGCGGCACCCGACTCGCGTCGTCGACATCGTGCCGGTCGACCACGTCGTCGGCGCGATCATCGCGGTGATGGCGCACCCGCCCGAGCCCGGGCGAGGTCGGCCTACTTCCACGTCTCCTCGGGCGCGCGCAACCCGCTGCCGTTCCGGCTGCTGTACGAGCTGATCACCGAGTACTTCGACCGGCACCCGTTCGACATGGACGAGCGCGGCGCGGTGCGGCTGCCGAACTGGCGGTTCCCCGGCGCCGAGAAGGTCGAACGGCTGCTCGTGCAGGGCGAGCGCGCGCACCGGGTGGCCGACCGGGCCCTCGGCCTGGCCCCGCGCAGCGACCGGGTCCGCGACCTGGCCCGCGACCTGGACCGGCAGAAGCGGCGGCTGGACTTCCTGCGCCGCTACCTCGACCTCTACCGCGCGTACGCCGTCGCCGAGCTGCAGTTCATCGACGACAACACCATCGCGCTGTTCCGCACGCTCGCAGCCGGAGGACCAGGAGATCTTCGCGTTCGACACGGCCGAGTTCGACCTGGGCCTACTACCTGCGCGACGTGCACTTCCCGTCGGTGACCGAGCCGATCCGCAAGTACGACGTGATCCGCAAGCGCCGCAACGCCTCCGCCGGCCCGACCCGGCGCCGCATCGAGGGCTCGCCCGGGTCGGCCGAGTCCGAGGGCGTGCTCGCCGTCTTCGACCTCGACGGCACGCTGATGAGCAGCAACATCATCGAGACCTACCTGTGGATGCGGCTGCCCGAGCTCGGCCGGCTCGAGCGCGCGCGCGAGATCGGCCAGCTGCTGCGGCGGATGCCGTCGTACATCCAGGCCGAGCGGCGCGACCGCGGCGGGCTGCTGCGCGCGGTCTACCGCCGCTACGCCGGGGCCGACCTGGCCGAGCTCGACCGGCTGGCCGACGAGGTGCTGACCCCGCACGTGCTGGAGCGGCTCAGTGCCGGCGGCCCTGCGCCGGGTCCGCGAGCACCGCGAGGCCGGCCACCGCACGCTGCTGCTGACCGGCGCGATCCGGCCGATCACCCGGCCGCTGGCGCCGCTGTTCGACGAGGTCGTGGCCGCCGACCTGGCCGTCGACGACGCGCGGCCTGGCCACCGGCTTCCTCGCCTCGCCGCCGCTCGTCGGCGAGTCGCGGGCGGCCTGGCTGCGCCGGTACGCCCAGCTCGGCGGCTACGACCTGTCCCGGTCCTACGCGTACGCCGACAGCTACTCCGACCTGCCGATGCTGCGTGCGGTCGGCCTGCCCACCGCGATCTCGCCCGACGTGGCGCTGTGGCGCGAGGCCCGCAAGGTGCGCTGGCCGGTCGAGCTCTGGCGGACGCCCGACTCGGCTGTCGCGGGGCACGATGCCGGTCGAGCGGCGTGGCCCGGGTGAGTGCCCGATGATGCTCGCGCTCGAGGTCTACCGCTCGGTGTCGCGCTACACCGCGGCCAAGGCGCTCGGCGGCCGGATGCCCGGCCTGCTGGTCGGCCCGATGGCGCCCGTCCGCCTGGTGACGACCGACGAGCCGCGGGTCCGGCACACCGGCTGGGCCCGCGTGCGCCCCTCGCTGTCCGGCATCTGCGGCTCGGACCTCGGCGTGATCACCGGTGCCACCTCGCTCTACTTCGCCGCGCTCGCCTCGATGCCGTACGTGCCCGGGCACGAGATGGTCGGCACCCTGCTCGACGACTGCGTCGACCTGCCCAAGGGCACCCGGGTGGTGCTCGAGCCGGTGCTGAGCTGCGCCGCCCGCGGCCTCACGCCGTGCGACCAGTGCGCCGAGGGCCGGACGAACCTGTGCGACCGGATCACCGTCGGACACGTGGCGCCTGGGCTGCAGACCGGCTTCTGCTCGGACACCGGTGGCGGCTGGGGCGAGGAGATGATGGCGCACCGCTCGCAGCTGCACCCGGTGCCCGACGACGCTCCCGGACGAGCGCGCCGTGCTGGTCGAGCCGCTCGCCTGCGCGGTCCAGCTGGCCCGCCGGGCCGAGGTGCCGCGCCGGGGGCCACGTCCTGGTCTCCGGCGCCGGAGCGGTCGGCCTGTTCGCCACGCTGGCGCTGCGCGAGCTGACGCCCGCCGGCCGGATCACCGTGGTGGCCAAGCACTCGGCCCAGCGCGAGCTGGCCCGCCGGTTCGGCGCCACCGACGTCGCGCTGCCCGAGGAGGCCCTGCGCGCCGTACGCCGCTCGACCCGGGCGCTGCGCCCGGCGACGTCCGGCGCTGCCCGGGCCCGTGGTCCGGGCCGCCGGCGACCTGCTGCTCGGCGGTGTCGACGTCGCGGTCGATGCGGTCGGCTCGGTCGCCTCCCTCGACCTGGCGCTGCGCTCGACCCGCGCCGGCGGCCGGGTCGTCCTGTCCGGCATGCCGGCGACCGGCGCCGACCTGTCGCCCGCGTGGTTCCGCGAGCTCGAGGTCGCCGGCACGTACGCCGCCCGCGGCGACGACTTCACGACCGCGCATGCGGCTCGCCGCCGAGGCCCCGCTGGACGGCGTGGTCGGCGGCCGCTACCCCCTGCACCGCTGGCGGGAGGCCCTGGACCACGCCCAGTCGGCCGGCCGGCTGGGCACCGTCAAGGTCTGTTTCGACGTACGGTCCAACTCATGACCCGACGGAAGAGGAGCACGACGTGAGCCGCCCGGGTTTCGTGCTGGAGGTGGACGACCGCACGCCACCGCTGGTCGTCCACGAGGGTGAGGGGTTCCGGCTGGAGACCTTCCCGCGCGGGACGCGCGTCGTCTACCCGGCCGGAGGCCCTGCCGGCGATCCGGGACGTCGACGGCGCGATCCGCGACGCCCTGCTGTCACCCGATCGACAGCGAGCCGCTGCCCGCACTGCTGCGCGCGGGCATGAAGCTGACGATCGCGTTCGACGACATCTCGATCCCGCTGCCGCAGATGGCCGCGCCCGACATCCGGCAGCGGATCATCGAGGCCGTCCTGGTCATGGCCGCCGAGGCCGGCGTCGACGACGTCGAGCTGATCTCGGCCAACGCGCTGCACCGGCGGCTGACCGCGGACGAGCTCAAGCACATCGTCGGCGAGCGGGTGTTCCGCTCGTTCTTCCCGCAGGGCGCGCTCTACAACTTCGACGCCGAGGACCCCGACAACCTGACCCACGTCGGGCGTCACCGACCGCGGCGAGGACGTCGAGATCTCCAAGCGGGCGGCCGAGTCCGACCTGCTGGTCTACGTCAACGTCAACCTCGTGGCCATGGACGGCGGCCACAAGTCGGCGGCGATCGGGCTGGCGTCGTACAAGTCGCTGCGGCACCACCACAACAGCAAGACCATGGTCGCCTCGCACTCGTTCATGGACCACACCAAGAGCCACCTGCACCACTCGGCCTGGCGGATGGGCCGGCTGCTCGCCGAGCACGTCAAGATCTTCCAGATCGAGACGACGGTCAACAACAACGTCTTCCCCTCGCCGTACCAGTTCCTGATGAAGCGCGAGTGGGAGTGGTCGATCAAGGACCAGGCCTCGATGCTCGGCCGCCCGGCGGGCGCTGGCCGCTGCACCGAAGCGGTTGCGGCACAACGTCTTCCAGAACATCCGGGCGCCGTACGGGCTGACCGGCGTCATGGCCGGCGAGGTCGAGGCGGTGCACGAGAAGACGATCGAGGCCGTGCACCGCAGCAGCTGGTCGAGGTGCAGGGCCAGTCCGACGTGCTGGTGCTCGGCGTGCCCTACCTCGGCCCGTACAACGTCAACTCGATCATGAACCCGATCCTCGCCACGTGCATGGGGCTCGGCTACTACTTCAACTCCTACCGCGGGCCAGCCGGTCGTCCGCCGCGGCGGCGCGGTGATCCTCTACCACCCGGTCGAGCCGGACTTCCACCAGCTGCATCACCCGAGCTACGTCGACTTCTTCGAGGAGGTCCTCGTCGGAGTCGACCGACCCGGCGACCATCGAGGCCAAGTTCGAGGCGCAGTACGCGACCGACCCCTGGTACATCCACCTCTACCGGACGTCGCACGCCTACCACGGCGTCCACCCGTTCTACATGTGGTACTGGGCGGCGCACGCCATGGACCACGTCGATGACGTCGTCTGGGTCGGCGCGGACCGGAAGACGGTGGAGCGCATGGGGTTCCGCGCCGCGTCGTCGCTCGAACGACGCGCTCGAGATGGTGTCGCACACCGTCGGCCGCTCGCCGTCGATCACCTACCTGCACAACCCGCCGCACCTGATCGCGGACGTGCGATGAGCCCATCCGGCTCGAGCGGCTCGCCGCGGCGCGGCACCAGTCGTGCGCCAGCGCCCGGCACGTCCTCGGCGGCGACCTGATGCGCGGAGCCCGGGCCGACCTAAGCTCGGTCTCGCGCGGGTTCCGTTGGGGCCGAGGCTAGCTGGTGCCCCGCTCGGCCGAGCCGTACGTCGTCACCAAGTCCAAGCCGCCGTTCCCGACGGCCTGGGCCCGAACCCCGGCGATGAACATCGTCCGCGAGGGCGTGCAGCGCTTCGGCCTGGGGCCGTTGCTGCGCAGCGAGGTCCAGCCGATCGTCCACGGGGCTGGACGTCCTCGAGCGCATGGGCCCGCGGGCCGGTCGTCTTCGTGGCCAACCACACCTCGCACATGGACACCCCGCTGATCCTGTGCTCGCTGCCCGACGACTGGCGGCGGCGCACGGCGGTCGCCGCGGCCGCCGACTACTTCTTCGACACCTGGTGGCGGGCGACCGGCTCGGCCGTCGCCTTCAACACCTTCCCGATCGAGCGGCGCGGCGGCACGCTGTCGTCGACCCCCGGCGACCTGCTCGGCAGCGGCTGGAACGTCGTGGTCTTCCCCGAGGGCACCCGCTCCCCGGACGGCTGGACCCGCCCGTTCCGGCTCGGCGCGGCGTACCTCGCGGCGCAGTACGGCGTGCCGGTCGTGCCGATCGGCATCCGCGGGTCGTACGCCGCGATGCCCCGCGGGCGCGGGTGGCCGGTGCCCGGACGCCCGCCGGTGACCGTGCGGTTCGGCGAGCCGATCCGGCAGCGGCCGGACGAGGGCGTGCGCGAGCTCGGGGCCCGGGTCGAGCGGGCGGTCGCGCAGCTGGTCGACGAGGACGCGAGCACCTGGTGGGAGGCGACCGCGACGCGCCGCGGCCGGCGAGACGCCGAGCACCGGCGGACCGGACGTCGCCCAGTGGCGTCGGGTCTGGGCCCAGACCCAGTCGCCGAGCGGCGAGCGGCCGCCCCAAGATCTGGCACCGCTGACCGGTCAGGCGTGGGAGCGGGCCCAGGCGTGCATCGCGATGGCCGCCGCCGCTCCCGCGTTGATCGAGCGGGTCGAGCCGTACTGCGGATGGCCAGCACCGGGTCGCACGCGTCGAGGGCCTCGGGCGACAGCCCGTCGCTCTCCTGACCGAAGACCAGGCAGCAGGCGCGCGGCAGCAGGCGAGGTCTCCAGCGGCAGCGCGCCGGGTGCGTTGTCGATGCCGACGAGCGGTACGCCCGCGCCGTGCGCCCAGGCCGCCAGGTCGGCCACGTCCGGGTGGTGGCGGACGTGCAGGTACCGGTCGGTGACCATCGCGCCCCGCCGGTTCCACCGCCGGCGGCCGATCACGTGCACCTCGGCCACGTTGAACGCGTTCGCCGTGCGGACCACCGAGCCGATGTTGAGGTCGTGCGCCCAGTTCTCGATCGCCACGTGCAGCGGATGCCGCCGGGTGTCCAGGTCGGCGACGATCGCCTCGACGCTCCAGTACCGGTAGCCGTCCAGCACGTTGCGCCGGTCCCCGTGCTCGAGCAGCTCCGGGTCGTACCGCGGGTCCCGCGGCCACGGGCCCTCCCAGGGACCGACGCCCGGCCGATCCGGGTGACTCGGATGATCCGGCTGGGTCACGGCGTCAGGCGGGCGGCCAGCAGGGCGGCGACGACCGAGGGCTCGCCCTGCACGTCCAGACCCAGTGCCGGGCCCTCGGCGGTCAGGCCGACCCGCTTCCAGAGCAGCGCGAACAGCCCGCTCGCGGGACCGCTCAGGGTTGCCGTGGGTGCGGAGTCGCCTGCGCCGGAACGGATCCGGCCGTCACGCTCCAGCATCCACTCATCGCCCGTGTCGGCCGCGACGATCCGCAGGACACCCGGCAGCGGCGTCCACGGCACGAAGCCCGCGACGCGCGGCACCATCACGGTCAGCACCTCGTCGACGCCGTCGGCGCTGGCCACGGGGTCGAGCGGCAGCAGCGCGTCGTCCGCGGCGTCACCGGTGGCCAGCACGGCGTCGAGGGCGTGCACGGTGACCTCGTGGGCCTGCCGGCGAGCCCAGAACCGGGCCTGTCCGGGCGGGCCGAAGGTCCAGACCGGGCGGTCGTCCGGCACCTCGTCGCCGAGCAGGAGGTCGAGCAGGGCGCCGGCCCGGGCGGCGTACCAGGAGAGCAGCTCGTCGTACGAGCCGACGTCCGGCGGCTCGGCGTCGAAGACCTGCGGCTGCTCGACCCGCGTGCGCAGGACCTCCGCCGCCCAGTCGTGGACGTTCCCGACGTGCACGACCAGGTCGCGGACGGTCCAGCGGCGAGCAGCACGGCACGCGGGCGTCCGGGCCGGCCGCACGAGCGGCCACCAGCAGGCGGTCCCGGCCCTCGGCGAGGACGCGGACGCACTCGGCTCGCTCCAGCACGGCGTCAACCTAGCGGCCTGTGGCGTCACGTACCCTCGGCCGGGTGCTGCACACTCTCGGCCCCTCCTGGCTCGACCCGAACCAGCTGCTGACCGACGTCGGTGGTGCGGCCCTGTGGGTCTGCCTGGCCATCATCTTCGCCGAGTGCGGCCTGCTCGTGGGCTTCTTCCTGCCCGGCGACACCCTGCTGTTCAGCGTCGGCCTGTTCGTCAGCCAGGGGCTGATCCCGCAGCCCCTCGTCGTGGTCTGCATCGTGCTGAGCGTCGGAGCGGTCCTGGGCAACGTCGTCGGCTACGAGATCGGTCGCCGGGCCGGCCCGGCCATCTTCACCCGCCCGGAGTCGACGCTGTTCAGCCAGCACAACGTCGAGCGGGCCCATGCCTTCTTCGAGCGGTACGGCGCCGGGGCGGTCGTGCTGGCCCGCTTCGTCCCCATCGTGCGCACCTTCATCACGGTCGTCGCCGGAGTCGGCCGGATGGACCGGCGGCTGTACCTGGTGTTCAGCGCGATCGGCGGGACGGTCTGGGCCAGCGGCGTCACGATCCTCGGCTACTCGCTGGGGCACATCACGTTCGTCCGGCAGCACATCCAGCCGCACCTGGACCTGATCCTGATCGGCGTCGTGCTGGTGTCGATCCTGCCTGCTCTCCTGCACGTCGTCCGAAGCGGTCGCCGCAGCGCCGAGTGAGCCGCCGGTGGGGCACGCTGGTGGCGTGCTGCCGGCCCTGGACGTCCTGCACCCGGACCTGACCGGGCTGACGTCGGGGGCGGTCTACGCGCTCGTGCTCGTCCTGGTGTTCGTCGAGTCCGGGCTGCTCGTCGGCTTCTTCCTGCCCGGCGACACCGTGCTCTTCACGGCCGGTCTGCTCGCCGCGGACCCGGGCCGCCACCTCTCGCTCACCGCCCTGGCCGCCGGTGTCGCCGTCGCCGCTTTCGCCGGGGACGCGGCCGGCTACGCGATGGGCCGCCGGCTGGGGCGGCCCTGGCTCGACCGCCGTACCGAGCGGTTCGGGTCCTCGGTCCAGCGGGCCGAGGGCTTCTACCGCCGGTGGGGCTGGTCGGCGGTCGTCGGCGCCCGGTTCGTGCCGTGGCTGCGCACGTTCACCCCGATCCTCGCGGGTGTGACCCGCATGCCGTACGCCGCCTTTGCCACGGCCAACCTGGCCGGCGCCGTGGTGTGGGGCAGCGGGCTGGTCCTGCTCGGGTACCTGGCGCACGGCACCCCCTGGCTGCGGCACGCGGCGTACGTCGTGGCCGCCGTCGCCGTCGCCGGCTCGGTCGCGGCGTCCGTCCTGGCCCACCGCGCCGCTCACGGCACCCGGCCCTCCGGACGGCGGGGTGTCAGGAAGGCGTCAAGATCCCCGGAGGAGCGGGAGCGGTCGACCTAGCGTCGAAGGGTGATCAGCACCAGCACCGTGCCGGGCGCCCTCCCGGTGAGCGTCGACCTGCCCGAGGGGCCGGGCTACCGGCTCAAGCGCAAGCTGCTCGGGCCGCCGCTGACCACCGACCAGCTCAAGCACGAGAAGCTGTCCAAGAAGCTGGCCCTCGGCGTCCTGTCCAGCGACTGCATCTCCTCCTCGGCGTACGGCAGCGAGGAGATCCTGCTCGTCCTGCTGCCGACGTTCGGGCTGGCGGCGTACGGGCTGCTGCTGCCGATGACCGGTGTCGTGCTGGCGTGCTCGTCCTGGTGACGCTGTCCTACCGCTCGGTGGTGATGGTCTACACGCACGCCGGCGGGTCGTACGTCGTGGCCCGGGAGAACTTCGGGCCCGTGGTCGCCCAGATCGGCGCGGTCGCGCTGATGATCGACTACATCGTCACCGTCGCGGTCCAGGCCGCCGCCGGTACGGCCGCCGTCACGTCGGCGGTGCCGGCGCTGAACGGCCACGACGTCCCCCTGGCCATCACCGTCGGCGTCGTCCTGGTGTTGTTCTACGGCAACCTTCGCGGCCTGCGGGAGGCCGGACGGACGTTCGCCTTCCCGACCTACTTCTTCGCGGTGTCGATGCTGCTGGTCATCCTCGGCGGAGTGGCCCGCGAGATCTTCGGCGACCTGCCGCACTACTCGACCCACGTCGCGGGCGGCGTGCCCATCGGCACCGGTCACAGCATCCTGTCCGCGATGGCGGTGTTCGTGCTGCTGCGGTCGTTCGCGAACGGCGGCTCGTCCCTCACCGGGCTGGAGGCGATCTCCAACGGGGTCAGCGTCTTCCACCGGCCGCAGGGGTACAACGCGCGGCGGACGCTCGTCGTGATGAGCTGCATCCTCGGGACGCTCGTCGGCGGCGTCTCGTGGCTGGCCCACCAGACCCACGCCGTGCCGTACGAGTCGGGGTCGCCGACCGTGATCTCACAGGTGGCGCAGGCCGTGCTCGGGCCGAGCCTGCTCGGTCACGTCGCCGTTCCTGACCGTCCAGCTGGCCACCATGCTGATCCTCTACACCGGCGCGAACACGCCGTTCAACGGCTTCCCGTTCCTGGCCAACTTCGTGGCGACGGACGGCTACCTGCCGCGATGGCTGACCAAGCGCGGCCACCGGCTGGCCTTCTCGAACGGCATCGTCGTGCTGACCACCGTGTCGATCGCGCTGATCGTGGTCACGGGCGGCCACGTCAACAACCTGGTGGCGTTCTACGCCATCGGCGTGTTCACCGGGTTCACCCTGGCCGGGTTCGGCATGGCGAAGTACATGCGGACCCACCGGCCGCCGCACTGGCGGGCCCAGCGCCTGGTCAACATGACGTCCGGCGCCATCTCCGCGCTCGTGGTGCTGATCTTCGCGGTCACCAAGTTCACCGAGGGCGCGTGGGTCGTGCTGGTGCTCTTCCCCGTCCTGGTCCTCGCGCTGCTGCGGCTGCGCGCGACGTACCAGCGGGAGGCCGACGCCCTCGCGACCGTGCCCTCGTCGGCGCTGCGCCCGTCGCGCTCGAGGGCCTCCGTCCTGATCCTGGTCGACGCGGTGGACCTCGCCGTGCTGCGGGCGATCCGCTACGCCCGCACCCTGCGGCCGGCCGAGCTGCACGCCGTGCACTTCGTGATCGACTCGGCGCACGCCGCCGGCCTGCGCGCCGCGTGGGACGCCCAGCCCGGTCTGGACATCGAGCTCGAGCTGGTCGACTGCCCGGACCGCCGGCTGCCCCGGGCGGCGGTCGAGCTGGCCCTGCGCTCGGTCACCCAGCCCGGGGACGAGGTCACGGTGCTCCTCCCCCGCCGGACCTACTCGGCCGTCGTGGGCCGACTGCTGCACGACCGCACGGCGGACGACATCGCCCGCGCCGTGGGCCGGGTGCGCGGCGCGGCCGCGACGATCCTGCCCTTCGACGTGCTGCCCTCCGCCCCGATCAGCCGGCCCGTCCGCGACCTGCCCGGACCCCGCGAGCACGACGGGACGAGCGTCCGGCCGGCGCCCCCGCACCGCGGTGCGGTCGAGCAGGCCCGCGCGGCCGTGCCGATCGACCAGGTCGCCTACCGGGACCGGGCGGTCGTCGAGGGACGGGTCCGCTCGGTGCGGATCTCCCCGATCTCGGGGAGCCCGGCGCTGATGGCCGAGCTCTGCGACGCGACCGGAGGCGTGACGCTGGTGTTCTACGGCCGGCGCGCGATCGCCGGTCTCGAGCCGGGCACGCCGATGCGGGCCGAGGGAGTGCTGGGGCAGCACAACGGGCACCTGGCGATGGCCAACCCGACGTACGTCCTGCTGCCGCGCGACGACGACCCGGGCCATGCGCGGCCGGTGGGCGGGTCAGGTGGTGATCGGGTCCGACGTACCGAGCCGTCGACCGCGTGAGTCCAGCGCGCGCACGGCGAGGTACCGGTCGAGCCCGCTCAGGATGAGCGTCGTCTCGAACCCGTTGCGCGGCAGGGTCTTTCGCGCGGCCAGCCGTCCGGGTGAGGGCCCGGTGAGCACCTGCCACTGCGCCACCTCGGTCGCGCCGTTCCAGCTGACCGAGACCTCGTGCCCCCCCGCGGCCGCGATGCTCGCGACCTGCGGCGACGTCTCCGGGTGGCCGGTCCAGGGCAGCCGGAACGCCCGGTAGGACTGGTCGGCCGACGGCATGGCCGCGGCGAACACGACGGCGCCCGACGCGTCGTACTCGGTCAGGTACGGCTGCGAGCCCCAGCCGACGAAGATGTGCCGGTCGGCCAGCACCTGCGTGCTGCCCTGGCTGGCCGACTGCGAGCTCGCGCCGCGACTGCGGATCGTCACCCGGGCAGCGGTCTGCGCCGCGGTGTCCAGCCGCAGGACGAGGGCCGAGGAGCTCTTCGCCGTGGCCGCACCGACCCCGGCCGCGTTGTCGAACAGGCTGATCGTGTCGGCATCGAGCCAGCGCGCGTCGTGCTGCGAGCTGAACCCCGCGCCCGCCTCGATCCGGAAGTTGCTGCGCCGGCCGCCGAGCCGCCACAGCACCTGACCGCTGTGACCGTCCAGGCGGTAGATGGTGTGGGTCGCCCGGGACGACAGCAGATAGCTGCCGTCGGCCCCCTTCGCCACGGAGTTCAGGTGGAACGCGTCCCAGGCCGACGAGGCCGAGGAGCTCATCGGCTGGAAGCTCTCGGTCAGGGCGATGTGGTCGAGCGCGTGCCACTCGAACAGCACCCGTCCGGTGTCGATCTCGACCTCCTGGACCACGCCGTCGATGACCAGCCCGTCGGCGGGTCCCCCCGCGGCGGACAGGTCGGCCTGGCAGTGCATGTACGACAGCAGCAGCGCGGTGCCCTCGGCGGTGATCTGGAACTCGTGCAGGTCGGCGGACAGCCCGTTGGAGCCGGTCACCTCAGCCACCTGCCGGTAGCTCTGGTCGTAGACGTAGCCGACGCCGGTACTGTCCCCGGTCTGCGAGATCACGCCCTGCCACCAGGTCAGGACCGGCCGGCCGCGCCAGGTCTGGGCCTGGAAGTTGGCCGCGCGCTGGCCGTCGGGCACCGGGTGCGACCAGAGCAGGCCGCCGTGGTCGTCGAGCAGCATCGGCCCGTCGACGCCCGGCCCGCGGTACGGCGACAGGAAGATCCGGCCCGGCGACGCGGTCGGTGCATCGGTCTGCACGGTGATCTTCGGCACCGAGAGGTCCGGCGCGGACGCGAAGACCTGCACCTGGCTGGCGTCGACGCCCTCGTTGTCGGGGCCGACGGCGGTGGCCTGGACCCGGGCGACGGTGAAGGTCGTCCGGCCGGACGTCGCGCCCAGCACGTCCAGCCCGGTGGTCACCGTCACCGACTCGCCCGCCTCGAACGGCGCCGCGGGCACCAGGCTCATCCCGGCACCGTCCGCGTGCGCGTGCACGGTGAAGGTGTGCGACCCCGACTGCGAGCCCTCGATCCGGACGTCCGGCCCGGGACCCGACGCGGCCAGGCGAGGGCCGCGGAGGCTGACCTCGCTCTGCGGCGGCGCGAACCGGGCACCGGCCGGTGGGAAGACCGCGACCGTGCCGGCGTCGCTGGGAGCGGCGGGGAACGGCTCCGGGGCCCCGGCCGCACCGCCGGACGAGCTGGTGCTCCCAGCCTTGTCCCCGCTGTGGCCCAGCGGGGTGCACGCCGCCAGGGTGCCGAGCACCGTGGCGCCGAGGAGGGACCGGCGGCTCAGACCGGCCGGCCGTACCGGAGGCACCGCGCCATGCTGGCCGGCCCGCCTGCGAACCGCCTGACGGGAGCCTGTGGGCCGGCTAGACGCGGATGAGCACCTCGCCGTGCACCACGACGAACCAGCCGTCCGGCTCCTCGCCCCAGGCTCGCCACGCCGCTGCCAGCTGCTCCAGCTCCGCGCGGTCGGTCACGCCCGAGGCGACGGCCTGGTCGGCCAGCGCGGAGCGGGTGATCCGGTCGGCCCACAGCCCGGACCACCAGGCCCGGTCGGCGGGCGTGGCGTAGCACCACGTCGCCGGCCGAGGGCGTGACGTCGGTGAAGCCGGCGCGGTGGGCCCAGGCCAGCAGCGCGCGCCCGCCGTCCGGGTCCGCGCCGTTGCCGCGGGCCACCGCGCGGTACATCTCGCGCCACCGGGTCAGCCCGGCGCTGTGCGGGTGCCAGGCCATCGCGGCGAAGTCGGCCTCGCGGGCCGCGATCAGCCCTCCGGGCCTGGTCACCCGCGCCATCTCGCGCAGGGCGGCCGTCGGGTCGACCAGGTGCTGGAGCACCTGGTGGGCGTGGACGACGTCGAACGTGTCGTCCGGGAGGTCCAGCGCGTAGACGTCGCCGACGACGTACGACAGGTTGCTCAGCCCGCGGGCCTGCGCGTCCGAGCGCGCCTGGCCGAGCGGGGCCTCGGACCGGTCGAGGCCGACGACCCGGCCCGGCGCCACGAGCTGCGGCCAGGTCGGCCGTGATCGTGCCCGGTCCGCAGCCGACGTCGAGCAGCGCGAGGCCGGGCGCGAGATGCGGCAGGAGGTACGCCGCGGAGTTCTCCGCCGTACGCCAGGTGTGCGAGCGCAGCACGCTCTCGTGGTGGCCGTGGGTGTAGACGTCGGGCACTGTCCCGTACCTCCGGTGCGTATCACGATGTGAGACAGCCGTCCCACATCGTGATCAGGCTACGCCGGGGGTGCGGGCGGCGCGGGAGCGGGGTCGGCCGGCGGCGCCGGGGGCGCGGTCGGCGGGACCGGCGCGGCGGGCGCCGTCGCCGTGGGGGCGGCCGTCGACCCGAAGGACACCGACGGGCACCGCGCGGTCGGCCGGGTCGTCGGCCTGGAAGTAGTCGGCCTTCTGCACGTGGAACATGTTCGCGACGATGTTCGACGGGCACCGTCTCGACCTTGGTGTTCAGCGCGCGGACGTTGGCGTTGTAGAAGCGGCGCCCGGCGGCGATGCGGTCCTCGGTGCCGGTCAGCTCGGCCTGCAGGGCCAGGAAGCTCTCGTTGGCCTTGAGGTTCGGGTACGCCTCGGCGACCGCGAACAGCCGCCCGAGGGCCTGGGTCAGCACGTTCTCCTGCTGGGCCTGCTGCGCCACGGAGGACCCCGGGGCCACGGCCGCCGTACGGGCCGAGATGACCGCCTCGAGCGTCTCGCGCTCGTGCGCGGCGTACCCCTTGACCGTCTCCACCAGGTTCGGGATCAGGTCGTGCCGGCGCTTGAGCTCGACGTCGATCTGGCGCCAGGACTCCTGCACGACGTTGCGCAGGCGGATCAGCCCGTTGTACTGCAGCACGCCGTACAGCAGGACGAGCACGATCAGTACGACGATGATGATGAGGACGATCGTCACCGGGGACTCCCGACGTTGGTGGCCAAGGGCCCGATCGTAGCGGCGGGCCTAGGCCAGGCCGAGCTCCTGCACGGAGTACGCCGCGAGGTAGCGCAGGCCCTCGGCCTCGATGCGCTCGCGGGCACCGGAGTCGCGGTCCACGATCACGGCGACGGCGACGATGTCGGCGCCGGCCTCGCGCAGGGCCTCGACGGCCGTCAGGACCGAGCCGCCGGTGGTGCTGGTGTCCTCGACGGCCAGCACCCGGCGTCCGGTCGTGTCCGGGCCCTCGATCCGGCGCTGGAGGCCGTGCGCCTTGCCCTCCTTGCGGACGACGAACGCGTCGAGCGACCGGCCGGCCGGGTCAACGGCGGCGGCGTGCAGCATCGCGGTGGCCACGGGGTCGGCGCCGAGCGTGAGGCCCCCGACCGCGTCGTACTCGAGGTCGGCGGTGAGCTCGTTCATCACCCGTCCGACCAGCGGGGCGCGCCCGGCCGTCGAGGGTGATCCGGCGCAGGTCGATGTAGTAGTCGGCCTGCTGCCCGCTGGACAGGGTGACCCGTTCGCGGACGACCGCCTTGGTGCGGATCTGGTCGAGCAGCTGGGACCGGTCGTCGTCAGGCACGCCCCGACCCTAGAGCCCCACCCCCTTGGTCTTGGCCGTCGGTTCCGGGTTTGGCCGTCGAACCCGGATTCCGACCCCCGAATCCCCCCTCTCGAACCCGGTTCCGACGGCCAAACCCGGGTTCGACGGCCAAGAGGTCAGGGGCGGCGGCGGGCGGCCAGGGCGGAGGACACGCCCCGGACCAGGCTCCGCGGGGCGTACCGCATCAGCAGGACGAGCGCGGCGTACCGGCGGCTGGGCACCACGACCACCGTGCCCCGGTCGGCGGCGGCCAGACCCTCGCGGACCACCCGTTCCGCGGGCAGCCAGCCCCACTCGGGCAGCCGGCTCATGTTCAGCCCGCCGCGCTGGTGGAACTCCGTGTGCACGAACCCCGGGCACACCGCGGTGACCGTCACGCCCGTGCCGGCCAGCTCGCGGGACAGCGCCTCCGAGAACACCACCACCCACGACTTGGTCGCCGAGTAGCTGCCCATCGCCACGAACGCCGCCACCGACGCGACGTTGACGATGCGCCCGTGCCCCCGCGCCCGCATCGCGGTGGCGGCGGCGTGCGAGAGGACCAGCACGGCCCGCAGCATGACGTCGACCGCCCGCTCCTCCTCGGCCACGTCGGCCAGGAAGCTCGAGCCCCGGGCGAAGCCGGCGTTGTTGACCAGCACCTCGATCGGCCGGTCCGGCGACGACAGCCGCTCGGCCACGCGGCGTACCTGCTCGCGGTCGGCCAGGTCCGCGGTCAGGACCTCGACCGACACGGCGTACGTCGCGCGCAGCTCCTGCGCCGCCTGCTCGAGCCGGGCCGTGTCCCGGGCCACCAGCACGAGGTCCTGGCCACGCTCCGCGAGCTGCCGGGCGAACTCGGCGCCCAGACCCGCGGTCGCGCCGGTGACGAGGGCGGTGGGCACCCCGCCACCCTAGGCGCTGGCCGCCAGCTCCTCCGCCTGCTCCAGCCGGCGCCGCGCGGCGGCGTACGCCGGGTTGCTGGCCACGCTGTCGGGGAGCGCGAGGAGGGTGCGCCGCAGCGCCCGGGCACCGGCGACGGCGGCCAGGTCCGTGGTCGGGAGGCCCGGGCAGGCCGTACAGCCGCCGCGCCCACCGGGGCAGCAGGCCGGCGGCGACCGACACGAGCGTCGCCCACGCCGGGCGGGCCGGGGTCAGGAGCTGGACCCACAGCGGCATCGGCGGCACGAAGCCCCAGATCGCGCCCTCGGCGGCCACCTGGGTGACCCGGAGCTCGGGCCGCACCCGCTGCAGGTACTGCTCGACCTCCGCCGCCGACCGGGGAACGGTCGAGGGGTCCAGACCGACGAGCCGGGCCGACTCCCGCATCTCGTCGACGTACTGGTCGGCCTGGCCGGGCAGCAGCCGGCCGCCCGAGCGCAGGTACGTGGTGAGGAACGAGTCGACCTCCGTGCAGTGCACCCACAGCAGCAGGTCCGGGTCGTCCACCCGGAACGGCCGGCCGGTCTCGGGCTCGACCCCCGTGCGCAGCCGCCCGTGCAACGCCCGCAGCGCGGCGCCGGCCGCCTCGGCCTCGCTGCGCGTCCCGAAGGCGACCGTGCCCAGCCACTCGCCGGTGCGCTGCAGCCGGCCCCAGGGGTCCTTCCGGTAGGTGGAGTTTGCCTCGAAGCCGGCCATGACCAGCGGATGCGTGGCCTGCAGCAGCAGCGCCCGGAACCCGGCCACGACCATCGCCGGGTCGCTGTGGATCCGCCAGGTGACCGAGCGAGGGCCGAACAGCCCCTCGAGCTCGGCCCGTTCCTCGTCCGTCGTGGTCATTGCCCTCACCCGTCGATCGTCGCACCTCGGGGATAGGTTCGCCGGGTGCGGATCGCTACGTGGAACGTCAACTCCATCCGGGCCCGGATCGACCGCGTCGCCGACTGGGTGGCGCGCAGCGAGATCGACGTCGTGGCCATGCAGGAGACCAAGGCGAAGGACGACCAGTTCCCCACCGACCGGTTCGAGGCCCTGGGCTACCAGGTCGCCCACGTCGGGTACTCGCAGTGGAACGGCGTCGCGATCCTGTCCCGCGTGGGGCTGGAGGACGTCGAGGTCGGCTTCCCCGGCATGCCCACCTGGGGGGACCCCGCGGCCGCCGAGGCGCGCGCGGTCGGAGCGACCTGCGGCGGCGTCCGCGTGTGGAGCCTGTACGTCCCGAACGGCCGCGAGCTGGGGGACCCGCACCTGGCCTACAAGCTGGACTGGCTGGCCCGGCTGCGCGAGGCGGGAGCCGGCTGGCTGGCGGCCGACCCGGACGCGCAGATCGCCCTGATGGGGGACTGGAACATCGCGCCCCAGGACGACGACGTGTGGTCGATGGCGTACTACGAGGGCAAGACGCACGTCTCCGCTCCCGAGCGGGCCGCGTTCCAGGCCGTCGTGGACACCGGCTTCACCGACCCCGTACGGCCGCTGCTGCCCGGCCCCGGGACCTACACCTACTGGGACTACACCCAGCTCAGCTTCCCGAAGAAGCGGGGCATGCGGATCGACTTCGCGCTCTGCTCGCCCGCTCTGGCCGCCCGGGTGACCGGCGCGCTGATCGACCGCGAGGAGCGCAAGGGCAAGGCCCCGAGCGACCACGCCCCCGTCATCCTCGACCTGGCCTGACCGCCCCCTCTCTCTTTTCTCTTGGCCGTCGAAACCGGGTTTGGCCGTCCAGTCCGGAGTTCTCGGGGCCCAGAGGCGGGCTGCAATCCGGTTTCGACGGCCAAACCCGGAGTGGACGGCCAGGACAGGGTGGGTTCACGGCGCGCGCGGAACCTGCAACGCTGAGGCGGCAGCACGTCCGATCGCCGGAAAGGACATCCGCATGGCCTCCACCACCCCCGTCGTCTTCATCCACGGCCTCTGGCTGCACTCCACGAGCTGGGGCCCGTGGGCCGAGATGTTCCAGGCGGCCGGCTACTCGACGTACACCCCGGAGTGGCCGGGCGCCGCCGACACGGTCGAGGAGACCCGGGCCCACCCCGAGGCCCAGGCGGGCAAGGGCCTGACCGAGATCATCGCCGCGCACGCCGAGTTCCTGCAGACGCTGGACGCCAAGCCGATCCTGATCGGGCACTCCTTCGGCGGCCTCATCGTCCAGAGCCTGATGGGCGAGAGCCTCGGCGCCGCCGGCGTCGCCATCGACCCGGCCCAGATCCGCGGCGTGCTGCCGCTGCCGCTGGCCCAGCTGCGTTCGGCGTTCCCCGCGCTCGGGGACCCCCGCAACTACAAGAAGGCCGTCTCGCTCACCGAGCCGCAGTTCCGCTACGCCTTCGCCAACGCCGTCTCCGAGGACGAGGCCCGGCAGCTGTACGACGCGTGGACCATCCCCTCGCCCGCGCGGCCGCTGTTCGAGGGCGCGGCGGCCAACTTCAACCCGCACTCGCCGGCCAAGGTCCACACGCACAACAACACCCGCGGTCCGCTGCTGTTCATCTCGGGCACGCAGGACCACACGGTTCCCGACGTGGTGACCCGCGCGGCGTACAAGAAGTACCAGCACTCCAGCGCGATCACCGATCTGCGGCAGGTGCCGCGCGGGCACTCGCTGACGATCGACAGCGGCTGGCGGGAGGTCGCCCAGATCGCGATGGACTGGCTGCAGGCCCATGGTCTCGGCGGGCAGGAGCAGCGGATCGACCTGGACGCGGCGGCCCAGCAGCCGGCCGAGGACAGCTCCGGCAGCTAGGCCGGAGCCGCCCTCGCCCGCGCCGGGTCACATCACCGGCATGACCTCGTAGACCTCGACGGCACCGCCGCTGGTCAGGACCGGGCAGCCCTTCACCGCAGCGGTCGCCGAGTGCAGGCTGTCCGCAGTGATGAGTGAGTAGCCGGTCAGGCCTGCTGCGCCACCCTCGCTGACGCTGCCGTCCGAGGCGACCGTGGTCGAGCCGGCGAACGGGTTGCCGGCGTCGGTCAGGGCGTCGCCGAGCCCGGACAGCCAGGATCCCCAGGCCGCCATGACCGCCTTCTGCTCCTCCTCGGTCTCGGCCATGGATCCGCCGGTGTAGGCCAGGACGTAGGTCGACATCGCATGCTCCTTCGATCCGGTTGCGGCGACCCGGTCGGGCCGCCACCGATCCGACGAACGGGATCGCGCAGATCGACAGGCTCTCGGCGCCCGCGCGCCACCGGTCGGGGAGTTGAATGTGCCCGTGCTGCTCGAACGGCAGGCGCACCTGGACCGGCTCCAGGCGCTGGTCGACGCCGCCGTCGAGGGCCGCGGCCGGCTGGTGTTCGTGGGCGGGCAGGCCGGGGTGGGCAAGAGCTCGCTGGTCGCCGAGCTGGTCTCGACGAGCGGGGGCCGCGTCGACGTCCGGCGGGGTACGGCCGACAGCCTCACCACCCCCGCCGCTCTGGGTCCCTGGCTCGAGGCGGTCCCCGAGCTGTCCGGGCTCGGGCTGACGGCGACGCCCACGCGCCAGCAGATCCACGAACGGCTGCGGGACGTGCTGGCGGCCGCACCGACCCTCGTCGTCCTCGAGGACATCCACTGGGCGGACGAGGCGAGCCTGGAGACGCTGCGCCTGCTCGGCCGCCGGGTCGACGCGCTCCCGGTGCTCGTCGTCGCGACGTACCGCTCGGAGGAGGCCGTGCGCCAGCACCCGGTGGCCCTCGTGCTGGGGCAGCTCGCCACCGCCCCGGGCGTCGAGCGGATGAGCCTGGAGCCGCTGTCGCCCGACGCGGTACGGCGGCTGGTCGAGTCGGCCGGCGCGCCGATCGACCCGGTCGAGCTGCACCGCACGACAGGTGGCAACTCGTTCTACGTCACCGAGGTCCTCGCGGCCGGCGGATCGGTCCTGCCGGCGGCGGTCCGGGACGCGGTGGCCGCGCGCAACGCGCAGCTGTCCGACGCCGCGCGGCAGGTGCTGGCCGCCGCCTCGGTCCTCGGCCAGCGAGCCGACATCGCGCTGCTGACCGCGGTGTCCCGGCAGCCGGTCGCGGCGGTCGACGAGTGCGTGGACCTGGGGGTCCTCGTCCCGGACGGGCCGGGCTGGGCGTTCCGCCACGAGATCGCCCGGGTCGCGGTCGAGCAGTCACTGCTTCCCGGCCGGCTGGCCGCGCTGCACGGCGCGGCGCTGAGCGCGTTGCAGCAGCTCGGCGTCGAGGACGACCGACGGCTGGCTCACCACGCGGCTGCGAGCGGGCAGCATGCGGTGGCCGCGGAGCACGCCCTTCGAGCGGCCGGCCAGGCCGCCCGGCTGGGGGCGCACCGGGAGGCGGCCGAGCAGTACCGGCTGGCCCTGCGCCTGCCGGGGCGCAGCGCGCAGCAGCGGCAGCAGCTCTACGCGCTGCTCTCGTACGAGTGCTACCTCACGGACGAGCTGGCCGAGGCGCTGGCCGCCCGGCAGCAGTCGATGGAGCTGGCCGCGCTGGCCGGCGACACGGCGGCCGTCGGTGCGGCCGAACGCTGGCTGTCGCGGCTGTCCTGGTTCTCCGGCCGCGGCCAGGACAGCCAGCGGTACGGCGAACGGGCCGTCGCCACCCTCGAGCCGCTCGGGGACGGGCCGGAGCTGGCCATGGCGTACAGCAACCTGGCCCAGCTGGCGATGCTCGCCTTCGACGCACCGACCGCCGTCCGGTGGGCCGAGCGCGCGATCGCCCTGGCCCGCCGGATCGGCGACGTGGACGTCGAGATCCACGCGCTCAACAACCTCGGCACGTCGCTGGCCATCGTCGACGACGCCATCGAGGGGCGGACGCTGCTCGGCCGCAGTCTCGAGCTGGCCCTGGCCAACGACGCTCACGAGCACGCCGCGCGGGCGTACACCAACCTCGGGAGCATGGCGTCCCGGGGCGCGCGGCTCGCGGACGCCGAGCGGGACCTGCGTCACGGGATCGCCTACTGCACCGAGCGGGACCTCGACTCCTGGGACCACTACATGAGCTCGCTGCTCGCGGGCGTGCTGGCCGAAAGCGGACGGTACGAGGAGGCTCGTCGTACCGCAACAGTTGTCCTTGGACATCCGAGACTGGCTCCGGTCAGCGAGATCCCCGCGACCGTCGTGCTGGCCGAGCTGGACACCCGTCGGGGCGAGGACGCGACGGCGCTGCTGGACCGGGCGGCCGGTCTCGCGAGCGGGACGGGCGAGACGCAGCGCATGGTCCCGGTGGCGGTGGCCCGGGCCGAGCAGGCCTGGGTCCAGGGCCGGCTGGAGGACGTCGCGTCGTGCGTGGCCACGGTCTGGATGGCCGCGAGCGAGCATCCGCAGGCCTGGGAGCTGGGCCGGCTGGCGTGGTGGTCGGCCGTCGGCGGTACGCCGCGCACCCCACCGATCGCCGGTGAGCCGGCCGTACGCGCTCATGCTCGAGGGCGACTGGGCGCAGGCCGCCGAAGCCTGGCGCGAGGTCGGCGCACCGTACTGGGAGGCAGTGGCGCTCGGGCACTCGGCGGACCTGGAGGACGCCCGGCACGCGGTCACGCTCCTGGAGCGGATCGGCGCCCCGGCCGTCCGCGACGCCGTCCTGCGGGACCGGCATGCGGCGGGCCTGGCCGTGCCGCGCGGACCCCGCCCGACCAGCCGGGGGAACCCGGCGCAGCTCACCGACCGCGAGCTGGAGGTGCTGACCCTCCTGGCCGACGGCCTGTCGAACGCCCAGATCGCGGACCGGCTCTTCGTCTCGGCCAAGACGGTCGGGCACCACGTGTCGGCCGTGCTGCACAAGGTCGGGGAGCCGACGCGGGCGCGGGCCGTCGCGAGCGCCGTGCGGCAGGGGATCGTGTCGCCAAGATAGGGCGTCCTCCCGATGTATCCCGGCGGTCGAGGCGGTGTCCTGGACGTGCGGGCCGGAGGGCCCGCAGGAACCCGACACCGGAGAGGGACAGACATGGCGCTCTACATGGACGTGCACAACCTGGACGGCCCCGTGACCAGGGACGACGTGGCCAAGGCCCACGCGGCCGACCTGGAGAAGCAGGGTGACCACGGCGTGCACTACCTGCGGTACTGGGTGGACGAGGGAGCAGGCAAGATCTTCTGCCTGGTCGACGCACCGGATGCCGAGGCGGCGAACACCGTGCACCGCGAGGCTCACGGGCTGGTGGCCGACGAGATCCACGCCGTCGTCGAAGGCGACTGACCCGAGCGGCGGTCGGCGGGCCGCGGGCCTAGAAGCCCTAGGACACGCCGGCAGGCGAGAGCGCACGTCGACCGGATCACGTCGGCGGGAGAGCACGGCGGTCGATCGGAGTGGCCCGGTCCGAACGCTCGGCCGGCTGTGGGCTGCGTAGCCGGAGGCGACGGCGACCGGCGGGTCCGGGGCGTCGACGTTCACGCGAACCGGGTGCTGCACGCCGGCTCGGCCGAGGCGATCGAGCGCTGACGGCCGGCGGGCTGGACCGCGCGCGGGCGCTCGCTTAGCTGTCGCCGGGGTCCGCGGATCCAGCCGGCCTCAGCGGCACGGTCATGTCACGAGGACCTGCATCCACATCGGACCAGAACTCGTCCAACCGTGGATCGGCGTAGCGCCTGCTCGCGTCGTCAGATCGGCGAGCGGTCGTGGTCTCGCATCGTCCCTTGTCGGCGGCGAGACATCGACTTCACCGCCGCGCACCAGGCGCAGTCACCCGAAGGACATCGTAGACATGGTCGATCTGCACGGCTGCAACGCGCGGATCGAGCCACGACAGGTCGGAGCGTCGATCGGCCAGACCTCGGAGCTGTCATCGGGCCGTCGGCACGGCGTGACGACGCTCGCCGATGGGGTCAGCTACCGCTGTCCGCCTTCGGCATCGCCGACGACGGCGACGGCGGTCGTACTCGCGGCCGGCAGCCGTCACGACTGACGGCGCGCGGCCTCGCGGGCTGAGGTCAGGTCCACGACATGGACGGTTAGCGGCTGACCTCAACGCGATGCCCGCAACGGCCTGATCATGGCCGGCGAGTGCATCCGGTGGCCAGCTCATGCTGCCGGATCGCTCCAGCCCGGCAGTACGGCCTGGCCTTCGCGGTCCGTGCGTCGAGGACTAGCCGGCATCCCAGCGACCCGCCAGGCTGTCGGCCCGCAGGCAGTGGATCGTCGCTGCCCTGACGCGGTCCACCCGGGAGGCCATCGAGTGGGCGGTCCGCTCGGTGTTCCAGAGGACTGCCGATCGGACCGCCCAAGGCCGGGCCTGATCCTCCGGAGCACGACAACCAGATCAGCAGTCAACGTACCGGATGCAGGCGGTCGACCACAACCGCAACGACGCTGGGTCAGGCCTGGTCGACGGAGCATCGTTGCGGGCGTCTCGTGGCGCCGTGGGGTGCTCGAGTGTACGACCAGGTAGGCGACGACCATGCAGGGGTGACCAGGACGCACAGCCGTGAGCGGATCGACCTTGGCGACGAGCCGGCATCGGACGTCCCCCCGCTCGCTCCGACGGAGTCCGCCCCGCCTCGAACATGGCCACTGCAACTAGGAGGATCAGCCGACGGCCGTGATCGCCGAGGCGATGAACGGCGCGCCCCATCGGGTGGGCACCGTTTCCGGCCGCGACCCGTCGCCGACGGACCTGGAAGCACGGTGCACCGGCACGGGCCACACGCCGTTGGCGGGGAACTCAGGGTTGACCACGACCTCGTAGGCCGGCTCGAAGCCGTGTCGCTCGAAGCTCTCCGCCATGCGTCCATGCTGCCGCAGCAGGCGCTCGCTGAGCGACCGGTTACAGACGGCTAGCAAGCGACGTCATCCGCTTGGTCTTTCGCCCACTACAGGGCCTCTCACCTGCAGCGATGCCCTCAACCGCTTGCGGAGGGCGTGGGATTCGAACCCACGAGACAGGCATGGGGTCCTGCCTAGCGGTTTTCAAGACCGCCACCATCGGCCTCTCGGTCAGCCCTCCCGGCACCGCACGCGGCGCCGGCACATCGTCCCACGGGCGAGGTCCCGCCGGCCGCCCACCTCGCCAACGGTCCAGTCAGCGGGTCAGGGGATCAGCGGCGCGGTCTCGGGCCGGCCGGCGTGGGCGCCGAAGACCCAGCGGCGCAGGAGCAGGAACCGCACGACGGTCGCGGCCAGGTTGGCCGCGACCAGCACGCCAACCTCGGCCCACGCCGGCGGGCGACTCAGGGCGGAGTGCAGAGCGAGGAGGGAGCCGCTCGTCAGCGCCAGGCCGATCCCGAACACGACCAGCCCCTGCCCCTGGTGCCGCGCGGCGCCGTCGCGGCCGCGCACCCC
Source organism: uncultured Actinomycetota bacterium (assembly GCA_963743975.1). Classification (GTDB taxonomy): domain Bacteria; phylum Actinomycetota; class Actinomycetes; order Actinomycetales; family CAVURS01; genus CAVURS01. The sequence goes on from CAVURS010000004.1 coordinate 132,744, forward strand.
GAACGTCAGCCGGCGGTTGGCCGCCGTGTTGGCGACCGCCGTCAGCAGCAGCGCGAGCAGGTTCGCCACCTGGGCGCCCAGCGAGCCGCGGAGGACGACGAACAGCACGACGTACGCCGCGGTGCTGAGCGCGCCGATCGCGACGAACCGCAGCAGCTGGGTGAGCAGGCCCGCGCCGCCGGGTTCACGGCCGAGCTCGGACCTGATCCCGGCCAGTGGCAGCCGCCCCCGCAGCAGGGCCGACCCGACGCGGACCACGCCCCGGAGGTCGTCGAGGGCCGTCGTGACGATGTCGACCCGGCTGTCCGGGTCGTCGACCCAGTCGACCGGCACCTCGTGGATGCGCAGCCCGGCCCGCTCGGCCAGGACGAGCAGCTCGGTGTCGAAGAACCACGACTCGTCCTCAACCCAGGGCAACAGTTGCTCAGCAACATCCTTCCGGATGGCCTTGAACCCGCACTGCGCGTCGGAGAACCGCGCCCGCAAGGATCCGCGCAGGAGCAGGTTGTAGCACCGCGAGATGACTTCGCGTTTCGGCCCTCGCACGATCCGCGAGCCCCGCGCCAGCCGCGTGCCGATGGCCAGATCGGAGTGCCCGGTGACCAGGGGTGCGACCAAGGGCAGCAGCGCGGCCAGGTCCGTCGACAGGTCGACGTCGAGGTACGCGAGCACCGGCGCGGACGAGCGGGACCAGGCCGCCCGCAAGGCGCGTCCGCGTCCCTTCTGGGCCAGGTGCAGGACCTCCACGCCGTCCAGCTCGTCGGCCAGGTCGTGGGCGACGGCCAGCGTCGAGTCGGTGCTCGCGTTGTCGGCGATCGTGATCCGGGCGGCGTACGGGAACGACGTCTGCAGGTACGCGTGCAACCGACGCACGGAGCCGGCGAGGGCCCGCTCCTCGTTGTAGACCGGGACGACGAGGTCGAGCACGACGGCCGCGGGAGCCCGGCCCGCCGGGGTCACGGCGGGAGCCGGCTCCAGCGGCCGGCGCGGGGTGGGTGTCGCAGCGGTGATCGTCATGCCGGAAGCGTCGGCGCCGCGCCTGGCGGGGCCGTATGGCCGGTCTGTGCCGGCCCTGTGACTTCCACCCGGCGACGTCACTCCAGCCGGGACGCGGTCTCCAGCCACTCGTGCTCCAGCGCCTCGCGCTCGGCCCCGAGCTCGTCGACGGCCGACTGGAGCTCGCCCAGGCGGACGAAGTCGGAGGCGCTGTCGGCCATCTGGTCGCGAAGCCGCCGTTCGCGCTCGGTGAGCCGGCTGAGCTGCCGTTCCAGCCGGGCCAGGTCCTTGCGCGCCTCGCGCAGCTCGGCCTCGCTCGGACCGGACGGCGTCTGCGGGCCGGCGCGCGCCGGCGCCGGGCGGGTCGGGACCGGCGCCAGCTCGCGCTCGGCGACCGCGGTCAGGAAGTCGTCGATGCCCCGCGTGAGCATCCGGACCGACCCGTCACCCAGCAGCCCGTAGAGCGTGTCGCACACCCGCTCGAGGAAGTACCGGTCGTGCGAGACGACCACCAGCGTCCCCGGCCAGGTGTCGAGGTAGTCCTCGAGCACCACGAGCGTGTCGATGTCGAGGTCGTTCGTCGGCTCGTCCAGCAGCAGGACGTTGGGCTGCTGGAGGAACAGCCGCAGCACCTGCAACCGGCGCCGCTCCCCGCCGGAGAGGTCGCCGATCCGCGCGACCAGCCGGTCGCCCACGAAGCCGAAGCGCTCGAGCAGGCTGGACGCCGTCATCTCGCCGGTGACGGTCCGGCTGACCCGGGCGATCTCCTCGACCGAGTCCAGCACGCGCTGCGCAGGCGTCGAGATCGGCGAGGTCCTGCGTCAGCTCGCCGAGGTCGACGGTACGGCCGATCCGCACCGTCCCGCTGTCCGGCGTCACGGACCCGGAGATCAGCCGCAGCAGGCTGGTCTTGCCGACCCCGTTGACGCCGACGACGCCGACCCGCTCGCCCGGGCCGAGGCGCCAGGTCACGTCGCGCAGGACGGTCTTGTCCCCCCGGGTCAGCGTGACGTCCTCGACGTCGACGACGTCCCGGCCGAGCCGGGCCGCGGCGAACCGCTCCAGGGACAGCCGGTCCCTCGGCGGCGGCTCGCCCTCGATGATCGCGTTCGCCGCGTCGATCCGGAACTTCGGCTTCGACGTCCGGGCGGGCGGCCCCCGGCGCAGCCAGGCCAGCTCCTTGCGGGCCAGGTTCCGGCGCCGGGCCTCCTCCGCGCCGGCCTGCCGGTCCCGCTCGGCGCGGGCCAGGACGTACGCCGCGTACCCGCCGTCGTACGCGTCGACGGTCCCGTCGTGCAGCTCCCAGGTGGTGGTCGTCACCGCGTCGAGGAACCACCGGTCGTGCGTGACGACGACGAGCGCGGCCGGCGTCGACCGAGGCGCCGGGCCAGCCAGTCCACCGCCTCGACGTCCAGGTGGTTCGTCGGCTCGTCGAGCACCACCAGGTCGTGGTCGGTCGAGCAGCAGCTGCGCCAGCGAGGTCCGGCGCCGCTCGCCGCCGGAGAGGCCGGCCACCTCGCGGTCCAGGTCCAGCCCGGCGAGGAGCACCTGGACGACCTCGCGGGTGCGCGGCGTCGGCCGCCCACTCGTGGTCGGCCCGGCCACCGAGCACGTTGCGCCCGCACGGTCGCCGTCTCGTCGAGGTCGTCATCCTGGCGGAGGTAGCCGATCTCCAGGCCGCGGGCCGTCGTCACGCGTCCGGAGTCCGGCGTCGCCGCGCCGGTCAGGACCCGCAGCAGGGTCGTCTTCCCGCTGCCGTTGCGGCCGACGACGCCGATCCGGTCCCCCTCGGCCACCCCCAGGCTGACCCGGTCGAGCAGGGGCGCCGTGCCGTACGACATCGACACACGCTCGAGGTTCACCAGGTTGGCTGCGGGCACTCCCGAAACCCTAGGCGCTGCACCCGTTCACCCCTTCGGCGGATGCCCACAGGGGCACGGCCCACGTGACTACCGCCATCAGGAGGGAGTGGCTCAAGCGGCTCATCGGCGGCGACGAAACCTCTGTCACAGGGAGGCCAAGAGAACAATGGATGTCAGCGACGCCGTCGACCGTTTGCGGCAGGCACATGCCCGCGCGGGGCTGGGCCGGGTGCAGAGCCCGGGCCATCGCGTCGAGGCCGTGCTGGACGAGATCGCGGCCGCGGTCGCCCCCTTGCGGCTGCCCGACGACCTGCTGGCCCTCTGGCGCTCGGTCGACCCGGACACCCTGGTCGTCGGTCCTTGCCCACGCCCGGCCGGTCCGGAGCTGTCGCTGCGGCTCTGGCGTCAGCACCTGGCCCGCCGACCGGACCTGGACCACCTGTTCCCGTGGTGCTACGAGAGCCAGGACTTCATCCTCGCCGAGCTGGACGGCCCGACCACCCGCGGCAGTGGTTGCTACAGCTGGACTTTCGGCGGCGCGCCGGTCGTCCGCACGTTCACCTCGGTCGCGGCGTACGTCGACCTGCTGGCGACGATGATCGAGCTCGGCGAGTTCACCTACCACCCGCAGCTGGACGTGCTGGAGTTCGATCCCGAACGACGGTGGACCGACGCCCAGCTCGTGCGGCTGGCCGCGGACCGGGGCCGCGCCGGACGCACCGGACGCGCCGGACGCACGCGCAGCGGGCCGGCCTCCCCGGTGACGACCGTCGCCGCCCTGCACGACGCCGTCGCTCGCGGCGAGTCGCCGTCCGGCGTGGTCTGCGCGCGCGTGGTGTCGCTGTCCGGCTCGGTGTCCGGCGCCCGGATCCACGTCACGGACGGGACCGGCCGGCTCGACATGTGGTGCCCCGCCGCGCTGTGCGGCAACGGGCCGATCATCGACCGCCGCTACGAGTTCGACGTGACGCCTGCGGCCCGGCTGCTCGGTCGCGGTCGACGCGACGGACGGACCTCCGGTGCGTGGAGCGGGCCACCCGGCGCGGGGACCTCCGGACGGCGGTGCGCGCTGGCCACGCCTCTCTACGACCGCCTGTTCCGGATGCCGGCGCCGGCCCAGGCGCGGGCTATCCGGCCCGCAGGCTGAGCGCGAGCCGGGGGCAGTCCCGCACGGCCCGCTCGGCGTCGCCGCGCAGCGCCTCCGGCACCTCGGTGTCGCGCTGCCCGTCCCGGCCCGCGGGGTAGCCCCACGGGTCCTCGGCGAGCAGCTCGGGCAGCAGCTCCAGGCACAGGCCCCGGCCGTCGCAGGCGACCCGGTCGACGTGCAGGCTCCTGCCGGTCATCGCCCGAACACCTCCAGCGCACTGCGGACCATCCGCGACGTCCCGTCCGGGTGGTGACAGGCGCCGCGGCCCGCCACGACCCGGGTGAGCCACTCGACCTGGCCGGGCAGCTCCGGACTGCGGTCGCCGGCGGCCATCCGCGCCGAGGACGGCGGCGATCGCGGGCAGGCCGTTCAGGCACGGCCCGCACTGCCGGGCGCCCTCCCCCGCCAGGTACGCCGCGATGCGGGCGGTCGCGGCCAGACCCGACTCGGAGCGGCCGAGGACCATGACGACCCCGGCGCCGGGAGTCGCACCCCAGGCCGCCAGGCCCTCGCGGGACATCGGCGCGCCGAGCGCGGCGGCCGGCAGCCAGACCCCGTGGTAGCCACCGACCAGCACGGCCTGCACCGGCTCGGTCGCGCCACCGGCCCGGGCCAGCAGATCCGCGACCGGCGCGCCGTACGCCGCCTCCACGACCTGCGGGCTGCGCACCGCTCCGCTGACCGTCGCCAGGAAGGTGCCGGGCTGCGTGTCCGGTCCCGACCGAGCGGAACCACGCACCGCCGTACCGGGCGACGAGCGCCAGGTGGGCCAGCGTCTCGACGTTCTGGACGAGCGTCGGCCGGCCCCGCACGCCCCTGCGCACGACCAGCTCCGGGACGTCGCGGGGCAGCGGTCGCCCGCCCTCGACGGCCGCGACCACGGCCGTCTCCTGGCCCGCGACGAACGTCTCGGCCGCCGTGACCAGCCGGACCGGCACCCGGTCCGGCGCGCTCGGCCAGGGCCCGGCGGAGCCGGCTCCAGGGCGGCGGCGTGCAGGTAGAGGTAGGCCGACGAGGCGCCGACAGCGGTGGCGGCGACCTGCAGGCCGTCGAGCACGAGGTGCGGAGCGCGCTGGAGCAGCAGCTGGTCCTTCCGGCTGGCCGGCTCGCCCTCGGCGCCGTTGCCGACGACGACCGGGTCGCGGCCGGCGGCAACGGCCTCCAGCTTCCGCCAGGTCGGGAAGGCCGCGCCGCCGTGCCCGGTCAGGCCGGAGGCCCGGACGGCGGCGATGAGCATGCCGAGGGGTCCAGGACGCGGCAGGGGTCCGACCCGGGCCAGGTGGCTCGGCAGGTCCGCGGCGAGGGCGGCGCAGCAGGCGCTCGCCGGCGGTGGCCGTCCCCGCGTCGAGGGCCTCGGGGGCTCCCGTGCTGACGGCTCATCGCACTGCCTCTCGTCGTCGGGGCCCACGGGAGGGACGCCGCGTGCGGACGGCCGAAGTCCTCGCCGACCCGCCACACCACTGCGCCGGCCACGGCGACCGCGCAGGCGAAGCGTCAGGCCCAGCAGCCACCAGGTGGACCGGTCCGTGCCGGTGCCGACGGTGTGGGCGACGGCGACCGGCCAGGACAGGTAGGCCAGCCAGTGCACAGCCCGCCAGGCCCGCACGCCGATCCGGTGCCGCAGCAGGCTGGTGACGACGATGGCCATCATGAGGTCCAGGCCGACCGTGCCCAGGCCCATCCAGAGCGGCCGGTACGCCGCGTCGAACGGCAGCACGATGTCGACCAGCCTCAGCTCGGCCTGAGGGTCGAGCGACAGCGTGATGACGTGGATGGCGAGGAACACCACGGAGAGCAGGCCGGCCGTCCGGTGCAGGGCGACCACGCCGAACCGCGGGCAGCCCGAAGGCCGGCCGCCCAGAGCGCGACCCGATGCCGAGCACCATCACGACGGTCAGCAGCAGCAGGCTCGACGACGCCCGAGCCGCGGCCGGCGTACCAGAGCGCGGAGCTCATGCTGCTCGCTCCTCCGGCCAGCCGCCGAGGCGGACGACCTCCCCGGAGGACGTGACCAGGCGGGCCGGGACCTGCTGATCACGCAGCCAGGCCAGGGCAGCGTCGTGCCCCGGACGATGCCGGCCGTCGTGAGCGTGTTGGCCTCGACGCAGGTCGAGGCGGCGACGGTCACCGTGCGCCAGACGGTCGGCGCGGGCATCGAGGTCCTCGGGTCCAGGACGTGGTGCATGCTCTGGCCGCCCCGGCGCCAGGTGCGGCTGATCGTGCTCGACGTCGCCAGCCCCGCCCGGCCCGGGATCGTGACGCGCGACTCCGGCTGGCCCGGTCCGTCGCTGACGAGCACCGGCCACACCCGGCCGGGCGCGCCGGCCGTCGCGATGTCACCGCCCAGGCTCACCAGCACGTCGACGCCGAGCCGATCGGCGACCAGGGCGGCCGACCGGTCCGCGGCCCAGGCCTTGGCGATCGCGCCGAGGTCGAGGCTCACTCCGGCCGGCACCCGCAGGGTCCGGCCGTCCAGCTCGACCCGGCGCCACCCCGGCACCGGGCGTACGACGAGCCGCACCGACGAGCCGCAGACCGGGACCAGCCGGCCGACCGGTCGAGATGTCGGCGTCGTAGCCCAGCGCGCGCATGGCGCCGGCCACCGTGGGGTCGACGTCTCCGTCGGTGCGCCGGGCCGCGTCGAGCGCCGCCCCCACGAGCTCGGCGAGGATCGGGCTGATCGTGATCGGCCGCCCCGCGGCCCGGTAGAGCCGGTGGATCTCGGCGTCCGGCCGGAACCGGCTGGCCGCCAGATCCACTGCGGCACAGACCTCTTCGACGATCCGGCGGGCCTCGGCGACGGCACCGCGGGTCGCTGACCACGACGCGCGCGGTGGTCGACCACAGCGACCACTGCGCGGTGTCCGGCCCGACCGGCAGGAGCTCCTGGAGGGGCATCACGAGCCGCCGGAGGTCGCCGAGCCGGCGCCGTCGGAGCTGCCGACGCTGACCGACCCGGAGCCGGTGCCGGAGCTCGAGCTGTTCGAGCGGCCAGAGCTGCCGGAGCTGCCCGTCCCCGTGGTGTCGCTGTCGCTGGTGGTGCCGCTCGTCGTACCCGTCGAGGACGACGTCGACGAGGTGCTCTGCTCCCGCGCCGCGGCCGTCAGCGCGACGGTGCCGCCGACACTCAGGGCCACGAGAGCACCGGTGGCGACAGCGACCCGGCGACGGCCCTGGTCCTTGCGGTTCTGTGCGTTCATGGGCTCACCATCGGCAACCGCTCTGTGCGAGCGGCCGGGGGAGGCTGTGGGCTCCCTGTGGACTCCGGACCGGTGCTCGCCCGGGGTCGCCGGTCGGTGAGCCCGGACAGCCGACCCACAGGAAGCCCACAGGAACGGCCGGGCGCTCACCCAGGCACCGGCCCGACAGTAGGGCCATGCCAGCCAACCAGCCCACCGCCGCCGCACCGCGAGCCCGCCCCGTGCTGCACCGCATGGACGGCACGCCGGTCCGCGTCCTGGTCGTCGACGACGAGGCCGCGCTGACCGAGCTGCTGTCGATGGCGCTGCGCTACGAGGGGTGGGACGTGCAGACCAGCGCGCGACGGCCTCGCCGCCGTCCGCACCGCCCGGACGTACCGGCCGGACGCCGTCGTCCTCGACGTCATGCTGCCGGACCTCGACGGGCTCGAGGTGCTGCGCCGGATGCGGGCCGACGGCTCGGACGTCCCGGTGCTGTTCCTCACCGCGCAAGGACGGCGTCGAGGACCGGATCGCCGGTCTGACCGCGGGTGGCGACGACTACGTCACCAAGCCGTTCAGCCTCGAGGAGGTCGTCGCCCGGCTGCGCGGACTGGTCCGGCGCAGCGGCGTGCTGCAGTCGCAGGCCGACGCGATCCTCGTCGTCGGCGACCTGACGATGGACGAGGACAGCCCACGAGGTACGCCGCGCCGGCGAGCGTCGTGCAGCTCACCGCCACCGAGTTCGAGCTGCTGCGCTTCCTCATGCGCAACCCGCGGCGGGTGCTGTCCAAGGCCCAGATCCTGGACCGGGTCTGGAACTACGACTTCGGCGGCCAGGCCAACGTCGTCGAGCTGTACATCTCCTACCTGCGCAAGAAGATCGACGCCGGCCGGGAGCCGATGATCCACACCCTGCGCGGCGCGGGCTACATCCTGAAGCCGGCCTCTTGACCGCGGAGCGTGGCCTGCGCGACCGGATGCGGGTGCGCCCGGTCGGCAGCTGGACGCTGCGGGCGCGGCTGGTCGCTGGCCCTCGTGGCCGTGCTCACGGCGGTCTGCCTCGTCGTCGGCGGCGTCACGGTCGTCGCCCTGCACTCGCTTCCTCGTGCACCAGCTGGACGACCGGCTGGCGGCGGCGTCGCACCGCTCGGCGAGCTATCAGGGACCGGGCACCGGGCCGGACGACCCGCAGCGCACCCGGACCGGACCGCCGCCGGGCGACAACCCCGGTCTGCTCGCTCCCGGCCAGGCGGCCGGGACGCTGGCCGCCCAGATCCGCGGCGGTCAGGTGGCCCAGGCGGGCGTGCTCGACGACTGCGGGCAGCGCCGTCCAGGTGACCTCGGCCGTGGCGCGGACCCGCCTGCTGTCGCTGACGGCGGACGGCGACCCGCGGACGGTGAGCCTCCCGGGCCTCGGCGCGTACCGGGTGGTCGCGGTGCGCGAGCCCGACGGTGACGTCTCGATCACCGGCCTGCCGCTGGCACCGGTGACCTCGACGGTTCACCGCCTGGCGCGTGACCATCACGCTGGTCGCCCTGGCCGGCAGTGCTGCTGGCCGGCGTGGTCGTCCTCTTCGTCGTGCGCCTGAGCCTGCGCCCGCTGCGCCGGGTCGCCGCCGCGGCCCGCACCGTGGTAGCGAGCTCCAGCTGGACACCGGCGAGGTGGAGGTGCCGGTCCGGGTGCCGGCCCGCGACACCGACCCGCGCACCGAGGTCGGCCAGGTCGGCTCGGCCCTCAACCACATGATCGGCCACGTGGAGAGCGCGCTGGCCGCGCGCCAGGCGAGCGAGATGAAGGTCCGTCACTTCGTCGCCGACGCCAGCCACGAGCTGCGGACGCCGCTCGCCGCGATCCGCGGGTACGCCGAGCTGACCCGCCCGCAGCGGGCCGAGTGCCCCGCCGGTCGTCGCGCACGCGATGGACCGCGTGGAGTCGGCCGCCGAGCGGATGAGCACGCTGGTCGAGGACCTGCTCCTGCTGGCCCGGCTCGACACCGGCCGGCCCGTCGAGAGCGAGCCGGTCGACCTGTCCGAGCTCGTCGTCGACGCCGTCAGCGACGCGCACGCGGCGTCCCCCGAGCACACCTGGCAGCTCGACCTGCCGGACGAGCCGGTGCAGGTCGACGGCGACCGGCTCCAGCTGCACCAGGTGGTCGCCAACCTGCTCGCCAACGCGCGCACCCACACCCCGCCCGGCACCGTCGTGTCGGTCTCGCTGCACCCGGCGGAGGCCGCTCGAGGGGGCGTGGAGGTGGCCGTCCGCGACAACGGCCCGGGGATCCCGGAAGCGTTGCGCCCCAACGTTTTCGAGCGTTTCGCCCGAGGCGACACCTCGCGCTCGCGCGCCGCCGGCAGCAGCGGCCTCGGGCTGGCCATCGTGTCCTCGGTCGTGGCCGCCCACCACGGTCGCGTGTCGCTGACGACCAGCCCCGGTGACACCCGGTTCACCATCTGGCTGCCTACGCAGCAGCCGGCAAGGGTCGTCACAGCAGACGCATAGTCGGGCCGCCGACGCTGGCTCCATGACCGCGACACTCACGAATCCGCGCGCCCACGACCCACGCGTCCCGACGGGACCGGCGGCTGCCACACCGCCGGCCGAGCCCGACCCGAGCTGGGCCCGTCCGGCACTGTTCGGCCTGCTCGGCGCTGACCTCGGTGCTGTACCTCTGGGGTCTCGGCGCGAACGGCTGGGCCAACTCCTTCTACTCGGCCGCCGTCCAGGCCGGCACCAAGAGCTGGTCGGCCTTCTTCTTCGGCTCCTCCGACGCCGCCGGCTCGATCACCGTCGACAAGCCGCCGGCCTCGCTGTGGGTGATGGAGCTCAGCGCGCGGGTCTTCGGCGTCAACAGCTGGAGCATCCTCGTGCCCGAGGCCCTGATGGGCGTGGGCGCGGTGTGCCTGCTCTACCTGACCGTACGGCGCTGGGCCGGCGCCGGTGCGGGCCTGCTCGCCGGCCTGGCCCTCGCCGTGACACCGGTGGCCACGCTGATGTTCCGGTTCAACAACCCGGACGCGATGCTCGTGCTGCTGATGGTCGCCGCGGTCTACGCGACGGTCCGGGCGATCGACGCCGCGCGCACGCCGGGCCGGCACGCAGTGGCTGCTGCTGGCCGGCGGCCTGGTCGGTCTGGCCTTCCTGACCAAGAGCCTGCAGGCGCTCCTCGTCGTGCCCGGCGCTCGCGCTGGTCTACCTCGATCGTCGCCCCCGACACCGCTGCGCCGCCGGCTGTTCCAGCTCCTGGCGGCCGGTCTCGCGATGCTCGTCTCGGGCCTGTGGTGGGTCGTCGTGGTGACGCTGATCCCGGCCTCGTCCCGGCCGTACATCGGCGGCTCGCAGCACAACAGCGTGTGGGAGCTGATCTGGGGCTACAACGGCCTGGGCCGGCTGACCGGCAACGAGACCGGCAGCGTCGGCGGCGGCGGCGCGACCGGCGGCGGGATGTGGGGCTCGACCGGCCTGACCCGGCTGTTCGGCAGCGACATCGGCGGCCAGATCGCCTGGCTGCTGCCGGCGGCGCTCGTCCTGCTCGTCGCCGGCCTGTGGTTCACCCGCCGGGCTCCGCGCACCGACCGCTCGCGCGCGCTGCTGATCGTCTGGGGCGGCTGGCTGCTCGTCACCGGCCTGACCTTCAGCGAGATGAAGGGGATCTTCCACCAGTACTACACGGTGGCCCTCGCCCCGGCCGTCGCCGCTCTCGTCGGGGTCGGTGCCGCCTCGCTCTGGCGCGGACGTCGCCACCTCACGGCTGCTCTCACCCTCGCCGGCACGGTCGCGCTGACCGCCGTCTGGTCCTTCGTCCTGCTCGACCGGAGCAGCTCGTGGCACCCGTGGCTGCGCTTCGCGGTCCTGGCGGGCGGCCTGGTCGCGGCCCTCGGCCTCGCCGGCGTGCGGCTCCTGTCGCCCCGGGTGGCCGCCGGTGTGGCCGGGCTGGCCGTGGCGAGCAGCCTGGCCGGCCCCGCGGCGTACTCGGTGCAGACCGCGTCCGTCGGGCACAGCGGCTCGATCGTCACCGCCGGTCCCGCGCGTCGCGGGCTCCACCGGCGGTGGGCCCGGTGGTGGGGGCCGGCCCGGCGGTGCCGGCGGCTTCGGTCCGCCGAGCCAGAACGGCGGCACGACCGGCCGGACCGCCCCGGGGACGGCCGGGGGCCCGGCCGGCACGACCGGCCGGCCGACCGGCGGGTTCGGCGGCGCAGGGGGCGGAGCCGGCGGTCTGCTCAACGGCAGCACGTCGAGCGCGGCGATGACCGCCCTGCTGAAGGCGAACGCCTCCTCGTACCGGTGGGTCGCTGCGGCGATCGGCTCCCAGAACGCGTCCGGCTACCAGCTGGCCTCCGGCTACTCGGTGATGCCGATCGGCGGCTTCAACGGCAGCGACCCCTCGCCCACCCTGGCCGAGTTCCAGGCGCTGGTCGCCCGGCACGAGATCCACTACTTCATCGCCTCGGGCGGGACGGGCGGTGGACCCGGTGGCCAGAGCGCTCAGGGCAGCGCCTCGAGCATCGCCCGCTGGGTGGAGGCCACCTTCACCGCCACGACCGTGGGCGGGGTGACCGTCTACGACCTGACGACCGGCTGACGCCCCCACAGCCCCTCTCTTTACTCAGTAAAGAGAGGGGCTGTGTTTGGTCAGCCATCGGTTCGGTCCCTAGCGCGGTGAGGGACCTGCGTGGTGGACTGCGCACCGGCGCCTGAGCGCTGAGTGGTGATCCGGTTCACTTGAGCGACCGAAACGGGGTTGTCCATGACTTCCAGCACGTCCGCGGACACAGGCGCAGGCCACGCGGGACTCTCGCGCTCGGTCGGCTTCTACGGCCTGATGTTCGTCTCGCTCGGCTCGATCATCGGCTCGGGCTGGCTGCTCGGCGCCCTGAACGCCGCAGAGGTCGCCGGGCCCGCGTCGATCATCGCCTGGATCCTCGCCGCCGCGATGCTGGCCAGTCTGGCCCTCGTGTACGCCGAGCTCGGCGCGACCTACCCGGTGGCCGGCGGTAGCGGCCGGTTCCCCTACTTCTCGCACGGGCCGGTGGCGGGCTTCGTGGCCAGCTGGTCGTCGTGGCTGCAGGCGGTGGCGATCGCACCGATCGAGATCCTGGCCGCGATCTCGTACATCAACAGCGTCAAGGGCGTGCACAAGCACTTCAACATGCTGTACGAGTCGGGCTCGAAGGCCGGCCTGCTCAACGGCAAGGGCCTGCTCGTGGGCTTCCTCGGCATGGTGCTGTTCACCGCGCTGAACCTGGCCGGCGCCAAGTTCATGTCGGAGAGCAACTCGGTGGTCGTCATCTGGAAGACGGCGGTGCCGCTGCTGGCGATCATCGTCGTGGCCGGGTCCTCGTTCCACTTCGGCAACTTCTCGGCCGGCGGCGGGTTCGCCCCCCACGGCATCCACGGGATCTTCGCCGCGTTCCCGGCCGGGGTCGTGTTCGCCCTGCAGGGCTTCGAGCAGGCCGTGCAGCTGGCGGGCGAGGCGCGGAACCCGAAGAAGGACATCTCCCGGGCGATCCTGGCCGCGATGACGATCGGCGCCTGCCTCTACGCGCTGCTGCAGGTCGCGTTCATCGCCGCGGTCAAGCCGTCCGACGTCAGCAAGAACTGGAACAACCCGCTCGGTGGTCAGCCCGGCGACTACGGCGCCTGGTACACCCTGGCCCTCGCCGTGGGCGCCAGCTGGCTGGCGACCGTCCTGATCATCGACGCCGTGATCTCCCCGGCCGGCACCGGCATCGTCTACCTCGGCACGACGGCCCGGCTGTCCTACGCCATGGGCGAGGAGGACGAGATGCCGTCCGCGCTGACCCGGGTCAACTCGGCCGGCACGCCGTACGTCTCGATCCTGGTGGCCTCCGTCGTCGGCATCGCCTGCTTCGGCCCGTTCCCGAGCTGGAACAAGCTGGTCGGCGTCGTGACCGGCGCGACGGCGATCATGTACGGCTTCGCGCCGGTGGCGCTCGGGGCGCTGCACAAGGTGGACGCCGACCGACCACGCAACTACCGCGTGCCCATGCCGGCGGTGATCCTCCCGGTCTCGTTCGTCTCGGCCAACCTGATCCTGTACTGGGGCGGCTACGAGTACACCTGGAAGATCGCCTGCGCGCTGGTCCTGGGCCTGCTGATCTTCGGGATCGGCTCCTCGGTCAAGAACACCGGCGCCTTCAACCAGCTGCGCCCGGCCATCTGGGTGGGTCCGTGGATCATCGGCTCGGTGATCATCGGCCTGGCCGGGCGGTACGGGACCGGCAACAAGAGCTGGCTGCCGGAGTGGATCGACCTGCTCGTGGTCATCGTGTTCTCGCTGATCATCTACTACTGGGCCGTGACGCTCGTCCAGGGCCCGGAAGAGGTCGCGGCGGCGGTGGAGCGGGACAAGGCCCAGCTGGAGTTCGAGCACGAGGTGCTCGGCTGACCCTCCGCGGTACCCGCACGACCGAACGCCCCGGCCCGCGCCGGGGCGTTCGGTCGTCGCGTCAGGAGGGCGGTGCGGCGGACCGGCTGATCCGGGAGGCGGCGCGGCCGGCCGCGAAGATGGCCGGCACGAGGAGCAGCCCGAAGCCGCCGGCGCCGAACGTCGCCCACAGCGCCGCGAGCACGAAGAGCACGAGGGAGACCATCAGCAGGTTGAGCCGGCGCAGCGAGGGCCCGAGGACGCCGGTCGGCAGCGCCAGCAGCGCCGCCGCGACCACCAACAGCGCGTACACCGTGTAGACCGGGCCCTGCTTGCCGTGCACGATCGCGATGTACACGCCGGCGTAGAAGCCGCCCCAGACGGCAGCGGCGATGGCCCAGACACGGGGTTTCACCGGGTCATCGTGCCCTATGCGGCGCGCTAGGCGATGACCTCGAGCTCGGTCGTCGCGGAGGCATTGCGGCGCAGCACGCTCCCGGCCACCGCGCCGACCTGCTCCAGCCGCCACAGCTCGGCGTGGTGGTACGGCGGCCCCGACTCGCGCACGACGACCAGCCCCAGCCGGGAGCTGCCGAGCGGGATGAGAGCGGTGCCGGCGTACGGCTGGCCGATCACGCTGAGCCGGAGCGGCACGTCGAGGTGCACGTGGTCCGGGCCGGGGCAGGTGGGGCTGGTGGCCACGACCTCGGCGACCCGCTCGTCGTCGCCGTACCGGACGACCGCCGCCCAGTCCGAGCCGGTCGACTCGGGGATGCCGTCGACCAGCGTCTGGACCACGCGGGCGGGCGCGGCGAGCATCCGCCCGACGAGCTCGAGCTCACCGTGGCCGGTGCTGGGCGCCGGGCCGACGCGGACCCCGACCACCTGCACCCCCTGCATGGCCTCGAGCCGGGACTGGACGCGGTGCAGGTGGTCCTCGCCGCTGACCTGGACGTAGACGTCGTCGAGGGCGCGGCCGGACTCGCTCTGCAACACCTGGATCTGCGTGATGTCGGCACCCGCGGTGCCGAGGGCGGTGGCGACGTCGCCCAGCACGCCAGGACGATCGGGGACCGAGATCCGGATCTGCGCAAGCATGCGACACCTCCTGGGTCACGGCAGGTGGATCCATGGTGGCGGGCCGTTGTTGCCGTGACGTTACGCCGACCCGGTTGAATGTGCTGCATGGACCTCGACGCCCAGCTGCTGGAGCTCTTCCCGTCCGGGACCAGCCGCGACAGCGACGGCATGCTCGTGGTGGGCGGCTGCCGGCTGGACGCGGTCGCCGAGGAGTTCGGCACCCCGTCGTTCCTCGTCGACGAGACGGCCCTGCGCGCCCGGGCGCAGGAGTACCTGCGCGAGTTCCGCTCGCGCTGGCCGAGCGTGCACGTCGTGTTCGCCTCCAAGGCGTTCCCCGCCACCGCGGTCCAGCGGGCCGTGACCGAGGAGGGTCTGGGCCTGGACGTCGCGGGCGGCGGCGAGCTGCTCAGCGCGGTCGCCGCCGGTGCCGACCCGGCGACGTTCGTCCTGCACGGCAACGCCAAGACCTCCGAGGAGATCCAGCTCGCGGTCGACCACGGCGTCGGGCTGGTGGTCGTCGACAACTTCGACGACATCGACCGGCTCGAGACGATCGTGCCGGCCGGGCGTACCCAGGGCTGCCTGGTCCGGGTCGTCCCCGGCGTCCAGGCGTCGACCCACGCCTCGCAGGCGACCGGTCACGAGGGGTCGAAGTTCGGCCTGGTGCCCGAGCAGGCGCGCGAGGCGATCGCCCGCATCGAGGCCAGTCCCCGGCTGCGGATGGAGGGCCTGCACACCCACGTCGGCTCGCAGATCCTGAACGCCGAGGAGATGGCCGCGGCCGTCGCGCCCCTGGCCCGGCTCGGGACCTTCGCGACGTACGACCTCGGGGGCGGCCTCGGAGTCCGCTACACGTACGACGAGCACCCGCCGACCGTGGCGGAGTACGCCGAGGCGCTGGTCGCCCAGGCCCGCGAGCTGCTGCCGCCGGCGGCCCGGCTCATCGTCGAGCCGGGGCGCAGCATGGTCGCGCGGACGACCACGACGCTCTACCGGGTGACGACGGTCAAGCGGGGCGTGCTCACGCACGTCGCGGTCGACGGGGGGATGGGCGACAACCTCGACGTGTCGCTCACCGGGCAGCGGTTCGAGGCGACGATCGCGGACCGGCTGGCCGGTGCCGACGGCGACGGCGAGCTGGTCACGGTCGTGGGCCGGCACTGCGAGTCCGGCGACGTGCTCTCCCACGGCGTGCCACTCGTCGATCCGCGCGTGGGCGACCTGCTCGCCGTGCCCGTCACCGGTGCCTACTGCTTCACGATGTCGAACAACTACAACGGAGCCCGGCGCATCCCGGTGGTGTTCGCGCGCGAGGGCACGGCCCGGGCCGTCGTCCGCCGGGAGACCTGGGCCGACCTGCTGGCCCGGGACGTGCCGGCCTGACCCGGCCGGCCCGAGCCTCAGATCCAGATCGCGGGGTCGACCAGCTCGTCGGCGGGGATCCCCTGGCCCGGGCGCGGCGTGATGACCCGGCCGGGTACGCCGACCACGACCGCACCTGCGGGCACGTCGTTGACGACGACCGCGTTGGCCCCGATCCGGGCCCCGGCGCCGACCGTGATCGGGCCCAGCACCCGGGCCCCGGCGCCGATCGTCACGCCGTCCTCGATCGTGGGGTGCCGCTTGACCCGCTCGAGCGAGCGGCCGCCGAGCGTGACGCCGTGGTAGAGCATGACGTCGTCCCCGACCACCGCGGTCTCGCCGATCACCACGCCCATCGCGTGGTCGATGAACAGGCGACGGCCGAGCACCGCACCGGGGTGGATCTCCACGCCGGTGAACAGCCGGGTCGCCTGGGACAGGAGGCGGGCGGCGAGCCGCAGGCCCGGCTGCTGCCACAGCCGGTGCGAGATCCGGTGCAGCCAGACCGCGTGCAGCCCGGGGTAGCACAGCAGCAGCTCGAGCCGGCTGCGCGCGGCCGGGTCCCGGCGGGCGGCCGAGTCGAGGTCGTCGCGCAGCCGGTCCCGCCATCCGGCGGGCGACGTCAGTCAAGAAGGTCGGCGTACAGGATCGTCGAGAGGTAGCGCTCGCCGAAGCTCGGGATGATCACGACGATCAGCTTGCCGTCGTTCTCCGGCCGCTTGCCGAGCTCCACGGCCGCCGCGAGCGCGGCACCGGAGGACAGCCCGACCAGCAGGCCCTCCTCCGCGGCCGCCCGGCGGGCCCAGGTGACGGCGGTCTCGGCGTTGACGTCGATGACCTCGTCGTAGATCGAGCGGTCGAGGATCTCCGGCACGAAGTTGGCGCCGATGCCCTGGATCTTGTGCGGGCCGGGCTCTCCGCCGTTGAGGATCGGCGACTCGGCCGGCTCGACCGCGATCATCTTGACCTCGGGCTTGCGGCTCTTGAGCACCTGGCCGACGCCGGTGATGGTGCCGCCGGTGCCGATGCCCGGCCACGACGATGTCGACCTGGCCGTCGGTGTCGTTCCAGATCTCCTCGGCCGTGGTCTTGCGGTGGATCTCGGGGTTGGCCTCGTTGGCGAACTGGCGGACGAGCACGGCGTCGTCGGCCGCGCCCAGCTCCTCGGCCTTGTTGACCGCGCCCTTCATGCCCTCGCTGCCCGGCGTGAGGACCAGCTCGGCGCCGAAGGCGCGCAGCAGCGCCCGGCGCTCCTTGCTCATCGTCTCCGGCATGGTCAGGACGACCTTGTAGCCGCGGGCCGCGCCGACCATGGCCAGGGCGATGCCGGTGTTGCCGCTGGTCGCCTCGACGATCGTGCCGCCGGGCTTGAGCAGGCCCGAGGCCTCGGCGGCGTCGACCATCGAGACGCCGATCCGGTCCTTCACGCTGCTGGCCGGGTTGTAGAACTCGAGCTTGCCGACGATCTGGGCGCCCGAGCCCTCGCTGATCCGGTTCAGCCGGACGAGCGGGGTGTTGCCGATGAGCTGTGTGACGTCGTCGTAGATGCGCACGGGGACTGGTCCACCACCTGGGTCGATGTCGTTGTGAAGGGTTGACTGCCTGCCCCCAGCCTACCCTTGTCGTTGAGAACTAAATCTGTCGCCGTACTTCCCCGCCGGGTCAGTCGGCGGCGAGTGCCTCCAGGGCGGGTAGGGCGGCCATGAGGGCCGCGAGCTGGTCGGGCTCCAGGGCCTCGATCCGGCGAGCCAGACCGTGCAGGTTCTGCTCCCGGGTGCTCTCGACCAGCGTGCGGCCGGCCGCCGTGGCCCGGATCAGCCAGGCGCGGCCGTCCAGCGGGTCGGCCGTCCGCTCGACGTACCCCGCGCTCTCCAGGGCCATCACGGTCTTGGTCATGCGCGGGGCGGCGACCCCTCCCGCGCCGCCAGCTCGCCCGGGCGCAGCGGCCCTTCCTTCGTCAGCGTGAACAGCGCGCTGAGCAGCCCCAGGCTGACCGGGGCCTCGGCCGTCTCCCGTCGCAGGCTCCGGTTGACCCGGCCCAGCGCGACGTAGAGCCGGGCCGTGTCCGCCTCGGGGATCGCCGCCGTACGACGCGTCACGGACGGGCCGTCGTCAGGGGCAGCACCGGGTCGTCCTCGCCCATCCGGTCACCGTCGGCGGGGCTCGAGGCCTCGTCGTCGTGGACGTACTTGCCGCCGCGGAACAGCGAGGCGATCGACGCCGATCAGCATCATCAGCGCGGCCGCGATGAACACGACGACCAGGCCGTGGTGGAACGGCTGCGAGATCAGCTGCGGGAAGAACTCCTTGCCGGTCAGCTTGGCCGCGTTGCGCGGCCGGGATCTGTTGCAGCACGCCGGTCGGGCCGAGCAGGCTCTGCATCGGGTTGTAGCCGAGGAAGGCCGCGAACAGCGAGCCCACCGGGGGCAGGTTGCCGATCTGCTGCGCCGTGGCGCTGGGCACGCCCTGCGCCGTCAGGCCGTTCGTCAGCGTCGTCGGCAGCGTCGACGCCAGCCCGGCGATCATCAGCGAGAAGAAGATGCCGATCGACAGCGCACGAGCCGGAGTTGAAGAACGTCCCGCGCATGCCGCTGGCCGCTCCGCGCTGGCTGGCCGGCACGGAGTTCATGATCGCCATGGTGTTGGGCGCCGCGAACAGCCCGGAGCCGATGCCGTTGATCGCGATCAGCGCCGCGAACTGCCAGTACGTGAAGTTGGTCGGCAGGAAGATCAGCGCGACGAACGAGGCGCCGGTGACCAGCAGCCCGCCGGTGGCGAGGGCACGCGAGCCGATCCGGTCGGAGATCCAGCCGGACACGCGGGCCGGCGACCAGGAACCCGATGCTCAGCGGCAACAGGTAGATGCCGGCCCACAGCGGCGTGTCCTGGTAGTTGTACCCGTGCAACGGAAGCCAGATGCCCTGCAGCCAGATGATCAGCATGAACTGCATGCCACCGCGGCCGATCGAGGCGAGCAGGCCGGCCAGGTTGCCGGCCGAGAACGCCCGGATCCGGAACAGGTTCATGTGGAACATCGGGTCCGACACGTGGTTCTCGATGAAGCAGAAGACCACGAGCAGCACGGCGCCGCCGATGAGCCCGGTCAGCACCCACGGGTTCGTCCAGCCCATCGAGTGGCCGCCGTACGGCTGGATGCCGTAGGTGATCGCGGCGAGCATCGCCGGACAGGCCGACGGCGAACGTGACGTTGCCCCACCAGTCGATCTTGGTCCGCCCGGTCGTGCCACCGAGCTCGTGCAGCGAACGGTAGGACCAGATCGTGCCGATCAGGCCGAACGGCACGCTCACCCAGAAGACCGCCCGCCAGTGCCACTCGGACAGCACGCCGCCGAGGATCAGCCCGATGAACGATCCGGCGATCGCCGACAACCATGTTGACGCCCAGGGCCGTGCCGCGCTGGTTGGCGGGGAACGCGTCGGTGAGGATCGCGGTCGAGTTGGCGAAGAGCATCGCGCCGCCGACGCCCTGCACCAGCCGCCAGCCGATGATCCACAGCGCGCCGCCGGACGCCGTCCAACGGCTCGAGGGCCAGCAGCACCGAGCTGAGGAAGAAGACGAGGAAGCCGAGGTTGTAGATCTTCACCCGGCCGTACATGTCGCCGAGCCGGCCGAGCGTCACGACGAGCACCGCGCTCACGAGCAGGAAGCCCATGATCATCCAGAGCAGGTAGCTCACGTTGCCGGCGGCGAGCGGATTCAGGTGGATCCCGCGGAAGATCGCCGGCAGGCTGATCAGCACGATCGAGCCGTTGATGGTCGCGACGAGCATGCCCATCGTGGTGTTGGACAGGGCGATCCACTTGTACATGGGGTGGTTCTTGTCCCAGCGCGCGCTGGGCGCGGTCATGGAGGCAAAGCTCACGGCAGGTTCTCCGCTGAAGGGCTCGCGCAGACGAGCGCGGCGCGCTAGTTAGTTTAGCGTGACTAAATCGGCCGCGCCCGGATCCCCCCACGTGCTCCCCGCTGCGGGTTTGCTCCCCGGGTGCGGGGACGCAACTAACTATCTGCAACCCGCAGTCACGGCAAACGGAGTCGGGAGCGGTCAGGCCAGGGGCGCGAGCCGCCCGCGGCGGAGCGCCGGTCAGCCGGTGCATGGCGAGCTGGACGACCGAGATCAGCGCCTGCTTGGTGGCGGCCGGGCCCGAGCGTCGGTGTAGATCATCGGCACGTCGGCCGGCACCTGCAGCGCCGCCCGCACCTCGTCGATGCCGTGCCGGGCCACGCCGTCGAAGCAGTTGAGGGCCACGACGAACGGGATGCCCCGCGCCTCGAAGTAGTCGACGGCCGGGAAGCACTGGTCGAGCCGCTCGGTGTCGACGAGGACGACCGCGCCGATCGCGCCGCGCACCAGGTCGTCCCACATGAACAGGAAGCGGTCCTGGCCCGGGCGTGCCGAACAGGTAGAGCCAGAGGTTGCCCGGCAGCGCGATCCGGCCGAAGTCCATGGCGACCGTGGTCGTCGTCTTGCGGTGCGGTGAGGCCGCCCGCGTCGTCGACGCCCGACCGAGTGCTCGGTCATCGCGGCCTCGGTGGACAGCGGCTCGATGTCGGAGATGGAGCCGATGAAGGTCGTCTTGCCGACGGCGAACCCGCCCGCGACGACGATCTTCACGACGGTGGGTGCCGACGTCCATCGCCTGGGGGGCGCGTCCGTCGGCTGCGCCCGTGGCCGTGGGGGCTGCGCCCGGCGCCACGTCAGAGCGAGGAAATGCCATTGAGAACACTCTCCAGAACGCTGAGGCTTGTCGCGAGGCCGGACTGGCCGTTCGCGACGCCGTGGATACGGACCTTCCCCTCGTCGGCGAGGTCGCTCACGATGACGCGAACGATCCCGACAGGGAGCTTGACGTGCGCCGACAGCTCGGCGATGGACAGGAACTCGACGGCCGTGAGGTCGAGGATCTTGACGCTTCTCGTTGGTCATCCCCGGGTACGGGCGCGCGGAGCGACTGGACCAGGGCTTCGATAGGACAGGGTCGCCGACGAGGGGCGGGTGCGACCTCCCGTGACGGCGTACGGCCGCACGGCCGTAGGTCTCCTCGACCTCGGTGTCGTCCGCACCGCCGCTGCGGACAATCGGCCGGTCCGCCATCGGACTCAGCCGACCTGCCAGGCACGCACGGGGCCGCCGACCGGCAGCCGCGAGCGCATCTCGCTCACCAGCTGGGGCGTCAGCGTGGCCTCGGTACGGCTGACCAGCAGGGCCATCTCGTAGCCGATCAGGCCGACGTCGCACTGGGCGTCGGCGACGACGGCGAGGACCGAGCCGTCGTTGATCGACATGGAGAACAGGAAGATCGTGTCCATCTCGACGATGGACTGCCGGACCTCGCCGGCCTGCAGCTGCCGGGCGGCACCGCTGGTCAGGCTGGACATGCCGGAGACGATGGCGGCCATCTGGTCGCCGCCGGTGCGGTCGAGGTTGTCGGACATCGCCATGAGCAGGCCGTCGGCGGAGACCACGAGGGTGTGCTGCACACCCGGCACGCTCTTCACGAAGTTGTCGAGCAGCCAGCTGAAGTTCGCGGCTTCGGTGCTCATCGTCGCGTTCACGGTGGTCTTCCTCCGGTGGTTCGGGCTGATCGTTACGTCGGTCGGTTGATGGTCGGCCTTGAGCGGCGGGCGCCTGCCGGTCGTCAGCTGTCGGACTCGGGCGATTTGTCGGCGCGTCCTCGCTCGACGCCCGCCCGGAACCCGCTGAGCATGGAGCGAACGTCGGTGGCGTTGCGCTCGCGGTGCGGCACGGGCGCAGCCGGCGGCGCCGGTTCCAGACCGGGGGTCGCCTGCGGCGTACGACGGGGCATGGTGGCCTGGCCGCGGTTCTCCACGGCCTGGGGCCGGTAGCCGGACAGCGCGCTCAGCTCCGACAGCGCCTCGCTGGCGATCGCCGAGCGCTCGCGCAGCTGCATCGTCTCGAAGTCGGCGCCGCCCGGACGGGTGGCCGCCGCGGCCACCGGCTCGCGCTGAGGCAGCCCCGACTGCGGCGGCTCGGGCGCGGCCGGCGTCCCGAACAGCGGCGCACCGAACTGCGGCGCCGCGGGCTCCTCGGCGACCGGCGCGGCGAAGTGGCCGGCCGGGATGGTGCCGCCGCGGAAGTCCGGCTGGTCGTCCGTCGCCGGCGGCGCCGAGAACGCCGCTGCCGCCGGGACGGGGTCCACGGGGCTCGGCCCGACGGGCGGTGCGACCGGTGCCTGCTGGTACGCCGCGGGGGCCACCGGCGCCGCGGACACGGGAGGTGCCGGCGGCGTCGGGGGCACGGCCGACCGGGTGGGCAGCGGTGCCGGTGGCTTCATCGCCCGCGAGCGGATGCGGG
The DNA here is from genome assembly GCA_963743975.1 of uncultured Actinomycetota bacterium. GTDB lineage: Bacteria > Actinomycetota > Actinomycetes > Actinomycetales > CAVURS01 > CAVURS01. The sequence goes on from CAVURS010000004.1 coordinate 155,094, forward strand.
GCATCCGGCGAGACCGGCCTGCGGGACGGTCCGGGAGGATGTCCATGACCGTCGACACTGCGGGCTCGACGTACGGCTCCGGCTCCGGCTCCGGCTCCACGGGCAGCTCGGTGAGGGACTGGTGCTGCGACCAGGAGACCGGCTCGAACGTCGGCTCGGGCTCGGGCCCGGGCTCGGGGACCGGCGCCGGCTCCGGCGACCGGCTCCGGCTCCGGCTCGGCAACCGCGACCGGCTCCGGCACAACGACCGGCTCCGGGAGCGGCAGCGGCTCGGGGGCAGCGACGGCAACCGGCTCGGGCTGAGGCTCGGGGTCGGGCTGGACGAGGGCGACCGGCTGCGGCTCCGGTGCCGGCTCCGGCTGCAGATCGGCCGGCGGGACCACCTGGGGGAACGGCGCAGCCGGAGCTGCGGTGCTGACCTCGACGGCGGTGGGCTCGGCCACGGCGTCGGTGACCTCGGCCGGCTCGGGCGTGGGGACGGAGACCTGCGGCGCATCGGCGGTCACCGGGCCGTCGGTCTTGGAGTGACGCCCGCGGTGCCGGGGAGCGCCCCGACGCCCGAACGCGTGGAAGACACCGGCGCGCTGCACCGGGTCGGCGAGGTGATGGGGCGGCGCCCGGCTCGGCCGGCTCGATGTCCTCGGCCGCCGCCATCCCGGCCACCGACTCGACGGCCTGCGGCTTGACCTCCGGCTCGACGACCACCGGCTCGACGACCACCGGCTCGACGACCACCGGCTCGACGGCCACCGGCTCAGCCGGCTCCGGCACGGCCGCCTCGGCCGTGGCGTCGGCCACGGGTGCGGCGTCGGCCACCGGTGCGGCGTCCTGCGCGACCTGCGGCGAACGACGCTGCAGCGGGAAGAAGCCCGGCCGGGAGCTGGGCGGCAGCTCCGCCGGCTCGTACGACTCGGCCGGGGCAGCCTCATCGGTGACCGTGGGTGCGGCCCCATCGGCCACCGGCTCGACGACGAGGACAGGCTCAGGCTCGGGCGTGACGTCCTCGACGAGGGGCTCGGGCTGGGCCTCGGGCGTGACGTCCTCGACGACCGGCTCGGGCTCGGGCTGCGCCTCGGGCACCACGTCGACGACGACCGGCTCCGGCGCGACCGGCTGGCTCGACGGCGGGCGCGACGGGCTCCGCGGCGGGCTGCTCCTCCACGGCGGCCGGCGGGGCAGGCAGCTCGGGGAGAGGGGTCAGCAGCGGGTCGGGCACCGCCGGCGTACCCGTGCGGGACCGGAACCCGGAGAACAGCCCGGGACGACGAGCCACGACCGCATCGGTACCGGCCTCGGCCGGCGGCACCGCCGGCGCACCGGCGCTGGCCGGAGGCTCCGGCGCGGACGGAGCGCCGCCGGAGGGGGCGGGCGGCGACGGGAGCGAGATGGGCGGCGTCGGCGCGGGAGCCGGCGGGCCGCCACGGCCGGCCAGGTCCTGGGCCGGCTTGGCGGCACCTCTACGCGGCAGACCGGCGATGCTGCCGCGGCGGGGCAGACCCGACTCGGGCACGACCGGCACGCTGGGCGACGTCGGCACGGTGGGCAGCGCCGGAGCCGGCGAGACGGGGGCGGCCGGCGACGCGAGGTCGGCCCTCGGCGCCCGCTGCGGGAGGCCGGCGACGGACGGGGCCGCGATGGGCGGGGCCGGAGCGGCCGCCTCGCTCTGCGGAGCGGCGAAGTCGACCGGGAAGGGCGTCGTGCTCCTGTCCGTGGGGGCCGGCCGCGAACGGGTGCCCCGGGGGTCGGCCGCCTGGGCCGCGCGCGGCGCGCTGGCCACGACGGGCACGTTCGCCGCACCGGCGGGAGCGGCATGGGCGCCGGTCGCCTCGGCCCCCTCGACGTACGACGTCTCGTCCTCGTCGTCGATCCCGGTCACCTCGGCGACCGAGCCGGGCACGAACAGCGCCGCCGGCAGGTCGATGACCACGACCGTGCCGCGGTCACGAGCGGCCCGCAGGGTCACGCGGGCGTCGAGCCTGCGCGCCAGGCGGCCGACGACGAAGAAGCCGAGCCGCGACGACGCCGACGACGTCGGTGACGGGCGGGTTGGCGATCCGCTGGTTGGCGTCGGTGATCTCGTCGTACGTCATGCCGAGACCGGCGTCGGTGATCTTCACGCGCACGCCACGAGGGCCGTACGACGTGACGACCATGACCCGGGTGTCCGGGTTGGAGAACTGCGTGGCGTTCTCGAGCAGCTCGGCCAGCAGGTGCGCGGTGGTCAGCGCGACGTGGCCGACCACCGGCGGGTCGGCGCGCAGCGCCATGTCGACGCGCTCGTACTTCTCGATCTCGGAGATCGCCGTGCGGACAACGTCGGACAGCGGCATCGGCTGGCGGACGCGGCGGCCGGAGTCGATGCCGGCGAGCACGATCAGCGACTCGGCGTTCCGGCGCATGCGGGTCGCGAGGTGGTCGAGCTTGAACAGGTCGTCGAGGGTGTCGGGGTTCTCCTCCGGTGCGCTCCAGCTGGTCGATGAACGACAGCTGGCGGGAGAGCAGCACGTGGTTGCGGCGGGCGACGTTGACGAACATCTCGGCGATCGAGCCGCGCAGCGCCGCCTGCTCGCGGGCGATCTTCATCGTGGTCTGGTTGACGTCGTTGAACGCCATGGCCAGCTTCCCGACCTCGTCCTGCGTGGTGATCGGGATGCGGACCAGGTCGGCGTCGGGCGCCTCGCCCGGGGTGGCCATGGTCTCGACCAGCTTGGGCAGCTCGTCGCGGACCTGGCCGCCGCGTCGGTGAGGCGGCGCAGCGGCCGGATGATGGCGCGGGCCACGAACAGCGCCAGCAGGATCGGCAGCAGCAGCAGCAGCAGCGCCAGCGCCGCAGACCTGCCAGGCCCGGTTCGTGGCGGCCGATGGCGCTGGCCTGGGCCGAGACGGCCGCAGCGTCGCTCGCGGCCTGCGAGGCGAGGCCCTTGCAGCGCGTTGACGTGGCTGTTGCGAGGGTGACCCAGGCCTGGTCCTGCAGCCGAGGTCGAGCTTGCCGGTGGCCGAGCCGCCAGGAGGCTGTTCGCGGCCGTGGTGAAGGCCTTGGCGCCACGGTGCTCGTCGATCAGCTGCGGTCATGCTGGTTCGCGCTGGGTCAGCGTGGCGTCGTACGCAGTAGTCCGCGAGCGCGTCGGACTTGCGCGTCGACCACGCGACGTGAAGGCGGCGGCGCACGACGGGTCGGCGATGACCTGGCGGCCGAGGTCGCGCTCCTGGGTCGCCAGCTCCTCGGCCAGCTCCAGCTCGGAGTACGACCGCAGCTGGACCGCGAGGGAGCGGTCGGCGAGGGACTGCGGCGATCCGGGCGGGGATCTGGATCTCCTCCAGGATCGCGGCGTCGAAGCACGGACGCGACGGCGTCCGGGCTGACCGTTCCCTTGTCGACCCGGGTGCGCACGCTGCTCAGGCGGGCGCGCGGCCTGGAGGTTCGTCGCCAGGGCCTTGGCCGCCTCGGGGGACAGCTGGGCCAGGCCGATCCGGCTGGTCAGGGCATCGGTGGTGGCCGCCGCGGAGTTGGTGGCCTGCGCGGATCCGGGCGAGCTGGTCGCCGAGGGTGTCGTCACCCTGCAGCTTGGCCTCGGAGACGCGGCGCTCGGCCTGCAGGGCGGAGACGAGCGGCGGAGAAGCTCTGCGCCCCGTCGGCGATGGCGCGGACCTGTCGGGCATCGCTCGCCGTGTTGACGGCCTGCAGACGACACCACGCCGGCTCCGATGACCAGAACCAGCATGGGCACAGCAAGGACCGCCAACAGCTTCGACCTGATGCCGAGGTTGCGCAGCATGTTTGTCCCCTCTTCCGCGACGCCGTGTGCTTCGGCGTACCCGGCCGGTCGATTGACCCTTCCGAGGGGCCCTGTCACTCGCATGGCGCAACTGCGGCGGGTCGAGTGGTCGGCGCCGTCGGAGCGATACTCACGGGGTGCCCGGACCCGCGTCGTACGCCGTCGTCGTGCTGGCCGGCGGCACGTCGCGCCGCATGGGCGGCGGCGACAAGACGGCGCTCGAGCTGGGCGCCGGACGCACGGTCCTCGGCCACCTCCTGAGCGGCCTGGACCCGGACGTCCCCCTTGTCGTCGTCGGGCCGGCCCGCTCACTTGAGCGAAAGGTCGTCTGGGCCCGTGAGTCGCCCGTCGGAGGCGGCCCGCTCGCCGGGCTGGCCGCCGGCCTCGCCGCGCTCGACGCCCGGACGGACGCGGCCGTCTGGGTCGTCGCCGTGGCGGGTGACCAGCCCTTCGCGGGGCAGGCGGTGCCGCTGCTCGTCGCTCAGGCCGGCGACGTGGCCGAGAGCGTCGAGGCCGTCGTCGGGGTGGACGCCGGCGGCCGCCTCCAGCCGTTGCTGGCGGCCTACCGGCGGACGGCGCTGCGCGACCGCCTCGAGCGACCCGTCTCGGGCTCCTCGATGCACTCGCTGCTCGACCGGCTGGACGTCCACGCCCTGCCGCTGCCGGCCGGTGCCCTCCTGGACGTCGACGACCCCGGAGCGCTGGAGGCGGCCCGACGCGCCGTCGCGGGCGGCTAGGCGGCCGGCGCCGGTGCCGGTGCGGGGTGCCCCGCCAGCCGGGAGCCGGCCAGCACGCTGACCCCGATCGTGACGAGCGCGCCCAGGACGATCGCCGGTCCCTCGCCGGGCCGGAGCAGGTGCAGCTGGGTGCCCAGCGTCGCGGCGGCCACCGGCACGCCGAGCTGGGCCGCTCCCAGCGCGGCGACGGCCACCGGCTGCCCGCTCAGCCGCATGGCCGCGTGCGCCACCACCGCGCCGAGCCCGAGCACCAGACCCAGCCCGACGTACGACGGGTGGTGGACCAGGTCCCGGAGGTTGAGCGAGGCGCCGAGCCAGACGAAGAACAGCGGACCGAAGAACCCCTCGGTCAGCGCGAAGAGCTGCCGGGCGAGCCGGCGGGGCTCACCGACGGCCGCCACGGCCAGCCCGAAGCTGAAGCCGGCCAGCATGATCGAGACGTGGGTCAGCGTGGCGAGCGCGGCCAGGGCGAACAGGATGGCCAGCTGGATCCGCAGCTCCAGGGCGAACTGCCGCTGCTCGGAGATCTTGTGCAGCCGCTGGCGCGCTCCGGTCCGCTCACCCTGACGCAGGACCACGAAAAGGGCTGCGGCACAGGCGATCACGGCCAGGGCGCCGAGGCCGGCTCGGCCCGCCTTCGCCGGCTCGATCGCCAGCGGCAGCGCGACGATGCAGGCGGCGTCGGCGACGGCGATCTGCGGCAGCAGCTGCACCACCGACGGACCGCCCAGATGCAGCGAGTCGACGATCGGCAGGACGAGGGCCGCCGACGACGACGCCATCAGCACGGCGTACAGCCCCGTGTGTCCGGTGCCGAAGACCGCGCTGACGCCGACGGCCAGCACCACGGCGACGACCCCCACCGCCACGGCCCGGGCCAGCCCGAGCCCGGATGCCCCGACGCAGCTGCGGATCGCGGGCGGGGACGCGGCTCCCGGCCACGAACATGACGAGCGCGAAGCCGATGTCGGCGAGGAACGTCAAGGTGGGGTTGGCCGCGTGCAGCCAGGAGACGCCGGTCGGCCCGAGCAGGATGCCGGCCACCAGCTCGCCGAGGACGACCGGCAGGTGCCAGCCTGCGCGCAGCGCGAGCGCCGGGCCGATCAGCCCGGCGACGACGATCAGCGCGAGCGCGCCGAAGGTCATCGGCCGGAGGCGAGCCGGGGGCGCCACCAGCCGGCAGGGCACGTCGGTGTTCTCGTCGGTGTGATAGCTCGCGCAGACCCGGTGGTAGCCGTCGGCGATCTGCAGCCGGCCGGCCGGTGGCGCAGGTCGCCCGCCGACCAGCAGGACCGGCGACAGCGGCTTGTCCTTGGCCACCTTGTCCAGGTCCGAGGCCACGTGCGGGTTGTCGGTCGGCAGCAGCGGCAGCCGGGCCGCCCGCAGGATGTCCTTGGCCTTCTGGTGGACGACCGGCGCCGCGCTGCAGCGCCTGGACGAGCTGCGGTCGCCTCGGTCGTCGGACGCGAGCAGCGAGAGGTAGGCCGCGGCGGCCGGGTAGTCGTGCTCGTCCGGCTGGTCCTTCCAGATGACCGTGCTCACCCGGGCAGGGTACGGCTGGCGCGCCGTCTCGACGGCACCTAGGGTCTGGGCCATGCGCGCCATCGTCATCTCCGAGCCCGGCGGGCCGGAGGCCCTGGTCCTCACCGACGTGCCGGACCCCGAGCCGGGGCCGGGCGAGGTGATCATGGACGTCGTCGCGGCCGGCGTGAACCGGGCCGACACCCTGCAGCGCCAGGGTCACTACCCGCCCCCGCCCGGCGCCCCGCCGTACCCCGGCATGGAGTGCTCGGGCCGCATCTGCGGCGGTGGGCGACGGGGTCGAGCGAGTGGGCGGTCGGCGACGAGGTCTGCGCGCTGGTCGCCGGCGGGGCGTACGCCGAGCAGGTCGCCGTTCCGCAGGGTCAGCTGTTGCCCGTGCCCGCCGGCGGTCGGGCTGGTCGCAGGCGGCGGCCCTGCCCGAGGTGACCTGCACGGTGTGGGCCAACGTGTTCATGGCCGCGGGACTGCGACCGGACGAGGTGCTGCTCGTGCACGGCGGCTCGAGCGGCATCGGGACCATGGCGATCCAGCTCGGCCGCGAGCTCGGGCGCACGGGTCGCGGTGACGGCCGCGATCGGAGGACAAGCTCGAGGCCTGCCGCGCGCTGGGCGCCGACATCCTCGTCAACTACGTCGAGCGAGGACTTCGTCGAGGCGGTCCGCGGGGCCACCGGCGGGTCCGGGGCCGACGTGATCCTGGACAACATCGGCGCCAAGTACCTCGACCGCAACCTCGCACGCCCTGGCGCCCGGCGGCCGGCTGGTCGTCATCGGCCTGCAGGGCGGCACGAAGGCCGAGGTCGACCTGGGCCTGATGATGCGCAAGCGCGTCGCCCTCCTGTCCGCCTCGCTGCGCGGCCGGCCGCTGGAGGAGAAGGCCGCGATCGTCCGCAGCACCCACGAGCACGTGTGGCCGCTGCTCGAGGACGGCCGGGTCGTGCCGGTCATCCACGGGACGTACCCGCTGGCCGACGCCGCGCAGGCCCACCGGGTGATGGAGGAGAGCAGCCACATCGGCAAGCTGCTGCTCGTGGTCTGAGCCGCTGCGCCGGCTGCGCGTGACATCCTTCGACCGTGCGCGTTCTCGTGGTGGGTGACCGGACGGACAGCGAGCCGGGTCTCGTCGGGCAACGGCTCGAGCAGCTGGGCGGCCGGGTGACGCTGACCATGCGCGAGGACTTTCCCCCGCGCGGCCCGGTGGCCGGCAGCGACTCCGCCGACCTCGTGGTCCTGCTGGGCTCGGCCAGTGGCGTCGTCGAGCCGGGTCGCGAGGACCTGGTGGCGACGGAGGTCGGCCTGGTGCGCGACTGCCTCGACCGGGGCGTGCCGGTGATGGCCATCTGCTACGGCGCCCAGCTCGCCGCCCACGCGCTCGGGGGGAAGGTCTCCCGGGCACCGCAGAGCGAGGTCGGCTGGTACTACGTCGAGTCCCACGACCCCGCGCTGTGCCCACCCGGCCCGTGGGCGCAGTACCACTACGACCGCTTCACGGTGCCCGAGGGCGCCCGGCTGCTCGGTGAGTCGGACGCCGGGCCGCAGGGCTTCGCGCTGGAGTCCGACGACGGCGTCCTCCGGCTCGTCGCCTGGCAGTTCCACCCCGAGGTCACCCCCGAGATCCTCGCGCACTGGGTCAGCGAGGACCCGACGCTGCGCGACCAGGGAGTCGACCCGGACGCCATGGTCGAGCAGGCCTGGCAACGGGAGGCGACCTCGCGGGCCGCGACCTACGCGCTGGTCGACGTCGCTCTCGACCTGATGGCCCTGGTGCCGGCCACGGCCTAGCTCAGCCCGCGGGGACGTCCAGCTGCCAGGCGTGCATCGCGAAGTCCACCGTCATGCCCACGCTGGAGTACAGCTGCGGCGCCGAGGTCGCGCTCGTACTGTCGACGTTGAGCTTGGCCCATGACCACCCATGCTCGACTCCTGCGGCAAAAGCCTTGCGCAGCAACGATTTCGCGACGCCACGCCCGCGAGCCGAGGCCCGTGTGCCCAGCGTCGAGATGTAGATCGCATCCTCGTCGGCCATCTGCCCCGTGGCGATCAGGGCACCGGCGAGCGCACCGTCCAGCTCGGCGACCCACCACAGGGAGAGGTCGAAGCCGTGGACCGTCGAGACATGCGTCCACCACTCGTCGTAGGTCTGGGGACGATGGCCCCAATGGTCGGCGAACGCGTCCTCCAGCAGCCGGTGGACGGCCTCGAGGTCGTTCTCGCCGACCGGCCGCACCACGACCCCGGCCGGTTCGGCCTCCGGGCGGGCGGCCCGGTCCTCGGGCGACAGCTCGCGCCGCATCCGCCAGAACGTCCGGACCCGGTCGAACCCGCGTGCCCGCAGCCGCTTCTCCGTGCGGACGTCCGCGTCGAGACTGCCGACTTCGAGCGTGGTGCCGTCCCGTCCGCGCCGGGTGGCCACGGACCCGGCGCGGGCGACGAGGAGGCCCCAGCACCAAGCGGCCAACGGCTCGGCGACGGCTTCCGGCACCGCCGGGTCGAGGTAGAGGTCGGCCAGGGTGCGGCCCGCGGCCCGGTCCCTCATCCAGGCCCAGGCGACCGCCCGGTCGCCGTCCAGCACCACGGTCTGCATCTCGGGGTCCTGGCCGATGTCGGCCACGACGTCGCCGAACGCCACGTCGGGCACCCCGAGCACGGCGATGTCGCAGGCCACGACCAGGTCGTGGAGCGCACGGGCGTCGTCCGGCCCCGGCGGACGGGCCAGCCACCCGCCGGGCACCTCGGGCGGCAGAGCGGGCATCGGGCCAGGGTGGCCTCGGGGGCGCGCGGTGGGCAACCGAGTTCTGAGGCAGGATTGACGGATGAGCGAGAACCCAGCAGGCGACGAGCGGGTCATCGTGGTGACACCCCAGGGCATCGGGTCGGCCCCGAGTGGTGGCGGCTCGGGGGAGGGGAGCGCTCAGCGGCAGGAGGGAGGCGAGGGCGGCGGGGAGGTCAGCCCGATCGAGCAGGTCGAGCAGCCGGCCAAGGTCATGCGCATCGGCAGCATGATCAAGCAGCTGCTCGAGGAGGTGCGCGGCGCGCCTCTGGACGAGGCCGGGCGGGCGCGCCTGGTCGAGATCCACCGCCGCTCGATCTCCGAGCTCGAGCAGGGCCTGGCCCCGGAGCTGGTGGAGGAGCTGGAGCGGATCACGCTGCCCTTCGACACCGACAACCCCAGCGACGCGGAGCTGCGGATCGCCCAGGCCCAGCTCGTCGGCTGGCTGGAGGGGCTGTTCCACGGCATCCAGACCGCGCTGGTCGCCCAGCAGATGGCAGCCCGGATGCAGCTCGAGGGGATGCGGCACCAGCTGCCCGCGGGCCCCGGCGGCCCGGGTCAGATGCGGCCGGGGATGCCAGGCCAGATGCCGCCCGGCTACGGCCAGGGGCCGCGAACGCCGGAGGGCGAGGAGCCCCAGCACGGGACCGGCCAGTACCTCTAGCTCGGCCCACCGGCGTCATCCTCATCCGTCATCCAGGCCTGAGCAGGGCCTCCACGACCTGAGCCACGCCGTCCTCGCTCGCACGGCGGCGCGAGCTCGTCCGCGGCGGCGATCGCCTCCGGGTGGGCGCCGGCCATCGCGTACGACGGGCCGGCCCAGGCGCAGCATCTCGATGTCGTTCGGCATGTCGCCGAACGCCACCACGTCGGCCGCCTCGATGCCGAGCCGCGCGGCCAGCCGGGCCAGCGCCGACGCCTTGCTGACGCCGAGCGCGGAGATCTCCAGCATCCCGTCGGAGGCGTTGGAGTGGGTGGGCGCGGCCCGGCCCTCGAGCAGCGGCGCGGGCCAGCGCCAGCAGCTCGTCGCTGCGGGCATCCGGGGACGCGCAGCAGCAGCTTGACCACGTCCGGGTCGTCGGCCAGCAGCTCCTCCAGCGGCCCGATCGGCGGGTCGACCGATGTCGATACCGCCGCACGTACGCCGGCTCCATCGCGAAGCCCGTCAGCCGTCTCCAGCGCGAACGTCGCGCCCGGCAACGTCCGCCGCAGCCGCGCGGCCACGTCCGCCACGACGGCCGGCTCGATGGTCGTGCCTCGAGCGACGCGGCGCGGTCGGGAGGTCGACGACCAGAGCGCCGTTGGCGCAGATCGCCACGCCGGACCGGCCGTCCGCCAGCCCGTCCAGCCAGCGCGGGGGGCGGCCGGTGACGAACACGACCGGGACGCCGGCCGCCTCGCAGGCGTCCAGCGCGGCCCGCGTGCGCGGCGAGAACATGCCACCGGACGGCCCGACCAGCGTCCCGTCCAGATCGCTCGCGAGCAGCCTCATCGCTCGCTCACAGCCGCTGCAGCAGCTGCAGCAGGCCGTCCTGGTGGACGTCGGGCAGCACCTCGTCGGCGACCGCGAGCACCTCGGTCGGCGCGCTGTCCATCACCGCGCCCTGGGCGGCCCACTGCGATCATCTCGACGTCGTTGCGTCCGTCGCCGACGGCGTACGTCGCGGCCGGCTCGACGCCGAGCAGCCGGCGTACCTGCTCCAGGCGCGCTGGCCTTGGTGACCCCCTCGGGCGCCAGGTCGAGCCAGGCCGTCCAGCCGACGGCGTAGTTCACGCCGTGCAGGCCGATCCGGGAGACCAGCTCCAGGAAGTGCTCGGGCGTGTGGTCGGGGCTGCGCACCACGACCGGGTCACCGGCTCGGCCGTCAGCTCCTCGAACGGCACCGCGACCAGCTCCCCCGCGCAGCTCGTCGTCGGGGAAGTCACCGGTGACCAGGAAGCCGACGCCGAGCACCTCCGCGGCGTACATCGCGCCGGGCAGCTCGGCCCGCAAGAGCTCGACCGCCGGCCGGGCGTCGAAGGTGACCCGGTCGACGATCTCGTACGCCGGGAGACCGCCGGCCGCCGCGTCGCCGGGTGACGTGCGGACGGTGACCGCGCCGTTGCTGCAGATCGCGTGGGCGCCGTCGGTCAGCCCGAGCTAGCGCCAGGACGGGCAGCATGCCGAGCAGCGAGCGGCCGGTCGCGATGACGACGTGCGTGTCCGGAAGGGCGGCGACCCGGCGCACCTCGTCGCGCACGGCGTCGCTCATGCGTTCGTCGTAGTCCACCAGCGTGCCGTCGACGTCGAGAGCGACCAGTCGAGCCTGCCGAAAAGCGTGTCAGACAATGGGATCCAGTGTCTCGAGGCCGACGAACGGCTGCAGGGCCTTCGGGACGGCCACCGAGCCGTCGGCCTGCTGGTGGTTCTCCAGGATGGCGACGATCCAGCGCGTCGTCGCCAGCGTGCCGTTGAGGGTCGCGACGATGCGGTTCTGCCCCTCGCGGTGCGGGTCGCGCTCGCGGACGTTCAGCCGACGGGCCTGGTACGTCGTGCAGTTGCTGGTCGAGGTCAGCTCGCGGTAGCGCCCCTGGCGTCGGCACCCAGCCCTCGCAGTCGAACTTGCGCGCGGCCGGTCCGCCGAGGTCGCCGGCCGCGACGTCGATGACGCGGTAAGGGCATCTCGACCTTGGCCAGCATCTGCTCCTCGAAGCCCAGCAGCCGCTCGTGCTCGGCCGCCGCGTCCTCCGGACGGCACCAGCTGAACATCTCGACCTTGTGGAACTGGTGGACGCGGATGATGCCCGGCCGTGTCCTTGCCGTAGCTGCCGGCCTCGCGCCGGTAGCAGGCCGACCACCCGGCGTACCGCAGCGGGCCGTCGCCGAGGTCGAGGATCTCGTCGGCGTGGTAGCCCGGCGAGCGCGACCTCGGAGGTGCCGGTCAGGTAGAGGTCGTCGGCCTCGAGCCGGTAGACCTCGTCGGCGTGCGCGTCGAGGAACCCGGCGCCGGCCATGATCTCCGGCCGGACGAGGGTCGGCGTGATGGCCGGGGTGAAGCCGGCCTCGATCGCCTGGTGCATGGCAAGGTTCAGCAGGGCGAGCTCGAGGCGGGCGCCGACCCCGGTGAGGTAGTAGAACCGGGCACCGCTCACCTTGGCCCCGCGCTCGGTGTCGATCGCGCCGCAGGCGCTCGCCGAGCTCCATGTGGTCGCAGCGGCTGCGAAGCCCTCGGCCGCGAAGTCCCGCGGCGGCCGACCTCGCGCAGGACGACGTAGTCCTCCTCGCCGCCGGCGGGCACCTCGGGCTCGACGATGTTGGGCAGCCGGCGCAGCAGCGCGGTCCAGGTCGGTCTCGGCCGCGTCCGCCTCGGCCTCGGCCGCCTTGACCGCCTCGGCCAGCGACCTGGGCCTGGTGCACCAGGTGGGCCTTCTCCTCGCCGGTGGCCTGCGCGACGCGCTTGCCGAACGCCTTCTGCTCGGCCCGCTGGCGCTCGAAGTCGGTGAGCGTCGTACGCCGACGCTCGTCGGCGGCCAGCACCGCGTCGACCAGGTCCGGGTCCTCGCCGCGCGCAGCGTTGGCTGGCGCGCGCGGCGTCCGGGTCCTCGCGGAGCAGGCGGAGATCGATCACGGGACGAGGGTATCGATCCCGTGCCGCACGCACGGCGCTAGCGTCTGTGCGCGTGACCACGCTCGTGACGGTGCTCCTGATCGTGGTCGCCGTCGTGGTCGTCGCCGCCGTCGTCCTGGGCGTGGTGATCGCGGTCCGGGTCCGCAAGGGCCGGCCGCGGCACGAGGACACCCGGCTGCCGTTCGCCGAGGACCCGCAGCTCCGGCCGACGATGGCCGTCGTCGTGAACCCCACGAAGGTGCCGGACCTCGCGCTGACCCAGCAGCTGGTGGCCGGCATCTGCGCGGAGTCGGGCTGGGCCGAGCCGATGTGGTGGGAGACGACGGCCGAGGACCCCGGTGAGGGCCAGACGCGGGCCGCGATCGCCTCCGACGCCGACGTGGTCTGCGCCCTCGGGGGCGACGGGACCGTCCGCGTCGTCGGCTCCACGCTGGCCGGCACCGGCGTGCCGCTCGGGCTGCTGCCGGCCGGGACCGGCAACCTGCTGGCCCGCAACCTGCAGCTGCCGCTGGACGACCTCCCGGCCGCGCTGAAGGTGGCGATGTCCGGCCGAGACCTCTGGGTGGACGTGGGGCGCTGCACGCTCGACGTCACCGGTGAGGACGAGCGGCCGGACCGGCTGGGCTTCCTGGTCATGGCCGGCCTCGGGTTCGACGCCGCGATCATGGCCGACGTCGAGGAGGGCATGAAGGATCGGCTGGGCTGGCTGGCGTACGTCGTCGCGGGGGCGCGGAACCTGCGCGGCCCGCAGATGAAGGTGACGTTGAGCTACGACGGCCAGGCGTCGATCAGCCGCCGGGTGCGGACCGTGCTGGCCGGCAACGTCGGCCGGATCGGCGGCGGCATCACGCTGATGCCGGACGCCCGGATCGACGACGGGTACCTGGACACGCTGACCCTCTCGCCGCACGGCGTGGTCGGCTGGACCGCGGTCGCGGGCCGCGTGCTGACCCGCCGGCGGGGTGGGCACGAGCGGGTCGAGCACCGCCGCTGCCGGCGGCTGCGGATCACCGTGGAGGACCCGCAGCCGGTGCAGGTCGACGGCGACGTCGTGGCCGAGGTCCGGGCCGTGGACATCACCCTCGACCGGCTGGCCCTCGTCGTCCGCGTCCCCGAGTCCCCCACCGCCTGACCGGTCGCGCGGCTAGGGCCGGCCGCGGCGCAGGGACTCGATCCAGGCGTGCGCGGCGGCGAAGTCGGCCTCGGTGGTCCCCGGCCGGCGGCTGGCCGTGGCCGTCCTCGCGTCGACCCGGCCGGGCGCCGTCGCTCGCGGGTAGGACCCGAGGAACGTCACCCGCGCGCACGTCCGGTGCAGCCCCATCAGCGCCTCGCCCACGCGGGCCTCGGCGACGTGCCCGTCGCAGTCGATCGAGAAGCAGTACTGCCCGAGGGCGTCACCGGTCGGCCGGGACTCCAGCCGGCTGAGGTTGACCCCGCGCACCGCGAACTGCTCGAGCATCTCGACCAGCCCGCCCGGGTGGTCCTCGGTCTGGTAGGCGACCAGCGTGGTCTTGTCGGCGCCCGTCGGCTCGGGCACCGCACCCGGCCGGCTGACCAGGACGAACCGGGTCACCGCGCTCGGGTTGTCCCCGACGTCGTGCGCCAGCACCTCCAGGCCGTTCAGCTCGGCCGCCACCGGGGGGCAGAGCGCCGCGTCGTACGTCGGCGGCTCCCCGGCCGTGGCGGCCAGGCCGGCCGCCGCCGCCGCCGTGGACAGCGTCGGGACGTACACCGCCTCCGGCAGCTCCCGGGCGGCCCAGCCCCGGCACTGGGCCCAGCCGTGCGGGTGGGTGCCGATGCGGCGGACGCGAGGACAGTGCCGTGCCGGGCCGGGCGGCCAGGACGAACGTGATCGGGACCAGGGCCTCCCGGCGGATCACCAGCGGCTCACCGGTCGCCAGCGCGTCCAGGGTCGCGGTGACCCCGCCCTCGACCGAGTTCTCGATCGGCACCATGGCGGCGTCGAGCTCACCGGCGCGGACGGCCGCGAGCGCCGCGTCCACCGTCGGGAGCGGGGTGGCCGTCGCGGTGTCGACACCGGGCACCTGGGCCAGCGCCATCTCGGTGAAGGTGCCCGCGCGGGCCGAAGTACCCGTACCGCAGCTCGGCCGGGTCCTCGGGGGCGGTCTCGGGCACGAACGCAGGCTAGTGGCTGCCGGTCGTTAGGCTCACGCGGGTGGACGACGGCGGAGTGCTGGACCTCGGGTTCGCCCGGCTCGACGTCGACCGCAGCGCCGCACGGGCGACCCGGAGGTCGTCTACGGCGCCGGGAAGACGCCGGAGCAGGTGGTCCAGAGCCTGCGCGCCCTGCACGAGCGCCATCCCGACCGCGCCATGCTCGCCACCCGCCTGGACGAGCAGACCCGCGACGCGGTCCGCCGGGAGCTGCCGGACGCGGACGTGGACGACGTGGCCCGGGCGGCGACGCTCGGGCCGCTGCCCACGGCTCGGGGGCTGGTCGCCGTGGTGTCGGCCGGTACGTCGGACGGGCCGGTCGCCGCGGAGGCCGCCCTGACCGCACGGCTCCACGGGGCGGACGTGGACCGGATGGAGGACGTCGGGGTGGCCGGCATCCACCGGCTGCTCGCCGTGCGCGACCGGATCGACGCCGCCGACTGCCTGATCGTCGTGGCCGGCATGGAGGGCGCGCTGCCGAGCGTCGTCGGCGGCCTCACCGGGGTGCCGCTGGTCGCCGTCCCGACCAGCATCGGCTACGGCACCGGGCTGGACGGCCTGGCCGCGATCATGGCGATGCTCAACAGCTGCGCGCCCGGCATCGCCGTGGTGAACATCGACAACGGGTACGGCGCCGGCGTGCACGCCGCGCGGGTGGCCCGGCGGGCCGAGCGCACCGACGACCGATGAGCGGCGACGGCGGCCCGGTCGGTCCGGTCGGGTGGGTCGACGCCCGCAGCGGGGCGAGCGGCGACATGCTCCTCGGGCGCGGTGCACGACGCGCTGGTCGCCCTGGACCTCGACCCGGGCGTCATGTCCCGGGCCGCGGCGGCGGTCGTGCCGGTGGGCATCGAGGTCGGGCACGAGCAGCGGGGCGGCTTCCGGGTCGCCCGCGCGCACGTGACGACCACCGAGACCGACGCCGCCGCACCGGACCTGGCGCGACGTCCGCGGGCTGCTGGAGAGCGCCGACCTGGACCCCGCCGTCCGCCGCGCTGGCCCTCGAGACGTTCGAGCGGCTGGCCGTCGCCGAGGCGGCGGTGCACGGCGTCGGGGCGCGAGGAGATCCACTTCCACGAGGTCGGCGCGCTCGACGCCGTCGGGGACATCGTCGGCGTCTGCGCCGGGTTCGTCGCGCTCGGCCTGACCGCGCTGCACGTCTCGCCGATCGCGCTCGGGCGGCGGTACGGCGAGCACCTCCCACGGCGTGATCCCGGTCCCCGGCCCGGCCGTGCTGGAGCTGCTCCGCGGCAGCGAGCTGGTCGCCCACGGCGGCCCGGTCGACGAGGAGCTCTGCACGCCGACCGGTGCCGCCCTGCTGGCCACGCTGGGCACCCGATCCGGCCCCATGCCGCCGATGACCGTGTCCGCCGTCGGCCTCGGCGCCGGCAGCAGGCACACGGGCGCCGGGCTGGGCGCGCTCCGGCTCGTCGTCGGGGAGCCGGCCGACCTGCCGTCCGGTGGCGGTGACGTGGTGCTGGAGAGCAACGTCGACGACCTGGACCCGCGGCTGTGGCCCGGGGTCCTGCAGGCCCTGCTCGACGCCGGCGCGTCGGACGCGTGGCTCACGCCGATCCTGATGAAGAAGGGCCGCCCGGCGCACACCCTGCACGTGCTGGTCCCGGCCGGCGGCGATGCGCAGGCGATCCGGGAGGTGGTCTTCCGGCGAGACCTCGGCGATCGGCCTGCGCGAGACCGCGGTCGCCAAGATCGCCCTCGACCGCTCCGAGCAGCTGATCGAGGTCGACGGTCAGGGCGTCCGGGTGAAGCTGGCGATGGACGGTGCCGGGCGGGTGCTCAACGCCCAGCCCGAGTTCGCCGACGTCGCCGCCGCGGCGAAGGCCCTGGGCCGTCCCCCGAAGATGGTCCTGACCGCCGCCGTCGCCGCGGCGTACGCCCAGCTCGACCTCGGCCCGCCGCCCGCGGACTCCTGATCCCCGCGGGCGCCGACCCCTACTGCAGGACCGGCACCGTGGACAGGGATCGCTGCAGGGTCTCCTCCGAGAGCGTGTTGTCCTCCAGCTCACCCGCCAGGTAGGCCTCGTAGGCCGCCGAGGTCGAGCAGCCCGTGGCCGCACAGGGCGGTCAGGATGACCTTCTCCTCGCCGGACTCCTTGCAGGCCAGCGCCTCCCGGACGCACGCCGCGAGCGCGTGCGTCGGCTCGGGCGCGGGCACGATGCCCTCCGACCGGGCGAACTGCAGGGCGGCCGCGAAGCACTCGTCCTGCGGCACGGCCAGCGCCTCGATCAGCCCGAGCTCGTAGACGTGCGACAGCAGCGGCGCCATGCCGTGATAGCGCAGGCCGCCCGCGTGGATCGGGTCGGGCACGAAGTCGTGGCCGAGCGTGTGCATCTTCAGCAGCGGCGTCATGCCCGCGGTGTCGCCGAAGTCGTAGCGGTACTCCCCGCGGGTCAGCGACGGGCAGGCCGCCGGCTCGACGGCGCGGATCGTCGGCGAGATCCGCCCGGCCAGCTTCTCCCGCAGGAACGGGAAGGCCAGCCCGGCGAAGTTCGACCCGCCGCCGGTGCAGCCGACGATCAGGTCCGGTGTCTCCCCGGCCATCTCGAACTGCATGCATCGCCTCCTCGCCGATCACCGTCTGGTGCATCAGCACGTGGTTGAGCACGCTGCCGAGCGCGTACCGCGTGTCCTCGGCCTGGGCCGCGACCTCGACCGCCTCGGAGATCGCGATGCCGAGCGATCCCGGGTGGCCGTCCTCGAACGACAGCCCGGCCTGGGTCAGCCGCGACGGCGAGCGGTGCACGGTCGCGCCGTACGTCTCCATCAGCAGCCGGCGGTACGGCTTCTGGTCGTACGACGCGCCGACCTGCCAGACCTCGCAATCCAGCCCGTAGATCGAGCAGGCGAAGGCGAGCGCGGTCCCCCACTGCCCGGCGCCGGTCTCGGTGGTGAGGCGGCGTACTCCGGCCTTGGCGTTGTAGAACGCCTGCGGCACAGCGGTGTTCGGCTTGTGCGAGCCGGCCGGCGAGACGCCCTCGTACTTGTAGTAGATGTGCGCCGGGGTGTCGAGCAGCCTGCTCCAGCCGGTGGGCCCGGTGCAGCGGGGACGGCCGCCAGAGCCGGTAGACGTCCTGGACCTCCTCGGGGATGTCGACGTACCGGTCGGACGTGACCTCCTGCAGGATCAGGTCCATCGGGAACAGCGGCGCCAGGTCGTCGGGCCCGACCGGCTGCAGCGTCCCGGGATGCAGGGGCGGGGGAGGCGGCACCGGCAGGTCGGGGACGAGGTTGTACCAGCGCGTCGGCAGCTCCGACTCGGGCAGGACGTAGCGGTACTGCGGGGCTGGGCTCATCACGCGCTCCCTCGGCGGTCCCGAATGTGCGGTCAGCATAGGGTCGTGGCGCCATGAGCCTCTCCGTCATCCTCACCGCACTGGTCCTCGTCGTGCCGGTCGAGCTCCCGGACAAGACGTTCGTGGCCACCCTGGTCCTGGCCACGAGCTACCGCCCGCTGCTCGTGTGGATCGGCGTGGGGCTGGCGTTCGGGGTGCAGACGCTGGTGGCCGTGACCCTGGGCCGGGCCGTCGCGGCCCTGCCGCACCGGCCGGTCACCGCGGTCGCCGCGCTGCTGTTCCTGGTCGGCGGGATCTACCTGCTGGTGGCGCCAAGCGCGCGGACGAGGACGAGGCGGAGACCGAGCGCGAGTTCGAGGGCAAGGGGACCGCCGGCGCGACCGGGCTGCGGGCGGTCGGGGCCAGCTTCCTGGTGCTGTTCGTGGCCGAGTGGGGCGACCTGAGCCAGCTGCTGACCGCCGGGCTGGTGGTGCGGGGCGGCCACCCGGTGTCGGTGTTCATCGGCGCCTGGGCCGGCCTGCTGGTCGTGTCCGGCGTGGGCGCCGTCGCCGGCCGCTGGCTGCTAGGCCGGATGCGGCTGTCGACGATCCGCCGTGTCGGCGGCGGGCTCTGCCTGGTCCTCGGGGCCGTCACCGGCCTGCAGGCCGCCGGGGTGAGCATCGGCTTCTAGCCGGGACCCGGCGACGGGCACGCCGTCGTCCGGCCGCCCGCGCTCCTCCACGCGGCGCAGGGCCAGCCAGATCAGGACCAGCGCCAGCACGGCTCCCGCCGCATCGGCGTTCTGCATGACCTGGCCGATCCACCGGGTGCCGCGGTGCGCGTAGTACCAAGTGATGCCCCACCACGGCAGGCGGCACAGGAACCAGCCGGTCAGCACCGCGGCGTAGCCCCAGCGGACCCGGTCGCGGCCGTCGCCGAGCAGGGCCGGGATCACGACGGCCAGCCACGCGAGGTGGTGGATCCAGGACACCGGCGAGATGAGGACGGCGACCAGGCCGACCGCGCCGACCTCGAGCGCGACCAGGCCGTGCTCGTGGGCCCGCCGGGCCACCCGGAAGCCGAACCACGCGGCGGCCAGCGGCGAGAGCGATCCACAGCAGCGTGCCGGCCGCGCCGCTCGGACCCAGCCGCAGCAGGACGCCGTGGATCGACTGGTTCGAGGTGCCGCTTGTTGGGGCCGAGCCGGTTGGGGTCCTGCAGCGCGCCGCCCCAGAAGGCGAGCGAGGCCTCGGGCAGGACGAGGAACGACGCGACGGTCGCCACCACGGCGCCGGCCGCCAGGCCCAGGGCCGGTCGCCAGCGGCGGGTCCAGGCGAAGTAGAGCAGGAACGTCCCCGGCGTCAGCTTGACCGCGGTGGCCAGCCCGATGAGCACGCCGCGGGCCCAGCGGGGGCGTACGGCGGCCAGGTCCACCAGGCAGGCCAGCACGATGAACGCGTTCACCTGACCGAACCGGATGCCGTCGGAGAGCGGCTGGAGCCAGACCATGACCACCGTGAGCAGGGCCGTCGCCGCCGGCCACCAGCGCCCGGCCCGGCGCAGCAGCGGGCGCCCGGCGATCCAGACGGTCACCGCCGTCGCGGCCACCTGCGCGGCCGTCCACAGCCACGCGAGCAGTCCGAACGGCACCAGCGCGATCGGCGTCGCCAGCAGGGCGGCGAACGGCGGGTAGGTGAACGGCAGCAGCTGCGGTGGCTCGGTGAGCTCCTCGTAGACCGGCCGGCCGAACAGGATCGAGCGCCCGGCCTCGCGGTAGACCTGCAGGTCGACCTGCCACTGGTCCTGCGGCCAGTCCCTGAGGTAGTGCCAGGCGATCGGCCCGACGCCGGCGACGACCACGAGCACCGCGAGCAGCCAGATCGCACCCCGCCGGCCGAGCGAGCCGCGGCCGATGACCTGCGCCGGCCCGTCCATCCCGGCATTCTCCCCGACTTCGCGGCGAACCTCGCCTCGGCGGGGCGAGCCGTGTCCGACCCGTAGCCTGGGCCGGTGGCACTGTCACCGGCGCGCGTGCTCGCGGCCTCGGTGCTCGTGGCCACCACCGTGGCGGCGTCCCTGCTCGCGACCGCGGCGCCGGGCGCCGGGGCGAGCACGGCAACGACGGCGACGAATGCCGCACCCCTGGTCGTGATCGGGGTCGGCGGGGTGCAGTGGGGCGACGTCACCCCGGCCGCCACCCCCGCCATGTGGTCGCTGCTCGCGCAGGGGTCGACGGCCACGGTCACCGTCCGCAGCGTGTACGCCGCGACCTGCCCGGTCGACGGGTGGCTCACCGTCAACGCCGGGCAGCGGGCGGCCGACCGCACGCCGCCCGGCTCGCGCAACCCCCCGCCCTGCCGGGTCGTCCCCGCACCCGCCGTCACCCTGACCAGGGGCCCCTCGACCAGGGTCGCCGGCAGTACCGCCAGCACCGCCAGTACCGGCAGCACGGATCCGGCTGGACCGGTGTCGGTCCCGGACTGGTCGGACTACGTGCAGGCCGCCGACGGCTCGGACTTCGACCCGGAGCTCGGCCTGCTCGCCGCCCAGCTGTCCCGGGCGCACGTCTGCGCGACGGCCGTCGGACCGGGTGCCGCGATCGCGCTGGCCGACTCCCGCGGGCGGACCGCGGCCTACGCGCCGTACGGCACCGACCTGACGGCGACCGTCCGCGGCGTGGTGTCGTCCTGCCCGCTCACGGTCGTCGACGCCGGGAGCGTGCGCGCGCAGACCCTTCTCCCGGTCGGGGAGCGGCCCAACGGCATCCCGGACGCCACGCAGCTCGCGACCGTCGACGCCCGGGTCGGCCAGGTCCTCGCCGCCACCCCGGCCGGCGCCACGGTCCTGCTGGTCGGCCTGGCCGACTCCAGCGGCGTGCCGCACCTGCGCGTGCTGGCCATGCGGGGCAGACGGCTTCGGCCCCGGGGTCCTCTACTCCACGTCCACCCGCCAGCCCGGCCTGGTCCAGCTCACCGACATCACGCCCACGATCCTGGCCCAGGTGGGCGCGCCGGTGCCGGACGAGCTGGGCGGCGCACCGCTGCACCGCCGGGCCGGCTCGCCGACCGCGCTGGCCGCCCGGCGGCAGGCGCTGCTGGACTACGACGGCGCGGCCCAGGCCGTGCACGGCGCGGTGCCGAGGTTCTTCTCCGGCCTGGTGATCGCCCAGCTGCTGCTGTACGGGTTCGCCGCACTCGCGCTGCGGCGGCGCTGGCCGGGAGAGCGGGGCCGGCGGCGGACCCTGCGCGCCGTGCGCCAGGTCGCGGTGCTCTTCGCCTCGGTGCCGGCCGCCACGTTCCTCGCCAACCTGGTGCCGTGGTGGCGGGCCGGCCACCCGATCCTCGCGGTCACGCTGTGCGTCGCCGGCTTCGCGATCGCGACGTTCCTGCTGGCCACCCTCGGCCCGTGGCGGCGCCACCCGCTCGGTGACGTGAGCGTCGTCGCGGCGGTGACGATGGTGGTGCTGGCCGCCGACGTGATGACCGGCTCCCGGCTGCAGCTCTCCAGCCTGATGGGGCTGCAGCCGGTCGTCGCCGGCCGGTTCTACGGCATGGGCAACGTGACCTACGCGCTGTTCGCGACGGCCGGCATCCTGATGGCCACGGCGCTCGCCGACCCCCTCGTCCGGGCCGGCCGTCGCCACCTCGCCGCGGTCATCGTGGTGGCCGTCGGCGTGTTCACGGTGGTCGTGGACGCGTGGCCGGCCTGGGGCAGCGACTTCGGCGGCCCGCCCGCGAGCATCCCGGCCTTCGCCGTTCCTCACGTTCGCGGTGCTCGGCGTCCGGCTCACGGTGCGCCGGGTGGTGCTGGTCGGCCTGGGCACGGTCGCGGTCGTGACCCTCGTGTCGATCCTGGACTGGCTGCGGCCGCCCGAGGACCAGTCCCACCTCGGCCGGTTCGTCCAGACCGTCATCGACGGCGGTGCGGGCGACGTGATCCGCCGCAAGCTGGACCAGAACCTCGACATCCTGTTCAGCAGCAACCTGTCGGTGCTCGTGCCCGTCGGCGTGCTGTTCGTGGTGCTGGTGCTGCTGCGCCCGACGTCGTTCGGAGCGCCCGCCCTGCAACGGGCCTTCGACCGCTCGCCGGTGCTGCGGGCCGGGTTGGTCGCCGGCCTGGTCATGTGGGTGATCGGGTTCGCGCTCAACGACTCCGGCACCGCCATCCCCGCCGTCAGCGCGATCCTCGGCATCCCGCTCGTCATCGCGACGAGCATCACCGCGCTCTCGGACGCCGCCGCACCGCCAGCAGCACCACCGCCACCACCGCCAGCCACCCGACGTACGGCGTGACCTGCCGGCGGTAGCCGAGCGTCACGTCGTGCACGGCCGGGGACATGCCGGTGACGAGCCCCGGGACGTACGCGAGGGAGTAGGCGACGAGGCGGACCAGCAGCACGGCGTCCAGCGCGCCGCCGGCCACCAGTGCCAGCGGCGCCCACACCGAGGCGTCGTACCAGGGCAGCACGTAGGGCGCGGCCAGGACGTACGCCGCCCCCAGCACCACGCTGACGAACGCCGCCTCGGCGACCACCCGCTCGTGCGTCGGCTCGAGCCCCTCGGTGTCGGGCGGCCGGAGGTTGGGGGCCGGTTGGACCACGCGCCAGAGGGCGATCGCCAGGAGCAGCACCGGGATCGGCGCCAGCCAGACGACCCAGTCCCGGACGGTCTGGTGGCCCACCGGCCCGGAGAGCCCGTCCACGACCGGGCGCCACTCGTCGGCCAGCGACACGTAGATCCGTGCGTGCCGGAGCTGGTCGAACACGTGCCGCCCCGCCCACAGGTGGGCCGGGACGAGGACGAGGGCCGCTCCCAGTGCCAGGCGCAGGCAGGCTCCGGCCCATCCCCGCCGCCCGAGGTGGCGCAGGCCCCAGCACGACGCCCACGGCCGCCAGGACCAGCGTGAGCTTCATGCCGACCGCCGCCCCCAGGGCCAGGCCGGCCGCGAACGGCCGCCGGGCCGCCACCAGGAGCCCGGCCACCGCGAACGCCGTGGCCAGGACGTCCACGTGGGCGCCCAGCAGCACCACGCCGTACAGCACCGGGTTGAGCAGCCAGAGCCACAGCGCGCGGGAGGTCGCGGGCGACCGGTCCCCCGAGCGGGCCGACGTGAACCTCACCAGCAGCCAGCCGACGAGCAGCCAGCCGGCCGCGCAGAGCAGCCTGCCAGAACCAGACCGTCGCGCGCACGCTGTCCCCGCCGAGCGCGCTCGTGCCGGCCATCACCGCGGTGGCCACCGGTCCGTAGATGCTCGGCGTGGTGCGCCACGGCGGCCGCACGGCGCTGGTCACCGGGTCGTGACCGCCGTGCCAGGCCGCCGGCGGCTCGACGTACGCGTTGCCGCCCTGCGCCGCGATCCGCCCGTACGCGGCATAGCTCAGGTGGTCCGCGGAGCCGATCGGCGGCACGAGCACCGCCGCGACGGCGCACAGCAGCCCGGCCAGCAGGGCCCGCCGCGGGTCGAGCCGGTGTCCGCGCCCGCACGGCGAGCAGCCCGGCGCCGACGGCGAGCCCACCGGCGACGTACGCCACGACCAGCAGGACCGTGACCAGGGCCGACGACGGATGGACGTGCAGCGAGTACGACGGCAGGAGCCCCCGGACACCGTGGCGCGGGCCGAGGCCGGGCTCGGCGGCCGACGGGCCCAAGGCCGCCGTGAGCAGGAGCAGGAGGCCGGCCGTGACGCCGAGCCCGACCGCGAGCCGGCCCAGCCCGCGGGCGTCAGCGGTGGGCACGGAGCCTGCGCGCCGCCAGGGCCCGGGCGACGTCGCGGTACTGCGCGGCCCGGTGCAGCTGCGCGCCGAGGTCGCGGCCGGTCACCCGGTGGTGCAGCTCGCACGGCACCTCGAGCAGCCGGTAGCCCCCGCGCAGGACGTCGATGGTCAGTCCCACCTCGACGCCCCAGCCGGCGGCCAGCGGGCGGGCCGCCTCGTACGCCTCGCGGGTCAGGCAGCGCATGCCCGAAAGTGGTTGCGCGGCAACGAATCCGGTCGTCTTCTGGATCCCGTCCCGGGCCAGTCGCACGACGAACCCGTGGCCGCCGCCGGCCTGCCGCTGCGGCGGGAGCACCGCGACGGTCATGTCGGCCTCGCCGGACAGCACCGGCGCGGCGAGAGCGGCGGTCTCCAGCGCGCTGTCCTCCAGGTCGGCGTCGACGAACAGCAGCGCCCGCGGGACCGCACCGCTCGACTCCAGCTCGAGCCGCTCGACCTCCGCGGCCCCCGACTCCATCGCCGCCGCCTTGCCGCGGTTGCGAGGATGCCGCACGACGATGGCCCCGGCGTCGCGCGCGACGAGCGCCGTGCCGTCACTGCTGCCGTCGTCGACGACCACCACCAGATCGACGTGCGCGATCCGCCGGGCGGCCCGCACGGTGGCCGCGACCCGGGCCTGCTCGTCCTTGGCCGGGATGACGGCGGCGACCCGCTCCGGAGGTGTACCGCGCACGACTCGGAGGGTATCCGGCACCGCCGCGCCTGCTACGTTTCCGGTTCGTCTCCCGCCCGGGAAGTGGTGAGTCATGACGGACCTCGCAACGACCGGCACGGCTCGTGACGCGGTGACGTCCGAGGTCGGGCGGCTGCGCACCGTCATGCTGCACCGGCCCGGGCCCGAGCTGAGCCGGCTGACGCCGCGCAACAACGACCGCCTGCTCTTCGACGGGATCCCGTGGGTCGAGCGCGCCCAGGCCGAGCACGACGCGTTCGCCGAGCGCCCTGCGCTCCCGCGGCGTCGAGGTGCTCTACCTCACCGACCTGCTGCGCGAGGCGCTCGCCGTGCCCGCGGCCCGGGAGTCGGCGGTCGGCGCCGCGCTCGGCCGACCCCGGTCTGGGCGACGACCTGCGCGACGTCCTGCGCGGCGTGCTCGCCGGCCTGGACGACGGCCGCGCTCACCACGGCGCTGACCGCGGGCCTGCGCACGACGAGGTCTCCGCCCTCGCCGCGGGCCCGGTCGGCGGGCTGGTCGCGGCGCTGCGGCCGACGGACGACAGTTCGTCATCGACCCGCTGCCCAACCTGCTGTTCACCCGCGACTCCAGCGCCTGGGTCGGCGACCAGGTCGCGGTCACCAGCCTGGCCATGCCGGCCCGGCGCCGGGAGACCTCGCTGACCGA
This sequence comes from uncultured Actinomycetota bacterium, assembly GCA_963743975.1. Lineage (GTDB taxonomy): Bacteria > Actinomycetota > Actinomycetes > Actinomycetales > CAVURS01 > CAVURS01. The sequence goes on from CAVURS010000004.1 coordinate 180,110, forward strand.
GGCGATCTACCGCCACCACCCGCGGTTCGCCGGCACCGAGCTCGCCTACGAGTCCCACCTCGAGCCGGTCGAGGGCGGCGACGTGCTGCTGCTCGCGCCCGGGCGTCGTCGCCGTCGGCATCGGGCGAGCGGACCACCCCGGCCGGGGTCGAGCGGCTGGCGCCACCGGCTGCTGTCCCGGCGGCCTGGCCCACACGGTGCTCGCCGTACCCGATCGCGCAGGAGCGCGCGACGATGCACCTCGACACCGTCTGCACGATGGTCGACGTCGACGCGGTCGTGATGTATCCCGACGATCGCCGACACGCTGCAGGCCCTGCCGATGACGTGGGACGGCGAGCGGCCTGGCCGTCGGCGACCGCGAGCGCCGTTCCTGCGGGCGGCCGCCGACGCGATGGGCATCGACGAGCTGCGGGTCATCGACACCGGCCTGGACCCGGTCACCGCCGAGCGCGAGCAGTGGGACGACGGCAACAACACGCTCTGCATCGCCCCCCGCGTGGCCGTCGCGTACGAGCGCAACACCCAGACCAACGCCCGGCTGGAGGCGGCCGGCATCGAGGTCGTCGCGATCAGCGGCAGCGAGCTCGGCTCCGGCCGCGGCGGCCCGCGCTGCATGTCGTGCCCGATCGCGCGCGACCCCCTCTGATCTCCGGCACGGGGCGCGCCCGGGCAGCGCGCTAGCGCAGGGTGACCTGGCGGCTGACCACGCCCGCTCGGGCCCGCCGCTCCTCGGCGGTCAGCGGCTCGGTCCGGCCGAGGGCCTCGGCGAGCGCGGCCGCCGAAGGCCGCCGCCGGCTGCCTCGACGTCCGCGGCCTCCGCGTCCGGCGCGAGGTCCCAGACCGGGACGAGCAGCCCGTGCGCGCGGAACGCCCCGACGTACCGCCCGGCGTCACCGATCCGGGAGGCACCGGCGGCGTGCAGCCGGGCGAGCGCGTCGAGCAGCTGCTCCTCCTCGTGCGGCATCACCCAGCGCAGGTGGCTGCGCTCGCCGATCCGGCACCAGTACGCCGCCTCGACCGAGCTCAGCCGCACCGTCGGCACGACGGCGGAGTTGGCCCGCTCGAGCGACTCGCGCACCTCGCCGTCCAGGTCGGCCTCGGTCCGGCGTCGGCGATCCAGAAGTCGAACCCGTCGTGCACGGTGACCTCCAGCGGCGCGCCCTCGACCAGCACGTCCTGCAGCCGGGGACCGGCCGCGGGCAGGTCGACCGGCGGCACCGGCGTGCCGGGCTCGGCGGCGACCGCCCGCAGCAGGGCCTCGGCCACGTCGCGGCTCGGGTCGCCGGAGGCGCCGGCCGCCTGCAGCCCCACCCAGACCTCCCCGTCGGCCCGGTGCAGCGCGGGCCAGGCCAGCGGCAGGACGGTCGCGGCCATCGCCGGGAGCGCGGCGCCGTCCGGGGCGAACCCGGCCCGCACCTGTCAGCGGGGCGGTCGCGGCCGGGACGATCTCGCGCAGCGCCACCCAGTCCGCCTCGTTCGGCCAGCCCGGCGAACGGCCGGTGCACCAGCGCCACGGGGTCGGCCGCGCCCCGGCCGTGGCACAGCTTGTAGCGGCGGCCGGACCCGCAGGGGCACGGCTCCCGCGGACCGACGACGGGGACCGGGGCGTCCGTGCGGCGAGAGGAGGGCGGGCGCGGCGGTACGGCGCCGGGAGGAGGACATGGCGACGGAGCCTAGCCAGGCGCCGCCCGGCCGCTGGCCGCGCTGCGCCGCAGGCTCAGCCGGCCCGGCGCCGGGAGGGACCGCCCACGCTGGCCCAGACCGTGCTGCCGGGACGGTGCGGGCCCACCTCGAGCACGCCCCACTCGTGCGCGAGCGAACGGACGATGCGCAGGCCGCGCCCGGACTCGGCCAGGACCGGCGGCCGCTTGGGCACCGGGCGGGAGGTCGAGCCGCCGTCGGTCACCTCGACCTCGACCACCCCGTCGTGCGACCGACCAGTGCAGCCGAACCGTGCCGTCCGGCAGGGGCCAGGCGTGCTGGACGGCGTTCCCGACGAGCTCGGCCACCACCCGCTCGGCCTCGTCGACGACCGCCTCGGGCAGGTTCCGGCCGGTCAGGTCGCTGACGACCGCGCGCCGGCCGAGCGGGACCGCGACCTTGTCGTGGGGCAGCCCCACGGTCCGGTCGGTGTCCAGCGCGGCTGCACGGTCCGTACGCCGATCCCCTGGCAAGAAACCACCTCCAGCGACAGCACCCCGGCTCACCGTCCTCCAGGCTAACCACGCCCCGGGGGGACGTCGCAACGTGAAACCGGCGGGTCCAGCCCTACGGCGTAGGCCCGCCGTCGAGCAGCTGGAGCACGTGGCGGGGCCGGTTGGTGATGATCGCGTCGACGCCGAGACGCAGGCAGAGGTCGACCTGGGCGGTCCGGTCCACCGTGTAGACGTGCAGCTGGTAGCCCTCGTCGTGCGCCATGGCGCGACGATCGGGCGATCGCTCGAGCAGCTCGATCGACAGGCCCATCGTCGTGACGCCCTTGGGCAGCCCGCTCTCCAGGAACCAGCGCACCCGCAGGCGGTCCCAGGTCAGCTGGACGAGGGGCAGGTCGGGGGCCAGCTGGCGCATCCGGCCCAGCGCCACGCTCGAGAAGGACATCATCCGGGCCGGGTACGTGCCGTCCGGCCGCGGCCGCGAGCAGGTCGAACTCCTCGAGCACCTGGTAGAGCTTGCGCTCCACCTGGCCGGCGTACCGGGTCGGGTGCTTGGTCTCGATGGCCAGGTCGACCGGCCGGTCGGCGGCCGCGACCGCCGTGAGCAGGGCGCGCAGGGTGAGCAGCTGGCCACGGTTGCGGTCCGGCTGCTCGGTCTCCAGCGCGTCGGCCCAGTCGGTCTTCCACGAGCCCCAGTCGAGGCTCTCCAGCTGGGCCAGCTCCAGCGTCGAGACCCGGCCCTGCCCGTTGCTGGTCCGGTTGACCCGGCGGTCGTGGACGCACACGAGGTGGCCGTCGGCGGTCAGCCGCACGTCGCACTCCAGGGCGTCGGCACCGACCTCGATCGCCCGCAGGTACGCCTTCAGCGTGTGTTCCGGCTCTTCGGCGCTGGAGCCACGATGCGCAACGACCTGCGGACGCACGCCGCAATGCTGACAGCCGCGCAGGGCGCACCTCGACCGGCACGCCTGGCTGTTCAACGTCTTCACACGTCCTGTTCACCAGGCGCCGTCAGCCGAGCGGCCCGGAGCCCGCACACTGGTCGGATGCCGTTCACCGCGAGCCCATCCCGCGGCGGTGCTGCCGTTCCTGCGCCGCGGGCACTGGGTGAGCGCCGGCCTGCTGACCGGCTCCATCGCGCCCGACCTGCCGACGTACCTCCCGCTGGGCCTGACCCACGAGCAGACGCACGCGCTGAGCGCGATCGCCTGGCCCGACGGGGTGCTGGCCCTCGGCCTGCTCGCGTTCTGGTGGGGGCCGCTGCGGCCCGGCGCTGATGTCGCTGTGGCCGGCGGCGGCCGCGCCGCTGCGGGCCGCCCGGCTGGCGCGAGCCGCTGGTCGCGGCCGGTCGGGGCCGTCCGGGCTGGATCGTCTGGGCCAGGTGGTCGGGGTGGCTGCTGCTGTCCGAGGTGCTGGGGCTGGCCACCCACCTGGGATGGGACTCGTTCACCCACGGCGGCGGGTACGCCGTCGACGCACTGGCCGGCGCTGCGGCACCGGGTGGCCGGCGCACCGCTCTACAGCCAGCTGCAGCTGTGGTGCTCGGTCGTCGGGATCGCGATCGTCGCGGCGTACCTGTTCGTGCAGTGGCGCCGGCGGAGCGCAGGCCGGCGACGTCGCGGACGGCCCCGGTCCTGCCGCGCGCCGGTCCGGGTCACGGTGCTGGCCGTGCTGGTGCTGGCGACCGCGGCGACCGGGCTGGTCACGCACGACGCCTTCCACCCGTACCCGTTCCACCAGACCGTGCTGTGGCGGCACCGGCTGGTCGCCGCCATCACGGTGCTGCTGCTGCTGACCGCCGCCTGGGCCGTGGCGCTGGTCCCGATCCACCTGGTCCAGTTGCGCCGCTGGGCCGGCTCCGGGACCGACGGCGAGCCCGGCTCGACGGTGCCGCCTCACACGAAGGCCGCCCGCCGACGTTCCATGAGCGTGAACCTCCCGCCGTTCCAGCAGCTCGTGGACGCGCACTGGCGTGACGTCGCCCGCCTGGCCCACGCCCTCGCCGGGCCCGGCGAGGGCGACGACGTGGCTCAGCAGGCGTGGACCCAGGCCCTCGCGGCGTACCCGCGTCTCGACAGCGCGCCGCAACCTGCGTTCGTGGCTGATGACCATCACCGCCCGGTGCGCGATGGACGGACACCGCTCGCGCGGCCGCCGCGCGGTGCCCGACGGCCGAGCTGCCGGAGCCGGCCGAGTCCACGCCCGGCGGCGGATCACCGCGGTCACCTCGGAGGGCCGGAGCTGTGGCGCAGGTCCGCGCGCTGCCGGAGCGGCAGCGCGAGGCGGTCGCGCTGCGCTACATCGCCGACCTGGACCACGCGGGAGTCGCCGCGGCGATGGGGACCACCCCCGCCGCGACCCGACGGCTGGTCAGCGACGCGCTGGCCGCCTTCGCACGAAGGAGCAGACATGACCGCAGACAGAGACCGAGATCGACCTGAGCCCTGGGACCGGCTCCGCCGTACGACGCCCCGGCGTCGCCGTCCGCCGACGCTGCACGGCGAGGACGTGGCGTACGTCTTGCACGACACCTCCGTCGGCCGGCTGCTGCTCGCGCGGCGCCGCCGACGGGCGCTGCTCGCCTCTCGGTTCAGCCCCGGACGACGCCGCCGAGGAGGCGCTGCTCGGCGCGCATGGCCCGCGCCGTGTCACCGCGGGTCATCCGCGACCCGGGGGAGCTGGACGGCGTGCGTCGCTCGCTGGACGACTTCCTGGCCGGGGACCGAGCGACGACCTGTCCGGCATCCGGGTCGACCTGGCGCTGGCCACACCGTTCCAGCGGGAGGTGCTGCCCGCGCTGGCCGCCGGCACCGGCTACGGGCAGCGGACCACGTACGGCGCGCTGGCCGGGCGGATCGGCCGCCCGCAGCGCCGCCCGCGCGGTCGGTGCGGCCCTGGGCGCCAACCCGCTGTGCATCGTCATGCCCGTGCCACCGGGTGGTGGCGTCGTCCGGGTCCTTGACCGGCTACGCCGGGGGCCTGGCCGCCAAGGAGTACCTCCTGGACCTCGAGACCCGCCCGCACCCCCTGACCCCGCTGTCCTGGCCGTCGAACACCGGGTTTGGCCGTCGAAACCGCAGTCAGTGGGCCCGAATGTCCGGCGCTCGAACACGGTATTCGACGGCCACAGCCCGCGTCTGACGGCCACAGCGACCCGGGGCGGTGGGTTACTTCGAGGAGGCGGGACATCCGGCGGTCGGCGAGCGGCTTGCCGCCGGTCTGGCAGGTGGGGCAGTACTGCAGCGACCGGTCGGCGAACGACACCTCGCGGACCGTGTCCCCGCAGACCGGGCAGGGCAGACCGGTCGCCCGTGCACGGCCATCCCGGCTCGCTTGGCGTCCTTCAGCTCCTTCGCCGGCTTGCCCCAGGCGGCCACGACGCGCCGAGGTCCAGGACCGAGCGGGTCGCGGCGTACAGCCGGTCGACCTGCTCCTCGGTCAGCGAACCGGCCATCGGCGTACGGCGAGAGCTTGGCCGCGTGCAGGATCTCGTCGCTGTACGCGTTGCCCACACCGGCGAGCAGGGACTGGTCGCGCAGCACGCCCTTGACCTGCGGGCGCCGCCCGGACAGCACGGGCGCGAGCGCCGCCCGGTCGAAGGCCGGGTCCAGCGGGTCCGGCCCGAGCGTCGCGATCCCGGGCACCTCCTGCGGGTCGCGTGACGACGTACACCGCGAGCCGCTTGCGCGTGCCGGCCTCGGTCAGGTCGAAGCCCGACCCGTCGGACAGGTGCACCCGCAGGCCGATCGGGCTCTTGCCCGGCCGCAGCGGTGCCGTGGCCAGCTTGTCCGACCAGCGCAGCCACCCGGCCCGGGCCAGGTGGAAGACGAGGTGCAGTGCCCTCGACGTCGAGGTCGAGGAACTTGCCGTGCCGGGCACGCCGGTGATCGGCAGGCCGGCCAGCGCGCTCGGCGGCGGGTCGTAGGTCTTCAGGACGCTGATGTTGCCGACGTCCACCCGGGCGATGACCAGGCCGGCCGTCCGCTCGCGCAGGAACCCGGCGAGCGCTTCCACCTCGGGCAGCTCGGGCACGCGCACAGTCTGCCGTGCCCCGCTGCCGCCACGGGTCACCGGACCCGGGCGGGCTCCACCCGATCGGACGACTCCGGCCCGCTCGGTCGGACGTCGATCCAGAGGGACAGGGATCCGGGACGACCGCGGGAGCCCGCATGCCTGCAGCGCCGTCAAGCACCACCACTCGCCGCAGCGATCTCGCTGCCCGCTCCGCAGCGCGGCCTGCGCCATGCTGCGCCGCGGCCGGGGTGTCGCCGCCGGCGTCGTGGTGGCCGGTGTGGGACGGCGCACGCCGGCAGCACGCGTCCGAGCCAGCATGGCGAGCTACTTCGTCGCCGCGATCAACGCCGAGCGGGTCGCCCACCACCGGTCCAAGCTCGACCGTCAGCCCGGCGCATGACGGCCGCGGCGCAGAGCTGGGCCACCCAGATGGCCACGGCCGAACAAGCTCTACCACAACCCGCGCCTGGCCGACGTCGGTGCACGACTGGCAGTACCTGGGCGAGAACGTCGGCGTCGGCTACTCCGACTCCAGCCTGGAGGCGGCGTTCTACGCCTCGGCCCCGCACCGGGCCAACATGCTCGACGCGCGACTTCACCCAGATCGGCGTCGGCGTCGTCGGGGTCCACGGCAAGATGTGGGTGGCCGAGGAGTACCGCCGCCCGATGCAGCGACCGCCGAGGCCAAGGTCGTCCAGAAGACCGAGCAAGGCCACTCCGAAGGCCAGCCGGCGAACCTCGCGGTCGGGCAGCCGCGGCTCGCTGGTCGCGCGAGGTCCAGCGCAAGCTGCACATCACGGCCGACGGCATGTACGGCCCGCAGACCCGGGCCGCCGTGGAGACCTTCCAGCGCCGCCGGCACCTGCACGTCACCGGCCGGGTCAGGCCGCCAGACGCTCGCCGGCCCTGCGCGATCTGAGGCAGCCGGGACGGCGCCCGCTACCGTCGACGGGGTGACCGTCGACCCGCGCAGCCCGCACCGGCCGACCGTCCCGCCCGACCCAGGCGCTCGTCCTGGCCGACCGGGCGCGGCCGGCTGACGCTGCTGGCGACGGTCCTGGGGTCGGGCATCGTCGTTCCTCGACGGCACGGTCGTCAACGTCGCGCTGCCGACCATCGGTCGCAAGCTGCACGCCGACGTGGCCGGACTGCAGTGGGTCGTGAGCGCCTACGCCCTCACCCTGGCCGCCCTGATCCTGCTGGGCGGCTCGCTGGGCGACCGGTTCGGCCGCCGGCGGATGTACGTAGCGGGCGTCGCCGGCTTCGCCGGCTGCTCGCTGCTGTGCGCGATCGTCGCCCGACCATCTGGACGCTGGTCGCCGCCCGAGCGCTGCAGGGCGTCGCCGCGGCGCTGCTCACCCCGGGCAGCCTGGCCATCCTGCAGGCGAGCTTCCGCCCGCAGGACCGGATGCGGGCGATCGGCGCCTGGTCCGGCCTGACCGGTGTCGCCACGGCCGCCGGCCCGATCGTCGGCGGCTGGCTGGTGGCCTGGACCTGGCGCTCGATCTTCTGGCTCAACCTGCCGCTGGCCGTCGGTGCGTGCTGGTGCTGTGCCGCAGCGTCGTTCCCGAGTCCAGCGACCCGAGCGCCGCGCACCACATGGACACGCACCGGCGTGGTGCTGGCCGCGCGTCGGGCTGGCCGGCGCGACGTACTCCCTGACCGCTGGGGCGGCGCGGGGCCGACCCGCTGACCGCCGTCGGCGGCGGTCGTCGGGCTGTCCTGGCCCTCGCCGGTTTCGTCGATCGCCGAGCGCCGTGAGCAGATGCCGATGGTTCCGGTGTCGCTCTTCGCCTCGCGGGACTTCAGGTCGTCAACCTCGTGACGCTGCTCGTCTACGCCGCCCTGTCCGGCATGTTCTTCTTCCTCGTCCTCCAGCTGCAGGTCAGCGGCGGCTACTCGCCGCTGGAGGCGGGTGCTGGCCACCGTCCCGGTCAGCATCCTGATGCTGCTGCTGTCCGAGCGGGCGGGCGCGCTGGCCGGCCGGCTCGGGGCGCGGCTGATGATCGGGACCGGGCCGGCGTCTGCGCCGCCGGCACCGCCGTCCTGTCGACGATCGGCCGCCACCCGGCCTACCTGACGCAGGTGCTCCCGGGCATCGTGCTCTTCGGCCTGGGCATGTGCACGCTGGTCGCGCCGCTGACCGGCACCGTGCTGGCCGCGGCGCCGGACCGCTACGCCGGCACGGCGAGCGGCATCAACAACGCCGTGTCCCGCACCGGTGGCCTGCTGGCCATCGCCGCGCTGCCGGTGCTCGTCGGCCTGTCCGGCGACGGGTACGCCGACCCGGCCCGCCTGACCCCGGCCTTCCAGCGCGCCATGTACATCTGCGTCGGGCTGACGCTCGCGGGCAGCCTCGCGGCGTTCGTCGGGATCAGCCGTGTCGGCCGGCCGGCCACCGGTTGCGGAGCCGTCCGGCTGACGCGTGGTCACCTGTCCGCCCGCGACGACGACGGTCGCTGCGCGTCGCTGCCGTCACCCAGGTCGAGCAGGTAGCTCCCCTCCACCACCGCCGGGAACAGGCCCGCGTACGTCCGCGTGCCGCCCACGTCCCGCCCGTGCACCTCGGTGTGCATCAGGTACGTGCCGTCCGGGCGGTACAGCTCGATCTCGGCGCCCTCCAGCTCGGCGCCGGCCTGGACCAGCAGCGCGCCGACGTCGCCCCCGATGTCCAGCACCGCACCCCGCGCCGGCACGAGCGGTTGCTCGTGCCGGTGCGGGTGGGCGTGCGGGTGGATGTGCGAGTGCGTCACTTGCATGCCGGCGTTGAAGCCGCTGTGCGGCACGCCCAGGTACGGGAACGTCTTGAGGAACGGCACGATCAGGTCGTCCTCGGTGACGACGTCGTCCACGATCGACGCCGCGGCGTCGGGCGTGTACGTCGGGTCGATCAGCGGGTACATCGCACCGGCGACGGCCGCAGCGCGATGGCCACGACGTCGTCCAGCACCCGGCGCCCGTTCGGGAAGCCGGCCGGCGTCACCGGCGATCAGCCCGTTGATGTTCGGCGTTGGCCGACGGCGGGATGGCCATGTTGAGCCGCAGCATGTCGGCCTGGACCGCCCCGGTGAAGTTCTGGAAGCCCGGCGATGAGCCCGGACGGGATGCCGGTGAGCAGGATCGCCTCCAGGTCGGCGCGGGGCTTGCCGCTCTTGTTCAGCGCGGCCAGGTGCGGGAAGACGCCCGGGAAGAGCACCGGCAGCAGGCCGGCGAGCTCGGGCTTGCGCGACGTACTTGGCGAACGCTCTTGTCGTCCGTCGGCGGCACCGCGTTCCAGCCGTCCTTCTCGACCATCGGGACGATGACCTCGTTGAACAGCGGGTTGCCCGAGCCGCGACACCTGCACCCAGGGGCCGCTCTCCTGGTGTGGCCGTCGGCGCCGCGGATGGTGACCTTGCGCCGGCTGGCCGTGGCCCACACGCCGATGACCGACGAGCTCTTCGTGGCGTCGGTGGGCTGCTTGCCGTTGGCCGTGAGGTCGGTCATCGGCACCTGGATCGCGATGCTGTGCACGTTGACGGATCGAGTGCTGTTGACCGCCGGCGGCCTTGCGCTCGCGAGTGCCCGGCAACGCCGAAGGTCGTGTGCAGGTTGCTGCCAGCGGACGCGGGTCGAGCAGGTCGAACATCGCGCCGAGGTCGACGTAGAAGCCCTCGGCCCGCTGGCCGGCGAAGACCCGTCGGCCGCCGGCGAGCGAGTGGACCGCGGCCTCCGCGAGCGTCGGGGTAGTTCGGGGTCGAGAGCGGCCCGATGTTGCAGGGCGGGCAGGTCAGGTCCCGGCCCGAGCTGATCTTGCTGCCGCTCTTGGTGACCCGGCGCACGCGTGTAGGACTGCCGCCGGTTCCAGTTCGGGTCGGTGAGCGACTCGATCGGCCCGGTGTTGTACAGGAACGTGTCCGGCGTTGCGGACCTTGGTGTCGAAGTGTGAACTGGTAGCTGACGTCGGGCTTGCCGTCGCCGTTGTTGTCGATGTTGATCGAGTAGAGGACGTCGTCGCCGAACTCGTAGAAGTTCGGGCCACCGTCGGGGCTCTGCAGCGGGATGAAGTTGGCGATCAGCGTGACCGTGTCGGGGCGGTCCGGGCTGACGAACGCGTAGAGGTCGGTGTTGTCGGCGACCGGGTCCTTGGAGATCTCCGGTGCTTCGCGGTGCGAGGACATGGCCGCCCTCCTACCGGGCCGCGCGGGCGAGGCGGCTCGCGAGCGCGCGGTCCCGCACGCTCACCTGCCGGGTCCCGACGTAGAGGTCGATGTCGCCCGAGCGGACGTCGCGGACGTGCGCCACGAGGTCCGACTCCTCACCGGAGGAGGACGGAGGTGACGGCGGCCGAGGCGGGGCCGGCGAACAGGATGTCGGCGACGACACCCGCGGTGGCGGCTCCGACGCCCGCCGCTGCGGCGCCCTTGAGCATGGTCCGCCGCGACGTGGTCAGGGATGGGGGGTTGCTGTCCTCGATCGGCATTGCCGTCTCCAAAAGGGGTGAGTGACGAGATCGAACGCGTCTCACCCCTGAGGCGCTCACAGTCAAACCCGCCGGGGAGCGGGCGTCAACCCATCCCGGGTGACCAGTTCGGGAACGGACAGCCAACGCAGCGGTCGCCGGATCGATCGCCGGTCCACGACCAATCCGGCCCGGCGGGCATTCCGAACGACAGCTGATCGCAGTCGGTCCCGACACGTCTCACCCCCGGTCGCCGGGACCGGCTGCGGTCGATCTCAGCCGCGCCCTCCGGGGAGCGGGTCAGGCCTGGGCCAGCTGGGCCGCCGCCTCCGCGTCCTCGGTGACGATCGGTGTGGAGTCCAGCCGGCCGGCGTACGCGTGCGCGACCCGGCTCACGAAGTGGTGCACGCCGTCCTCGTCCGGCGCCAGCGGCCCCGGAACCCACTGCGGTGCGGAGACCCCGCGCTGCACCGACTCGCACGCGGCCCAGTCCTGCCGGTTGGTCAGGTCCCAGAAGTCGACGGCGTACGCCGGGTCGAAGTCCGGGCGGCGACGTCGCCGAGCTCGGGAAGGCCCACGAGCACTGGACGTAGGTGCTGGCCGGGCGACAGCGGCACCAGCCGGTGCGTCATGACGTAGTCCGGGTGCAGGCTGATCAGCAGGTTCGGGAACACCACGACGTACATCACGGTGCGCAGCTCGGTGCTGGACAGGCCCTCGATGTTCTCGCCGTGGCTGACGCCGTCCAGCGACATGGTCTGGGCGAAGTCGCGCAGGTCCATCCCGCCGCCGACCCAGTCGCCCGGCGAGGTCGAGGTTCTCGCCGCTCTCCGGCGGGCTCACCGCGCACAGCTCGGGATGGATCATCGAGCAGTGGTAGCACTCCTGGTAGTTCTCGGCGATGACCTTCCAGTTCGCCTCGATCGTGTACTCGTGGGTCGGCCGCCACGACCAGGTCCTCCGGGTGGTACGGCGCGATGATCGGCTCGAGCTCGCCGATGTGCTCCTCGAAGCGAGCCGGCCTGGCCGGACGGCGAGACGAACATCCAGCCGTGCCACTCCTGCACCGGCAGCGGCTGCAGGCCGTACTGGTCGGGGTCGAAGCCCTCGACCTCGTCCATGTGCGGGGCGTTCCGCATCGAGCCGTCGAGCTGGTAGGTCCACGCGTGGTACGGGCAGACGACCGAGCGCTTGGCCGTCGACACCCCGCAGGGCAGCAGCTCGTGCCCGCGGTGCCGGCAGGCGTTGACGAACGCCCGCAGCCGGCCGTCCTCGCCGCGGATCAGCAGCACGCTGCCCGAGCCGACCTGGACCGCGGTCTGGCTCCCGACCTTGGCCAGGTCGGCCGACCGCCCGACGCACATCCAGCCGCCGAAGAAGTTGTCCAGCTCCCAGCGCAGGACCGCCGGGTCGACGTACGCCGCGCGCGGCAGCATGTGGCTCTGGCCGAACGGTCGCAGGGCCGGTTCGAGGTCGGCGTACGGAATGGGGGCGGTCTTCGCGGTGGGGGCCATCAGCCCGGTTCCTCTCGTGCTTCGACAAAACTGACTGGCGACTCAGTAACGGTACTCCGACTTACATCTCTCCGGCGAACGAACCGATGCCCCGCGAGGTCGCGTCCTCGCCGCGGGTCAGCCGCCGGTAGATCAGGAAGCCGACGACGACGGCCAGCAGGGAGAACAGCAGCAGCATCGTGGCGAGCGCGTTGAGCGCCGGCGTGGGCGCGGCCCGGGCCGTGTTGTAGATCTTCACCGAGACCGGCTCGGTCGAGGAGTCGCCCGGACAGGTAGCGGACGATCACGAAGTCGTCGATGACGTCGGCGAAGACCAGCACGGTGCTGGCGAAGATCGCCGGCACCAGCATCGGCAGCAGCACCCGCCGGACCGAGCCCAGCGTCGAGGCACCGAGGTCGCGCGCCGCCTCCTCGTACTGCTTGCCGATGGTCAGCAGCCGGGCGCGCACGATGACCACGGGGTAGGACAGCTGGAACGTCACCAGGCCGATGACCTGCGCCGTCGTGCCCGGCTTCAGCGGCGTGCTCACCTGCGTGATGAGGAACAGCAGGGCGACGGCCATCAGCGTCTCGGGCAGCACGAAGCTCAGCAGCATCGTGAAGCTCGCTCCGGCCGGCAGTCGCCCGCGCCAGCGGTCGATGCCGAGCGCGAAGGCGACGCCGAGCGGGATGGTCACCACGGTGGCCAGGACGCCGAGCACGAGGGTGTGGGTCAGCGCGGTGTGCAGGCTGCTGTCGTGCCAGATCGACCGGATGGGGTCGCCGTAGTACCAGCGCATCGAGAAGCCCTGCCACACCGTCCGCGACTTGCCGGCGTTGAAGGAGAAGATCACCGCGATGATCACCGGCAGCAGCGACCAGACCAGGTAGACGACGGTGATCGCGGCGAGGATGCGCGGCGGCCGCCACGGGCTGGACCACCAGTCGCGCACCCGGCTCACGACCGCACCCCCTCGTCGCGCGTGGTGCGGACGTACCAGAGCATCGGGATCAGCGAGACGACCAGGACGAGCAGCACGAAGGCGCCCGGCCTGGCCGGTCTGTCCCGGCGCCAGGGCCGAGTTGTTGATCAGGTTGCCGACCATCGAGGTCTGCGGCGAGGCCGACAGCAGGTCGTTGGTGAAGTAGTCGCCCAGCATCGGCAGGCAGGACAGCAGCAGGCTGGCGACGACGGCCGGGAGGCTCAGCCGCCAGGTGACCCGCCAGAACGTCGACAGCCGGCCGGCGCCGAGGTCACGGGCGGCCTCCAGGACGCTGGGCTGGATCCGGTCCAGGCCGGCGAACAGCGGCAGGATCATGTACGGCACGTAGCCGTAGACCAGGCCCAGCACGACCGTGCTGGCCCGGCCGGAGAGCCAGTCCACCTGGACGTTGAACAGGCCGCCGAGACTGAGCGCGCGGTTGACCAGCCCGTCGTTCTGCAGCAGGTTGACCCAGGCCAGCATGCGCATCATGTAGCTGATCCAGAACGGCGCGATGAGCAGGGTCAGGATCAGGCCCTTGTGCCGGCCGGAGAACCGCGCGGTGAAATACGCCACCGGGTAGGCGATCAGCAGGCAGAGGCCGCTCGCGACGAGAACGAACACGAGCGTGCGCAGCAGGGCCGGACCGAAGATGCCGTCGGTGCCGACGATGTGCGAGAAGACGTAGGTGAACTGAGCCGGGTTCCACTGCAACGGGTTCCACACCGGCAGGGGCGTACGGAAGATCGGGTCGACCCGGCCGAAGACGATGGCCAGGACGACGTACATCGGGACCAGGAAGAACAGCACCAGCCACAGCGAGCCGGGCAGCGCCAGGAGCGGCCACAGGGTGTTGCGGGCGCGACCCGAGGGCGACCGGGAGCCCCGCCGGCCCCCTGGCCCCCGCCGGCGACGGTCAAGCACCGGCTTTGAACTGCTGCCAGATCTGGTGCCACGCGAGGTCGGTGGCCGGCGGCAGCTCGAGCAGCCGGTACCCGACCGCGAAGTAGCTCTCCAGCACCGTCGCCGAGGCCAGGTTCGAGGGCAGGAAGCCGCTGGAGACCAGCTCCGACGGCACGATCGTGCGCTGCGGTGGCTGGTAGCCGATGTAGGAGAAGTTCCCCTGCGCGGTCTTGGTGTCGAGCATGTGGTCCATGAACATCTGGGCCAGCACCGGGTTCTTCCCCCCGGACAGGCAGACCATGAGGTCGTTGTCGACCATGCCGTGCCCGTCCTCGGGGAACCAGTAGCGCAGCACGTCCGGGCTGGTGCCCTTCGGCAGGTAGGACAGCGCGTTGACGACGTCGCCGGACCACATCTGGCAGATGCCGAGCTGCCCGGCCGGCAGGTCGTTGTACATCGTGATGGTGACCTTGGGCCTGGTCGTGTTGTACATCTCGGTGAGCTCGGTGCGGATCGACGCGATCTGCTTGGGGTCCGTGGTGTTGATGTTGGTGATCCCCTGGCGCAGCAGGGCCAGCGCCATCGCGGTGTGCCAGTCGTCGATGACGGCGATCTTGCCCTTGTACTTCGCGGTCCAGAACACCTCGTACGGGTTGGGCAGGGACGGGATGTCGTCGGGCACCTTGTCGGTCCGCCACCCGATCCCGGTCGTGTAGACGGTGTAGGGGACCGTGTAGCGCCAGCCGCCGTCGTACCAAGGGTTCTGGAAGGTCGGCCAGACGTTGACGATGTTCGGGATGAGCGAGTGGGTGAGCGGCCGGATCAGCTTGGCCGTGACCATCTTGCTGATCTGGTCGTAGCTCGGGAAGTAGATGTCGAACGGCACGTCGCCGGCGCGGATCTTGGTGAGCGCCTCGTCGGTGTCGTTGAACGTCGAGACCGTGACCTTGACGTTGTACTTGCGCGTACTTCTTCTCGAACGACTTGATCGCGTTCGGGTCGATGTAGTCCGCGTAGTTGTACAGGCGCAGCGTGGCGTTCTGCTCCGGCGCGGTGCCGTCGGCCACCGCGGCGTTGTCGGCGCTGATCGGCCAGGTCACCGGCGTCTGCGGCGAGGCGATCCTCAGCGTGGTCGGAGCCGCGGCTCCGGGCAGGGCGCCGCCCGCCTTCGAGCAGCTGGCCAGGAACGCCGCCAGGCTCGGCGTCGCGACCGCGGTGAGGGCGGCGTTCTGCAGCAGGCTGCGCCGCGAGAACCGCCGGGCGAGGGCCATGGAGCGGGGGCTGCGCGGGAACCAGCCGGCCGCCGAGCGGTCGGTCGAACGGTCAGCACCGGGGATCTGGTCTGCCATCTGCCCTCCTTGCCGGGTACGTCGAGGTTTGCATAGACTGAACGTTCAGGCAATCCCCCATCCACCTCGATTTGAGGAACCGGCAATGAGCCTGACCGCTCCGTCCACGTCCATCGAAGAGACCGCTCCCGGCGACCGGCTCGACGAGCTCATCACGGCGCAGGAGGCGGCCTTCCGCGCTCGCCAGCCCCGCAGCCGGGCGCTCATCGAGCGGGCCTCGCGCCACCTCGCCGGCGGTGCGACCTCGAACTGGCAGATCGCCTCCCCGCACGCCGTCTGGCTCAGCCACGGCTCCGGATCGAAGATCTACGACGTCGACGGCACGGAGTACGTCGACCTGCACGGCGGGTACGGCGTCTCGCTCGCCGGCCATGCCCACCCGGCGGTCGTCGCCGCGATCCGGGACCGGGCTGCGCTGGGCACCCACTTCGCGCAGCCGACGGTGGACGCGATCGACGTCGCCGAGAACCTCACCGGGCGCTTCGGCCTGCCGCAGTGGCGCTACGCGAACTCGGGCACCGAGGCCACGATGGACGCCGTCCACCTGATGCGGGCGATCACCGGCCGCGACCTGATCATCAAGGTCGAGGGCTGCTACCACGGCCATCACGACTCGGTCGAGGTCTCGGTGCTGCCCGAGCCCGAGGACATCGGGCCGGCCGACGCGCCGACGCCGGTCGCCGGGAACACCGGCATCCCGGCCGCGATCCGCGACCTGACGCTGGTCGTCGCCTTCAACGACCTCGACATGGTCCGCCGGGTGCTCGAGGCCAACCCGGGGCGGGTCGCCGGGATGATCCTCGAGCCGGTGATGATGAACGCCGGCATCATCCTGCCCCGCGACGGGTACCTGGCCGGGCTGAAGGAGCTCCTGCACGCAGCACGACGCGCTGCTCGCCTTCGACGAGGTCAAGACCGGGTTCACGGCCGGCCCGGGCGGCGTCACCGCGCTGTACGGCGTGACGCCGGACATCCTCTGCCTGGCCAAGGCCCTCGGCGGCGGGATCGCCTCGGCCGCCATCGGCGGCACGGACGAGGTCATGGCCGCGATCGCCGACGGCCGGTACGAGCAGGTGCGGCACGTTCAACGGCAACCCGATGGCGATGGCCGCGACCAAGGCCACGCTGACCGAGGTGCTGACCCCCGCGGCGTACGCGCACGTCGACGCGCTCCGGCGCCGCATGGTCGACGGCGTCACGGCCGTGATCGAGCAGCACCGGGCGCCGTGGGGCGTCGTCGCGCTCGGCGCGAAGGGTTGCGTGACCTTCACCGCCGGCCAGGTGCACGACTACCGTGGCTTCCTGGGCATCGACGAGCGGCTGGGGCAGCTGCACTGGCTGTTCCAGCACAACGGCGGCGTCTTCCTGCCGCCCTGGGGGAAGGTCGAGCAATGGCTGATCTCGGTGCAGCACACCTCGGCCGACGTCGACCGGTTCGTCGCCAACTTCGCGCGCTTCGCCGACGCGGTCCTCGGCTGACCGGGTGCCTGAGATGAGTGGGGGCGCCATCTCGCTGGTCGGCCTGACCAAGGCGTACGACGGGGTGCCGGCGGTCCACGGCATCGACCTGGAGATCGCGGGCGGCGAGTTCTTCTCCCTGCTCGGGCCCTCCGGCTGCGGCAAGACCACGACGCTGCGGATGCTGGCCGGCTTCGAGCGGCCGGACACCGGCCAGATCCTGCTGGACGGCAAGGACCTGGCACCGTTGTCGCCGCACAAGCGTCCGGTCAACACCGTGTTCCAGACCTACGCGCTGTTCCCCTTCCTGGACGTCTGGCACAACGTCGAGTTCGGCCTGCGCTACCGCAAGCTCGGCAAGGCCGAGACCAAGGAGCGGGTCGGCAAGGCGCTCGAGATGGTTCGGATGAGCCAGTTCGCGGCCCGGCGCCCGAGCCAGCTCTCCGGTGGCCAGCAGCAGCGGGTCGCGCTCGCCCGGGCGCTCGTGCTGAACCCGGCCGTGCTGCTGCTCGACGAGCCGCTGGGCGCGCTGGACGCCAAGCTGCGCAAGGAGCTGCAGCTGGAGCTGAAGTCCGTGCAGCAGTCGGTCGGCATCACCTTCGTCTACGTCACCCACGACCAGGAGGAGGCGCTGACCATGTCGGACCGCCTCGCGGTCATGGCCGACGGGCTGGTCGAGCAGATCGGCACCCCCGAAGCGGTGTACTCCGAGCCGGCCAGCGCGTACGTCGCCGGGTTCCTGGGCTCGGCCAACGTGGTGGACGTCGAGGTCCGGGGCCCGGACGGCCCGGCCGTGACCTGCCAGCTCGGGCCGTTCGCGTTCCGGGCGATGGGCGACAGCACCCCGGGACCGGCCAAGGTCGTCATCCGGCCCGAGCGGGTCCTGCTCGGCTCGTCGGACGGGGACGGCCCGGCCGGCACCAGCAGCTTCCCCGGGCTGGTCGACCACGTCATCTACCTCGGGCCCACGACCCATGTGGTCGTCCGGCTCTCCGACGGGCAGACGCTCCTGGCGGCCGTACCGAACGCGATCGGCCCGGCGTCGGTCTGGTACCAGCCCGGTGCCGCGGTGCAGGCCCACGTCCATCCCGAGGCCTGCCGGCTGCTGCCGGCCGACACCCGGCCCGCGCTGCCCGCCGACGCCGAGGATGTCGCCGCCCTCCCCTGACGCCGGCCCTCCTCCGCGTGCTCGGCGCCGGCTCGGGGCTAGGTCGCAGGGAGGCCGAGGCGTTCGGTGGCCAGCCGCATGGCGATCTGGACCGCCCGCTCGGACGACACGGCCGGGTCCTCGAGGGCGACCTGGATCGACAGGCCGTCGAGCAGCGCGCCCCAGGTGACCGCGAAGTCCTCGACGTCGACCTCGCCGATCTCACCGGCGCCCTGCCCCGCCCGCAGGATGCCGGCGATGACGCCGCGCCACCGCTGGTCCATCGCGACCCGGTCCTTGGCCACCTCGGCGTGCCGGAAGGCCTGCGCCCAGAGGTCGAACCACAGCCCCCAGGAGTCGGGGACGTCGGCGTCGGCCTCGGCCTGGCGCACGCAGGTCACCCGGGCCAGCGTCTGCAGCCGCTCCGGCACCGTGGTCAGCCGAGCCAGCAGGGCCTCGGTGTGGCTGTAGAACTCGTCCTCGGACCACCGCATGGCCTCGGTGAGCAGGCCGTCCTTGGTGCCGAAGTAGTAGATGACCAGAGCCGGGCTCGCGTCGGCCCGCCGGGCGACGTCGGAGATGCGGGTGTCCGAGAACCCGCGCTCGCAGATGATCTCCACCGCCGCGCGTAGCATCTGCTCGCGCCGGACGTCCGGACCGCTCACGACCTCGGTCGCGGCGTCGCTGCCACGTGTCTTCGCCATCGAACCCTCCGAGATGCTGCTTGTCCGTGGCCCGGCCGTCTCCATAGACTGAACAGTCAGTCAGACTGTACCGCGCGACGCGAGTTTTGGAGACCCCCGATGGCGCCACCCACCCGGTCGGCGCTGGACGCGATGCTGGCCCCCCGCTCGGTCGCCATCGTCGGGGCGAGCGCCCGGCCGGGCAGCTTCGGCCACCGGATGGTCACCGAGGTCGCCCGCAGCGACACCCCCCTCGAGATCCACCCGGTGAACCCCCGGTACGCCGAGGTGGAGGGCCTGGCCTGCGCCGCCTCGCTGGCCGACCTCGACCGGCCGGTCGACCTGGTCCTGCTCGGCGTACCCGACGCGACGCTGGAGGAGCAGCTGGCCCTCGCGGCCGGCCGGGGGGACCGCTCGGCCGTCGTGTTCGGCAGCGTCGTCGGCGCCGCGGCGGACGGCCGGCCGCTGCGCGCGGTGGTGGCCGAGCGAGCAAGGGGCGCCGGGATGGCGCTGTGCGGCGGTGGCTGCATGGGCTTCGTCAACGTCGCCCGGGGAGTGCGGGCCATCGGGTACGTCGAGGCCGAGACCCTGCCCGTCGGCCCGGTCGCGCTGGTCTCCCACTCCGGGTCGGCCTTCTCGGCCCTGCTGCGCAGCCACCGCCGGCTCGGCTTCTCGCTCGCCGTCTCCTCCGGGCAGGAGCTGGTGACGACCGCCGCCGACTACCTGTCCTACGCGCTGGAGCAGCCGCAGACCCGGGTCGTGGCACTGCTCCTGGAGACCATGCGGACGCCGGAGCGCCTGCGGGCCGGCTTGGCCCGGGCGGCCGAGCTCGACGTCCCGGTGGTCGCCCTCACGGTCGGCACCTCCGGCCCGGGTGCCGCGATGGTGGCCGCCCACTCCGGTGCGCTGGCCGGGGGCGACGGCGCCTGGGAGGCGCTGTTCGACGCGTACGGCGTGCTGCGCGTGCGGGACCTGGACGAGATGGCCGACACCCTGGAGCTGTTCGCGGCCGGGACGGCGACCGCGTCCGGGGGCGCGGGGCATCGCCACGGTGCACGACAGCGGCGCGGAGCGGGCCATGGTCGTCGACCTGGCCGACGAGGAGGGCGTGCGGTTCACCCCGCTCGCCGCGCAGACGGTCGCCGCCCTCGGCGAGCTGCTCGATCCCGGCCTGGTCCCGCACAACCCGCTGGACGTCTGGGGCACCGGCGCCGACACCCGAGGGCTGTTCGCCGCCTCGCTGCGCGCGATGGCCGACGATCCCGGGGTCGGTGCGGTGGCGCTGGCCGTCGACCTGGTCCCCGAGTTCGACGGCGACGCGTCGTACCCACTGGCGCTGCAGGACGTCTGGGACTCGACCGACGTGCCCCTTGCCCTGCTGTCCACGATGCACTCCGCGATCGACCTGCGTCAGGCGGCGCGGCTGCGCGCCCACGGGGTGCCCGTCCTCGAGGGAGCGCGCAGCGGCCTGCGCGCGCTGTCCCACCTGACGTCGTACGGCCCGGGGCGCCCGGACGTCGCGGAGCCGGCGCCGGAGCCGGCGCCCGTACGGCCGGAGCGGCAGGCGGCCTGGCGCGCGCGCCTGACCCAGGGACCGCTCGACGCCGTGACGTCGTTCGCCCTGCTGACCGACTACGGGCTGCCCGTCGTCGACACGATCGCCGCGACCACGGCCGACGAGGCAGTGGCCGCGGCCCGGGCGATCGGGGGCCCGGTGGCGATGAAGACCGACGAGCCGGGCCTGGCCCACAAGTCCGACGCCGGAGGCGTGCGGCTCGGGCTGTCCGGGGACGACCAGGTGGCCGCCGCGTACGCCGACCTGGCCGACCGGCTCGGCCCCCGCGTCGTCGTCTCGGCGATGGCCGCCGAGGGCGTGGAGCTGGCGCTCGGGCTGGTCCGCGACCCGCTGCTCGGCCCGTTGGTGCTCGTCGCGGCCGGCGGGGTGCTCGTCGAGCTGCTCGGCGACCGCGTGGTGGCGCTGCCCCCGGTCTCCCGGCCGGTCGCCCGGCGGGCGGTGGACCGGCTGAAGGTCCGCCGGCTGCTCGACGGCTACCGCGGTCGCCCTCCGGCCGACGTCGAGGCGCTGCTGTCCGCCGTGACCGCCCTGTCCGCCCTCGCCGTCGAGCTGGGCGACGTCCTGGACGCGGTCGACGTCAACCCCGTGCTGGTCGGGCCGGACGGCCTGCTCGCCGTCGACGCGCTCGTCGTACCGCGGCCGGTTCCCGGCTCCTGACCCGCGGGCCGGCGGCAGCGGGGCAGCGTGGGCGAGGTCGGCGGGCGCGGGTCAGGTCAGCTCGGGGAAGGGCAGCGCGATGGGGTCGGCCGCGAGCCGGGACCGGCCGGACTCGTCGAACCGGTCCAGGCCCAGCTCGGTCGCGTCCACCAGGTCGGTCGTGCCGTGCAGGGCCAGGTCGGCGGCGGCGCGCGCGACACCCGGGCCCCACATCATCCCGTGACCGCCCGCCGCGGCGACGGTCGTGCCGTCGATGCGGTCCTGGCCCTCAGCCGGTCCGGGACCGACCAGCAGCGGCCCGAGGATCGGCAGGTGGTCGGGGGTGAAGTCGATCGTGGCGGCCCAGGCCCGGCGCAGCCCCAGGCGCCCGATCGCCGGGACGAGGTCGACCACCCGCTTGCGCACCGTCTCGTAGTAGGTCCAGTCGACGTCGACGGCGGGGCCGGGCGGCTCCTGCGGGTTGCTCATCCCCCACATGACACCGCCCTCGCACGGCCGCCAGTAGACGCCCGCCACGACGTCGAACACCATCGGCAGCCGGTCCGGCGCGACGTCCGGATGCGGCTCGGTCACCACGACCTGGTGCCGCACGCCGGCCGACGGGATGCGAGCGCCGAGGCGCTCGCCGATCGCCTGCAGCTGCGGGCCCCCGGTGATCACGACCCGGTCGGTCGCGATGACGCCCTGGGCCGTGCGCACGCCCGTCACCCGGCCCCGCTCGACGACCAGGCCGGTCATCGCCGTCCGCTCGCGGACCTCGACGCCGCTGGTGAACAGCGCGGTGGTGTAGGCGAGCACGTTGCGCGGCGGGTCGATGTACCCGTCACCCGCGGCGTACGACGCCCCCAGCGTGCGGCCCGGCGTGACGTTCGGGTTGGCGGCGTCGAACTCCTCCGCGGTCAGCCACGAGACGTCCAGCCCGCACTGCTGCTGCATGGCGATCCGCTCGTGCGCCTGCGCCACCTCGCCCTCGGTGAAGCACGGCATGTGGTAGCCCTGCGCGACGAAGCCGGAGTCGATGCCGAGCTCGGCCGCCTGGCCGGCGTAGAAGTCCCGGCTGAACAGCCCGAGCCGGACGGCGGTCGGCGTGCCGCCCTGTGCGCGCACCATCCCGGCCGCTCGCGAGCTGGCGCCCTGGCCGAGCGTGCCCGCCTCCAGCAGGACCACCGACGCGAGCCCGGACCGGCGCAGGAACCAGGCGGCCCATGCGCCCACCGTGCCACCGCCCACGACGACCGCATCGGCCCGTCCTGCACTGTTCACGATGCCGACGCTGGCATAGACTGAACGGTCAGTCAACAGTTGCCAGCCAGCCCGTCCCTGACCGCCCGACCGACGTGGAGCCCCCTATGTACGGCCTGTCCGAGCAGGACCTCGAGCTCCAGGCTCGCGCCCGCGCGTTCGTCGACGAGCTGATCCCGCTGGAGGAGCAGGCCGAGCTGGCCGGCGGCCACCTGCCGGAGGGCATGGAGGAGGAGCACACCCGGCGCGCGGTCGAGCGCGGCCTGTTCGCGACGAACATGCCGGTCGAGGTCGGCGGCCACGGCTGTACGACGCTCCAGCAGGTGCTCGTGCAGGAGCAGTGCGGCCGGGCGACGAACGGCCTGGCCTGGGTCATGGGCACGCCGCCCGCCTGGCTCCCGGCCGTCGCGACGCCCGAGCAGATCGAGCGCTACGTGAAGCCGGCGGCGCGGGGCGAGATCCACGAGTGCTACGCGATCACCGAGGAGGACGCCGGCTCCGACGTCGACGCGATCGTCACGACGGCCCGCCGGGACGGCGAGGACTACCTCATCGACGGGGTGAAGTGGCACGTCACGTCGTACAACGGAGCGGCCTACGCGTTCGTCCAGGCCCGGCTCGTCGAGGGCGAGCACGCCGGCCAGCACGCGATGTTCATCGTCGACCTGCCCTCGCCGGGCGTGCGGGTGGTGCGCTCCCCGGCGTACACGCACTCGCTGTCCCACGAGCACCCGATCGTCGCGTTCGAGGGGGTGCGGGTGCCGGCGGCCAACCGGGTCGGCGCCGAGGGCGACGGCATGACGTTCGCCTACGAGTGGTTCCGGTTCGAGCGGCTGATGGTGGCCTCGCGCTGCCTCGGTGCGGCCGAGCGCCTGGTCGAGGAGGCCACCGCGTTCGCGCAGCGCCGGATCGTGCGCGGCGAGCCGCTGATCGAGCGCCAGCTGGTCCAGGGCATGCTCGCCGACAGCCTGACCGAGCTGTTCGCGGCCCGGTCCATGGTCTACGCCGCGGCCCGGGCGATCGACGACGGGATCGACCGCAAGGTGGCCCACGCCCAGTGCTCGATGGCCAAGCTCTACGCCTCCGAGATGGCCGGCCGGGTGGCCGACCGGGCGGTGCAGATCTTCGGCGGCCGCGGGTACATGCGCGAGAACGTCGCGGAGCGGCTGAGCCGCGAGGTCCGGGTCGAGCGGATCTGGGAAGGCGCGAGCGAGATCCAGCGGCTGATCGTCGCCGACCAGCTCAACAAGCGGGGGGTCCGCGCCCTGGTCTGATGCTCGGCGGCCTCACGGGGCCAGGAAGCCGTACCGGACCGGGTGGCCGCCCTGCGTGCCGGCGAGCCGGACGTGCGCACCGGCCGCCCGGGTGTCCCAGGTGCCGGCCAGCCGGCCCGCTGCGCCGCCGGCAGCACCGCTGACCGGCACCAGCCGCAGGTCCACGCGGACCCGGTGGCTGTACCGAGCCCAGACCACGACCCCGCTGACCGCCAGGTCGGCGGTCAGCCGTACGCCGGCGAGCCGCAGGGTGACCGTGCGGTCGCCGCTCGACGTCCAGGTGCCGCCGCGCAGCCCGAAGCCGGAGCCGGAGACGCTCTCCTGCCAGCGGTCGGTCAGGTCCGCGACCGTCAGGGCCGCCGTGCGCGCCGCCCGCGCCGCGACGTCTCCCGGACCGGTCGCGAGGAACGACCGGGGGTAGGACGGCGCGACCCGCACCGGCGGCACCTCGGCAGCACAGGCCAGGTCCCTGGCCGGGATGGCCGCCGTCGGCGCCAGCACGAAGGCCCGCACGATCGCCCGGCCGCAGCCGTCCGTGTCGTCGAGCGCGGTCACGTGCGTGCTGTTCGCGACCACGACCTGCCGCGCTCCCGGGATCTGGGCCGCGACCATCGCGCCCTCGGCGGGCGTCGTGATCGTGTCCAGCTCGCCGGACAGCACGATGGTCGGCACGGCCGCGTAGTGGCCCCCGACCGGCTTCGGAGGGGTGGCGCGGTGGGCCGGGCTCGCCGTCGGCCACTGCAGGCACCAGTCCTGCTCGCCCCAGCCGGAGGCGAGGTACTGCTCCACGGTGAACGGCGCGTACACGGCCGGGTCGGTGCGCTGCTCGGCCCGGACCGCAGCGGCGTACTGCCGCTCGCGCACCGCGGGCGGCTGGGCCATGTCGTACAGCTGGGGGTAGTCCTGGCAGGAGACGGCCGCGTCCAAGCCCTCGCTGTACGCCGCCGCCGGCCCGTCGCCACCGTAGAAGTCCTGCTCGCCGACGAGCCGGGCGATCGGCGCCGGATCGCCGGCGAGAGCGGCCCGGACGGCGGGGTCGAGCTCGCGGTAGATCGCCTGGGTGAACGTCGCGGCGTACGCGAGGTAGGTGAGCCCGGCCGGGTCGACCGTGACCTCGTGCATCCGCCCGTCGGCCCCGGCCTGCCTGACCCGCAACGGTTTCCGCGTCACGACGTCGACCAGCCGGACCAGCCGGTCCGACGTCGAGCCGCCCAGCCGGCGGCAGTCCGGTGACCGGTCGCAGACCTCCCGGTACGCCGCCTCCAGCGCCGGTCCCTGGGTCGGGTACCACGCGTCCTCGCCGTACGTCGGGTACGCCGAGTCGAGGACGACGCTGCGCAGCTGCGCGGGATGGCGGCCGAGGAACACCTGGGCGAAGAACGTGCCGTACGAGTCGCCGTAGAGGTCCACCCGCCCGAGCTGCAGGGCGGTGACCACCGCGGAGAGGTCGTCGGCGCTCAGCGCCGTGCCGTAGAGGTCGGCCCGGGGACCCAGTCGCCCGGCGCAGGCCGCCGCGGCAGGGGCATAGGCGCCGACCAGGTGCTGGAGCGACGGGCAGCGGATCGGTGCGGTGAGCCCGGTGCCGCGCTGGTCGACGAGCAGAAGGTTGTCGTGCTGCAGCAGCGGTCCGTACATCGCGGCGTAGTCCACCGCCGTACCGGTGGTGGAGTATCCCGGTCCGCCCTCGTGCGGGACGAGCGTCCCGGACGCCGGCCGGGAGGCGTCCGCGGCGGGCAGGAAGGCGAACCCCACCGACAGCGAGCCGGGCACGTCGCCGGCGGGGTCCCAGGCCCGGCGCAGGGAGCCGCACCAGGCGTGCGGCAGCACGTCACAGCGGGTGAGCCTCAGCGTGCCGACGCGGAGCCGACCCGCCCCCGCCGGGGTGGGCGCGCCCGCTGCGGCGGCCGCGGGCACCAGCGGCCCAGCGGCCAGCGCGAGGAGGAGAACGAGCAGACAGCTGCGACGAACCCTGCGCATGGCGGCCCACCCTTCGCGTCCGACCAGCGCATCCAACCAGCCGACGCGGCCCTGTGTGAGAGTTGCCGGATGGCCAACCCGCCACCGGCCCGCGGGTCCGGAGCCCGCCATGGTGCTCGCGGCCTGCCCGCGACCCGGCGCTGGTCGGGGCTGCTCCTGGCCGTCGTGCTGCTGCCCGCGCTGACCGCCGTGCTCGTCGCCGTGCGGGGCGACCTGGCGCTCG
The DNA here is from genome assembly GCA_963743975.1 of uncultured Actinomycetota bacterium. Lineage (GTDB taxonomy): Bacteria > Actinomycetota > Actinomycetes > Actinomycetales > CAVURS01 > CAVURS01. Next base: position 205,686 of record CAVURS010000004.1, read on the forward strand.
GCAGCGTGCTGCTGCTGTACGTCGTGGCCACCGTCGTCGTGTCGGTCGTCGGCGGCCTGGTGGCAGGGGTGGTAGCCGCCCTGGCGTCGTTCGTGCTGGCCAACTTCTTCCTGACCCCGCCGTACCGGACGCTCGCGGTCGACGACCGCAACAGCGTGATCGAGCTCGTGGTGTTCCTGCTCGTCTCCGTCACGGTCAGCGCGCTCGTCGACGTCGCCGCCCGCCGGCGCTCGACCGCCCAGCAGCTGGACGAGGTGGACCGGCTGCGGTCGGCCCTGCTGGCCGCCGTCGGTCATGACCTGCGGACGCCGCTGGCCGAGATCAAGGCCGCGGTCACCACGCTGCGGCAGACGGACGTCCGCCTGGCGCCGGAGGACGAGGCCGAGCTGCTGGCCGGCATCGAGCGCTCCAGCGACTCGCTGTCCGACCTGGTGGCCAACCTGCTGGACCTCAGCCGCCTGCAGGCCGGGGCGCTGAGCGTCGACCTGCAGCCGACGGGCCTGGACGAGGTGGTCAGCCGGGCCTTGCTCGACCGGCGCTTCGCCGCGGTGACCCACGACGTCGCGGACGACCTGCCGATGGCGTACGCCGACGCCGGCCTGCTCGAGCGGGTCGTGGCCAACCTGGTCGACAACGCGCATCGCCACAGCCCGTCCGGCCGCCCGGTCGAGGTGCTCGGCCGGGTGGACGACCGCGTCGTGCGGGTCGCCGTCGTGGACCACGGTCCGGGCGTCCCGGAGCAGGACTGGGACCGGATCTTCCGGCCCTTCCAGCGCGTGGGCGACCAGGGCCCGGCGAGCAGCGTCGGGCTCGGCCTGGCCATCGCGCGCGGCTTCACCGAGGCCATGGGCGGCAGCGTGGTCCCCTCGCGCACTCCAGGAGGTGGCCTGACGATGACCGTGACCCTTCCCCGGGCCGACCGCCCGGCGGTGCCGGCATGAGCCGCGTCCTGGTCGTCGACGACGCCGCCGGCCTGACCCGGGCGCTGGCCATCAACCTGCGGGCGCACGGCTACGAGGTCGACGTCGCGGCGACCGGCGGCGGGGGCCTGCGGGCGGCCACGACCCGCCCACCGGACCTGGTGATCCTCGACCTGGGCCTGCCGGACATGGACGGCGTGGAGGTGGTCCGCGGCCTGCGGGAGTGGCTGGCCGCCCCGATCCTCGTGCTGTCGGCCCGGCACGAGCAGGCCGAGAAGGTGGCGGCGCTGGACGCCGGCGCGGACGACTACGTCACCAAGCCGTTCGGGATGGAGGAGCTGCAGGCCCGGATCCGGGCCGCGCTGCGCCGCTCGGTCACCGAGGATCCCGGCGACGGGGTCGTCGAGGCGTCGTCGTTCACCGTCGACCTGCGGGCCCACCGGGTGACCACCGAGAGTGGCGAGGTCCGGCTCACGCCGACCGAGTGGCACCTGCTGGAGGTGCTGATCCGCCATCCGGGTCAGCTGGTGCGGCGCCGCCAGCTGCTGCAGGAGGTCTGGGGGCCGGCGTACCGCACGGAGACGAACTACCTGCGGGTGTACATGTCGCAGCTGCGCCACAAGCTCGAGGCGGACCCCACCCGGCCGCGCCACCTGATCACCGAACCGGGGGTCGGCTACCGCTTCGAACCCTAATGCCACGCATCTCACGCTGCGTGATGGTGGACGCCAATCTCGTGAAGCGTCGGCGCCGAGGGTCACTCCTTGTTCACACTGCAAGGGCCCCCTCTCCGAAGGAACCTCCGATGCGTCGTGTGCTCTACGCCTGTGTAGCCGTGATCGCCGTGATCGCGACCATGCTGACCGCTGTCTCGTCCGCGCAGGCGGTGCAGACCGCGCAGAACCAGCTGGTCAGCACCAAGCCGGTCAGCTGGACACCGGCCGTCAACGACGGCGCGGTGCGGTCGGTCATCCAGATCGGCAACACGATCGTCCTCGGCGGCACCTTCACCTCGGTCACGCCGGCCGGTTCGACGACCGCCCAGACGCACGACTACATCGTGGCGTTCAGCGCCACCGACGGCACGATCCTCAGCACGTTCAACCCAACCCTGGACGGCCCGGTCGATGCGCTCGTCGCAAGCCCCGACGGCCAGTCGGTGTACGTCGGCGGGGAGTTCACCACGGTCAACGGCGTCGCCACGAAGAGCCTGACCCGGCTGAGCATGGCCAACGGCGCCACGGTCAGCAGCTTCAAGACGGTCGCGATCAACGGCAACGTGCTGGACCTCAAGCTCTCCGGCTCGCACCTGTGGGTCGGCGGCAACTTCACCAAGTTCGCGACCTTCAGCCAGCCCGCCCTGGCCACCGTCAACGCCACCACCGGCAAGTACGACACCTTCGACCAGGTCCAGTTCGCCGGAGTGCAGCACGGCGGCACCACGGCCATCCAGAAGTTCGACATCACCCCGGACGGCAGCCGGCTGCTGGCCATCGGCAACTTCACGTCGGTCGGCGGGGTGACGCACCACCAGGCGGCGATGCTCGACCTGTCCGGCACCTCCGCCGTCGTCTCCGACTGGGCGACCAACTTCTACGACGCCAACTGCTCGACGGCGTTCCAGAGCTACATGCGCGACCTCGACATCTCCCCGGACGGCCAGTACGCCGTCGTGTCCACGACCGGCGCGTACGGCGGCAGCACCAGCCCGTGTGACGAGACGTCCCGCTGGGAGATGACCGCGCACGGCACCGGCCTGACCCCGACCTGGACCGACTACACCGGCGGCGACACGACGTACGCCGTGGCCATCACGGGCGTGGCGGTCTACGTCGGCGGTCACTTCCGCTGGGAGAACAACGCGTTCGCCGGTGACCGTGCCGGCGCCGGCGCCGTGGCCCGCGAGGGCATCGCGGCGCTCGACCCGAAGAACGGCCTGCCGCTCGGGTGGGACCCGGGCCGCACCCGCGGCGTGGGCGTCTTCGACATGCTCGCCACGTCGGCCGGCCTCTGGGTCGGCTCGGACACCGACCGGCTGAACGGCGCCCTGCGCCCGCGGATCGCGTTCCTGCCGCTCAACACCGGCACCCCCGTGCCGTCGACGGCCACCGCGCCGCTGCCCGGGCAGGTCTACCTCGGCGGGAACACCGCCGGCACCAACAGCAACGTGCTCTACCGGGTGAACGCCGCCGGCCCGACCCTGCCGTCGCTGGACAGCGGTCCGGACTGGAGTGCGGACAGCGGCACGACCAACCCGCTGCGCACCACGGGCAGCAACGTCGCGACCTACGCACCGAGCGCGACGCTGAACAGCACCGTCCCGGCCGGCACGCCGACGGCGCTGTTCGACTCCGAGCGCTGGTCGCCGAACGACAACCCGTCGATGCAGTGGAACTTCCCGGTTCCTGTCGGCACGCACGTCGACGTCCGGCTGTACTTCGCGAACCGCTGCACCTGCACGGCGAATGTCGGCCAGCGCAAGTTCAACGTGTCGATCGACGGCGTGAACAAGCTGTCCAACTTCGACATCGTCCAGGACGCGGGCGGTACGAACATCGGCGAGATGAAGGCGTTCACCATCACCAGCGACGGCACCGTCAACATCAACTTCACGCACTCCGTCGAGAACCCGCTGATCGACGGCATCGAGCTGATCAACGACGACACGGTGCTGACCGGCTCGCCGAACGACCTGACCACGCGGACGTTCGACGGCACCAACACCGGCGCGACGACCACGGTGCCGAACACCGGCATCAACTGGAGCCAGGCCCGCGGCGCCTTCTACATCGGCGGCACCGTCTACTACGGCTGGAACGACGGCAACCTCTACGCGCGGCCGTTCGACGGCACGACGTTCGGTGCTCCCGTCTCGGTCAACGGCATGGACCAGATCTCCGCGCTGACCGCGTTCCACACCGACGTGCAGAGCATGACGTCGATGTTCTTCGACAGCGCGCAGAACCGGATCTACTACACGCTCACCGGCACCAACCAGCTGTACTGGCGCGCGTTCACCCCGTCGACGAACGTCGTCGGAGCGCTCCGGTTCAACGCCACGAACAACACCTCGGTCAACTTCGCCAACGCCACGGCCATGCTGCTCAACGGCAACGACCTGTACGTCGGTGACCGCACGACGGGCAACCTGGTCAAGGTCGCCTTCTCCGGTGGCGTGGTCTCGGGCACGCCGGCCGTGGTGTCCGGGCCGAGCAACGGTGGCCCCTCGTGGCTGGGCCGGGCGATCTTCCTGACGCCCGTTCCCGGTGCGCCGAACCAGCCGCCGACGGCGTCGTTCACGTCGGACTGCTCGCAGGGGGCGACGTGCACCTTCGACGCCACCGGCTCGACCGACCCCGACGGCACGATCCAGTCGTACACGTGGGACTTCGGGGACGGCACGAGCGCGGCCAGCGCGCAGCCCGAGCACGTCTACGGCGCGGGCGGCAACTACACGGTCACGCTCACCGTCACGGACAACAGCGGTGAGAGTGCCAGCGTGTCCCACACGGTCAGCCCGACCTCCACGAACCAGCCCCCGGTGGCCACGTTCACGAGCTCGTGCACGGCGCTCGCCTGCACGTTCGACGGGTCGGGCTCCAGCGACTCCGACGGCACCGTCGACGCCTACCAGTGGAACTTCGGTGACGGCACGACCTCGCAGGACGTGACCCCGACCCACACCTTCGACTCGGCCGGCTCGTACAGCGTGAGCCTGACGGTGATCGACGACCAGAACGCCACCGACACCTCGACCCAGCAGGTGACGGTCGGCGCGACGGCGGCCAACATCGGGTTCGTCGGCTCCACGACGGCGACCGCCAACCTCAAGACGATCTCGGTGACCGTGCCGGCCGCCGTGACGGCGGACGACGCCCTGGTGCTGGCCGCGACGTCGGCCAACGCCACCACGCCGATCACTGCTCCGGCCGGGTGGACGACCATCGACTCGACCACCGCGAGCGGGATCCAGACGCAGCTGTGGCAGCAGGTAGCGACCGCGGGCTCGGCCGGCAGCACCGTCACGGTGACCCTCGGGACTGCGGCCAAGACGACCCTGGTCCTCGCGGCGTACTCCGGGACGAACACGACCGAGCCGGTCCAGCAGGACGCCATCGCCAGCGAGACCGTGAGCCGGACCGGCCACACGACCCCGACGCTGTCGACCTCGCTGTCCGGGGCGTGGGTGCTCTCCTACGTGTCCGACGTGTCGGCCAGCACCTCGGCCTGGACGCCTCCGGCCGGGCAGACCGCCCGCGCCACGGCGTTCGGCTCGTCCACGGCCCACGTGTCCACGCTGCTGGCGGACCCGGGCAGCCCGGCCACCGTCGGCACCGTGGGTGGGTACACCGCGACCGCCAACTCGGCGAGCGCCAAGGCCACGATGGCGACGCTGGTCCTGGCTCCCGAGGGGGTCACGGCGCCGAACCAGCCGCCGACGGCCTCGTTCACGTCCTCGTGCTCGGCCCTGAGCTGCACGTTCGACGGCTCGGGCTCGAAGGACTCCGACGGGACGATCGCGTCGTACTCCTGGACGTTCGGTGACGGCGGCACGGCGACGGGCGTGAACCCGAGCCACACGTTCGGCGGACCCGGCATCTACAGCGTCGCGCTGACGGTGACCGACAACCAGAACGCCACCAACACCTCGACCCAGCAGCTCAGCGTCAAGAACACGGCGTCGAACGTCGCGTTCGTCGGGTCGGCCTCCGGGGTCGCCAACGCCAAGAAGGTCTCGGTCACCGTGCCGAGCGGCGTCGCCACCGGTAACGGCATGGTGCTGATCGCGACGTCGGCCAGCCCCACGACCGTGCTGACGGCGCCGGCCGGCTGGACGCTGCTCGACTCGAGGACCACGACCCAGATGCAGACCCAGATCTGGCAGCAGGTGGCGACGGCGTCCTCGGCCGGCAGCACGGTGAGCGTCACGCAGGCCGACGTCGCGAAGGTGACCCTGACGCTGGCCGCCTACTCCGGCACCAACGCCACGACGCCGTTCGCGGCCGATGCGACGTCGGCCGAGACGGCCAGCACCGCCACGCACACGACGCCGACCCTCAGCACCTCGCTGTCCGGCGCCTGGCTGGTGTCGTACTGGGCCGACGTCTCGAGCGACACCTCGGCGTGGACGACCCAGGCCGGGCAGGTCAACCGGCAGACGGCGTTCGGCACCGGCGGCGCGCACGTCTCCTCGGTGCTCAGCGACCTCGGGGGCCCGCTCACCGTGGGCACGGTCGGTGGCTACACCGCGACGAGCAACGCGGCGAGCGCCAAGGCGATCATGGTGACGCTGGTGCTGGCCTCCAGCTAGCCCCAGCCGTCCGCAACGACGAGATCCCCGCCGACAGCCCGTGTCGGCGGGGATCGCGTCGTTCGAGCGGTGTCTGTGCGCGAGGGGGGAGTTGAACCCCCACGCCCTTTCGGGCACACGGACCTGAACCGTGCGCGTCTGCCTATTCCGCCACTCGCGCTCGACGACCCGCGGCCGGGGCCCCCTGCAGGCAGTGTCAGGGCGCCGTGCTCATCCGGTGTGGAAGTCGGCGATGAGGCTAGCACGGGAACGGCGGCGCCCCGCACGGCCGTTAGGCTGACCGGGACCGCCGCCAGACCGGCGGTGCCGTCAGCGTGCCCCGCACGACCGGCCGGCCGGCCACCTGGTCGCACCGGACCCGAGAGAGGAGGTGCCGGATGGGCGTCCTGGACCGCTTCGAACGCGGGATCGAGAGCGCCGTCAACGGTGCCTTCGCACGCGCGTTCAAGAGTGACGTGCAGCCGGTCGAGATCGCCAGCTCGCTGCGCCGGGCGATGGACGACCGGGCGGCCGTCGTCGGCCGTGGTCGCACCCTCGTCCCCAATGCGTTCACGGTCGAGCTGGGCTCCACGGACTACGCCCGGCTGACCGAGTACGCCGAGGTGCTGAGCGAGGAGCTGGTCGCGAACGTGACCGAGCACGCGCAGGCCCAGCGCTACGTCTTCGCCGGACCGGTCCGCGTCGCCTTCGAGGAGAACGAGAGCCTGGACACCGGGGTCTTCCAGGTGCGCAGCGCCTCGATCCGCGGCGGCGCGGCGCCGCACGCGGGCTCCGCGCAGGCGGCCCCCCACAGCCCGGCCCCGCAGGCCGCACCGGCCCGCTCCGCGGCGCCGGCGGCCTTCCCGCCGATGGCCCCGCCCGCCGCGGCGCCACCGTTAGCCGCGCCGTTCCCGGTCGCCGCGCCGCCCTCGCCCGCGGCCCGGTTCCCCATCGAGCACGCCCAGCCGCACTCGCCGCCGGTGACCGCGGGCCGCCGCCCCTGGCTCGACGTCGACGGCCACGCGTACCCGCTGCTCGGGTGCGGTGACCATCGTGGGCCGTGGTGACGACGCCGACGTCGTGCTCGACGACCCCGGCGTCTCGCGGCGGCACGCCGAGGTCCGGGTGACCACCGACGGCCCGCACCTGGTCGCCCACATCCGTGACCTGGGCTCGACGAACGGCACGTTCGTCGACGGCGACCGGGTCACCGGCGCCGAGCTCCGCGAGGGCAGCTCGATCACGCTGGGGCGGACCCGGCTCACCTTCCGGAGCGGGGAGCGCTGAACCCGCCTCCATGAGCGAGCTCACCCTGACCGTCGTCCGTCTCGGGCTGCTGGTGGCCCTGTGGCTGTTCGTGATCTCGGTGGTCGCCGTCATCCGCACCGACATCTACGGCACGCAGGTCCGGGCCCGGTCCGGCCGACGGACCCGCGGCGCGCTCCGGCGCCCAGCCCGCGGGCCGCCCCGGCCCCGGCCGGCGGCGGGTTCCCGGCGGAGCCGGCCGGCCCGGGCTTCGGCCGCAACAGCCCGCACTCCCTCGTGGTCACCGACGGGTCGCTCGCCGGCACGGTGGTCAACCTGTCCGGGTCCTCCGATCCTGATCGGCCGCAACCCCGAGGCGACCCTCGTGCTCGACGACGACTACGCCTCGGGCCGGCACGCCCGCGATCTACCCCGACAGGACGGCCGGTGGTACGTCGAGGACCTGGGCTCGACCAACGGCACCTTCGTCGGCCGCGAGCGCATCTCCGCTCCGACGCCGCTGGCCGCCGGCTCGACGCTGCGCGTCGGCCAGACCGTCATCGAGCTGCGGAGGTAGCGGCCGATGAACATCGCGCTGCGCTTCGCCGCCCGCTCCGACATCGGCCTCGGCCGGTACACGAACAACCAGGACTCCGGCGTACGCCGGCCCGCACCTGCTCGTCGTCGCCGACGGGATGGGCGGCCACGCCGCGGGCGACGTGGCCAGCTCCACCGCGATCGCCCGGCTGGTGGCCCTGGACGAGGACTCGGCCGGTGGCGGTGACGCGCTGGAGCGGCTGACCGCCGCACTGGCCGACGCCAACCAGGACCTGCGCGACCGCGTGGCCGACGAGCCCGGCCTGCACGGCATGGGCACGACCGTCACCGCGCTGCTCAACAGCGAGCGGCAAGCTGGCCCTCGCCCACATCGGCGACTCCCGCGGCTACCTCCTGCGCGACGGGCAGCTCTCCCAGATCACCCACGACCACACGTTCGTCCAGTCCCTGGTCGACGACGGCCGGATGACCGAGGAGGAGGCGCGCAGCCACCCGCAGCGCAACCTGATCACCCGGGTGCTGACCGGCGAGCGCGAGGACACCCCGGACCTGTCCGTGCGCGAGGCCCGGCCCGGCGACACCTACCTGCTCTGCTCCGACGGCCTCACCGGCGTCGTGACCGAGGAGACGCTGGCCGAGGTGCTGGGCGACGGCAGCCGACGTCGCGACCCGGGCCGAGACGGCTGCATCGACCTGGCGCTGAAGGGCGGCGTCGTCCGACAACGTGACCTGCGTGGTGGCCGACGTCGTCGACCTCGACGTGGACGAGCGGACCGCCGACGGCGCCCGAGGTCGTCGGCGCCGCGGCCGCCCACGAGGTGACGCGCACCGCCGCGGACACCGCCACCCCGGCCGGGCAAGGCCGCCGCCCTCACCCGGGCGGCGCACGGCGTGCCGACCCGACGGCGACGACGGCGACGGCGACCGAGGACGAGCCGACGGCCCCGGCGGCACAAGGGGATGCTGTTCCTGCTGCTCGTCCTCGTTCTCGCGCTCGTCGGCGGCGGCGGGTACGGCGGCGTACGCCTGGAGCCAGCGGCAGTACTTCGTCGGAGCCGACGCCGGCACGATCGCGATCTACAAGGGCCTGCCCCAGGACGTCGGCCCGGTGCACCTGTCCAGCGTGTACGAGCGCCAGGACCTCACCGTCGACGATCTCCCGTCGTACTGGCGCGACCAGGTCCAGCAGCGCATCACCGCCTCCACGCTGCGGCAAGGCGCGCGCAGGTGGTCAGCAACCTGCGCGACCAGGCCGCGGTCTGTGCGCGTCACGCCGACGGCGACGCCCACCGCGACGCCGACGGCCAGCGCCACCGCGACGGCCACCGGCACGCCCGCGACCACCCCGCTCCAGCACGGCCGACGACGAGCCCCACGAGCAGCCCCACGACGAGCCCGACGCCGGACACCGGCAGCACCGCTGACACCGGGTGCGGGGCCGGCTGATGTCCACGGTCATCCCGGTCGCCCCGCGCTCGCGCCGCGGTGTCGAGCTGCTCCTGCTGCTGATGGCGATCGCCATCGTGCTGCTCGCCTACGCCGCGGTCGGCATGGCGATGCAGAACGAGGTGCCGCCGGACCTCGTCTACTACGGCGCCGGCCTGCTGGTGCTGTCCGGGGGCCTGCACGTCGTCCTGCGGCTGAAGGCGAAGTACGCCGACCCGGTGCTGCTGCCGGCCGCCACCTTGCTCAACGGTCTCGGGCTGGTGATGATCCACCGGCTGGACCTCGCCCACCCGCTGACCCGCAGCGGCGCGCAACGCCTACGCCCTGCGCCAGCTGATCTGGAGCGCGATCGGGGTCCTCGGCGCGGTCGCGGTGATCTGGCTGGTCCGGGACCACCGGGTGCTGCGGCGGTTCACCTACACCGCGATGGTCGCCGGTCTCGGCCTGCTGCTGCTGCCGCTGGTCCCCGGCCTGGGCCGCACGATCAACGGCTCGCGGATCTGGATCGTCGTCGGGCCGCTGAGCTTCCAGCCCGGTGAGATCGCCAAGATCGCGCTGACCGTGTTCTTCGCCGGCTACCTCGTGACCCACCGCGACGTGCTGTCCCTCGTCGGCCGCCGGTTCCTCGGCATCGGCGCTGCCCCGCGGCTCGCGACCTCGGCCCGATCGTCGTCGCCTGGCTGGCCTCGCCTCGGCGTGCTGGTCTTCGAGCACGACCTGGGCTCGTCGCTGCTGTTCTTCGGCCTGTTCGTCGCGATGCTCTACGTCGCCACCGAGCGGCGCAGCTGGATCGCGATCGGCCTGATCCTGTTCTGCGCCGGCGCCTACGTCGGCGTACCTGATGTTCGGGCACGTGCAGGAGCGCGTCGACGATCTGGCTGCACGCGTTCGACCCGGCGGTGCTGAACAAGCCGTTCGGCGGCAGCTACCAGGTCGTCCAGGGGCTGTACGGCATGGCGGCCGGCGGCATGTTCGGCGACCGGCCTGGGCCAGGGCCACCCGCAGATGATCCCGTTCGCGGAGAGCGACTTCATCGTGCCGGCGTTCGGCGAGGAGCTCGGCCTCGTCGGCCTGTTCGCCCTGCTGCTGCTCTACGGCGCTGATCGTCGAGCGCGGCCTGCGCACCTCGATCGGCGTGCGCGACGGCTTCGGCAAGCTGCTCGCGGCCGGACTGGCGTTCTCCGTCGCCCTGCAGTGCTTCGTGGTCGTCGGCGGCGTCACCCGGCTGATCCCGCTGACCGGGCTGACGACGCCGTTCCTGTCCCACGGCGGGTCCTCGCTGCTGGCCAACTGGTCGATCATCGCGCTGCTGCTGCGGATCAGCGACCAGGCCCGGCGGCCCGCCCCCGAGGCCATGCCGCTGCCCGCCGCGGACGAGCCGACCGAGGCGGTGAGCGCTGCGATGAACGCGCCGGTCCGCCGCCTCACCCTGGTGGTCGTGCCTGCTGTTCGGCCTGCTGCTCGCGTCGCTGACGTGGGTGCAGTTCGTCGACGCCAAGACGCTGCAGGACAAGCCGGGCAACCGCCGGACCCTGCTGGCCACCTACAGCCGCGACCGCGGCGCCGATCCTCGTCGGGTCGACCGCCGGTCGCGAACTCGGTCAAGAGCAACGACGAGTACCTCTACCAGCGCACCTACGCGCAGGGCCCGCTGTACTCGCACGTCACGGGCTACTACTCGTTCATCTACGGCGCGGGCGGCGGCATCGAGGGCAGCGAGGACTCGCTGCTGTCCGGCTCCTCCGACGCGCTGTTCTACCAGCCGGCTGGTCGATCTGGTGAGCGGCAAGCCGCCGGCCGGCGCCTCGGTGGAGCTGACCATCAACGCGGCCGCCCAGACGGCGGCCGACTCCGCCCTCGGCAACCAGCGCGGCGCGGTCGTCGCGCTCGAACCCCACGACCGGCGCCATCCTGGCCATGGTCAGCCACCCGACGTACGACCCGAACACGCCTGGCGACGCACGACCTGACGAAGAGCGCGGCCGCCTGGAAGCAGCTGACGACCGACCCGGACCGGCCGCTGGACAACCGGGCCATCGCCGGCCGGCTCTACCCGCCGGGCTCGGTGTTCAAGCTGGTGACCGCCGCCGCGGCGCTGTCCACGGGGCAGTACACCGAGAACAGCCAGATCCCCGGCCCGGCGGTGCTCGACCTGCCCCAGACGAGGACCAAGCTGCACAACGACTTCTCCGAGGCGTGCGGTCCCGGCGGCCAGATCGTCGCTGACGCACGCGCTGGCGATCTCGTGCAACACCGCCTTCGCCGATCTCGGGCTGAAGCTCGGCGCCAGTGCGCTGCAGCAGCAGGCGGCCAAGTTCGGCTTCGGTCGTTCGCTGAGCGTCCCGATGCCCGTGACGCCGAGCACCGTTCCCGCGCAGCTGAACCCGCCGGAGACCGCCCAGTCGGCGATCGGCCAGTACGACGTCCGGGTCTCGCCGCTGCAGGTGGCGATGGTGGCGGCCGCGATCGCCAACCACGGCGAGGTCATGCAGCCGTACCTCGTGAAGTCGGTGCGCGCCCCCGACCTGTCGGTGATCAGCACCACCCAGCCGACGTCCCTCGGCGCTGCCGTGTCGCCCGGAGTCGCGGCCCAGCTCACCCGGATGATGGAGGCGGTCGTGACCGGCGGCACCGGCACCAAGGCACAGATCTCCGGCGTGACCGTCGCCGGCAAGACCGGCACCGCGCAGCAGGGCAACGGCAAGCCGCCGCACGCGTGGTTCACGGCGTTCGCGCCGGTTGACAACCCCCAGGTCGCCGTCGCCGTGGTCGTCGAGGACGGCGGCAAGGTCGGCAACGAGGCGTACGGCGGCACGGTCGCCGCACCGATCGCCAAGGCGGTCATCGAGGCGGTGCTCGGCAGATGAGCGCTGTCCCGGCCCAGGAAAAGGAAGGCACGACGTGAGCGACACCCCCCGCCTGCTCGGCGGACGCTACGAGGTGGGCCAGCTGCTCGGCCGCGGCGGCATGGCCGAGGTGCACATCGGCCGCGACACGCGTCTCGGTCGCAGCGTCGCGATCAAGATGCTGCGCGCCGACCTCGCCCGGGACCCGCAGTTCCACAAGCGTTTCCGCCGCGAGGCCCAGGCCGCCGCATCCCTGAACCACCCCGCGATCGTCGCCGTCTACGACAGCGGCGAGGACCTGGTCGACGGAGGCCGGCGGCGCGACCGTCCAGGCGCCGTACATCGTCATGGAGTACGTCGAGGGCCGGACCGTCCGCGACCTGCTCAGCCAGTCCGGGGCCCTGGACTGGCACGAGGCGCTGCGGATCACGTCAGGGGTGCTGGCCGCGCTGGAGTACAGCCACCGGATGGGCATCGTGCACCGCGACATCAAGCCGGCCAACGTCATGCTGACCCCGGCCGGCGCGGTCAAGGTCATGGACTTCGGGATCGCCCGCGCGGTCGCGGACACCTCGGCGACGATGACCCAGACCCAGGCCGTCATCGGCACGGCGCAGTACCTGTCGCCGGAGCAGGCCAAGGGCCAGCAGGTCGACGCGCGCTCGGACATCTACTCCACCGGCTGCCTGCTGTTCGAGCTGCTCACCGGGCGACCGCCGTTCGTCGGGGACTCCCCGGTCTCGGTGGCCTACCAGCACGTCGGGGAGAACCCGTTGCCGCCCAGCGCTCTCGGCCCCGGGATCCCGGCCGAGGTCGACGCCATCGTGCTGCACGCCCTGGCCAAGGACCGGGAGGGCCGCTACCAGAGCGCCGCCGCGATGCGGGCCGACTGCGAGGCGCTGCTGGCCGGGCGGCCGATCAGCCCCGAGGCCGCGGGTGCGCTCGGCGTGCCCGCCGGTCCGGTGCCCGGGCTGACCGCTGAGGCGGCGGCGGCAGCCGGCGCCCTGGCGACCGAGACGTACGCGCTGCCCGCCGAGGCGACCCAGGCCATGCCGCTGGCCGCCGACCCCTACGACCCGGCCGGCGCGGCGGCCCTCGGGCTGCCTCCCGGCGACGAGCCGCCCGCGGAGGAGCGCGGTCCGAACCGCGCACCGGTCTACGTGCTGCTCGGCCTGGCCGCGATCGCCGCGATCGTGCTGCTGCTGGTGTTCGGACCGAAGCTGTTCGGCGGCAGCAGCACCCCCCAGACGCACGTACCGCCGGTGACCGGTCTGTCCCAGGCCGACGCGACGGCCAAGCTGGCCCAGGTCGGGCTCAAGGCGACCGTGGACAGCCAGCCGGACGACACGGTCGCGAAGGGCACCGTGAGCGCGCAGGACCCGGCGGCCGGAGCCGCGGTGAGCCCGAACTCGGCGGTGACGATCACCGTGTCGAGCGGTCCGAACTCCGTTCAGGTGCCGGACGTCTCCGGGATGAGCCAGTCCGACGCCACGGCGGCGCTGCAGAAGGTCGGGCTGACGGTGAGCACCGCCGACACCGTGCCGTCCGCGGCCCAGGCCTCCGGCGACGTGCTGGACACCGACCCGCCGGCCGGCAAGACCGTCGACAAGGGCAGCGCGGTGGCGCTGCACCTGGCCAGCGGGTCGGCGACCGTGCCGAACGTCGTCGGCTCGGACAACGTCACCGCGGCCCAGAAGCTGACGACGGCCGGGTTCAAGGTCAAGCAGGTGTTCGCCCCGAGCGACCAGCCGGCCGGGCAGGTGACGGCGCAGGACCACGCCGGCGACGTCCTCAAGCGCGGCCAGACCGTGACCATCACCGTCTCGAACGGCACGCCCACCACCCCGCCGACCACCCCGGCCACGACCGGCCCGACGACCTCGCCACCCCCGACCCCCTGACCCCCCGTCTGTCGTGGCCGTCGAACCCGGGTTTGGCCGTCGAACCCGGAGTTCGGGCGCCCGTTTCCGGGGTGAGACTCCGGTTCTGACGGCCAAACCCGGAATGGACGGCCAAGAGGAACGGCCAAGAGGGACGGCCGGACTTCGGGTGCGGGTCAGGTGCGCAGGAGGGGGGCCAGGCCGGCGGACCGCTCGACCGCGGCCGGGTCGCCGCACTCGGCGAGCCAGTTGGCCAGGAGTCGGTGGCCGCCCTCGGTGAGCACGGACTCCGGGTGGAACTGCACGCCCTCCAGCGGCAGGGTCCGGTGCCGCAGGCCCATGACGATGCCGCGAGGCGGTGTGGGCGGTGACCTCGAGCTCGCCGGGGACCGTGCCGGCCTCGACGGCCAGCGAGTGGTACCGCGTGGCGGTGAACGGCGAGGGCAGCCCGGCCAGGACACCGACGCCCTCGTGCAAGACCTGGCTGGTCTTGCCGTGCAGCAGCTCCGGCGCCCGCGAGACCACGCCGCCGTACGCCGCGCCCGAGCGCCTGGTGGCCGAGGCAGACCCCGAGCAGCGGCTGGGACCGGTCGGCGCACGCCTCGACCATCTCCATGCAGACGCCCGCGTCCTGCGGCGTACCCGGCCCGGGCGAGAGCAGCACCCCGTCGTACGCCGCGGCCTCGGCGGTCGTCACCTGGTCGTTGCGCCGGACGTCGCAGGTGGCGCCGAGCTGCACGAGGTAGTCGGCGATCGTGTAGACGAAGCTGTCGTAGTTGTCGACGACGAGCACCCGCGCGCTGCCGCTCACTGGTTCACCGTCCCGTTGTTGAAGGGCATGATCGGCGCCAACGCCGGGAACACCCACACGAACAGTACGGCGACGACCGCCAGCACGAGCACGAGGGCGAGCAGCACCCGCACCACGGTGCGGGCCCGGCAGGTGCCGCCAGATGAAGCCGTACATCAGCCGATCAGCCCTTCCCGATCGCGATGCCGGCCAGGGCCGACGGGATCTTGCCTGCGGACTTGGGCAGCACCTGCACGAGCCGGGAGAACTCGACGTACCGCTGACGGGCCGAGAACTCGGGGTTGCAGGCCGTCATGGTCATCCAGGCCTGGGTCGGGGTCTGCCCCGGGTGCTGCGGCACGGGGTCGACGACCTCGATGTGGTCCGGGGTCACGATCACGTGCCGGACCGCCCGGTAGACGTACCAGGTGGTCGCGGTCTCGACGACGATCGCGTCGCCCGGACGGATGGTCGCGATCTCGTTGAACGGCTTGCCGTAGGTCACCCGGTGCCCGGCGACCGCGAAGTTGCCGATCTGCCCGGGCATCTGGCGTGCCGACGTAGTGGCCGACGCCCTTGTCGAGGATCGACAGCTCGGTGCCCTGGTAGATCGGCTTGACGTACTTCTTGCCGAACCGCGGGATCCGGATCAGCGCGAACGCCTTGCCGAGCGGCACCGCTCGCGACCTTGCCGTCGACCAGCGCGCCCGGTGCCTTCTGCGGGTCGCTGCCCCACTGCTGCTGGAGGGTGTTCGTCGTGGCCGCCTGGGCCTTGCTCGGTCGTGTAGTCGGTCCAGTACAGCTGCCAGGCCACGAAGAGCAGCAGGACCAGCCCGGCGGTGATGAGGAGCTCGCCGACGCCGCGGGCGCCGGCCCGGACGGCGTTCACGAGCCGGCCGCCACGGCGTGGCTCAGCTGCACGCTGCCGGCGTACGCCGGGAGCGTCGATCGAGGGGTGCGTGGTCAGGGAGTACCCGAGACCGACCGCGTCGACGTACTGCTGGTAGATCTCGACCTCCGGGGAGCGGTCCAGGGCCGCTCGCATGCCGGGCCGTGCTCGCCGATGGCCGTGATCGTGTACGGCGGCGAGTAGACCCGGCCCTGCAGGATCAGGGTGTTGCCGACGCAGCGGACGGCGCTGGTGGAGATCACCCGCTGGTCCTGCAGCATCATCGCCTCGGCGCCGCCGGCCCAGAGCGCGTTCACCACGGCCTGGACGTCCTGCTGGTGGACGAGCAGGTCGTCGGCGGTGAACCCGGGCGGCACGCTGGACAGGTGGGCGTCGTCCAGCGTCACGTTCAGGCCGGGCCCGCGGACGGCCTCGGTGCCGGCGTTCGCGGTCAGCCGCGCGGCGGCCCGGTCGATCTGCTGGATCTTGGTGGTGCCGGCGGCGACGGGGTCGGACAGGGCCGCCACCGAGCGCCGGAGCGCGTCCACCCGGGCGGCGGCCAGGTCGACCTGGCGCTGCTCGCCGCGGATCAGGTCGGGCAGGCTCGTGTCGCCGGCCGAGCGCAGGTCGGTGCCGTGCGACACCTCGGCGCTGGTGGCGAACAGGATCCCGGCGAGCGCGAAGGCGAGCGGCACGAGCAGGCCCCACCCCCGCACCTTCACCGCCCACCCCGACTTCTGCTCAGCCCCGGTTCTGCCCGGATCGGCACACCGCTGGCACTACGCTAAACGACGTGCCCGAGTCCAAAGGCCGCAAGAAGGCGACATACACCCCTCCGCCGAGGGCTTCCCGAGGCAACCAGCCGAGCGGACGCCTGTACGTGTGGATCATGGTCGCCGCGTTCGTCATCGGCCTGGCCTGGATCGTCACCTTCTACGTCTCGGGCTCGAACTACCCGATCCCGCTCGACTCGCACCAGTACTGGAACCTGGTCATCGGCTTCGCGATCGTGCTGACCGGGTTCGTGATGGCCACCCGCTGGCGCTGACCGCCAGCCACCACACCCTCCGCCCGACGGTTGTCCACAGGTTTGTCCACGCCTGGGGACGAGTTACAGCGATGTCATTCCGGTGCTCAGAAGCCCTGCCGGCATCAGCTCGGACCGCCTGCTGGGACACCTCCGGCGGCACGCTCTGCAGCTTCACCGCCGTCACCACGAGCAGCAGGGCCAGGACTCCGACCAGGCCCAGCCACTGGACCTGGGCCCGGCGCTCGCGGGGGGCGAAGACCAGGGCGGTGGCGACCAGGGCGCCCGGTCACCAGACCGCCCAGATGGGCCTGCCAGGCGATGCCGGCTCCGGGCAGGAACCCGATGACCGCGTTGAGGGCGATCACCACGAACACGCCGGCCGAGCTGCGGCCGAGCTTGCGGTTGAGGATGACGAGGGCGGCGAACAGCCCGAACACCGCGCCCGAGGCACCGACGGTGGGCGTCCACCAGGCCGTCTGGTGGTTGACCAGGATCTGCGGGCTGGCCAGCAGCAGGTACCCGACCGAGCCGCCGAGCGCCGACACGAGGTACAGCCCGACGAACCGCACCCGCCCCAGCAGCGGCTCGAGGTACTGGCCGCAGATCCACAGGGCGTACATGTTCGAGGCGATGTGCAGGAAGTTCGTGGGGGAGTGCAGGAACGCCGCGGTGAGGAAGGTCCACGGCCGGTGGCTCGCGGCGTACGGCGCGAACTGCAGCTTGTCGGTGACCTCGGGGCTGACCTGCTGACCGATCCACACGACGACGCACAGCGCGATCAGCGTGTACGTCGCCAGCGGGCGGCCGTCCGTGACCGGTCCGCCGAACACGGTGCGCGCCGTCCGCACGCTCCGGGACTGCTCGCGCACGCAGTCCACGCACTGGATGCCCACGGCCGCGGGCCGCTGACACTCCGGGCAGACCGGCCGCTCGCACCGCTGGCAGCGGACGTACGCCACGCGGTCGGGGTGGCGCGGGCAGACCGGCTCGGCGGCCGTACGCTGCGCCTCCGCCGGGTTCTCGGTCATGTCCTTCGCAACTGGATCCGCGGTCCGAACGTTCCGGGCGATCACTCGCCCGGCGGCGTCACTCGGACTCGACGACGACCTGTTCCATGACGACCGGCTCGACCGGCCGGTCGTTGGCGCCGGTCGCGGTGGCCGCGATCTCGTCCACGACGTCGCGGCTGGCCTGGTCGGCCACCTCGCCGAAGATCGTGTGCTTGCCCTGCAGCCAGGTCGTCGGGGCGACGGTGATGAAGAACTGCGAGCCGTTGGTCCCCTTGCCGCCACGGGTGCCCGCGTTGGCCATCGCCAGCAGGTAGGGCTTGGTGAAGGTGAGCTCGGGGTGGATCTCGTCGTCGAAGGTGTAGCCCGGGCCGCCGGTGCCGGTGCCCTCGGGGTCGCCGCCCTGGATCATGAAGCCGGGATCACCCGGTGGAAGGTCAGGCCGTCGTAGAACCGTCGTTGCGCCCGCTCGGCGGTCTTCCTGGTGCCGTCGGCGAGGCCGACGAAGTTCCGGACGGTCTTGGGAGCGTGGTCGGGGAACAGGTTCACGTGGATGTCGCCGTGGTTGGTCTTCAGGGTTGCCTTCATGGTCGCAATCCTCGCACGCGGCCACCTCGGGTGGGCGCGCGGACCGTGCTGCGGCAGGATGGGGCGCAAGCGCTTCGACGGTCTCGAAGTGAGCCGACGATCGGGAGGGCCACATGTTCAGGAAGTCCCGCAAGCAGAAGGCTGCCGCGCAGGCCAGCGACATGACGTCCACCGTGAAGGACCAGATCGTGGACCTCAAGGACAAGGTCGGTCCGGCCGCCTCCCACGCTCGTGAGGTCGTCGTGCCGGCGGCGATCAGCGCCGCCGCCACCACCCGCGACTGGGCGAGCCCCCGCGTGGCAGCAGCTCGCGACTGGGCCGCTCCCAAGGCGCAGAAGGGGCTGGACGCCGCCGCGCCCAAGCTCGAGCAGGCCGTGGACACGGTCTCGCCCAAGATCGACGCCGCCCGCGACAAGCTGGTCGACGAGGTGCTGCCGAAGCTGGTCGACGCCATCAACGCGGCCACCTCCCAGGCCGCGGCCGCCCGCGACGAGGCGGCATCGCGCGGCTCGGACGCGGTGGCCGTGCTCAAGGGTGACGCCGTGGCCAAGCCGAAGAAGCGCCGTGGCCGCAGGCTGCTCATCCTCGGCAGCCTGGCCGCCGGGGTGGCCGCGGCGTTCGCCGTGCTGAAGCGCCGCCCCCAGGACGACCCCTGGGCGGTGCCCTCGGGTGGCATGACGTCGAGCTGGGCGCCGTCCGACCCGACCGCGTCGTCCGCGAGCGCCGCTGCGGCGGCCGACGGGTCGGCGGCCGAGGCTCTCGACACGGCCGCGGCCTCCGAGGCGACCGAGGGCGCCGAGACCGCACCCGCCGTCGAGCCGACGGAGGGTGCGGAGGCGACGGGCGAGGGCGCGAGCAAGCCGGCGGCCCGGGCCCGCAAGACGGCCAAGTCGGCCGAGTCCGACCGGAGTCCTCGCGACAGCAGCTCGGCTCCGTCCGGGCGGGCTCCAGCGACGGCTGATCCGCCTGCTCGGCTGCCCGTCGGCGGGCCGGATGGCGGCGGCGTGCACGTCGTAGGGTCGGTCCATGTGCCGAAACATCACCGCGCTGCGCGGTCTGGAGCCGCCGGCGACGCCGACCGAGATCACGGCCGCCTCACTGCAGTACGTCCGCAAGGTGGGGGGCCTGTCCTCGATCTCGCCGGTCACCCAGGCCGCCGTCGACAAGGCCGTCGGCCAGGATCGCCGAGATCACCACCGAGCTGTTGGCCGAGCTGCCCGAGCGCCGTACGCCGCCGCCGACCGAGCCGCCGCTGCGCCGCCTGGCGCACCGGCACTGACACGAGCTGACGACATCAGCCCGATGAGGGCGTGGAGCCGAGGGGACTCGAACCCCTAACCCCCTGCTTGCAAAGCAGGTGCGCTACCAATTGCGCCACGGCCCCGAACGTGCCCGAGCCGCGAAGCCGGGCGGCGCCAGCTCAGACCGAGTCGGTCGCCTGGGCCCAGAGGTCCTGCTCGGCCTTGTCCGACTCCATCTTGCGCCAGATCGCGAACGCTCCGGCGCCGGCGAGGGCGAGGAACAGCAGCTTCTTCACGAGAACCTCCGGTGGACTGCGGCCGATGACCTCCTGGCCACCGACAAAACTACCAGCGCCGGCAGAGGGTTCCGCCGCTACATTTCCGGGCGACGGTCGTCCGACGAAGGGAGCGGGTGCATGTTTCTCGACGGCGTCGCCGAGTCTGAGGCCGATGAGGACCTGGCCACCTGGTACGCCGGGCAGCGCCGCGCGTGGGGGTACCTGCCGAACTACGCGCCCGTCTTCAGCTCCCGGCCCGAGGTCGCCCACGCCTGGACCACCCTGAACCTCGCGGTGCGGGGCGGCATGGACCGGCGGCTGTTCGAGCTGGCGACGATCGCCGCCTCCCGGGCCCTCGCGTGCACCTACTGCCTGGCCGCGCACTCGACGTTCCTGCGCGACGTCGTCGGGGACGAGGCGACGACGCAGGCGCTGGCCGACGACCCCTCCGGGGCGAGCCTCGGTCCGGCGGACGCGGCGGTCGTCGGGTTCGCGACCAAGGTGGCGACCGACGCCCCGGCGATCACCGCCGACGACGTCCAGAAGGTGCTCGACGCCGGGTTCACCCGACGCGACGTGGCCGACATCATCTTCGCGGTGGGAGCCCGCGCCTTCTTCGCGACCGTGCTCGACGCCGCCGGGGCCCTCGCCGACAGCGGGCTCGCCGAGTCCTTGGGAACCGAGCTCGCTCAGCAGGTGGTCGTGGGCCGGCCGTTCGCGTCCGGGACGACCGAGGACCGGGGTGGGCCTAAGAGGACTTGAACCTCTGACCTCTTCCTTATCAGGGAAGCGCTCTAACCGACTGAGCTATAGGCCCCGGAGCACAGGCGAGACTACCGGCCGGGCCGGGCCCGCCCCAAACCAGATCAGTCGTCGCTCAGCGTCAGCTGAACTCCGCCGACCAGGCTCGAGCACAGGTTGTAGAGGAACGCCGACAGCGTCGACAGCGCGGTCAGCAGGATCACGTCGATGACCCCGATGACGACGGCGAGGGAGAGCACGCGCGGCAGGGCGATGTAGTCCATCAGGTCGAACGTGCTGTTCGAGCCGGCGACGTCGGAGATGGTCCGGTTCACCGAGGTGAACACGCCCATCCCGTCGAGGATCAGCCAGAGGACGGCCACCACGACCACGAGCGCGATGCCGATCGCGACGCTGAGCAGGAACGACAGCTTCATCACCGACCACGGGTCGACCCGCGAGACGGTCAGCCGCACCCGCCGGTTGACCCCGGCGGCCGGTGCGGCCGCGGCAGGACGCGCCTTGGTCGTCGTGGCCGCGCCCGTGCCGAGGCTGCCGGCAGCCGGAGCCGCAGAGCGGGGGACGGACCCGGGAGGAGCCGCGGCAGCCGCGCCGGTGGGAGCGGCTCCGGCCGTCGGCCCGGGGAACCGGCCCGGCCCGGCGGCCGCCATCGGGACCGGGGCGGTCACGGCCGGCCGGCCGGGAACCGCACCCGTGGGAGCGCTCGGCGCGCTGGCCGCAGGCGGCGCAGCGGCTGCGGGCGGTGCGGAGGGAGCAGTGGGAGCCGTCGTCGGTGGCAGCATCGGCGGCGCGAAGGCGGACGGCGCTGCAGCGGCGGCGGGGGCAGCGGTCGGAGCCGGGTCCGGCTCCTTGTCCTGCTGGACCTGCGAGCGCACGCTCGCGGCCAGCTTGGCCGCCGCCTCCCGGGCCAGCTGCGAACCGGGCTTCCCCGGGGTCATCGACGTCCCCCCTCGTGCGATGGCCTACTCACCCTCGACCTCCGGCGTCTGCGACTCGTCGGGCACAACTCCCGCCGACGGTACGCCATCCGTGGGGTCCGTGGCCTCGTCGGAAGCGTCCTGCGGCGCGCCCTCCACACCACTTTCACCTGCTTCGACCGTCTCGTCGGCCTCCAGGTCGTCCTCGACCAGGCCACGCTCGGGGTTCTTGGCCACCGCGATGATCGCGTCACCGGGGTCCGGCGTCGCGAACTTCACGCCCGAGGTGTCCCGCCCGGTCGTCCGGACCTCGTCCACCCGGGAGCGGACGATCTTGCCCTTCTCCATCACCACCAGGACCTCGTCGCCCTCGGTGACGGTCAGGGCGCCGACCAGGTCCCCGCCCTTCTCCGACACCTTGGCGACCTTGATGCCGAGGCCGCCGCGGCCCTGCAGGCGGTACTGCGCGACCGGCGTCCGCTTGGCCAGGCCGTTCTCGAACACCACGAACACGTCGACCTCGGCACCGGCCTCGACCACGTCCATCGCGAGCAGGTGGTCGTCGCCGCGGAACTTCATGCCGGTGACCCCGGACGTCGCCCGGCCCATCGGCCGCAGGGTCTCGTCGGTCGCGGTGAACCGGACCGACTGGCCCTTGCGGGAGACCAGCAACAGGTCGTCCTCGGCCGAGACCAGTCGCGCGGACACCAGCTCGTCGCCCGCACCGGCCTCGTCCGACCGCAGGTTGATCGCGATCAGGCCGCCGGTCCGCGGCGAGTCGTACTCGGTCAGCCGCGTCTTCTTCACCAGGCCGCGCCGGGTCGCCAGCACGAGGTACGGCGACTGCTCGTAGTCGTGGATGTCGAGCACCTGCGGCGATCTCCTCGCCCGGCTGGAAGGCCAGCAGGTTCGCGACGTGCTGCCCCTTGGCGTCCCGGCCGGCCTCGGGCAGCTCGTACGCCTTCGCCCGGTAGACCCGGCCGAGGTTGGTGAAGAACAGCAGCCAGTCGTGGGTCGTCGTGGTGAAGAAGTGGTCGACCACGTCCTCGCCGCGCAGCTGCGCCCCGCGGACGCCCTTGCCGCCCCGGCGCTGCGAGCGGTACTGGTCGACGCGCGTGCGCTTGGCGTACCCCCCGCGGGTGATCGTGACGACGACCTCCTCCTGCGGGATGAGGTCCTCCATCGACATGTCGCCGAAGAACGGGTCGATCCGGGTGCGGCGGTCGTCGCCGTACTTGTCGGCGATGACGCGCAGCTCCTCGCCGACGATCGACCGCTGCCGCTCGGGCGAGGCGAGGATCGCGTTGTAGTCCTCGATCAGCGCCTGCAGCTCCTCGAACCGGTCGATGATCTTCTGCCGCTCCAGGGCCGCCAGCCGGCGCAGCTGCATGTTGAGGATCGCGGTGGCCTGGATCTCGTCGATGTCGAGCAGCTCGATCAGGCCGTCGCGCGCCACCTCGACCGTGGCCGACGCCCGGATGAGAGCGATGACCTCGTCGAGCGCGTCGAGGGCCTTGAGGTAGCCGCGCAGGATGTGCGCCTCTTCCTCGGCCTTGCGCAGGCGGTAGCGCGTGCGGCGCTGGATGACCTCGAGCTGGTGCTCGACCCAGTACCGGACGAAGCCGTCCAGCGGCAGGGTCCGCGGCACGCCGTCGACCAGCGCCAGCATGTTGGCGCCGAAGTTGTCCTGCAGCTGGGTGTGCTTGTAGAGGTTGTTCAGCACGACCTTGGCGACCGCGTCGCGCTTGAGCACGATGACGAGGCGCTGGCCCGTACGGCCGGAGCTCTCGTCACGGACGTCCGCGATGCCGCCGATCTTCCCGTCCTTGACCAGCTCGGCGATCTTCAGCGCCAGGTTGTCCGGGTTCACCTGGTAGGGCAGCTCGGTCACCACGAGGCAGGTGCGGTTCTGGATCTCCTCGACCGACACGACCGCCCGCATCGTGATCGACCCACGGCCGGTCCGGTAGGCGTCCTCGATGCCGCGCCGGCCCATGATCAGCGCGCCGGTCGGGAAGTCCGGGCCGGTGATGAACGTCAGGAGGCTGGTCAGCAGCTCCTCGTTCGAGGCCTCCGGGTGGTCGCAGGTACCACTGCACGCCGGCGGCGACCTCGCGCAGGTTGTGCGGCGGGATGTTGGTCGCCATGCCGACCGCGATGCCGGACGACCCGTTGACGAGCAGGTTCGGGAAGCGGGCCGGGAGGATCAGCGGCTCGAGGGTCTTGCCGTCGTAGTTCGGTTGGAAGTCAACGGTTTCCTCGTCGATGTCCCGGACCATCTCCATGGCCAGCGGCGGCCATCCGGCACTCGGTGTACCGCATCGCGGCCGCCGGGTCGTTGCCCGGCGAGCCGAAGTTGCCCTGCCCGTCGACCAGCGGGTAGCGCAGGCTCCACGGCTGGGCCATCCGCACCAAGGTGTCGTAGATCGCCGAGTCGCCGTGCGGGTGGTACTGGCCCATGACGTCGCCGACCACGCGGCTGCACTTGTTGTAGCCGCGGTCGGGCCGGTACCCGCCGTCGTACATCGCGTAGAGCACCCGGCGGTGGACCGGCTTCAGGCCGTCGCGGACCTCGGGCAGCGCCCGCCCGACGATCACGGACATCGCGTAGTCGAGGTAGGACCGCTGCATCTCCAGCTGGAGGTCGACCGGCTCCACCCGGCCGCCCGCGGTCAGCACGTTGCCGTCGGCGTCGACGGCGAACTCACCGCCGCCGTAGCTCGGCTCGTCGGTCGGCGGGGTCGGAGGCTGTTCGCTCACGTCAGTCCCTTGTCGTCGTACGGGTTCTCGGCTGGGACGGTGTCCCCGACATCAGTCGCGCTCACGTCGCACGTCAGATGTCGAGGAAGCGGACGTCCTTGGCGTTGCGCTGGATGAAGCTGCGGCGCGACTCGACGTCCTCGCCCATGAGGATCGCGAAGATCTCGTCGGCGGCCGCGGCGTCCTCGAGGGTCACCTGCAGCAGCACCCGGCTGGTCCGGGTCCATCGTGGTCTCCCACAGCTCCTTGGCGTTCATCTCGCCCAGACCCTTGTAGCGCTGGACGCCGTTGTCCTTGGGCAGCTTTCGCCCGGCCGCCTGACCGGCCGCGATCAGGGCGTCGCGCTCGCGGTCGGAGTAGACGAAGTCGTGCTCGCCCTGGCTCCACTTCAGCCGGTACAGCGGCGGCTGGGCCAGGTAGACGTAGCCGCCCTCGACGAGCGGCCGCATGAACCGGAACAGCAGCGTCAGCAGCAGGGTCCGGATGTGCTGGCCGTCGACGTCGGCATCGGCCATCAGCACGATCTTGTGGTACCGCAGCTTGGCGATGTCGAACTCCTCGCCGATGCCGGTGCCGAAGGCCGAGATGAGCGCCTGGACCTCGTTGTTGCCGAGGATCCGGTCGATGCGGGCCTTCTCGACGTTGAGGATCTTGCCGCGGATCGGCAGGATCGCCTGGGTCAGCGGGTCGCGGCCGCCCTTGGCCGAGCCGCCGGCCGAGTCGCCCTCGACGATGAAGATCTCGCAGCGCGCCGGGTCGTTGAGCTGGCAGTCCGAGAGCTTGCCCGGCAGGCGAGCTGGACTCCAGCAGGCCCTTGCGCCGGGTCGCCTCGCGGGCCTTGCGTGCGGCCACCCGGGCCGCTGCGGCGTTGATCGACTTGCGGATCACGTCGCGGGCCTCGTTCGGGTGGGCGCCGAACCAGTGCCCGAGCTCGTCGGTCACCACCCGCTGCACGAAGCCCTTGACCTCGCTGTTGCCCAGCTTGGTCTTGGTCTGGCCCTCGAACTGCGGCTCGCGCAGCTTGACCGACAGGACCGCGGTCAGGCCCTCGCGGATGTCGTCGCCGGTGAGGTTCTCGTCCTTCTCCTTGAGCAGGCCGCGTGCCGCGCGCGTAGTCGTTGACCAGCTTGGTCAGCGCGGCGCGGAAGCCCTCCTCGTGGGTGCCGCCCTCGTGGGTGTTGATGGTGTTGGCGTAGGTGTGCACGCTCTCGGAGTACGCCGTGGTCCACTGCATCGCGATCTCGATCGAGATCAGGCCGCTCGGTGTCCTCGGACTCGAAGTCGATGACGTCCGGGTGCACGGCGTCGTTCTTCTTCGAGGCGTTCAGGTGCTTGACGTAGTCGACCAGGCCGCCGTCGTACCGGTAGGTGACGGACGGCGGGTTCCCGTCCACGTCGGCGTGCTGCGGGCGCTCGTCGACCAGGGAGATGGTGAGCCCCTTGTTCAGGAACGCCATCTGCTGGAACCGCGTGCGCAGGGTCTCGAAGTCGTAGTCGACGGCGTCGAAGACGTCCGGGCTGGCCCAGAAGGTGATCGTCGTGCCGCTGCGGTCGGTGGCCTCGCCCTCGGCCAGCGGCGCGTCCGGCACGCCGACCGTGTAGCTCTGCCGGTAGACCCGGCCGTCGCGGTGCACCTCGACCTCGAGCCGGGAGGACAGCGCGTTGACGACCGAGACGCCGACCCCGTGCAGGCCGCCGCGAGACCTGGTAGCCGCCGCCGCCGAACTTGCCGCCGGCGTGCAGCACGGTCAGCACGACCTCGACCGCCGGCTTGCCCTCGGAGGCCACGATGTCGACCGGGATGCCGCGCCCGTCGTCGACGACCCGGACGCCGCCGTCGGCCAGCAGGCGTGACCTGCGATCGCGGTCGCGTAGCCGGCCAGCGCCTCGTCGACCGAGTTGTCGACCACCTCGTAGACCAGGTGGTGCAGGCCGCGCTCGCCGGTGGAGCCGATGTACATGCCCGGGCGCTTGCGGACCGCCTCCAGGCCCTCGAGCACCTGGATCTGGCTCGCGTCGTACGACGAGGGGGTCGACCGCGCTCGATGACCTCGTCGAGCTGGCGTGGAGCCGGATCCGTCGTCCGGCACTTCAGGAACGCTCTCAGGTACGGGCACAGACGGCACGAGACTCCCTCCGGACGGACACCGGCCATCGGGGGCCGAGCTACTCCGACAGTCTATCTGCTCCGGAGGGTATTTCCGTGCGGTCAGCCAGGGTGTGGACGGTGCGTCGCATCTCAACCGGCGATCAGCGGCCCGTGAGCCGGTTTCAGCCGCTCGAACATGCCGGGGGATGACTCCCCCTACCGGCGACGGGGGTCCAGTGGCTCATTTCGGCCCGATCCCGAGCGTCTGCCACCCGTCCGTCAGTCATGGGTGTCAGCCGTAGGTGTCGCGGGGGCCGCGACCCGGCACGCGGCGCTGCCCCTTGCGCCAGGACGGGCCACCCGGCCCGGCGACGGTGACCCGCTCCACGACACCCTCGCCCAGCTCCTCGGCCAGCCGGCGCAGGAGCGCCGGCACGAGCAGCCGGACCTGGGTGGCCCAGGCGGTCGAGTCGGCCCGCACCGCGAGCATGCCGTCCTGGAACGTCTCCGGGGTGACGTGCGCGGCCACCTCGTCGCCCACGATCTCGGCCCAGCGCCCGACCACCCCGCCGACCGCGACGTCGGTGGTCCAGCCGCGCTCGCCGATGATCCGGCCCACCGTGTCCCCGAACAGCTGGGGGTCCCGCGCGTCCGGCCCGGCCCCGGTCAGCCGGCTCTGCCCCGCGACCCGGGCCCGGCGCCGGGCGGCACTGCGCGTGCGCTGACCGCGCTCTGTCCCGGTCTCAGCCCGCGCGGCTCGGGCCGCCGCGCGGGCCCGGGCCAGGGCGATCCGGGCCGCCACCTCGGCCGCGTCACCCGCGGGCGGGTCAGCCGGACACGGCGGACCTCGCCGGCCAGCACGTCGACCTGCCCGCCGGCCAGCGCCTCGGGCACGTCGTCCGGGACCGCCGCCGTGACCAGCACCTGCTCGGCGCCCGCGACCAGCTCGGCCAGCCGCTCCCGGCGACCGGTGTCGAGCTCGGCGAACACGTCGTCGAGGACGAGCACCGGGTCCTCGCCCAGGTCCGCGCGCAGCAGCTCGTACGACGCCAGCCGCAGCGCCAGCGCGAACGACCACGACTCGCCGTGGCTGGCGTAGCCCTTGGCCGGCATCGGCCCGAGCGACAGCACCAGGTCGTCGCGATGGGGGCCGACGAGGGAGATGCCGCGCTCGAGCTCGGCCCGCCGCGGCCGGCCCATCGCCGCCAGCAGCCGGGCGGCCAGCGCCTCGCGGTCGGGACGGCCGTTCGGGCCGGTGAGCTCCGGCGCCGGCTCGTCCTCGTGTCCGCTCAGGCTCGAGCGGTAGGCGATCGCCGCCGGCCCCTGGTTGTCCGACACCTGCGTGTACGCCTAGGCGACGTACGGCGCGAGGTCGTCCACGAGCGAGAGCCGGGCCGCCGAGCAGGTCGGCCCCGGCGGCGGCCAGGTGCGCGTCCCAGACGTCGAGCGTGCGGACGTCGCCGCCGCCCCGCTTGATCGCCGCCCCGGCCGACTTCAGCAGGGCGTTGCGCTGCTTGAGCACCCGCTCGTAGTCCGAGCGCACGCCGGCCAGCCGGGGCTGACGGGCGACGAGCAGCTCGTCGAGGAACCGGCGCCGCTCGGACGGGTCGCCCTTGACCAGCGCCAGGTCCTCGGGCGCGAACAGCACGGTGCGCAGGACGCCCAGCACCTCGCGCGGCCGCGGGACCGGCGAGCGGTTGAGCCGGGCCCGGTTGGCCTTGCCGGCGGTGATCTCGAGCTCGACCAGCGTCGAGCGCCCGTGCTGGACCACGGCGCAGCGCACGATCGCCCGCGCGCGCGCCGAACCGGACCAGCGGAGCGTCCGTGGAGACGCGGTGCGAGCCCAGCGTCGCGACGTAGCCGATCGCCTCGACCAGGTTGGTCTTGCCCTGGCCGTTCGGTCCGACCAGCGCGGTGACGCCCGGCTCGAGCGGCGAGATCGACCTCGGGGTAGCTGCGGAAGTCGGTCAGCGACAGGTGGGCGACGTACACGCGAGCCGGCCTACTCGGGTCGAGCCGGCGACCCGGACGTCGGGCCGGCCTTGTGCGCCTCCGCGGCCTTGACCGCGTGGCCGCCGAACTGGTTGCGCAGCGCGGCGACGGCCTTCATCGCCGGGCTGTCGTCCTGGCGGGAGACGAACCGGGCGAACAGCGAGGCCGAGATCACCGGCATCGGGACCGAGTTGTCGATGGCCTCCTCGACGGTCCAGCGGCCCTCGCCGGAGTCGTCGACGTAGCCGGTGATCTCGTCCAGGCCGGGGTCCTCGCCGAGCGCCTTGACCAGCAGGTCGAGCAGCCAGGACCGCACGACGGTGCCGCGGGTCCAGGCCTGGAAGCAGCCGTGCACGTCGGTGACGATGTCCTTGGCCGCGAGCAGCTCGTAGCCCTCGGCGTAGGCCTGCATCAGGCCGTACTCGATGCCGTTGTGGACCATCTTCGCGTAGTGGCCGGCGCCGACCGACGCCGGCGTGGACGAAGCCCTCCTCGCGCGGGCCCTCCGGCCGCAGCGCGTCGAAGATCGGCATGGCCAGCTCGACGTTCTCGTCGCGAGCCGCCGACCATCAGCCCGTAGCCGTTCTCCAGGCCCCAGACGCCGCCGGAGACGCCGCAGTCGAGGTAGCCGATGCCCTTCTTCGCCAGCAGGTCGGCGTTGGCCTGGTCGTCGGTGAACTTGGAGTTGCCGCCGTCGATGACCAGGTCGCCCTCGCCGAGCAGGTCGGCCAGCTCGCGCGACGGTCTCGCGCGGTCGGGTCGCCGGCCGGGACCATCACCCAGACGACCTTGGGCGAGGGCAGCGCCTCGACCAGGTCGGCCAGGCTGTGCACGTCGGCGATGTCGGGGTTGAAGTCGAAGCCGGTGACCTCGTGGCCGGCGCTGGCGCAGCCGCTCGCGCATGTTGCCGCCCATCTTGCCCAGGCCGATGAGTCCGATGTGCATGGCAGCTCCTGTCGTCCGGTGGCAGTGCTCGTTCAGGTCGCAGGTCCGGCTGGGCTCGGCCTGCGCAGGGTCAGCCGGCGAGCCGCACCGGCATGAGCACGTAGCGGTAGCGTCGTCGCGCCGCGCCGTCGAGCTCGGACCTGGCCGCGCAGCACGGCCGGCTTGCTGGGCTGGGTGAACGACAGCCGCGCGTACGGCGTGCCCAGGACGTTCAGGCCGTCGAGCAGGAAGTGCGGGTTGAAGCGCGATCTCGATCTCCTCGCCCTGCAGCGACGCCTCGATCGACTCGCTGGCCTGCGCGTCGTCGCCCTGCCCGGCCTCGATCGTGACCTGGCCGTCGGTGAACCGCAGCCGGACCGGGGTGTTGCGCTCGGCGACCAGCGCGACCCGCTTGACCGCCTCGGTCAGCGCGGCCGTGTCGACGACGGCGTCGGTGTCCGATGGTCGAGGGGAAGATCGCCGAGACCTTGGGGTACTCGCCGTCGAGCAGCCGCGACGTCGTCCGGCGCTGGCCGGACTCGAGGCCGATCAGCCCGTCGCCGGCGCCGGAGCGGCCCAGGGCGCAGCTCGACGCTCGCCGTCGACGCCGAGCGCCCGCGCGGTGTCGGAGAGCGTCCGGGCCGGGACCAGGGCGACACCCGCTGGCGTCGGTGGCCTCGGGTCGCCAGGTCAGCTCGCGCTGGGCGAGCCGGTAGCGGTCGGTGGCCAGCAGGGTGATCCGGCTCGCCGTCGATCTCCATCCGCACGCCGGTGAGGATCGGCAGCGTGTCGTCGCGGCCGGCGGCGACCGTCGACCTGGGCGACGGCCTGGCTGAAGACGTCGCCGGCGATCGCCGCCGGCCGACTCGGGCATGGTGGGCAGCGTCGGGTAGTCCTCGACCGGCATCGTCAGCAGGCTGAACCGGGTGGCGCCGCAGGTCACGCTGGACCTTGCTGCCCTCGGTCGCGACGTCGACCGGCTTGCCGGGCAGGTTGCGGGCGATGTCGGCCAGCAGCCGGCCGGAGACCAGCACCCGGCCGGCCTCGCTCACGTCGGCGGGCACGGTGACCCGGGCCGAGACCTCGTAGTCGAAGGCCGACAGGGTCAGCGTGCCCTCGGCGTCGGCCTCGAGCAGGACGCCGGCGAGGACCGGCACCGGCGGGCGGTTCGGCAGGCCGCGAGCGGCCCAGCCACGGCATCGGCGAGCGCGTCTCGCTCGACCTGGAACTTCACGTGCCACCGTCCTTCCGGGAGCGGGCCCTGGTCTCCGGCGCTTCGGCACGCAGGGCCCGTACGCCGGCCCATGCCAGCGCGGGGACGACAGTATCCGCCAGAGGCACCCAGCGGTACGCCGACCGCGCCGCGGGGTCCCAGCTGGTCGGCAGCCCGTCACTCGCTGCTCGTTCGCCGGGTGCCTGGTGTCCACCCGTTCGTCAGCTGGACGTTGTCGGGCGACATGTTCATCAGGGGAAGTGTCATCTTCTTCTTCGGTGCTGTGGATCCTGTGGACAACCGGCATCGCCGCAGGTCGCGAGCGGCTGCCGCCTGTGGGTGGCCTGGGGGCGACGGGATGGCGCGCGGTGGACGGCGGTGGACGGGTCGCGGCCGCGTCCCCCTGTCGTTCACAGGGAGTCCGGCGTGCGTCCTCAGCTGACCGGCCGGTCTCCACCGGCTGTCCACCGGGGCTGTGCACAGCGCTGCAGCAGCGTGCTCCACAGGGTTGTCCACACCTGTGTACCCACCGTGACGGGACGTGGGCGCCATCGCGCCGGGAGGCGGCGTACGCCGCCGCCGGGTCACTCAGCGTGGCTGCTGCTTGATCCGGTTGGTCAGCTCGGTGACCTGGTTGTAGATGCTGCGGCGCTCGGCCATCAGCAGCCGGATCTTGCGGTCGGCGTGCATCACCGTGGTGTGGTCGCGGCCGCCGAACTGCTGGCCGATCTTCGGCAGCGACAGCTCGGTGAGCTCCCGGCACAGGTACATCGCGATCTGCCGGGCGTTGACCAGCACGCGCGAGCGCGAGGAGCTGCAGAGGTCGTCGATGCGTGAGGCCGAAGTAGGCCGGCGGTCTGGGCCATGATCAGGGCCGCGGTGATCTCCGGCGCGTGGTCGTCGATGATCAGGTCCTTCAGGACGATCTCGGCGAGGTTCATGTCGACCGGCTGCCGGTTCAGGCTGGCGAAGGCGGTGACCCGGATCAGCGCGCCCTCGAGCTCGCGGATGTTGGTCGAGATCCGGCTGGCGATGAACTCCAGCACGTCGTCGCCGGCGGTGAGCCGCTCGTGCGCGGACTTCTTGCGCAGGATCGCGATCCGGGTCTCCAGGTCCGGCGGCTGGACGTCGGTGATCAGGCCCCACTCGAACCGGCTGCGCATCCGCTCCTCGAAGCCCTGCAGCTGCTTGGGCGGCAGGTCGGAGGTGATCACGATCTGCTTGTTGGCGTTGTGCAGCGTGTTGAAGGTGTGGAAGAACTCCTCCTGCGTGCGCTCGGCCCGCTGCAGGAACTGCATGTCGTCGATCAGCAGGACGTCGATCTCGCGGTAGCGGCTCTGGAAGGCCTGGGCCTTGTCGTCCCGGATGCTGTTGATGAAGTCGTTGGTGAACTCCTCGGAGTTCACGTAGCGCACGCGGACGCCCGGGTAGAGGTTGCGGGCGTAGTGGCCGATCGCGTGCAGCAGGTGGGTCTTGCCCAGCCCGGACTCGCCGTAGACGAACAGCGGGTTGTACGCCTTGGCCGGCGCCTCGGCGACCGCGACCGCCGCGGCGTGGGCGAACCGGTTGCTCGAGCCGATGACGAACGTCTCGAAGGTGTACTTCGGGTTCAGCCGGGACTCCCGGTGCGCCGCTCCGGACGAGGGCGGGGTCACCCGGAAGACGTCCGGCTCGACGCTGGTCAGGTCCACGACGTCGGGTGCCGGCCCGGCGGCCCGGCTCGAGGACTCCGCCGCCTCCACCTGCAGGTCGGGACCGGACAGGCTGGGGTCCACGGTCACGGCCAGGTGCAGCTCACGCCCGAGCTGGTCGCTCAGGGCATCGGTGACCGGGGCGGCCAGCCGCTCCTCCAGGACGCCCTTGGTGAAGTCGTTCGGCACGGCGAGCAGCACGGTGTTGTCGATGATCCCGACCAGGCGGGCCAAGCGCAGGAAGGCCTGCTGGGGCGCCGACATCGTGTCTCCCACGGTGCTCAGCGCGCTGTTCCACACGGCCGCGAAGTCGACCTCGTCCTGCGCCATGGGCGTGCTCACGAATATCCCATCCTCACCCCGAGGGACGTTGCCCCGACACAACGTTCGCCCGCACATCCACACTTTCATCCACAGGCTGTGGAATCAGGATCAGGGTGCGAGCCGCGACGCTAACAAGCCCGCCGTACCCGCGACAACCCACTCCGACGCCCAACCTGTGGAGAACCTCTGGTTCACCCGAATGCCGACGACATCGGCGTGGCGCACGCCCCATACCCGGCGCCGACGTCATCCTGGCAGGTTCGGGGCGTCTCGTGGGGCTGGTCCGCCCGTTTGACCGAGAACGAAGCCTCGCCGTACCGTGGACGGGCCCGCCTGGTGGCGGACGTTGTCGCCTGCCCGCGTGTCGCCGCCGGGACTGCGACATCCCATCTCGGGTCAGCTGCTCGAACCAGTCCTACGGAGTCTCTCGTGAGCAAGCGCACGTTCCAGCCGAACAACCGCCGGCGGGCCAAGACGCACGGCTTCCGGTTGCGCATGCGCACCCGCGCCGGCCGGGCCATCCTGTCCGCCCGTCGTCGCAAGGGCCGCTCCAGCCTGTCTGCCTGAGGCGATGCAGCGGTGCTCGCCTCCTCGCACCGGCTGCGACGCTCCGCCGACTTCTCGGCCGTGCTGCGTCGCGGTGCCCGGGCCCGGCGCTCCGCGCTCGTGGTGCACCTGCTGCTCACCGACGGCACGGCTGGAACCGGTGCCCCCCTCGATCCCGTGTCGGCCCCGGCGCCCGCGCGAGTCGGCTTCGTCGTGTCCCGCGCGGTCGGCGGCTCCGTCGTGCGGCACCAGGTGACCCGCCGGCTGCGGGCCGCCCTGGCCGCCCGGATCGACCGGCTTCCTCCGGGTTCGGCCTGTGTCGTCCGGGCCCTGCCGACCGCCGCCGGCCGCAGCTTCGCCGACCTGGCCCGCGATCTCGACGGCGCCCTCGCCGCAGTGCTGTCGACGGTGCTTTCGACGACGGCTTCGACGACGGCTTCGACGGTGCCTTCGACGGTGCCCTCGACGCGGTTGGCGGCCTCCGGCCGGAGCACCCGATGAGCCCCGTGGCCTGGCTGCTCACCCGGCTCGTCCGGGCCTACCAGCTCGTGGTCTCCCCGTGGTTCGGGCCGCGCTGCCGCTTCTACCCGTCCTGCTCGGCGTACGCGCTGCAGGCCGTGACCACCCACGGCGCCGTGCGGGGCAGCTGGCTGGCCGCCCGGCGACTGCTGCGGTGCCACCCGTGGAACCCTGGCGGCGTCGACCACGTTCCGCCGAGGCGGCAGGTTTCCCCCACCGCAACGACCCTTCGGACGCGATAGGCACACATGAGCAGCATCGAGAGCTTCTTCGGCGCGATCCTCCATCCGTTGGAGGTCGTCGTCGCCTACATCATGGTCGGCTTCCACTCGCTGCTGACCACGCTCGGGATGCCGGCGGCGTCGGGCTGGACATGGGCCCTGTCCATCGTGGGCCTGGTCATCGTCATCCGGATCATCCTGATCCCGCTGTTCGTCAAGCAGATCAAGGCCTCCCGCGGCCTGCAGCTGATCCAGCCCGAGATCCAGAAGATCCAGAAGAAGTACAAGGGGAAGACCGACCCGGCCTCCCGGCAGGCCATGACGCAGGAGACCATGGCGCTGTACAAGGAGTCGGGCACCAACCCGTTCGCCTCGTGCCTGCCGATCCTGCTGCAGTCCCCGGTGTTCTTCGCGCTGTACCGCGTGCTGCGCAACATCGCCTCGTCCTCGCCGCACGCCATCGGGCATCTTCAGCCTGGCGCTGATCGCGCAGGCCGACCAGGCGACGCTGTTCGGTGCGCGGCTGTCGGACAAGTTCATCGGGCGCCGACTCGCTGAGCACGCAGATCCTCACGATCGTCCTGATCGTGCTGATGTCCGCGTCGACGTTCACGACGCAGCGCCAGCTGATGCAGAAGAACATGCCCGCGTCGGCGCTGGACAACCCGTTCGCCCGTCAGCAGAAGATGCTGATGTACGTCCTGCCGCTCTTCTTCGCCATCTCGGGCGTGAACTTCCCGATCGGTGTCCTGCTGTACTGGCTGACCACGAACGTGTGGTCGATGGGCCAGCAGTTCTACGTCATCCGGCGGATGCCCGCGCCCGGGTCCCAGGCCGAGCGCGACCTGCAGGCCCGCCGTGCGCGCAAGGCCGCCGCCAAGGGCCTGCCGACCGACGACGCTGCCACCGAGATCACGACCGAGCCGGCGGCGCCCGTGGGGCAGCGGCAGCAGCCCAAGCGGAACCAGCCGCGCAGCAAGCGCGCCGTCCGGCCGACCGGCGCCCCGGGTGCCGCGACCGACGCGGCGGCCGAGTCCGAGACGGCGTCCGGGACCGCTGCTGAGACCGAGCTCGGTTCGACCGCGGACGGCGACGGCCTGGCCTCCCCGGGATCGGCCAAGCCCGGCTCGCCCCCGGTCGCCGGCACCTCCCCGGCCACGCCGGCGGCGAAGCAGGGACCTCGCGGCCCCGGCAAGGGTCCCGGTCCGGCCGGGGCCAACGGCGCGGCCAAGGGAGCACCGAACGGTGCGAACGGGCGTGCCTCGAAGCGCACCGGCAAGGGCTCGACCTCGGGCAAGCCCGGTCCGGCCAAGACCGGTTGACCGGCCGGCCCGCTCCCCCTCGATGCTCCGGCCGCACGACCGGCGGCGGCGTCGACCATCGTCTCGAACACCCGCTGACCCCCTGACCCTGCCGGACACGGCGCGTCGTCACCGCAAGGAGTACGTGTGAGCACCGAACAGCCCATCGAGACCACGCTGGACGACGGCACGGACGTGCCGAACGACGAGATGCCGGGGCGCTCCCCCGAGGCAGTCCCCAGCGACTCGACCCCCGAGAGTGAGCCCGCGTCGGAGGGTGCCGTCGAGGACGCCACCGGCGAGGACGGTCGAGAGCCGCCGAGGACGGCGAGGACGGTGAAGGCGCCGAGGACGCCGAGGACGGCGAGGACGGCGAGGACGCCGGCACCGACGAGGGTGACCGGACCCGGCGTACCCGCAGTGTGCCGACCGCGGCGCGTCTCGAGCGCGAGGGCGAGATCGCGGCCGACTTCCTGGAGCGCCTGCTCGACATCGCCGACCTGGACGGTGACCTGGACGTCGACGTGGAGGGCGAGCGCGCATCGGTCGCGATCGTGGACTCCTCGGAAGGCCGGGTCCCCCGCCGGCTGGTGGGCCAGAACGGCGAGGTGCTGGAGGCACTCCAAGAGCTGACCCGGCTCGCCGTCCAGGCTCGGACCGGCGACCGCACCCGCCTCATGTTGGACGTCGCGGGGCACCGCGCACGGCGTCGTGAGCAGCTGGTGGCCCGGGCGAAGGAAGCAGTGCTCGAGGTGCAGCAGAGCGGTGAGCCGCTGCGGCTGGAGGCGATGAACCCGTTCGAGCGCAAGATCGTCCACGACGCGGTTGCCGCCGCCGGCCTGCAGTCGAGCTCCGAGGGTGTGGAGCCGGACCGGCGAATCGTGGTCCGTCCAGGCGCTTGACGTTTCACGTGAAACGCGGAGGGCTGGCCGTCACCACGCGACGGCCCGGTGTTTCACGTGAAACCTGTTTCACGTGAAACCACCGACGGGGTCGCTGAGGTCGACGTGTTTCACGTGAAACGACTGCGTCGATGACCGGCGAGCTGGAAGCGGAGCCGCCGGCCGCAGCGCGGGTCTTCGGGAGCGGCCTGGCCCGAGCGCAGCAGTTCGCCCGGATGCTGGCGACCGAGGGCACGGTCCGAGGGCTGATCGGCCCGTCCGAGGTGCCGCGACTCTGGACCCGGCACCTGTTGAACTCGGTCGCCGTCGCGGAGCTGATCCCCGCCGACGCCGACATCATCGATGTGGGCTCGGGGGCCGGCCTGCCCGGGGTGCCGCTGGCCATTGCGCGACCCGACCTGACCGTGACACTCGTCGAACCCCTGCTGCGCCGGGCCAGCTGGCTCGAGGAGGTCGTCCGCGCCCTCGAGCTGGAGCGGGTCACCGTCGTCCGCGGCCGGGCCGAGGACCTCTCCGAGGGGTTGAGCGCGGGCTACGTCACGGCACGGGCCGTGGCTCCGCTCGCCCGGCTGGCCGGGTGGTGCCTGCCGTTGCTGCGCCCCGACGGATCGCTGCTGGCCCTCAAGGGGCGAGCCGCCCGAGAGGAGCTGGCGCAGGCCGAGGAGGTGTTGCGCCAGCTCGGCGCGACGGCCTGGGAAGTCCTCGATCTGGACACGGGGGATCCGGTGAGCTCCACGTCCGTGGTGCAGGTTAAGGTCGGGTCGAGCGGGCCGCCGGTTGGGCGCTCACGGGTCGCGCGGACCCGGTCTGGTACCCGACGACGGAGGACCCATCCGTGAGTGAGACGGACGCCGCGCCTGGCTTGGGCTGGCCCGGCCCGGCCCCGTCCGAACCGCCCGGCCGGGGTCTGGGATGGCCCCCGGAGCCGCGGCCGGACGGCCACGGCACTGCGGAGCCGTTCCTGGAGTCCACCGACGACAACGAGCTGGTGGCCGACGCGCTGACCCCCGAGTCCGCACCGCAGGCGTCCGGGGAGCCCTGGCCACCGGCATCGGCCTTCACCGCGGCACCTCCGTCCGTTCCCGCTCCTCAGACCGCGCCACCTGCGCCCGCCGTGACCCCCACGACGTCGCCGTTGGATGAACCGGCGTTCCCGGCCCCGGCCGATGTTTCACGTGGAACCAGCGCCGAGGCAGCCGCGCCGGTCCCTGCTCCCGTGACGGACGAGGACACCCCGTTGGCTCACCAGGTGGCCGAGGACATCCGTCGGCGCCGGGCGCTGGGCAACCGCAGCCTGCCGCGACCGGTGGCCACGCGGGTGATGGCCGTCGCCAACCAGAAGGGCGGGGTCGGCAAGACCACCACGACGGTGAACATGGCGGCCGCGCTGGCCCAGGGCGGCCTGAGCGTCCTGGTGATCGACCTGGACCCGCAGGGCAACGCCTCGACGGCGCTCGGCATCGACCACCACGCCGAGGTGCCCGACATCTACGAGGTCGTGGTGGAGGGCCGTCCGCTGGCCGAGGTGGTGCAGCCCACCCCGGACTTCGACAGCCTGATCTGTGCGCCGGCGACCCTCGACCTGGCCGGCGCCGAGATCGAGCTGGTGTCGCTCGTCGCCCGGGAGAACCGGTTGCTGCGGGCCGTCCAGGCCTACCGCGCCGAGCGCGAACGACGCGGGGAGCGCCGGCTGGACTACGTGTTCATCGACTGTCCGCCGAGCCTGGGCCTGCTGACGGTCAACGCCTTCGTCGCCGCCGACGAGGTGCTGATCCCGATCCAGTGCGAGTACTACGCGCTCGAGGGCCTGTCCCAGCTGCTGAAGAACATCGAGCTGATCCAGGCCCACCTGAACCCCGGGCTGCACGTGTCGTCGATCCTGATGACGATGTTCGACGCGCGGA
Organism: uncultured Actinomycetota bacterium; assembly: GCA_963743975.1. Taxonomy (GTDB): domain Bacteria; phylum Actinomycetota; class Actinomycetes; order Actinomycetales; family CAVURS01; genus CAVURS01. Next base: position 243,759 of record CAVURS010000004.1, read on the forward strand.
CCCGGCTGTCCAGCCAGGTGGCCGACGAGGTGCGGGCGCACTTCCCGGACGAGTCCCTGCGCACCACGGTGCCGCGGTCGGTCCGCATCTCCGAGGCGCCGAGCCACGGACAGACCGTCATGACGTATGACCCGGGTTCCAGCGGTGCGCTGAGCTACCTTGAGGCAGCGACCGAGCTCGCCGAGCGCGGCGCGGCCATGACACCGGAGAACGGGGACCGACGGTGAGCGAGAAGCGGCGCGGCTTGGGTCGAGGTCTGGGTTCGCTGATCCCCACGGCACCGGAGGGCGCCGCCCGGACCGGCACCCGTCCGGTGGACGTGTTCTTCAACGACCGGGAGGTGCCGGTCATCGACCCCGCCGGCCCGTCCGACGGGACCCCGGACAGCACGGGATCCGCCACCGCGACCGCTGGCCGGGCGGATGGCAAGACGCCCGGTAAGACGGATGGCAAGACGGATGGCACGGCAGACGGCAAGGGCGCCGACGTCGTGGACATCCGCCGGGGGGCCGAGCTCCCGAGTGCCGACCCGGCGGACATCGATGGTCTCGTGCCGGTGCCGGGTGCTCACTTCGCCGAGATCCCGGTCGATCGGATCACCCCCAACCCCAAGCAACCGCGCCAGGTCTTCGACGAGGCCGAGATGGCCGAGCTGGTCCACTCCGTCCGGGAGATCGGCGTCCTGCAACCGGTCGTGGTCCGGCCGGTGCCGGGGACCGAGGCCGGGAGGCAGCCAGCGCTACGAGCTGATCATGGGCGAGCGCCGCTGGCGGGCCAGCCAGCAGGCGGGCCTGTCGGCCGTGCCGGCGATCGTGCGCGAGACCGCGGAGGACGACCTCCTGCGGGACGCCCTCCTGGAGAACCTGCACCGCAGCCAGCTGAACCCCCTGGAGGAGGCGGCGGCGTACCAGCAGCTGCTGGACGACTTCGGCTGCACCCACGACGAGCTGGCCAGCCGGATCGGCCGGTCCCGTCCCCAGATCTCGAACACGCTGCGGCTGCTGCGGCTGCCGCCCCTCGTCCAGCGACGGGTGGCGGCGGGAGTGCTGTCGGCCGGGCACGCGCGGGCCCTGCTGGGGCTGGACGACGCCCCCGCCATGGAGCGGCTGGCCCAGCGCATCGTCGCCGAGGGGCTCTCGGTGCGCTCGGTCGAGGAGATCGTCGCGGTGGGCGACGAGCCGGGCCCGGCCCCCCGGCGGCCCCGAGCGGGAGCCCGGATGGGTGCGCTGGACGACCTCGCGGCCCGGCTGTCCGACCGCTTCGAGACCCGGGTGAAGATCGCGCTGGGCCGGAGCAAGGGCCGCCTCACCGTGGAGTTCGCGACGGTGGAGGACCTGCAGCGGATCGTGCAGCAGATGGCGCCGGGCGAGAGCGGGCCGTTCGCCGCCAACTAGTGCTCGGCAGCAACAGTTGCCGTGCTTCAACTGAAGCGTCGACCAAAGCCCTTGCGCTGCAGCCGGTTTGCCCGTCATACGTAGAACGATGCCGACAGAGGTGAGCGCGACACCCCGGCGCGTGATGCCCGTGACCCCGCTCGGCTCGAGCCTTCCGGCGACGCCCGTCCCGCCGTACCATGGGGGTGGTCGTTGCCGCCGGGAGGCGCGACGACCCGTTCGCGCGGCGCGAGGAGTGGACGCATGCAGGTCCTGCGCTCGGCTCTCGGCGGCCTCCTGATCGGTGCCGCCGCGGGCTTCGTGGTCGCCCTCCTGCGCCCGCGTCCCCGCTCGCCGTACGCCAGCCGGCGCGCGGCGCTCTGAGGCGGATCGGGAGGCGGGTCGATGAGCCGGCGGGTGGCGCCCCTCACGCTGGACAGCCTGGACGACCTGCCCCAGCGCTGCCGCGGATGCGTCTTCTGGGAGCTGGACCCGGTCGGCGCGGCCCGTGCGGAGCGGTCGGGAGACCCGAGCTTCGAGAAGGAGGCGTGGCTGTCCCAGGCCCTGCTCGACTGGGGGTCGGTCGGACGCATCGCCTACGTCGACGACGTGCCGGCCGGCTACGTGACCTACGCCTCGCCGCACCTCGTACCGCGCAGCGTCGCCTTCCCGACCGCTCCGGTCAGCGCCGACGCCGCCCTGCTGATGTCCGTGCGCGTGCTGGCGGAGTTCACCGGCGGGGGGCTGGGCCGCATGCTCGTGCAGAGCGCGGCCAAGGACCTCACCCGGCGCGGGGTCCGGGCGATCGAGGCCTACGGGCTGGAGACGCTGGCCGCGCCGGAGGGCGACCGCTACGCCGGCCCGGACGGCTGCGTCGTTCCCGCCGAGTTCCTGCGGGCCGTGGGCTTCAAGACCGTGCGGCCGCACCACCGGCACCCGCGCCTGCGGCTGGAGCTGAAGAACGCGATCTCGTGGCGGGAGGACGTGGAGTCGGCGATCGAGCGCTTGCTCGGGTCGGTGCGGGCGCCGGTCCTGACCGGCCACTGACGACCGCTAGGACTGCCGGCCGGCCTGCGCGAGGACGTCGGCCAGGTCGCAGGACGCCGGTCATCGACATGTCCTCCTCGCCGAGGTAGAGCCGCTGGATGGCCACGACCACGGCGTCGGCGACCGTGTCGCGGAAGCCGGGGTCGGCCAGCCGGCGGGCGTCGTCCTCGTTGCTGAGGTACCCGACGTCCAGCCGGACGGCGGGCATGCTGGTGCGCCGCAGCAGGTCCCAGGTCCGGGCATGGGACTGGCAGTCGACCAGCCCGGTGCGGGCGACGACCTCGCGCCGCATCAGGTCGGCCAGCCGCTCGCCGACCGCCGACCAGGCTCCCGGCCGGTCGTGCCCGTAGAAGTACGCCGCCACGCCGCTCGCCGACCGGACGTCGCCGGTCTCGCAGTGCAGGGAGACGACGAGGTCGGCGCCGAGCCGGTTGGCGACCTCGGCCCGCTCGATGTCGTCCGGGTCGGTGTCGGCCGACCGGGTCAGCGACGGCCATCACCCCGGTGGCGGCCAGCCGGCCCTCGATCCGGCGGGCCAGGTCGAGGGTGATGTCGGACTCGCTCATGCCGTCGGCGGTCGCGCCGCCCGTCGCCACCGCCGTGGCCGGGGTCCAGCACGATGACCCGCCCGGCCAGGCTCGGGCCGGCCCGCCGGACGACCTCGGTCTCCCGCAGCTCGTGGGCGGCGCCGCCGCTGACCGACCGGGTCAGCAGCTGGGCCAGGGCCCGCAGCGTCGCCGGGCCGCAGGTGCCGTCGGGGGCAAGCCCGACACCGCGCTGCAGCTCGCGCAGCGCTCCTTCGGTCGCCGGTCCGAACAGGCCGTCGACCCGGCCCACGTGCAGTCCGAGCTGCAGCAGCTGGGCCTGCAGCTCGGCCACGTCGTCGCCCGACTGCAGGTGGCCGGGAGAGTGCAGCAGGATCCGGTCGCCCAGCGACCAGCGGGCGCCGTCCAGCGCCCGGTAGGTCTGCGGACCGACGATGCCGTCGGCCAGCAGGCCCCGGCGCTGCTGGAACGCTCGGACCGCGTCGGCGACCGCCTCGTCGTACCGGTCGGGGTCCGGGACCGCGATCGGGCCCGGGCGGGCGGGACCAGGTCGCCCGTGCTGAGCAGCCGGTCCCGGATGTCCCGGACGCGCCGGGTCGACGTCGTGCAGGCGGTAAACGGGGGCACGAGACACCGCCGACCCCCTTTCACCCGTCAGATGGCGGTCGGCCATCCCCGTCGAACGCTACGAAACGTGTGTGCTTGCCCACGCAGGGTACTGCCCACGGAGCACCGGACGCGGCGATGGTAGCCCGCAGACAGCGGTCCCCGCCCGCGCGGCACCAGCCGGCGAACGGGGACCGATCGCTGTCAGCCGGTCGGTGCCTGATCAGGCCAGGTAGTCGGCCAGCTCCCGCACCAGCATGGGCTTGGGCCGGGCGCCGGTGATCGACTTGACCAGCTCGCCCTTGACGTAGACGTTCAGCGTCGGGATGCCGGTGATGCCGTAGCGGGCGGTGATGCCGGGGTTCTCGTCGGTGTTGAGCTTGACGACCTCGATGCCGTCGTTCTCGGCGGCGATCTCCTCCAGGATCGGGGAGACGGCGCGGCACGGACCGCACCACTCGGCCCAGAAGTCGACGAGCACGGGCTTGTCACTGCCCAGCACGTCGGTGTCGAAGGTGGCGTCGGTCGTGGCCTTGGTGGCGCCCATCGGGGCTTCCTTCCGTTCGGTTCCGGTCGGTGCTGTGTCGTGATGTCAGGCTCGAGCCATCGCCTCGGCGCCGAGCGGGTCCTCGCGGGCCTGCTCCTGCGCCGTCGGCACTGTCAGTGGAACGGTCCGCGCCCTCGGGATCTTCCGTCGAGCCTGCTTGTCCTCGAGCGCGGCCAGGAAGCGCTCCGCGTCGAGGGCGGCGGCGCAGCCGGAGCCGGCGGCGGTGATGGCCTGCATGTACTCGTGGTCGACGACGTCGCCGGCCGCGAAGACACCCGGCAGGTTGGTCCGGGTGCTGCGGCCCTCCACGCAGATGTAGCCCGGCGGCGTCGAGGTCGACCTGGCCCCGGACCAGCTCGACCCGGGGGTCGTGGCCGATGGCCACGAACAGGCCGGTGGCCGCGAGCTCGCGCTCCTCGCCGGTGACGGTGTCGCGCAGCGTCACTCCGCTGACCTTGGCGTCACCGTGGATGGCCACGACCTCGCTGTTCCAGGCGAACCGGATCTTCTCGTCGGCCCTGATCCGGTCCTGCATGATCTGGGACGCCCGCAGCGAGTCGCGGCGGTGCACCAGCGTGACCGAGCGGGCGAACCGGGTCAGGAAGGTCGCCTCCTCGATGGCCGAGTCACCGCCACCGACGACCACGATGTCCTGGTCGCGGAAGAAGAAGCCGTCGCACGTCGCGCACCACGAGACGCCGTGGCCGGACAGGCGCTTCTCGTCGCGGCAGGCCGAGCTCGCGGTAGGCCGAGCCCATCGCCAGGATCACGGCCCGGGCGCGGTAGACCGTGCCGTCGTGGGTCTCGACCTCTTTGATCTCGCCCTCGAGCCGGGCGGCGACCACGTCGTCGGTGATCAGCTCGGCGCCGAACCGCTCGGCCTGCGCGCGCATGGACTCCATCAGCTCCGGGCCCATGACGCCGTCGCGGAAGCCGGGGTAGTTCTCGACCTCGGTGGTGTTCATCAGCGCGCCGCCGAAGGTGATCGACCCCTCGAACACCAGCGGTGCCAGCTTGGCCCGGGCGGCGTACACGGCCGCGGTGTATCCGGCCGGTCCCGACCCGATGATGATCACCGAGCGGACGTCGGTGCTCGTCGAGCTGGTCGGGCTCCCGCTGGTCACGGTGCTCACTGGTGTCCTCTGCTGCTGACGTGCGTGTCCGAGATGGGCACGATCGGTGAACCGATCCTACGGCGGCGGTGTTCCCCGCGCCGGGGTGTGCCGCTCAGCCGAGGCTGGCGAAGAACATCGTGCCGTCCTTGCCGGGCGCACAGCTGCGGGACACGACCCACAGCTGCCGGCTGCTCGCCCCGGTGGAGCCGCCGGTGAGGACCAGGATGGCCGCCGGCTTGCCGTCGTACGTCGCGAGATCGACCAGCAACGGCCGTGCCGTCCCGGCCTGCAGCGCCGTCAGGCAGGACCGCAGCCCGGCCGGCGTGTCGAGCGTGGTGGCGGTGCCCTCGGCCAGGGGCTGCTTGACCGCGCCGCCCGCCTGGGACCCCAGGCCCGAGAGCCGGCGGTCGACCTCGGTGCGGATGTTGGCGCTGGTGTACGCCGTGCCGCTGGCCAGGATCGGCACGTTCGCGAGCGCCGACTCCGGCGCTGCGGCCTGGCCGCCGGCTGCCGACGAGGCGCCGGCGGACGTGCCGCTCGGAGCGCCGGAACCGTTGCGGTGCACCGCGGCGAACGTTCCGGCGGCGATCAGCACGACCGCGGCCGCCGCGACCAGCGTCTTGGTCAGGCGCGACTCCGCGAACCGACCCAGGACCCCGGGCCGGTGGACGGACAGGGGTACGACGTTGCGGCCGTCGCCGGCCGTCTGCGTCCGGGTGGCCGCGGCGCCGGCCAGCGCCGCGTCCAGCCGGCTCAGCACGTCGGCCGGGACCGGACCCGGGTCGGGTTCGCGGCGCAGCAGCGCGCCGACCTCGACCTGGTCGCCCAGCGCGGAGCGGCAGGCCGGGCAGCCGGCCAGGTGGCGCTGGAGCTCGGCGTCGCCGGCCGGGCGAACCGGCTCCTGGTCGGGGTCGACGTCGGCATGGGCCCGGGTCGCCAGCTCGTCGAGCTGCTCGGGCGTCAGGTGGGCCGACCCACCCCGCGCGCCGTCGTCAGGGCCGGTCAACGGGTCCACCTCCTCGCGTGTCGTCGGCCACCGCGGCCGCGGCGGATGTCGGGCTCTCCTCGGCTCGGACGCCGGAGGCGGCCGCGGCGGTTCCCTCCGAGGCCGTCCTGGCTGTCCGCGCGGGGCCGGAGCAGGGGCGCGAGCGCGGCCCGGCCGCGGGCGCAGCGCGACTTCACGGTGCCCTCCGGCGACGCCCAGGACCTCCGCCGCCTCGCTGACCGGCAGCCCCTGCATGTCGACCAGCACCAGGGCCAGGCGCTGCGCCTCCGGGAATCCGGGCCAGCGCGCGGGCGACGTCGAGCCGCTGCTCGGCCGAGGCGACGTCGTCGCCCCGCTGCGCCGGGTCCAGCTCGCCCAGCGGCGTCGTGGGCCGGGCGGTGCGGCGCCGGACCCGGTCCAGGCAGGCGTTGACGACGATCCGGTGCAGCCAGGTGGTGACGGCGGCGTCCCCGCGGAAGGTGTCGGCCCGGCGGAAAGCCGAGAGCAGGGCCTCCTGGACGGCGTCCGCGGCCTCCTCGCGGTCGCCGAGGGTGCGCAGCGCCACCGCCCACAGCCGGTCACGATGCCGGCGGACCAGCTCGGCGAACGCGTCGGGGTCGCCGGCTCGACGTGGGCGGCCAGCAGCTCGGCGTCGCTCGGTCCCTGCGCCGGAGTCGGGGGCGGTGTCGCTCATCGCACGCGACGTCGTCGACCTCGGCCCGGTAGCCGCCGCTGGACGCTGCCGGGCGTGGTGAACCAGATGACGACGTACCGGGTGCTGGTCGGGTTCGTCGACGGTCAGCGTGACCGTCCCGGACGCGCTGGATTCTTGGCCAGCACGGTCGAGCCGGTGAGGCTGGAGCCGGTCGACGGCGCAGCAGCTGGATGGCGGCGCCGGTGCCGCCGAGCGTGACCGTCGCGCTGTGCACGGTCTGGGCGTGGCCGAGGTCGAGGCGCAGGCCGACGCCCTTCTTCAGGCCGCCCCAGTTCGCCGTGCGGTAGGTGTCGGAGGTCCAGCCGGTGGAGCTGTCGCCGTCGTAGGCCTTCTTGGCCAGGGAGTTGTCCTCCGAGCCGTCGCCCTGCGGGTCGAAGCCGGTGGCGGCGACGATCTTCAGCGGGGCTCCCGCCGCGGACGCGCTGCCGGTCGACGACGGCGAGGTCGGCGACGGGCTGCTGCCGCCGGTCGTGCTCGTGCGCGGCCCGGTCGATGTCTGGGACCTGGGGTGGTCCGAGCTGTGACCCAGGGTCCGCAGCCCGCAGTAGGCGAGCAGGCACAGCACCAGCACGAACACCAGGACGACGCCCAGGACGGCCCGGGTCTGCGCCTCCGGGGGGCGCGCCGTCGGAGCGGGAGGCAGCAGCGGCGCGGGCGGCTCGGCCGCCGGCGGCACCCCGAACGGGTCGGTCGCCTGCCCGGCGATGTCCCGGACGGACCTCGCGGCGACGGGTGCGGCGACCGGGCTCGGCGACCGGCTCGGCGGCGGGTGCGGGGGCGGCCTCCGGACCGGGCTGCTCCTCGGGCTCCGCCGCAGGCTCGGCCACGGGTGCCGGCGGTGCCTGCGCCTCGCCGGGCCGCACGACCGGCAGGGGCGGCCAGGTCGACGTCACGACGGGCGGCGTCTCCGGCCGGACCGCAGCGGCAGCGGGCTCGGCGGCGGCGGGAGCAGGGGTCGGCGCGGGCGCGGGGGTGGGGACGGCCCGGGGCGGGACGTGGGTCGACGGCGGCCGGGTCGGCGGCGCCGGAGGGACGGGCGGGCGCGCGGCGGCCACCGCCGCCTGCACCGACCCGACCGGCGTCCCCGGGCTCATGGTCGGCAGCACGGTCGTGGGCGGCGCATGGTCCGGCGCCAGTGAGATGGGGAACGAGCCGGACGTCCGGCGCGGGCCGACGACCGGTCCGGCCGGCCAGGGGGACAGGGCGGTGGCCACCTCGCCCGGGTCGGCCGGTCCACCGCCGAACCGGGTGGTCAACGTCTCCCGGCAGAGGGCGTCGAGGTCGGCGGGGACGCCGGAGGCGAGCTCGGAGGGAGCCGGCAGCCCCGAGCCCACCCGGGGCGGCGGCTCCAGCCCGCGGACCGGGTCCAGCGGCCAGCGGCCGGTGAGACCGGCGTAGATCAGCGCGACCAGGGCCCGGGCGTCGATGCCGGCTGGCCTGGCGCCGGGTCGCGCGGCGTCGGTGCCGGTCAGGGCGGCGTCGACGGCCAGCCCGGTCACGGTGACCGGCGCCGTCGTGGGCCCGCAGGACGGCAGTCCGGGGTCAGGGCCAGGTGGTGCAGGCCGCGATGGCGGGCCGCCTCGAGCGCCGTCGCGGTCTCGCCGACCAGGCGGCGGACCTCGTCGGCCGGTGGCGCTCCCGAGCGCAGCAGGTCGGTCAGGCTGTCCGCGGCCACCCACTCGGACACCACGTACGTGATGCCCTACTCGACCCCCACGTCGAGCACCCGTTGCAGCCGCGGGTCCTCGACCCCGGCGGCCCGGCGGGCGGCGTCGACGACGTCCGAGCCCCGGGGGTGGCCCGCGTCGACGACCCGCAGGCTGACCGGCCGGTCCAGCGTCTCGTCCACGGCCTGCCAGATGGAGGACCAGGTGCCGAGGTGGATGCGCTGCTGGACTGGTAGCGGCCGCCGAGCAGGGTGCCGCGACCCACGGAGTCCACGCCGGGCCACCTCCCTGTCGGTCCACCGAGCCGGCTCGACGGCCCTGCCCGAGGGCAACGGCCGCAAGCATGGTCGAAAACATGGCGATCCGCCTGGAGCGGACACGGGGCAATGGTAGGTGGTGACGGGCTCCCCGACCGCTCATCACGCGGCGGCCGGCGGCGCCCCGCCGCGGCCGGGTCAGAGCGTCGGGCGGGCCGCCCCGATCAGGCCGGGCATGGCGACCGGCGCGTAGCGGACCACGTCGCCGGTGTGCGGTGCGTGGATGACCAGGCCGTCGCCGAGGTACATCGCCACGTGGTGGATGGTGTTCGGGTCCGAGGTGTTCGTGGCGTAGAACACCAGGTCACCGGGCTGCAGGTCGCTCAGCGCGACGTGCGGCAGGCCGGCGTACTGCTGGCGGGAGGTCCGCGGGAGGGTGACGCCGGCCTGGGCGTAGGACCACTGCATGAGCCCGGAGCAGTCGAAGCGCGTGGGGCCCGGTGGCTCCCCACAGGTACGGCAGCCCCAGGCGGGTGCGAGCGGCAGCGATCGCGGCGGTGGCCGCGGCGTCCGGGCCGGAGATCGTGGCGGGCAGCGATCCGGAGTCGCCGACGGGGATGCCCGCCGCGGCGGCCGAGGTGGCGGCGTGGGCGATCGCGGCCGCCTCCGCCGCCCGCTCCTCCTGGGCCGCCAGGCGCACGACCGTGCGGTCGGCCTGCCGGATCAGGGTCTGCTGGCGGGCGAGCAGGAGCTGGACCTGCGCCAGGCTGGCGGCGGCCTGGACCTTCAAGGAGGCCACCCGCTGCCGGGTGAGCGTGCTCGCCGAGGCCACGCTCGCCGACTGCACGGCGTCGGCCTGCACCGTCGCGGCGACCTGGTCGGCCGAGCCGATGACCGACGTCATGGTCTGGGCCCGTTCGAGGACGTCGCCGGGCGAGGTGCCACTGAGCACGGTCGCGACCAGGCCGAGCTGGCCGCCGCTCATGTAGAGGGCGCGCGCCCGGTCGGTGATCGCGTCCTGGGCCGCCTGGGCCTGCTGGGCCGCGGCCTGGGCCTGGTCACCGTTCGTGAGCTCGGTGCTGACCGCCTGCTGCAGGTCGCTCTCGACACCGTCGTACCGCTCGATGGCGACCGACTGCTGGACCTGCAGCGCATCGAGGTGATGGCGCAGGGCCGCGGCCTGGGCGCGCGCCTGCGCCACGCTGGGCTGGGCCTGCGCGGACTGGGCGACGACGAGGGTGCCCGCGACGGCGAGCGCGGTGGCCAGTCCCAGCGCGCGGGTGGGCAGGCGCATCACGGGGTCGGCGACGCGGTGCCGGTCGCGACGGCCGTCTTGGCCGACGGGATCGGCAGGTAGTGCGCGACGAGCGTGTGCACCGGGCGCTTCAGGGTGAGCGAGACGACCCCGGCGATCGACACGGAGAAGGCAGCGGGGGCGATGGTGTTGGCCGGGTTGGCCTGCTGGGCCGACTCCAGCGCCGCCTGGTAGGCGGCCTGGACGTTCTTCGTCGTGACGTAGTTCGCCTGCCCGGCCTGCGCGGCGGAGGTGGCCTGGTCCTTCGCGGTGACGTTGGCCTGGATGGAGGTGACGGCGTCGTACCCGATGACCGCGATCACGGCGAGGACCAGCACGATGCGCGAGAGCCAGCCGACGACCATGTCCCCGCGGTCGCCGGCCCGCACGCCGCGCGCACGCACACCCGTGTCCATGCCCCCTGGATCGGTCGCCGAGCGCGGCGACTTGAGGGACTCGCCCGCGCTGGCCGGTCTCAGGCGTGCCGGGCCGGCGGCCGGCGCCGGAAGCGGCTGGTGAACGGGCGGATCAGCTCGTCCAGCTCGGCCACCCGCATCCGGTGGCAGACGGCGACGTAGGTGAGCAGCATGGCCGTGCCGCCCACCGCCAGCGACAAAAGGCCGACCGCCTTGCCCGAGCCGAGCAGGTGGTGCAGGCCGCGGGTCACGACGAGGGCGGGCACGGCGGCCACGACCGCGGCCAGCACCAGCCGGACGTACGTCCGCAGGACGGCGCGCCCCTCGACGCCGTCGATCCGCCGGCGCAGGACCAGGAAGGACAGCACCGATCCCAGGGCGTAGCCCGCGGACAGGCCGACGCCGACCCCGACCACGATCCACTTCGGCGAGAGGGTGTGCAGCGCGATCACGGCACTCACCGCACCGGTGGCGATCACGGGGAGCTGGATGAGGAACGGCGTCCGGGCGTCCTCGTAGGCGTAGAACGCCCGTTGCAGCAGGTACTGCGCGCTGAACGGCACCACGCCCAGGATCATCGCCATCGTCGTGTACGCGATCGCGTCGGTGTCCCGCAGCGTGTTCCCGGCGAACAGGGTCGAGGCCATGTCCGGGCCGAGGACGAGCACCGCGGCGGTCGCGAGCACGGTGGCGACGCCGGTGAGCCGCAGGCCGAGCGAGACGTCACGGCGGACCTCGTCGGTGCGTCCGGCGGCCGCTGCCTGGCTCATCCGGGTGAACAGCGCGGTGACGAGCGAGACCGTGATCAGCGAGTGCGGGAGCATGAACAGCAGGAACGCGTTGTCGTACGCGCCCTTGCCCGGGCCGCCCTGGGCCACGGCCGAGGTGACGACCCGCGAGGTCACGATGAACCCGATCTGGCCGACCAGGGCGGCGAAGAACGTCCAGCCCGCCACCCGCCCGGCGCTGCCGAGCCCGACTCCGCGCCAGCCGAACCGCGGCCGGTAGCGGATGCCGAGCCGGTGCAGCGGCCACAGGAGCACGGCCGCCTGCACCAGGACGCCGAGCGTCGCCGTACCGCCGAGGATCGCGACTTGCCCGCTGGTCCACTCCGACGGCGGCCGGGGGTGGTGCCCGGCCGGCCCGACCGTGAACAGCAGCACCACGATGCCGGCGATGGACACGACGTTGTTGGCGACCGGAGCCCACATGTACGGCCCGAAGTTGCCCCGGGCGTTCAGCACCTGGCCGAGCATCGTGTAGGCGCCGTAGAAGAAGACCTGCGGCATGCACCAGAAGGCGAAGGCCACGCACAGGGCGACGGCGTGGCTGTCCCAGCGGGACGTCGTGAAGATGACCGGCACCAGCGGGGACAGGGCCACGACGAGGGCGGTCACCGCGACCAGGCCGACCAGCGCGAGCGTGAGCAACCGGTTGAGGAAGTCCTCGCCGCCGTCCTCGTGCTGCGCGGCCCGGACGATCTGCGGCACCAGCACCGCGTTGAGCAGGCCGCCGGCCACCAGGTTGTAGATCGTCGTCGGCACCGTGTTGGCGGTGGAGAACGCGTCGTACGCCAGGGCGCCGCTCACACCGAGCAGCGCCGTCAGCATCGAGGCGCGCACCACACCCAGGACGCGGGAGGCGAGGGTGCCGCCCGCCATCACGGCGCTGCTGCGCACCAGCGACTGCTCGCTCACAGCGGCTCCACCTCCGGCGCCTGCAGCCGCGGACGGGACCGGCCGCGGCGGAGGGTCCGCCACAGCCCGACGAGGAACACCAGGCCGGCGGCGACGCCGATCACCCAGAACGCCCAGGTGTCCGTGGGGCGGACGTGCACCTGCACGGTCACGGGCGAGCCCATGGCCAGGCCGGACGGCGTGAGGATACGGGCGGTGACCGGCACCTCCCCGCCCGCCACGGCGTGCACGTGGACCTTGATCGTGGTCCGCCGCTGGGCGTCGACGCTGATCGGGTCGGCCTGCTTGACGACGACCAGCCGCCCGTTCCCCGGCTGCACCTCGACCCGCAGGTTGTGCACGGCGCTGGTCAGGTCGTTGGCCACCGAGAGGGTGAGGTTGCCGTCGCTGGTGAGGAAGTTCAGCCGGCTCAGCGGAAGGATGTGCACCTTCGCGCCGATCGCCGAGAGGGAGGACCGGAGCGCCTTCGTCCGGGCGGCGGCGGTGCCGTTGTGCCCGCGCAGGGCGGCCGAGACCAGGCGGAGGGCGTCGGTGCGCGTCTGCGCCAGGCCGGGTGCGTCGACGATGACCTCGCCGAGCTGGGTGACGTCGGCCCGCACGTCGCGGACGGCCGCGACCTGGGTGGCCGGGATCTGCGCCCGGCGTACCGCGGTGGGGATCGGGGCCTCGGCCCGGTCGGTGATCTCGTCCTGCCCGATGCCGGCCCGCAGCTGGCTGAGCGTGGCCCCCGCGAGCCACGGGGCGGAGGCGACGGCCGCTGAACAGCCGCTGCACCACGGCCGGCGCCGGGTTGAAGCTGCGGGGGGCGGCGACCAGCAGGATCCGGGAGCGACCCGGGCGCTCGCCGACCGTGGCCAGGGTCTCGGCCAGGAACCGCTGCACGGTCAGGACCCCGGCGCTCTGGTTGTTGGTGTGGGCCAGCAGCGAGGACAGCACGTCGTCGTACAGCAGGGCGGTGCTGCCCAGCCCGACCGGGGCGAGCGACGTCGGCGTCGCCACCGGCAGCGCCGGTGGTCGCGAGGAGGCGGCCAGCACGAGGCTGGTGTCGCCCACGCCGCGGACCGCGGCGACCGTGGCGTCGTCGGCCCAGCCGCCGGCCGGCCAGGCGATCGTGGTCGTGGGGACGTTCCCGAGGTCGGCGGCAGGATCGAGCCGGTCCCCGTGCCCGCCGCGGCGTCAGCGGCCTCGAGCATGCTGACGCCGTTGTTGTGCGTCAGGCTCATCAGGTCGGGGTCGCCGTACGGCAGCTGCACCAGCCGCCGCCCGGTCACCGCGGCCTTCAGCCGGGTCAGGTAGTCCGCGACGGACTGGGCCGCGGACGGCGGTGCGGTCGGCCGGGCGTGCCGGTGGACGTCGCCGTGGAGCCCGCGGTCGCGGTGCCCGAGCCACCCGAGGCACCGGAGCCACCCGACGCCGGCCCGAGGTGCTGCGCGAGCGCGAGGCGAGGTCGGCTACCAGGGCCGGGTCGATCGCCACCGACACGGCGCCGCCGGGCGGCCCGGCCTGGATCGCGGCCAGCTCGTCGGCCAGTCGCGAGCCGGGCGCGAGGGCGGACGCCAGCCCCGCGGCCGTGGGGGGACCGCCGGTCGAGGACGCCGGACCGCCGGTCAGCGGCAGCAGCCAGGTGAGCCGCAGCGGGAGGTACGACGCGTTCTCCTGCCAGGTGAGATACGTCCGCAGGAGCCCGAGCCGCCGGGTCCCGAGCTCGGTGCCGTCGTCCCCGATGGCCTCGAGGGTGATGCCGATGCTGGCGAAGGCCATCCGCAGGCCCGAGCAGGTCGGCGGGTGTGCGGATGGTGAACGGCGTGCTGGCGCCGGGAGCCAGGTCGACGGCCAGGTCGGCGTTCGCGTCGAGGATCCGGCCGCCGACGTCGTCGATGCCGCCCTGCGGCCCAGTCCGCGACGAGGGAGCGGCTGATCAGCGGGGAGTGGTGCACAGTCGAGGCGGACGATGCCGTTCTGCACGGTCGTGCGGCTGGTGTTCGTGACCGTGCCCTTGATGGTCAGGGTGCTGGTCGGGCGTGACGACGCTCGGAGTCATCGAGGTCAGCGCGATCGCCAGGGTGGTGGTCGTGGCCGGTGCCGAGGTGTCGGGCCCCGATCGCTGTGGCGCCCGGTCGAGGGCGGAGGGACGGGGGACGGGGCCGCCTGCGGCGGCGGTGCGCGCGGCCAGGGCGCCGCCGGGCAGCAGGCTGCCGGCGAGCGTGAGGGCGAGGCCGGCCGATCAGCGAGGAGCACGCCAGCCGGTCGACGGCCTCGGCTCACCCGTCGTCCGACAGCAACGCGGAGACGTCGCGCGCCAGCCGGCGCTCGTTCGCGAACGTCAGCCGCGACTCCAGGTCCTTCAGCGGCACCCAGGCTGCGTCGACGGCCTCCTTGTCCGGGTCACCCTCGACCGAGATCGTGCCGCCGATCGCCTCGAGCAGGAAGTGGTGCACGACCTTGTGCACGCGCCGTCCCTCGACCGAGAACCAGTAGTCGACGCTGCCCAGCGCGGCCAGCGGACGGGCCTGGATGCCGGTCTCCTCCGCCACCTCGCGGACGGCCGTCTCCTGCAGCGTCTCGCCGACCTCGGGATGGCCCTTGGGCAGGCACCACTCCAGGCGGCCGGCCCGGTTGTGCCGGGCGATCAGGGCGACCTCGGCGCAGCCCGCGTTCGACCTGGACCACCAGGCCGCCCGCCGACGTCTCCTCCACCAGCGGCAGCGTGTGCCGCGGCCGGTGGCGGGAGCTGTCCATCCCGTCACTGTACGAGCACGTGCGCGCTGCCTGCCGCACCTCGCGGGGTGCCGGAGGCGCCGTACCCTTAGCGCCCGTGCCGTCCGACCGCCGACCAGCCGCCCACCGGCGCCGCCACCCTCGACGACGGCCCGGCGCGAGGTCGCTGCGCCGGCTGGCGCCCGGTGCTGCCGCTGGTCTCCGACCTGGGCGAGCGGTTCGCCGCCGCGGGGGCACGCGCTGGCCCTCGTCGGCGGCCCGGTGCGCGACGCGCTGCTCGGCCGGCCCTCGCCCGACCTGGACTTCACGACCGACGCCCGGCCCGGAGCAGACCGAGCCGATCCTGCGGCGCGTGGGGCACGGCGTACTGGGACGTCGGGCGCGCGTTCGGCACGATCGGCGCCCAGCTCGGACCGGTGACCGTGGAGGTCACGACGTACCGCTCGGAGGCCGTACGACCGCGAGTCCGCGCAAGCCGGCGGTGGAGTACGGCGACTCGCTCGAGGCCGACCTGGCCCGGCGCGACTTCACGGTCAACGCGATGGCGCTGACGCTGCCCGACCTGCAGCTGGTCGACCGCGCACGGCGGGATCGCCGACCTGGCGGCCCGCGTGCTGCGCACCCCCGGCACCCCGGAGGCGTCGTTCACCGACGACCCGCTGCGGATGATGCGGGCGGCGCGGTTCAGCGCCCAGCTCGGCTTCACGGTCGCGCCCGAGGTGCCGCGCCGCGATGACCGCGATGGCCGACCGCCTCGAGCATCGTCTCGGCCGAGCGGGTCCGCGACGAGCTGGCCAAGCTGCTGCTGGCGCCGGACCCGGTGCGCGGGCTGCGGCTGCTGGTCGAGACCGGCCTGGCCGACGTCGTGCTGCCCGAGCTGCCGGCGCTGCGGCTGGAGGTCGACGAGCACCACCGGCACAAGGACGTCTACGAGCACACGCTGACCGTGCTCGAGCAGGCGATCGCGCTGGAGACCGGCCCGGACGGCGACGGTGCCCGAGCCGGACCTGGTGCTGCGGCTGGCCGCGCTGCTGCACGACATCGGCAAGCCGGCGACCCGGCGCTACGAGGCCGGGCGGCGGGGTCTCCTTCCACCACCACGAGGTGGTCGGCGCCAAGCTGACGGCCAAGCGGCTGCAGGGCGCTGCGCTTCGACGCGGCGACGGTCAAGGACGTCGCCCGGCTGGTCGAGCTGCACCTGCGCTTCCACGGCTACGGCGGCGGCGAGTGGACCGACTCCGCCGTGCGCCGCTACGTCGTCGACGCCGGGCCGCTGCTGGCCCGGCTGCACCGGCTGACCCGCACGCGACTGCACGACCCGCAACGCCGCCGGGCCGCGGCAGCTCTCCGCGGCGTACGACGACCTGGAGGCCGCGGATCGCCGGCTGGCCGAGCAGGAGGAGCTGGCCGCCGTGCGGCCCGACCTGGACGGCAACGAGATCATGACCGCGCTGGGCATCGGCCCCGGGCCGCGAGGTCGGCGAGGCGTACCGGCACCTGCTGGAGCTGCGGCTGGAGCGCGGCCCGCTCGGCGAGGAGGCCGCCCGGGCCGAGCTCGCCGCCTGGTGGTCCGCCCGCCACCCCACCTGGCCCCGGGCGGTTTGGCCGTCGAGACCGGACTTTCGGGGCTGGGAGCCCGGATCTATCCGGGTTCGACGGCCAAACCCGGGGTCGACGGCCAGGTGAGGTGGGCGTAGGTGAGGGCGGTGGCCAGGTAGCCCAGGGCCAGGAGCAGGAAGACCGGCCGGGAGAAGCCGCCGGCCGGCAGGACGAGGGCGGCGAGCGCGGCCGCGAGCCACGAACACGCGCGTTGAACACCATGTCGTAGACGGTGAAGACCCGGCCCGCGGAACCCGTCGTCCACCTCGGACTGCAGGATCGTGTCGACGCAGATCTTGACCCCCTGCGCGGCCAGGCCCAGCACGAACGCGACCGGCGAGCAGCCCGGGCAGCCAGACGCCGATCGCGAGCAGGCCTGCGCGACCGCGGCCAGCAGCAGGCAGCCGACGATCCACTGCTGGGGTCGCAGCCGCTGCGGTCACGAACGGGGTCACGACGGCCGCGGCCAGGAACCCGGCCGCCCGACGACGGCCACCACGACGCTGAGCAGTGCCAGGCCGGCCTTGGTGTCCGAGGGGTCGGTCAGCGTGTTGCGGCACAGCAGGATCGAGGCGATGGTCACGACGCCGTACACGAACCGGTCCGCCCCGACCGCTCCCAGCGCGTACGCCGGACCGCGCCGCTCCCAGACGTGCCGCACGCCCTGCGCCAGCCCGCGCGGCGACGCTGCGCCAGCCCTGGGTGAGCGGCACGACGCGGTCCGGACCGAGGTCGTCCGGCCCGATCCGCAGGGCCAGCGCCGGACGCGCCGGCGAGCAGCACGGCCGACGCGAGCAGCAGCACGGGGTTCGAGCGCGTCGAGCAGGCGGAGCACGAAGGTGACGCCGGCCCCGACGCCGTACGCCGACGGTGCCCGGCCGTGGGCGTCAGGGAGTTCGCGGTGACCAGGTCGCGGGTGGCCGACGACGTGCGGCAGCCCGGCGGACAGGGCGGCCAGCAGGAACCGGTCGACGCCGACGCAGGCCAGCACCGCGACGTAGAGCGGCCAGCCGGTCGCGGACCCGGTCGCCAGCAGCGCCACGCCGACGGCGCCCACGGCCCGCAGGCCGTAGCCCGACCAGCAGCACCTGCCGGCGCCGCCAGCGGTCCAGCAGCACGCCGACCCAGGGCCCCACGACGGTGAACGGCAGCAGCAGGACCGCGAAGGCCCCCGCCACCCGGGCCGGCGTGCCCTCCGTCTGGGCGTTGAAGAAGAACAGGCTGGCCAGCGACACCTCGAAGACGCCGTCCCCGCACTGCCCGGTGAGCCGGACCGCGAGCAGCCGGCGGAAGCCCTGGCCGTGCGCCAGGTCGCGCAGGGCCGGCAGCGCACTCACGCCCGAAGGCTAGGCGGTGGGCCGCTCAGCGGGCGCCGACGCGAACGCGCCGCCCCCCGTCGTGCGGTGGGAGCGGCGCGTTCGCGATCAGGAACGGCGGTGTGCCCGCCGGTCAGCGCTCGACGTCGCCGCGGATGAACGCCTCGACGCCGGCCCGGCCGATGTCGTCCGGGCGCTGCACCGGCGGGGACTTCATCAGGTACGACGACGCCGAGAGATCAGCGGGCCGCCGATGCCGCGGTCCTTGGCGATCTTCGCCGCGCGGATCGCGTCGATGATGATGCCGGCCGAGTTCGGGGAGTCCCAGACCTCGAGCTTGTACTCCATGTTCAGCGGCACGTCGCCGAACGCGCGGCCCTCGAGCCGGACGTAGGCCCACTTGCGGTCGTCGAGCCACTGGACGTAGTCCGACGGGCCGATGTGGACGTTCGCGCGAGCCCAGGTCGTGGTCGATGTTCGAGGTGACGGCCTGCGTCTTGGAGATCTTCTTGGACTCCAGCCGGTCGCGCTCCAGCATGTTCTTGAAGTCCATGTTGCCGCCGACGTTGAGCTGGTACGTGCGGTCCAGCACGCACGCCGCGGTCCTCGAACAGCTTGGCCAGCACGCGGTGGGTGATGGTGGCGCCGACCTGGGACTTGATGTCGTCGCCGATGATCGGCACGCCGGCGGCCTCGAACTTCGCGGCCCACTCCGGGTCGGAGGCGATGAAGACCGGCAGCGCGTTGACGAAGGCGACGCCCGCGTCGATCGCGCACTGCGCGTAGAACTTGTCGGCGACCTCCGAGCCCACCGGCAGGTAGGACACCAGCACGTCGGCCTCGGGCCTCGCGCAGCGCGGCCACGATGTCGACCGGCTCGGCGTCGGACTCCTCGATGGTCTCGCGGTAGTACTTGCCGAGACCGTCGTTGGTGACGCCGCGCTGCACGGTCACGCCGAGCGGCGGGACCTCGGCGAACTTGATGGTGTTGTTCTCGCTGGCGACGATCGCCTCGGAGAGGTCGAAGCCGACCTTCTTGGCGTCGACGTCGAACGCGGCGACGAACTCGACGTCGCGGACGTGGTAGTCGCCGAACATCACGTGCATCAGACCCGGCACCGTGCCGTTCGGGTCGGCGTCGGCGTAGTAGTGGACACCCTGCACCAGCGAGGCGGCGCAGTTGCCCGACGCCGACGATGGCGACGCGGACGGATCCCATGCGTTGCTCCTTCTGGTCGGTCTCTCGTTGTCGTGCTCTGGGTCGTGTGAGGTGCTGTCGGAGTCGTGCGTGCGGCGCTCGGTCTCGATCAGCTCGTTGAGCCAGCGGACCTCGCGCTCGGCGGACTCGAGCCCGTGCCGCTGGAGCTCGAGGGTGTAGCTGTCCATCCGGTCCCGAGCTCGCCCGGCCGCCGCTCGGACGTTGTCCAGCCGCTCCTCGAGCCGGGTCCGCCGGCCCTCGAGGATGCGCAGCCGGACGGCGGCGTCGGTGCGCGCGAAGAAGGCGAACCGGACGTCGAAGCTGTCGTCCTCCCACGCGGCCGGGCCGGCCTCGGCCAGCAGGTCCTGCAGTCGTTCCTTGCCCTCGGCCGTGAGCTCGTAGACGATCCGGCCCCGCGAGCGAGCCGCCGCAGCGCCGGCGTCCGGCTCGCCGCCGAGCCCGGAGCTGGACTGGATCCAGCCGCGGCCGACCAGGTCCTTCAGGCAGGGGTAGAGCGTGCCGTAGGACAGGGCCCGGAACGGCCCGAGCACCGCGTTGAGCCGCTTGCGCAGCTCGTAGCCGTGCATCGGGCTCTCCTGCAGCAGGCCGAGGACGGCAAGATCGAGAACGCCGCTGCGCCGACCCATGCTGCTCACCTGCCTGCACCGATGTATCGAACCGATATATCTGGTGGACCTTACGCGAAGAAGCAGGAAAGGCCAAGTGCACCGTGGCCCGGCCGCGCCGCCGCCGCCCGTACCCTTGTCC
The DNA here is from genome assembly GCA_963743975.1 of uncultured Actinomycetota bacterium. GTDB lineage: Bacteria > Actinomycetota > Actinomycetes > Actinomycetales > CAVURS01 > CAVURS01. The sequence continues at coordinate 263,622 of CAVURS010000004.1, forward strand.
GGTGTCGATCCGGCCGCCTCGCGCCACCGTCGGCGTGCGGTCGTTCGTCGACTACGCGCTGGTCCGGCAGGCGACGCTGCACGACCTGCGCAGCGGCTACGTCACCACCACCGACGTCTGCGACCCGCACCCGGACCTGATCCGCGCGGCGCTGCACCACGGCGAGCCCAGCTCCCGCAGCTGCCCGGTCTGCCGCGGCGGCGAGGCCCGCGCCGCGGACCGGCTGGACCCCCGGCTCGGCATCAACGGCGGCCCCGGACTGCCGGGTGCCGGCGGCCTGGTGTTCCTGCGCTACGCCTACGGCGACGAGCTCGGCCAGTTCTCCGGGCGGATCCGCTCCCAGCAGGAGCTGGCCGAGATGTCGGCCGATGCCGGCGATGTGAAGGTGTACGTCGTCGAGGTGTGCATCGCGTGTGGCTGGAACCACCTGGTCGCGTCGTACGTCGTGGGAGACGGCCGGCCGCGCCGCGCTCCGCGGCGCCAGCGAACTGTCGACGACGAATGGGGTACGTGATCTCGTGGGGAAGTTCCCTCGGCTGGCTGACTACCCACGGGAAGGAAAAGAAGGCTTTCGCCGCTGGATCCCGTCCTGGAAGCTGGTGCTCGGCAGCGGTTTCGCCGCGCTGTGCCTGCTGATCATCGCGTTCGGCGTCGTCTACGCCCGGACCACGATCCCGCAGCCGAACCAGCTCGCCCTGGCCCAGACCTCGGTCGTCTACTACTCCGACGGCAAGACGGTGCTCGGCCAGTTCCAGGAGGTGAACCGCACCTCGGTGCCGCTGTCGAAGGTGCCGATCGCGGTGCAGCACGAGGTGGTGTCGGCCGAGGACCGCACGTTCTACACGAACAAGGGGATCGACCCCCGCGGCATCGCCCGCGCGCTCTACAACAACCTGCGCGGCGGTGCGACGCAGGGCGGCTCGACGATCACCCAGCAGTACGTCAAGAACTACTTCCTGACCCAGGACCGCACGATCACCAGGAAGCTCAAGGAGTTCTTCATCTCGATCAAGATCGACCGGTCGACGAACAAGAAGGCGATCCTGCAGGACTACCTCAACACCATCTACTTCGGCCGCGGCGCGTACGGCATCCAGGCGGCCAGCAAGGCCTACTTCGGCGAGGACGTCAGCCAGCTCACGCCGGCCCAGGGGGCCGTGCTCGCCAGCGTGATCCGGGCACCCGCGCTGTACGACCCGTCGCTGAACGCGGAACGCGCGAAGGCGCGGTGGAACTACGTGATGTCCGGCATGGTGCAGCTGGGCTGGCTGACCCAGGCGCAGGTCGACGCGATGAAGTACCCGACGGTGGACAAGCGCCGTGCGACCAGTGCGGCCAAGGGCAACCCGAACGGCTACCTGCTCGACGTCGCACGCCGCGAGGTCGAGAGCAAGCTGCACCTCACCGACAGCGACATCGACCGGGGCGGCCTGCGGATCGTCACGACGTTCGACAAGAGCGACCAGGCAGCTGCGGTCAGCGCGATCCACGACCAGATGCCGACGACCGGGGCCAAGGGCGTGCGGGTCGGCCTGGTGTCGATCAAGCCCGGCAACGGCGCGGTCGTCGCGATGTACGGCGGCCCCGACTCGGTCACCCAGCCGTTCAACGCCGCGACCCAGTCGACGATGCAGGCCGGCTCGACGTTCAAGCCGTTCGCGCTGATCACCGCGCTCGGGCAGGGGATCAGCCTGAAGTCGCGGTTCAACGGGTCCAGCCCGAAGGTCGTGCCCGGGTTCAGCCGGCCGGTGGTGAACTTCGGCGGCGAGCAGTTCGGCGACATCGACCTCGTCAAGGCCACCGAGCAGTCGGTCAACACCGTCTACGCCCAGCTCAACGCCAAGGTCGGGCCGGGCAAGACGATGGAGACCGCCATTGCCGCCGGGCTGCCGGACACGACCGCCGGGCTCTCGGCCAATCCGGCCAACGTCCTCGGCACGGCGTCCCCGCACGTGATCGACATGGCGAGCGCCTACGCGACGATCGCCGCCCAGGGCGTCTACGCCCAGCCGTACACCGTCGCCCGGGTGACCGACTCGAACGGCAACATCAACTACAAGGCGAAGCCGGTGACCAAGACGGTCTTCGACCCGGACGTGATGGCCGACGCGACGTTCGCCATGAGCAAGGTCGTGCAGGCGGGCACCGGTGCCGGCGCGAACTTCGGCCGCCCGGCCGCGGGCAAGACCGGCACGACGACCAACAACGTCTCGGCCTGGTTCGACGGCTTCACCCCGCAGCTGGCGACGGCCGTCGGGATGTACCGCAACGGCAAGAACGGGAAGGTGCTCTCGCTCAACGGCCTCGGCGGCCGGTCCAACGTGCAGGGTGCGACGTTCTCGGTGCCGATCTGGCGGGCGTACATGGAGGCGGCCATGAAGGGCCTGCCGGTCAAGGACTTCCCGCCCGCGGCCAACGTCGGGACGTCGATCAACCCGGCGCCCACGACGACGGCGACCGCCACCGCGACGGCGACCGCGACGGCCACCGCGACCGCGACGGCGACCGCCACCGCCACGCCGAGCCACACCCCGTCGCACTCGCCGTCGTCCTCGCCGCCGCCGTCCCCGAGCAGCCCGGCGACGAGCAGGGCCGCCTCGGCCGCGCCGGCCGCTCGCGACGAACCGGTGCCGGGTGGCGGCGCCGACCCCGGCGGCAGTGGATGATGCCTGCGTGAGCCTGGAGGGCGCCGGTCGCCACGCGGTCCTGGATGACGCGGCGCCGCGTGGTCGCGTGGCCGTCGCGCCCTCGAGGGAGGACCCGGTCGTCGCCGCGGCCAGCGAGGTGCTGGGCGGTCCGGCGGGACGGCGGGTCGCTCCCGGCCGCCGCGGGTGGTGGACGGTCGTGCGGATCCTGGTCGCCGCCTCGATCGGGATGATGTGCCTGGCCACCGTCGAGAAGTCGCACTGCGCCTCGGTCGGCTGGTCGACGCCGGACATGTTCTTCCACGCCTGCTACAGCGACCTCCCCGTCGTGTACGAGCAGTCCGGCCTGGCCTCGGGCTCCGCCCCGTACGCCGCCGCCTCGCACGGCCACTACCTGCAGCAGCCGGTGCTGTCCGGCCTGGCCATGTGGGTGACGGCCCACCTGGTCCCCCACGGGTCGGTGACCACGCAGGAGCGGTGGTACTTCGACATCTGGACCGTCGTGCTGGCGCTCTGCCTCGCCGGCCTGGTCGCGGTCACGGTCGCCAGCGCTCGCGGCCGACCCTGGGACGCGGCGCACGTGGCGTTGAGCCCGCTGCTGGTGCCGCTCGCCCTGGTCGCGCCCGACCTGCTCGGCATCCTGCTCGCCTCGGCCGGCCTGCTGGCCTGGGGCCGACGCCGCCCGGTCCTGGCCGGCGTCCTGCTCGGCCTGGCCGTGACCGCGCGCACGTACCCGATCCTGGTGATCCTGGCGATCGGCCTGCTCGCCGTCCGGGCCGGGCGGGTGCGGCAGTGGCTGGCCACCGCGGTGACCGCGCTGCTGACGGTGGCCGTGGTGATGGCCCCGTGGCTGGCCGCCAACTCCGCCGGCGTGCTCTCGACGTACGACGGCTGGCGGTCGGCGCCGGCCGGGTACGGCTCGCCCTGGCTCATCCCGGGACTGTGGGGACCGGCGATCGGCACCCACGACCTGCCCGGCTTCCTGGGCAGCGCGCTGTCGGCCGGGTCGGTCACCCGGCTCGCGGTGCTGGGCTGGGTGGTGGCCCTGCTCGCGGGGGCCGTCCTGGCGCTGGGTGCTCCCCGCCGGCCGCGGGTGGCGCAGGTCGCGCTGGTCGTCGTCGGCATCGTGCTGATCACCGGCAAGTCCTTCCCCGTCCAGTCCTCGCTGTGGCTGCTGCCCCTGGTGGCCCTGGCCCTTCCCCGCTGGCGCGAGCACCTGGTCTGGTTCGGCGCCGAGGCGGCGTACTTCGTCGCGGTCTGGCTGTACGCGGCCGGGTTCAGCACGCCGACCCGCGGCCTGCCCGGGCGCGGCTACGTCTGGCTGCTGGTCATCCGGCTGGTCGCCGTCGGGCTCCTCGTGGGCCGGACCTGGTGGGAGGCCTGGCATCCCGAGCAGGACTGCGTGCGCAACCCCGCTCCGGACGCGGTCAGCGCCGACCGGCCGGACCTCGGGACGGGCAGCGCGGCCGCGGCGTACCTGCTCGACCCGGCGAGCGAGCCGGTCGACGACCCGCTGGGCGGACCGCTGGACGGTGCGCCGGACCGGCTGATCGTCCGGCTGGTCTGAGCCTCGCCCCCGGTCCGTCGCCGCGCCGCGTCCACAGGCCAGGCGGCGGATTTCTCCGGGCGGCCCCGCCGCCGGTACCCTGGCTCCGCGGCGTCGGTCCCCCCCATCCCGTGGGTGGCCCGCCGCACCGATGTGCATGACCCTCCTGTCACGGAGAGACCGTGACCGCCTCAGACCAGAGGAGGTGGGTGTCACCATGCGCGAGTACGAACTGATGGTCATCCTCGACCCCGAGCTCGAGGAGCGCACCGTCGCCCCGAGCCTGGACCGGTTCCTGAACGTCGTCCGGCAAGGTGGTGGCTCGGTCGAGAACGTCGACATCTGGGGCCGTCGCCGGCTGGCGTACGACATCAAGAAGAAGTCCGAGGGCATCTACGCGGTGGTCTCGATGACCGCCGAGCCCGACGTCGCGCAAGGAGCTGGACCGCCAGCTCGGCCTGAACGAGTCGGTGCTGCGGACCAAGCTGCTGCGGCCCGGGGCCCACTGAGATGGCCGGCGACACGATCATCACGGTCGTCGGGAACCTCACCGGTGACCCCGAGCTCCGGTTCACCCCCTCCGGTGCCGCCGTCGCGAACTTCACCGTGGCCTCCACGCCGCGGGCGTTCGACCGGCAGAGCAACGAGTGGAAGGACCAGGAGACGCTGTTCATGCGCTGCTCGGTGTGGCGCGAGGCGGCGGAGAACATCGCCGAGTCCCTGGTCCGCGGCAACCGCGTCCTGGTCACCGGCCGGCTGAAGAGCCGGTCCTACGAGACCAAGGAGGGCGAGAAGCGCACCGTCCTGGAGCTCGAGGTCGACGAGGTCGGCCCGTCCCTGCGGTACGCGACGGCCAAGGTCAACCGCACCCAGCGCTCCGGCGGCGGTGGCGGTCGGCGGCGGCGGCAGGGTGGCGGCGACTCTGGCGGTGGCGGCGGTCAGGGTGGCGGCGGCTCGGGGCGGCAGCTCCGGCGGCGGCCAGGGCGAGGACCCCTGGGCCACCGGACCGTCCGGCTCGGGCTCCGGCGGCTGCGGCGGTCGTCCTACGACGAGCCCCCCTTCTAAGACTCACCGACCCTCACGAACTTCCCGGCCCGCACCGCGGCGCCGATGACAAGGAGCACCACGATGGCCAAGCCAGTCGTCCGCAAGCCGAAGAAGAAGCAGAACCCGTTGAAGGCGGCCAAGATCGAGGCCGTCGACTACAAGGACACCGCGCTGCTGCGCAAGTTCATCTCCGACCGGGGCAAGATCCGGGCCCGCCGGGTGACCGGCGTGAGCGTCCAGGAGCAGCGGCAGATCGCCAAGGCGGTCAAGAACGCCCGCGAGATGGCGCTGCTGCCCTACTCCAGCTCCGCTCGCTGACCGGGAGACCACGATGAAGCTGATCCTGACCCAAGAGGTCTCCGGCCTCGGCACCCCCGGTGACGTCGTCGACGTCAAGGACGGGTACGCCCGCAACTACCTGATGCCGCGCTCGCTGGCCGTCGCCTGGACCAAGGGCGGCGAGAAGCAGGTCGCCTCGATCCAGAAGGCCCGCAGCAGCCGCGAGATCAAGACGCTCGAGGAGGCCCAGGCGGTCAAGGCCAGCCTGGAGGGCAAGCCGGTGCGGCTGACGGCCAAGGCCGGCGCCTCGGGCCGGCTGTTCGGCGCCGTGACCCCGGCCGACATCGCGTCCGCGGTCTCCGCGGCCGGCGGCCCGACCCTGGACCGGCGCAAGATCGAGCTGGCCCAGCCGGTGAAGTCGCTCGGCACCCACGAGGTGGCCGTGCACCTCGCGCCCGAGGTCAAGGCCACCGTGACCCTCGAGGTCGTCGCGGGCTGACCGCGCCCGTCACCAGCCAGGCGTCGCCCCGGGCCCGCCAGCCCAGGGCGGCGCCGCGGACCAGCATCCAGCCGGTGAACGCCCACCACAGCACGGTGACGGTCGTCGCGTGCTCGCGCACCAGCAGGGCCGCGGGCAGGTAGGCGAGCAGGAGGCCCAGCTGCATGCCGGCCAGCCACCGCCCGTCACCGGCGCCGATCAGCACGCCGTCCAGCACGAAGACCCAGCCGGACAGCGGCTGGCCGACCGCGACCACGAGCAGGGCCGCGGCCAGTGCGGCGCGCACGGCGTGGTCGCCGGTGAACGCCAGCGGCAGCAGGGTGTGCAGGGCGAGCAGGCCGGCTCCGAAGACGGCCCCGGCACCGACGCCCCACCCCAGCATCAGCCGGGTCGCCGCCCGCGCGCCGGCCGCGTCGCCGGCTCCGAGGTAGCGCCCGGTCAGGGCCTGGGCGGCGATGGCCAGGGCGTCCAGGGCGAAGGTCAGCGTGGTCCAGACCGTCGAGGACACCTGGTACGCCGCGAGCGAGACGACGCCCAGGCCGGCCGCCACCCAGGTGGTCAGGAGCAGGACCGCGCGCAGCGACACCGTGCGCAGCAGCAGGGGCAGTCCCTCGCGCGCGGCACCGAGGACCCGGGTGGGGTGTGCCCGCAGGGAGGCGCCGTCGCGCCGGGCCAGCCGCACCACCACGGTGCCCAGGGCCACGGCCATGCCCACCTGGGCCAGCGCCGTACCCGTGGCCGACCCGGCGATGCCCAGCCCCGCGCCGTACACGAGGGTGACGTTGAGGACCACGTTGACCGGGAAGCCGACGAGGGCGACGGCGAGCGGGGTCCGGGTGTCCTGCAGGCCGCGCAGCACGCCGGTCGCCGCGAAGTTGACCAGCATCGCGGGCAGCGACACGGCGCTGATCCGCAGGTACGTCGTGGCGGAGGAGTGCACCCGGCCGTGCCCCCCGAGCCAGCCGGCGACGTCCCCGGCCAGCAGCAGCATGGCCACGGCGGCAGCCAGCCCGAGGATCACCGCCAGCCAGAGCCCGTCGACGCCGAGGGCGACCGCGCCCCGATGATCGCGCGCGCCCAGCCGCCGGGCGACCGCGCCGGTCGTGCCGTACGCGAGGAAGACGAAGAGGTTGGCCGTCGTGGACAGCGCCGCCGCCGCGATGCCGAGGGCGGCGAGCTGCGCGGTGCCGAGGTGGCCGACGATGACCGAGTCGGCGAGCAGGAAGACCGGCTCGGCGACCAGGGTGGCGAACGCCGGGACGGCCAGGCGCAGCACCTCTCGGTGCTGTCCGGCGGGTGAGCCGGGACCCGACCACATGCTGGACCGCATCGCTGGTTTCTCTCCTCCACACCCGGTGGAGAAGGCTAGGGGACGCGCCCGCCGGTGGTCGCGCACGGACCGGGCCGCCCGGGTCGGCTCCCGTCGGGCGCCTCATCCGGTTATCCACAACCGGTCCACAGCTCTGTGCCCAGCGGATCGGCCGTCGTCCACAGCCGGACGCCTGGTCGTCCACCGCCTCCCCACAGTCGCCGACCGCGACGCGCCGAGGGCTCCTTGGCCGGCTGCGGGGTCGCTCCTACGGTGATGATTGTCGGTACGGACGTGCGAACGTGTGTTCGAACGGCTGTTCGCAGGGCTGTTCGAAGGGCTGGGTCGAAGGAACGCTCGAGGGGATCACGGTGTCGCTGGCGCAGATCGGGATGGACTACCCGGGTCCGGGCGGGCCGCCCGAGCGGTCCCGGCGAGTCGTTCGACCGTACGCCGCCGCAGGACGTCCTGGCCGAGCAGAGCGTGCTCGGCGGCATGATGCTGTCCAAGGACGCGATCGCCGACGTCGTCGAGGTGGTCCGCGGCTCGGACTTCTACCGGCCCGCGCACGAGACCGTCTTCGAGGCGGTGCTCGACCTGTACGGGCGCGGCGAGCCGGCCGACGCGGTCACGGTGGCCGACGAGCTGACCAAGCGCGGCGACCTCACCCGCATCGGCGGCACGGCGTACCTGCACACCCTGATCTCCGGCGTGCCGACCGCGGCCAACGCCGGGTACTACGCGCAGATCGTCCGCGAGCGGGCGGTCCTGCGCCGGCTGGTCGAGGCCGGGACCCGCATCGTCCAGCTCGGGCTACGCCGCCAGCGGGCGGCGACGTCGACGACCTGGTCAACGCCGCCCAGTCCGAGGTCTACGCGGTCACCGAGCGGCGCACGTCGGAGGACTACCTGCCGATCGGGCAGATCATCGAGGGCACGGTCGACGAGATCGAGGCGGCCGGGCACCGCGACGGCACGATGGCCGGGGTGCCGACCGGCTTCGCCGACCTGGACCGGCTGACCCACGGCCTGCACGCCGGGCCAGATGATCGTCCTGGCCGCCCGGCCGGCGATCGGCAAGAGCACCTTGGGGCTGGACATCGCCCGGTCGGCGTCGATCAAGCACAGCATGACCTCGGTGATCTTCAGCCTGGAGATGAGCCGCACCGAGATCACCATGCGACTGCTGTCGGCCGAGGCCCGGATCCCGTTGCAGAAGCTGCGGCAGGGCAAGCTGGACGACAGCGACTGGACCAAGATGGCCCGCACGATGGGCGAGCTCACCGACGCACCGCTGTTCATCGACGACTCGCCGAACATGTCGCTGATGGAGATCCGGGCCAAGTGCCGCCGGCTCAAGCAGCGTCACGACCTCAAGCTGGTGATCATCGACTACCTGCAGCTGATGCAGTCAGGCAAGCGGGTCGAGTCGCGGCAGCAGGAGGTCTCGGAGTTCTCCCGGGCGCTGAAGCTGCTGGCCAAGGAGCTCGAGGTCCCGGTCATCGCGATCTCCCAGCTCAACCGCGGTCCGGAGGCCCGGACCGACAAGCGGCCGATGATGTCCGACCTTCGCGAGTCGGGCAGCATCGAGCAGGATGCCGACATGGTGATCCTGCTGCACCGGGAGGACGCGTACGAGCGGGAGTCGCCGCGAGCGGGTGAGGCCGACTTCATCGTGGCCAAGCACCGCAACGGCCCGACCGACACGATCACGGTCGCGTTCCAGGGTCACTACAGCCGGTTCGTCGACATGGCCGCCACCTGAGCCGGCGGACTCCTGTCAGGCGGGGTCCACGGTTCAGTCCAGTGCCCAGGCGTCGTCGCGGATGAGCGGCACGACGCTGCCGTCGGCGCGGATCCCGTCCACGTCGATCCCCGGGCCGCCGATGACCACGTCCGTGTGCACGGAGGAGAAGTTCAGGCCGAGCGCGCGCATCTCGTTCTCGTTCAGGTTCGCCCCGTCGGGCAGGCAGAACTGGAACCCCTGGCCCCACGCGACGTGACAGGCGACGTTCTCGTCGTACAGCGTGTCGTGGAAGGTGACGCCGGCCGCCCGGACCCGTGACGAGCCCTCGACGAGCGAGACCTCGCCGAGGCTGCGGGCGCCCTCGTCGGAGTCCAGCTGGGCCCGCACGGCGTCGGCTCCCGTGCTGGCCTGCACGTCGACGGCCCGGCCGCTCTCGAAGGTGACGACCAGGTCCTCCACCAGGACCCCGACGCCGGGCATGACCAGGGGGCGCGTGGTCCGGATGACGCCGTCGGCCCGGCGCCGGTCCGGGCTGGTGAACACCTCCTCGGTGGGCAGGTTCGGCAGGTACGTCACGCCGGCCGCCGTGGTCAGCCCTCCGCCGACCCAGACCGCCCCCTCGGGCAGGCCGGCGGTCAGGTCCGTGCCCCCGCCGTGGTAGCGCACCGCATCCAGCTCGAGCGCGGTCAGCGTCGCGCCCTGGCGGCCGAGCCGCTCGGCGTGCGCCCGCCACTCGCCGACCACGTCGTCGGCGTCCAGCCGCATCGCGACCGACACGGCGTCCCACAGCCGGTCGACGTCGGGCTCGCCGAAGACCTGCTCGGCCCAGCCGGGGTTGGGCGCCGCGACGATGTTCCAGACCACCGAGCCGCCGAGCATCGCCTGCCGGGACAGCGTGGCCAGCTCCTGGGGCATCAGCACGGCACGCGCCGGGTCGACGTCGTCGAACACGTGCGGGTCGGCCGTGCCGGTCAGCCGGATCAGCGCCGCGCCGTCGCCGGCTCCAGGACCGGACCTGGGCCAGCTCCCAGTCGTACGACGACGTCAGCGCCTCGTCCGGTCCGTACAGGAGCGCGGCCCGCCGGATCAACGGGTCGTCGTAGCTCACCACGACCCGCGACGCCCCCGCGCGGTACGCCTGCTCGGCGATGGCCTCGGCGATCGGCGCGTGGCTGAGCTCACCGCGCACGTACACCGGCTGGCCGGGCTGGACGTTCACCCCGACCCGTACGACGAGCTCGGCGTACCGGTCGATGCGCTGCTGGACGACGGAGGAGGCCATGCCTCGGACGCTATCGCTCGGCACGGGCCGCGCGGGCCTGGGCCTTGGCCAGCCGCTTGGCCTCCCGCACCATCTGCAGCGACTCGGCGTCGACGATGTCGGCCACGCTGACGAAGGTGCCGGGACGGCCGTAGCCACCGGCCGCCTCGCGCCATCCCGGTGGCGTCACGCCGAACCGCTTGCCCAGCAGCGCGACGAAGATCGACGCCTTCTGCTCGCCGAAGCCCGGCAGCGAGGCGATCAACCGCTTGAGCGCCTGACCCGTGTCCGCGCTGGCGTACATCGCGCTCGCCTCGCCGCCCCAGTCCCGGACGAGGACCTGGCACACCGCCTGGACCCGACCGGCCATCGAGGCCGGAAACCGATGCACCGCAGGGGGTTTCGCGCACAGGGCGGCGAACTCCTCGGGCTCGGCCTCGGCGATCGCGGCCACGTCGAGCCGGCCGCCCATCCGCTCGGCGATGACGGCCGGGCCGGTGAACGCCTTCTCCATCGTGACCTGCTGGTCCAGCACCATGCCGATCAGCACGGCGTTCGGGTCCTGCGCGAGCAGCTGGTCGGCCGCCGCGTTGCCGGTCAGGTAGAAGGCCGTCATGTCCTCAGCCTGCCACGCGTCCGGTCCCGCGCGTCCGGCTCACCTGGGAGTGGTCGGCCCGGGCCGGAACGGCGCCCCATGACCCGGTACGACGAGCGCCGGCTCCAGCTCCAGCACCAACCGGCGCGACCCCGCCAGGACATCGGCGTCCTCGGCGTACGGGTCCTCCAGCGGCCCCTCGGCCGACCACCACAGGTGCGTGCACACGACCAGTCCCTGCGCCGTCTCGGCCATGGTGCTGATGTCCTGCGGCGTGTGCCCCGGGGTGCGCACGCAGGCGGACCGCCTCCGACAGCTGCTCGGCGCCGTCGGTGAACTCCCGGTCGATCCACTGGTCGTCGACGTACGTCGCCTGGAAGTCGTGGATCCGGGCCCGCTGGAACAGCGCGGCGTTCACCGTGTGGTCCGGGTGGTGGTGGCTGAACACCACGTCGGTGACGTCGGCCGGCGCGACGCCGAGGTCGCCCAGCGGACCGAGGATCCGGCCCCGGTCCGCCACCATGCCCGGGTCGACGATCGCGACCAGGTCACCGTCCTGCAGCAGGACCACGGTGCCGGCGACCCGCTCCCCGGCGTACCCGACGGTGAGGACGTCGAGCCGCGCGGTCACCGGTGCATCGACTCCCGGACCGCCGTCGGGTCGGCCAGGCGTTCGCGGGTCGAGCGGCCGGACGCCCAGAACGCGACGCCGGCCGCGACGAACACGGCCAGCGGCACGAGCTCGGTGAGCAGGTACTGTCCACTTCTCGTCGGCCTTCCAGGCCGACGGGCGGAAGTCGTCGCCGAACCAGTGGCTGCCCAGCCCCGGGAAGAACAGCTGGATCGACGCTGAACACGATGAGGATCGTCAGCCAGACCGACGTGAGCGTCGCCGCCGGCGCGCGGTACGGGCCGGTCGACGTCGCGGCAGCTTGCGGCGCAGCACGGCCAGCGCCGGGAAGATGCCGATGTAGGAGATCAGCGTGGTGGAGATGGCCAGGTCGAGGACGGTGGAGAACAGCTTCTCGGCCGAGCCGCCGGTGATCTGGTGAGCTCCGACGAGGACCGCGGTGGACAGCAGCCCGCTGAAGATGTTGACCCGCACGGGCGTGCCGAAGCGGCGGAGATCACACCGAAGAAGCGCGGCGCGGCGCCGTCGAAGCCGGACACGGCCAGCGCCCGGTCCGACCCCATGATCCAGGTGACGCCGGAGGACAGCAGCGCCAGCATGAACATGATCGGCCGCGAAGTCGCCGAGCACGCTGCCGGCGCCGGACAGGGTCACCGAGCCGTCCGAGGCGACCGACCCGCCGTAGACCGAGAAGACGGCCTTGATCGCGTCGATGAAGCCGCCGAGGTTGGTGATCGCGGACTGTCGGCAGGACGAGCAGGATGCCCAGGATCGGCGCGCCGTACAGCAGGATCGACAGGAACGTCGAGCGGAAGATCGCGTAGGGCACGTCCTTCTGCGGGTTGGTCATCTCGTCGCCCGCGCTGTTCGGCAGCTCGAACCCGACGAAGTTGAACAGCAGGAGCGGCACCAGGCCCACGAACCCGGCGTAGTGACGGCTCGTAAGTCCTGAACCGCCGAAGCCGTGCACGCCGTGCTTGATGCCGTAGATGACCACCGAGAGCGTGAAGAAGCCCAGCAGGATGAACCGCGAGTAGGCGCCCAGCGTCGGGATCCACTTGCCGACCCGGAAGGACAGGATCGCGGCGAGCACGCCGACCCAGACGAAGATCAGCGTGAAGACGTAGAACGGCACCGTGCCCAGGTCGTTGCCGCCGTTGAAGAACGTCGCCCCAAGATCGCCGCGGCGAGGACCGCCAGCGTGCCGCCGAGCCAGACCGGGTTGGTCACCCAGTAGAGGAAGTTGTTGACCGCGCCGGCCAGCCGCCCGAAGGCGAGCCGGGTCCAGACGTACGGCCCGCCCTCCTCCGGGAACGCCGTGCCGAGCTCGGCGAACAGCAGGGCCGAGGGGATGAAGAACACGACGGCCAGCACGATCAGCCAGGTGAACGCCTCGGCGCCGTACGACGCGACCGCACCGATGGTGTCGACGCCGACGATCGTGCAGACCAGGAAGAACAGGATGTCGAACCGGCCGAAGTGCTTCTTGAGCTTGGCCTTCTCCAGGACCTCGGCCTCGGTCACGGCGATACGGGACGTCCAAGGTGGGCGCAGACATGGCAGCCTTTCCGGTCGGGAGCGCGTCGCTGCCGGCGCGGATGAGTGGATCGACGCGCGCAACGTGCCCATGCCTAGGTCCGTTGATCCAAGAGTCAGGACGCGTGCCTTCGTGCTGCGGCCGAGATGGCCAAGCGCTGACTTCACGTGACCGGTTCCTGGTTGACCGGGGCGCCGCTCTACCAGGCCTGGCGGACCGCCGTGGACGGCCGCGCGCTCGTTCACGATCCCCGGCCACAAGCGCCGGGCCCACGAGGTCGCGCCCGAGCTCGGCCGGTTGTTCGACGCCGACGTCCCGCTCTACGGCGGGCTCGACACGGTCAAGCTCGACGTCCGGTGTCCTCGCCCGGGCCGAGCGCCTCGGTGCGCAGCTGTGGGGCGCGGACTGGTGCCGCTACTCGACCGGTGGCTCGACGCACGCCAACCAGGCGGTCGCGCTCGCGGTCGCCGAGCCGGGCGACGAGGTGCTGGTCGCGCGCAACGCCCACCGCAGCACCGTGACCGGCCTCGTCCTGGCCGGCCTCGAGCCGGTGTGGCTGCCGCCCACGCTCGACGAGCGCCTCGGCGTGCCCACGGGTCTGGACGTCGAGGCCCTCGCGTTCGCGCTGGCCGCCCATCCGCGGGCACGAGCGCTGTTCTGCGTCGAGCCCGGATATCTCGGCACGGTCAGCGACCTGCCGGAGGTGATCCGGCTCGCGCACGAGCGGGAGATCCCGGTGGTCGTCGACCAGGCCTGGGGCGCCCACTTCGGTCGGGCGGCGGGGTACCCCCTCGACGCGCTGGCGCTCGGGGCCGACGCGATGGTGCTCAGCGCCCACAAGACCCTCCCGGCCTGGACCCAGGCCTCGGTCCTCGCGGCCCGGACCCGCCGGCTGGACGGCGACCGCCTGGAGCGCGGGTTCGAGGCGGCCCACACGACCAGCCCCTCCGGCGCGATCCTGGCCAGCATCGACGTGGCGCGAGCGCTGCTGGGGTCGTCGGCCGGCGCCGCGCTCCTGGACCGGCTGACCGGGCTGGTGGGCGAGGTCCGCACCGGGCTGCAGCGGATCGGCGTCACCACACTGGACCCGGCGTCGTTCGGCCCCGGCCGGTTCGACCCGGCCAAGCTCGTGCTGCTCCTGGCACCGTCCGGCCACGACGGCATCGAGCTCGAGCGGCACCTGCTGGCCGACGGGCTCCCGGTGGAGATGGCCGACCGCGACACGGTGGTGCCCATCGTGACCCTGATGGACACCCCGGAGACCGTGGCCCGGCTGCAGGACTCGCTGCTCGACGGGCTGCGCCGGCAGGGGCCGGCCAGGCCCCGACCGGTCACCGTCGCCGCCCAGTGGACCGGGTCGGCGCCGCAGGCCATGTCGGTCCGCACGGCGTTCTTCGCCGCGCACGAGCAGGTGGCCGCGGAGGCCGCCGTCGGCCGGGTGAGCGCGGAGCTGGTGGCGCCGTACCCCCCGGGCATCCCGGTCGTCGTCCCCGGCGAGGTGCTCACCGAGGCGACGGTCGCGGCGCTGCAGGAGAGCCGGCGGGCCGGGGTGCGGATCGCGTACGCCGCGGACCCGACGCTGCGCTCGTTCCAGGTCGTCCGCGAGCCGGTCGCCCCTCGAGACGCCCGGACGAGCTAGCCGTCAGCCGCAGACGTCCAGCGCGAGCAGCGCCAGCGCCCGCGTCGCGGTCAGCACCTCGGGGATCGGCACCGACTCGTCCGGGGCGTGGGCCAGCGCGGCGTCGCCGGGACCGTAGTGCAGGGTCGGCACCCCGCCCAGGTGGTTCATCAGCCGCAGGTCACTGCCGTACGGCGCCGCCCACGTCTGCTGCGGACCTCCCCCGGCCGCGCGGTGGGCGTCGGTCACGCGCGCCGCCAGGTCGCTGCCCGGCAGCAACCGGCCCGGCGCGAACTGCCCGCCCCACCACTCGACCTCCACCGGGTGGTCGGTCAGCCAGGCGTCGCGCTCGCAGGCGGCGGCCACCGCCTGCTCGAGCGCCGCGCGGGCCTGGTCGACCGGCTCGCCGAGCGCGACGCCGAGACGGCCCTCGGCGACCAGCAGGTCGGGCACGGACGAGGCCCACGTCCCGCTGCGGACCTCGCCGATCGACAGCGGGTAGGGCAGCGCCCAGCGGGCCAGCAACGGGTCCGACCCGGCGTTGCGCTGGTGCTCGAGCTCCTGCAGCGCGGTCCACACCGGCCAGAACTTCTCGATCGCGCTGACCCCTTCGAGCCGTCGCGAGGCGTGGGTGGCCCGGCCCGGCACGCGCAGCCGGAAGGTGAGCGCGCCGGCGTTGGCCGGCACCAGGTCCAGGCCCGTGGGCTCGGGGATCACGCACGCGTCCGCGCGCCACCCGCGGTCCAGCAGCGCGTAGGTGCCCAGGCCCCCGTCCTCCTCGCCCTGCACGCTGGCCAGCAGCAGGTCGCCCCGCAGCGAGACCCCGGTGCGGCGCAGGGCCACCAACGCCCAGTACGCCGCGGCCAGGCCGGCCTTCATGTCGCACGCCCCGCGCCCGTGCAGCGTGTCGCCGGTGACCAGGCCGTCGAACGGCAGTCCCCCGTGCCAGGTGTCCGGCTCCCCCGGTGGCACGACGTCGATGTGGGCGTTGAGCATCAGCGAGCGCCCGCCCCCGGAGCCCGGCATCCGGCCGACGACGCCCCAGGCCTGGGTCCGGTCCACCTCGACGCCCGGGAAGTCGGCCCGCGCCCCCAGCTCGGCCAGCGGCAGGGCCCAGTGGTCGACCTCCAGGCCGAGCTCGGCCAGCTGCGGGGCCAGCCAGGCCTGGGCGTCGTTCTCCTCGGGCGTGCCGCCCATGCTGGGCAGGCGCACCAGCTCGGCCAGCCAGGCGACGAGGTCGTCCGCGCTGTCGTCGACCGCAGCGAGCAGGGCGTCCCGGTCGGCCATGCCCGCACCCTAGTGAGCGGTCAGACGGTCGCGAGCTCCCGCTGCTCGGGCGACTCCACGGTCTCGGCCGGTGCGGCCGCCGCCCGCGCCGGCAGGAACACCAGCGCGCCGAGCGCCGCGAGCAGGGTCGCCCCGGCGGCGACGAGCGAGCCGGCCACCACGCCGTCGAGGAACGACTGCTGGACCACGTGCACGGCCTGCGCGGCGGCCGGCCCGGGCAGCGCGGTCGCGACGTGGATGCCGCCGATGACCGAGGCGGAGGCGGTGGACAGCCCGCCGCCGTGCACGTGCAGGGCGGTCAGCCCGTCGACGACCCGCGGGCCGTAGACCGTGCTGAGGGTGGAGCCGACCACCGCGACGCCGAGCGTGCCGCCGACCTCGCGCACGGTGTCGTTCACCGCGGAGCCGGCACCGGCCTGGCTCGGCGGGAGGGTGCCCATGATGGCCTCGGTGGCCGGGCTCACCGACAGCGCCAGCCCCGCGGCCATCAGCACCATCGCCACGACGATCCGGCCCCAGTACGGCGTGCCGAGCGTGGTCGTGGCGGCGACGCCGAAGCCGGCGCTCATGGTGAGCAGGCCGCCGGTCACGACGACCTTGGTGCCGAGCCGGCGCATGAGCACGATGGCCAGCGGCGAGACCGCACCGGTCACCAGCGCGAACGGCAGGGTGGCGACGCCGGCTCGCAGCGTGGAGTACTCGCGCACGACCTGGAAGTACTGCGTGATGAGGAAGATGAAGCCGAACAGGCCGAAGAAGGCGAGCGCGATCGCTCCGCTCGCGGCGCTGAACCGGGGGTTGCGGAACAGCCGCACGTCGAGCAGGGGGTGGCTGCGGCGCAGCTCCCAGACGACGAACCCGACGAGCGCGAGGACGGCCACGACGTACCCGCCGACGGTGCGCACCGACGCCCAGCCGTTGCTCGGCGCCTCGATGGTCGTCCAGACCAGCAGACCGATGCCCACGATCGAGCCCACCCCGCCGAGCGGGTCGAACCGGCCCGGCTTCGCGTCCCGGCTCTCCGGGAGCACGCGCAGGCCGGCCAGCAGGGCGACCGCGGCGAGGGGCAGGTTGACCCACAGCACCGAGCCCCACGAGAAGTGCTCCAGCAGCAGGCCGCCGCTGACCGGCCCGAGGGCGACGCCGAGACCGGTGACTCCGGACCAGACGCCGATGGCCGCCGGCGCGCTCACGGCGGTCGGTGAAGGTGGTGGTCAGCAGGGCCAGCGTGGCCGGGTAGATCAGCGCGGCGGCGGCGCCCATCGCGGCCCGGCCGGCGATCAGCTGGCCCGCGTTGCCGGCGAAGGAGGCGACGACCGACGTCAGGGCGAAGGCGGCCAGGCCGACCTGCAGGGCCCGGCGCCGGCCGAACCGGTCACCGAGGTGTCCCCCGAGCAGCAGCAGCCCGGCGAAGACCAGCGTGTACGCGTCGACGACCCACTGGAGCTGGCTGGTCGAGGCGTCCAGCTCGCGGCTCACGGTGGGCAGGGCGACGTTGACGATCGTGTTGTCCACGCTGACGACCAGCACCGACAGGCACAGGACGGCGAGGATCCACCAGCGGCGTTCGTGGGTGGTGTTCATGGTGCGCTCCCAGGTCTTGTAGTACGTCGTTCTACGTCTGTAGAACAGCGTGCTACAAGGGGCTGGACCTGTCAAGATGGGTGGATGGCGACGGTCGAGCGGGCGCCCCGGGGCCGGACCCGGAGCGAGGACGTGCAGCAGGCGCTGCTCGAGGCGGCCGAGACCGTGCTCGCCCGCGACGGCCTGGCCGGCGTGACCGTCCGGGCCGTGGCGGCCGAGGCGGGCGTGGCGCCGATGGGCGTCTACAACCGGTTCGGCAGCAAGGACGGGTTGATGGCGGCGCTGGTGATGCGCTCGTTCGACCTGCTGCGCGAGGCCGTGGCCGACCACGGTGAGACCGATCCGCTCGAGCGGCTGCGGGGGGCGGGCCGCCGCTACCGGGAGTTCGCGCTGAGCCACCCCCGGCACTACGGCGTGATCTTCCTCAACCGGCCGGGCGAGGTCGGCCACGACGACGCCGAGGTGGAGCTGCACGCCCGGGCGGCCTTCGAGGCGCTCGTCGCCCACGTCGTCTACGGCATGGCGGAGGGGGCGGTGCGGGCCGGTGACCCGGTCGACCTGGCCCAGCAGATCTGGAGCGCCGTGCACGGCGCGGTCGCCCTGGAGCTGGGCGAGATGATCCTCACCGAGGACCCCCAGGCCACCTATGAGCACCTGCTGGAGCTCGTGCTGGCCGGGATCTCACCGGTCCCGTAGCTCGAACCAGACCACCTTGCCGTGGGCGGTGGGCGCCCACCCGCTGCGCTCGGTGCTCCGGTCGACGATGAGCAGCCCGCGGCCGTTCTCGGCCAGCGTGTCCGGGGTGCGCGGCTGCGGGCCGGAGTGGTCGCCGTCGGTCACGGCCACGACCCACCCCGACGACGTACGGCGGACCTCCAGGGCCAGCGGCTGACGGGCGTGGCGGACCGCGTTCGCGACCAGCTCGGACGTGGCCAGGATGGCCCGGCGGACCAGCGGCTCGGCCGCCGGCCGCGGCGGGCGGGACAGGGCCTGGGTGACCAGCCGTCGGGCCAGGGCGGCGCTCGTCGCGTCATGGCTGAGCCGCCACTGGCCGACGGCGTCTCCCGAAGGTGGCTCGTCGCGAGGCACCGCACGGCGGGACACATGAACTCCGACTGGTGGGTCTCGGAACATCCTGAGGACAGCGAGGACGGGTCGAGCGTAGTAGGTGAACCTGCCCATCCGGCGGATGGGCGGCTGTGCCACCATGCGAGCCATGCGCCTGGACCATGTGTCATACGCGGCGGATCCGGACGGCCTGAAGGCCACCGCGGCCCGGCTGAGCGAGGCGATCGGGGTCCGCGACGTGGACGGCGGGGTGCACCCGCGGTTCGGGACGCGCAACCGGGTGCTGCCCCTGCGCGGTGGCCACTACGTCGAGGTGGTCGAGGTCCTGGACCACCCGGTGGCGGACAAGGTGCCCTTCGGCCAGGCCGTCCGGGCCCGCTCGCTGCAGGGCGGCGGCTGGCTGGCCTGGGTGCTCGCGGTCGGCGACATCAGCACGGTCGAGCAGCGGCTGGGGCGTCCGGCGGTCGAGGGCAACCGGCACCTCCCGGACGGCACGGAGCTGCGCTGGAAGCAGCTGGGGGTCGCCGGCCTGCTCACCGACGGGCAGCTGCCGTACTTCCTCGAGTGGCAGGAGGGCACGGCGCCGCACCCGTCACGGTCCGGCCCGACCGACGTGTCGCTGGTCGGGCTGCAGATCGCCGGCGACCGCGACCGGGTCCTGGACTGGCTGGGTCGACCCCACAAGGTCGAGGACGTCGACGTCGACTGGGTCGCCCCGCACGGCCAGCCCGGCCTGCTGTCGGTGACCTTCGCCTCGGCGCGGGGCACGATCACCGTCTGAGACCGGCCCCCCGGTCCGGGCGCCAGGCCCGCAGCCGCAGCGAGTTGCCGACCACGAGCACGCTGCTCAGCGCCATCGCGCCCCCCGCGACCATCGGCGTGAGCAGGCCCGCGGCGGCGAGCGGGATCGCGGCGATGTTGTACCCGAAGGCCCAGCCCAGGTTCGTCCGCACCGTGCTCAGGGTGGCCCGGGACAGCTGCACGGCGTCGGCCGCGGCGGCCAGGTCGCTGCGCACCAGCGTGATGTCCCCCGCCTCGATGGCGGCGTCCGTCCCACCGCCCATCGCGATCCCCAGGTCGGCCTGGGCGAGCGCGGCGGCGTCGTTCACCCCGTCACCGACCATGGCCACCACCTGGCCCTGCTCCTGCCGGGCCGCGATGTGCGCCAGCTTGTCCTCCGGCAGCAGCTCGGCGAAGACGTCGGCGGCCGCGATGCCGACCTGGTCGGCCACCTGACGGGCGGCGCCGAGGCTGTCACCGGTGAGCATGACCGGCTGCAGCCCGAGGGCCCGCAGCCGCCGGACGGCCTCGGCCGAGGACGGCCGCACGGTGTCCCCGACGGTGATGACCGCCTGCGCCACCCCGTCGACGGCCACGACGGCCGCGGTCCGGCCGCCCCGCTCGGCCGCGGCCACCAGCTCAGTGGTCTGCGCGTCGAGCCGGACCCCGGAGGCGGCCAGCCAGGATGCCCCACCGACCCGCACCGCCCGACCCTCGACCTCGCCGCTGACCCCTCGTCCGTGCTCGGTCCGGACGTCCGCCGCCTCCGGCAGCACGTCGAATGCGCGCCGGGCGGCCTCGGTGATCGCCGTGGCCAGCGGGTGAGCGGTCCCGGTCTCCAGGGCACCGGCCAGGCGCAGCGGCTCGGAGCCGTGCGAGCCCAGGGAGTGCACGGCCAGCACGCTCATCGCGCCGGTCGTCAGCGTCCCGGTCTTGTCCAGGACGACCGTGTCGACCCGGCGCGTCCGCTCGAGCACCTGCGGACCGCGGATGAGCACGCCGAGCTGGGCACCGCGGCCGGTGCCGGTGAGCAGCGCGGTGGGCGTGGCCAGCCCGAGGGCGCAGGGGCAGGCGATCACCAGCACCGCGACGGCGGCCGAGAAGGCCCGGCCCGGGTCGGCGGTCGCCAGCAGCCACCCGGCCAGGGTCAGGGCCGCGAGGAGCAGCACGACCGGCACGAAGACCGCCGACACCCGGTCGGCCAGCCGCTGCACCGGCGCCTTGCCGTTCTGTGCGGCGACCACGAGCCGGCCGATCTGGGCCAGCCGGGTCTGCTCACCCACCGCCGTGGCCCGCACGACCAGCCGGCCGGCGGTCGCGATGGTCGCACCGGTCACCGGGTCGCCCGGACCGACGTCCACCGGCATCGGCTCCCCGGTGAGCAGCGAGGTGTCGACCGGGCTGGAGCCGCTCACGACGACGCCGTCCGTCGCGACCTTCTCACCCGGCCGGACGACGAACAGCGAGCCCGGGTGCAGGGCGGTCACCGGCACCAGGCGTTCGGTGGTCGTGCCGTCCGGCGCGGACTCCAGGACGTGGACGTCCTTGGCGCCGAGGTCGAGCAGCGCGCGCAGCGCGGCCGCGCCGGTGTGGGTGGCCCGCGCCTCGGCGTACCGGCCGGCGAGCAGGAACACCGACACGGTCACGGCCACCTCGAGGTAGCTGTGGCCGCCCCGGACCGCGGCGGCCACCGAGGCGGCGGTGGCGGCCAGGATGCCGAGCGAGACCAGGGTGTCCATCGTCGAGGCGCCGTGCCGGGCGTTCGTGAGCGCCGCCCGGTGGAACGGCCAGGCCCCCCAGCCGACGACGGGCAGCGCCAGCAGGAGCAGGACCCGCTGCCAGCCCGGGAAGTGCAGGGCGCCCACCATCGAGACCACGACGACGGGTACGGCGAGCGGCACGGACACGACCAGCCGCCGGCGCAGGTCGCGCAGCTGCGGGCCGTCGTCCTCGGCGACCGAGCCGTGGTCGTGAGCGCCGGTGGTGAGCGCCGTGGTCCGGGTCGCCGGACCGTCGGGCCACCTGCGCGCGGTAGCCGGTCTCGGCCACGGCGCTCAGCACCTGCTCGGTCAGGACCTCGGGCGCGACGTCACCGTGGTACGTCACGTGGGCGCTGCGCAGGGGCAGGTTCACCGACGCCTGCACGCCGTCGATCGCGTTCAGCCGCTTCTCGACCCGGGCCACGCACGAGGCACAGGTCATCCCGTCGACCTGGAGGTCGACGGCGTACTCGTGGCTGCCGGCGGGCGCGGACGTACGGATGGACATGCTCAGCTGCGGACCAGGCGGGCGATCGCCTCGGAGGCCTCGCGCACCTTGGCCGCGGCCGCGGCGTCCGACTCGCGCGCGGCGTCCACGACGCAGTGGCCGACGTGGTCCTCCAGCAGCCCGAGGC
This sequence comes from uncultured Actinomycetota bacterium, assembly GCA_963743975.1. Classification (GTDB taxonomy): domain Bacteria; phylum Actinomycetota; class Actinomycetes; order Actinomycetales; family CAVURS01; genus CAVURS01. The sequence continues at coordinate 285,449 of CAVURS010000004.1, forward strand.
TGACCGCCTGCAGGGCCTTGGTGACCGCGGACACCTGGGTCAGGACGTCGATGCAGTACGTGTCCTGCTCGACCATCCGCTGCAGTCCGCGGACCTGGCCCTCGATGCGGCGCAGGCGGCGCAGGTAGTCGTCCTTCTCGCCGGCGTACCCGGCGCTGGCGGCGGAGCCGGCCATGAGTGCCTCCGAGGATGGGTGGGCGGCGTGGCGGTCGCGCCACGTCCATGGACACCCTACCCCGGCAGGGTATTTCTACTGGCGGTACCCCTCCACCTCGGACACCGGCCGGACGTGGGCGGCGTCCGGGTCCTCGCCGAACTCCCGGCGGGCCCGCCGCTGGCGCAGCAGGTCCCAGCACTGGTCGAGCTGCACCTCGAGGTCGCGCAACCGTGCCTGCTCCTCCTCGCTCGACAAGCCGCCGGCCTGCGCCTGCTCGCGCAGCGTGTGCTCCTCGTGCACCAGGGTGTTGATCTGCTCCAGCAGTCCGGCGTCGTCCATCGCTGCTCCCAGCGTCGTCGCGGTCGAGCGGTCGGACCGAGGCTAGCCCGCGCGGTACGCCGTGGCTCCGGCTGCTCCGGCTGCTCCGGTGCAGACGAGCACGGCCCCGGGTGCGCGCCCGGCGACGCCCGGGACCGCCTCCACCGCCGCCGGGACGCAGCCGCCGGGCACGCCGACCGGCCGGGCCGCCGACCCGGAGACGCGGCAGGCCACTCCGCTGCGGCTGGTCGAGGCCACGACCCAGCCGGAACCGTCGGTCCCGGCGGACACCCGGACCGTCGGCGCCCGGGGCGTGACGGAGCCGGGGTCCGGTGCGGGTGGCGGCGCCGGGCACCCGGCGAGGTCCAGCTCGTGACCGGCCGCCGCCGAGGCCGGGTCGCCGGTGACCGCGATCCGCCAGACCCGCAGCGTCTGGGTGCCCCGGACCGTCAGGAGGCCGGCGGCGAGGCACTGGGTGCCGGCACACGACACGTCGGTCGGACCTCCGAGCTCACCCGCGGCCGCGGGGAGGCTGCCCTGCACCACGGACCGGCCGTCGCTGAGCCAGACCGCGGGCACGATCGACAGCCCGGGCCGCGTCAGGTCGGTCACCGAGCCGACGACGACGAACCGCCCGGCGGCGTACGACGCGGCGAGCGGCGCCGTCGTGCGCCGGCCGCCGAGGCTGTCGCCCAGACCGGGGATCTCGTCGTGGCGGACGTACGCCCGGCCGTCGGCCGAGGTCCACAGCGCCCCGCTGGCCCGGTGGCCGTCCGGCGCCCACTGCCCGACCATCAGCAACCCGGTCGGGCCGGCCGCCACCCCCACGATGCCGATGGCGTTCTCGCCGCCCCAGACGTAGAAGTTCTGCTCGTGCTCGCTGATGCCGCCGGTCCCTCCGGTGAAGAACGAGGGCCGGGGGTTGGCGTGCGCTCCCCCGGCCACCGCGCCGAGCACGCTGAGCCGCCGGTAGGAGCTCATCGAGGCCAGCGTGGCCTGCGCCCCGTAGAAGGAGGTGACCCGGACGGGCGCCTCGTGCCAGGTCCCGTCGGGCGTGCGCTCCCACAGCACGGGCTTGCGGGTGCCCCCCTTGATGAGCGGGCCGCTGTACGCGCTCGAGGCGGAGGCCGGCAGCGAGCCGCCGGCGTACGTCGCGCCGGTCACCGGGTCGGTCGTGACCGAGCTCAGTGCGATGCCCGGGATCGTCGCCTCTCGGGTCCACGAAACTCGTTGCGGCACGACGGTTTTGGCGGCGTGCGTCGGCGAAGGGCTGGCACCGGTGCAGGCGCTGGTCGCCAGCGCGGCGGCGGCGAGGAGGACGAGCCCGGCCCGCGCGCGCATCCGGTCTCAGTCCCGGTCGTCGCCGAGGAAGTCGACGAGGCGGCCGGCCAGGCCGACGTACGACGAGGGGGTGAGGGCCTGCAGGCGCTTCTCGACGTCCGGCGGCAGGCCCAGGCCGCCGATGAACTCGTGCATCGCCTCGGGCGTCACCCGCCGTCCGCGGGTGAGCTCCTTCAGCCGCTCGTACGGCTCGTCCATCCCCGGGACGCCCTGGGCGGCGAGGGCGCGCATGGCCGACTGCACGGGCTCGCCGAGCACCTCCCACGCCGCGTCCAGGTCGCGGCGCATGGCCGCCGGCGTCCGCCTCCAGACCGGACAGCCCGCGACGAACGTTGTCGATGGACAACAACGAGTGGCCGAAGGCTGTGCCGATCGTGCGCTGCATCGACGAGTCGGTGAGGTCGCGCTGCAGCCGCGAGGTGACGAGCGTGGAGGCCAGCACGTCGAACAGCGCGCTGGACACCTCGAGGTTGGCCTCGGCGTTCTCGAACCGGATCGGGTTGACCTTGTGCGGCATGGTCGAGGAGCCGGTCGACCCGTGCGCGCCGAGCTGCTGGGCGAAGTAGCCCAGCGAGATGTAGGTCCAGACGTCGGTGCACACGTTGTGCAGCACCCGGTTGAACCGCGCGACGTCGGAGTAGAGCTCGGCCTGCCAGTCGTGCGACTCGATCTGCGTCGTCAGCGGGTTCCAGGACAGGCCGAGGCTCTGCACGAAGTCGCGGGAGATCGCCACCCAGTCGGCGTCCGGCACCGCGGCCAGGTGCGCGCCGTACGTCCCGGTGGCGCCGTTGAGCTTGCCGCGGAAGTCCGCGCGGCCGATCCGGCGCGAGCTGGCGGCCCAGCCGGGCGGCCATCACGGCCAGCTCCTTGCCCATGCGTCGTCGGCGTGGCCGGCTGGCCGTGCGTGTGCGCCAGCATCGGCACGTCGCGCAGCCGGCGGGCCAGCTCGGCCAGCTGCGTCGACCAGGGCCTGGGCGGCCGGCAGCCAGACGTCGCGGACCGCGCCGCGGACCATCAGGGCGTAGGCCAGGTTGTTGATGTCCTCGCTGGTGCAGGCCAAGTGGACCAGCTCGGTCAGGTCGTCCAGCGACGTGCCGGCCATGGCCTGCTTGACGAAGTACTCCACGGCCTTGACGTCGTGGGCGGTCTGCCGCTCGTACGCCGCCAGCCGGCTCACCGAGGTCGGCGTCGAACTGCCCGGTCAGGTCGAGCAGGCCCCGCCGCTCCTCGGCGGTGACGTCACGGACGCCGGGCACGACGTGGTGGTCGACCAGGTGCAGCAGCCAGGCGACCTCGACGCGGACCCGCTCCCGGTTGAGCGCCGGCTCGGACAGGTGGTCGACCAGCGGGGCGACCGCGGGACGGTAGCGACCGTCGAGGGGCCCGAGGGCGTACGGCGGTTCGGTCTCGGACAGCGGCAGTGGCACGGGACCCATCGTCCCAGACGGGAGGCCCGGTCAGCCGCCCTGCTGCGCGGCGTTCGCGACGGACTCCTCGTTGTCGGCCATCACGCTGAACGTCGCACCCTGGTCGTCGGCCACGATGGCCATCGTCCCGAACGGCGTGTCCCACGGCTCGCGCTGGACGGTGCCGCCGAGCTCGGCGATCCGGCCGGCGCTGGCCGCGCAGTCCTCGACCTTGAAGTAGGTCATCCAGTGCGAGGGCGTCCCGCCGGCGTCGGCGGGCAGGCCGCCGAGACCGCCGACCGGGCGGCCGTCGACCATCGCGGTCGCGTAGCTGAACCCGTCGCCGCTCAGGTCCGACCAGGTGAAGCCGAACACCTCGCCGTAGAACCTCTTGGCGGCCTCGTAGTCGCTGGACATGCACTCGTTCCAGGTGAACGCTCCCGGCTCGTTGGCGAGCTGCGCGCCCGTGTTGTGACCGGCCTGCCACACCCCGAAGCCGGCGCCGGCCGGGTCGGCGGCCAGGAACATCCGCCCCTGCTCGCCGACGTCCATGGGCGGGAAGAGCAGCGTCCCGCCGGCCTGGGTGATCGCGGCCGCCGTGGCGTCCGCGTCGGCGCGTCGCGAGGTAGGTGGTCCACATCGCCGGCATCGGCTGGTCCGCCGGAGGGCTGCCGATCCCGGCCGACCCGCAAGCCGTCCTTGCGGGCGAGCCGGTAGTGGCCGAACTCGGCTCCGGTGTCCTCGACCTCCCAGCCGAACAGCTGCGAGTAGAACGTCTCCGCCCCGCTCGGCTCCGGGGAGACGAGGTCGATCCAGCAGGGCGTGCCCGGCGCCCAGGCGCCGTCGCGGGTGCTCATGCCCGACAGTAGGACGGGCTCACCAGCCCGGTCCATACCCGCGCCGGCTGTTCACCGCGGCGACGCCCGCCGGTCGCGCCCGTACGCCCGTACAGTCGCCGGGTGCGTGCCTTCACCTGCCCGAGCTGCTCGTCGCTGCTCTTCTTCGAGAACTCGGTCTGTCTGGCCTGCGGGACGCAGGTCGGGTTCGACCGGGGGCTGCGCGGGTTCCGGGCGCTGGCCGACGTCGACGGCCGGCCCACGGCGTACGACGAGCAGGGCGCCGCGCTGCACCGCTGCGCCAACGCGGACCTGGCCGAGTGCAACTGGCTGGCCGCCGACAGCGGGGAGGGGCCCGGCGGCGGGTCCACGTCGGGGCTGTGCGGCTCGTGCCGGCTGACGCGGACCCGCCCGGCCGACGGCGAGCTGCTCGCGCTGCGCTCGTTCGCCCGCACCGAGGCGGCCAAGCGCCGGCTGGTCTACCAGCTCGACGACCTCGGGCTGCCCGTCACGTCACGCGCACGAGGACCCCGAGCACGGCCTGGCCTTCGACCTGCTCTCCAGCGCCGCGGAGCCGGTCGTGACCGGCCACGACGACGGGGTCATCACGATCGACCTGGCCGAGGGCGACCCGGGTCACCGGGAGGCGATGCGCGAGCAGCTGGCCGAGCCGTACCGCACGCTGCTCGGGCACGTCCGCCACGAGACCGGCCACTGGTACTGGCAGGTGCTGGTCGAGCGGAGCGCGGATCCCGCTGTGCTGCAGTCGTTCCGGTCGATCTTCGGTGACGAGCGGGCGGACTACGCGCAGGCCCTGCAGCAGCACTACGACGGCCCACCGGCTCCCGACTGGGCCGACCACTACGTCAGCACCTATGCGTCCTCGCACCCGTGGGAGGACTGGGCCGAGACGTTCGCCCACGTCCTGCACGTGCGCGACACGCTGCAGACCGCCGCGGCGTACGGCGTGCTGGTCGCCGGGCCGGGTGACGGCGGGGCCGGTCTGCAGGCCGAGCCGGTCGACGACTCGCGGCGGTCCATCGACGCGCTGATGGACGACTGGCTGGCCCTGACCCTGGCCCTGAACCAGGTGAACCGCAGCATGGGCAAGGACGACCTGTACCCCTTCGTCCTGTCCCCCGAGGTGCTCGGCAAGCTGTCCTTCGTCGACCGGCTGGTCAGTGGTCAGCAGTAGCTCAGAAGTAGTCCGCGGCGATGGTCAGCGCCCGTTGGGCGTAGCCCCGGCCGAACAGCACGCCGTGGACCAGGAGCGGGTAGAGCTGGTGCAGGCCGACCCGCTCGCGCCACCCGTCGGCCGGCGGGCGGACCTCGCAGTACGCCGCGAGGAGCGGCTCGAGGTAGGGCAGGCCGAACAGCGCCAGCATGGCCAGATCGCTCTCGCGGTGACCGCCGTGGGCCGAGGGGTCGACGAGCACCGCCGTGCCGTCCGACCAGAGGACGTTGCCGCTCCACAGGTCGCCGTGCACGCGGCTGGGCGGCTCCTCGGGGCCGCCGACGACCCCGCGCGCCACCCGGTCGGCGACCCGCTCGAGGATCGCGACCTCGCCGGGCTCGATGGTGCCGGCGTCGCGCAGCTGCCGGACGAACGGCAGCAGGCGCAGCTGCGCGAAGAACTCGCCGAACCCTGAGCAGGGCCGGTGGGTGATCGGCAGCGGCCCGATGAAGCCGTCGCCGTCCCAGCCCTCCGGTGGGCAGCCGTACGCCGCCGCACCGGCCGCGTGGGTGCGGGCCAGCCCGTGGCCGAGGGCGACCGCCGCGCCGATGCTCGGAGCGGACTCGTGGACCAGCTCGACGGTGAGCGCGTCGGGCGATACCTCCAGGACGCGCACGACGTCGGCGCCGTCCGGCACGGCGGCCAGCCAGGCCAAGCCGGCCGCCTCGACGGCGAAGAAGCCGTCCGGCGCGTCCGGGCGCCGCTTGGTGAAACCGTTGCCCCGCAACGTGTTCGAGCCGTTCGAGGCCATCAGCCGACGTACCCCTCCGGGTTGGCGGACTGCCAGCGCCAGGCGTCCGCGCACATGTGGTCGAGGTCGAGCTCGGCCCGCCAGCCCAGCTCCTGCTCGGCCCGGGAAGGGTCGCAGTAGGACACCGCCGCATCCCCCGGCCGCCGCGGGCCGACCCGGTACGGCAGCTCGTGGCCGACCGCGCGCTCGAACGCGTGCAGCACGTCGAACACGGACGACCCGGTCCCGGTCCCGAGGTTCCAGGCCCGGGCCCCCGGGTGCTCGGGCAGCGCGTCGAGGGCGGCCAGGTGGCCGCGGGCCAGGTCGACCACGTGCACGTAGTCGCGGACCGCGGTGCCGTCCGGCGTCGGGTAGTCGTCGCCGTGCACGACCAGCTCCGGGCGGCGCCCGACGGCGACCTGGGCGACGAACGGCATCAGGTTGTTGGGGATGCCCGACGGGTCCTCGCCGATCCGGCCGGAGGCGTGCGCGCCGACCGGGTTGAAGTAGCGCAGCAGCGCGATGTGCCAGGCGTCCTCCTCGCGGCCGGACGTCGACGCGGCCAGGTCGCCGAGGATGCCCTCGATGTGCTCCTTGGTCCGGCCGTAGGGGTTCACCGCGCCGAGCGGGAAGTCCTCGGTGATCGGCATCCGCTCGGGGGCGCCGTACACGGTCGCGGAGGAGGAGAAGACCAGCGTGCGGACGTGCGCGCGCTGCATGGCCTGGAGCAGGACCAGCGTGCCCGTGATGTTGTTCGTGTAGTAGCGCAGCGGCAGCTCGACCGACTCGCCGACGGCCTTCAGCCCGGCGAAGTGGATGACCGCCTCGACGCCGCGCCCGTCGAAGGCCGAGCCGAAGACCTTGTCCAGGGCCGGCGCGTCCAGCAGGTCGACCTCTTCCAGCGGGGCCTCGCGGCCGGTCAGGTCGGCGACGCGGCGCAGGCTCTCGGGGCTGGAGTTGGACAGGTTGTCGACGACGACGACGTCGTGCCCCGCCTCCAGCAGCAGGACCACGGTGTGGCTGCCGATGTAGCCGGCGCCACCGGTGACCAGGATGCGCATGGGGTCAGACGGTATCGGCCAGGTGCTTGACCAGCCCCGCGCAGGCCGCCTCCACCTCGGCCAGGCAGCGCTCGAAGTCCCGCGCGTCGCCGTACCAGGGGTCGTCGACCTCCAGGGTCCCGGCCGCCACCGCGGCGTCGTCGAACTCGCGCATCAGCCGGACCTTGTCCCGGCTCGCCTCGTCCGGAGCCCAGCGGCGCAGCTGCCGCTCGTGCGAGCGGTCGGCGACCAGGATCAGGTCCCGCTCGGCGAACCAGCGGCGGTCCAGCTCGCGGGCCCGGTGCGCGGAGCCGTCGTAGCCGTGCCCGGCCAGGGCCCGCACCGTCCGGCGGGTCGGCGCCGTCGCCCTCGTGCCAGCCACCCGTGCCGGCGCTGTCGACGCTCGACCCGGTCGGAGAGTCCCGCGTCGGCCAGCATCGAGCGCGCGATGATCTCTGCCATCGGGGATCGGCAGATGTTGCCCGAGCAGATGAACAGGACGCGGTACGGCGGCATGGCGTCATCGTGCCGCACGTCCAATCCGTGGCGGCGCGCGACGACGAAGGACTGACATGAGCTTCCAGGTCGACGAGTACGCGAAGAACATCTCCCCGCTGCGCTGGGACGACCTGGACCTGACGGCGTTCGCCGACCAGCCGCTGTCCGCCGGGCGCCCTGCGCTGCCTGCGGTACATGAGCGACGTCGAGACGCACACCGTCTGCTACCTGCGCGACCTGCTCGTCACGCCCGTCGCACGCCGACCCCCAGATCACCAAGTTCCTGACCATGTGGAACTTCGAGGAGTTCTGGCACGGGGAGGTGCTGGACGAGGTGCTGGAGGTCCACGGCGTACCCACCGGCCCCGAGCACACGATGGCGCTGCGCAAGCGCATGGGGTGGCGCGACCGGATGGCCCCGGTGCGGCAGTCGCTCATCGCGAACGTCCTCGGCAACGACTTCATCGCCACCCACATGACCTGGGGCGCGGTCAACGAGTGGTGCACGCACTCCGGGTACTCCCGGTTCGTGGCCTCGGAGTCCAACCCGTGCTGACCGAGATCCTGCGCCGGATCGCCGCGCCAGGAGACCCGGCACATCGCGTTCTACAGCTCGCAGGCCCGGGAGCGGCTGGCCCGCTCGCCCAAGGCGCAGAAGATCACCCGGTTCGCGCTGGAGCGGTTCTGGGGGATCGTCGGCTCCGGCGTCATGCCGCCGCCCGGAGGTCGAGCACCTGCTCGGCTACCTGTACGGCGGCGAGGACGGCCTGGCCGAGGCGCGCCGGATCGACGCCAAGATCGACGCGCTCCCCGGCCTGGACGGCCTGCACCTGGTCGAGCGCCAGCTGCACAAGTACCACATCGCCGCCTGACCCTCCCCCTCCTGTCGTGGCCGTCAGAACCGGGTTTGGCCGTCGAAACCGGAGCCGGGCCGGCTGATGAGGCCCTCCGAGTCCGGTCCTGACGGCCAAACCCGGGTCTCGACGGCCACGACAGGTCGGGTCAGCGGGGGCGGTGGTCGAGGATGCGGCGGGCCTTGCCGACCGAGCGCTCGATGCCGCCGGGCGCGACCACGCGGACGGCCGCGGTCACCCCGACGCGGTCCTTCACCCGGCCCGCCAGGCTCCGGGCCAGGTCCGGGTACGACGCCTCGGGCACGTCCTCGGCGGCCTCCACCACGACCTCGAGCTCGTCCAGCCGGCCGGGCCGGGTCAGCACGCACTGGAAGTACGGCGTGAGGCCGGGCAGCGCGAGCACCAGCTCCTCGACCTGGGTCGGGAACACGTTCACGCCGCGCACGATCATCAGGTCGTCCGTGCGGCCGGTGACCTTCTCCATCCGGCGCATCCCCGGCCGGGCCGTTCCGGGCAGCAGGCGGGTCAGGTCCCGCGTCCGGTAGCGCACCACCGGCATCGCCTGCTTGGTCAGCGAGGTGAAGACCAGCTCGCCGAGCTCGCCGTCGGCCACCGGCGCGATCGGTCAGCGGGTCGACGACCTCGGGGAAGAAGTGGTCCTCCCACACGTGCAGCCCGTCCTTGGTCTCCACGCACTCCTGCGCGACGCCGGGCCCCATCACCTCGGACAGGCCGTAGATGTCGACCGCGTGCATGCCGCCCCGGGACTCGATCTCCGTGCGCATGGCGTCGGTCCACGGCTCGGCGCCGAAGATGCCGATCTCCAGGGACGACCCGGCGACGTCCAGGCCGGCGGCCGCCATCTGGTCCAGCACCGACAGGAAGTACGACGGGGTCACCATGATCACCCGCGGCCGGAAGTCGGCGATCAGCTGCACCTGCCGCTCGGTCATCCCGCCGGACACCGGCACCACCGTGCAGCCCAGCGCCTCCGCGCCGTAGTGCGCACCCAGCCCGCCGGTGAACAGCCCGTACCCGTACGCCACGTGCACGACGTCCCCCGGCCGGCCCCCGGCCGCGCGGATGGACCGGGCCATCAACGAGGCCCAGGTGGCGATGTCGGCCGCGGTGTAGCCCACGACCGTCGGCCGCCCGGTCGTCCCCGACGAGGCGTGCACCCGCACGACCTGCTCGCGCGGCACGGCGAACATCCCGAACGGGTAGTTGTCCCGCAGCTCGGCCTTCGCGGTGAACGGGAAGTGCCGCAGGTCGTCCAGCGACACCAGGTCCTCGGGCCGGACACCGACGGCGTCGAAGGCCCTCCGGTAGTGCGGCACGTTCTCGTACGCCGCCGTGCAGGCTGGCCCGCAGGCGGGACAGCTGGTGGGCCCGCAGCTCGTCGACCGACCAGCGCTCCGCGTCGTCGTACAGGTCGGGCCGGGGCTCGACGGCGGGCAGCGCGCTCACCATCGCATCACGACCACCGCACGGGCCGCGGCCGACAGTGCGCGAGCGCCCGCGCAGCTCGGCGACCAGCTCGCCCGAGGCCTCGCGACGCACCGACACGTCGGTGAGCCCGGACCGGCCGAACCGGGCCCGCTCGACCGCCTCCGCGACCAGCACGTCGCCCAGCCGCGCCGGCGCCACGAACGTGATGTCGCAACCGGCCGCGACGGTCACCGGACCGTGGCTGTTGCAGGCCAGGGCGAACGCCGAGTCGGCCAGCGCGAAGACGAACCCCCCGTGCGCGATGTCGTGGCCGTTGACCATCGCGGCGGTCACCGCCATCCGCACGGCCGCCCGGCCGGTGTCCAGCGACAGCAGCTCCATGCCCAGCCCGGCGCTCGCGGCGTCGGCCGCCCACATCGCGCGGGCCGCCGCCAGCCCGCGCCGGGTCGCCGTCGACGTCAGGCACGCAGCGCCGACCCCCGCTCGGCCGCCCGGGTGAGGCCGCGCCCGGCGCGGTACCGCCCGGTCGGCACGGCCGCGTGCAGCGCCTGCAGCACCGCGAGCACCGGTCGCAGGCCCGATGGCGTCCCCCCAGGTCAGCGGCCCGCCGGGATACCCCGCGCCCAGCCGCATCGCGGTGTCGACGTCGGCCGCGGAGGCCTCGCCGCGATGGACCACCTCGGCCGCCTCGTTGACCAGCATGGCCACGGTGCGGGCGACGCACCAGGCCGGGGGTGTCGTCGACCACGCTGACCGCCAGCCCGGCCGCCTGCAGCAGGCCGATCGCCTGCGAGACCGTCTCCGGGGACGCCTCGGGTGACGCGGCGACCGCCACCCGGGTCGCCGACTCGCAGTCGAGCACCCAGTCGACCACGACGACGTCATCGCCGAGGGCGCTCGCGGTGCGCCCGGCGGTCTCCACGAGCCGGCCACCGGAGGGCAGCCGCAGCCCGCGATGGCGGCCCAGGCCGTCGTCACCCGCACCCATCGGGTCGGCGGCCGGCCGTCCGGACAGCTCCACCCCGCCGGCCTCGACCCGGCCCACCAGCCCGGACAGCACGCCGAGACCGCCGCCGTCCACCGCGTACGGCGGGGCCGGGTGGTGGGGCGCGGTCCAGGGTTCGGGCTCGGCCCCGCTGTCCGGGTCGAGCACGAGCGGGCCGTTGCCGTGACCGCGCGACTCGTCGTACCGGTAGACGCCGCGCCCGGTCTTGCGGCCCAGCCAGCCCGCGTCGACCAGGCGCTGCTGCCAGACCGTCGGCGCGTACCGCGGGTCGTGGAAGGTCTGCTCCCAGACCGAGGTGCCCACGGCCAGGTTCACGTCCTGCCCGATCAGGTCGGTCAGCTCGAACGGCCCGAGCGGGAAGCCGCCGGCCTCCCGCAGCAGGGCGTCGATCGTCGCCGGGTCGGCCACGCCGTCCTCGACCAGCCGCTGGGCCTCCCCGTAGAACGGCCGGGCCACCCGGTTGACGACGAAGCCCGGGGTCGAGTCGCACGCGACCGGCGTCTTGCCCCAGCAGCGGACCAGGTTGCTCGCCAGCTCGACGAAGGCCCGGCCGCTCTGCGCACCGCGGACGACCTCGACCAGCCTCATCCGGGGCGCCGGGTTGAAGAAGTGCAGGCCGACGAACCGCTCGGGGTGCCGCATGCCGCGCGCGAGCGCGGTCACGGACAGCGATGAGGTGTTGGACGCGATGAGCGCGTCGTCGTCGACCACCGACTCCAGCGCCGTGAACAGCTCGCGCTTGGTCGCGAGGTCCTCGACGACGGCCTCGACGACCGCCACGCAGGCGGTCAGGTCGTCCAGGGCGGGGGCCACGGCCAGGCGGCCGATCGCCGCCTCGGCCCGCTCCGGCTCGACCAGATCGCGCTTGGCCAGGCGCCGGATCCCGTCGGCCGCGGCCCGTACGGCTCCGGCCGCCGCGTCGGCGGACACGTCGTGGATCCGCACGGGATGGCCGGCCAGAGCGGCCACCTGCGCGATCCCGGCCCCCATCGTCCCGCCGCCGACGACACCGACGAGGTCGCCGGCGTGACGGTCCGGGCCGGTGGTCGCCAACGGTTCTCCTGACATGTCACTTCACCGCAGATCCGGCGTCAGGCTGTCACAACTGGCGGCCGGCCGAAAGGTAGTGTCGCTGTCCATGAGCCAGCCAGCATCCGCGGAGCGCGGCGGTTCCCCGGCGGTCGGGCCGAGTGCCCAGGCCCTGCTCGAGAAGCACCAGGCCGCCCTCGACGAGGCGGTCGCGGCGCTGACGACCCGGGGCTACTTCTCCCGCTACCCCGAGTCCCCCTCCCCCCGCGTGTACGGCGAGGGCGCGGCCGACGAGGGCCGGCAGGCCTTCGACGCCCACCTGACCCGGCACTTCGACGCGCTGGCCGGCCAGGGCGGCCACCCGAGCCACGGCTCCTGGGTCGGGGCCGAGGTCTCGCCGTACGGCCCGTCCCTGCGGGTGGGCTACCCGGCCGTCGACGTGGACGAGCTGCTCGCGGCGGCCCGGCAGGCGACGTACTCCTGGCAGGCGGTCGGTCCCGAGGTCCGCGCGGCCGTCTGCGTGGAGATCGTCGACCGGATCAACGCGCGGTCGTTCGAGATCGCGGCCGCGGTCATGCACACCAGCGGCCAGCCGTTCGTCATGGCCTTCCAGGCCGGTGGCCCGCACGCCCAGGACCGGGCGCTCGAGGCGGTCGCCGCCGGCCTGGCCGAGCAGCGCCGGGTGCCGCCCACCGTCCGGTGGGAGAAGCCGGGCAAGGCCGGCCCGCTGGTGATGGAGAAGGAGAACCACATCGTCGGGCGGGGCGTCGCCCTGGTCATCGGCTGCAACACGTTCCCGACCTGGAACGCCTACCCCGGCCTGTTCGCCTCGCTGGTCACCGGCAACGCGGTCGTGGTCAAGCCGCACCCGAACGCGATCCTCCCGCTCGCCATCACGGTCGAGGTGGCCCGCGAGGTGCTGGCCGAGTGCGGGTTCGACCCCGACCTGGTCACGCTGGCGGCCGAGGAGCCGGGCGGGACGCTGGCCACCACGCTGGTCGAGCAGCCGGCCGTGCGGATCGTGGACTACACCGGCGGCCCGGCGTACGGCGACTGGCTGGAGGCGCAGGGCGCGGCGCGCGGGCAGGCGGTGTTCACCGAGAAGGCCGGGGTCAACACCGTGGTCGTGGACTCCACCGACGACCTGAGCGGGCTGCTGGCCAACCTGGCCTTCTCCTTCACGCTCTACAGCGGCCAGATGTGCACCGCCCCGCAGAACGTGTACCTGCCCCGGGACGGCATCAGCACCGACGAGGGTCCGCTGTCCTTCGACCAGTTCGCCGACCGGCTGGCCGAGGCGACCGCGCGGCTGAGCGCGGACGACGCCAAGGCGGTCGAGCTGCTGGGTGCCACGGTCAACGACGGGGTGCGCTCGCGCGCCGGCTCGGTCGCCGACCTCGCCGCGTCGGCGCCGTCCGGCCACGGGCGGGTCGTGCTGGAGTCGCGCCGGGTCGAGCACGCGATGTACCCCGACGCCGTCGTCCACTCCCCCGCGCTCGTGGCGCTGGACGTCGCCGACGAGCCGGTCTACCGGCAGGAGTGCTTCGGGCCGGTGGCCTTCCTGATCGCCACGGACAGCACGGCGGAGTCGCTGCGGACGTTCGTCGACACGGTCCGCGAGCACGGCGCGATGACGGCCTCGGCGTACTCCTCCTCCCCCGAGGTGCTCGCCGCCGCCCGGGAGGCCGCGCTGGCCGCCGGGGTCTCCCTGTCGGAGAACCTGACCGGTCAGGTCTACGTGAACCAGACCGCCGCGTTCAGCGACTACCACGGGACCGGCGCCAACCCGGCCGCCAACGCGGCGTACGTCGACGCGGCCTTCGTCGCCCCCCGGTTCCGCGTGGTCACCACGCGCCGGCACGTCTGAGGGCCGGCGGTGAGCACAGGAGAGCGGCCCCGCGTCCGGCTGCGCGGGACGCTGGAGGGCGTGCCGGCGTACGTGCCCGGGCGCCCGGCGGCGCTCGGCCCGGACGGCGAGCCGGCGTTCAAGATCTCCAGCAACGAGAACCCCTACCCGCCGCTGCCCGCCGTGCTCGAGGTCGTGCAGCGGGCTGCCACGCAGATGAACCGGTACCCCGACATGGCGGCGACCGCGCTGGTCGAGGCCATCGCGCGGCACGCCGGGGCCACGCCGGACGAGGTGGCCGTCGGGACCGGCAGCGTCGGCGTGCTCAGCCAGGTGCTGGCGGCGACCTGCGGGCCCGGCGACGAGGTCGTCTACGCGTGGCGGTCGTTCGAGGCCTACCCGATCCTGGTCCAGCTCTCCGGTGCCACCGCCGTGCCCGTTCCGCTGGGACCCGGGGGCCGGCACGACCTGGACGCGATGGCGCGCGGCCGTGACCGATCGGACCCGGCTGGTCCTGGTCTGCACCCCGAACAACCCCACCGGCCCGGCCGTGCACGCCGCGGAGCTGGTGACGCTTCCTGGACGCGGTCCCACCGGACGTCTTGGTGGTGATCGACGAGGCGTACGTCGAGTTCGTGCGGGACCCGGACGCCCCGGACGCCCTGGCGCTGCGGGCGCAGCGCCCCAACGTGGCCGTGCTGCGCACCTTCTCGAAGGCGTACGGGCTGGCCGGCCTGCGGATCGGCTACGCCGTGGCCGACCCCGAGGTGGCCGCCGCGCTGCGCAAGACCGCCGTGCCGTTCGGCGTCTCGATCGTCGCCCAGGACGCGGCGATCGCCTCCCTGGCGGCCTACGACGAGCTGGCCGAGCGGGTGGACGCCCTCGTGGTCCAGCGGGACCGGGTGCTCACGGCGCTGCGCGAGCAGGGATGGGACGTCCCGGACAGCCAGGCCAACTTCGTCTGGCTCGAGCTGGGTGAGCGGACCACGGAGTTCGCCGCGGCGGCCGAGGCGGCCGGGCTCGTCGTGCGGCCCTTCGCCGGCTCCGGTGCCGGCTCGGTGCCGGCTTCCGGTGGGCCCGGTGCACCGTGGCCGAGCCGGAGGCCGCGGACCGGCTGATCCGCGTTGCCGGGGAGTTCCGTCGGTCGTATAGTCAATGACTACGCTCTGGTGATCAAAACTCACTCCGTGTAGATCACAGGTCGACGAAGAACCAGCGCTCAAGTTTCGAGTGACTAGTACCGATGAGGGATTACGAACTGTCTCGACAGGTCGTACCGTCGTCACAGTGCACGCTGAGTGCATGACCGGCGCCGTACGGTCCTGTCGCACTCAGCACTTCACGTGAGAGAACCACAGAAGGGTTGGTCGGGGGCGATCACCATGGCAGTTCAGCAGCTGGGTCCGGACGCGTCGCGAGCAGGTGCTCGCCGCGCGCGGGCTCTCGCTGCCCGCGCGGGCGGCCCGACGGTCGCCCTGGTCGCGCTGTCCACGGTGACCGTGACCAGCCTGGTGGCGATCGCGTTCGCCCCCCTCCCGCACTCGGTCTCCCCGTCCGGCTTCGGTGCCGGCGGCTCCCTGGCCGCCCCGGCCAGCGTGCGGCCGCTCGATCGTGCCGACCAAGACACTCCACCACCGGCCTGACCGCCCCGACGAGCCGCAAGCCCGGCACGTCGGTCGGCACCATCTTCACCAGCACCGCTCCGGCCGCGGGTGGCACCGTCGCGCACGGGCACTCCGGCGGCGGCGGCTCGGGCGGCAACGGTGGCTCGGGCGGCAACGGCGGGAACGGCGGCGGCAGCGGGTCCGGCGGCAACGGGGGCGGCAACGGCGGTTCCGGCGGCAACGGCGGGGGCTCCGAGGCAGCGGCGGCGGAAGCCGCCCCGGCGGCACCGGCTCCGGCAGCCACAGCGGCGGCGCTCCCGGCGGCACCGGCGGCACCGGGACCGAGGGCACCGGTTCGGGCTCCGGCAACTGCGACCCCAGCCCCAGCCCGATCGACGGCTCCCCGCCGCCCGCCCGGTCCAACGGCGACGCCAGCGACCCGATCAAGGGATCCAGCACCGACCCGCTGTGCTCGCTCGGCAACGGCCCCGGCTCGTGGCACTTCGGCGGGGGCCACGTCGTCATCCCGCCGGTCGTCATCCCGCCGAGCACCGGCCGGCACGGGCGGCAACGGCGGTTGCGCGGGCAGCCCGACCGGCACCGGCCCGACGGGCACCGGCACGGAGGGCACCGGCACCGGTGACTCCGGGTCGTCCGCAGTCCAGGCAGCCACGTCGGCGTCTCGCCCGTCGCCCGGCACACGCCGGCGGTCCACCAGACGGTCCAGCGGGCGGTGCAGACCGTCGAGTCCGCGCCGACCCGGGCCGATGGCCAAGGCGCTCGCGCAGGGCCACGGCAAGCACCGCGTCGTCCACACCGCGTCGCACGACCACGCCGGGCAGCACGAGCACCAGGCGGGCGGCAAGCACCTCGCCGGCGGCAAGCACCGCGCCTGAGCCGGTCCGTCGCCCTTTTCACCGGCCCGCCGGTACCGTGAGCCCTAGGCGGTGAGACCCGACCCGGGCCCTCCCCGCCCCCGTGGCGGCGCCGGCACGACCGTTCCGCGCGGGCTGAGCACCCGGCGGGGCGACCCCCTGAGCCGGCCGGCGAAGGAGAGCGCATGACCGACACCGCACAGGACGCCGAGCTCGGCACCGGGGACAGCCTGCTGGACGGCGGACCCGAGCTGGTGCAGCTGCTGACGCCGGACGGCGAGCGCCGCCAGCACCCGGCGTACTCGCCGTACGCCGACGGGCTGACGCCGACGACCAGCTGCGCGAGCTGCTACCGCGACCTGGTCCTGGTCCGCCGGGTCGACGCCGAGGCCACCGCGCTGCAGCGCCAGGGCGAGCTCGGCATCTGGGCCAGCCTGCTCGGGCAGGAGGCGGCCCAGGTCGGCTCCGGCCGCGCGCTGTCGCCGCAGGACTACGCCTTCCCGACCTACCGCGAGCACGGCGTCGCCTGGTGCCGCGGGGTCGACCCGCTCAACCTGCTGGGCCTGTTCCGCGGGGTCAACCACGGCGGCTGGGACCCGGACGAGAAGAACTTCCACCTCTACACGATCGTCATCGGCGCCCAGACGCTGCACGCCACGGGCTACGCCATGGGCATCCAGCGCGACGGCGCCGTCGGCCGCGGCGACCCCGAGCGCGACGCCGCGGTGATCGCCTACTTCGGCGACGGCGCGACGGCCCAGGGCGACGTCAACGAGGCCTTCGTCTTCGCCAGCGTGCAGAACGCCCCGGTCGTGTTCTTCTGCCAGAACAACCAGTGGGCGATCTCCGAGCCCAACGACAAGCAGACCCGGGTGCCGCTCTACCAGCGGGCCAGCGGGTTCGGCTTCCCCGGCGTGCGGGTCGACGGCAACGACGTCCTCGGCGTCTACGCCGTGACCAAGGCCGCGCTCGACCGGGCCCGCGAGGGCAACGGCCCGACCCTGGTCGAGGCCTTCACCTACCGGATGGGCGCGCACACGACCTCCGACGACCCGACCCGCTACCGGGTGGCGGCGGAGGTCGAGGTCTGGAAGCAGCGCGACCCGATCGTGCGGCTGCGGACCTACCTGGAGCGCGAGGGCCTGGTCGACGCGCGACTTCCTGGCCGGGCTGGACCGGGAGTCCGACGCGCTCGCCGCGCACGTGCGCGAGGGCTGCCTGGCGATGCCGGACCCGGAGCCGCTGGCGATGTTCGACCACATCTACGTCGACCCCCATCCGCAGCTGGCCGCCGGAGCGGGAGCAGTTCGCGGCGTACCTCGACGGTCGTTCGAGGGCGGCCAGGACGCCGGGACGGGGGGCAACTGAGATGGCGGCCCAGACACTGACCCTCGCCAAGGGCCTGAACAACGGGCTGCGCCGGGCCATGGAGGACGACGCCAAGGTCATCCTCATGGGCGAGGACATCGGCCGGCTCGGCGGCGTCTTCCGGATCACCGACGGCCTGCAGAAGGACTTCGGCGAGGACCGGGTGACCGACACCCCGCTCGCCGAGTCCGGGATCATCGGCACGGCGATCGGCCTGGCCCTGCGCGGCTACCGGCCGGTGTGCGAGATCCAGTTCGACGGGTTCGTCTACCCGGCGTTCGACCAGATCGTCTCCCAGCTGGCCAAGATGCACGCCCGCTCGCTCGGGCACGGTCCGGCTGCCGATCGTCGTCCGCATCCCGGTCGGCGGCGGCATCGGCGCGGTCGAGCACCACAGCGAGTCGAACGAGGCGTACTTCGCCCACACCGCCGGCCTGCGCGTGGTCGTGCTGCTCCAACGCCGCCGACGCGTACTGGATGATCCAGCAGGCCATCGCCAGCGACGACCCGGTGATCTTCTACGAGCCCAAGCGGCGCTACTGGGAGAAGGCCGAGGTCGACGTCGACCTCGGCTTCGCGCGCGGTCCCGCGGCTGGACCAGGCCCGGGTCGTCCGGGCCGGCGAGCACGTGACGCTCGCGGCGTACGGGCCGACGGTGAAGACCTGCCTGGACGCGGCGACGGTGGCGGCCGAGGAGGGCCGCGAGCATCGAGGTCGATCGACCTGCGCTCGCTGTCCCCGCTCGACCTCGACACGGTCGCGGCGTCGGTGCGAGCGGACCGGGCGGCTGGTCGTGGTCCACGAGGCGCCGACGTTCCTCGGCGTCGGGCGCCGAGGTCGCGGCCCGGGTGAGCGAGCGCTGCTTCCTGCACCTGGAGGCGCCGGTGCTGCGGGTCGGCGGGTTCAACCTGCCGTACCCGCCGAGCAAGCTCGAGGAGTCGTTCCTGCCCGACCTGGACCGGGTGCTGGACGCCGTCGACCGCTCGCTGGCCTGGTGAGCGACCGGATGAGCGTGCAGAGCTTCCGCCTGCCCGACGTCGGAGAGGGCCTGACCGAGGCCGAGATCGTCACCTGGAAGGTCAAGCCGGGCGACACGGTCAAGGTCAACGACATCGTCGTCGAGATCGAGACGGCCAAGTCCCTGGTCGAGCTGCCGGTCGCCGTACGCCGGCGTGGTCGCCGAGCTGCTGGTGCCCGAGGGCCAGACCGTCGACGTCGGCACGCCGATCATCTCGGTCGAGACGCGCCGGCCGGCGCTCCCGGCCCGTCGTCGCGGAGCCTGCCGGGCGCGGCCGACGGGCGCGACCGAGGTCGCCGACGGCGCCCGACGAGGGCGCGGTCGAGCCCGGGCTCATCGGCGGCCCGGCCCCGGGCGGCCGCACGTCGGTGCTGGTCGGCTACGGCCCGCGCACGACCGAGGCCAAGCGGCCGCCCGCGCAAGGGTGACGCCGTCAGCCCGGGCCTGGGAGCGCACGTTCCGGCCGCGGCCGGCGCCGACGGCTCCGGCGGCCGAGGCCGCGCCGACGCCGCTCGGCCGAAGCCGCTGGCCAAGCCGCCGGTGCGGGCGCTGGCCAAGCAGCTCGGGCGTCGACCTGCGCCCGGTCGCGCGGCACCGGTCCGGAGGGCTCGGTCACCCGCGAGGACCTGCAGCGTCGCCAGGCCCCGGCACCCGGCCGGCCCGGCGGCGCGAGCGCTCCGGGACGTCGGGCCGCGAGCGCCGGCGAGCGGGAGACCCGGGTGCCGGTCAAGGGCGTGCGCAAGATGACCGCGCAGGCGATGGTGGCCAGCGCGTTCACCGCGCCGCACGTCACCGAGTTCGTGACCGTCGACGTCACCCGCACGATGCAGCTGGTCGAGCGGCTGCGCGGCGACCGCGAGTTCGCAGGACGTCAAGGTCTCGCCGCTGCTCGTGCGTGGCCAAGGCGCTGCTGCTGGCGGTGCGGCGGCACCCGGAGATCAACGCCGACGTGGGACGAGGCGCGCCCAGGAGATCGTGGTCAAGCACTACGTCAACCTCGGCATCGCGGCGGCGACCCCGCGCGGGCTGGTCGTGCCCAACGTCAAGGACGCCGACGCGATGTCGCTGCGCGAGCTGGCCGAGGCCCTGGCGGCGCTGACCGCGACCGCCCGGGAGGGCCGTACGCCGCCGGCCGACATGGCCGGCGGCACGATCACGATCACCAACGTCGGGGTGTTCGGCGTCGACACGGGCACGCCGATCCTCAACCCCGGCGAGGCGGCGATCCTGGCCTTCGGGGCCGTCCGCCAGCAGCCGTGGGTGCACCGCGGCAAGGTCCGGCCGCGCTGGGTCACGACCCTCGCGCTGTCCTTCGACCACCGGCTGGTCGACGGTGAGCTGGGCTCGCGGTTCCTGGCCGACCTGGCCGCCGTGCTCGAGCACCCGGCCCAGGCCCTGGTCTGGAGCTGACCGCCCGCTAGCTCCCCGAGCCGTCAGCCCCGGCCGGCCCGTCCGGAGCCGCAGCACCGGACACCACGGCGGCGGGGGCTGCAGCCGCGGCGGCCGCGCGGTCGTCCCGGTCGGCCTGCTGCTGGGCGGCGATGCCGGAGGTGCCCCGCAGCTCGACGTGCGGCAGGAAGGCCAGGACGACGACGGCCAGGATCACCACGCAGCGCGCCGACCAGGAACACGATGTCCATCGACTGCGAGAAGCCGATCTTGAACGGGTCGGCGAACGGCTTGGCCAGCTTGTCGATGACCGACGAGTCGTTGAGGACGCCGGCGAAGAACGTGCTCGTGCTTGCCCGGCTGCTGCGCCTGCATCGCGGCCAGGAAGTCGCTGTTCGGCTGTACGCCGGCGATCGCCGGGTCGTGCGCCGCCGCCTGGAACGCCGGGGTGCCGGCGGCGGCCTTCAGCGCCGCCGCGATCTTGTCGCCGACCGTGCTGAACAGGATCGACAGGAAGACCGCGACGCCGAGCGTGCCGCCGATCTGCCGGAAGAACGTCGAGGACGCCGTCGCCACGCCGATGTCGCGCGGCGCGACCGAGTTCTGCACGGCGAGCATCAGCGGCTGCATGGTGTTCCCGAGCCCGTAGCCGGTGACCAGCATGAACAGCATGATCAGCGAGCAGCGAGGTGTCGTAGTGCACCCGCGAGAGCAGGAACAGCCCGATGACCATGAGCACCGCGCCCGATGATCGGGAACGTCCGGTAGCGCCCGGTGCGGGAGATGATCTGCCCCGAGATGATCGCGGCCGACATCAGGCCCGAGCACGAACGGCAGCATCAACAGGCCGGCCTTGCTCGGGCTCGCGCCGTGCACGATCTGCAGGTAGAGCGGCAGGACCGTCACCGCGCCGAACAGCCCGGCGCCGGTGACGACGCTGGAGATGAGGGCGAGGCTGATCGTGCGGTTCCGGAAGATGCCGCAGCGGGATCAGCGCCTCGTCGCCCATCCGCCACTCGGCGTAGATGAACGCCGGCCGACGCCGAGGACGCCGACGACGTAGCAGCCGAACGAGCGGCCGGAGCCCCAGCCCCACGTGCGGCCCTGCTCGGCGACGGTGAGCAGCGGCACGAGGGAGACGGTCAGCAGCGGCGGCGCCCCACCAGTCGATCCGGTGGTCGCGGCGGAAGTGCGGGAGCTTGAGCGTGGCGCTGACGACGAACAGCGCGGCGATGCCGATCGGGACGTTGACCAGGAAGACCCAGCGCCAGCCCGGCCACGCCCAGGATCGAGGCCTGCGCCGGCCAGGAAGCCGCCGATGACCGGGCCGAGGACGCTCGACGTGCCGAACACGGCCAGGAAGTAGCCCTGGTAGCGCGCCCGCTCCCGCGGCGAGACGATGTCGCCGATGATCGCCAGCGCCAGCGTGAACAGGCCACCGGCGCCGATGCCCTGGAAGGCGCGGAAGCCGGCCAGCTCGTACATCGAGGTCGGCGAGCGTGCACAGCATCGAGCCCGACGATGAAGATCGAGATGGCCGCGATGAAGAACTTCTTGCGGCCGTAGATGTCGGAGAGCTTGCCGTAGAGCGGCGTCGCGATCGTCGAGGTGATGAGGTACGCCGTCGTGACCCACGCCTGCACCGACAGGCCGTGCAGGTCGTCGGCGATGGTCCGGATCGCGGTGCTGACGATCGTCTGGTCGAGCGCGGCCAGGAACATGCCCATCAGCAGTCCGGACAGGATGGCCAGGATCTGCCGGTGGGACAGGCCGACCGGGCTCTCGGCCGGTGCGCGCGCCGTGGGTGGCGGCTGTCGCCATGGTCTGGCGGTCCTCGTGCGTTCAGTGCTCCTTGGTTGAGGTCGGCGAGGATGGCCGGTCGGGCCACCTCGAAGTCGTCGTTGAACCGGGCCAGCACCGCACCAGCTGCCGGACGTCCTGCGTCGGGCCAGTCGGCCAGGATCCGGGCCAGCATCCGCTCGCGGCCGGCCCGCATGTCGTCGAACAGCCGCGCGGCCCGGCCGTCGGTCGCGGCCAGGATCGTGGCCCGCCGGTCCTCCGGGTCGGCCGTGCGCTCGACCAGGCCGACGTCGACCAGGGCGGTGACCTGGCGGCTGACCGTCGAGGTGTCCGCGTGCAGGCAGGCTGGCCAGCTCGGTGGTGCGCTTGGGCGACTCGACGAGCTGGAACAGCACCGGGTACGCCGAGGGGTCGACGCCGTGCCGGGCCCGGTGACGCCATCTGGGCCTGCACGCTCTTGAAGTTCCGCGGAAGAAGCGGACGAGCTCGGCGCCCGATGTCGGAGCCCGTGCGGGGCTGCGGTGCTCCATCCTGCCGTTCCCGGGCAGTACTTGCATGTGCCAAGCAACTTGTGCAGAGTCTCACCCGCGGGCCCCGCTCGTGCAACTCCTTACTCTGGACGGGTGAGCAGCCGCGCCGAGCACGACCACCCGCGCGCGGTCGCCGTACGCCGCGCTCGCCCCCGCCGCGGCGGCGGCGCTCGCCGGCGTGCTGGTCGGCCTGCTGGTCGGGCACGGGGCGCAGGCGCCGCTGGCCGGCCTGCTCGACCCCGGCGCCCTGGTCCGCTGGGGGCTGCCGGTCGCCCGGACCGTGCACGACCTGGCCGCCGCGCTGACCATCGGCTCGCTGGTCCTCGGCTGCGGTGGCGCTGCCCGAGCAGTCCCGGCCGGCCGCGCTGCGGCTGGCCGCGACCAGCGGCATCGTCTGGGTCGCCGCGCGGCGTGGTGACGCTGGTGCTGACCTACGCCGACTTCGCCGGGGTCTCGCTCGGCACGCCGGGGTTCGGCGCCCAGCTGTCGATCTTCGTGCAGAGCTTCGACCTCGGCCGCGCGCTGGTCACCAGCCTGCTGCTGGCCTTCGTGGTGGCGACCGGCGCGGCGATGGCCCGCAGCCTCAACGCGATCGGCTGGCTCGCCGCGCTCAGCCTGCTGGCCATCCTGCCGCTGGCGCTGGCCGGGCACGCGGCGGGCTCGGCCGACCACGAGATGGCCGTCGACAGCCTCGGCGCGCACCTGGTCGCGGTGACGGTCTGGGTCGGGGGGCTGGCCGCCCTGATCCTGTTGCGCCGCTGGGCTGCGCGGCTCGACTTCCCGTTGCCGCTGCAGCGGTTCTCGACGCTGGCCGGCTGGTGCTTCGCGATCGTCGCCATCTCCGGCGTGGTCAACGCCTGGCTGCGGCTCGGCGGCTGGTCGGCCTCGCCGACGACGTACGGCGCGCTCGTCATGATCAAGGTCGTCGCCCTCGCTCTGCTCGGCGCCGCGGGCTGGAGCAGCGGCGGCGGGTGGTCGGCCGGCTCGAGCGCGACCCCGGCTCCCGCGCGCTGTTCGCCCGGCTGGCCGGCGGGGGAGCTCGTCGTGATGGGCGCTGGCGATCGGCATCGCCGTCGCGCTGGCCCGCAGCGCCCCGCCGGTGCCGGACGCGCCGCTGGGCTCGATCGTCGCTGGCGCAGGCGCTGACCGGCTACCCGCTGCCGCCGGCGCTGGACGCGGCCCGCTGGTTCACCAGTCTGGCGGATCGACCCGCTGTGGCTGTCCCTGGCCGTGCTGGGCGTCGCGTGGTACCTCCTGGCCGTACGACGGCTGGTCCGCGCGCGGCGACCGCTGGCCGGTCCTGCGGGCGGTGTCCTGGTGTGCCGGTGCGGCCGTCCTGGTCTACGCCACGAGCGGCGGGCCCGGCGTGTACGGCCGGGTGCTGTTCAGCGCGCACATGCTCGAGCACATGACGATGTCGATGGTCGTGCCGCCGCTGCTGGTGCTCGGTGCGCCGATGACCCTGGCGCTGCGGACGACGACGCCGCGCGCCGCGACGGCACCCGGGGCTGGCGGGAGTGGCTGCTCGCGATCGTGCACTCGCGGTTCATCCAGCTCGTGGGCCATCCGCTCGTCGCCGCGGCGCTGTTCATGACCAGCCTGATCGCCTTCTACTACTCGCCGCTGTTCGGCGAGGCACTGCGCACGCACACCGGCCACGTGCTGATGAACGCGCACTTCCTGCTCGTCGGGTACCTGTTCGCGTCGGTGCTGATCGGCGTCGACCCGGGGCCGCAGCGGCCGCCGTACCCGTTCCGGCTGGTGCTGCTGCTCGCGACCCTGTCGTTCCACGCGTTCTTCGGCGTCGCGCTGATGAGCTCCACCACGCTGCTGCAGGGGTCGTTCTTCCAGGAGCTGCAACGGCACTGGGGCGCCTCGCTGCTCAGCGACCAGCAGACCGCGGGAGCCATCGCGTGGGGCGTGGGCGACATCCCCAGCCTGATCCTCGCCGCGGGCATCTTCTTCTCCTGGCAGCGGTCGGACGACCGCGAGGCCCGGCGTCGGGACCGGGCGGCGGACCGCGACGGCGGTGCCGAGCTGGCGGCGTACAACGCAGAGCTGGCGGCGCGCGCGGCGCGTTCATCGGCCGCGGGGGAGCGGGACGGGCGAGGATGACCGCCATGCGCGTGGCGATCATCCAGCTGGGGTACGAGGACGACGAGCCGGTGGACGCCCGGGTCGAGCGGGTCGCCCAGCTGGTCCGGGAGCAGGCCGGCCACGACCTGGTCGTGCTGCCGGAGCTGTGGCAGCCGAGCGGGTTCGGCTACCGCCGCTGGGCCGCGCTCGCCGAGCCGGTGGACGGGCCGCTGGTGCACGCCATGGCGCGGGCGGCGCGCGCCGCGGGCGTGGTGCTGCACGCCGGCTCGTGGATCGAGACGAACGGCGCCGGGCCGGACGGCCGAGGGCTCTGGAACACCTCGATGGTGTTCGGGCCGGGCGGCGACCTGCTGGCGACGTACCGCAAGGTGCACCGGTTCGGGTTCGGCCAGGGGGAGCCGTTGCTGCTCGAGGCCGGGACGGACGTGGTGACGGTGGCGCTGCCCCGGCCGGTCTCCGCGCCGGAGGGTCCGGCGGTCACCACGGGGCTGGCGACCTGTTACGACCTGCGGTTCCCGGAGCAGTTCCGGATGCTGCTCGATGCCGGGGCCACGCTGGTCGTGGTGCCGGCGGCCTGGCCGGCCGCCCGGATCGGGCACTGGCAGCTGCTCGGGCGGGCCCGGGCCGTGGAGAACCAGTCGTTCCTCGTGCAGTGCAACACCGCCGGCACCCACGCCGGCATCGAGATGGGCGGCCGGAGCCAGGTCGTGGACCCGTGGGGCGAGGTCCTGGCCGAGGCGGGAACGGCCGAGGAGGTGCTGTCGGTCGAGCTGGACGTCGACGCGGTGGCCGCCGTCCGCGAGAAGTTCCCGGTGCTGGCCGACCGCCGGCTGTAGCCGGCCCGCTTGGCCTCGTCGGTCCGGGCTGGTCAGTCCGGGTCGGCGCGGCGCAGCCGCTTGACCTCGCCCCGCCGCTTCTTGCCGGCGATGCGCCGCTCGACCGAGCCGCGGGTCGCCCGGGTGGGCCGGCGCGGGCGCGGCGGGGGAGCGATGGCCTCGGCCAGGGTGCTGGCCAGCCTCGCCTCGGCCGCCTCCCTGTTGCGCAGCTGCGAGCGCTGCTCGGACGCGGCGACGGTGAGCACGCCGTCGGTCAGCCGCGGTCCGAGGCGCTCCAGGGCGCGCGCCTTGAGGGTCGGCCCGAGCACCTCGGTCGCGGCCAGGTCGAAGGACAGCTCGACCCTGGAGTCCGTGGTGTTCACGCCCTGGCCGCCAGGCCCGGAGGACCGGGAGAACCGCCAGCGCAGCTCGGCCTCGGGGATGACGACCGAGCCGCGGACGCGCAGCGGACCGGGCACGGCTCCCAGCATGCCGGACCCACGAACTGGCACAACCGGCCGTTCCCGGCCCTGCGGCGGGGTCCGACCGGGGTTAGGCCAGTTGGGGGGTTCGTGACGGTTCGGGGCCATCTCAGGATGCGGTCCGGCCTGGCCCCCTCGACCATGGGACGCGACGGCTGCCACCGGGCAGCCGGAAACGGAGTGGCTCATGGGTATCGGCGCAGGCATCTTCCTGCTCGTCGTCGGCGGCATCATGGCCTTCGGCGTGCGGGACCAGTGGAGCGCGGTTGACCTGACCGCCATCGGATACATCTGCATGGGTGTGGGGGCCCTGGCGATCATCCTCGCCCTGGTCATGAACCAGCAGCGCACGCGCACTGCGCACACCGAGTACGTCGAGCGC
The DNA here is from genome assembly GCA_963743975.1 of uncultured Actinomycetota bacterium. Lineage (GTDB taxonomy): Bacteria > Actinomycetota > Actinomycetes > Actinomycetales > CAVURS01 > CAVURS01. The sequence continues at coordinate 311,553 of CAVURS010000004.1, forward strand.
CGCGAGGTCGGCGGCCCGCCGGTCGGCGGTCCTCCGGCCGTCTGACGCACCCTCTCGCCGTACGACCCCGCGGGAGACCTTTGGCCGTCGAGACCGGGTGCTCGCCCCTGAATCAGGGGTGAGCAGTCCGGTCTCGACGGCCAAACCCGGTTTCGACGGCCACGACGGGCGGCGACGGGCGGCGGCGGGGCGGGTCAGAAGGCGGACTCGGCGAGCTCCATCAGGCCGTTGTCCGTGCCCTCGGCGATCGCGCGCTCGGCCGTGACCGTCGGCAGGACGGTCGCGGCGAAGAACCGGGCCGCCGCGACCTTGCCCTCGTAGAACGCCCGGTCCCTGGCGGAGACGCCGTCGCCGGCCAGCGCGCTCGTGGCCACCTCGGCCTGGCGCAGCAGCAGCCAGCCGACGAGCAGGTCGGTGCAGGCCAGCAGCAGCCGGCGTGGTGTTCTGGCCGACCTTGTAGATCGCTGCCGGGTCGCCGCCGCGCCCGCGGGTCGGCGGCCTGCAGCGGCGCCGACCATGGAGCCGACGATCGCCTGCACGTCCTCGAGGGCCTGGCCGAGCAGCTCGCGCTCGCGGGCCAGCGCGTCGTCCGGCGCCGGTCGCCGCCCTTGACGAGCTCCTGCACCTGGGCCGAGATGTGGCCGAGCGCCAGCGCCCTTGTCGCGGACGATCTTGCGGAAGAAGAAGTCCAGGCCCTGGATCGCGGTCGTGCCCTCGTACAGCGTGTCGATCTTGGCGTCGCGGACGTACTGCTCGAGCGGGTAGTCCTGCAGGAAGCCCGAGCCGCCGAGGGTCTGCAGCGCTCTCGGTGCCGAGCAGCGTCCAGGAGCGCTCCGAGCCGCCGCCCTTGACCAGCGGCAGCAGCAGGTCGTTGACCCGCTCGGCCAGCTCGGCCGGCTCGTCCGACTCGCCGCGCAGGCGGGCCGACGCCGACGGCGTCCTGGTACGTCGCGGTGTAGAGCACGAGCGCGCGCAGGCCCTCGGCGTACGCCTTCTGCAGTCATCAGCGAGCGGCGGACGTCGGGGTGGTGGGTGATCGTCACCCGCGGCGCGGTCTTGTCGGCCATCTGGGTCAGGTCGGCGCCCTGCACCCGCTCCTTGGCGTAGTCCAGCGCGTTGAGGTAGCCGCTGGAGAGCGTGGCGATCGCCTTGGTGCCGACCATCATCCGGGCGTACTCGATGATCTGGAACATCTGCGCGATGCCGTCGTGGACCTCGCCGAGCAGCGTGCCGACGGCCGGGATCCCGTCGACCTCGCCGAAGGTCAGCTCGCAGGTCGTGGAGACCTTCAGGCCCATCTTGTGCTCGACGTTGGTGGCGAAGACGCCGTTGCGCTCGCCGAGCTCGCCGGTCTCCAGGTCGACGTGGAACTTGGGGACGACGAACAGCGACAGCCCCTTGGTGCCCGGGCCGGCGCCCTCGGGCCGGGCCAGCACGAAGTGGACGATGTTGTCCGATCAGGTCGTGCTCGCCCGAGGTGATGAACCGCTTGACGCCGCTGATGTGCCAGGTGCCGTCCGGCTGCTGCGACGGCCTTGGTCCGGCCGGCGCCGACGTCGGAGCCGGCGTCGGGCTCGGTCAGCACCATCGTGCCGCCCCAGCTGCCGGTCGACCATGAGCTGGGCGAGCCGCTGCTGCTCCGGCGTGCCGTTGCGGAAGATCGTGTGGGCGAAGGCGTAGCCGCAGGAGTACATGTGCACGGCCGGGTTGGCGCCGAGGACGAACTCCTGGATCGGCCCAGCGCAGCGACGGGGGGCACGACCGTGCCGCCGAGCTCCTCCGGCAGGTCCATCCGCCACCACTCGGCGTCGACGTAGGCCTGGTAGCTGCGCTTGAAGGCCTCGGGCATGCGCACCGAGTGCGTCGCCGGGTCGAAGCACCGGCGGGTTGCGGTCGCCGTCGACGAACGAGTCGGCCAGCTCGTGCTCGGCCAGCCGGGCGACCTCGCGCAGCATCTCCCGCGCGACGTCGGCGTCCACCTCGGCGTACGGCGCGCTGCCCGAGCACGTCCTGGCGGCCCGAGCACCTCGAACAGGGTGAACTCGATGTCGCGCAGGTTGGCGCGGTAGTGCCCCATGGTGCCTCGCGTTCCCGTCGTCGCCGCCCTACTCGTCAGTAACATGATGCTACTGGCGAGTAACCTGTGCAACCAGACGGCGGGTTTACCCCATTTGGCTGACGAACACGGAATCGTCACGGCATGCTGTCTAGGATCAGCGGCAGGTAGTCGGCTACGCCAAGCAGGGCAGCACCGTCGACACCACCCACCACCACGAACGAGAGGGCTCCCGACACCATGGCCAAGAGCCGGAGCGACGCCGGACCGAGCGAGCAGACCCCCGACGAGGCCGTCGGCCGCAGGGCGCTGCTGCGCCGCGCGGCGACCGTGGCCGCAGCCGGCATCGGTGGTGTCGCCGCCGCCGAGATGCTCAGCGCCGGCCCGGCCAGCGCCGCGGCCGGGGACCCCGTGGTCGCCGGACAGAGCACCGCCGCCGGCACCGCGCAGACCACCCTCACCAGCTCCAACGGTGGCGCGACGCTCGAGGTGGACAACACCAACGGGGGCAACACCGGGGCGAACGTCCGGCTCGCGCCCGTCGACGACTCGGCCTCGCTACCGCGGCTCGACGGCCCTGGTCGGTGGCGAGCTGCTCAACCTGACCGAGCAGGTCGGGACCGGGCCGACCAGCGACACGCTGTACTGGATGGCGGGGGACAACTCCGCGGACGACCTGGGCAACCTGACCGTGGTGCTGACCACCGCGACCGGCACCGTCTTCGCACCGGTGCCGCCCTCGCGGCTGCTGGACACGCGCTACTCGACGACGCGGCACCGCGTGCAGAACCGCTCGGCGCTGGACAGCCAGGGCCGGCTGATCGGCGGCCACGCGGTCGAGCTCGACCTCTCGGACCTGGTGAACTTCGCCTACAGCATCCACTTCAACCTGACGGCCACTCAGGAGACGACCGGCGGCTACCTCACGGTGTACCCCGGCGGCACCAAGCCCAACGTGTCGAACCTGAACTTCACCAAGGGCGTGACCATCGCCAACAGCGGGCTCTCGCCGCTGTCGGACAACACCTCGGTGTTCATCTACGCCTCGCAGACGACGCACGTGATCCTGGACCTGCAGGCGTGGACCCTGCCGGACTTCAGCTTCCTGACCAACGCCGTCGGCTCGGACGTCACGCCGCAGGCGCAGGCCCGGGCCCGGTCGCGGAGCGTCTTCCCGGCCCGCTCGCCGAAGGGCACGCGCCTCTGACCCGGATCGAGCGGGCCGCTCTCACCTGATCCGGAACGTGTCGGCGAAGGTCGAGAGCAGGTCCGCTCGACCGGTGAGGCGCACCGCCCCCCGGCTGATCGCCTCCTCGGCGGTCAGCTCCGCACTCATCAGCGCCTTCAACGGTGGCGGGCCGGCCGCGGTGCCGGCGACGACCAGGTCCGGCGGCTCGGGTGACCGGCCCACGTCGGCCCGCAGCCGGCCGTGGTCGACGACCGCGTGCAGCACGACGTCGTCGGTCGCGTGCAGCTCCCAGGTCGCGGTCAGGCCGGTGGCCGCGTGCGGCTGGAAGGTCGTCCGCAGCGCGACCACCAGGGACTCGGGCGTGACGACCTCTCCGGGACGCGGGTCGGCGAGCCGGCGGGCCCCCCAGCGACCCAGGGCCAGCACCGCGTCGTCGAGGTCCGCACCGTCCGGGGTCAGCGCGTAGACCACGGACCGCTCCGGTGGTGCGAGCAGCCGGCGCTCGACCACCCCGGCCGCCGCCAGCTCCCGCAGCCGGGTCGAGAGCACGTTCGTCGGGATCCCCGGCAGCCCGTCCCGCAGGTCGGTGAACCGCCGCGGACGGACCAGCAGGTCGCGCACGATCAGCAGGGCCCACCGCTCGCCCACGATCTCCACCGCACGGGCCAGACCGCAGTACTGCCCGTACGCCCGCTGCCGCATTCGGGAAATGTATCTCAGTGGTCTTGACGCAGGGAAGTTGCTCGTTGCAACCTGAGCCATGACCAACGCTGCGGACGGCATCGGCCCCCTCATCGGCGACGTGAGCGTCGTCGGCATCCCGGTGGCCGACCAGGACGCCGCCCTGCGGTTCTACGTCGGGACGCTGGGCTTCACCGTCCAGGTCGACGCGGCCATGCCGGGCGGGGGCCGCTGGGTGATGGTGGCGCCGGGCGGATCGGCGGGCGGGGTGGTCAGCGTCGCTCTGGTCCGGGCCACCGACGAGGCGCCGGCGGGTCAGGAGACCGGCATCCGCTTCCACACGACCGACGCCGAGGCGGCGCACGCCGCGCTGACGGACCGCGGCGTGGTCGTGGGGGAGCTGCTGCGCTGGCCGGGCGTACCCGCGATGTTCCAGGTCACCGATGTGGACGGCAACCGGTTCGAGGTCATCGAGTGAGCGCCGGGCCGCTGGACACCACGTTCACCGCCACGGTGCAGCGCAGCCCGAGCAAGGGCGGCTGGACCTACCTGGTGATGCCCGGCTCGGCCGAGTACCTCGGCACGCGCGGCCGGGTGCGGGTCCGCGGGACGATCGAGGGCGAGCCGTTCGAGACCTCGTTCATGGCCCTGGGCGACGGCACCCACAAGCTGCCGGTCACCGCCGCGCTGCTCGAGGCCGTCGGCAAGACGGCCGGCGACACCCTCACCGTCCACCTGCAGGAGCGGCTCACCTAGCCTGCCTGGCCAGGTTCCCTGACCCGAACGTCCCGGGGACGGGTCCGCGCATCTCGTGGAGCGGGTGACGGGAATCGAACCCGCACTGTCAGCTTGGGAAGCTGATGTTCTGCCATTGAACTACACCCGCGGGCGGGGTAAACCATACCGGCTGTCCGGTCCCGCTACCGTGGCCCCGTGCTGCTCTCCGATCGTGACATCCGGGCCGAAATCGACTCCGGCCGGGTCGTCCTGGCGCCGTACGACGAGGAGATGGTCCAGCCCTCGAGCATCGACGTGCGCCTGGACCGGTACTTCCGGCTGTTCGACAACCACAAGTACCCGGTGATCGACCCGCCAGCAGGAGCAGCCCGACCTGACCCGGCTGGTCGAGTGCGAGCCGGACGAGCCGCTGATGCTGCACCCGGGGGAGTTCGTGCTCGGCTCGACGTACGAGGTCGTGACGCTGCCGGACGACCTGGCCGCCCGGCTGGAGGGCAAGTCGAGCCTGGGCCGGCTCGGGCTGCTGACGCACTCGACGGCCGGGTTCATCGACCCCGGCTTCACCGGGCACGTGACGCTGGAGCTGTCGAACGTCGCGACCCTGCCGATCACCCTGTGGCCGGGCATGAAGATCGGCCAGCTCTGCTTCTTCCGCCTCAGCAGCGCGGCCGAGAACGCCTACGGCAGCGCGCGGTACGGCTCGCGCTACCAGGGCCAGCGCGGGCCGACGGCGAGCCGGTCGTTCCAGAACTTCCATCGCACCGAGGTCGAGTGACCTGCGCCGAGGCCAGGGCGAGCTGAGTGGCCGCACTCTTCCGCCGGCGCCCGGGCGACGAGCGGCTCGACGCCGCCACCCTCGAGCGCCTGACCCGGCACCACCTCCTGCTCGTCGCGGCCGACGGCCCGTCGCTGGCCGAGGTGGCCGCGCTGGTCCGGGCCCGGGTGGACGACGCCGACCTGGACGTCTCGGGTACGGCGAAGGTCGGCCGCCGCTCGTCGATCTCCGGCCCGTTCGAGCTCGGCCCGGCCGACCGCGAGGAGCTCAAGGCGCCCGAGGACCTGACGACGGCGTACCTGCTGGAGGGCCCGGTCGAGCGTGACCCGGACGGCTTCGACGTGTACGTCGACCCGGTCGAGACCGCGCTGTGGATGCGGGCCTTCCCGGGCGGACCGCCGTTCCGCGAGGAGGGCGCGCTGGTCGGCCTCGGCGTCGACCTGGCGCGGCGGCTGCGCGGTGCCGTGCGGTTCGCGGGCACCGGTGTCCTGATGCGCCCGGACCCGACCCGCAACGTCGAGCTGAGCGTCTGGTCGCCGTACTGGGTGGCGCCCGACGACCTGCTGCTGCTGCTCGAGGACGTGCTGCCCGGCGTCCGGCGGGACACGGGAGGTGGCCACGAGCCCCCGCCGGAACCCGAGCTGCCGTGGTCGGTCGACCCGCTCGACCCCTACGCCGAGGACCTGCGCGAGGCGCTGACCCCCGAGCTGCTGGAACGGCTGCAGGGCGTGGCCGACGCCACCGACGACTGGGCCACCCACGAGCTGGAGCCGGTCGACGGGTACGCCCTGGTCGGCGAGGGCGGGATCGTGGTCGGCGTCCAGGTCGAGACGGTCGTCCCGGCCTGGGTGCTCCGGCAGCTCGCGGACCTGCCCGACGTGCCGACGGACCGGCTGGTCAGCTACGACATCCGCTGGTGGCCGCAACGACCTCGGGCAGCTGCACGTCGAGCACCCCAGCCCCGCGCACCGGATCGCCCGGCAGCTCGTCGCACCCACGATCCGGGCCGTGGCGCGGACGACCGCCCAGGCCGTCTACGGCGTCGTCGTGGACGCCGCCGGGTTCCACGTCCCGCCGGACGCCCTGCTCTGATGGCCGAGACGCAGATCGCCCGGCTGCTCGCCGACCTCGTCGGCCGGCTCCCCGCCGTCATGCCGATGGTCGGCCTGTACGCCGCGGGCTCGCTCGGCACCCGCGACTTCGAGCCCGACCGCAGCAGCCTGGACCTGGTGGCCCTGATGGCCCGCGAGCCCGGCACCGCCGAGCTGACCGCGCTGGCCGCGGTCCACCGCGACCTGGCCCGCGAGCACCCGGCCGCCGAGCGGCTGCGCTGCCTCTACGTCTGCGCCCCCGACATCGCCGACACCGAGCGGGAGTGGCCGTGCTGGACCGGGTCCGGCCTGGACCGCCGCCGCCTGACCGCGATCACCCGGACCGAGCTGCACGACCACGGCGTCGTGGTGGCCGGCGAGCCGATCGCGGCGCCAGATCCCGTACGTCACTCCGGAGGAGCTGGTCGAGGAGGTGCGCGAGGAGCTGCGGTCGGTCTGGCTGCCCGCCACCGACCAGCTGCGGCCCTGGCTCGACGACGCCTTCCTGGACCTCGGCCTGACCACGCTGCCGCGGGCCCGGGCCGCCGTCCGGGAGGGGGCGCTGATGACCAAGACCCAGGCCATCGCCCACCTGATCGACTTCGACGTCCCCGACTGGGTGCGCCAGGACATGCTGGCCCGGCGGCGCGGCTGGGCCCATCCGATGGGGATGCGGGTGAAGGTGCGCCGGGCCCGCGTGGCCCGGGACGTCGTACGCCGCGGAGCCGGCCGGCTGCTCGAGGAGATCGAGCGGCTGCGGCTAGCCGGCCACCGATCCGGCGGGGCGGACGGCGGCGAGCAGCATCTGGGCGACGTCGACGACCTCGACGTCGTCGCGGGCGCTGCCGTCGGACTGGGCGGCGCTGAGGCCGTCGGAGAGCATGACCCGGCAGAACGGGCAGCCGATCGCGATCCGGTCGGCGCCGGTGGCGACGGCCTCGGCGGTGCGGGTGGCGTTGATCCGGGTGCCGAGCTTCTCCTCCATCCACATCCGGGCGCCGCCGGCGCCGCAGCAGAAGGACCGCTCGGAGTTGCGGGGCATCTCGGTCAGCGTGACGCCGGGCAGGGCGCCGAGCAGCTCGCGCGGCGGGGAGTAGACCCCGTTGTGCCGGCCGAGGTAGCACGGGTCGTGGTAGGTGACGGTGGGCGCGGTCGAGGCGACCCCGGCGTGGTCGGCGCGGTCCGGCCGGGCCAGCGGGACCAGGCGGCGCTCGCGGACCAGCCGGTTGAGCAGCTGGGTGTGGTGGATGACCTCGTACTGGCCGCCGAGCTGGGGGTACTCGTTGGTCAGGGTGTTGAAGCAGTGCGCGCAGGTGACCACGATCTGGGTCGCCTTGGCCTCGGTCGAGGGTCTCGACGTTGGCCTGGGCCAGCATCTGGAACAGGAACTCGTTGCCGGCCCGCCGGGCCGGGTCGCCGGTGCAGGTCTCCCCGTCGCCCAGCACGGCGAACGAGACGCCCGGCCGTGTGCAGCAGCTCGGCCACCGCGCGGGTGGTCCGCTGGGCGCGGTCGTCGTACGCGCCGGCGCAGCCGACCCAGAACAGGTAGTCGACGGCGGTCAGGTCCTCGACCTCGGTCGCCGACGACGGGGACGTCGAAGGGCAGGTCCTTGGCCCAGTCCAGGCGGGCCCGCGCGGGCAGGCCCCAGGGGTTGCTGGCCTTCTCCAGGTTCCGGAACAGCCCGGACAGCTCGTTCGGGAACGCCGACTCGATCAGCACCTGGTAGCGGCGCATGTCGACGATGTGGTCGACGTGCTCGATGTCGACCGGGCACTGCTCCACGCAGGCGCCGCAGGTCGTGCACGACCACAGCACGTCCGGGTCGATCACCCCGCCGGGCTGCACCAGCGGCACGGCGGCCGGCTCCGGACCCTCGGTGGTCCCGCTGGCCTCGCGTGCGGCCGCGGTGAGGTACGGCGCCTGGGCGTAGGCGTGGTCGCGCAGGCCCAGCACGAGCAGCTTCGGGGACAGCGGCTTCTCGGTGTTCCAGGCCGGGCACTGGGACTGGCAGCGGCCGCACTCGGTGCAGGTCGAGAAGTCCAGCAGCCCCTTCCAGGTGAAGTCGGTGATCGTGGCCACGCCCAAGGTGGCGTCCTCGTCCAGCTCCTCGATCGCCTCGAAGTCGACCGGCGCCCCGCCCACCATCAGCGGGCGCAGCGCCCCCAGGGCGGTCCGCCCGGACGGCTCGCGCTTGAACCAGATGTTGAAGAAGGCCAGGAACCGGTGCCAGGCGACGCCCATCGCCGGCTGCAGCGAGATCGTGATCAGCCAGGCCACCGAGATCAGGATCTTCACCGCCGCCACGACGATGATCGCGTCCTTGATCGAGGAGGAGGACCCGGAGAACAGCGCCCGGCCCAGCCACCCCGTCAGCGGGTAGTGCAGCCCGGTGGCCCAGGACTCACCGGTGTTGCGGCCCAGCTCGTACTCCAGGGCCCGCGAGCGTGATCACGCACACGACCACGCCGAGGATCGTCGCCTCGACGTAGTACGCCTGCCAGAACGTCGAGCCGAAGAACCGCGAGCGCCGGCCCAGCCGCCGCGGGTGGTTGCGCTGCCGGATCGCGATCAGCGCCAGGATCCCGGCCAGGGACAGCCAGGCGATGCCCTCGATCAGCCACTCCAGCAGGAAGAAGTGGCCGATCACCGGCAGCGCCCACGACGGGGAGAACAGCTGCCCGAACGCCGTCACCAAGGTCAGGAACAGCAGCCCGAAGGACACCATGACGAACCAGTGCGCGGCCGCCACCACGGGCAGCCGCGACATCCGGGTGTGGCCCAGGAACTCCTTGACCAGCGTCCACGTCCGCCGCGCCGGCGACCCCGACCGGGTCGGGTCCGGGCGTCCCGACCTGAACGTCGCCAGGAACCGGGCCACCGCCCGGCCGAACAGCGCCACCCCCGTCGCGGTCGCAGCCAGACAGACGATGATCGCGGCCACCTGCATGAGCGCTGACTCTAGCCAGCGGCCGGGTCCGTGGAGCCGTGATGTGACGACCGCCTCGCGGACCTGGCGGCGACGTACGCGCGCCAGCCGCCGTGGTCGCTGATGTCGGTGCCGTTCCGGACGGCCAGCGCCTTCGGATAGAGGATGCCCGCCACGGACCGCCCGTCGGCCAGGGTCACCGCTCCCCGGTACAGGCCGGGCGGCTCGGCCGCCTCGACCGCGGCGAGGACGTCGGCCGGCACGCGGTAGATCTCGCCGGGGACGCTGACGCCGCCCTCGGACACCTCGAACATCCCGGGATGCAGGTCCGGCCCGATGGAGTAGAGGCGGTACCGCGGGGCGGTGCTGGCCTCCTCGACCAGCTCGGCCCCCTGCAGGTTCGCGTGCAGTGCCAGGCCGCGCATGAGGGTGCCGTTCACGAACAGGTCGACGGTCGTCACGACCGGGCCCTGGGCGGTGGGGCCACGCTGCCGCGCTCGACCCGCTCGGGCCGCAGGACCTTGCGCCGGCTGGTCCGGCCGTCGTCGATCGCGGCCACGGTCCGGGTCACCACGGCGTCCACCAGGTCGGCCACCGGCCAGTGGTACGTCGACAGGGGAGGGCTGAGCAGCCGGGAGACGGGGAGGTCGTCGTACCCGATGACCGACAGGTCCTGCGGGACGGAGAGGCCGAGCCGGCGGGCCGCGTCGTACACGCCGAACGCGATGGAGTCGGCCAGGCAGAGCAGGCCGGTGGGGCGCTGGCCGGACTGCTGCAGCAGCTCGCAGATGGCGGCGCTCGCGCCGTCCAGGTCGTGGGGCGTGCTGAGCAGCGTCGCGGTCAGGCCCAGCTGCGGCGCGACCCGGGAGACCACCTGCTCGGCCGGACGGTCGGGGGTGGCCCGGTCGCTCGGGGTCAGCACCGCGACCCGCCGATGCCCGGCAGCGGCCAGCTGCTCGAGCCCGTCGGTGACCCCGCGCACGTTGTCGAACGTCACCTCGGCCGCGGTGGCCGCCCCCGGCAGCGCGTCGCCGATGCTGACCAGCGCCGTGGCCGTGGCGTTCACCGCCCAGTGGCTGGCGCGCGGGTCGACCGGCAGCGCGATGAGGGCGTCGACGTGCTGGTCCACGAGTCGCTGGGCCAGCGACTCCTCGCGCTCCGGGTCGTTCGCGGCGTCCACGATCAGGGCCATCCGGCCGGCCTCGAGCAGCCGGCGGCCGAGCAGCGCGGCCACGCTCTGCTGCCAGATGTCGTCGAGGGAGCCGCAGAGCACGCCGACGGTGTCGGTCCGGCCCAGGGCGAGGGCGCGGGCGATCGGGTCGACCTGGTAGCCGAGGCGGCCGGCCGCCTCGCGCACCCGCGCCTGCGTCTCCTCGGGCACGTGCAGCCCGCGCAGCGCGTAGCTGACCGCGGCGGGGGAGAGCCCGGTGTCGTCGGCCAGGTCGCGCAGGGTCACCCGTCTCCGTCGCTCGGGCATCCGGCCAAGGTACCCGGACCGTGGTGAACCGCTTGACAGATGAACGGGTTAAGGCCTTCACTGAAGCCCTTCAGTGAATCGCTTCACCAAGCAGCGAGGACGCCCGATGCCGACGGTCGACGTGCACCAGCACCTGTGGCCGGCCGAGCTCGTCGAGCAGCTCCGCCGCCGCACCGCCCCACCCCGCCTGGAGGGGTGGACGCTGCACCTGCCCGGGGAGCCGCCGTACGACGTCCGGGCCGCCGACCACGACGTCACGGCCCGCGCGGAGCGAGAGCCGGCCGACGTGGTGCTGCTCTCGCTGTCCAGCCCGCTCGGCCTGGAGGACCTGCCCGGCGGCGGTGACCTTCTCGACACCTGGCACCGCGGCGCCGCCGAGCTGCCCGCGCCGTTCGCGGCCTGGGCCGCAGCCAGTCGTCGGGAGCCCGACCCCGCCGCGGTCGGCGAGCTGTTGCGCGGCAAGGGCTTTCGCGGCCTGCAGGTGCCGGCCACCTGGCTGGCCACGCCGTCCGACCTGGAGTCGGTCGCGCCGCTGCTCGCCGTGGCCGAGGCGGCGGGGCGGCCGGTGCTGGTGCACCCCGGACCGGTCGACGGCGACACCGCGCACCAGTCGCTGCCCCCGTGGTGGCCCGCTCTGGTGCCGTACGTCGCCCAGCTGCACGCCGCCTGGTGGAGCTGGCACGTCGCCGGCCGCTCGCTGCTGCCGGACCTGCGGATCTGCTTCGCGGCCGGTGCCGGGCTCGCGCCGATCCAGCACGAGCGCCTGGCCGCCCGCGGGGGCCGGCTGACCGAGCAGGGACGGCCGCTGGATCCCGGCGTGTTCGTCGACACCTCGTCCTACGGCCCGCAGGCGGTCGACGCGCTGGTCCGGGTGCTCGGCATCGACGCCGTCGTCCTCGGCAGCGACCGGCCGTACGCCGACCCGGCGGCCCTGTCGCTCGGGGCGGCCGCCGAGCGGGCGATCACCTGCACCAACCCCGTCCGGCTCCTCGAGGGAGGCAGCGCATGACGACCGTGGCCCGGCCGCCCCACTCCCCGCAGCTCCATCCGCAGCTCGGCGACCTGCCGGACCGCGACCTGGACCGGCACGAGCTGATGGCGCTGGCCACGTCCGTCGCCGCCGACCGCGCGCTCTGGGCGCCGCACGTGGCCTTCAGCGACGACCAGCGGCACTACGTCTCGCTGCACCGCGACGCGCACGTCGACGTCTGGGTGCTGTGCTGGACGCCGGCGAACGACACGGGCTGGCACGACCACGACGTCTCCTCCGGGGCGGTCGCCGTCGTGCAGGGGCGCCTGGTCGAGCACAACCTGGCGGTCGGGGCGCCCGAGCTGCGCACCGAGGTGGCGGCCGGCACGGCGTTCTGCTTCGGGCCCGACCACATCCACCGGATGACCGGGCTGGACTCTGCAGGCGGGAGCCAGAGCGTGTCGATCCACGCCTACAGCCCGCCGCTGTGGCGGATGGGTCAGTACGTCGTGTCCCGCACCGGCGCGCTGCGGCGCAGCTCGGTGTCCTACGCCGACGAGCTGCGGCCGGTCGACGACCCGAGCTGAGCCAGGCCGGGCAGCAGCCCGGACGCCCGCTCCACGTCGGCGCTGAGGTCGCGGTCCGCGGTCGCCGGATCCAGACCCGCCGCGGCCCGCACGACCTCGCCCCACCCGCCGTCGGGCACGGGCAGCCCACGCAGCCGCACCGCCCGCACGGCCGCGACCAGCTCCGTGGCCAGCACGACCGCGAACGGCTCCTGGGCGTCCAGGGCCTGCCGGGCCCCCAGCGAGGCGAACGACGCGTCGTCCTCGACCCCGCGGGACAGCGAGACGGTCTGGGCCGACGCCGGTGCGGCCAGGGCCCGCAGGTCACCCAGGGCCGAGGCGGCGGCGTACTCCAGGCCCATGGCGCCGGACGCCCCGGCCGTCCCGTCGCCGAGGAAGGGCGCGAGCCCGGTGGCCGCCGGGTCCAGCAGGAACGACAGCCGGCGCAGCGACAGGTCGGCCGCGCCGGCGAGCGCGAGCAGCGCTCCGTCGAGGGCCGCGGCGAGGTACGCCGCGTGGAACGCGCCGTGGTGCACCATCGTGCCGGCGGCCACGTCGACCGCCGGGTTCTCGGCCCAGGAGGCGGTCGCGTCCTCGACGATCCCGGACAGCCGCTGCAGGGAGTCCAGCAGCAGGCCGTGCACCTGCGGCAGGCAGCGCAGCGCGAACGGGTCCTGGAGCCGGGCCGCCGGGCGGAGCCCGGGAGCGGTGAGCTCGCGCAACGTGCGGCAGACCTCGCGCACCCCGTCGTACGGCGTCAGGGCCTGCACCGTCGGCGCGAAGGCCTCCGGCGCACCGTCGACCGCGGCGAAGGTCGTGGCCGCGACGGCGAGGCCGGCGCGGGCCAGGCCGGTCAGCCCGGCGACGGCCAGCCCGGCGTCGGCGACCGTCGCGGCGTTGCTGGACAGGAACGGCAGCGCGTCGTCCGCGGTCCACCGGACGTCGGGCAGGGCCAGCGCGATGGTGGCGAGCGCGCCGAGATCGCCGGTGCCGACACCACCGTGCTCGCGGACCGGCGGCAGGTCGGTCGACGCGAGCAGCCGGCCCAGGCCGTCGAGGACCTCGGGCCGCACCCCGCCGCCGCCCGCCGCCAGCTGGTTCAGGCGGACGGCCATCGTCGCCCGCACCCGGCGGCCGGAGCGGAGCGGACCGGCCGACGTGGCGTGGCTGTGCAGCAGCCGGCCGGCGGTCCCGTCGTCGGCGGTCACCGCGCTGTCCTTGTTGGCCCCGACCCCGGTGGTGCGCCCGTAGACGGTGCGCTCGGCGGACAGCCGGCGGGCCAGCTCGTGCGTGGCGGTCACCCGGGCCCGCGCAGCGTCCGCGAGCGCGACCGGTGCGCCGTCGGCGACGGCCACCAGATCGGCCACCGCCAGCGGGGTCCCGTCCAGGGTGATCACCGGCCAACCCTGGCACGACGCGGCCAGGACATTACGACTTGGCGACGGTTCGGGGGCTGGATCGGTCCGCGGCTCGCCAGGACCGCGGACCGCATGTAAGGGTCGTTCGTGGCAAGAGGGTTCCGCCTGGTGGCAGGAGGTGAGGGGATGAGCACCGGAATGACGGCCGAGTCCGTGACGGCCTCCTCCTCGACCCGCGCCGTCGAACGCGCTCTCGCCCTGCTGGCCACGGTCTGCACGCACGACGTCTCGTCGCTCGCGACCGCCTCCCGCCGCACCGGCGTCCCGGCCAGCACCGCGCTGCGGCTGCTGCGGACCCTCGAGCGCGAGCACTTCGTGGTCCGCGACGACGACGCCGGGTGGCGCGCCGGCCCGCGGCTGCTGCAGCTCGCCGTACGGTCCCTGGCCCGCGAGCCGCTGGCCCGGCTGGCCGGCCCCTCGCTCACCCGGCTCACGGTCCAGACCGGGGAGTCGGCCTACCTCAGCGTGCCGGGCGCGGACGGCCTGGCCGTGCACGTCGCCGCCGCCGAGGGCACGCACCCGGTGCGGTACGCCGCCTGGGTGGGTCACACCCTGCCCCTGGCCGGCACGGCGGTCGGGCAGGTGCTCACCGACCGGACCGGACCCGAGGGGTACGTCGCGGCCCGGCCGGCCGGCGAGCCGGACGTGCTCCAGGTGTCGGCGCCCATCCGCCGCCCCGGCGGGGTGGTGGCCGCACTGAGCGTGATCGGCCCCGCGTACCGGATGGACGTGGGGACTGTCAGTCGTCTCGGTCAGGCTGTGCGGGCCGAGGCGCACGGCCTGGAAGCGGCCATGGGCGCCGCGACCTCCGACGTCGTCGCAGCAGACGGAGAGGCGGTGGCCGGGTGATCCGGTTCGACCAGGTGGGCAAGAAGTACCCCGACGGCACCGTCGCGGTCGAGTCGCTCTCGCTCGAGGCGCCGTCCGGGCAGATCACCGTCTTCGTCGGCCCCTCCGGGTGCGGCAAGACCACGTCGCTGCGGATGATCAACCGGATGATCGAGCCGACCTCCGGGCGGATCCTGCTCGACGACCGGGACACCGGCGACTTCAACAAGGCCGAGCTGCGGCGGGGGATCGGCTACGTGATCCAGCACGCCGGCCTGTTCCCGCACCGCACGGTGGTCGACAACGTCGCGACCGTGCCGCTGCTGCTCGGCGTGGACAAGAAGACCGCGCGGGCCACGGCCATGGAGCTGCTCGAGCGGGTGGGCCTGCCCTCGGAGTTCGCCCGGCGCTACCCGTCCCAGCTGTCCGGCGGCCAGCAGCAGCGGGTCGGCGTGGCCCGCGCGCTCGCCGCCGACCCGCCGGTGATGCTGATGGACGAGCCGTTCAGCGCGGTCGACCCGGTCGTGCGCGGGCAGCTGCAGGACGAGTTCCTGCGCCTGCAGGCCGAGCTCGGCAAGACCATCGTGTTCGTCACCCACGACATCGACGAGGCGGTGAAGCTCGGCGACCAGGTCGCGGTCCTGCGCGTCGGCGGCAACCTCGCCCAGCTCGCCTCCCCGGCCGAGCTGCTGACCGCGCCCGCGGACGACTTCGTGGCCGGCTTCGTGGGCCGCGACCGCGGCTACCGGGCGCTGGGCTTCGAGCAGGCCGGCCAGCTGCCGGTGTCCGAGGAGGCCACCGTGCCGCTCGGCGCCACGGTGGCCGACGCCGGCCGGGCTGCCCTGGACGGCTGGGTGCTCGTGGTCGACGACGCCAAGCGCCCGCTCGGGTGGTTCGACGCGCGCGCGGCGACGGCCTCGGGGAACGGTTCGAGCACCGTCGAGCCCGGCCACCTGCAGCGCGGCGGAACCGTTGCGACACAGGGCGGTTCGCTGCGAGCCGCGCTCGATGCCGCCCTGTCCTCGCCGTCCGGGCGCGGTGTGCTCGCCGACGAGGGCGGCCAGCTGCTCGGCACGATCAGCGCCCGCGAGGTGCTCGACCGGATCGAGGCCGGCCGGTGATCCCCGCCGCGTCGGTCGTCGCCGGCGGACCGGACTGGACCTTCCTGCACGACAACGCGCACACGATCATCGGCTGGTTCGGCTGGCACGTCTGGCTGTCGGTGATCCCGGTCGTGATCGGCCTGGTCGTCGCCCTGCCGATCGGCTGGGTGATGAACCGGTTCCACTGGACCTACCCGCCGCTGGTCTCGGTCGCCGGGGTGCTCTACACGATCCCGTCGATCGCGCTGTTCGTCGTGCTGCCCGGGCTGCTGCACACCAAGGTGCTCTCCCCGGTGAACGTCGTGGTCGCCCTGTCGATCTACACCGTGGCGCTCATGGTCCGGGTCATCGCCGACGGGCTGGCCTCGGTGCCGACCGAGGTGGCGCAGGCGGCGACGGCCATGGGCTTCAAAGGCCTGCAGCGGCTGACCCGGGTCGAGCTGCCGATCGCCGTGCCGGTCATCGCGGCCGGCCTGCGGGTGGCGACCGTCGCCAACGTCAGCCTGGTGGCCGTGGCCGCGCTGATCGGCGTGCCCCAGCTCGGCCAGCTGTTCACCGACGGGTTCCAGGTCGAGTCCTACACGCAGATCGTGGCCGGCATCGTGCTGTGCGTCCTGCTCGCGGTCATCCTGGACACGCTGATCCGGCTGCTGACCCGCGTGCTGACCCCGTGGCGGACGGCGGTGCGCCCGTCATGATCCACGGCATCGTCAGCTGGTTCAGCGACTCGGCCAACTGGTCCGGCGCCGACGGCGTCCCGACCCGGCTCACCGAGCACCTCGGCTACTCGTTCCTGTCCGTCCTGATCGCGCTGGTCATCGCCCTGCCGCTCGGGCTCTACATCGGGCACACCGGCAAGGGCGCGTCGTTCGTCGTGGGGTCGGTCAACACCGTCCGGGCCCTGCCGACGGTCGGCCTGCTCTACCTCGTGGTCCTGGCCCTGCAGGCCCACCTGCCGGCCGGGATCGCCTACCTGGCGCCGACGGTCGTGGTGCTCGTCGTGCTGGGCGTGCCGCCGATCCTGAGCAACACCTACGCCGGCGTGGACGGCGTCGACGCGGAGGTGCGCGACGCGGCGTACGGCATGGGGATGACCGAGCGGCAGGTGCTGTGGCGGGTCGAGCTGCCGAACGCGCTGCCGCTGATCTTCTCCGGCCTGCGCAGCGCGGTCCTGCAGGTGATCGCCACCGCGACCATCGCGGCCTACGTCTCGCTGGGCGGCTTCGGGTACTTCATCCGCGAGGGCCAGCAGACCGGCAACTACTACGAGATGGCGTCCGGTGCGATCTGCGTCGCCGTCCTCGCCGTCCTGTGCGACCTGGTGCTCGCTGCCGTGCAGCGCCTCGTCGTCTCGCGCGGCATCACCGGACGGTACGCCCGGTCCGGTCACCCGATCAGCGAACCGGTCGAGGAGGTCGTGGAGTCCGAGGAGCTCGCGGGACTGCCGGCCCCCGCGTAGGGAATACCCATTAAGCCCGATAGGTTTAGTTGAGAATGTTCCAGAACCGACAGGAGAGATCGATGAAGCGCACCAGAGCAGCTCTGCTCGGCGCCGCACTGACGGCCGTGCTCGCTGTCGCTGCGTGTGGCAGCAGCAGTGGCGGGAGCCCGCTCAGCTCGAGCGGCGGCTCCAAGGCACCGACCGACACCATCGTGGTGGGGTCGGCCAACTTCCCGGAGAACGTGCTGCTGGCCGAGATCTACGCCGAGGCCCTCAAGGCCAAGGGCGTCAAGGTCAGCACGAAGCTGAACATCGGCAGCCGGGAGACCTACATCCCCGCCCTGAAGGACGGCTCGATCGACCTGATCCCGGAGTACTCCGGCGTGCTGCTGCAGTACTTCGACAAGACGGCGACGCAGACCACGTCCGACGACGTGTTCACCGCGCTCAAGACGGCGGTGCCGGCACCGCTCGAGGTCCTCGACCAGTCGCAGGCGCAGGACAAGGACGCGGTCGTGGTCACCAAGGCAACCGCCGACAAGTACCACCTGACCTCGATCGGCGACCTGAAGGCCGTGGCCAAGCACCTCACCTACGGCGGCCCGCCGGAGCTGAAGACCCGGCCGACCGGCCTGCCCGGGCTGAAGTCCAAGTACGGCGTGGTGTTCGGCAAGTTCCTCGCCCTCGACGCCGGTGGTCCGCTGACCATCCAGGCGCTCAAGAGCGGGCGGATCCAGGCCGGTGACGTCTTCACCACCGACCCGAACATCACCGCCAACGGGTGGGTCATCCTGCAGGACCCGCAGACCCTGTTCGCCGCGCAGAACGTCCTGCCGCTGATCAACAAGAGCAAGGCGTCCTCGACCGTCACCACCACGCTGAACGCCATCTCGGCCAAGCTGGACACGGCCACGCTGGGCGGCCTGGTCAAGAAGGTCGAGCTGGACAAGCAGGACCCGGACGCGGTGGCCAAGGAGTGGCTGTCGACCGCCGGTCTGTGAGGTACGGGCTCAGGTGACAGCCTGAGCGATCTGCGACAGGAGCGCGGGTCCGACGCGGCAGCAGCCGCCGAGGGCCCGCGCTCCCTCGTCGCTCCAGGCGCGCGCCCGCTCGGTGTCCAGGGCCGCGGCACCGGTCCAGCCGCGGGCCACCGCGTCCCAGTGCTCACCGCTGTTCGGGTAGGCGATCACGGGCCGGGGGACGCCCTCCTGCGCGGCCACGCGGAGCGCGGTGTCGACGTCGGACGGCTCGCAGCAGTTGACGCCCACCGCGACCACCTCGGGGACGGTCGCGAGCAGCCGGAAGGCCTCGGCCAGCGGCTCCCCGGTGCGCAGCCGGTCCCCGGACGGCGTCACGCTGACCCAGGCCGGCACGCCGAGGCCGTCCAGCTCCGCGGCGAGGGCCTCGACCTCCCGCAGCGAGGGCAACGTCTCGCAGGCCAGCACGGCGCCGCCGACGTCGGTGCACGCCTCGGCCAGCACGTGCAGCCGCGGCCGGTGGAACGCGCGCAGCTCGGGTACGCCGAGCCCGTAGTCCCCGCGGTACTCCGAGCCGTCCGCGAGCATCGCGCCGTACGGGCCGACCGAGGCGGCGACCCACGCCGGCCGGCCGGCCGCGCGCCGGGCCTGGTCGGCCAGCCGGACGCTGCGCCGCAGCAGCGCGGTCGTGTCCACTGCGTCCACCCCCGTCGCGGCGAAGCCCTCGTAGGTGACCTGGTAGCTCGCCGAGGTCGCCACCTGTGCGCCGGCGGCGAAGTACGCCGCGTGGGCCGCCAGCACCGCGTCCGGGTGGGCCTGCAGCACGCGGCCCGACCAGAGCGGTCCGGAGACGTCGTGCCCCCGGCGCTCCAGCTCGGTCGCCAGGCCCCCGTCCAGCACGAGCGGCGGCTGAGCGCGGTCGGCCAGGCGCCGGCCGAAGTCGTCGTGATCCCCCTGCACCGTCATCACCCCATCATCCGGGAACCGGACGGCCGCTCAGCGCGTCCCACCCCCATGAGGCAGGCTCAGTGGATGCGGTCGGCCCTCCTGGCTCTCGCCGGCGCGCTGGTGCTCGGCGCCTGCGCGAGCCCGAGCCACCCCGACGGCGCCGCGCCGGGCGGCCCGGCCAGCGATCCGGCCGGCCGGCCGACGACCAGCACCGCCGCACC
Source organism: uncultured Actinomycetota bacterium (assembly GCA_963743975.1). Classification (GTDB taxonomy): domain Bacteria; phylum Actinomycetota; class Actinomycetes; order Actinomycetales; family CAVURS01; genus CAVURS01. The sequence continues at coordinate 330,959 of CAVURS010000004.1, forward strand.
GCCGAGCAGCACCCCCTCGCCCGCACCCACCAGCCTGACCGGCACGGTCGTCCAGGGTGCCGAGCCGAGCTGCCTGATCCTGCGGACCTCCCGGGGCGACTTCGAGCTGCTCACCGGACGGCAGGTGTCCGCGGGCGACCGGGTGGTCGTCACCGGTCACGTGGCCCAGGTGATGAGCCACTGCATGCAGGGCACGCCGTTCCAGGTCAGCACGCTGACCGTCAAGTAGTCGGCACCGGGCGGCCGCCGACCCGCCGGCTCAGCTGCCCGGCCGTGCGCCGTACCTCCCGGGCGAGCGCCGGCTCGGCGCCCGGAGCGCCGGACGGGAACGTCACCGCCACTCCCGCGACCGGGTGGCCGCCGTGGTCGCTCGCCGCCGCCGCCACGGAGGCGAAGCCGGGTGTCACCTCGCCGTCCTCGACGGCGTACCCGCGGGCCCGGACGCCGGTCAGCACCCGCCGCAGCGCGGACAGCGACGCCGGCCCGGTGCCGTGCCGCTGGACGAACGCCGACCGGTCCGGGAACAGGGCCCGCACCTGCGAGGCCGGCAGCGCGGCCAGCAGCGCCCGGCCGCTCGCCGTCAGCTGCGCGGGCAGCCGGACGCCGACGTCGGTCACCAGCGGAGGCCGGCCCGGCGCCCGCTCCTCGACGACGTAGAGCACGTCCCGCCCGTGCAGCACGGCCAGGTGGGCCGAGTGGCCGGTGGCGTCGACCAGTCGGGCGAGGAGCGGACGGGCCAGCCGCTGCAGCGGCGCCTGGCGGGTGTACGCCGAGCCGAGCTCGAACGCGGTGACGCCCAGCCCGTAGCGGCGCTCCTCGGGCAGGTGGACGACGAAGCCGTCGGCCACCAGCACCGCGAGCAGGTGGTACGTCGTGGACCGCGGCAGCCGCAGGTCGCGGGCGACCGTGGCCGCGGGCACCGGTCCGGGGTGCCGGCCGAGGTAGCGCAGCACGGCGAGCACCTGCTCCGCGGCGGGGACCTGAGTCACGGCGGCTCCTGCCCTCTGTCTGGGATCCCAGACAGCATCGCAGCATCCGGGGTCGTCCGGCTGCCGGTCGAGGGTGTGCGATGAGCCCATGGACGTCGTCGAGGTGGGCAGGGGCCCGGTGGCGCCGGAGGACGTCGTGGCCGTGGCCCGGCGGGGCACGCCGATCCGGCTGGCGGCCGACGCCATGGCCGAGGTGGCCCGGACCCGCGGGATCATCGAGGGGCTCGCCGGCGACGCGCAGCCGCACTACGGGATCTCCACCGGCTTCGGCGCGCTGGCGACCAAGCACATCGCCCCGGCCCAGCGGGCCCAGCTGCAGCGCAGCCTGATCCGCTCCCACGCGGCCGGCACCGGCGCGGAGGTCGAGCGCGAGGTGGTGCGTGCGCTCATGCTGCTGCGCCTGTCGACGCTCGCCACCGGGCGGACCGGCGTCCGGCCCGTGGTCGTGCGAGACCTACGCCGCTCTGCTCAACGCCGGCATCACCCCGGTCGTCCGCGAGTACGGCAGCCTCGGCTGCTCCGGCGACCTGGCGCCGCTGGCCCACTGCGCGCTGGCCCTGATGGGCGAGGGCGAGGTCCGGGACAGCGACCACCGGCTGATGCCGGCGGCCGAGGCCCTGGCGCGCGGCCGGCATCACCCCGGTCCAGCTGGCCGAGAAGGAGGGCCTGGCGCTGATCAACGGCACCGACGGCATGCTCGGCATGCTGCTGCTGGCCGCTGCACGACCTGCGGCTGCTGCTGCGGACGGCCGACGTCGACGGCGGCGATGAGCGTCGAGGGGCTGCTCGGCACCGACGCGGTCTTCGCGGCCGACCTGCAGGCCCTGCGCCCGCAGACCGGGCCAGGCGCTGAGCGCGGCCAACCTGCGCGCGCTGCTGGCCGGTTCGCCGATCGTGGCCAGCCACCGGGGGCCCGAGGACACCCGGGTGCAGGACGCGTACTCGCTGCGCTGCTCGCCGCAGGTGCACGGCGCCGCCCGCGACACCCTCGCGCACGCCGAGGCCGTGGCGGGGCGCGAGCTGCGCTCGGCCGTCGACAACCCGGTCGTCACCGCTGGACGGCCGGGTCGAGTCCAACGGCAACTTCCACGGCGCGCCCGGTGGCGTACGTGCTCGACTTCCTGGCCATCGTGGTCGCCGACCTGGCCTCGATCAGCGAGCGCCGCACCGACCGGTTCCTCGACCGCGCGCGCAGCGCGCGGGCTGCCGCCGTTCCTGGCCGACGACCCGGGCGTCGACAGCGGGCACATGATCGCGCAGTACACCCAGGCCGGGATCGTCTCCGAGCTCAAGCGGCTCGCCGTCCCCGCCTCGGTCGACTCGATCCCGTCAGCTCGGCGATGCAGGAGGACCACGTGTCGATGGGCTGGGCCGCCGCGCGCAAGCTGCGCCGGGCCGTCGACGGCCTGGCCCGCGTGCTGGCCATCGAGCTGCTCACCGCGGCCCGGGCGCTGGACCTGCGCGCACCCCTGACGCCGGCCCGCGCGACCGGGGCCGTCGTCGCCGGGCTCCGGGAGCGGGTCGCCGGGCCCGGGCCCGGACCGGTTCCTGTCACCCGAGATCGAGGCCACAGTGGACTACGTCGTCTCGGGCGCCGCCGTCGCGGCCGCCGAGGCGGCGGTCGGGCCACTGGGCTGACACCACCCGTCACAACGAGGAGCGCGAACCCATGAGCCGTGTCGTCACAGCCCCCCGCGGCACGACGCTGACCGCCCGCAGCTGGCAGACCGAGGCGCCGCTGCGGATGCTGCAGAACAACCTCGACCCCGAGGTGGCCGAGCGCCCCGAGGACCTCGTCGTCTACGGCGGCACCGGCAAGGCGGCGCGGGACTGGAACAGCTTCGACGCGATGGTGCGCACACTGACGACGCTGCGCGACGGACGAGACGATGCTGGTGCAGTCGGGCCGGCCGGTCGGCGTCATGCAGACCCACGAGTGGGCGCCGCGCGTGCTGATCGCCAACTCCAACCTGGTGCCCGACTGGGCCACCTGGCCGGAGTTCCGGCGGCTGGAGCACCTCGGCCTGACGATGTACGGCCAGATGACCGCCGGCTCGTGGATCTACATCGGCACCCAGGGCATCCTGCAGGGCACGTACGAGACGTTCGCCGCGGTGGCCGCCAAGCGCTTCGGCGGCACGCTGGCCGGGACGCTCACGGTCACCGGCGGCTGCGGCGGCATGGGCGGCGCCCAGCCGCTCGCGGTCACGCTCAACGGCGGGCGTCTGCCTGGTGATCGACGTCGACGCGACCCGCCTGCGGCGCCGGGTCGACCACCGCTACCTCGACGAGGTCGCCGACGACCTCGACGACGCGATCGCGCGCTGCGAGGCGGCCAAGGCGGACGCGCACGGCCGCTGTCGGTCGGGCTGGTCGGCAACTGCGCGACGGTGCTGCCCGAGCTGCTGCGCCGCGGCGTCGAGGTCGACATCGTCACCGACCAGACCTCGGCGCACGACCCGCTGTCCTACCTGCCCGAGGGCATCGACCTCGGACGACTGGCACGACTACGCGGCCAAGAAGCCCGAGGAGTTCACCGACCGGGCCCGGGCGTCGATGGCCAAGCACGTCGAGGCGATGGTCGGCTTCATGGACGCCGGCGCCGAGGTGTTCGACTACGGCAACTCGATCCGCGACGAGGCCCGGCACGGGCGGCTACGACCGGGCGTTCGCCTTCCCCGGCTTCGTGCCGGCCTACATCCGGCCGCTGTTCTGCGAGGGCAAGGGCCCGTTCCGCTGGGCGGCGCTGTCCGGCGACCCGGAGGACATCGCGCGCCACCGACCAGGCGGTGCTGGACCTGTTCCCGGACAACGACCACCTGCACCGCTGGATCCGCGCGGCGCAGGACCGGGTCGCGTTCCAGGGCCTGCCGGCCCGGATCTGCTGGCTCGGCTACGGCGAGCGGGACAAGGCCGGGCTGGCGCTTCAACGACCTGGTCGCCTCGGGCGAGGTCGTCGGCGCCGATCGTCATCGGCCGCGACCACCTCGACTGCGGGTCGGTCGCCTCGCCGTACCGCGAGACCGAGGCGATGGCCGACGGCTCGGACGCGATCGCCGACTGGCCGCTGCTCAACGCGATGGTCAACACCGCCTCCGGCGCGACCTGGGTGTCGATCCACCACGGCGGCGGGGTCGGCATCGGCCGGTCGATCCACGCCGGGCAGGTCAGCGTCGCCGACGGCACCGAGCTGGCCGGCCAGAAGCTGGAGCGGGTGCTGACCAACGACCCCGGCATGGGCGTGATCCGGCACGTCGACGCCGGGCTACGAGCTCGCCGACGCGGTCGCCGAGGAGCGCGGCGTCCGCGTGCCGATGCGCGAGGACTGAGATGCCTACAGCGGCTCGGTCACGTCGGCGACCTCGACGCCCCGGGCAGCGCGGTCAGCGCCGTGAGCAGGTCGGCGCCGGACAGCACGGCCGCGACCCCGTGGGCGCCGCCGCCGATCGACAGGGCGGCCATCGGGACGAGCGCTCGTCCGCCACCACCGGCCAGTCGCCGTGCGCGCCGAACGGCGTGATCGTGCCGCGCTCGTACCCCGTTGCGGCCCGGGCAGTTTCGGCGTCCGGCATGGACAGCCGGCTGACCCCGAGCAGAGCTCGGAGCTTGGGCCAGGAGATCGCCGCGATCGCCCGGGACGAGCACGAGCAGGAAGTCGTCGTCGGCCCGGCGGACGACGAGGGTCTTGATGATCGCGCCGGGCTCGACGCCCCGCGCCGCCGCCGCCTCGGCCAGGCTGTCGCACCGGGCCGTGGCGGGTGACTGGTGTGCGCACGCCGGTCGCCGCCAGGGCGTCCCGCGGCCCGCTGCTCACCCGATCCGGTTGCGCTCATGACGGCCCAGCGTAGGAGGCTGGCCCGGTGACCACGCTGCCGCCCGACCCGACGGCCACGCGCGCTTCGCCGCGCTGTGGGCGCAGCTGCTGCCGATCGGCCGGGACCCCGGACGGGCGGGCTACCGGCGGTTCGCCTGGACCGACGAGGACCGCCGAGCTGCGCGAGTGGTTCGCCGGCGCCGCCGCCGCGCCGCGGCCTCGAGGTCGACGCTGGACCGGGCGGGCAACCAGTGGGCGTGGTGGGGCGACCCGGACGCCGCCGCGGCCGGCGGCGACCGCGGCCTGGCTGCTCGGCAGCCACCTCGACTCGGTCCCCGACGGCGGCGCGTACGACGGGCCGCTCGGCGTCGTCTCGGCCCTCGCGGCCGTGGAGGTGCTGCAGGCCCAGGGGTTCCAGCCCGGTCGTCCGATCGCGGTGGTCAACTTCGGCGACGAGGAGGGGGCGCGGTACGGCGTCGCCTGCGCCGGATCGCGGCTGCTGACCGGCGCGCTGGAGGCCGACCGGGCGCTCGGCGCTGCGCGACAGCGACGGGTCGACGATGGCCGAGGGGATGGCGGCCGCCGGCCTGGACCCGGAGCAGCTCGGCCCGGATCCCGTTGCGCTGCAACGGATCGGCACGTTCGTCGAGCTGCACGTCGAGCAGGGCCGGGCGCTGGTCGACCTCGGCGCGCCGGTCGGCGTCGCCAGCGTCGATCTGGCCGCACGGCCGCTGGCGGTTCGACTTCGCCGGCGAGGCCAACCACGCGGGCACGACCCGCCTGGCCGACCGCCAGCGACCCGATGCTCGCCTACGCCGCGGGCCGTCCTGGCCGCCCGGGCCGACGGCCGAGCGCCACGACGCCCTGGCGACGTTCGGCAAGGTGCGCGTGCGAGCCCAACGGCGTCAACGCCATCCCCTCCGCGGTCACCGCCTGGCTCGACGCCCGTGGGCCGTCCGCGGCCGTCGTCGAGCGAGCTGGTCGAGGCGCTCGGGCCGGTCCGGCGCGGAGGTCACTCGCGAGTCGTGGACCGACGAGACGACGTTCGACCGCCGGCTCGCGCTCGCGGCTGGCCGTCGTGCTGGCCGGCCTGACGGTGACCGGCCCCGATGCTGCCGACCGGCGCGGGTCACGACGCCGGCATCCTGGCGCTGGCCGGCGTCGACGACCGCGATGCTGTTCGTGCGCAACCCGACCGGCGTCTCGCACTCCCCCGAGGAGTTCGCCGAGGAGGCCGACTGCGTCGCCGGGGTCGAGGCGCTGACCCGGGTGGTCCGCGAGCTGGCCCCATGACGGCGTACTGGTGCGAGCAGGCCTGGCTGGACGACGGTCCCGTCGACTCGGTGCGGGTGGTCTGCGACGACGGCGGCCGGATCGTCGCCGTCGAGCCCGGCACCGGCCCGCACGACCAGCGACTACTGGCTGCACGGCCTCGTGCTGCCCGGCTTCGCCAACGCGCACTCGCACGCCTTCCACCGGGCGCTGCGCGGCCGGACGCACGACGACGGCGGCACGTTCTGGACCTGGCGCGAGGCGATGTACGCCGTTGCCGCGCGGCTGGACCCGGACTCCTACCTGGCGCTGGCCCGCGCGACGTACGCCGAGATGGCGCTGGCCGGGATCACCTGCGTCGGGGAGTTCCACTACCTCCACCACGGGCCGGACGGCGTCGCCGTACGACGACCCGAACGCCATGGGCGCACGCGCTGTACCAGGCCGCGGCCGACGCCGGCATCCGGCTGACCCTGCTGGACACCTGCTACCTGCGCGGCGGCCTGACGCCGGAGGGGCACCTGCCGCTGGAGGCGCCGCAGCGCCGGTTCAGCGACTGGGACGTGCGAGCAGTGGGCGGCCCGGGTCGGCCGCGGCTCGAGCAGACGACCGGGTGCCGGGTCGGCGTCGCGGCCCACTCGGTCCGCGCGGTCGAGACGGCCGACATCGGTCGGATCGCCGCGATGCGGCGGCCCGATGCACGTCCACCTCTCCGAGCAGCCGGCCGAGAACGACGCCTGCCGCGGCGTACTACCTGTGCACGCCCACCGAGCTGCTGGACGATCGAGGGCGTGCTCGGCGCAGCGGTTCACCGCCGTGCACGGCACCCACCTCAGCGAGCGGCGACCAGAAGCTGCTCGGGCAGCTCGGCGACCAACGTCTGCTTCATGCCCGACCACCGAGCGCGACCTGGCCGACGGCATCGGGCCGGCTCCGGGCCTGCGGGACGCCGGCGCGGCGCTGACCCTCGGCAGCGACCAGCACGCGGTCATCGACCTGTTCGAGGAGGCCCGGGGGCTGGAGATGGACGAGCGGCTGGTCTCGTTGCGGCGCGGGCGCTTCCGGCCCGACGAGCTGGTCCGGGCGATGACCTCCGCCGGCCATGCGAGCCTCGGCTGGCCGGACGCCGGGCGGCTCGCAGGTCGGTGCGCGGGCCGACCTGGTCGCCGTCCGCCTGGACACGCGTGCGCACGGCCGGCAGCGCCCCGGCGCAGGTCGTCATGTCGGCCACCGCCGCGGACGTCCGCGACGTGATCGTCGACGGCCAGCACGTGGTCACCGACGGCCAGCACCGCCTCGGCGACGTGGCCCGGCTGCTGCGCGAGGCGATCGACCCGCTGTGGGCCGCGTCGTGACGACGCTGCTCACCGGCATCGGCGGAGCTGGTCACCAACGACCCGGCGTACGGCGACGGCTCGCCGCTCGGGCTGCGTCGCCGACGCGGCGGTGGTCGTGGCGGACGGGCACGTGGCCTGGGTCGGTCCGGCCGCGACAGCGCCCCGGACGCGGACGCGCGGCGTGACCTCGGCGGTCGCGCGGTGCTGCCCGGCTTCGTCGACAGCCACGCCCACCTGGTCTTCGCCGGCGACCGGTCGGCCGAGTTCGCGGCCCGGATGGCGGCGAGCCGTACACCGGTGGTGGGATCGCGACGACGGTCCGCGGCGACTCGGGCGGCGACCGACGAGGAGTTGCGCGGCCGGCTGGCGCCGGCTCGTGGCCGAGATGCGCGCGGCAGGGCACGACCACGGTCGAGGTCAAGAGCGGGTACGGCCTGACCGTCGAGCGACGAGGCCCGGGCCCTGCGGCTGGCCCGCGAGGTCACGACCGAGACGACGTACCTGGGTGCGCACGTCGTGCCGCCGGAGTACGCCGGCCGACCGGGACGACTACGTCGCGCTCGTGGCCGGGGAGATGCTCGACGGCCTGCGCGCCGTACGCCCGGTGGGCCGACGTCTTCTGCGAGCCGGGGCCGCACGCCTTCGACGGCGACGAGGCCCGGACCGTCCTGACCGCGGCCATGGCGGCCGGGCTGCTCGAGCTGCGGCTGCACGCCAACCAGCTCACCGCCGGCCCCGGGCGTGCGGCTGGGCGTCGAGCTCGGGCGCGGCCAGCGTCGACCACTGCACGCACCTGGCCGCCGCCGACGTGGAGGCCCTGGCCGGCTCGGGCGCCGCCGTCCGCGCCGGCGAGCGACGGCACCGTCGCGACCCTGCTGCCCGTCGTGGAGTTCTCCACCCGCTCGCCGTACCCGGACGCTCGCCGGCTGCTCGACGCCGGAGCGGTGGTCGCGCTGGCGACCGACTGCAACCCCGGCTCGTGCTACTCCTCCTCGATGCCGCTGTGCATCGCGCTGGCCGTCCGGGAGATGCGGATGACGCCGGCCGAGGCGGTCTGGTCGGCGACGGCGGGCGGCGCGATGGCGTTGCGCCGCAACGACATCGGGCGGCTGTCACCCGGAGCGCCGTGCCGACCTCGCCGTCCTCGACGCGCCCAGCCACCGTGCACCTGGCCTACCGCCCCGGCGTGCCGATCGCGTCGACCCTGGAGCTGGGCTAGCTCTCCAGCTCGGGCGGCAGGTGGCCGGTCGAGCGACGGTAGTAGCTGGCGGCCTGCCGGGCCGCGAACAGCCGGGCGAGCGCGAGAGCGGCGCCGGACGCCGCTGCGAAGGCGATCGCCTCGCCCCAGCTGCTGTCGGGGTGCTCGGGCGTACCGGGCTCGTGCCGGCCGGTGGCGACCCGCCACAGGACGCTCACCGCCTTGCGGGCGACGAGTCCGGCGGCGATCGAACCGCCGACGCTGACCACCTTGTAGGGCACGCTCACGCCGCGAGCCTACGACGGAGCGACCGATCACGCGCAGGTGTAGCGTTCGGGACGTCGACAGGGGAGCGCTCCGGAGCCAGCCGGCCCTGACAGCGCTGAGAGTGCGGGCAACCGCAGACCCTCCGAACCTGATCCGGTTAGCACCGGCGAAGGGAGTCGGACCATCTCGGGCTCGGTCCCACCGTGGGGCCCGGCCTCCCCTCCTGGAGTCACAGGAGGAACCGCAGTGAGCAAGCTCAGCAATGCCCTCGGCACCGGCTCTCCGGCCGCCACCGGCCGCCGCCGCCGGCCGGCCCTGGCCCGGCCGCCCCTCACCGGCTGGCGCACCATCGACCTGGTCACCGTCGCGATGCTCGGCGCCGCGTTCGGCGTCGCGTACTGGGGCTGGGACTTCGCCTGGACGGCGATCGACCCGGTGTTCAAGGGGTTCCCGCCGCTCAGCGGCCTGCTCGGCGGCCCCTGGCTGCTGGCCGGAGTGGTGACCGCGCTGGTCGTCCGCCGTCCCGGCGCCGCGCTGTACGGCGAGCTCGTCGCGTCCGTCGTCGAGATGGCGCTGGGCAACCAGTGGGCCTGGCTGACCGTCGTGTCCGGGCTGCTGGAGGGCCTGGGCGTGGAGGTCGTGCTGGCGGTGTTCCTCTACCGCCGGTTCGGTCCGGTCGTCGCGGCCGCCGGCGGTGCGCTGGCGGCGGTGTTCGAGGCCGTCTTCGAGTGGTACCAGTACTACCCGGACTTCTCGTTCGGCTGGAAGCTCGCCTACGCCGCGATCTTCGCGCTCTCCGGCGCGGTGGTCGCCGGCGTCGGCGGCTGGCTGCTCACCCGCGCCCTGGCCGAGACCGGCGCGCTCAGCCCGTTCCCGCCCGGGCAGGAGGCGCAGGAAGCGCGGGCGACCTGAGCGCCGTCCGGCTCCGGGGGCTGACCTGGACGCCGGCCGGCCGGCGGGAGCCCGTCCTGTGCGCGCTGGACCTCGACATCCCCGCCGGGCAGCGCGTGCTGCTGGCCGGGCCGAGCGGCGCCGGGAAGTCGACCCTGCTGCGGGCCCTGGCCGGAGTGCTGCTCACCGGTGACGCCGGTGAGCTGGCCGGCGAGGTGCTGGTCGGCGGACGGCCCCCGGGAACCCGGGCCGGGCAGGCGGCCCTGCTGCTCCAGGACCCGGCCGACGCGACGGTCGCGGCCACGGCCGGCCGGGACGTGGCCTTCGGGCCGGAGAACGTCGCGCGGCCGCGGCCGGAGATCTGGGACCGGGTACGCACGAGCCTTCGCGCCGTCGGCTTCCCGTACGGCGAGCACCACCCGGTCGCCCGGCTCTCCGGCGGCGAGGGCCAGCGGCTGGCCCTGGCCGGGTCGCTCGCCCTCGGGCCGGACCTGGTGCTGCTCGACGAGCCGACGGCCATGCTCGACCCCGCGTCCGCCGAGGCGGTGCGCCGGGCGGTGCTGGACGTCGTCGGCCCGGCCACGCTGGTCGTGGTGGAGCACCACCTCGAGCCGTGGCTCGGGCTGGTCGACCGGCTGGTCGTGCTGTCCTCAACCGGGACCGTCGTCGCCGACGGTGCGCCGGACACGGTCCTGGCTGCCCAGGCGGAGTCCCTTGCCGCGCAAGGGGTCTGGGTGCCCGGGCTGGCGGCGCCCGAGCCCCTGCCGATCGGCGCGGAGCTGGCCGGCCTGACGGCTCGGACCGCGCCCGGTGAGCCGCTGCTGCGGGCCGAGGCGGTCACGGTGACCGGCCGGCTGGCGCCGGTGACCGCGACCTTCGCGGCCGGCCGGGTCACGGCCGTCCGCGCACCGAGCGGCGGGGGCAAGTCGACCCTGCTGGCCGCGCTCGCCGGCCTGCTCCGGCCGGGCTCGGGCGCGGTCTCGGCGACGTCGGCGCTCGCCCGCGGGCTGGCGGCCGATCCGGCCTCGTGGCGGTCCCCGGACCTCGCCGCGCGGGTGGGCTGGGTCGCCCAGCACCCCGAGCGCGGCTTCGTCGCGCGCACGGTGCGCCAGGAGGTGCTGGCCGGAGCCCGTGGACCGTCCGCCGGGCAGCGGACCGATGCGCTGCTCGCGGCGTTCGGGCTGCGGCCGGGCGACGACCCGTACCGGCTGTCCGGTGGCGAGCAGCGCCGGCTCGCGGTCGCTGCGGCGCTGGCCCAGGCCCCGGACGTGCTGCTGTTCGACGAGCCGACGCTCGGCCAGGACCGGAACACCTGGGCCGCCATGTGCGGCGCCCTCGCGGCCGCCCGGTCGGCCGGCGCGGCCGTGGTCGTCGCGACCCACGACGGCCTGCTCGTCGAACGGCTCGCCGCCTCGCCGCTGGACCTGTCGCCCGCGTCACCGGAGCTGCCCCGACCGCGGCGGTGGCCGCCGGCCGCGCGGTGCGGCCCGCTCGCCACCATGGCGGTGTCCCTGCTCGCCCTGGTCGCCTCGGCCCTGGTCCGCTCGGTGCTCGCCGGGGTCGTCACCGTGGCCGCGATCCTGCTGCTCTCCCCGCTGGCCGTACGGTCGCCGCGCGACGCGGCGCGCCGGGCTCTGCCGGGCACCGTGGCCGCGCTCTCGATCGGCTGGTCGTCCTGGCTGCTCGGGGGGCACGACGTCGCGACCGGTGCGACCGCCGGCCTGCGGATCCTGGTGCTCGTGCTGCCCGGAAGCCTGCTCACGGCGTACCTCGACCCGAGCGCGCTCGGCGACGACCTGGCCCAGCGGCTGCGGCTGCCGGCCCGCCCCGTGGTGGCGGCCGTGGCCGCCCTGCAACGGGTCGAGGACCTGGGCCGGGTGTGGGCCGAGGCGGCGTGGGCCCGCCGGGTGCGCGGCCTGGCCGCCGACCGCTCGCCCGTCGCCCGAGTCCGGGAGACCGCCGCCCTGACCTTCGTCCTGCTCGTCCAGACGATCCGGCAGGCCGCGCGGATGGCGGTGGCGATGGACGCGCGGGGGTTCGCCGGGGCGTCCGGCCGTACCTGGGCCGAGCCGTCGCGGTGGCGGCGGGCGGACACCGTGCTGCTCCTCGTCGGGCTCAGCGTGACCGCGCTGCCACTGCTGGTGCATGTCACGTGAACGTGACACGGCGGACGTGGACCGGACACGAACAGCGGACAACGTGCCGCCATGACCGTGCAACTGGACTCCGCGCCTTTGATGTCGGCCCGCTCGCTGATCAACGGGCAGGGCCACCCGTCGCAGATCTCCCGGCTCCGGCAGCCCTGGCGGCTGGAGACGTCGGGTCAGGTGTTCGGCGTACGGCACGCGGTGCCGGCCGACCTCCCGGCGGTGATGGGCACGCTGGTCCGCAGCTCGGCGCTGACCCGGTGGCAGTGGCGGCGGACGAACGGCGGTGCCGTGCCCTCGCTCAGCCAGATGGCGGCGTGGCTGGCCGCGCCCGGTCACCTCGTGGTCGTGACGCCCGGCCGGCCGGGCGCTCCCGGGCAGCGGGTCGTCGCCCTGGCCGGCCTCGGTGACGTCGACTGCGCCGGCGGTCTGGTCACCCACGTGTCCCGGGCCGAGCTGCTCGTGGCCGACCGCTGGCAGGGGATCGGCGTCGGTCGCGCCCTGCTCGCGCACCTGGCCGCCGGCGCCTGGCTGCTGGGCCGGTACGAGCTGATGGCGCCGGCCGAGGCCGAGCCCGAGGTCGCCGACCGGATGCTCGCCGCGTTCGGCGTCCTCCGGGCGGCCACGCACCCCCACGGCGCGCACACCCGGGTCCGGCTGTCCAGCAGTGCCGTCGCCGGCCTGGGACCGCTGCGCTCGGCCCGGCTGGGCTGACGCCGCCACCGCGGCGCCTACCGCCGGGACGTCGACGTCCGGCCGTAGCCCCGCCGGGAGAGCGCCGGCGGCGACACCGTCGACCGCGGACGACCGCGGCGGGCGGTCGGGGGACGACGGCTGGGAGTGCTGGGCAGCTCGCGCAGCGGGCGCAGGGGGCTGGCCAGGATGCTGCAGCAGGCGACGGCGTGGATCGCCGCCATCAGGGCGATCGTGGCGCGCACCCCGATCTGGCCGCCGAGCCAGCCCGCGGCCAGGCCGGCCAGCGGCATCGTGCCGTAGTTCACCACCTGGCTGGCGGTGACCACCCGGCCCATCAGCTCCCGCGGCACGTACCGCTGGCGCCAGGCCGAGCGGACGACATTGCCGGCCACGACGAAGACACCGACCAGCAGCAGGCCGGTGACGGCCAGGCCGACCCCGAGCCCGGGCCGGGCGAGCGGGATGAGCAGGGCGGGCGGCCCGGCGCAGACGAACAGCGCTGTGGAGGCCCGGCCCGAGCCGATCCGGCGGGTGACCCGGGTGGCCACGACCGATCCCAGCAGGCCGCCCGTGCTCCCGAGCATGAGCACCGTGCCGACCGACGCCGGCGCCAGGTGCAGGTCGCGGACCAGGTAGAGCACGAGCAGCGCGGCGTACCCGGTGAGGCCGAAGTTGGACAGGCCGCCGATGGGGGTGAGCCAGCGCAGGTACCGGTCCTGCCAGACGAAACCCACGCCCTCGCGGATCTGCGCGCCCAGGGGGCGGCCGCCCGCGGCCGGCTCCGGCGCCCGGCGCGGCCGTACCCGCCACAGGCACAGCGCCGAGACCAGGAAGCTGGCCCCGTCGAGCACCAGGCCGGTCGCGGCGGAGAGCCAGCGCAGCAGCAACCCGGCGACGCCCGGGCCCAGCACCTGCATGGCCGACTCGGTGCCGAACAGCCGCGCGTTGGCCGGCTCCAGCGCGGTGTCGTCGACGACCTCGGGCAGCAGCTTCACGTATGCCGTCCGGAAGAAGACCGTGCAGACGCCGCTGCCGAGGGCCACCACCAGCAGCTGGCCGAGGGTCAGCCGGTGGGCCGCATGGGCGGCCGGGACGCTGAGCGCGAGGCCCGACGCGACCAGGTCACTGACGATCATCACCGTCCGCGGGCGCAGGTGGTCGATCCACGCGCCGGCCGGCAGGCCGACGACCAGCCACGGCAGCCAGGCCGCGGCGGTGAGCAGCCCGAGCCAGCCCGGTCCGGCGTGGAACCCGACGATCGCGACGAGTGGCAGCAGGACGGCCGAGGTGGCGTTGCCGAGGACGCTGACCCCCTCGCCGAACCACAGCAGGTGGAACGAGCGGTTCATGGCTGGCTTCATGGCTGGCTCGGGAAGCCGCGGGCGAACAGCAGGATCGGCTCGCGCTCGGCGCCGTCCTCGGGCACCGGCCGCTGCTTCCACCGGTGGAGCAGCTGGAGGATCTCGTCGTTGACCTCCCGCAGCTCGTCCGGGGTCAGGGTCAGCCAGTACTGCGTCGCGAAGGCGGCGTCGCTCCACTCCCCGGCGGCCTCGTGGTTGTCCAGCCAGTCGCGGGCCCGCTCGAACTGCTGGCGCAGACCCAGCGACTCGGCGGACAGGGCGGCCGCGACGGCCACGGGGTCGTCGGCGAACTCCGCGCGCGACCACCGCCAGCCGACGGCGACGAGGCGCCACCACCGCTCCCGGCGGTCCCGCGCCAGCTCGGGCGCCTCCTCGACCAGGCCGGCCTCGGACAGCACCTTCATGTGGTGGCTGACGCTGCCCACGGCCTGCCCGGTCCGGCGGGCCAGCATCGACGCGGTCGACGGCCCGTCCAGGTGCAGCGCGTCGAGCAGGCGCGAGCGGAACGGGTTGGCCAGCGCGCTGAGCGCGCGGGCGTCGCTGAGGGTCCGGACTCCGGGCCGTGGTGTGCTCATGCGATCGACGCTAGTTGCACAAGGATCATTGCACAAGAGAATTTGTCGATTGCGGACGGAATCCCGGCGTCAGGGACAAGGTTGAGCCACACAGACTCAAGAACACGATCGCGCGACTTGACATGAGCCGGGTCGGAGTCGAAGACTTGAGCCAAGTTCGCTCAATCGTCACGTAGCACTCATCTCAGGAGTTGAGCACCATGGCACGAGCAGTCGGCATCGACCTCGGCACCACGAACTCCGTGGTCGCCGTCCTCGAGGGTGGCGAGCCCACCGTCATCGCCAACGCCGAGGGCGGCCGGACGACGCCCGTCCGTCGTGGCCTTCGCCAAGAACAGCGAGGTCCTGGTCGGCGAGATCGCCAAGCGCCAGGCCGTCACCAACGTCGACCGCACGATCCGGTCGGTCAAGCGGCACATGGGCACGGACTGGACCGTCGACATCGACGGCAAGTCCTACACGCCGCAGGAGATCAGCGCCCGCATCCTGCAGAAGCTCAAGCGGGACGCGGAGAGCTACCTGGGCGAGCCGGTCACCGACGCGGTGGTCACCGTCCCGGCGTACTTCAACGACGCCCAGCGCCAGGCCACCAAGGAGGCCGGCGAGATCGCCGGCCTGAACGTCCTGCGGATCATCAACGAGCCCACGGCCGCGGCCCTCGCGTACGGGCTGGACAAGGGCAAGGAGGACGAGCTGATCCTGGTCTTCGACCTCGGTGGCGGCACGTTCGACGTGTCCCTCCTGGAGGTCGGCAAGGACGAGGACGACTTCTCCACGATCCAGGTCCGCTCGACCAGCGGCGACAACCACCTCGGTGGTGACGACTGGGACCAGCGGATCGTCGACCACCTGCTCACGGTGGTGAAGAACAGCTACGGCGTCGACCTGGCCAAGGACAAGATCGCGATGCAGCGGCTGCGCGAGGCGGCCGAGCAGGCCAAGAAGGAGCTGTCGACCGCGACCAGCACCACCATCTCGCTGCAGTACCTCTCGATGACCGAGAACGGCCCGATCCACCTGGACGAGTCGCTGACCCGGGCCCAGTTCGAGCAGATGACCGCCGACCTGCTCGAGCGGACCAAGGAGCCGTTCCGCTCGGTGATCAAGGACGCCGGCATCAGCGTCGGCGACATCGACCACGTGGTCCTCGTCGGCGGCTCGACCCGGATGCCCGCCGTGACCGAGGTCGTCCAGCGAGCTGACCGGCGGCAAGGAGCCGAACAAGGGCGTCAACCCGGACGAGGTCGTCGCCATCGGCGCCGCCCTGCAGGCCGGCGTGCTCAAGGGTGAGCGCAAGGACGTGCTGCTGATCGACGTGACCCCGCTGTCGCTGGGCATCGAGACGCAGGGCGGCCTGATGACCAAGCTGATCGAGCGCAACACCGCGATCCCGACCAAGCGCAGCGAGATCTTCACGACGGCCGACGACAACCAGCCGAGCGTGCTGATCCAGGTCTTCCAGGGCGAGCGCGAGCTGGCCCGGGACAACAAGCCGCTGGGGACGTTCGAGCTGACCGGCATCGCGCCGGCGCCGCGCAACATCCCGAAGATCGAGGTCACCTTCGACATCGACGCCAACGGCATCGTGCACGTGTCCGCCAAGGACCAGGGCACCGGCAAGGAGCAGTCGATGACGATCTCCGGCGGCAGCGCGCTGCCCAAGGAGGAGATCGAGCGGATGGTGAAGGACGCCGAGGCGCACGCCGAGGAGGACCAGCCGCCGCCGCGAGGAGGCCGAGGCCCGCAACGGCGCCGAGCAGCTCGTCTACTCGACCGAGAAGTTCCTCAAGGACAACGAGGACAAGATCGCGGCCGACTCCCGCGGCCCGGTCGACGCGGCGCTGAGCGACCTGAAGGACGCGCTGAAGGACGGCAGCGGCGCGACGCCGGCCGACATCTCGGCCAAGATCGCAGGCGCTCGCCACGGCCAGCCAGGAGCTGGGGACCGCGATGTACGCCGCCAGCCAGTCGGCTCCCGAGGGCGCGTCCGGCGGACGGCTCGGGCGGCTCGGGCCGGCTCTGACGGCTCGTCCACCGAGGGCGTCCGAGACGACGTCGTCGATGCCGAGGTCGTCGACGAGGACAAGTGATGTCGGGACACGAGGAGGAGGGGGCCCTGGAGCACCAGGGCCCCGTCATCCGCGACAAGCGGCGGATCGACCCGGAGACCGGTGAGCTGCGCGACGCAGCCCGACCAGTCGGCCCCGGCGCCACCGGGTGCCGCGCCTGAGCCGGACGACCCGGACGCCCCGGGCGGTAGCTGGCGGTGGGGACGCGCGGCTGGCGGCGGAGCGGCTGGCCGACCTGCAGCGGCTGCAGGCGGAGTACGTCAACTACCGCAAGCGGGTCGAGCGCGACCGGGACGTGGCGCGCGACTCGGCGGTCGGCGGCGTGCTGGAGTCCCTGCTGCCGGTGCTCGACGACATCCACCTGGCCCGCCAGCACGGCGACCTCGAGGGCGGCCCCTTCGCGGCCATCGCCGACAAGCTGCGAGGCGGTGCTCGCACGGTACGGCCTGGAGCGGTTCGGCGCAGGCCGGCGAGCCGTTCGACCCGGCCGTCCACGAGGCGCTGATGCACACCGAGGCCGACCTGGGCGAGGGCGTCGACGTCACGACCGTGACGCAGGTGCTGCAGCCCGGGTACCGGCAGGGCGAGCGCGTGCTGCGCGCCGCCCGGGTCGCCGTCGCGGATCCGAGGTGACGCGATGGCCAGCCAGGACTGGTTGAACAAGGACTTCTACGCCTTGCTCGGCGTCTCCAAGGACGCCTCGGAGACGGAGATCAAGAAGGCCTACCGCAAGCTGGCCCGCAACCTGCACCCGGACCGCAACCCGGGCGACAGCGGCCTCCGAGCAGCGGTTCAAGGAGGTCGGCGAGGCGTACTCCGTGCTGTCCGACCCCGAGCAGCGCAAGCAGTACGACGCGATCCGCTCCATGACGTCGCGGCGGCGCCCGGTTCACCTCGGGTGGCCCGGGGCCGGGCGGGCGGCCAGCTTCGAGGACGTCTTCAGCACGATGTTCGGTGGTGGCGCCCCCGGTGGCGCCGGTGGCCCGCGGGTGCGCTTCAGCACCGGCGGCCGCCGGGCGGTGCCGGGCGGCCCGTCGCTGGAGGACCTGCTCGGCGGCATGTTCGGCGGCGGCGGCGGCCCGTGCGGCGGGGTACGGCGCACCGCGCGGTCCGCAGCGGGGCGCGCGACGTCGAGGCCGCGACCACCATCGGCTTCCGCCAGGCGGTCGCACGGGGAGACCGTGCAGCTGCGCACCCAGGAGGGCCGGACCATCACGGTCCGCATCCCGGCCGGAGTCCGGGACGGGCAGCGGATCCGCCTGCGCCGGCAAGGGCCGGCCCGGCGACCACGGCGCGCCCGGCCGGGCGACATGGTGGTCAGCGTCCAGGTCGAGCCGCACCCGGTCTTCGGCCGCGACGGCGACAACCTCACGATCACGCGTGCCGGTGACGTTCCCCGAGGCGGCGCTCGGCGCCACGCTCGAGGTGCCGACGCTGGACGGGTCGACGGTGAGGGTGAAGCTCGCCGCCGGCACGCCGAGCGGCCGGGTCCTGCGGGTCAAGGGACGCGGCGTCCAGCGCAAGGGCCACCCGAAGGGCGACCTGCTGGCCAAGGTGGAGGTCGCTGGTGCCGCAACGGCTGTCCGACGAGGCCAGCGCTGCGGTCGAGGCGTTCCGCGAGGCGACCGCGCGCAGGACCCGCGGGCCGAGCTGCTGGCCCGGGCCAGCGGAGAGCTGACATGGCGACCTCGGCCGAGGAGGACCGGAGCCCGGGGCAGCCGTTCGACGAGGACGCGGCGGTGTTCGTGATCTCGGTCGCCGCCCAGCTGGCCGGGATGCACCCGCAGACCCTGCGGCAGTACGACCGGCTCGGCCTGGTCTCCCCGGACCGGGCCTCGGGACGCGGCCGCCGGTACTCCTCGCGGGACGTCGCCACTGCTCCGCGAGGTGCAGCGGCTGTCCCAGGACGACGGGCGTCAACCTGGCCGGCATCAAGCGCATCCTGGAGCTGGAGACCCAGGTGGATGCGTTGCGCCGCAAGGTGTCCGAGCTCATAGAGCAGCTCGACCGGGCGCGCCCGGCGGCCGACGCCGCGGCGCGGGTCTTCACCGCCGCGCCGTCGGGTGACATCGTCAGCGTGCCGCGCGGGCAGCGCGCGCCGCGCTCGGCGTTCGGTCCCGGCACGTCCCTCGTCGTCTGGAGGCCGCAGTGACCGTCCCGGTGACCGTGCTGGCCACGGACGTCGTCCACGACGTCAGCCTGGACGTGCTGGAGGACGACCCCTACCCGACGTACCGCGTGGCTGCGGGAGAACCAGCCGATCGCCTGGGTGCCCGAGGCCGGCCGGGTGTTCGTGACGACCTGGGCGCTGTGCGACGAGGCCGGCAACAACGACGAGGTCTTCGAGCCGGCCAAGGACGTCTTCAACACGGTCTACGGCGACCCCAACGTCATCAGCCTGCGCGGCGCCGAGCACCGGGAGATGCGCAACGCGCTCAACCCGCCGTTCCGGCCGCGTGCGGTCAACGGGCTACCGCGACAGCCACCTGCGGCGGGTGGCCGCGGACTACATCGACGCGATCCGCGACCGGGGCCGGGCCGAGGCGTCGAGCGAGCTGCTGGAGCCGATCAGCCAGCGCACCGTGGGCGACGTGCTCGGGCTTCACCGACGTCGACGACGCCACGCTCTCCCGCTGGTTCAAGCAGTACGGCGCCTACCTGGTCGACTTCGGCCGCAGCGACGCCGTTGCCGCGCGAGGGCGAGCGGCCAAGGCCGAGGTCATCGCCTACCTCGAGCGGCGGCTGCCCGCGCTGGTCGCCCAGCCCGGACGACAGCGCGATCTCGCACCTGCTGCACGACGGCATGCCGGACGGCCGGACCCGCGGTCGATCGACCAGATGATCGGCAGCATCGGCGTCCTGATCGTCGGCGGGTTCCAGGAGCCGGCCCACGGCATCGCCAACACCCTCGTCGGCCTGCTCGGCCGGCCCGAGCAGGCGGCCCGGGTGGCGGCGGACCCGGCGGCCTGGTCGGCCAAGGCGATCGACGAGGGGCTGCGCTGGCTCGCGCCGTTCGGGATGACCGAGAAGGTCATGCGCACCGACGCCGAGCTCGGCGGGCTGCTGCTTCCCGGCCGGCACCGAGGTCGGCGCTGATGATCGGGTCGGCCAACCGCGACCCGGAGCGGTTCGACCGACCCGGACGTCTACGACCTGGACCGGGCGCAGCAGGCGCACGTGTCGTTCGGCTACGCGCACGCACTTCTGCGTCGGGCACTCGGTCGCGCGGACGCTCGGGCCAGGTCGTCCTCGAGGAGATGTTCACCCGGCTGCCCGGGCTGCGCCTGGACCCCGAGCAGCCGCCGTACGTGCACGGCTGGGCGGTGCGCGGCGCGAAGCCCTGCCGCTGGTCTGGGACGCTGAGCGCGTGAGCGGACCGAGCGGATCGACGCCGGGACTGCCGCGCCGGCGGTCGATCGTCGCGGTGGACGTCGACGGCGAGCCGATGGCCGCGATCCGCACGGCCGCGGGCTGGGTGCTGACGCCGGACCGCTGCCCGCACGCGCAGTGCCCGTTCAGCCGCGGACGGCGAGCTGGCCGACGACGGCACGCTGATCTGCAACTGCCACGGCAGCGAGTTCGACGCCGCCGACCGGCGCGCTGCTGCTCGGCCCGGCCGGCCACGGGGACTCGACCGTGGTCACCCGCCTCAGAGTTGAGCGGAATACGCTCAACTTTGAGCCGCGTTGACCCGACGACGGGAACCCCGGTCGTCACCGTCGTAAGGAGCACGAACACCGATGGAACTTCAGCTCACCGCCAAGGCCCAGGAGGCCGCTCTCCGACGCCGTCCGCGCGGCGTCGGCCGCCGGCCACCCCTACGTCGAGCCGGCCCACCTGCTCGCCGCGCTGGCCCGGCAGAGCGACACGACCACCGGCCCGCTGCTCGAGGCCGCCGGGATCGTCGCCGGCCGCGGCGGTGCAGGCGGCCGAGAACGCCCTGCGCGTCGCTGCCCGCGGTCAGCGGCTCGTCGGTCACGCCCGCCGAGCTGTCCCGCGCGTGCGCTGGCCGTGCTCGAGGACGCCCAGAAGGCGATGGCGGCCCTGGGCGACACCTTCGTCTCCACCGATCACCTGCTGCTCGCCCTCGCCCGCACGGGCGAGCTTCGGCCTGGACGCCGACGCCATCGAGGCGCCGATCCCGACCGTGCGCGGCGGCCGCAAGGTCACCTCGGAGAACCCCGAGGCGACGTACGACGCGCTGGAGAAGTACGGCGTCGACCTCACCGCGGCGGCTCGGGACGGCAAGCTCGACCCGGTCATCGGCCGGGACAGCGAGATCCGCCGCGTCGTCCAGGTGCTCTCGCGGCGGACCAAGAACAACCCGGTGCTGATCGGCGAGCCCGGCGTCGGCAAGACCGCGGTCGTCGAGGGGCTGGCCCAGCGGATCGTCGCCGGCGACGTGCCGGAGTCGTTGCGGGGCAAGCGGCTGGTGTCCCTGGACCTGGCCGCGATGGTGGCCGGCGCGAAGTATCGCGGTGAGTTCGAGGAGCGGCTGAAGGCCGTGCTCGAGGAGATCCGCGGCAGCGACGGGCAGGTCGTCACCTTCATCGACGAGCTGCACACCGTCGTCGGTGCCGGCGCGACCGGCGACTCCGCGATGGACGCGGGCAACATGCTCAAGCCGATGCTGGCCCGCGGCGAGCTCCGGCTGGTCGGGGCGACGACCCTGGACGAGTACCGCGAGCGGATCGAGAAGGACCCGGCGCTGGAGCGCCGGTTCCAGCAGGTCTTCGTCGGCGAGCCCTCGGTCGAGGACACGGTGGCGATCCTGCGCGGCCTCAAGGAGCGGTACGAGGCGCACCACAAGGTCGCCATCGCCGACTCCGCCTTGGTTGCCGCGGCGCAACTGTCCGACCGCTACATCTCCGGGCGGCAGCTGCCCGACAAGGCGATCGACCTGGTCGACGAGGCCGCGAGCCGGCTGCGCATGGAGATCGACTCCTCGCCGGTCGAGATCGACGAGCTGCGCCGGCTGGTCGACCGGCTGACCATGGAGGAGCTCGCGCTCGAGCGCGAGGAGGACGCCGCCAGCCGCGAGCGGCTGGAGCGGCTGCGCCAGGACCTGGCCGACCGGCGCGAGCAGCTGGCCGCGCCTCAACGCGCGCTGGGAGCAGGAGAAGGCCGGGCTGAACCGCGTCGGTGAGCTGAAGAAGCAGCATCGACGAGGCCCGCAGCCAGGCCGAGCGCCTGCAGCGCGAGGGCAATCTGGCCGAGGCGTCGGCCTTGCTCTACGGCCAGATCCCGCAGATGGAGCGCCGAGCTGGCCAGCGCCGCAGGCGGCCGAAACCGGTGCAGGCCGCCAGCCGATCCGATGGTCAAGGACGAGGTCGGGCCCGGACGACGTCGCCGACGTCGTGTCGGCCTGGACCGGCATCCCGGCCGGGCGGCTGCTCGAGGGCGAGACCGAGAAGCTGCTGCGGATGGAGGAGATCATCGGCGGCCGCCTGATCGGGCAGGCGACGGCGGTCCGCGCGGTGAGTGACGCCGTCCGCCGCGCGCGGGCCGGGCATCTCCGACCCCGACCGGCCGACCGGCTCGTTCCTGTTCCTCGGCCCGACCGGCGTGGGCAAGACCGAGCTGGCCAAGTCGCTGGCCGACTTCCTGTTCGACGACGAGCGGGCCATGGTCCGCATCGACATGAGCGAGTACTCCGAGCGGCACTCGGTCGCGCGCCTGGTCGGCGCCCCTCCCGGGTACGTCGGGTACGAGGAGGGCGGCCAGCTGACCGAGGCGGTGCGCCGGCGGCCCTACACCGTCGTGCTGCTCGACGAGGTCGAGAAGGCCCACCCGGAGGTCTTCGACATCCTGCTGCAGGTGCTCGACGACGGCCGGCTGACCGACGGCCAGGGCCGCACGGTCGACTTCCGCAACGCGATCCTGGTGCTGACCTCCAACCTCGGCTCGCAGTTCCTCGTCGACCCGACGCTGGACGACGGCGGCCAAGCGCGAGGCGGTGATGGCGGCGGTGCGGGCGTCGTTCAAGCCCGAGTTCCTCAACCGGCTCGACGACATCGTGATCTTCGACCCGCTGGGCACGCGACGAGCT
The DNA here is from genome assembly GCA_963743975.1 of uncultured Actinomycetota bacterium. GTDB lineage: Bacteria > Actinomycetota > Actinomycetes > Actinomycetales > CAVURS01 > CAVURS01. The sequence goes on from CAVURS010000004.1 coordinate 353,624, forward strand.
GGCCCGCATCGTCGACCTCCAGGTCGACGCTGCTGGCCCGCCGGCTGGCCGACCGCCGGCTGACCCTGGAGGTCAGCGACGCCGCTCGGGAGTGGCTGGCGCTGACCGGCTACGACCCGGCGTACGGCGCCCGTCCGCTGCGCCGGCTGGTGCAGACCCAGATCGGCGACCGGCTGGCCGCGGCCATCCTGGCCGGCGAGGTGCACGACGGCGACACGGTGCGGATCGACGTCGACCCGGCGGCGGACGCCCTGACGCTGGTCCCGGCTTCCTGAGCCGCTGGGCGGTCCTGCTCGGTGCGGTCGCGGCGCTGCGTCGCCGTGGCCGCACCGCGCGCATGGGCCCTCACCCGGCACGTCGGGACCATCGTGCACGAGGCCGGTCATGCCGTGGTCGCGCTGCTCACCGGTCGACGGCTGTCCGGCATCCGGCTGCACTCGGACAGCTCGGGCGTGACGATCTCGGTCGGACGCCCCCGCGGTCCGGGGATGGTCGCCATGCTCGCCGCGGGCTACCCGGCGCCCGCCGTTCTGGGCCTGGTCCTCGCGCTGGTCCTCGGCAGCGGCCAGGTCGGCGCCGTCCTGTGGTTGCTGGTCGCCCTGCTCGCCGGAATGTTGCTCCTCGTGCGGAACTGGTTCGGTCTCTGGACGGTACTGGCCACCGGTGTCGTCGTGTTCGCGGTCACCTGGTGGCTGCCCGCGTCGGGGCAGTCGGCGTTCGCCTCCGCGGTCACCTGGTTCCTGCTGCTGACCGGCGTGCGCGAGGCGCTCGATCTCGCTGCCGTCCGCCGGCAGCGTCGAGGCCGCCCCGGCGCGCGCGGCACCGACGCCGACCAGCTGGCCCGGATCACCCACTTGCCGGCCGGTCTGTGGGTCGCGTCCTTCCTGGTCCTCTCCGTCGTCGCGCTCGCGGGTGGCGTGCTCGTCACGTACCGGACTGTCGGATGAACAGCCTGCGGCCCAGGAGCCGTACCGTTCCGACATGCAGAGACTGTCGATAGGGATCCTCGGCCTCATCGCGGTTGCCGTCGGGGTCGTATGGACCCTGCAGGGCACCAATGTGCTCGGCGGCAGCGGCATGAGCGGCCACCACGTCTGGGCGGTCGTCGGGATCGTCCTCGTCGTCGCCGGTCTGGCCTGTGTCTCCCTCGCTGCTCGCCGGAGCCGTCGCCTCTGACGACACGTTCGGGGCGGCGGCGAACCGGCTCATGACGAGTCGGGTGGCCGGATCGGGTCGTGGTACGGCTCCGGGTAGGACAGGTAGCGGCGTCCGGCGGGCGTACGGATCTCCAGCACGTCGTTGGCATTGCCGCTGACCCGCAGCCGGCCGAGCGTCTTGCACCGATGGTCGCGGCGGCCCAGGCTCTCCAGGTTCGGCGGGGTCGTCGGGCCACCCAGCGCCGGCCGGGCATGGTCGTACGCGACGACGTGGTCGGTCTCCAGCCGGGTCGCCCCGCTGACCGGGAGCCGCGAGCGGTACCCGTCCCGCGCCGCCACGAAGTCGGCCATCGCGGACGGGGGCCGGTAGCGCCCGGAGACGTCCCACGCGACCCCGGTCGCGGGTGCCGTCAGCACGCGGCGGAGGAACGCCCGGTCCGGATCACGGGCCAGCGCCCGGGCCACGTCCGCGGGCAACGGGATCGGCCCGGCCGCCTCCGAGTGCAGCACCGCGGGGCGGTCGTCCAGCCCGAGGTGCGTCTCCACCGCCATCGTGAGGTTGACCAGGACCCGGGGCCGCTGCTCCCGTCCCGTCGGGGAGTCCGGACGGCCCGCCTCGCGCTCGCCGAACGCGCCCACCGTCAACCGGCCGACGGCGATGTCCGCCCGGAGCTGGTCCAGGCTCCGCGGGTCACCGGCGCTCCTGGCCGACCGGGCCGCCTGGTCCAGGCTGGCCCAGCAGGCGGTGGTCTGCTCGGCCCCGGTCCGCAGCGTCAGCTCACCCATCGAGTGCTCCACCGGCCGCTGCCAGACCCGCCGCCGGGCCCGGGCCGCCTCGGCCGCCCGGCGCACCGCCTCGGCGTCCACGTCGTGCACCTCGCGCGCGACGATGGCCCGCAGGCGCCCGACCGGGAGCAGCCAGAGATCCGCTCCGGGGCGGCACAGCTCGCGGACCAGGGGCTGCTCCGGCTGCCCCGGGGGCGCCCCCACCAACCGGGAGACCACTGTGGCGCGCGACCCGGCGTCGGGCAGCGCGCGCAGCTCGGTCAGGATGACCTGCGCCTGGGCCGGGTCGATGCGCCCGGCCGACAGTGACGCAGCCAGCACGGGGTGCTCGTCGAGGTCGCGGGCGAACCAGACCAGCCCCTCGGCCGCCCGCGGCGACAGCCCCAGGGCCAGGGCCACCTCGGTGGTGACCTCCAGGTCGACGAGGGCCTCGTCCACCGCCCCGGGGCCGCCGGAGCAGGCCGCCGACTCGCGGGCGAGCACGTCGGCGTAGAGCGTGCTGATCATCGCCGCCTTGCCGGCCACGGCCGATGCCTCGGCCCGGGCGAACGCGGTCATCCCCGCGACCAGCGCACCGGCCAGCTCGTCAGGGGCCAGGGTTGCCAGGGTTGCCAGGGTTGCCAGGGTCGCCGGGGTCGCCACCGTCCGCCCCGCTGGTTCCCGAAGGGTCGAAATCCGACATAGGTGCGACCGTAGGACAACCCACCGACAACCGCCCCAACTCCTCAGACCGGAGGCGCGGCCGGCAGCCCGGCCAGCGCGCCCGAACGGCCCGTCCGCGGCCACCGAACACAATGGACCCCGCAACGCCGGCCCGACATGGGCAACCGCCGGACCGACATGAGCGAACGGGAGCGAACGGGATGCAGATGGTGCTCGGCCCGTGTCCGGGCCCGGTGGCCGAGGAGGACCTGCCGTCGGCGTACCCGTGGCCCGACGGTCGCCGGTGGCTGCGGGCCATGATGGTCATGACCCTCGACGGCGCCACGGTCGGGCCGGATCACCGCAGCCGGTCGATCTCCTCCGTGGGCGACCGCCTCGTGTTCAACGCCGTCCGGCGGTACAGCGACCTGGTGCTGATCGGCGCCGGGACCTTCCGCGCCGAGCGCTACCGCCCGATGCGGTCCACCGACGAGACGGCCCGTCGACGGGCCGAGCTGGGGCTGGCCCGAGCACCTCAGGTGGGCATCGTCAGCGCCTCGCTCGACCTGCCGTGGGAGGAGCCGATCTTCCGTGAGTCCGATCGGCAGCCCCTGGTGGTGACCACGCAGGCCGCACACCCCGAGCGGCTCGCCGCGGCGCGGGAGCACGCGGAGGTGCTGGTCCTGCCGGGTGAGGAGGTCGACGTCAGCCAGCTGCTCGACGAGCTCGGCCGGCGCGGCCAGCACCGTGTGGTCTGCGAGGGCGGCGCCACGCTGCTCGCCCCCATGGCCCGGCTCGGGCTGCTGGACGAGGTCGACCTGTCGCTCTCGCCGCTGCTCCCCGGGGGCGGTCAGGTCTCCACCGGCTCGCCGGTCGCCGCACCGCCGGCGATGACCCTCGAGCACGTCATCGCGGACACCGACGGCTTCCTGTTCACCCGGTACGTCGCGCAACCAGCCGCCCAGCCGCCGCCCCCGGACGCCGTCCGGTGATCACGCTCGAGGCGCTCGCCGAGCTGTTCGAGACGTACCGGGGCGCGGCGAAGACCCCGGTCGCGCCCCTCCTGGTCGGGGACCGGGTCTTCGACGTCGACGCCCGCCCGGCCGTGATGGGCTCGGTCAACCTGTCCCGCGACTCGACCTACCGGGAGAGCATCGCCACGTCCGCGGAGTCGGCGGTCCGCAAGGGCCGGGTCCAGGCCGCGCAGGGGGCCGACTTCGTCGACATCGGCGCCGAGTCGAGCACCGCGCGGGCGGCTCGGGTCGACGCCGAGGACCAGATCCGCGTCCTCGTCCCGGTCGTCCGCGAGCTGTCCGGCGAGGGCATCCTCGTCTCGGTCGAGACGTACGAGCCGGAGGTCGCGCGCGCCGGCCTGGAGGCAGGCGCCCGCATCGTGAACTTCACCGGTGCGGCGCAGGAGTCAGCGATCTTCGACCTCGTCGCTGAACACCAGGCAACACTTGTCCTGTGTTATGTGTCAGGTGACAACGTCCGGCAGGTCACCGACGCCGAGCCCGCGGCCGACCCGATCCCCGAGCTCGCAGGCCCACTTCGAGCGCCGGGTCGAGCTGGCTCACGGCCGGGGCGTCGAGCGGATCGTGATCGATCCGGGGATGGGCTTCTACTACGGCGACCTGGTCGACCCCGACGCGCGCGTGCGCCACCAGACCCGGGTGCTGCTGAACACCGTGCGGCTGCGCGTCCTGGGCCTGCCGATCTGCCACGCGCTGCCGCACGCGTTCGACCTCTTCGAGGACCAGTTCCGCTCCGCCGAAGGGCTGTTCGCCGTCCTGGCCCACCTCGGCGGGGCCGGCGTGTTCCGCACCCACGAGGTCCCCCAGGTGGTCGCCGTCCTGGACGCCTTGCGGGTCCTCAGCGTCGGGTGATCACTCGCCCGGGTAGGTCAGGCCGACCTGCCGGCGGACCTCGTCCATCGTGGTCATGATCTGCGACCGACTCGTCGAGCGGCAGGACCGGGCTCTCCAGCAGCCCCTCCCGCAGGCACCGCCCGACCTCGGCCGCCTCGTACTGCATCCCGCGGCCCTGCCAGAACTCGTCGTACTCGGTCACCTCGCCGTCGCTCGTGATCAGCCGGAACGTCGTCGGCGCGTACCACGTCCGGTCGATCTCGATCCGGGCGTCGGTCCCGACGATCGCGGACGAGACCGGTGACACCGCCTCCATCGTGCAGGTCAGCACCGCGTGGCTCCCGTCCGGATGCTGGAGCACCATCGAGGTCTGGCGGTCGACCCCCGTCTCGGTGAAGTCGCTCATCGCGACCAGCGCCGACGGGCGGCCCAGCACCATCGAGGCCAGGGAGACGCGGGTAGACCCCGAGGTCCAGCAGGGCGCCGCCGCCGAGCGCCGGGGCGAACAGCCGCGACTCGGGATCGACCTCGAACTGCTGCCCGTGGTCGGCGTAGACCGCCCGCACGTCACCCAGGGCGCCGCGCCGCCAGCAGCTCGCGGACGCGCACCATGTGCGGCAGGAAGCGGGTCCACATCGCCTCCATGAGGAACGTGCCGCGGTCCCGCGCGGCGGCCACGACCTGGCGGGCCTGGGCGGCGTTCACGGTGAACGGCTTCTCGCACAGCACGGCCTTGCCGGCCTCGATCGCCAGCAGGCAGTCGTCCGCGTGCATCGGGTGCGGCGAGGCGACGTACACCGCGTCGACCTCGGGGTCGGCCACGAGCTCGGCGTACGTCGGGTAGCACCGATCGAGCGCGAACCGGGCTCCGAAGGCGTCCGCGCCGGCCTGGCTCCGCGACCCCACGGCGACCAGCTCGGCGTCGTCCAGGAGGGTCAGGTCGGAGGCGAACTCGGAGGCGATCCAGCCGGTGCCGAGGATGCCCCAGCGGGTCGGGCGGGCGGGATCGGCGGGGGAGGGCGGGGTCATGGGCCTATCTTCGCGGTCACCTGGTGAAATCGATGTGTTCCCTTGGTGACCATGGTGCTGGTAGCGTTTTCACGGTTGCAGTTGCAGTTCCTCGCACGTTTTGAGCGTCCGCGGAGTGTAATTCGCGGACGCTCAGTAGTGTCTGAAGATTCTCCCTCTGGGAGGGCGGCGGCAGCCCGGTACCCGCGAGGTGCGGATGCCGACCGGCCTTTACATGAGTGGAGATCCCCATGGCCACGGGAACTGTCAAGTGGTTCAACAGCGAGAAGGGCTTCGGCTTCATCGCTCCTGAGGGCGGCGGCCCGGACGTCTTCGTGCACTACTCCGCCATCCAGTCGTCCGGTTACCGGTCCCTGGAGGAGAACCAGCGCGTCGAGTTCGAGGTCACGCAGGGCCCGAAGGGCATGCAGGCCGACCAGGTCCGCCCGCTCTGAGCTGGTGACTTCCCGGGCGCGCAGTCGGTGAGAGCCGGCTGAGCACCCAGGTCTGAACACCGAAAGCCCCCGTCGGTCCTAGCGGCCGGCGGGGGCTTTGGCGTACACAGGAGTGATGACGGACCTCACCCGCCGCTCGCTGCTGACCCTCGGCGGCGTGGCGGCGCTGACGGCCGCCGCAGCACCGAGCCCGCCGTGGAGCAGCCGCCCGATCAGCCCGGTGCAGCCGCCGCTGCCCATGTCCCTGCAGCACATCGGGGCCTCCACCCAGGTCGTCGTGGTCCAGACCCCCTCGTGGTCCTCGATGCACGGCACGATCGAGGCCTGGGAGATGGCGACGACCGGCGTCTGGCGCCAGGTGCTCGCGCCGACCAACGCCAACGTCGGACAGGCCGGCATGGTCCTGGGCACGGAGCGGGTCCAGGGCGACCGCAAGACGCCGGCCGGGACGTACCGGATCCACAAGGCGTTCGGCCACTACGACGATCCCGGCAGCGGCATCCCGTACGGCGTGCTGAGCCCCGGCGACTACTGGGCCGGTGACCAGCGCGACCCGAAGACGTACAACATCTTCCAGTCGCAGCCACCCCTCCACCGCGCTGTGGCGGACCAGCCAGTCCGAGGCGCTGTACTACACGATGCCGGCCTACCGGTACGTCGCCTGCATCGACTTCAACCTGGCCCAGGGCATCCACCGGCTCAGCGACGGCCAGTGGGTGGCCACGAAGCCGGCCGACACGCGGCTGGGGAGCGCGATCTTCCTGCACTGCTACGGCGAGACCGGCGCGAACGGCTACACGCTCGGCTGCGCCAACACCAGCCTGGCCACCATGCAGTGGCTGCTGCGCTGGTTCCGCCCGGCGGCCCTCCCGACCATCGTCATGGGGCCGTCCTCGGTGATCCGCGCGCTGTAGCCCCGTTGCCCGCGCCCGTCCGGCGGCGCCTGCGCCTGCGGCCCGCCCACCGGCCGTACGACGGCGGCCGGCTGCTGTGGTTCCTCGGCCTGCACGCCGTGCCCGGCCTGGAGACGTGGGACGGCACGACGTACGCCCGCGCCCTCCGGCTCCCGGACGGGCCGGGCGTGGTCCGGCTGCGAGCCACCCCCGGCGGGTACGACGGTGAGCTCGCCCTGACCTCGGCGGCGGACGAGCGGGTGGCCCGGGCCGCGCTGACCCACCTGCTGGACCTGGGCTCCGACCCGGCGGCCGCGCTGGACCACCTGGGGTCCGACGGCCTGCTCGGCCCGCTCGTCGCCCGGCGCCCGGGACTGCGGGCGCCCGGCAGCGTGGACCACGTCGAGACGCTCGTGCGGACCGATCGTCGGCCAGCAGGTCTCGCTCGCCGGGGCGCGCACGGTGACCGGGCGGGTGGTGCGCGGCGTACGGGGACGCCGCTGCCGGACGGCGCTCGCCTGGGCTGGGTCCGGACGCCGGCTTCCCCCGGCCGGCCGTGCTGGCGGCGCGTCGACCCGGCCTCGCCTGCCGATGCCCCGCGCCCGGGGCCGCGGCCGTCGTGGCGGTGGCCCGGGCCGTCCTCGAGCACGGCTGAGACGGTGGCGGACGGGCGCCAGGAGCGCGTCCTGCTGGGGCTGCCCGGGATCGGGCCGTGGACCGCGGCGTACCAGGCGCTGCGGGCCGCCCGGGACCCCGACGTGTTCCTGCCCACCGACCTGGCCGTGCGCCGGGCGCTGGAAGGTCATGGCCGATGGGCCGGCCCGGCGGCCGCGCTCGCCGGGTCGACTCGTCTGGGCGCCGCACCGCAGCCTGGCCCTCATGCACCTGTGGACCGAGCTGCTGGAGGGGCGGCTCCTGACCGCTGTCGGTGCTGCGGGGCAGACTGGCCGGCATGGCCGACCTCGCCTGGACCGTGCTCCCCAGCCCGGTCGACGACCTCCTGCTCGCCGCCGTTGACGGTGCGCTGCGCGGCGATGTGGTTCAGCCCGCACCAGGGCCGCAGCCAGACCGGCTTCGTCGAGCGGATGGCGGCGCAGGGCGGCCGGCGGGACGACCAGCACCCGGTCCTCGTCGAGGCCGCCCGCCAGCTCGGGGCGTACTTCGCGGGCGACCGCCAGGAGTTCGACCTCCCGCTCGCGCCGGTCGGCACGCCGTTCCAGCTCCAGGTCTGGGCCGCGCTGCGGACGATCCCCTACGGCCAGACCTGGTCCTACGGCGAGCTGGCCGGGGTCATCGGCAAGAGTCCGGCCTCCTCCCGGGCGGTCGGGCTGGCCAACGGGTCGAACCCGATCTCGATCGTCGTGCCCTGCCACCGGGTGATCGGCGCCGACGGGGGCCTCACCGGCTTCGGCGGCGGCGTGGAGCGCAAGCGGTACCTGCTCGACCTGGAGCGGCCCAGCCTGTTCTCCGGCGTCTTCTCCGGCGGCGCGGTGCGCTGAGGCTACGGCTGCCGGTCGGTCGGGCGGCCGAGCAGGTCCGCCGCCGGCATGGGCCGCCCGAGCAGGAAGCCCTGGGCCCGGTCACAGCCGAGCTCGCGGATGATCTGCAGCTGCTCGGCCGTCTCCACGCCCTCGGCCACGACGTACAGCTCGTGGGCGTGGGCCAGGTCGACGAGCGCCCGCACGACCGCCCGCGCCGTCGCGTCGTGGCCGACCCGGGACACGAACGACCGGTCGACCTTCAGGAACTCCAGGTCGAAGCGCTGCAGGTAGGACAGCGCGGAGTAGCCGGTGCCGAAGTCGTCGATGCCCACGCGGGCGCCGAGCTCACGCAGGGCCGTCAGCGTGCCCAGCAGCACCGGCGTCGGCTCGGCCAGGCTGCTCTCGGTGATCTCGACCCGCAGCGCGCCGCCCGTCGAGCCCGAACCGGTCCAGGGCCGGCACCAGCCGGTCGGCCAGCCCGGGCACCTGCAGGCTGCGCGGTGAGAGGTTGACCGCAAGGCTGAGCGCTCCGCCGCGGGCGCGGTCCGGAGCGAGGATCTCGCTCGACCGCCCGGCCGAACACCGCCTCGTCGAGGGCCGCGATCAGCCCGGTGTCCTCGGCCACCGCGACGAACGCGTCCGGCTGCGGGGCGGACGGGTCACGGCCGAGCCGGGCCAGCGCCTCGCAGCCGACGATCCGGTCCTGCGCCGGGCCGGCCCCCAGCCCGATGATCGGCTGGTACATCGGCTGCACCGCGCCGTGCTCGCAGGGCGGCGCGCAGCGCCACCTCGACCGAGGCCCGCTCGCCGGTGCGCGCCTCCAGCCCCTCGTCGTACGCCGCGGTGCGCCCGCGGCCGGACTCCTTGGCGGCGTACAGCGCGATGTCGGCCTCGCGGTAGAGGTCGCTCGCGTCCAGTCCTCGCCGCCCGCGCGTGGCGGCGATGCCGACGCTGGCCCGCGTGGACATCGGGGCGGACTGGCCGCCGAGCCGCAGCGGCTCGGCGACCGCGGCCATGACGGCTGTGGCGACCTGCTCGGCCGAGTCGAGGTCGGCGCCCGGCAGCACCATCAGGAACTCGTCGCCCCCGAGCCGTCCGACGGTCCGCCCGTCGACGCCGAACGCGGCGAGCCGCCGGCCGAGCTCGACCAGCAGCCGGTCGCCGACCAGGTGACCGAGCGTGTCGTTCACGGCCTTGAACCGGTCGAGGTCGAGCAGCAGGACGGCGCACTCGCCGGCCCGCAGCGCGAGCGTCGAGGTGGTCCTGCAGGCTCGGCCGGTTGGCCAGGCCGGTCAGCGAGTCGGTCACCGCCAGGCGCCGGATCGCGGCCTCGTTGGCCCGCTGGGTGGTGACGTCCTGCGTGGTGCCCCAGAGCGACTGCACGACGCCGCGCTCGTCCGCGACCGACTCGGCCCACAGGTACCAGTTCCGCCAGCCGTCCCCCCAGCGGTAGCGCAGCTCCACCTCCGCGCTGCCCGGAGCGCCGAGCAGCGCCAGCAGCTTGCGGTTGTGCTCCTCGACGTCGTCCGGGTGGATGCCCGCGAGGTACTCCTCCTGGGTCTTGCCCAGCCCGTCCAGACCGAGGTCGCGGCCGTCGGCGTCCAGCCAGTCGATGGTGTTCTCGCTGACCTTCCAGTGCCAGACGGTGATGCTGGCCATCCGCTGGGCGGCGAGCAGCTGGTGCTCGCGGGTGCGCAGCGCCTCGACCGTGGCCCGCTCCTGCGGCGTCCCGTGCACGGCGTCGGCCAGGCGCCGGCCGACGACGTCGCCGAACCGGGTCACCGAGCCGAGCTCCCTGGCGGTCAGCGGCCGCAGGCTGCGGATGGACAGCACACCCACCACCAGCCCGTCGGCCCGCAGGGGCAGGACCAGCAGCTGCGGGTCGGGCGCCGTCGCGGTCGCGCTCGTGCGGAGCAGCTCCTGGCCGCGGGCCGAGTCGGCCGGCTCGAGCTCGGCGACCCCCTGCGGGACGAGCTCGGCCACCTGGGTGACCACCACGTTGCGCAGCCGGCCGACCTCGGCGGGCGCGACCGCCACCGCGAAGACGGCATGGTCGAGTGCCCGGCGGCCGGTCTGCGGCAGCACGCTGGAGCGCTCCATGCTTCTTCTGTCGGCCAGGAGGCAGCGGTCCTGTACGGCTGGCGCGATTCGGGGTCAGCCCCGGTGCAGCGCCGTGAGGAAGTCCCGGACCACCGGACCGGCGGCGAGCGCCCCGCTGCGGCCGGTGTCGACGAACGCGGCGAACGCGACGTTCCCCTGCCAGCCGACCAGCCAGCCATGGGTCGGCGGGGGCGTCGCGGTGCCGAACTCCGCGGTGCCCGTCTTGGCGTAGACCGGGCCGCCGGGCACGCCGGTGAACTGGCCGGCCGCCGTGCCGCTCGTCACCACCTCCCGCATGAGCGTGTGCAGGATCGCGATGTCGTGAGCGGCCGGTGGCGATGCCGTCGTGGCGGGGGCCGCCGCCGGTGCCGGCGACGTGACGAGGCTGGGGGCCAGGAAGCGGCCGCGGGCGACGCTCGCCGCCATCACGGCCATCGACAGGGGGGAGACCAGGTTGCGACCCTGGCCGAACGCCGCCGCGGCCCGGTCGACGGCGGAGGTCGCCGTCGGGATGCTGCCGGTGAACGTCTGCGGCCCGGCACCCAGCGCGGCCGCCCAGGAGCCGCCGACGCCGAGCTGCAGCGCGGCGTCGTGCAGGTCCGCGGGCTGCAGCCGGCTGGAGAGCCGCACGAACGCGGTGTTGCAGGACTTGGCGAAGTTCGTGCTGAACGGCACGGTGCCGCCGCTCTCGTGCTCGTAGTTGTGGAAGCTGCGCCCGTCGACGGTGGCGGTCGGTGGACACGCCACCGGCGTGGCCGGCGTCAGGCCGCCCTCGAGCAGCGCGAGGGTCGTGGCCACCTTGAGCGTCGAGCCGGGTGGGTACTGCCCGACCAGCGCCCGGTCCAGCCCGCTGCTCGGCGTGTTGGCGACGGCGAGCACCGCTCCGGTGCGCACGTCCGTCGCGACCAGCGCGCCGGGCACCTTCAGGTGGGCCAGCGCGCTGTCGGCCGCCTGTTGCGTGCGGGGGTCGAGGGTGGTCGCGACCGGCTGGCCGGGAGTGGCGTCGTGATGGAACAGCGTGACGCCCGATCCGCTGCCCGCGTCCTTCGCCACCTCGCTGACGGTGTACGACGAGCTCCCGGCGAGCCGCGCGTCGTACTGCCGCTGGAGGCCGGAGACACCGGCGAAGTCACCTGCGGCGTAACGGTTCCCGGACTCCTTGACGATCTCGGCGGTGACCGGCCCGACCGTGCCGAGCAGCGCCCGGGCGAAGTCGCGGGTCAGCGCGAGGGACTGCGTACGGGCCTGGAAGACCGTGCCCTTGAGCGGCTGCAGCCGGTCGCGGAGCCGGTCGTAGTCGGCCTGGCGCAGGGTGATCACCGGGACGAAGTCGTGCGGGGCCGCGGCGGCCACGGCCCGGGCGAGGGGTGCCGCGGAGACACCGGTCAGATGGGCCACCTGCTTGACCAGGGCAGCCGGGTCGCCGGCCCGCGCGGGCTCGATGCCGACGTCCACGACCGGCCCGGGGCCGACGATCGTCACGCCGCCCTTGCCGGTGATCACCCCGCGGGCGCCCTGGGTCCGGGTGAGCGAGAGACGGGCATCGCGCGCGATGGGTGCGAAGACACTGGCGCCGGAGACGCCGTCCGGGCTGATCGTCCAGCGGCCGCCGCGCTCGACCAGCGTCACGGCCGTCGTGTAGCCCCACGTCACCCCGCCGCCGAGCGGCCAGGCGACGGCCAGGGACGCGGTCGCCGTGGACCCGCTGTGGTGCAGGGCCGCCAGCCGCACGCTCGGCGAGAGGTGTCCCATCCCGGACACCGCGGCCGCGTACTCCGCCTGCATGGCCGCGGCCCGTCACGCCGTTCCACGGCGCGGCGCCGACCTGCCCGTCCCGCCACGCCGTCACCAGGGACTGGGCCGCCGCCCGGGCGGCGTCGCTGGACCCCTTGCCGCGCGACCGGGTCAGCGCGACGGCTCCCACGACGAGCAGGACCAGCACGACTCCAGCGGCGACGAGCGCCCCCCTGCGGCGAGACATCACTGGCCCATCCAACCTGAAGGTGTCAGCATCCGCGTATGGAGTCCACGATGATGTCCGGACCGCTGCTGATCTCCCGGCTGCTGGAGTACGGCAGCAGGGAGCACGGCGCGTCCGAGGTGGTCACCTGGACCGCCGACGGGCCGCGCCGGTCGACGTACGCCGAGCTGGGGCGCGACTGTGCCCGGCTGGCGAATGCCCTGCGCGGGCTGGGGATCGACGGCGACCAGCGGGTCGGCACGTTCATGTGGAACAACGAGGAGCACTTCGAGGCGTACCTGGCGGTGCAGTCGATGGGCGCCGTCCTGCACGCCATCAACATCCGGCTCTTCCCCGAGCAGATGGTGTACGTCGTCAACCACGCCGAGGACGAGGTGGTGATCGTCGACAACACCCTGGCCGGGCCGTTCGCGAAGCTGGCCGAGCACCTGCCGAAGGTCCGCGCCGTCGTGGTGAACGGGCCGGTCCCGGACGACGTGCGTGCGGCGCTCGCCGGGGACGGCCGGCGCGAGGTGCACGACTACCGCGAGCTGCTCGACGCCCAGCCCGACTCCTTCGAGTGGCCGCTGCTGGACGAGCGGTCGGCCGCGGCCATGTGCTACACCTCCGGCACGACCGGGCAACCCGAAGGGCGTCGTCTACAGCCACCGGTCGAACTTCCTGCACACGATGACCTCGGCCCTGCCGAGCAGCTTCGACCTGCGCCAGAGCGACCGGGTGCTGGCGATCGTGCCGCTGTTCCACGCCAACGCGTGGGGCCTGCCGTACGCCGGGATGCTGACCGGGGCGTCGATGATCATGCCCGACCGGTTCCTGCAGGCCGAGCCGCTGGCCCAGATGATCCACACCGAGCGGGTGACCAGCAGCGGCGCCGTGCCGACGATCTTCAGCGACCTGCTGCGCTACCTGGACGAGCACCCGGAGATCGACACGTCGTCGATCCGGCACGTGATCATCGGCGGCTCGGCCGCCGCGCCGAGCCTGCAGCGCGCCCTCCAGGAGCGGCACGGCATCACGGTCCGCCACGCCTGGGGGATGACCGAGATGTCGCCGCTGGGCACCGTCTCGGTGCCACCGGTGCAGGCCACGGGCGAGGACGAGTGGGCCTACCGCGACACCCAGGGCCGGCTGGCCGCCCTGGTGGAGGCGCGGCTGGTCGGGCCGGACGGCGCGCTGCATGCCGTGGGACGGGCGAGAGCGTCGGCGAGCTGGAGGTGCGCGGGCCCTGGATCGCCGGGTCGTACTACGTGCGCGGACCCGAGGACGAGGCCGAGAACGCCGTCAAGTTCGACGACGGCTGGCTGCGCACGGGTGACGTCGGCTCGCTGACACCCGACGGCTTCCTGCGCCTGACCGACCGGGCCAAGGACGTCATCAAGTCCGGCGGCGAGTGGATCTCCTCGGTCGACCTGGAGAACCACCTGATGGCCCACCCCCAGGTGGTGGAGGCCAGCGTCATCGGCGTGCCGGACGAGCGAGTGGGGCGAGCGGCCGCTGGCCACCGTGGTCGTGGCCGAGGGGGAGAGCCTCGACGTCGAGGAGCTGCGGGCGTACCTCGCCGAGCGGGTGGCGCGCTGGCAGGTGCCGGAGCGCTGGGCGTTCATCGCCGAGGTGCCGAAGACCAGCGTGGGCAAGTTCGACAAGAAGGTGCTGCGCCGCAGTACGCCGAGGGCGGCCTGGACGTGACCACGCTCTGAGCCCGCGGGCGCGGCCGGTCAGCAGACGTTGTCGACGTCGACCGAGCTCGAGCTGGACGTCGAGCCCTTCGTCGAGCCCTTCGTCGAGCCCGTGGTCGAGCTGGACGTCGGCGAGCTGCCCGGCGTGGTGGCGGTGTGCGGCTTGCTCGCGTCCGAGATCGCCCGGGCCACCAGCGTGTGGATCCGGTCGAAGTCGGGGTTGGAGGTGTTCACCACCGAGGAGGTGAACGGCAGGCTGGTGATCGTCCCGTCCTTCATCTTCTCGATCAGGGTGACCCAGGCCGGCAGGTCCTGACGGCGGGATGTTGGTGGCGATGTTGCTCTTGGCCACGGCGGCGATCTGCGGGTACTTCTTGAGCATCTGGACCGGGTTGGCCTGGTTGACGATGTCGCTGATCAGGCAGCGTTGCCGGCGCATCCGGTCGTAGTCGTCGGTGCTGAACCGGGAGCGGGCGAACCACAGCGCGTTGTAGCCGGACAGCTTCTTGTGCTTGCCCGGAAGGATGTACGACGTGGGGTTGGTCAGCACCCGGCCGTTGCCGTCGTGGCTGCCGCCGATGGGCAGCTTCTCGTTGACGTTGACGTAGACGCCGCCCATCGCGTTGACCAGGCCCTGGAAGCCGGTCGAGGTCGATGACCGTGTAGTAGTCGAGCTTGATCGCCCAGCGACGGCGCTGACCGCGTCGCGGGTGGCGATGATCCCGGCGTCCTTGCCGCCGTTGGGGAACAGGTTCTTGTGCTCCTCGCCCTGCTGCCAGACGGCGTTGAGCAGGCAGACGCCGCCGCAGTTGAAGCCGTTGGGCCAGACCTTGCTGCAGCGGGTCGCTGGACGGGAAGGGCACGTTCTCCAGGTTGCGAGGGAGGCCGAACAGCACGGTGTTGCCGGTCTTGGTGTCGATGCTGGCCACGATCGATCGAGTCGGTCCGCACCCCGATCCGGTCGCTGTGCGGGGCGTAGTCGGAGCCGATCAGGAGCATGTTGACGCGGGGGACGCCGGCCCAGGGGTCGGCCGCCTGCGTCTTCGGGGCGACCACGCCGGGCACCGTGCTGGCCGGTGCGTTCGCGAACACGCTGTCGATCAGGTCCCGCTGGATCAGGGAGTAGCGGGCGGCCATCGCGCTGGGCATGGCCACGGTCAGGCAGAGGGCGGCCACCAGGACCGCGCCCAGGCCGCGCTGGGCGGTGGTCAGCCGGGGGCTGCGGGCGGCCAGGGCGGTCGCGATGATCACCACGCACCACAGCAGGCCCCCGGCGATCGCGACGATCGCCACGATCAGCA
This sequence comes from uncultured Actinomycetota bacterium, assembly GCA_963743975.1. GTDB lineage: Bacteria > Actinomycetota > Actinomycetes > Actinomycetales > CAVURS01 > CAVURS01. Next base: position 368,972 of record CAVURS010000004.1, read on the forward strand.
GGGAGCGGGGGTCGACGGCGGTGTTGATGCCGAAGCTCTTGGCCCGGCCGCTGACCAGGACGTAGCCGAGGCAGACCAGGGCCGCGCCCAGCACCACCAGCACGGCCGCACCGGCCTTGCGCCGCCCGGCCACCAGCAGGCCGACCCCGGGCAGCAGCGCGCCCAGGGTCGTCAGCCCGACGAACCGCCCGAACCCCTCGCCGCGCGAGCTGGCGTGGCGGGCGACCGCCCGTGCCCCTCGCGCGCGTCGCGGGGCGGCCACGTGGTGCGGCGCCGGCGGCTGGTGGGTCATGACCTTCCTCTCAGATGCGCCGCGGCACCCCGGTCCGCCCGTGGGCGGCCTGCGAGTGCTGCGGCGTTGGGCTCTATTTCATCACCCGTTCATCTGCCAGAGCCACGGCCGAAGGAGACAGGTTGACCGAATCCGGTGGAGAAGGTGTGAAGGCGGGCGTGTTCGGCCGGTTCGCGGGCGTTCCCGGGCGGCTTTGCCCGTCGCTCGCCGTGACCGGTAACCTCGCTCTGCCCCCATGGTGCTGCCTCTTCCGAGGTCCCGCGGTGGCGTGGAGGCGTCGCCTAGTCCGGTCTATGGCGCCGCACTGCTAATGCGGTTTGGGTTCATCGCCCATCGAGGGTTCAAATCCCTCCGCCTCCGCCGGAGACGTCGCGCCAGGGCTAGTCGCCCAGGCGCGCGCGCAGCCCGTCGAGCTCGGTCCAGAGCGTCGTCGGCACCTTGTCGGTGCCGATCTTCTCGAACCACTCCTGGATCTGCGGGAGCTCCGCGCGCCACTCCTCGTCGTCGACGCGCAGGGCTGTCGCCAGCTCCTCGGCCGTCATCTCCAGCCCGTCGGTGTCCAGGGACTCCGGCGTCGGCACGTGGCCGATCGCCGTCTCGACGGCCGCTGCGGTGCCCTCCATCCGCTGGATGACCCACTTCAGCACCCGGGAGTTCTCCCCGAAGCCGGGCCAGACGAAGTGGCCGTCGGTCGTCGCGGCGGAACCAGTTGACGTAGAAGATCTTCGGCAGCTTGGCTGCGTCAGCGCCCTTGCCGACGTCGATCCAGTGCTGGAAGTAGTCGCCGGCGTTGTAGCCGATGAAGGGCAGCATCGCCATCGGGTCGCGGCGCACCACGCCGACCTGGCCGGTGGCGGCGGCGGTGGTCTCCGACGACAGGGTCGCCCCCATGAACACGCCGTGCTGCCAGTCCCGCGCCTCGGTCACCAGCGGGACCGTCGTACGGCGCCGGCCGCCGAACAGGATGGCCGAGATCGGGACGCCGCGGGGGTCGTCGTACTCCGGGGCGAGGATCGGGCACTGGCTGATCGGCGTGCAGAACCGGCTGTTCGGGTGGCTGGACAGCTCCTCGCTGTCCGGCGTCCAGTCCCGGCCCTTCCAGTCGGTCAGGTGGGCGGGCGGCTCGTCCGTCATGCCCTCCCACCAGATGTCGCCGTCGTCGGTGAGGGCCACGTTGGTGAAGACCGAGCTGCCCTTGGCGATGGTCCGCATCGCGTTCGGGTTGGTCTTCCAGCCGGTGCCCGGGGCGACGCCGAACAGGCCGTACTCGGGGTTCACGGCGTACAGGCGGCCGTCCTCGCCGAACCGCATCCAGGCGATGTCATCGCCGAGCGTCTCGACCTTCCAGCCGGGGATCGTCGGCTCGAGCATCGCCAGGTTCGTCTTGCCGCACGCGCTCGGGAACGCCGCCGCGACGTAGTACACCTGCTGCTCCGGCGAGGTCAGCTTGAGGATCAGCATGTGCTCGGCCAGCCAGCCCTCGTCGCGCGCCATCACGGACGCGATGCGCAGCGAGTAGCACTTCTTGCCCAGGAGCGCGTTGCCGCCGTAGCCCGAGCCGTACGACCAGATCGTCCGCTCCTCGGGGAACTGGACGATGTACTTGGTGTCGCTGCACGGCCACGGCACGTCGGCCTGGCCCGGCTCCAGCGGTGCGCCCACGGAGTGCAGGCAGGGCACGAAGTCGGCCTCGAGCTCCTCGATCCGGCGCAGCACGCCCACCCCCATGCGGGCCATGACGCGCATCGAGGCCACGACGTACGCCGAGTCGGTGATCTCGACGCCGAACATCGGGTGCGGGGAGTTCAGGTGGCCCATGACGAACGGGATGACGTACATCGTGCGACCGCGCATCGAGCCCCGGTAGAGCTCGGTCATGATCGCCTTCATCTCCTGCGGGTCCATCCAGTTGTTGGTGGCCCCCGCGTCCGCCTCGTCGCGGCTGCAGATGAACGTCCGGTCCTCGACCCGCGCCACGTCGGTGGGGTCGGAGGCGCAGTGGAAGGAGTTCGGCTTCTTCGCCGGGTCGAGCCGGGTGAAGGTCCCGGCCTCGACCAGCTGGTCCGTGAGTGCCGTCCACTCGGCGTCCGAGCCGGTGCACCAGTGGATGCTGTCCGGCTGGGTCAGCTCTGCGACCTCGGCCACCCAGGCCGCGAGCCCGGCGTGCGTGGTGCCGCCGGCCTTGTCGTCCCGTGCGGCGTCCGGACGGTGAGATGTCGGCGTCGGTGGGGGTGGTGTCGGCGGTCATCGCGGGGCCTCCGTGGGACGTTTGGTGGCCGAATCCCCAAATGGGACAACGGCTTTGAGCCACGCTAGCGCCGGTCGTGCACCCATGACCGTCCAGATGCTGGATGGGATTGTGAAACCGGTCACGAACGGCGGGTGCTCTTGCCGTGGTCTTGCAGAGGGACTGCAAGCGCTTGCGGGTCGGCTGCAAGGCCGCTCGGCAGCGATTGGAGGCCACTGTCCGCGCTCGGCTACCATCGACCGGTTGTCCCAGGCGCCCGTAGCTCAACGGATAGAGCATCTGACTACGGATCAGAAGGTTGGGGGTTCGAATCCCTCCGGGCGCGCCCGCCCCGACAGCGACGGAGACGGCCCTTGACCTGCGCAGACGCGGTCAGGGGCCGTTCTCGTGAGCGCGTGGATGGTGCGGGGGGCCGGTCAGACCCGGCCGGCCACCCTCTGCGCCTCGGACCTCAGCGCCGCGACCGACGGCGGAGCGTGGCCGAGCACCAGGTCCTGGAAGGCGAAGAACGTCGCGCCCTTGAGGGCGTAGATCCCGCTGAACCCGACGGCGAGACCGCCGATCGTCGTGCTGCCGTAGATGGTGCTCGCGCGGTCACCGACACCCGAGGCCTCGCCCGTCCGCAGGGTGACGTGCACCCCCGGCGGGAGCTTGCCGCCCACCAGTGACCGCGCCTGGGCCTGGGCCTGCGACCACTCCGCGCGGGCGGTGGCCGCGCTCGTGGCCTGACCGAGCTCGACGGTGAACACGTTCCTCGTCTGCGCGCCGTAGACGCACTGCTTGCCGTTGCCGCTGGCCTGCTCCTTCCCGGGCCGGAACGACGTCCCCGCGAGCGCGGACGCCTCCGACCGGGTGACCAGCCGGCAGGGATCGAGCGAGGTCGCGACGCCGGTGTCGGAGATGCTGGGGGACGCGGACGAGCCGCTCGTCGTCGCCGCCGGTGTCGTCGCACCCGCGGTCGAGCCGCCCGACGTGGACGAGGCGGTGCTGCCGCCCGAGGACGAGCAGCCGGCCAGCAGGAGGGCGCACGTCGCGAGGCAGATCGCCGAGCGCGTAGGGCGGTTCATCGGCGTCAGCGCAGCCGCGAGACGTCGGTGATCGTCACGCCCGGCGCGTCCTCGACCGCCCAGAAGACGGTCTGCCCGACGAGGATCTCCACGTCGGCCGGCTCGGCCTGCTGCCCACGGATGTGGACCAGCGTGCCCTCGGCGACCGATGCGGCCCAGCGGGCCCGCCGGGCGTCCTTCTCGTCGGGGTGGACGACGCGCACCCGGCCCCGCAGCCCGCTGCCGCCCGCATCCGCCCACTCGATGTCACCCGGCACGCCGAAGGCGTGGGTGAAGACCGACTCGTGGCGCAGCTCGGTGGAGTCGACGGAGGCCGATCCGATCCGGCCCCGCACGACGTACCCGGTCGTGACCGTGTGGTCGGCCGACCAGCACACGAGATCGCCGGCGGAGACCTCGAGGTGTCGCGGCGAGACGGTCAGCCGACCGCGGACGACGCTGACCCGGAGGTGGTGCTGGCGCTGGCTGCTCCCGGCCTCGACGACGACGACCTGCGGGCCCTCCACCTCCTCGTCGTCGCGCCCGCGGGGGGCCAGCATCGAGGGAAGCGGGGACACGTCGTACCGGAAGGTCCCCGGCGTGGAGAAGCGGTGGGCGAAGCAGTCGGTGGAGTGCAGCACCCGGCTGTCGAGTGTGTTCATGGCGTTGTCTCCCGGTCTCAGATGTCGACGGCGAGCACGAGCTCGTTCTTGTCGCTCGCCTGCACCCCGGCGGTGACGGCGACGAGCGTGACGTCCACGGCCGGGTCGAACGGGCCGGCGGCCGGGAGGACGACGAAGGTCTGGGGCTGCTGGTAGACGGTGAACGTCAGCCCCGAGACGAACAGCGACACGACGTCGCCCAGCAGACCGGTGACCTCGGCGACGCCGAAGGCCGCGGTGATGATCCCGGCCGCGACGGACAGGATCAGCCCGATGAACGGCACCGCGAGCAGGGCCAGCGACACGGCCGCTCCGATGGCGGTGACGAGGGCGGTCGCGGCGGCCCCGAGGTCCAGCTCGCGCACGTCCTGGATCACCACGTCCACGTCCCAGGTGCCACCGGTCAGCTGGACCACGATGCCGAAGTCGGCCGAGAGCGACGCGGTGCTCGAGAAGGAGACCGGCACCGAGATGGTGGGGAAGGAGAAGCAGATCTTCGGCGTGCACAGGTCCCCGAAGGGCGTCGGGATGCAGACCTGAGGCAGGCAGAAGTCGAGGAAGCTCAGGTCCAGCGACAGCGTCAGGCCGAGCGAGTAGCCGATGGTCAGGTCGTCGATCGACACCGTGTCCGGGGCCGCCAGCGTGACGGTGCCGCCGGAGAACGTCGCCGACGCCGACCACGCAGCACCGAACGGGCCGAACGAACCGCTGCCGGTCGCGCCCTGCGGGCCGAGGGCCGCTTCGGCGGCGTGCAGGAGGACGGTGGCGGCGGTCTCGTCGACCGCGGCGTTCAGGTCAGCAGGCATCAGGACACATCTCCCCAGAGCTCGATCTGGTCGTCGAGGATGCTCGGCCCCTGCTCGAGGCTGAGCTTGAAGAAGCCGGCGTCGATCACGTTGAACGGCAACCGAACTCCCGCCAGCACTGCGTTGAGCATGCTGCGCACCAGGCAGTCCAGGATGGCCTGCAGGGTTGGCGGTGCGATGCCCTCGATGAGGACGGCGTCGACGAGGAAGGACACGTCGCCGACACCGGGCGAGTAGTAGTGCGCGACCGGATGGCCGACGGCGACCACGTCGAGCTTGGTCTTCAGTGGCGTGACCTGGCCCCGCTTGTCGCTCTTCGGGTCACCGGTCAGACACCCGATCGTGAGGATCATCGTCGTCCGCAGCGCCAGCTGGTCCGGGCCGATCGAGAGAGGTGGCGGCAGCGGCGCGTCGGCCGGGTCGAGGTCGACCACCGGCGTCGAGAAGTCGACCGCCCACGGGATCCCGGGCGTTCCCGGGAACGGGATCGGGGCCATCACCGTCTCGCTGACGGAGCTGGCGGTCACGAACGGCGGCGAGCCGTAGCTGAGGTAGTGCGGCCGGGCGGTGAAGAACGCCTGCAACGCCTTGTCGACACCGTCCTGGCTGACGGATGCGAAGGCGTGGTGCGCTGCGGTGAGGCTCATCGCAGAATCCCTTCGTCGGGCGAAACCCCTTCGCCGACAGGAGGACCGCCGCAGCTGCGGCGATACGTCCGGGACCTAGTGCGGAGGCGGCAGGATCACCGGAGCGAGCGTCGCGCCGGTCCACGGGGTCGTGGGCAGGCTGCCGGGGACCGCCGGATAGGGCAGGCCGAAGTCGTCGGCCACCGACGTCGTACCGGCGTCGCCGGCGTGCGCGAGCGGCGCCAGCCCGAGCAGGTCCTCGGTGCCGCGCAGCAGCGAGTAGTGGTCGTACGGGACGCTCGAGACGTAGCCGGGCGTGGTGTACGGCGAGATCGCCAGGAAGGCCGTGTTCGCGTTGGTGGTGGCGTTCGTGCCCTGGTCCCACACCACGAAGATCGCGGTGTCCCCCTCGAGGTACTGCGGGCTGGCCACCAGCCCGCTGATCCAGGTGCTGGCCCACGCGTCGCCGGCCGCGACCTGTCCCTCCGTCGTGGCGGAGCACAGGACCGGGCAGCCGTGCATCGAGTCGGGGACGTCGGCCTCGATCCAGGTGAACGGCTGGGACAGGTCCAGCTCCGCCGGTGTCGACGGCAGCGGCAGGTCACGGCTCGCGCAGGCGGCCTGGTTGTCGGTGAAGTACGCCGCCGGGTTGTGCCGCGCGTAGTACAGGTCGGTGTCGGTCGGCCAGCAGTTCGCGGGCATCCCGCCCAGGTACGCCGTCCAGCTGGTGCCCAGCTGGCTGAACAGGTCCGGCCCCGGCACCGTGGCCACGTCGCCCTGGACGCCCCAGTCGGTGCCGCTCGTCATCGCCAGCTTCGCCGCGTGGTACGGCACGGACTGGTACGCCGTGGCCTGACCGCACTCGGCGGCGAGCCCGGTGAGGTACGGCGCGACGGTCGGGTCGGCGAGGACCGCGTCCCGGGTCTTGGTCTCGAAGACCACCCAGACGACGTGCCGGATGGCGTGGGCCTGCCCGTCCGTGGTCGACGCCGTGCCGCAGGGTCCGCCCGCCATCGAGGCCGAGGCCGAGGCCGCCGACGCTGACGGCGCGGCGTGGGCGACGGCGACCGAGGTCAGGGAGGCCAGCAGTGCGGCCGCGATGGCGGCCGTCAGGGCGGTACGGCGGGGCATGGCGCCTCCGGGGGAGGTGTGGAGGCGGACGAGGGTCCTGCGAAATTACCGCGCCGGCGCGGGGCGTGCACCTCGATCGGCCGAGTTCGTGAGCACTCCGTAATCGTGAGAGTGCTTGCTGTTACCACGCTGAGATGATTGTGTATCGACGACCACAGGCGTCACGACGCTCACAGGGTCGTGGACGCCACCTCCGGCAGGAGGGACCTGCTCGTCGTCGAGGAGGTGACCACCCGTGCGCGCACCGCTCAAGTGGGGCTCCGTCGGCCGCTGACTCTCGCGAGCCGACCTCGGATGACCTGGCGGGCAGTGCCCGCTCCCGCCCCTGCTAGGTGCTGCGTCGGGCGCGCTCCGCGGGGCCCTCGCCCACGGAGAACGTCTCGAGCTCCAGCTGGCGGGCGGCGAGGTCGTCGGCCGCGAAGACCCGGTCCCGGCCGGCGCGCTTCGCGGCGTACATCGCCATGTCGGCGTCCCGCAGGGCCCGGCGGATCGCGGCCGCCGCCTCCTCGGGCGTGGCCACCCGGGCCTGCGCGACGCCGGCCGAGATCGTGCAGCGGATGTCGGAGTGGGACAGCACGCCGGTCGCCCGGCGCACGGTGTCGGCGAGCCGCTCGGCGATCTCCAGCGCGGCGTCGTTGCCGCAGCCGGGCAGCGCGACGACGAACTCCTCGCCGCCCCATCGCCCGGCGACGTCGCCCGGCCGCAGGCTCTCGGTGATGAGCAGCCCGATGGCGCTGAGCACCTCGTCGCCGACCAGGTGCCCGTGCCGGTCGTTGACCTGCTTGAAGTGGTCGACGTCGGCCAGGATCACCGCGACGTGCTGGCGGCTCAGCAGCCGGGTGACCGTGGACGTCCACGCGTCCGGGCGCAGCAGTCCGGTCCGCCGGTCGGTGCTGGCCTCCTCCAGGAGGTGGGCCGCGTGCAGTCCGGCCGCCGCCGCGATCAACGTGCCGGACAGCAGCGCCCCGGCGACCGGGTCCGTGGTCCACGCCGCGGCGATGCCCAGACCCATGGGTGCCTCGGTCAGGAGCATGACCCGGGAGCTCCAGGTGTCGATGACGTGCAGCGGGTTCGCGTCGCCGCTGAGGCCGAGGATGCCGAGGATGACGGCGAAGTTGACGACGACGTACGCCGCCATGCCGGCGACCTGGGTCAGCCAGTGCGGCTGCGGGCCGAGCCAGTGCATGACGAGGTAGGCCACGTCCAGGCCGAGGATCGCGGCGGCGACGTTGAGCACCTGCTGCGCGGTGCGGCGCTGGCTGCCGCCCCACCGCCGGTCGAAGTACTGCGTCCACACGCCGCTGACGAGCAGGGCGACGGTCACCGCCTCGGCCGGGCCCCAGATCAGCAGGGCGGCCAGCATCCAGGCTCCGGTGAGGTCCTGGATCGGGGGCGACCCCGGGAAGGCGGCCAGCACCGGGCGGGTGGCGAGCGAGACGCCGACGGCCAGCGCGCAGAAGGTGACCACGCCGAGCAGGGAGAAGCCGTGGTAGTCGCGGGACCGGACCAGGACGAGCGCCGTGAGGGCGATCGAGGCCAGGACGGTGGCGGCGACGTACCGGCGGATGGCGACGGGCTGCCGGCTCAACCACCACCCGGATGCCGGAGGACGCGACATGCGCACGTCGTTCAGCACCCCCACTTCTCTAGCGAGCAGGATGGACAGTACGCCGGGGTGGCGCGACACGCCCAGCGTGTCATGGGCGCCCCGGACCGCGACCGGTGATGGCCGCAATGGCGCCCTCGGGTGGCCCAGGTGATAGGCCGATCGAGTGTCCAGCCACTACGGTTCGGCCATGCGTGTCGCCGTCGCTCGCGAGGTGAGACCGGGTGAGCGGCGCGTGGCCCTCACGCCGGAGGCGGCTGCACCGCTCGTCGCGGCGGGCGCCCAGGTCCAGGTCGAGTCGGGCGCGGGGGCGCCGGCCCTGAGCTCGGACGAGGCCTACCGCGCGGCGGGCGTCGACGTCGTGGCCGCGGACGCGTTCGAGGCCGTGGTCGGCGCGGCGGACGTGGTGCTGCACGTGCGGCCGCTGCTCCCGGCCGAGGTCGGCCGGCTGCGACCGGGCACGGTCACGATCGGGTTCATGACGCCGTCGGCCGAGCCGGAGGGGGTGCGCGCCCTGCGCGACGCCGGGGTCACGGCCTTCTCGATGGAGCTGGTCCCGCGGATCTCCCGGGCCCAGTCGATGGACGCGCTCACCTCCCAGGCGCTGGTCGCGGGCTACCGGTCCGCTCTCGAGGCGGCGATGCGCCTGCCGCGCTTCTTCCCGCTGTTCATGACCGCCGCCGGCACCGTGCCACCGGCCAAGGTCGTGGTGCTCGGTGCCGGGGTCGCCGGGCTCCAGGCCATCGCCACCGCCCGGCGGCTGGGGGCGGTCGTCGAGGCGTACGACGTCCGGCCGGCCAGCGCCGACGAGGTGCGCTCGATGGGGGCGGCCTTCATCACGCTGGAGCTGGAGTCCCTGGAGGGCGCCGGGGGGTACGCCCGGGAGATGGGCGAGGAGCGGGCGGCCCGCCAGCGCGAGCTGCTCGCGCCGTACATCGCGAAGGCCGACGTGCTGATCACCACGGCCGCGGTGCCCGGCCGGCCGGCGCCCCTGCTGGTGACGCGCGACATGGTGACGGCGATGCAGCCCGGGCTCGGTCGTGGTCGACCTGGCCGCCGAGAGCGGGGGCAACGTGGAGGGATCGGTGGCGGGAGAGGACCTGGACCTCGGCGGGGTGCGGCTGGTCGGCATGGCCGACGCCGCCTCGAGCATGCCGGCCGACGCGAGCCGGCTGTACGCCAAGAACGTCACCAACCTGCTGGCGCTGATGGTCAAGGACGGGCGAGCTGTCGATCGACTTCGGTGACGAGGTCCTCGACACCTCCTGCGTCGTCCATGACGGGGTGGTGCGGCACGAGCCCACGCGCCAGCTGGTCGAGGGCGCGTCCGTGGAGGGACGGGGCTGATGGACGGCGTCACGCTGCTGACCTTCTTCGTGCTCGCCGTGTTCGTCGGCTTCGAGGTGGTCTCGAAGGTCTCGACCACGCTGCACACGCCCCTGATGAGCGGCGCCAACGCCATCCACGGCGTGATCCTGGTCGGCGCGATCATCGTCACCGGCCAGGCGTCCGGCTGGTTCGCGGTGACGCTCGGTCTCGTCGCGATCGTCCTGGCGACGGTCAACATGGTCGGCGGGTTCGTGGTCACCGACCGGATGCTGGAGATGTTCAAGGGCCGCTCGCAGCCGGCCCGGCGGGGAGCCGACCGGTGAGCGAGCTCTCCGCCGACTGGACCGCGGTCGGCTACCTGGTCGCCGCCGTCTGCTTCATCCTCGCGCTGAAGGGCCTGTCGTCACCGGCGACCGCCCGGCGCGGCAACCAGATCGGTGCGTTCGGCGCGGTGCTGGCGGTCGTCGTCGCCTTCTTCTCCCAGGACCTGAAGCACATCCCGCTGATCCTGGTCGCGATGGCGATCGGGACGGCGATCGGCGTGCCCGCGGCCCGGCGGGTCGCCATGACCCAGATGCCGCAGCTGGTCGCGCTGTTCAACGGCGTCGGCGGCGCTGCGGCCGCCCTCGTCGCCGCGCTGGAGCTGACCGAGACGCACGTGGTCGCCGTCTCCTCGACGGCGCCGCTGCCCGGCGTCGACCGGCGGGAGCTCCTACGTCGCCGTCGGCGCGGGCGCGTTCACCGTGCTGGTCGGGTGCGTCTCCTTCGCCGGCTCCTGCATCACCTTCGCCAAGCTGCAGGAGCTGATGACCGGCCGGCCGGTGACCTTCCCGGGCGGTCAGTACGTCTTCAGCGGTGCGCTCGCGCTGGCCGTGGTCCTGGCCGGCGTCCTCGTCGGCACCGGCGGCGGGGCGGGCGACCGTCCCTCCGGCCTGCTGCTCGGACTGCTCGCGGTGGTCTCGCTCGCCGTCGGCGTGCTGTTCGTGCTGCCCGTCGGTGGCGCGGACGTGCCGATCGTCATCTCGCTGCTCAACGCGTTCACCGGCCTGACCGTGGCCGCCTCGGGCTACGTCCTGTCCAACACCCTGCTGCTCGTCGCGGGGACGCTGGTCGGCGCCAGCGGCACGATCCTGACCCGGTTGATGGCAGCGGCGATGGGGCGCTCGCTGCGCCTCGATCCTGTTCGGCGCCTTCCGGGCCTCCACGGCCGTGGCGGCGGCGTCCGGCGGCGAGGACCGGCCGGTGCGCTCCGGCAGCCCCGCCGACGTCGCGATCCTGCTCGGGTACGCCCGCAAGGTGGTGATCGTCCCGGGCTACGGCCTGGCCGTCGCCCAGGCCCAGCACACCATCCGCGAGCTGGCCGAGCTCCTGGAGGCGCGGGGGGTCGAGGTCATCTACGGCATCCACCCGGTCGCCGGCCGGATGCCCGGGCACATGAACGTGCTGCTCGCCGAGGCGAACGTGCCGTACGAGGTGCTCAAGGAGATGGACGAGGTCAACCCCGAGCTCCCCACGACCGACGTCGCGCTGGTCGTCGGCGCCAACGACGTCGTGAACCCGGCGGCCAAGTCCACTCCCGGCGCACCGATCTACGGCATGCCGATCCTGGAGGTCGACCAGGCCGCGCAGGTCGTGTTCCTCAAGCGGTCGATGCGGCCCGGGCTTCGCCGGCATCGACAACGAGCTGCTGTTCGACCCCAAGACCACGCTGCTGTTCGGCGACGCGAAGGACTCACTCACCAAGGTGGTCGGTGCGGTCAAGTCGCTGTGACCTGACCGCGCCGACCACCGGGCGGGCTCAGAAGGTGACCGACCGGGTCGTGCTGCTGCTCGCTCCCCAGCCGTCGGTCACCGTGAGGGTGACCGTGTAGTTCCCGGTGCCCGGGAACGTGTGCGACGTCGCCACCCCGCTGCCGTTCGGCGACCCGTCCCCGAAGGTCCAGGAGTAGGTCAGCGCGTCCCCGGTGTTCGGGTCGCTGGTGCCGACGGCGCTGAAGTTGCACACCATCCCGCTGCACACCGGCGGCTGGATCACCGGCGCCGGAGGCTGGTTGTTCGACGGGGTCGAGACCGTGACCGGCACCGTGGTCGTCCCGGTCGCGCCGTACTGGTCCGTGGCGGTGAGCGTGACGGTGTACGTGCCCGGTGCCGTGTAGTACATGGTGGGCACGGACCCGGTCGCCGTACGGCCGTTGCCGAAGTTCCACGAGTACGTCAGGGTCGGCGCGTCCTCGTCGGTCGAGGTGCGTGCGTCGAACGAGCAGTTGTTCGGTGTTGACGCAGCTCACCGTCGCGTGCGCCACCGGCGGCTGGTTGCCGGGGGGCGACGACACGGTCACGTGGACGACGGTCGGGGTCGGGGTGACCTGGCCGTTCGCGTCCACCGCCCGCACCTGCACGGTGTACGACCCGTTCGGGACGACCGGGCTCGTGTAGGAGTAGTTCGAGCCGGCCGAGCCGGGGCTGGTGAGGAACGAGGAGCGCCAGCTCGGCGTGGTGCTGGTGAACGTGCCGCTCGAGCTCATGTACCGCCCGAGGCTGTCGATGATCGCGATCTGCACGTCGGCCATGCTCGTGTCGTCCTGGCCCCGACCGCTGACCAGGATGCGCGACTCGGTGAACGCCGTGCCGTCGGTCGGCAGCTGCAAGGACGGGTCGAGCGTCGGCGTGGCGTCACCGGGGAACACCATGTACAGCGCCGTGGCCGCGGTCGTCGAGAGGTCCAGCTGGCCCGCGGTGTCGACCGCGGCGGCCGTCACCGTGTAGTTGCCGTTGGACGGCAGCGTCGACGGGCAGCGTCCAGGTGGTCGACGTCGCGCCCGGCGAGGCGAGCGTCGCGGTCCGGGTGGCGAAGGCCGCGCCGAGCGTGCCGTCGGGCTGCAGGTACGAGCCCGGTGATCGCCGTCGCGCAGCGAGACCTGGACCTGGCTGACGCCGAGGTCGTCGGTCGCGGTGCCGGCCAGGTCGAGGTGACGGCTGGTGATGCCGGTGATGGTCCCGGTGGTCGACATCGTCGTGTGCGGCGGGCTGTCGCCGGGCACCTGGACGTTGAGCGTCAGCATGCCCAGGTTGGCGAGCGCCGGTCGCGAGACCGTCACTGTCGTTGGCGTGGACGTAGAAGGAGTACTTGCCGGGCTTGAGGTTGAACGGCGTCGTCCACGTCCAGTTGTAGCTCGGTGCCGGTGAGGTTCTTCGCGATCCGGTACCAGCCCCAGGGCGGCGCTGGTGCTCCAGGTGCCGTCCGACGCCGAGGTTCTCGTGGGTCGTGGCGTTCCACATCGCGATCTCGACGTTGGCCAGCTGCTTGTAGTCGCTGGCCGAGCCGGAGAACGTGACCGGGCTGCCCGGTGCCAGGTTCACGACGGTGGGCAGGCCCGGCGGCACCATCACGCCGGGCGTGCTGATCGAGACCGACGGCGCCTGGGCGCTGCTGTTGATGACCCAGGTGTGCTCGTCGTCGCGCAGGTCGGCCTGGCCGGCCGTGTCGATGGCGGTCGCGCTCATCGTCCACGTGCCCTCGTGCGGCAGCGTCACGGCGTACTGCCAGGTGGCGTTCGTGGCGCCGACCACGTCCGGCAGGCCGGTGAACGTGTGCACGACCGGTGCCACCGAGCCGTCCGACTGCAGGTACTGACCCGCGTCGTCGCGGAACCAGTAGCGCAGGGCCGAGATGCCGTGGTCGTCGGTCGCGGTGCCCGTCGCGGTGAACGTCGTGCTGGCGATCACGCTGCTGGTCGGGCCGGTGATCGCCGTGTTCGGCGTCGCGTCGGCGAAGTTGAACGACTCGATGTGCTTGACCGCCTTGGTCGCGTCGGTGACACCGTTCGCGGCCTGCGTCTTCGCGTTGATGTTGATCGTGCGGCTGCCGTCGAGCGACGTGGTCATCGACCAGGTCGTCGAGGCGGACTTGGCCGCGCCCAGCGTGGGCAGGAAGTTGTACGCCGCCTTGGCCCACGTGCCGTTGGACTGCAGGTACTGCTTGCTGCTGGTGTCCTGGATCGTGACCTGGACCTTCTTCACGGTCGTGGTGGCGGCCGTCGTGGCCGTGCCGTCGATCGTGAACGTGCTGCCGGCCGGCTCGACCCGGCCCTCGATCGGGTCGGTGATGGTCGTGTCGGGCAGGGTGGCGGCCGGCACCGTGTTCAGGTCGTAGAACGCGACCCGGCCGGTGTTGACGCCGCCCTGGGTCTTGCCGTCACCGCCGACGAACAGGCCGCGCGAGGTGGCCAGCATCGCCTTGTTGCCCTCGTAGGAGTTCGATCCCGGGTCCCACTCGAGCGCCTTGCCGGTCGCCGGGTCGAGCGCGCCGATGTGGTTGCGCCGCACGACGGCGTCACCCAGGGCGTAGCCGGACAGGCCCTGCCCGGTGCCGTACCCGACGTTGTCCAGTCCGGGCCACGGGTCGGGCGCGCTCGGCGACGGCTCCCAGTTGAAGTGGCCACCGAGGTAGACCGCCTTCTCGGTGATCGCGACCGAGTAGACGCTGTCGAAGTGCCGGGACGACCCAGATCGGCTGCACGTCGGCGCCGCCGGCGATCGGCAGGGCACCGCGGTGTCGCTGATCGGCGGCCGGTCACCGCCGGAGCCGGCGGTCACGACGAAGTACTGGTCGTTGGGGGCGATGTCCGCGGCGTACGCCCGCTGGATCCCGCCGATGTACTGCAGGTTGTCCTGCCAGAGGTTCGTCTCCCACGGGAGCAGCTGCTTGGTCGCGGTGTCGATCAGCCCGGCGCCGTAGCGGTCCTGGCCGGCGATCTGCCGTCCGGTGTGGACCACGAGGAGCTTGGTCTCGTCGTGGGTCAGCTTGAGCTGCTGCACGGTGAGGGCACCGCCGACGCCGATGCCCCCGGTGATGGGGTTGTTGAAGCCGGGGTCGACGACACCGGTGGCCGCGTTGACCGCGGCCAGGCCGCTCATCGAGACGTTGTTGAGCTTGGTGAACCGGCCACCGACGTACAGCGTCGTGTTGGTGGCGGCGAGGGCGGTGGCCTGGTTGTTGGTCGTGCCGCTGAAGTTGAAGCTGGTCACGGCCGCGCCGGTGGTCGGGTTGATGCTCGCGACCTTGTGCTCGGCAACGCCGCTGACCGTGTTGAACGTCCCGGCCACGAACAGCTTGGTGCCGTCCGGCGAGGGCTCGATCGCCGTGACCGTGCCGTCGAAGGTCGGCTTGAAGCTCGCGTCGACCAGCCCGGTGTCGATGTTGTACGACGCCACGTAGCGCTGGTTGTACGTCGTGCCGTTGCCCGTCTGGTTCTTGATCGTCGTGAACGAGCCGGCGATGAAGACCCGGTTCCCGATCGCGGCGATGTCCCAGATCTCGCCGTTGCCGATGAACGGGGTGTTGCTCCGCGGGGTCTGCGGGACCAGCGTGGTCTGGTTCGGCACGGGCTGCAGGGCCGGCTGCACGGTCGCCGCGGTGTGCACCGCGGCGGTCCGCACGGCGGCGGCGCCGGCCGGCTGGGACAGGCCCGGTCCGACGACGAGCAGTCCGGTCAGCGCGGCCAGGGTGCCCCCGACAGCCACCCTGGCCTTCGACCGCACGCGCCCACGCCGAGCAGAGTTCACAGCCATGTCCAAGGCCTTTCGCAGGGGTCGCAGAGGATTCCTGCTGAACGTAGGGCGCGCGCGCAGGCGCGGGCGGGGTTATCCGGCAAATCACGGTGCGCGGTCACGCACGGTAGGAATCCTTGGGCCGAAAGGGCCTCAGTCGTCCGAGTCGTCCACGTCGTCGTACCGGTCGTACCTGTCGTGCGGCTCGTCCGGCGCCCGGCGGATGACCGTCGTGACGGTGTCCGGCGCCCACGGCGAGGTGGCCCGGGGAGCAGGCGGCCCCCCGAAGATCTCCGAGCAGATCTCCTCGTAGAGGTCGTCCGGGCGCGGCAGGAACCGCACGGTGCGCAGCGCCTGCTCCTGCCCGGCCGACTCCAGCACGAACTCGCCGTACCCGAGCAGCCGCCCGAGCAGCGACCGGTTGTAGGACATGTCGGTCACCTTGCGCAGCGGCATCATCGCGACCCGGCGGGTGAGCAGGCCGTAGGCGAGGATCAGCCGCTTGTCGGTGGCCACGAACCAGTCGGTGCGCCACTCGAAGTACCGGTAGGCCAGCCGGACCACCGCCGCCAGCCAGGCCAGCCAGATGACGTCGTGCACGACAGGGACGTTCAGCGGGAGCGTCGTGTCCAGCCACGACCGCGACGACGAGACCGCCGACGACGCGTCGGCACGGGCTCGATCAGCCGGGCCCAGTGCCGCCGCTCGGCGGCGACGACCTTCTCGTACGGCAGCAGGTGGGTCGCGTAGTGCCGGGCACCGGCGGCGCTGGTCGCTCCGGGTGGTCCGGACACGCGGACCTAGTTCTTGCTGTTGAGCAGCGCGTCGAAGAACTTGCCGATCGCGTGCACGCCGCTCACCACGCTGTTCCAGGCGGTGCGCACGATGCTGGCGGCCTGGTCCGGGCTCTTGAAGATCGCGTAGATGAGGAAGGCGGCGATCAGCAGGTACGCGACATGCTTGATGCGCGTCACGACCATGACGACCTCCTCTCCGTCGCACGCTCGGCCGCGCGCGCCCGGCGAGCGTCATCCTCACCGAGGCTCATCGGTTCACCGGAGGCGCGCCGGGCCGGACGCCGGCGGAGGCGCGCCGGGCTCAGACCACGCCGTACAGGCGGTCGCCGGCGTCGCCGAGGCCGGGCACGATGTAGCCCGCGCTCGTTGAGCCGCTCGTCCAGCGCCGCGGTGACCACGGTGAACGGCGCGCTGAGCGAGGCGGTCTCCCGCTCGAGCAGCTCCAGCGCCCTCGGGGGCGGCCAGCAGGCAGATGGCGGTGATGTCGTCGGCGCCGCGGTCGGTGAGGTAGTGCACGGCGGCCGACAGCGTGCCGCCGGTCGCCAGCATCGGGTCGAGCAGGTAGCACTGCCGCCCGGACAGGTCGTCGGGCAGCCGGGTCGCGTAGGTCGTCGCGACCAGGGTCTCCTCGTCGCGCACCAGCCCGAGGAAGCCGACCTCGGCCGTGGGCAGGATCCGGACCATGCCGTCGAGCATCCCCAGGCCCGGCGCGCAGGATCGGGACGACGAGCGGCTTGGGGGCGGTGAGCCGGACGCCGACGCGCCGGGCCGACCGGCGTGGTGACCTCGGCGGGCGCGACGCGCACGTCCCGGGTCGCCTCGTAGGCCAGCAGCGTGACCAGCTCGTCGGTCAGCCGGCGGAACGTCGGCGAGTCGGTGCGCTCGTCCCGCAGCGTCGTGAGCTTGTGGGCGATCAGCGGATGGTCGACGACGGTCACTCGCATGGGCGCAACCTACCGCCGCAGTGGCACCATATGGCGGTGTCGTACTTCACCGCCGTCCTCGCCCGGCAGCCTCGCGGCTGGCGCGTCCTCGACCTCGACGTGGACGACGCCGAGGACCTCGACGACCTGGCCGAGCTGGTCCGTGGCGCCTTGCCCGGGGCCGGGCCGGCGCTCGCCGATCATCGAGCGCGAGGACTCGTGGTTCGCGCTGGTCCGGGTCGACGACGACGGCGACCCGCGGCCGTTCGTCTCCGACCTGCGGCGAGTCCATGCGCAGCCGGTACGCCGCGGTGCTCGAGCCCGCGGCCGACATCGACGTCCCCGAGGACCTGGACCGGCTCGGCGGTGCTGTCCGTCGACGACGGAGGACGAGGAGGACTCGGACGAGACCCCGTCCGCCACAACGAGCTCCGGCGACGACGACGATGACCCGATCAGCGACGACGAGGACGAGCCGGACGACATCACGGCCGGAGCGCGCGAGGCGCTGGCGCCGGACCTGGCCGACATCGAGCCGGGCGGCCGGCGGCTCACCCGCACGTGGGCCGGCGACCCGAGCCTGCTGGACGACCTCGGGTGCCCGCGCGGCCGAGCTGGTGCAGCTGACCGACGGAGGAGCCGGACGACCCGAGCGCCGTGCTGGCGGGCATCGGCGAGGCCTGCGGTTTCGACGAACAGCTCGACGCCCTGCGGTGAGCGTCGCCGCTCCCGCGTCGTACGACGCGTGGATGGGGTTCGCGCTCGACCAGGCCGCCGAGGCGGTCGACGTGGCGCTCGCCGGTGGCCCGGCTGACGTCCCGGTCGGGGCGGTCGTGGTGGACGGCTCGGGGCAGGTCGTCGGCGCCGGGGTCGAACCGCCGCGAGGCCGACGCCGACCCCACCGCCCACGCCGAGGTCCTCGCCCTGCGCGAGGCCGCCCGGGCGCCGCCGGTCCTGGCGGCTGGACGGCTGCACGCTGGTCGTCACCCTCGAGCCGTGCCTGATGTGCGCCGGGGCCCTGGTCCTCGCGCGGGTCGACCGGCTGGTCTTCGGCGCCTGGGATCCGAAGGCCGGGGCGGCCGGCTCGGTGTGGGACGTCGTCCGTGACCGGGCGGTCAACCACCGGGTCGAGGTGGTGCCGGAGGTGCGCGCGCAGGAGTGCGGTGAGCTGCTGACGGCTTTCTTCCAGGGCCGGCGCCTCCGGTAGTCTGCTCCGCGGTGGCGTGTCCGAGCGGCCTAAGGAGCACGCCTCGAAAGCGTGTGACGGGGCAACCCGTCCGTGGGTTCAAATCCCACCGCCACCGCCACACTGTCCCAGCATCTGCCCAGGTCAGGGTCTTGCCCGCAGGCCGGCGACGTGCACGGCACCGCGCCCACGGGGCCCGGCCAGCGCGTCCACCCGCGCAAGTCGAGATAACTCGACAAAAGGCCTTGAGGTCCGGCAGGTCCCGGCCGAAGTAGCCCCCAGGTCATCGTTCTGAGTCCTTGGACTCACGCGGGGCCGCCTGATTGACACCGGTCGCCACTGCGGCCAGTGACCCAGCATCCGGTCGCCCGTGCCGGTGCGCGTCCCTTCTGGAAGGCCCCCCTGTGCGTTTGCCTGTCCTGAAACTCCCTCGAATCATCGCGTTCAGCGCGACTGCCGCAGTGCTCCTCGGCGCTGCCGGCGGGGCGTTCACACCCGCTTCCGCCGCTACCGGCCCCGACTGTGACAGCACGTCGTGCACCGAGACGTTCACCATGACCGGCGCCACCGAGATATTCACCGTGCCGGCCAACGTCAATGACGTCCTGGTCTCCGTGTCCGGCGCTCAAGGCGGCAACAGCCGCTACTGGGGCGGCGGCGCCGGGGGTGCCACGGTGAGCGGCCACCTGTCGGTTGACCCGGCCGAGCAGTTGACCGTCCTGGTCGGCCAGCGCGGCACCGTGTCCGGTGGCCGGACGTACGGCGGTGGCGGTGCATCACCGGCGTACTACCAAGCCTCGGGGGGCGGCGGCTCCTTCGTCTTCGACCCATCCGGTGGGCTGGTCATCGCGGCCGGTGGCGGGGGCGGAGGTAGCGAGTTCGGCAGCGGCGGCGCTGGTGCTGGCGCGGGCGGAACTGGCGGCGGCGGCTACACCACGATCAACTTCGGCGGCCAGACCGGTCCCACGGGCGGCACCCCCACGTCGGGCGGCACGCACGGCTCGGTCAACGGCGTCAACAACGGCGGCGATGGGGCTGGCCCGGCGGCCGACGGGCTCCCGGGCCAGGGCGGCGACGGCGCCGGCATCAGCTCCGACGCCTACAACAACGGCGCCGGCGGTGGCGGCGGCTACTACGGCGGTGGCGGCGGCTCGTACACCGAGTCCGGCGCGGGCGGATCCGGCTACGCCGACCCCTCCATCACCGACCTCAGCTCGGCCGATGGTGTCCACGGTGGGGACGGTGTTGTCTCCTTCACGTGGGCCCTGGCGCCCGCCACGGTCGCGCTCTCCGCGTCGCTGCAGTCGGGCAACCACGTCGGCGACCCGATCACCCTGACCGCGGACGTGTCCGGCTCCCTCGGCGCGGCGACCGGCACGGTGCGGTTCGACGCGAACGGCAACCCGCTCGACGACTGCCTCGTGCAGCCCGTCACGAACGGCGTGGCCACCTGTGTCACGACGGCCTTGGTCGCCGGCGCCAACACCCTGCAGGCGTCGTACTCCGGCGACACGACCTACGCGGCCGCGACGTCGGACTCCGCGTCGGCTCAGGTCGCCTACCCGACCGCCGTGTCCGTCACGGCATCGGAGACGGTGTTCGGCCAGCACGTGCAGGCGACGGCGGCGGTCACCTCCGACAACGGAAACCCCGACGGCACCGTGCAGTTCGCCGTCGACGGCACCGATGTCGGCACTCCGGTGACGGTCACCAACGGCAGTGCGTCGAGCACCGACCTGACGGCTGCTGACCAATCGGCCCTTTCGGTCGGCTCCCACGACGTCACCGCCACGTTCACCCCGAGCGACCCGACGGCGTACGCCGGGTCGACCGGCCTCACGACCCAGGTCGTGGACCAGGCCATGACAACGGCGACCGTCGCCGTCCAGGCGTCGACGGTCACCGCGACCGTCGACGTGGTTGCACCCGGGGCCGGCAGTCCCACCGGCAGCGTGACGTTCAGCGTCGCCGGTGACCCCGTCGGCACGGCCTCGGTCGTCAACGGCGTTGCCACGCTGAACTACTCGGTCGCGACCGGGATGACCCAGACCGTGGCCGCGGTCTACGCCGGTGACGACTCGTTCCTCGGGTCCTCGGACTCGACCTCGAGGTCGGACCCCACCATCACGGCGACCGTGACCAGCGCCCACCCCACCTCGGCTGCCGGCTGGTACCGCACCCCGGTCACGGTGACCTTCGACTGCACGACCGACGGAGCGGACCTCACGGCTCCGTGCCCGGCTCCCGTGCAGATCGCGGCGAACGGCGCCGGACAGTCGGTCACCCGCACGATCGTGGCGACCGACGGTGGCGTCGCAACCGCGACGGTCAGCGGGATCAACGTCGACCGCACCGCGCCCTCGGTCGCGGTGGCCGGCGTGAAGAACGGCGGGGCTTACGGCGGGAAGGCTCCGGCGGGTCGTTGCGTCGCTCGGGATTCGCTGTCGGGAGTGGCGGTCTGCACTCTCACCAAGCACCAGAGCGGCGCGGTCACCAGCTATACGGTGAGCGCGACCGACAAGGCCGGGAACGTCACGACGGCCCGGGGCAGCTACCGAGTGCTCGGCATCTACCTCGTGGGAGCGACCTACCGCAACGGTTCGTTCGCGGTGCGCAGCGGCCACCGCTACACGATCGTCGTCACCGATCAGGCCGGCCGTCCGACCTACTACAACGCGGCGATCGCTCCGCACCGCCCGGCGGGTCGCGGGCTGGTATTCCGCCCGGCGGGTCATCACCAGTGGACGATGACCGTCACGATCAACCGCGCGATGCGCGGCCATCACTTCTGGAACCTCGGGGTGAAGGTCGGACACACCATGCACAGCGTCAAGGTCCAGGTCGTCAGCTGACGCCGACCTGAACTGGGCGCTGAGCCCGCACCAACGCTGAGCCCGCGATGGCAACGCCATCGCGGGCTCAGCCGTTGTTCGGGCAGGTGACGGGTCCCCCATCGGGTCGCAGAGTGAAACGGACCAGCCGGGACCAGGTGGGACGCCCGCGGCAGACTGCTCGTCCGGTGACCGGTTGTCACCGCGCGAGCGCCGAGCGACTTTCCGGTTCGCGGCCCTGCCGAGCGGGGCCTCTGATGGGCGATAGTGGCGCCCACGTCACCACGCACCGGCACCACCCGCTCCCACCCCTGCCACCGAGGAGCGCGCTCATCCCGCCATGACCCACGGCCCGGGACGGATCGCCCGGAGGGCCACCGCCCTCCTCGCCCCGCTGGCACTGGTGGCCGTCACCCTCGGCGTGCAGACCGTGACGGGCGGTGCGGTGGCCGACGCCGGAACCGGCCTGTCGGTCATCGGGAACCAGCTGATGAAGGACGGTGTGCCGTACCTCCCCCGCGGCTTCAACTCGATCGGCCTGCTGACCCCTGCCTGGTGCGGCAACGGCAGTGGCCGAACGGCTGCGGCCCACTTCGGTCAGGCCGAGATGGACGCGGCGAAGTCGTGGAACGCCAACACCATGCGGTTCCAGGTCAGCCAACGCGGCCTGGCCGACCCGACCATCGCGCAGGCCGACCGCGACGCCTACCTGGCCTCGGTCCTCGCAGGGGTGGCGCTGGCCCGCAGCAACGGGTTCACCGTGGTGCTGTCGATGCAGGACCAGAGCATCGGCTGCGGGAGCGCCCACAAGCTCCCGTTCGACCAGACGCTGGCGGCGTGGAACGTGCTGGCGCCCGCCGTCGACTCCGACCCGTACGTGATGTTCGAGCTGTTCAACGAGCCGACGAGCACCAATGACGCCGCCGGATGGAGCCAGTGGGCCGATGGAGGCACCGGACCGCAGAGCGACCAGGGGGCCGTCCCGGTCGGCCACCAGCAGCTCCTCGACGCGATCCGGGGCCTGGGCGCGACGAACGTCGTCATCGCCGAAGGCCTGACGAACAACGGGATGCTGGCCGGCCTGACGCCGCTGTCCGACCCCACCGGCAACCTCATGTACGGCGTCCACCCGTACTACATCGCGCCGGGCCAACCCACCTGGGACGCCGACTTCGGGGACCTGACCGCCACGTATCCCGTCATCGCCACCGAGTGGAACTACACGTCGAACAAGTGCGGGACCAAGACCGAGACGCTCGCGCCGTCGTTCCTGCAGTACCTCTCGGCACACGGCATCGGCCTCCTGGTCCACGCGATCGACGTACCGAACACCGTCGTCACCGCGGACTGGACCTGGACCCCGACCGACTGCGCCACGGCGTCGGGCGGCTCGGGTCGCGTGGTCCACGACTACTTCGCGAGCCAGGCCGGCACTGGTCAGGACACCGGGCCGCCGACGGCTCCCGGTCAGCTGGCCGCCGTCATGACCTCGGCGGAGCCGTCAGCCTGACCTGGCAGGCCAGCGTGGATGACATCGGCGTCACGGGCTACCAGGTCTGGCGCGACGGCACGCTGGCCGCGACGACGACCTCACCCGGGTACACCGACACCACGGTGAGCCCGGCCACGCCGTACGCCTACACCGTCGTCGCGCTCGATGCCGTGGGGAACGTCTCGGCACCGTCCGACGAGGCGGACATCACCACGCCGCCGTCGTCCGACCAGCCACCCACCGCGCCCACGGGTGTCTGGGCTCGCCTCGTGAGCCCCACCTCGGTGAACGTCACCTGGGCCGCCAGCAGCGACGACCGGGGTGTCACCGGATACCAGATCCGCCGGGACGGCGTCCTGATCGCGTCCGTGAAGAAGGCAGCCGGCTACACCGACACGACGATGACGAGCGGGCAGAGCCACTCCTACGTCGTCTGCGCCGTCGACACCGGGGGGAACGTGACAGCCTCGAGCCCGGCGCCGGTCTCCGTGCCGTCGGTCGCCGCGGCGGGCCTCACCGGCACCTACTACGCCACGGCCACCCTGCAGAAGCCGGTGCTGACCCGGGTGGACCGGACGCTGAGCTTCTCGTGGGGGACCGGGGCGCCCGCTCCCGGTGTGCCCAAGGACAAGTTCTCGGTGCGCTGGACCGGCAACCTGATCCCGAGGACCAGCCAGACCTACACGTTCAGCCTGGCCAGCGACCAGGGTGCCCGGCTGTGGGTCGACGGGCAGCTGGTCATCGACGACTGGACGGCTCACCCGCTGCGCACCGACACCGCCACCGTCGCTCTGCAGGACAACCGGGCGTACAGCCTGCGGGTCGAGTACTACGACAGCGCGGGAGCCGCCACGGCCGTGCTCTCGTGGAGCACCCCGACGATCGGCAAGAGCGTGATCCCGTCGACTCAGCTGCTGGCCACGTAGCTCCCGTGGCCGTCGGTTCCGGGTTTGGCCGTCGAAACCGGGTTCGGACTGGGCTTTTCGGCTCCCCCAACCCGGAGTCGACGGCCAAAGCATCGCGCGGGGAGAGGCGCTCGTTACGACCCGCGGCTCGCCTGGGTCGGGTCGGGCGCGCGCTCGGCGACGAGCACGTGCGGCGCCTCGGCGTCGGAGCCGACCCGGTGGTCCTCGAGCGCGGTGAAGCCCGCACGGCTCACCTCGTCCATGACCTCGCTGACCGGCCGGAGGGTGAAGCCGTGCCGGGTGAGCGCCATCCGAGCCATGGCCGAGGGATCGCCGACGCCGAGAGCGAGCCGCCCGCCCGGTCGCAGCACCCGGGCGATCCCGGTCAGGGCGGCGGGCAGGTCGTCGACGAAGTAGATCGTGTTGGTGGAGACCACCGCGTCCAGCGATCCGTCGGGCTGCGGGAGCCGGTCCATCGTCGCGCGGTGCAGCTGCAGGCGTCCGTCGGCCACCTCGCGCCGGAAGACCCGCCCGGCCCGCGCGAGCATCGTCTCCGAGATCTCGACCCCGTGGACGACGCCGTCCGGCGCGACCCGGTCCAGCAGCAGCGAGACACCGAGTCCGCCGCCGAAGCCGACCTCGGCGACGGCAGCGCCCGGGGCCGGGCGCGCCGCCTCGACCGCCGCCGTCACGACCGCGCGGTTGCCGCGGTTCAGCCGGCGGGCGACGAGCCGTCCCAGCGCGCCGCTGGGCCGGCCCAGCTGCCCCGCCACCATCCGCAGTGCCCGGTCCCGTAGGGCCATCCTCACCCCTCCAGACCGCGGCGGATGTCGACGTAGTGGTGCTCGCACTCGTGCACGGTGTGCCGGGCGAGCCAGGCCAGGTCGTGCTCCTGCGGCCCGGGAAAGTTGTAGAGCAGCAACCGTTGCCAGTCCTGGTCGCTGCGGCCGGTGAGTGCGGTCGTGACCAGGCCGAACGCGAGGTCGAGCTCGGCCGCGACGTCGGACGGCGACTCCTCGGCGTACCGGGCGAGCCCGACGCGCTCCTCGCGGTTCATCCGGGCGAAGCTGGGCCGCTCCTCGACGAGCGCCAGGTAGACCCGCTCGCGCTGGGCGAGCAGGACGTCGCGGGTGTGGCAGGCGTACTCCAGCGCCGACCACACCTCGGGCGCCGGCCGCCGGCGCAGGTCCGCGTCCGGTGTCCCGGTCAGCGTCGCGCGGTAGCGGTGGGCCAGGTCGGCCAGGCGGCCGGGCAGCTCCTCGACCGTGACCGCCCCCCAGTCGAAGCCGCAGTCCGGACAGGCCTCGGCGGCGGCCATGGCGGCGGACATGCGGGCTCAGGCCTTCTTGCTCGTCGTGGGGGACCCGGTCGGAGGAGGGCCTCGTCGTGGACGGCCTCGGGCTCGGCGTACAGGTCGGCGTGCTGCTCGCTGAGGTCGCCGTGGATCCGCTCAGCTTGGAGTACGACGCCCCGAGGACCAGGTCCACCGTCGCGTCCTTGCGCTTGTCCGGCACCAGCTTGGCGCCGGGCACCTCCGAGGCCACGAGCTGCGCGCCCGCCTTGCCCTTCGAGCCGTACCGGACCTGGGCCGGCGTGGTGACCGTGGCACCCAGCGGGTCGTTGGCCACCTTGCCGGTGAGGAAGCCCTGCAGCCGCAGCTCCCCGGAGACCTTCTTGGCCAGCCCGTTGCGCTTGCTGGCGTTGTACACGTTGACGTGCACCTGCGACGGCGCCACCTTGCGGACCGCGGTCGCGGTGGAGGTGGGGCAGGTACCGGCCTGCGGCGTGGCCTTGGGCGTGGAGAACCAGCCGCCGTAGTACGCGGCCGCGAACAGGAACGACACGAGCAGCAGCCCGGCGACGACGAGCAGGGTGATCGCCTGGCGCCGCGCGCGCTTCTGCCCCGGACTCATGGGAGGACGCCGTGGCGGTCCCTCGGTCTCGAGGTCGTCGAAGTCCTCCACCTCCGACATCGCGGCCCCCTTCGCCGTCAGTCGAGCACGAGCACGCGAGCGTGCAGAGCGGGCCGTTGCTGGAGCGCGGCCCGGAGGGCGCGGTGCAGGCCGTCCTCAAGATAGAGGGCCCCCTGCCACTCGACGACGTGCGCGAACAGGTCGCCGTAGAACGTCGAGTCCTCCGACAGCAGGGCGTCGAGGTCGAGCGTGCGCTTGGTGGTGGTGAGCTCGTCGAGGCGGACCAGCCGGGGAGGCACGTCCGACCAGTCGCGCGGCGTCACCTTGCCATGGTCGGGGTAGGGCCGCTGGTCCCCGACCGCCTTGAAGATCACGGCGGCAGTCTAGGGCGGCAGGCCCCTTTCACCCGGGCTCATCCGAACGGCCCACACGCCGAATGACCCAGAGTGATGACGCTGCTCAAGCGCCGTCAGGGCGTCGCCGACGCTCCGCTCAGAAGGCCGGCGGCCCGCGCCTTCGGTGCGGCGGTACGGCACGTCACCAGGGGGACGGGTCCTGCGGTTCACCCCTGTGCGCTCGGTGTCGTGGAAGGACGTGACCTGCAGTGACTCCCCAGCCGCGACCCCTCGCCGGCCTGGTCGCGGTCCTGCTCGCCGTCGTGGCCCTCACCGCGGTGGGGCGGCCGGAGCCCGCCAGCGCGGCGCCGACCACCTGCCCCGCCGGCATCTCCCTGCCGAACGGCGACTTCGAGGCCCCCGACGTCCCGGCCGGTCCCGGTCACGACATCTCCGACACGGACGCGGACGCCGCATGGCGGACGACCGCCACCGACCACCAGATCGAGTACTGGGCGAACGGCAGCGGCTCCACGGCCAGCAACGGGAACCTGGCGATCGAGGCCGAGAGCGGAAGCCAGTGGGTGGAGCTCAACGCGACCCAGGCCTCGACGCTCTACCAGGACGTGCCCACGGTCCCCGGGCAGGTGATGCGGTGGTCGCTCTGGCACCGGGCGCGCTACACCGGCACCCCCGGCGGCCAGGACGTGATGTCGGTGCTGATCGGCAGCACCACCTCCCAGGTCCAGCAGGGGGGCGACATCAGCGACGGGCCGCAGGCGTGGGTCAACCACACCGGCTCGTACGTCGTGCCGCCGGGCCAGACCACCACCCGCTTCGCGTTCAAGGCGGTCTCGACGTCGAGCGGCAACACGACCGTCGGCAACTTCCTCGACGACGTCGTCTTCTCCAACGCCCCGTGCCTGTCGGCCACGAGCACGGTCACCGACCTGACCGCGGGCAGCGGCGGACTGACCCGGCCGGGCGACCGGCTGCGGTACGCCGTGTCGGTCCGCAACACCGGTGGTGACGGGGCCGGCGGGGTGGTGGTCAGCGACGCGGTACCGGACGGGACGACGTACGTCCCCGGCTCGTTGACCGTCGGTGGGGCGGCCGCGACCGACCAGGCCGACAGCGACGCCGGCGAGGTGTCCGGCGCTCAGGTGACGGCCCGGGTCGGTGCCGGCGCGAGCGGGACAGCCGGGGGCACCGTGGCCGCCGGTGCGGCCACGACCGTGACGTTCGAGGTGACGGTCGACGCCGGGACGGCTGCGGGGGCGACCCTGTCCGACGCGCCCGCCGGGACGTACACCTGGGCTCCGGACCCGGCGACGTACGACGCGGTGACCAGCCCGGCCGAGAGCACGGTGTCGACCACCGGCCTGGACCTCGCGACCAGCGTCACCGGGACCACCGACGTGGACGGCGACGGGAGGCTCGGCGTCGGGGACCGGGTCGGTTACGCGTTCGTGGTGACCGACACCGGCTCGGTCGGCCTGACGTCGGTCGCCGTCGCCGCGGCCGGAGCGGCCGGCTCGGTGCCGGTCGACTGCCCCTCGGCGGCACTCGCGCCGGGCGGGTCCGAGACGTGCACCGCGTCGTACCCGGTGGGCCAGGCCGACGTCGACGCCGGGTCGGCCTCCGTGACCGCGACGGCGACGGGGACGCCGCCCTCCGGCGCCGCCGACCTCACGTCCGCACCTTCAGCCGCCGGCCAGCCGCTGGACCAGAGCGCGTCGCTGGCGCTCGCCGTCACCGCTCCGGTCACCGACACGAACGGGGACGGAGCGACCGACCTGGGTGACGTCGTGACCTGGACGTTCCGGGCCACGAACACCGGCACGGTCTCGCTCTCCGGCATGCGGATCGACGACCCGTCCGTCGATGGGATCAGTTGCAGCTCAACGCATCTCGCGCCCGGAGCGACAGCGACCTGCACCGCAGCCCACACGGTGAGCGCGGCCGACGTGAAGGCCGGCTCTGTCACCACGACGGCGACGGCGACGGGGGTCGACCCCGGCGGCGCCGCGGTGACCTCCGACCCGGCGAGCGCGGACGCGACGGTGACCGTCGGCTCGGCCCTGCGCCTGCTCGCGACGGCGACCACCGCGGACGTCGACGGCGACTTCCGGGTCGACCTGGGGGACCGGATCACCTGGACCTACCGCGTGACCGACACCGGCAGCACCACCGTCACGGACATCGGGGTGACCGCCTCCACCGCCGGCCCGGTGACCTGTCCCCTCACGACGCTGACCCCGGGTGACTCCACCGTGTGCACGGCGGTGGCTCATGTCATCGATCAGGCCGACGTCGACGCCGGAGTGGTGAGCGACACCGCCACCCTGTCGGCGACCGGAGGAGACGGTCAGCCGGTCACGTCCGATCCGTCGTCGACCGCGGTTCCGGTCGCCCGGACGTCGGCCCTGCAGCTGGCCACGGCGACGGCCGTGACCGACGTCAACCAGGACGGCCGGACCGATCCCGGCGACACCGTCGACTGGACCTTCCTGGTGACGAACACCGGGACGACGACCCTCACGTCGCTGTCGGTCAACGACTCGGCGA
The DNA here is from genome assembly GCA_963743975.1 of uncultured Actinomycetota bacterium. Classification (GTDB taxonomy): domain Bacteria; phylum Actinomycetota; class Actinomycetes; order Actinomycetales; family CAVURS01; genus CAVURS01. Next base: position 397,218 of record CAVURS010000004.1, read on the forward strand.
CGGGTGGCGTCAGCTGCCCCGGCGCACCGCTCGCGCCGGGGGCGACCGCGACCTGCCCGGCGGCCACGCACACCGTCACGCAGGCCGACGTCGACACCGGAGGCGTGACCGACACGGCGACCGCCGGCGCGCTCGGACCCGATGGCGCCACCGTCAGCTCGAACCGCTCGACGGCGACCACACCGGTCGGCCCGGCCGGTGCCCTCCAGCTCACCGCGGAGGCCGCCGTCACCGACCTCGACGGTGACTTCCGGATCGACCTCGGTGACCACGTCGCCTGGTCGTTCCTGCTGACCAACACCGGCGCGAGCGCGCTGACCGCGGTCACCGTGAACGACGCCGTCGGGGGGCCGGTCTCCTGCCCGTCCGCCGCGCTGGCGCCCGGGGCGAGCGAGACGTGCACGACGGCGGCGCCGTACGTGATCGGTCAGGCCGACGTGGACGCCGGCGTCGTGGTGCAGACCGCGCAGGCGACGGGCACCGCCCCCGGCGGGTCGACGGTGACCTCGAACAGCAGCTCGACGTCGACGCCGGTCGCGCAGGCACCCGCGCTGACGGTGGCGCTCACGCCGTCGGTGGCCGACCGCAACGGCAACGGGCGCACCGACCTGGGCGACGGGGTCACCTGGTCCTACGTCGTCCGCAACACCGGCACGGTCACGCTGGCCGCGCCGTCGGTCACCAGCACGGGTGCCGGGCCGGTGAGCTGCCCGAGCCCGGCGCTGCCGCCGGGCGCGCGGGCCACCTGCGTCTCCGGGGTCCACGTCGTCGACCAGACCGACGTCGCCGCCGGCGTCGTCGCGACCACCGCGACGGCGACCGGGAGGACACCGGACGGCCACACCGTCACGTCGCCGCCCGTGTCGGCCGGCGTGCCGGTGCTGCAGCCGGCGGCTCTCAGCGTCAGCCTCGCCGGGGTGGTCGCCGACCGCGACGGCGACGGCCGGACCGACCTCGGCGACCAGGTCACCTGGCAGGTCGTCGTCACGAACTCGGGCTCGTCGACCGTCGCCGGGCTGTCGGTGACGGGCTCCGGGGCCGACGCGTTCAGTTGTCCCACCGCAACCTTGGCTCCCCAGGCGGCGACCACCTGCACCTCGGCGCCGTACCTGGTGGCGCAGGCCGACGTCGACGCCGGCGTCGTGTCGACCACCGCCCGGGCGAGCGGCCTCGACCCGCAGGACGGCCAGGTGCTGTCGGCACCCGCGACGGCCACCGTCCCGGTGACCCGGCTGTCGTCGCTCCAGCTCACCCAGACGGCCGCCGTCGCGGACACCGACGGCAGCTTCACGATCGACCTCGGCGACCAGGTGACCTGGGGGCTGAAGGTCCGCAACACCGGGACGACCACGCTCTCCGCCGTCACGGTCGACGATCCCGCGGGCGGGCCGGTCACCTGTCCGGCCGCTCCGCTGCCGCCCGGCCAGACCGTGAGCTGCTCGGTCGCGGTGCACCCGGTCACCCAGGCCGACGTCGACGCCGGCGTCGTCTCGAACACCGCCACGGCCTCGGCCACCGGACCGGACGGGTCGGCCGTGACCTCGGCGCCCGCCCGGGCCGACGTGCCGGTCGCCCGGTCCAGTGGCCTGCGCGTGACCGTGTCGGCAACGGTCACCGACGTCGACAACGACGGGCGGACCGATCTCGGTGACACCGTGCTGTGGGCGTTCCAGGTGCGCAACACCGGCACCGTGACGCTGACGTCGCTCGCGGTCGCCGACCCCGGCGCGGCACCGGTCAGCTGCCCGGCCGGACCGCTCCCGCCGTCGGCCACGGTGACCTGCCTGTCCACCGCGCCGTACGCCGTGGGGCCGGCCGACGTGACGGCCGGACACGTCGACACCACCGCGACGGCGACCGCGCTCGACCCCACCGGGGCCGTCGTCACGTCGGACGCGTCCGCCGGCTCCACGCCGGTCGCCCAGCACCCCGACCCGGCGCTCACCACCACGGCCCTGGTCGACGACGTCAACGGCGACTACCTGATCGACCGCGGGGACCAGATCCGCTGGTCGTTCCTCGTCCAGAACACCGGGGACGCGACGATCACCGGCATCCGGGTCAGCGACCCCTTGGCCGGCCCGGTGAGTTGTCCGGTGACAACTCTCGGGTCGGGCCGGAGCGAGACCTGTACGGCCGCGCCGTACGCGATCAGCCAGGGTGACGTCGACGCCGGCGTGGTGACGAACACCGCCACCGCGACCGCTACGACGGCGACGGGGGTCCGGACGGTCTCGAACCTCTCGACGACCACCACCCCGGTCGCCCAGCGTCCGGCGCTCGCCCTGTCGGCCACGGCGACCGCGCGCGACGTGGACCGGGACGGCTGGATCGACCTCGGCGACACGATCTCCTGGTCGTTCGTGGTGCAGAACACGGGCACGACGACGTTGCGGAGCCCGGCCGTCTCCGACCCGGTGGCCGGCCCGGTCGCCTGCCCGGTCAGCGCGCTGGCTCCGGGTGCCTCGGCGACCTGCCTGGCCCGGGCGCCGTACGTCATCACCCAGGCCGACGTCGACGCCAACCACGTGCGGAGCACGGCGACCGCCTCGGCCGCTGACCCGGCCGGCCACCCCGTCGGGTCCGCGCCCGCGCCGACGTACACGCCGGTCTACCAGTTCTCCGCGCTGACCCTGCTCGTCGCCGGGGCGGTCACCGACGTCGACGGGGACGGGACGACGGGCGTCGGCGACACGGTGACCTGGTCGTTCACGGTCCGCAACGCGGGCTCGACCACCCTGTACGGCCTCGTCGTCAGCGCCCCCTCGGCCGGGACCGTCGGCTGTCCGCTGACCACCCTGCCGGTCGGTGCCACGACGGTCTGCACGGCGAGGGTGCCGCACCAGATCACGGGGGCCGACGTCGACGCGGGCGCGGTGACCACGACCGCGACCGCGCGGGCCAAGGACCCGAACGGCTGGCCGCTCGCGACCAGGCCGACACCCGGCCAGGTGACGCTGGGTCCGGTCGGCGCCGTGAGCGTGTTCACGACGTCGCCGCCCGACCGGTCACCTGCGGTGTCGCGACGCGGGCGGCTGGTCCTGCGCGACTGACGCCACGCGGGTGCAGGCCGCGGCCGCCTCCGGGAAGTCCGTCGTCAGGACCAGCGCCGACCCCTCGCCGACGGCCGCGAACAGCGCGGCGAACACCAGTGCCGCGCTCGCCGGGTCGAGCTCGCTGGTCGGGTCGTCGGCGACGAGCAGCCGGGGCCGGTCGACGAGCGCCCGGGCCACGGCGACCCGCTGCTGCTGGCCGCCGGACAGCTGCTCCACCGCGTTGTGCCAGGCACCGGCCGGAAGCCCCAGGTCGCCCAGCAGCCGCTCGGCCCGCCCCCACGCGGCGGCCGGCGCGCCGCCGGTCGCGGCCAGCGCCACGGCGACGTTCTCCACGGCGGTGAGCACCGGCACCAGCTGCGGGGTCGCCGGGACGTAGCCGACGGCCCGGGAGTGGTGGTGCGGCCGGCTGCCGGCCGGGCCGGCCGGTGCGACGGTCACCGAGCCGGCGGCCGGTGCGCGCACCCCGGCGAGCACGTCGAGCAGCGCACCCCGGTCGGCGCGGGCGATCCCCTCGAGCGCCACGGACTCCCCGGCCGAGACCTCGAGATCGAGGTTCGCGACGACCGACCGCGCAGGCCCGCCGTCACCGGCCAGCACGCTGAGCCCGGCGACGACGAGCACGGGCTCACTCATCACGCGCCGTCCGATCCGGGCCGTCATCCCCGGGGGCGGGCCCCGGTCCGGCCCGGCGCAGCCGCACCTCGTCCGGCCCCAGGCGGTCGACCCGGACGCGCGACCCCGGCCCCCACTCGCCGAGCAGCTCCTCCGGCAGCTGCACGGAGCCGTCCCCGCCCACCACGGCGTACCGCTCGTGCGGCGTCGCCTCCGCGCCCACCCGGCCCTCACGCAGGTGCACCATCCGGCCCACGTGCTCGGCCACGACCGGGTCGTGGGTCACCACGACGACGGTCGTGCCCGCCCGCTGCGCCGACTCCGACAGCAGCGCCAGCGCCTGGTCGCGCTGCCGCGGCTCGAGGTGGCTCGTCGGCTCGTCGGCCAGCAGCAGCCGCGGTCCCTTCGCCAGCGCGACCACGAGCGCGGCCAGCTGCTGGCGGGCGACCGGCCATCGCGCGACCGGTTCGTCGGGACCGTCCAGGCCGACCCGGCGCAGCAGCTCGTCCAGCGCGAACGGGCCGTCCGGCCGCTCGGCGAGCGGGCCGGCCAGCAGCGCGTTCTGCCGGACCGAGCAGTGCGGCAGCAGGTTCGTCGCCGTGCCCTGCAGGACCAGGCCGGTCGTGTCCGACCGGTACCGGCGCAGGCGGCGCGACCCGGCGCGGGAGATGTCCTCGCCGTCGACGAGCACCCGTCCGGCCGACGGCTGGCGCAGCCCGGCGAGGACGCTCAGCAGCGTGGACTTCCCCGAACCGGAGGGACCCAGCAGGGCCACGCGCTCACCCGCGTCCACCATCAGGTCGATGCCGCGCAGGGCGGCGGTGTCCGTGCCGGCCACCCGGTAGACGTGCACCACGCCCTCGCAGCGGATGCGGGCGCCGGCCGCCGCGGCCGGCGCCTCGGTCCGGTCAGTCATCGAGGGCCCCCTCGCGGTCCAGACCGCGCACCTCGAGCCACGCGGTCGCTCCCGCGACCAGCGCCCCCAGCAGCACGCCGGCGCCGAGCACGAGGGCGAGCGCCGGCCAGGACGGACCGGTGTCCAGCGGAGGGCCGGCGGGGGCCAGCCGGATCGGCATCCGGCGGACCGAGAGCAGGTACGTCACGGCGCCGACCGCGGCTCCGGCGACCACGGCGGCCACGGCCGGTGCGCCCACCTCCAGGGCCACCAGCCGGCGGATCCGCGTCTGCGTCAGTCCGGCGACACGAAGCGCCCGCCAGTCCCGCCGGCGGGCGGGCGCGTCGAGCCGGCGTGCGGCGCCGAGGCTGACCACGACGAGCGCCGCCGACAGCACGGCCACCGTCAGCGCGATCGTCGTCGCGCGGGTGGGGGCCTCACCGCGCAGCGCGGTCCGTGCCGCGCCGAGCCGTGACCTCCCGATCACCCGGACGCCCAGGCGCTTGAGGGTCGCCTCGACCTCGGGGTGCCGCCCCGGAGCCATCCACACCTCGCTCACCGCCTTGGTCTGCGACGGGTCGCTGAGCCGCTGCGCGGCAACGAGGTCGACCAGCACCCCGTCACCGAGCGCGCGCGGGAGGACCGATGCGTGGCCGACCGGCCAGATCAGCTGCGCCTGGCCGTCCAGGCCGACGCCGCGCGCCGCTCCGTCGATGCCGGCGAACGGCACGGCCCGCGTGTCCGGCCCCAGCACCGCGGGGAGCGGGTCGGGCCGGTCCGTCGGCTCGATGCTCGGTCGCTCGTCGCCGATCGCGTCGTGGGCTCGCACGAGCAGGCCGTTCGGGGTCGGTGTCGCCTTCTCGTAGCCCGGCTCGGTGGGGTCGATCGTGGAGCCGACCCGCGGCTGCCAGTGACCGGCCTGGTGCAGCAGCGCGGCGTACGTCTCGCTCGGCCTCTGGTCGGTGGACAGGGAGGTGAGCGTGTACGTCGCGTCGTACGGCGAGTCCTCCGTGGCCCCGGTCACGAGGGCGACGAGGGGGCAGCCCGCCGCGCACGGGATCGCTGCCGTCAGGCTCCGCGTGGCCGGCTGCAGCGTGCCGAGGTCCGCGGTGACCCAGCCGCGAGAGGTCTGCACCACCACGGCCAGCGTGGGCTCCGGCAGCTCGCTCACGCCCTGGCTCAACGGTCCGGCGACCGAGGAGACGCTCGCGACCGTCACGAAGAGCCGGCGCCCGTACAGCAGGACCGGGTCGGTCGCGGGCGGGCGCAGGGCGGCGGCCAGCCGGGCGGCGGCCAGCCCGGACCAGGCCGGACGCCAGGTGCTGACCACCGCCAGCCGAGCGGTGTCCACGGCGACGACGCGCGAGACGCCGCCGTTCACGTCCGCGGGCAGCTCCTCGACGGCCATCGCCACGCGACCCGAGGGGTCGGCCTGGTCGACGACACGACGCAGGTCGGCGGTGGCCGGCACCTGGACGGTGAGGACCTGGGCCGCCGCCACCTGCGCGTCGGCGAGCCGGTCCTGGTTGCCCGAGCTGGCCCAGGCCAGCTGGGTGGTGAACACGACCAGCGCCACCCCCACCGTGACCATCGCGGACCGCAGCAGCGTCGAGGGGGTGCGGCCCAGGGGGCGGACGACCACGAGGCTCGCGAGGTGGCGAGCGGGCGACGTCGCGGCCCGCCGGGTGCGCCAACCCGCCACCTGGACGGCGACGACCACGACCGCGACGGCCAGGAGCGCCGGCGCCAGCAGTCCCAGGCTGCCGCCGGTGTCGGTGAGCTCGTGCCCGGCCAGCAGCTGGTACGTCGCGACGGCCGCCAGGAGCACGGCCGCGCTCTGGGCGACGGCAGCGAGCCGCGAGGTCCGGCGGTCCTCGGTCACCTCACCCAGCAGCTGGGCCAGGTCGACCGAGGCCGAGCGGGCCGTCGCGGCGACGAGCACCAGCAGCGCGCCGGCGATCGCGACGAGCGCGGCCAGGAGCACGGGCGCGCGCCACGGCTCGACCGGGGTTCCCGACCGCAGGGCAGCGGCCGTGGCGACCCGTGCGGCGCCGATCCCGACGAGGTACCCCACGGGGAGCCCGGCGACCAGTGGCACCAGCGGCTCGGCGAAGACCGTGGTCAGCCAGCGGCCGGGCGGCATGCCCCGCAACCGGCCGACGCCCCACTCCCGGGCCCGGGCGCGGGCGAAGCGTTGCAGCACCACGGCCAGGCCCCCGAGCGCGAGGGCCAGCGCCTGCACCTCGACGACCCCCAGGAGGATGGCGGCGTCGTGCCCCGCCGCCTGGACGCCGTCCAGCAGCGTGGCCAGCAGCTGGTCCACCACGAGGGTGTCCGGCTGCTCGAGGGCGTCGTGCTGCACCGAGGCGATGGCCTGGCGAACGGCCGGAAGGTCACCGGCCCGCATCCCGGGCCGCAGGGCGCGCCGGCTCTCGATGACGGTCGGGAGGTATCGCCACACCGCTGACCGCGGGCCGACCATGAGGTCGGTCGCCGTCACCCCGCTCAGGCTGGCGCCGGGCGACGTCGGCGTGGTCACGGTCAGACCCGGTGAGCCCGCGTCGTAGGTGCCGGACAGGCGCAGCCGCGTCGTGGTGAGCCGCGGCCCGGCCGGCACCCGGACGTCGACGAACGTCCCCAGCCGGAGGCCGAACCGGGCGGCGTCCCCGGTCGACACCGCGACGTCGGCCGTCCCGGTGGGGCAGGCGCCGCTGACGATGCGGATGCCGGTGCAGTCCTGGTCCTGGACCGCGAGGTGGGAGTGGTGCGTGGCGGCCGGGCCCGGCGGGGTGGTGCCCGCCGCCACCGGGGCCCAGGGCACCGAGGCGTCCGACTCGGCGACCGTGACCACCGGGAAGAACAACCGGTCGGGCGGTGCGGCCACCGCGGCCTGCTCCGCCCCCTCCAGCCCGTCGATCGGGCTCTCCGGGTCGAGGTCGGCCGAGACCGACAGGGCCGTGCTGGCCGGCGCGGCCGCGCTGAGCGCCGAGGTCAGCGCGGACTGCTCCACCGCGCGGAGCAGCAGCGGGCCGGTCACCGCCGTCGCGACGGCGGCCGCCGACAGCACGGCGAGGAGGAGAGCCGTGAGCGGCCGGGCCCGGACGCCCCAGGTCCAGACCGGCATCCGCACGATGCGCAATCTAGGTGATCGCGCCATCCCGGAGCTGCTGCGAGTTGGCGGAGGATAGGGGATTTGAACCCCTGAGGGTGTTAACCCAACACGATTTCCAATCGTGCGCCCTAGGCCACTAGGCGAATCCTCCGCCGCCGAGGGTACCGGCTCGGAGCAGGTACGCTGGCCAGCAGACCCCTCGTGCGGCGTCATCCCGCTGAACCCCCCCAGGGCCGGAAGGCAGCAAGGGTAGGTGGGCCCTGGCGGGTGCGCGGGGGGTCCTCTGCTGCCCGCGCCCCGCTGTCCGATCGCCGTACTAGGGTCCACCAGGTGACGACCGCGCTGTACCGCCGCTACCGGCCCGAGACCTTCACCGAGGTGATCGGCCAGGAGCACGTCACCCGCCCGCTCATGCAGGCGCTCAGCTCCGACCGGGTCAACCACGCCTACCTGTTCTCCGGTCCGCGCGGCTGCGGCAAGACCACCAGCGCCCGGATCCTGGCCCGCTGCCTGAACTGCGAGAAGGGTCCCGGCCCCGAGCCCTGTGGCGTCTGTGACTCCTGTGTCGCCCTGGCCCGGGGCGGGGCCGGCACCGTCGACGTCATCGAGATCGACGCCGCGAGCCACGGCGGGGTGGACGACGCCCGCGACCTGCGCGAGAAGGCGTCGTTCGGGCCGGCCAGCAGCCGGTTCAAGATCTACATCATCGACGAGGCCCACATGGTCACCACGCAGGGCTTCAACGCCCTGCTGAAGATCGTCGAGGAGCCGCCGCCGCACGTGAAGTTCATCTTCGCCACGACCGAGCCGGACAAGGTGATCGGCACCATCCGGTCCCGCACGCACCACTACCCGTTCCGGCTGGTCCCCCCGGCCACCGTGCAGGACTACCTCGCCCGGGTCTGCGCCGAGGAGGGCATCGAGGTCGGCAAGGGCGTGCTGGCACTGGTCGTCCGGGCCGGCGCCGGCTCGATGCGGGACTCGCTGTCCGTCCTCGACCAGCTGATCGCCGGGTCCGGGCCCGAGGGCATCACGTACGACGGGGCGATCGCCCTGCTCGGGTACACCGACTCCGCGCTGCTGGACGACGTGGTCGAGGCGTTCGCGGCCGGTGACGGGGCGACGGTCTTCCGGGTCATCGACCGGGTGGTCGAGTCCGGCCACGACCCCCGCCGCTTCGTCGAGGACCTGCTCGAGCGGCTGCGCGACCTGATCGTCATCGCGGCGGTGCCCGACGGCGCGCACGCCATCCTGCGCACGCTGCCCGAGGACCAGGTCGACCGGATGCAGGGCCAGGCGGCCCACTTCGGCGCGGCCGGCGCTGTCCCGCGCGGCGGACATCACCAACACGGCGCTGACCGAGATGACCGGCGCGACCTCTCCCCGCCTGCAGCTCGAGCTCATCTGCGCCCGGATCCTGCTGCCCGGCGCCGACGGCGACGGCGGGTACGCCGCCCGGCTGGACCGGATCGAACGGCGCCTGGCCGTGGGCGGCACCGCGCCCGCGCCCGCCCTCCGCCCCCGCCCCGCTCCGCCGCGCCCACCCCGGCGCCGGAGCCGTCAGCCCCGGCGGTACCGGATGCGCCCGCTGAGCCGGACCGCCCGGCTCAGGCCGAGACCGCCGCTCAGCCCGACACCTCCGGTGGGGCGCCGATCGGCAACGTCGACGTCGAGGCCATCCGGCGGATGTGGCCGGACGTGCTCGACCGGGTGTACCAGCAGCGCCGGGCCACCTGGACGTTCGTCAGCGAGCACGCGCAGGTCATCGAGTACGACGGGCGGCGGCTGCGGCTGGCGATCAGCACGGACGGCCTGCTGCAGACGTTCCGCCGCGGGCCGCACGCCGAGCTGGTCCGCCAGGCGCTGATCGACGTCCTCGGCGTCGACGCGCAGGTCGAGGGCATCCGGCTCGACGGCGCGCCGGCCGCCCCGGCGGCACCGGCGGCCGGCAGTGCTCCAGCAGCAGCGCCGGACGTCCCACCGGACGAGCGGGCCGCCGCCGCCGCGCGCTCCTGGGACGAGCCGCCCGCCCGAGCCGCCGGACACCAGGCCTGCCGGATCGAGCCTCCCGAGACCGATGCCGGCCCGGCCCGATCGGACCCGCCCGGCCGCCCGGCCCGCCGGGCGCCCGAGCCCGCGGCCGACCACGACCCCGAGCCGGAGGTGCCGGACGAGCCGTCGATGGACGACGCGGACCTGGACGGCGCGACCCTGGTCGGCCGCCCCGTGGTGGAGCAGCTGCTCGGCGGCCGCGTCATCGACGACCGCTGACGCACCCAGCACGTAGGCTCTTGCCCGTGTACGAGGGCGTGGTCCAGGACCTGATCGACGAGCTCGGCCGGCTGCCCGGCGTCGGTCCCAAGAGCGCGCAGCGGATCGCGTTCCACGTGCTGGCCGCCGACCCGGCCGACGTCCGCCGCCTGGCCGCCGTCCTCGTCGAGGTCAAGGACACGGTGCGGTTCTGCTCGACCTGCGGCAACGTCGCGCAGGAGACCCAGTGCCGGATCTGCCTGGACCCCCGCCGCGACCTGGCGGTCCTGTGCGTCGTCGAGGAGCCCAAGGACATCGTCGCCGTGGAGCGGACCCGGGAGTACCGCGGCCGCTACCACGTGCTCGGCGGCGCGATCAGCCCGATCGACGGCATCGGGCCGGACGACCTGCGGATCCGCGAGCTGATGACCCGGCTCGCCGACGGCGTCGTCACCGAGATCATCCTGGCCACCGACCCCAACACCGAGGGCGAGGCGACCGCGACCTATCTCGCCCGGCTGCTCAAACCCATGGGCCTCACGGTCACCCGGCTGGCGTCCGGACTGCCGGTCGGCGGTGACCTCGAGTACGCCGACGAGGTCACCCTCGGCCGGGCGTTCGAAGGCAGGAGGCTGCTCGATGCCTGACGAAGACCTCTCCGTGCTGGCGCAGGACACCGCCGCGGAGGCCCGGGCCTACCTCGTGGCGGTGACCGACGTCGCGGCCGGCAGCAACCCCTCGACCGCCCTGTCCGTGCTGCTGCTCGCCGTGTCGCCAGGTGCTGCTGGCCGGCGCCCGCCTCGGCGCCATCTCCGACGTCGTGCCGCAGTCCCGGTTCGAGCCCGACCCGGGCCCGGAGGCCGACGATCGACCCGCTGCACGACGGCCTGGCCAACGCGCTGGAGGGCATCGACGACTACGGCGAGATCTTCGACCCGATCGTGCCCGGCGAGCGTCGTGCACGGTTCGCTGTCCGGCGACCTGGCCGAGATCGCCGTCCGCGCTGGACCACGGGCTGCACCACTTCGAGGCCGGCCGGATCGACGAGGCCCTGTGGTGGTGGCAGTTCAGCTACCTGTCCTCGTGGGGACCGCGGGCGGCGAGCGCCCTGCGCGTCGTCCAGTCGATCCTCGGGCACCTGCGGCTGGACGCCGACGAGGAGGTCGTCGCGGACGCCGAGTTCGACGCCCTGCACCTCCCGTAGACTGCTCCGGGCGTTTCCGCCCGGACAATCTCGGCAGATCGACGAATGAGGCGAGGAGCGGTCGTGGGCCTGGTCGTGCAGAAGTACGGCGGCTCCTCGGTCGCCGACGCCGACTCGATCAAGCGCGTGGCCCAGCGCGTCGTCGCCACCCGCAAGGCGGGGAACGACGTGGTCATCGTCATCTCGGCGATGGGTGACACCACGGACGAGCTGCTCGACCTCGCGCAGCAGGTCTCGCCGATCCCGCCGCCGCGCGAGCTGGACATGCTGCTGACCGCGGGGGAGCGGATGTCGGCGGCCCTGCTGGCCATGGCCATCGCGAACCTCGGCCACCAGGCCCGCTCCTTCACCGGGAGCCAGGCCGGCGTGATCACCACGGCCAAGCACGGCAACGCGCGGATCATCGACGTGACGCCGGGCCGGATCACCGAGGCCCTGCGCGAGGGCCACATCGCGATCGTCGCCGGGTTCCAGGGCGTCAGCCAGGACACCAAGGACATCACGACGATGGGCCGCGGGGCCTCGGACACCACGGCGGTCGCCCTCGCGGCGGCGATGGGGGCCGAGGTCTGCGAGATCTACACCGACGTGGACGGCGTGTTCACGGCCGACCCGCGGATCGTCCGGCGCGCACGCCAGATCCCCCGGATCTCCTACGAGGAGATGCTGGAGATGGCGGCCTGCGGTGCGAAGGTGCTCGCGCTGCGCTGCGTCGAGTACGCCCGGCAGTACAACGTCCCCGTGCACGTGCGCTCGTCGTTCTCGCAGCGCGAGGGCACCTGGATCATGGATCTTCCCGAAGGAGCCACCGATGGAGCAGGCGATCATCTCCGGCATCGCGCACGACCGCAGCGAGGCCAAGATCACCGTCGTCGGCGTCCCCGACAAGGTCGGCGAGGCGGCCCGGATCTTCCAGGCCGTCGCCGAGGCCGAGATCAACATCGACATGATCGTGCAGAACGTCAGCGCGGTGGCCACCGGCCTGACCGACATCTCGTTCACGCTGCCGAAGACCGACGGGCAGACCGCGATGAAGACGCTGGACCGGATCAAGAGCAGCGTCGGCTTCGAGTCCCTGCAGTACGACGACCAGATCGGCAAGGTCTCGGTGGTCGGCGTCGGCATGCGCAGCCACCCCGGTGTGTCCGCGGCCTTCTTCACCGCCCTGGCCTCGGCCGGGGTCAACCTGGAGATGATCTCGACGTCCGAGATCCGAATCTCGGTGGTCGTCGAGCAGGACTACGTCGATGCTGCTGTCCGGGCCGCGCACACCGCGTTCGGGCTGGACGACACCGACGGCGAGGCCGTCGTCTACGGAGGGACCGGTCGCTGATGGCACAGCAGTCGCGCAAGCCCACGCTGGCCGTCGTCGGCGCCACCGGCGCGGTCGGCACCGTGATGCTGTCGATCCTGTCGACCCGCGAGGACGTCTGGGGTGAGATCCGGCTCGATCGCGTCGCGCGCGCTCGGCCGGCACGGTCCTGCGGGTCCGTGGCGAGGAGGTCGTCGTCCAGGAGCTGACCGCCGACGTCTTCGACGGCGTCGACGTCGCGATGTTCGACGTCCCCGACGAGGTCTCGGCGCAGTGGGCGCCGGTCGCCGCCGCGCGCGGCGCCGTCGTGGTCGACAACTCGGGCGCGTTCCGGATGGACCCGGACGTGCCGCTCGTCGTGCCGGAGGTCAACCCCGCGCAGGCGGGCAACCGGCCCAAGGGCATCATCGCCAACCCGAACTGCACGACCCTGACGATGATGGACGCCCTCGGTGCCCTCCATGCCCACTGGGAGCTGACCGAGCTCGTCGTCGCGTCGTACCAGGCCGCCTCCGGCGCCGGGCAGCCCGGCATCGACCGGCTGTACGACGAGCTGGAGGTCGTGGCCGGCGACCGCACCCTCGGCCAGCGGGCCGGCGACGTGCGCCGGGCGATGGCCGACAAGCTGGGCGAGGACGCGTCCTCGCCGTTCGCCGCGCCGCTCGCCCTCAACGTCGTCCCGTACGTCGGGTCCCGCCGCGACGAGGGCTGGACCAGCGAGGAGCTCAAGGTCCGCAACGAGTCCCGCAAGATCCTCGGCATCCCGGACCTGAAGGTCTCGGCCACCTGCGTGCGGGTCCCCGTCGTGACCACCCACTCGCTGGCCGTGCACGCCGTCTTCGCGCAGCCGATCGACGTGGAGCGGGCCCGGCAGGTGCTCGTCGAGGCGCCGTCGGTGGTCGTGGTGGACGACCCCGACGCGGTGGGCGGACCGGAGTTCCCGACCCCGGCGGACGTGGTCGGCTCCGACCCGACGTTCGTGGGCCGGTTGCGGCAGGCGCTGGACTTCCCCAACACGCTGGACCTGTTCGTCTGCGGCGACAACCTGCGCAAGGGTGCGGCCCTGAACACCGCCCAGATCGCCGAGCTCGTCGCCGCCGAGCTCAGCGCCTAGCGGTCCGCGGCAGCCGCCGCTCGTAGCTCCAGGTCGGCTCCCGGTCCCACCACCGCGAGTCCGTGGTGCCGGGCCACCACGTGTGGGGGTCGTTCAGCCGGTAGTGGCGCAGGTGTGCCGGCAGCCGCCGCCCTGCCCGGTCGCGCACGAACGCACCGGCCGCCCGCGACTCCGGCATCGGCCGCTCGATCACCAACCGGCCGCCCACCGCCGCCAGGGCCCGCACCACGTCCGCGAGCTTGGGCTCACCCCGGCCCGACTCCAGCCGGGCCACCGTCGAGCACGACACACCGAGCCGCGTCGCCAGCTCCCGCTGGCTCAGCGACTCCCGTCGCCGGCCCGCGCGCAGGCACGCTCCCACGGCACACCGCACTGCCAGCACCAGCGCTTCGACCTCGGCCTCGTCCACCGTCGGGGCCAGCAACCGCCCGGCGGCCGCGCGCTGTGCGGCCATCGCTGCCGACACCCGCGCCGCACGGGACACCTCCGCCCGCCGCATCATCCGGCACTTTCTGGCCATCCAGTCCTGATCTGCCGCCATCCCCCGAGCGTCCGGACCGCCACCGACGACGCCGCCCGGCCGGCCCTCGCCCTGTGGACGACGTGACACCCCACCGACAGCTGTGGACAAGCCTTTTCGGTGCGGGAACCGCCGCCCCAGCCCACCTCTCTGCGAACTCGCTCTGCTCTGCTCCCCACGGAGGAGCAGAGCAGAGCGAGTCGGGACAGATGTGTCCGCCGGGTGAGGCCGGACCGCGAAAAAATCTGGCTCAGCCGGCGGGAAGCGACGGCGCGCCCGGATCCGTTGCGGTGCAGGACGTCTGGATCGGCGGTTGCAGCGGCGGGGCGAGGTGGCGCGCGAGGAAGTCGAGCTCGACCCGGAGCTGGGCCACGCGCTCGTCGTTGACCATGGATCCGTGGCCGGCGTCGAACCGGTACACCTCGTGCGGCCGGCCCAGCGCGGCGAGCCGGGCGAGGTAGTTGTCGACCTGGCGGATCGGGCAGCGGGGGTCGTTCTCACCGGCCAGCACGAGCAGCGGGGCCCGGACCGCCTCGACGTAGGTGATCGGGCTCGAGTCGAGGTACCGGTCGTGGACCTCGTCCGGTGAGCCGCCGAACAGGGCGCGGTCGAACGACTTGAGCGCCTCCATCTCGTCCTCGTAGGCGGCCAGGTAGTCGGCCACCGGCACGAGGCGATGCCCACCGACCAGGCGTCCGGCTGGCTGCCCAGGCCGAGCAGGGTCAGGTAGCCGCCCCAGGAGGAGCCGCTCAGCGCGACCCGTTCCCGGTCCACCACACCGGCATCGACGAGATGGTCGCGGACGGCGAGGATGTCGGCCAGCTCGGTGTGACCGATCCGCTCGCCGATCGCGTCCCGCCAGGCCGTGCCGTAGCCGGTGGATCCGCGGTAGTTCACGTTCACGACCGCGTAGCCCTGGTCGACGTACGCGCTGGCGTAGCCGGTGAAGGCGTCGGGGTCGTGCCACTCGGGACCGCCGTGGACCTCGAAGACGGTGGGGTACGGCGCGGTGCCGGCGGACGGCAGCCGCAGCAGGGCGTGCACCCGGCCGCCCGGACCGTCGACCCAGACGTCCTGCACCGCAACGGATCCGGGCGCGCGTGGCCCCAACGGCTCGAGCACCACGTCGCCCGACGCCGAGCGGATGGCCGGCGGGGTGGCCGCCGACGACCAGGACAGCCAGACGTCGCCGTCCGGCCGTACCCCCGCCTCGGACACCGTGCCGGTCGCCGGCCCGAGGGGCCTGGTGGTGCCGTCGGTCAGGTCGAGCCGCCACAGCCGGGTCCGGGCCTCGTGGTCGAGGGCCACGAGCAGGGCGTCGGCGGCCGGGAACCAGTCGACGTCGGTCACCTCGCCGGGCGCCGCGAGCGGCAGCTCGCGGACGGCCGACCCGGTCGGGTCGTCCACGGGGTCCCACAGCAGCAGGCCCGGCACTCCGCCGCGCTCATGGATCACGAGCAGGCGCTGGTCACCGGCGACCGGGGCGAAGCCCGCCGGCCGGAGCGACTTCCCAGGCCCGTCCCAGAGCTCGCCGACCGTCTCCCCGTCGGTCGCGCGGACGACCCGCAGGGCGGGGTGCCGCGAGTCGCCGTGCTCGCTGTGCGACAGCGCGAGCAGCGCCTCGTCGCGGGACAGGCCCCCGACGTACGCCGTCTCGCGGTGCGCGTACAGCAGGCGCGGGCTGCCCGCACCGGCCGTGAGGGCGTGGATCCGCGTGCCGTACTCGTCGTCGTTCGAGCCGACGACGACGAGTCCGCTGCGGCCGAGGTCGAGCCCGGCCGAGTAGGCCGCGGGGAGTCCGGTCGGGTCGTCCACCTGCTGGCCGGGCGCGGCCCCGAACGGCTGGCGGCGCCAGACGCCGTACTCGTCGCCGTTGGTGTCGTCGAACCACCAGACCCACTCGCCGTTCGGGTCGATCGTCGCGTCCACGGTGCCGTCCGGGCGCCGGGTCAGCTGCACCGGCTCCGTGCCCGGGGTCCAGGAGTGGGTCTCGACGACCCCCTCCTCGGTGGTCGCCACGACGGCACAGCGGTCCGGCGCCTCCTCGGCCCAGTCCGGGAGCCCGACCCGCCGGGCCCGCAGGCGCTGCTCCCAGGCCGGCATCTCGTCCCAGGGCGTGGGTCGCGTCATCGGAAGGTTCTCCCAGCGGTTCGGCGTGGTCGGGTTCATGGATGCATCGGCCGTTCATCCAGCGAGGAACTCCACCAGAGCGGACAGGTCGTCCAGCTCCAGATCGAACCGGTCCTGCTCTGCTGGTGGCTCAGCACCGGGCCTGGCGATGTAGGCCGTGCGGAATCCGTGCTCCGAAGCGGCTCGGAGATCCCACGGATGGGCTGCGACGAAGAGCGTGCGCGCGGGATCGATGGCGAGCGCGTCGATCGCCAACCGGTACGCAGCCGGCGCGGGCTTGAAGGTGTGAGCGGCGGCGGTCGAGAGTGCGATGTCCCAGCTGATGGCGTTGGCGTTCGCCAGTCGCGCGAGCGTGTCGAGATCACCGTTGCTGACGCCGATGACCAAGCGGTCCCGCCGGAGTGCGGTGGTTGCCGGCGCCACGTCGGACCATGCCGGGTAGGTGTACTCCAACGACTCGACCAGCGCCATGGCGTCGGGCGAAGGGTCTCCACCCGCGGAAGCGATGGCCTCGCGAGCGGAGTCCGTGACGAGCTGCCGGTGTGGGCGCCAGGGGACGTGTCCTTCCACGACGGCATTCATGTGCCGTTCGAGGCGTTCCACCCACAGAGCGTGCAGGCTCACGGTCTCGTCCAGGCCAGTCGCCGCTGCGAGGCGCCCGGCCACCCGGGCCCACGTCCCGTCCTCGTCCACCAGTGTCCCGATGACATCGAACACGATGGCGTCCACCTGGCTGGGGTCAACAGCGGATCGCGGCATGAACTCATCAAAGCAGGGCAGGTACTGGCGTGATGAAGAGCCGACGGCTGGTCGCCGGCTGGTTCAACGGCCACGGAGGAGGATCAACGGATCAGAGGAGGCGGTGCCGTCGAGCCCCGCACCACGAGTGTGCCGCGCAACCGGTGATGGCTCGGCCGCCGCTCCCGGTCGTGGATGCGGCGAAGGAGAAGATCTGAGGCCTTGGCACCGATCGCGTGCACCGGCTGCCGGACGACCGACAGGGACGGGGCGACCACCTCCGCCCACTCGGCATCGTCGAAGCCGACCAGGGATACGTCGTCCGGGCAGCGCAGCCCGAGGGAGCGCAGCCCGAGGATCGCTCCCAGGGCGAGGACGCTGTCGAACGCCACGATGGCGGTCGGCGGCTCCGGTAGCGACATGAGCTCGCGGACTGACGCCGTCGCGTCGTCGCGGTGGAACCCTCCGGCCGTCAGGTACTCCGGCCGCGGGGCGAGCCCGGCCTCGAGCAGCGCGTCGCGGTAGCCGGCAGCGCGCAGCCCCAGCGTGGTCAGGGGCAGCTTCTCGATGCCTGTCAGATCCCGCTCCCGCAACGCCTCCTGCGTCCCGGGGGCGCCACCGGTCACGATGCCGATCCGCCGGTGTCCCAGACCGATCAGGTGCGAGGTCGCCTCGTGGGCCGCTCGCCGGTTGTCCAGTCCGACGGTGTCGACCCGGAGACCGGGAGCGGGCCGGTCGATCAGCACGACCGGTATCCGGGACTCGACGAACGAGCGCAGCTGCGTGGCGTCACCGCTCTCGACCGGGCAGAGGATGAGGCCCTCGACGCGGCGTTCCAGCAGGGCGGTCACTGCCGTGCGCTCCTGAGCCGGGTCCTCGTCGGTGTTCGCGAGGAGGACGTCGAAGCCGTGGCCCCGCGCGGTGTCGCTGATGCCGCGGAGCACGCCGTAGAAGAACGGGTTCTCCATCTCGGCGATGACCGCGCCGATCGTGTGGGTCTGGCCGGTGATCATGCTGCGGGCCAGACCGTTGGGCCGGTAGCCGATCTCGGTCGCGGCGTCCATGACGCGTTGCAGCGTGAGCGGGCTGACCGAGCCGTATCCGCCGAGGGCCCGGGCGGCCGTCGCTGTGGACACTCCGGCCAGCGCGGCCACGTCGAGCACCGTCGCCATCCCCGCGTTGGCCTGACCCACGCTGCCTCCTGCCCCGTGACCGCACCTGTCCCACGGTCGATGTCGTCATGACGGTACCCGCGACACCAACGCCGGCCGGACGGTACGGCTGTGCCTCTGCTCCCGCCGAACAGCGCGACTCACGATTCGGTCTCATCTCTTGACATCCGCCGAGCCGCGATGAGAGCGTTCCCACTCAGTCGTTGAGAACGTTATCAATCGCGAGAGACGGAGCGCCAGACATGCCGGAGACCCTTCCCCTCAAGCCCATCGAGCCGGACACGGCGGACAAGATCGCCGCGGCCGTCGGCGAGCGTGAGGCGATCGCCGAGGCCATCGCCCCCGTGGTGCGGGCCGGCCTGCGCAACGTCTACTTCGTGGGCGCCGGTGGGTCGATCATCTGCAGCTACCCCGCTCACTACGTCCTGCAGCAGCGCGCGTCGGTCCCCGTCTTCCAGGTGCAGAGCGACGAGCTCAACTGCAGCGTTCCCGCCCTGATGGGTCCCGGCTCGCTCGTGGTCCTGGCGTCGTACACGGGCAAGACCAAGGAGACGGTGCAGGCCGCGAAGACGGCGAAGGCCACCGGTGCGACCGTCATCGGCGCGGCCAAGGACGGCAGCCCGCTCGCCGACGCGCTGGACGTCAACTTCGCGGGCAAGAGCGACATCTTCGAGCTGCTCGTCGCCTACGCCGTGCTCGAGGCGACCGGAGCCGACCTCGATGCGAACGCGGTCACCGCGACCCTGGCCGCCCTGCCGAACGCCGTGCTGGACGCGGTCAAGGAGTCGGAGGACCACTTGGCCGAGATCGCGGACCTGTTCAAGGACGAGCCGATCACGTACGTCCTCGGGTCCGGTCCCTCCTACGGCTGGGCGTACGGCCTGGCGATGTGCTTCCTGCAGGAGATGCAGTGGAAGCACGCGGCGGCGTTCAACACGGGAGAGTTCTTCCAGGGCGCCTTCGAGGTCGTCAACGACGACACCGCCGTCCTGCTCTGGCTCGGTGACGACGCGTCGCGGCCGATGGCCGAGCGCGGCAAGCGGTTCCTCGAGACCTACTGCAAGAAGGCGCAGTACGTCGACGTGGCCGACCTCGCGCTCCCGGGCATCCCGAAGGAGTTCCGGGGGGACGTCACCGGCATCGTCGTCGGCGCCCTGGCCAACCGGCTGGCCCAGCACTACGAGTCGCTGCGCGGCCACGACCTGGAGCAGCGGCACTACATGTTCAAGGTGGACTACTGAGCATGCTGAACTTCGACCCGGACCGCTACGTCCGGATCCAGTCGGGTGCCGCCGGGCTGGCCGACCGTCTCCACGAGACGGTCGGCCAGTGCCTCGGCGCCGGAGCCCGCAACCTGTTCTTCGCCGGTACGGGGGGTGCGGGAATCCTGATGCTGCCGGCGGCCCACCTGCTCACCAGCGGGTCGACCTTCCCGGTCCAGGTGGTCAACCCGGCCGAGCTGGTCGAGTTCGGCAACGTCAACCTCGGTCCTGACTCCCTGGTCGTGATCCCGTCGCTGTCCGGCACGACCGCGGAGAGCGTGGCGGCGCTGAGGTTCTGCCAGGACGCGGGCGCCAAGGTCCTGGCCCTCACGGGGCACGAGGACAGCCCGTTGGCGCAGCTGGCCGACCACAGCTTCGTCAACTTCGCCGAGGACGACACCTCGTGCGAGTCGTTCTACCTCCAGTCCCTGTCCCTCGCGCTCGCGATCATGGACGTTCGCGGTGAGGGCGGCGGCCGGGTCGCCGCACCGCTGGCGCAGCTGTCCCAGCTGCCGGAGCTGCTGCTCGGCGTCAAGGAGCAGGCCGAGACGGTGGCCGACGCGACCGCGGCTCGCCTGCAGGACAACGCCTTCCACGTCATCACCGGCGCCGGGGGGACCTGGGCCGAGGCGTTCTACTACGGGATGTGCATCCTGGAGGAGATGCAGTGGATCCGGACCCGCCCGGTCCACGCGTCGGACTTCTTCCACGGCACCCTGGAGCTGCTGGAGCCCGGTGTCAGCCTGGTCCTGCTCAAGGGGGAGGACGCGAGCCGTCCTCTGGTGGAGCGGGTCGAGAAGTTCGCCAGCACGGTCACCGACCAGGTGCTGACTCTCGACTCCGCGGACTACGAGCTGCCAGGTCTGACTCAGGAAGTCCGTTCGCTCCTGTCGCCGGTCGTGCTGGCGGCTGCCCTGGAGCGGGTGAGTGCCCACCTCGAGGTGCGCACCGACCACCCGCTCACCACCCGTCGCTACTACAAGCGAGTGGACTACTGAGGCCGCACATGACTTCCCGTCTGTTGACCGTCGGCGACAACGTCGTCGACCAGTACCCGGAGCGAGGACTGTTCTTTCCCGGCGGGAACGCCGTGAACGTCGCCGTCCACGCCCGCCGCCTCGGCGCCGTGTCCGCCTACATCGGTGCGGTGGGGACGGACCGCGCCGGCGAGGTCGTCCTCGGCTCGCTCGCCGAGGAGGGGGTCGACGTCTCGCGGACCCGCGTGATCGACGGGCCGAACGCGTACGCCGTCGTCCGCGTCGTGGACGGCAACCGGGTGTTCGGCCACGGTGATCTCGGGGTCTCCGTGTTCGAGTGCAGCGACGAGGACCTGAGGGCCGCGGGGGACTTCGACCTCGTGCACACCGGGGAGTGCTCGCACGTCGAGGACCAGGTCCCGAAGCTGGCTCGGGCGGCGAAGCGCCTCTCGTTCGACTTCTCCGAGCGTGACCAGGCCTACATCGACTCGCTCGCGCCACACGTCGACATCGCGGTCCGGTCGATGCCGGGTGCGGACCGGCAAGGGGCGGTGGACGAGGCGCGACGCATCCAGGCTCTCGGTCCGCGCACGGTCGCGGTCACGCTGGGTCCGGGCGGCGCCGTCATCGTGCACGAGGACGAGGAGCAGTGGGCACCCGCCCCGCGTGGCGTGATCGTCGACACCCTCGGTGCCGGTGACGCGTTCATCGCCCGGTTCCTGCTCGGGCTGATCGAGGACGAGCCGATCGCCGAGCTGGTGGCCGCAGCGACGGCGTACGCCACGGCCAGCTGCGCCACCTTCGGTGCCTTCGGTCCAGCCACCCCTCTCGAGGCGTCGTCAGCACCGTCCAGCTCGAGCACCAGCACCACCCCCGCCCAGCACCACCCCGACAGATTGGATGTGTCATGAGGAAGCTGTTACGAACGAGCACGGCGCTCGCCGCGGTTCTGGCCGCCGGGCTGACCATCGCCGCCTGTGGCACGCCCAACAGTGGTGGTTCGAACGCCAAGCAGCAGAGCCTGACGACGCCGAAGACCAAGTCGGGCACGCTGTCGATCATCACGAAGTTCGCCGACCCGTCGACCGCGCCGTACTTCGTGTCCATGGTGAAGGCGTACGAGGCCGCCAACCCGGGCGTCAAGATCAACCTGCAGCAGGTGGGCGACCAGCCGTACAAGGACAAGATCACCGTCCTCACGACGTCGCACAACCTGCCGGACATCTACTTCTCGTGGGCGGGCGACTATGCCAACAAGTTCGTCCGTGGGGGATATGCGGCCGACCTGACGAGCGTGATCGGGCCGGACACGCCCTGGGGCAAGACCTTCTCCCAGGCAGCGTTGAAGGCGTTCACGCTGGACGGCAAGAACTACGCCGTGCCGATCGACCTCGACGCCAAATACATGGTGTACAGCAAGACCGCGTTCGCCAAGGCCCACATCGCGGCGCCACCCACCACGTTCGCCGACCTGCTCAGCGACTGCGGCAAGCTCAAGTCCGCCGGCTACACCGCCATCGCGTTCGGCAACCAGTACGGCTGGCCGGCGATCCACTACCTGACCCAGCTCAACACCTTCGACGTGCCGGCGAGCACGCTGGCGCAGGACTACAACCCCTCGACCGGTGCGTTCACCGACCCCGGGTACGTCACGGCCCTCCAGCAGTTCCAGCAGATCGTGAAGCAGTGCGCGAACCCGTCCTCCGACGGTCTGGCCCACGAGGCGGCGCAGGCGAACCTCACCAGTGGCAAGGCGGCCATGCAGTACATCGAGCTGGTCGAGTTCCCGCTCATGAAGGCCAAGGGTGTGCCGGCCGCCTTCGCGAACAACTGGAGCTTCTTCCGGCTGCCGCCGGCTGCAGGCTCCCCGGGTGACACGCAGGCGCTGACCGGTGCTCCGGACGGCTTCATGGTCAACAAGGACAGCAAGAACGCCGCGCTCGCGGTCGACTTCCTGAAGTTCATGACCACCGTGCCGAACGCCCAGCAGGAGACCAAGCAGATCGGCTACCTCAGCCCGGTGCTGGGCTCGTCGACGCCGCAGAACTCGTTCGCCCAGCAGACGGCGGCGCTCCAGGACCTGTCCAAGGTGAGCAGCTTCGCGATCTGGCTCGATACGGTCACCAACGCACTGGTGGCCAACGCGTACCTGTCCGGCGCCGAAGGCATCGCCAACGGGACGCAGACGCCGCAACAGGTCATGGCCGGCGTGCAGAAGGCAGCCGCCAAGGCCAAGCAGCAGGTCGGCGGCTGAGCCCAGGCCTACGGCCCCGTCCCGGTGGGTGGCCGGCCGGACCCCAGGTCCGGCCGGCCCTCCCGGGAAGGCCCGAGTGGAGGTGGACATGTCCCAGATCATGAGGCGCTGGTGGACGTGGGTGTGGGTCCTGCCCGCAGTCATCCTGCTGGGCGTCTTCGTCTACTACCCGATCGTCGACAACATCCGGCTCAGCCTCTACTCGTGGAGTGCGTTCAACCCCCGTGCCGCCTACATCGGTCTCGGCAACTACCGGACCGCGTTCGGGGACCCGGTGTTCCGGCGGTCGTTGCTCAACAACGTCTTCTACGCCGTCATCTCCATCGTGTTCCAGGTGGGCGGCTCGCTGGTGCTGGCCGCGGTCCTGGAGAGCGTCGTCCATGAGCGGCTGCGCGGCATTCTGCGGACGATCTACTTCATCCCGGCGACGATCTCGATCACCGTCGCGGGCATGCTCTTCTCGTTCATCTACAACCCGCAGATCGGCTTGGTGAACCGGGCGCTGAGCGCGGTCGGGCTCGGCTCGTTGGCCCGGGACTGGCTCGGCGACCCGCACACGTCGATCTTCGCCATCATCGGCATGAGCCAGTGGCAGTCCATCGGCTACACCGCAGTTCTTTTCGTGGTCGCCATCCAGCGGATCCCGAAGGAGCTCTACGAGGCGGCGGCGATCGACGGCGCGTCCGGCGTCCGTACGTTCTTCTCGATCACCATCCCGCTGCTGCGGGAGATGACCACGCTGGTCATGATCCTGACCCTGTCCGGCGCCTTCCTCGTCTTCAACGAGGTCGAGGTCATGACGGCCGGCGGACCGTCGAACTCCAGCCAGGTGCTCGGCACCTGGCTGTACACGAAGGCATTCATGCAGGACGACATGGGCTACGCCGCGGCGATCGCGACCATCATCTTCGTGATCACGTTCGCCATCTCCGGTGCCCAGATCATGTACACGCGTCGGCGGAGGGTGCAGTGGTGACCGAGATCATCCAGCCGGTCGGCTCGACCGCGACCAGGTCAAAGACCACGACCGTGCGCCCGAACCGGTCCGGGCTCAGCGCGGGTCAGGTCATCGCCCGGGTGGTCATCTGGGTCGTGCTCGTCGCCTTCGCACTGGCGGTGATCTATCCGCTGCTGTGGATGGTGTTCAGCGCCCTGAAGACCAACACCGAGATCTTCGGCCGGCCGTGGGGCCTGCCGGGCGCGTTCCGGTGGCACAACTTCGTCGACGCCGGCAAGGCCGGGGTGGTGCGCTACTTCACGAACAGCGTCATCGTGACCGCCGCCTCGATCCTCACGACGACGCTGCTCAGCGCGTGGGCGGCGTACGGGCTCACCCGCGTCAAGGTCCCGCTGGCCGGCCCGGTGCTGCTCTTCCTGCTCGGCGGCCTGATGCTGGCGCCGACCGTGGCCCTGGTGCCGCTGTTCGGCCTGCTCCAGCAGATGCACATCTACAACACGTACTGGGCGCTGATCGTCCTCTACACGGCGTTCCGCATCCCGTTCACGACATTCTTGATCCGCGCGTACATGGTCGACCTGCCACCTGACGTCGACGAGGCCGCCATCATCGACGGAGCCTCCCGGGCCCAGATCTTCTGGCGCGTCATCCTGCCGATGTGCCGGCCCATCCTGGTGTCGGCGGCGCTGTTGCAGGCGCTGTTCGCGTGGAACGAGTTCGTCTTCGCTCTGGTCTTCATCAGCAGTGGCAGCCTGAAGACGCTGCCCGTAGGGCTGGTGGACATGCAGAGCCGGATGCTGACGAACTGGCCGGTCATGTTCGCCGGGCTCACCATGGCGGCGCTGCCGATGATCGTGATCTTCCTCATCGGACAGCGACAGTTCCTGCGCGGGCTGACCGACGGGATCGGCAAGTAGCTCGCCCGGGCGGTCCCGCCGCGGAGCGGATCAGGCCGACCGCAAGGCCCGTTGGCGGCGAGGGGGCGGACCGATCGACTCGCGGTCGAGCCAGGTGGTCTCGAGCACGTGCTCGCGCGGTCGGACCGCCTCGCCACGGACGTGGGCGACGAGCAGGCTCGCCGCCAGCCGACCCATCTCGTAGACCGGCTGCGTGATCACGCTCAGCCCGGGCTCGACGACGTCCGCCCAGTCGGCATCGTCGAAGGCCACCAACGAGACGTCGCGCGGCGCCTCGAGACCGACATCGCGCAGCGCGAGCAGGACGCCGAGCGCATTCGTGCTGTCCGTCGCGAACAGAGCGGTCGGGCGCTCGCGCAGCCGGAGCAGCCGTTCGGCCTCCTGACGGGCCGCCGTGAGGTGGAAGTCGGCGGTGCCGATGTACTCGGGGCGGTACTCGATACCTGCCGCCTCCAGTGCCTGGCGGTAGCCCTGGCAGCGGTCCTTGGTCGTCGAGACGCCCACCTCCAGGTCCGTCGCGTGGATCGACACCTCCATCTCGGCGACGCCGGTGACCATGGCGATCCTGGTGTGCCCGGCGGCGATCAGGCGCTCGGTCGTCTCGCGGGCCGCCTTCACGTTGTCGATCTGGACGACGTCGACGTCCATCCCGGGCACCCGGCGGTCGAGCAGGACGAGAGGGACCCCGGCCGCGTGCGCTGCACGCAGGTGCCCGGCCGGGTCGAGCGACGCGGGGGTGACCACCATCCCGTCGACCCGCCGCTCCTGGAACACCTTCACGGCGGACTGCTCGGTGGCCGGGTCCTCATCGGTGTTGGAGAGGATGACCTGGAATCCGTTGCTGCGAGCCATGTCTGTGAAGCCCCGCATGGCGCGGGCGAAGAACGCGTTCTCGATGTCCGCGACAACGGCGCCCAGCGTGTTCGTGCGACCGGTCTTCATCGACCGCGCGACGCCGTTGGCGTGATAGCCCAGCTCGGCGGCGGCGGCCTGGACCCGCTCGGCGGCGTCCTTGCTGACCACCCCGTAGCCCGCGAGCGCCCGGGACGCCGTCGATCTCGACACCCCGGCCGCCCGGGCCACGTCGTGAATGGTCGGCGCGCCATGACCGCGGGCCGGGGTCGACATGGCGCTGAATGTACCGCACCCCTTGACCGCTCCCCGGCGACACTGGGATCGTTTGCCTACCAATGGTGGGAACGTTCTCAACATGTGAGCCGAAGGCTGGGTGCGCAGGTGTCGCGGGTGTGGCGGATGGCCCTCCGGCAGCTCCAGCCGAGCGT
Organism: uncultured Actinomycetota bacterium; assembly: GCA_963743975.1. GTDB lineage: Bacteria > Actinomycetota > Actinomycetes > Actinomycetales > CAVURS01 > CAVURS01. Next base: position 422,984 of record CAVURS010000004.1, read on the forward strand.
GGATGATCCGCTGCCGCGGACCTTCTGGTGGCTCTGGTTGACGAACCTCCTCATCTGGTGCAGCCGGCTGGTCGTGCCGTTCCTGATGGTCTTCCTCACGCGCGACCTCGGCTGGTCGGTCTCGGCCGCGTCGGTGGTCTTCGCGGCGTACGGCGTAGGCGGCGCGGTCGCGGTCCTCGCGGCCGGCGCCGTCGTGGACCGGATCGATCCGCGGCGCACCCTGCTGCTCGCCCTTGCCGGGTCGACGGCCGCAACGGTCGCGCTCAGCCTGGCCCGGCAGCCGGTCGTGGTGGCCGTGGCCCTGGTCCTGCTCGGCGCCTTCCTGAACGGAATCGGGCCCTCGACGAACGCCATGCTGTCGGAGCTCGTGCCGCGCCGGCTCCGCATTCACGGCTTCGCGGTGAACTACCTCGGCGTCAACCTCGGGTTCGCGATCGCCCCGGTGATCGCCGCTCTGCTGGCGTCGTGGCACTTCCGGGCGATCTTTCCGGCCCAGGCGATCGGGCTCACCCTGGCGGCGGTGCTCACGTACCGCTGCCTGCGGCCACCGGTGCGGGCCGAGCCGCTCCCGCCTGCGGTGCCGGTCGGCCCGCGGGGCGGACCGTGGTCGGACCGGCCGTTCGTCGGTTTCCTGACCGCCAACCTGGTCTTCCAGGTCGTCTACGTCCAGTCAACCGTGACCCTGCCCGTCATCATGCATCGGCAGGGGCTGTCCACCACCGATTTCGCAGCGCTGCTGACCCTGAACGGCGTTCTCGTCCTGGTGCTGCAGCTGCCGGTCATGCCGCTGCTGACCCGCTGGTCCGCACCGTGGGCGCTGGTCGTGGCGGCCGTGGTCAACGCCGTCGGGTTCGGGTGTCCCGCCTTCGCTCACACCTGGGTGGAGTACGCCGGCTGTGTGCTGCTGTGGACGCTGGGGGAGCTGGTGAACATGCCCGTCGCCGCGGCGATGGCCGCGGACCTCGCGCCGGCCGGGCAGAGCGGCCGCTACCTCGGTGCCTTCTCGTCGACGTGGATCGTCGCGGTGCTTGTCGGGCCGGTGCTCGGCGCGACGACGCTAGACCGGTTCGGAGGACGAGGGGTCTGGTTCGGTTGTGTTGCCGTTGGTCTCGGTGGCGCCGCCCTGCGGGCCTGGACGGCGCCGGGGATGCGCCGTCGGCTGGCGGCCGCCGCGGCCGACCTGCGTCCCGGACTGCCCGCCTTGCTGCCGCCACCGTGAGCGGCTCCTACGCCGAGCTGCTCCGGGTCCCGCGCGTTCCCGCCGTGCTGGCATCGGCCCTGCTCGGACGGCTGCCCTCGGCGATGATGACGGTAGCCATCGTCCTGGCCGTGACCGGTCACGGTGGCACGTACTCCCGGGCCGGCATCCTCACCGGTGCGCACGCCGCCGGGGCAGCCGTCGCGCAGCCGTTCGTGGGCCGGTTGCTGGACCGGGTCGGCCGTACCCACGTCCTGCTGCCTCTGGCGGTGGGCTTCGCAGCGAGCTGCGCCCTCCTGATCGGCTGCCTGGACCGGCCGCTGCTCGTGGCCGCCGGGCCGGCGATCCTCTCCGGTGCGACGCTGCCTCCGCTGAGCGCCGCGGGGCGGGCGGCCGTGCTCGAGCTCGTGCCTCCGGCCGTGCGTCAGCAGGGACTGGTGCTCGACACGACGCTGATGGAGCTGGTGTTCGTCCTGGGGCCGCCGTTCGCCGCCGCTCTGTCGGCGGTCTCGCTGCCGGCTGCGGGTGTGGCCGGGACGGGGGCGATCGGAGCCGGCGGGACGCTCGCCTTCGTCGGCGTCTCGCGGGGGACCGCGGGCGAGGCATCCGCCGACGGATCGTGCAGTGACCCGATCACCACCCGACCAGGCTCGCCGGACGCCGATCGGCCGGCCGCCGTTGGTCGGGCTCCCGGCGTGCGGACCCTGCTCGCGCGGTTCGTCCTGACCGCGGCGCTGTTCGATGCCGCGTTCGCCTCGGGCAACCTGTCGGTGCTGGACGAGGCGCGTCACTCGGCCATCCCGGGTGCCGTGCTGTTGGCGCTCTGGGCCGGCGGATCGATGACCGGTGGCCTGCTCTTCGGGCTGCGCTCGCGCCGGCCGGTTCCGTTGCGGGTCATGGTGCTGGCGGTCAGCGCTCACCTGGCGGTTCTGGCCTGCGTGCCACGGGCCGAGCTCACGCCCCCCGTACTCTTCCTCGGCGGTCTGGTGATCGCCCCGACCCTGGCCGTGCTGTTCGAGCGGCTCGGGGCGGCGGTGCCGGTCGGGCGGCGCAACGAGGCGTACAGCTGGCTGACGACCGGGTTCCTGGTCGGCGCCGGGGTCGGCGCGGCGTTCGGCGGCTGGCTGCTCGGCCGCGTCGGTGTCCACGAGACGATCGCGTTCTCGACGCTGTCGATGATGGCGGCCGCGGCGGTGGCGCCGTGAGCGCAGGGATGTGCGACGCCGCACCGGGAGGACGCTCAGTGGAGAACGACGTCGAGCTCGTCATCTTCGACTGCGACGGAGTGCTCGTCGACAGCGAGCCCATCTCCGCCCGGGTGGGTGCGCGGGTCCTCACCGACCTGGGGTGGAGCGTCACGGCGGAGGAGCTGATCCGCCGGTTCGCCGGGTGCACCGACGCGTACTGGCGGGCCACCGTGGAGGCCGAGCTCGCGCGGCCGCTCGACGACGACTGGGACGCGCGGTACCGGCCCTGGTACGAGCAGGCCTTCGACGCCGAGCTGCGCCCGGTTGCCGGAGCGCTCGCCGCGGTGCAGGCCCTCGCGGTCCCCTTCTGCGTGGCCTCGAACGGCTCGCACGAGAAGATCCGCGCCAACCTGCGGCGTACCGGGCTGGCTGAGGCGTTCGAGGGGCGGATCTTCAGCGCGCAGGACGTGGCCCACGGGAAGCCGGCCCCTGACCTGTTCCTGCATGCGGCACACACGATGGGGGTCCCACCGGAGCGCAGCGTCGTGGTGGAGGACTCGCCGACCGGCCTGACCGCGGCCCGGGCGGCCGGCATGCGGTGTCTCGCCTACGCGAGCGGGCTCATCCCCGTCGAACGCCTCGAAGGGCCGGACACCACGGTGTTCGAGGACATGCGACGCCTCCCCGAACTCGTCGGACTCCTCAGCGGTCGTTCGGGTTGAGCCCGTCGACGCTTCCACGTCGTGGCGCACCACGGCGTTTGACCCGATGTGGGCGTGCTCGCGGTCAGGAGCTCAGACAGCGACTCTGTGGTCGGGGTGACAGGATTTGAACCTGCGGCCTCTTCGTCCCGAACGAAGCGCGCTACCAAGCTGCGCCACACCCCGTGGTCCGCCGAGCCCGGTCAGGATAGCCGAGCGCGGTCAGGGCCGACCCGAATCGGTTAGCCCCCGGCCGCGGTCAGCGTCATCAGGGTCGCCTCCGGCGGGCAGGCGAACCGCACCGGCGTGTACGGCGACGTCCCCAGGCCGGCCGAGACGTGCAGCCAGGCCGCACCGGCCGGGGCCGGCCGCAGCGCCGAGCGCGGGTCCAGCCCGGCCTCGGGCCACCACCGGGAGAGCCCGGACGCCCGGTGCCGGTCCAGGTCGCAGTTCGTCACCAGCGCGCCGTACCCCGGCACGCAGAGCTGACCGCCGTGCGTGTGACCGGCCACCAGCAGCCGGGCGCCGTCGCGGGCCATCGCGTCCAGCACCCGCTGGTACGGCGCGTGCATGACGCCGATCGTCAGGTCAGCCGCCGGATCGGCCTGTCCCGCAACGCTTTCGTAGCGGTCGAAGCGCATGTGCGGGTCGTTCACCCCGACCAGCTCGACGTCCAGGCCGCCCACGCGCAGCACGGTCCGCGCGTTGTCCAGATCGGTCCAGCCGGCCGCCGTCAGCCCCGCGACGAGGTCGTCCGTCGGCAACCGGGTGCCGACGCGGCGCCGGCCGATGATCTCGCCGGAGGTAGCAGCGCCGGGTTCTTGGGCGTCGGCGCCCAGTAGTCGTTCGAGCCGAGAACGAACACGCCGGGCAGCTCCAGCAGCGGCTCCAGCGTCTCCAGGGCCATCGGCACCGCCTGCAGGTGGGCCAGGTTGTCGCCGGTGTCGACGACCAGGTCCGGCCGCAGGTCGGCCAGCGAGCGCACCCAGTCGCGCTTGCGGGCCTGGGCCGGAGTGATGTGCAGGTCGGACAGGTGCAGGACCCGCAGCGGCCGGGCTCCCGGCGGCAGCACCGGCACGGTCACCCGTCGCAGCCGGAACCAGTTGCGCTCGATCCCCGCGGCGTACCCGAGGGCGGCGACCCCCGCCGCCATCCCGGCCGCGCCGACGCCGAGGGTCGCGCGGGTCAGCCGGTGCACCCGGACAGTCTCGCAGCCGGTGGGAGACTGCGGGCATGAGCTCGCTGAAGGAGACCCTGCGCTCGGACCTGACCGAGTCGATCCGCGCCCGTGACGAGCTGCGCGCCGCGACCCTGCGGATGGCGCTGACCGCCGTCACCAACGAGGAGGTCGCGGGCAAGCAGGCCCGCCAGCTCAGCGACGACGACGTGCTGTCGGTGCTGACCCGCGAGGCCAAGCGCCGGCGCGAGGCGGCCACGGCGTACGACGAGGCGAAGCGGCCGGAGCTGGCCGACCGCGAGCGGGCCGAGCTCGGGGTGCTCGAGGGGTACCTGCCGGCCCAGCTCTCCGACGCCGACCTCTCCGCGCTGGTCGCCGGCGTCATCGCCGAGACCGGCGCCGAGGGGCCCCGGGGCATGGGCCTGGTGATGAAGGGCGTGCAGCCGAAGGTCGGCAAGCGAGCCGACGGCGGCCGGGTCTCGGCCGAGGTACGGCGCCAGCTCGGCCTCTAGCAGGTCGCCGCTGACGGGCAGACGACCTTCTTGCACGGGGCGCCACCGCCACCGCCACCGCCAGGACCGCCACCGCCGCCGGGGCCGCCACCCTTGGTCGTCGGACCACCGCTCGGGGTGTTGCCGGGCTGGGTCGGGCCGCCCGTCGGGGTGTTGGTCGGCGTGGGCTTGGGCGCGCTGCCGATGATCGAGAACGGCGGCCGGTCGAAGCTCTCCGGGGAGAGGTTGAGCAGGTCGACCATCTTGCTCATCATCGTGTGCCAGATCGGGCCCGCGGTCTGGCCACCGAAGGCCTCGCCGGGCAGATTGTGCCCGTTCCCGACGTTCTGGCCGTTCAGGGACCGGTTCGGGATCGTCGGGTGCCCGACGTACACCGCGGTGGACAGCTGCGGGGTGTACCCGACGAACCACGCCTGCTTGTTGTCGTTCGTCGTCCCGGTCTTGCCGGCGGACTCGCGGCCGGCCAGGCCGATGCCGGGAGCGGTGCCGCCGGCCAGCACGACCTTCTGCAGCGCCGACGTCACGCCCTCGGCGACACCCTTGTCGATGGCCTGCACGCAGTTCGCGCTCGGCGCCGTGTACTTCTTGCCGGACGCGCTCGTGATCGAGGTGATCGCGATCGGCTGGCAGAACTTGCCGTCGGCCGCGAACGCCGCGTACGCCGCGGCCATCGTCATCGGCGCGATCAGGTTCGTGCCCAGGGTCATCGAGGGGATCTGCAGCAGCTTGGTCGTCGTCCCGCGGTAACCGGCCTGGTGCACGCCCAGCGAGTCGGCCATCTGGGTGACCTTGCAGATCGTGACCTGCTGCTCGAGCTTGGCGAACGCCGTGTTGATCGAGGCCGCGGTCGCCTTGTACAGGCTCACGTTGCCGACCGCGCCGCCCTCGTCGTTCTGCGGGCTGTACTCACCCGGCGGGGTGCCGACCGGGTCGCCGTTGCAGTCGCGGTACCCGCTGATCGTCGCCTGGCTGGGCGGTGCCGCGACCGTGCTGTTGAGCGTCATGCCGCTCTTCAGCGCCGCGGCCAGCGTGTACGGCTTGAACGACGAGCCGGTCTGGAAGCCGCCGGACCCGCCGTACGCGTAGTCGGTGTTCCAGTTGACCGTCGTGTAGCCCCAGCCCAGGTGCTTCTTGGCCCGCTTGGCGGCGGCCTCGACGGCGGCCGTCGGCCAGCGCGAGGCCTGGACCATCGAGATGATCTTCCCGCTACCGGGCTGGATCGTCGTGGCGGCGGCTCCGACCTTGTTCTTGTTGTTCGGCGTGACGAACTCGATCGCCTTCTGCGCGGCGTCCTGAGCCTTGGGCTGCAAGGTCGTTCGGACGGTGAGACCCCCGCGCTGCAGTGCGGCCGCCCCGATGCCGTCCGTCGTGCTGAGGATGCGGCGCACGTAGTCGCAGAAGTACGGGTAGCGCGACGCCGAGCAGTCGTTGCCGGTGATCCCCTTGTGCAGCACGATCTTCGACGCGATCGCGGCGTCGTGCTGCTTCTGGGTGATGTCGTGCAGCGCGAGCATCCGGCCGATGACCGTGTTGCGCCGGGCCACGGCCGCCGTCATGTTCGTGTAGGGGTCGTACGTGCTCGGGGCCTGGACCAGGCCCGCCAGCATGGCCGCCTGCTGCAGGTTGAGCTTGCTGGCGCTGATCCCGAAGTAGTGCAGCGCGGCCGACTGCACGCCGTACGTGCCCGAGCCGAAGTACGCGATGTTGAGGTAGCCCTGCAGGATCTGCTGCTTGCTCATCGTCTTCTCGAGCGAGACGGCGTACTTCAGCTCCTGCAGCTTGCGGGCGTACCCGTTGGTGCCCGACCGGTCGGTCGCCGCGCGCGCACACTGGATGTCGTTGTCGGCCAGGCAGTTCTCGACCAGCGTGAGCTTGACGAACTGCTGGGTCAGCGTGGAGGCGCCCTGAGTCCCGGCGCCCTGGCTGTTGTTGACCAGGGCGCGCACGATGCCGTGCGGGTCGATGCCGCCGTGCTGGTAGAACCGGTCGTCCTCGATCGCCACGATGGCCGTCTGCATGACGGGGGCGATCTGGGTCAGCGGCACGACGATGCGGTTCTCGTCGTAGAACGTGGCGATGACGCTGCCGTCGGCGGCCAGGATGCGGGACTGCTGCGCGAGCGGCGTCTGCTTGAGCTCCGCGGGCAGCGAGTCGAACGCGTGCACGCCGGCCCGCGCCGTGGCGCCGACGGCCCCGACCGCCGGCATGAACAGGCCGGCGCCGAGCAGGCCCGCGACCAGGCTGGTCGCCAGGAACCCGGCCAGCAGGGTGATCACCCCGCCCACGTTGGTGGTACGGCCGTTTCCCGCGCTCATGGCGGCCAGGGTAACCGCCCATCCTGGTGACGGCGCTCAGCGCGAGGCGCGCCGCGATGCCCCCGACCGGCGTATCAGGGTCACTGACTAGTCACTCATGGTCGGCAAGATGGCCCGGTCGGGCTCTTTCGGCGTTCAGCACGAATACGTACCGTCATCAGTGATCGGGGGATCGGTTCGTCGGCGTGATGAGGCGCCGGACGCGAGCCACGGGGATATTGGCTTTCAGGAAGAGACGACATGTCTGTTGAGACGCGTGCGCCCGAGGGTGCACGAGTGAGTGGATTCGGTCCGGACTGGGCGAGCCGGGGGGCTTGCCGGACAGCTGACCCGGACGCGCTGTTCGTCCAGGGAGCGGAGCAGAACCGGGCCAAGCAGGTGTGCATGTCCTGCGTCGTGCGCACCGAGTGCCTGGCCGACGCCCTGGACAACGAGGTCGAGTTCGGCGTCTGGGGTGGCATGACCGAGCGCGAGCGCCGGGCCCTGCTCAAGCGCCGGCCGAACGTGAAGTCCTGGCGCCGGCTGCTCGAGGCCGCCCGCGCCGAGCACGAGCGCAGCCTGGCCACGACGGCCCCGGCTGAGCTCGTCGCCAACGCCGGCTAGCTAGCGCCCGAGGTCGCTGCCGACGGCGCGCAGCCCCTCGAGGTCGTGCACGTCGCCGTCGCGGGCCCGCACCCGCACCGACGGCACCCCCGGGTGCGCGCGGGCGAACCGCGCCGCCAGATCCTGCTCCCGGGTCGCCAGACTGACCCGCTGGGCGTGCAGCCGCAGCAGCCGCGCGGTCAGGTCGTGGCCACCCAGCTCGTCCAGCGTCTCGGCGCCCGCGAGGCTGCGCTCGGCCGACAGCGTGGACGGCCCGGCGTCGTGCACCCGGTTCAGGACGAGCCCCGCGAGGGGCATCCGCTCCTGCGCCAGCCGCTCCACGAAGTACGACGCCTCCCGCAGTGCGTCCCGCTCCGGTGCGGCGACCACCACGAACGACGTCCCCGGCGCCTTCAACAGCTCGTACGTCGCGTCGGCGCGCTCGCGGAACCCCCCGAACATCGTGTCCAGGGCGGCCACGAACTGCTGCACGTCGGTGAGCACCTGCGCGCCCAGGACCTTGGTGAGCGCTGCCGGTCACCGCGCCGACCCCCGCGCTCACGACCTTGAGGTACGCCCGGCCGCCGGCTCGCGCGGGCGCGGCCAGGAGCTTGATCAGCCGCCCGTCCAGGAACGAGCCCAGCCGCTGCGGCGCGTCCAGGAAGTCCAGCGCCGAGCGCGACGGAGGGGTGTCGACGACGATCAGGTCCCAGTCCCCGCTGGCCTGCAGCTGCCCCAGCTTCTCCATCGCCATGTACTCCTGCGTGCCCGCGAACGAGCTGGACAGCGCCTGGTAGAAGGGGTTGGCGAGGATCTGGGCCGCCTTGTCCGGCGTGCTGTGGGCCTCGACGATCTCGTCGAAGGTCCGCTTCATGTCCAGCATCATCGCGTCGAGCCGCCCGCCGCCCGCCCGGTCGACGCCCCTCACCTCGCGTGGGGTGTTGTCCAGCTGGTTCAGCCCCATGGACTGGGCCAGGCGGCGGGCCGGGTCGATGGTCAGCACGACGGCGACCCGCCCCTTCTCGGCCGCGCGCAGGGCCAGCGCGGCGGCGGTCGTCGTCTTGCCCACGCCGCCGGAGCCGCAGCAGACGACGATGCGGGTGGCCGGGTCGGTGATCACCCGGTCGAGGTCGAGAGCGACGTTCGATCCGGCACGGGTCGGGCTCATGACATGCCCTGGTCGGCCAGCTGGTTCGCGAGCTCGTAGAGCGCCCCGAGGTCGATCCCGCCGGTCAGGGCGGGCAGCTGGTAGACCGGCCGCCCGGCGGCCCGGACGCGGGTCAGCTCGCGCTTCTCCAGGGCGACCCGGGCGCCGTGCTCCGCGGCCTCGGCCAGCAGGCCGTCCACGACCGACTCCCGATCGGGCAGTCCGGCCGCGGCCAGCCCCTCGGCGACGGACGACCGGTCCAGCCGCCCGGCGGCTGCGGCGGTCAGCTCACGGGCCCGCAGCACCGGCTCGCGCACGGCGTTGACCACGATCCCGCCCAGCGGCAGCTGGTGCTCGGCGAGCTCCTCGAGCGCGTCGAGGGTCTCCTGGACCGGCATCTCCTCCAGCAGGGTCACGAGGTGCACGACGGTCTGGGGCGAGCGCAGCAGCCGGGTGATCGAGTCGGCCTGGTTCCGGATCGGCCCGACCCGGGCGAGCCCGGCCACCTCGGAGTTGACGTCGAGGAAGCGCACGATCCGCCCGGTCGGCGGCGCGTCCAGGACGACCGCGTCGTACACCGGCTGGTCGCTGGTGGCGCCCCGGCCACCGGACCGGGCGCCGGTCTTGCGCCGCACCGCCTCGTAGACCTTGCCGGTCATCAGCACGTCCCGCAGGCCAGGCGCGACGGTCGTCGCGAAGTCGACGACGCCGAACCGCTCCAGCACGTGCCGGCCCGCCCGAGCTTGTAGAACAGCTGGAGGTACTCCCACAGCGCGGCCTTGGCGTCGACGGCCAGCCCGAGCACCTCGCCGCCGCCGCGCCCGAGCGCGACCTTGCGCTCGACGTACGGCAGCGGCGGGACGTCGAACAGCTGGGCGATGCCCTGCCGCCCCTCGACCTCGGCCAGCAGCACCCGCCGCCCCTCGCTGGCCAGGGCCAGCGCGAGGGACGCGGCGACCGTGGTCTTGCCGGTGCCGCCCTTGCCGGTCACGATGTGGAGGCGCACGCCGTCCCAGTCACGATCACCGGCGGGCATGCGGAAAGGCTAACGGCGGGACGCCGGGCTCAGCGCGGCGAGCGCCCGAGCACCCGGTCACCCGCTGTCCCTGGCCGGACGCCCCGGTCCGTCCTGCCTGTGGACAAGTCCTCGACTCCAGCCGCGACCCTGTGGACAGGGCCTGTGGAAAACCAGTGCCGTGCACGGCCGGCTGCTCGGGGCACGTTCCGCCCGACTCGCTCTGCTCTGCTCCCCCGTGGGGAGCAGAGCAGAGTCACTCGGCAGCGAGGTGGCGGGAGGCGCAGGCCGTTTGAACGATCAACTTTCTGCAGCAGCGGCAGCGGCGGGGGATGGCGCGAGCGCGGTGAGACGGGCGAGGACAGCCGGCCAGGCCGGGCCGAGCGGGTCGATCAGGCCGAAGTGCTCGATGCTCCGGCAGCTCGCTGAGGTGGACGACTGACCGAGGCCCGGGCGTGGTGCCGGGCGTACCGGCGGCTGAGGTCGGGCGGCACGATCCGGTCCAGCTCGCCGTGGACCAGCTCGACCGGCACCGGCGGAGGGTCGAGCAGCATCGGGTCGGCCGCGGCGTACCGGTCGGGCACCTGGTCGGGGTCGCCACCGAGGAAGGCCTGGACGGCGCCGCGGTCCCCGGAGGCGCCGAGGCCGAGCTGGGCCGCCCGGCGCAGGTCGCACACCCCGGCCAGCGACACCACGCCGGCCAGCCCCGGTACCGGCACCTGCGAGGCGGCCCAGAGGGCGAGGTGGCCGCCGGCACTGTGCCCGAGGAGCAGCACCGGGCGGGCGGGGGCGGCCGGCACGGTGGGTGAGGTGGGGGCGGCCAGCACGGTGAGGGCGGTTCGCACGTCGTCGGCGGTCCCGGGCCAGCCGCCGCCGGGCATGCCGGTACGGCGGTACTCGGGGGCGGCGACGAGGTAGCCGGCGGCGGCCAGCGCCTGGCCGAGCGGGCGGACGTGCGTCCGGTCGTAGCCGGCGCGCCAGAAGCCGCCGTGCAGCAAGACCACCAACGGCGTCGTGGGGGCGGTCGGGTCGGCCGGCCGCCAGAGGTCGGCCACCTGGTCGGGGCGCTCGCCGTAGCGCACCTCGGCGTCGGGGGGCGGCGCCGGGCGGTCGAGGATCTCGGCCGGGTCGCGCCGGCGCGGCTGAGGCACGGCAGCCAGCGTGCCAGCCGGCGCTACGCTCGCGCCATGCCGGACAACACCGCGTGGGAGTACGCCACCGTCCCCCTCATCGTCCACGCCACCAAGCAGATCCTCGACCAGTGGGGAGCGGACGGCTGGGAGCTGGTCCAGGTCGTCAGCGGGCCGGACGGCAACGGCCTGGTGGCCTACCTGAAGCGGGCGAAGCCGTGAGCGCGGTCGAGGACCGGCTGGCCGAGCTCGGGCTCAGCGTGCCGGCGGTCGCGGCTCCGGTCGCGGCGTACGTGCCGGCCGTCCGGGGCGGCCCGTTCGTGTACACGTCGGGGCAGCTGCCCATGGTGTCCGGCCAGCTGGCCGCGACCGGGAAGGTCGGGACGGGCGCCGGCGACGTCGAGCCCGGACGACGCCAAGGACCTGGCCCGCACCTGCGCCCTCAACGCCGTCGCGGCGGTCAAGTCGGTGGTCGGCGACCTGGACCGGGTCGTGCGCGTCGTCAAGGTCGTCGGCTTCGTCGCCTCGCAGCCCGACTTCACCGGCCAGCCGGGCGTCGTCAACGGCGCCAGCGAGCTGCTGGGGGCGGCGTTCGGGGACGCCGGCGTCCATGCGCGGTCGCGCCGTGGGTGTGGCCGTGCTTCCCCTCGACGCACCGGTCGAGGTCGAGATCATCGTCGAGGTGCGGTAGCCCGTTCGCCGAGCAGGACGCGGTGCCGGAGCGCCTCGCGGAACGAGAACGTCGCCAGCTCGATGAAGACCTGCGGGTTGCTGTCGCCGTTCTCCTGCGCGATCTGCAGCAGCGACGTCGCGACCATCTGCGCGCCGACGCCCGCGGCCTCGGCCACGTCGGAGATGACCCGGACCCGGCTGCCCGCGGCCAGCATCGCGTTGCACCGCGCCAGCAGGGCCGAGTCGCCGGTCAGGAACCCCTGCTGGTCGCGGTGCAGGACGCCGAGGTCGACCAGGCGCTCGGCCGCCCCGGGCCGCTGCAGCGTCAGCGTCTGCACCGTGGAGGCCATCAGCCGCCCCGTCCGCCCGTCCCCCGCGGTCGCGGGCGACGGCGGCTCGCTGAGCAGGATGTCGAGCGCCACGTGGCCGCCGCGCTCGCGCAGCAGCACCGTGATGTCGCTGAGCGTCAGGCCCCGCGCCAGCAGCGCGCGGACCGTCCTCAGCTGAGCGAGATGGGCCGGTCCGTAGTAGCCCGTGCGCCCGTGCATTCGTGGTGGGTCGAGCAAGCCGCGCTCGCGGTACGCACGAAGGTTGCGCTTCGTGATCCCGCCCGCGTCGGCGAGCTCGGCCGCTGTGTACTCGGCCGAAACCATGCTGTTGTGAGCCCCCTGCTGCGTTCACCCCTGTGCCGCCCCTGAGGCGCGGGCCCGTCGGGCCGCGCGCCAGTCCGATAGTGACAGATCGGCTGATGCCTCGTGCCGGTTACTGACTGACTGGTCAGGTCCGGGCGCGCCGTCAGCCGTTCCGGAGCGGTCCTACGATCAGCGCGTGACGCTGCATCAGTTCCCCCTCGACCCCGAGGGGCAGGTCGCAGGTGCAGGCGCAGGGCTGGCTGGACGAGCGGCACCCCCCGCCGGTGACGCCCCGCCCCGCTTCCACGGTGCTGCTGCTGCGGGAGCGCGCGAGCGCCGTGGAGGTGCTCATGCTGCGGCGCCGGACGACGATGGCCTTCGCCGCCGGCATGCACGCCTTCCCCGGCGGCGGCGTCGACCCGCGGGACAGCGAGCCCGGCGTGCCGTGGGTGGGGCCGTCGCCGCAGGAGTGGGGCACGGCGCTGGGCTGCCCGGTCGAGCTGGCCGAGGCGCTGGTCTGTGCCGCGGTCCGCGAGCTGTTCGAGGAGTGCGGCGTGCTGCTCGCCGGGCCGGACGAGCGACTCCGTCGTCGCGGACGTCAGCGCAGAGGACTGGGAGCGCGACCGCCGGGCGCTGCTCGACCGCAGCCTGGCCATGTCGCAGCTGCTGGTCCGGCGCGGGCTCGCGCTGCGCTCGGATCTGCTGCGCCCGTGGGCGCACTGGACCACACCGGTGTTCGAGCCCCGGCGCTTCGATGCGTGGTTCTTCCTGGCCCGCCTGCCGGAGGGGCAGGTGGCGCGCGACGTCGGCGAGGAGGCCGACCGCACGCAGTGGCTGGCCGTCGAGGACGTGCTCTCCGGCCACCGGCAGGGCCGGCTGCCGATGATGCCGCCCACCGCAGTGAACCTGCAGGAGGTCGCGGCCGCGGTCCGCACCGCGACCGGTCAGGACGGGTCGCCGCTGGACCGCGTGATGGGCTCGGCCCGCACGGTGGGCCGGGTGATGCCGTGGCTGCAGCCCGGCGCGGGCGGTGACGTGGTCATGGCGGTCGACGTCGACGGCCGCGGCGGGGGGCGACCCGGGCCGGACGGCGCCTGGGCCGGGGCGCGGGTGGAAGGGTCGGCCGGGTGAGCGGTCCGGACGGCGCCGCGGGCGCCTGGCTGGGCGGCGCGGCCGGTGACACGGCGTACTGCGTGCTGGCCCCGAACCCCGGGCCGATGACGCTCGACGGGACGAACACCTGGGTGCTCGGCGCCCCCGGCGGGGACCGGGCCGTGGTGGTCGACCCGGGGCCGCTGGACGAGGGGCACCTGGGCCGCGTGCTGGACGCCGTACGGGCCCGCGGGGCGCGGGTGAGCGAGGTGCTGCTCACCCACGGGCACCGCGGACCACAGCGCGGGCGCGGCCCGCTTCGCCGAGCTGGCCGGGGGCGTGCCCGTGCGGGCCCTGGACCCGGCGTACCGGCTGGGCGACGGAGGGCCTGGGCGAGGGGGACGTCGTGCGGGCCGGGGACCTCGTCGTCCGGGTCGTCGCCACTCCCGGCCACACGGCGGACTCGCTGTCGTTCCTGCGTGCCGGCCGACGGCGCCGTGCTGACCGGCGACACGGTGCTGGGGCGGGGGACGACCGTCGTGGCCTACCCGGACGGCCGGCTGGCGGCCTACCTCGAGTCGCTGGACCGGCTGCTCGACCTGACCGAGACGGGTGTGGTGACCAGCATCCTGCCCGGGCACGGCCCGGTGCTGGCCGACGCCCGCCGGGTGATCGAGGAGTACCTCGAGCACCGCAGCGAGCGGCTGGAGCAGGTCCGGGAGGCGGTCGCGGCCGGAGCCCGGTCGCCGCGCGAGGTGGTGGAGACGGTGTACGCCGACGTCGACCGCGCGGTCTGGCCGTCCGCCGAGCTGAGCGTGCGGGCCCAGCTGGAGTACCTCGAGCAGCAGAGCCGCTAGCGCCCGCTCAGCGGGCGCGGCGCTGCAGCCGCTCGACGTCGAGCAGCAGCACGGCCCGGGCCTCCAGGCGCAGCCAGCCGCGCGAGGCGAAGTCGGCCAGCGCCTTGTTGACGGTCTCCCGGGAGGCGCCGACGAGCTGGGCCAGCTCCTCCTGGGTGAGGTCGTGGGCGACGAGGACCCGGCGTCGGTCGGACCGGCCGAACCGCGCGGACAGGTCGAGCAGCGCCTTGGCCACCCGGCCGGGGACGTCGGAGAAGACCAGGTCGGCCAGGTGCTCGTTGGTCCGCCGCAGCCGCTGGGCCAGGGCCTTCAGCAGCTGCTTGGCGACCTCGGGCCGGTCGACCAGCCAGGCCTGCATGGTGTCGTGGCCGATGCCGAGCAGCGTGGTCTCGGCCACCGCGGTCGCCGTCGCCGTGCGCGGGCCGGGGTCGAACAGGCTGAGCTCGCCGAACATCTCGCCCGGCCCGAGGATCGCCAGCAGGTTCTCCCGGCCGTCCGACGCTCGAGCGGCCGAGCTTGATCTTGCCCTCGGTGATGACGTAGAGCGTCTCGCCCGGGTCGCCCTCGGCGAACAGCTCGTCGCCGCGCTCGAGGTGGGTGCGGCTCATCGAGGCGCGCAGGGACGTCGCCGCCTCCTCGTCCAGGCCCGCGAACAGCGGGGCGGAGCGAACGACGTCATGGTCCACGCAGCGCAGTCTGCCGCACCGGCCGCCGCGCGCGTGCGTCGGCTCGCCCGTACCCTGTGCGTGCCACGCAGCTCCGCGACGCCGGCGTCCCACCTCGGCCGCCGCATGCCAGCGGCAGGCGCTGGGCGCCGCGACGAGACCCCGGTCGCCCGGACCCGGCGGGCTCGCAGGATGTACCGCGAGCTGCACGAGCTCTACCCGTACGCGCACTGCGAGCTGGACTTCCGCTCCCCCTGGGAGCTGCTGGTCGCCACGGTGCTGTCGGCCCAGACCACCGACGTCCGGGTCAACCTGACGACGCCCGCGCTGTTCGCGCGCTGGCCGGGACCGGCCGAGCTGGCCGCGGCCGACCGGGCCGAGGTCGAGGCGCTGATCCAGCCGACCGGGTTCTTCCGGGCCAAGACCGCGAGCATCCAGGGGCTGGCCCGCGCCGTGCTCGAGCGCTACGACGGCCAGGTGCCGAGCCGGCTGGAGGACCTGGTCACGCTGCCCGGGGTCGGCCGCAAGACCGCGAATGTGGTGCTGGGCAACGCCTTCGGCATCCCCGGCATCACCGTCGACACGCACTTCGGGCGCCTGTCCCGCCGGATGGGCTGGACCTCGGAGGAGGACCCGGTCAAGGTCGAGCTCGACGTCGGTGCGCTGTTCCCCCGCCGCGACTGGACCATGCTGTCGCACGTCGTGATCTTCCACGGGCGGCGCACGTGCCACGCCCGCCGGCCGGCCTGCGGTGCCTGCCCGGTCGCGGCCTGGTGCCCGTCGTACGGCGTGGGGGAGACCGACCCGGTCCTGGCCCGCAAGCTGCTCAAGTTCGAGCGGGCGACGGAAGCCGCCGGATGACGTCGGCCGACCCTCCCGGCTGGCTGGTCGCGCTGGCCGGCCGGGCCGGGGAGCTGCACGAGCCCCTGGCCCGCCGGCTGCCGCCTCCCGCGGGTGGCCGCCGGTCGGCGGTGCTGATCCTGTTCGGCCCCATGCGAGGGCTCGGCGGCGATGTGGACGTCGTGCTCACCCAGCGCTCGACCACCTTGCGCTCCCATCCGGGACAGGTGGCCTTCCCGGGCGGTGCGGTCGACCCGCAGGACGCCTCGTCGGTGGCCGCGGCGCTGCGCGAGGCGGCGGAGGAGACCGGGCTGGAGCCGGACGGCGTCGAGGTGCTGGGCACGATGCCGGAGCTGTTCCTGCCGCCCTCCGGCTTCGTGGTGACGCCGGTGCTGGCCTGGTGGCGGCGCCCCAGCGCGGTGCGGCCGGTCGACCGCCGTGAGGTCGCGCGCGTGGCCCGGGCGCCGCTGTCGGAGCTGCTCGACCCGGCGAACCGGTTCATGGTCCGCCATCCGAGCGGCTACTCCGGCGCCGGGTTCTCGGTGCGCGGACTGTTCGTCTGGGGCTTCACCGCCGGCCTGCTGGACCGGGTGCTGACCGAGGCCGGCCTCGAACAGCCCTGGGACCGCAACCGGTTCGAGCCACTGCCGTCGATGGTGGACCCGGCCGACGACTCCCAGCTGGTCTCGCCGGACACCGTCGTGCCCGAGCGGGGGACCGCGTGATCGACGTCCTGCTGCTGCTGCTCATCGTCGGGTACACCGTCATCGGGTTCCGCCAGGGACTGCTGATCAGCGCCCTGTCCCTCGTGGGGTTCCTCGGTGGCGGCGCGCTCGCCATGTGGCTGCTGCCCGCGCTGCTCTCGCAGTGGCTGGGCGGCTCGAACACCTTGCGCACCAGCGCGGTGCTGGTCGGCGGCGTGCTGCTCGCCGCCTCCGCCGGGCAGGCCTGGTCGGGTCGCTCGGCGCCCGGCTGCGCGGCTTGGTCCACTTCGCGCCGGCGCAGGCCGTGGACTCGGTGCTCGGCGCCGTGGCCAGCCTGGTGGCGATCAGCCTGCTCACCTGGTTCGTCGCCGGCGCGGTGCGCGGCGTCGAGGGACCGGTGTCGCGCGCGATCGGCCGATCCCAGGTCATCGCGGTCCTCGACGACGTGGTCCCGCCGCAGACCGCCAGCTGTTCTCCGGCTTCCGCAGCCTGCTCGACCAGGGCGGCTTCCCGAAGGTCTTCGACTCGCTCGGGCCCGAGCGGATCCTGCCGATCGACCCCCCGGCGGCCGGCGTCGTGAGGTCGGCCGCGATCCGGGCGGCCGCGGGCTCGATGGTGAAGATCACCGGCGTCGCCCGGTCCTGCAGCCGGACCCAGGAGGGCAGCGGCTGGGTCGTCGCTCCCGGCCGGGTGGTGACCAACGCGCACGTGGTCGCCGGCGAGCGCAGCCAGCTGGTCCGGCTGCGGCGGCACCGGCCCGGCCTACGACGCCCAGGTCGTCGTCTTCGACTCCAAGCGCGACCTGGCGATCCTCGACGTGCCGGGCCTGCGGGCGCCGGCGCTGAAGCTCGGCACGGACGTCGACCGCGGCGCCTCGGCCGTGGTGGCCGGGTTCCCGGAGAACGGGCCGTACGACCTCGAGGCGGCGCGGGTGCGCCAGGTGCTGACCGCGACCGGCAACGACATCTACGGCCGCCCGGGGATCGCCCGGCAGGTCTACTCGCTGTACACGACCGTGCGGCCCGGGCAACTCCGGCGGCCCGCTGCTCGACCCGTCGGGCCGCGTCATCGGGGTGGTGTTCGCGACCTCGCTGGACGACCCGCGGACCGGCTACGCGCTGACCCTGAAGGAGACCCGGCCGGTGCTGGCCCAGGCCGGCGCGAGCAGTCCCGTCTCGACCGGGGGCTGCGCGGCGGGCTGAGCGCTCAGGCGGTGTGCGCGACGGGGCCCGCGGCGCGGTAGCGCAGGCCGTCGTGCAGCAGGCCGACCAGGCGGCGGGCCTGCTCCTGCCAGCCCGGCTGGTCGCTGACCAGGCAGATGCCGCTGAGCGCCTTGAGCAGGTCGGCGGCCTCGACGTCGGAGCGGATGTCGCCCGAGGCGACCGCGTTGGCCAGCAGCATGTCGACGGCAGCCGCGGATCCGGCCGTGGCAGTAGGCGAACAGCTCGGAGTCCTTGCCGACGACCGCCTTCAGCGCGGTCGCCATGCCGCGCTTGGTGGCCACGTGCTCGACGAAGCGCTCCATCCACAGCTCCAGTGCCCGGTCCGGGCGCTCGGCTGGCGACCAGGCTCTCCGCGGCTGTCGCACAGCAGCTCGACCTGGTGGCGGTAGACGGACTCGACCAGGCAGTCGCGGTTGGGGAAGTGGCGGTACAGCGTGCCGATGCCGACCCCGGCCTG
Organism: uncultured Actinomycetota bacterium; assembly: GCA_963743975.1. Taxonomy (GTDB): domain Bacteria; phylum Actinomycetota; class Actinomycetes; order Actinomycetales; family CAVURS01; genus CAVURS01. The sequence goes on from CAVURS010000004.1 coordinate 441,090, forward strand.
CCGGGCGATGTCCTCGAGCGAGGCGTCGACGCCGTGCTCGGCGAACGCGCGACAGGCCGCACCGAGCAGCTTGTCTCTGTTGCGCTGGGCGTCGGCCCGCAAGGGGCGCTCGCCCTGCATGGTGGACACCGTTGGCCTCCAGGGAACACCTCCTGCAGACGTAGCACTTGCTAAAACGGAGGGAGACTCCGTATAGTTCCGGAGGGGCCATCCGTTTCCCCACCACGATACCTCCTGCTGGAGCTTCTTGTGTCTGTCTGCTCCCTCCGCAGTACGGCGAGGACTGCCGGCCCGGCAACCCCGGGCTCGTCCTGGCCCTGATCCTGACCAGCCAGCTCATGGTGGTCCTCGACGCGACGATCGTGAACATCGCGCTCCCGGACATCAAGACCGCCCTGGGCTTCAGCCCCAGCGGGCTGTCCTGGGTGGTCAACGCCTACACGCTGACCTTCGGCGGCCTGCTGCTGCTCGGCGCCCGCGCCGGTGACCTGCTCGGCCGGCGCCGTACGTTCGTGGCCGGCCTGGTGCTGTTCACCCTCGCCTCGCTCGCCGGCGGCTTCGCCACCACGCCGGGCCTGCTGCTCGGCGCCCGCGCGGCCCAGGGCATCGGCGGCGCGCTCGCCTCGCCGTCCGCCCTCGCGCTGCTCATGACCATGTTCCGGGACGGGCGCGAGCGGACCCGCGCCCTCGGCCTCTACACCGCCGTCTCGATCGGCGGCGCCGCCGTCGGCCTGATCGCGGGCGGCATCCTCACCGAGTTCGTCTCCTGGCGCTGGGTGCTGTTCGTCAACGTGCCGATCGGCGTGGTCGTGACCGCGCTGTCCCTGCGGGTGCTGCCGGAGACCGAGCGGCGTACCGGCAAGTTCGACATCGGCGGGCGCGCTGACCTCGACGCTGGGCATGGCCGCTCTCGTCTACGGGTTCGTCCACGCCGCCACGAACGGCTGGCGCGAGACCGAGACCGTGGTCGCCTTCGCGGCCGGTGTCGTCCTGCTCGCGGCGTTCGTGCTGGTCGAGCTCCGGGCGTCCTCGCCGATCACCCCGCTGCGGCTGTTCGCCGACCGCAGCCGCTCGGCGTCGTACGTCGCCCGGCTGCTGCTGGTCGCCGGGATGATGGGGATGTTCTTCTTCCTCACGCAGTTCCTGCAGAACGTCCTCGGCTACTCCCCGCTCAAGGCCGGCCTGGCCTTCCTGCCGCTGACCGTGATGGTCTTCAGCTCCTCGCAGTTCAGTGCGCGGGTGCTGACCGCCCGGTTCGGCACGCGGACCCTGGTGGTCGCCGGCATCAGCGTCTCGACGCTCGCGCTGCTGTGGCTGTCGACGCTGTCGGCCAGCAGCGGCTACCTCGCCCTGCTGGGTCCGCTGCTGCTGTTCGGCCTCGGCAACGGCACGGCGTTCGTTCCGCTCACCGCGGCCGCGCTGTCCGGTGTCGGCCCGGCGGACGCCGGCGCGGCCTCCGGCCTGGTGAACGTCATGCAGCAGGTCGGCGGCTCGCTCGGGCTGGCCGTGCTGGTGACGGTCTTCGGCGCGGGCAGCCGGTCCGCGGCGCACGACGCGCTCCCGGGCGCGACGGCGGCCGAGCGGGCGCAGCACGCGTTCGTGGCCGGCGCCGACCGCGCCGTGCTGGCGGCGGCGGTGTTCCTCGCGGTCACCGTGATCGTGGCGGCGACCACCCTGCGCGGCGGCTCGCCCCGCCGGCCGGCCGAGGCCGAGGTGGACGAGGCGATCGAGACCAGCTCGCTGGCCGAGGCCATGGCCTGACCGATCGGCCTCGGGTCTGTGCGGTCGCTGCGCGCCCTTCCCGCTCAGGGGAGGGCGCGCAGCCACTCCACCAGCAGGTCGCTCACCGGCCCCGGCCGTTCCTCGGGCAGGAAGTGGCCGGCGCCGGCCAGCAGCTCGAAGCGGTACGCCGCGGCGACGTGCCGCTCGCTCCCGGCCGCCGAGGCCGGGAGGACGAGCCCGTCCTGGGCGCCGTGCAGCTGCAGCACCGGCACGTCGATCGCCGCGGTGATCCCGGCCCGGAACCGGCGGCCGTCACGCCGCGGCTGGGACCGGACCAGCCACCGGTAGTACTCGGTGGCCGAGTGGGCCACGAACGGGATGGCCATGGCCGTGGCGTACCGCTCCGCCTCCTCGGCCCCGGGCCATCCCGGGCCGGCCCAGGCGGCCAGCAACCGGCGCAGGTACGCCGGGTCGGTCAGGTAGCGCTCGGGCCAGAACGGCACCTGCTGGGGTCCGAGCCAGCGCAGGGTCCGGCGCTGCGCGGACGAGCGCAGCACCGCGGCCCGCATCCGGGCCGGGTGCGGCATCGAGAGGGTGGCCACGGCCCGGGTGACCCTCGGCTCGAGCCCCGGCATCGACCAGGCGACCCAGGCGCCCCAGTCGTGCCCGACGACGGTGGCCTCCTTCTCGCCCAGCGACCGCACGACGTTGGCGACGTCGGCCGCCGAGGTGATCGTGTCGTAGCCGTGCGGCGTCTTGTCCGACGCGCCGTACCCCCGCAGGTCCATGGCCACGGCCCGGTACCCCGCCGCGGCCAGGCTCACCAGCTGATGGCGCCAGGCCCACCAGAACTGCGGGAACCCGTGCAGGAGGACGACGAGCGGACCTTCGCCCAGCTCGGCGACGTGGAACCGGCTGCCACCGGCCGAGACGAACCGGTGCTGCCACGGCCCCTCGATCAGGACGTACGTCGCGTCGAGGGCGGACTTGCGCACGCGGGTCGGGCCGCGCGGTCAGGCGTCGGTGGAGCGGGCCCGCTTCAGCGTGTCCACCGTCTTCTTCGTCGAGCGGATCGTCCGCTCCGGCGGCGCGATCCGGCCCAGCCGCGACTTCCCGATCAGGGCGAGCACCACGCCGAGCAGCAGGAGGGCGCCGCCGACGACCAGGAACGCCAGCCAGCGGGCGAAGCCGGCCGCGACCAGCCCGTACGCCGCGGCGATCAGCAGCAGGATGAGGGCCAGGAACGCGAAGACCCCCGCCACGACGAACATCGCGGCGCCGGCCACGCCGGCCACCACGTCCCGCTTGACCTCGGCCTTGCCGAGGGCGATCTCGGCCCGGACGATCGAGGACAGGTCGCGGCTGGCGTCGGCGACGAGCTGACCCAGCGTGCGCTCGCCGCCGGGCCGCTCCGGTGCGCCGACCGGACGGCCGACCCCCGGCGCCGGGCCGGTGGACGGCCCCGCGGGCTCGGGGCTGGGTGTCGACATGCGCAGGAGCCTAGTGAACGTCGCCCCGGGCCGCCGTGCCGAACAGCGAGTCGAGCTCGCGGACCTGCCCGCTCTCGCACAGCAGGGCCACGTCGTCGCCGGCCAGCAGGCGGGTCCGGCCGTGCACCTGGACCAGGCTGCCCGCGCGGACGACGAAGCTCACCCAGGCGTCCGGTCCGAGCGGCAGCTCCTCGACCGTCGTGCCCTCCGCGGCCGAGCCGGCCGCCACCACGTAGTGCCGCAGGCCGGTCGGCTGGTCGCTCAGCCGGACCCCGGCCGTCCACGGCGTCTGGTCCACCGCGCGCAGCTCGAGGCCGACCCGGCGGGCCACCGTCGGGACCAGGCCGCCCTGCACGACCACCGAGAACACCACGACGACGATCACGATGTCGTACAGCTGCAGGCCGGTGCGGCCGTGACCGTGGTCCTGCAGGTCCTGGAGGATGAACGTCGCGAGCAGCAGGGGCACGGCCCCCTTGAGCCCGGACCAGAGCACGAACACCCGCTCCGAGCGGCCCAGCGACACCGGGAGCAGGGTCAGGCCGACCAGCAGCGGCCGCACCACGAGGGCGAGCAGGACGGCGAGGCCGAGCCCGATCAGCCAGGCGTGCTCGTGGCCGAGCGTGCCCAGCCGCACGGTCAGGCCCAGCACCACGAACGCCGTGATCTCGCCCAGGCTGGCCAGCGTGGCGTGGAAGCGCTCGAGGTCCGCCTTGTACGGCGCGCGCTCGTCGCCGATCAGGATCCCGGCGACGAACACGGCGAGGAACCCGGAGCCGTGGGCCAGCGTCGCGGCACCGAACAGCACGGCCGCGCCAGCGAGGGCACGCAGCGAGTACAGCGGCGCGGACGGCAGGTCGGTGCGCCGGATGGCCCAGAGAAGTCCCTTGCCGCCGAGGTATCCGACCAGGCCACCGACGACCATCTGGAGGGCGAACTCCAGGACGCCGTGGCCGACGGCCCCGAGGCCACCGCTACCCGTCGTGGTCAGCAGCGCGGTCATCAGGGCGATGCCGACCGGGTCGTTGGCCCCCGACTCGCCCTCGAGCAGGACGCCGCTGCGCCCCTGGACCTGGCGACCGCTCAGTACGGAGAAGACCACGACCGGGTCCGTCGGAGCCAGGGCGGTCCCGACGAGGAACGCATCGCGCCAGCCGAGCCCGAACACCCAGTGAGCGAGCAGCCCGAGCGCGCCGGTGGTCACCGCCGTGCCGGCCACCCCCAGCCAGGTGATGGCCGCGGCGTTGGCGCTGAACCGGCGCCACCCGATGTGCATCCCACCGTCGAACAGGATGACGACCAGGGCCACGGTGACGATCTGTTGCACCGTGACGATCGACATCGAGCGCAGGGACGGGAAGATCTCGGAGGCGACGGCGGCGGCGACCAGGAAGATGGCCGGCGCCGGGACGCGCAGCACCGTGCTGACCCGGTTGCTCAGGATCGCCGCGACCAGGACCAGCCCCGCGGCCCCGATGACGAGGCCGAAGCTGTGCGCCTGCTCCATGGCGGCCCGAGGGCCCTAGCTGCGGGCGAGCTGGTCGGACGACCGGAGGTTCTGCAGGCGGACCTGTCCGCGCGCCACGAGCCGCTCGCGCTCGTCGTGGACCTCCACCAGCCACAGCTGCTGGGAACGGCCGCGGTGGATCGGTGTGCCGGTCGCGAGCAGCTCCCCCTCGCGCACGGCGCGCAGGAAGTCGGTGTGGTTCGAGACGCCGACGACCTGCCCCTGGTCGCCGAGCCAGAGGGCGGCGCCGAGGCTGGCCACGGTCTCGACGACCGTGCAGTAGACGCCGCCGTGGGTGATGCCGTACGGCTGCCACTGGGTGGGCTGGACCGTCCAGCGGACGGTCATCCGGTCGCCGGTGGCCTCCTCGACCTGCAGCCCCAACCCGCCGGTGAAGCCCTTCTCGAGCAGCTCGGCGGTCTCGGCGGCGATGTCGGGCACCGGGTGAGCCTAGCCACCGCGACCGCTGCCCTCACCACCCGACGCGGAGCGGCCGAGCGCTCACCACTCGAGGTCGCGCCGGCCGGCCAGGGTGCCGAGCCGGCCGAGGTCCGGGAGGGTCGGCTGCTCGCCCACCACGCCGACGTCCACCCGCCATCCGGTTGCCGTGCTGTCCGAGACGGTGCGGACCAGCGAGCCGCCCTGTCGCTGCGACTCCAGGCTCTGCACGTCCTGGGCCGGACCATCGGGCCGGACGCTCGGCGGCACGACGTTCATCACCAGCACCGTGCCGTGGGAGTCGCGGGCCCGGAGCTGGACGAGGCAGATACCGCCGAAGCCGTCGCTGGTCCGGGCGCTGTCGAGCAGCCGGAAGCCGGGGAGGACCGCGTGGACGGCCCGCATGGCGGCGTTCACCGGGTCGGCGTGGCCCCTCCGCACGGCCGGGCAGTCGCCCCGGCGACCGCCGGGCTGGACGGTGTCCTCCAGGGCAGCCGTGCTGCTCGCCTGCAGGGCGATCTGGGCCGGGAGGTCCAACCGACCGGGCAGCGGCGGGACGGTGAAATCGGGCTCGACGCCGCCCAGGTCGCTGGTGGACGTGCCGTTCGTGGTCGCCGGTCCACCGTCCGCACCGCCCGGCGAGCGGACCGCGGCGAAGGCCAGGCCGCCCACCGCGAGCAGGCCGGCGGTCCACAGCAGGGCGCGCGGAAGCCGGCGTACGGGGGGCTCGAGCGCGCCGACGTCCGAGCCGTCGACCGCCCCCAGCTCACCGAGATCGACCCACGCCGGGGCTCCCGCGTCCGCGTCGCCCGCCGGGTCGGGGGTGCGCGCCGACCAGGTCAGCACCTCCGGAGTGCCGGGCATGCTTCCAGCCTGCGTCCCCCGGGCGGCTGGGGCAAGCGGTTCGGGTCGGTCCTGCGCTCAGTCCTCCGACGCCCCGCTGGACAGACCCTCCTTGATCAGGTCCATGACGGTCGAGTCGGCCAGCGTCGTGACGTCGCCGACCTCGCGGTGCTCGGCCACGTCCTTGAGCAGGCGCCGCATGATCTTGCCGGAGCGGGTCTTCGGCAGCTCGGCCACGATCATGATCTGGCGCGGTCGCGCGATCGGGCCGATCTCCTTGGCCACGTGGTCGCGCAGCTCCTTGACGACGTCCGGCCCGCCGTCCCCGGCCTCGCTGCGCAGGATGACGAACGCGCAGATCGCCTGTCCGGTCATGTCGTCGGCCGCGCCGACGACCGCCGCCTCGGCGACCTTCGGGTGGGAGACCAGCGCCGACTCGATCTCGGTCGTGGACAGCCGGTGGCCGCTGACGTTCATCACGTCGTCGACCCGGCCGAGCAGCCAGAGGTCGCCGTCGTCGTCCTTCTTGGCGCCGTCGCCGGCGAAGTACCGGCCCGGGAAGCGGGACCAGTAGGTCTCCTTGAACCGCTCGTCGTCGCCCCAGAGCGTGCGCAGCATCGACGGCCACGGCTCGGTGAGCACCAGGTAGCCGCCCGAGCCGTCGGGCACCGGGTTGCCCTGCGTCGTCGACCACGTCGGCCGAGACGCCGGGCAGCGGGGTCATCGCCGCGCCGGGCTTGCCGGCCGTCACGCCGGGCAGCGGGCTGATCATGATCGAGCCGGTCTCGGTCTGCCACCAGGTGTCCACGACCGGGCAGCGGCCGCCGCCGATCGTCTTGCGGTACCAGATGTAGGCCTCGGGGTTGATCGGCTCCCCCACGGTGCCGATCAGCCGCAGCGACGACAGGTCGAACTTGTCCGGGATCTGCGCGCCCCACTTCATGAACGTCCGGATCGCGGTCGGCGCGCAGTAGAGGATCGTGACCTTGTACTTCTGGATGATCTCCCACCAGCGGCCCTGGTGCGGGGTGTCCGGCGTGCCCTCGTACATCACCGACGTCACGCCGTTGGCCAGCGGGCCGTAGACGATGTAGCTGTGGCCGGTGACCCAGCCGATGTCGGCCGCGGTCCAGCAGACGTCGGTCTCCGGCTTGATGTCGAAGACCGCCCAGTGGGTGTACGAGCAGCCCGTCAGGTAGCCGCCGGTGGTGTGCAGGATCCCCTTCGGCTTGCCGGTCGTGCCCGAGGTGTACATGACGTAGAGCGGGTGCTCGGCGTCGAACGGCTGCGCCTCGTGCTCCGGGCTCGCGGTGTCGACGACGTCGTGCCACCACACGTCGCGGCCGTCGTGCCAGGCGACGTCCTGGCCGGTCCGCCGGACGACCAGGACGTTGCGGACGTCGGGGCAGTCCTCGAGCGCCGCGTCGACCGCCGGCTTGAGCGCGGCGGCGGCGCCCTTGCGGTAGCCGCCGTCGGCGGTGATCACGACCCGGGCGTCGCAGTCCTGGATCCGGCCCTTGAGCGCGTCGGCCGAGAAGCCGCCGAAGACCACGGTGTGCGGCGCCCCGATCCGGGCGCAGGCCAGCATCGCCATGACCGTCTCGGGGATCATCGGCATGTAGATCGCGACCCGGTCGCCGGCCTTGACCCCCAGGTCGGTCAGCGCGTTCGCGGCCTGGCAGACCTCGCGGTGCAGCTCGGCGTACGTGATCGTCCGGGTGTCGCCCGGGCTCGCCCTCGAAGTGGTAGGCGACCTTGTCGCCGCGGCCGGCCTCGACGTGCCGGTCGAGGCAGTTGTACGCCGCGTTGAGCTTGCCGCCGACGAACCACTTGGCGAACGGCGGGTCGGACCAGTCGAGCACCTCGTCCCACTTCGTGGCCCAGGTCAGCCGCTCGGCCTGCTCGGCCCAGAAGCGCCAGCCGGTCGGCGTCGGCCCGGTCGTAGGCCTCCGCCTTGACGTTGGCGTTCGCGGCGAGATCCGCCGGCGGCTCGAACCGCCGCTCCTCGCTGGGACAGGTTCTCCAGGGCAGACTCGGTCACGTTCGCTCCTCGCAGGCGCCAGCGGTTGTCGAGCGTCACTCCACCAGGGTGGGAGCCCGGTGCTTCAAGCGCGGGGCCCGACCGGCAGGACGACCCGCTTGAAGGTGAAGTTGGTGACGATGGCGAACGAGCCGTACCACGCGGCGATCGCGGTCAGCAGGCCGAGGTAGCCGCCGACCTTGGACAGGCCGACGTCCGGGCGCCTTGCCGGTCCACTCGCCGAGCCCGAGCGACGAGGAAGGTGAGGGTCAGCAGCACGAAGACGACGAGCACGACGGCGTTGACCCGGAACGCCGCGATCGATCAGGTAGGCCGTGATGATGGCCCAGATCAGCAGGTAGAGGCCGATCGCGTGCTCGACGTGCTTGGGGGCGGCCTTGGACAGGTCGGTGTGGGCCTGGAGGTACCAGAAGGACAGCCAGAACGCGCCGTACGACGAGAACGCCACAGCGCCGAAGGTGTTGCCCTTGGCGAACTCCCACATGCCGGCGAGCAGCTGGGCCGCGCCGCCGTAGAAGAGGGCCAGGCCGAGGACGACGCCGGACGGCGTCGGCCTTGATCCAGCCGGCGTTGACGGCGCTGAGGAAGAAGGTGGTCGCGGCGAACGCGGTGAGCCCGAGGCCGGCCGGGTCGGCGAACCCGAGGCCGAACGCCGGAGTGGCCGGGGTGGGCGAGGTGTAGCCGGTGTCGGTCGTTGTCACGTGCACTCCTTTGTGCAGGCTGACCGGTGGGCCCGGTCAGAGGTCCTGTCGCGCACGTTAGGAGCGGGGCCGCGGCGGCCGGGAGGTCAGCGCGCCGGGGCTGCGTCCACCGGGTCGATCCCGTCGCCGGACGGCGCCGCCGCCCGCGACGAGCGGTCGGTGTGCCGCGACGAGCGGTCGCGCGGCTCGTCGCCCGCGAGCAGCACCTCCGGCGCGTGCAGGCGGACCATCGTGCGGGCCACGCCGGCCGGGACCCGGTGCCGGGAGACCAACGAGCCGCCCACCATCACCGCGAAGGCGACCGGCACGGTGAGTGCCGCGGGCTGGGCCAGCACGGCGCCGGCCCAGCCCGGCTGGGGACCGGCCACGGCCGTGGTGATGACGGCCGCGCTCGCCAGGCCGCCACCGACGATGAGGCCGGCCAGCGCTCCGACATCGGTCAGGCCGCGCCACCAGATGCCGAGGACGAGCAGCGGGCAGAAGGACGAGGCGGCGACGCCGAACGCGAGGCCGACCGCGGCCGCCACGCTGATCCGCTGGGTGCCCAGTGAGAGCAGGTACGGCACGAGAATGGCTGCGGCGCAGCCGAACCGGAACGACCGGACCGGCAGGCGGCGGGAGGGCAGCACGTCCTGGGCCAGGACGCCGGCCACCGAGATCGTGAGGCCGGACGACGTCGACAGGAAGGCGGCGAACGCACCGGCCGTCACCAGCGCGGCGAGGGCGTGACCGGTTGCTCCTCCCACCAGGCGCTCGGGCAGCAGCAGAACCGTGGCGTCGGTGTTCCCGGTCAGCAGCACGTCCGGGGCGTACAGGCGCCCGAGCGCGCCGTACACCGTGGGCAGCAGGTAGAAGACCGAGAGCAGGGCGACGACGGCCAGGGCCGTCCGCCGGGTCCGCCGCCCGTCCGGGTTGGTGTAGAAGCGGACGAGCACGTGCGGCAGGCCCATCGTGCCGAGGAACGTCGCCAGGACGAGCGAGTACGTCGCGAACAGCGGGTGGTCCTGCCCGGCGTGCAGCGGAGTGGCCCAGCCGCGCGTGGTGGTGACGGGCAGGCCGGTCACGACCGGCACGGCGTCCCCGGGCCGCAGCGTGACCGACGTCCCGGACGCCCAGCCGGTGCGGACCGGTGGCCAGCGCGGTCGGTCCGTCCACCGGCCGGCCGTCCACCTCGCCCCGGATCCGGTACGTCGTCGCCCGCGGCACGTCGACGTCGACGCCGTCGTCGAGCCGGACCGTCGTGGTGGCGTGGGCGGTCGCCGGCTCGCCGCTCGGCGGTGCGGGGGCTGCCGTCGCCGTGCCAGGCGATCAGCAGGAAGGCCACCGGCACGAGCAGCGCGGTGAGCTTCAGCCAGAACTGGAAGGCCTGCGCGAAGGTGATCGAGCGCATGCCGCCGAACAGCACGGTCACCAGCACGACGCCGCACACGACCAGGCCGCCGGCCCAGCCCGGGGCGCCGGTGCTCGTCAGCAGCGTCAGGCCGGCGCCCTGCAGCTGCGGCACCAGGTAGAGCCAGCCGATCAGCACGACCAGGACGCTCGACGCCCGCCGGACGGCCTGCGAGCGCAGCCGGTCCTCGGCGAAGTCCGGCAGCGTGTACGCCCCCGAGCGGCGCAGAGGCGCGGCGACGAGGACGAGCAGCGCGAGGTAGCCCGCGGTGTAGCCGATCGGGTACCAGAGCATGTCGACGCCGTAGGCGAGGATCAGACCGGCGATCCCGAGGTACGAGGCGGCCGACAGGTACTCCCCGCCGATCGCGGAGGCGTTCCACAGCGGCGTGACGGTGCGCGAGGCGACGTAGAAGTCGTCGGTCGTGCGGGAGAGCCGGAGGCTGAGGCCGCCGACCACCAGCGTGACGACGCCGACGACGGCGACGGCGAGCGTGGCGAGGGAGTCCACGGCTCAGAGGTGCTGCACGAGCTCGGCGAAGTCGTGCTCGTTGCGCTCGGCGCCGACGACCGCCCGCCAGGCCAGGACGATCATGAACGGGTAGGCGAGCACCCCGAGCAGCAGCCAGGGCAGCGGCACGCCGAGGACGTCGAAGCGTCCCGGTGGCCGGGACGAGGGCGAACAGCAGGGGCAGGCCGCCCAGCACCACGGCGGCGATGGCGCAGACCGTGACGGCCAGCCGCCGCTGGGCGCGGACCAGGGCGTTGAGGTAGAGCTCGCCCAGCTCGGTCTGCTCGCCGATCTCCCGCGCGATCGGCCGGGTCGCCGTACGGCGCGGCGCGCCCATGCGGGGGCTGGTGACCCGAACCCGTTGCGGGACAGGCTCGTTCACGTCTCGAACTCGTCGTGTCCCGGCCGGAGCAGCCGCTCGCGCAGGTCGCGTCCGTGCCGGCGGCTGACCGGCAGGTACCGGCCGGCCACCCGAACGCTGTAGTGGCCGTCCTCGGACCGCACCTCGTCGACGTGCCGCAGCGCGACCAGCGTGCGACCGGTGGACCCGGACGAAGCCGGCCGCCGCCCAGCGCTCCTCGAGGGTGGTGAGCGGCACCCGCAGCAGGTGGGCCGCCTCGCGCGTGTGCAGCCGTGCGTAGTCGCCCTGCGCCTCGACGTAGAGCACGTCCGAGCGGCGGACGAAGCGGGTGACGCCGCCGAGCTCGACGGGGATCGTCTCGTCGTCCGGCCGGGCCGTCGCGTCGCCCGCCGGGCCGTCGTCGGCGACCCGCCGGATGGCCTCGGCCAGGCGGCCGGAGCGCACCGGCTTCATCACGTAGTCCGTGGCGCGCAGCTCGAACGCGTCGACCGCGTGCTCGTCGTAGGCCGTGACGAAGACGACCTTGGGCGGGTGGGCGAACTGGGTGAGCACCCGGCCCAGGTCGAGCCCGTCCATGCCGGGCATCTTGATGTCGCAGAAGACCACGTCGACGGTGTGCTGGGCGAGCGTCCGCAGCGCCTCGGCGCCGGTGCTGGCGACGTGCACGTCGCCGATGCGGTCGTCGTTGCGCAGCAGGAAGGCGAGCTCGGACCGCGCGTGGGCCTCGTCGTCCACGACGAGAGCGCGCAGCATGGGTCGGTCCGGGGCAGCTGCCGGCACAGCCGAACTGTACGGCGCTGCGCCCGGCCCGGCCGGGTGACGCGCAAAGGCGGCTACGACGCGTGGACGCCGGCGGCGTACTTGGGCACGCGGAAGCTGACCTTGGTGCCCGCTCCCACGGCGGTCTCCACCACGAGCCCGTGGTCGTCGCCGAACACCTGGCGCAGCCGGGCGTCGACGTTGGCCAGCCCCACGCTGTCCGAGGCGTCGGGGGCACCGGAGAGCGCGCGCCGGATCACCTCGGGGTCGGAGCCGGACCCGTTGTCCTCCACCGAGATCCCGGCCTCGGTGCCCTCGTCGGTGGCGGTGATCGTGATCTGGCCCGGCGTGCCGACGCCCTCCAGCCCGTGCCGGACGGCGTTCTCCACCAGCGGCTGGATGGCGAGGAAGGGCACCGCGACGGGCAGCACCTCGGGCGCGACGAGCAGTGACACCACCAGCCGGTCGCCGAACCGGGCCTGCTCCAGCGCCAGGTACCGCTCCACGTTGCGCAGCTCCGCCGCCAGCGTCGTGAACTCCCCGCCCGCCCGGAAGGCGTAGCGGGTGAAGTCGGCGAACTCCAGGAGGAGGTCCCGGGCCCGCTCGGGGTCGGTGCGGACGAACGAGGCGATCGCCGCCAGGGAGTTGTAGACGAAGTGCGGGCTGATCTGCGCCCTCAGCGCGCGCAGCTCGGCCTCGACCGTGCGGGTCCGGGCCTGGGCCAGCTCGGCCAGCTCCACCTGTCCGGAGACCCAGGCCGCCGTCTCCTCGGCGGCGCGCACCAGTGCGGCCGACGGAGCGTCGGGGACGTACGCCGCGAGGGCACCGACCACCGCCCCGTCGGTGACCAGCGGGGCGATCACGGCGCAGCTGATCGGGCACTCGGGATCGCTGCAGCGCAACGCATCTCGTCGCAGCACGGTCGTCCGTCCGGTACGCAGCGCCTGCTCGGCGTGAGCGACGGCCTGGGCCGCGTGGTGGTCCCCGGCCCCCTCCCAGGCCAGCGTGCGGTCGGTGTCCACGACGGCCACCGCCGCGGTGCCGAGCAGCTGCCGCAGATGCCGGGCCGCCCGCTGCGACCCGTGCGCGGTGAGCCCCTCGCGGAGGTCGCGGGCGGCGGAGGAGGCGGTGTGCAGGGTGCGGAACGTCGCGTCGTCCGACAGCGGCGCGAGCCGGCGGCGGACGAACCGGGGCCGGCTCATCGGTGCCCGGTCACGTGGGCCCGGCCCGGTCGACGGTCGCCTGCGGGGTCATGCTCGGAGGGTAGTTACGCTCGGCGGCATGTCCTACGGCTATCTCGGAAGCATGCGGACCCAGCCCGGTGAGCGCGACGAGGTGGTGAGCGCGTTGGTGGCGGGCTCCACCGCGCTCCGGGCGCACGGCTGCCGCCTCTACCTGGTCAGCGTCGGCGACGACGACCCGGACCGGATCTGGGTCACCGAGGTCTGGGACTCCGCCGAGGCGCACGACGCGTCGCTGCGGCTGCCGGAGGTCCGGGCCGCGATCGCCGAGACGATGCCCCGGCTCACGGGCGAGTTCACCAGCCAGGAGCTGCATGTGGTCGGCGGCCTCGGCCTGGACGGCTGACCGCTCGTGACGGCGGCCGTCCCCGGCCCGGTCTCGGCTCACCCGCTGGCGCCCCTGGTCGACCTGCCCGGTGTCGCGGAGGCGGTGGACGAGGCCCGCCAGGCCTGCACCGAGCTGCGCTGGCACCCCGCGCTGCGCCGCTCCACCGCACCGGCCCGGGCCGAGTCCGTCGTGCGCGCGGCCCGCGCCAGCGCCGCCCTCGACGGCGCGGACATCCCGCTGGACCGGGTGCGCGGGCTGGTGGCGGCGTCCGCCGAGCCGACGGGCGCTGAGCTCCCGAGCCGGGCGGACCCGGTGGACGAGGTCGTCGTCCGGGCCCTGCGCGTCACCGCGGCCGCCGGGGAGATCGGCGCGCTGCTGACCCGGGCTCCCGCCCAGGCCCTGGCCCGCCTGCAGCTCGCCGCGGCGGCGAGTCCCGCGGCCGACGAGGGGTCCGGTGTCGGCCGGCCCCGCGCCGGGGCCGACGCCCCGCGCGAGCTGCTCGACCTCGGGCCGGCGGCCTCCGGGCCGGAGCTCGACCACCGCCTGGAGCAGCTGACCGCGCTGCTGCTCGCACCGGGCCCGGTGCCCGGCCTCGTCCTGGCCGCGGTCGTCCACGGGGAGATCCTGGCCCTAAGACCCTTTACCTCCGGCAATGGTCTGGTCGCCCGGGCCGTCTCGCGGGCCCTGGTCGTCGACGGTGGTCTGGACCCGACCGGGGTCGCCGTGCCGGAGGTCGGTCTGGCCGCAGGCGGAGCGGGCTCAGTACGTCGGCGCGGCCGCGGCGTACGTCTCCGGTACGCCCGAGGGGATGGCGACCTGGTTGCGGTACTGGGCCCGCGCGGTCGTGCTGGGAGCTCGCGAAGGCGGACTGGTGGCCGATGCCGTCCTGGCCGGCAAGCTGCCGTCGAGGTGACGGAATCGTTTCAGTGGCAGGCCTTCTCGACGGCGGCGCCCAGCGGTGCCAGGACCACCTCGCGCAGGGAGTACGAGTCGGGCGCCGTCTGATCGGAGGAGGCGTCGCTCTCCGGTGAGCTGACCTGCATGCTCGCGCCCTCGGCCCAGTTCGTGAGGCGCCCGACGCTGTCGCAGCCGTCGACGCGGATCGTCAGGAACACGCTGATGCTGGCGCCGGCGGCCAGGACCAGCGGCGACCCCGGGCTGGTCACCAGCTCGAAGCCGTCGGACTCCAGCGTCGCGAACTGGATCCGCCGGGGGTTGGGCGTCCCGTTCGTCAGGACCAGTGCGGCGCCCACGGCGGAGGAGGTCTGCTCGACGAACACCCCGTCCACGCCGTTCTCCGTCCGGTCCGCGTTCGGCCGGGCGCAGACCTGGTTCAGCGCCAGCAGGAAGGAGTTGCCCAGCGAGGGGTCGGCCGAGTCGTCGATCACCACGCGCTGGTTCGGGTGGTCCGCGGCCGGGCTGCTGAACAGCACCTCGAGCGAGGCCTTGGCGTACGCCGAGGCGCAGTCCGGGTGCACCGCGACGTCCGTGCTGGTCGTGCGGCCGGGGCCGACCAGGACCGGGTCGGACGCCAGGAACGTCGCGGTGGCGAACCCCCGGTCGGTCCGCGGCACCAGCGTGTTGAGCCGGATCGGGTTCGGCCCCAGGTTGGCGACGTGCAGCTCCAGGATCGTGTGCGGGTCGGCCGGGCTGCTGCTGGCGTTCGGGCCGTCGTCGATGACCCAGGCCATCACCGGGGGCGTGGCCGCCAGCCGCGCCGCGGCGGCCCCCCGCGCCCGGTCGCCGCCGACCTGCCAGCCGACGGCGGCGGCCACGAGAGCGATGGCAGCCAGGGCCCAGCCCACCCGCCGCGACGTCTCGCTCAGGCGCCCGAGCCGCTCGGCGAGCGGCAGCGGGGGCGCAGCGGGCTCGGCCTCCGGCTCCTGCGAGAGCTCGCCGAGGTCGAAGTCGGCGACCGGCTGGTCGTGATCCATGGTGGGACTCACTGTCGCGCAGACGACGACGCCCCGCCAGAGACGGAGCGTCGTCATCCCACGGCGTCGGGGCTACCAATCGTCAAGCGCGTCGTCGCAGCGGGGCGAGCCCGCCATGACCGGTCCACTCGTGGACTGCCTTTGCGTGGGTACCTGTCTGCCGTGTGGTCTTGTCCGGACCCGGCCGTCACCGGACCCTGAGTCCTGTCTACTCCGCATCGGTCGCGTTGGGAACCCCTGAACCCCAAGCGGGTCAAGCCTTTCCGATCTCAGCCGGTCGTCGGCCGGTCGCTAGGCCGCCCGCGCCGTGCGCCGCCTGCTCGCCAGCCAGACCAGGACGGCCGCCGCCGTTCCGGCACCGACCGCAGCGACCGCCATCGCCCTCCCGGCGGGGCGCAGGTCGGAGAAGCGCGAGCGCAGCGAGACCGGCACGGTGAAGTCCAGCACGGGCCAGCCGCGCTCGACGGCGACCCGGCGCAGGGCCTTGTCCGGGTTGACGGCGTGCGGATGTCCGACCGCCTCCAGCATCGGCAGGTCGGTGACCGAGTCGCTGTAGGCGAACGACCGCTCCAGGTCGTAGTGCTCGGTCCGGGCCATGGCCAGCACCGCCTCCGCCTTGGCCGGCCCGTAGACGTACGACTCGATCTCGCCGGTGTAGCGCCCGTCCTGGACGACCATCGTGGTCGCGACCGCCTTGTCCGCCCCGAGCAGCTCGGCGATCGGCCCGACCACCTCGGCGCCGCTCGTGCTGACGATCACGACGTCGCGCCCGGCCAGGTGGTGCTCCTCGATCAGCTCGGCCGCCTCGGCGTACACCATCGGGTCGATCAGGTCGTGCAGCGTCTCGGCGACGATGTCCTTGACCTGCTGGACGTCCCACCCGGCGCACATGGCCGACAGGTAGGCCCGCATCCGCTCGATCTGGTCGTGGTCAGCTCCGCCCGCGAGGTAGACGAAGTGGGCGTAGGCGCTGCGCAGCACGGCCCGCCGGTTGATCAGGCCACCGCGGTAGAACGGCCGCGCGTACGCCAGGGTGCTGGAACGTGCGATGACCGTCCGGTCGAGGTCGAAGAACGCCGCCGTCCGCGCCGGACGACGTTCCGTGGCCGGGCCTGCCGGCGTGCTGGGTGAGCGGGACGGCGGCCATGAGCGCAGGATAGGCAGCGCCGCCCGGGCGCTCGTCACTCCGGGTCACCCGCGGTGCCCCACGGAGTGGTGGAGCGGCTCGCCGGGTGACAAGGTTTGCCAGGACGAGCGCTGGGGGAGAGACTTTCTTATGCCGGCTCTACGGAGCCGTGCCCCGCTCCGGCTCCTCCCCCCCGAGCCGGAGCGACAGACGGCCCCCGTTGTCCCCCCGACGGGGGCCGTCGCTACGCGCGGGGGGCTCCGGCCGCCGCCGTCTTCGGGTGCCTTGTCCCCAACCGGGCGGGTTCGTCGCACCGTCCACAGCCGGCCGGTCGCGGCTCGTTCCGGTCGCCGCCGTGCCCCAGGTTGGAGCTCCCCACCCCACCTCGCGGGCCGCCCGGCCCGCCCGGCCCCGCGGAGCCCCCATGCCGTCGTACGCCGTCCCTCCCGCCCCCGGCCGGTGGCCGGACGCACCGCCGGCGACCCTCGTCCTCACCCGCGACGCGGCCCTGACCGAGGTGCTGCACCGGCTGGCCGCCGTCGCCGGTGCCGAGCTGGACGTCCGCGACGAGCCCCCGGCGCTGGGCCGGTGGGCGGCCCCCGGCCTGGTCATCGTCGGGGCCGACCTCGTGGGCGCGGTGGCCGCACGGCTGCCGCGCCGTTCGGGGGTCGTGGTCGTCGGGCGGCAGGCCCCGCCCCGGGACGGGGCCGAGGACCGGCCGGGCAGCGACCTCTGGCGAGCCGCGATCGAGCTGGGCGCGGAGCGGGTGACGTTCCTCCCGGACGACGAGGACCACGTCGTCGAGGCGCTCGCCGAGCCGGCCGACCGGCGGCACCGGGCGGCCGTGGTGGCGGTCGTCGGCGGCAGTGGCGGTGCGGGAGCCTCCGTCCTGGCCACCGCGCTCGCCGTGGGCGCGGCCCGGCGCGGCCGCACCCTGCTCGCCGACCTGGACCCGCTCGGCGGCGGCCTGGACCTCCTCGTGGGCGGCGAGCACCTGCCGGGGCTGCGCTGGCCGGAGCTGTCCGGCGCTCGCGGCCGCCTCGGAGGCGACGTCCTGCGCGACGCGCTGCCCTGCCTGGACGGCCTGTCCGTGCTGTCGTGGGGCCGCGACCAGCCGCAGGCGGTGCCGGCCGAGGCGGCGGCCGCGGTGGCCGATGCGGCGCGCCGCGGGTTCGACGTGGTCGTCCTGGACCTGCCCCGGGCCGTCGAGCAGGTCGCTCCGGCCTGGCTCGGCAGCATCACGCTGGGGCTGCTCGTCGCACGGCCCACGGTGCGCTCGATCTGCGCCGCGGCCCGGGTGCTGCCCGAGCTCGACCGGTCGGCGCCGGAGGTGCGCCTGGTCGTCCGGACCGATGGCGGTCACGGGGTGCCGGCCGACTCCGTCGCGGACACGTTGGGCCTGCCGCTGCTCGGGGAGCTCCGGCCCGAACCCGGCCTGCCGGCGGCGCTCGACCGCGGCGAGCCGCCGGGGCTGAGAGGCCGCTCTCCGCTCACCCGGCTGAGCGAACGGCTGCTGGACGACCTGGCCCGCGCCCACGCCGCCGCGGCATGAGGACCGGCGCTGCCGCCACCGTCGAGGCGGGCGGGCTCGACCGGGAGGTTCTCGCCCGGATCCGCGACACGCTCGCGGACGACGTGGAGCGACCGACCCCCGCCCGGATCGCCGCCGCCGCACGCTCGGCCGGGGTGATGGTCGGCGGCCGGCGCCTGCTGGCCGTGGTGGACGCCGTGCAGGCCGAGCTCTCGGGCGCCGGGCCGCTGCAGCCGTTGATCGCCGACCCGGACGTCACCGACATCCTGGTCAACGGCGTGGACGGCGTCTGGGTCGACCGGGGGAGCGGCCTGCAGCGGGTCAGCCTCGATCTCGGTGATGCGTCCGACGTCCGGCGGCTGGCGGTGCGCCTCGCCGCCGTGGCCGGCCGGCGGCTGGACGACGCGTCCCCCTGGGTCGACGCCCGGCTGCCCGGCGGAGCGCGGCTGCACGCGGTGCTGCCCCCGGTCGTGCAGGGCGCGGCCCACGTCAGCCTGCGCATCCCGCGGCGTACGGCGCTGTCGCTGGGCGACCTGGTCCGGGCCGGCACCGTCGCCGAGGACTGGGCGCCGGTGCTGCACGCCGTGGTGGCCTCGCGTGTCGCGTACCTGGTGACCGGCGGCACCGGCGCCGGAAAGACCACGCTGCTGTCGGCGCTGCTCGCCCTGGTGCCCGCATCCGAGCGGCTGGTCGTGGTCGAGGACGCGGCCGAGCTGTTCGTCGACCATCCGCACCTGGTCCGGCTCGAGGGCCGGGCGGCCAACGTCGAGGGCAGCGGCCTGGTCGCCATGACCGACCTCGTCCGGCAGGCCCTGCGGATGCGCCCGGACCGGCTGGTGGTCGGGGAGGTCCGTGGCGCCGAGGTCCGCGACCTGCTCGCGGCGCTGAACACCGGGCACGAAGGCGGCTGCGGCACCGTCCACGCCAACGCCGGCACGGACCTTCCGGCGCGCCTGGAGGCGCTGGGCGCCCTGGCCGGGATGGGCCGGGCGGCGGTGCAGGCCCAGGCCGGAAGTGCGATCGAGGCGGTGATCCACGTCCGCCGGTCGGGGGCCTCGCGCCGGGTCACCGAGCTGTCCGCCGTGGTCGGGGGTCGGGCCGGCCTGCAGGTTCTTCCCGCGCTGGTCCGGACCGGTGAGCAGGAGACGGCGGTCGGGCCGGGCTGGCCGCAGCTGGCCGTCCGGCTGGGGTTGGGCAGCCGGGCCGCGCCGGACAGCCGGGCCGCGCTGGGGCCGCCGGCGGCGCGGCACGGCCGGGAGGATCCGCTGTGACCGCGGTGATCCCGCTGTCCGGCCCTCCCGCGCTCCCCGTCCTGGCAGCGGCCCTGGGTGGGGCCGCCGTCCTGGTCTGGCCGGTCCGGCCGTCGGCCACCGCCCGCCTGGCGCGGCGGGTGGGGAGTCCTGTCGACCGCGCAGACCGCGCAGCCCCCCGACCGGCGCTGCTGCGCCACCTGGCCGCGCTCGTACCGCCGCGGCCGCCCGCACCGGGTCAGGTGGACCGGGCCGCGATCGCGCTCCTGGAGGCCCTGGCCGCTGCCCTGCGGGCCGGGCTGTCCCCGGCTCAGGCGCTGCACCACGTCGCCGCTCTGGGGGACTTCGGCGATCCCGCCGCTGCGGGCGCGGACGGCGCAGCCTCGGGTGGGCCGGCCGGTCCGGCGCTCCGTCGTCGGATCGGGCGGTGGCGCCGTGCCCGGAGCCGGCCCGACGAGATGGCGCTCCTCGCGGCGCGCCTGGCCGGGCACGCGTCGACGGGCGCGCGGCTGGAGCCGGTGCTGCGGGCGGAGGCCGAGCGGCTGGCGAGCCCGGCCCTGCTCGCGCTCGCCGCCGGGTGGGGGATGAGCGAGCGGTTCGGCGCACCGGTGGTGGACGTTCTGGACGGCCTGGTCGGCGCCCGCAGGGACGCCGCGCGGACCGCCGCCGCGGTGGAGACCGCCCTGTCCGCTCCCCGGGCCACCGCGTCGCTGCTGGCCGCCCTGCCGTTCGGTGGAGTGGTGCTCGGCGAGGTGGTCGGGGTCAGTCCGCTGGCCACTCTCTTCGGCACGTCGTTCGGCCGGGTCGACCTCGCCGCCGGCCTGCTCGCGACCTGGGGCGGCCGGGTCTGGATGCGCCGCCTCGTCCGCGCGGTGTCCTCGACGCCGTGAGCCGGGCGTCGGTCGCACCGGCTGTGCTGGCCGCTGGCCTCGTGGCTGCGGCGTTCCTGGCCTGGCCGGTGCGGGCCGGCCGCTCCCGCCTGGCCCGCGTGCTCGGTGCCCAATCCCGCCCGCCCGGGGCCGGACCCCTCGACGTCGGCCGGCTCCGCGGCCTGGCGCTCGGCCGATGGCTGCCAGGGCGTGCCGGGTGGGACCGAGGAGAGCGTGCCGGCGGAGCCGAACCTGGTCCGGACCTGTTGATGGACCTGGTGGCCTGCGGCCTGCGCTCCGGGCTGTCGGTCGTCGACTCCCTGCAGTGTGCGGCTGCGGTCGGAGGTGACCCGTCGGGCTACGTGGCGGCGGTCGTCGCCCGGTTGCGGATCGGCCTGCCGGCCCAGCTCGCCTGGGAGCGGACGCCACCGCCACTGGTGCCGCTCGCGCGGGCGCTGGTGCTCGCCGAGCTGTCCGGTGCTCCGGGTGCGGCCGTCGTCGCCCGGGCCGCCACCGACGCCCGGGCCCTGGCCCGGGAACGGCTCGAGCAGTCGGCCGCCCGGCTGGGTGTGCGCCTGGTGCTCCCGCTCGGGCTCGCCGTGCTGCCGGGCTTCGTCCTGCTGGCCGTCGTGCCGATCGTGCTGGGGCTCGCCTCGTCCGTCCTGGCCCAGAGCGGCTGACCGCCCACGCGCGGGACCGGTCCCGCAGCGGGTGTCCACAGGGCCGGCCTCACGTCCCGGCATCCACAGGCTGCGATCCGGCGGCTGCCGTCATCGGTCGGCAGTGGGACGTTCGGGACACCGATTCCCTTGTCTCGCAACGACTCTAGGAGCCCCATGTTCGTCTACCTCCTTGACCGCCTACGCCTTCGCTCCCTTCAGCGGGAGGACCGGAGGGACGACAGCGGGATGACGACCGCGGAGTACGCGATCGGCACGCTCGCCGCCTGCGGGTTCGCCGCTCTCCTGGTGACGATCCTGCGCAGCGGCACGGTGCAGGGCCTGCTGCTCGGCGTCATCCGCTCCGCGCTGGCCCTCGGCTGATGAGCGCTGTCCCGTCGCACCTGCGCCGCCCGAAGAGGCGGGCGCGCGGCCGGGCCGCTGACGCCGGCACCGTCACGGCCGAGCTCGCCGTCGCGTTGCCGGGGGTCGTGCTGCTGGCCGTCCTGCTCGCCCTGACCGGGCAGGCGGTCATCGGACAGGTGCGGTGCACGGATGCGGCCCGGGCCGCGGCCCGGCTGGCGGCGCGGGGCGAGCCGGCTCCGCGGGTGCTCGCCGAGGCCCGCAGCCGAGCGCCCGCCGGCGCCCGGACCCAGGTCTCGGTGGCCGGCGACGAGGTGACGGTCGACGTGTCGTCCCGCCTGGCCGTCCCGGCCGGCCGATGGCTGACGTGGGCCGCCTTGTCCCTGCACGGCAGGGCCACGGCCTCCGTCGAGAGCCCGGTCCCCTGAGCAAGCGCGGCGGCCCACCGGCGAGGCAGGCGGTGGGCCGGGAGCGGGGTGCCGGCACGGTCCTGTGTCTCGGCCTGGTCGCACTGCTCGCCACCCTCCTGCTGGCCGTGGCCGCCCTCGGGGCGGCCGTCCTGGCCCGGCACCGCGCCGCGGCAGCGGCGGACCTGGCGGCGCTGGCCGCCGCCGACCGCACCTCCGGGCGCTCGCCGGGGGCGCCCTGCCCGGCCGCGGCCTCGGTCGCCGGCCGCAACGGCGCATCGCTCACCTCCTGCGTCGTCGCGGCGGACGGCTCGGTCACTGTCCGGGTGGCCTGCGGACTGCCGCCGCCCTGGCGCCGGCTGGGCACCGCCATCGCGGTGGCGCGCGCCGGGCACCCGCCGTGAGGAGCGCGGCCGGGAGGCCCCCGCGGTCGCGAGCCCAGGCAACGGGTCAGCAGGGTCGGGGTTCAGGCCCGGCGGATCGTGGTCAGATGAGTCGCCGGACCGCGGCGACGAGCGCCGAGCGGTGGGTCGTCGTGCCGTGGGCCGAGGTCGCCTGCTGGCATCCGGTGAGCCGGACCACGAGGTCGGCCGTGGAGCCGTCCGGGTAGGAGAACCGCAGCAGCACCGCGCCGTTGCCCGCGTACGGGCACGACACGTGGCCCAGCTGGTCGGTGGCCCGTTCCGGAGCGGCATCCGCGAGCGCGACCAGCCCCGCCGCGCTCGCGGCGTCCACGCCGCGCGTGGCGGTGAGCCGAGCGGCGGTGCCGACGACGGTCGAGCCGTAGCGACAGAGCAGGGCACCCACCGGGCCGCGGGGCACCGCGAGCGGCCCGACGCGGTCCACCGCCTCCGGCGAGGCCGACGTTCCCGAGAAGGGCAGTCCGGTCGCGTCGGCCGGGCACCCGCCGGAGGCGCGCACCGGTCCGGGCGTGGGGAACGGCAGCGGGGTCAGCGCCGACCCGGCGGTCGCGCCAACCGTCGTGCTGTCCGTCGTGCTGTCCGTCGTGTTGTCCGTCGTGCTGTCGGATGGGCCGCTCGACGGGCTCGATGAGCCGGCCGAGGACGGTGCCGCGCAGGCCGCCAGCACGACGACGAGCGCGGTCAGCAGGACGGCGACGCCGGCGCGGGCTCGGCGGAGGGACGATCGCGCAGCGACGGACACGGCTCACCACCAGGCTCGACAACAGCTCGACAACAGCTCCTGGGGTCAGACGCACGCCAGGCCCTGTTGGTTTCAGCTCTGTCGGTTTCAGCTCCGCCGTGACAGCGCCAGCGGTCTTCGGCGCGGGTGATCCAGCGCGGTGCGTCAGCGCGGGTGGTTGGCGCCCTGGGGTTCGCCGGATCGGCTCAGGCGTCCTCGCCCGGCACGTACCGGCGCTCCGGCCCCGGGTCGTCGGCGTCGCCGTAGGCGTGGGCCGCATGCGCGGCGGGCGCCGGCTCCTGGTCCCGGACGTCGAGCGGCGCGTTCGCGGGAGTCTCGGCCACCCGGGCCTCGGCCTGGCGCGCCTCGGCCTGCCGGCTCTGCGCCGCAGCCTCCTCGGCCCGCTGGGCCTTGAGCTCGCGCCGCCGCATCCGCCCACGGCGGGCCGAGCGGGCGAACAGCGCGAGGGCGAGCACCAGCAGGAGCATCGCGACGGCACCGGCACAGAACACCCACAGGACGCTGGTCGTGAGGTGCTGGCCGTACCCGTTCAGGTGAACCTGGACGTGCTGCCCGCTGTGGACGGCCGCCACGGCGGCCAGTGCGGCCAGCACGAGCAGCACGACACCGATCACGATCATCAGAGCCTCCACAGCGATAGCGGTCGCTCGACGCTAGCGCTGTTCCCCGCCCGATGCCCGGCGACACTCGGTCACGGAGCGTGGCGAAGCACTGCGTCCAGCAACCGTACGGCGCCGGCCTTGTGCAGCGGCTCGTTGCCGTTGCCGCACTTGGGCGACTGCACGCAGGACGGGCAGCCGTGCTCGCACTCGCACGCGGCCACGGCGTCCCGCGTCGCCCGCAGCCACTCGCTGAGGGCGGCGTACCCGCGCTCGGCGAACCCGGCACCGCCGGGATGCCCGTCGTGCACGACGATCGTCGGCCGTCCGGTGTCCGGGTGCAGCGCGGTCGAGACGCCGCCGACGTCCCAGCGGTCGCAGGTCGCGACCAGCGGCATCATCCCGATCGCCGCGTGCTCGGCCGCATGAGCAGCGCCGGGCACGTCGGCCTCGCCGATCCCCGCCGCGTCCAGCAACGCCGCCGGCATCGTCCACCACACCGCCCGCGTGCGCAGCGTGCTCGGCGGCAGGTCCAGCGGCTCCTCCCCGAGCACCTGGCCCGACGGCAGGCGGCGCACGAAGCCCACGACCTGGGAGGTGACGTCGACGGTCCCGAACGCGGTGCCGACCGGCCCCCAGGCCCGCTCCGCCGTCGTCGCGACCAGGTCCACCGTCGACAGCTCGCGGGCGTACGTCGTCCACTCGGGCTCGGCCCGCGACACCAGCGCCAGCCGGTCCTCCAGGTCCAGCCGGCGGACCAGGTACGTCGTGCCCTGGTGCACGTAGACGGCGCCGTCGTGCACGGTCCGGAACGCCGCACCGGCGTCGACGGTCCCGATCACCCGCCCGGTCACGTCCTCGACCACGCGGTACGCCGAGCCACCGGTGCCGCGCAGGTCGGCCAGGTCGCTGGCCCGCTCGGACCGCGTCCAGAACCAGCCCCCCGGCCGCCGCCGCAGCGTCCCCCGCCGGACCAGCAGGTCGAGCACCGGGCCGGCCTGCGGCCCGAACGAGCCGGCGGCCACCTCCTCCGGCCGCAGCGGGAGCTCGGCCGCCGCCGCCGCCAGGTGCGGCGCGAGCACGTACGGGTTGTCGGGGTCGAGCACGCTGGCCTCGACCGGCCGGCCGAACAGCGCCTCCGGGTGGTGCACCAGGTAGGTGTCGAGCGGGTCGTCGGCACCGACGAGCACGGCCGAGGACTCCTGGCCCGCACGCCCGGCCCGCCCGACCTGCTGCCAGAGCGAGGCCCGCGTGCCCGGCCACCCGGCCAGCAGCACGGCGTCGAGACCGGACACGTCGACGCCGAGCTCGAGCGCGTTCGTCGTCGCCAGCCCCAGCAGGTCCCCGGAGCGCAGCGCCCGCTCGAGCGCTCGCCGGTCCTCGGGCAGGTACCCGCCGCGGTAGGCGGCGACCCGGCCCACCAGGTCCGGGTCGACCTCGGCCAGCCCGCGCCGGGCAGCCGCCGCCATCGACTCCACCCCGCGGCGGGACCGGCCGAAGGCGAGCGTCCGCACGCCGCTCGCCACCAGGTCGGCCAGCAGCTCGCCGGTCTCGGTGCTGGCGCTGCGGCGGGCGGGCGCGCCGTTCTCCCCCTGGCCGGGCACGAGCGGCGGCTCCCACAGGGCCAGCGCCGACCGCCCCCGCGGCGAGGCGTCGTCGGTCACGCCGAGCACGTCGAGACCGGTCAGCCGCCGGGCGTGCACCTCCGGCTCGGCGACGGTGGCCGAGGCGAGCACGAAGGTGGGGTGCGCGCCGTACCGCTCGGCGACCCGCCGCAGCCGGCGCAGCACCATCGCGACGTGCGAGCCGAACACCCCGCGGTAGTGGTGGCACTCGTCGACCACGACGAACGACAGCGCCCGCAGGTACGGCGCCCACCGGGCGTGCCCGGGCAGCAGCGAGTGGTGCAGCAGATCGGGGTTCGATCAGCACGTAGGTCGCGTGCTCGCGCACCCAGCGCCGCTCGTCGTGCGGGGTGTCCCCGTCGTACGTCGCCGGGCGCAGGCCGGGGACGCCGGCGCGGGCCAGGCCCTCCATCAGCACCAGCTGGTCCGCCGCGAGCGCCTTGGTGGGGGACAGGTAGAGCACGGTGGGCGGCGCGCACCGCCGGGTGCGCGACGCGGGACAGGGCGGGGAGCAGGTAGCCCAGGGACTTGCCGGACGCGGTGCCGGTGGAGAGCACCACGTGCCGGCCGCCCCAGGCCGCGTCGGCCGCCGCCACCTGATGGGCCCACGGCCGCTCGATGCCCCGCTCCTCGAACGCGCGGCGTACGGCGGGGTCGCACCAGTCCGGCCAGTCGGCCGACCGCCCGGGGCGGGCCGGGAGGTGCTCCACATGGGTGATCCGGTCCGAGCGACCCAGGGCCAGCCGCCGCAGCACCTCCGGTGCGGCGGGTGGTGGCGGTGGCCGTGCTGCTCGGCGCGGGCCGTTCCATGGTCCGATGCTCTCGCGCGCTGGCGACAACCGGCCCCGACAAGGGAAACTGCGACGACACGCGAAGGGGCGGTGCACGTGGAACTGAAGCTGGCGACGCGCGACGACAGCGGCCGGACGGTCGTGGACATCGAGGGCGAGATCGACGTCTACACCGCCCCGACGCTGCGCGAGCACCTGAGCGACCTGGTCGCCGACGGCCACCACCACCTCGTCCTGGACCTCGAGCACGTGCAGTTCCTGGACTCCACCGGTCTCGGGGTGCTGGTGGGCGGTCTCAAGCGGGTCCGCGCGCACGACGGCACGCTCGAGCTGGTCTGCACCCAGGAGCGGATCCTGAAGGTGTTTCGCATCACAGGGCTGACCAAGGTCTTCCCGATCCACGCCTCGGTGCCCGAGGCTCTGGGGGCACAGCCCGCCTGACCCTTGGTAGGCTCCCCGCGCGGTTCGTCCCGCGTTCAACTGTGGTCTGCACGCCCCTTCGGCGCGCCGCCGGACGACCCGTTCACCAGCTCGTCGAGGAGGACGAATGCCAGGCCTGTCCCCTGCCGTCGACGTGCGGACAGCGACGTCCGCAGTGTCGTTGACCGGCTCCAACCTGACGCTGGCGGTGGCCGTCGCGGTCATCGCCGTCATCGCCCTCGGCGATGTCGGCGTACTTCCGCAGCCAGGTCCTGGCCGCCGGCGAGGGCACCGAGAAGATGAAGGAGATCGCCGCAGCCGTCCAGGAGGGCGCCCGCGCCTACCTGAACCGCCAGTTCCGGACCCTCAGCGTCTTCGTCGTCCTCGTCTTCCTCGCTGCTGTTCGCCCTCCCGGCCGACACCGACGGGCGTGCGCATCGGGCGCTCGCTGTTCTTCCTCGTCGGTGCGCTGTTCTCGGCCTCCATCGGCTACCTCGGCATGTCGACCGCGGTGAAGGCCAACGTCCGGGTCGCCGCGGCGGCTCGCGAGGAGGGCGGCCGCGACGCGGGCATGCAGGTCGCCTTCCGCACCGGTGGCGTCGTCGGCATGGCCACCGTCGGCCTCGGCCTGCTCGGCGCCGCCGTCGTCGTCCTGATCTTCAAGGGCAACGCCCCCAAGGTGCTCGAGGGCTTCGGCTTCGGCGCCGCCCTGCTGGCCATGTTCATGCGTGTCGGCGGCGGCATCTTCACCAAGGCCGCCGACGTCGGCGCCGACCTGGTCGGCAAGGTCGAGCAGGGCATCCCCGAGGACGACCCCCGCAACGCCGCGACGATCGCCGACAACGTCGGCGACAACGTCGGTGACTGCGCCGGCATGGCGGCCGACCTGTTCGAGTCCTACGCCGTGACGCTGGTCGCCGCGCTGATCCTCGGCAAGGCCGCGTTCGGCGACAAGGGCCTGGTCTTCCCGCTCATCGTCCCGGCGATCGGGGCGATCACCGCGGTCATCGGCGTCTACATCGTCCGGCCGCGCGAGGGCGAGGGCGGCCTGACGGCGATCAACCGCGGCTTCTACATCTCCGCCGCCATCTCGGCCGTGCTGTGCGGCATCGCGGCGTTCGTCTACCTGCCCAGCAAGATCAGCGACCTCAAGGGCGTCGACGTCTCCGCCGGCAGCGCGCTCGGGCCGGTGGCCGGCAAGGACCCGCGCGTCCTCGCCTTCGTGGCCGTGCTCCTCGGCATCGTGCTGGCCGCGGTCATCCTCTGGCTGACCGGCCACTTCACCGGCACCGACAAGAAGCCGACCCAGGACGTGGCCCGCACCTCCCTCACCGGCGCGGCCACGGTCGTCCTGTCCGGCATCGGCGTCGGCCTGGAGTCGGCCGTCTACACCGCGGTGATCATCGCGGCCGCGGTGTACGGCGCGTTCCTGCTCGGCGGCAGCTCGGTCACGCTCTCGCTGTTCTCGATCGCCCTGGCCGGCTGCGGGCTGCTGACCACCGTCGGCGTCATCGTCGCGATGGACACCTTCGGCCCGGTCAGCGACAACGCCCAGGGCATCGCCGAGATGTCCGGCGACGTCGACGAGAGCGGCGCCCGCATCCTCACCGAGCTCGACGCGGTCGGCAACACCACCAAGGCCATCACCAAGGGCATCGCGATCGCCACCGCCGTGCTCGCCGCGACCGCGCTGTTCGGCTCCTACCAGGACGCCGTCACCGAGGCCCTGACCAGAAGGTGCCGGTACGCTACCGGCCGGGCGTCTCGCAGACGATCGTCCGGCCCGGTTCGACTACCAGATCATCACGCCGAGCACGCTGGTCGGCCTCCTGCTCGGCGCGGCCGTCGTGTTCATGTTCTCCGGCCTGGCCATCAACGCCGTGACCCGCGCGGCCGGCGCCATCGTCTTCGAGGTGCGCCGCCAGTTCCGCGACGATCCCCGGGATCATGGACGGCACCCAGCGTCCCGGAGTACGGCCGGGTCGTCGACATCTGCACCCGCGACTCGCTGCGGGAGCTGGCCACCCCCGGCCTGCTCGCCGTGCTGGCCCCGGTCGCCGTCGGCTTCGGCCTGGGCGTCGGCCCGCTGGCCGGCTACCTCGCCGGCGCGATCGGCACCGGCACCCTGATGGCGGTCTTCCTGGCCAACTCCGGTGGCGCGTGGGACAACGCGAAGAAGATCGTCGAGGACGGCAACCACGGCGGCAAGGGCTCGGAGGCCCACGCGGCCACGGTCATCGGCGAC
Organism: uncultured Actinomycetota bacterium; assembly: GCA_963743975.1. Taxonomy (GTDB): domain Bacteria; phylum Actinomycetota; class Actinomycetes; order Actinomycetales; family CAVURS01; genus CAVURS01. The sequence goes on from CAVURS010000004.1 coordinate 469,404, forward strand.
ACCGTCGGCGACCCGTTCAAGGACACCGCCGGCCCGGCGATCAACCCGCTGATCAAGGTGATGAACCTGGTGTCGGTGCTGATCGCGCCGGCCATCGTGTCGCTGTCGATCGGCACGAACGCCAACACGTCGTCCGCTACGGCATCGCGGTCGTCGCGCGTCGTGATCATCGTGGCGGCGGTCGCCGTGTCGAAGTCCCGGTCGATCTCCTTCGGTGACGACGACAGCGCCCCGCCGCTGCCGGACGACGCCGAGGCGGTCTCCGTGCCGACGTCGGCCGACCGGCCGGCCGCGGTGAGCCCGACCAGCGAGCCGACCGAGTGACCGAGCCGCGTGACTCGAGCCGAGTGAGCGCACCTGACGCCTGACGGCGCGTCGGCCCCGAGGTCCGACCCGAGCCTGCTCGACCGGCTCGCGTCGGACCTCTGTGCCGTCGAGGGGGCGGGGTACCGCGTCGGCCCGGTGGGCGAGCTGCTCGGCCCCCTGGCCCGGTCCGCGCTCGGCCGCGAGGAGGACCTGCCCGCCGAGCGCGTGACCCGGGACCACCCCGACCGGCCGCTGGCCACGCTGGTCCGGCTGCTGCTCCTCGGCCTCCCGGTGGCCCGCGGCGCGCTCGACGCGGCACTGCCCTCGCTCGGTGCCGGGGGCGCCGCCGCCCTCGGGCTGGTGGCGGTGGGCGGCCTCGCGCCGGACGACGAGGTGCGGCCGCTGCTGGAGCTCGCGCCGTACGCCGCCGACGACGACGAGTGGTGGCTGGCCTCGGACCTGACCCGCCCCGCCGCCCTGGTCCGGCCCCTGCGCCCCGACCACGTGCTGGGCGTCGGCGGCGCCTCGACGACCCTGGCCCGCTGGACGCCCCGCGGTCCGGTCGGCCGGGCGGCCGACGTGGGCACGGGCTGCGGCGTCCAGGCGTTCCACCTGGCCACCCACAGCGCGCAGGTGGTGGCCACGGACCGTCCGGCCGCTGCCTGGCGGTGGCCCGGTTCAACGCGGGGCTGAACGCGGCGGTGCGCGGCGGTCCGTTCGCCGGCCGCACGCTCGACCTGCGCGAGGGCAGCCTGCTCGAGCCGCTGGCCGGCGAGACGTTCGACCTCGTGGTCTCCAACCCGCCGTACGTGATCACCCCGCGCTCGGCCGGTGCCCCGTCGTACAGCTACCGCGACGGCGGCCTGGCCGGCGACGACGTGGTCCGGCGGCTGGTGGAGGGGGTGGGCGTCGCTGCTGGAGCCCGGGCGGCACGGCCCAGCTGCTGGGGAACTGGGAGCACCGGCAGGACCAGGCCTGGACCGAGCGGGTCGGGAGCTGGCTCGACGCCAGCGGCCTGCACGGCTGGGTGGTGCAACGCGAGGTGCAGGACCCGGCCGAGTACGCCGAGACGTGGGCCCGCGACGCGGGGCACCAGCCGGGCACGGCCGCGCACGAGGCGATGTACGCCGACGTGGCTGGACGACTTCGCGGCCCGCGGGGTGGAGGCGGTCGGCTTCGGGATCGTGACCCTGCGCCGGCCCGGGTCCGACGCCGCCCGCGGCCGCGTGCGCCGCCTGGAGGAGCACACCGGCTCGGTGGACGCGGCGATGGGGCGGACCGTGAGCCGCGTGCTGGCGGCCGAGGAGTGGCTGCTGACCGACGGGTGACGCCGAGCTGCTGGCCGCCCGGTGGCGTGGCTCCCGCGGACGTCACCGAGGAGCGGCACGGCCGGCCGGGTGCTGCGGACCCGAGCGTGATCCTGCTCCGGCAGGGCGGCGGGCTGCGGCGGGCCGTCCGGGCGGACACCGCGCTCGCCGGGGTGGTCGGCGCCTGCGACGGGGAGCTGCCGCTGGGGGTGCTGGTCGAGGTGGTCGGCGGGCCTGCTCGGCGAGGACGAGGCCGCGCTGCGGCAGCGCGTCGTACCCGCCGTCCGCCGCCTGGTCGCCGACGGCCTGCTGGAGCGAGCCTGACCGCGGCGCGCCGGGGCGGGGGTACGGGGTTTCGCCACCCTGGGTGATCTCCGATACTCTCCGCGCGGCGGCGGCGGGTTACCGTCGTGACGTGGCCGGGGCCCGGCCGCTGGCGTCCCAGGGCGCCGCACAGGGCATGGGAGAGGGCAGCAGGTGGCAGGCAAGGACGGCTCGCGCCGACTCGTCATCGTCGAGTCCCCCGCGAAGGCGCGCACGATCGCCGGCTACCTCGGCGACGGGTACGACGTGGAGGCGAGCGTCGGCCACATCCGCGACCTGCCCAACCCCAGCGAGCTGCCCGCGGACATGAAGAAGGGCCCGTACGGCAGCTTCGCCGTCGACGTCGACAACGGCTTCGACCCCTACTACGTCGTCGACCCGGACAAGCGCAAGAAGGTCGCCGACCTGCAAGCCGGCTGCTGAAGGACGCCGACGAGCTCTTCCTGGCGACGGACGAGGACCGCGAGGGCGAGGCGATCGCCTGGCACCTGCGCGAGGTGCTCAAGCCGACGGTTCCGGTGCGCCGCATGGTGTTCCACGAGATCACCCCCGAGGCGATCCGCGCGGCCGTCAACGACACCCGCGACATCGACATGCCCATGGTCGACGCCCAGGAGACCCGCCGCATCCTGGACCGCCTCTACGGCTACGAGGTCAGTCCGGTGCTCTGGCGCAAGGTCCGGCAGGGGCTGTCGGCCGGGCGCGTGCAGTCCGTGGCGACCCGGCTCGTCGTCGAGCGCGAGCGCGAGCGGATGGCGTTCCGTGCGGCGTCGTACTGGGACGTCGTGGCCGACGTCGCGCCCGAGGGCGACCACTGCCTCCAGCTTCACCGCGCGGCTGGTCGGCGTCGACGGCCGCCGGGTGGCGACCGGGCGCGACTTCGCCGACACCGGCGAGCTGCGGACCAGTGACGTCGTGCACCTCGACCAGGCGACGGCCGAGGGCATCGCCACCGGCATCGACGCCGCCCCGGTCCAGGTGCGCTCGGTGCAGGAGAAGCCCTACACCCGCCGGCCGGCCGCGCCGTTCACCACCTCGACGCTGCAGCAGGAGGCCAGCCGCAAGCTGCGCTTCTCCAGCAAGCACGCGATGAGCGTGGCCCAGCGGCTGTACGAGAACGGCTACATCACCTACATGCGCACGGACTCCACGACGCTGTCCGAGGCGGCGCTGTCGGCCGCGCGCAGCCAGGCCCGCGAGCTGTACGGCGACGACTACGTGCCGCAGGCGCCGCGCCGGTACGAGCGCAAGGTCAAGAACGCGCAGGAGGCGCACGAGGCGATCCGCCCGGCCGGCGACCGGTTCCGCACGCCGGCACAGGTCGCGGGGGAGCTGCGCGGCGAGGAGTTCGCGCTCTACGAGCTGATCTGGAAGCGTACGGTCGCCTCGCAGATGGCCGACGCGTCGGGGTCGACGGCCACGGTGCGGCTCGCGGCCACGCTGGCCGACGGGCGCGACGTCGAGCTCTCCGCGTCGGGCACGGTCATCACCTTCCGCGGCTTCCTCGCGGCGTACGAGGAGGGCCGCGACGAGGACCGCGCCGCTGCCGACGAGGCGCGCGAGGAGGACCGCCGGCTGCCGCAGCTCGCGGCCGGCGACCCGGTGGACACCGCTGTCGGTCTCCGCGGACGGCCACGAGACCAGCCCGCCCCCGCGCTTCACCGAGGCGACCTTGGTGAAAGCGTTGGAGGAGAGGGGGATCGGCCGCCCGTCGACCTACGCCGCGACGATCGGCACCATCGTCGACCGAGGCTATGTGCGCCGTCGCGGCTCGGCGCTCGTGCCGACCTGGCTGGCCTTCGCCGTGACCCGGCTGCTGGAGCGGCACTTCCCGCGGCTGGTCGACTACGACTTCACGGCCGGCATGGAGGAGGACCTCGACCGCATCGCCGGCGGCGAGGAGCAGCGCGTCGAGTGGCTGCGCAAGTTCTACTTCGGTGACGGCTCGGCGAACGGCGCCACGAACGGGTCGAGCGCACCCTCCGGCGATGCGGACGGCCTGCGCGACACTGGTCGAGGACCTCGGCGAGATCGACGCCCGCGACATCTCGACCGTGCCGCTCGGTGAGGACCTGGTCCTGCGGGTCGGCCGCTACGGCCCGTACGTCGAGTCGACCGTCACGCCCGAGGGCGAGGAGCCGCGGCGGGCCACCGTGCCCGACGACATCGCGCCCGGACGAGCTGACGCCCGACAAGGCCCGCGAGCTGCTGGCCGCGTCGGCCGACGACGGCCGGGTGCTGGGCACCGACCCGGTCACCGGCCACGAGATCATCGCCCGCGCCGGCCGGTACGGCCCGTACGTCACCGAGGTGCTGCCGGACCCGGCCGCGCCCGCCGAGGCGCCCGAGGAGCAGGCCGCGGAGACCGCCGCGAAGGCCGGCGCGAAGAGCGGGGCCGGCAAGGGCCGGAAGAAGGCGGCCAAGAAGGCCGCGGCGGCCAAGCCGCGCACGGCGAGCCTGTTCGCCGACATGTCCCTGGACACCGTGACGCTGGACGACGCCCTGCGGCTGCTGTCGCTGCCCCGCGTCGTCGGCGCCGACCCGGAGTCCGGCGAGGAGATCACCGCGCAGAACGGCCGGTACGGGCCGTACCTGAAGAAGGGCACCGACTCCCGGTCGCTGGAGCGCGAGGAGCAGCTGTTCACCGTCACCCTCGAGGAGGCGCTGGCGCTGTACGCCCAGCCCAAGCGCCGCGGGCGCCAGGCCGCCGCACCGCTGGCCGAGCTCGGCCCCGACCCGGTGTCGACCAAGCCGATCGTGGTCAAGGACGGCCGGTTCGGCCCCTACGTCACGGACGGCGAGACCAACGCCACGCTGCGCAAGGGCGACGACCCGACCTCGGTGACGCTCGAGCGTGCGGTCGAGCTGCTGGCCGAGAAGCGGGCCCGAGGGCCGGCTCCCGCGCGGCGCACAGCCAAGAAGACGGCCAAGAAGACCGCGGCCAAGAAGGCCCCCGCCAAGCGCACCGTGAAGAAGGCTGCGAAGAAGGCCGCGGCCCAGGGCTGAGCCGGCTCCGGCCGGTGCTCCGCCGGTGCTCCGCGGGGTCCGCCTCGGGGTTCGCCGGGGGATCGACGAACCGCCCCGGGTCAGATCCGGCAAGTACCCTGCAGGCGTGGTGACCCAGTCGGCGAGCGTGCTCGCGAGCGATCTCGAGGCGGGCCTGACGACCCTGCCGCCCGATCCCGACGTGCGGGCCGTGCTGGCCATCACGCCGTTCCGCCGGCTCTGGCTGGCGCTGGGCTTCTCGAGCTTCGGCGACTGGCTGGGCCTGCTCGCGATCACCGCGCATGGCCGACTACCTGGCCCGCGGCAACACCAACGCGCAGTACCTCGCCGTCGCCGGGGTGTTCATCCTGCGGCTGGCCCCGGCGGTCGTGCTGGGCCCGCTGGCCGGCGCGTTCGCCGACCGCATCTCCCGCCGCTGGACCCTGGTCTACGGCGACGTGCTGCGGTTCGTGATCCTGGCCACCGTGCCGTTCGTGGGCACCCTGTGGTGGCTCTACGTCGCGACGCTGCTGATCGAGTGCGTCGGCCTGTTCTGGCTGCCGGCCAAGGACGCGACGATGCCCAATCTCGTTCCGCGGCAACGGCTCGAGGCGGCGAACCAGCTGAGCCTGATCGCGACGTACGGGACCGCACCGGTCGCCGCGCTGGTCTTCTCCGGCCTGGCCCTGCTCAACGGCATCGTCATCCACGCCTGGCCCGGTCTGGGCCTGGACCCGAAGGGCGCGTACGTCGGCATCTGGATCGACGCGCTCAGCTACCTGGTGTCCGGGCTGGTGATCTGGCGGCTGGCCTTCCCGACCTCGCCCGCGCGGATCGCCGCGGAGCAGCCGCTGTGGCGCACGATCGTCGACGGCTGGCGGTTCGTCGGTGGCACGCCGCTGATCCGTGGGCTCGTCGTGGGCATGCTGGGCGCGTTCGCGGCCGGCGGCCTGGTGATCGGCCTGGGCCAGCAGTTCGCGGCCGACGTCGGTGGCGGACCGGCGGGGTACGGCGTGCTCTTCGCGGCGGTGTTCGTGGGTCTGGCGGGCGGCATGTGGCTCGGCCCGCGGCTGCTCGCGGGCCTGTCCCGGCGGCGGCTGTTCGGGATCGCGCTCACCGCGGCCGGGCTGTGGCTGGTCCTGCTGTCCCTGGTGCCGAACCTCGTGGTGGCCACGATCCTCACCGTCGGCCTCGGGGCCTGCGGCGGCGTGGCCTGGGTGTGCGGGTACACGCTGCTCGGGCTGGAGGTGGGTGACGAGGTCCGCGGGCGGACGTTCAGCTTCGTGCAGTCACTGGTCCGCGTGGTGCTGATCTCCGTGCTCGCGCTCGGGCCGGTGCTCGCGGCGCTGCTGGGGCGGGTGTTCTCGCTGCCCCGGACCATCCACCTGGGCGACGACATCGTGCTGACCTACTCCAGCGCGATGGCGACGTTCCTGCTGGCCGGCATCTTCGCGGTCGGGGTGGGCATCCTGTCGTTCCGGCAGATGGACGACCGGCCGGAGGTCCCCCTGTGGCGGGACCTCGGCGACGCGCTCCGCCGCTCCGGCGACCTGCGCGTCCTCTCCCCGGACACGTGGGCCTATCCGGGGGTGTTCGTCGCGCTCGAAGGTGGAGACGGCGTCGGCAAGTCCACTCAGGCGCGGGCCCTGCAGGGCTGGCTCGAGGCCATGGGCCACGAGGTGGTGCTGACCCGCGAGCCGGGAGGCACGCCCGAGGGCGAGCGGATGCGCGAGCTGCTGCTGCACCAGGGACACCTCGCCCCGCGCGCCGAGGCGCTGCTCTTCGCCGCCGACCGCGCTCATCACGTGGCGACGGTCATCCGCCCGGCGCTGGAGCGGGGGGCGATCGTCCTCACCGACCGGTACGTCGACTCCTCGGTCGCCTACCAGGGCGCCGGCCGCGACCTCGGGTCGGACGAGGTGGCGCAGCTGTCCCGCTGGGCCACCGCCGGGCTGGTGCCCGATCTGACCGTGGTCCTCGACCTGGCGCCGGAGCTGGCCCGGGCCCGGCGCGGCGGGGGGCCGGACCGCCTGGAGGCCGAGCCGGACGCGTTCCACGACCGGGTGCGGGAGCGGTTCCTCGAGCTGGCCCGGACCGAGCCCCGGCGCTACCTCGTCGTCAACGCGGCCTCGGTGCCCGCCCACGTGCAGGAGCAGGTGCGCGAGCGGCTCGCCCCGATGCTGCCGGAGAGCCCGCAGCAGCGGGCCGAGCGCGAGCGTCGCGAGGCCGAGCTCGCCGAGCAGCACCGGCTGGCCGCCGAGGCCGCCGCCCGGCAGGCCGCGGCGGAGGCGGCCCGCCTCGAGCAGGAGGACGCCGCGCGCCGCGAGGCCGAGGAGGCGGCCCGGCGCGAGGCCGAGGACCAGGCCCGGCGGCACGCCGAGGAAGCCGCCCGCCGCGCAGCGGCCGAGCTGGCAGCCCGAGCCGCGGCCGTGCGGGCCGAGCAGGAGGCGCGAGCCCAGGCCGCTCGTGAGCAGGCCGAGCAGGCAGCGCGCGAGCAGGCCGAGCAGGCGGCCCAGGCGGCGCGTGAGCAGGCCGAGCAGGCGGCCCGTGAAAGGGAAGCCCAGGAGAAGGCAGCACAGGAGAAGGCAGCACAGGAGGCAGCACAGGAGAAGGCAGCACAGGAGAGCACGGACGGCCCGACCGGGCGACGCTGCCCCGTCCGACGTACCGACGGAGCGGTTGCCCGCGGCCCAGGCCAGGAACGCCGGACCAGGCCCGGCACCGGCCGCCGTGCCGGAGACGGCAGAGGCCGCCGACGTGCCCACGGAGCGGATACCGGTCGCCGCGGCGCCGGACGACGCCGCACCGGCCGCTGCGGAAGCCACGAGCGAGACGTCCGCCGAGGAGCCGGCCACCGAGGAGCCGGCCACCGAGGAGCTGCCGGTGGTCGCGCCGCTCGCCGAGGAGATCTTCTCGCTGGGCACCCCGGCCGACGACGAGCCGGGCCGCCGCGGATGACGGACAGCCTCACCGCAGGCGCTCCCGCACGGGCTGACGGCGTCTGGAGCGACGTGGTCGGCCAGGACCGGGTGGTCGCGCTGCTGCGCTCCGCCGTACGGTCGGCCTGGCGGCGGCGGACAGGCGGGTCCGGCCGGTGGGATGACCCATGCGTGGCTGTTCACCGGGCCGCCCGGGTCCGGCCGATCGGTCGCCGCGCGGGCCTTCGCCGCCGCCCTGCAGTGCCCGGACGGCGGGTGCGGCCACTGCCACGAGTGCCGGACGGCGCTGGCCGGCACGCACGCGGACGTCACGGTCGTCGCGACCGAGCTGCTGTCGATCAAGACCGACCAGGCCCGCGAGCTGGTCCAGCTGGCGGCTCGGCGGCCGACGCTCGGCCGGTGGCGGGTGATCATCGTCGAGGACGCCGACCGGCTGACCGAGACCGCGGCGGACGCGCTGCTGAAGGCGATCGAGGAGCCACCGGCGCGCACGGTGTGGATGCTCTGCGCCCCCAGCCTGGAGGACGTGATCGTCACCATCCGCAGCCGTTGCCGCCATCTGGCGCTGCGCACGCCGTCGGTCGAGGCGGTGGCCGACCTGCTGGTCCGCCGGGACGGCGTCGACCCGGCGATGGCGGCGTACGCGGCGCGAGCGGCGCAGAGTCACATCGGGCTGGCCCGGCGCCTGGCGCGGGACGAGGGCGCCCGGATCCGGCGGCACGACGTCGTGACGCTCCCGCTGCGCATCCGCGGGGTCGGCGACGCCGTGCTGCTGGCCGGGGAGCTGGTCGAGACCGCGGCCGAGGAGGCGAAGTCGGCCACGGCCGAGCGCGACGCCGCCGAGCGGGAGCGGCTCGTGCACTCCCTGGGCGCGGACCCGTCCGCGCGTACGCAGCCGCCGCACGTCCGGGCCCAGCTGACCGCGCTGGAGCGGGACCAGAAGACGCGGGCCACCCGGTTCCAGCGGGACGTCGTCGACCGGGCGCTGGTCGACGTGCTCTCGGTGTACCGCGACGTGCTGGTGCTGCTGGCCGGTGACCCGGTGGGACTGGTCAACGAGGAGATGCGCGCCGACCTCGCCCGCCTGGCCCGGGAGCTGACGCCCGAGCAGGTCGTGCAGCGGATGGAGGCCGTCCGCGAGGCGCGCGAGCGGATCGAGGCCAACGTCGCCCCGCTGCTGGCCGTCGAGGCGATGGCGGTGCAGCTGCGGTGGAGCCGGTGAGATCGCAGCCGTCCGCTCGTCGTACGTCGCGGGTCCTGGTGGCCGTCCTGGCTGCCCTCGTCCTCTGCGTCACCGCGGCCTGCACGCACGGTCCTCGCGCGCCGTCGATCTCCTCCAACGCCGGGACCAGGTCGCCGACCCCGGTGACCGGGGTGGACGCCGCGCTGCAGCCGTTCTACATGCAGGTGCTGCACTGGAAGGGCTGTAGCGGCGGGTTCCAGTGCTCGACGCTCACCGTGCCCATGGACTACACGCATCCGAGCGTGCGCTCCCTGCACCTGGCACTGATCCGGCTCCCGGCCTCCGACCAGAAGCACCGGATCGGCTCGCTCGTCATCAACCCCGGCGGCCCCGGCGGGTCCGGGGTCGACTACGCGCGGGAAGCGAAGCAGGTGATCAGCAGCGCGGTCCGCAAGCGGTACGACGTCGTCGGTTTCGACCCGCGCGGCGTCGGGCGCAGCGATCCCGTGGAGTGCCTCACCGACCGGCAGACCGACCAGTTCCTGGCGGCCGACCCGACCCCGACGACGCCCGCCCAGATCGCCGACGCGGTGACGCGGGCCAAGGCCTTCGTCGCCGGCTGCGAGCAGAGGTCCGGGCCGGAGCTGGAGTTCGTCGGCACGCGCGACGCCGCGCACGACATGGACATCCTGCGCTCGGCCCTGGGTGACCCCAAGCTCTACTACCTCGGCAAGTCGTACGGCACGTTCCTCGGGGCGACGTACGCCGACGAGTTCCCCACCCACGTCGGGCGGATGGTGCTCGACGGGGTGATCGACCCGGCTCTGACGTCCGAGCAGATCAACCTCGGCCAGGCGCAGGGGTTCGAGCTGGCCACCCGCTCGTTCCTGTCCGACTGCGTACGGCGGTCGAGCTGCCCGCTGGGGCACGACCTCCCGACGGCCGAGCAACGGCTGCGCGACCTGCTCACGTCGCTGGACAGCCATCCGCTGCCGACGAGGGATCCGGCCCGGCCGCTGACCGAGGGGTGGGGGTCGCTCGGCGTCGCGCTGCCGCTGTACAACAAGTCGTACTGGCCGCTGCTGCGGACCGCGCTCAGCCAGGCCGAGGGCGGCAACGGCTCCGGGCTGCTGACGCTCGCCGACGCGTACGCCGAGCGGACGGCCAACGGCACGTACGCCGACAACAGCAACGACGCGATCTACGCCGTCAACTGCCAGGACCGCGCGCAGCCCGGCGGCCTGGCCGGCATCGAACGCGATGCGCGCACCTTCCCGGCGGTCGCGCCGACGTGGGGCGCGCTGCTCGCGTGGGGGTCGCTGGCGTGCGTCTACTGGCCGAACCCCCCGACCGATCATCCGCACCCGATCTCGGCACCGGGCAGCGGGCCGATCCTCGTGGTCGGGACCATCCGCGACCCCGCGACGCCGTACCAGTGGGCGGTCTCGCTCTCCAAGGAGCTGTCCGACGGACACCTGCTGACGTACGACGGGGACGGGCACACGGCGTACCGGCAGGGCAGCAGCTGCGTCGACAAGGTCGTGGACACGTACCTGCTGGACTACACCGTGCCGGCGGCCGGCAAGCGGTGCTGACCGGCTGGCTACCCTGACCGCCATGCCCTACGACGTCGAAGCGGTCCGTTCCCACTTCCCCGCCCTGAAGGCCGGTGCGGCGCACTTCGACGGCCCGGGCGGCGCGCAGGTGCCGGACGTCGTCGCCGACGCGGTGGCCGGGACGCTCACGTCCGCGGTCGCCAACCGGGGCCGGGTCACCACCGCGGAGCGCACGGCCGACGACATCGTGCTGGCCGCCCGCGCCGCGATGGGCGACCTGGTGGGCGCCGACCCGCGGGGCGTGGTGTTCGGCCGGAGCATGACCCAGCTGACCTACGACCTGTCCCGCACGCTGGCCAAGACGTGGGGGCCGGGCGACGAGGTCGTGGTCACCCGGCTGGACCACGACGCGAACGTCCGGCCCTGGGTGCAGGCGGCGCAGGCGGCCGGCGCCACCGTGCGCTGGGCCGAGTTCGACCGCGAGACAACGGAGCTCACGCTCGCCGACGTCGAGCGGGCGCTGTCGCCGGCCACCGTCCTCGTCGCGGTGACCGGGGCGTCGAACCTGCTCGGTAGCCGTCCGCCGGTGCGGGCGATCGCCGACGCGGTGCACGCGCGGGGCGCGCTGTTCTACGTCGACGGCGTGCACCTGACGCCGCACGCACCGGTTGACGTCGACGCTCTCGGTGCCGACTTCTACGCCTGCTCGCCCTACAAGTTCCTGGGGCCGCACTGCGGTGTGGTCGTGGCGAAGCCTTCGCTGCTCGAGCAGTTGCACCCGGACAAGCTTCTGCCCTCGACCGAGGAGGTCCCGGAGCGGTTCGAGCTCGGCACGCTGCCCTACGAGCTGCTGGCCGGGGTCACCGCGGCCGTCGACTTCCACGCCACGCTCGATGACGCCGCCACGGGCTCGCGGCGGGAGCGGGTGCTGGCCGGGATGGCGGCGGTCGAGCAGCACGAGGACTCCCTGCGCCGGCGGCTGGAGGCCGGCCTGGCCGAGCTGCCCGGCGTCACGGTCCGCTCCAGGGCCTCGGTGCGGACCCCGACGCTGCTGCTGACGTTCGCGGAGCGGTCCGCCGGCGCGGGCGCCGAGTTCCTCGCCGCGCGCGACGTCAACGCACCGGCCGGCGCCTTCTACGCGATCGAGCCGTCCCGGTGGATCGGCCTCGGCGACGGCGGCGGCCTGCGCGCGGGCCTCGCGCCGTACACGAACGACGCGGACGTGGACCGGCTGCTGGCCGGGCTGGCCGAGTTCGTCGGTCGGGGCTGAGGCGTCAGATCGGCTGGTTGATGAACGGCGAGGACAGGTCGCCGGCCGCCAGCAGGACCTGCTCGGCCTCGGTGACCGACAGGCGGTCCTGCTCGGCGGCCACGACGGCCGGCAGCAGGCGGACGTCGCCCGGGGTGGCCAGCCCGCAGACGACCGGCTGGGCCAGCGCCCAGCTCACCGCCGCCCGGACCTGCGCCTCGTCGTCGATCGGCTCGTACCAGGTGGCGTAACGGTGCTGGCCGTCCGGCTCGGGCCAGTTGCGCCGGGCCACGGTCTTGATCAGCCGCAGAGCCACGCTGCGGGCCCGGCAGTCCTCGGCCAGGGCGTGGTAGCTGTCGGCGAAGGCCGTGCGCTGGGAGAGCACCCAGCTGAACGGCGTGAGGACCGCGTCGAAGTCGATGCCGCCGCAGCGCCTCGCGGTGGACGTCCGGGGCGTCGTGCCCGTGGCCGGTGATCCCGACGGCGCCCGCGAGGCCCTCCTCCTGGGCGCGGACGACGGCTTCGAGGGCGCCGCCCTTCGCCGTGCGGCGGTCCAGGTCGTCCAGGTCGCAGACGGCGTGCAGCTGGATCAGGTCGACGTGGTCGGTCTGCAGCCGCTCCAGGCGAGCGGTTGATGCTGGCCCAGGCCGCCTCGGCGTCGCTGGTCGCCGGTCTTGGTGGCCAGGAAGATCCGGTCCCTGATGCGGGGCATCCACGGGCCCAGGCGCAGCTCGGACTCGCCGTACCCGGCGGCGGTGTCGAAGTGGTTGATCCCCGCGTCCAGCGCCTGCTGGATGGACCGGTCGGCCGTGTCCTGGTCGACGTCGCCGAGCGAGGCCGCGCCGTAGATGAGGACCGAGGTGTCGAAACCGAGCGTGCCGAGTGCGCGATGCTCCATGCCTCAACCCTAGGCGCGCCCCCCGCCCCCCGCCCCTCTTGGCCGTCGAATCCGGGTTTGGCCGTCGGAACCGGGTCGCGGGGCCCCGATCAGGGGGTCGGAACCCGGTTCCGACGGCCAAACGTCGGTGCCGGCGCCTCCCTTATAGTGGTGCGGCGTGCTCGGGGGCGGCCCTGGGCAGCGCGCCGCCTTAGCTCAGTCGGCCAGAGCAACGCACTCGTAATGCGTAGGTCGTGGGTTCGACTCCCACAGGCGGCTCCGCGCGTTCGTGCAACTTCCCATCCCCAGTTCCTGTGATCGGGGGCCTTGACCGGTGCTGGAGACTCGGGGGATGGACAAGCCGGTCACTGCGGTCGTGGTGGACGACCACGAGTTCTTCCGTGACGGGATCCGGATCGGCCTGACTCAAAGCGGGCGGGTGTCGGTGGTGGGGGAGGCCGCGAACGGGCGGGAGGGCCTGGCGTTGATCCGGGCCGAGCGTCCGGATGTCGCGGTTGTCGACTCGCAGATGCCGGACCTGGACGGCATCGCGCTGACCCGGGCGCTGGCCCAGGAGGACACGCCGACCCGCGTGTTGCTGCTGTCGGCCAGCAGTGCCGCCGAGACGGTGTTCCGCGCTCTGGAGGCGGGCGCCCGGGGCTATCTGGCGAAGGAGGCGCGGCGCTCGGAGATCATCGCGGCGGTGGTCACCATCGCGCGCGGGGGCACGGTGATCCCGCCCGAGCTGGGCGCCGGTGTCGCCGAGCAGATCCGGCTGCGGGCCTCGTCCGACATCCCGGTCCTCAGTGCCCGGGAGAAGGAGGTGCTGGTGGCGTTCGCCCGCGGGGAGTCGATCCCGCAGATCGCCGCGTCGCTGTTCCTGGCACCCAGCACGGTCAAGACCCACGCCCAGCGCCTGTACGAGAAGCTCGGCGTCTCCGACCGCGCGGCCGCTGTGGCCCAAGGCATGCGACGCGGACTGCTCGACTGAGCGGCACCAGGCAGGGGCCTTGGTCTAGAGCCTTCGGCGGCGTCGGGTGGCGTATCGGGTGAGCGCGCCGGCGAGCAGGAGGAGCGCGGCGAGCAGCAGCAGCGGTCCGGCGTCGGTTCCGGTGAACGGCAGCGCGCTGGGGGTGGAGCTCGGTGCTGGAGCTGGGGTTGGGGTTGGGGCTGGGTGTGGTGTCGAGGATTTTGAGGGTGAAGGTCTGGGTCGGGTCGTTGACGCCGTTCTCGGCGTCGATGGTCAGGGGGTAGGTTCCGGCGGTGCCGGGGGCGGGGGTGCCAGCCAGGGTCGCGGTGCCGTTGCCGTTGTCGGTGAAGCTGATGCCGGTAGGCAGGGGCCCGGTCCAGCTGATGACCGGCACGGGGTAGCCGGTGGTGGTGATGGTGACGTGCCCGTCGCGGCCGATGGTGAATGTTGCGGCGTCGGCGCTGGTGATCGCCGGGGGCTGCTGGGCGCTGAGCTGGTACGTCGCGGGGTCGGCCACACCGGTGGTGCTGGCTTGGACGGTGATCGGGCCGCCGGCCGAGCCAGCGCGCAGGTCCGGCGCGGTCGCAACGCCGGTGCTGTCCGTGGCCGCGGTCGCGGTGGACTGCCCGCCGGGGAAGGTGGCCGAGCCGGTGGTGACCGTCCAGGTGACGGTGGCCGCGGTGATCGGGTTTCCGTCGGCGTCGGTGACCTGCGCGGCCAGCGGGGTGGCGAAGGTGGTGCCGACGGTGGCCGCCTGTCCCTGACCGGCGGTGGCGGTGATGGCCGCGGCCGGCCCCGCGGTGACCGTGTAGTGCACGGTGCTCGTGCTGGTGTTCCCGGCCCGGTCGGTCGCGGTGACGGTGAACGCCTTGACGCCCACCGTTGCGGTGTCCAGGGCCGCCCCCTGGGGCACCGTCCCGGTGCAGGTGTCGATGCCCGAGACGGAGTCCGCGCACGAGTACCCCGCGTCCACCTGCTGGTGGACCGGGTAGGACGCGCCGTCGGCCGGCGTGCTGATGCTCGCCGTCGGGTCGCTGGTGTCGATCCGCACCGTCACCGAGTCGCTGGCCGTGTTCCCGGCCTGGTCCGAACACAACGCGACCAGCTGCAGCACGCCCTCAGCGGCCGCGGTCGACTGCTGGGTGCAGGCCGCCGGGTCGACCCCAGCGCCGGCATCAGTCCACCCCCAGTCCACCCTCACCGGAGCGTCGTTCCACCCCGCGGCGTTCGGCGCCGGGGTCAGGGTCGGGTCCGCCGTGGGAGGGACGCTGTCCTCGAAGGTGATCGTCACCAGCCCGTCCCCGGAGCGCACCCCCTGCGACACCGACACATTGCTCGCGCCGGCATCGACGTAGCTGGAACCACCGCCACCACCACCGCCCGAGCCGGCGATCCCGCGGCTCTCGCAGATGCTTCCGGCGCCGCCCCCACCACCGCCGAAGTACCCACCGCCGCCCCCACCACCACCGTGGCTACCGGCGACCTGACCGTCGGCGCCGTCACCACCCCGACCGGACGTACCGTCGGCACCGGGCGCACCCGAGGCGTACGACGTGCAGCTCGGCCAGGTGCTCCCGTCGCCTCCGGCGCCACCACCCCCACCGGCCGCCAGCGTCGCGCCGCCGCCACCACCGCCGGCCCTTCCGCTGGAGCCGGTCCCGGGCGCGCTGCTGGCGCCGCCATCGCCGGAGTCGACCGCCCCACCGCCCCCACCGGCTGCGACGGCGACCAGCGTGTTGCCGACGCTCACCCGAGATGCCCCGCCGCCCCCGCCGCCCTGCCGGTAGGCGCCGTTGCCACCACCGCCGAACCCCCCTGAATTCGTGTCACTGTCGTGCCCGGCACCGGCGACCGTCACCGCGAGCACGTCACCCGGGCTCACCGCCACCGTGGCCCCCACCTCCGCGCCCTGGCCTCCCGGAACGTTGCTCGGCCGGGTATACGCCAGGCCACCCTGACCGCCCGCCAGGGACAACGTCACGGACGTGACACCGGCCGGCACCGTCCAGGACTGGTCACCGGGGGCGCTGAACGTCACCGTCGCCGGACCGCTGGCCCCGGCCGGCGAGCCGCCCACCAGCACCCCGGTGAGCGAGCCGAGCGCGACGACGGCTGCGACCAACGGTCGACGGCCACGAGAAACGACCATGAACACGAACCCCCTGACATCCGCCACTGGGACGGGCCGCGCCCCTGCACGACGCACAGCACGGTAGCCACGGACCACAAGCCACCGCAACGAATTGCCGGGATGTGACCTCTTCCGTCCGACCATCCTCGAGCACCCACCCCACCCCACCCCACCACTCGGCTGGCAGTGAACGACGTTGACCTGGTCGGCCGCCGCTGTCGGACCTGATGCTCGCTCAGCCGGCGGCGATGTCGAGGACGGTGAGGGTGTTGGCCGCGTAGTTGGTCGTGTAGGCGACCTGGTTCCGGGGGTCGACGGTCAGGCTGACCGGCTCGGTTCCGGTCGTGAGGAGTGTTCCGAGCCGGTAGTTCTTGGCGTCGATGGTTCGGACCTGTCCGGGTGCGGGGTTGTCGGGAAACGTGGAGTTGACGACGTAGGCGCGGGTGCTCGTGGCATCGAGGGCGACGGCGCCGATGTCGAGGTCGCTGGTGGCGGGGAAGAGCTGGGCGGCGGGCAGGAACCGGGTGACCTTTCCGCTGGAGACGTCGACCACCGATACGCCGCCGAGGCCGGCGACCCAGGCCTGCTGCCCGTTGGCGGTGAACGCGATGGACTGGACGGGGCCGCTGCTGGTGACGTCGATGGTGCGTCGGACGCGGGCATCGGCCGTGTTCAGGTCCCAGACCTGACCGGAGTAGCTGCTGCCGGCCCACAGGTCCCGTGACCCGGGTGCGGTGGCCAGGGTCTGTGGGCCGTGCGGCAGGTTCGTGTATCCCAGGACGGTGTCGTCGGAGGTGCGGATGGCGGCGATCCGGTGCTGGGGGAGCTGTGCGACGTAGGCCCGTTGACCGGCAGCCGAATCGGCGGTCGTGATGTCCACGGCACCGGCGCCGACGTGGACCCTGTGAGCCACGGTTCGCGCTCTGGTGTTGATCACGGTGAGGTCCTGGCTGTGGAATGCGCCGACGTAGGCGGCGGTGTCGTCACGGACCAACGCGATGGACGTCTGGTCGTGGACGCCGGTCGGGATGGTCGCCACCTGTCGGCGGGTCGAGGTGTCCACGACGGAGACGCTGGAGTCGTCGGCGACGAAGGCCTCACCCAGACCGGTGGCCATCGCGATGGCATACGGATGGGTGCCGACGTTGATGGTGTCCGAGGGGGTGGGGGAGCTGGCTGCGGCGTGAGCGGCGGCTGGCATCACCGCCGTGGAAGCGGAGACAGCGATGACGATGGCGCCCCTGCGAAAACGCATGTGACAGAACCTTTCACGTCAGTGAGAAAGGGTCGCCGGCTGCAGGGACGCCGTGACCGGACACCGCCCAGTATTCATCACCCGGGCCGCGGCGATCGCGGATCGTCGTGAGTGGCCGCTTGCTGCCACATCGGCCGGTCCGATGGCGCGGTGGTGGGCGGGTCCTCCGGTAGCCACGCTCGGGAGACCAGGGCGGCTACGGCGACGATGACGGTGGCCACGATGCCGTCGGTCCAGTAGTGGTTCCCGGTCACGACCACGACGGCCAGGGTCAGGATCGGGTGCAGCACGAACAGCCAGCGCCAGCGGCTGCGCAGGATGACGATGGCCCCCACGGCCACCACCACGGCCCAGCCGACGTGCAGCGAGGGCATCGCCGCGTACTGGTTGGCCAGGCCGGTGCCGACCGGCCCGAACACCGCGTGCCCGTAGATCTGCGCGGTGTCCACCACCCCGTCCCCGGGCAGCAGCCGCGGCGGGGCCATCGGGTAGAAGATCTGCCCCAGCAGGCCCAGGCCGGTCACCAGCGTCAGGAACCGGCGGTACCAGATGTAGTGCCGGGGGTGGCGCACGTAGAGCCAGACCAGGGAGCCGACCAGCGAGACGACGTAGCCGACCTGGTAGTGCAGGTTGGCCAGGTCCACGACCCGCGGAGCGTGCAGGGCCAGGCGCTGCACCCAGGCCTCGCTCGGCAGGTGGACCCACCGCTCGAAGTGCCACAGCGACTCCGCATGCGCATACGCACCCGCCGGCGCGGCCAGGTACCGACCGATGCTGTACGTCAGGTACAGCGCCGCGACCAGCAACAGCTCCGGCACCAGGTGCGGGCGGCTGACCGCCAGCGCGATCGGCTCGCCCTCAGGCACAGGAGTCTCCTGAGACCGGGCAACCGTGCTCATGCCCGCGCCCGTGCTCGCACCGGTTCGCTCGCTGGTCATGACGTCAACTCCCTGAGTGGCGAAGAGCTCGATGCCCCAGGATCGGGTCCGGTGGGGCGGCGCCGGACCCTCCGGCCGGTCGATGCAGCGGCCGATCGCCACGTCCCCCGATCGGAGGAGCCCGCGTCTGTCGTCGTTGCAGGACAGGCTGGGCGCCGGCTCCAGCACCGGCTCCGGCTCAGTCCGGGTCGCCAGGCGTGGCCGTGGTCGAGGAACGAGGCCGGCGCCCCGCCAGCACCAGGAGTGCTCCGGCGAGGAGCAGTGCGAGCCCGGCGCGCGCGTCCTGCGCGGCGTTGGCGCCGGTAAGGGCCAGGTCGCCTCGCTCGGCCGAGGTGGCGTTCGCCGCGTCGACGACCGTCAGCGTCAACGAGGCCTGCGGGTCAGCGACGCCGTTCGCGACGTCGACGAGGAGGTGGTAGCTGCCCTCCGTGCCCGGCTGGGCCGTGCCGGACACCGTGGCGGTGCCGTCACCGTCGTCCACGAAGGCGAGGCCCGCCGGGAGCGAGCCGCGCAGGCTGATGTGCGGCCGGGGGAACCCGGCGGCGGTGATGGTGAAGCGGTCCGCCACCCCCACCGTGAAGGTCTTCGACGTCACACTGGTCACCGAGGGAGCGAGTCCGGCGACCAAGCGGTAGGACGCGGACCGGCCACCGGTCACCGAGGCCGTCACGACGATGGTTCCCGTGCTCCGGCCGGCGACCAGGACCGGCGCGACCGCCTGGCCGTTGGCGGCGGTGGTCGACCGGGTCTGGAGGACACCACCGGTGAACCGCGCCGGCCCCGCGCTCACCCGCCACGTCACCCTCACCCCGGCCAGTCTCTGGTGGGCCGCATCCGTGACCACCGCCCGCAAGGCCGTGGCGAAGCGCCGCCCGACCTCGGCCAGCTGGTGGTTGCCCGCCGCCACCGAGACCGTGAGCGGAGTGGCGTAGGTGAGCAGGTCGACGTGGGCGCTCAGACCGTTGATGCTGGCCGTCACCGTGACCGGACCGCTGGACGATCCGGCGATCAGCCGCGGTGCCACGGCTACCCCCGAGGCGCTGCTGGTCAGGGACTGGGCTCGGCCCGTGCCGCCCGCGAAGCTCGCCGAACCCTTCGTGACCCGCCACTGGACGAGGTACCCGCCCAGCGCGTCGCCATCGGAGTCGCTGACCCGCACGCTGACCGCGACGGGGAAGGCCGTGCCCCTCCCGGCCGACTGGTGATTGCCACTCGCGATCTCCAGGGTCGTGGCCGGTCCCGGGAAAAGGGTCCAGGTGCCCGTGCCGACAACCCGGCCCGCGCCGCTTCCGTACACGGCGGTGACCGTGTGAGCCCCGGCGCTCGTCCCATAACAGCGCTCACCAGAGCACGAGCCGTCCGGCGCGATCGACAAGGTGACCTGGCTGGTCACGTCGCCCAGCGGGTCGCCGTTGCTGTCAAAGCCGTACACCGTCGCCGTGATCGGGAGGTCCGTCGGCAGACTCGCTGACACCACCTCGAGACTCGCAACGGACGAGACGGCAGCAACCAGCGGCGGTGATGCCGCCGCGGCGCTCGACGCGGCAGCATGGAGGATCAAGGACATCGAGACGCCGGCCGTCAGCACGCCCGACAGGACCCGCGACCGCTGGTGCTGCGCTGACCTGCTGCTCTCACCCATGGCGGCGCACTCCAATCCCCCACGAGGAGCGAACGGCTCGGGACCGGACGGTGAGGCTACCCGGCTGACGACAACATCCGATCATAACGGACATGTGTCTCGTGGGGGTAAAGACTTGTCCTCAGTCAAGCACGGGTGGGGTCAACCTCGTTCAGGGATTTCGTCAAAGTCGTTGCGGGGCGAAGCGGGCGGCCGCTACGTTCGGCGCGTCGTGCAGGGGCGCGGCCCGCCCAAGGTGGGTATTCAGGGGTTTTGAGATCATGACCGGTCGCCGGTTTGTCGTACCCACTCTCCGACGGGTGCTCGTCGCGTTCCTCTCGGTCGCCGTGGTGGCGACGGTCATCGGTGCCGGGACGGCGCAGGCTGACATCACGCCGGCGCCGATCACGGTGGGGCCACCGGTCACGATCGTGCCGCCGATCATCACGGGGACGGACTCCACGAGCGGTCCCGACGTGATCAACGTGGAGTCGCCGAGCTTCTGCGCGGCAGACCCGGATGCCTGCTCTCCTGTGGTCGGCGGCCCGACGATGGGCCCCTACGACGCCCATTCGGAGTTCTACGAGGCGACCGATGCCCAGCGCGCTGCGTTGATCTCGATGCAGGAGAGCGCGATCCAGTCGATCCTGACGGTCCACGGCCTGCCGGCATCCGACCATGACGCGGTGCTGGCATGGGATCGCAGTGAAGTGCGGGCGGTGATGTGGGAGGAGATCACTCAGGCCCTGCAGACCGCGGCCGGGCAGCGTTCACCGACTCAGCAGTCGGTCGTGGACTACTTCGGTGTCCTGATGCAGCGCCAGTCGGTGAACTCGGCCATCGCGGCCATCCGGGAGTACAACAAGTGGGCCGGCAACCCGAGCTACATCAACCTGCCGTACGCCGATCTGGCCGCCGACCCGGCCGGTGGCGCCTCCCGGTCGAGTGCCTCCCCGCCGGGGACGGGTTTCTGCCAGTACCACCCGCCGGGCCCGTACGACACGATCAGTGAGTACGACGGGCGCGCGAACCAGCTCTGCTTCACTCCCTGCCCCTCCGTCGCGGGGTGCGCGTTCCCCCAGCCCAGCTACGACCAGTTCGTCAACTGGGGCACGTGGGATGCCACCAACGCCCGGGCCGGCACCGCCACCTTCGCCGGAATCGCCCAGCAGACCGCCTCGGCCATCGCGTTGGGCACGGCGGTGGTCGGCAGCAGTGCCCTGGGCGCCGGTCTCGCCGCCGCCCTACCGGGAGTCCTCGACGCCTCCGCGCTGGCCGCGGCGATCGCGCCGTACGGTGGCCTGGCGGCACCGGAGCTCTTCGCTGCCGGCGCGCCGGCAGCCGCGGCCGACGGCGCCATCGCCTCGGCCAACCTCGGTGGCGCGGTGGCGATCGTGGTGACGGCATTGGTGATCGGGATCCTGGAGGGGATCCAGGTGGTGCAGTCGGCTCAGCTGCCGGCCCAGCTGGATCAGCTGTTGAGCACCGCGCAGTCGGCCGGGCCGGGTGACGCTGCTGCGTCCGCGGGCACGGACTCGGGGCAGCGGGCGCTGTACTCGATGTTCTTGGACGCGACCACTCCTGAGCATGCGGGTGGGGCGTTGCCGACGGTGGGGGCGCCGGAGGCCTTTGTCACCACGGCCGGCCGGGTCTCGACGCTGTCGTACACCGACGCGGCGGGGTTGACGCAGAGTGTGCGGGCCAGTGGTGGCTGGTTCTATGTGACGTTGCGGGACGCCAACGGCACCGTGGTCTCCCAGGACCAGCCGTCGTTGTATCTGCTGACCCGCGAGCCGCACCCTGGGGGCCAGCCCACGGCCCGCACGTACTGGCACATGATGAGCTCCGACGGGCAGCCTCGGGTGTTGGGACTGGACAACGGCCAGGCGGTGATGGCCGGTGACCTGAAGGACTGCGGCAGCGGGTCCACGGTGTGTTCGTACGGCTCGGACCTGGTGGTCCACACTCCGGCCGAGGCCAGTGCGGACGACACCCAGACCGTGCAGCTGGTCCCGGACGCGCTGACGATCCAGCCCACCGACCCCGCCGTCAAGGCCGGGACCGCGGTGGCGTTCAGCGCGAGCGCCGCCGGCACCGACGTCACCTCGGCGGCCACGTTCACGATCGACGGCAAGCCGTGCGCGGCCAACAGCTGCTCGGCGACCACGCCCGGCCTGCACACCGTGGCGGTCGTCGGCCCGGACGGGCAGAGCGGGGCCACCACCACGATGTCGGTCTCGCCGGGTCAGCCGGGTGGGATATCGATGTCGATCGACCCGCCGAGCCCGAGCGCCGGCACTCCGTTCTCGGTCGTGGTCACGTTGACCGACGCCTACGGCAACCCGATCACTGATGCCAGCGGCGATGCGGCGCTGACGCTGCCTGGCGGGTCGTGCAGCCAGCCCGGCCAGAGCGCCTCGTGCACCGTGGCCCAGCCCGGTGACTACGTGCTCAGCGCCACCTATCCGCCGAGCTTCAGCACCAGCGTGCACTTCACGGTCACCTCCGCGCCGGTGGCCTCGCTGTCCATCGCGCCGGACCGTTCGGTGGTCCATGCCGGAGACACCCTCACCTTCACCAGCCATGGATTCGACGCGGGCGGGCACGACCTGGGCGATGTCAGCAACGACGTGACCTACACCGTGGACGGCCGGGCGTGCCCGCAACGGACCTGCACGTTCACCCGGACCTCCGACCTCACCCCCGTGAACGTCACCGCCACCCTCGGATCGGTCAGCGCGTTCACGCCCGTCGCCGTCCTCGTCGGTGACCCGGTGAAGGTGACGGTGAACCCACCGTCGGCAGCGGCCACCGCCGGCGTTGCCTTCCCCGTCTCCTGGTCGGCGACCGATGCCTACGGCAACGTCGCCTCGGGCAGCTCGGGCACGGTCAGCGGGACGGTGAGCATCGACGGTGGGACGTGCTCGCGCACCATCACCCCCGACGGCGCCGCCACCGTCTGCACGACCACCCAGGCCGGGATCCACCAGATCAGCGCGCACACCAGCAACGGCGTGAGCGCCACGACAGCGGTCTACGTCGCTGCGGCCGCACCTGACCACATCGCGCTGACCTCCCCGGTCAGCGCGGTGGTGGCCGGAGCAGCCGCCAGCTACCACCCCACCACCCTGGACCGATTCGGCAACCTCACCACCGCCACCGGCGACTACGTCCTGGCCATGACCGACGGCAGCTGCCAGGACACCACCTGCACCGGATACGTCGCCGGCGACCAGACGGTCTCGATCAGCCAAGGCGCCCTGTCCACGACGACACCTCTCACGGTGACGCCCGGTCCGGTGACCTCCCTGGCGGTGACCAGCTCCAGCGCCACACCTGTGGCCGGCACGCCGTTCACCCTCACGGCGCACGGCACCGACGCCTACGACAACGACGCAGGTGACGTGACCTCCACGGTGACGTTCACCGTGCCCGGGGGCAGCTGTGACGCCGACTCCTGCACCATCCCCAAGGCCGGCCCGGCAACGATCACCGCGACCGCCGGCCCTGCTACGGGGACGGTCGACGTCACCGTCGGCGCGGCAGCGCTGGACCACCTCACCCTGGACGGCCCCGCCTCCGTCACCGCCGGCTCGACCGCGACCTTCACGGTCGAGGCGTTCGACCGCAACGACAACCCGATCAGCTCGTTCACACCGACCCTGAGCATCACCGGCGGGACCTGCACCGCGTTGACCTGCACGTCGACCACCGCCGGCGCCACCACCGTCACCGCAACCGTCGGGACGGTCTCGACCACGACCACGCTGACGGTCAAACCGGCCGCGGCGACCGCCCTGAGCACCACCGGGGCCGGTCAGAGCACCGCCGTGAGCACGACCTTCGCCCACCCCCTGTCGGCCACCGCGACCGACGCCTACGGCAACCCCGTCCCGGGGACGGCGATCAGCTTCACCGTGGCCAGCGGATCGGCAACCTTCCCCGGAGGACTCGACGGTGTGACGGTCAGCACCGGCCCGGACGGCACCGCGACCGCGCCCGCCCTCCAAGCCGGGACCACCGGCGGCCCGGTGAGCCTCACCGTGGACGCGGCGGGTGTCCCCGAAGGGACGATCGCGCTCACGGTGACCGCGCCGGCCGCGATCACCGGCACACCACCGGCCGCGACCGCCGGGAAGGCGTACACGTACACCTTCACCACCTCCGGTTACCCGGTTCCCGTGGTCAGCCTGGCCGCCGGCGCCCTTCCGCCCGGCCTGACCCTCAGGCCGGACGGAACCATCGCGGGCACCGCCACCAAGGCCGGGAACTACGCCATCGCCGTGACCGCCGCCAACACCACCCACAGCAGCACGATCCTCACCAAGATCAGGGTGCTGCCCGCCGCCCCGGCCTCAGTCCGTGCCCTGACCGGTTCGGGGCAAAGTGCCCTGACCGGAAACCGATTCGCGGCACCCCTCTCCGCGCTGGTCACCGATCGCTACAGCAACCTCGAACCAGACACCACCGTGACCTTCCGCATCACCACCGGGGCGGCCACCTTCCCCGGCCGCGCCAAGACCGCCACCGTCACCACCGACACCCTCGGCATCGCGATCGCGCCGACACTCACCGCCGGCACAACCGCCGGTGCCGTCACCGTCACGGCCACCGCGACGGGCTCCAGCTCCACCGCCACGTACCACCTCACCGTCAAGCGCCGATGACCGAGCCGACCCCGGGTCACCGAATCCGCTCGGCAGCGCCGGTCACGACGAACGCCCAGCTACGAAAGTAGCTGGGCGTTCGGGTCGTGCGCCGGTCGACCGCCTCACGGCGAGTGGCCACTCGTAGCGGCTGAAGATGGAGCCCGGGGGTGTGGACCGGCAGGGGCGTCAACGGTGGCCTTCCGCGGACTATTCCGCCGGGGGGGCGACCCCGCCGGTCGTCCGGTCCGAACCGGGGAGATCACCTGGCAACTTGAAGTTCCACCTGACGGCGCGTGAGGCTGGGGTGGTGAGCGACGCACCCGGACCCCTCCCACCGTGAGGCGCCCGGAGCTGAGCGCCCGAGCGGGCTTCTGGGTGGTGGCGGCCGTCTTCCTGGTCGTGTTGGCCTTCTCGACCGTGCCGACGCCGCTCTACGGCATCTACCAGCGCCGGGACGGCTTCGCGGTCTACGTGATCACGGTCATCTTCGCGGCGTACGCGGTCGGGGTGATGGCCGCCCTGTACCTCGCGGGTCACATCAGCGACTGGGCCGGCCGGCGACGGATGCTGTTGCTGTCATTGGCAATCCAGCTCGCGTCCGTGGCCGTGTTCCTTGTGCGGACCGACGTGCCGGGCCTGATCGTCGCGCGGTTGCTCAACGGCGTCGGCGTCGGCCTGATGACACCCACCGCCACGGCGTACCTGACCGAGCTGTGGTCCTCCTCGCGGCCGGGTGCGAGCGTCTCCCGGGCGACCCTCGTCAGCACGGTGGTCAACATGGGCGGCCTGAGCCTCGGTCCGCTCGTCTCCGGCTACCTCGCGCAGTACGTCCGCTCGCCGCTGCGCGTGCCGTACCTGGTGTTCCTGGTGCTGCTCGTTCTCGGCACGGCGGCGACGTTCCTCGTGCCCGAGACGGTGGACACCAGCGGCGAGCACCCGCCGTACCGCCCGCAACGGATCGCGCTCCCGGACGGCCAGCGAGCGACCTTCTTCGGTGCGGCCGTCGGGGCGTTCGGTGGGTTCGCGATCCTGGGCCTGTTCACCTCGCTGGCCCCGACGCTCGTCACCGGGATCATGCATCAGAGCTCTCATCTCGTGGCCGGGGTCGTGACCAGCGTGGTGTTCGCGTCCGGTGCGCTCGCGCAGGTCGTGTTCTCCCGCGCCGCGGTGCGCCGGCAGCTGCAGCTGGGCAGCACGCTCATGGTCGCCGCGCTCGTGGCGATGGCGGTCGCCGGCGAGCTGCCGAGCCTCTCGCTCTTCATCGCCGCCGCCGTCCTGGGCGGCGCCGGCGTGGGCCTGGTCTTCCGGAGTGCGATCGCCACCGCGGCCGGTCTCGCCGAGCCGGGCGCGAGGGGAGAGGTGCTCGCGGCGGCGTTCCTCAGCGCGTACGCCGGCCTGGCCGTTCCGGTGCTGCTGGTCGGCGTCGCCATCAGCTACCTGAGCGCGCCGACGACGCTGGTCGTCTTCGCCGCCGCCGTGCTGGTCCTCGTGGCCTGGTCCGGCAACCGGATGCTGGCCCACTACCGCGACTGAGGGGACTGCGGACGGTCCTCCCGCACGACGAAGCCGCTCTCGTAGGCGAGGACCACGGCCTGGACGCGGTCCCGCAGCCCCAGCTTGACCAGGATGCTGGCGACATGGCTCTTGACGGTGCTCTCCTCGATCACCAGCCGGCCGGCGATCTCGGCGTTGGAGAGCCCTTGCGCGACCTGCCGCAAGACGTCCCGCTCCCGCGGGGTCAGCGCCGCCAGCTGCTCGGGCACCTGGGCCGGCGGCTGGGCGGCGTAGATGAACCGGCTGATCAACCGGCGCGTCACGCTCGGGTCCAGCAGGGCGTCCCCGCGCGCCACCGCGCGGACGGCGGCGACCAGCTGCTCGCTCGGCGCGTCCTTCAGCAGGAACCCTGAGGCCCCGGCGCGCAACGCGGCGTACACGTACTCGTCGGTGTCGAACGTGGTGAGCATCAGGACCCGGCTGCGTGACTCGGCCAGGATCGTGCGAGCGGCGGCCAGGCCGTCCAGGGTGGGCATGCGGATGTCCATCAGCACGACGGCGGGGGAGTGCTGCCGGGTCAGCTCGATCGCCGTCCGGCCGTCGCCGGCCTCGCCGACCACGAGGAGGTCGGGCTCGGCGTCCAGGATCACCCGGAAGCCGGTCCGGACCAGACGCTGGTCGTCGACGACGAGCACCGTGATCGGCTCGGCGGTCATGGCAGCACCATGACAGGCGGCGCGCCGGTGTGACGTGGCAGCACAGCGCTGATCCGCCACCCCCCGTCGGCGGTGCGGCCCGCGGTGAACCGGCCGCCGCAGCTGTTGACCCGGTCCCGCATGCTCACCAGTCCGCGACCGCCGCCGAGGTGTTCGAGCCCGGACGACCGCGAGGTCGCCGCCGGGTTGGTGACCTCGAGCTCGATCGTGCTCTCCGCCCCGTGGACGGCGAGGCGGACCGGAGCGCCGGGGGCGTGCTTCACCGCATTGGCGATCGACTCCTGGACCAGCCGAAGGAGGGTCTCGGTCAGGCCGGCGGGGACCGCGCCGAGGTCGCCGGTGAACTGGCAGGTGGCGGCCAGCCCGGAGGTCTCGGCGCGGCGTACCAGGTCCTCGACGACACCGAGTCCGCCGGCGTCCGTGCTGCCCTCGGGGTCGTCCAGGACGCTCGCCAGGTGCCCGACCTCGGTCCGCGCCCTCGCGGCGATCGCCCCGATGGAGTCGAACGCCTCGGCCGCCGCCGGAGGATCCTTCGAGGCGAGGTAGGCGCCGGCGTTCGCCTGCACCACGATCAGGCTCACGCTGTGGGCGACGACGTCGTGCAGCTCACGCGCGATCTGCGCTCGCTCGTAGCGCACCGCGTGCACCGCGAGCAGCTGCTGCTCGGCCTCGAGCTCGACCGAGCGCCGGTGCAGCTCCCTGGCCAGTCGCCGCTGCGAGGCGACGAGCCGCCCGCACAGCCACGGCCCGACGACGAGCGCCGTCAGGAAGGTGTTGACGCCCGGGCTGTTCGCGGTGACGGCAGCGGCCAGCGGCAGCATCCCGATCAGCGACATCGGCCAGGACACCATCAGGCCGAGCGCCAGCGAGATCGTGACGCAGACGGCCAGGCCGGGGACCCCGGTCACGGTGTCGTCGATCGGGCCGGGGTGCGGAGCGAGCGCGGTCGCGGTCAGCACCCCTGCCGCGAGCAGCGCCGCGGCGACGGGCAGCCAGGACGGCAGCGACCTGGTCGTCCAGCCGTCAGGCATGAGCGAGTGCCAGCGGCAGCCGTACGACCGTGGTCCGGCGTCCCTTCTCCGCCGACGTCTCCAGGACGCCGCCGTGCATGGCGACCCGCTCCTTCACCGCCGCCAGCGCGGCCTGGACGTACGTCGGCTGGGCGGTCGGTCCGGCGACGCTGATGCACAGCTCGTGGGCCCCGAAGCCGACGGTGACGTCGACGGCTCCGGCGCCGTCGCGGTCGACGACCTGCACGAGACGTTCGATGATCCGGTACCCGGAGAGCTCCAGACCTGCGGGCAGCAGCCGCGGGTCGCCGTCCACCCGTGTCCGGCCGCGACCTTCCGTCGCCTGTGCCACCAGCCGGTCGACCTGCGCCAGCATGGGCTCGGGGGCGGTCGGCGCGTCCTCGCTGAGGTTGGCGACCACGTCACGCATCTGGGCGAGCGCGGCGCGGCCGGCGAGCTGGATCTGGACGAAGGACTCCTCGGCGTCGCCGGGGCTGGCCCCGAGACGGTTCCGGCCGGCCACGGTGGCGCGCTCGATCTGCTCGACACTGCTCGACACGAACGCGCCGAAGTCCGCGGCGATGCGGGCCCGGTCGGC
Organism: uncultured Actinomycetota bacterium; assembly: GCA_963743975.1. Taxonomy (GTDB): domain Bacteria; phylum Actinomycetota; class Actinomycetes; order Actinomycetales; family CAVURS01; genus CAVURS01. Next base: position 497,512 of record CAVURS010000004.1, read on the forward strand.
CGCAACGGCCAGGCGGGCGTTCTCGTCGCGTTGCTCGCGCAGCTGCTCGGTCCGGCGGCGCAGCGTCGCCACAGTCTCGCGGCGCAGTGCGACGAGGATGCCGGCGCCGGTGAACCCGAGGGTGACGGGGACCATGTAGACGAGCACGCTCGATCCGAGCTCAGGGTCGGCGTACGCCTGGCACGCCAGGTTCGCGAGGGTGCCGAGCACTCCGATCACGCCGGCCCGCCATCCCGGCCGGCGGTCGCCGATGAGGAACGCGACGTAGAACACGACCGGCAGCCCCACGCCGCAGCGGACCAGATCCCCGGCCAGGGCCCAGCTCAGCGCAGCACCCACCGCGATGGCCACGGCCACCTGGACCGGCGCCCGGCGGGCGAAAGCCGCCGGCACGACCATGGTGAGCACCAGGACGGCCGCCAGCGGCCCGGCGGCGGGGTTGCCGGCGTTCGACCCGGTCCAGCCCATGGACGAGGCGGCGGCCGCGGCCGCCACCAGCAGCGTGAGCCAGACGTCCACGGCCCCCATCCGGCGGTCGCCGCCGAACGCCGAGGCCCACCGGCGGCGCGCGCGGCGCGGGCTCATGGCTGCCTCCTCGGGGACCGATCCAGGCGCCCGGTCCAGATGATTGTGCGGGTCCGGGGGATCCGCGGCAACGAGCTCGTCACGAGGTGCTTCGAGCCGCGCCCTGCCGGTCGCGGACGAGAGCCACGGCCAAGAGGATCAGCAGGACCAGACCGGCCGAGAGGCCGGCCACACCGGTCCAGGGGATGTCGCCGTTGCCGGTGCCGCGGCTGCCGCGGAAGTGGCCGGCGATCAGGCAGCCGACGACGGCCACGACGGTCATGCCGGTGCCGATCAGGGACGTCGCAATGATGCCCCGGCGCCCGGAGAAGGTGGGCCGTTCGAGCGAGCGTCCCTGAGTCCTGGCGCGGCGGGCCCGCAGGACGAAGAACCCGCACGCGAGGGCGAGGATGACCGTGACGATGACGGCCTGGACGACCCAGTACGACACGTCGTCGATCGTGGAGGGCGGGTTCTTGCCCAGGCCCGCACCGAGGTCCCAGCTCTGGACCGCGGTCGCGGCGACCATGAGGGCCAGCACGGCGGTGAGGAGTGCGCGGATGTTCGGTGCGAGCCGGGCGGCGACGATCGCGATGATCAGGCCGATGACTGGTGTCACGTGATCCTCCTGCGAGGTGGTCGGAATGCGTGGTGACACCAGCGTGTGGCGACGCCGGTCGCCAGTCCTCCGTCCGCAGGCGGATCTCTCCGGGCCGCCTCCGCCCCAAGGACGAGGCGCCAGCTCGACCGGTCAGCGGGTCGGGGTGACCGGCAGGAGCACCGTGGCCACGAGTCCTCCGGCCTGGCGAGGCACCAGGATCAGCCGGCCGTCGTGCGCCTCGGCGATGCTCTTGACGATCGCCAGGCCGAGCCCGACGCCGGCCTGGTCGCCGTGGATGCGCTCGGTGCCGCGCAGGAACGGCTCGGCGAGCGTCGAGACCAGCTGGGGGCTGAGGTTCTCCCCGGTGTTCTCGACGGTGAGGCTCGACGCCCGGGCCTGCATCGACGTCGTGACCCGTACCGTGCCGCATGCCGGCAGGTTGTGGACGATCGCGTTGTGGACGAGGTTCGTCGTCATCTGCAGCAGGAGCGCGGACGAGCCGATGGTGGGGGCGACGTCGCCACCGGTCTCGATGGTCAGGCCCCGCTTCTCGGCGAGCGGCAGGAGCGACTCCGAGGCCTCCTCCGCGAGCAGGGACAGATCGACCGGTGCCCGGCCGAACGCGCGCTGGTCCGCGCGGGCCAGCAGCAGGAGCGCCTCGGTCAGGTCGATCGCGCGGGTGTTCACCAGGTGCAGCCGCTCGACGAGCGCGCCGTAGTCGCGGTCCGGGTCGTCACGCGCGACCTCCAGCAGGGTCTGCGTGATGGCCAGGGGGGTGCGCAGCTCGTGGGAGGCGTTGGCCGCGAACCTCTGCTGCTCGCCGACGTGGGCCTCCAGCCGCGCGAGCATGGCATCGAACGCGTCGGCCAGCTCGCGGAACTCGTCGCTGCGGCCCGGAAGCCGGATCCGGTGGGAGAGGGACCCCTGGGCGGCGAACCGGGTGGCCTCGGTGATCCGGCCCAGAGGAGCGAGCATGCGTCCGGCGAGGAGCCACCCGCCCACGAGGCCGAAGACGAACAGGAAGCCCAGCGCGACGGCCGCCGTCGGGGCGAACTCGCGCAGCACGGCGTACCGGTAGCCCGGCAGGAAGATGAGCCCGACGTGTGGTGCGTTGCTGAGGAAGAGCCACGCGGCGGCGAGCAGCAGCGAGCCGGCGAGCACGAGGAAGGCCGCGTAGCTCAGCGTCAGCTTGAGGCGGACGCTCAGACCCGGCTCCCTAAACACGTTGTCCCCCAACGGTTCCGAGGTCCGGTCCGGCGTCGATGCGGTAGCCGACCCCCGGCACCGTCACGATCAGCCACGGTTCGCCGAGGCGCTTGCGCAGCGCCGAGACCGTGATGCGAACGGCGTTGGTGAACGGGTCGGCGTTCTCGTCCCAGGCCCGCTCGAGCAGCTCCTCGGCGCTGACGACGCCGCCTTCGGCACCGACGAGCACGTCGAGCACCGCGAACTGCTTGCGGGTCAGGGCGACGTAGCGCCCGTCGCGGTACACCTCGCGGCGGAACGGGTCCAGCCGCAGGCCGGCGATCTCCCGGACCGGCGGGCGGTGGTGCGCGCGCCTCCGGTCCAGCGCCCGCAGCCGGAGGACGAGCTCGCGGAGCTCGAACGGCTTGGTGAGGTAGTCGTCGGCGCCCAGCTCGAAGCCGGACGCCTTGTCGTCGAGCCGGTCGGCCGCGGTGAGCATGAGGATCGGCATGCCGCTGCCCGAGGCCACGATGCGCCGGGCGATCTCGTCGCCGGACGGTCCGGGGATGTCGCGGTCGAGGACGGCGATGTCGTAGGCGTTGATGCTCAGCAGCTCCAGCGCTGTGTCACCGTCACCGGCGATGTCGGCGGCGACCGCCTCCAGGCGCAGGCCGTCGTGAATGGCCTCGGCCAGGAACGGCTCGTCCTCGACGACCAAGACCCGCATGCTCCCGATGCTAGAGAGCCGGGGTGTATCGCGGGCATATCGGAAACCGGATACCTGGTGGCAACAGCCGGCTTCCTTGACTGGCGGCATGCCTCTCAGCGAACCCCTCAGCACGCGTCGCCCGGTCCTCGGCGTCCTGGCCGCGGTGGTCCTCGTCACGGTCGTCGCCGTCACCAGCTGCGCGGCGTCGTCCCTGCTCACGGCGAAGGACCCGGCGTACCTGTCGACGGATGGCTGGCCGCGCATCGGGCAGGGCGCCTACGTGCTCGGGGACGGCCGGCCGGCGGTGAGCCCGGACGAGCATCCGGTGCCGATCGCCAGCCTGGCCAAGGTGATGACCGCCTACCTGGTCCTGAAGCACCACCCGCTGAGCCCTGGCGCCGATGGCCGCCGGTTCACGATCGGTCGGGGGGACGTCGAGAGCACGGAGGCGATGCAGCGTGAGGGCCAGTCGGTGGTCGAGGTCCGCACCGGTGAGCGCCTCACCGAACGCGATGCCCTCATGGCCGTCCTGCTGCCGTCCGCGAACAACGTCGCGACGCTGGTCGCCCGCCAGGTGGACGGCAGTGTCGCCGCGTTCGTCGCGGAGATGAACGCCACCGCTCGGGCGCTGAAGATGTCGCACACGAGGTACACCGACCCGAGCGGGTACGACGCGGGCACGGTCTCGACCGCCCTGGACCAGCTGCGCCTGGCCCGGCTGGTGGCCAAGGACCGGACGCTGGCCGCCATGATGGGCACCCGCAGCTACCCACTGCCCGTGGCCGGGGTCGTGACCAACACCGACACGCTGCTCGGCCGCGACGGGTTCGTCGGCATGAAGACCGGGTCGGACGAGGCCGCGGGCGGCTGCTTCATGTTCCGGTCCGAACGCCACACCGAGCACGGCGACGTCACGCTCGTCGGCGTGGTGCTCGGCCAGCCGGGACACCACCTCATCGCCGCCGGCCTCGCGGCGGCCCAGCAGCTGGCCGACCGGGTGGCGCCGGCGGCCGTCCGGACCTGACCGAGCCGAGGGGCGTCCGGCACAGTCGCCGGACGCCCCCCGTCTCCCGTGGGCACTCGTGGTTCATCAACCGATCGGGCTCCCCCCGCCCCACCAGGTGTCCGGGTTGCCCGCGGTGCCGTCGGCCCACGGGTTGATCACCGTGACGTTGCGCACGACCTCGGGCGCGTCGAAGAACGACGCGTTGCCCAGCTGCACGGCGTGGATCGCGCAGGTGCCCGCATTGCGGAAGTGCACGGCGTAGTCGATGGCCGACAGGTAGCAGACGTCCGAGCTGCCCACGAGGTGCAGGTAGACCGGGTTGCCCGAGGCGCCGCCGACGGCGAGCGACCGCGGGAACGTGTCACCGGGCAGCGCTGTGGTCGGCGCCGCACTGGTGAACGTGATGGCCTGCTGCCCCTTGGTGACCGTGAAGACCCGGGCGGTGGTCGTGGCGGGCCAGTAGGCGTCGTTGCCGGCCTGGTTGAAGTCGACCTTGCAGTAGCCGGGCTTGACGAACGTGATGCGGCTGCGGCCGTTCGTCGTCGTGACCGTGCAGACCCCGGCACCGCTCAGCGGGCTCATCGTGGCGAGGACCGGGTTGCCGGATCCGCCGCCACGGGTGACGACCGCCTCGAAGGATCCCGCGGGGACCACCTTGCTGCGAGCGAGCACGCCCTGGATCGACTGGAGCTGACGCACGCTGAAGTCCTGCGTCGCACCGCCGCTGTCGGTGTCGTCGGCCTGGAGACTCCCGCCGGTGTACGCGAAGACCGAGCAGGTCCCCGAGCCCACGAGCGCGATCTGCTGCGACCAGTGCAGAGCGTCGTCGTGCTTGGCGGCGCCGGTGGTCCGGCAGACCCGCGGGTCCTCGGTGCCGAACCGGACCGCCTCGTAGAGCACACCGACGGCGGCTGCGACCGTGACCGACGTGCCCACCGTGCCATGGGTCGGCGCGGTCGTGGTGAACCAGGTGTCCTTCGGCGTCGGCGTCGGCGTCGGCGTCGGCGCGGGTGCCGGGTTGCTCACGGTGAAGCTCTGGCTGGCGCCCTCGTCCGACCCGGCGGCGGCCAGGATCGTGCAGGTCCCGGCACCGACCATCGTGACGCGCTGCGACCAGTGCTGAGCGTCGTCGTGGTGCGCCGCCCCGGTCAGGGTGCACACCCGCGGGTCGTCCACGATGAACATGGCGACGTCGTACAGGTTGCGAACCTCTGCCGTGACCGTGACCGCGCCGCCGACCAGAACATTGCTCGGCACCGGCGAGGTGATCCGGACGTCCCCCGTCCATGCGGCGGCGGTGGCCGGCGTGGCGGCCGCTATGCCACTCGCCGCGACCCCCGCCAGCGCGACCAGCGGCGCCATGACCCGCCAACGCCGCGGACGTCTCCGGCGCGTGCCCGTGCTGTGCCCGTCGGTGTCGGACGTGATGACCTGCTGCTTGCTCATGTTCCTGCCCCCGGTGGTTGTGTGAGTGCCGTGCTTCGGCGGATGTGCCGACGTCTCCAGGCTGGGACGAGGCCGGTGCGCACGGACCCACCGAGCGGCCCGGCCACCGGATGACGGCCGGGTCGACTGATCGGAGGACGCCGCTGGTTCGGCGCATGGTCGAATGACCCCGTGAGCGTCCTGGACAGGTTCCGGTTGGACGGCCGGGTCGCCGTCGTCACCGGCGCGAGCGGGGGGCTGGGCGCCGGCTTCGCGCTCGCCCTGGCCGACGCCGGCGCGGACGTCGTGCTGGTGGCCCGCCGCGCCGAGCTGCTGGCCGAGGTGGCCGAGCAGGTCGAGGGTCTCGGCCGCCGAGCGCTGGTGGTGCCCGCGGACGTCACGGTGGTCGCGGACTCGGCCCGGGTCGCGGCCGCTGCGGTCGCCGAGCTCGGCCGGGTCGACGTGCTCGTGAACAACGCCGGGCTGGGCAGCGCGGTGCCGGCCATGAAGGAGGCGCCCGAGGAGTTCCGGGCCGTCATGGAGGTGAACCTGTTCGGCGCCTACTGGATGGCCCAGGCGTGCGCGCGGGTCATGCGGCCGGGCTCCGCGATCGTCAACATCAGCAGCGTGCTCGGGCTGGTGAAGTCCTGGGCGCCGCAGGCGGCGTACTCGGCGAGCAAGGCGGCTCTCATCGGCCTCACGCGGGACCTGGCCCAGCAGTGGTCCGGGCGGTACGGGATCCGGGTGAACGCGCTCGCACCGGGCTACTTCGCCACTGACATGACGGCGGCGATCCCCGGCGACGCCGTGGCGTCGTACCTGCGGGCGAACGCGCCCCTGGGCCGGATGGGCGAGCAGGAGGAGCTGGACAGCGCGCTGCTGTTCCTGGCCAGCCCCGCGTCGTCGTACGTCACCGGCGTCGTCCTGCCGGTCGACGGCGGCATCTCGATGCCCTGACGCCCGCGGCCTGAGCGGGCATATCCGGTCGTCCGCCGCTGTTGGGTGGGATAGTTGAGTTCGCAACTACCTTGGAGCGGGTCATGCAGTTCGGTGTTTTCTCGGTCAGCGACATCACCACCGACCCGACGACGGGCCGCACGCCCAGCGAGGCGGAGCGGATCAAGGCCGTCGTCGAGATCGCCAAGAAGACCGAGGAGGTGGGGCTGGACGTCTTCGCGATCGGCGAGCACCACAACCCGCCCTTCTTCTCCTCCTCGCCGACCACCACCCTCGGGTACGTCGCGGGCCAGACCACGAAGCTGCAGCTCTCGACGGCGACGACGCTGATCACCACGAACGACCCGGTGAAGATCGCCGAGGACTACGCGATGCTGCAGCATCTGTCCGGCGGCCGGGTCGACCTGATGATGGGCCGCGGCAACACCGGTCCGGTCTACCCCTGGTTCGGCAAGGACATCCGCGACGGCATCGCCCTCGCGGTCGAGAACTACGCGCTGCTGCGCCGCCTGTGGACCGAGGACGTCGTGGACTGGTCCGGCCGGTTCCGCACGCCGCTGCAGGGCTTCACGTCCACTCCGCGTCCGCTGGACGGGGTCGCGCCGTTCGTCTGGCACGGGTCCATCCGCAGCCCGGAGATCGCCGAGCAGGCCGCCTTCTACGGCGACGGCTTCTTCCACAACCACATCTTCTGGCCGGCCGACCACACCCGGCAGATGGTGGACCTGTACCGCCGCCGCTTCGAGCACTACGGTCACGGCAGCGCGGACCAGGCCATCGTCGGCCTCGGCGGGCAGGTGTTCATCCGGCCGAGCAGCCAGGACGCCGTGCGGGAGTTCCGCCCGTACTTCGACAACGCGCCGGTCTACGGCCACGGACCCTCGCTGGAGGAGTTCAGCCGCGAGACCCCGCTGACGGTCGGCAGCCCGCAGCAGGTCATCGAGCGCACCCTGGGCTTCCGCGACTACGTCGGCGACTACCAGCGGCAGCTGTTCCTCATCGACCACGCCGGTCTGCCCCTCAAGACCGTGCTCGAGCAGCTGGACATCCTCGGCGAGCAGGTCGTCCCCGTCCTGCGGCGGGAGTTCGCGGCGCTGAAGCCGGCACACGTCCCCGACGCCCCGACGCACGCGTCGCTCGTGGCCGCCCGCAACGCCTCCGCGCTGGAGGTGGCGGCCCGATGAGCACGCGCACGGTCGCCGTCGTCACGCGCCGGCCTGTCCGTGCCGTCCTCGACGCGGCTGCTCGCCGACCGACTCACCGCCGCCACGGTGTCGGCGCTGGAGCGCGCCGGTGAGGACGCGACGGTCGAGGTCGTCGAGCTGCGCGAGCACGCCCGCGACCTGGCCGACAACCTGGTCACCGGCTTCGCCAACGCGGCGCTGCGCGAGGCGGTGGGCACCGTCGCCGGGGCGGACGCCCTGATCGCGGTCACCCCGGTGTTCTCGGCGTCGTACAGCGGGCTGTTCAAGTCCTTCTTCGACGTGCTGGACAAGGACGCACTGGCCGGCAAGCCCGTGCTGATGGGTGCGACCGCGGGGTCGGCCCGGCACTCGCTGGTGCTCGAGCACGCGATGCGGCCGCTCTTCGCCTACCTGCGGTCGGTCACCGTCCCGACCGCGGTCTTCGCCGCCGCCGAGGACTGGGCGGCGGCAGGGTCCGCGGGCCCGGATGCGGTCCCGGCCCTCGCCCAGCGGGTCGACCGGGCCGCGGCCGAGCTCGCCGACCTGGTCGTCGGCCGCCCCCTGGCCGCACCGGCCGACCCGTTCGAGAACCCGACGCCGTTCGAGGACCTCCTGCGCGGCCGGTGAGCCGGCGCGCAGCAGGTCAGGGGAGCCGGCCGCCCGAGCGCTCGGCCAGGCCCAGCAGGTCACGGGCCACGGCGCGCAGCTTGACGTTCCGGTCCTGGGAGTGGCGGGCGAGCACCTGGAACGCGGCCGGCTCGCTGATGCCGTACCGCTGCATCAGCAGTCCCTGGGCCACGCCGATCATGTGCCGGGTCTGCAGGGCGGTGTTCAGCTGGTCGCGCTTGTCCGTGGCGGTGATGGCGTTGCCGGCGTGAGTGGCGTAGATCTGCGCGGTCAGCACCGCGTCCTCGTCGAAGGCCTGGACCGTGCCGGAGTAGATGTTGAGGCAGGAGCCGAGGTGCGCCGGCGTCGCCATCCGGACGCTCAGGACGCTGCGCACGCCGACATCCGCCGCGCCCGCACACCAGTTCACCCACCGCGACTCGTTCGCGGTGTCGTCGATGACGAACGTCTGGTCGTCGTCCAGGGCCTCCAGGCACGGGCCCTCCGACAGCTCGATCTGCAACAGGTCGAGCTTGCTGACCAGCGGGTCGGTGATGGCCGGCGACTCCACCGAGCCGTCCGGCTGACGCAGGAAGATGCCGCTGTGGTGGGCGTTCGGGACGCAGCCGCGGGCCAGCTCGACGACTCGCTGCAGGGTCCGGTCGCTGTCACCCTCGGCCAGGAGCTCCATGCTGAGCCGGGCGAACTCGGCGGCGTCATTGCTGTCCAGGGCCATGGGCGAACCTGCTTTCCGACATTCCATCCACGGGCGTGCACACAGTATGCGGCCGTCCGGGCGCTGACCAGCGCAGGCGCCGCGAGACCCGGAAGGGGCACCGCGCCGGGCTCACTCGCCGGCCCGGTCGGCCACCGTCCTGAGCTCGGCGACGATCGCGTCCACGCAGACCCGGACCGTCGGGCTGGTCGTGGTGCTGGCCCGCGTGAGCAGGGAGATGCGCCGGGTCATCGGCGGCGACAGGTGCAGCGCCGGGAGCCCGGGCTGGGACCGGGCCACGGACTCGGGCAGGAAGGCGCAGCCGGTGCCGCTCGCGACCAGCTCGGCGACCGTGCCCAGCCCCTCGAACTCCCACCGCACCCTCGGCTGGGCGCCGACATCGTCCAGCCGCCGGTCGCCGGCCACGCGGGAGGGCTGCCCCTCGGGCGAGCACAGCCAGGTCGCGTCGGCCACCGCCGCGGCCAGCTCGCGCGGCGTCACCGGCCGGCCGGTCCCGGCCAGCGGGTGCCCGGGGACGACGGCCAGCAGGATGTCCTCGGTCGCGGCCGTGCGGCGCCGCAGACCCTCCGGCGCCCGCCCCGGCCGGGCCGACCAGTCGTCGGTCACCGCGATGTCGACGCCATGGTCGGCGACCGCCGTGGCGGCACCGACGGCCAGGCTCTGCCGCATCTCGATCTCGACCGCCGGGTGCTCGCGCTGGATGGTCACGACGGCCGTCGCGACCGGCGCCGCCAGGCTGGGAATGGTCGTCACCACGACGCTGCCGCTGACCCGGCCGCGCAGGGCGGCCAGGTCGGACTCGGCCTGCTCGACCGCGGCCAGGATGGTCCGGGCGTGCCGGGCCAGCAGCCGCCCGGCGTCGTTCAGCCGCGCACTGCGGGCCGTCCGCTCCACGAGGACCGTGCCGGTCTCGCGCTCCAGGGTTCCGAGCTGCTGCGACACCGCCGACGGTGAGTACCCCAACGCCTGCGCGGTCGCGGCGATGCTGCCACTGACCTCGAACTGCCGGAGGACGGCGAGGCGGCGTAGATCGAGCATCACACATTCTTACTCTCAGCCCCAGATATGTGCAGTGTTGACGAGGCTTTAATCTGCCGATGAGAACGTTGAAGACAGTGATGCCACAGCGCCACCGCGCAGCAGCAGACCTCCCCGGCCCACCCGGCTCGGGGGAACCACAGAAGGAGCACCGCAATGACCAGCAACACCCCGGTCCAGACCGGGTTCGCCCACCGCATCGCCAGCATCTGGGCCGACATCGCGTACGCCCAGCTGCGGGTCGTCGAGCTCAACCGGCCTGGTCGCCTCTACCGCTGACCGCGGCTGAGCACCACCCCAGCGCAGCACAGCGCCGGTCGCCCATCGGGCGGCCGGCGCTGTCGTCTGCTCGGACCCGCGAGCCCACCTGGGTTCTTACATCGGGTACTGCGGCAGGCTGCCCGCGCACCGTCACCCACTGCGTGTCGGTGAACGCCTCGAGGTTGGCCTGCGCGCCGCCGTGCCGCGCGCCGGTGCCCGGAGTCCTTGACGCCGCCGAAGGGGATCGTCGCCTCGTCGTTGATGGTCTGGTCGTTGATGTGCACCAGGCCGGTCGGGATCCGCTCGGCGATCTCCAGCCCCCGCATCACGTCCCGGGTCAGGATGCCCAGCGACAGGCCGTACGGGGTGTCCGCCGCCAGCCGCACGACCTCGTCGATCGAGTCGAAGCGCAGCGACCGGCGCGACGGGCCCGAAGACCTCCTCGGTGTAGGCCGGTGCGGTCCGGTCGGGACGTCGGCGAGGACGGTCGGCCGGTAGAACAGGTCCTCGTACGTGCCGCCGGCGGCCAGCCGCGCCCCGGCGTCGACCGACGCGGTGACCAGCTCGTGGATGCGGTCCCGCTGCCCGGCGTCGATGACCGGGCCGAGCGCGACGGTCCCGGTCGTCGGGTCACCGACCGGAAGGTGGTCGGCGCGAGCCGACAGCGCGGCGATGTAGTCGTCGGCGACCCCGGCCTGCACCAGGTGGCGGCCGGCGGCCATGCAGACCTGGCCCTGGTGGGCGAAGGAGCCCCAGGCGCCCGACCGACGACGCCGCGTCGACGTCGACGTCGTCCAGGACGAGCAGCGCCGAGTTCCCGCCCAGCTCCAGGTGCACGCGCTTCAGGTGCTGGGCGGCCAGGGCGGCACGGCCCGGCCGGCCCGGGTCGAGCCGGTGAACGCGACGACCCGGACGGCCGGCTCGGTGACCAGCGCCTCGCCGACGTCGGCGCCGCCGGGCAGCACGTGCAGCAGCCCGTCGGGCAGTCCGGCCTGGGCGAAGATCTCGGCCAGCACGGCGCCGCCGGCGACCGCCGTGCGCGGGTCGGGCTTGAGCAGGACGGCGTTGCCCAGCGCCAGCGCCGGCGCGACCGCGCGGATGGACAGGATCGTCGGGACGTTGAACGGCGCGATGACGCCGACGACCCCGACCGGCAGCCGGCGGGCCATGCTCAGCCGCGGGTTCATCGAGCGCAGCAGCTCGCCGTAGGGCGCGGAGGCCAGCGCGGCTGCCTCGTAGCACTCCTCGGCCGAGGTCATGATCTGGAAGCCGCCGAACGGCCCGATCGCCCCCGTCTCGCGCATCAGCCAGCCGGTGATCTCCTCGGCGTTGGCGTGCCACAGGTCACCGGCCCGGCGCAGCACGGCGGCGCGCTCGTTGTACGGCGCTGCCGCCCAGTCGCGTTGCGCCGCAACGGCTGCCGTCGGCCGCGCGGTGGACATCCTCGGTCGTGGCCAGTCCCATCGTGGCCAGCTGCTCGCCCGTCGAGGGCGACACGACGGCGTACGGCTCGCCCGCGCCGTCGACCCAGCCGTTCGAGTAGATGCTGCCCTGCCACGCCGTGCCGTCGAGAAGGGTCACTCGTCTCTCCGTCCGCTAGCCGCCGACGCGGCGCAGGCGCGACGCGGACGCGTCGCGAGTACTTGCTCAGTCAACATTCCGGCGCGCTCGCCGTCCACTGCGGGCGCGCCGACGTCAGGACAGCACGCGCAGGCGGACCGTCTCGGGCATGGCGGCGAGCGCGCGGACGACGTCCGGCGCGCAGTCCGCGGACACGTCGGTGAGGGCGTAGCCGAGCTGGTCGCGAGTGGCCAGGACCTGGCCCTCGATGTTGACCCGGTGCTCGGCCAGCAGCCCGTTCATCGTCGCCAGGACGCCGGGGGTGTTCGTGTGCAGGTGAGCCAGGCGGTGCGCCGCCGGGCGCCCGTCGAGCCACGCGGTCGGCAGGTTCACGCTCAGGGCGGTGCTGCCCGCGGTGACGTAGTCGCGCAGCTTGCCGGAGACGAACCGCCCGATGTCCTGCTGCGCCTCCTCGGTGGACCCGCCGACGTGCGGCGTGAGGATGACGTTGGGCAGTCCGCGCAGCTCGGACTCGAAGGGCTCGCCCTGCGCCTTCGGCTCGACGGGGAACACGTCGATGGCCGCCCCGGCGAGGTGGCCGCTGCGGATGTTGTCGGCCAGGGCGTCCTGGTCGACGACGAACCCGCGGGAGAGGTTCAGGAAGACCGCGCCCGGGCTGCATCGACGGCGAACTGCTTGGCGTCGAACAGCCCGGCGTTGCCGACCCGCCCGTCGACGTGCAGCGTGACGACGTCGGCGACAGCTCGAGCAGCTCCTCGACCGTGTCGAGGCGGCGGGCGTTGCCCATCGGCAGCTTGTCCGCCGTGTCGTAGAACACGACGCCCATGCCCAGGGCCTCGGCCAGCACGGAGAGCTGGCTGCCGATGTTGCCGTAGCCGATGATGCCGAGGGTGCGGCCGCGCATCTCGTGCGCGCCCTTGGCCGACTTGTCCCAGACGCCGCCGTGCAGCGCGTCGTTCTTCTCGGTGAGCCGGCGGGTCAGCGAGATCATCTCGGCGACGGCCAGCTCGACGACGCTGCGGGTGTTGGAGAACGGCGCGTTGAACACCGCGATCGCCCGCCGGGCCGCCGCGGTGAGGTCGATCTGGTTCGTCCCGATGCAGAACGCGCCGACCGCGAGCAGGTCCGGCGCCGCCGCGAGCACCTTCTCGGTGACCCGGGTGCCGGAGCGGATGCCGAGCAGCTGCACGCCGGCCAGGGCGTCGATCAGGTCCGCCTCGTCCAGGGCGCCGGCCACCGCGGTGACCGCGATACCCGCGGCCTCCAGCTGGGCCGTCGCGTCGGGATGGATGTTCTCGAGCAGGAGCGCCTTCACCGGGACATTCCACCAGGCTTGACATGTGACCAAATGGTCACCTAAGTTGACGGCGAGCTTCCGACATCCCCGACACGGCGAAGGAGACCGACATGTCCGAGACCGAGCAGGCAGTGCAGCAGGGCGTGCAGCCCGGCGTGACGCCGGTGCAGGTCTATCGGGTGTACATCCGGACCACCCCCGAGCAGGTCTGGGAGGCGATCACGTCGGAGGAGTGGGGCAGCCGCTACGGGTACGGCGGGGTCAACCATTACGACCTGCGGCCGGGCGGCGCGTACACCGCGGAGACCAGCGAGGAGATGCGCTCGGCGGGCGCGCCGGACCTGGCCATCGACGGCGAGGTGCTCGAGTGCGACCCACCGCGCCGGCTGGTCGTGTCCTGGCGCATGGTCATGGACGACAACCTCAAGGCCGAGGGCTTCACCCGGCTCAGCTACGACATCGAGGAGTCGACTCCTGGGCTCGTCCGGCTGACCGTGACGCACGAGCTGGAGAACGCGCCGCAGCTGCAGCAGCTCATGTCCGGCCAGTGGGAGGCCAACGGCGCCGGCGGCGGCTGGAGCTGGGTCCTGAGCGACCTGAAGTCGGTCCTGGAGACGGGCGAGAAGCTGCCCCGCTGAGCGGGTCGACCGGTGTACGGCCGGGTCACCTATCGTGACGGGAATGCCGATGCGGGACGACGAGGACCGGGTCTTCAAGGCCCTCGCCGACCCGTCTCGGCGCTTCCTGCTCGACCTGCTGTTCGCCCGGGACGGGCGCACCCTCACCGAGCTCGAGGGCGAGCTGGCGATGACCCGGTTCGGGGTGATGAAGCACCTGCGCGTGCTCGAGGAGGCTGGGCTCGTCGTCTCCCGCCGCTCGGGCCGGGAGAAGCTGCACTTCCTCAACCCGGTGCCGATCCGGCTGGTCCACGACCGCTGGATCGACAAGTACACCGAGCGTCAGGTCTCGGCGCTGGCCGACCTCAAGGCCGAGCTCGAGCGCTGAGGCCGCCCGCTCCCGCCACGTCGGCGAGCAGGGTCAGCGAACGCCGTAGAGGTGGTCGAGGGCCAGCTGGTCCAGCTGCTCGAAGGCCATGCCCCGCGCGGCGGCGGCGTCCGGGTCGAAGGACTCGGCCCGGACGTCGGCCAGCGTCTCGCCCTCGGCCAGCGTCGGTACGGCGAGCTGGTCCACCCGCGCGGCGGCGAGCGCGGCCTGCACCTCGGGGTCGGCGCGGAAGGCCCGCGCCTTGTCCCGCAGGATCAGGTAGTTGCGCATGCACCCCGCGGCCGAGGCCCAGACGCCGTCCATGTCCTCGGTGCGCGGCGGCTTGAAGTCGAAGTGACGCGGTCCGTCGTAGCCGCCGGACTCGACGATGTCGACGGTCCAGAACGCTCCGCGGGCGTTGCCGGCGCCGAACCGCAGGTCCTGGTCGAACCGTGGGCCGTGCTGGCCGTTGAGGTCGATGTGGAAGAGCTTGCCGTGCCAGAGGGCCTGCGCGATGCCGCTGGCGTAGTTGAGCCCGGCCATCTCCTCGTGCCCGACCTCGGGGTTGAGCCCGACGTTCTCCGGGTGCTCCAGCTCGTTGATGAACGCCAGGGCGTGCCCGATGGTCGGCAGCAGGATGTCGCCGCGCGGCTCGTTCGGCTTGGGCTCGATGGCGAAACGGATGTCGTAGCCCTGCTCCACGGCGTACGCGCCGAGGATGTCGAAGGCCTCCTTGTACCGGTCGAGCGCGGCCCGGATGTCCTTCGCCGCGCCCGACTCGGCGCCCTCGCGCCCGCCCCAGGCCACGAACGTGGTGGCGCCCAGCTCGGCCGCGAGGTCGATGTTCTGGGCGGTCTTGGCCAGCGCGAACCGGCGTACGTCGCGGTCGTTGTTGGTGAAGCCGCCGTCCCGGAAGACGGGGTGGGAGAACAGGTTCGTGGTGATCATCGGCACGACCAGGCCGGTCTCCTCCAGGGCCGCGCGCAGCGGGCGCAGGTGCCGGTCCCGCTCGGCGGCGTCCGCCTCGAAGGGGAAGACGTCGTTGTCGTGGAAGGTGATGCCGTAGGCACCCAGGTCGGCCAGCCGGTGCACGGCCTCGGCCGGGTCGAGCGGCGGTCGTACGGCGCCGCCGAACACGTCCACCCCCTGCCACCCCACGGTCCAGAGGCCGAAGGAGAAGCGGTCCTCGCGGGTGGGCGTGTAGTCAGCCATCAGTGCTCCTCGACCAGATGAACCGGGGACGGCGGGGACATGGCCGCCGCGTTACGTGATCGTTATCGACAACAACAAAATGTGACCCGCTGGGGTATTGGGGCCTCAACGTAGCCCGGCTATGTTGCACAACACAACATACGGCGTGATCGTCGTCAGGCGACGGCCACCCACTCGAAGGGACGATCGATGAGTTCTGGCAAGAAGTGGCGGGCGCTGCCGATGGTGACGGCGGCCGCACTCGTGCTGGTGATGGCTGCCTGTGGCAGCTCCAGCAAGAGCGGCAGCTCCAGCGGTAGCAGCAAGACCAAGACGATCGGTGTCATCCTTCCCGACACCACAACGTCCCCCCGGTGGGAAGCCAACGACCGTCCGAGCCTGAACGCAGCGTTCACGGCTGCGGGCTTCAAGGGCGACATCCAGAACGCCGGCGGTGACAAGACGAAGTTCGGCACGATCTGCTCCAGCATGATCAACGAGGGCGTCTCGGTGCTGATGATCGTCAACCTCGACTCCGACTCCGGAGGGGCCTGCTTGAAGAAGGCGGCGGCCGCCGGCATCAAGAGCATCGACTACGACCGCCTCACGCTCGGCGGCGGCGCGTCCTACTACGTGTCGTTCGACAACGTCGAGGTCGGCAAGCTGCAGGGCGAGGGTCTCGAGAAGTGCCTCGACGCGGCCGGCAAGACCAAGGCCAACATCGTCTACATCGACGGTGACCCGACCGACAACAACGCCGCGCTGTTCAAGTCCGGCTACGTGGCGGCGCTCCAGCCGAAGATCTCCTCCGGCGACTACAAGCTGGTCGGCGACCAGTCCGGCTTCTGGGACGCGACGAAGGCCGGCAACGCCTTCCAGCAGCTGTACACCCAGAACAAGGGCAAGATCGACGGCGTCGTCTCGGCCAACGACACGATGGCCGGCGGCATCATCGCCCGCCTCACCCAGGACGGCGTCGCGGGCAAGGTCCCGGTCACCGGCCAGGACGCGAGCGTCGGCGGTCTGCAGCAGATCCTCGCGGGCAACCAGTGCATGACGGTCTACAAGAACACCAACCTCGAGGCCCAGGCGGCCGCGAAGCTGGCGATCGACCTGACCAAGGGCGACACGGCCGCGGCCGACGCCCTGGCCACCGGGTCGGTCATGGACACCGTGACGCACCAGCCGGTGAAGTCCGTGCTCGCGACCCCGGTCTCGATCACGACCGCCAACATCGAGCAGCCGTTCAAGGACGGCTTCGCGAAGGCGTCGGCTGTCTGCACTGACAAGTTCGCGGCTCTCTGCACCAAGTACGGCGTTTCCTAGGACGCGGTGGGGGCCGGCCGGGACATCCGGCCGGCCCTCATCTGCCCCCGAGCGCGTGGACCAGCGGGGAGGGAATACTGGCCCGCGCTACCCGTGAAACCCGTGGAGGCCGTCGATGACGACAAGCACTGTCCAGGAAACCCGGCCGAGCGCTGGGAGCGCGACCCCGCTCCTCTCGCTCCGTGGAGTCAACAAGAGCTTCGGTGCGGTCCACGTCCTGCGGGGTGTGGACCTCGATGTGTGGCCGGGGAAGGTCACCGCGCTGGTCGGTGACAACGGCGCCGGCAAGAGCACGCTGATCAAGGGGGTCGCCGGGATCCACTCGTTCGACGCCGGCGAATACTTGTTCGACGGCAACCCTGTCCACGTGGCGAGCCCGAAGGACAGCAACGCCCTCGGGATCGAGATCGTCTACCAGGACCTCGCGCTGTGCGACAACCTCGACGTGGTCCACAACATGTACCTCGGCCGCGAGCTGAAGAAGGCGGGCCTGCTCGACGAGGACACGATGGAGACGCGGGCCAAGGAGACGCTCGCCGGCCTCTCCGTGCGCACCCTCGCCTCGGTCCGCACCCACGTCGCCAGCCTGTCCGGCGGACAGCGCCAGACGGTGGCGATCGCCCGAGCGGTCCTGTGGAACTCCCGCGTCGTGGTGCTGGACGAGCCGACCGCCGCCCTCGGCGTCGCGCAGACCGAGCAGGTGCTGCTCCTCGTCCGCCGGCTGGCCGACCGCGGCCTGGGCGTGATCCTGATCAGCCACAACCTCAACGACGTGTTCCAGGTCGCCGACGAGATCGCCGTCCTCTACCTCGGTGAGATGGTCGCGCAGGTCGACGCGAAGAGCGTCACGAACAACCAGGTCGTGGAGCTCATCACGGCCGGCCGGTCCGGCGAGCTCGGCAACCAGAACGCCGTGGCGCCCACGCCGCGCCCGACCGTGAAGGACGCCTGATGAGCACCACGACCGAGTCCGCGGCCGCGACACCGACGCCGCCCGAGGCCGAGCCGCCGGTGGACGTCCCCCAGGCGACGCTCGGGGAGAGCGCGCGGGCGTACCTCACCCGTGTCCGCGGCGGTGACGTCGGCGCGCTGCCGGCCGTGGCGGGGCTCATCGTCCTGGTCATCGTCTTCTCGGCCCTGCGCCCCTCCACGTTCACCGACGCCTTCAACTTCGCCAACCTGATCCAGCAGGGCGCGCCGATCATCGTGCTCGCCATGGGCCTGGTGTTCGTGCTGCTGCTCGGCGAGATCGACCTGTCGGCCGGTGTGGCCGCGGGCACGTCGGCCGCGGTCATGGGCGTCTTCCTGACCAACCACCACGTCAGCTGGCCGCTGTCGACGATCATCTGCCTGCTCACCGGCGCGGTGATCGGCACCTGCATCGGCCTGCTGGTCGCCTGGCTGGGCATCCCCTCGTTCGTCGTCACCCTGGCCGCGTTCCTGGGCCTGCAGGGCGTGACGCTGGTGATCATCGGGGAGGGCGGGACCATCGGGTTCCGCGACAAGACGATCCTCGCGATCATGAACAACAACATGCCGGTCTGGCTCGGCTGGGCGCTGTTCGTGGTCGGCGTGGGCGGCTACGCGCTGCTGACCTTCCGCCGTTCGGTCAGCCGGCGCCGGGCCGGGCTCACCGGCGACCCGCTCGGCGTCTGGGCGTTCAAGACGATCGCCCTGGCGGTCATCATCGGCGCTGCGGTGGCCTACCTGAGCAAGGAGCGCAGCCCGGGCACCATCTCGATCAAGGGCGTGCCCATCGTGGTGGCCGTGCTGGTCGTGCTCCTGCTCGGCCTGTCCTTCGTCCTGAACCGCACCGCCTGGGGCCGTCACGTCTACGCCGTCGGCGGGAACGCCGAGGCGGCGCGGCGGGCCGGCATCAACGTGCCGATGGTGCGCCTGGTCTGCTTCGTGATCTGCTCGACCCTCGCGGCGGTCTCGGGCATCCTCTTCGCCAGCTACGACAACTCCGTCTCGCCCACCACCGGTGGCAACCAGACCCTCCTGTACGCCGTCGGCGCCGCGGTCATCGGCGGCACCAGCCTGTTCGGCGGCAAGGGCCGCATCGTCGACGCGATCATCGGTGGCCTCGTGGTCGCCGTGATCGCCAACGGGATGGCGCTGCTGAACCAGCCGGCCGGCCGGGTCTACATGGTCACCGGCGTGGTCCTGCTCGTGGCCGCGAGCGTCGACGCGGTCAGCCGCCGTCGGGCTGCGGCGAGCGGCCGAGGCTAGCGAACCCGGACTCGGCGGATCGGCGAAACGTGGCACGAGGTTCGGGAATCAGCCAGGACGAGCTGCGCAAGGTCAACCTCAGCGCCGTCCTCACCCGCGTGCACGCGTCCGGTCCGACGAGCCGGGCCGCCCTCACGGCCGAGCTCGGGCTCAACCGCAGCACGATCGGTGACCTGACGGCGCACCTCGAGGCCCTGGGCCTGGTCAGCGAGATGCGGCCGACGCAGAGCCGGGGCGCCGGCCGCCCCTCGCACCTCGTGGTGCCCCGCGAGGACGTCACCGTGGTGGCGGTCGGCCTCGACGTCGACCGGATCGTCGGCGCCCTGGTCGGGCTCGGCGGGGTCGTGCTGGAACGCCGCGAACGGCTGCACCAGCGCGGTGGCCACGACGCGAGGGCGGTGGCCGTGTCCGTCCTGCAGTCCATCGAGGAGCTGCTGAGCCTGCCCGCGGCCGAGCGCTGCCTCGGGGTCGGGGTCTCGGTGCCCGGTGTCGTCCGGTCCGACGACGGGCTGGTCCGGTTCGCGCCGAACCTGGGCTGGGTCGACGAGCCGTTCACCGAGATGCTGGCCTCGAAGGTCGACCTTCCCCTGCGGACCGGCAACGACGCGAACCTCGGTGCGCTCGCCGAGCACCTGCGCGGCGCCGCCGTGGGCATCAACGACGTCGCGTACCTCAGCGGGAGCGTCGGCATCGGTGGCGGCTTCCTGGTCGACGGCCAGCCGCTGCGCGGCTCGGGCGGGTACGCCGGGGAGATCGGCCACCTGCTGGTCGACAGCCAGGGGCGTCCCTGCCGGTGCGGCGCGACCGGGTGCTGGGAGACCCAGGTCGGGGAGAACCACCTGCTGGAGGCGGCCGGCCGGCTGCCCGGAGGCGGTCCGCAGGCGGTGGCCGAGGTGATCACCGCGGCCGGTGCCGGAGACGCCCGCGCGGCGGCGGCGGTCGTCGAGGTCGCCGAGTGGACCGGGGTGGGGCTGCGGGCCATCGTCAACATCTTCAACCCGCAGGCCATCGTGCTCGGCGGCGTGCTGGCCCAGGTGTGGACGGCGCGCAACGACGTGATGACCCGGTCGATGTCCTCCACCACCCTGCACGCCCTGCTGGAGCAGGTGCGGGTGATGCCGGCGGCGCTCGGCGACGACTCCTCGCTGATCGGCGCGGCCGAGATGGCGTTCGAGGGCCTGCTGGCCGACCCGCTGGCCGAGGTCGGGCGCTCGCAGGCCCACCCGGCCTGACCCGCTCAGCCGGGTCCGGCCCCCCGCGGCGTCCTGTCCGCGCGGCCGAGCGCCAGAGCGAGGGGCAGCACGGCCAGCACCAGGAGGGCGCTGACGGCCATCGTCCAGGGCAGCCCGAGACCCGTGGCGGCCACCGCGCCCACGGCGAACGCCCCCGCCGCCGTTCCGGAGTCGAACGCGGCGTTCCACAGCGCACTGGCGACCGGTGCTCCCTGTGCCCCGGCCCGGTGGAAGGCGACGACGAGCGTGAGGTTCTGCACGCTGCCGTAGCCGGCGCCGAAGACGCCGGACGCGACCAGCAGCACCGCGTCGTACGACCGGCCGCCGACCAGCGACAGGGCGACACCGCCCATGCCGGCGCCGGCCAGGACCACCGCGACGGGCAGCAGCAGCCGCGTGCCGACCCGGTCGGCGAGCAGCCCGCTGCGCCAGCGGGCCAGCGCCGACGCCGTGCCGAAGACCAGCAGGCCGGCCGTCGCCAGCCGGCCGTCGGGTCGCTGGATCGGCAGGAACGTCACCAGGCCACCGCCGGCCGCGGTCACGACGACCAGCACCGCCGAGGGCGGGAGGACGAGCCACACGACCGACCGCGACGACCGGCGCGGTGCGTCGGGCGCGTGCGGGTCCCCGAGCCGGACGCTGACGCCGGCCCGGGCGGCGAGAGGGATGGCGAGGACCGGGCAGGCCGCGAGGACCGCCGTGAGCGTGAAGTGCCCGGCCGCGGTGAGCGCCACGCCCGCGGGGACGCAGACGAGGTTCGGCAGCGCGATGGCCAGACCGAACAGGCCGATCGACTCACCGCGCCGGTCGGGAGGGACCACCTGGCTGCTCAGGGTCGCCGAGACCACCGTCAGGAGGGCGAACCCCGCGCCCCGGACCGCGGAGACCGCGAGCAGCAGCGGCAGCTGCCCGCTGAGCGCGTAGAGCGGAGCAGGAGCCCCGAGCAGGACCAGGGCGGCGACGAGGGTGGTGCCGGTGCCGAGCCGCCGGACGGTCCACGGCACCAGTCCCTGCACCGCGACGGTGACGGCCAGCATCACGGTCGTGACCAGGCCGGCGGTCGCCCGGGGTGAGCCGCCCTGCACGGCCCAGCTCGGCAGCGAGGCGAGGGTGAGGAAGAAGCTGGCGAAGCCGAGCAGGGTCACCGGCAGCAGGCGGCGCACGGCCGGGACCCGCCAGAGCGCACCCGGCCGCGCGCCCGGCTCCGGAGTCGTGCGGCTCAACGATCGGCGCCGAGGTGTTCCTCGGCGATGCGGCGGCCGAGCTGCTCGAGCAGGGGAGCCGGCCGGGCCCGGCAGACCGCGAGGTCCGGCTCCAGGTCGGTCAGTGCGTACGCCGCAGTGAGGCCGGCCCCGCGCAGCTGCTCCGGTGACAGGGCGTTGCTGCCGCAGACCGCCACCACCGGCACCCCGGCCGAGCCGGCCGCGTCCGCGACGCCCGCCGGCGCCTTGCCGTGCAGGGTCTGCTCGTCCAGGCGCCCCTCGCCGGTCACGACCAGCCGGGCGCCCGCCAGCTGATCCGGGAAGCCGACGAGGTCGAGCACCACGTCGATCCCCGCCTCGGGCGTCGCCCGCAGGACGGTGAGCGCGGCGAAGCCGACACCGCCCGCCGCTCCTGCACCCGGCTCGTCGGCGGCACCGGGGTCGATCGCGTCGGCCAGCCGGCCGAGCCCGACGTCCAGCAGCTCGACGTCGTCGGGGGACGCGCCCTTCTGCGGGCCGTAGACGTGGGCCGCCCCGCGCGGGCCCAGCAGCGGGTTGTCGACGTCACCGGCCAGCACCACGTCCACGCCGTCGAGCCGCCAGTCGAGGGCGGACAGGTCGACCTCGGCCAGGTGCACGAGCGAGCCGCCCCCGGGCGGGAGGTCCAGGCCGTCGTGGTCGAGGAAGCGCGCGCCCAGGGCCTGCAGCATCCCGGTGCCGCCGTCGGTGCTCGCGCTGCCGCCGACCCCGAGGACGATCTGGCTGCACCCCTGGTCGAGCGCGGCGGCGACGAGCTCCCCGACGCCGAAGCTGCTGGCGCGCAACGGATCTCGCTCATCCTCGGGGACGAGGACCAGACCGGAGGCCAGCGCCAGCTCGACGACGGCCACCTCGTCCCGTACGGCGATGGCCGCGGCGACCGGGTCCCCGAGCGGGCCGGTCACCGTGACCGGGATCCGGCGGAAACCTGCCCCCAGCGCGGCGTCGAGGATGCCGTCGCCTCCGTCGGCGACGGGGAGGACCCGCACATCCAGGTCGGGGAGAGCCGAGAGCAGCCCGGCCCGCAGCGCTGCGCCCACCCCGGCGGCGGACAGCGTGCCCTTGAACTTGTCCGGCGCCACGAGCACGTGGCCCGCCGACGCGGCGTCCCGGGCGCTCACGCGGACGGCCCGAGCAGGAGCCGGCGGGCGGGCGCGGGGAGGGCGGCCGCGTCGGCGAGCGGGCGCGCCGCGACCGTGGCCCGGGCGGCGCCCGGATCGACACCGGCCCCCTCGAGCGCGCGCACCGCCGCCGGCTCGGGGAGCGCCTCGAACCAGCGCCGTCCGAGGGCCTCCCGGCCGGCCGGTGTCAGGTCGCCGACCAGCCGCACCCGGGCCATCCCGCCGTCCGGGTGGATGTCGAGCCGGACGTGGGTGGCCGCTGGAGCGGCCGGGACGAGGAACCGGTGCCGGGTGTCCGGCTGCAGGACGGTCCGCGGCAGGATCTCGGCACCGGGGCCGCCCGCCGCCCTCCCGTCGGGCGGCCAGTCGTCCACGTCGTATCCGGTCAGCTGGGCCGAGCCCGGAGCGTTCCCCTTGAAGTGCGTGGTGTCGAGCTCGACCATCCGGACGACGCCGGGCCCGGCCAGCCGCAGGACGACCCAGTCGTTGTCGTCGTCGCGGCGCCGGGCCGTCTCCCAGCCGTCGGCCATGCTGCGGGCCAGGCCGGGGCTGACCAGGTTGTTGGGCGAGCTGTAGAAGAGGTTCGAGCAGGCCACCACCCGGCCGCCGTTCTCCAGCGCGGCCAGGTCGAGGGCGCCGAGGTCGAGCAGCTCGGGGTCGGGCAGGGGCTCGCCGTGCACGCGCAGCCGGGCGATCCCGCCGTCCGGGTGCATCCGCAGCCGCACGTGCGTCCACCGGCGGGCCGGGTCGGTGGCGAACGGGTTCTCGGCGTCCCCGCGCACCGCGGACCGCGGCACCAGCGGCTGCCAGTCCGCGGCCTGCAGCTCGGCCACGCCGGGATGGCCGCCGAGGCAGGTCCCGTCGACCGACACCTCGGGCGGGTAGTTGCCCGTGAAGAACGCCGTGTCGACGACGACGCCGTGGACCGTGCCGGGAACGCCGAGCCGGACGATCGCCTCGTCGACGCCGGCCTCGCGCCGCCGGCGGGTCTCCCACCCGTCGTAGACCTTGCCCTTGGGGCCGAACGCCGACGGGTCGTGGCTCGGCCGCTCCGGTCGCAGCAGGTTCTCGCGCTCGGCGAAGAGCTCGTCGTTGGCCCAGACGACGCTGCCGCCGAGGCTGCGCACGGCGAGGTCGGGCAGCGACCGGAAGTCCGCGCCGCCGTGGCTAGTAGGGGACACGGTCGTCCGTCGCCAGCCAGACCGCGAACGGCTCGGTCGCGTTCGCCGGCCGCAGGTTCTGCAGCCTGGTCGGCCAGGTCGCCGGGTCCCGGCCCGCGAACAGCTCGTAGAACTCGCGGTCGTCGAACCCGCCCGCGGCCGCGTCGTCACGGTCGGCCGCGAACACCACCCGGTCCACCCGCGCCCACAGGGCCGAGGCCATGCACATCGGGCACGGCTCGCACGAGCTGTACAGCACCGCGCCGGCGAGCGCGTGATGGCCGAGCGCGGTGCACGCGGCCCGGATGGCGACGACCTCGGCGTGCGCGGTCGGGTCGAGGTCGCGCGTGACCCGGTTGACGCCGGCGCCGACCGCACGGTCGCCGACCACGACCAGCGCCGCGAACGGGCCGCCTCCCTCGCCCACGTTGCGCACGGCCCGGTCGACCGTCTCGAGCAGCCAGCGCTCGTCGTCGCCGGCCGGGGCCCCGGCGGCGCTCATGCGAACCCCGGGCAGCGGCGTACCACGCGAGCCCCGGGTCCGACCGGTCGTCGTCGCGCTCGACGGTCGCCTGGATCAGCCCGTACGGCCGGTCGTCGGCGTGGAACACCTCGTTGTTGTTCTCCAGCCCGAACGGCGACAGGTCGTAGACGAAGTGATGGATGTTCGGGGCCGACATCCGCACCTCGGCGATCTCCGGATGCGCTTGCAGCGCAGCCTTTCCCATCTCGTAGAGCGTCTGCTGCAGGGCGAGCGACTCGACCTCGGCGTATGCCCTGCAGCATCAGCCGCTTGACGTCGTCGTACGACCGCCCCGAAGTCGGCGTCCGGCGTGACGTAGCGCCACCAGGCGACCAGCGACGTCGACATCACCCGGTCGGTGGTCGGCTGGAGCACGGTGTACGGGTCGTCGTGGAAGCCCCAGAACTGCGAGCCGGTCGACTTCAGCAGCACCAGGTCCCGGAATCCCGAGACGACCCAGGTGCTGCTGGGCCGTCTCCCGACGCCGTCCACGGTCACGACCGTGCGCCGGATCTCGCCGCCGCGGCGTACCCACGTGTGGTCGTGGTCGTCGACCCGGTCCCAGCCGTACTCCTCGACCTCGATCCGGGCACCGGTCACCGGCTCGACGTCGTCGACGAAGTGCCGCGCCAGGTCCAGGCCGTACGTCTCGATCTCGCCGATGCCCTTCTCCTTGGCGTAGGCGTAGCAGGTCTGCTTCTGGCTGTCGGTGGGCAGCACGTCGGACTGGTCGCCGGTGTAGTGGGCGGCGGTGAAGTCACCACGCAGCGAGGTCGACACGTTGCACGTCGCGGATCTCGTGGCGCGGGGTGTCGCGGTAGATGCGGACGACACGGTTCTCGGCCTTGCCGTACTGGTTGGCGTCCGAGGACGATGCCCATGGCCTCAGCTCCCGCGGTAGGTGGAGTAGGCGTACGGCGCGAGCAGCAGCGGCACGTGGTGGTGCTGCTCGGCGGTCGGTGACGGTGAACGTCACGACGACCTCCGGGTAGAAGCCGGTCTGCCCGGTCGCGCGATGGTAGGCGCCGGTGGCGAAGACCAGCCGGTAGTCGCCCGCGGCCAGCGGGGCCGCGACCAGTCCGGGCACGCGCCCGTCGTCGTCCGTGCGTCCCCGGGCCAGCTCGGCGCCGTCGGCGGACTCCAGCCGCACGGCGACGCCGACCGCCGGCCGCCCGAGCGCGGCGTCCAGGACGTGGGTCGTCACGTTGCTCACGCGCCGCGCCTGCACCGGCGCGAGCAGGCGCAGCAGCCGCCCCCGGTTGATCGCGGCCAGCTCGGACCGGGCGATGCCGAGCTCGGTCTCCGGGTCGTTGCCCAGCCGCGCGCGCAGCAGGTCGAGCAGCTCCTCGCCGCTGCGCCCGGCGGCCCGGACCAGGTACACGTGCCCGAACCGCGCCTCGTACGCCCGGTTGCCCTCGGCCAGCTCGGCCGCCGTGCGGTCTCCGGCCGCGGCCGCGCCGGACTGCTCCTCGCGCGACCAGCTCGCACCGGCCCCGCCCGCCGGCTCCGCGGTCCGCTCACCGATCCGCGGGTGCCCGGCCATCGCCGCGGCCAGCCCGGCGCCGTCGAGAGCGGCGACCGCGCGGTCCGATGCGGCCACGAGCTCGCCCTCGTCGGCGTACGGCCGCCCTCCCACCATCGCCTCGACCCACCCCGCGGCGACGCAGCACGCCCGCAGGACGGTCCGGGCCTCGTCCGGGTCGACGGCGTTGAGGCGGTCGAGACCGAGGCCGTCGGGCTCGCTCATCGCTCGGGGACCTCCTCCGGCCGGCGGGGACAGACGTGTGGGGCAGGCGTGCTGACGCTAGCCGACAGCACGCCTGCCCCACACCGGCCGGGGCGGAGCGGGACCCCGCTCAGCCGTCCAGGGCGACCCGGGCCGTGCCGAAGACCAGGCTGCCGTCGGTGGGCAGCCCGAGCCCGAAGGTCGCGTCGAGCGCCGACGCCGCCGCCGGGTCCAGCCGGACGACGATGCCCGACAGCACCGTGTCGTCGCCGGACGTCCGCACCTTCAGCCCGCTGAGATCGAGGTCGAGCACCGCGATCCGGCCCGGAGCGCCGTTCACCTCGCGGGCGAACACCTTGCCGGCCGCGAGGTCGATGTCGAACCGGCCGATCTCCAGGCGGGCCCGGCTGGACACGAACCGGATGCCGCCGGAGTGGTCGATGTTGCCCTTCGGCCCGGACAGGTCGGGGTGGCCGCCGGTGATCGGGAACCCGTAGGACACCTTCAGGGGCGACAGCGACGGCACGCCCAGCCGCGTCCCGACCGTCGGCAGCGGCAGGACGCCGGCCTTGATGAGGGTCGCCGCGATGCCGGGTGCGGTCGTCACCGTCGTCGTGCCGCGCAGCCGTGAGCTCGCGTGCTGGGACGCCGATGCCGGGTGGTGGGTCGTCGCCGCGGAGGCGGGCGCGGCCAGAGCCAGGGGTACGGCGAACCCCAGACCGATCAGGGCGGTCGTCGCCGAGACGAGGATCCGCCGCCCGTGGGACCGAACGTTCATGGGCGAGTCCTTTCGTGGAGCGGCCCCGACGGTCGGGGTCGCTCGGCCTTCGGCGCGATTGCCCCGCGCGGTTGCACGAGCGGCGTGTGAGGGTGCCGGTGCCGAGCGACGGCCGAGCAACCGGAAAAACCGATCCCGCTGCACGGCAACCGAAGAGGTGAATCCGACGAAGCACCTCGGTGTGGACACCGCGACCGATCTCGGCTTCCGGCTGGCCGCCGGGGACGAGCGGGCGCTGGAGGAGTGCTACGCGCGGTTCGGCCGCCCCGTCCTGAGCTTCCTGCGCCGGTACGTCGGGCCGGACGAGGCCGAGGACGTGCTGCAGCGCACGTTCCTGGACGTGTGGCGCAACGCCTCCCGCTACGACCCGGCCCGGCCGCTGTCCACCTGGGTGTTCACGATCGCTCATCACCGGGCGGTCGACACCCTGCGGCGGCACCGCGCGGCCGTGCTGCCGATCGAGACGCCTGCGGGACCTGGTGGGCGAGGACGGCCGCGAGACCGCCGACCGGCACGCCTGGGCGGCGGAGATCCACGAGGCGCTGGAGAGACTGCCCGAGACCCAGCGGGAGGCGCTGGCGCTGTCCTACTTCGAGGGCTGCACCCAGGTCGAGATCGCCGCCCGGCTGGACGTGCCGCTCGGCACCGTGAAGGCCCGGATGGCGCGCGGGATGCGCCGCCTGGCCGAGATCGTCGTGAAGGAAGGTGAGGCACCGTGACTCCCCCCGAGCCGGAGGACGGCCACGTCGGTGACGAGCTGCCGCTGCTGCTGGGCGGCGAGCTGGGCCGCGAGCGCTGGCGCCAGGTCGTCGGACACCTCCGAGACTGCTCGCGCTGCCAGGGCGAGCTGGTCGACGCGACGAGTGCGCACGCCGCGCTCACGGCCGCGCGGCGGGTGCTCGACCCGCCGATGACCCGCGCGTCGTCGCCCGAGGCTCCCGACGAGCCACCGGCTCTGCCGCCGCTCCGGGTGCGGAGGAGTCACCGGCGCGACCTGCTGGTCGGGCTGACCGCCGCCGTCGTCGCGGCCGCCGTCGTGCTCGGCGGTGTCGCGCTCACCGGCGGCCGGCTCGGCCGCGCGCCCGCCGTCCCGGCTGCTGCCGCCCAGCACGCCCGACTCGTTCCGGTCGTCGCGGCGTCGGGCAGCGCTCCCGCGCCCAGCGCCGCCGGCGTCGTCAGCATGTCGGGCTCGGGCAGGTCGTCATGACGATCCACGTGACCGGGCTGCCGCCGGCCGCCGCCGGTCACTTCTACTACGCATGGCTGCTCGACCCCTCGACCAACAAGATGCTGCCGGTCGGCGTGGTCGACGCGACCGGCTCGTCGACGTTCGACCTCGGCGGGGACCTGGTGAAGAGGTACACCGCGGTCGACATCAGCCTGCAGGCCGACGACGGCGACCCGCAGCACTCACCGGTCTCGGTGCTGCGGGCGTCGTACGGCGCCTGAGCCTCAGCCCGACCCGAGGGGCAGGGCGAACGCCGCCTGCTCGAGCAGTCGCGGGTCGTGCGTCGAGGTCACGACCAGGCAGCCGCGGCCGACGGCGCCGGTGATGGCGTCGATCACCCGGGCCGCGTTCTCGTCGTCCTGGTGGGCCGTGGGCTCGTCGAGGACGATCAGCGGCGAGTCGAGCAGCAGGGCGCGGGCGACCGCGATCCGTTGCTGCTCGCCGATCGACCCGTTGCCGACCGGGCGCTCGGACAGCAGCTCGACCGCGAGCGCCTGCAGCAGCCGATGGGTCGCGTCCAGGTCGGGAGTGCGCCCGGAGGTCAGCGCGGGCAGCACGAGGTTCTCCACGGCGGTGAGCTGCCCGAGCAGCGAGAGCCGTTGCGGCACGACGGAGATGACGGCCCAGTCGGTGATGTCCGCGGTCGGCGTCCCGTTGAGCGTGACCTGTCCCTCCTCTGGTCGCTCCAGACCGGCGACCAGGTGACACAGGGTCGACTTGCCGGAGCCGGAGTGACCGGTCAGGGCCACCAGGCTGCCCGGGTCGGCCTGCAGCTCGACGTGGTCCAGGACACCGTGCCGGGCCACGCGCGCGTCCAGCGTCGGGCCGGAGGTCACGGCGTCGGGTCCGCGTCGGTGACCCGGTGACCCTGATGGTCGGTGAGCGGGTCGGCCGGCGGCTCGAGGACCACCGAGCCGCCCTCGATGCGGACGACCGCCCGGCGTCCGGGGAAGAGCCGCAGGGCGTCGGGAGGCAGCTGCAGGCGCCCGGCCGAGTCGATGACCGCGTCGGCCGCCCGGACCTGTCCCTGGGCGTCCCGGCCGGTCCCCGAGCGCTCGGCCGACAGCACACCGTGCCGCAGGTGCAGGACGCGGGGCAGCAGCCGCAGGGCCCGGGAGTCGTGGGTGGAGAGCACGCAGGACGTCCCCTGGTCGGCGACGGCCAGGAACGCCGCGATCACCCGCTCGGCGTTCGGGTCATCGAGCTCGGCGGTGGGCTCGTCCGCCACGATCAACGCCGGCGCGTGCATGAGGGCGGCGGCCACCGCCAGCCGTTGCTGCTCACCACCCGAGAGCTGCCCCGGCCGACCGTCGGCCCGAGCGGCCAGGCCCAGCCGGTCGAGGACCTCGTCCGGCCCCCAGCCCCCTGCGCGGCCCCGGATGCGGGCGATCTGCGCCAGGTTGTCGCGGGCGGACAGGTGCGGCAGGAGGCCGTGGCTGGGGCGTTGCGGCACCCAGGCGATCGTGCTGCGCCGCAACGCCTTCAGCCTGCGGCCACCGGCCTGCGTGACGTCCGTGCCGGTCACCGTCACGGTGCCGGCGCTGGCCTGGTCGCGCAGCGCGAGGATCGACAGCAACGTGCTCTTGCCGCCGCCGGAGGGACCGGCGATGGCGGTCACGCTTGAGCGGTCGAAGGTCACGTCGACCCCTCGCAGGGCATGCACCTCACCCGCGGCGGCCTGGTAGACGCGCACGACGTTCTGGAAGCTGGCCATCGGCTCCTCGGCCGTCGGCGCCGCCGCCCCGCTAGCCGTCATCGCGCAGCACCTCACCCGGCACGATGGCCGCCGACCGCCGGGCCGCGACGGCGGCCGCGAGCGCGGTGATGACGGCCGCGGTGGCGGCACCCAGCAGCAGGGCGCGCCCGTGGGCCTGGGCCGGCATGGCGGGCGGCACCGACGTGAGCGGCTCGCTGAGCCGGGGCAGCAGCGCGATCATCACGGCCAGCGGCAGCACCAGCACGGCGAGGGCCCCGAACGCGGTCGCGACCAGCTCGATCGACCGCAGGCCGAGCAGCCGGGCCGAGCGCACCCCGAAGCGCCGGAGCACGAGGTCCACCGAGGCGGCCCGCGCCACCCGCCGGTCGACGGACACCACGAAGGCCAGGCCGGCCAGCGCCGCCGCGGCCACGCCCAGGACCACCTGGTACGTCGCGGCCCAGCGGCTCGACGTCAGCACCGGCGTCGACCGGGCCTCGGCCAGGCTCACCGACTGACCCGGCGTGATGCCCTTGCTGGCGAGCAGGTGGAGCAGCTGGGCCGGGCTCTGGCGGGTCCACACCCAGGTGTCGTAGTCGGTGGGCACGGAGTTGAACGAGTGCAGGGGCTGGACCGATGGGTCGTCCAGGCGGCTCAGCCGCGGGAGGAGCGATCGAGCGTCCACCACGAGCGTCGGCTGGACCGCACCGGGGAACGCGGTCTCGGTGGCCAGGATCCGGATCGGGAAGTTGACCGTCCCGATCGAGGCCTGCGCCGTCGTACCGGCAGTGCGGCCGGTCGGGCCGATCAGCATGGCGGGGATCGGGAAGGTCGCCCGGTCGCCCAGCCGGCTCACTCCCGCCGGCGGGTCGGGGAAGAGCGCGAGCGCGGCCCGGGCCCGGTGCAGCGCCGCCCCCGAACCCCAGGTCGCCGCACTGACGAGCGTCCGCGGGTTGATCGCGATGACGTCGAGGTC
Source organism: uncultured Actinomycetota bacterium (assembly GCA_963743975.1). Classification (GTDB taxonomy): domain Bacteria; phylum Actinomycetota; class Actinomycetes; order Actinomycetales; family CAVURS01; genus CAVURS01. The sequence continues at coordinate 528,076 of CAVURS010000004.1, forward strand.
CTGGCTGTCCGGTGACAGCACGCCCGACGAGCGCCAGACGACCGTGGTGCCCGCACCGAGGGCAGGAGCGGGGCCCGGGCCGCCACCGAGGCCGTACGAGCTCGGGATCCGTGCCGTGCTGACCGCACCGGCCAGGGCGGCTGACTTGTCGGCCACCGCCTGGGTCACCGACGCGGACGACGACAGGCCGTAGACGAGGATGCCGACGCCGATGCCGAGCACGACGACCAGATCCGTCACCGCCACGCCGGTGCGCCGGAGCCCGCGCAGGATCAGCGCGCCGACGCGAGGCTGGTCCGCGGCCAGGTGCCGGCGCTGGGACCCGGGCGGGACGGCGGCCGCGGAGGCGGTGCGACGGCTCCGGACCAGCGCGCCGATGCGCTCGGCCGCCTTCGCGACCAGCGCGCAGCCGCAGGCGAGGACGAGGATCGGCAGGATCGCGGACAGGGGGTCCTCGAACGACTGGTCGCGGTCGCGCGTGAACGTTCCGACGACGGCGAGGACGGTCGCGCCGGTCAGCAGGGGCAGCCACTGCGAGCCCACCCGCGAGGGGGCCTTCCCGGCCAGCGACCGGGCCACCTGGCGCACCTGGGTCAGCGTCACGACGGCGTTGCCGACCAGGGTGGCGAGGGCGACGAGCGCTGCCGTCACGGCGGCGGAGCGGACGGCCGCCGGGTCGAGCGAGCGATGCGGGCCGAAGTCCGCGAAGGCGGCGCAGGCCGCGGCCCAGCCGGCGGCGGCCCCGAGGACGGCGGGCAGGAGCAGCTCGGTGGTGCCGGCGCCGACGACGACCCAGGTCGGGGTGCCGAGACCGAGCAGCAGCTCGGTCTCCCGCCGCCGCCGGGCGACCAGGGCCGCGAGCGCCACCAGGACCGCCGTGAACCCGAGGACCGCCCCGGCGTCGGCCACGCCGCGTCCCTGCCGGCGCGCGTCCACCGCATCGGCCGCCGCCTGCTGGTGGATCGGGCCGAGGCCGCTGTCGACCCGCGACTGGGTGCTGCTGGCCCCCAGCAGGCTGGCGACCGGCCCGCCCGGCTCGGCGGCGGCGAGCTTCAGCCGCGTGGCGGCGGCGGCAGCGGCGGCCAGGTGCGCGGGTGTCTGCCCCGCCGGCGTCAGGTCGCCCTCGTAGCTCCACAGCGGATCCTCCTGCACCGCGTTGATGGCGGTGGTGATCGTGGCCCGGTCCCCGATCATCAGCAGCGCCGTGGTGGGGCAGCCGGACGGGTCGCTGGGCAGCTCACCGCTGTGCTGGGCGAAGTAGGACCCGAGGGGCAGCCGCCCGTCGACAGCCGTCCGGTACGTGCCGGCGACCCGGACCGTCGTGGTCGGGCTCTTGACCGGGCGGCTCAGCGGCGGCGCCTGGGGTCCGTTCGGGCAGCCGGGGATCGTGGCGCCGAACGCCTTGCCCACCGTGATGGTCTGCCCCGGGCGGACGCCGAGGGAGTCGGCGACACCACTGGGCAGCCACACACCCGCTGTGCCGCGCGTCCCACTGACGACCTGGAGGCTGCCCAGGGCCCGGGTGCTGAAGAAGAGCACCGCGGCCCGCCGAGCCGAGCCCACCTGCAGGAACGGCGTCGGGTGGCGGTTGTCGAGCTCGACCGAGTCGGCCGACTCGGTCGTCTGCGTCGAGCCCAGGTACGGGATGGAGTCGACGAGATGGTCGATCCGCGCCTCGGCAGCGGGCGGTGGCCCGTCCTGCAGGGTGATCCGGACGGCCGGGCGCAGGCTGGGCGCTGCGTTCTGCGGGATGGTCGCCAGCCGACGCTCGAGACCGCCGGCCGCCGTCGACGAGCCGAAGAGCGGCCCCGCGGCGACGAGCCCGGCCAGCAGGGCGACGGACAGCACCAGGAGGACGGCGATCGGCCCGTTGTGGAGCATCCGGCCCGGCGCGCGGCGGACGAGCGGCCAGCCTCGCGGCACGTCGTCCCCCTCACCTCCGGGTGCCCCCTTCCCGGAGGTACTCGCATGGTTCCACCCCGGCAGCCGCGACCGCTTGTTGCGACTCTCTTGCAACTAGCGGTACCCGCGGCTAGCGTGCGAAAGGTCATCGTGGCCGGGGTCGACCGTGGAGCAGGTGAGCATGGCTGTCTCGACCGTTGCGGCGCCGTCCGGCCGGGCGGCCCGGCTGCGGGCCTCCCTCACCCCGGGCGAGTGGGCCTCGATCGGGGGCATGGCCCTCGCCGTGGTGACACTGCACGTCGTGGGCTGGGGGGTGATGCTGGCCCTCGTCGCGCCGCGTGACTTCCACGTGAGCAGCACCCAGGTGTTCGGTGTGGGGCTGGGCCTCACGGCGTACACGCTCGGGATGCGGCACGCCTTCGACGCCGATCACATCGCGGCCATCGACAACACCACCCGCAAGCTGATGGGTGAAGGCAAGCGGCCCGTGTCCGTGGGCTTCTGGTTCTCCCTCGGCCACTCCTCGATCGTCTTCGCGCTGTGCGTCCTGCTGGCGGCCGGGGTGCGCGCGCTGGCCGGCCAGGTCGAGGTCGGGACCTCGACGCTGCACACGGTCACCGGCATCGTCGGCACCGGCGTCTCCGCCCTGTTCCTCTACGTCATCGGGCTGCTGAACCTCGCCGTCCTCGTCGGGATCCTGCGCGTGTTCCGGCAGATGCGCGGCGGCCGGTACGACGAGGCCGCCCTCGAGGAGCAGCTGAACAACCGCGGCCTGATGAACCGCGTCCTGGGCGGTGCCACGAAGGCCGTCAAGAAGTCGTGGCAGATGTACCCCGTCGGCGTGCTGTTCGGTCTCGGCTTCGACACGGCGACCGAGGTCGGCCTGCTCGTCCTCGCCGGCGGCGCGGCGGCGTTCGCGCTGCCCTGGTACGCCGTCATGGTGCTGCCCGTGCTCTTCGCCGCCGGGATGAGCCTGCTGGACAGCATCGACGGCTGCTTCATGAACTTCGCCTACGGCTGGGCCTTCTCCAAGCCGGTGCGCAAGGTCTACTACAACATCACCATCACCGGTCTCTCGGTCGCCGTCGCGCTGATCATCGGCACGATCGAGCTGCTGTCGATCGTCAGCGCGCAGCTGGGCATCACCTCCGGGCCGATCGCCGCCGTGGGGTCACTGGACCTGAACCTGGTCGGCTACGCGATCGTCGCGCTGTTCGTCCTCACCTGGCTGGTGGCCCTCGCGGTCTGGCGCTTCGGCCGGATCGAGGAGAAGTGGGGAGCGGCGCTCGCCACCGACCCCGCAGCCGACGCCGGCTGAGCGCTGGTCGGCGGCGTGAGCAGCCGTCCGCCCCACGTAGCCTTGAACCATGCTCAGCCCCGCCACCGATGACCGCGTCGCCCTCGGGGACGTCGCCGATCTGGAGCGGCTGCTCGCCGGGCGGCGGCTGCTGGCCCTGACCGGTGCCGGGTTGTCGACCGACTCCGGCATCCCGGACTACCGCGGCCCGTCGTCGCCCTCGCGGACCCCCATGACGTACGCCGAGTTCCGGTCCGGACCCGTTGCGCAGCAACGGTACTGGGCGCGCTCGCACGTCGGCTGGCGGCACCTTCACCAGGCCGACCCGAACGACGGGCACCGCGCCCTGGCCGCGCTGGAGCGGTCCGGCCGGCTGAGCGCGCTGATCACCCAGAACGTCGACGGCCTGCACGAGGCGGCGGGCAGCCGGCAGGTCGTGGACCTGCACGGGCGGATCAGCTCGGTGGTCTGCCTGGACTGCCGCGAGGTCACCTCGCGGACCGAGCTGCACCAGCGGCTGGAGGAGCTGAACCCCGGCTTCGGCCGGGGCTTCTCGTCCGACATCGCGCCGGACGGGGACGCGATGGTGGGCGACATCGAGTCGTTCTCGATCGTGCCCTGCCGCTCGTGCGGGGGTGTCCTGAAGCCGGACGTCGTGTTCTTCGGCGAGAACGTCCCGAAGGAGCGCGTCGAGCTCTGCTACTCCCTCGTCGAGGACGCCGAGGCGCTGCTGGTCGCCGGCTCGTCCCTGACCGTGATGTCCGGCCTGCGGTTCGTCCGGCGGGCCCACCAGCGCGGCATCCCGATCGCGATCGTCAACCGCGGCGCGACCCGCGGCGACCCGCTGGCCACCCTGAAGGTCGACGACGGCTGCTCGCCGGTCCTCGCCGCGCTCGCGGCGGCCGACCACCGAGGTGCGTTCGGAGCGCAGCACTCCTAGGGTCAGGCGTGGCGGGGGCGGTGCAGCCCGTCCCGGCCGACGAAGTCCCCAAAGTTGACCAACATCTGGAGGGCACCATGTCGCTCGATGACACTGACTCGGACGAGGGCACGGCTGACGGCGGCGCGAACCCCGGCGGCCACGACGGCGGAGCCGACGGCGGCGCCGGTGGCGAGGGTCCCGCTGACGGAGGCGCGAACCCCGGTGGCCACGACGGCGGAGCCGACGGTGGCGCGGACGGCGGTGCCGACGGTGGCGCCGACAGCGGCGCCGGTGGCGAGGGTCCCGCTGACGGCGGTGCCAACGCCGGTGGCCACGACGGCGGCGCGGACGGCTCGGCCTGAGCCGGTCGGCCCGCTCTCGGCCGTCGACCGCCGATGACTGACCGCAGCACGCAGAGCGGGACGGCCCCCGAGGGCCGTCCCGCTCTGTCGCGCTGCCTGTCGGTGCCGGTGGAGGAGTTCGCCGCGTCGTACTGGTCGGCTCGCCCGCTGCTGTCGCCGGCCGCCGCGCTCCCGCAGGGGTTCTCCGACCTCTTCAGCGCCGACGCGGTCGACGAGCTGCTCAGCCGCCGCGGCCTGCGCACGCCGTTCCTGCGGCTGGCCACCGAGGGCCGGGTGCTCGAGCCGGCCCGCTTCACCCGCCCGGGGGGCCTGGGTGCCGGCATCGCGGACCAGGTGGCCGACGACAAGGTGCTCGCCGAGTTCGCCGCCGGGGCCACCCTGGTCCTGCAGGGGCTGCACCGCACCTGGCCGCCGCTGGTCGACTTCGCCCAGCAGCTCGGCACCGACCTCGGCCACCCGGTCCAGGTGAACGCCTACGTCACCCCGGCCGCGAACCGCGGGTTCGACCCCCACTACGACGTCCATGACGTCCTCGTGCTGCAGATCGCCGGGCAGAAGCGCTGGACGATCCACGAGCCGGTGCACGAGCACCCGCTCGCCGACCAGCCGTGGACCGATCACCGGGCCGAGGTCACCGCCCGGGCCCAGCAGCCGCCGGTCATCGACGCGGTCCTGGAGCCCGGTGACGTGCTCTACCTCCCGCGCGGGTGGCTGCACTCGGCGCAGGCGCTCGGGGAGACCACCATCCACCTGACCGTCGGGATGCACGCCACCACGCGGTACGACGTCGTGCAGGCGCTCGTGGCGCTGGCGGCCGACGTGCCCGAGCTGCGCGCCTCGCTGCCCCTCGGCGTGCGCCCGGACGACCCGGCCACGCTGCAGGCCGACCTCGACGCGACGGTGAAGGCCCTGGCCGACCGGCTCGCCGCCGCCACCGCCGAGGACGCCGCCGGTGCCGTCGCGCGTCGCCTCGACCGCGCCACCAGACCCGAGCCGATCGGCCCGCTGGCCCAGTCCTCGGCCGCCGACGGCGCGGGCGGCCACACGGTCGTCCGGCTGCGCCGGCACAGCCGGGCCCGGCTGCGGGAGCGCTCGGACGACCGGCTCGACGTCGTCACCAGCACGCGGACCGTGACCGTCCCGGCCGGCTGCCGGGGCGCCCTCGAGCTGCTCCTTCGCGGTGCGCCCCTGATGGCCCGGGAGCTGCCCGGTCTGGACGAGGACGACGCCGTCGCACTCGTCGCCCGGCTGTTGCGTGAAGGTGTGGTCGTACCCGGCTAGCCTCCCTCCATGAGCGAGCAGCCGGCCCCCACCCTCAAGAGCTCAGTGCTGGACGCGCCGGTCAGCGAGGTCGACCCCGAGGTCGACGCCGCGATGAAGCAGGAGCTGCACCGGCAGCAGTCGACGCTGGAGATGATCGCGTCGGAGAACTTCACGCCGGTCGCCGTCATGCAGGCCCAGGGCTCGGTGCTGACCAACAAGTACGCCGAGGGATACCCGGGCAAGCGCTACTACGGCGGCTGTGAGTACGTCGACGTGATCGAGTCCCTGGCCATCGAGCGGGTGTGCGCGCTGTTCGGCGGCGTCGTTCGCCAACGTCCAGCCGCACTCCGGGCGCGTCGGCCAACACCGCGGTGTACTTCGCGCTGCTGCAGCCGGGCGACACGATCCTCGGGCTCGACCTGGCCCACGGCGGGCACCTGACCCACGGGATGCGGATCAACTACAGCGGCAAGATGCTCAACGTCGTCGCCTACCACGTGAACAAGGACGACTACCTGGTCGACATGGACGAGGTCGCCGCCCTGGCCCGCGAGCACCGGCCGAAGATGATCGTGGCCGGCTGGTCGGCGTACTCCCGGCAGCTGGACTTCGCCCGGTTCCGCGAGATCGCCGACGAGGTGGGTGCCCTGCTGTTCGTCGACATGGCGCACTTCGCCGGGCTCGTGGCGGCCGGGCTGCACCCCTCGCCGATGGAGCACGCCCACGTCGTGACGACCACGACGCACAAGACCCTCGGCGGCCCGCGCGGCGGCGTGATCCTGACCAACGACCCGGACATCGCCAAGAAGATGAACTCCGCGGTGTTCCCCGGCATGCAGGGCGGCCCGCTGGAGCACGTGATCGCGGCCAAGGCGGTCAGCTTCAAGGTCGCGGCCGGCGAGGAGTTCGCCGACCGGCAGCGGCGCACGGTGGCCGGTGCCGCGACGCTGGCCGCCCGGCTGTCCGAGGCCGACGTCCGGGAGGCCGGGATCAGCGTGCTGACCGGCGGCACCGACGTGCACCTCGTGCTGGTCGACCTGCGCGACAGCGAGCTGGACGGCAAGGCGGCCGAGGACCGGCTGCACTCGATCGGCGTCACGGTCAACCGCAACGCCGTGCCGTTCGACCCGCGGCCGCCGATGGTGACCTCCGGCCTGCGGATCGGCACGCCCGGCGCTCGCCACCCGCGGGTTCGACGAGGCGGCGTTCGCCGAGGTGGCCGACATCGTGGCCCAGGCCCTGCTGCCGGACTACGACGAGGCCCGAGAGCAGGCCCTGCGCGGCCGGGTCAGCGCCCTCGCCGCCGCCTTCCCGCTCTACCCCGGCCTCACCTGACCCCACCCCCCGCTTGTCGTGGCCGTCGAACCCGGGTTTGGCCGTCGAACCCGGAGTCCGGGCCCCCCATCCGAGGTGGCGGGTCCGGTCTCGACGGCCAAGGGCCGGGCCGCTCCGGGCTGTGACCGGTGGGACTGGAGTGACTGATGGGACGAACGGGACGTGTCACCCATTCGGGCGTACGCGGGGGTCCGCCCGGCGAAAAAAGTTTTCCGGGCTCGCCCGACGACGGGCCTTGGACCTGCGGTCCGGCAAACTCGACAATGACCTGGGAAAAAACACCGGTGTCATTCCGCGTGTCCCTGTGACCAGCGCGTTTGCACCCGTCATGATCCCCGTGGGACTGCTGTGACTCCTGTTCCCAAAGAGCAGTTTGCTGGCTAATCTCGGTCGCGCCCGAACACCACTGCGTGTTTCCGCGCTCCCGGAGCGTCACCGGCCGTCCCAGGTCGTTGGCACAGGGGGCCTGTCCGAGAGGTCCCGATGTCGCACCCGACCCGGCCCGCCACTGGCGGCGCGCCCCGCCGCTGGTCGCACCGTGCCGCGGCCACGGCCAGCGCCGTGGTCGTGGCGCTCGCCCTGGGCTCGGTCCTCGCGTCCTCCCTGCCGGCCTCCGCCCACCCGGTCTACCCCTCGAAGCAGAAGGTCGCCGCCGCCCGCGCCGCGGCGAACAGCAAGGCCGCCCAGGTCAAGGCCATCCAGGCCGACGCTCGCGACGGCCGCCGCCCAGCTGCAGGCCGCGCAGGACCGCGCCGAGGCCGCGGCCGAGGCGTACAACAACGCCGAGGACGAGCTGGCCGCAGGCCGCGGCCGCGGCCGCGCAGGCCGCGCAGGCCGCCGCAGCGGCCGCCGCCGCGAAGGCCGGCGCCGCGCAGGTCCAGATCGGCAAGCTGGCCGCCGAGGCGTACATGAACGGCGGCATGGGCGACCTCGCCGCGATCATCAGCTCCGGCGACCCGAGCCAGGTGCTCGAGCGCGCCGCCGGCCTCCAGGTCGTCGGCGGCATCCGCCAGCAGACCTTCGCCGACGCCAGCAACACCAAGGTCATCGCCGGGCTGCTGCAGCAGAAGGCCGCCGTCGCCCTGGCCCGCCAGCAGGCGGCGGCCGCGGCCGCCGCTGCGGCCAAGGCGGCCGCCGAGGCCCAGGCGGACGCCGCGGCCGCGAAGCAGAAGGCGGTCGCAGGCCCAGCAGACCACGCTGGTCGCCCAGCTGGCCCACCTGCAGACGGATCTCGGTCGCGCTGGCCAAGCAGCGCCAGGCCGGCATCGCCCGGGCCAAGGCCGAGGCGGCCGCTCGGGCCGCCCGGCTGGCCGCCGAGCGGGCCGCCGCGGCCGCGCAACGCCGGCAGTGGCGGCGGCGGCGGGGGCTGGCGGTGGCGGTGGCGGTGGCGGCGCTCGTACGGCACCGCCGCCGGCGGCCTGATCGCGGTGGCCTTCGCCCGGGCCCAGCTCGGCAAGTGGTACGAGTGGGCGGCGGCCGGCCCGGCGCCGGTTCGACTGCTCCGGCCTGACCATGCGGGCCTGGCAGCGCGCGGGCGTCTACCTGCCGCACTACTCGGTCGCGCAGTACGCCGACACCGGCACGTGCCGGTCTCGCAGGCCCGCCCGGGCGACCTGGTCTTCTACGCCATCAACACCTCGAACCCGGGCTCGATCCACCACGTCGCGATCTACATCGGCGGCGGGATGATGATCGAGGCGCCGCACACCGGGGCTCAGGTGCGGATCTCCTCGATCTGGCGCTACGGCCTGATGGCGTACGCCGGGCGCCCCTGAGCCGCTGACCGGCCAGGCTCAGTCCTCGTCGGACGGGCCCTCGGGACCGGCGTCGGCCGCGGCCTCGTTGCGTGAGAGCTCGGCCTCGTGGGCGGCCTGCCGGGCGTAGGAGCGCCGGATCTCCTCCTCGGCCTCGAACCGGCCGACCCAGGTCGCGCCCTCGACCGACTTGCCCGGCTCCAGGTCCTTGTAGACCTCGAAGAAGTGCCGGATCTCCAGCTTGTCGAACTCCGGCACGTGGATGATGTCGCGCAGGTGCTCCACCCGCGGGTCGGTCGAGGGGACGCACAGCACCTTGTCGTCGCCGCCGGCCTCGTCGGTCATCCGGAACATCCCGATCGCGCGGCAGCGGATCAGGCAGCCCGGGAAGGTCGGCTCCTCGAGCAGGACCAGCGCGTCCAGGGGGTCGCCGTCCTCGCCCGAGCGTGTCCTCGACGAACCCGTAGTCGTGGGGGTAGCGGGTCGAGGTGAACAGCATCCGGTCGAGCCGGATCCGGCCCGGTCTTGTGGTCGACCTCGTACTTGTTGCGCTGACCCTTCGGGATCTCGATCGTGACGTCGAACTCCACCGGACCTCCTCGGAACGCTTCGGCGGCTAGTCTCTGCGACGTCCGGCGGCCGTGCCACCGGCCGCGCCGGCCGGGCCCGGGGCCACCGGCCCGCGGAGCGCACCCGAGTCTCCCGCATCGGGAGCGAGCCGGTCGCCAGGGGCTGAGGAAGGGGAGTCGATGCGCCGCCTGCTGGTCAGCGGGGCCGTCGTCCTCGTCCTGCTCGCCGGGTACGCCGTGGCCGATGCCGAGGACGTCGTGCCCGGGGTGCTGACCCTCTCGCCGGCGACGGGCGCAGCGCGCGGTACGGCGAGCGCGTCGGGCGACTCGGGCGACACCTCGACCACCGGCTGGCCCGCGACGGCCCCGGCCGCGGACGTGCTGGCCGGGCCGGACGTCGCCGCGCCACTGCCCGAGCCCGCGGTGCTGTCCGGACGGCTGACCGCCCTGCTGAGCCGGCTCGGCGCCGGAGGGGCGGGCCAGGTCGTCGACGTCGCCACCGGACAGGTCCTGTTCTCGCGCGGGGCCTCCTCCCCGCGCACGCCGGCCTCGACCACGAAGCTGCTGACCGCGGTGTCCGTCCTGACCGGTCTCGGCCCGTCGGCCCGGCTCACCACCAAGGTGGTCAGTGGGTCCGCGGGCCGGATCGTGCTCGTCGGCGGCGGGGACATCCGGCTCAGCTCGGGGGTGGGGTCGTCGACGGCGGTGTACGGCCATGCCGGCCTGCAGACGCTGGCCGCGCAGACGGCTGCATCGCTGAAAACCGCTGGTACGCAACGGGTTTCGCTCGGCTTCGACGACTCGCTGTTCAGCGGCCCGACGCTGAACTCGCACTGGGTGCCGAGCGACTCGGGGTCCGGTGAGGTCGGCCCGATCACCGCGCTCGGCCTCGCCGCGAAGGCGGCCGCACCCGCTGCTCCCGCTCCGGCCGACCCCTCCCTGGTCGCGGCCCGGGCGTTCGCCACCGCCCTCGCCCGGCAGGGCATCACCGTGACCGGCGTCCCGCAGCGGGTCCGGGCGCCGGCCGGCGCGACCGTGCTCGGCTCGGTGCAGTCGGCCACCATCGCCGAGCTCGTGGACTACACCCTGACCGTGAGCGACAACACCGAGGCCGAGGTGCTGGCCCGTCTCGGCGGCGGTCGCGGCCGGCCGCCCGGGCAGCTTCGCCGGCGCGGCCGAGGAGAACGTCGCGGCCGCCGCCGCGCTGCAGGTGCCGGTCACCGGCGTCCGGCTGTACGACGGCTGCGGGCTGTCCCGCGCCGACCTGATCCCGCCGGAGACGCTGACCCGCCTGGTCGCCGCCGCGGCCGGGCCGGACCGGCCGGCCCTGCGTCCGCTGTTCGCCGGGCTGCCGATCGCCGGACTGACCGGCACGCTGGCCCCCCGGTTCGCCGACCGGACGACCCGGATCGGCGCGGGGATCGTCCGGGCCAAGACCGGCACGCTGGCCGGCGTCGACACGCTGGCCGGCACGACCCTCGACGCCGACGGACGGCTGCTCGCCTTCGCGTTCATGGCCAGCCACCCCACCGCGACCTCGCCGCCCGGACGCGAGCAGGTCGACCGGGCCGCGGCCGTCGTGACGGCCTGCGGCTGCTAGCCGGCCGGCGTACGGAGTGGCCCGAACGCGGCCACGCCGTACCGTTGGCGGATGAGCGCACAGCCCAGCCCGGAGCCGCCCGCCGTCGACCGGCTGGTCGACTGGGGCGTCGCCTCCGCCACCGCGCGCCGGCTGGTGCGGCCCGGTCCGGAGGTGTCGGCGCGGGAAGCGGCCGAGATCGTCGCGGCCCTGCGCGAGGACGCGGCCGTGGCGCGCGGCCACGTGGCCGCGGTCACCGGCCTGGACGCCCCCGCCGTCGACGCGCAGGTGCTCGTGGTGGACCGGCCGGGCTGGATCGACGCCAACCTGCGGATGCTGCGGTCGATGCTCGAGCCGGTCGTGGACCGGCTCGCCGAGCGGCGGATGCCCTCGGCGCTGATCTCCTCCGTGGGCAGCCGGGTCACCGGCGCCGAGGCCGGCGCGCCTGCTCGCTCTGCTGTCGGGAAAGGTGCTCGGGCAGTACGACATCGCCCCCGGAGCCGACCCGCGGCTGCTGCTCGTGGCGCCGAACATCGTGGCCGTCGAGCGCGAGCTCGGCGTCGTACCCGCTGACTTCCGGCTCTGGGTCTGCCTGCACGAGGAGACCCACCGCGTGCAGTTCACCGCCGTGCCGTGGCTGCGGCGAGCACGTGCTCGGCGAGGCCCAGGCCCTGGCGGCCGACCTGCTGCCGGACGCCTCGTCGCTCGGCCAGCGGGTCGAGGACCTCGTGCGGGCGCTGCCCGAGGTCGTGCGGGGCGAGGGGGCTCAGCTGGCCGAGATCTCTCGACCCCGGCCCAGCGCGAGCGCCTGGCCCGCCTGACCGCGGTGATGTCGCTGCTGGAGGGGCACGCGGACGTGGTCATGGACGACGTCGGGCCGCAGGTCGTGGGCACCGTCGACCAGATCCGGATCGGTTCCAGGCCCGGCGGGCCGGCCGCGGCGGGGTGGACCGGCTGTTGCGGCGGCTGCTCGGGCTGGAGGCCAAGATGCGGCAGTACCGCGACGGGGCCCGGTTCGTGCGCGCGGCGATCGACAGCGTGGGCATGGAGGGCTTCAACCGGGTCTGGACGCTCGCCCGAGACGCTGCCCCTGCCCGCCGAGATCGAGAACCCGGCCGCCTGGCTCGCCCGAGTCCAGCCCTAACCCCCCCGCATGTCGTGGCCGTCGAACCCGGGTTTGGCCGTCCAGACCGGGTTGGGGACCGCCCAGCCGGCCGCCGTACTCCGGATCCGACGGCCAAACCCGGACTGGACGGCCACGAGGTGAGGGTGGGGCGGGCGGGGGCGGCAGTACGGGCGGCGGTACGCCGGGACCTCGCCGGGCTTCCCGAGAACGGCCTCGTGCTGGTCGCCTGCAGCGGCGGTCCGGACTCCCTGGCGCTCGCCGCGGCCACCGCGTTCGTGGCACCCCGGCTCGGTCTGCGTGCGGGCGCGGTCGTCGTCGACCACGGCCTGCAGACCGGCTCGGCCGCCGTCGCGGCCGGCGCGGCCGCGTGCTGTCGCGACCTCGGGCTCGACCCCGTGCTGACCCGGGCCGTCACGGTCGCCGCCGGCACCGGCGAGGGGCCGGAGGCCGCGGCCCGCGCCGCCCGGTACGCCGCGCTGCAGGCGGCCGCCGACGGCACCGGCGCCGTGGCGGTGCTGCTCGGCCACACCGCCGACGACCAGGCCGAGTCCGTCCTGCTCGGGCTGCTCCGCGGCTCCGGCGCCCGGTCGCTCGGCGGGATGCCGCGCCACCGCGGCCCGTACCGCCGCCCGCTGCTGACCCTCGACCGCGCCACCACGACCGCCGCCTGCGCCGAGGCCGGGCTCCGGCCCTGGGCCGACCCGCACAACGACGACCCGGCGTACGCCCGCGCCCGGGCCCGCGCGCTGCTCGCCGACCTGGAGCAGCGCCTCGGCCCGGGCGTCCGGCGCGGGCTGGCCCGCTCGGCCGCCCTCCTGCGAGCCGACGACGAGGCGCTCGCCGACTGGGCCCGGCGGGAGTACGACGGCCGGCCGGACGCCGCGGCCCCCGCCGACGGCCTGGACTGCCGGTGGCTGGCGACCCTGCCGGCCGCCGTGCGCGCCCGCGTCCTCCTCCTCGCCTGCCGGGCCGCCGGCGTCCGGCACGGCGGACCTGGCCGAGGTGCACGTGGCGGCACTGGACGCCCTGGTGACCGACTGGCACGGCCAGGGGCCGGTCGACCTGCCGGGCCCGGTGAGCGGGCGCCGCGACTGTGGCAGGCTCCTCCTCGCCGCCACCAGTGCGTACGACGACGAGGGTGGCGGCGCCGAGGTGCCCGGTTCCCTGGAGGAGTGAGCCGTGGACGAGCAGGACATGGGAGCCGACCTGGAGAAGGTCCTGCTGACCCGCGAGCAGCTGGACGAGCGGCTGGACGCGATGGCGGCCGAGATCGACGCCGACTACGACGGCAAGGAGCTCCTGCTGGTCGGCGTGCTCAAGGGCGCGGTCATGGTCATGGCCGACCTGGCCCGCAAGCTGCACACCCCGGCCTCGATGGACTGGATGGCCATCTCGTCGTACGGCTCGGGCACCAAGTCCAGCGGCGTCGTCCGGATCCTCAAGGACCTGGACACCGACATCCTCGGCAAGCACGTGCTGGTCGTGGAGGACATCGTCGACTCCGGCCTGACCCTGTCCTGGCTGATGGCCAACCTGGGCTCGCGCGAGCCCGCGTCCCTGCAGATCGCGGCGCTCCTGCGCAAACCGGACGCCGCCAAGGTGGACATCGACGCGGCGTACGTCGGCTTCGACATCCCGAACGAGTTCGTGGTCGGCTACGGCCTGGACTACGCCGAGCGATACCGCAACCTGCCCTTCGTCGGGACGCTCGCGGCACACGTGTACAGCTGACCCCTCCGGGCCGAGGTACCGTGGAGCACACGTCAGGCCGACAGGGAAGGACGGAGCGAGGGCTCCGAAGCCATGGATCTCAGGCGCATTCTGCGAGGGCCGCTGGTGTGGTTGGTCCTGCTCCTCGTGGCCGCGGGGGTGTGGCTGACCCTGAGCGGCAACGGCGGCTTCCACCAGGTCGACACCTCGGCCGCGCTGCAGCTGATCAGCCAGGACAAGGTCGCCAGCGCGAAGATCAACAACGTCGACCAGAGCATCGACCTGACCCTGAAGAAGGGCAGTCACCTACACCGGCGGCGGCGTGAAGAACGCCAGCAAGGTCGAGGCGCTTCTACATCGACGCCCGCGGCGCGCAGATCGTCTCGGCCCTCAACGCGCACCCGCCGAGCCAGGGCTTCACCGACACCAACCCGAAGGGCAGCTGGGTCTCCAGCCTGCTCTACACGCTGCTCCCGATCATCGTGCTCGGCGGTCTGTTCTTCTTCCTGATGAACCAGATGCAGGGCGGCGGCAACCGGGTCATGAGCTTCGGCAAGAGCCGGGCCAAGCTGGTCAGCAAGGACACCCCGAAGGTCACCTTCGCCGACGTGGCGGGGGCTGACGAGGCGGTCGAGGAGCTCTACGAGATCAAGGAGTTCCTCTCCGAGCCGGCCAAGTTCCAGGCCGTCGGGGCGAAGATCCCCAAGGGCGTGCTGCTCTACGGCCAGCCCGGCACCGGCAAGACCCTGCTGGCCCGCGCGGTCGCCGGTGAGGCGGGCGTGCCGTTCTACTCGATCTCCGGCTCGGACTTCGTCGAGATGTTCGTCGGTGTCGGCGCCAGCCGCGTCCGCGACCTGTTCGAGCAGGCCAAGTCCAACGCTCCGGCGATCATCTTCGTCGACGAGATCGACGCGGTCGGCCGTCATCGTGGCGCCGGCCTCGGCGGTGGTCACGACGAGCGCGAGCAGACGCTGAACCAGCTGCTGGTCGAGATGGACGGGTTCGACGTCAAGACCAACGTCATCCTGATCGCGGCGACCAACCGGCCGGACATCCTCGACCCGGCCCTGCTGCGCCCGGGCCGCTTCGACCGGCAGATCGCCGTGGACGCCCCGGACATGCAGGGCCGCAACCAGATCCTCAAGGTCCATGCCAAGGGCAAGCCGATGGCGCCCGCGGTCGACCTGATGGCCGTCGCGCGGCGCACCCCCGGGTTCACCGGCGCGGACCTGGCCAACGTGCTGAACGAGGCCGCCCTGCTGACCGCCCGGCAGAACGGCAAGGTCATCGACGACAAGGCCCTGGACGAGGCGATCGACCGCGTCGTGGCCGGCCCGCAGAAGCGCAGCCGGATCATGAACGACAAGGAGAAGAAGATCACCGCGTACCACGAGGGTGGTCACGCCCTGGTCGCCGCGGCGCTGCCGCACACCGACCCGGTCACGAAGGTGACGATCCTGCCGCGCGGCCGGGCGCTGGGCTACACGATGGTCATGCCGCTGGACGACAAGTACTCCACGACCCGCAACGAGATGCTCGACCAGCTGGCCTACTCGATGGGCGGCCGGGTGGCCGAGGAGCTGGTCTTCCACGACCCGACGACCGGCGCCGCGAACGACATCGAGAAGGCCACCGGCCTCGCCCGCAAGATGGTCACCCAGTTCGGCATGAGCGAGCGGGTCGGCGCGATCAAGCTCGGCTCGGACAGCGGCGAGGTCTTCCTCGGTCGCGACATGGGCCACGAGCGGGACTACAGCGAGGGTGTGGCGGGGGTGGTGGACGAGGAGGTCCGCCGCTTCGTCGAGACCGCGCACGACGAGGCGTGGGAGATCCTGGTCGAGCACCGGCAGGTCCTCGACGACCTGGTCCTGAACCTGCTGGAGCGCGAGACGCTGAACAAGGACGACCTCGCGGTGATCTTCGCCCCCGTGCAGAAGCGCCCGGAGCGGCCGATCTGGCTGTCCAGCGAGCGCCGCCCGATCAGCGAGCTGCCGCCGGTGCTGACCCCCGCCGAGCGGGCGCGGATGAACGGGCACGGGTCCAACGGGTCCCACCCGGCCGAGGAGCACCCGGTCACCCAGGTGATCGAGGTCCCGGACGGCGGGACGATCGACCCGGACAGTGGTCCCTACTGAGGTGGCGTCCGCACCGATCGACCTGCCGCGAGCCGAGGCGGCGGTCCGGGAGCTCCTGTACGCCGTCGGTGAGGACCCCGAGCGCGAGGGGCTGAGGGACACCCCGGCCCGGGTCGCCCGGGCGTACGGCGAGGTCTTCGCCGGCCTGGCCCAGGAGCCGGAGGACGTGCTCACCACGACGTTCGAGCTGGACCACGACGAGATGGTGCTCGTCCGCGACATCGAGGTGTACTCGACCTGCGAGCACCACCTGCTGCCGTTCCACGGGGTGGCCCACGTCGGCTACATCCCCGGGCCGCACGGCCGGGTGACCGGGCTGTCCAAGCTGGCCCGCCTGGTCGACGTCTACGCCCGGCGCCCGCAGCTCCAGGAGCGCCTGACGACCCAGGTGGCCGACGCGCTGGAGCAGCGGCCTGCAGCCCCGGGGTGTCCTGGTCGTGGTCGACTGCGAGCACCTGTGCATGTCGATGCGCGGCGTCCGCAAGCCGGCCGCGCGCACGATCACCTCCGCGGTCCGCGGCCAGCTCCGCGACCCGGCCACGAGGGCCGAGGCGATGAGCCTCATCCTCAGGCCGGCGCGGTGAGCCGGACCGAGCCCGCCGACCGCCCCTCCGACGGCCGTTCCGAGGCGTCCACCGAACGAGGCATCGAACGAGGCACCGAACGCACGGTACTGAGCGACTGGCCCAGCTGAGCGCCGGCTCGGCCCGGGTGCCCCGGCTGATCGGCCTGGCGACGTACGTCGTCGGCCTGGTCGACATCGTGACCGGCCTCACCCACGGGCTGCGGCAGCGGCTCGACCTCTACAACGACCTCGTCCCCGGTGCGCTGGGCGACGCGGCGGCCGCCGCGACCGTGGTCTCCGGGATCCTGCTGCTGCTGCTCGCCCACGCGCTGCGCCGGCGCAAGCGCCGGGCCTGGCGGGCGGTGCTCCGCTGCTGCTCGTCAGCGTCGCCTTCCACGTCGTCAAGGGCGAGCCCTGGCCGCCACGCTGGCGGTCGGCCCTGCTGGTCCTGCTCTGGCTCAACCGCGGGGAGTTCAACGCCGCTCGGCGACCCCCGCAGCCGCTGGCTGGCCGTGCGCGCCTTCCTCTTCCTCGCTGTCGTCTCGCTGGTCCTGGGCATCACGGTCATCGAGATCCGCCGCTCGGCGCTGGCCGGCTCGCCGTCCCTGTGGCGTGGTCACTCAGCACACGTTCCTGGGCCTGTTCGGGGTCGAGGGGCCGATCGTCTTCCGGGTACGACCGGGACGACGACATCGTCGTCCGCGATGCTGCTCGGCCTGGGCCTGATGACCGCGCTCACCACGATCTACCTCGCGCTGCGCCCGTCCGAGCCGCGCGCCCAGCTCACCGACGAGGACGAGCGGCGGATGCGCGACCTGCTCCGGCCGGTACGGCGCGCGCGACTCCCTCGGCTTCTTCGCGCTGCGCCGCGACAAGAGCGTGGTCTGGTCCGAGAGCGGCAAGGCCTGCATCGCCTACCGGGTGGTCTCGGGCGTCATGCTGGCGAGCGGCGACCCGCTGGGCGACCCCGAGGCGTGGCCGGGCGCGATCGGCCGGTTCGTCGAGGAGGCCGAGCGGCACGCCTGGACCCCGGCGGTGATCGGCTGCTCCGAGCTGGGCGGCGAGGTGTGGTGCCGCGAGACGTCGTACGACGCGATCGAGCTCGGGCGACGAGGCCGTGGTCGAGGTCGCCGACTTCACCCTCGACGGCCGGCCGATGCGCAACGTGCGGCAGATGGTCAAGCGGGTCGCGCCGCGCCGGCTACTCGACCGAGGTCCGGCGGGTCGGCGACATGTCCCCCGAGGAGCTGACCGCGGCTGATCGCGCCAGGCCCGGCCGCTGGCGGGGCACCGGACACCGAGCGCGGCTTCTCGATGGCCCTCGGCCGGCATCGGCGACCCGGACGACGGGGACTGCGTGCTGGTGACAGCGCGGCAAGGACGGGGCGCTGCGGGCGTTCCTGCACTTCGTCCCGTGGGGCGAGGACGGCATCTCCCTGGACCTGATGCGCCGCGACCGGTCGGCCGACCCCGGGCTGAACGAGCTGATGATCGTGGCCGCCCTGGAGGCGGCGCCCGCGCTCGGCGTGCAGCGCGTGTCGCTGAACTTCGCGGTCGTTCCGGGCGGCCCTGGAGCGCGGCGAGCGCCTCGGCGCCGGGCCGGTGTCGCGGGCCTGGCGGGGGCTGCTGGTGTTCGCCTCCCGGTGGTTCCAGATCGAGTCGCTCTACCGGTTCAACGCCAAGTTCGCGCCGTGCTGGGTGCCGCGGTACCTCGTCTACCCGGCCGTCGGCGACCTCCCGCGGATCGGGATGGCCGCGCTCGAGGCCGAGGCGTTCATCGTGTGGCCGCGCTGGGGACGGGCCCGGCTCCGGCGCCGGTCAGACGCCTAGGCTGGCGCGCGTGACCGCTCCCACGCCCGAGTGGCGGCACCCCGACGGGCTGCCGGCCGTGCTGCTGGAGCGCCTGGCCGCCGAGCGCGGCCCGCACCCGCGGACGCTGGTCATGGGCGTCGTCAACGTGACGCCCGACTCCTTCTCCGACGGCGGCCTGTGGCTGGAGCCGGACGCCGGGATCGCGCACGGCCTGGAGCTGCACCGGCAGGGGGCCGACCTGGTCGACGTCGGCGGTGAGTCGACCCGGCCGGGCGCCGAGCGGCCGAGCGTCGAGGAGGAGCTGCGCCGGGTGCTCCCCGTCGTGACGGCCCTGTCCGCGGCCGGCGTCGTGGTCAGCGTGGACACCATGCGGGCCGTGGTGGCCGAGGCCGCGCTCGCGGCCGGTGCCGCGCTGGTCAACGACGTCAGCGGCGGCCTGGCCGACCCGGACCTGCCGCCGGTCGTCGCCGCGGCGGGCGTCCCGTACGTCGCGATGCACTGGCGGGCCCACAGCACGCTGATGGAGCGGTACGCGGTGTACGACGACGTGGTCGCCGACGTGACCAAGGAGCTGTCGCTCCGGCTCGAGGCGCTCGTGGCCGCCGGGGTGCCGGAGGGGCGGATCGTGCTGGATCCCGGTCTCGGCTTCGCGAAGAACGGCCCCGCACAACTGGGCTCTGCTCCACGGCCTGGAGCAGCTCGTCGGCGCTCGGGCGGCCGCTGGTCGCTGGGGGCCTCGCGCAAGCGCTTCCTCGGTGCCCTGCTGGGCGGTGCCGGACGGCGAGCCGGCCCCGCCCGAGGCTCGCGACGCCGCGACGCACGCCACCAGCGCGCTCGCCGCGGCGGCCGGCGTCTGGTGCGTCCGCGTCCACGACGTCCCCGGCACGCGGGACGCCGTCCGCGTCGCGGCGGCCTGGACGGCGGGGCACCCGTGAGCGCCCCGGACACCGTGCGAGCTGGTCGGCCTGCGCGGCCGCGGGCGGCACGGCGTGCTGCCCCACGAGACGGCCCTCGGGCCAGGAGTTCGTCGTCGACGTGACCCTGCACCTCGACACCCGCGCCGCGGCGGCGAGCGACGACCTGACCGCCACCGTCGACTACGGCGACGCTGGCCGTGCGGGTGGTGGCCGTGGTGGCCGGGGAGCCGGTCCGGCTGATCGAGACCCTGGCCCAGCGCATCGCCGACGTGGCGCTGCAGCCGGAGCGGGTCCAGGCGGTCGAGGTGAGCGTGCACAAGCCCCAGGCGCCGATCACCGTGCCGTTCGACGACGTCGTCGTCACCGTGCGGCGGGAGCGCTGATGGCCGGCGGACGGCCCGACCCTGCCGGTGGTCCTGGCCCTCGGGGCGAACCTCGGGCGACCCGCGTCGCACCCTGACCGACGCCGTCGACGCCCTGTGCGCCGCACCCGGGCTCGTCGTCGGCACCGTCTCGCCGCTGGCCCGGACCGAGCCGGTCGGCGGTCCGGAGCAGCCGGCGTACCTCAACGCCGTCGTCCTGGCCCGGACCACCCTGACGCCCCAGTCGGTGCTGGGCCTGGCCCACCAGGTGGAGCAGGCCGCCGGCCGCGAGCGCACCGTCCGCTGGGGGCCGCGCACGCTGGACGTGGACGTGATCCAGTACGGCGA
Source organism: uncultured Actinomycetota bacterium (assembly GCA_963743975.1). Taxonomy (GTDB): domain Bacteria; phylum Actinomycetota; class Actinomycetes; order Actinomycetales; family CAVURS01; genus CAVURS01. The sequence continues at coordinate 548,034 of CAVURS010000004.1, forward strand.
GCCGCCGGACACCGCGCACAGCGACGACCCCGAGCTGACCTTGCCGCACCCGCGCGCGCACGAGCGCGCGTTCGTGCTCTGGCCCTGGGCCCAGGCCGACCCGGACGCCGTCCTGGTGCTCGCCGACGGCGCGGAGGAGCTGGTCGCGACCCTCGCCGAGCAGGCCGCGGACCGGGCCGGCCTGGTGCCGGGGCCGCCGTGGCCTCCGGGCTCGCACGCGGCCGGGCTGCTGCCCCCTGCCGGGGCGGCCGGACCGGCGGGGGTCGAGGCCCGATGAGGCCGACCCGGATCCGCGCCCTCGCCCTGGTCACGGCCGTGACCGCCGTCCTGGGGCTGCTGCTGCAGCGCGCCCTGCGCGCGTCCGGCCGCGACATGCCTCCGGTCCCGTGGACGGCCGCGATCGGCCTGTTGCTCGTCGCCTGCCTGGTCTACTCGGCCGCGGTGCCGGTGCGCCGGCTCACCAACGGCAGCCCGCGGGCCCGGCCGGTCGACCCGCTGCGCGCGGCCCGCACCGCGGTGCTCGGCAAGGCGACGGCGTACGCCGGGTCGCTGATCCTCGGCTGGTACCTCGCCCAGCTGCTCCTGCTGTCCCCCGACCTCGACATCCCGGCCCGTCGCAGCCAGGCGGTACGGGCGCTGGTGACCGCCGTGGCCGCGCTCGCCGTGTGCGTCTCCGGCGTGCTGGCCGAGCGGATGTGCCGGGTGCCGCCGGAGGACCGCGGCGACGGTCCGGGTCAGCCGGGCGCCGGCCTCGGTGATACGGATGTGACGAATGAGGCGCGACGACACGACTGAGGCTGGTGTGCAACATCCCACTCGGTCGACCGGTTGATGCCTAGCCTTCCAGCGTGAGCCCTCAGCATCGTGGCGGGCGCCGTTCCTGGCGCCGCCGGGTCCCCGGAGTCCTGGTGGCCGTCCTGGCCGCGGCCAGCGCGGTCGCGGTCGCCGGCGTCGCCCTGCGCGGCAGCGCGGACGAGGCCACCGTGACCGGTGCGGCCGGCGTGGCCGTCACGGCCGCCGGTGGCGGGGTCGCCCTGGGCCGTCGCCACCGCGGGGAGCACCGAGTTCGGCTCGTACGTCGCCGGCTCCTCCGCCGCCGGCGCCCCGGCCGAGCCTCTGGTGCGGGACCCGGAGCAGCCCGCGGCCGCGGACAGGGCGGCCGGTCCGGCCCCGTGGGCCTCGCCGTCGTCCGTCCCCTCCCTCGTCCTGGTCCCCGCGCCCGAGGCCGGTGCGGAGGAGATGACCGACACGGTGCCGCACCCCGTGGTCAAGCTGTTCCCCCTGCGCCCACCTCGAGCCCGACCTGGCCGCCGGGACCATCGACGAGCGGGTCTACGCCGCGATCGACGAGGAGCGCCGCCAGGCCGAGGCGTCGGCCCTGGCCAGCGGACGGCACGCCTCCGCGAACCCGACCGACGCGGCAGCGCCCCGCACGCTCACCTACCGGTCCCGCCACAGCGCCTGACCCCCAGGCCGGTCGGGCCGGACGGGCTGACCGTGACCCGGGGCTGACCGGTGCTACTTGTCGACGTCGCCGACGACGAAGAAGGTCGAGCCGATGATCGCCACCATGTCGGCGATCAGGTTGCCGGGGAGCAGCCAGGACAGCGCCTGCACGTTGGAGAACGACGCCGAGCGCAGCTTCAGCCGCCACGGTGTCTTGTCGCCGCGGGAGACCAGGTAGTAGCCGTTGAGCCCGAGCGGGTTCTCGGTCCAGCGGTAGATCGAGCCCTCGGGCACGCGCAGCACCTTGGGCAGCCGGACGTTGATCGGGCCGCGCTCCAGCGACCCGCAGCCGCTCGACGCAGGCCTCGACCAGGTCCAGCGAGACGTGCACCTGCTCCAGCAGCACCTCGAACCGGGCCAGGCAGTCGCCCTCGCTGCGGGTCACGACCCGCCCCGGGCCGCCGGGGCCGAACAGCTCGCCGTACGCCAGGTACGGCTCGTCGCGGCGCAGGTCCAGGTCCGAGACCGGAGGCGCGCGCGATCGGTCCCGGAGACGCCGTACGCCGCCGCCACCGCGGCCGGCAGGACCCCGACGCCGCGCGTGCGGGCCCGCAGGATCTCGTTGCCGACCAGCAGGCCCTCCAGGTCCGGCAGGCGGCCGGCGGACCGCCGCGACGGCCGAGACGACCCGGCCCAGCCAGCCGGCGGGCAGGTCCTCCTTGAGGCCGCCGACCCGGTTGAACATGTAGTGCATCCGGCCGCCGGAGACCTCCTCCATGACGGCCTGCAGCTCCTCGCGCTCGCGGAAGCTGTAGAAGATCGGCGTGATCGCGCCGAGCTCGAGCGGGTAGGACCCGAGGAACATCAGGTGGTTGAGCACCCGGTTGAGCTCGGCCAGCAGCGTGCGGGCCCAGACCGCGCGCGGCGGGCACCTCCATGCCGAGCAGCTGCTCGGCGGCGAGCACCACGCCGAGCTCGTTGGCGAAGGCGGACAGCCAGTCGTGGCGGTTGGCCAGCACGATGATCTGGCGGTAGTCGCGCACCTCGAACAGCTTCTCGGCGCCGCGGTGCATGTAGCCCGACGATCGGCTCGGCGGTCACGATGCGCTCGCCGTCGACGACCAGCTTCAGCCGCAGCACGCCGTGGGTGGCCGGGTGCTGGGGGCCGATGTTGAGCACCATGTCGGCGGTCTCGAGCCCGGCGGTGTCGGCCGTGCCGCCGACGCCGATGCTCAGCTCGCGGGTCGGCCACGGCGCGAGTCTCCCACCAGCGGGATCCGCGGGCCGTGGACAGGATCGCCCGGGTGGAGCCGTTCGACCCCAGCGACGTCACCTGGCAGCGCGTGTCGTCGCGGCTGGCGACGGCCCGCCGCCTGATCGCGGCGGGCGGGGCGGCGCTGGTCTGCGTCGCGCTGGTCGTGCTGGCGCTCGTCACGAGCACCTCCTGGCTGCTGGCTGCCGGTGCCGGTGCTGCTCGTCGCCGCCGGGGTGGGCTGGTGGGTCGTGGGGCGGCAGGTCCGCGCCGTCGGGTACGCCGAGCGGGAGGACGACCTGCTCGTCCGGCACGGGATCATGTTCCGCGACCTCGTGGTCGTGCCCTACGGCCGGATGCAGTACGTCGACGTGCACGCCGGGCCGATCGACCGGCAGCTCGGCATCGCGAACGTGCAGCTGCACACCGCCTCGCCCGGGCACCGACGCCCACATCCCCGGGCTGCACGCCGGACGAGGCCGCGCGGCTGCGGGACCGGCTGGCCCGGCGCGGTGAGGCCCGGCTGGCCGGAGCCTGTCGACCGGCTGGCAGCGTCTGCACCCGCTCTCGCCGATCGTCCGCGGCTGGAAGCTGATCGCCGCCGCGGGGTTCATCCTGTTCCAGCAGAGCGGCGACCGGCTGGCCCGCGGGCAGGGCCTGCCGCGACCAGCGCGGCCGCTGGATCACCCTCGGCGTCTTCGCGGCCGTCGTGGTCGTGGCGCTGGGCTATGTCGGTGCTGTCCTGGCGGATGTCGTCGTACTCGATCGACGCCGAGGCGCTGCACCTGCGCACCGGCGTGCTCAGCCGGCACCAGCGGCAGGCCCGGCTCGACCGGCTGCAGGCGGTCGACGTCGTCCAGCCGCTGCTGGCGCGCTTCATCGGCCTGGCCGAGCTGCGGGTCGAGGTGGCCGGCGGCAAGGGCTCGGCCGTCCGGCTGTCCTACCTGCGCGGAGAGCGAGGCCCAGGAGCTGCGGCGGGTGCTGCTGGCCCGGGCGGCCGGGCTCCGGGTCGCGGAGGGGCAGGCGCCGGAGGCGCCCGAGCACCAGCGTGCTCACGGTGCCGGTGCCGATGCTCGTCGAGAGCCTGATCCGGTCCTCGCCGACGCTGATCGTGCTCGTCGCGGCCGTGGTGCTGGTCGGCGCGTCGGTCGCGCTGCACACCGTGGGGTTCGTCGTGCCGCTGTTCCCGGTCCTGCTGGGCCTGGTCAGCGTCCTGTGGGCGCGGTTCAACAACGGCTTCAACTTCCGGGTCGCGACCTCGCCGGACGGCCTGCGCCTGCACCACGGGCTGCTCCAGACGACGGCGCAGACCGTGCCTCCGGGCCGGGTCCAGGCGGTGCGGCTGGCCCAGCCGCTGCTCTGGCGCGGCCGGGACTGGTGGCGCCTGGAGGTGAACGTCGCGGGCTACTCCGGGCGGCAGGAGGACGGCCAGCGCGGTGCGAGCGACAACCTGCTGCTCCCGGTCGGCAGCCGGTCCGACGCCGTGACCGTGCTGTCCCTCGTGCTGCCCGACCTCGGTGTCGGCGCGGACGAGCCGGCGATGGACGTGCTGACCGCGGGCCTGACCGGGCGCGGCGACGCCGGCGGGTTCACCTCCAGCCCGCGCAGCGCCCGCCTCCTGGACCCGCTGAGCTGGCGCCGCCACGGCTTCCGGATGACGCAGCGGGCCCTGCTCGCCCGGCGCGGGGTGTTCGTCCGCGAGCTGGACGTCGTCCCGCACGAGCGCACCCAGAGCCTGGGCATCGAGCAGGGCCCGCTGCAGCGCCGGCTCGGGCTGGCGTCGTTCGTCCTGCACTCCACGCCGGGACCGGTCCGCCCGCGGGTCGAGCACCTGCAGGCCGACGTCGCGGCCGCGCTGCTGGCCGAGCAGGCGGAGCGGGCCCGGGCCGCCCGGGCGACCGTCCGTCGACGAGCGGTGGATGCTCCAGCCGCCTGCTCCCGCGCCCACCCCCGCGCCCGCGCCCACCCCCGCGCCCACCCCCGCGCCCGGCGAGGGCGGGGCGCCGCCGAGCGACGCCGCCTAGCAGGCCGGGTCGGTGTCCAGCCGGGTCAGGTGCCCGGCCGCGTCGTACGTCAGCAGCACGATCGTCGTGGACCGGTCCGCGCCGGCGAGCCAGTCGGCGAGGGACACCGGGCGTCGAGGTCATCGTGGGCGGCCCGGTCCCGGACTTCACGCAGGTGTTGACCACGATCGGGCGCGCTCGGGTTCACCGGCACGGTGTAGGTCTTGCCCTTGTTCTGGTCGTAGTACCGGCTGTCGGTGTGCGGGACCGGCAGCACTCCCTGGCTGGCCAGCTTGCTGTCCGACATCCCCTTGACGCTCCAGCGGTCGAGGACGAGCACGGTGAGGCCGCCGGCGGTCTTGTAGCCGACGATGGTCCCCGCGTCGTGCTGGCGCCCCTTCACCTGGCTGACCGCCTGGCTCACCTTGGCCGCCGTCGCGGTGCCCGACGGCGTCGCCGGGGCCGTCGAGGAACCCCCGGAGCCGGACGAGGTCGCCCCACCCCCGCTCCCTGTCCCGGTGCCACCGCAGGCCGTGGCCAGGAGGGACCAGCAAGGCCGTGCCGGCGGCCGTCCCGAGTGCCCTCACCGACCCACCCTCGCTGGCGCGGGTTCGGGCTGTCCAGTCACCACCTGCGCCTGCACCCAGCCGAACCCGCCGAGACCGGCCGGGTCCAGCAGCTCCGCGGCCGCCCCGGCCCGCTGCAGCCCCCGCAGGTACGCCGCGGCACCGCCCGCTCCGGCGCCGAGCCCGCCGGCCGGCGGCGTCGGCCGCGTGGCGTCGACGCCCAGTCCGATCAGGGCGTCGCGCTGGGTGCGCAGCGAGACGCCGCCCGGCTCGCCGTGACCCGCCAGGTCACCGACCAGCGAGTCCAGGGCCACGTCGGCGGTCAGGTCACACGTCCCGTCCGGCCGGGCCGGCACCAGCCGCCCCGCGCGATGCCCGGCCAGGCTTCCGGCGCTCGGCCGGCCGGTGCGCCGGTGCCCGTAGTCGACGGCCACGCAGACCCCGCTCTCGACCCGGCCCACCAGCTCCCGCCACGCCTCGTCGCGGGTCAGGCCGACCTCCGCCCGCGAGCCCGGCTCGGCGCCCTCGACCGGCCACCACGTGCGGCACCACTCCAGCGCCCGGTCCTGCGCCACCGGCCCCAGTCGCTCGCTCCCGGAGGCGTCCACCTCCACCAGGCGCGGCACGCCGCGGGCGTCCACCTCCAGCACGTCGAGCGGCACCACGTCGAGCCACTCGTTGGCCAGCACCAGCGCGTCGCGCAGCCCGTCGAGCGCCGCCGGGAGGGCGCCCCCACCTGGTGACGGCAGCCAGCGGACCCCGGCGGGCAGCGCGGGCGGCCGGGGCACGACGTCGACGCCGACCAGCTCGAGGTCGCCGACCAGCTCGAGGTCGAGGTCGTGGCTCGGGGGGCCGGTCCGCGGCTGCGCGGCGAGCCGGGCCAGGGCGCCGAGCAGCTCGCCACGGCCGGCCCCGACGTCGACCACCGTCGTGCAGCCGTGCCGCCGGGCCAGCCGCAGGACGGCGGCTGCGAACGTCTCGCGCACCCCGCCGGGCCCGTTGGCCGAGGTGCCGAAGTGCCCCGCCGGGCCCTCGGCCGAGCGGTAGAAGCCGCCCGGGCCGTACAGCGCCTGCTGCCAGGCCTCCCGCCACGGCCGCCAGCCGGGGCCGGCCGGTGGACCGTGGCCGGGCTCAGCCATCGCGGGTCAGGACCACCGCGACGTCGGTGACCGCGAACAGGAACCGCTCCTGCTCGGCCAGGGACTGCACGCCGTCCAGCCAGCCCGCGGCCCGCGCCATCAGGTCGGGGTCGGCGGCGGCGGCCGCGAGCATCCCCTGCGCGATCTTCCAGGCGAGCGAGCCGCTGTCGAACCGCCGGTGCGGGTCGGCCCACGAGTCCAGCGTCCAGGACTCGAAGGGGGAGCCGGCCGCCAGCACGGGCAGCTTGCGGCCGGTGAACCCGTCGGCGCGGTCGACCCAGCTCGGGATCAGCCGCACGAACCGGTCGACCAGCTCGCGGGTCAGCGCGTCGTCGGTGCTGGTGAACAGCGCGGTGTCGAAGTCGGAGTGGGCGATGACCGCCCGGCCGCCGGGGCGCAGCACGCGGTAGCACTCGGCGAGGAACGCCGCCGGGTCGGCCAGCGCCTCGACCACGTTGAGGGAGACCACCCGGTCCACGCTGCCGTCCTCGAACGGCAGCCGGTCGTCCAGGTCGGCGATCCGCGAGCGGACGCGCTCGTCGTGCAGGACGTCGTCGGGCAGGCTCACCGACTGGTCGAGCGCGTAGACCACACCGGGCGCGGGGTCGTGCGCCAGCAGCTGGCGCACGGTGCGGCCGTCGCCGCAGCCGAGGTCCGCGACCACCAGGTCGGCGGAGTCGAGGGCGGCCAGGGAGGCGAGACGCGCGTGCCGACCCATGAGACGAACCCTAGTGTCGTCCGCCGCGGCGGTGGCGGCGTGTCGGCGCGGTGCCGCGCGAACCGGCTGCTACACATAAGGAAAGGCCCCCCGAAGTATGAGTTCGGGGGGCCTCTCACGATCGCATGCGCTGTGCTCCGGCTGTGACACCTTCACACCTCGCCCGGCATGACGTCCGACTCCGGTCACCTCCAGCAAGCCGGTGGTGGTCCGTCGTACTGCAACCGCATCAGCTCGGTCCGTGCGAGTCGCCGCGTCGTCATCCGCGACCGCAACCGGGTTGCCCCGGCGCCATGACCCGTCGGTCTCCGTGCCGTACGCCTCCGGTCCTGGTGCGCGTCCGTCGGAGTTGCCTCCGGCTTTCGCGCCCCGCTCTGGCGGCGTGAGAGATTTCTATCGACAGCGCAAGGAGGCGCGCAAGGGGTTGCCGAAAAGTTTTCTGCCGCCGGGTGGCCGGACCCGGCTCGCCCTGATTCCCTTGTGACGCAAGGGGTTTGCGAAACGCCTGCCCGGCCCTGTGGACCAGCCTGTTGACGACGTGTGGACATCGGCGGCGTGCGATGTGGACGATCGGCCGACGCGAGCCGGGGCCGACTGTGGACGACCGGCACCGTCGGTCCGCCGGGTCCGGTGGACAACCTCCGCGGGCCGCCGGGGGAAGGGCGGCCCGGCGGTCGTCGGCGCGGCCGGATAAGTTCCTCCCGTGCATCTCACCCACCGAGACGGGGGAGCCGACGATCCCGCGGCGCGGCCGGCGCGCCTGGACGTCGGGGTCGTCGGCGCGGGTCGGGTCGGAGCCGTGCTCGGTGCCGCCCTCGCCCGGGCCGGGCACCGGGTCGTGGCCGCCTCGGCGGTCAGCGCCGCATCCCGGGAGCGCGCGCAGACCCTGCTCCCCGGCGTGCCGGTCCTCGACGTGGCCGGCGTCGTGGCGGCGGCCGAGCTGGTGCTCCTGACCGTCCCCGACGACGAGCTCCCCGGCGTGGTCGGCGGCCTCACGGCGACGGGGGCCTGGCAGCCCGGGCAGATCGTCGTCCACACCTCCGGGCGGTACGGCGTGGACGTCCTCGCCCCGGCCGTGCCGCACCACGTGATCCCGCTCGCGATCCACCCGGCGATGACCTTCTCCGGGACGGCGGCCGACCTGACGGCGCTGGCCGACTGCTGCTTCGGCGTGACGGCTCCGGCGGCCGCGCGACCGGTGGCCGAGGCGCTGGTCCTGGAGATCGGCGGCGAGCCGGTATGGGTCGAGGAGGCCGACCGCGCCCGCTACCACGCCGCGCTGTCGCACGGCGCGAACCACCTGGTCACGCTGGTCGCCCAGGCCCTGCAGGTGCTGGCCGACGCCGGTGTCGGCGTCCCCGACCGGGTGATCGGGCCGTTGCTCAGCGCGGCGCTGGACAACGCGCTGCGCCGGGGTGACGCCGCTCTCACCGGACCGGTGGCGCGTGGTGACGCGGGTACGGTGGCCGCGCACCTGCGGGAGCTGAGGGACGAGACCCCCGACGTCCTGCCGGCGTACGTCGCGATGGCCCGCGCCACCGCGGAGCGCGCGCTGGCCGCCGGGCGCCTGTCGCCCACCGCGGCGCGAGGCGCTGCTGGAGGTGCTGGGCGACCCGACGGACGACAGGCGAGGCTGACGTGAGCGAGCTGGTCGAGCTGGTGCTGGCGCACACCCGCGAGGAGCTGCGCGCGGCCCGGAGCGGACTGGACGGCGGCGACGTGGCGGTCGTGATGACCATGGGCGCCCTGCACGAGGGCCACGCCGCGCTGATCCGCGAGGCCCGTCAGCGGGCCGCTCACGTCATCGTGACGATCTTCCTGAACCCGCTGCAGTTCGGGCGGGGCGAGGACCTCTCCCGCTACCCGCGCACCATCGACGACGACCTGGTGATCTGCCGGCGGGAGGGGGTCGACGTCGTGTTCGCGCCCACCCCGGACGTCGTCTACCCGACCGGCGAGCCCGGGGTCCGGATCAGCGCCGGCGCCCTGGGCGAGGTGCTCGAGGGGCACTCGCGGCCCGGGCACTTCGACGGGGTGCTGACCGTGGTGGGCAAGCTGCTCCACCTGACCGCGCCCGCGCTGGCCTACTTCGGCCAGAAGGACGCGCAGCAGCTGCTGCTCATCCGCCGGATGGCGCAGGACCTGGACTTCCCGGTCGAGGTCGTCGGCGGTGTCCACCGTCCGCGAGCCGGACGGCCTGGCGATGAGCAGCCGCAACACCTACCTCAGCCCCACCGACCGGGAGGCCGCCCTCGCGCTCTACCGCGCGCTGCGGGCCGGCGCCGCCGCCGCGGTGGAGGGCCCCAGCGCCGTGCGGCGGGCGGCGCGGGCGGTCCTCGTCGCCGAGCCCCTGGTGCTCGTGGACTACCTGGTGCTGGTGCACCCGGACACGCTCGCCGACGTGCCGGAGTGGTACCGCGGCGACGCCCTGCTCGCGGTCGCCGCCCGCGTCGGCACCACCCGGCTGATCGACAACGAGCCGCTGCGGCTCGGCCCCTGACGGGCTAGGCCGGCCGCCAGCGGTAGCAGTGGGTCAGGTGCGGGATCCGCAGCCGGCCGCCGACCGCCGCTGCCTCACCCGCGCGCCGTACGGCGGCGAGTCGCTGCTCCCGGTCCGGCGCGAGGTCGAGGTAGGACCACGAGGCGGCCAGCGCGACCAGGCCGTCGACGTCCAGCTCGAGCTCGTACGGTCGCTGCTCGGTCTCCACCGGGCCGAAGGCGGGGCCGACGTCGGGCACGCCCACGCCGCGCAGGTCCGCGGTGGCGTCCTCCCGCCGGCCGGCAGCGTCCGAGATCGCGGCGACCCACGGCACCCGCTCGTCGCGCACGTGCCACGCGATGCCGAGCGTCCCGCCCGGCCGCAGCACCCGGGCGCACTCCGCCGCGGCGGCCCGGGAGTCGAACCAGTGCCACGCCTGCAGCGCGACCACGGCGTCCACGCTGGCGTCCGGCAGCGGGATCGCGGTCGGCCTCGCCGGTCAGGGCGACGGCCTCGGGCACCCGCTCGCGCAGCACGCCGAGCATGCCGTCGCTGGGGTCGACGGCGGTGACCTGCAGGCCGAGAGCGACCAGCGTCCGGGTCCCCTTGCCGGTGCCCGCGCCGAGGTCGAGGACCGGCGAGCCGGGCGGACGGTCCGCCACCAGCCAGCGCATGGTCTCGGCCGGCCAGTCGGGGCGGACGGCGTCGTACGGCCGCGGCCTGCCGGCCGAAGGACGTGCGCCGCTCCTCGTAGCCCTCGGCCGTGTCCAGGGCGGGGTTTCGACCGTCGTACGCCACGAAGACGAAACTACCTCCGGAGCGTCCGCGGCCCCTCGGTAGCCTTCGCGCGTGGACCCGACCGACCAGCCCGCCGACGACCTCCCGGAGCAGATGCGGGTCCGCCGGGAGAAGCGGGCCGCGCTGCTCGCGTCGGGACAGGACGCCTACCCGGTCGCCGTGCCCCGGACGCACACGCTGGCCGAGGTCCGCGCGGCGTACCCCAGCCTGGAGGCGGGGGAGGAGACCGGCGACGTCGTCGCGGTCAGCGGCCGGGTCGTGTTCGTCCGCAACAGCGGCAAGCTGTGCTTCGCGACGCTGCAGGACGGCATCGACGTCGCCCGGCGCCGGGGACGACCTGCAGCCCCGGCTGCAGGTGATGATCTCCCTCGGCGAGGTCGGCGAGGAGTCGCTCGCCCGCTGGAAGTCGACGGTCGACCTCGGCGACATCGTCTGGGTCCGCGGCCAGGTCATCTCCAGCCGGCGCGGGCGAGCTGTCGGTCCTCGCCGAGGACGTGGGGCATGGCGGCCAAGTCCCTGCGGCCGCTGCCGAACCTGTACGACGGCGCCGAGCTGTCCGAGGAGGCGCGGGTCCGCCAGCGGTACGTCGACCTGATCGTCCGCGCCGGCGGCTCGCGACATGGTGCGGATCCGCGCCGCGGCCGTCCGCAGCATGCGCGAGATGTTCCACGGCAAGGGTTTCATCGAGATCGAGACCCCGATGCTGCAGACCCTGCACGGCGGAGCGGCCGCCCGGCCGTTCGTCACCCACATGAACGCCCTGGACATCGACCTCTACCTGCGGATCGCGCCCGAGCTCTTCCTCAAGCGGGCCGTCGTCGGCGGGCTGCACAAGGTCTTCGAGATCAACCGCAACTTCCGCAACGAGGGCATGGACGCCACGCACAGCCCCGAGTTCGCGATGCTCGAGTTCTACGAGGCGTACGGCGACTACAACTCGGTCGCCGACCTGACCCGCGAGCTGGTCCAGGCGGCGGCGCGTGGCGACGCAGGGCTCGACGACCGTGCGGCTGGCCGACGGCACGGACTACGACCTCGGCGGCGAGTGGACCGAGCTGTCGATGTACGCCTCGCTGTCCGGCGCGCTGGGCGAGGAGGTCACGCCGCGGACCTCGGTGGCCGAGCTGACGGCTACGCCGAGCGGCTCGGCCTGGAGGTCGACCCGGCGCACACCGCTGCCACGGCAAGCTGGTCGAGCTGCTGTGGGAGCACCTGGTCGGCGACCACCTCTGGGCGCCGACGTTCGTGCGGGACTTCCCGGTCGAGACCACCCCGCTGACCCGGCAGCACCGCTCGATCGAGGGCGTCACCGAGAAGTGGGACCTCTACGTCCGCGGGTTCGAGCTCGGCGACGGGCTACTCCGAGCTGGTCGACCCGGTCGTGCAGCGGCCAGCGGTTCGAGGCCAGGCCCGGCTGGCCGCGATGGGGGACGACGAGGCGATGCGGCTGGACGAGGACTTCCTGCGGGCCATGGAGCAGGCGATGCCACCGACCGGCGGGCAGGGCATGGGCATCGACCGGCTGCTCGTGGCGCTGACCGGTGCGAGCGGGGTCCGGGAGACGATCCTGTTCCCGCTCGTCCGGCCCGAGTGCGCAGGTCGTAGCGGACGTACCCTGGCCCCATGGTCCAGGCCCTGATCGCGCTGGTCCCCTCCACGGGAATCGGCATCCTGTTCTATCTCGTCATGAAGGCGATGATCGAGGGTGACCGCCGGGAACGGCTGGCCCACGCGAAGTGGGAGAAGGAACAAGAGCACGCGCCGGTAAATAAGCGCGGCGCTTTGACAGTCGCCGACACCCGGGGTCGATATGCTTCGTAAATTGGCTGCACGTAAATCGCCCGTTCGGCGGGCTGACCAGATTTCGGGGTGGAGTATTCCATGGCGCAACACGTTCAAGTGGTCCTCGTCGACGACATCGACGGCGGTGACGCGACCGAGACCGTGTCGTTCTCCCTCGACGGGGTCTCCTACGAGATCGACCTCTCGGACAAGAATGCCGCCCGGCTGCGCGACTCGATGGCGACCTGGGTGGGGCACGCCCGCCGCGCCGGTGGCCGCACGGCCGCGCGCCGCGGACGGCCGCGCTCGTCGGCCGCGGGCAACGACCTGGCGGCCATGCGCGAATGGGGCCGGAAGAACGGTTTCAAGGTCAGCGACCGCGGGCGAATCTCGGCGGAGCTGCAGGAGGCGTACGGCCAGGCGAAATAGCTTCGCCTTTCACGCCGGCACGGCCGGCTTGCGGGCCGGTGAACAGCGCGCGCCAGCGGGTCTTCGTGGCGGGTGCCGTCAATGGCGCGTTCGAGGACCTCCTCGAAACGCAGCTGACGCAGTTTCTCCGGCCGGTCCAGCTCGTCCCAGCGTCCGCGGGGCGGCGACGCACGGGAGCTCCCGGCCGCGCAGCGAGTACGGCGCGATCGTGGTCTTCGCCGCGGTGTTCTGGCTCCAGTCCAGCAGCACCTTGCCCGGCCGCAGGGTCTTGGTCATCCGCGAGACCACCAGCTGCGGCATCTCCCGGGCCAGGTCCTCGGCGAGCGTCTTGGCGTACGCCCGCAGGACCGTGGCGTCCTGGCGGCCGGAGACCGCGGCGTACAGCTGCAGCCCCTTGCTCCCGCTGGTGACCGGGTGGGCCGTCAGCCCGTCGCCGGCCAAGCGGCTCGCGGACCGCGGCGGCGACCTCGGCGCACTCGGCGCAGCCCGGCACCGGGACCCGGGTCGAGGTCGACCACCAGCCGGTCGGGGCGGCGGATGCCCCCGCGGGGGCCGACCGTCCACTGCGGCACGTGCAGCTCCAGCGCGGCCAGGTTGGCCAGCCAGGTCAGGTCGGCCAGGCTGTCGACGAAGGGGAAGGTCAGCAGCTCGTGGTCGCCGCCCGGCGTACCGGTCGCCTCGACCTGCTGGGTCCGCACCCAGGACGGGGTGCCGGCCGGTGCGTTCTTCTCGAAGAACGGTGCCGACTCCACGCCGTTCGGCCAGCGCTTGCGGGTCACCGGGCGCTCGTGCAGGTGCCGCAGCAGCACCGGAGCGATCCGGGCGTAGTAGTCGACGACCTCGCCCTTGGTGGTGCGGCTCTGCGGGTAGAGCACCTTGTCCAGGTTGCTCAGCGTCAGTGACCGGCCCTCCACCTCGACCGTCACGCGCGCGGAGGGGGTCACGGGACGATCATCCCCGCCCGCCGCCCGAGGGGCGACCGCCGGCGGTGTCGCGCTGGCGAGCAGGGGGCTCCTGGGTCCATCCTGCCGTCAGGGCGTCAACGCGAAGGGCCGAGCTTCCCCCCGGCCCTCGGTCCGCCCGGGCGGCAGAAAGGCACGAACGATGCGCGCGATGTGGAAGGGTGCGGTCTCCTTCGGGCTGGTCAACGTGCCCGTGAAGATGTACACCGCGACCGAGAGCCACGACCTCGCCTTCCACCAGGTGCACCGGCTCGACGGCGGCCGGATCCGGTACAAGCGGGTCTGCGACGTGTGCGGCGAGCAGGTGGCGTACGACGACATCGCCAAGGGCTACGAGTCCGAGGACGGCCAGCTGGTGATCCTCACCGACGAGGACCTGGCCGAGCTGCCGGTGGCCAGCAGCCGCGACATCGCCGTCGAGAAGTTCGTGCCGTCGGAGCAGATCGACCCGATGTGGATGGAGAAGAGCTACTACCTCGAGCCCGAGCGCTCCGGGGCGAAGCCGTACGCGCTGCTGCGCGAGGCCCTGCGCGAGGCCGACCGGATGGCGCTGGTCAGCGATCTCCATCCGGCAGCGGTCGACGATGGCGGTCCTGCGGGTGCGCGACGACGTCATCGTGCTGCAGACCCTGCTGTGGCCGGACGAGATCCGCCAGCCCGACTTCGGCACCCTCGACGGCGACGAGACGGCCCGGCCGCAGGAGCTGGCCATGGCGGCGTCGCTGGTGGAGAGCCTGTCCGGGGACTACGACCCGGAGGAGTTCAGCGACGAGTACCGCACCGAGATGGAGCGGCTGGTCGACTCCAAGCTGTCCGGGGGCCAGGCGGCGCCCGCACCCGAGCGCCGCGAGGAGACCGGCGGAGGCGAGGTCGTGGACCTGCTGTCCGCGCTCCAGCGCAGCGTCGAGCGGGCGCGCGAGGCCCGGGGCGACGAGGGCTCGGGCGGTGGCGCGGCCAAGACGCCCGCGAAGAAGGCCCCGGCCGCCGCACGGAAGGGCTCCACAGCCGGCGGCGCGGCCAAGAAGACGGCCAAGAAGGCCCCGGCCAAGGCCGCCGCCAAGAAGGCCCCCGCCAAGAAGGCCGCCCGCAAATCCGCCTGACCCCCCCTTGTCTTGGCCGTCGAACCCGGGTTTGGCCGTCGAACCCGGGTTCCGGGGCCTCCGGCGAGGGGCGATCACCCGGTTTCGACGGCCAAAGCCCGGGCGGCGGGCGGCAGCTCTCCGGCCAGCTCGCCGGCCGGCTTGGCATCCCGCGGCCGGTACGCCGGAGGCGAACGCCCTCAGGTAACGGAACAGTCGTGCCGAGGAGGTAGTTGGCTACGGCAGATAGCATCGAAGTGGCCCTGGACGGTGGGGACAGTCCTCATCTGAATGGCCGCCCCGCGAGGAGCCTGAGCATGTTCGAGAGATTTACCGACCGAGCCCGTCGGGTGGTCGTCCTGGCCCAAGAAGAGGCCCGGATGCTCAACCACAACTACATCGGCACCGAGCACATCCTGCTGGGGCTGATCCACGAGGGCGAAGGCGTCGCCGCCAAGGCTCTGGAGAGCCTCGGCATCTCGCTGGACGCCGTCCGCGAGCAGGTGCAGGAGATCATCGGCCAGGGCCAGAACGCCCCGTCCGGCCACATCCCCTTCACCCCGCGCGCCAAGAAGGTCCTGGAGCTCAGCCTGCGCGAGGCGCTGCAGCTGGGCCACAACTACATCGGCACCGAGCACATCCTGCTCGGCCTGATCCGCGAGGGTGAGGGCGTCGCCGCCCAGGTGCTGGTCAAGCTCGGCGCCGACCTCAACCGGGTCCGCCAGCAGGTCATCCAGCTGCTGTCCGGCTACCAGGGCAAGGAGCCGGCCACGGCCGGCGGCCCGGCCGAGGGCAGCCCGTCCGGCTCGCTGGTGCTCGACCAGTTCGGCCGCAACCTGACCCAGGCCGCCCGCGAGGGCAAGCTCGACCCGGTGATCGGGCGCGAGAAGGAGATCGAGCGGGTCATGCAGGTGCTGTCCCGCCGCACCAAGAACAACCCGGTGCTGATCGGGGAGCCCGGCGTCGGCAAGACCGCCGTCGTCGAGGGCCTGTCCCAGGCCATCGTCAAGGGCGAGGTGCCGGAGACCCTCAAGGACAAGCAGCTGTACACCCTCGACCTCGGCGCGCTGGTGGCCGGCAGCCGCTACCGCGGTGACTTCGAGGAGCGGCTGAAGAAGGTCCTGAAGGAGATCCGCACCCGCGGCGACATCATCCTGTTCATCGACGAGATGCACACCCTCGTCGGTGCGGGCGCGGCCGAGGGCGCGATCGACGCCGCCAGCATCCTCAAGCCGATGCTGGCCCGCGGCGAGCTCCAGACCATCGGCGCGACGACGCTCGACGAGTACCGCAAGTACGTCGAGAAGGACGCCGCGCTCGAGCGCCGGTTCCAGCCGATCCAGGTGGCCGAGCCGACCCTGGCGCACACCATCGAGATCCTCAAGGGCCTGCGCGACCGCTACGAGGCGCACCACCGGGTCTCGATCACGGACGCCGCGCTCGTGGGCTGCGGCGACCCTGGCCGACCGCTACGTCAACGACCGGTTCCTGCCGGACAAGGCGATCGACCTGATCGACGAGGCCGGCGCCCGGCTGCGGATCCGCCGGATGACGGCTCCGCCGGACCTGCGCGAGTTCGACGAGCGGATCGCCCACACCCGTCGCGAGAAGGAGACGCGCGATCGACGCGCAGGACTTCGAGAAGGCGGCGTCGCTGCGCGACACCGAGAAGCGCCTGCTCGGCGAGAAGGCCGACCGTGAGAAGCAGTGGAAGGCCGGCGACATGGACATCGTCGCCGAGGTCAACGAGGAGCTCATCGCCGAGGTCCTCGCCACGGCCACGGGCATCCCGGTCTTCAAGCTGACCGAGGAGGAGTCCTCGCGGCTGCTGCGCATGGAGGACGAGCTGCACAAGCGGATCGTCGGCCAGAACGACGCGATCAAGGCGCTCTCGCAGGCCATCCGCCGTACGCGTGCGGGGTTGAAGGACCCCAAGCGTCCCGGTGGCTCGTTCATCTTCGCCGGCCCCACGGGTGTCGGTAAGACCGAGCTGGCCAAGGCGCTCGCGGAGTTCCTGTTCGGTGACGAGGACTCGCTGATCCAGCTCGACATGAGCGAGTTCTCGGAGAAGCACACGGTCTCGCGGCTGTTCGGCTCGCCTCCCGGCTACGTCGGGTACGAGGAGGGTGGCCAGCTGACCGAGAAGGTCCGCCGTCGGCCGTTCTCGGTCGTGCTGTTCGACGAGGTCGAGAAGGCGCACCCGGACATCTTCAACTCGCTGCTGCAGATCCTGGAGGACGGTCGCCTGACCGACAGCCAGGGCCGGGTCGGTCGACTTCAAGAACACCGTGATCATCATGACCACGAACCTCGGCACCCGGGACATCTCCAAGGGTCAGGGCCTGGGCTTCAGCTCGGGCAGTGACACCCGCAGCGGGTACGAGCGGATGAAGAACCGGGTCATCGACGAGCTCAAGCAGCACTTCCGGCCGGAGTTCCTGAACCGCGTGGACGACACGATCGTGTTCCCGCAGCTCACGCAGGAAGAGATCATCGAGATCGTCGACCTGATGCTGGCCAAGCTGGACGAGCGGCTGCGCGACAAGGACATGGGCATCGAGCTCACGCCCGCCGCGAAGATCCTGCTCGCGACGCGCGGGCTACGACCCCGTCCTCGGGGCCCGGCCGCTGCGCCGGACCATCCAGCGCGACATCGAGGACGTGCTGTCGGAGAAGATCCTGTACGGCGAGCTCAAGCCCGGCTCGATCGTCCTGGTCGACACCGACGGCGCCGAGAAGGACGCGCAGTTCACCTTCTCCGGCACGCCCAAGGCGACCGTCCCCGACGTGCCCGCGGTCGAGACGGCGGCCACGGCCGGACCGGCCGACGGCGGTACGGCGGCCGGTACCGAGTAGGCGAACGCCCGAACGCGAAGGGGCCCGGTCACGCATCAGCGTGACCGGGCCCCTGTCGCTGTCCCACCGGTCCCCGTGGCCGGGTCGGGCCGGCGGGTCAGCCGCCGGGCCGCCCGAACGCCGCCGCCGAACCCGCCGCCGCCGAACCCGCCGCCGCCGAACCCGCCGCCTCCGAGGGTGGCGCCCCCGAGGCCGGCGCCGCCCAGGCTCGACGTCAAGCCGCCGGTGCCGGTGCGGGCACCGAACCGGCTGGTGGTGGTCGAGGTGGTCGGCAGGGCCTCGGACAGGTTCGCGATGACCACCTGCTGGCCGGCGGTGAGCCCGGACAGCACCTGCGTCCGGGTCGAGCCGACCGCCCCGGTCCGCACCAGCGTGCGGGTCACCTGGCCCGCCTTGACGGTCTGGACGAACCCGGTGCCGGAGACCAGGGTGGTCAGGGCGGTGTTCGGCACGGTCACGACGTCGCGGACGGTGGCCAGCGTGATCGTGGCCGTGGCGCCGGCCCCGCTGGCGAGCGCGGCGACCGGCTGCGGCACGCGCACCACGACCGGGTAGCTCACCGACGTCGTGGTGCTCGACGCCGGCAGGAGGCTGATCGAGTGCACGGTGCCCGCCATCGTGGTGAGCGACCCGTTCGCGGTGACCGTGGCCGCCTGACCGACCTTGACCTTCGGCAACGAGGCGAGGGGTACGTCGACGGTCACGTCGACCGCGCCCGGGCCGACGATCGTGACGCTGCTGGAGCCGCTGGACTGGCCGGCGACGAAACCGAGCGCCGCGACCGTGCCGGAGATCGGCGCGCTCAGCGTCGCGTCGTCGAGGTCGGCCCGCGCCGTCGCCAGTGCGGACTTCGCGGTCTGCACGGCCGCCTCGTCCGAGGCCACGCGCTGGGCCGAGACCGTCGTGCCGCCGCCCGAGCCGGAGCCGGAGAAGCCCGAGCCGGAGCGCGAGCCGGAGCCGGAGCCCAGAGCCGGACCCCGAGCCGGACCCCGTGCCGGACCCGGAACCGGACCCTGAACCCGAACCGGACCCTGATCCGCTGCGGGCCAGGACCTTGGCCTGCTGGCTCAGCGCGGACGTCAGCCCGCCCTGCGCGGCCGCCAGCGCCCGCTGGTCGGTGGCGACGGCGGTCTGGGCGGCCGTCGTCGCCTGCAGCGCGGCCAGGCAGTCGGCCAGCGTCGGCGTGGTGCCGGCGGGGGGCGTCGTACCGGCCGTCAGGTACGGCGCGCAGGCCGTCGCCTGCGTGGCCTGGTCCTTGGTCAGGGTGGCGAGGGCCGCGGTCACCGCGGTCTGGGCGGCCGTGACGGCGGCCTGGGCCTTGGCCACGGCGGCCGCCGCACCCGCCGGTGTCGTGGGCGCGGGTGCGGACCCGGTCGGCGTGCGGGCGGCGACGGTCACGTAGGCGGTCTCGACCGCGAACACCTCGGACGGCGTGGTGGTGAAGGTGTCGTCGCCCGCGTTCGTGGCGCTCGACCCTGTCGATCCGGTCGACCCCGACGAGGTGGACGTGCCGCTCTCGTCGGCGTCGAGCGTCGCCTCGGCCTGGGCCAGGGTGGCCTCGGCCGCGGTCACCGCACGCTGCAGCGCGCTGGTGTCGAGGGTGGCGATGGTCTGGCCGGCCGAGACGGCGTCACCGATGCCCACGGGCACCGAGGCGACGGTCCCGGACACCTTGAACGACGAGGTCGCCTGGTCGACCTTCCGCGCGGTGCCGGTGAGCGTCAGGGTCTGGTCGATGTCGCCCGTGGTGACCGTGCCCAGCCGGTACGACGGTGAGCCGCCGCTGCTGGCGAACGCGCGGGTGCCGAAGAACCCGCCCACGACGAGGACGACGACGGCGACCGGCACCCCGCGGCGTACCCAGAGCCGTCTGCTGCCGGTGGTTCCCGCCATCAGGCAGCCCTCCCGTGTGCAGCTGCCGTTGGTGGCCGGCGTGATGGCGATCGACGTCGCCGTCACCGCACCGGAGCTGTCACTGGCGCCTCGGGCGGAGACGCACTTTCCGACCGCCAGGGCGCTCGCCGTGGCGGCCCTGGTCGTGGTGTACGTCGTCGAGCCCGTGGTGGTCACGGTGACCGTCCGGGTGGCCGCACTCGGCGTCGCGGCGGCGGAGGCCGGTCGCGCCGGGCTGCGGGCGGAACGTCTGGGCGGCCACGCGTGAACCCCGAGCAGGAGACGGCCGTGACCTTCCCGATCGCGATGTCCGCGCCGAAGAAGCCACCACCCCGTCCGGTCGGCGCCCCGCTCGGCGCCGAACCCTGGGGCCCACCGGTGGGCGCGCCGGACGCCCCGCCGCCCGCGCCGCCGGAACCCGCCGCCGAACCCGCCACCACCGCCGCCGAAGGACGCCGCGGCGCTGCACCGGCCGCCGACCGGCGCGGTGACGGTCACCGCGGTCGCGGTGATCGCGGTCGCCGGCGTGGCCGCCCGCGCCGCGCTGCCCGTCGATGCGCTGCCGGGCGCCGGCGTGGACCGGGCGACCACGCAGGATCCGACCTTCACCGCCTGCTTCGTGGTCGCCACCGTGGCGGTGAACCGGGTCGTCGCCGTGTAGGTCACCGCGGTCTGGCTCGTCGTCGACTGCACCTGGAGCGTCTTGCCGGTGATCTGCGCGACCACGCCGAAGACGCCCGGCAGCCGGTTGCCGCCGTTCTGGCCGTTCGGGCCGCCCTGGCCACCGGCCGCCGTGGACCCGCCGGTGGGTGCGCTGCCGCCGGCCGACCCGCCGCTCGACCCGCCGCAGCCGCTGAGCAGGACGACGGCGGCGAGCAGGGGCACGGCGACGGCGAGGGGACGGACGGGACGGCGGGAGTTCATGACTGCTCCAGATGCTGAGGGACGGGACACGGCCGGACGGCTCATTCGGACCGCAGGGCCTCGATCGGGGCGAGCCGGGCGGCCCGCCCGGCCGGGTAGACGCCGGCCACGATGCCGATGACCAGCGCGACGACCAGGGCCCCGGCGGCCGCGCTGCCCGAGATCGTGACGGGCTGGCTGAGGAAGTGGGCGAGGGTCGCGCGCGCCGATGGCGCCGATCACCAGGCCGGCGACGCCACCGGCGAAGCCGAGCAGGCTGGCCTCGACCAGGAACTGGCGGCGGATGACCCGGGGCGTGGCGCCGAGGGCCTTGCGCAGGCCGATCTCGCGGATCCGCTCGGTGACCGAGACCAGCATGATGTTCATGACCCCGATGCCGCCGACGAGCAGCGAGACGGCGGCGATGCCGCCGAGCAGCACGGTCAGCGTCTTGCTGGTCGAGGTGACGGTCGCCAGCAGCGACTGCTGGCTGTTGATCGTGAAGTCGGCCGTGGACGGCGGCGGTGATGCCGTGCGTGCGCGGACAGCGTGGCGTCGGCCTCCTGGTACGCCGCGGACAGGGTGCTTCTGCGACGTCGCCTCGAGGTAGATCGTGCGACAGCGCGTTCGGCGTGCTGCTGGTCGAGACCCGGCTGGTGTACGTCGTCTGCGGCATCGACCGCCTGGTCGTCCTCGTCCGACGTGGTCGACGAGCCGACCGTGTTGAGCACGCCGATGACGGTGAAGGTCGAGCCGTTGATCGAGCACGGTCTGCCCGACCGGGCTGCCGGTGGTGAACAGCTCGCCGGCCGTCGTCGCGCCGAGCACGACGACCGGCGCGGAGCTGTCCAGCTCGGCCTGGGTGAAGAACCGGCCCTCGGCCACGGACCGGGCCCGGACCGACAGCCAGGACGGGCGTGGTGCCGACCACGCTCGTCGTCCAGTTGGTGCTGCCGTTGACGAGCTCGCTCTCGCCGGTGGCGAACGGGCGCGACCGCGGCGATGTCGGGCGCGGTGGTGTGGTCGGCCAGCGCGGCCGCGTCCCGGGTCGTCAGCGTCGAGGCCGACCCGCGGCCGCCGCGGATGCCGCGTCGTGGACGTGGTCGAGCCCGGGGAGACGATCAGCAGGTTGCTGCCGAGCGAGCTGATCTGGGTCTTCACCTGGGCCGACGCGCCCTGGCCCAGGCCGACGGTGAGCATGACGGCCGCGATGCCGATCAGGATGCCGAGCATGGTCAGGGCCGAGCGCATCCGCCGGGCCCGGATCGCGTCCAGCGCCGTGCGGACGGTCTCGCTCCAGTTCATCGCGCCGGCCGCCGTCTGCGAGCGCCTGCTCCTCGATCTGGCCGTCGCGGATCCGGATGACCCGCCGAGCGGCGGCGGCGACGTCGTGCTCGTGGGTGATCAGCACGATGGTCCGGCCCGGCGCGTGCAGCTCGCGCGAACAGCGACGAGCACGTCCGCGGTCGAGCGCGAGTCCAGGTTGCCGGTCGGCTCGTCGGCCAGGATCAGCGCCGGGTCGGTGACCAGCGCGCGGGCCACCGCGACCCGCTGCTGCTGGCCGCCGGACATCTCGCCGGGCCGGTGCGCCGATCCGGTCGGCCAGCCCGACCCGGGCCAGGGCGTCCATCGCCCGCTCGCGGCGCTCGGCCTTGGGCACGCCGGCGTAGCAGAGCGGGAGCTCGACGTTGCGCCAGGCCGGCATCGAGGTCAGCAGGTTGAACTGCTGGAACACGAAGCCGATCTGCTGGTTGCGGACCTCGGCCAGCTCGGCCTCGCTCATCCCGCTGACGTCCGTGCCGGCCAGCTCGTACGTGCCCTCGGTCGGGTTGTCCAGGCAGCCGAGGATGTGCATCAGCGTCGACTTGCCGGAGCCCGACGGGCCCATGATCGCGACGTAGTCGCCGCGGTCGACGTCCAGGGAGACCCCGCGCAGGGCGTGCACCTCGCCCGCGTCGGTGCCGTAGATCTTGGCGATCCCGCGCATCGACAGGATCGGCGGGTCGGCGCCGGAGCCGCGTCGGTCACCCGTTGCCTCCGCCCGTGCCGCCGCCGGTGCGGCCCGTGCCGCCGTCCGCCGAAGCCGACCGCCGCCGAAGCCGCCACCGCCGAAGCCACCGCCGCCGCCGCCGAAGCCGCCGCCCGTCCTGGTGCCGGTGCCGGTGCGGGCGCCGGGCCGCGACGGTCACCGCGACCTTGTCCCCGGAGGCCAGCCCGGCCGTGACCTGGGTGCTCGGCGCCGTACGCCGTCCCGAGCGTGACGTACGTCGTGACCTGCTTGCCGTTCTTGACCTGCTCGACGTACGTGCGGCCGCCGGAGGAGTGCAGGGCCGCCGTCGGCACGGTCAGCACGCCGGACACCTGCTTGACGATGATCGTCACGTTGGCCGAGGCGCCGGCGTACATGCCGCTCGGGCTGCCGGTCACCGCGACGACGACCGGGAAGGTGGCGCTGGACGCCGCTCGAGCTGCTCGAGGCGACGATGCCCACGGAGTCGACCGTGCCGAACACCCGGCTGGTCGCGCCGGTCGGCGTGATCTGGGCCTGCAGGCCCTTGCTGGATCGAGGCCAGGTCCGCGCTGCCGACCGTCGCGTCCACCACCCAGGAGGAGGTGGAGATGACCACGATGTCCGCGCTGCTCGAGCCGCTCGACCCGCTCGAGGCGCTCGCGGCGGAGCTGTTCGCTGAGCCGGACCCGCTGCCGGAGCCACTGCCGCCCGAGCCGCTGCCGGAGCCGCCGGAGCCATGCCGGAGCCGGAGGAGCTGGTGCTGCCGACGCTGTCGCCGGTGCTGATGTTCACCGCGGCGACCGTGCCGGTGATCGTGGAGCGCAGCGTGCCGTCGGCCAGGTCGGCCTTGGCGGCGCTCAGGTTGCTCTTGGCCTCGGCCACCTGCGCCTCGGCCGACGCGACCTGGCTCGAGGACGACCCGGACTCCGCGGAGGTCAGCGCATCCTCGGCGGCCGTGAGGTTGGCCTGGGCCAGGGTCACCTGCGCCGACAGGTCACTGGTGCCGACCCGGGCCAGGGCCTGCCCCTTGCGCACCTTGTCCCCGACCGAGACGGGTACGGCGGTGACTGTCCCGCTGACGGCGAAGGACAGGTCGGCCTCGTGCGCCGGCTCGATGGTGCCCGTGGTGCTCACGCTCTGGCTGACCGTCGAGGTCGACACGGTGACCGTCGTCGTGGTCGCCGCGGGGGCGGAGGAGCCCCGGGTGGCCGCCCAGGCCACGCCACCGCCGGCGCAGAGCAGCACGACCAGGGCGCCGGCCACCGCCCAGCGGCGCCGCCCGGCGAACCGCCCCTGCACCGAACCCCGCAGCCGCCCCGCCATCGATCACCTCTCGGTCGTCCCGCGTGGGCGCACACAGCGCCGAGTCAGATGGTCCCGACGCGGTCTGGGGAACGGGTGGATGCTTCCTACGAGTGCGCTGTGAGGTGCGGCGAAGCGCTACCGCGGCAGCCGCCCGCGGGGGAAGGTGAGCGCCAGACACCACGGCCGACCGCGGCCTGGGCCTGGGAAGGACCCCGATGACCACGTCGGACAGTGGCGAGCCCGCGGGCGCTCCGGCAGCGCCGCCCGCTCCCGCGACACCTCCGCCGCCACCGCCCCGCATCCCGCCGGCAGCGGCGCCGTGCGCGCTGCGGCCGCCCGCTGCCGCCGCCGCCTCGCAGGCCCGGCCCCGGTTCCGGCGCTGGCTGGCCGGCCTCGGCCCGCTGACGGCCGGCCTGCTGGCCGTCGTGCTGCTCGCGGTCGGCTTCGGTGCGGGGGCACTGGTCGGGCGCCACCACGCGTCGAGCGCGGGCCAGTCGCCGGTTCGCCCCCGGGCCGCACCAGCGTGGTCCCGCGGCGCAGCCCGGGAGGCCGGGCGGCCCGAACCGGCCGGGGCAGCCCGGCTTCGGCGGCGGACCGGGCCGCGGGTTCGGCGGCGGCTTCGGTGGCGGCTTCGGTGGCGCGACCGCCGGCACCGTCGTGTCGGTCGACGGCAGCACCATGACCGTGCGGACGGCGAACGGCGCGACGGTCGCGGTGACCATCAGCCCCAGCACGAGCATCCGGGTCACCCGCGGCGGCACCGTCTCCGACCTCAGGGCCGGCACGCCGGTCGTCGTCGTCGGGGCGAGCAGCAACGGCTCGGTGAACGCCCGCAGCATCACCACCGGCACGGGCGTGGCGGGCGGCCCGACCCCCGCCGGCTGACCGGAATGATGGGCGGGTGCAGCTCAACATCCGCCCGGCGCGGGTCGACGACGTCCGCGCCATCCGAGCCCTGGTCGAGCCGCTCGCCAACGACCGGGTCCTGGTGAGCAAGGACGCCGTCGCCTACTACGAGGCGATCCAGCAGTTCCTCGTCGCCGAGCTGGTGCCCCCCGACGGCCCGGTGCTGGCCGGCTTCGGCGCCCTGCACGTGCTGTGGGAGGACCTGGCCGAGGTCCGCACCCTGGCCACCGACCCGGCGTACCGGCATCGCGGGGTCGGGCACCAGCTGCTGGAGGCGCTGCTCGACCGGGCTCGCCAGCTCGGGGTCCAGCGGGTGTTCTGCCTGACCTTCGAGGTCGACTTCTTCCGGGCCCACGGCTTCTCGGTGATCGAGGGGACGCCGGTGGAGCCCGACGTCTACGCCCAGCTGCTCCGGTCGTACGACGAGGGCGTCGCGGAGTTCCTCGACCTGGACCGGGTGAAGCCGAACACGCTCGGCAACACCCGGATGATGCGCACGCTCTGACTAGCTGTGCGCGTGCTCCATGTCGGAGACCGCGCCGGCGTCGTCCGGTACGGCGGCCTCGAGGTCGGTCACCGGGGCGTCCCCGGTCGCACCCTCGTCGTCGCGCGCTTCGGTCGGCTCGGTCGGTCGTCGGCTCGGTCGTCGGTCGGCTCGGTCGGCTCGGTCGGCTCGGTGGCGGGAGCGTCCGCAGCCACGGACTCGGCGGCCGCCGGCTCGGATGCCGCCGGCTCGTCCGCCGGCACCGAGCCGGAGGAGCCGGTCAGCGTCTGCAGCATCTGCCGCACGTTGGCCAGCTGGGCGTTGATGCTGTCCCGGCGCGCGCTCGCGGCGGCCAGCTCACGCTCGGACTCCGAGCGGATCCGGGCCACCCTGGCCTGGGCCTCGCTGACCAGGTGCTCGGCCTGCTGCTGCGCCTCGTCGACGATGCGCTTGGCCTCGGCGAGAGCGGCGGCCCGCTCGCGCTCGGCCTCGCGTCGCTGAGCGGCCACCGAGTCCTGCAGCTGGGTGAGCTGGGCCTGCGCGGCCGCCGTCTGGGTGGTGAAGTCGCGCTCGGCGCGCTCCCGCCGCTCGGCCAGCGTCTGCTCGAAGTCCAGGGCGGCCTGGGCCGCGGCGGCCCGCTGGTGCTCGTAGTACGCCTCGGCCTCGCTCCGCCGGGCGGTGGCGTCGCGGTCGGCGGTGTCCAGGATCTCGTCGGACTGCCGGCGGGCCTCCTCCAGCATCCGGGCCGCCTCGGCCTCGACCCCGCTGCGCACCTCCGCGGCGTAGGTCTCGGCATCGCGCCGCTGTGCGGCGGCGCCGGCCTCGACCTCCTCGCGGTGCGACTTGGCCTCGGTCGCCGCGCGCAGCCGGATGTCGGCGGCCTCGTCGCGGGCCAGGCCCAGGATCTGGCCGACGCGCACGCCCAGGTGCTCGTACGACGCCTCGGCCGGCTCGACGGGCTCGGCCGGCGCGGACGACTGCCGCTCGGCCCACTCCGCGGCGTCCTTCTGGTGCGCCTCCTGCGCGGCGCGCAGCTTGCCCTCGGCCTCCTCGGCCGTGGCCTTGGCCTGCTCGGCCTCGGAGCGCAGCCGGTCGAGCTCGCCCTCCAGGTCGGCCGCGCGGTTCTTGTGCGCGTCCAACGTGGCCGACAGGTCGGCCACTGCCCGGTCGACCTCGGTCGGCTCGTAACCACGCAGCACGGTGCGGAACGACGTGCCTTCGCTCATGAGTTCCTCGTCATCTCGGCGGCCTCTGCGGGCTGCTGGTCATCGGTGGCCTGCGCTTCGTCCTGCGCTTCGTCCTGCGCTTCGTCCTGCGGTCCGTCCGGTCCGGGCTCGGGCTCGGGTCCCGGTTCGGCGCCCGTCTGCTCCAGGCGCTCGTCCTCGCCCGGTTGGTGCGTGGCGTCGGGCTCGGGCTGCTCCATCTGGGTGACGTCGGTGTGTGCCTCGGCAGGTTCGGCGTCGGACTTTACTTCGCGATCGTCGTTCTGGACATTCCGGCCCTTCTCGGGCACCGCCAGCGCGTCGATGACCCCGGAGAGGTGGCCCAGCTCGGAGGTGATGCTGTTGCGGCGCTCGATCAGCGAGGCGACCTCGCGGCGGGCGGACTCGAGCATTGCGCGGGCCTGGCCGCGCAGGTGGTCGGCCTCGGCGCGGGCGTCCCCCACCAGCCGGGTGGCCTCGTCGCGCGACGTACGCCGCAGCTCCAGGGCCTGGCTCTGCGCCGCGGCCACCTCGTCGGCCACCCGCTGGCGCAGGGCCTTGGCGCCGGACTCCGCCTCCTCGAGCCGGCGCTGGGCCCGGGCCAGCTTGGCCGCGCGCTCCTCCTCGGCCAGCTCGCTCGCGGTGGCCATGCTCGCGGCCACTTCCTCGCGGTGCGCCTGGGCCTCCTGCCGCGCCCGCTCGAGCTCGGCCTCCGCCTCGGCCCGGGCGGCCGCGGCCGCGCGCTGGGCATCGGCCAGCCGGAGCCGGGCCTTGCCGGCACTCGCGCTGGTCAGCGCCTGGATCCGGGTCCGCCGCTCGCGCAGCACCCGGGTGGCCTCCACGTGGCTGCCGGCGCGCGTGCGGGCCGCCTCGGTCTCTGCCGCCGCGAGCAGCGAGTCCATGGTCTGCGTGGTCCAGCGGACGTGCTCGGCCGCCGTCGCCATCTCCCGCTCGGCGTCGGCCCGGGCCTGGGCGACGACGTCCTCGGCATGGCGCGAGGCGCGGGCCCGCTCCTCGTCCGCCGCCGAACGGGCCTCGGCCAGGTGGGCCTGCGCCTCGGCCAGCGTCGCCTCGGCGCCCGTCTCGGCCTGGTGGGTCAGCCGCTCGGCCTCCTCGCGGGCCTGCTGCAGGTGCGCCGCGGCCTCGTCGCGAGCGGCCGCCAGCCGGCGCTCGGCCTCCTCCGCGGCAACGGCGACGCGCTGCTCCGCCCGCTCCGCGGCCTCGGCGAGCAGCCGGTCGGCCCGGACCCGCATCGCGGCGTACTCCTCCTGGGCCGACTCGCGACTGCGCTGGGCGTCCTGCTCGGCCAGCTCGCGGATCGACCGCGCGTCCTGCTCGACGCGGGTGGTCAGCTCCTGGGCCGACCGGTTGGTGGCCTCGGAGACCAGGTGCGCCTGCTCCGCGGCATCGGCGATGAGCTGCTTGGCCTCTTCCTGCGCGTCGCCGAGCAGGCTCTCGGCCAGGGCGTTGCGCCGCCGGGCCTCGTCCAGGGCCCGGGCCGCCTGCAGCCGCAGCGCCTTGGCCTCCGCCTCCGCCTCCGCCCGGATCTGGTCGGCGAAGGACTGCGCCCGCTCGAGCAGCGTCTGGGCCTCGGCCACGGACGTGTCGGCGGCGCCGTCCGGGGAGCTCATGGCGTGCTGCGCCGGCTGGCGGTCGGCCCGTTGCCGACCGTCGCGCTCCCGTGGCAGATCGTGCCCGGCGGTGCGCACGTCATCGCCGATCTGAGCCGCGTCCATACCTCGCATGGTCTCAGACCTCTCCGCGAGTCGACAGCCCTAGTGGAGGCATTTGGTGGCGCGGTGGTCCGACCTGGGAACGGAGAGTAACCGGCCGCTGGCGGTCAGCCGGGAAGCCGGAACCGTCCGCCCGGCAGCGGCTCCGCCAGGCCGTCCGCGACCAGGCTGTCCAGGCAACGCGCACGCTGGTGCGGATCGCGCAGGGCGTCGGCCGGGCAGGCGCGCTCCAGGTCGGCGGCGCCGAGCGGCTGCTCGGCGTCGCGCAGGGCCTGCAGCAGCCGGCCGCGGACCTGGCGGTCGGTGCCGTGCCAGCGCTGCACCGGACGCGGCCGCCCCTGGTACGCCGGGGATCCGGCCAGTCGCCAGGCGCACCGAGCGGCCAGCGGGCAGTCGGCACAGCGCGGGGCCCGCGCCGTGCACACCAGGGCCCCGAGCTCCATCACCGCGACGTTCCAGGCGGCGACCCGATGCGGTCGCGGACGGGAGCAGGGACTCCGCCCGGCGCTGCTCCGTGGCGTTCAGCGCCGGCGCCGGCAGGGCCTCGCCGGCCACGACCCGCGCCTGGACCCGGCGCACGTTCGTGTCCACGACCGCGTGCCGGGCCCCGAAGGCGAAGCTGGCCACCGCGGCGGCGGTGTAGCCCCCGATGCCGGGCAGCTCGCGCAGCTCGGCGTACGACGTGGGCACCACACCGCCGTACTCGCCGGTGATGCGGACGGCCGCGTGGTGCAGCCGCAGGGCGCGCCGCGGGTAGCCCAGGCGTCCCCACGCCCGGATGGCCTCACCCGCGGCGGCGGCGGCCAGGGCCGGTGGGTCCGGCCAGCGGCGCATCCACTCGGTCCACACGGGCAGCACACGGGCGACCGGCGTCTGCTGGAGCATGACCTCGCTGGTCAGCACGCCCCACGGCGTGCGGTCGGGCGAGCGCCAGGGCAGGTCGCGGGCGTGCACGGCGTACCAGGCGGTGAGCAGGTCGTGCAGGTCGCCGACCCGGGCGCTCCCGGCTGCCGGGGTCTCGGACACGGGTCCGCGGCTGACGCCGCTCAGACGTACCGCTCCAGGATGCTCGACTCGGCCAGGCGGGACAGGCCCTCGCGCACCGTGCGGGCCCGGCCCTCGCCGACGCCCTCGACCGTCATCAGGTCCTCGACTCCGGCGGCGAGCAGCTTCTGCAGGCTGCCGAAGTGGTCGACCAGGCGCTCGACGATGGCGCCCGGGAGCCGGGGGACCTTGGACAGCAGCCGGTAGCCGTGCGGGCTGACCGCCGCGTCGAGCGCGTCGCCGACCACGTTGAAGCCGAGGGCGCGGGCACCGGCCGTGAGGTCCAGCAGCTCGGTGGCCGACAGCGCTCCCAGGTCGTCCAGGACCTCGGTGAGCGCACGGTGGTTCTTGGCCGCGGAGAGGTAGTCGCGGACCACGAGCTCGCGGTCGTTGCCGACCCCACCGGTCAGCTCGTCGAGCTGCAGGGTGAGCAGCCGGCCGTCCGTGCCCAGCTCGATGACGTAGCCGGCGATCTCCTCGCTGATCCGGCGCACCATCTCCAGCCGCTGGACGACGGCCGCGACGTCGCGCACCGTGACCAGGTCCTCGATCTCCAGGGCCGAGAGCGTGCCGGTGACCTCGTCCAGCCGCAGCTTGTACCGCTCCAGGGTGGCCAGGGCCTGGTTGGCCCGGGACAGGATCGCGGCCGAGTCCTCGATCGCCCGGCGCTGGCCGCCGACGTACAGCGCGATGATGCGCATCGACTGGCTGACCGAGATGACCGGCAGGCCGGTCTGCTTGGCCACCCGCTCGGCCGTCCGGTGCCGGGTGCCCGACTCCGAGGTCTCGATCGACGGGTCGGGCACGAGCTGGGTCGCCGCCCGGACGATGCGCGTGACGTCCCGGTCGACCACGATCGCGCCGTCCATCTTGGCCAGCTCACGCAGCCGGGTGGCCGCGAACTCGACGTCGAGCGGGAAGCCGCCGGTGCACAGGCTCTCGACGGTGCGGTCGTACCCGAGCACGATGAGCGCACCGGTGTTGCCGCGCAGGATCCGCTCCAGGCCGTCCCGCAGCTCGGTGCCGGGGGCCACCGCGGCGAGCGTGATGCGCATCAGCTCGTCCTCGGTGCGCTCGACGGCCATGCTCTCCCCAAGCTCCGCCGGTGTGCGCCGGCTTCTCGCGACCGTGCCCACCGTGACGCGTACGCCCGTCTGGGTGGCTTGATCGCGCAGTGTAACCGTCGGCGGCACCGGCATCGGGTGCGGCTCGACCTGCGGGACGGCGCCAGGGGTCAGCGTGGCTCACACCACCCGCATGCTGGCCAGTCGCAGGGCGGTGCTGATGTCCGGCGCCTCCGCGATCCGCATCCCGTCGGGCAGACCCGGCGTGCCGAGCGTCCCCGGCGGCGCGATCGCGTGGGAGAAGCCGAGCCGGTACGCCTCGACGAGGCGGCGGCCGATGCCCGCGACCGGGCGCACCTCCCCGGCCAGGCCCACCTCCCCGACCGCGACCGTGCCCACCACCAGGGCCCGGTCGACCGTGGCGCTCGCCAGGGCCAGCGCCACGGCGAGGTCGGCCGACGGCTCGGTCAGGCGCACGCCCCCGACCGTGGACACGTGGACGTCGTGCAGGCGCAGCGCGGTCACGCCCGCTCGCCGGTCCAGGACGGCCAGGATCATCGAGAGGCGACCGGTGTCGATGCCGCTGGAGGCCCGGCGCGGGCTGGTCGCCGTCGACGGGGAGACCAGCCCCTGCACCTCCGCGATCAACGGCCGGCGACCCTCCAGGGTCACGGTGAGGCAGGTGCCGGGCACCGCCTCGGACCGGCGGCTGAGGAACAGGCCGCTCGGGTCGGGCAGCCCGACCAGGCCACCGTCGGACAGGTCGAAGCAGCCGACCTCGTCGGTCGGGTCCGTACCGGTTCTTCACCGCCCGGACCAGCCGCAGCCGCGAGTGCCGCTCGCCCTCGAACGCGATGACGACGTCGACCAGGTGCTCGAGCACGCGCGGCCCGGCGATCGAGCCGTCCTTGGTCACGTGGCCGACCAGCAGGGTGGCGATGTTGCGCTCCTTGGCCACGGCGATCAGCGCGGCCGCCACCTCGCGGGTCTGCGCGACGTTGCCCGCCGCTCCCTCCAGCTCGGCCGAGGCGACCGTCTGCACCGAGTCGACGACGACGAGGTCGGGCGCCACCGTGTCGATGTGCCCGAGAACGGCGCCGAGGTCGGTCTCGGCGGCCAGGAACAGCGTGCGCGCCATCGCCTCGATGCGCTCGGCCCGGAGCCGGACCTGCGCTGCCGACTCCTCGCCGGTGACGTAGAGGACCCGCCGCCCCTCGCGGGCGGCGCGGGCCGCCACGTCGAGCAGGAGCGTGGACTTGCCGATGCCGGGCTCACCGGCGACCAGGACGACGGCCCCCGGCACCAGGCCGCCGCCGAGCACCCGGTCGAACTCCCCGACGCCGGTCGGATGTGACCGGGCGAGGGTCGACGTCGATGTCGAGGATCGGCCGCGCCGGGGAGCTGACCGGGCCGGCGGCCGTCGTGCGCACCCGCGGCTGCGCCGAGCTCCTCGACCGTGCCCCACGCCTGGCACTCTCCGCACCGGCCGACCCACTTGCCGGTCGCCCAGCCGCACTCGGTGCAGCGGAACGATGGGCGCGGGCCGGCCTTGGGCGGCGGCGGCACCGGCCCCGGCGGACGGAATTGGAACTCATGACCGAGACCGTAGGGGCCGGCACCGACAACCGGCGGGAGGCGCGGCGGGCCGGCGCCGCCGTCCAGGCCGGTCCGGCCGTGCGTCAGGCGACGGCCTTGGTCGCGGCGAAGATCGCGCCGCTGCAGAACACCGCGAAGGCGGGGGTCGGCGCTGATGAGGAACCAGACCCAGTTCGCCGGTGCGCCGGTACTGGAGGATGCCGGTCAGGACCGCGATGAGGATGCCGACCATCGTGATGCCGAAGGCCAGTCCGAGCTTGCTGCCGGAGGCGGTCGTCGCCGTCGGGGACACGATCAGACCCGGGATCGCGATGGCGAGCACGAGCGAGCCGGCGATCACGACGCCGCTGATGATGTCGATCGGGTGCGGCCGGCCGAGCGGGCGGATCGGGGCGATCTCGCGGTCCCCGTCCTCGGCGGGTGCCCGGCTCGGGCTGCGGGCTCTGCTGTGGTGCGGAGGTCATGCGCACAGTGTCGTCCCTCCCGCCCGCGACCGCACCCACCGGGCCGTGGTCCGGCTCAGGTCCGGGCCGAGATGCGGTCGGCGACCTTGGCCACCAGCGCGGTGCCGCCCCCGCGGCGCTCCTGCCGGTCGGCGGCCCGGTAGGCGGCGTACAGCGTCTGCACGCCGAGCCAGCGCAGCGGCTCGGGCTCCCAGCTGGCGCACCTTGCGGCCCACCCAGGGCAGGGCGGTGAGGTCGGTGGCCCGGCCGAGCACCAGGTCGCGCAGCGTCCGGCCGGCCAGGTTGGTCGTCGTGACGCCGTGGCCGACGTAGCCGCCGGCCCAGCCGAGGCCGGTGCTGCGGTCGAGCCCGCGGTCGAGCACCAGTCGCGCGGCACGCCCAGCACCCCCGACCAGGCGTGGTCGACGGCGGCGTCGCGGGTGGCGGGGAGCAGCCGGTGCAGGATCTGTTGCAGTGCGGCAATCGTCGAGCCCTGGGTCTTCCCGTCGTGGTCGGTGCGCGAGCCGTAGCGGTAGGGGACGCCGCGACCGCCGATCGCGATGCGGTCGTCGGCCGTGCGCTGGGCGTACATGTACGCGTGGGCCAGGTCGCCCAGCGTCTCCCGGCCGGCCCAGCCGATCTGCTGCCAGGTGCTGGCCGGCAGCGGCTCGGTGACGACCAGGCTGGAGTTCATCGGGAGCCACGTGCGGTGCAGCCCCGGCAGCCCCGACGTGAAGCCCTCGGTCGCCCGCAGCACGTACGTCGCGCGCACCGTCCCGTGGGCGGTGACCGCGGCCGCGTCCCCGCCGGGGGTCCGGGCCGGCTCGATGCGGGTCACCGGGGTCGACTCGTAGACGTCCACCCCGAGCCGGCGGACGGCCCGGGTCAGGCCGGCGGCCAGCTTGGCCGGCTGGATGCGCGCGCAGTGCGGGGTCCAGCGCCGCCGAGGACCGTGCCGTCGACGTCGATCCGTCGCCGCGGCGTCGGCGGCGTCGAGCAGCTCGTAGTCCGGTCTCCCCCCAGGCGTGGGCCTCCTCGACGTCGGACCGGAGCCGCTGGGCCTGGGCCTCGTTCGTCGCGACGTTCAGCTCGCCGCCCTTGACGGCGTCGACGTCGATGCCCTCCGCCTCGGTGACCCGCAGCACCTCGTCGACCGAGTCGTTCATCGCGTGCTGCAGCGCGATGACCCCGTCGCGCCCGTGGGTGGCGGCGTACCGCCGGCGGGTGCCGGCGATCGAGGCGGTCAGCCAGCCGCCGTTGCGTCCGCTGGCGCCGAAGCCGCAGAACCGGGCCTCCAGCAGCACGACGCGCAGCGAGGGGTCGGCCGCCTTCAGGTAGTACGCCGTCCACAGTCCGGTGAAGCCACCGCCGACGATGCAGACGTCCGCGTCCAGGTCCGTGCCGAGGGCCGGCCCGGCGGCGGCAAGGCCGATGCTGCGCCACCAGAACGACACGTCACCGTTGATCACGACGGCGACGGTACCGGTCGTCAGTAGCGCCGCCACCACAGGTTCGCCGCGTAGTCCACGGTCGTCCCCTGGTGCTGGGCCAGCGCCCGGTCGGCGACCTCCGGTGACAGCTCGATCCGGACGACCGCCTCGAGGTCGGCCCGGCTCGTCGAACTCCCACTCCAGGTCCAGCGGCCGCCGCGACCACCCGTGCGTCGCCCAGAACCGTTGCACCGCAACGGCATCGTGCCGCGGCAGCCACTCGCGGAACCACGCCGCCGTACGTCGAGCGGGTCGGGTCGACGTCGACGACGAAGGCGGCACCTCCCCGGCGGACCAGCCGGTCGAGCTCGCGCAGCCCCGGTTCGCAGCCCGGCCCGAAGAAGTACGCCCACCGCGCCTGCGCCA
Source organism: uncultured Actinomycetota bacterium (assembly GCA_963743975.1). Taxonomy (GTDB): domain Bacteria; phylum Actinomycetota; class Actinomycetes; order Actinomycetales; family CAVURS01; genus CAVURS01. Next base: position 581,983 of record CAVURS010000004.1, read on the forward strand.
CGTCGACGCACGCGTCCGGGAGGGGCACCCGCTGGGCCGTCCCGGCGAGGACCTGCACGTTGGGCAGCGCCGCCGTCCGCCGCCGGGCCAGGGCGAGGAGCGGCGGATGCGGCTCGACGCCGACGACCCGCTCGGCTCGCTCGGCCAGCCGGGGGAGGTGGAAGCCCGCGCCGCATCCGACGTCGAGCACCGTGCGCGCCCGGCCAGTCCCGGATCTCCGCCATCGCGGCGTCGATCACGTGCGCCCGGGTCGACGGCGCGGTTCTCGACCTCGTAGGTACGCGGGTGGTCCCAGATGTTCGGGCTGCGCCGGACTCCGTCAGTCGCGGAAACCGTTGCCCCGCAAGCGATTCACCGGGAGCGACCCTTCATCGGGCCGCCGTCGCCCTTCAGCGTCCGGGCCGGCTTCTTGACGGCCTTCCCGGCCGGCCGCACCCGGGCCCGCGCGGCCTCCTGCTCCTCCGCGGCGAGGGTCGCCGGGTGGACGAGCAGCGGCAGCAGGGTCCGTCCGCCGTTGGCTGCGGGCCGCCTTCACCGACCGCGAGGTGCGCGACGCAGTGCCGGGCCAGCTCGTCGTACGCCGCGTCGCCCATGAGCTCGCGCAGCTCGCCCTCGTTGGAGCGGAAGACCGGCTCGCGGCCGACGTGGGCCTCGGAGTTGCCGCTGCAGTACCAGTCGAGGTCGTGCCCGCCCGGGCCCCAGCCGCGGCGGTCGTACTCGGCGATGGTGGTCTCGAGGTAGCGCGTGCCGTCGGGACGCTCGACCGTCCGGTAGGAGCGCCGGATCGGCAGCTGCCAGCAGACGTCGGGCTTACCGTGTGCGGGGCCAGCCCGGAGCGCAGCGCCTCCTGGTGCAGCGAGCAGCCGTCGCCGGCCGGCGAAGCCGGGCCGGTTGAGGAAGATGCAGGCGCCCGTCGACGACCCGCGTCTTGCAGCTCGCCCGTCCTCCAGCTCGGTCCAGCCGCCGTTGCGCTTGCGGCCCTCGTCGCGGAACTGCCAGGTCTCGGGCGTCAGCCGCTTGGCCGCCGGCCGCGACCCGCTCGACGTCGTCGTCGTCGGTGAAGTGGGCGCCGAGGGTGCAGCAGCCGTCGCTCGGGCCGGTCGGCGTAGATGCCCTGGCAGCCCGAGCCGTAGATGCAGGTCCAGGAGGACGTCAGCCAGGTGAGGTCGCAGCGGAACCGCTGCGGCAGCTCGGCCTCGTCGACCTCGTCGTCGTCCGCCGCGTCGGCCTGCTCGGCGGACGCCGGCTCGGGCCGGGCGGGGTCGACGAACTCGATCCAGGCGCGGGTGATGTCCAGCGAGACCTCGGGCACGGCGACCAGCCTAGGGCGGCTTCGCTACCGTCGCGCGCATGCGGCTCGGCGTGCTGGACATCGGCTCCAACACCGTGCATCTGCTCGTCGTCGACGCCCACCCCGGGGCCCGGCCGCTGCCGGCGTACTCGCACAAGGTCGTAGCTGCGCCTGGCCGAGTACCTCGAGGACGGCCGCATCGCCGCGTCCGGCGCCGCGGCGCTGGGCGAGCGTGGTCACCGAGGCGTCATGCGGATCGCCGAGGACCAGGGCGTGCAGGACGTGCTGGCGTTCGCGACCAGCGCGATCCGCGAGGCGCCCGAACGGCGAGGCGGTGCTGGCCGACGATCCGGGCCGCCACCGGTGCGCCGCTCGCAGGTGCTCTCCGGCCAGGACGAGGCCCGGCTGACCTTCCTCGCCGTACGCCGCTGGTTCGGCTGGTCGAGCGGTCACCTGCTGGTGCTGGACATCGGCGGCGGGTCGCTGGAGCTCGCCGCCGGGCATCGACGAGGTGCCCGGACGTCGCGCTGCAGCCTGCCCGCTGGGCGCCGGCCGCCTGACGCGGGAGCACCTGCCGGGCGACCCGCCCGACGCCGAGGACGATCCGGGCGCTGCGCCGGCTGGTCCGGGCCGAGATCGGCGCGGTCGTCCGCGACGTCGTCAAGACCGGGACGCCCGGACCGGGTCGTCGGCACGTCCAAGACGCTGCGGTCGCTGGCCCGGGTCGACCGGCGCCGCGCCCTCCTCCGACGGGCCGTACGCCGCGCGCGTGCTCCGGGCCGACGACGTCGCCGACCTGGTCGACGCGGCTGGCCGGCATGACGGCGAGCGAGCGGCGGGCGCTCCCGGGCGTCTCGCCCGGCGGGCCGGGCAGCTGCTGGCCGGCGCGCTGGTCGCCGGTCGCCGCCATGGACCTGCTGGGCGTCGCCGGCCCTGGACATCTGCCCCTGGGCCCTGCGCGAGGGCGTCATCCTGCGCCGGCTGGACCGCCTGGCCGAGACGTTCGACGCCCCGGGCGGCCTCGACGCGTCCGCGGCCTTCGACACCGGGCCGCCGCCGCGGCCCTCCTAGGCTGGAGTCATGGCCGAGTTCGAGGTCGCGCGGCGACGGCGTCGTACGGGTGACGCCGGCCACGGTGTCGCTGTCGACGGCCTCGGCCTACCCCGCTGAACTGCGCGACGACGTTCGAGATCGCCGCCCGGCTGGGGTACGACGGCGTCGAGGTCATGGTCTGGACCGACCCGGTCAGCCAGGACGCCGGAGGCGCTGCGCTCCCTGTCCGAGCACCACGGCCTGCCGATCGTGTCGATCGCACGCGCCGACGCTGCTGATCACCCAGCGGGTCTGGGGCACCGACCCGTGGCCGAAGCTGCGCCGGTCCTGCGAGGTGGCGGTCGCGGTCGGGCGCCGGCACCGTGGTCGTCCACCCGCCGTTCCGCTGGCAGCGGGAGTACGCGCGCGGCTTCGCCGATCGGGGTGGCCGAGCTGGAGGCCGAGTTCGGCGTGCAGCTGGCCGTGGAGAACATGTATCCCGTGGCGGGCCCGCGGCCGCGAGATCATGGCCTACCTGCCGCACTGGGACCCGGTCGGCCAGCCGTACGAGCACGTCACCCTGGACCTCTCGCACACGGCGACCGCCGGCGTCGGACGCGCTGGAGATGGCCGAGGCGCTGGGCGAGCGGCTGGTCCACGTGCACCTGGCCGACGGCTCGCGGCAGCGCCAAGGACGAGCACCTCGTGCCCGGCCGCGGCGGCCAGCCCTGCGCCGAGCTGCTCGAGCGGCTGGCGGCCGAGGGCTGGCCGGGCAACGTCGTCGTCGAGGTGTCGACCCGGCGGGCGGTCGACCTGGCCGAGCGCGAGGCCGACCTGGCCGAGGCCCTGGCCTTCGCCCGCCTCAACCTGGTCGCCGCCGCCCGCTGACCCGGCCGGCCAGCAGTGGCGGGGGCGGGGCGGCGAGACGCCGTAGCCTGGCCGCGTGCTGCGCCAGGTGCTCGTTGCGGATGTCCAGGAGCGAGCGGGTCCGCCAGCTGGTCGAGACCGCGCCGGTCAGCCGAGGCGTCGTCGCGCGGTACGTCGCGGGGGCCGGCACCGCGGACGGCGTGCGCGCCGCCGCCGAGCTGGTCGCGAGCGGCCGGCTGGTCACCCTGGACCACCTCGGCGAGGACACCCTCGACCTGGCCCAGGCCCGGGCCACCGCGCGACGCCTACCTCGACGCTGCTGCGCCAGCTGGCCGACGGCCGGGCTCACCCAGGACCGGCGGGCCGAGGTGTCGGTCAAGCTGTCCGCGATCGGCCAGGCGCTGCCCGGCGACGGCGAGCGGATCGCCCTGGAGCACGCCCGCGAGATCTGCCGCGCGGCCGCCAGACGCCGGCACGACCGTGACCCTCGACATGGAGGACCACACCACGACCGACTCGACGCTGGCCACCCTGCGCGAGCTGCGGCCGGACTTCCCGTGGGTCGGCGCCGTGCTGCAGGCCTACCTGCGCCGCACCGAGGCGGACTGCCGCGACCTGGCCCACGCAGGGCTCGCGGGTCCGGCTGTGCAAGGGCGCGTACGACGAGCCGGAGTCGGTCGCCTTCCAGTCCAAGCGCGCGACGTCGACGCGTCCTACGTCCGGTGCCTGAAGGTGCTGATGGCCGGGCCGGGCTACCCGATGGTCGCCACCCACGACCCGCGGCTGGTCGCGATCGCCAGCGCGCTGTGCCGCGCTACCGGCCGGGCCCCGGGGTCGCTACGAGTTCCAGATGCTCTACGGCATCCGGCCGGACGAGCAGCGCCGGCTCGCCGCCCAGGGGGAGAAGATGCGGGTCTACGTGCCGTACGGCGACCAGTGGTACGGCTACCTCATGCGGCGGATGGCCGAGCGCCCGGCGAACATGGCGTTCTTCGTCCGTTCGCTGCTGACCAAGGGCTAGAGGCAGCGGGCATGGGCACCGTCGCGATCGTCGGCGCCGGGCGTGATGGGGGAGACCCTGCTGTCCGGGCTGATCCGCTCCGGCCGCCCGCGCGGCCGAGCTGCTCGTCGCCGAGCGCCGGCCCGAGCGGGTCGCAGGAGCTGACCGAGAAGTACGGCGTCGGCGTGGTCGAGCAACGACGGCGGCCGCGGCCGCGGCCGACACCCTCGTGCTGGTCGTCAAGCCGCAGGACATGGCCACCGTGCTCGGCGAGGTCGCCGAGCACCTGCGGCCGGGGACGCTCGTCGTCTCGCTCGCCGCCGGCATCACGACGGAGTTCCTGCAGACCCGGCTGCCGACCGGCACCCCCGTCGTCCGGGTCATGCCCAACACGCCGGCCCTGGTCGACGAGGGGATGGCCGCGATCAGCGCCGGGTCGCCACTGCGACGACGCGCACCTGGAGGAGGCCGAGGCCCTGCTGCGCTCGTGCGGCAAGGTCGTCCGGGTGCCCGGAGGACTACCAGGACGCGGTCACGGCGATCTCCGGCTCCGGCCCGGCGTACATCTTCTACGTCGTCGAGGCGATGATCGAGGCCGGCGTGCTGCTGGGCCTGCCGCGCGCGACCTCGCACCGAGCTGGTGGTCCAGACGCTGTACGGCGCGGCGACGATGCTGCGCGAGACCGGCGAGCACCCGACCGTCCTGCGCGAGCAGGTCTCCAGCCCGGCCGGCACCACGATGGCCGCGCTGCGCCAGCTCGACGACCACAAGGTCCGGGCGGCGTTCCTCACCGCGATGGAGGCCGCCCGGGACCGCAGCCGCGAGCTGGCCTCGGGCCAGACCTGAGCCGGCCGCGCGGCGTCAGGCTGCTTCACGGCGGATACGCACAGCCCCCGGTGAGCGCGCGCGGCGGGTCCGGTCTGGGAGGCTGGCCGCATGAGCGAGGTGACCGTGCGTGCCCTGGCGGAGGACGACTGGGAGACCTACCGCCGGCATGCGTCTGGCCGCGCTCAAGGAGTCGCCGGACGCCTTCGTCAGCACCCTACGACGAGGAGCTGGCCTACGACGAGGACTTCTGGCGGCTGCGGATGCGGCGCAGCACCCGGCTGCTGGCCGAGCGCGACGGCACGCTCGTCGGCGTCGCCTCGCTCGGTGACGCGCTGCCGATCGACGACGACAGCGACTTCCAGGTCACCCAGCGGGTCGCGGAGCTGTTCGGCATGTGGGTGGACCCCGAGGCCCGGGGCACCGGCGTCGCCTGGCGCCTGGTCGACGCGGCCGCGGCCGAGGCCCGGCGGCAGTCACGCACGCACCTGATGCTCTGGGTCGTCGTCGACAACGGCCGGGCGGTGGCGTTCTACAGCAGCTACGGCTTCCGGCCCTCGGACTCGCGCCGTCCGGTCCGCACCGACGCCACGCAGACCGAGATGGCCATGGTGCTCCCGGTGAGCGACGACCCGGGCGCCGTGCCCAACTCGCTGTCCCGGTAGCCGGACCGGGCCCGGTGACCGGCGATGGCTGAGGCCGCCCCGACCGTCGTCGTCTGGGACGAGGCGCTCACCGGCGTACGACTTCGGGCCGACCCACCCGATGACGCCGATCCGTCTCGACCTCACCGCCCGGCTGTGCCGCGAGCTCGGCCTGTTCGACCTGGCCCAGGTGCGAGGTCGTCGGTGCCGAGCCGGTCGATCGACGGCGTGCTGCTCACCGTCCACGAGCCGGAGTACGTCGCGGCCGTCCGGGCGGCCGGCGCGGACCCGTCCGCCGCGGACCCGTTGCGCGGGCTGGGGACCGACGACGACCCGGCCTTCGCCGGCATGCACGAGGCGACCGCGCGGATCGTCGGCGGCAGCCTGGCGGCGGCACAGGCCGTCTGGCGGGGCGAGGCGGCGCACGGCGTGAACTTCACCGGTGGCCTGCACCACGCGATGGCCGGCCGGGCCGAGCGGGTTCTGCATCTACAACGACGTCGCGGTCGCCATCCGGTGGCTGCTCGGCCAGCGGCGCCGCGCAGGTCGCGTACGTCGACGTCGACGTCCACCACGGCGACGGCGTCCAGGACCTGTTCTGGGACGACCCGCGGGTGCTGACGGTCTCGGTGCACGAGAGCGGGCGCGACGCTGTTCCCCGGCACCGGCTTCCCCGACGAGGTGGGCGGGGCCGGGCGCGGAGGGCACGGCGGTGAACATCGCGCTGCCTCCCGGCACCGGCGACGCCGGATGGCTCCGCGCCATCGACGCGGTGGTGCCCTCGGTCGTCCGCGACTTCGCCCCCGACATCCTGGTGACCCAGCACGGCTGCGACACCCACGCGCTGGACCCGCTCGCCCACCTGGAGATGTCCGTGGACGGCCAGCGGGCGGCCGCGGTCGCCCTCCACCAGCTGGCGCACGAGGTCGCCGGCGGGCGGTGGCTGGCCCTCGGGGGCGGCGGCTACGCCGTGCTCGACGTGGTGCCGCGCACCTGGTCCCACCTGGTGGCCGTGGCCGCGCACGCGCCGGTCGACCCGTCGCTCACCGGTGCCGCCGGCCTGGCGCGAGCACGTCCGGGCCCGGTTCGGCCGGCCGGGCCCGGCGACGATGGGCGACGTCCGGGACGCCTCCGGTCTGCCGGCCTGGCGGTCCTGGGCGTCGGGGGCGGATCCCTCGGACCCGGTGGACCGGGCGGTGCTGGCCACCCGCCAGGCCGTCTTCCCCCTGCTCGGGCTGGACCCGTGGTTCGACTGACTGGGACCCACCTGGGTGCCCGCTGGACGGGCGAGCCCGTGGCCGCCCACTTCCCCACAAGCCTCACCTGCCCCTATCGTGAGGCCTCGCACGACGTGGACGTTCGCCGGTGGGGAAGCCGGCGCTACGGAGCGTGCTCGAAGGATCGGTGCAGCATGGCTTCTGAGCGTCAGCTTGCCGAGGTGCGGTTTCTCACCGTGGCCGAGGTGGCAGCGATCATGCGCGTCTCCAAGATGACGGTGTATCGCCTCGTGCACTCCGGGGAGCTCCCCGCCGTACGCGTCGGTCGCTCGTTCCGGGTGCCGGAGCAGGCCGTCCACGACTACCTGAAGACGTCGTACGTCGACACCGCCTGAGCGCTCGCGGACGGGGACGCCCACAACGGACGGTAGGCTTCGGCCCGACGTCCGACACCGAAATTGCGAGGATCCGTGGGTTCTGTCATCAAGAAGCGCCGCAAGCGCATGGCGAAGAAGAAGCACCGCAAGCTGCTGCGCAAGACGCGTCACCAGCGTCGCAACAAGAAGTGACCGGTTGCCCCCTGCTGAGCTCTCGCGGCTCGCGGACGTCCCGGGAGCTCCCGGAAGGCCGCTGAGGCGATGACCGGGTCGTGCTGGTGACGGGGGTCTCCCGGTACCTCGGGGGCCGCTTCGCGCGGGCCCTGAGCGCCGAGCCGGACGCCCCGCGCGTCATCGGCGTCGACGTCATCCCCCCGCCGCACGACATCGGCGGCGCGCAGTTCGTCCGCGCCGACATCCGCAACCCGGTCATCGCCCGGGTGATCGCCGACAGCGGCGTCGACACCGTCGTGCACATGAACGTCATCGCGACGCCGGTCTCGGCCGGCGGGCGGGTCTCCCAGAAGGAGATCAACGTCATCGGCACGATGCAGCTGCTCGCGGCCTGCCAGAAGGCGCCGTCGCTGCGGCGGCTGGTCGTCAAGTCCTCGTCCGCGGTCTACGGCACCTCGCCGCGGGACCCGGCGATGTTCACCGAGGACACCGGCCCGAAAGCCATGCCGCGCAGCGGTTTCGGCAAGGACTCGGTCGAGGTCGAGGGCTACGTGCGCGGGTTCTCCCGCCGCCGCCCGGACGTCGAGGTCTCGACCCTGCGGTTCGCCAACATCATCGGTCCCGGGATCCGCACGGCGCTCACCGACTACTTCACCCTGCCGGTCGTCCCGGTCCTGTTCGGGTACGACGCCCGGCTGCAGTTCGTGCACGAGGACGACGCCGTGGAGGCCATGCGCCTGGCCACGCTCGGTCCCCCGGTCGGCGTCGTCAACATCGCCGGGGACGGCGTGGTGACCACCAAGCAGGCGGCCCGCATCATCGGCCGGCCGACGGTGCCCGTGCCGCTCGGCTCGAGCGGCTGGCTCGGGCAGCTGGTCCGCCGCGCCGGCCTGGCCGACTTCAGCCCGGACCAGATGATGTTCCTCGCGTACGGCCGGGGGCTGGACACCACGCGGATGCGGTCCACCCTCGGGCTCGAGCCGCGGTACACCACCCGGGCGGCGTTCGAGGACTTCGCCCGCCTGCACGGCAGCGGCGGCCTCCCGGGGCTGCGCACGCTCGTGGGGGCGCACTGATGGCCGGCCGGGTCATCCCCATCGACGGCGCCCGCTCGCTGCGGGCCGTCCCCGCCGAGGAGCCCGCCGAGACGGTCGAGGTGACCGCGCCCACCGCGCCCGTCGCGCCCGTCGGGCCCGTGGAGGCGGTCGAGGCGGTCCAGCCCGTCGACGGGGCCGACCCGGAGCCGAGCGCCCTGGAGCGGCACGCCGCCCAGGTGATGGCCTTCCTGCGCCGCCGCTTCGAGGGCGACTACACGGTCGACGAGTTCGGCTACGACGCCGACCTGGCCGAGAACGTGCTGCTGCCGGCCCTGCGTCCGCTGTACCGCCAGTGGTTCCGGGTCGAGGTCCGCGGGATCGAGAACATCCCGGCCGAGGGTGCCGCGCTGCTGGTGGCCAACCACAGCGGGACGGTCGCGGTGGACAGCCTGATGACCCAGCTGGCCGTGCACGACGAGCACCCGGCCGGCCGGAACCTGCGGATGCTCGGGGCCGACATCGTGTTCCAGACCCCCGTGGTCGGCGAGCTGGCCCGCAAGGGCGGCTCGACCCTGGCCACCAACGGCGGACGCCGAGCGGCTGCTGGCCGCGGGCGAGCTGGTCGGCGTCTGGCCGGAGGGGTTCAAGGGCATCGGCAAGCCGTTCTCCGAGCGGTACAAGCTGCAGCGCTTCGGCCGCGGTGGCTTCGTCTCGGCGGCGATGAAGGCCGGCGCGCCGATCGTGCCCTGCTCGATCGTGGGGGCCGAGGAGATCTATCCCGATCCTCGGGGACATCAAGCCGCTGGCCCGGCTGCTCGGCCTGCCGTACGTGCCGGTCACCCCGACCTTCCCGCTGCTGGGGCTGCTCGGGCTGGTCCCGCTGCCCAGCAAGTGGATCATCGAGTTCGGGGCACCGCTGGAGACCGCGGACTACGGGCCGTCCGCGGCCGAGGACCCGATGCTCGTCTTCGACCTGACCGACCAGGTCCGCGAGACGATCCAGCAGACGCTGTACTCGCTGCTCATGCAGCGCCGCTCGGTCTTCTTCTAGCCGGCCTCCGCGTCCCCGGCCACGGCCGTGACCGGCTCGCGGGGCGTCTTGGCCCAGGACGACCGGCCGAACGCCATCCGGGCCAGGGAGCGCAGCAGCACCGGGAAGATCAGCCAGGAGTAGATCGTGTACGGCAGCACGAGGACGAGTGCGCTGAGCGCGCTGCGCACGCCGCGGCCGCGCCCGGCCAGCGCCACCAGTGCCGGGCCGAAGGACAGCGTGGCGAAGAACACCGCCATCGGCCAGGTCTCGGACCAGAAGGACAGGTCCGCGACCGCCGCCAGCACGATCGCCGCCACGAGCCCGACGCCGGTGACGACCTGGAGCACGGGAGTGAGCAGGTAGTACGCCATGTCCAGCCTCGCCATCCTCGTCTGCGGCGCCCGCCGTACGCCGCGGAGCAGGGTCAGTGCCTGCCAGGCCCCCTGCGCCCAGCGCGTCCGCTGCCGGTAGAGGCGGCGCAGGGAGGGCAGCCCCTGCTGGTCCACCGTCCCGGCCAGGTCCTGGGCACCGTGCCAGCCGGCCTGGAGCAGCCGGACGCCGATGTCCTGGTCCTCGGTGAGCCGGTCCCGCCACGGGCCGTCCGCCACCGCCACCTCGTCGAGCGCGGACAGCCGGTTGGCCTGCCCGTTGCCGCCCATGTTCGCCGTGCCCCACCAGCCGCGGCCGGCCTGGAACACGCGGCCGAAGACGCCGAACTCGACGTCCTGCGCCCAGGTGAGCCAGCTGCCGCGGTTGTAGATGCGGACCAGGCTCTGCACCCCGGCCGTCCGCGGGTCGGCGAAGTGGGCCGCCATCGTCGTCGGGGCAGCCGGGTGCAGCCGCCCGTCGGCGTCGACGACGACCACGAGCGTGTGCGGCGGGTCGAACCCGGCTCCCCGGCCGGACGGCAGCACCGCCGCGTGCACGTGCCGCCAGGCCGCGTTGAGCGCCGCCGCCTTGCCGATGCGGGCCTGCGGCGGGTCTCGTCGCAGGACGACCAGGTCCGGTCCGGTCAGCCCGGCCAGGATCGAGCCGGTGCCGTCGTCCGAGCCGTCGTCGACGACGAGGATCAGCCGGTGGGTCGCGTCGACCGCGCGCAGCCGCGACACGCTGTCGGCGATCGTGACCTCCTCGTTCAGGGCCGGGACCACGAAGACCCACAGGAACTGTGACTCCTCACCCCCGGCGACCGGACGCCTGCGCTGCCGGATCACGTTGCCCTGCAGGACGACCAGGGAGACCAGCGAGCTGACCGAGACCGCGAGGACGACCCAGAAGAGGACCTGCACCGGCCAGGGCAGCCCGGCGTACGGCCCGAAGCCCTGGCCGGTCCTCATCCGAGGAAGACCTCCTCGATGGCCTGCTGGGTCGTGGGCAGGACGATCCCCCGACCGGGCGCCGGCCGGGTGACGTCCACGGCTGCGCGCGGGTCGCGATCGAACCCGCCGGCGCGCAGCACGGCCAGGCGGTCGAAGCCGCTGCCGTAGGGGATCGGAGGCGGGGTGCCGAACGCGATGTGCTCGAAGGCGGCGAGGATCCGCTCGGCCGCATGCCCGTCGCCGTACGGGTTGGCCCGCGAGGCCATCACGGCGTGCCGGTCCGGGTCGTCGAGCAGCTCCCGCGCGCTGTCGACGATGCGGCCGACGTCCGTGCCGACCAGCCGCAGGGTGCCGGCGTCGACGCCCTCCTGGCGCTCGGTGGTGTCCCGCACCACGAGCACCGGCGTCCCGAGGGCCGGCGCCTCCTCCTGGATGCCGCCGGAGTCGCTGATCGCCAGGTACGCGCGGCCGAGCAGCCGGGCGAACGCCAGGTAGTTCATCGGGGCCACCAGCGAGACGTTCGCCAGGCCGTCCAGCAGCGGCCGCAGGGTGGCCCCGACCGCCGGGTTGGGGTGCAGCGGCAGCACGAACCGCACGTCGGGGTAGGCCGAGGCCAGCACGCCGACCGCGGTGCCGATCCGCTCGAGCCGCGCTCCCCAGTTCTCCCGGCGGTGCGCCGTGACGACGACCACGCGGGTGGCGTCGTCGTGCTCGAGGTCGGCCAGCTCGGGCCGGTCGTACGGCACGTGCTGGTCGGCGGCCCACATCAGCGCGTCGATCGCGGTGTTGCCGGTGACGAACACGCGCGCCTGCGGCACGCCTTCGCGGACCAGGTTCTGCTCGTTGAACCAGGTCGGGGCCAGATGGAACGCCGCGATCCGGGCGATCAGCTGGCGGTTGAGCTCCTCGGGGAACGGCGAGCGGGTGTTGTCCGTGCGCAGGCCCGCCTCGACGTGGGCGACCGGGATCCGCAGGTGGAAGGCCGACAGCGCGGCCGCCACCGCGCTCGAGGTGTCGCCGTGGACCACGCAGGCGGCCGGGTAGGCGTCGTAGTCACGGTCCGACACCGTCTGGTCGGCCGGCCCGAACGTCTGCGTGCAGAACTGCTGAAGACCGAGCAGCACTGCGGCGAAGAGCTCGTTGAGCGTGAGCCGGTCGCGGCCGACGTGGAGGTCGACGGCGGGCGCCAGTCCGTCGAGAGCGAGCACCGACTCCACGATGCCGGGGTGCTGGCCGGTCGCGATGACGTACGGCTCGCAACGCCGGCTGCGCGTCATCGACCGGATGACCGGGAGCAGCTTGATCGCCTCCGGACGGGTGCCGACGACGATCAGCACCTTCCGGCGCGTGCCCGGGGTGTAGTACTCCTCGGCCTGCGGCCAGGGCTCCGTCATCGCGTGCTCGCCTCCTGGGATCGGGTCCCAGGGTGGTCCGCGGTGACGGGAAGCTGCCTCACCCTGCTCAGGTGAGACCGGACGAGGCCGAGCGGTCGGTCAGCCGCCGAGGCAGACGATCAGCACGCAGACCGCGGGCGGCGTGCTGGCCGTGTTGGCCGGCGGGTGCGTCGTGGACCTCTGGCCCGGCCCGACGGACAGGCTGACGCCCGGAAGGGTCGCGGTGACCGGGCCGAGCGTGGCCGAGGCGCCCGGGATCCCGACGCTCACCCCGCTCGAGCTGGCGCCGACGTGGGGTGCGGGCACGCTGACCGAGGCGCCGGGCAGCTTGACGCCGGCCCCACCGGTGCCGACGGTGGCGCCGACCGAGCCGCCCGTGCCGGGCAGCAGGGAGCCGCCCGACCCGCCGGAGCCGCCGAGGGCGCCACCCAGCAGGCCGCCCAGGTCGCCCTGACCGAGCGTGGCGCCCGAGCCGCCGGGGATCCCGCTGACGCCGAGCTCGCCGGCACTGCCGGAGGTCGCGGCCGAGCCGAGGCCTCCGGGCGTCGCCGCGGGCAGGCCGTCCGGGCCGGGCAGGTTGACCAGGTGCACGGACGAGCAGGCGGCGCCGCACTGGGCCACCAGCGTGGTCAGCGTCGTGGAGTTCTGCCCGAGCTGGGCCAGGAGCTGGTCGACCAGGGGCTCGGAGGTGACCGGAACGCGGTCCCGGAGCCGGCTGAGCAGCGGCGACTGCGTCGTGGTGAAGCGGGCCAGCCGGTCCAGCGCCGCCGGGTCGTGCGACGCGTCGTAGTGGTGCAGCAGCAGGGCCGAGCCCTGCGCCACGTCCTGGCTCGCCTGCCGCAGGGCCGTGTCGACGTCCGAGGGGTCGGGCGAGCCCTGCGAGACCAGCGTCTGCGCGTCGGCGATGTGGCCGCGCGCCTGGTCGAGCAGCACCTGTCCACGCCCCATGTCACCGTGGGCCAGCCGGAGCTGGGTGCTCTGGATGAGCTCCTTGACCGGGTAGAGCAGGCCGCCCGGGAGCGCGCCGGCCGACGCCACGCCGACTCCCAGCGTCAGGGCGACGAGCGCCGCGAGCGTTCCGGCGAGCGCTCGCCGCAGCCGGGCGCCCGGCCAGGTGCCGGCCGCTTGGCGCCGCCGGCGCTCGGTGCGCTCGGTGCGCACGGCCGGCGCGGGCAGCGTGCCCGCCCGGGCCGTGGCCAGGTCGACCAGGCGCGCGTGCAGCTCGGCCCGGTAGGCCGGGTCGGGCCGAAGGACGGTGGTGGGCACGAGCTCGCCCAGGCGGGCGGCCACCTCGACGTACCCGCCGAGGCCGGGCGCCGGACTGGCCGTGCCCTCGAGGGCCCGTTGGAACAGGTCCGCTTCTCGCGACCGCACCGACGGCATGCTCAACGCCACCTGCCCCACCCCCACTGCCGACCCCGCCCACGCGCTCTCACCAGGGACAACGAGGCACCGGCGGCCGGGTTACGGGTGGTGCGTCCGGTGCGGCGGGGGGTCTCGCGCCGAGTCATGGCCGCTCCCCGTCCAGGGCGCGGTGCAGGGCCTTGACCGCCCGGAACTGCAGCTGCTTGACGGCGTTCTCCTTGCGCCCGAGGATCGCCGCCGTCTCGGCGAGCGACAGGCCCTGCAGGAAGCGCAGCACGATGCACTCCTGCTGGTCGCCCTTGAGCTCCTTGACCGCCTCCAGCAGCCGCCGGTCCCGCATCTGCTCGAGGACCTCGGTCTCCGGCGCGGCCGCGTGCTCGTCGGCGTCGAGCAGCTCGCCGGTGGTGACCTCCATCCGGTACCGCGAGGACTTGACCTGGTCGACCACGAGGTTGCGCGCGATGGTCACGAACCAGGCCGCGATGTCCTTGCCGGTCCAGGTGAAGGAGTCGAGCCGGCGCAGCGCGCGGACGAACGTCTCGGCGGTCAGGTCCTCGGCCGTGTGGTGCGACCCGCACCGCACGTAGAGATAGCGGTAGACGACGTCGACGTACTCCTCGTAGATCTGGCCGAACGCCTCGGCGTCACCGCCCTTGGCCAGCTGGACCAGGGCCTCGATCCGGGCCATGTGCTCCGGCGAGGCCGCACGGGTCGACGCGGTGCCCGGACCCGAGCCGGCGAGCCGGCTGGAACCGGTGGCGGACCAGCCCGGGGAGCCGGCCGCCTCGACGGCCATCCAGAGGATCTGCAGGCCACCGCGGTCGACCCAGGCCCGCCGGTGCGACAGCACGGCCGGCGGGCTCACGCGTCCACGCGAGCGGGTCGTCGATCCTCCCGGGAGAGACCTGGCACCAGCGGGGCGGGTACGTCGGGCGGGCACGTACCGGCTGGAACCAGGTCCGATCGTAGGACTCTGCGCTGTTTCGCGCAGGTCAGTCCCCGCATTTTCGTGACGGAACGTGGTGAAACGGGTGCGTTCAGTGCCTAATTCTGCGGAGGTACGGGCGCCGACCGGGCCTCAGAGGCGGGCGCTGCGCCGGAGGCGGAGCAGCCAGCGGTGCCGGGCCCGGCGCCGGCGGCGCAGCGCGACCCCGGCGAAGACGCCGCCCACGGCCGCACCGACGCCCGCCGCGGCCGGCACGCCGACCTTCGCCGCCTTGCGGCCGGTGCGGTAGTCCCGGATCCGCCAGCCGTGGACCTTGGCGTAGGCCCGCAGGGCCGCGTCCGGGTTGATCGCGCACGGCTCACCGACCAGGGACAGCATCGGGATGTCGTTGGCCGAGTCGCTGTACGCCGCGCAACGGGCCAGGTCCAGGCCCTCCCGGACGGCGAGGGCACGGATCGCGTCGGCCTTCGCCGCGCCGTGCAGCGGCTCACCGACCAGCCGGCCGGTGTAGACGCCGTCCACGCTCTCCGCCACCGTGCCGAGCGCCCCGGACAGGCCGAGCCGCCGGGCGATCACGTCGGCCACCTCGATCGGCGTCGCGGTCACCAGCCAGACCCGCTGCCCGGCGTCCAGGTGCAGCTGGGCCAGCGCGTGCGTGCCGGGCCAGATCTTGTCGGCGATGACCTCGTCGTACACCTCCTCGCCGATCGCGGTGAGCTCGGCGACGGAGTGGCCGGCGACGAAGGACAGCGCGCTCTCCCGGATCTCCTGGAGGTGCTCCATGCTCTCGCCGACGGCGCGGAACCGGGCCTGCTGCCAGGCCATCCGGGCGATGTCGCCGAGGGTGAAGAACTTGCGCCGGTACAGGCCGCGCGCCAGGTGGAAGATGCTCGCGCCGCGCACCACCGTGTTGTCCACGTCGAAGAACGCGGCGGCGCCGGAGTCCGCCGGCACGGCCAGCGCGGTGTCGACGGCACTGACGCCGACCACCCTGGCGCCAGCCGCCTTCGCACCGGTCACGCGGTCAGCGTAGTGGCGCCGGGATCGGGGGCAGACTTGTCCACATGGCCCCCACGACGCCTTCGCACGATGCGTCCACCGCCCCCCGGATCACCTTGCTGGGCAAGCCCGGCTGCCATCTCTGCGACGACGCCCGCGCCGTCGTGGCCCGGGTGGCCGAGGACACCGGAGTGGGCTGGCAGGAGCGCTCGATCCTGGACGATCCCGACCTGCTGGAGGAGTACGCCGAGCAGATCCCGGTGGTCCTCCTGGACGGCCGCCAGCACACGTTCTGGCGGGTCGACGAGCAGCGGCTGAGGGCGGCGCTGAACCGCTCATGAGGCGCCACTTTGTGCGTTCGTTCACAAGTGTTTTAGGCTGTGGTCCGGTACGGCCGAAGGAGCCAGTGAACGCGTGAGTGACGAGGGCGGAGTCCGCCGGGGGATCCCCGAGGCTACCGTCGCGCGACTTCCGATCTACCTGCGGGCATTGACCCTGCTGGCCGAGGAAGGCACGCCCACCGTCTCCTCCGAGGAGCTGGCCGCGCTGGCCGGGGTCAACTCGGCCAAGCTGCGCAAGGACCTCTCCCACCTCGGCTCGTACGGCGTGCGGGGCGTGGGCTACGAGGTGGCCTACCTCGTCTACCAGATCTCCCGCGAGCTCGGGCTCACCCAGGACTGGCCGGTCGCCGTCGTGGGCATCGGCAACCTCGGCCGGGCCCTGGCCAACTACGGCGGGTTCGCGACCCGGGGGTTCAGCGTCGTCGCGCTCTTCGACCATGACGCGTCGGTGGTCGGGGAGGAGATCGCCGGGCTGCGGGTGCGGCCGATCGACGACCTCGAGCAGGACGTGCGGGCCGCCGGAGTGGCGATCGGGGTCGTCGCCACGCCGGCCACGGCCGCCCAGGACGTGTGCGACCGGCTGGTCGCCGCGGGCGTGCGCAGCGTCCTGAACTTCGCGCCGTGCGTGCTGAACGTCCCGCCCGGCGTCGACGTCCGCAAGGTCGACCTGTCCACCGAGCTGCAGATCCTGGCCTTCCACGAGCAGCGCCGGGCCGCGGCCGAGGCGACGGGAACGACCGGCGCCGGCGGTGCGGCGGGCGCGCGGAGGCTGCGCCGATGAGCCTGCTCGCCGTCGGCATCTCGCACCGGACCGCCCAGCTCGACCTGCTCGAGCGGGTGGCGCTCGACGACGCGGCGGCGGCCCGGCTCAACGAGTCGGCCCTCGTGCGCGAGCACGTCGGGGAGGTCGTGACCATCACCACCTGCAACCGGGTCGAGCTGTACGCCGACGTGGCGACCTTCCACGGCGGCCTGTCCGACCTCGGTGCGGCCCTGGCCGACACGACGGGCGTCCCGCTCGAGGAGCTGACGTCCCACCTCTACGTCCACTACGAGGACCAGGCCGTCGCCCACCTGTTCACGGTCGCCTGCGGCCTGGACTCGATGGCGGTCGGCGAGGGGCAGATCCTCGGGCAGGTGCGTCAGGCGCACCGCGCCGGCGCAGGGTCGGATCGGCCGGCCGGGTGCTGGACGACCTGTTCCAGCAGGCCCTGCGGGTCGGCAAGCGGGCCCACGCGGAGACCGCTCTCGACCAGGCCGGACGGTCCATCGTCGAGACCGGGATCGACCACGCCGCAACGGTTCTGGGGATCCTCGGACCGCTGGCCGAGCTCGACGTGCTCGTCGTCGGAGCCGGCTCGATGAGCTCGCTCGCCGCGGCGACCGTGCACCGGGCGGGCGGGCGCCGGCTCACGATCGCCAACCGCACGCGGGAGCGGGCCGACCGGCTCGCGGCCGGGCTCGGAGCGACGTCGATCGGGCTGGACGACCTGGACGAGGCGCTGGCCCGGGCCGACCTGGTGATCTCGTGCACGGGCTCGGTCGGGCACGTGGTGACCACGGCAGCGGTCGAACGGGCCCGGGCCGAGCGCGCGGGGCGGCCGCAGGCGTACGTCGACCTGGCGCTGCCGCGCGACGTCGAGCCCGCCGCGGCCGCCGTCCCCGGCATCACGGTCCTGGACCTGGACGCGATCGGCACGGCGCTGGAGCTGGGCACGGGCGCGCTGCCGTCCGCGGTCACGCAGGTCCGCGACCTGGTGGCCGGAGAGGTCGCGGAGTACCTCCTGCGCCGTCGGGCCGAGAGCGTGGCCCCCACCGTCGTCGCGCTCCGGGCCCGGGCGGCCGAGGTCGTCGCGGCCGAGCTGGCCCGGTTGGAGCAGCGACGTCCCGAGCTCGACCCGGCCGACCTGGACGAGGTCCGCCGCACCGTCAACCGCGTGGTCGACAAGCTGCTGCACGCCCCCACCGTGCGGGTCAAGGAGCTGGCCGGCAGCGCGGAGCCGTCCGACTACGCGGCGGCGTTGCGCGACCTGTTCGACCTGGACCCGCACGACGTGGCCACGGTGTCGACCGCCCGGCTGGACGAGGTCATCGACCTGGGCGGTGCGCGATGACCCGCACCGTCCGGCTCGGCACGCGCCGCAGCGCCCTCGCGCTGGTCCAGGCCCAGCACGTCGCGGACGCCCTGACCGCGGGCGGCCAGGTCGCCGTCGAGCTGGTGCCGATCGTCACGTCCGGGGACCGGACGCAGCAGGACCAGGTGCCGCTGGAGACCATCGGCGGCACCGGCGTCTTCGTCAGCGAGCTGCGCCGGGCACTGACGGCCGGCGAGATCGACCTGGCGGTGCACTCCCTCAAGGACCTGCCGACCGCGCCGGCCGAGGGCCTGGTCATCGCGGCCGTCCCGCCGCGGGAGGACCCGCGCGACGTCCTCGTCGCCCGCGACGGCCTCACCCTCGGCGAGCTGCCCCCCGGCTCTCGGGTGGGCACCGGCGCACCGCGGCGGGCCGCTCAGCTGCGGGCGCTCGACCTGGGGCTGCTCGTCGAGCCGATCCGCGGCAACGTGGACACCCGGCTGCGCTCGGTCGGGGAGGGCCGGTACGACGCGGTCGTCCTGGCCCGCGCCGGTCTGGTCCGCCTGGGCCGGCCGGACGAGGCGACCGAGGTGCTCGACCCGATCCAGGTGCTCCCCGCGCCGGGTCAGGGCGCACTGGCCGTCGAGGTCCGGGCCGGCGACGCCGAGCTGGTCGCGGCGCTGGCCGCGCTGGACGACCCCGACACCCGGGCCGCCGTCACGGCCGAGCGCGCGCTGCTCGCGGCGCTGGAGGCCGGCTGCACCTCGCCGGTCGGCGCGCTCGCCGAGGTGGTCGAGGGCGCGGAGGGCCCGGAGCTGTCCCTGCGGGCGGTCGTCGTCGCTCCCGACGGCTCGGCCGCCCTGCGCCGCTCGCTGGTCGGGCCGGTGGACGGGGCCGCCAGGCTGGGTGCCGCCCTGGCCGCCGTCCTGCTCGAGGACGGTGCCCGCGATCTGGTCATCACGTCTCACCCATCGGTCCCTGCACGCACGGACAGCGCCATTGGAGGCACTGTGCTTCCCTGCCCTTCTGACCTCCCCTCGGACAACCCACCGGGCACTACCTCGGAGCGTGTCTCGTGACATCCACGACCCCCGCCACGGCGCGCAGGAACGCTCGCCAGTCCGGGACCGTCAGCTTCGTCGGAGCCGGTCCCGGGGACCTGGGACTGCTCACGCTCCGGGCCGTGGAGCTGCTGGCCCAGGCCGACGTCGTGGTGACCGACCAGCTGCCCCGCGAGGAGCTGCTGGCGCGCTACGCGGGTCCCGAGGTCGAGGTGCTGGACGCCGGGTTCGGCGACGACGGCCAGCCCCTCACCCGGGCCACCCGGGCCAAGCTCGTGGTCAAGGCCGCGAAGTCGGCGGCGCACGTCGTCCGCCTCATGGACGGGGACGCCGCGAGCTTCAACGGGCTGGCCGAGGAGGCGCTGGCCTGCCTCAAGGCCGAGGTGCCGTTCGAGATCGTCCCCGGCGTCTCGGCCATCTCCGCGGTGCCCGCGTACGCCGGGGTGCCGCTGACCGACGCGCGGACCCGCGCGATCCACGTGATCCACCCGGCGCAGGCCGGCGTGGACGTCTCGGACGCGGTGGGCGCGGACGTCACGGCCGTCATGCTGGGCGCGCCCGACGGCGTGCTGGCCTCGCTGTCCGCGCTGCTGGACGCCGGCCGTGACCCGCAGACGCCGGTGGTCATCACCGAGCAGGGCACGACGGTCGAGCAGCGGACCGTCTCGGCTCCGCTGGTCGGCGCCGTCAAGGCGGCCCGGGCCGCGCGGCTGGCCAAGCCGCTGATGGCCGTGGTCGGCACGACAGCGGCGCTGCGCGAGCAGCTGTCGTGGTTCGAGAGCAAGCCGTTGTTCGGCTGGCGGATCCTCGTGCCGCGCACCCGGGAGCAGGCCGGCTCGATGACGGCCAAGCTGGCCGAGCTGGGCGCGGTGGCCGACGTCGTGCCCACGATCAGCGTCGAGGCGCCGCGGACCCCCCAGCAGATGGAGCGGGCCATCAAGGGCATGGTGACCGGCCGCTACGAGTGGGTCGGCTTCACCAGCGTCAACGCGGTCAAGGCCGTGCGGGAGCGGTTCGAGGAGTTCGGGCTCGACGCGCGCGCCTTCTCCGGGCTCAAGGTCGCGGCGGTCGGCGGTGCGACGGCGAAGGCGTTGCAGGAGTGGGGGATCCAGCCGGACCTGGTGCCCGAGCGGGGAGCAGTCGGCGCACGGCCTGCTCGAGGACTGGCCGCCGTACGACGACGTCCTGGACCCGATCAACCGGGTCTTCCTGCCGCGGGCGGACATCGCCACCGACACCCTCGTCGCGGGACTGCAGGACATCGGCTGGGAGGTCGACGACGTGACGGCGTACCGCACGGTGCGCGCGGCGCCGCCGCCCCCGGCCGGTCCGCGACGCGATCAAGACCGGTCGCTTCGACGCGGTGGTCTTCACGTCGAGCTCGACGGTGCGCAACCTGGTCGGCATCGCCGGCAAGCCGCACCCCTCGACCGTCGTCGCGGCGATCGGGCCGGCCACGGCGAAGACCGCCGAGGAGCACGGGCTGCACGTCGACGTGCTGGCGGCCGAGGCGAGTGCGGACTCGCTGGTGCAGGCGCTCGCCGAGTACGGCGCCGGGCTGCGCCGCGCGGCGGCCGAGACCGGCGAGGCCGTCGTCCGCGCCCAGCCAGCGCAAGGGCGCGACGCGGCGCAAGGCGAAATGACGCCGGTCCGGTCCGGCCGCGACGGCTGCGCCAGACCCCGGCGCTGCGCCGGCTGGTCCGCACGACCCGGCTGGACCCGGCCGAGCTGGTGCTGCCGGTCTTCGTCAAGGAGGGGCTGACCGCCGCCGAGCCGATCGCGTCGATGCCCGGCGTCGTCCAGCACCCGCTGTCCGGGCTCGGCGCCGTGGCCAGGGAGGCCCTCGCCGCCGGTCTCGGCGGCGTGATGCTGTTCGGGGTGCCGCTCACCCGCGATGCGGTCGGCAGCGGTGCCGACGACCCGGACGGCATCCTCAACGCCGGCCTGCGCGAGGTCCGCGCGGCGGTCGGCGACGACCTGGTGGTGATGGCCGACCTGTGCCTGGACGAGTTCACCGACCACGGGCACTGCGGCGTCCTGGACGGCCGGGGCCGGGTGGACAACGACGCCACGCTCGAGCGCTACGCCGCGATGGGGCTGGCGCAGTACGCCGCCGGCGCTCACGTGCTGGGCCTGTCCGGGATGATGGACGGCCAGGTCGGGCACGTCCGGGCGGCCCTGGACGACGACGGGGCACCCGGACGCCGTGCTGCTCGCCTACGCGGCGAAGTACGCCTCCGCGTTCTACGGGCCGTTCCGCGACGCCGTCGAGTCCACGCTGCAGGGGGACCGCGCGACGTACCAGCAGGACCCGGCCGGCGACGCGCGCGAGGCGCTGCGCGAGGTGGCCCTGGACGTCGCCGAGGGCGCGGACATCGTCATGGTGAAGCCGGCGCTGCCCTACCTGGACATCGTCCGGGAGGTGGCGGCGGCGGTCGACGTGCCGGTCGCGGCGTACCAGGTCTCGGGGGAGTACGCGATGCTCGAGGCGGCTGCGGCGGCCGGGGGGATCGACCGCGAGCGAGCGATCCTGGAGACGCTGACCTCGATCCGGCGGGCCGGAGCGTCGGTCATCCTCACCTACTACGCGCACGAGACCGCCCGGCTGCTCAACAGCTGAGCGACCGGGCGGTCTCGGTGTGGTGCGTCAGTGCGTCAGGCCTGAGCGGCGTCCTCGGCCGGGGCCGGGGCGAGGGCCTCGATCTCGAGGGTGACCTTGACCTTGTCGCTGACCAGGAAGCCACCGGACTCCAGAGCGACGTTCCACTCCAGACCCCAGTCCTTGCGGTTGATCTCGGTCTCGGCGGTGAAGCCGGCGCTGCGCGCCGCCCCACGGAGCCGCGGCGGCGCCGTTGAACTCGAGGTCGAAGGTGACCGGGCGGGTCACGCCACGGATCGTGAGGTCGCCGTCGAGGTAGAAGTCGCTGCCGTTCTCCCGGATGCCCGTGGAGACGAAGGACATGGTCGGGTGCTGCTCGACGTGGAAGAAGTCCTCCGAGCGCAGGTGCGCGTCGCGCTTCTCGTCCTTGGTCTCGATGCTGTCGAGCTGGACGGTGGCCTCGACCTTGCTGTCCAGCACGTTCGGGGCGATGGTGACCGTGGCGTCGTACTGGGTGAAGTGACCGCGGACCTTGCTGACCATCAGGTGGCGGGCGACGAAGCCGATCTCGGAGTGCGAGGTGTCGATGGTCCAGGTGCCGGGGACGAGGCCCTCGACGGTCCGGCCGGACGGGGTGGTGACGGTGTCGGTGGCAATGCTCATGTGCTGCTGCTCTCCTCGGACGGTGTACCGGGCCCCGGTCGGACCATCGGTAGTTGCTCGTTCAACAACACCCTAGCGGTATGTGTTCCAACTTTCAACTAAAGTCTTGCTACCATCTGCGCTGTGAGTGAGATCCGCTGGCTCGACGCCGAGGAGCAGAAGGCGTGGCGCGAGTACGTCCGCGCGACCCGGCTGCTCGACGGCGCCATCCAGCGGGACCTGGCCTGCCACGGGTTCAGCCACGACGAGTACGAGATCCTGGTGACCCTGTCCGACAGCCCCTGCCGGGCCGTGCGGATGTCCGACCTGGCCACCAGCGTGGTGAACTCGCGCAGCCGGCTGACGCACACGGTCGGGCGGTTGGAGGCGCGCGGGTACGTCCGGCGCGAGGCCAGTCCGGACGACCGGCGCGGCGTGCTGTGCCGGATGACCGACGAGGGCTTCGCTGCCCTCGAGGTCGCGGCCCGCAGCCACGTGGACGGCGTGCGGCGGCACCTGCTGGACCAGATGAGCCGCGAGGAGTTCCTCGAGCTCGGGCGCGTGCTCGGCGGCGTCCGCCACCACCTCGAAGGCTGCTGAGCACCGCCCTGGGTGAGAATGGCGGGCGTGAGCCAGCAGCCGCCGTACCCGTACGACGCCCCCGCCAGCGAGGCACTGTTCGCGCGGGCCCGCGCCGTGACCCCGGGCGGCGTGAACTCACCGGTCCGGGCGTTCCGCGCGGTCGGGGGCACGCCGCGGTTCATGGTCTCCGCGAGCGGCGCCTGGCTGCGTGACGCCGACGGCCGGGAGTACGTCGACCTGGTCGGGTCCTGGGGGCCGATGATCCTCGGCCACGCCCACCCCGAGGTGCTGGACGCCGTGCAGCGGGCTGCGGCCAGCGGCTTCTCCTACGGCATGCCCACCGAGGGTGAGGTCGCGCTCGGCGAGGAGATCGTCCGCCGGGTCGAGCCGGTGCAGCAGGTCCGGCTGGTCAGCAGCGGAACCGAGGCCACGATGTCCGCGGTCCGGCTGGCCCGGGGCGTGACCGGCCGGTCCAAGGTGGTCAAGTTCGCCGGCTGCTACCACGGACACGTCGACGCCCTCCTGGCGAGCGCGGGCAGCGGCCTGGCGACCTTCGGGCTGCCGGACAGCCCGGGAGTGACCGGGGCCAGCGCCGCCGACACGATCGTCCTGCCGTTCAACGACGTCGAGGCCCTGGACCGCGCGTTCGCGGAGCAGGGCCCGGCGATCGCGTGCGTGATCACCGAGGCCGCCGCCGGGAACATGGGCGTCGTGCCGCCCGGCCCGGGCTGGACCGAGGCCCTGCGCCGCGTGACCACGGAGCACGGCGCACTGCTGATCTCCGACGAGGTGATGACCGGGTTCCGCTGCTCGGCCTCCGGCTGGTACGGCGTCGAGGGGCCGTACGACGGGGGGCCGCCCGACCTGTTCACGTTCGGCAAGGTGATGGGCGGCGGCTTCCCGGTGGCCGCCTTCGGCGGCCGCGCCGACGTCATGTCCCAGCTGGCTCCGGAGGGGCCGGTCTACCAGGCCGGCACGCTGTCCGGGAACCCGGTCGCGACCGCCGCCGGCCTGGCCACGCTGCGGCGGTGCGGGCCCGAGCTCTACGACCGCCTGGACCAGGTCGCGACGACGATCGCCGAGGCCGCATCGGGTGCCCTCTGCGAGGCCGGCGTGCCCCACGTCGTCCAGCACGCGGCCAGCATGTTCAGCATCTTCTTCCGCGCCGAGCCGGTGACCGACTACGCGGCGGCGGCCACCCAGGACGTCGCCGCCCATCGCGCGTTCTTCCACGCCATGCTCGCGGCCGGCGTCCACCTGCCTCCCAGCGCGTTCGAAGCCTGGTTCGTCTCCGGTGCGCACGACGATCGAGCGGTCGAGCGCGTGCTGGACGCGCTGCCCGGAGCGGCCCGCGCCGCTGCGACAATCGGCGCATGAGCCCCGACCCGTCCAGCGTCCCGTCGAGCACCAGCACGACGGTCCACCTGGTCCGGCACGGCGAGGTCTTCAACCCGGGCGGCGTCCTGTACGGGCGGCTCCCCGGCTTCCACCTGTCCGACCGTGGCCGCGAGATGGCCGAGAAGGTGGCCCAGCACCTGGCCGGCCACGACATCGCCGCGGTCACGTCCTCGCCGCTCGAGCGGGCCCAGGAGACAGCGGCCGCGATCGCCAAGCCGCACGGCCTCGAGGTCGGCACCGACCCCGACCTGATCGAGGCCGGCAACCACTTCCAGGGCCTCACGTTCGGTGTGGGTGACGGCTCCCTGCGGCACCCGCGGCACTGGCCGCGGATGGTCAACCCGTTCCGGCCGAGCTGGGGCGAGCCGTACGCCGAGGTGGTCGAGCGGATGATGCGGGCCGTCCAGCGCGGGCTGGCCACGGCCCGGGCGGCCGGCCCGGGCCGCGAGGCGGTGCTGGTCTCCCACCAGCTGCCGGTGTGGGTCAGCCGGCTGCACCTGGAGGGCCGCCACCTCTGGCACGACCCGCGCCGGCGTGAGTGCTCGCTGTGCTCGGTGACCTCGCTGACGTACGACGGAGACCATCTCGTCGCCCTGAGCTACGCCGAGCCGGCGGCGTCCCTGCTCCCCGGGGCCAGGAACGTGGCGGGCGCGTGAGGCGCCGCGCGGCGTCGCTGGCCGCGGGTGCGGCCGCCGTCGCGGCGCTGGCGCTGACGGCCGGCTGCGGCAGTGGCGGCACGAGCAGCGGGAACGGCGGCGGCTCGATCAGCAACGCCGCGCACTCCGACGGGCGGGTGAAGACCGGCACGGTCGAGCAGATCCCGGCCGCCCAGCGCAAGGCCGCGCTCACGGTGAGCGGCACGACGCTGGACGGCGCGGCCCTGAGCACCGCGGCGTACCGGGGGCACGTGGTGGTGCTGAACTACTGGGGCTCGTGGTGCGGTCCGTGCGTGTCCGAGACCCCCGAGCTGCGCTCGGCCTGGACCCAGCTCAAGGGCAAGGGCGTGCAGTTCCTCGGCCTGGACTCGCAGGAGAGCGCGCAGACCGGAGCGGCGTTCATGGCCGCGAACGGCCTGGGGTACCCGTCGCTGACCTGGGACGGCGGCCGGTTCCTCGTCCAGCTCAAGGGCAAGGCCCCTGCGCCGCCGGTGACCCTCGTGCTGGACCCGCAGGGCCGGCTGGCGGCCCGGGTCCTCGGTGAGGTCGACGCCACGACGCTCGTGGGCCTGGTCGGCGACGTGACGGCGGGGTCGACCGGGTGACGGCCCGGCGCGGACTCCCTGCCCGGCATCGCGCAGACCGGGTCGCTGCCGCTCGCCCTCCTGGTCAGCGCCCTGGCCGGCTTCGTGTCGTTCGCCTCGCCGTGCGTGCTGCCGCTCGTGCCCGGCTACCTCGGCTACGTGACCGGGCTGACCGGCGTGGACCTCGAGCGCCAGCGCCGCGGGCGGATGTTCGCCGGAGCGGTGCTGTTCGTGCTGGGGTTCACCGTCGTGTTCGTCTGCCTCAGCGCGGCGTTCGGCGGCGTCGGGGGGCTGCTGCTGCGCCACCAGCTGGCCCTGACCCGCGTGCTCGGAGTCGTGACGATCGCCCTGGGACTGGTCTTCGCGGGCTGGCTGCCCGGGAACGAGCGGGAGTGGCGGCTGCACTGGCGCCCGGCCGCGGGACTGGTCGGCGCGCCCCTGCTGGGCGCCGTCTTCGGGCTGGGCTGGATCCCGTGCATCGGCCCGACCCTCGGCGCGGTGCTGGCGCTCGCCTCCAGCGACCAGCAGGCCAGCGTGACCCGCGGCGCGACGCTCGCCGTGGCGTACTGCCTGGGCCTGGGCGTGCCGTTCCTGATCACCGCGCTCGCGTTCGGCCGGCTGGCCCACGTGTGGTCGGCGCTGCGCCGCCACCAGCGGGTCGTCCAGCTGGCCGGCGGCCTGCTGCTGGTGGCCGTGGGCGTGATGCTCGTGACCGGGGTGTGGACCTCGCTCGTGCACGAGGTCCAGCGGGCGATGCCGTACAGCCCGGCGGTCTGACGTGGCCCAGGTCCAGGAGCCACCCACCGAGCAGGCCCCCCGGCCGGCCCCGGGTCAGCCGGTCCGGCTGCCCCGGCTGGGCGCCCGGGGAACGGTGCGGTGGCTCTGGCGGCAGCTGACCAGCATGCGCACGGCGCTGTTCCTCCTGCTGCTGCTCGCCGTCGCCGCCGTGCCGGGCTCGGTCCTGCCGCAGGTGGGCATCGACGAGGGCAAGGTCACGGTGTACCAGCAGCAGCACCGGACGCTGGGGCCGTTGCTCGAGCGGGTCGGTGCGTTCAGCGTCTACAGCTCGGTGTGGTTCTCGGCGATCTACCTGCTGCTGTTCGTCTCCCTGGTCGGCTGCCTGGTGCCGCGGACGTTCCAGCAGCTGTCGTCCCTGCGCGCGCCCCTGCCCCGGACACCGGTACGGCCGGAGCGGCTGCCGGTGAGCGCGGTCGCCGAGGTGACGCCGGGCGGCCCGGCCACCGACGACGAGGAGCCGGCCCGCCGGGTCGCCGCGGTCCTGCGCCGACGGCACTACCGGGTCGCCGTCCAGGAGGGCGGCCGGGCCGTGGCCGCCGAGCGGGGCCAGCTGCGCGAGCTGGGCAACCTCGCCTTCCACCTCTCGCTCGTCGGCCTCCTGCTCTCCGTGGCCGCGGGGCACCTGTGGGGCTGGCGGGGCGACGTGATCGTGCCGGTCGGGGAGACGACGGTCGACGCGGCCGGCGCGTTCAACACCCTCGACGTCGGCCCGTGGGTGAACACCGACGACCTGCCGCCGTTCTCCCTGCACGTCGACGGCATGGACGTGAAGTTCCAGACCAGCGGCGAGGTGGGCGCGCCGAGCGAGTTCGCCGCGACCGTCGACGTCCAGGCCGGCGACGGCAAGGTCCGGCGCGAGGCGCTGTCGGTCAACCACCCGCTGAGCGTCTCGGGCACCAAGGTCTTCCTGCTGGGCAACGGGTACGCCCCGCGGATCACCGTCCGCGACTCCACCGGGCGGGTCGTCTACTCGCAGACCACGCCGTTCCTGCCGCAGGACAGCGAGTACCTCTCGCTGGGCGTCGTGAAGGCCACCGCGGCCCGGCCGCAGCCGCTGGCCCTGCGCGGCTACTTCCTGCCGACCGCCTCGATCGACGCCTCCGGCAGCCCGGTGTCGGTCTTCCCCGACCTGGGGAACCCGACGCTGATCCTGTCGGCGTACGAGGGAGACCTGCAGCTGGCCACGACGCCCTCGGTGTACCAGCTCAACACCGACAAGATGACGCCGCTCATCACGACGTCCGGCGGCCCGGTGCTGATCCTCAAGCCCGGGCAGACGGTCAAGCTGGCCGGCGGGAAGGGGTCCGTGACGTTCGACGGCGTCCAGCGGTACGCCGGCCTCACCGTCCGCCACGACCCCGGCAAGACCGGAGCCCTCGTCTTCGCCCTGCTGGCCATCGCGGGACTGGTCCTGTCGCTGTCGGTCCGGCGGCGGCGGGTGTTCGTCCGGCTCGATCCGGCCGGGACCGGTGCGGCGGGGACGGATCCGCGGCGTACGGTGGTCCGGGTGGCCGGCCTGGCCCGCGGTGAGGACGCCGGCCTCGCGCAGGAGGTCGACGCCGTACGGGCCCAGCTCGTGGCCACGCTCGAGAAGGGAACTGTGTGAGCGTCAACGAGACCCTCGCTGGGTACTCCAACCTGCTGCTCTACTCCGCCATGACGGTGTACGCCGGCGCGATGGCCACCTTCGCCACCGACCTCGCGGTCAGTGGCCGCCGGGCGGCCGCGGCGCTGAAGTCGCCGGCGCGCGAACGGGTCCTGGTCACGGCCGGGGGCGAGGCGACAGCCGCCACGGACTCGGTGCTGGCCAGCGGGCCGGCTGCCGAGCCGGTCGCCGCCGACGGGTCGGGGGTGGGAGGCCCGCGCCGGGCCGCGGGCATCGCGATGTCCCTCACCTGGCTGGCCTTCCTGCTGCACGCGTCGGCGGTGCTGGCCCGCGGTCTGGCCGTCGACCGGCCGCCGTGGGGCAACATGTACGAGTTCGCCTGCGCCGGCTCGTGCGTCGTCACCGCGGTCTTCCTGGCCGCCTGCCTGCGCAAGGACCTCCGGTTCCTGGGGCTGTTCGTGACCGGGCCGGTCCTGCTGACGCTCGGCCTGGCGGTCACGGTCCTCTACACCCAGGCCGGGCAGCTGGTGCCGGCGCTGAAGAGCTATTGGCTGGCCATCCACGTCACCGTCGCGTTCATCTCCTCGGCCCTGCTCGTGCTCGCCTTCTCGGCGACCGTGCTGTACCTCGTGCAGGCCTCCCGCGAGACGCGGCGGGCGGCCGGGCAGGACGTCGGGGCCAACTTCATGCAGGCGCTGCCCAGCGCGGCCGACCTGGACCAGGCGGCGTACCGGCTGCACGCGATCGCGTTCCCGCTGTGGACGTTCACGATCGTGGCCGGCGCGATCTGGGCCGAGAACGCATGGGGCCACTACTGGGGCTGGGACCCCAAGGAGGTCTGGTCGTTCGTCATCTGGGTCATCTACGCCGGGTACCTGCACGCCCGCGCGACCCGGGGCTGGGGGCCGCGCAAGGCGGCGTACATCGCGATGGTCGGGTTCGCGGCGCTGCTGTTCAACTTCCTGGTGGTCAACATCTGGATCGTCGGGCTGCACTCCTACGCGGGCGTCAGCTGAGCCTGCGCTGACGGCCGGACGGCCGGGGCTGCGCCGGAGTCAGATGCCGCGCAGGAAGTCCGGGTCGTCGTCCGGGCCGAGCGGCCGGGTGGGCCGGCGGCTGGACGCGCCGCCGCCGGGCCGGGGACCGCGAGGGCGGCGGTCGCCACGACGGGGGGAGTCCTGGTCCGAGCGCGAGGCGAAGATCCACAGCAGGGGCCCGAGGATCGGTACGACGATCACGAGGACGAGCCAGACCGGGCGCGGGATGCCGCCGGGGACCTCCTGCTCCGGTGTCCGGCTGCAGTCGATCACGGAGTAGACGAGCAGTCCGATCGCGATCAGTACCAACAGGGCCCTCATCTGGCGAGTGTAAGCACGGTTTCTGAGGGGTGCCTGACAGGGGCGCGACCCCACGCCAGGTGCCCGTAGCCTGGTCCGGTGAGCGTGATGCGTTACTCGGTGCTGCGGATCCTGCTGTTCTTCGGCTGCCTGCTCGTGTTCGCGCTGATCCGCGAGGCCACGGGTCTGCCGGTCGTCGCGATGATCGTCCTGGCGGCCGCCTCCTCGCTCGCCCTGTCCCTCGTCGTGCTCCGCGGGCCGCGCGAGGAGATGTCGGCCCGGCTGGCCGCCCGCGTCTCGGCCCGGATGCCGGCGCCGCAGGAGCCGGACTCCGACGAGGCCGTCGAGGACGCGCTGGACGAGGCCGTTCGCACCCGCGGCCACGACCCGGCCAACGGCGCCGACTCCTAGGGACCGCTCGGGCTGCTCAGGCCGTCAGGCCGACGGCGAGCAGCAGGGCGAACCCCAGCTCGAGCCGCCCGGTGTCCTTCAGCACCGCGACCAGCTCCCGGCCGGTCGCGCCCGAGCGCACCAGCCGCACGGGCCGGACGGCCAGCCCGACCGCGAGCAGCGCGACCAGGGCCGCCGGGTGCCCGGGCGCGGCGACCAGGACGAGCACGAAGGCGGCGGCCAGCAGTGCGACGTACAGGCGGCGGGTGTTCCGGTCGCCGAGGCGGACGGCCAGGGTGCGCTTCCCGGTGGTCGCATCGGTCGGGATGTCCCTGAGGTTGTTCGCGACCAGCAGCGCGCACGCGAGCGCACCGACGGCACAGGCGCCGGCGACCGCCGCGCGCGAGATCCGGTCGGCCTGGGTGTACGTCGTGCCGAGAACGGCCACCAGCCCGAAGAAGACGAAGACGAACAGCTCGCCGAAACCGTTGTAGCCGTAGGGGTTCTTCCCGCCCGTGTAGAACCAGGCGGCGGCGACGCTGAGCGCCCCGACGGCCAGCAGCCACCAGTGGCCGCTGAGCGCCACGAGGACCAGCCCCACGACACCGGCCACGCCGAACGACGCGAACGCGGCCGCCTTCACCTGGCCGGGGCGGGCCGCCCCGGAGCCGGTCAGCCGCAACGGGCCGACCCGGTCGGCGTCGGTCCCCCGGACCCCGTCCGAGTAGTCGTTGGCGTAGTTGACGCCGACCTGCAGGGCGAGCGCGACGCCCAGGGCCAGCACGGCCCGCACCCACCCGAAGCCGTCGAGGGCGGCCGCCGCGCCGGTGCCGACGAGCACCGGTGAGACCGCCGCCGGAAGGGTCCGCGGGCGGGCACCCTCGAGCCACTGTGCCGCGCTCGCCATGACGGCCATCCTGCCGTCCCGGGGGTCAGCCCCTGACGGCCGGGGGCTCATCCTGGTCACCAGGGGGCGTTGGGCCCTCGCGGGCGGCGAGCGCGCGCAGGGCCGCGCGGTCCGGCTTGCCCGGACCGATCAGCGGGATCCGCTCGAGCAGGACCAGCTCGCGCGGCGCGGCGTACGGCGCCACCCGCTCGGCGACCGACCGCTGCATCGCGGGCAGGTCGGGGAGCCCGCCCCCGGGGCCGGTGGCGCCGGGGACCACGACCGCGACGACGCGCTCGCCCCACTCGCGGTCCGGCACGCCGACGACCACGACCTCGCGGACGCCGGGGTGGTCGCTCAGCGCGCTCTCCACCAGCGAGGGGGCGACCTTGAGCCCGCCGGTCACGATGACGTCGTCGAGGCGGCCGAGGATGCGCAGGGCGCCGTCGGGCCCCGCCTCGCCGACGTCGTCGGTGGCGAACCAGCGGGTGCCGTCGGGGTCGGTGGAGAACGCCGGATGCGCGGGGCGGTCACGGTAGCCACGAGCGACGACCGGACCCCCGAGCCGCACCCGGCCCTCGGCGTCGGTGCGCCAGCGCACGCCGGTGAGCGGCCGGCCGTCGTACACGCAGCCGCCGCAGGTCTCGCTCATCCCGTACGTCGTGACGACGGCCACACCCGCGGCCCGGGCCCGGCTCACGGTGGCGGGTGCGGTGGCCGCACCGCCGACGAGCACGGCGTCGTACGACGTGAGAGCGGCGAGCGGCTCACCACCGGCGTCGAGCAGCCGGGTGAGCTGGGTGGGGACGAGCGAGACGTACCTGCGCTGCACGCCCGGACGAGCGAGAAGGTCAGCCGATGCGGCGGTGAAACCGTTGGGGGAGAAGCCGGTTCGCAGGTCCATGATCTGGGGGACCGTGCCCGCGGCCACCGAGCGGAGCAGCACCTGCAGGCCCGCGATGTGCTGTGCGGGGAGGGCGAGCAACCAGGTGCCGGCGCCCCCGAGCCGCTCCTGCGTGCCGTCCGACGACGCGGCCAGCGCGCTCACCGGGAGCAGCGCGCCCTTGGGCTCACCGGTCGAGCCGGACGTCGAGACCACGAGAGCGGTGGGGTCGGCGGGGTCGTCCTCGGCCGGCTGCAGGGCGCCGGCCGCCCGGCCTGCACCGCTCGCATCCTCGGGCACGGGCTGCAGCGCCGGGCCCTCTCCCCGCAGGGCGGCGGCCAGGGCCGGGAGGACCTGTGCCGCGGCGGGTCCGGACGGGACGGGCAGCAGCACCACCGGACGCCGGGTCACGCGTGCCAGGGTATGGCGGTGAGCGATGGCCTGCCGGTGCGCGCGTGGTCGCGCGTCCTGGCCTGGCCGATGCCGCCGCGGGACCCGGGCGAGGAGCACCGCTCCTCCACGCCGCTGGAGCTGCTGTTCGACCTCTGCTTCGTGGTGGCCGTCGGCCAGGCGGCGGCCGAGCTGGAGGGGTCGCTGGCCTCGGGGCGGGTGGGTCACGGGCTGCTGAGCTACCTGTCGGTCTTCTTCGCCATCTGGTGGGCGTGGATGAACTTCAGCTGGTTCGCGTCGGCGTACGACCGCGACGACGTGCTCTATCGGCTGCTGACCCTGGTCCAGATGGCCGGGGTGCTCGTGCTGGCCACCGGCGTCGACCAGGTGTTCGCCGACGAGAGCTTCACCCGGATCACGGTCGGCTACGTCATCATGCGGATCCCGATGACCGTGCAGTGGCTGCGGGCGGCCGCGGGCGACCCCCCGCGCCGCCGGGTCGCGCAGCGGTACGCCGCGGGGCTGGTCCTGACCCAGATCGGCTGGGTGGCCCGGCTGGCGCTGCCCTCCAGCTGGGCGCTGCCGTCCTTCCTGGTCCTCGTCGCCTGCGAGCTGGTCGTCCCGCTCGTCGCCGAGCGCGGCGGCTCGATGACCCCATGGCATCCCGAGCACATCGCCGAGCGGTACGGCGAGTTCACCCTGATCGTCCTCGGGGAGTCCGTGCTGTCCACGATGGTCGCGGCCAAGGCCAGCACGTTGTCATGGGACAACGTTTTCGGCGGGATCGGTGCGATGCTCCTGCTGTTCGGCATCTGGTGGACCTACTTCGACACGCCGGAGGGCGCGGAGATCGTTGTCACGCCACGGAACTCGTGGATCTGGGGCTACGGCCACCTCCCGATCTTCGCCGCCGTCGCCGCTCTGGGCTCGGGGCTGTCGGTGGTGGCCGCCGTGCTCGACGGGCGGTCTTCCGTGCCGGCCGTCGGTGCGGCGTACGCGGTGGCCGTGCCCGTGACGGTCTTCCTCGTGGTGCTGGCCGAGCTGCACCGCCGGGCCGGTGAGGGGTTCTCGCTCGAGTGGCGCAACCTGGCCAAGGGGTGGGGTGTCCTGGTCGTGGCCGCCTCCGCCTGGCTGGTGCCGCTCCAGGTCACCGTGCTGCTGATGGGCGCCTACGTCGGCCTGTCCGTCGTCGACAACGCCTGGGCCGCGGCCCGGGCCCGGGCCTAGCGCTGCGCGGGGCCGTCGACGTTCGTGGTCGGCTCGCCGCTCCCGCAGCGCACCACGACGGCCCGCGAGGGGGAGTCGCCCGGGTTCGACTCGCGGTGGACCGCACCCGCGGGCACGTGCAGGAAGTCACCCGGACCGCCCTCCACCACGTCGCGCCCGCCCGGCCCGGACTCCAGCCGGAACCGGCCGCTCACGACGTACAGCGTCGTGTCGTGCTCGCCGTGGTGGTGCCAGCCGGTGATGCTGCCCGGCTCGGTGTCGACCGTGCCGGACCACATCGACTCGGTGCGCAGGCCGAGCCGCCGGGCCATGCCGGGCGTCGGGTCGCTCGGGGTGAGCTCGTCGTCACTGACCCGCCGGCAGGGCGTGGCCGCCCGCTCCTCGCTCATGCGGGGAGCCTCGGCCATCCGACGCCGGACGGCAAGAGCGCCTTCTCGAACCAGTGGTCCGCGAACCGCTCGTCGTTGAACGCCGGGACCTCCTCGTAGCCGGCGGTGCGGTAGAGGTGCACGGCCTCGGACAGTGCGCTGTTGGTCTCCAGGTGCAGGACCCGGACGCCGTGCTCGGCGGCGCGCGCCTCGACCTCCGCGAGCAGGCGCCGGCCCAGCCCGACGCCCCGCAGCCGCGGGGACACCCACATCCGCTTGACCTCGGCCGGCCGGTTCCCGTGCAGGCGCAGCCCGGCGCAGCCGACCGGCTCGGATCCGAGGGCGGCGACGAGGAACAGACCCGAGGGTGCGGTCAGGTCCGCGTCGGTAGCCGGGTTGCTGTGGGCCGGGTCGAAGCCGCCGGCGAAGCGGCGCTGCAGCTCGGCGACGTACGCCTGCAGGCAGGTCTGGGCCTCCGGCTCGCGGGGGTCGCGGACCGAGATGTGCACCATCGAGGCGAGCAGGAGCCGCTCGACCTCGGCCATGGCGCCGACCAGGCGCTCGCGCTGCCGCTCGGTGAGCGGCGCCAGGACCGACGCGGCCAGCTGGTCCGAGCGCCGGTCGAGCAGGGCGCGCTCGCGACGGCCGGTCCGGGTGAGCCGCGCGGTGCGCACCCGCCCGTCCGCGGGGCTGGGGCCGACCTGGACCAGGCCGTCGTCCTGGAGGCTGCGGAGCAGCCGGCTGAGGTAGCCGGAGTCCAGGCCGAGATCGGCGCGCAGCGCGCGAAGGTCCCGACCCTGCGGGCCGATCTCCCACAGCAGCCGGGCCTGGCCGAGCGGCCGGCTCCGGGCCAGGTAGGCCTCCTCCAGGGCGCCGACGCGCTGGGTGACCGTGCGGTTGAAGCTGCGGACCTGGGCCAGGCCGTCGTCCATCCCCTGACCTTAGTCAGAGATCTGCGGTCAGTAGTAGTGCGGGAACGCAGTCCAGTCCGGCGGGCGCTTCTCCAGGAACGCGTCGCGCCCCTCGACCGCCTCGTCGGTCATGTACGCCAGACGTGTGGCCTCACCGGCGAACACCTGCTGACCCATGAGCCCGTCGTCCACCAGGTTGAACGCGAACTTCAGCATCCGCTGGGCCGTGGGGCTCTTGCCGTTGATCTCCGAAGCCACTTGCAGTGCAACGGATTCCAGGTCCTCGTGGTCGGCGACCAGGTTCACCGCGCCCATGGCGGCCATGGCCTCGGCGTCGTACGCGCGGCCGAGGAAGAAGATCTCCCGGGCCCGCTTCTGCCCGACCATCCGGGCGAGGTAGGCCGAGCCGTAGCCGGCGTCGAAGCTGCCCACGTCGGCGTCGGTCTGCTTGAAACGGGCGTGCTGCCGGCTGGCGATGGTGAGGTCGCACACGACGTGCAGGCTGTGGCCGCCGCCCGCCGCCCAGCCCGGGACGACGGCCACGACGACCTTGGGCATCGTGCGGATCAGCCGCTGCACCTCCAGGATGTGCAGCCGGCCGCCCTCGACCGCGGCCCGGGCGGCGTCCACCGTGTCGGCGGTCTCGCCCTCGGCGTACTGGTACCCGCTGCGTCCGCGGATCCGCTGGTCGCCCCCGGAGCAGAAGGCCCAGCCGCCGTCCTTCGGGCTCGGGCCGTTGCCGGTCAGCAGCACGACACCGACGTCGGGCGTGCGGCGGGCGTGGTCCAGCGCCCGGTAGAGCTCGTCGACCGTGTGGGGGCGGAACGCGTTGCGCACCTCCGGCCGGTCGAACGCGATCCGCACCGTGCCGCCGGCCGGACCCGGGCGCACGCACCGGTGGTAGGTCAGGTCGGTCAGGTCGCCGAACCCCTCGACCGCGCGCCAGTCCTGCGGCGCGAAGATGCCCGACACCTCGTTCGACGTCACGTCGGCGAGGATAGGCCGCATGCCCGTTGTCCCGGACGACCTCCCGCCGCTCGAGGAGCTCCAGGACGCGGCGTACGTCGTCCGGCTTCCGATGCGGGTGCGGTTCCGCGGACTGCTGGAGCGTGAGGTGCTGCTGCTGGAAGGCCCCCGGGGCTGGGGCGAGTTCGGTGCGTTCGTCGAGTACGGCGACGACGAGGCCGCCCGGTGGCTGGCCGCGGCCGTGGAGGGTGGTTGGGGCTCGTGGCCGGCGCCCGTCCGCGAGGCGGTGCCGGTCAACGCGACCGTCCCGGCGGTGTCGGCCGCTGAGGTCGCCGGGGTGCTGGCCCGCTTCCCGGGGGCCCGCACGGCCAAGATCAAGGTGGCCGAGGCCGGCCAGACGGTCACAGATGACATCGCGCGCGTGTCGGCGACGGTCGACGCTCTCGGCGGGACCGGCGCGCGCGTGCGGGTGGACGCGAACGGCGGCTGGTCGGTGGAGGACGCCATGGACGCGCTGCCCCGGCTGGCCGCGGCCGCCGGCTCCGCGACCTTCGAGTACGCCGAGCAGCCCTGCGCGGGCATCGAGGAGCTGGCCCGGCTGCGGGTCGGGCTGGCCCGGTCCGGGCACGACATCCGGGTCGCGGCCGACGAGTCCGTGCGCAAGGCCGAGGACCCGCTCCGCGTCGCGGTGTCCGGAGCGGCCGACGTGGTCATCGTCAAGGTCGCGCCCCTGGGCGGCGTGCGGCCGGCGCTCGCGGTCGCCGAGCAGCTGGGCCGCCAGCACGGCCTGCCCGTCGTGGTCTCCTCCGCCCTCGACTCCTCGGTCGGCATCGGCGCCGGGCTCGCCCTGGCCGCCGCCCTGCCCGAGCTGCCGTTCGACTGCGGGCTGGCCACCGTCGGACTGTTCGAGCGGGACGTCGCGGAGGACCCCCTGCTGCCCGTGTCCGGGTCCATCCCCGTACGTCGCGCGGTCGCCGACCCCGACCGGCTGCGGGCGCTCGCCGCCCCGTCCGAACGGCAGGCCTGGTGGCGGGCCCGGATGCAGCGGGCGTACCGCGTGCTGGCGCCGGCGGGTGGGCGATGACCGCGGTCGGCCGGACCCGGCGGGTGGCCGCGCGGGTGGTCCTCGTCGACGACCAGGACCGGGTGCTGCTCGTCCACGGGCGCGACCCCGCACGGCCGGACCGCCCGGCGTGGTGGATCACGCCCGGCGGGGGCGTGAACGCGGGGGAGACGGTGCCGGACGCCGCGCGGCGCGAGGTGTTCGAGGAGACCGGGCTGCGGGTCGGCGACCTCGGGCCGGTGGTGCTGGAGCGGGTGGCCGTCTTCGAGCTGGACGGGCGCAGCCTGGAGCAGGCGGAGACGTTCTTCCTGGCCCGGGTGGACGGCGTGGGGCCGTTGGACACCTCGCGCTGGGACGAGCTGGAGCGCCGTGCGTTGACCGAGCTGCGCTGGTGGACGGCCCAGGAGCTGGCCACCACGGAGGATCAGGTGTTCCCGCCCGACCTGCTGAACCTGTTGCAGCGCAACGGAATCGCCGTGGTGATGAGCGATCGGCACGGGACCGCGCCGTGACGCCGTCCGCCACCGAGCTGGCCCGCCGGCTGGTCGCTGCCCTGGCCGCGTCCGGCGTTCGCCAGGTCGTGCTCTGCCCCGGCTCTCGGTCGGCGCCGCTGGCCTATGCGGTGCACGACCTGGCCGCCACCGGTGGGCTCGAGCTGCACGTGCGCCACGACGAGCGCGTGGCGGGGTTCACCGCGCTCGGCATGGGCCGCGCGACGGGTGTGCCCGCCGCGGTGGTGACGACGTCGGGCACGGCGGTCGCCAACCTGCTGCCGGCGGTCCTGGAGGCGCACCACGCCGGGGTGCCGCTCCTGGTCCTCGCCGCCGACCGGCCCGCCCGGCTGCGCGGCACGTGGGCCAACCAGACGTCCGACCTGCAGGCCGGCCTGTTCGGTCCCGCGACCCGGCTGACGGCGGACCTCGCGGCCGACGACGGCGCAGCCGCCTGGACCGCTGCGGCGCAGGCGGCGGTCGCGGCGGCCATGGGTCGAACCGGGCGCTCCGGTCCGGTGCACCTCAACCTCGGGTTCGACGACCCCCTGGTCCCGGGCGCCGGGGACGAGGTCTGGCCCGGAGAGTTCGCCGCGGCCCCGCCGGCGCCCACCGCTCCGTACTCCCCGGCCGACGGTGATGACGCAGGTTCCAGGCCCGGATCACCGTCAGACCTGGAGCAGCGCGAGGCTCGGGGAGCAGAGCTCGAGGTGACGGCGGGCACTGTGGTGCTCGCCGGTGACCGGGCCGGGCCGGGGGCCCGCGAGGTGGCCGAGGCGCTCGGCCTGCCGCTGCTCGCCGAGCCCACGTCGGGCGCCCGGTCCGGGCCGCGCGCGGTGGGGCCCTACCGCCTGCTGCTCGACCACCCGGACCTCGGCGCCCGGGTCGACCAGGTGCTGGTCTTCGGGCGCCCGACGCTGTCCCGCCCGGTGACCCGGCTGCTGGCCCGGCCCGAGGTTCGCGTCGTCCGGGTGACCGGGCCCGACGGCGAGCCCGGACCGGAGCGGGCGGACGTGCACCCGGTCCCCCTGACCGCCGTGCTGGCCTGGGCCGATGGTCCGGGCGCGACCGGGCAGCCGCGGGCCGCCGAGGGCCGGAACGAGCCCGACGCGTGGTGCCGGCAGTGGCTGGATGCCGGCCGGACCGCGGCGGCCGCCCTGGACCGGGTGCTGGACGGCTGGCCGGTGCTGAGCGGGCCGCTGGTCGCCCGCGAGGTCGCGGCCGCGACCGGAGCCACGACTCCGCTCGTGCTCGCCGCCTCCAACGCGGTCCGCGACGCGGACCTGGCCGCGAGGCCCTGGGCCTGGCCCACGGGGCTCGGTCTGGTCCACGCCAACCGCGGGTTGTCCGGCATCGACGGCACGGTGTCGACGGCATCGGGCATCGCCCTCGCCTCGCGCCTCCCGACGCGGGTCCTCGTGGGCGACGTCGCACTCCTGCACGACCTCGGCGCGCTCGTGCTGGGACCGGTGGAGCGGCGGCCCGACCTGACGGTCGTCGTGCTGAACGACGGCGGCGGCGGCATCTTCTCGCTCTTGGAGCCGGGCGCGGACGGAGAGCGGGACGCGGCGGCGGCGGCGCGGTTCGAGCGGCTGTTCGGCACGCCCCAGGAGGCCGACCTGTCCCTGGTCTGCGCCGGCCTCGGTGTCCCCCACGCCGCGGTGTCGTCGGCCGCCGGGCTGCGCGAACGCCTCGGACAGCTGCCGGACGGCCTGTCCGTGGTCGAGGTGCGGACCGACCGGGAGGACCTGCGAGCGCTGCACGAGGCGGTGGACCGCGCCGTACGGGCGGTTCTCGCGCCCTGAGCGGGCCGGTCTCGGGCCGGTCTCGGGCCGGGCTCAGGAGCCGGCCAGGGCGTCCCGCATCGGCACCAGCTTGGCGTCGGCCTCGGCCAGCTCGGCCTCGGGCAGCGATCCCGCGACGATGCCGCACCCGGCGAACAGCCGCAGCCGGGCCGGGTCGTCCGGGTCGATCTCCGCGCAGCGCAGGGCGATCCCCCACTCGCCGTCGCCGGAGGCGTCGAGCCATCCGACCGGCCCGGCGTACCGCCCGCGGTCCATGCCCTC
The DNA here is from genome assembly GCA_963743975.1 of uncultured Actinomycetota bacterium. GTDB lineage: Bacteria > Actinomycetota > Actinomycetes > Actinomycetales > CAVURS01 > CAVURS01. Next base: position 620,824 of record CAVURS010000004.1, read on the forward strand.
CAGCTCGAGGATCACCTGGCGGGCCACCTCGGTCGGCGTGCCGCAGACGGCGGCCGACGGGTGCAGCGCCTCGGCCAGCTGGAGCGACGACGAGCCGTCGGACACCACACCGGCGATGTCCGTGGCCAGGTGCATGACGTTCGGCAGGTGCAGGACGAACGGCGACTCGGGCAGGTTCAGGGACGAGCAGTGCGGGGCGAGGGACCGGGCGACCGACGCCGCGGCGTACTCGTGCTCCTCGAGGTCCTTGCTCGACCGGGCCAGCGACCCGGCCAGCGCCAGGTCGTGGTCGTCGTCCCCGGTGCGGCGGATCGTCCCGGCCAGCACGCGGGAGGTGACCAGCCCGCGCTCCAGACGGCAGAGCAGCTCCGGCGTCGCACCCACCAGGCCGTCGACGGCGTACACCCAGGTTCCCGGGTAGTTGCGGGCCAGCCGGGTCACCAGCCACCGCGGGTCGACCGGCTCGGCCGCGCGCGCCTCCAGGTCGCGGGCGAGCACCACCTTGTCGAGCTGTCCGCGCGAGATCCGTTGCACCGCAAGGGCTACGGCGCTCTCCCACTCGGCCGGGGAGATCGCACCGTCGGCGTACCGGACGCCGACCGGGCCGGCCGGAGGGGTGGCCGGTTGCGGTGCGGTGAGGGCGGGCAGCGAGGTGAACGACTCCCCGGCCGTGCTGATCGAGGTGAGCCACCACCGGCCGCCGCGGTGCCCCACGACGACCTCCGGCACCACGAGCCGGCCGCCGCGGGCGGACGTCGCGTCGAAGGAGAACGAGCCGAAGGCGACCGGCCCCGTGCCGGGCAGCCGCACCTCGTCGCGGACGACGGCCGTGGCCGTGACGTCGTTCCACCAGGCCTGCGCGTCGGCGAACCGGTCCGAGCCTGCGGTGTCGCAGGAGGCGGCCTGGCCCCAGCCGACGAGACCCTCGCCGCGGCGTACCCAGGACAGGTCCGCACCGGTGCCGGGCAGCAGCTCGACGAGCGGTCCGGGGTCGTCGATCGGCACGGTGCGCGCCACGAGCGGGGCTGCGGCACCGCGGGCGGCGCTGCGCGGCAGCGGCTCGGAGCTCACGACGACCCAGCCTAAGTGGCCGGACGGAGTCCCGCCCGCAGGGGTGGCCTGGGAGGATGCGGGCATGAACCGCGCGAGCCTGGACAAGGCGCCGTCCGACGTCGCGGCGATGTTCGACGGGGTGGCGGCACGGTACGACCTGACCAACGACGTGCTCTCGCTCGGCCAGGACCGCCGCTGGCGCCGGGCCGTCATCCGGGCCGTCGACGCCCGGCCCGGCCAGGTCGTCCTCGACCTGGCCGCGGGGACGGGCACCAGCAGCGAGCCGTTCGACCGGGCGGGCGTGCACGTCGTGCCGGCCGACTTCAGCCTGGGCATGCTGCGCGTCGGGAAGAGCCGTCGCCGCGACCTCGGGTTCACGGCGGCCGACGCCACCCGGCTTCCCTTCCGGGACAACGCTTTCGACGCGGTCACGATGTCGTTCGGCCTACGGAACGTCGTCGATGTCGACGCCGCACTCCGTGAGCTGCACCGGGTCACCCGTCCCGGGGGGCGGCTGGTCGTCTGTGAGTTCTCTCACCCCGTCTGGAAGCCGTTCCGCACGGTGTACGTCGAGTACCTCATGCGGGCGCTCCCGGTGGTGGCCCGGCGGGTCAGCTCGAACCCGGAGTCCTACGTCTACCTCGCGGAGTCGATCCAGGCCTGGCCGGACCAGCGGTCACTGTCCGCGCAGATCGGCGCCGCGGGCTGGGGCCACGTGGAGTGGCGGAACCTCTCCGGCGGGATCGTCGCGCTGCATCGCGCCGTCGCCTGACCGTTGGGGGGTGGGGGTGCGGTGGAGTTGGCGGAGGGCTGAGGTGGCGGCGGTGGCGGCGGTGGTGACGTCGGCGGCGATGAACAGGGCGCGGGAGACCACGGCGATGCCGAGGGCTTGGCCGGTGCTCATGACGGGGGTGAGGGCGGCGACGATGATGGCTTCGCGGACGCCGGCGCCGGAGGGGACGATGATGAACAGGACGCCGGCGGCCATGGCGAGGGCGAAGCCGCCGATGCAGCGGGTGATGCCGTTCCAGCCGGGGGCGCCCAGGGCGTTGGCCAGGAGCCATAGGTGCAGGCCGAACAGGGTCCAGGTGGCGGTCAGGTAGGCGGCGGCGCGGGCGACGCCGGTCCAGGTCAGGGGTCGGGGGAGGGGTGGTTTGCGCAGGAGGTGGAGCAGGAGGTTGACCAGGCGGGTCAGGACGGGGGGTGTGGATGCGGTGACGGCGATGGGCAGGGCGGCGAGCAGGGCCCAGGCTTTGTGGTCGCCGGTGGAGGCCAGGACGGGGATGCCGATCAGGCCGACGCACAGTCCGGTGGACAGGGATAGTCCGACCCAGGCCAGGGAGGTGGTGAAGGCGCGGGCGCGGGGGACGCCGGCGCGTTTGCCGAGTTCCATTTGCAGGACGATGGAAAAGACGCTGCCGGGTAGGTATTTGCCGAGTTGGCCGACGAAGAAGATCCGGGCGGCGGTGGTGATGGGGAGGGGGTGTCCTTCGCTGGCCAGGAGGGAGCGCCAGGCCAGCAGGCTGGTGATGGTGCCGGCCAGGACGGCGGCGAAGGACAGGGCCACGGACTGCCAGTCCAGGGTGTGCAGGGCGCCGCGGACCCCGCTCCACTCGGTGGCGATGGCGTAGCCGATCGCGGCGAACACCAGCACCGCCACCACCGGACGCGCCAACCCCACCACCCGCGCCCGAAACCCCGCCCGCACCTTCCCACCGGCCGGCGCGGTAGCGAGGCGCCGGACCCGAGGGCGTCTCACTCATGGGCGCCCGCGTGCCGCTGCCACCAGGCCCACGCCTGGCGGACGGCCGCCTCGTCCGCGACGCGCACGTCGTGCGCCGGGCGGCCCCCCGCGTAGGCCCGGTCCAGCTCGGCGATGGTCTCGTCGTCCACACCGGCCCGCCGCATGCCGACCTGGTTGGCGCCGCGGACCCGGCACGGGTTGCCGTAGGCCATCGCGTACGGCGGCACGTCGCGCGTCACCACGGCGCCCATCCCCACCATCGCGCCCGGGCCGACGACGCGGCGCTGGTGGACGATCACGCCCATGCCGAGGTTCGCTCCCGGCCCGACGTGGATGTGGCCGCCCAGGGTCGCGCTCGACGCCATGGTCACGCCGTCGCCGATGTCGTTGTCGTGGCCGATGTAGACCTTGTTCATCAGGTAGCAGTCGTCGCCCACCTGCGTGACGTCGTAGTGCCCCTGGTGGACGGTGGTGTACTCCCGCAGGACGTTGCGGCTGCCGATCCGCACGCCCGTGCCGACCTGCGCTCCGGGCACCTGCGCGCCGTGGTCGATGCCGCGGATCTCGGCCGGTGTGCCGATCACCACATGCGGACCGAACCAGTTGCCGTCGCCGATGGTCGCGGGCCCCAGGATCACGGCGTACGGGCCGATGACGTTGCCCTCGCCGAGCACCACGCCCTCGTCGACGACGGCACTCGGGTGGACGGAGTTCATGGCCAGCGACGCTAACATCGGGGGACTTTGCCGTCCCGCAGCTCGGAGCTCAACCGCATGATTCCCATCTCGTCCGTCCAGATCCCCGAGGGGACCGAGGAGGCCGTGCTGGAGGTGTTGCGCTCGGGAATGCTGGCGCAAGGGCCGACGGTCCGGCGCTTCGAGGAGACCTTCGCCGAGCTGGTCGGTGTGCGCCACGCCGTCGCGGTGAACAACGGCACGACGGCCCTGGTCGCTGCGCTGCAGGTGCTCGACCTGGAGCCCGGCGACGAGGTCCTGACCAGCCCGTTCACCTTCGTCGCGACGCTCAACGCCATCCTCGAGGCGGGCGCGACCGCGGTCTTCGCCGACATCCGGACCGAGGACTTCTGCCTCGACCCGGCCGCCGTCGAGGCCGCCGTCGGCCCCCGCACCAAGGTGCTCATGCCGGTGCACCTCTACGGCCAGTGCGCCGACATGACCGCGCTGGCGCCGCTGGCCGAGCGCCACGGGCTGAGCCTGGTGGAGGACGCCGCGCAGGCGCACGCCGCGACGATCGAGGGCCGGGGGGCCGGCTCGTTCGGCCTCGGCTGCTTCTCCTTCTACGGCACGAAGAACGTCACGACCGGTGAGGGCGGGATGATCACCACCGACGACGACGCCCTCGCCGACCGGCTGCGCGTCCTGCGCAACCAGGGGATGCGCGAGCGGTACGTCTACGAGGTCGCCGGTCACAACTACCGGCTGACCGACCTGCAGGCGGCACTGGCCCTGCCGCAGCTCGCGCAGCTCGACCGGACGACGGGCGCCCGCCGGGCCAACGCCGACCGGCTGATCGCCGGCCTGTCCGACGTCCCCGGCCTTCAGGTGCCGCGGCAGCTGCCCGGTCGCGGTCACGTGTGGCACCAGTTCACGGCGCTGGTCACCGAGGACGCCCCGCTCAGCCGCGACGAGCTCGTCACGCGGCTGGGGGAGCGCGGGGTGGGCTCCGGCGTGTACTACCCGAAGCTGGTCTTCGACTACGACTGCTACCGCGACGACCCGCGGGTGAGGGCGTCCGACGTGCCGGTCGCCGCATCCGTCACCAGCAGCTGCATCTCGCTGCCCGTGCATCCCGGCCTGTCCGCCGACGACGTCGACACCGTGGTCGCCACGGTCCGCGACCTGATGAAGGCCTGAGCATGGCGGCACCACTGCGACTGGCCGTCGTCGGCACCGGCTCCATGGGGTCCCTGCACGCCCGCGTCGCCTCCCAGTCCGATCGGGTCGAGCTGGCCTACGTCGTCGACTCGAACCGGGACAACGGCGAGCCGGTGGCCGAGCGGTTCGGCGCCCGCTGGCGCGCGGACCTGGACGGCGTGGACGGGATCGACGCGGTGATCGTCGCCGCCGCGACCGGTGCGCACCACGAGCTCGGCCGGATGGTGCTCGAGCGCCGGCTCCCGATGCTCATGGAGAAGCCGCTGGCCGACCGGCTGCCGGACGCCGAGGACCTGGTCCAGCTCTCCGAGAAGCTCGACGTGCCCCTGATGTGCGGCCTGCTCGAGCGGTTCAACCCGGCGATCATGACGGCGCTGGACGTCGTCGAGGAGCCGCGGCACGTGACGGCGACCCGGCACTCGCCGTACGTCGCCCGGATCCGCACCGGTGTGGCCTCCGACCTGCTGATCCACGACGTCGACATCACGCTGGCCATGGCCGGGGACCTGCCGACCGCGGTCCGCGGCTCGTTCGGGTACCTGCACCCGGAGTCCGAGCGCGGGTCCGAGGACGTGGCGGAGGCGATCCTCGGCTTCCCGGACGGCATGGTGGCCAACATCTCGGCCAGCCGGCTGAGCCAGCGCAAGGTGCGGGAGTTCGCGATCGCGGAGACGAACCGGCTGATCGAGGTCGACATGCTGCGCAACGCGGTGACGATCTACCGGCACGTCCTGAACGAGTCCAGCCCGGACGGACTGGGCTACAAGCAGCAGACGATCATCGAGATCCCCGCGCTGGTCTCCTCGCGCGAGCCGCTGGCCGCCCAGCTCGACCGCTTCGTCGACCTGGTCACCGGCCAGGCCGACGTGGCGCAGGAGCGGTCACGCATCCTGCCCGCGCACCAGGTGGTCGAGCGGATCCGGGAGAACGCCGCGGCGTCCTGACCCCGCGCTTCAGGCGTTCAGGCGATCAGGAGGTCGGTGCCGTCGGCGCGGCCGCGACGAGGTCGCTGAGCACCTCGAGGTGCTGGCGGAGCACGACGTCCATCGCGAAGTGCTCCCGGACGAGGTCGCGCCCGGCGGCCCCGACCCGCCCTGCCGCATCGGGATCGCGCAACATCCGGATCACCGCGTCCGCGACCGACTCCGGGGAGTCCAGCGGCACCAGCAGGCACTGCACACCGCTGGTCAGCTCGATGCCCGGGAAGTTGTCGGGGCGGACCGCGACGACGACCGGCACGCCCGCGGCCATGCTCTCCAGGGTCGCGGTGCCCATGCCGTAGCCCTGCAGGTCGTGCGCCTCGACGGCCGCCGCGGCCAGGTAGTCGGGCACCTCGTCCTTCGGCACCGCGCCGACCGACAGCACGACCGCCTCGACGCCGAGCTCGCGGGCTCGCTGCTGGAAGACGTCGTAGTAGACGTGGCCGACGACGACCAGCCGGGCGTCGGGGAACTCGGCCAGCACCTTGGGCATCGCCTCGACCAGCGTCACCCGGTCGCGCAGCGGGATCACGTGGCCGAGCGAGACGACCAGGGGGGCACTGCCCACGCCGAGCCGGGTGCGCACGGCCTCGCCGTCACCACCGACCATGCGGCCGGGGTCGACGCCGACCGGGATGTACTCCAGCCCCGAGTACGCGCCGGCGTACCGCGCCTTGATGTACTCGTCCATCTGCACGTCCATCACGACCACGCGCGGGCGGTAGCGGCGCAGGATCGGTGCGACGAGCAGGCGGTCCAGGGAGCGGAAGACGCCGTGGTAGTGCGCCTTCGGGTTCTCCAGCCGCGTGTGCACCGACAGCAGGGTCGGGACGCCGTGCTGGCGGGCCCACAGGCCGGTGGCCCAGGTGAGGTCGAAGAACTGGCCGTGCTGGTGCACGACGTCCGGCCGGAAGTCGCCGAGCAGTGCGGCGATCCGCCGGCGCAGCGACGGCCGCACGGTGAACGCCAGGTCGAAGCTGACCGAGAGGCGCGTCTGGGGCAGGGCGGCCGCGGGCAGGCGCACGACGCGCAGCCGCGGCTCGAGCTCCTCCTCGGCAGGGGCGTCCTGGAAGGCCGCGGTCAGCACCAGCACGTCGTGTCCGGCGCGGGCGTACCCCCGGGCGAGCGCGTCGGACAGGTGCGAGCTGCCCCCCACGCGCGGCGGGTAGAAGTTGTTGACGACCGCGATGCGCATCAGCGGCCGCCGTCCGTGGTGGTGGCGAACTCGACGTGGCTGCCGTCGAGCTCGACGCGGGCGACCGGGCGCGCGGGCACCCCGGCGACCACGGAACGCGCCGGTACGTCACGGGTCACGACGGCACCGGCGGCGACCACCGCCTCGTCGCCGATCGTCACACCCATGTTGACGACGGCGTTCGCGCCGACGAAGACCCGGTCGCCGATCCGGGTCGGCTGCCGCTCGACCTCGGTGAACCGGCGGCCCGAGACGCAGCGCCGGACCGAGGAGTGGCTGTAGATCTGCGCCCCGCAGGAGATGTCGCAACCCTCGCCGATGGTCAGGCCGCCCGAGCCGTCGATCACCGTGAACGCGCCGATCCAGGTGCCGGCGCCGATGGCCGGCTCCCCGATCACCCAGGCGTGGGCGTTGTACGGGTTCGGCGGGAAGCCGTGGCTGCTGTCCGCGCCGGCGCCGGCGCTCACGCCATCGACCGCTTCACCAGGTTGGTCATGCCCTCCTCGACCGTGATGGTCGGCTCGAACCCGAGCACCTCGCGGGCGCGGGTGGTGTCCGCGGCCCGGCGGGAGACGAGGACCTCGCGCGGGTTGAACTGCGGCTGCACGTCGACGCCCACGGCGTCGATCAGGATCCGGGCCAGCGTCGCGACCGAGGTGTCGATGCCGGTGCCGATGTTCACCGGCAGGTTGTCCCGCTCGGACTCCAGCGCCAGGACCGTCGCGCGGGCGATGTCATGCACGTGGATGAAGTCCATCGACTGCTCGCCCTTGCCGTCGATGACCGGCGGCTCGCCGCGCTGCAGGCGGTTCACGAAGTGGTTGATGACCGACGTGTAGTAGGCCGTGGTCTTCTGCCCCTCGCCGTACACGTTGAAGAAGCGCAGGGCGAGCCACGACAGGCCGGCCCGGCGCTGGTAGAAGCCGAGCAGGTCCTCGCCCGCGCGCTTGCTGATGCAGTACGGCGTCAGCGGGTGCAGCGTGTCGTCCTCGTGCATCGGGATCTTCTCGGGGTCGCCGTACACCGAGGCGCTCGAGGCGAAGACGAGACGGCGTACGCCGTGGTCGGCGGCGGCCGCGAACACGTTGTGGTTGCCCACCATGTTGATGTCGATGCTCTCGTACGGGTCGGCCTGGCTCTTGTTGATGCTGACCGCGGCGAAGTGGATGACCGACTCGCAGCCCTTCATCGCCTGGTGCACCGCGCCGCCGTACCGGACGTCCTGGTCGATCAGCTCGACCCGGCCGGTGGCGGTGAGCTTCGCGACCTCCTCGCGGTCCCCGCGGAACATGTTGTCGAAGATGCGGACGTGGTAGCCGCGGTCCAGCAGCATCGGCACGACGTGCATGCCGATGAACCCTGCCCCTCCGGTGAAGAAGACGGTCTTCGGCTGGGTCATCTGGTGCTGCTCCTTCGGTTCACGACGTCCGACTTCACGGCTTGACGGGGTTGACGGCCCGGCGGACGCCGGCGGCCACGGTCTCGATCTGGGCCTCGGTGAGGTTGGCGTGCATGGGGATCGCCAGGTGGCGGCGGAACACGTCGGCCGACACGGGGCACGGCTGCTGCTCGCCGTAGATGGGCTGGACGTGGGAGGCGTAGGTGCCGATGTTGCACTGGATGCCCTGGGCCCGGAGCTCGCCGGCGACCCGGCCGCGGTCGACGTCGGGGGCGAGGGTCAGCACGTAGGACTGCCAGACGGTCTCGCGGTCGTCCAGCTCGACCGGGAGCTGCACCTGCTCCACGTCGCCGAGCAGCTCGGCGTACCCGGCGGCGACCCGGCGGCGCTCCTTGACCAGTGTGGGCAGGCGGTCGAGCTGCACCGACACGACCGCGGCCGCGAGCTCGGACATCTTGTAGTTCCAGCCGAGCTCGTCGAACACGGGGACCGGGAGGTCGGTGCTCCCGGCGCGGGCGAACGCGCTCTCGACGCCGAAGAAGTGCAGCTTGCGGGCCTTGGCCATGAGCTCGGCGTCGTCGGAGGTGATCGCGCCGCCCTCGCCGGCGGTGATCCCCTTGCGGCCGTGGAAGGAGAAGCACGCGGCGTCGGCCAGGCTTCCGGTCGGACGGCCGCGATACGTCGCGCCGGAGGAGCAGGCGGCGTCCTCCAGGAGCCACAGTCCGCGGCGGCGGGCGACGGCGGCGAGCTCGTCGTAGTCCGCGGGCATCCCGAACGGGTCGACGGCGATGATGCCGACGGTGCGCTCGGTGATCGCGGCCTCGACGGCCGCCGGGTCGACCGACCAGATGTCAGGGCGGACGTCGGCGAACACCGGCTCGGCTCCGACGTACCGGACCGAGTGCCCGGTCGCGGGGAACGTGTAGTCGGCCACCACGACCTCGTCGCCCGGTCCGGCGCCCAGTCCCTGGACGGCGAGGTGCAGTGCGGCCGTGCAGTTGTTCACGCTGAGGGCGAGCTCGGCACCGCAGACCGCGGCGAACCGCTTCTCGAAGGCGGCCGCCACCGGGCCCTGGCCGGCCACCCAGCCGGAGTCCAGGACGGACGCGAGTGCGGCCAGCTCCTCCTCGCCGAAGGTCGGCGCCCCGAGGGGGATCGTGTCCGGCATCTGGCTCCTCGTCGGCAGGTCAGCGGGCTGGCCGCCGGGCGGCCCTGACGTACGGGCCGGCACTCGCGCGACCGCCTTAGTCTAAGGGCTCGGTGGTGCTCGCCCGGTGAGGCGAGAGCCGGGGCCGGGAGCGCGCCGCGAGCGCGCCTCCCCCGATCGAGAGGCGGGACGTGGCCGAGGGTCAGCGGTACGTCGTCGTCGGTGGCGGGATCATCGGGCTGGCCGTGGCCGACCGGATCCTGTCCGACGACCCGTCGGCCCGGGTCAGCGTCCTGGAGAAGGAGACCCGCTGGGCCGCGCACCAGACCGGGCGCAACAGCGGGGTCGTGCACTCGGGGCTCTACTACGCGCCGGGCAGCCACAAGGCGGTGATGTGCCGGGCGGGCGCGGAGTCGATGTTCCGGTTCGCCGACGCGTACGGCGTCGAGGTCGAGCGCTGCGGGAAGCTCGTCGTCGCCACCGACGAGAGCCAGGTGCCCGGGCTGCGCCGCCTGTACGACCGGGGGCGGCAGAACGGCCTGAAGGTGCGCGAGGTCGACCCCGGCGAGGCGCGCGAGCTCGAGCCGCACGTGGCCGCCGTCGCCGCGCTGCACGTGCCCGAGACGGGGATCATCGACTACCTCGGGGTCTGCGCCGCGCTGGTCCGGCGGCTCTCGGCGGCCGGCGCGGAGCTGCGCCTGGGAACCCGGGTCGTCGGCCTGGAGCACCGGGCGACGGCCACGACGGTGCAGGCCACCACCGGTGACCTCGACGCCGACGCGGTGGTCAACTGCGCCGGGCTCTACAGCGACCGGGTCGCCGCGCTCGGGGGGCGTCGCCCGGCGGCGCGGATCGTGCCGTTCCGGGGCGAGTACTACGAGCTGACGCCGTCCAGCCGGCACCTGGTCCGCGGTCTGGTCTACCCGGTGCCCGACCCCGACTTCCCGTTCCTGGGCGTGCACCTGACCCGGATGATCGGCGGCGGCGTGCACGCCGGCCCGAACGCCGTGCTCGCCCTGGCCCGCGAGGGCTACCGGTGGGGGACCGTGCGGCCGGGAGAGCTGGCGGGAACGCTGACGTACGGCGGCTTCTGGCGGCTGGCCGGGCGGCATGCGCGGACGGGGGCGGCCGAGGTGGCGCGGTCGCTGTCCCGGCACCGGTTCGCCGAGAGCCTGCGCGCGCTCGTTCCCGAGGTCTCCGACGACGACCTGGTCCCGGCCGAGGCGGGCGTGCGCGCCCAGGCGGTCCGGCCCGACGGGTCGCTCGTCGACGACTTCCTGATCGAGCGGGACGGGCGGGTGGTGCACGTGCTGAACGCGCCCTCGCCGGCGGCGACGAGCGCGTTCGAGATCGCCGCCTACGTGCGGTCGCTGCTGCCCTGAGTCCGCTTCGGTTCGGCGGGCCGCGGCCCCAACGGGTTGGACATGTCGGCCGATATCGTCTAAAATCGTACACATGTACGAAACGGGACGTCGATCAGCCGCCGAGGGTGTCAGCCTCGTCGCGGCCGGACTCGACGCGCTCCTGGAGCTCGACCTGGACGCGCTGGACGAGGGCGGCGTGGTGGCGCTCCTGGCGCAGGTGGAGACGCAGGGCCGGCGCATCGCGGCCGCCAGCCAGCGCCTGGTCACCGCGGTCGAGGACCGCCGGATCGCGCGAGCGCGGGGCCACCGCGACACGGCGGCACTGCTGCGTCGCGAGCTGCGGCTGTCTGTGGGGGAGGCCCGCGCCCGCGTGCGCGCCGCGCAGACCGACCTGCCCGAGGCGGCCGCTGGGCAGCAGCGCGGAGAGCTGTCTCCCGCGCACGCCCGGGTGGTGCGCGATGCGGTCGACCGCATCCCCGCGCCCCTGCGGTCCGAGCTGATCGCGCCGGTCGAGGCCCGCCTCGTGGCCGATGCCCGAAGTCTGGACCCCGGGCGCCTGGCCGCCCGAGCTGCTCAGCTCCTGCGCCAGCTCGACCCCGAGGGGCTGGCTCGTCGGGAGGCGGAACACCATCGGCTGCGCAGCGCCTCGCTGGTCCTCAACGCCGACGGCTCGGGCGACCTACGTGCGCACCTGACACCGGAAGGCGTCACGGTGGTGCAGGCCGCCCTCCTGCCGCTGACCGCTCCACGCCCGCGGGATGCCGCCGGTCGGGACGAGCGCACGGCCGCGATGCGGCTGCACGACGGCCTGGTCGAAGCGTGCCGGCGACTGCTGAGCACGGAGGCGATCCCCGGTGAGGGCGGCGTGCCGGCGACGGTCATCGTGACGGTGCCGCTGGCCGAGCTGACCGCCGGCTTGGCTGGACGTGAAGGCCTGGCCCGGACGCAGTACGGCGGGACGCTGACCGTCCACGAGCTGCTCAGGGTGGCCGGCGAGGCGCTCGTGGTGCCGGTGGTCGTGGACGCTCGCGGAGCCCCGCTCGATGTGGGCCGGGCGAGGCGGTTCGCGACCAAGGAGCAGACCTACGCGCTGATCGCGCGAGATCGCGGGTGCAGCTTCCCGGGGTGCGACCATCCACCGCCGTGGACCCAACGGCACCACATCCTGGCCTGGATCCTGGGCGGGCCGACCGATCTGGACAACCTGACGCTCCTGTGTGGCTACCACCACGCGAACTTCGCGGCGCTCGGTTGGGAGTGCGTGATGATCGACCGGATCGTGCACTGGGTGCCGCCGGCGTCCGTCGACCCCCTGCGTCGGCCGGTCCGCAACACCAGCCACGACACCCAGCCGACCGGCACGATCCAGCGGGCGGCCGCGTGACGCCGGCCATGCCGCGCAGCGCACCGCCCTGGCAGCCCGGTCCCCTGTGCAGCCCGGTCCCCTGTACCGCCCGGCCCCAGGCCAGCCTGGTCCGCGGCCGCCCCGCCGCCCCGGTGCACCGGGCCGGATCGGGACAGCGGATGCTGTGCTCGTCCGGTGATGAGGCTGGGCCTAGACTGCGACCGGGCGTTCGTGATTCCTTTCACAAGCGCACGAAAGAGACACTGCTTCGCGGTACTGCGTCAGGATCGGCAGGGACGATGAGCCAGAGCGGGAAGTCGGCGGACCGTGACTCCGCGGACGTCATCGTCGTCGGCGCCGGCCCCGCCGGGTCGACCGCCGCGGCCTACCTCGCGTCCGCCGGCCTGGACGTCCTGCTGCTGGAGAAGTCGGCGTTCCCGCGGGAGAAGGTCTGCGGTGACGGTCTGACCCCCCGTGCGGTCAAGGAGCTCGTCGCGCTCGGCATCCCCACGCGCGAGGAGGACGGCTGGATCCGCAACAAGGGGCTGCGCGTCATCGGCGGCGGGGTCCGGATGCAGATCCCGTGGCCGGAGCTGGCCTCCTTCCCGGACTACGGCCTGGTCCGCCCTCGCAAGGACTTCGACGAGACGCTCGCCCGGCACGCCGAGAAGGCGGGCGCCCGGCTGCTGGAGCGGACGTCGGTCACCGGTCCCGTCCTGGACGACCGGACCGAGCACGTGGTCGGCGTCACCGCCCGGGCCGTCGACGACAAGGGACACGCCACCGGGCCCGAGCAGACCTTCCGCGCCCCCGTGGTCGTGGCCGCCGACGGCAACTCCAGCCGGCTCTCGCTCGCCCTCGGGCTGACCAAGCGCGACGACCGCCCGATGGGGGTGGCCGTGCGGACGTACTTCACCAGCCCCCGCCACGACGACGACTGGCTCGAGTCCTGGATGGAGCTCTGGGTCAAGGGCGACAAGGGCAAGGACGTCCTGCTGCCCGGCTACGGCTGGATCTTCGGGGTGGGCGACGGCACGAGCAACGTCGGGCTCGGCGCGCTCAACACCACGGCCCAGTTCGGGAAGGTCGACTACCGCGACCTGCTCAAGCGGTGGGTGGCCGAGATGCCCGCCGAGTGGGGATACGGCGAGCAGACGCAGGTCGGCCCGATCCGCGGCGCGGCGCTGCCGATGGGCTTCAACCGCCAGCCGCACTACACCCGCGGCCTGATGCTGGTCGGCGACTCCGGCGGCATGGTCAACCCGTTCAACGGCGAGGGCATCGCCTACGCCATGGAGGCGGCCCGGCTGGCCGCTGAGGTGCTCGTCCAGGCACTGGCCCGGCCGGCCGGAGCGCAGCGCGAGCGGGCCCTCGCGGCGTACCCGCAGGTCATGAAGGACACCTGGGGCGGCTACTACACGCTCGGCCGGCTGTTCGTCGGAGTGATCGGGCGACCGGAGGTCATGCGGATCGCGACCCGGTACGGCATGCCCCGGCCGACCCTGATGCGCTTCGTGCTGAAACTCATGGCCAACCTGGCCGAGCCGCGCGGCGGCGACGCGATGGACCGGATCATCACCGGCCTGAGCAAGATTGCGCCCGCCGCGTGAACGGCGTGGCCGCCCCTAGGATGGGGCCGTTTCAGGAGCAGAGGGACCAGAGGGGAGCAGGCGCGACGTGAACAACCCCTACGTTCCGATCCTCGTCCTCGCCGCCATCGGCGGTGGCTTCGCGGCCTTCTCGCTCGTGGCCGGCAGCCTCAGCGGACCCAAGCGGTACAACCGGGCGAAGCTGGACGCGTACGAGTGCGGCATCGAGCCGACGCCGCACGCGGCCGGCGGTGGCCGGTTCCCGGTCAAGTACTACCTGACCGCCATGCTCTTCATCGTCTTCGACATCGAGGGCGTGTTCCTCTTCCCGTTCGCCGTGGCCTTCAACCGGCTCGGGCTCTTCGCGCTCGTCGAGATGGTGCTGTTCATCATCACCGTCTTCGTGGCGTACGCCTACGTGTGGCGGCGAGGCGGCCTGGAATGGGACTGACGGCAACCGGCGGCGACAAGGTGAGGATGTAAGCGATGGGCATCGAGGAGAAGCTCCCCGCAGGCTTCCTGCTGACCACGGTCGAGAAGCTGGCCGGGTACATGCGCAAGAGCTCGGTCTGGCCGGCGACCTTCGGCCTGGCCTGCTGCGCCATCGAGATGATGGCGGTGGGCACCCCGGACTACGACATCGCGCGGTTCGGCATGGAGCGGTTCAGCGCCACCCCGCGCCAGGCCGACCTGATGATCGTGGCCGGACGGGTCAGCCAGAAGATGGCTCCGGTCCTGCGCCAGGTCTACGACCAGATGTCCGAGCCCAAGTGGGTCATCTCGATGGGCGTCTGCGCGTCCAGCGGCGGCATGTTCAACAACTACGCGATCGTCCAGGGCGTCGACCACGTCGTGCCGGTCGACGTCTACCTGCCCGGCTGCCCGCCCCGCCCCGAGATGCTGCTGCACGCGATCATCACGCTGCACGAGCAGATCCAGGCCATGCCACTGGGCGTGAACCGCGAGAAGGCGGCCCGCGCGGCCGAGGAGGCCGCGCTCAAGGCGCCCCCCCTCTCCCAGATGAAGGGTCTGCTCGCGTGAGCGACAGCACCCCCACGACCCCCGACACCCCGAAGACCGGCGACGCCGACCCCCGCGGGCAGGCGCCGACCCCGGAGGCGGAGACCACCGGACCGGCCGAGCCCGGCACGCCGGGCGAGCCGGCCGTCCCGGCGACGACGCAGCCCGCGCCGGAGATCGTCGGCGTGCGCACGGGCATGTTCGGCGCCCGCGACGGTGGCGACACCACCGGGTACGGCGGCCTGGTCCGCACGGTGGCCATGCCCGCGCCGGCCGAGCGCCCGTACGGCGGGTGGTACGACGAGCTGGCCGACAGCCTGGCCCGCGCCCTCGGCGACGCGGTGACGGCGGCCGGCGACCCGGCGCCCTGGCCGGATGCCATCGAGAAGGTCGTGATCGACCGCGGCGAGCTGACGCTGTTCGTCCGCCGGTCGTACCTGCCGGTGGTGGCCCGCCAGCTGCGGGACCAGCCCGACCTGCGGTTCGAGATCTGCCTGGGCGTCAGCGGGGTGCACTACCCGCAGGAGACCGGGCGCGAGCTGCACGCGATCTACCACCTGCTGTCGATCACCAACGGCGGCCGCCGGGTGCGCCTGGAGGTCGTGGCGCCGGACGGCGACCCGCACATCCCGTCGATCGTCTCGGTCTACCCGGGCAACGACTGGCACGAGCGGGAGACCTGGGACATGTTCGGCATCATCTTCGACGGGCACCCCGCGCTGACCCGCATCCTCATGCCCGACGACTGGCCGGGTCACCCGCAGCGCAAGGACTACCCCCTCGGTGGCATCCCGGTGGAGTACAAGGGCGCGGAGATCGCACCGCCCGACCAGCGGAGGTCGTACAACTGATGAGCGACAGGACCGAGCTGCCCGTGGACGACGAGGCGTTCATCGCCGCCGCCGAGCAGGACCCGTACGGCATCGCGACCGAGGAGGGCCCGACCGAGGGCCACGTGATGAACGCGTTCGGCGGGGACTGGGACGACATCGTCGACGAGGCGGCCTCGCTCGGCGAGGAGCGGATCGTCGTCAACATGGGCCCGCAGCACCCGTCGACCCACGGCGTGCTCCGGCTCATCCTGGAGCTCGACGGCGAGACGGTGACCGAGACCCGGGCGGGCATCGGCTACCTGCACACCGGCATCGAGAAGAACATGGAGTTCCGCCCCTGGGCGCAGGGCGTGACGTTCTGCACCCGCATGGACTACCTCACGCCGATGATGAACGAGACGGTGTACTGCCTCGCCGTGGAGCGGTTGCTCGGCGTCAGCGACCAGGTGCCCGAGCGGGCGACGACCATCCGGGTCCTGATGATGGAGCTGACCCGGATCTCCTCGCACCTGGTGGCCCTCGCCACCGGCGGCATGGAGATGGGCGCCACGACCGTCATGACCGTGGGGTTCCGCGAGCGCGAGCGGATCTTCTCGGTCATCGAGCTGATCACCGGCCTGCGGATGAACAACGCGTACATCCGCCCGGGCGGCGTGGCCCAGGACACGCCCAGCGGCGCCATCGACCGGATCCGGGACATGGTCCCCGCCGTGCGCAAGGGCGTCCGCGAGCTCGAGATGCTCCTGCTGGAGAACCCGATCCTCAAGGGACGCACGGTCGGCGTCGGCTACCTCGACCTGACCGGCTGCATCGCTCTCGGCATCACCGGACCGGTCCTGCGGGCGACCGGCCTGCCGCACGACCTGCGCAAGCTGTCGCCGTACTGCGGGTACGAGACCTACGACTTCGACGTGATCACCCGCGAGACCTGCGACGCGTACGGCCGCCTGTGCATCCGGCTGGACGAGATCCACGAGTCGCTGAAGATCATCGAGCAGGCCGCAGACCGGCTGCAGGGCATGCCCGGACCCGTGATGGTCGAGGACAAGAAGATCGCCTGGCCGGCCCAGCTGGCCCTGGGCAGCGACGGCCTGGGCAACTCGCTGGACCACATCAAGGAGATCATGGGCACCTCCATGGAGTCCCTGATCCACCACTTCAAGCTGGTCACCGAGGGCTTCCGGGTGCCGCCCGGGCCAGGTCTACTCCGCGATCGAGTCGGCGAAGGGCGAGCTGGGCGTGCACCTGGTCAGCGACGGCGGGACCCGGCCCTACCGCGCGCACTTCCGCGACCCGTCGTTCAACAACCTGCAGTCCGTGGCCGCGATGTGCGAGGGCAGCCAGATCGCCGACGTCATCGTCGCCGTCGCCTCGATCGACCCGGTGATGGGAGGCGTGGACCGGTGACGTTCGCACCCGAGGTCGACGCGCGGCTGCGCGCCGACGCCGAGCTGATCGTGGCGCGGTACCCGCAGGCCCGGTCGGCGCTGCTCCCGCTGCTGCACCTGATGCAGAGCGAGGAGGGCTTCGTCAGCCCGCGCGGCATCGAGCTCTGCGCCGACATCCTCGGCCTGACGACGGCGGAGGTGGCCGGCGTCGCGACCTTCTACACGCAGTACAAGCGGCACCCCAACGGCCGGTACACCGTGGGCGTCTGCACGAACACCCTCTGCGCGATCATGGGCGGCGACCAGATCTTCGACGAGCTCTCCGAGCACCTCGGCGTGGGCCACGACGAGACGACCGCCGACGGTGCGATCACGCTGGAGCGCGTCGAGTGCAACGCGGCCTGTGACTTCGCCCCGGTGCTGATGGTCAACTGGGAGTTCTTCGACAACCAGACCCCGCAGTCGGCCCGTCGTCTGGTCGACGACCTGCAGGCCGGGGAGCCGGTCGCTCCCACCCGCGGCGCGACCTCGGTGGCCACCTTCCAGGAGATCTCGCGCGTGCTGGCCGGCTTCGACGACGGCCGCGGTGACGAGGGCGTCGGCGCCGGCCCGGCCACCCTGGAGGGCCTGAAGGTCGCCCGCCGCAACGGCTGGCGGGTCAAGGGCCTGTACGACGGTGACTCCGGTGACTCCGGTGACTCCGGTGACTCCGAGCACTCGGACGACTCCGGTGGCTCGACGGGCAGCGGCGCGGGCGGCTCGGCACCCGTCGAGCAGATCGCCGCCGAGCACGTCGCGGACCCGGATGCTCCCAGCGCGCACGACGCGTCGGCTCCGGCCCAGGGCGGCCGCGCCCCGGCGAGCCCGCCGGCGGCCAAGCGCACCTCGAAGCGGAGGGACCGCTGACATGGCGACCACCGAGCTGACGCCGATCTTCAGCGAGTTCTGGGACGACCCGCAGTCCTGGACCATGGCGACCTACGAGGCGCACGACGGCTACGTCGCGCTGCGGCAGGCCCTGGCCATGGAGCAGGGCGACCTGGTCCAGGCGCTCAAGGACTCCGGGCTCCGCGGCCGCGGCGGTGCCGGGTTCCCGACCGGCATGAAGTGGGGCTTCCTGCCCCCGGACGACGGCGGACCGCGCTACCTCGTGGTCAACGCGGACGAGTCCGAGCCCGGGACGTGCAAGGACATCCCGCTGATGATGGCGACCCCTCAGTTCCTGATCGAGGGCGTGATCATCACCGCGAAGGCGATCGGCTGCCACCACGCCTTCATCTACCTGCGGGGCGAGGTCGTGCACGTCTACCGCCGCCTGATGCGCGCCGTCGAGGAGGCCCGGGCCAAGGGCTACCTGGGCGAGGACATCCTCGGCTCCGGCTTCGACCTGGAGATCACCGTGCACGCCGGTGCCGGGGCGTACATCTGCGGTGAGGAGACCGCGCTGCTCGACTCGCTGGAGGGCCGGCGCGGCCAGCCCCGGCTGAAGCCGCCGTTCCCCGCCGTCGCCGGCCTGTACGCCCGGCCGACGGTGGTCAACAACGTCGAGTCGATCGCGTCCGTGCCGGTCATCATCCGCAAGGGCGCCGACTGGTTCGCCTCGATGGGCACCGAGCGCTCCAAGGGCTTCGGCCTGTTCAGCCTGTCCGGTCACGTGACCCGCCCGGGGCAGTACGAAGCGCCGCTGGGCATCACCCTGCGCGAGCTGCTCGACATGGCCGGTGGCATGCGCGGCGGCAAGAAGCTGAAGTTCTGGACGCCCGGCGGCTCGTCGACACCCTTGCTGACCGACAAGCATCTCGACGTACCGCTGGACTTCGAGTCGATGAGCGCGCCGGTGACCCCGGACAACCCCGACGCGCCGGCGTCGATGCTGGGCACGCGCGCGCTGCAGATCTTCGACGAGACGACCTGCGTGGTGCGAGCGACGTTGCGCTGGACCGACTTCTACGCCCACGAGTCCTGCGGCAAGTGCACCCCCTGCCGCGAGGGCACGTACTGGATGAAGCAGATCCTGCACCGCCTGGAGTACGGCGAGGGCACCGAGGCCGACCTCGGCAAGCTGCTCGACATCTGCGACAACATCTTCGGCCGCTCGTTCTGCGCGCTCGGTGACGGTGCGGTCAGCCCGATCCAGTCCAGCATCCGGTTCTTCCGGGACGAGTACATCGAGCACGTGACCGGTGGCGGCTGTCCGTTCGACCCCGCGGCGTCGACGCTCTTCGCCGACACCACCTCTGCCCAGACCGAGACGGTGACCGCCTGATGACCGTGACCTCGACACCCGGTACGGACGCCGCCGCGCCCGTCGAGCTGGTGACGCTGACCATCGACGGAGCGGAGGTAAGCGTGCCGAAGGGCACGCTGATCATCCGCGCCGCCGAGCAGATCGGCGTCGAGATCCCGCGGTTCTGCGACCACCCGCTGCTCGAGCCGGTCGGCGCCTGCCGCCAGTGCCTGGTCGACGTCGCCACGCCGGGACCGGACGGCCAGCTGCGGCCGATGCCCAAGCCGCAGGCCTCCTGCACGATCGAGGTCACCCCGGGCATGGTCGTCAAGAGCCAGGTGACCTCCCCGGTGGCCGACAAGGCGCAGCAGGGCGTGATGGAGCTGCTGCTGATCAACCACCCGCTGGACTGCCCGGTCTGCGACAAGGGCGGCGAGTGCCCGCTGCAGAACCAGGCCATGTCCCACGGTCGCGGCCAGTCCCGGTTCGAGGACGTCAAGCGGACCTTCCCCAAGCCGATCAACATCTCCAGCCAGGTGCTGCTGGACCGCGAGCGCTGCGTTCTCTGCGCCCGGTGCACGCGGTTCTCGGCCCAGATCGCGGGCGACCCGTTCATCGAGCTGCTGGAGCGCGGGGCGCTGCAGCAGGTCGGCATCTACGAGCAGAAGCCGTTCGAGAGCTACTTCTCCGGCAACACGGTGCAGATCTGCCCGGTGGGCGCGCTGACCGGCGCGGCGTACCGCTTCCGCTCCCGCCCGTTCGACCTGGTCTCCAGCTTCGGCGTGTGCGAGCACTGCGCCTCCGGCTGCGCGATCCGCAGCGACCACCGCCGCGGGCAGGTCCTGCGCCGCCTGGCCGCCGGCGACCCGGCGGTCAACGAGGAGTGGAACTGCGACAAGGGCCGCTGGGCCTTCACCTACTCCCGCGCGGCCGACCGGCTGACCCACCCGATGGTCCGCGACGAGGAGACCGGCGAGCTGCGGGTCGCCTCGTGGCCGGAGGCGCTCGAGGTCGCGGCCCGGGGGCTGGCGGCGGCCAGGGACACCGGCGGCGTCGGCGTGCTGGTCGGCGGCCGGGCCACGTACGAGGACGCCTACGCCTACGCCAAGTTCGCCCGGGTGGCGCTGGGCACCAACGACATCGACTTCCGGTTCCGCGCCCACTCGGCCGAGGAGGCCGACTTCCTCGCGGCGGCCGTGGCGGGCGGCGGCCCGGACAGCGGCGCCGTGACGTACGCCGACCTGGAGCGGCGCGAGCGCCGTCCTGCTGGTCGGGTTCGAGCCCGAGGACGAGTCGCCGATCGTCTTCCTGCGGCTGCGCAAGGGCGTCCGCAAGCACGGCACGAAGGTCGTCTCCGTCGCGCCGTGGGCGACCCGCGGCCTGGCCAAGCTCTCCGGCCGGCTGGTCGCAGCAGCGCCGGGCACCGAGGCCGAGGTGCTGCAGGCGATCGCCGCCGGCGCGGACGAGGTCGCGGACGTCAGCGGGCTGCTCTCCGCGCCCGGCGCCGTGATCCTCGTCGGCGAGCGGCTGGGCGCCGTGCCGGGCGGCCTGTCCGCGGCGTACCGGCTGGCCGAGTCCAGCGGTGCCCGGCTGGCCTGGGTGCCGCGCCGGGCGGGTGAGCGCGGCGCGCTGGAGGCCGGAGCGCTGCCCGGGCTGCTGCCCGGCGGTCGTCCGGTCGCCGACGCCGGCCGCGCGCGTCGACGTGCAGACCGCATGGGCGACCACCGCCGTGCCGGCCACGCCGGGCCGCGACACCGCGGGCATCGTCGCGGCGGCGCGGCGCGGGCGAGCTGGGCGGCCTGGTCGTCGGCGGCGTCGACCCGGACGACCTGCCCGACCCGCAGGCCGCGCTGGACGCGCTGGACGCCGTGGGGTTCGTGGTCTCGCTGGAGATCCGCAGCAGCGCGGTCACCGAGCGGGCCGACGTGGTGCTGCCGGTCGCGCCGGCCGAGGAGAAGGGCGGCACGTTCCTGGACTGGGAGGGCCGCGCACCGACCGTTCCAGGCCGGCGCTGCGCACCAACGCCATCAGCGACTACCGCGTCGCTCGACCTGCTGGCCGAGCGAGATGGACGTGGCCGCTCGGGCCTGCGCGACCTGGCCGCGATCCGCGCCGAGCTCGACCGCCCTCGGGCCGTGGGACGGCGCGCGTCGCCACCGCGCCGCGACGGTCGCCGCCGGGCGAGCCGCCGCAGCCCAAGCCGAACCAGGCGGTCCTCGCCACCTGGCGGCTGCTGCTCGACAACGGTCGCGCTGCAGGACGGCGAGCCGTACCTGGCGGGCACCGCGACCCGCGCCGGTCGCCCGGCTCTCCGCCGACGACCGCGGCCGAGATCGGCGTCGCCGAGGGCGGCGCGACGTGGTCGGTCTCGACCGCGGCCGGCCGGATCACGCTGCCGGCGGTCGTCGACGACCTGCCGGACCGGGTGGTCTGGCTGCCGACCGACGCGCAGTCCAGCACCGTCGCACGAGAGCCTGCGGGCCACGCGCCGGGGCCGTGGTCGCCATCGCCCGGGTCCGAGCTCACCGGTCGGCCCGACCGCGCAACCACCGGAGGTGCCGCATGAGCGCACTCGCCTCGCTCGCCGCGCTGCCGCCGCACGCCGACGACAGCCCGGCGGTCAGCTTCGCGCCAGGACAACGGCTGGATCGTGCTGGTCAAGGCGCTGCTGATCTTCGTCTTCCTGGTGGTCACGACGCTGCTGCGTCATCTGGTTCGAGCGCCGGGTCATCGGCCGGATGCAGCAGCGGCCCGGGCCCAACCGGGCCGGGCCCGTTCGGCCTGCTGCAGACCCTGGCCGACGGCATCAAGCTGGCCCTGAAGGAAGACATCATCCCCAAGGGCGCGGACAAGCTCGTCTTCATCGCTCGCGCCGGCGATCTCGGCCGCGATGTGCTTCGTCGTCGTTCGCGGTCATCCCGCTCGGGCCGACCATCACGGTGTTCGGCCACACGACGCCGCTGCAGCTCTCGGACACCCCGGTCGCCGTGCTGTTCGTCCTGGCCGTGGCCTCGGTCGGCGTCTACGGCATCCTGCTCGGCGGCTGGTCCTCCGGCTCGACGTACCCGCTGCTCGGCGCGCTGCGCTCGTCGGCCCAGGTCATCTCCTACGAGATCGCGATGGCGCATGAGCCTGGTCGCGGTGTTCCTCTACGCCGGGTCGATGTCGACCTCGCAGATCGTGGCCCAGCAGAAGCACCTGTGGTTCATCATCCCGGCGTTCTTCTCCTTCGCGGTCTACGTCATCACGATGGTCGGCGAGACCAACCGGCTGCCGTTCGACCTGGCCGAGGGCGAGGGCGAGCTGACCGGCGGCTTCCACACCGAGTACTCCTCGCTGAAGTTCGCGCTGTTCTTCCTCGCCGAGTACGTCAACATGGTCACCGTCTCGGCGCTGGCCACGACGATGTTCCTCGGCGGCTGGCGCTCGCCGTGGCCGATCAGCCTGATCGACCACGACGTGTTCAACCGGTACGCGCTGCTGGCCGTCTCGTGGTCTTCATGGTCAAGCTGTGGAGCTTCCTGTTCTTCTTCGTCTGGCTGCGCGGCTCGCTGCCGCGGGTGCGCTACGACCAGTTCATGCGGTTCGGCTGGAAGGTGCTGATCCCGGCGTCGCTCGTCTGGATCGTCTGCGTGGCCTCGATCCGCGGGGCCCAGCTGTTCACCGAGCGACGGCCGGCGCAACACGCTGATCGTGATCGGCGCCATCGGCGTGCGTCCTGATCGCGCTGACCCTGCTGATCCCCGGTCCGGAGGAGCGCCAGGAGCAGCACGCCTGGCCCACGCGGCGAGATCGACCCGTTCGCCGGCGGCCACCCCGTGCCGCCGCTGCCCGGTCAGACCCTGGTCGCAGACGGCCGGCCCGACGCCGTGCCCGGCGGGCGCTGGTCGGTCCGGCGGCGACGTCGACCCGGACGCCGAGGCCGGCAGACGCGCCCGGATCGCCAGACGGAGGTGCTCCATGGCTGACGAGGACCAAGCGCTCGAGAGGGCCGGCGGACTGGCTGGCGCCGATCGCCGGCTTCGGCGTGACCTTCTCGACGATGTTCCGCAAGCTGGAGACCGAGGAGTACCCGGAGGTCAAGCGGCCGACGGCGCCGCGCTTCCACGGCCGCCACCAGCTCAACCGGCACCCGGACGGCCTGGAGAAGTGCATCGGCTGCGAGCTCTGCGCCTGGGCCTGCCCGGCCGACGCGATCTACGTCGAGGGCGCGGACAACGACGACACCGAGGGCGGCGCCGGCCGGTTCTCGCCGGGTGAGCGCTACGGCCGCGTCTACCAGATCAACTACCTGCGCTGCATCTTCTGCGGCTCTGCATCGAGGCCTGCCCGACGCGGGCGCTCACCATGACCAACGAGTACGAGCTGGCCGACCACAGCCGGGCCGCGCTGATCTTCGAGAAGGACCAGCTGCTCGCGCCGCTGCGCGCCGGGATGCTGCCCGCGCCGCACCCGATGGTCGACGGCATGGAGGAGCGCGACTACTACCAGGGCAAGGTCGACGCGGCCACGCCGGAGCAGCAGCAGTGGGTCAACGCGCACAGCTGCCCCGGACGGGGCGCCGGCATGAGCGGGCAGCTGGTCGCTGGCGCGTCGCACCACAGCACCGGCGGCGCGCGCGCCGGTGGCGCCGAGGCGACGTTCTTCTGGATCCTCAGCGTCGATCAGCGTCCTCGCCGCCCTCGGCCTGCTGTTCGCCAAGAAGGCCGTGCACGCCGCGATCTGGGTGGCCCTGGTCATGGTGATCCTGGGCTTCTTCTACGTCGTCCAGGGCGCGGAGTTCCTCGGCATCGTCCAGGTGTTCGTCTACACCGGCGCCGTGATGATGCTGTTCCTGTTCGTGCTGATGCTGGTCGGCGTCGACTCCTCCGACTCCCTGGTCGAGACGATCAAGGGCCAGCGCTGGGTCGGCCTGCTGCTCGGGCCTGGGCCTGGCCGTCCTGCTGATCGGCGCGATCGGCGACTTCTCGGTGGGCACGCCGCGCGGCCTCACCCGGGCCAACGCGAACGGCAACGTGACCGGGATCGCCACGCTGGTCTTCGGCCGGTACGTCTGGGCCTTCGAGGTCACGAGCGCCCTGCTGATCACCGCCGCGCTCGGCGCCATGGTGCTGGCCCACCGCGAGCGGCTGGGCCGAGAAGGTCACCCAGCGGGTGGCCTCGGAGCGCCGGTTCGCCGAGCGCGGACCCTTCCAGGCCGGCCTGCCGGCGCCGGGTGTCTTCGCCCGGCACAACGCCGTCGACACCCCGGCCCTGCTGCCGGACGGCACGCCGGCCGAGGAGCTCGGTCTCGCGGGTGCTGACGGCCCGGGCCCAGACCGCGTCCCCGGACGCCTTCGAGGAGGCGACCGCAGCGATCGAGCGCGAGGTCGAGGAGGGCAGCCAGCGATGAGCCTGACCAACTACATCTACCTGGCGACGATCCTCTTCGCGATCGGCGCGACGACGGTCCTGTTGCGCCGCAACGCGATCATCGTCTTCATGGGCGTCGAGCTGATGCTCAACGCCACCAACCTGGCCTTCGTCACCTTCGCCCGGATCCAGGGCAAGCTCGACGGCCAGGTCGATCGCCCTGTTCGTGATGGTGGTGGCCGCGGCCGAGGTCGTCGTCGGGCTGGCGATCATCATGGCGATCTTCCGGGCCCGCCGGTCGGTGTCGGTCGACGACGCCGACCTGCTGAAGCTCTGATGGCAGCTGTGAGAGGACGATGATGACCAGCACCACCGCCCTGCTCGGGCCGGTTGCCGCGCACGTGGGTGCGGCCGCCGCCCAGACGCAGGACGTCCAGAAGGCCAGCGGGGCGTTCACGCTCACCTGGCTGCTGGTCGCGCTGCCGCTGCTCAGCGCGGCGATCCTGCTGCTCGGCGGGCGGCGCACCGACCGGTTCGGCCACGTGCTCGGCACCCTCGTGCCCTGGGTCGGCTTCGTCATCGCGCTGGTGATGTACATCGCGATGCTCAGCAAGCCGTCCGAGCGGACGCTCGTTCGACCAGCACCTGTTCGACTGGATCCCGGCCGGCAGCTTCTCGCGTCGACGCCGGGCTGCGCATCGACCAGCTGTCGATGGCGTTCGTGCTGCTGGTGACGTTCGTCGGCTCGCTGATCCACACCTACTCCGTGGCCTACATGGAGCACGACGCGGACCGGCGCCGGTTCTTCGCCTACCTGAACCTGTTCGTCGCCTCGATGCTGCTGCTCGTCCTGGCCGACAGCTACCTGCTGCTGTTCGTCGGCTGGGAGGGCGTCGGCCTCGCGTCGTACCTGCTGATCGGGTTCTGGAACTACAACCCGGTGTACGCGACCGCGGCCAAGAAGGCGTTCGTGGTCAACCGGGTCGGCGACATGGGCCTGGCCGTCGCGATCTTCCTGATGTTCTCGACGTTCGGCCGGGTCGACTTCACCGGCGTCTTCGCCGGCGCGGGCTCGATGTCCACCGGCGTCGCGACGGCGATGGGGCTGCTGCTGCTGCTCGGTGCCTGCGGCAAGTCGGCGCAGTTCCCGCTGCAGTCCTGGCTCGGGCGACGCGATGGCCGGCCCGACGCCGGTGTCCGCGCTGATCCACGCGGCAACGATGGTCACCGCCGGCGTCTACCTCATCGTGCGGTCCAGCCCGATCTTCGACGTCACGCCCAACGCGCGGCTGGGCGTCGTGATCGTCGGCGCGATCACGCTGCTCTTCGGGGCGATCGTCGGCTGCGCGAAGGACGACATGAAGAAGGCGCTGGCCGCGTCGACGATGAGCCAGATCGGCTACATGACGCTGGCCGCCGGGCTCGGGCCGGTCGGCTACGTCTACGCGATCTTCCACCTGCTGACCCACGGCTTCTTCAAGGCCGGCATGTTCCTCGGCGCCGGCTCGGTCATGCACGGCATGAACGACCAGGTCGACATGCGGCGCTTCGGCGGGCTGCGCACGCTGATGGTCATCACCTGGGTGACGTTCGGCTGCGGCTGGCTGGCCATCATCGGGGTGCCGCCCTTCTCCGGCTACTGGAGCAAGGACCGGATCATCGAGGCGGCGTTCAACGGGCACGGCTGGCGGCCCTGGGTCTTCGGCCTGGCCGCACTGATCGGCGCCGGCATCACCGCGTTCTACATGTCCCGCCTGTTCTTCATGACCTTCTTCGGCAAGCGGCGCTGGACCGAGCAGCCGCGCCAGCACCCGCACGAGTCGCCGCCGTTGATGACCGTCCCGATGATCGTCCTCGCCGTCGGCTCGGTCGCGCTGGGCGCCGTCCTGGGCGCGACCCACGCCATCAACCACTGGCTGGAGCCGGTCGTCGGCGCCTCCCCGGAGGCCAACCCGGTGATCTCCGCCCCGGTGCTGACCGTCCTGACCCTGGTGCTGATCGTCCTGGGCGTCGCGCTGGCCTGGTGGCGCTACATCGCGCGAGCCCGTGCCCGGAGGTGGCTCCCGCCGGCACGATCGTGACCCGCGCCGCCCGGCAGGACCTGTACCAGGACGCCGTCAACGAGGCGCTGTTCATGCGGCCCGGTGAGTACCTCACCCGCTCGCTGGTCTTCGTCGACGGCAAGGGTGTCGACGGAGCGGTCGGCGGCCTGGCCGCCCTCGTCGGCGGCTTCTCGGCCCGGTTGCGCCGGCTGCAGACCGGGTTCGTCCGCTCGTACGCCCTCACCATGCTGGCCGGCGTCGTCGTCGTCCTCGGCGCCCTGGCGGTGATCCGATGCAGCTTCCCCTGGCTGACCGTCATCGGCGCCGTGCCCCTCGTCGGCGCGGTGCTCGTCCTGGCGCTGCCCCGCGGGCTGGCCGCGCGGGCCCGCGAGATCGCGCTCGTCTTCTCGCTGGCCTCGCTCGTCCTGGTCATCGCCATGGCCACCGCAGTTCCACCGCAGCTCCGGGCGGCAGTTCCAGTTCTCCGAGGTGCACGAGTGGATCCCGCAGTTCGGCGTGAGCTACGCGCTCGGCGTCGACGGCATCGGGCTGGTGCTGATCGCGCTCGCGGCCGTGCTGGTCCCGATCTGCATCCTGGCCGCGTGGAACGACGTCCCCGAGGTCGGGGCGGCGCCAGCAGAACTACTTCGCCCTGCATGCTCGTGCTGCAGACCATGATGGTCGGCGTCTTCGCGGCCACCGACGTCTTCCTGTTCTACGTGTTCTTCGAGGCGATGCTGATCCCGGTCTACTTCCTGATCGGGTCGTACGGCGGGCCGCAGCGGCAGTACGCCGCGGTGAAGTTCCTGCTGTACTCGCTGTTCGGCGGCCTGCTCATGCTGGTCGCGGTGATCGCGCTGTACTTCGCCGGGCCGGAGGGACACGCACGGGTTCCTGCTGACCAGCCTGGTCGGGCACCTGCACTTCAGCGTCGACGCCGGTCGCTGGATGTTCCTCGGCTTCTTCATCGCGTTCACGATCAAGGCGCCGATGGTCCCGGTGCACACCTGGCTGCCGGACGCGGCCGCCGAGGCGCACACCGGCCACGTCGGTGCTGCTGGTCGGCGTGCTGGACAAGGTCGGCACGTTCGGGATGATCCGGCTCTGCCTCCCGCTGTTCCCCGAGGCGGCCAAGTGGTTCACGCCGGCGATCATCGTGTTCGCGATCATCTCGATCATCTACGGCGCCCTGCTCGCCATCGGACAGACCGACCTGATGCGGCTGATCGCGTACACCTCGGTCAGCCACTTCGGGTTCATCGTGCTCGGCATCTTCGCCATGACGACGGCCGCGCAGAACGGCGCGACGCTTCTACATGGTCAGCCACGGGTTCTCGACCGCGGCCATGTTCCTCGTCGGCGGCGATGCTCGTCCGGCGCCGCGGCTCGCGCCGGATCGCCGACTTCGGCGGCTGGCAGCGGCTCACGCCGTTGCTGGCCGGGTCGTTCCTGGTGGCCGGCCTGTCCAGCCTGGCGCTGCCGGGGCTGTCCAGCTTCGTCAGCGAGTTCCTGGTGCTGGTGGGCACGTTCGACCGGTACAAGGTCGCGGCCGCGTTCGCCGTCACCGGGCATCGTGCTGGCCGCGCTGTACATCCTGCTGGCCTACCAGCGGATGATGACCGGCCCCGAGCCCGAGGGCGCGTTCGTCGACCACACACCGGACATGCAGCGCGCGTGAGGCGTGGGTGGTGGCGCCGATCCTCGCGATCCTCGTGGTGCTCGGCCTCTTCCCGAAGCCGGTGCTCGACGTGATCTCGCCGGCGGTCACCCGGACCATGCACCAGGTCGGCGTCACCGACCCGAAGCCGACCAACCCCGTGCCCGCCGCGGAAGGGACCAGCAAGTGATCGCCTCCGTCGTGCGCGGACCCTGGCGACGCATCAACCCCTCGCTGCCGGCTCCGAAGATCGAACTACGGCCTGGCCATGCCGATGCTGATCGTCTTCGGCGCGGCCATGGTCTGCGTGCTGGTCGAGGCCTTCGCGCCGCGCCGCCTGCGCTACGCCCTGCAGCTGGTCGCTCTCGATCGCCGGCCTGCTCGCGGCCTTCGTCGCCGTGGTGAGCGCGGCCAACGGCACGAAGGGCTCGACGGCGTCGGGCGCGATCGTCGTCGACGGGCCGACCCTGTTCCTGCAGGGCGCGATCCTGCTGCTGAGCGTCCTCGGCGTCCTCACGATGGCCGAGCGCTTCTCCGGCGGCCCGGAGAGCGACGCGTTCACCCCGCAGGGCGCGGCCATCCCGGGCTCGCCGCAGGAGGCCGCCGCCGTCCGGGCCGGGCTGGTCACGACCGAGATCTTCCCGCTGACGCTGTTCGCCGTCGGCGGCATGCTGCTCTTCCCGGCGGCCGGTGACCTGCTGACGATGTTCGTGGCCCTCGAGGTCCTCTCGCTCCCGCTCTACGTCCTGTGCGGGCTGGCCCGCCGTCGGCGCCTGCTGTCGCAGGAGGCGGCGCTGAAGTACTTCCTGCTGGGCAGCGTTCTCCTCGGCGTTCTTCCTGTTCGGCAGCGCGCTGCTCTTCGGGTACGCCGGGACGCTCAACCTCGGCGACATCGCCACGGCGATCTCGGCCGGGAACCAGCCGCAGGGCCTGCTGCTCGCCCGGCATCGGCCTGGTCGGCGATCGGCCTGCTGTTCAAGATCGGCGCGGTGCCGTTCCACTCCTGGACCCCGGACGTCTACCAGGGCGCGCCGACCCCGGTCACCGGGTTCATGGCCGCCTGCACGAAGATCGCCGCCTTCGGCGCGGTGCTGCGGGTGGTGTACGTCGGCGTGGCGGGCGCCCGCTGGGACTGGCAGCCGGTGCTGTGGGCCGTCGCGATCATCACGATGCTGGCCGGCTCGGTGCTCGCGATCACCCAGACCGACGTCAAGCGGATGCTCGCCTACTCCTCGATCGCGCACGCCGGGTTCGTCCTCGTCGGCGTGCTGGCCTTCGACAAGAGCGGCGTCTCCGGCACGCTGTTCTACCTCGCGGCGTACGGCTTCATCGACGATCGGGGCGTTCGCGGTCGTCAGCCTGGTGCGGGACAGCGGCGGCGAGGCCACCCACCTGTCGCAGTGGGCCGGCCTCGGCAAGGGGCACCCGCTCGTCGCGGGCATGTTCGCGCTGTTCCTGCTCGCCTTCGCCGGCATCCCGCTGACGTCCGGCTTCACCGGCCAAGTTCGCCGTGTTCGCACCGGCCGTGGCGCACGGTGCCGTCTGGCTGGTCGTGGTCGGCGTGGTCTCCAGTGCCATCGCGGCGTTCTTCTACGTCCGGGTCATCGTGCTGATGTACTTCTCCGAGCCGAGCGGAGCCGCCACCACGGTGGCCGTCCCGAGCGCGCTGATGACCGTGGCGCTGACGATCGGGGTCGCGATGACCGTCCTGCTCGGGGTGTTCCCGCAGCCGGTGCTCGACCTCGCGGCTCACTCCGCCGCGTTCGTCCGGTGACCGACGCCGGGATGCGCGCTGCCCACGAGCGATCCCACCCTGGAGCCGGCACTGCGGACCGGCCTGGAGCAGGTCGAGACCGCTGCTCGCCGACGCGGTCAGCGGCGTCCACGCGTCCTTCGGCGACGCCTCGGGGCACCTGATGGCCGCGGGCGGCAAGCGGTTCCGGCCGTTGCTGACCGTGCTGGCCAGCCAGCTCGGCACCGGCGCCGGGCCCGAGGTCGTCCGGGCGGCCGCGGTCGTCGAGCTGACCCACCTGGCCTCGCTCTACCACGACGACGTCATGGACGACGCGGCCCTGCGGCGCGGCACCGCCAGTGCGAACGCGCAGTTCGGCAACACCGTCGCGATCCTGACCGGGGACCTGCTGTTCGCGCGGGCCTCGTCGATCGTCGCCGACCTCGGACCCGAGGCGGTCAAGGTGCAGGCGGCGACCTTCGAGCGGCTGGTCACCGGGCAGACCCGCGAGACCGTCGGGCCCGACCGGCGGCGAGGACCCGGTGCAGCACTACCTCAGCGTGCTCGCCGACAAGACCGGCGCGCTGATCGCGACGTCCGGCCGGTTCGGTGCCGAGTTCGCCGGCTGCTCACCGGAGGTGGTGGCCGTGCTCATGGAGTACGGCGAGCGGATCGGCGTGGCCTTCCAGCTCGCCGACGACCTGATCGACCTGGCGTCGGAGACCGGCCAGTCCGGCAAGACGCCGGGCACCGACCTGCGCGAGGGCGTCCCGACGCTGCCGGTGCTGCTCGCGCGGGCGTCGTCCGACCCGGCCGACGCCGAGCTGCTCGAGCTGCTGGACGGCGACCTGACCGACGACAGCCGGCACGCCCGGGCCCTGGCCCTGCTGCGCGCGCACCCCTCGCTCGAGCACGCCCGGCAGCAGACCGTCGCCTGGGCCGACGCCGCCCGCGCTGCGCTCGCCCCCCTGCCCCCGTCCTCCGTCCGGGACGCCCTGGACGCACTGGCCGAGGGCGTCGTCACCCGCGAAGGCTGACCGACCCGTCCCACCGGGGCTGCCCCGCCTGGCGCGAGCACGGCCCAGTGCGGTCCCGGATGTTGACACTCATAAGTGTACGAAAGTACTGTCACCGCCACGTGCTACTCATCAGTGGCCAAAGGGGGTGGTACGGTGATGCGGCTGAGGGTGCGAGGTCCGTTCGACGCCGCGCTCTTGGCGCTGCTGACGGCGCTGCTGACGGCGGTGTTGGTGTCGTGCTCGCACCCGCAGGGCCAGGCCCAGGGACCCACCAGGTCGACCGGGCCGACGGGCGCAACCGGGTCGACCGGCGCCGCCACGGTGCCGACGCCGAGCCCAGCCCCCACCTCGCCGTTCGGTGGAACCGCGCCGATGAGCGCCGCGGTCTGGTGGGATGCTCATCCGGACGACGCTCCGGACGTCCTCGACGGCGCCAGCGTGCTCCTCGACCGACAGGGCGCCGGGGCCGCATTCCTGCCGATGCCCGATCTGCGCGGCTACTCCCACGTCACCGTCGTGCTGGTCTGCACCCAGCGAGTCCGCTACGTCGTCCAGATGACGACGCGCACCGACCCGTCGTGGGGGTGGACCGGCGGTGACTCGTGCGGCGGTCCGGACCTGGGCGCCTACACGAGTGGGCGGGTGAGTACCGCGAACCCACCCCGGGAGGTGTACGTCATCGTTCCGGGGGAGACCCGTTGGGACATCACGATTTTCGGCAATCCCGTCGTCAAGAAGATCAGTTGAGCACACCGAGCAGGGGGAGAGAACGTGTCGAGAAATGTTGGCCGTGTTTGTGCGGCCGGTCTGGTCATCGGAGCCGTCCTTGCGGCGACGCCGGTCGTCGCCCAAGCAGGAACCGCGAGCCCGGCCGTCTGTGACGCACCCGGCTATCTGACCAGCGAGGCTGGTACCTACATCGGGAACTCCGCCAACCGCACCTACGGCGAGTACCCGGGCACCATCACTGTCTCCAAGGGCACCACGAAGACGGTGTCGGGGAGCCTGCAGACGACGGTCTCGGCCGACGCCGGGGTGATCTTCGCGAAGGTATCGACCTCAGTGGGGATTTCGGTCGGCCTGTCGAAGGCTGTGACGACGAACTCGTCCTACTCCTGGACCGTGCCCAAGAGCGAAGGCACCGGCTACGTCGAGATGGGCTCCCACGGTTACCGGATCAGCTGGCGCTACGGCTCGTACAGCGCCGGCTGCCAGTTCGTCGCGCAACGCTCCGGCCAGCTGTCGGGCGTCACGGCCAATGTGGAGTTCGTCCACAGCTAGGAACGGGCGAGCCGGGCCCGGCGCGCGGTCCGGACCGAGTCGTAGGACAGCACGGCCAGCGCCACCCACACCAGGCCGAAGCCGATCCAGCGCGGGCCGGGGACGCTCTCTCCCAGGAGGAGCACCCCGGCCAGCAGCTGGAGCACCGGAGTGATGAACTGCAGCAGGCCCATCGTCGACAGCGGCAGCGCGCCGGGCGCCGGCGGCGAAGAGCACCAGCGGCACGGTCGTCGCGATGCCGGTGCTGGCCAGCAGCAGCGCGTGCCAGGGCGGGGCGTGGCCGAACGACCCGCGGCCGGTGACCTCGATCCAGACCAGGGCGACGAGGGCGAACGGCGTCAGCACCGCGGTCTCCGTGGTCAGGCTGGGCAGCGCCTCGACCTGCCCGCCCACCCGGTTCTTCACCAGCCCGTACGACCCGAAGCTGGCGGCGAGGATCAGCGAGATCCACGGCGGGTGGCCGTAGTCGACGGTCAGCACCACGACCGCCAGGAAGCCCACGCCCACGGCGAACCACTGCAGCCGTCGCAGCCGCTCGTGCAGCACGAGCACGCCGAGCAGCACCGTGAGCAGCGGGTTGATGAAGTAGCCGAGCGAGGCCTCGACGACGTTGCCGGCGTTCACTGCGTAGATGTAGACGCCCCAGTTCACCGCGATCAGCACGGCCGCCAGGGTGAGCCGGGCCAGCAGGGCGGGCGTCCGGAGCACGGTCCAGAAGGCACCGAGCTTGCGGGTCGCCGCGAGCACCGCCACACAGACGACGAGCGACCAGACGATCCGGTGCAGCAGGATCTCGACCGCGCTCGCCGGCTCCAGGGCCCGGAAGTACAGCGGGAAGCTGCCCCAGACCAGGAAGGCCAGCGCGCCGTACACGGTCCCGCGGCGTACCTCCTCGGGGGAGGTGACGTCGGGTCCGCCCGCGCCGGGCGGCTCCGCGGGCTCGGTCGTCTCCCGGGCCTGCGCGCTCACGCCCCGACGGTCCAGGTGTCGCGCCCGGCCAGCAGCGCCGCGAGGTCGTCGTCGCCCGCGGGCCCGCCGGCCGCCTGCTCGGCCTCGGTCGATCTGGGCCCGCACCAGATCGTCGTACGTCGGGCCGGCTGACGTCCCGGAAGATGCCGACCGGCACCCGGGCCAGTGTGGGGTCGTCCAGCCGGGACAGCGCGAACTGCTGGGACGGGTCCGGGTTGTGCGACGTCGTGCCGGAGCACCAGCGACGGGTCGACGGAAGCCGTTGGCACGACGTCGATCCCGCCGTCGGGACGCCGGACCAGCGACTCGTCCCCGACGGTGATCGGCTCCCCGTGGCTGAGCTGGATCAGCCGGGCCTGCGCCTCCTGCCGGTCGGTCAGCACGTCGAACGCGCCGTCGTTGAAGATCGGGCAGTTCTGGTAGATCTCGACCAGGGCCGTGCCCCGGTGCGCGGCGGCACGGGTCAGGATCTCGGTCAGGTGCTTGCGGTCGCTGTCCATGGTGCGGGCCACGAACGTCGCCTCGGCCCCGAGCGCGAGCGACACCGGGTTGAACGGGTTGTCCACGCTGCCCGCGGGTGTCGACTTGGTGAGCTTGCCGACCTCGGAGGTGGGGGAGTACTGGCCCTTGGTCAGCCCGTAGATCCGGTTGTTGAACAGCAGGATCTTGAGGTTGACGTTGCGCCGCAGCGCATGGATCAGGTGGTTGCCGCCGATCGAGAGCGCGTCGCCGTCACCGGTGACCACCCACACCGACAGGTCGGGCCGCGAGACCGCGAGCCCGGTGGCGATGGCCGGCGCGCGACCGTGGATCGAGTGCATGCCGTAGGTGTCGAGGTAGTACGGGAAGCGCGAGGAGCAGCCGATGCCGGAGACGAACACGATGTTCTCCCGGCGCAGGCCGAGCGAGGGAAGGAACGCTTGCATCGCGGCAAGGATGATGTAGTCACCGCAACCCGGGCACCAGCGCACCTCCTGGTCGGAGGTGAACTCCTTCTTGGTCTGGGCCGGCGCGTCGTCGGGCAGCCGCGGCACTCCGAGCAGCCCGGACGGCGTGCTGCCGGGCAGGCCGAGGTCGACGGTGGTCATCGGGCTTCCTCTCTCGTCGCCGGCTGAGCCATGACCTGCTCGAGCTGGACGGTGATCGCCTCGGCCAGCTCGGTCGCGGTGAACGGCAGGCCGCGCACCCGGTTGTAGCCGACGGCGTCCACGAGGTACCGGGCGCGCAGCAGCAGGGCCAGCTGGCCGAGGTTCATCTCGGGCACGAGCACCCGGCGGTAGCGGCGCAGGACCTCACCGGTGTTGGCCGGGAACGGGTTCAGGTGGCGCAGGTGCGCCCGCGCGACCCGGCCGCCGGCGCCACGGACCAGCCGGGTCGCCGCCGCGATCGGTCCGTACGTCGAGCCCCAGCCGAGCACCAGCACGTCGGCGTCACCGTTCGGGTCGTCGACCTCGAGCAGCGGGATCGTGGCTGCGATGCCGTCGACCTTGGCCTGGCGCAGCCGCACCATCCGGTCGTGGTTGTCGGGGTCGTAGCTGATCTCGCCCGTCACGTCGGCCTTCTCGATGCCGCCGATCCGGTGCTCGAGCCCGGGCGTGCCGGGCGCCGCCCACGGGCGAGCCAGCGTCTCGGGGTCGCGCAGGTACGGGTGGAACACCGGTGTCCCGTCGGCCTTCTCGCCGTTCGGGGCGTCGGGGCGGTCGACCCGCAGGTCCGGCAGATCGGACACCGACGGGAGCCGCCAGGGCTCGGACCCGTTCGCGAGGTAGCCGTCGGAGAGCAGCATCACCGGAGTGCGGTAGGTCGTCGCGATCCGCACCGCCTCGATCGCGGTGGCGAAGCAGTCGACCGGCGAGCTGGGGGCCACGATCGGCACCGGCGCCTCGCCGTTGCGCCCGAACATCGCCTGCAGCAGGTCGGCCTGCTCGGTCTTGGTCGGCAGTCCGGTGGACGGCCCCCCGCGCTGGATGTCGCAGATCACCAGCGGCAGCTCCAGGCTCACGGCGAGGCCGATCGTCTCGGCCTTCAGCGCGATGCCCGGGCCGGAGGTGGTCGTGACGCCGATCGCCCCGCCGTACGCCGCACCGAGCGCCGCCCCGATGCCGGCGATCTCGTCCTCGGCCTGGATCGTGGTGACGCCGTACCGCTTGAGCGCGGCGAGCGCGTGCAGGACGTCGCTGGCCGGGGTGATCGGGTACGCGCCCAGGACGAGCGGGCGCTCGGCCCGGTGCGCCGCGGCAACCAGCCCGTAGGCGAGCGCGGTGTTGCCCGTGACGTTGCGGTAGGTGCCGTCCGGCGTGGGAGCCGGCGCGATCTCGTAGGAGACCGCGAAGTCCTCGGTGGTCTCGCCGTAGTTCCAGCCCGCGTGCAGGGCGGCGATGTTGGCCTCGAGGATGGCCGGCTTGGTCGCGAACTTCGCGGTGAGGAAGGCCTCGGTGCCCTGCGGTCGGCCGGTGGTACAGCCAGGACAGCAGGCCCAGGGCGAACATGTTCTTCGCCCGTTCCTTCTCCTTGCGGGTGAGGTCGTACGACGCCAGCGCCTCCACCGTGATCGAGGTCAGCCCGAGCTCGTGCACGTGGTAGGAGTCCAGGCTCCCGTCGGTGAGCGGACTCTCGTCGTACCCGACCTTCTTGAGGTTGCGCGGGCTGAACTCGTCGGTGTCGATGATCAGCGTGGCGCCGCGCGGGAGGTCGGGGAGGTTGGCCTTGAGGGCGGCCGGGTTCATGGCGACCAGCACGTCGGGGGCGTCGCCCGGCGTCATCACGTCGTGGTCCGCGAAGTGCAGCTGGAAGCTGGAGACACCGGGCAGCGTGCCCTGAGGGGCCCGGATCTCGGCGGGGAAGTTCGGCAGCGTCGACAGGTCGTTGCCCAGGACGGCCGTCTCGGAGGTGAACCGGTCACCGGTCAGCTGCATGCCGTCGCCGCTGTCTCCGGCGAACCGGATGACGACGCGGCCCAGACGCTGCACCTGCTTGGTGCTCATTGCCGCATCAACCTCGTCGCCTCGCCGTCCAGCACTACCTACGCCATCGTAGGTTACGGACCTCCCGGCCGGCCCTCCCGACCGCCATTCGGACATCCCGTCCAGGGGGCGGACCTCACTCCACGTCCACCCAGTCCAGTGTCCGCTGCACGGCCTTCTGCCACCCGGCGTACCCCTCGTCGCGCTGCTCCTGGGTCCAGCGCGGCTCCCAGCGCTCCGCCTCGTCCCAGTTGGACCGGAGCTCGTCCGTGCCGGACCAGAAGCCGACGGCCAGGCCGGCCGCGTACGCCGCGCCCAGGGCCGTGGTCTCGGCCACGACCGGCCGGCTGACCGGAACGCCGAGGATGTCGGCCTGCAGCTGCATGCACAGGCCGTTGGCCGTGACGCCGCCGTCGACCTTCAGGACGTCCAGCGGCACGCCGGAGTCGCGCGCCATGGCCTCGGCGACGTCGCGCGACTGGTAGCAGATCGACTCCAGCGTGGCCCGGGCCAGGTGGGCCGCGGTGTCGTACCGCGACATCCCGACGATCGCGCCGCGCGCGTCGCTGCGCCAGTACGGCGCGAACAGCCCGGAGAACGCCGGCACGAAGTACATCCCGCCGCTGTCGGGGACCCGTCCGGCGAGGGTCTCGACCTCGGCCGCGCTGCCGATGATGCCGAGCTGGTCGCGCAGCCACTGGACCGCGGAGCCGGTGACCGCGATCGACCCTTCGAGGGCGTAGACGGGTGCGGCGTCGGCCAGCTGGTAGCAGAGCGTCGACAGCAGCCCGTGCGAGCTGCGCACGATCTGCTCACCGGTGTTCTGCAGCAGGAAGTTGCCGGTGCCGTAGGTGTTCTTGGCCTCGCCCGATGCGAAGCAGACCTGACCGACCATGGCCGCGTGCTGGTCGCCGAGGGCCGCGGTCAGCCGGACCCCCGCGATGTCGGTGGGCGTGCGGACCTCGCCGTAGCCGCGCGGGTCCGACGACGGCCGGATCTCGGGCAGCATCGCGCGCGGGACGCCGAACAGTGCGAGCAGCTCGTCGTCCCAGTCGAGCCGCTCGAGGTCCATCAGCATCGTGCGGCCGGCGTTGGTGACGTCGGTGACGTGCGCGCCGCCGTCCGGTCCGCCGGTGAGGTTCCAGATCAGCCAGCTGTCCGTCGTGCCGAACAGCGCGTCACCGCGCTCGGCGTCGGCGCGCAGGCCGTCGACGTGGTCCAGCAACCAGCTGAGCTTTCCCCCGCTGAAGTACGTCGCCGGCGGCAGGCCGGCCTTGCGCCGGATGACCTCGCCCGCGCCGTCGCGTTCCAGCCGGCTGGCGATCCGGTCGGTGCGGGTGTCCTGCCACACGATCGCGTTCGCGTACGGCCGTCCCGTGGTGCGGTTCCAGACCACGGTCGTCTCGCGCTGGTTGGTGATGCCGATCGCGGCCAGGTCGCGCGCGGTCAGGCCCTGACCGCGCAGGGCCGATCGGGCGACGGCCATGGTCCGGCCCCAGATCTCCACCGGGTCGTGCTCGACCCAGCCCGCCCTCGGCATGATCTGCTCGTGCTCGAGCTGGCTGCGGCCGACCTCGTGGCCCGCGTGGTCGAACACCATGAACCGCGTGCTGGTCGTGCCCTGGTCGACCGCGCCCACGAAGTCCGCCACGACGACAGTGTGGCCCTAGAGCCGTCCCGCCTCGACGATCCGGCGCAGGAACTGCTGGGTGCGTTGCTCCCGCGGCCGTTCGAGCACCTGCTCGGCGCTGCCACGCTCGAGCACGCTGCCGCCGTCGAGGAAGCAGACCTCGTCCGCGACCTGCCGGGCGAAGCCCATCTCGTGGGTCGCGACGACCATGGTCATCCCGTCGGTCTTGAGGTCGCGCAGCATGGCGAGCACCTCGGCGACGAGCTCCGGGTCGAGCGCGGACGTCACCTCGTCGAAGAGCATCAGCACCGGGTCGTTCACGAGCGCCCGGGCGATGGCCACCCGTTGCTGCTGGCCGCCGGACAGCTGGTCGGGGTAGCTGGATGCCTTGTCCCGCAGGCCGACCCGCTCCAGCAGGGTCATCGCGCGCTCCTCGGCCGCCGCGGCCGAGAGCCCGTGCACCTTGCGCGGGGCCAGGGTGATGTTGTCCAGGACGCGCAGGTGCGGGAACAGGTTGAACGCCTGGAACACGATGCCGACCTGGCTGCGGACCTCGTCCACGTCGACGCGGGGGTCGGTGATGTCCTTGCCCTGCAGCGTGATCACGCCGTCGTCCACGACCTCGAGCAGGTTCAGGCAACGCAGCAGCGTGGACTTGCCGGAGCCCGAGGCGCCGATCAGCACGACGCACTCGTGCGGCGCGACGGACAGCGACAGGTCGCGCAGGACGACGTTGTCGCCGTACGCCTTGCGCAGCCCGCTGACCTCGACGAGCGGTGCGGTCGTCATACGATGCCGCCGCCCTGCAGGTTCGCCCCACGACGTGCGGCCACCCAGTCGGTGGCCCGCGTCATCGGGATCGTGAGCAGGACGAACAGGAGCGACGCGACGACCAGCGGGGTGTAGTTGAACGTCTTGGCGATGTCGATCTGCGAGGTCTGGATGGCCTCGACCACGCCCAGGATCGACACCAGGCTGGTGTCCTTCTGCAGTGACACCAGGTCGTTCAGCAGGGCCGGGACCACGCGGCGTACGCCCTGCGGGATCACCACGTAGCGCAGGGTCTGGGCGTGCGAGAGACCGAGCGAGCGCGCGGCCGCCCGCTGGCTGGGGTGGACCGACTCCATGCCGGCGCGCAGCACCTCGGCGACGTACGCCGTGTAGGTGATCACCAGCGCGGTGCCGCCCCAGAACGTCGTGCTGGTCGGCAGCCCCTGCAGCTGCAGTGCGGGGATCCCGAAGCCGCAGCCGAGCAGGACGACGAGGAGCGGCAGCCCGCGGAACAGGTCGACGTAGGCCGTGGCGGCGGCCCGGACGGGGAAGAACACCGGCCCCTGCAACGTCCGCGCGACCGCGAGCAGCAGCGCGAGGACGAGGATCACGACCTCGCAGACGACCATGATCCGGACGTTGAGCCAGAGACCCTTGGCGATGCCGGGCAGCACCGACCAGCCGTAGTGCAGGTCGAAGTACGTCGCGCGGACCCGCGGCCAGCCCGGGCTGTGGGTGACGGCGAGCACCACCACGACCGCCACGACGATCGTGCTGATCGCCGAGATCGTGGCGCTGCGGACAGTTCGCTTGCGGCGGTAGGCGATCCGCTCGATCTGGGTCGCCGACGGCTGCCAGTCGACGCGAGTCACCGGCCCGGTCATGTCACTTCAGGACGGGTGCGCCGGCCGACGAGGTCAGCCACTGGGTCTCGAGCTGCTTGAGCGTGCCGTCGGCCCGCAGTGCGTCGACCGCCTGCGACACGCAGCTGGTGACCGGGCTGCCCTTCTCCAGCAGCAGGCCGAACTGCTCCGGCGTCCCGGGGGAGTCGAACTGGCCGAGGACGATGCCGCCCTTCACCTGGGCCGCGGCGACGTAGAGCGCAGTCGGCAGGTCGACGACCAGACCGTCGATCTGGTGGTTCTTCAGCGCCTGCACGGCGAGGTCGTTCGTGTTGAACACCGCCGGCGACTGCGAGGGCTTGATGACCGAGCCGATCACGTCGTAGCTCGTCGTGCCCTTCTGGGCGCCCAGCTTGGCGCTCTTGAGGGCGGCCAGGGTGGTGTCCCCCGCGATCTTGCTGCCCTTGACGGTCACGACGGCCTGCGTCACGTCGTAGTAGCCGGTGGAGAAGTCCACGACCTTCTTGCGGGCGTCGGTGATCGAGAACTCGTTGATGTCGAAGTCGAACTTCTTCGGAGTCGGCGAGATCACGTCGTCGAAGTGCGCGCGGACCCAGGTCACCTGGCTGTCGGTGTAGCCCAGCTTCTCGGCGACCGCGTAGGCGACCGCGCCCTCGAAGCCCTTCTTGTTCGTGGGCTTGTCGTCGACGAACCACGGCTCGTACACCGGCTCGTCGGTCGCGATGGTCAGCGTGTTCGCCGTCTTGGTCTTCAGGGTGGCCGGCGTGCAGGTCGCGGCGGTGGTGCTGGCGGTCGACCCGGCCTTCGTGCTCTGGCCGGACGAGGTCGCGGGCGCGCAGCCGGCCACGGCGAGCGCGGCGGCGGCGAGCACTCCGGTCGCGAGCAGCGGCGTGCGGCGGACGGTGGACCTGCGGGGCATGGCTGTCTCCGGCTGAGGGTGGTTGTCGGTGCGGGTGCGGGTGCGGCCGCGCCGTGGACGCGACCGCTGATCGGCGAGTCAGCATATCCGCGCGCCCACCGTGCCCTCACCGCCCGGTTGCTGTGGATAAGCGGCTTGACTGGTGGTACGGGCGATTAGCGTCCTCTCATGCACATGGTGGGGATGCACCGATGAGGTACGGCGTCGACCCGAGGGGACTGGACGAGCTCGCGGCCGGGCTGCGTGGCGTGGCGGCGACGATGGGCGGCCTCGCCCGCCTCGGCGGGGCCGGGCTGGACGTCGGCTCGGCCTCGGTGGCCCGGGCCCTCGACGAGGTCGGCCACGGCTGGTCGCACGCGCGGCGGCGGATCGAGGGCGAGCTGACCGCCCTGTCGCGGGCGGCCGACCTCGCCTCCCGCACGTACGCCTGGGCCGACGGCGGCGTGGCGGAGGCGTGCCGGCGATGACCCGCGTCGACTGGAGCGTGCGGCCGGCGGCGGCCGGGGACTGGAGCCCGCTCGCCGGTGCCGACCCGGTGCCCGGCGACGCGCCCGGCCTGCTCGTGCTCGCCGCGCGGTACGAGAGCGCGGCGCAGGACGTGGGACGGCAGGTGAGCGCCCTGCGCCGCCTCGATGCCGGGTCCGGAGCGGGCGTGGCGGCGCAGTGGCAGGGGCCGGCGGCCACGGCGTACGCCGGTCGGGCCGGGTCGCTGCCCGGTGACCTGGACCTGGTGGGCGCCCGGCTGCTGCGGGTGGCCCAGGCCCTGCGTGCCTTCGCGGTGGTGCTCGAGGGCGTGCAGCGCAGGGCTCGCGCCGCTCTGGCGCTGGCCCGGTCGGCCGCCGCGGCACCACCGGGGCACGGCGTGGCGGTCGGGCCGGCCCCTCCGGTCCTCGGCGGCGGGCTCAGCAGCGGCCTGGCCGGCGGCCTGGGCTCGGGACTGGGCTCGGGGCTCGGGACTGGGCTCGGGACTGGGATCGGGACTGGGCTCGGCCGGTGACCTGGACAGCCCCGAGCTGGCGCGGGCCCGACGCCTGCTCGCCGCCGCCTGCGACGAGCGCGACCGGGCCGCCGAGCGATGCGCGCGCTCGCTGGCCGCGGCCGGGCATGACCGCCTGCGCGACCCCAGTGGGTGGCACCGGTTCCTGGGCGCGGTGTCCTCATGGGCCGGTGCCTCCTCGGCCTGGCTGGGCGTGGCCGCGCTCGCCCTGTGCTGGGTGCCCGGCCTGGGCGAGCTGCTGGGGGCCGTGAGCCTGGGCCTGGCGCTGGCCGCCAGCGCGGCCGACGGCCTGCTCGCGGTCTCGGGCGACCCGTCCTGGTCCGGCCTGGGGTTCGACCTGCTCGGGATCCTGCCGCTGGGCCGGGCGGCTCGGCTCGGGGCCGTCATGTCGCACGAGGCGGCGCTCGAGCAGGCGGCCCGGCACGCCGGCCGGCCGATCCGCGGTGCGGCCGCGATGGGCCGCGGGCTGCAACGGCTGACGATGGCGGACCGCTTCGAACGCAGCCGCGGGCTGCACGGGCTGGCGGCGCTGCCGGAGCACCGCCCCGGCGGCGGAGTGCGCATCTCGGCCCAGCAGCTGCGCGGTGCGCTCCGGGCGGGGGTGCCGACCCGCAGCCTCCCGGAGCTCCTGCGCAGCCCGGGCGGCCTGCTGGACGAGATCGCCGTGGCGCGTCGTCAGGGCCCCGGTGGCCCGATCTGGCTGGCCGGCGGCCACGGGCTGCAGTCGATGCAGGTCTCCCTCGGTGTGGGGACGTCCTCGACGCCGGCGGGTGCGCCGTGAGCGTCACCGCCGAGCGGCCGGTGGCGCTGCCGGAGGTCGCGGTCGAGCGGCACGTGCTCGTGCTCCCGGTGCCGAACGACGGGGACGTCGACCGCTTCGTGGGCGAGTGGCTCGCCGCCGCACCGGAGCTGGCCGGTCACCGCCCCGAGCTGGAGCAGATCGTCGCGGCCGGCTGCACCGAGTCCCAGCAGGGCGAGGTCGCGGTGTTCCTGTCCTACCGGGAGAGCGGCGACGACCTGGTCGGCGGCGCCGCGCTGCTGACGCTGGAGCTGCTGGACCCGATGACCGGCAGCGCGCAGGCGCGGGCCGACCGGCTGGCCGGCGCGCTGCGCAGCTGCGCCGACCGCCTGGGCCACGGTGACGGGCTGGCCGAGGTGCAGGCCCGGCGGACCGTCTCCGGCGTGGCAGCCGTCCGGCTGCAGTTCCTGGCGGTCGTCGCGGCGGGGGAGGACCGGCTGGACAGGCCGGTGATCGAGGCCTGCCGCTGGCTCTACCCGGTGCCGGACCATCCCGACCTGGCATGGTCCCTGCTGTTCGAGACGACGGACCTGGCTCAGGCCGACGAGCTGGTCGAGGAGTTCGACCGGCTGGCCGGGAGCCTGGCCTGGGCGGTGGACGATGCCCCGGGTCGCTGACCCGGCCACCGGCTACCGCTGCCTGATGCCCGGCGGGTGGGCCTACCTCGACGGCCGGGAGCACCTGCGGGCCACCAGCGTGCGGCGGGCGGTCCGCCAGCGGGTGCGGCGCGACCCGCGGCTGGCACCGCACATCGCTCACCTGGACCGGCTGCTCACCCACGAGTGCGCGGTCGCCGCGGCTCGGGGCGCGCTGTGGGTCGGCCTGCTGGCCGAGCCGGCCGGCGAGCGGGTGCTCACCGCCGCGGCCACCTTCACGGTGGCGCACCGCCCCGACGGGCCGCACGGGACCGAGCCGACCGCCGCCGAGCTGATGGACCAGGTGGCGCCCGAGCACGCACGGGTGGCGCACGGGGACCCGTCGGCGTACCTGCGGGTCGTGCCGACGGCCCAGCAGGACGCACTGGCCCGGCACTGGCGGCAGAGCGGGCCGTACGGCCGGGAGAGCGAGGTCACCCATCACCTGTGGCAGCTCCTGCTGCCCTGGCCCGGGCGGCCGGCGGCCGGCCTGCTGACCTACGCCACGCCGTGCGAGCCGCTGCGGGCCGGCATCGAGGAGCTGTTCGGCGTCGCCGGCGAGACCTTCCGGTGGACGTGGGACCACCCGCCACCGGGAGATGCCTCCGACTAGTGTTTGGCCCGTGCACGGGACGCTGCCGCCGTACGCGATCGTCGCCCTCGTCGCCCTGGCCGGGCTGCTGCTGTTCGTGGCCGGCGTGGTGGGCGGTCGCCTGCTGCGCCCTGCGGCCCCCACGGCGGCCAAGCGCACGACGTACGAGTGCGGGGTGGACCCGGTCGGCGAGGGCTGGGCCCAGACCCAGGTCCGGTACTACCTGTACGCCTACCTGTACGTGATCTTCGCGGTCGACGCGGTGTACCTGTTCCCCTGGGCCACGCTGCTGCGCCTGCCGCAGTACGGTGCCGCGACCCTGGCCGAGATGGGGATCTTCCTGGGCGTCCTGGCCGTCGGCCTCCTGCACGCCTGGCGCCGCGGCCTGCTGCGGTGGGTGTAGTGCCGGCCGCGAACGCGCCGGTGTCGCTGCCGCTGCCCACCGTCGGACCGCTCAGCGAGGTGGCGCCCCGCCCGCTGCGGCTGGTGCTGAACTGGGGCCGCCGGTACAGCCTGTGGGTGTTCAACTTCGGGCTGGCCTGCTGCGCGATCGAGTTCATCGCGGCGAGCATGGCCCGGCACGACTTCATCCGCCTCGGCGTGATCCCGTTCGCCCCGGGGCCCCGGCAGGCCGACCTGATGGTGGTCTCGGGCACCGTCACGGACAAGATGGCGCCGGCCATCCGCCGGCTGTACGAGCAGATGCCGGAGCCGAAGTACGTCATCTCGTTCGGCGCCTGCTCCAACTCCGGCGGCCCGTACTGGGACTCGTACTGCGTCACCAAGGGCGTCGACCAGGTCATCCCCGTCGACGTCTACGTCCCCGGCT
This sequence comes from uncultured Actinomycetota bacterium, assembly GCA_963743975.1. Lineage (GTDB taxonomy): Bacteria > Actinomycetota > Actinomycetes > Actinomycetales > CAVURS01 > CAVURS01. The sequence continues at coordinate 665,053 of CAVURS010000004.1, forward strand.
GCCCGCCGCGGCCGGAGGCCCTGCTGCACGGCATCATCCGCCTCCAGCAGAAGATCGCCGACGAGCAGCTGTCCGGCCAGGCCATCGAGCGCCGCGCCCTGCGCCCGAGCGTGGCCGCGGCGGCCGTGACCCGCCCGCTGGTCCGGGCCGACGGCGGGGGGCCGCTGCGCTCGGAGCCCCGATGAGCGTCCTCGGCCCGCCCGCGGACGTGGCGGAGCGGCTCGCCGTGGCCCTCGACGTCCCGGACGAGCAGGTGAGCGGTGAGGACGTGGCGGGCACGCCGGGCGTGGTCGTCCCGCCCGAGCGCTGGCACGACGCGCTCGCCGTCGCCCGCGACGAGCTCGGGCTGGACTTCTTCGACTGGCTCTCCGCGGTCGACGAGACCGACGCCGAGCCGCCCGGCTTCGACGTCGTCGTGCACCTGGTGGGGACGGCCGCCGTCCGGGTGGGTCCGGTCGAGGACGCACCGGAGCCCGACGGGCCGCCGGACCGGCCGTCCGATCTGCCCCGGCCGCTGCCCCGGCTGCTGGTCCGGACCCGCGTCCCGGAGGCGAGCGCGCTGGCCAGCGTCACCGACCTGTGGCCGGGAGCCGCCTGGCACGAGCGGGAGACGTTCGAGATGTTCGGCATCGCCTTCGACGGGTTCGACGACGGCACCGGCCTGGGCCTGCGCCCCCTGCTGCTGCCGGAGGGCTTCGAGGGGACGCCGCTGCGCAAGTCGTTCGTGCTGGCCGCGCGGGCCAGCAAGCCGTGGCCCGGTGCGAAGGAGCCCGGGGAGAGCGACGCCCATCCGGGCTCGCCGAGCCGCCGCAAGCTGCTGCCGCCCGGAGTGCCGCCCGCGAGCTGGGGCCCCCGGCCACCGTCGGCGGTCGACCGGACGGAGCGCGGTGATGGGTGAGGCACTCGACGCGTTCGGACGGGTGGTCGCCGTGCTCGCGGCGTTCCTCGTGCTGCCGCTGCTCGTCGGGCAGACCGAGCACAAGGTGATGGCCCACATGCAGGGCCGCCTCGGACCGATGTACGCCGGGGGGTTCCACGGCTGGGCCCAGCTCGTGGCCGACGGCGTGAAGTTCGTCCAGAAGGAGGACGTCACCCCCGCGGCGGCCGACGTCCGGGTCTTCCGGCTCGCTCCGCTCGTCGCGCTCGTGCCCTACCTGGTGGCGCTGACGGCGATCCCGATCGGACCGGGGTGGGTGGCGGCCGACCTGGACTCCGGGCTGCTGTTCGTGCTGGCCGCCAGCGCCGTCGGCGTCCTCGGCACGCTCGATGGCCGGCTGGTCCAGCGCCAACAAGTACGCGCTGCTCGGTGGCCTGCGGACGGCGGCGCAGCTGCTGTCGTACGAGCTGCCGGTCGTGCTGGCCGCCAGCAGCGTCGCGATCGCCGCCGGCACGCTGAACCTCTCCGGCATCATTGTCCACTGGCAATGGTGGTGGCTGCTCTGGCAGGGCGCCGGCGCTCGTGTGCTTCGTCGTGGCCGGGGTGGCCGAGCTGCAGCGCCCGCCGTTCGACATGCCGGTCGCCGACTCCGAGATCGTCTTCGGCCCGTACACCGAGTACACCGGGCTGCGCTTCGCGTTCTTCCTGCTGTCCGAGTACGCCGGCATCGTGCTCGTCTCCGCGATGACCGCCGTCCTGTTCCTCGGCGGGTGGCGCGGGCCCTGGCCGCACGAGCTGGGCTGGCTCTGGATGCTGCTGAAGACGGCCGTGGTCGCGGTGGGGATCGTCTGGGTGCGCATCGCCTGGCCGAGGCTGCGCGAGGACCAGCTGCAACGGCTGTCCTGGCTGGTGCTCGTCCCGCTGGCGCTGGCCCAGCTCGTCGTGACGTCCTTCGTGGTGGTGGTCTCGTGAGCCCGGCCGGCGAGCACCTCCCCGGGCTGCTGAAGGGTTTGGCCGTCACGGCCCGGACCCTGGCCCGGCCCACCCACACCGCGGAGTACCCGGACGTCCAGCCCGAGCTCCCGCCGCGCAGCCGCGGGGTGATCGCCCTCCTGGACGAGAACTGCACGTCCTGCATGCTCTGCGCCCGCGAGTGCCCGGACTGGTGCATCTACATCGACTCGCACAAGGAGACGCTGCCGGCCACGACGCCCGGGGGCCGGGAGCGGCAGCGCAACGTCCTCGACCGGTTCGCGATCGACTTCTCGCTGTGCATGTACTGCGGGATCTGCATCGAGGTCTGCCCGTTCGACGCACTGTTCTGGAGCCCGGAGTTCGAGTACGCCGAGCTCGACATCAAGGACCTGCTGCACGAGAAGGACCGGCTCAGCCAGTGGATGCCGACGGTGCCGCCGCCCCCGGCGCCGGATGCGGGGGCGGCCGAGCCCAAGGAGGTCGCGGCGTCGCAGCGCCCGGCCCGTCCGGCTGGTCCGGCCCTCCGGCTGGTCCGGCCCGGACGGCCCGGCCCGCGCCGGACGGCGAGGCATGACCGCGCGCGACGTGCTGATGGTCGCCGACTGCGTCCTCGCGGCGGCGTGCGCGGTGCTGGCGGTGACCACCCGGCAGGTGGTGCACGCCGCGCTCTGGCTGGTGGTGACCCTGGGCGCGGTCGCGGGGGCCTACCTGCTGCTGGGCGCCGAGCTGGTAGCCCTGGTGCAGGTGCTCGTCTACGTGGGCGCGATCGTCGTGCTGGTGCTGTTCGCGATGATGCTCACGCGAGCCCCCATCGGCGTCCGTTCCGAGGTCAATGCGTCTGTGGCTCAACGGATCTCGGCCGCCGTGGCCGGTCTGGCCACGGCCGGGCTCGTCGGGTGGTGCCCTGCTCGCGGCGTACGGCGGGAAGCGGATCCGCATCGACGCCACGCGCGGGGAGTCCAACCCGCTGGCCCGGTCGCTGTTCTCCTCCTGGGCGCTGCCGTTCGAGCTGCTCTCCCTGCTCCTGCTCGCCGCGCTCGTCGCGGCGTTCGCCCTCTCCCGGACCGACGACCCGGCGAACGCCGAGCCCAGGCCATGACCCACCGCGTGTCGGCGACCTACCGGCTCGGCGCCTCCGTGGCGGCGCGACCACTGGTTCGAGCTGCCCCTCGACCACGCCGAGCCGTCCCGAGGGACGACGACCGTCTACGTCCGCGAGCTGCGCGACGCCGCCGGCGCGAGCGACGACCGGCCGTACCTGTTGTTCCTGCAGGGCGGCCCGGGCGGCTTCAGCCCGCGGCCCAACGGCGGACCGGAGTGGGTGACCTGGGCGCTGGAGCGCTACCGCGTGCTGTTGCTCGACCAGCGCGGGACCGGCCGCTCGGACCGTCTGGACCCGGCGGTGATCCGCGCGCCTCGGGACGCCGGCCGCGCAGGCCGACCACCTCGCGCTGTTCCGCGCCGACTCGATCGTCCAGGACGCCGAGGCCATCCGGCGGCGAGCTGATCGGGGACGAGCCGTGGACGGTGCTGGGCCAGTCGTTCGGCGGGTTCTGCACGTTCACCTACCTCTCGTTCGCCCCGCACGGGCTGCGCGAGTGTCTGCTGACCGGCGGCATCCCGCCGCTGACGGTGGGCATCGACGACGTGTACCGGTCGACCTACTCCGCGGTCCGCCGCCGCATGGACGACCTGGACGCGGCGTACCCCGAGACGCGGATCCGGCTGCGCGAGGTCGCCGACCACCTCGGCCGCCACGACGAGCGGCTCCCCGGCGGCGAGCGGCTGACCGTGGAGCGGCTCCAGGAGGTCGGCCACGTCCTGGGCGCCGAGGACGGCCCGCTGCGGCTGCACTACCTGGCGGAGGACGCGTGGGCCGGTGACCGGCTGAGCGAGTCGTTCCTGCAGGAGGTCCAGAACATCGTCGGCGGCTACCGCGCGAGCCCGCTCTACGCCCTGCTGCACGAGCCGTGCTACTGCGACCTCGGGCAGTCGGCCCGGTGGTCGGCCGAGCGGGTCCGTCCCGAGTTCGGCTGGGTCGACGCCCCCGACGGTCCCCTCGGCCTGACCGGGGAGGCGATCTACCGCGCGCACCGTGGAGCGCTGCGCCGGGCTGGAGGGCCTGGCCGAGACCGCCGACCTCCTGGCGTCCAGGGAGTGGGAGCGCCCGCTGTACGACCTGGATGCCTTGCGGCGCAACGAGGTCCCGGTGGCGGCCTGCGTCTACGCCCAGGACATGTACGTCACCGAGGAGCTCACGCGGGCCACCGTCGCGCTGGTCCCCGGGGTGCGACTCGTCGTCGACACCGAGCATCACCACGACGGCCTGCGCAAGCACGGCCGCGAGGTGCTGGACCGGCTGCGCGCGACGCTCGACGGGGGGAGCCGGGCGTGATCCACCTGTGGCCGGTGCTGCTGCTCACCGCCGTGCTCGCCGGCACCGGGATGTACGGCGTGCTGGCCCGGCGCAACGCGGTCCTCGTGCTCGTCGGCGTCGAGCTGCTGCTGAACGCCGGGACCCTGCTGCTGGTCACGGCCGACGCGATGTTCCGGGACCAGCTGCGGTCGGGGCAGGTGCTGACGATCTTCGTGATCACCCTGGCCGCGGCCGAGGTCGGCGTGGCCCTGGCCGTCGTGCTGCTGCTCTTCCGGACCCGCGGCGACATGGACCTCAGCGCGGCCACCGCCCTCGGTGAAGGCTCCGACGGCGCCGCCGGGGCCGGCGTCGGGACCGAGGTGCGGTCGTGACCTCGAGCGCACTGCTCGGGACCACCGCCCGCCTCGCGGTGCTCCTGCCGGTCCTGGCGTCGCTGGCCGGGCTGCTGCTGCCGCGGGGCCACCGCTCCCGCGCCGCGGGCATCGCCCTGGTGGGCTCGGTCGCGACGCTCCTGGTCGCGGTGCTCGAGCTCGTGGCCACCCACGGCGGGCACTCCCGGTCCTCCATCGGGCTGGTCGGTCACGCCGACACCGGTCTGGTGGTGCTGGGCCTGAGCCTGCGCGCCGACCGGCTGTCGGCGCTGGTGGCGGTGGCCGTGGCCCTCGTCGCCCTGTGCGTGCAGCTCTACTCGACGGCGTACCTCGCGCACGATCGGAGGTACCCGGCGTACGCCGCGGAGGTGTCGCTGTTCACGGCGGCGATGCTCCTGGTCGTCCAGGCCGACGACCTCGTGCTCCTGCTCGTCGGCTGGGAGGTCATGGGCCTGTGCTCGTACCTGCTGGTCGGCCACGACAGCGAGCGCCTGGCCGCTCGACGGGCAGCGGTCAAAGCTTTCCTGGTGACAAGGGTCGGTGACGTCGGCTTCGTCCTGGGCATCATCACGATCGTCGCTGCGACCCGGACGGCCAGCGATGTCCGAGCTGCTGCACCCGGCGACCCGGCAGGGGCTGCCCGGCTGGGTCTGGCCGCTCGCCCTGCTGTTCCTGGTCGCCGGGGTCGCCGGCAAGTCGGCGCAGTTCCCGCTGCACACCTGGCTGCCGGACGCCATGGAGGGGCCGACCCCGATCTCCGCGCTGATCCACGCCGCGACGATGGTGGCGGCGGGAGCCTACGTCGTCGCCCGGCTGCTGCCGCTGTTCGCGAGTCGGCCGCCGCCCGTGACGTGCTGGCGGTCGATCGCCTGCATCTCGATGCTGGGCGCCGCGCTGGCGGCGTTCGGCCAGGCCGACCTCAAGCGGCTGCTGGCCTACTCCACGATCAGCCAGGTCGCGTACATGCTCGGCGCGCTGGCCGTGGCGCCGGTCGGCGGCGCCGGAGCCGGCCCGGGCATCGCCCACCTGCTGGCGCACGCCGGCTTCAAGGCCCTGCTGTTCCTGGCCGCCGGCATCTTCACCTACGTCAGCGGCACGACGGCTGCTGACCGGGCTGGGCGGCAGCTGGCGCCGTACGCCGCTGGTCGCGGCCTGCTTCACCCTCGGCCTGGGCGCGCTGGCCGGGATCCCGCCGCTGTCCGGCTTCTGGTCGAAGGAGGCGGTGCTGGGGGCCGCCGAGAGCGCCACGACCCACGGCAATGTCCGGGCCGTCGCGGTGCTCGTGCTCGTCGTGGGCATCGTCACCAGCTTCGTCACCGCGGCGTACGCGACGCGGGCCTGGCTGCTCGTCGTGCCGGACCGCGGCGCCGGCCGGACGGTGCCGGACGGGGTCGGGCCGGAGGCCGTGTTCGTCGTGGAGGCCGACCGGACCGACGACGTGCGCGTGGTCGTGGAGGACGAGACCGACACCGACGTCACCGACGTCGGCCCGGTGCCCGCGGTCGAGCCGCTGGCCGAGAGTGACCTGGAGGGCCGGGTCGTCCCCGACGCCATGCGCTGGCCGGTCGTGGTGCTCACGGTCCCGACCGTCTTCGGCGGCCTGCTCCAGCTCGGGTCGGTGATCCCCGGCCGCCTGCACGTCTCCTTGGTCACCGCGCTGCTGACCGTGGCGCTCGCGGTCGGCGCGGTCGTCGTCGTGGTCGGGCTGGCCTCGCGCGCACCGCTGGGCGACCCGCTCGAGCTGCTGCCCCTGCGGGTGCAGGGCTGGCTGCTCGGCGGCTTCGGTCTGGACCGGTTGCAGCACGCCCTGGTCGTGCGGCCGGTGCGGGCCGTCGCCACGCTCGTCGTCGGTGGGGACGCGCGACGTGGTCGACGCGTACGCCCGGTCCACGGCGGTCGTCACGCGCTGGGGTGGCCGGTGGCTGGCCCGCGTGCAGAACGGCGTCACGACGTCGTACCTCACCTGGCTGGCCGCCGGTGTCGTGGTGCTGGGCATCGCGGGGGTGAGCGATGCGATGAGCCGTCCTGGTCCTCCTGCTCGTGCTCGTGCCGCTGCTGGGTGCGCTCGCCCTGCTCGGAGCCGGCCGGCTGGCCGGCGACGGGGCGGCGAGCCTCCGGGCTGCGGACCGCCGTCGACCGGGCGGCGCCCGCGGCGGCCAGCGCGGTGTCCGGCCTGGTGCTCCTGCTGTCACTGCTCACCCTGACCGGGCGGCCGTGGCGCTCCGGCGGTCCGGTCGGCCAGGTGGACTGGAGCTGGGTGCCGGCCCTCGGCATGCGGTTCCACCTCGGCCTGGACGGCATCTCGGCTCCGCTGGTGCTGCTGACGACCGGGCTGACGTTCCTGGTCTGCCTGCACCTCCAGCTCGCGCCGGCCGCGCCGGCCGTGACCCGACCGGCGCCAGCTGCTGGGCTGCGTCCTCGCCGTCGAGGACGGGCGCCCTGGCGACCTTCCTGGCCCAGGACCTGCTGCTGTGGTTCGTCGCGTTCGAGGTCGTGCTGGTGCCGATGTGGGCCGTCATCCGGTTCTGGGGCGACGACCACGACCCGGCCGCTCGCCGGGACGCCGCCCTGCGGTTCGTGCTGTTCACCGCGCTGGGCAGCACCCTGCTGCTGCTCGGCATCCTGCTGGTGGCGACCGCCGCCGGGACCAGCGACCTGGTCCGGCTCACCGAGCTCCACGGCGCCGGTCTCGGGCACGGTGTGGCCGTCACCGCGGCCGCGCTGATGGTCGTGGGGCTGATGGTGAAGGTGCCGGTCTGGCCGCTGCACACGTGGCTGCCGCCCGCCCACACCGTCGCTCCCACGGCCGGGTCGGTCCTGCTGGCCGGCGTGCTGCTGAAGCTCGGCACGTACGGCCTGGTCCGGCTGGTGGTTCCCGTTGTGCCGCAAGGGTTCTCGGTCGTGGCGCCGTACCTCGGCGGGTTGGGCGTCGTCGGGATCCTCTGGGGTGGCCTGGCCTGCCTCGTCGAGCGCGACCTCAAGCGGCTGGTCGCCTACTCGTCGGTGGCCCACATGGGGTTCGTGGCCGTCGGGATCGCGTCCGGCAGCCCGCAGGGCCTGCAGGGCGCGCTGTTCGCCAACGTCGCGCACGGGCTGGTGACCGGCCTGCTGTTCCTGGTCGCCGGTGCGCTGAAGGAGCGCTCCGGCGGCTCCGGGTTCGGCGCGATCGGCGCGGCCCTGCGCGAGCGCCGGCCGCGGCTGGGCTGGCTGCTGGCCTTCGGCTGCGTCGCCGGCCTGGGACTGCCCGGGCTCGCCGGCTTCTGGGGCGAGATCCTCGCGGCGTACGGCGCGTGGTCGCCGGCGCCGGACCGGCCGCTCGGCCTGATGCGGGTGATCGCGGTGCTGACGGTGGCCGGGCACGGCCCTGGCCGCGGCGTACCTGCTGCGGGTGCTCTACCGGCTCTGGCACGGTGACGCGGTCGTGGCCGAGGCCGAGGCTGAGGCCGGCCCGGTGCCACGCCGACGCGACGCCCGTCGAGCTGCTGGTCACGATGCCCCTGGTCGTCGCGACGACCGCGCTGGGCGTGCTGCCCGTGGCTGCTGCTCGACCTGACCGAGCCGGCCGTCCGCTCGGTGCTCGGGCTCGGGCGGGGTGGCGTGTGAACGGCGTCCAGCACGTCGACTGGGCGCTGATCGCCCCGGTCCTGGCGCCCGCGCTCGCGGCCGTGCTGGTCCTGGTCCTGGACGCCGTGCTGCCGCGCGGGCTGCTCCGCCGGCGGGGACCGCTAGCTCCTGGACGTGGTCGCCTTCGCCGGCCTGATCGCCGGGGTCGTCGCGCTCGTGCCGATCGCGGGTGAGCGGTCGGCGACGTTCTGCGCACCGGCCGCGCCGTCTGCTCGTACGCCGCGGAGCCGGTCACCACCGGCCTGCAGCTGGTGATCCTGCTGGCCGCCGGCGTCTGCCTGCTGCTGGCGATCGGCCAGCGGCTGCAGCCGCCGCGGGCCGAGCACCACCTGCTGCTGCTCACCGCCACCGCGGGTGCGGTGGCCGTCGCCGGGTCGCGGGACCTGGCCACGCTGCTGGTCGCGCTCGAGACCGCGTCGTTGCCGGCGGTCGGTCTGGTCGGACTGCGCCGGGACGCGCGCGGCGCCGAGGCCGCGGTCAAGCTGCTGCTGACGTCGGTCGTCTCGGTCGCGCTGCTGGTGCTCGGCATCGCGCTGCTCTACGCCGCCTGCGGGCACGCTGCACCTCGGCCCGCTGGGCAACGGCACGCTGGTGCCGGTCACGGGGGCGGCCCGCAGCCTGGCCGGGCTGGGGCTGCTGTTCGCCGTGGCCGGCATCGCGTTCAAGCTGTCGGTGGTGCCGTTCCAGCTCTGGACGCCGGACACGTACGCCGGTGCTCCGCTCCCCGTCGCCGCGTTCCTGTCCGCGGTGTCGAAGGCGGCCGGGCTGGCGGCCCTCGTCGTGGTGCTCGTGGCCGGCGCCGACGTCGTGGGTGCCTCCTGGTCCCGGGCCGTCGGGGGGCTGGCGGTCGTGACGATGACCGTCGGCAACCTGGTCGCGCTCCGGCAGCGCGGGGCGGTGCGGCTGCTGGCGTGGAGCACCGTGGCGCAGGCCGGCTGGGTGATCCTGCCGCTGGCCGGCTCCGGGCTCGTGCACGGGTTCGGCGCACCGGCCGCGGGCGCGTCGATCGCCTACCTCGCGGCGTACATCGTGGCCTCGCTGCTGGCGTTCGCGGTGGTGGCGGTGGTGGCCCGTGACGCGCCGGACGGCGAGCGGCACGAGCTGTCGGCGTACGCCGGGCTGGCCCGCCGCCGGCCCCTGCTCGGGGGCGCGCTGGTCCTCGCGCTGGTGGCGCTGGCCGGGCTGCCGCCGGGCGTCTTCGGGCTGGTGGCCAAGGTCCTCGCGCTGCGGCCGGTGGTCGCCGACCAGTTCTGGCTGGTCGCGGGCGTCGCCGTCGCGAACGTCGCGCTCGGGATCGCGGTCTACCTGCGGTGGGCGGTGATCCTGCTCGGCGGCGAGCCGGCCGGGGTTGCCGCGCCGGCCGGTACGGCGCCGGGAGCGGCTGCGCGGACGGGGGCGTCGCGGCCCGAGCTGGCGGCGGTCGGGATCTCCCTCGTGGCGGCGGTCGTGCTCTCGGTCGCGCCGCAGCTGGTGGCCGGCCTGCAGCTCCGGCCTGTGAGCTTCCTGGGTCGTTCGCTGGACGCGGGTCGGCACGGGAACGATCCGGCGCGACACAGGCGTTACCCAGATGTCCTCCAACCCCTTCACCGGGCCCGCAACTGCGGGCCGGCGCACCGACCGGGAGCCCTGACCCTCATGCACCGCCACTTCAACGGACTGAAGACGACGCTGCTGTTCGCCTCCATCTGGGTGCTGCTGCTCGGCATCGGCTCCCTGTTCCGCGGCGGGCAGTTCATCTGGATCTTCGCGCTGATCGGCCTCGGCGACCACGGCCTACGGCTACTGGAACTCGCGACAAGATCGCGATCCGGGCCATGCGGGCCCGGCCGGTCAGCGAGGCCGAGCAGCCGGCGATGTACCGGATCGTGCGCGAGCTCTCGACCAACGCGCACCAGCCGATGCCGCGCGCTGTACGTCTCGCCGACCGACGCGCCGAACGCGTTCGCCACCGGCCGCAACCCTCAGCACGCGGCGGTCTGCTGCACCGAGGGGATCCTGCAGCTGCTCGACGAGCGCGAGCTGCGCGGGGTGCTCGGCCACGAGCTGATGCACGTCTACAACCGCGACATCCTCACGTCGTCGGTCGCGGCGGCCATCGCCGGCGTGATCACCTCGATCGCCCAGATCGCGATGTTCGCCAGCTTCTTCGGCGGCGGCAGCAACGACGACGACCGGCCGAACCCCTTCGCGCTGCTGGCCATGACGCTGCTGGCGCCGATCGCCGCGACGATGATCCAGCTGGCGATCAGCCGGACCCGCGAGTACGACGCGGACGAGGACGGCTCCAAGCTCACCGGTGACCCGCTGGCGCTCGCCTCGGCGCTGCGCAAGCTGGACGCCGGGCGTCGCCGCGCGGCCGCTGCAGCCGACGCCGGAGCTGGTCAACACCAGCCACCTGATGATCGCCAACCCGTTCCGCCACGGGCGGGGTGTCGAAGCTGTTCTCGACGCACCCGCCGATGGCCGACCGGATCTACCGCCTCGAGTCGATGGCCGGGTACCAGCGCTAGACGTGACCGGCGAAGCGGTAGCTGAAGCCGTCGCCGGTGTTGGCGGTGACCACGACGTCGTACCAGCCGTTCTGGGTCGGCCAGTGCACCGAGACGCTCTTGCCCCCCTTGACGTACCGGGTCGTGGCCGAGCCGGCGAAGTCGACCCGCTCGACGGAGAACCGGACCTGCGTCGCGCCGGCGTTGGACAGCATGATCGTCAGGCCGCTGCTGGACGCCGTCGCGGTGACGGCCGGTACGCCACCGGTGTCCAGCACGGCCGGGACGACCTGGCCGGCGAAGTGCCGCAGGAAGCCGTTCGGGCCCAGCACGACCAGGTCGTAGCGCCCGGCGGTCGCCAGGGTGTCGTAGGGGAAGGAACCGCTGCCCCTGGCCGGCACCAGCACGGGCGTCGACACGAACGGCGGGACGTTCTCGACGTACGCGGCGAAGGACATGGCCGCCTTGCCGCCGTTGGTGAGCAGGGCCGTCACCTGTCCCGTCGTCCGGTCCACCGACAGCGAGCCGTTCGGGCGGTAGGGGAGTGCTCGTTGCCTGCGGGTGCCCTTCTCGACGATCGGCGCGATCTGGCCGCCGGTCGGGGCCACCGGTGCGGGAAGGCTCTCCTCGCCGTTGGCGACCTTCACCAGCTTCGCCGTGTCCGGCAGCGTCGGGACGCCGGCGTTGAACGTCGTGAAGTCGAAGCAGCTCGTCAGGTCGCCGCAGACTTCCCGGCGCCACGCGGAGATGTTCGGCTCCTGCACGCCGGTCAGCACCTCGAGGAAGCGGATGACCGAGGTGTGGTCGAACACCTGCGAGTTCACCCAGCCGCCGTGGCTCCACGGTGACACGACGGTCATCGGCACCCGCGGCCCGAGCCCGACGGGCAGGCCGGTGACGAACTCCTGCGGCGTCCCGCGCGGCGGTGTCGGGGGCGGGACGTGGTCGAAGAAGCCGTCGTTCTCGTCGAAGTTGATGAAGACGGCCGTCGACTCCCAGAGGTCCTTGTTGCCCCACAGCGCCTTCAGGACGGTGGCGGCGTAGTTCGCGCCGTCGACCGGCCGGGCGGCCGGGTGCTCGCTGTAGCCGTACGGCGCGACGATCCACGACACCGTGGGCAGGTCACCGGCCGCGCAGGCCGCCGTGAACTGCTGCAGCACGTGGTCGACGTTCTGGCCCAGGCCGCTGTCCGGCTTCCACTGCTTGCGCAGGCTGGCCCGACGGGCGAGGTCCTGCTGCGCGGGGTCGGAGGAGTTCAAGGCGTCGTGGTACGCCTGGAACAGCCACAGCGGGTTGTCCCCGTAGTCGCCGACCCAGCCGTCGGCGCCGTCGCCGACCTCGTCGTTGGCGAAGACCTGCCACGTGACACCGGCGTCCTGCAGCCGCTCCGGGTAGGTCTTCCAGTGGTAGACGGGGTTGTAGTCGGGCGGGTTGTCGATCGCCGGGCCGCCGGCCTTGCCTCCAGGGTCGATCATGCCGGTCCAGTGGAAGAGGCGGTTCGGCGTCGTCGGACCCTGGATCGAGCAGTGGTAGGAGTCGCAGACGGTGAACGCGTCGGCCAGCGCGTACTGCCAGGGGATGTCGTCCCGGGTGAAGTAGCCCATGGTCTCTTCGCCCTTGGCCGCGATCCACTGGTTCCAGGCGCCGCCGCTCCAGGCCAGATGCGTGCCCTCCCAGCTGTGGTCGAGGTCGCCGGCCTCCTGGGCGTCGTACTGGCGGGTGTCCATGTGCCAGGGCATGAGGTACGGCGTGCCGGAGCGGCTCGGGTCGGGCTGCTGGAAGATGCTCGTGCCGTTCGGGTACGTGAGCTCGCGCTTGTCGGCGAAGCCACGAACGCCGTGCAGCGAGCCGTAGTAGTGGTCGAACGACCGGTTCTCCTGCATGAGGATCACGACGTGCTTGACGTCCTTGATGGTGCCGGTGCGCTTGCCGCCGCCTCCCGTGGTGGCCTGGGCGGCCTCACCGGGGAGCATCGTCGCCGCGGCGATGGTGCCGATCGTGGCGGCCGAGCCGCCGATGAACGATCGGCGCGACGGGCCGGTTGCGGTCCCGGTCGGGTCGTCGGGGGAGGGCTGGGGGGAGCGAGTCGGCATGGACACCGCCGCCTTTCCGTGAGGTCGACGGCGCTAGTCGACCCGGCGCAGATGATGCCAGGACGTACGGCGCGTGGCCAGGGGGTAGCGGCTGCGTGGCAGATCCGCCGGCCCGTGCGGCTCAGCGGTAGTTGCGGCTCAGCGGTAGTTGGTGAACTGGACCGCGAAGTCGAGGTCGGCACCGCGGAGCAGGGTCTGGACGGCCTGCAGGTCGTCTCGGCTCTTGCCCACGACCCGCAGCTCGTCGCCCTGGATGTTGGCCTTGACGTTCTTGGGGCCCTCGTCGCGGATGAGCTTGGCGACCTTCTTGGCGTTCTCCTGGGACAGGCCCTCCTTGAGGGTGGCCTCGAGGCGGTACTCCTTGCCGGACGGCGCCGGCTCGCCCTTGTCGAGCGACTTCAGGGAGACGCCGCGCTTGACCAGCTTGGTCTCGAGCACGTCGAGGACGGCCTTGACCCGCTCCTCGCTGTTCGCCTTCATGACGATGGTGGTGTCGCCGCTCCACTCGACCGAGGCACCCACGCCCTTGAAGTCGTACCGCTGGGCGATCTCCTTGGCCGCCTGGTTCAGCGCGTTGTCGACTTCCTGGTGGTCGACCTTGCTCACGACGTCGAACGACGAGTCGCCTGCCACGTTCCGCTCCCTGGGCTCGGTCCGCCTGGTCCTGTCCTGGCTTGCTATCCTTCCATCCGCCGAGCCGGGGCAGCCCGGCGAAGCACGGCAGGTTGCCCGAGCGGCCAATGGGAGCGGACTGTAAATCCGTCGCGAAAGCTTCGAAGGTTCGAATCCTTCACCTGCCACCACCAGCGAAAACGGCCCCTGACCTGCAGCGATGCAGTTCCGGGGCCGTTCGCGTCCTGTCCGGCTGTCCGCGGCCGATCGCGGTGCTCTACGGGTGTCTGTGCGGAATACGTGCGGAAGTTTGGGGACCGTCCTCCTCGCCAGGGCCCGGTTCGCCCTGGGATAGGGCGGCCTGGATGCGACGCATCGCGTCCTCCCGTTGGCCGTCCACGACCTTCGCGTAGACGCGCAGCAGAACGTTGACACTGTGGCCCGCCCACTCGGCCACCTGGGTCGCCGGAACGCCGGCATTGAGCCAGAGGGAGACGGCAGCGTGCCGTAGGTCATAGGGGCGCCTGGCGAGGGGTGATGCGGCCTGTTCGGGTGTCAATGCGGCTGCTCGCGCCGCCTGCCAGGTTCGGTACACGATCCCCATCGAGATGGGCGACTGGAATGGCTTTGCGAGCGGGACCCCCGCGCGCCCCGTTCGAGTCACGAACAGTCGCCCGTCTGACGCAGGTGGAAACGAGTCGATGTGGCGTCGAAGCGATTGCTACGAGCTGAGGCGGGGCAGGGACCTGTCGGGTCTCGCCAACCGGGCGATGCTTCAACTGTCTGTCGGGCTGGGCCGACCCTGAATCACTCCACTGGCGCCCTACGGTCGGCGTGGACCCCACCAGCAGGAGCCTTCCCCACCCGGACTCTGGGAGATCGCAGTCGGCCCGACGAAGGTGTCGGACTTCCGCTGGCCTCAGCGCGGCGAAGTAGATGCAGGCAAAGAAGGCTGTCAGGGCGGGTTGGGTGCGATCTACTGCCTGCAGGAGTCGTTCCGCCTGTTGGGGATTGACCACGACTCGCTGGTCAACGGCGGCGTCGCGCTGGCGGCGCGTCACCTTCAGCTTGTCCAGAGGGTTGGTGCTGAGCAGCTCAAGCTCAACCGCGTACGTGAGAGCGCTGTAGAGGGCTGACCGTTTGCGGGCAATCGTTGACGCCGAGGCGGGCGGAGCCGTCGAGACGTCGGGCGATCGCGCCGAGCGCTTGTCGGATCACGTCGGGCTCCGCGACTCGTCCCAGCGGGAGCGAATGGTCGCGGATCCATCTTTCGGCCTCAACGAAGTCTTCCGGCGGTGCTGCGGCTGAGACTGTCCTTCCTTGGCGTGCTGAGTTGTTGAAAGACCACTGCAGGAGCACTCGCCGCTGGTCCTTAGCCGCCTGCGCGGCTAGGGGAGAGGTGACTAGACATTCAGTCACGGTAACCAGCCCTTCGGCCATGCTCTTGCGATGGCGTGGTGAGGCATCTGGCCACTTCATGTCGATGAATCTCGCAGCGAGTTCGTACCAGGTGGTGGTGGCGCCGATCCCAGGCGCTGAGGCCGGCAAACCGTCCGAGACACGGAAGTCTTCACCGTCCCGTGTGGCTCGCAAGAGCCGAGCGTGAAAGGACTCAGCCAGTTTTCGCGTTGCGAACGTTCGCTGATGCCGCGCCGCGGAGGTCCTCCAGCGGACGGTGTAGGTGGTCCGTCGCGCGCCCGGATATGAGGAGACCGACCAGATCCGAACGTCGGACGTGCGGTCTATGCCGCTAGCCACGAGGGCCAGGGTGTTCTAGCCCTGGGCTGGACAGCGTCATGCCGAGCTCTTCGCACCTCTCTAGCCAGCGGTCCAGCTCTGACCTTCGAACCCGGATCTCGCCGTTGGGCAGCTTGATGCAGCGGGGTGCTGTTCCCTTCGCCCGCCATTCGTAGAAGGTGGAGCGCGAGATGCCCAGCTCTGCGCAGATGTCGGGAATGGTGAGCTGGACGCGAGAGGCCGAGGCCGGTCGTGTGGCGGTGTTGGCAGACATTGACAGTCCTTCCTACGTAGGCGGCCTTGGCTAGTGCCGGGGAGATGGGCTGACACGCGGCGGGACGATCGGTGCAACGGGTGGCCGGGCGACCTCGCGTGGCCGCTTCGCGCCGGCGGCAAGGCCCGACCGCAAGGTCGCGTCGATCTCGCGGTCATCGAGGCCTGCCGTCCGGGCGGCATGCGTGAGCGCCGAAGACACCGACTGCGAGGGTAGGAGTCCAGCACCGACCAGCCGACCTAGGGAGAACGCGGCGGCGTTGAGGGTGTCGTTGCGGGTACCCGGTGCCGCCGCCGCCACTCGACTGGCATGGCGTCGGAGGGCGGCCTCGAAGTACCGGGAGGCATTGAGCGGCGGGTTGGTAGGCCAGGCGGACGACAGCACGGGCACCGCGCGCAGTCGACGCTCCAGCGCGGCTGGCAACGGAGCAGGGCCCTGGTCGTTAGCCACCGTGTACATCTGGCCGTTGACGACAGACCCGGGCGCAACGACGTACCCGCCCTCCGCACGGGTGTCGACGTAGGGAGCCAGGCGACCGGCCGTATTCCGCAAGGTCGCGTCGGGGGCCTTGTAGTACAGGTGCGTGCCGCCGGAGCAGGTGGTGACCGTGAAGGTGTTCCACCAGTGGGTCTGCCCGCCTTCCTGAGCCAAGGCCGCGAAGGCTGCGCGACCGTCGACTGCCTCAGCCGCCGACGCTCGGCCGCCCTTGAGTCGGTCGAGGTCGACGACGACCAGCTCGGAGGGACCGCAGGCGACGGCGACGTTGTACGGTGCGACTCGCCAGTGCCTGCAGATCGTGCCCGGGTCAGTGGTCGCCCGGGCCTGCCAGTCTCGGATCGCCGGCCGCTTGTCGCCCGGCCGCAGCGGAAAGACATGCCAGCCTCGTTCCGCCGCTGCCATGGCGGCCCGCATCAGACGCTCGTGCTCGCCCTCGTAGGAACCTTGCGTCATCAGGAGCCACCCACGCCCGCGAGCACTGACTCACGCCCCCTGCCGGGCTCATTGGCGGTTTCACCCGGGGCGCTGGTTGTCGGCATGCGGCGGAGCTCACCCAGCGCTGCGCTGACACGAGACGTGCCGATTGCGAATCCGCGCTCCCGCAGCCCCTTGGCGAGTGCCGCCCGGGTGAGCGGTATCCCTGCCTCGACCAGGGCAAGGGCGACCTCCCGACTCGCCTCTGCGACCCGCTCATCAGGGACCGGCGTCCGCGCCGCGCGGAGCTTCGGCCTGGACGGCGACACCACTCCTTGTCGCGTGTCCGGAGGGTGCACGTCGAGAGACGGACGCGTCGTCGATGACAGCAAAGAGGGCGACGAGTCGTCCCGATGGTCTTTCGTGTGGTCACGGGTGATGACCGCCTTGGCCAGGACGAGAAAGCCAACTGCCGGTAGCGCGGCCATCGTCCAGCCCCAGAACGTGCGCTGCGCCTGGGCTACCTGGGCCGACAACTGCAGGGTGACCGCAGCCACCAGGACGCTCACCGCGAAGATGGTCGAGATCCCCTCGCGACGCCGGCGGCGTACCTCCAGCCCCATCGAGACGGCCAAGGTCTCCAGCACGGCGGCATCCGCAAGGGCCAGCCAGCCGGGCTGACCGTGGCGAGCCGCAAGATCCACGACGTGGGACCACGAGGCACACGCGGCAACCGAGCCGACGCCGAGCATCAGGAGTAGCTGGGCCCGAGCTTCGGCCCGCATCGGCTGCAGGCCCTTCACGCGGCCGCCGTCCCGTCCTCGTCGTCCTCATCCGGCTCGTCCGCTCCGGCGGCGGTCGGAGTGCGGCCGGTCAGGAGGTCGAGACGTTCGCGCTCCGTGCGACCGCCCCAGATTCCGCCGCGTTCCCCTCGCTGCAGCGCGTGGGCGAGGCAGTCGGCTTCCACCGGGCAGCGGTGACAGACCGACTTGGCGTAGCGGCGGTCCTCCTCGTCCTCCGAGAAGAAGAAGTCAGTGCCGAGGCCGGCGCAGCGGGCGTGCCGCTCCCAACTCGGTTGCGTGACCGTCGGTGCCCCGTTGTAGCGACGGCCTCGACCCGGTCGTGCGGGTGCGGTGTGAGCCATGACATCCCTCCCAAGCGCGGCGTACTGGTCTGGTGTCCACAGAACCGTCGGGCGAAGGGACGTCGGCACCGCTTACTTGGGACATTTAGGACGTCCTGTAGTACACAGGAGCGGAAGGACGAGTCACCTAGGGGCAGGGATGGCTAACGAACGACTCCGGTCGACGCTCACCTCGGCTGGGCACACGTACGAGACTCTGGCGGAGGCGGTGGGCGTGGACCCGAAGACCGTCGAGCGCTGGGTACAGGTCAACCGGGTGCCCCACCCAACCCATCGCAAGGCGGCCGCTACCGCCCTTGCGAGGGACGAGACCTTTCTGTGGCCGTCCCTTGTCAGCAACGCCCGGGCGGTGGCGGCGAAGGCGGCCGAGGTGCTTCAGGTTTACCCGTCCCGAGGGACAGTTCCCGCTGACACGTGGCGAGCGCTCGTTGAACACACCGAGGAAGAGCTCGATGTGCTGGTCTACGCAGGCGTGTTCCTGGTCGACAACGACACCACGATGACCGAGCTGCTGCGGGCCAAAGGTCGGGCCGGCGTGAGGATCCGCATCGCTCTTGGTGATCCGGATTGCGCGGCGGTACGACAGCGCGGGGAAGAGGAACGAGCGATCGGCGAGGGCATCGCCAGCCGTGTCCGTCTCACGAAGACGTACCTGGCCGATCTCGTCGGCGAGCCCGGAATCGAGATCCGCATGCATGAGACCACGCTGTACAACTCGATCTATCGAGGGGACTCAACCATGCTGGTGAACATGCACGTCTACGGCTCGGCGGCGAGGACCAACCCGGTGATGCATCTCCAACGGCTGGAAGCCGGTGGGATCTTCGACACCTATCGCCAGAGTTTTGAGCGGGTGTGGGACATAGGGCGACCCCAGGGGTCGGCCGGAGGCCAGGAGGCCAGTGCATGAGTCGGATCGACTACTTCAACGACCCGAACGCCCCGCAAGCCAACAGCATCGTCCCGTCGGTGTGCGCGGTGATCGGGGACAGCACGGGCGCCATCTTGATGGTGCGTAGGACGGACAACGGCCTGTGGGCTCTTCCCGGTGGAGGCGTCGACATCGGGGAGACGGCGGCCGAAGCGGTGGTCCGCGAGGTCCAGGAAGAGACCGGCCTGGAGGCCAGAGTTGACCGGCTCACCGGCATCTACACCAACCCCACCACGTCATCGCCTACGACGACGGGGAGGTGCGCCAACAGTTCTCGATCTGCTTCGCCGCGACGGTTCTCGGGGGTGAGCTGCGGACGAGCGCGGAGACCTCGGAAGTGCGCTACATCCCGGAGGTCGAGCTTGGCGACTACGACATCCACCCGTCCATGCGCCTCCGGATCGACGCACAGGGATCTGGGCCGGTCATTACCGGCGTACGTCGGTTGATGGCGGGTGGCGCTGAGCCCGGAGGAACGGCTGTCGACCGGCGGGAGCTCAACGCTCTCGCCTCGTCGAGCAGCTAGCGCCAAGGCCCGAGTCGCGGCACCAGGGACTTCATGGCGGACAGGATCGCGGCCGCGACTTCAAGGTCGTCCGTAGCGTCTTCAGTCGTGAGGCTCGGGGTGTCGATCTTCGGGTAGTCCGCGTCGTTGCGGGTGCGGCGCAGCCGCCCGAAGGGCCTGACGACGGAGCCGGCGCGACCCAGCTGGTAGGTGATGGCGTCCTGCACCGCTCTGTGGCCGCCTTGGCTGGTCGCCCGGAGACCTTGGACGGCGAGGGCGGCGGAGAGTGCCTTGCGGGCGGCGGCGTAGAGCAGGTCGTACGCACCGGCCGGGTCGTCCGCGGCGAGGGTCCGGGCGGAGCGTAGGTGCCGGTCGGCCTCGAGGAGGAGGCGGTCGGCGTTCGCGGGCGAGGCGGTGACGAGTTCGAGGTCGCCGGTGTTGATCATGGCGTGGATCTGCGCTCGGCCCTGCTCCCACGGGCTGGACGCGCTCACTTGCCCTCCGGTGAGGCGACGGCGCTCCGTTGGGCGGGGATGAGCGGCACGATCGGCCGGGACAGGACCGTGGTGCGGAACGGGTCGTCGGTCTCGTTGTGCCACGTCGAGCTGCGGATGCGACGGATGTTGACCTCTCGACCTAGCCGGGTCGTGGCGGCGGCTGCGACGTCCTCGAGGTCGTCGGGCTTGGCGCTGCCGATGACGAGCACATCGATGTCAGCCGGGACCGGCCCGGGCTGCTGGTGGTAACGGGCCGCCCACGAGCCGTAGATGAACGCCTCCTGCACGCCGACCACGCCGCTCAGCAGCTCGGTCAGCACCGGGACCGGCCCGAAGGTCACGGCCATCAACTCCGCCAGCGGCCGGTACGCCGGGTTGTCTGTCGCTGCTTGCACCAACCGGGTGTTGCCCCGTTGCCGTTGCCGGACCAAGCCGGCGTCGACCAGCCGGTTCACCTCCCGCATGACGGTCGGCGCCGAGACCCCCACGTGGTCGGCGATCTCGGTCAAGCTCGCCTCAGCCTCCGGATGCAACATGATCCACGCGATGATGTCTCCCTGTGCCCGTGAACGCAGCAGCGGCAAGAGCGTCGGCGCGCCGTCTTTCATGAAACCGACTATAGCAGCGGTTTCATGAAATGTGCGTGCTCAGGGGTCGAGCCGCACATCGAGGTGCTCCCGATATCGCACGGAGAGGGCCGCTGTCAGTCGCTCGGCCAGGGCCGCCAGTTCACGCTCCACCTCCACG
This sequence comes from uncultured Actinomycetota bacterium, assembly GCA_963743975.1. GTDB lineage: Bacteria > Actinomycetota > Actinomycetes > Actinomycetales > CAVURS01 > CAVURS01. The sequence goes on from CAVURS010000004.1 coordinate 685,218, forward strand.
ACAACTGTCGCGGCGACGCCATCCGGCAAGTTCGGTGGGCAGTGCACGATGACGGCCCATTCGCCCAGCAGGACGCCGTCTGGAGCCAGCTCCTCGTCTGCACCCTCCGGCATAGCCAGTGAGGGTAGAGGACCTATAGATCCTAGACCTATGGGTCCCCCAGCCGGGAGTGTCGTGCCCGTGTCCGATCGTGCCGGCCCCCAAGATCCTCGGCTTCGGATCTTCGGCGCGCAGCTCCGACAACTCCGCGAGCGCGCCGGCATGACTCTAGAAGAGCTCGCAGAGGCGTCCAATGTCGCTGCCCGTCAGCTCGGCCGGGTAGAAGCCGGTCGGGCAAGCCCCAGCTTGCTGTGGCTCCTCGATGTTTCGGCGCCCATCTCCGACAACCTCCGGCGAGCGAACGGGCATGACCCTTGAAGAGCTCGCTGAGGCCTCGAATGTCGCCGCTCGTCAGCTCGGCTGTGTGGAAGCCGGTCGTGCAAGCCCTGAGCCTGCTGTGGCTCCTCGAGGTCGCAGCCGGCTTCTTGGCGTCGAGATCGACGTCCTGGTAAAGCCGCCCGCCTAGGCCGCCCGCGCGTGCGTCACTTCGCCCAGAACGACGCGCCCCATGAACTGCATCTTGAAACGGTGGGCGCCGGCCTCGAGTGCCAACGGCTCGCGCACCGGGGACAGACTGCCTCTGGGGTACGACGTTGTCGGGGCGGTGGTGTCCGCAGAAGTAGGCTGGAACGCCGTTGACGGTAGCCGGGACACAGTCGGGAGGCGATGCTGCGTGGAATCGTTCGCGGAGGGGCTCCGCTGCCAAGACGTGCACTCCCGGCCTGCGCAATGTCGATCCCAACTCGCCGCTGTTAGTGCCGCTGGCCGACACCCGGGTGGTGGGCATGGCCGCCTCGGTGGCGGGCTGATCCGCGGCCGAGACGTCGTCGCCGACGCCCAAGCCCTGTCGGTGGTGGCGGCTCATCAACTGGATGTCGATCAACTCGCCTTCAACGACGTCATCGGCGTGCTTGAGGAGGTCGGCTTCGTCCAGGGCGTCCAGAAAAACGGCTCGAAGATCACCGCGTTCACCGAGACTGTCCCTGACTACGACGACCTGTACCAGTCACTTGGTCGCTCGTGGAGCAACGACGGCCAACAGAGCTGGAACAACAACTGCTCATCGTGGTCGACAGACTCTCGACGGCGCCCGTACCCGTCGAAGAGCTGGGCGCCCGGCTGAGCCTCGACGCTGCGGCCCTTCCTGACCTCTTCGAGGTCGGACAAGGGGCGGGCCTCGTTCAGGTCATCCGGACGATCGACGGCGACGTGGCGTACTCGCCGTTCTTCGGCTTCGAACACCCCGAGGAGTTCGGCGTGCTGGTCGACCAGCACGGCTCAGGTCAGCTCGCCGAGGAATTCGCAGCAGTCAGGGCGGAGCAGGGCTGGCGATCACGCCAGGCACCTATCCGCTGCTGAGCGACGCTGTGGCCCGCGGCCTTGTAATGGCGCCATCCGTCGAACTGCCACAGGGCGGCGCGCAGCCCTTCGCTGCTCTGCCCTATGTGCCAGACAAGGCACTCCTGACGGCCCGCAAACCGGTGCTAGACAAGGCCCTTGCGGTTTTGGCGTGCCTGCGCTGTGCCCAGCATTACGGCGGCTACAACAACCTCAGCGCGCCCGGTCTGCGTCAAACGCGATCTGAACAAACTCCTGGACCGGTACCGAGGCTTCCTGAGGCCGAACGAGGCTCACCAACGTCAGTACGCCCTCATGAGAAGCTGCTCGCGGTCTGGTCCGCTTCGGCCCGGACTCGATGCCCGGAGGAACCTGGGTGGTACCCACCTTCGTCGACACCGCCGACAACCGGGAAGCCCTGAAACTGGCCCGCGACCTCATCACACACGGCGAGGCGCTTCAAGACAGGATCGGGGGACTCGGAAGCCCGGAGGGCGTTGGACCTCGGAAAGGGATACGCCGCACCCACGTAGACCATGCATCGCAACCGCCAGCTCGCCCTGCCAGATGCGCGGCATCTGGACGAGATCATCGAAGCGGCCATGGGTTGGGCGGAGCTGTGACCGAACTCGACCTCGGCCTCAAGGTCGGCGTACGTCAACTGTTCTGGTCGATGGGCCTAAGCACCCGCCTCGATGTTGAGTCGCGGGGATTCAGCCCACCGCCGAAGGCAGGGGCTCGCCCCCGGGCTGCACAAACATTTACTGACCTCGACGTCCTCGGTGTCTCGATCAACAACGGCTTCCGCGTCGGCACAGAGATCGCCGATTGCAAGACATCTCAACGAGATAGCACATCACGGATGTTTTGGGTCCGTGGAGTAGCGGACCTCTTCGGAGCGGACCACGCATACCTGGTGCGCGAGCACGACGTCACCGACGCGGCACGACAGCTCTCGGCCCGACTTGGTGTGGCGGTACTCCCCAGCGAGGATCTCGTCCGCCTCCAAGCGCACTACCCCTCGCCCGCCGCTGTCGCCGAAAGCCCGATGGGCGTCCTGTTCGACCTGAAAGGCCGTCGCCGAACACCTCGCCGCCTTCAACGGGCTCGACCGCCGACTGAAGAACCTCCTGGAATGCCGAGCAGTTTGACACTGGGTCTACGAGCCACACCGCAACCCGGTCCAGATGGTCGCCCACCTCGCCGGGGCTCGGGGGCAAGCTTGACTCACGCAACCCGATTCACGTGGCGCTCTTCCTCGACATGACCTGGCTTTACCTTCTGACCCTGATCCGGGTCGACAAGACGGAGCACGTGCGGAACGGCTTCTTGAGCGACCCCGACCGAGGGCTGCAGGAGTACTTGTCCGGCGGAGCCACCAACCTGCGAGAGAAAAGCAGCAAACCGCTTCCGTCCTCGCCTCGCTGGCGTCGGAGACCGGAACGCCCGTGAGCTACCTGCCTGAGTACTACAACCTGCTGCGGGAACTCGTGGTCAGGCTCCTGCGGAGGCCCGCGCACGATGCAGGCGGGCCTGCGCTACACGGAGCTCTCGGTGGCCCTAGCGGCCGCGAGACGGAGAGTCACGGTCTCGGAGGCAGTGGGGGCCGAGGCGTTTGATGCGATCGCGGCGAGAGATGGCGCTGACGTCTGCGGGTTCCTGGTTGCCGCGGCCCAGTTGGACAACGGCTTCCGCTCCCGGGCTCGGGCGTACTTGCTGGGCGAACCTCTTGAGCAGGCGCCCCCCCCGAGGCGCGAGTCCACCGGGCGAGAGACCGCCACAGCAAGCAGCAGACCCGAGGGCCCAGGGACGACGGGCGCCCCCTTGTGCAGCTGACTTCGGCGAACAGGGCGACCAGGCGGAGATCCCTCTCGAAGGCCCTGAGCGGCCTAGCGTTCTAGACAGGGAGTTTCAAGCCAAGGACTCGGAAACGGATTTGCAGATGACTGTCGCAACGTAGATATGACAAGTGTCTAAGAGATCACCGCCCGCAGCATGACCGACAACCCCGAGCTCTCGGCCGAAGAGGTCGAGGAGGTTCCCGAGAACACCCCTTCGTCGACCCCACCGAGATAAGCCCGGACGCCACCCAGCCTCGCATGTGGACATCTCGGCAGCCTTCCTGTACAAGGCCGTGATCCGAGTCAAGACCCCCGACCGACCCGAGTAGACCACGATCCCGATCGCGCACAGCCAAGAGCTCGAGATGACGGGAATCATGGCCAGGTGGAACCTGCTGTGGGAGGCGGCCCAGTACCGGCGCCGGTTCTTCGATGAAGACGAGCTCCCAGGCCCAATGGCCCGGATCGCCTACGAGGGCGACGCGAACGTTGTCTTCGCCCCCCCAACCAAGAGCCGCTACCACGAGCACGCGCTGTTGGCGCATCTCCCGCCACGCAAGGCCCTCGAGCGACATGGCCTCCCACTGCTCCGCGCCGGGCAGTGCCCGCACATCGCTTCGCAAGCGAATATCGACCCCTACCTTCCCCCAAGATTTTCAGAGGCCTCGGCTGGCCAGAGCTTGGGGCTGACAATCTGGCGCCACCTGAGTCCAGCCTCGCCGATCCGCGGCTTCTCCGGCACTGATCCCATCCGCATCCTCGCCCACAACCTCGACTACTGGTTGCCGCCGGTGACAGAGGTAGTGCAAGAGACCCTGCGGGACATCCCAGAGGTCGAAGGGGGGAACGAATCCCCAGGCCACGAGACCTAGTGCGCTTCGTGGACTAGTTAAGCCCCTCGCGGCATGATGCGACAGTGCGAACGCCGCCGAAACCGGGCCCGGTCAGGGACGCTATAGCCAACTCAATCGCCCGCGAGGTCAAGTCGTACGACGTGGCAGCGTTTTGCACCAACCTGGGCCTTGCACCTCAGGGCCCGAATGAGGACCCGTTTCCTGCAGCAAGGCCATCTACGTCAAGACGCGGCTGCAAGACCGGCAACTCGCGGAACTGCTCGAGGTGGCCAAGAGGATCCTGTCCGAATGGGATGACGAGCGACTACAGGAGCTCGGTGGACCGCGCCGGTGTCCGAGGGGTCGCGGGCGATCTGAAGAACCTCATTTTCGCCTCGACAGGCCCCAAACCCGAGATCGTGCTGAGAGACGCCCTGAACAACGCCGTTGAGATTACGCGAGGCGCAGACACCTGTCTGATCTATGACCGCCCCATCCCCGAGACAGGGCTGACTTGGTCCAACCTGGTCGACTGGTACGCAGTCGAGGTCCTCGCCACTACCAACACCGACGTTGCCCAGCGCCACCTCTACCAACGTCTTTGGGCGTCCTTGGCCAGCCTGCCGAGGAGCTCCTCTTCCGCTGCTACTCAGAACGACTGGTGGCCAACGCGAACACCCCTGCTCTACTTCCCCAGGTGTACCTGCACTACGACCCCTACGTGCGACGGGCACCTTCGGAACGGCCCGGATCAGTCGTGCGACAACGCATGGACTTTCTGCTCCTACTTCCAGAAAGGCGCCGGGTGGTTCTCGAGGTCGACGGCCGGCATCACTACTCCGGAATGAAGGCCGAGCCGACCCGAACCTCTACGCCACCATGGTCGCCGAGGACCGGCGCCTAAGACTCGCCGGCTACGAGGTGTACCGCTTCGGGGGAGCCGAGCTCACCAACGTGGCACTCGGCCAGGAGCTCCTCGCAGCCTTCTTCACCCAGTTGTTCGCCGAGTGCGACCACCTACCCACCTCTGACTCGGCCGGCGGTCCGTAAGATGTGGATTGCGCTTCCCGTTAGATCAATCGGATCGGGCGGACCTTGGAGTGGTCGAGTCGACGTTGTTGGTCAGCTCGAACTGATTCGTTCATTACTGCGAAGCGCGTCGCTCAACGGGCCCCATCGGTTGACCCAGACCTTCGGTCCGTCATTTCGCCACCTGTCGGCGGACGCCTTGTGACACATGCGGGAGCGCGACGGAAGTTGAACACATCGGCGCTAAACCTCGTCCACGATCTGTCCAATCAGCTTGAGTGCGACCCGACTCGGATTCTGGTCGACCTTCGTAGCACGCCGAGCAGCAGCCCCGGCTGCTGAGCTCATCGGACCAGCGACGGCCGCCAATGGCGGTGAGGCGTGAGCGCCCCCGGCGAGGACCAGCTGCTTTGTTGACAACTTTGCGCCCCAGGTTGCGAGAAGGCCCTTGGACCGGGCCCGCCTGAGCTTCTTTGAAAGTCGATCACGTATGGGTTGCAGGACATCAGCGGCCGCATCCCGAACGGACATGTCGAGAAGTCGCTAGGGTACGTCTTGACTAGTCGTCCGCCATGGAAGCCAAACTGTAGAGCTCCGATCGAAGATCAGCTGACGCCCCATCGTCGGCCCTTAGCACAGCGACCTCCTCGATGAAGAGGCCGCAACGCCCGGCAAGGCCCAACTCGTGAGCGCAGGAACAGTGGCTCCCCGTGGAGTGCCAGTCACAAGCCGTGCCGCGGTCTGAAGGTGGCGGTAGATGCGTCGGTCGCTCGGCAGGGCGAAGCCACCCAGTGAAAACTGCAGGGCGTACATGCGGGTCCCAATCGCACATTCTATAGTCGCTCCTGGCATCGTCTGCCGCATAAGTCTCCTGTATCAGCTGCTCGAGCCAGAGAGCCCTTCCTTCGCCGGCCCGAGTGGCTGCCCGACCTCGCTGCCAATCTGCAGGCCTACGATCAATTGCAGTGCGGATCGCCTCAGAAAAGAATACTTCTGGATCCTCGAAATCAGATTCTGGGTCTTCGCGCTGGAGGGTTGCCAGGTTCCGGCGCGATGCCGGTCATTGTCGTAGCGCGCTCGCCGTCCGCGGTCGCCGAGGACGGCATACGCGGCGAGGACCTGTCGGAGAACCTCGTCGGAGGCCGCAGGCTCGCGTGTCGCCGCGTGTCGCGGCTCCTGCGCCGGTTGTTGCGCCGTCCGCAGGTCCGGGTGGTGGCGGCGGACGAGGTCGAGGTAGGCATGGCGGACTTGGTCCTGGGTCGCGCTCGGAGCCAACCCCAAGACGTCGTAAAGGTCGGGCGGTGGTGCGGTCATGCTCGGTCCAGGCTGTGCGTGGCGCGTCTCGATGATGGCCATAGGCGGAGGTCCCCGGTCGCAGCGACCGGGGACCTCGGGGGTGTGTCACGGGGGCGAGCGCTCCCGCGCCCATCCCCCGATACCGGGATGGCGGGGTCTGCGCGCCAGCCGGTGGCGAACGCCACCGGCCCGGAGCCCTGCCGAATCCGGCGGCTGACCGGCACCGCGGGCCGCCAGCGGGGGGTCCGCCGGAGCGGTCGGCCATTCGGCGGCGACGATCTCCTCGAACTCAGCCCTCAGCCACTCCGGGTCGGAGCAGAGCAGGTCGAGGAACTCATCCCGGACGAGGAGCGCGACCGGCGGCTCGACAGCCGGTGTCGTCGACATCGGTGCCACTGCCTGCTCAGGCGTGGATGGCCTGTCGATCCTCGTCCTTGGTGCTGACGGAGATCTTCCGGGGCTTGGCCCGTTCGGCGACCGGGATGCTCAGCGTCAGCACGCCGGCGTCGTAGCTGGCGGCGATGTGCTCGGTGTCGAGGTTGTCGCCGAGGACCAGCTGCCGGCTGAACACCCCGCGCGGGCGCTCGGCGGCGATCAGCTCCGCATCGCTGGCCCGGGTGGGCCGTTCGGCCCGGACCGTGACGACGTTCCGCTCGACGTCCAGGTCGATCGAGCCCGGATCCACGCCCGGCAGGTCGAACTCGACCTGGAACGTGTCACCGTCGCGCCAGGCGTCCATCGGCATCACCGAGGGCCGCGCCAGGGTCCCGTTGCTCCCGAACATCTGCTGGGTCAGTCGGTCGAACTCACGGAACGGGTCGGTACGCAGCAGCATCGTGTCCACCTCCATTGCTCCTGTTCTTCTCGATGCTCCTGTTCACCCACAGACCATCGGTTGATCTGTGGTGGCTGACATAGATTTGTTGTAGCACGTGTGGCACCCTGGGGCAAGACCTGTGATCGACGTTCGTCGCCGGAGAGGCGGTGGGACCCGTGGCCGGACCCTGGCCGGACAGCGAGCGTGGCGTGTACGGCATCTCGGTCGCGGCCGAGCTCGTCGGCATGGGTCCGCAGACGCTGCGGCTGTACGAGGCCCGCGGCCTGCTCGAGCCGTCCCGCACCGAGGGCGGGACCCGCCGCTACAGCGCCGACGACCTGGACCGCCTCCGCCGGATCGGCGACCTGCTCGACGCCGGCCTGAACCTCGCCGGGATCGCGATGGTGCTGGACCTCGAAGCGCGGAACACCGAACTCGAGGCGGAGCGGGACGGCCGCAGCGAGTGACCGACGACGCCCGCGCGAGGAGGGCTTGTCAGTCCATCACTGGAGCTCGGTTGAGCATGTCCATGCGGCTCGTAGGCGGCAGTAGATCCAGCTCACGATCTCCGATGAGATGGCCGTTGCCGTCTGTTGCAGCAGCCAGAACGGAGACGACCTGGCTCCGGCAGGAACTTGAACATTGTCTCGAACTTGAGCCTTAGTCAGCAGGCCCTGGTCGCCTCAACCTCTTCCTGCTCACCTCGGGCTTGATCCTCTGCAACGCCTCGTGACGTCAAGGTGTGACGTACCTGACGGACATTATCGGTCGAGCGGCGAACGCCCTCATCGCCTCTCGGTAGCTCGACACGACCGCAAGGACGATCTTGGCTCTCGACCTCCGCCACGAGCCCGCGGTGGTCGGGGCTGTTCTGCTCGACGTGCGAGGCGACACGGGAGGGTCGCTGGCCGCCCTGCGGGGAGTGACGGAAGCCAGTTCGCCCTCGGTCGACGGGTCCCTACAGCAGTCACCGCGTTGGCCCACCGGGTGTGGATCCTGTTGCGGGAAGGACGCTCTGAGTTCGCGCGAGGTCAGCTCATCGACGTCATGACCCGGATGACGCCGTACCAGCGGCTGTACATGAGCACACTCAACACCCCGCCGGAGATGGCACAGGCGCTCATCCAAATTTCGGACCCGAAGGGCCGGAATCGCCCGTAGAGCCCTTGGTGGCGCCAGCCGGTCCAGTCATCGTTCGACCGCCCGACAGCCACGTCGCCAGGCACTGTCCGGCCAGCAGCCCAACGCCCAAGGGATCCGGATCGAGCTCACCGCCCGAGAGGCCGATGTGTTGCAGCAGCTCGCCCTCGGCGGGTCGCACGTCGACATCGCCGAGACGCTGTACATCACCGAGAACACGGCCAAGACGAGTCGACTGGCACGGCCACGTACAGATGCCAGGCCCTTCCGGGGCGGAGGCGACGGCGTCCGGCCGACAGCCACGGCGCACCCGAGGGCCGCTACGTCACGCTGGTTGATCGGCCGTTAGGAGTTCCTTGGTCCAGGTGACGGCGAAGCCCTTGCCGTGGTGTTTCGCGTGGTACATCGCCGTGTCGGCGTGCTGCAGCAACGCCGCGGGCATGCTGGGTGGGTCGGATGGGGTGAGTTCAGCGATGCCGATGCTGGCGGCCGAGGGGGACGGTGTCGAACCCGACGGAGGCGGGTTGGGAGAGAGCGTCAAGGATCCGAGCTGCGACGGTCACGGCGTCCCCACCGTCCTCGATGAGGATGGCGAACTCGTCGCCGCCCATGCGCGCGACCGTGTCACCGGGGCGAGTGACGGCTCGGAGCCTTTCGGCGGCGGCGCGCAGCACGTGGTCTCCGGCGTCGTGACCGAAGACGTCGTTGACAGCCTTGAAGCCGTCGAGGTCGCAGTACAGCAGGCTGAGCGGGCGCAGATCGCGACGGTGCAGCTCGATGCAATGGCGAAGGCGGTCGGTGAACAGGGCCCGGTTCGCTAGGCCTGTTAAGGGATCGTGAAACGCCTGGTAGCGCAGCTCTTCTTGGGTGTAGACCAGCTCCTCGACCAGTCGGCGGTTGTCTAGAACTGCGAGCAGTTGCCGTCCGAGCAGTGCGGCGATAACGATCGTGGCTGCGATCAGGGACACGCGTTGGCGACCCCCGGTCAGCTGAGCAACGACGGCGAGGGCGAGGCCCAAGGTGGCCGGGATGTAGGGCAACAGTGCTTTGCCTCTGGACTCCAGCGTGAGGCAGGCCTGGTCATCGCCGCTAGCCGGGGCAGTGGCTGAGCACGCCGCGGCTGCGATCAGCAGGAAGCCCCCAAACCAACCTGCGTCGACCGGCGACCCCGTCGCGTACTTGCCGAGAGCGGTCAAGTATGCGAATCCGCTGTCCGCAATGCACAGGGACGCCAGACCCGCTGCCAGCAGGCCCAGCCCTGAACGTGAACCCCGGCGGCCTTGGGAGGCCACCAGAACCGTCAGTGTGAGCAGAACAAGGTCGGAGATCGGATAGGCCAACGACACCGCGTAGGGGAACAGGCCGTCGGCCCCGGCGCGAACCACTGAGCCGAGTGCGCTGACCCAGCTGATGATGAACAGGGACCCCGCGACCAGAATCCCGTCCAAGAAGGCCCCTCCAGCGTGCAGCACTGCGCACGGAGGCTGAGGGCCACAGCAGCACGGCGACCATCGCCAGTCCCGCGAATAGCAGGAATCCGGCGTCGGCGACCGAGGGGAAAGGGGTCTGGCGGCTGGCGAGCAACTCGTAGTAGGACCACGCCGCCTCGCCGAGCGCCCACGATGCAGTGGCGGCCCCCAGCAACAGCCAGCTGTGGACCGCGCTGGGCGGACAGTGACGCGACCGCCAGCCCGCTGTGACAGCAGCCACGGCCGCCGCCGCAAGCTGGCCCAAGTCGTCGATCCAGCGACCAGCCAGTGCACCACCTGGATGAAGGCGCAACACGAGCAGGAACAAGACGACGGCGGCGAGCACGGCAGCCGTAAGGAGCCGGCCGCCTACCCTTCGTCGCTCATCGGCCATGACACGTCATCGACTTAGCGGCGCCTACCCCTGAGGCGTGTACCCCAACCGGCCGCATCGCAGACGAAGCCTCAACGTCAGCTTCCGGCCCGGGGTGAGTCCTTTGGTCGGGCCAACTGGCGCCGCTCGTACCGCGCAGGACGTGATGAGCCATCGGGCTGGTTGCCCTAGACGGGTGATTGGTTGTCGCGGCATCACCCGGATGGCTGCAGTCCGTCACCGAAAGCCATCGTCGTTCGTCTTGAGCCGTAACTCTTTGTCAGGAGGGCAGCCGGCCCAAGGTTCAAGCCGCCTCGTCGGTGAGTTAGCCCACAGTCCGCCAGCTTGAGCTACAGGAGAGTCGATGCTTGCAGGGAAGGGCCGCCGCACGGCCGGCTACGCGGCGACCGCCATTTCGGCGCTCGTCGCGCCGCTCGGACTGTTGGCCCTGGCGGGTCCGGCGGCCGCCGCCGAGCCGACAGCCCGCGTCATCGTGGTGGACCGCGCAACGTTGAGTGCCAACGGCGCGGCCACGGACGTCACCGGCGTCGGCGGCCGGGTCAGCAAGTCGTTGAGCGCCGCCTCAGCGGTGCTGACCGACCTGACGGCCGAGCAGCAGGCGGCGCTACGGAGAATCCCCACGGTCACCGTGACCCCAGACGTCAAGGTCTCCCTGACTGCGGACTCGGCGGCCACGGCCACGACCCGCGCACCGGCCGCCGTTTTCCCACAGCAGACGGGCGCGACCCAGCTCTGGTCCCGAGGGATCAGCGGTATCGGCGTCAACGTGGCTGTGCTCGACACCGGTATCAGCCCGCTTCCGGACTTCGCTGGACGTCTCCGTAGCGGCGTAGACCTCAGCGGAGAAGGCAATCCGAACCAGGACAGCTACGGTCACGGAACGTTCGTCGCCGGGCTCATCGCAGGCGACGGCAGCTCCTCCAACGGGCAGTACAAGGGTGAAGCTCCCGCGGCTGGTTTGGTCCCGGTCAAGGTCGCCGGTGCGTCCGGGGTGACCGACCTGGCCACCGTCATCGACGGTGTCGGGTGGGTGATTGCGCACCGGGCCAGCGAGAACATCCGCGTACTGAACATGTCACTCGGTTACATGCCGACGCAGTCCACCGTCGTGAACCCACTGGACCAGGCGGTCGAGCGGGCTTGGCAGGCCGGCATCACCGTCGTGACGTCCGCCGGCAACTCCGGCCCCTACAACGGCACGATCCTGTCGCCGGGGGACGACCCCCTCGTCATCACGGCGGGTTCGGTCGACGATCAGGCCAAGGCGACGACGAAGGACGACACCGCGGCCACGTTCTCCAGCGTCGGACCGACAAGCCCGGACGGCTGGTTCAAGCCGGACATCGTCACCTCCGGGCGATCGGTGGTCAGCCTGCGTGCCCCCGGCTCGACGATCAGTGCGCAGAACCCGACAGCCGCTGTCGGCAGCGGCAACTTCGTCGGCTCCGGGACCTCGTTCAGCAGCGCGATCACCAGTGGAGCCGCCGCCCTGCTGCTGGCGGCGCATCCCGGTGACCGGCCGGACGACGTCAAGGCAGCGCTCCTGGGCACGGCCCGCCCGGGGCCGGTCGGCGACCCCTTCGTCGACGGTCACGGCCTGCTGGACGTCGCGGCGGCCTCGGCCTCCGGTGCCCTCCGGCTGAGCCAGGCGTTCGGTCAGCTCGGCCTGAGCCAGCCGCCCCCCGGCGGCGCCGTGAGCATTAGCCCCGGCGCCACCGTGCAAGCCGGCTACACGCTGAAGATGGGCGGCAACCACCCGGGCGCCACGCTCTGGCTTGCCGGCGGCCAACTCAACGTCCCGGTTGCCTGCACGGCGAACGGTGCGACCGCGGGCCTTCTGACCGTCGACCTGCCGGCCACGGCGTACACGATCGCGGGGTCCTCCGATGCCACCGTCCCGGCGGCCGCAAGTTTCCAAGGCGCCGGCTTGGCCGCCGACCTGTGTGGCGGTGCCGCCATGTACCCGACGAACGTTGACGGTTCGACCGTCACGTTCACCGGCTCACTGATCTCGACGGACACCAGTGACAGCGTCCAGGTCCAAGTGCAGTATCAGCTGGGTGCCACGCAGAAGGCCGTGCAGGGCGCGAACACGAACGTCGTACCAATCTCCGTCACCCAGCCCGGGGACTCGGTGAACCTGGCCTCGTCCTGGAACGGGTCGTCCTGGAACGCCTCGCACTGGTCCGGTATCAATCCCGGCGCAGGGAAGAGTGCGGCGAACGTCACCAACGGGTCGTCGTGGAACGGGTCGTCGTGGAACGGCTCGTCGTGGAACGGCTCGTCCTGGAACGGGTCGTCCTGGAACGGCTCGTCCTGGAACGGCTCGTCCTGGAACGGGTCGTCCTGGAACGGGTCGTCCTGGAACGGGTCATCGTGGAACGGCTCGTCGTGGAACGGGTCATCGTGGAACGGGTCGTCCTGGAGCGGGTCGTCCTGGGGTCCGAACGCCGGCGGCGGCTCGGGGTCCTCGACCACACCACCAACCACGTCCTCCAGCCCGTACCCCGGATACCAACTGGTGTCCACGAGTCCTGGTCTGTGGTGCCCTCAGGGCACCACCCTCGGCCATGCGGGACAGACGGGGAAGACCGGTTCCGGAACCGGCGGCGGCAAAGGCGGAGCCGGCGGTCAAGCGGGCTGCGGCAGTGACGGCGGCAACGGCGGGGACGGCGGCAACGCGGGAGCCTCGACGGGGGTCGGCGGCAACGGAGGAGCAGGCGGAGCCGGCGGGTGCCCGGCATCGACCGACGCGCAGATGGCAGCCGGCCAGATGCCGTGCGCCGGCAACGGCAGCTCGGGTGGCAAGGGCGGCAACGGCGGAAACGCCGTGGGCGGACTGAACGGCGGCCGCGGTGGGAACGGAGGCAACGGCGGGAACGCCGCTGGCGCCCGTGGAGGAGACGGCGGGGCCGGTGGAACCGCGCAGAACGGTAAGGCGGGCGGTACCGGCGGTAGCGGCGGGGCCGGTGGCGGCTGCGTGCTCTACACCGCGTCGTACTGGGTCACATGTCCCGCAGGTGGCGGTCATGGCGGCAACGGCGGCAAGGGGGGCCCCGGGACGAACGGCGGGAACGGCGGCCACGCGGGTTCGGCCGGGTCGGCAACCGGCGCCGACGGCGGTTCGGGTGGCGACGGCGGCAACGCCTCAACCAACGCCAGTGGGGGCAGCGGTACGGCAGGCGGCTCGGGTGGATCCGTTCCCGGATCCCACGCGACGAACGGGCGCAGCGGCGCAAACGGCTAAGGATGGTCCTCGAAGCAGCCGAAGGTAGCGGGGACGGCTGACGCGTCCTGACCGGAGGTAGGTGACAAGGGGCCGTGGCTCACTCCGCGACGGAGCAGGTGTCCGGCCCTCGGCGGTGGCGGCCACCACGGCTCGCACCCACGGCCCGGGTGCTGGCACTGTCGGCGCTGATGGCAGTCGCCGGCGGCGTCCTGTGTCTCTACAGCCTGCGCTGGGGGGCCCCACAGGCGCCGCTCACCCTTCCCTGGTGGGCGTTCGCGGTCGCTGCGCTGGTCAACAACGTTTTCGTCTTCCACCTGGAGATCAGGGACGAAGCACACTCCTTCAGTCTGAGTGAGATTCCGCTCGTGGTCGGACTGTTCTTCGCACCACCGTGGGCGGTCGTTCTCGGGCGCCTCGTCGGCGAGGCAGTCTTCCTGATCGGACGCCGTCGGCAGAACGCGACGAAGCTCGTCTTCAACCTATGCCTGTTCCTGGTGGAGTCCTCCGTCGCGGTCGTGGTGTTCCGAAGGCTGTCGACCGCCCAGGCACCCATGAACCGGACGGACTGGGGCTGGGCGCTGATCGCGATCCTGCTCGCGGACCTCGTCAGCATGGTCGCCGTCTCCCTGGCCATCCGATGGCACGGCGGCCAGCCCCGGCTCGCCACGGTGGCCGAAGCCGGTGCGGCAACCGCGGTGGGAAACACCAGTCTTGCGCTGCTCGCCGTGATCATCCTCCGGGTCGACCCGTTCGCGCTTCTTCTCCTTGCCGTCGTGGCGATCGTCACCGGGCTGGCGTACCGCGGTTACGCGAACCTGCGGCAGCGGTACGCCAGCCTGCAGGTTCTGTACGACTTCACCAAGGTGGTCGGCGCGTCCATGCAGGCCGAGACCGTCATGGATGTGGTGCTGCGCGAGGCCCGGCGGCTCTTGCGCGCCCACATCGCCCAGCTTGTGCTCTTCGATCGAGACAGTGGCCAGCCCATCCTTGGTCAACGCAGCACCGACGCCGGCACGGGTCCGGCCGAGGTCTCGCGCGTGGCCGACGTCTGGCGCCGTGGTCTCCCAGAGTGGACACGCTCTGCTCGTCCCCCGCTCCGGTCGCTCAGCCACTCACACGCTGCTTCGCACCGAGCTCCAGGTGCGCGATGCGATCATCGCTCCTCTTCGCTGCGAGGACAGCGTGATCGGCTCCATCATGGTGGCCGACCGTCTGGGTGAGGTGAGCACCTTCGACGACCAGGACCGCCGACTGTTCGAGATGCTCGCGAACCACGCAAGCGTCGCCTTCGAGAACAGCCGGCTGGTCGAACAACTGCGCCGCGAGGCGGACGAGCGCCGGCACGAGGCTCTGCACGACCCGCTGACCGGCCTGCCGAACCGGTCGCTGTTCATCCGGCACTGGACGACGCCTCGCGCCAGACGGGTCACAAGCGTCGGCCGTCATGCTGATGGACCTGGACCGGTTCAAGGAGGTCAACGACACGCTCGGGCACCAGAACGGCGATCTACTCCTGACGAGGTGGCGGCCCGACTGCGCGTCGTCGTCGGGTCGCCGGACGTCGTCGCCCGCCTCGGCGGTGACGAGTTCGCCGTCCTGCTCGCCGTGGCGTCGACAGCGCAGGCGACCGCGCGAGAGCGTAGCCGAGCGAGATCCTGGCCGCCCTGCCGCCGCCGTTCACCATCGACGAGCCTGTCACTGGACGTGGGGGCAAGCATCGGTATCGCGCTGGCCCCCGAGCATGGCACGGACTCTGCGACGCTGCTGCAACGAGCCGACGTGGCGCATGTACGACGCGAAGGCCAGCCCGCGGGACCGTGGCGGTGTACTCGCCCGAACGTGACAACTACAGCCCGAGCCGGCTGGCTCTCGCCGGGGAGCTGCGAGAGGCCATTGCACCACGGGGATGTCCTCGTGTACTACCAGCCCAAGGCGCGCCTGGACAACGGGGCAGTCATCGGGGTCGAGGCTCTGGTGAGGTGGCGTCACCCGACGTACGGCTTCCTTCCGCCCGACGAGTTCATTCCTATCGCCGAGCACACCGGCCTTATCTCGGTCCTCACCGAGCACGTTCTGCAGATCGGCGGTCGCGCAGTGCGCCGAGTGGCGGTCCATGGGGTACGACCTGACCGTCGCTGTGAACCTGTCGGTCCGCGGCCTTCTCGACGCCGAGCTGCCCGAACTGGCTGCCGAGCTCCTCGACGCGGTGCATGGTGCCAGCAGACCACCTGACGCTCGAGGTCACCGAGTCGAGCATCATGGCCGACCCGGCGCGAGCGATCGCCGTGCTCGAAGCCCTCGCCGCCGGCGGCGTGCGGCTGTCGGTCGACGACTTCGGTACGGGGTACTCCTCGCTCTCCTACCTCCAGCGTCTGCCCGTCCACGAGGTCAAGGTAGACAAGTCGTTCGTCTTCAGGATGGCCAGCGATCCGAACGACGAGATGATCGTGCAGTCGATCGTGGAGCTGGGCCACAACCTCGGCCTCAGCGTCGTCGCCGAGGGCGTGGAGGACCAGATCAGCTGGGACCGGTTGCGGGCCATGGCCTGCGACATCGGGCAGGGTTACCACCTCAGCCGACCCGTTCCCGCAGCGGACATCACGCGATGGTTGGGCACACGAGCACGCACCGGCCGAGCCAACAGCAGCCCGGAGCTCGCCCCCACCTGACCGTCGCTGGAACCCAGCCTGTGGTGAGGTAGGCGACGCTCGGACGGGGGACGGGGGACGGGGGACGGGGGACGGGGGACGGGGGACGGGGGACGCTGCCTTTCACGCCAGATCCCGCCACGAGCCGGAAGCCATCACGTCGGCGAGAATGGGCGTCGACCGCCACACCGCCTCAACAGCTGAACGCCACGGGTGGGGTCCACCCCGATCTAGTGCCGTCGGCGGATGGTGCGTGGGCAGACCCGACAAGAGCCAGGCGAACCGCTTCTTTGGTCAAGAACATCAGCGTCTTCCAAGGTGATCGGTCTAGCCGCCCGCAAAGGAAGCTACGACCTGCAGGCCCTCGAGCGCGTCTGGTACTACCTCGCCCGTTTCGGTCAACGGTCGGGCGAGAACCAAGGGTCCTAGCCCGTCTGCGCCTGTGGGGCCGAACGGACGCGACTCATCCGGCGATCAGTCGGTGCTGGACTCGCGATCGCCGATGTAGTCGGCCAGCGCGCGGTCTGCGCTTGATAGGCGGTGGGCTTCCTCACCGCCGTCACAGCGGAGCAAGGCGACCACCAGACCGGCCGGGCTGCGGGAGAGCACCTGCCAGTGGCCGCCGGCCCCCTCCCAACGTTGCAGGGTCTGCAGCGGTTGGTCGTCCATGTGGCCAGGATGGCACCTCGACCGGGTCGCCACGCCCCCGGGCCGAGCGCCGCCACGGGCACGTCGGCGTCGGCGAGCTGCTCCGAGGCCACTGCCCGGCGGCTGCGGATGAGTGCCGCAATGGTCGCCGGCGTGCTAGTCCAGTTCGATGAGGTCGAGTAGGCCACAGATGCGCAGCGTGTCGTGGATGAGAGGGGACGCTCCCCGTACTCGTGGTGGTTTACCGCCTGGTCGGACTTGGATCATCCGGGTGAGGAATCCAAGGCCGCTGGAGTCGATGAAGTTGAGCCGGCTGGCGTCGACTTCGACCGGCATGCCGCGCTCGAGGACCTCGCGAGACGCATCCTCCAAGACTTCGGACATGGCGAGATCGACCTCGCCGGCCAGCTTGATCACGCTGACATCCTCGTCAAAGTGGACGTTGACACTGCCGGACTCGCTCCGGTCATATGCCTGGTGCCACGGGTCATTGTGAGCAGCCATCCGAAACCCGCCTCCTCATGAAGCGGACACCGGGCCCCTTGGGCCGATCCAAGGGCGCTATGCGCACATTGTTCGCCTCCGCTTCACCAGTTGACAAGCCCGAGGTTGCAACATCGACCCCAGCTGGCAACGAGCGAGGGCTCGGCCGATATGGCAGCGTTTGATCCGCCCAGGCGCCGCGGGCCAGCCACCGGTGGTCTCGAACCAGCGGGGCGTTCAACGTCGACCCGGGGTGGCTGGTCGCGGGCCGTTCCCGGGACGTCACGTCCGGGGAACCGTCCGCGTCAGGGGTCAGCCGAGGGGACCGAAGTCGTTGACGAAGCGCTCCCGGAGCGCTCGGCCGCCGCTGATCTCCAGGTCGCGCCTACTCGCCCCGTGTGCAGCTAACCACTCGTCCAGCCAGCGGCCACCGCCGAGGAGCTGTTCCCGGCCGTTCGGGCCGTCGACGAACCAAGAGCCGCCCACCCACGTGACCACCAGCGACATGCGAAATTCTTACGCACCGTTGGGCCGCGCACCTGCCCCTCCACGGCATCTTCACCGATCACCATTCGGGTCACGACACCTCTAGGCGTGGGCGCCCCCGCCGACAAAGACAAGCAAGACGCCCGACCACCGACCGCATCTCAGGGCGCCTGACAGCAACGACGCCCCACCAACAGATCGGGTGGTGCGTCGTTGTGCGGACCGGTCAGACAGTCCGCTTGCGGGACTCCGGGCACAGGTCGATCATGGACTCCGGAACTGATGGCCTCTCGGCTGTAGGCGCCTGTCTACCCAGGACGATGCAGCGACACGGGGACGAAGAGGAACGGGACCAGGGCGCGGGGCGCACCGTGGTTGCTCCAGAAGGTGGGCGATGGTGGCGCGCTCCGCTCAACCCTGATCGGCGTCCCGCCTATCCTCGATGGTCGAGCGCGCTCAGCGCTGCTGGCGGCTTGGCGACTACCAGCGGTGGTCGGTTGTGGCGCTGGCCCGCAGTTCACGAGGCTGCATGGCGTGCTCGGCGAACTCCGGACCAGCCAGAGCGGCGATCACGAAGGCGGCCAGCCCGGCCCCTTCGATCGCTCCGCGGCCGCTGTCGAGGTTGAGGCCACCGCCCCCGATCGCGCTGCCCAGGAGCACCGCAGCAGGGAGGGCCCACGAGGCGATCTCACGCACCTCGCCCTCCCTACCTGCTTGCTGTGCATGCCTGGCGATTCGGCAAGCCCGCGCCCCATCCTCACCTCGCAAATTGCGTCACGCGGTGATGAGCGGCAAGCGCTGCTGACTCATCGCGCGCTGCCAGGAATGATGTCTTGGAGCCGCGACTCCAGGGCCTCTGACCGGACTTGCTCGGTACAACGAGTCGACGCACCGCGAAGGCGAGCGGACCGGGATCAGGTAGAGCAGTCGCAGTGACACGAGGAACCGTCACGAAGGGCTGCTCAGGTGACTTGGCACGCCTCAAGGATCAGGTTCCGGAGCCGTTCATCGTAGATTGTGGATCTTCACGCCATACGGGTATGGCTGTCCGACGCCGGTTTCCACGAGCGACTTCAGACTTAATAAGAACATCGCCCACTGCGTACTGCAGTCGTACATGAACTCGACCGGCTCACACCACCCGCCGTGTTTGAACAATACGACCGTCCAATCCCCGTCTGGGGTGTCCATGTCCGGCGAGAGGTCGAAGCTGATCGACGTCCCGACCCACTCGGATGGGCCGCCGACAACCGTCCACTCCACCCGCTCGGCCGGGCGTAAATCGGTGACCTGGATGTCGAAGCCTTCCGCGGTGCCGAAGCGCACTTGCAGGCTCGTGCCGTCGCCGCTGGTCTCCAGTGACCACCACCCGGCTACGCCGGCGACGTTAGTCAACGCGCCGTACACTTTGTCTGGCGTCGACGCGACGCCTACTCGATGCAGGATGTCGACCACGGTGATCTCTCCGATACATCCATTTGGCTGGTGGGCTATCTGGTTCGTGTTCTCTTCCCAGCCTTTTCGGGCTCGCTGGTGTATTCGATTGCCTCGGCCACCTGCTTGATTCGGTGCAGGCGCCGGTCCCACGCCGCGCCGACGGAGGTCAGTTGAGTGACGGCCCGATCCATCTGTGGCGCGTCGAGGACGTAGGTTTTTTCGCGGCCGGAAGTCATGCTGTGTACCAGCCCCGCCTGGGTCAGTACCGTCAGGTGCTTCGCAACGGCTTGTCGGCTCACCGGCAGATGGGTGCTGAGGCTTGTGGCTGTCCCGGACCCGTTGGAAAGCAACAGATCCACGATGTGGCGGCGGGTTGGTTCCCCGATGGCGGACCACAGTCTGTCGTCGATCTTCGCGGGGCTCATAGGCGGTCGGGGTCGGCCGCGACGTAGGCAGTTCCGTTAGTTCGAACGCACCCGCCTGGCGGCATACCGGCTCTGCAGGCCGAGGAGTTCGACGTCCGGGAACGTCAGCTCCGGGCGGACTGCCCCAAGGTTTCGTGCACGCGGTGCTCCTGGGGGCGCGCCTACGCTTTGCGCCGCGACCCGGCTCTAGCAGCGCAACGATGTGGGCCACAGTGCGCCTATGGACCACGCCTGGCCCGGGTTGCGCCCTCGTCCAGTAATGACAGGCTGGGCGCAGCGCTCCAGCCCTGGGCCACCACCCAACGCCGGGAGACCTCCATGCATCTGACGGGTACCACCACAATCAGCCGGCCACCCCAGGACGTGTACGAGTTCTGGCGGCCCCTTGAACATCTGCCCACCTTCATGATCCATCTCGACGAGGTGCGCCGTATCGACGGCGGCCGGAGCCACTGGGTTGCCACTGCGCCCTTCGGGCGGACCGTCGAGTGGGATGCCGAAACCGTGGAGGACGTCCCGGGGGAGCGGTTGGCCTGGCGGTCGGTCGAAGGGTCCGACATCCGGAACAGCGGCGTGATTCACTTCCGCACCGCACCAGGTGGGCGCGGCACGGAGGTGCGGGTCGAGCTGGAGTACGACGTGCCCGCCGGCAAGCTCGGTCAGCTGGTGGCCCGCTACTTCGGGGAGGAGCCGCACCAGCAGCTGGACGACGACCTCCGCCGGCTCAAGCAGGTGATCGAGACGGGCGAGGTGGTGCGCTCGGACGGAGCGCCGGGCGGTAAGCGGGCCAGGCAGGAGTTCCCCCAACATCCCGCCCGGCCCCTCAGCCAGGACGAACTGGCCGAGTTGGGCCGCCTCGACCTGAGGGACGGGTCCGCGGTCGACCTCGGCCAGACCGAACAGCGGCCGGAGGCGGAGGTGCGATGAAGGCGAACTGCTGGACTGGCCCCAACAGCGTTGAGGTGCAACAGGTTCCGGACCCGACCATCCTCAATCGGCGCGACGCGATCCTGCGGGTCACTTCGACCGCCATCTGTGGTTCGGACCTGCACCTCCTCGATGGGTACGTGCCGACGATGCAGCACGGGGACGTCCTGGGTCACGAGTTCATGGGTGAGGTCGTCGAGGTCGGACCGGACGTTTCGGCCGAACGGCTTCGAGTCGGTGACCGGGTCGTGGTGCCCTTCCCGATCGCTTGTGGGGCTTGCGCGGCCTGTCTGGCCGAGCTCTACTCGTGCTGCGAGAACAGCAACCCCAATGCCGCCGCCTCGGAGCGCATGTTCGGCCACCCCTTGGGCGGCATCTTCGGGTACTCCCATTTGACGGGTGGGTATGCCGGTGGCCAGGCCGAGTACGTCCGGGTGCCGTTCGCTGATGTTGGCCCCCTTCGGATCGAGAGCGACCTGGCCGACGAGAAGGTGCTCTTCCTCTCTGACATCCTGCCCACGGGGTACATGGGTGCCGAGATGTGCGACATCCGGCCCGGGGATGTCGTTGCGGTGTGGGGCGCCGGCCCGGTGGGCCAGTTCGCGATGGACAGCGCGCGGTTGCTCGGGGCCGAGACGGTGATCGCCATCGACGAGGTGCCGGAGCGTCTGGCGATGGCCGAGCAAGCCGGTCACGTGCCGCTCAACTTCGCGGAACAGCCGGTCAAGACGGTGCTCGATGAGATGACCGGTGGGCGTGGACCGGATGCCTGCATCGATGCGGTCGGTCTGGAGGCGACGAACTCGAGCACCGTGGTGGGGGCGTATGACCGGGTCAAGCAAGCGACCCGCATGGAGACCGAGCGACCGCACGCCCTGCGCGAGGCCATCATGACCTGTCGCAGTGGTGGGGTGGTCTCCGCCATCGGCGTCTACGGCGGCTTCATGGACAAGTTCCCCGTGGGAGCCTGGATGAACCGGTCGATCACACTGCGGACCGGTCAATGCCACGTGCAGCGCTATATGCCCGGTCTATTGCGCCACATCGAGAACGGCGACCTTGACCCGATGCGCGTCATCACCCATCAACTGCCGCTCGACGAGGCGCCGTACGGTTTCGAGATCTTCAAGAATAAGCAGGAGAACTGCGTGAAGGTCGTGCTGAAGCCCTGACCGCGACGATCACGATGACGCCCAGCGTCGTCGCGGTCAGCCTCATTCGTGGCGCGAGAGTGCCTGCGCGAGTTGGTGCTTGTTCATGCGCGAGTAGCCGGTAATGCCGGCCTGCTTGGCCCGTTCCACCAGTTGCTCGCGGGTGTTGCCGATGACGTCGACACCGCCGTACGTCGCGCCCTCCCCCCGGCGCTTGGCCGCCTGCGGCTTGGTCGATCGCGGGTCGGAGGGACCGGTCTCGTCCTTCAACTCCCAATGATCGCCGCGCTTTTCGGCCAAGTTCTTCACCGACCCCCACGCCGTCCGATGCGCCCGCCCCTCATCGCCTGCGTACTGCTCGTGAGCGCTGTCCAGGGTCTCGGCATAGGTATCCTGAACCTTCTTTGGCGAACGCTTCAAAGTCCCCGGTAGCTCTTCCTTCCGACTCGGCATGTTCTCCTCCTCAGGGCCGAACATCGTTGTCTCCGGCTGCTACTCGACCAGCGTGCTACCGTTCGCCCGACCTCGCATCTCGGTCCGGCAGGCACGCCGCGCCGGGCGCACTCGGCCCACTACCTCGGTTGAGAAGGGCGACGCCCAGCCGAGATGCGGGCCGCGGAGGCCGCACCAGCGACTTCTTCCGACACCCGTGCCCTCGCCCGCGCCCCGGCCTGCACCTAGGTCCACCCCCGACTAGTGGTCCCCTTTTCAGCGGGGCTAATGCCGAGCACCTCGCATCGGTCTCGTGCGCTCAAGTCGGGGTCGCGGATCTCCGGAGCCTTCGCCTAACCTTGGACGTTAAGGGACAGGGCAGAGTGCACGGTAAAGGCAGCGCGGTGGTGGAGTCGGGTGGGATGGAGCCGACCGAGGAGTCGGCGCAGAGGATCGAGTCGTTTACGCAGTACGGGGCGACCGGGATTCCAGAGATGCTGGCCGAAACCGGCCGGCGGGTCCGGCAGATCGTGCCGCAGATCTGGGGAATGAGCGTCAGTCTCAACGATGGGGACCTGACCTTCACGCTGGTGGCCTCGCCGGCGCGGCCGCGGTGCTGATGGTGACCAGACGCCACGGGCGGGTCCGTGTGTGGATGCGGTCGACGACCAGCGCGAGGTGAGCATCGAGGACATCGACGGTCCGATGGTGGAGGAGGACTGGCGCGTGTTCGCTTCGGCTAGCGCAGCAGCGGGCGTCCGCAGCACCCTGTCCTTCCCACTGGTCGTGGGTGGCCATGTAATCGGCGGGGCTAACCTGTACGCCGCCACCGAAGACGCGTTCACCGGGCACCACGAGGAGCTGGCGGAGGTGTTCGGGAGCTGGGCCGGGCACGGTGTCAGCAACGCGGACATGAGCTTCAGCAGCCGTGACCGGGCCCGGGAGGGCCCAACCAGGGTCGCCGAACAGTCCGAGATCGACATCGCCGTCGGAGTCCTGATGGGCCAGCAGCGGATCGGACCGGACGAAGCCCGCGCGGTGCTGAGGGCGGCTGCGCTTCGGGCTGGGGTTGACCAGCTCCAGATCGCCCGCGCCGTAGTGGCCGGTCTCTCGCGAGGCCGAGCGGACTAGAGCACGGGACCGGTCCGCGGACGGGGACGGCAGTTCCGTCGCAGAATTCTCGCGCCATTGCCCCGGAGGCCGCGGCTGCATTGCCGAGGGAGATCCAGCGCGGCCGCCGAGTATCGCCCTCCCTGTCGGAGGCGTACCGTGAGTGACTCGCGAGCCTCCATCGATGGCGCCGCCTCGTTGCACCTGTCGGTCGGCGCCGGGTGGGATGGCGCTTACGCCTTGGGAGGGCCGTGATCGGCGTGCTATCTGAATCATATGACGGCGAATACGAGCTGGTGCGTGATCTGTTGGCGCAGCCTGAGGAGGAGTACACCCTCCCGCGGGTTCTGGAGCGCCTGTTGGAGGTCGTGCCGGGCGGTGACTTCGCTGGCGTCTCGATACGCCGCGGCAAGGGTCGGGTGGAGACGCCGGCCCTGACCCACGATGTCGTCCGAGACCTGGACGGGGCGCAGTACGAGCTGGACGAGGGGCCTTGCCTGGACGCGATCCGGGTCACCGACACCATCGTCATCGACGACACGGCCACCGACTCCCGGTGGCCACGGTGGGGACCGCGGGCCGCGGAGCTGGGGGTCCGCAGCGTGCTCAGCGTACGACTGGCCACAGCCGCTGAGGTGGTGGGTGGTCTCAACATGTACTCCCGGGGTCGGTCGGCCTTCGATGAGGACGCGGTACAGGTCGCGCACCGGTACGCAGACCCGGCGTCCACGGCGGTGGCGGTCGTGGAGAAAGTCGAGGGGCTTCGCACCGCGATGCAGACGCGGCACCTGATCGGGATGGCTCAGGGGATGCTGATGCTGCGCTACGGCCTTACCCAGGACCAGTCGTTCGCGTTCCTGGCCCGCACCTCCCAGCAGAACAACATCAAGCTCCGCGACATCGCGGCCCGGGTGGTCCAGGAACTGGGCCATGGGGAGCCGGGTTGGGCGCAGCCCGCCCCATCGGCTTGAGGACGGGACCTAAACGGTGCATCGGCCCGAGCCGGTCCATCCGCTGTCAAACGGCTCCACGGCCAAGCGCGACGCCGACAGCAGGGCGGCGCTCGAGGGCGATGGGTTGCGAGGTCCCGGTCGCGGGGCGGGGACGAAGGGGAACGGGACCCAGGGCGCGGGGCGCACCGTGGTTGCTCAAGACGCGGGCGACGGTGGCGCGCTCCGCGTTGCCCCTGATCGGCCACGTGAGGTCCCAGGCCGATGGCGCGGACCCTCACCGCCACGCGCTGAGAAGCATGCCTCCGCTCATAGTGGCAAGTGGACCGGGCACGTGAGATTGGCTCGTCCCGGGATAGAAGCACCCTATGAGGCACTTTCAGGTCGCGAGGGCGGCACTTGTCTTCCTGTTTGATGGGAGGGGCGAGTCAGGTGGCTCTCAACAGGATTCGCGGAGGGCGATCCCACAACATCCCGGTAGGCCAGGTGAATATGTCGTGCATAAACGACGCCACGTTGGTCACGCTCAGCGGTGACCGTGACTTGGCGTCGGCCGAGACCCTCGGCCACGCCTGCCAGAAGGTCGTGAGTCGGGACCTCCCCGGCGAGTCAGCGTGGATCAGCTCGCGGCCGCACGGAGACGAGCCATCCGCTCATCGGCAGATGAGAGTCGTATCAGTGGCGGCAATTTGAGTTTTCCTGACCGCGCCTTCGCTGTCGTTGTTTCTTGGGCGATTCACCGACGGATGGTGACTGCAGGGACTTGTGGTTGCGACCGGGGGGTGCTTGGTGGACTCAGGCTAGGTGTTCCTGGGGGCCGTAGCTCACGCAGACCAGCGCTGGCTAGCTGCCTGGTCGGTGTCAGCTGAGCCGCCGGCGTCAGAACCGCGCCCGGGCCGCCGCCGACAGTGGAAAGCGGACGCGCCCAGGGCGACGCCCGCCAAGGGTGAGCGCCAGCAGCCACCTGGATGCTAGGCGTGGACTGAAGCAGGCGAGCAATCGATCTTCTGCGGTGTCACGATCGGTTGGTCGTCCATGCGGCCCAGGATGGCACCGCCAGCTGGTGTCGTCTCCTGTGACGCTGATCCGCGGCGTGCGGTTCCATCGCCCGGCCCAGAGCCAGGAGCGCCATGCCGCTCGCGTCGGCCCAGGTCGCCCCGGACCACGGATTCCGCTGGGAGCCACCGGGCTGGACGTGACCGGTGTGATCCCCGCTCTGTCACCGGGGTAGCCGTCTTGCTCGGGAACCAGCGTCCCTTGAGGCCCGGGGCCCGCGCAACGCGTCGGCGGCAGGTCATCTGGCCGGTGGGAGCCCCAGCTCGAGCCTGACCTGATCGGCAGTGGCGGGGCTCACGTGGTAGGCGTTGAAGTCGCGAAAGAAACGCGGGGCGGTCGTGTCCTGGCTCATCGAGTCAAGCTGGGGCTGCTGGCCGAGGAGGTAGTGGATTAGCTTGTCCATCGCCGGCTGAACAGACACCGGCCACCTCGCTGATCGCAGGCCCGCAGCCAGAGCCCGATTCGCGGCGGCGTACCTGCGAACAGCCGCCCTGACCGTCGTGAAGGCTGCTGGCCGGATCGCCATGCCCAGCTCAGCGTTGGCGTCCTCGGCCGGCTCAGCCAAGCGCAGATAAGTGTCCCGGGCTGTCGCCATCGTCATGACCGCTGACGACGCGGTGGTCGTGTGGGCGGCTGTGCCACCAGTCGCGCAGCCCGACGTGACTACAGCCACCACAACCATCAGAACGAGAGCATGTCTCACCGGCCGCTCCCTTTGCACTGGCGGGCCAGCGGCGCGCCATGAAGGCCGCCAGCTGTTGTCGTCTCCTGTGACGCTGATCCGCGGCGTGCGGTTCCATCGCAGCGCGTCCGGCTCGCGGTGATGTCTGGCGACCCTGATCCATGTGCCACGCGTCGCGCCGGGCCGGGAGCCTCATCTGCCTGACGATGAGGCTGAGCGGTAGGCCAGCCGGTGTTCCTGGCCGTACGCACATCCGCGTTTCGCGCGGACCTGCCGAGATGACATGTGCTTGACGTGGGGCACCAGACCTAGGTGGGGGGATGAAGAGTGGCGGCCGCTGCGTGAGGCTCCTATTGTGCTCGCGTGGCTATCGCGCGCTACCCCGTCGTGGTCCTCGACTGCCCCGATGCAGAGCTACTGGCACGGTTCTACGGCGCCCTGCTCGACTGGCAGCTCCAGCCTGGGGACGAGAACACGTGGTTCATCCGCGCCGAGTACGGTGACGCCCTTGGGTTCCAGCAGGTCGCTGGCTTCACACCCCCGCAGTGGCCAGCCCAAGACGTGCCCCAGCAGATGCACCTCGACGTCACCGTTGACGATCTGGACCAAGCAGAGACAGCCGTCCTTGCGCTGGGCGCGACCAAGCACGAGCACCAGCCGGGCACGACATTTCGGGTCTTCCTCGACCCCGCAGGACACCCATTCTGTCTCTGCCAGGAGTAACCCCAGAACTCTCGGTCCGCAATTGCGTCCTGTTCGCGCGTCGGCGCACGGATCTGCCGAAATGCGGACGGCTACTACTGTTCAGGAGCGACGCCGCTGGTCCTGGATCGACACGTCACCGTCGCCGAGCCGACAAAGCAGAATGGGCCTGTCGACATTGGCGATCTCGAACCCAGATGGCGTGGGCCCGGTTGAACGTCAAGGTCTGCCGGCGGCTACCAACTCGGCCTCGTGCGCTTCGCAGGGATCGCACGCCAGTTGGCTGGCTCCCTCTCAACGAGCCCGTGTCCTGCCACGAGACCGTGGGGCGATTCTTCGTCGCATCAGGCACGCCGGCGCGCTGACTGCGCCTTGTGCAGAGGGCAGTCGCTCCGATCGGAGCTGCCTGCGGGCTGTCTCGACCAGCGACGGTGTCGCACTACCTTCAACAGGACGAAGGCGCCGGTAATGAGACACCCAAGCAGCGCCATCAGTGATGCCCGTCTGCAAGGCAACGTCGAGCGCGGCCGGCTGCTACCCGTCCCCACCGCAGATGTGCCGATGAAGTCTGACGATGGAGGACCGGAGCCGTTGTCTTCCGGCTGGGCCGTCCAGGGTGGAAGGGATTGAACCGTCGACGTCTGATCACCGGTCGGGGCCGAGATCGCCAACTCGGCGGGAGCGTCTTCCAACGCCTCGCGCTCGACGGTCCTGTCGACAAGGTCGGCGTCCGTCGACACGACGTAGGAGTGACCGAGGACGGCCTCACGCGCCACCGCGTCTAGCCAGGTGGTCGTCGGGGGATGCAATCCGGCCATGGTGAGCTCGACCCGTAGGCGATCCGCCGCCTCCTCCATGCTCCGGCCCCGGCTGCGGCTGGCGACGGAGGAGATCACCTGCTGGAACCTCCTCGCCGTCAGTGCGTGGGGGGATTCGTCGGCGTGCATGTGTCCGTCTTCTTCCGCGTCCGCTCCTTGCTGACCGTTGGACCATCATCGCGCTAAGGTTGCGAGCGCGCAATTCATGCGGTCAGGCGAGTAGGCGGGAAGATCCGTCCGTCATGAGCGCGCTAAAAATTGCGAACACGCAACATTTGCGCCATCGTACTTATATGTCGGTCGATGAAGCAGCACACGCAAGCATGACCAGCCCATCCGGCTCACCTAGTCGCGTCGTCGTCGTGACCGGAGCCAGCGGAGGGATCGGCCGGGCTGTTGTCCGCGCATTCGCGTCCGACGGGACCAAGCTGGGCTTGATCGCCAGGGGTGAACAGGGCCTCAAGGCGGCTGCTGTCGAAGCGGAGGGCGCTGGGGCGACCACGCTGGTGCTGCCGGTCGACGTGTCGGACGCAGCGGCGGTCGAGAGAGCGGCGGCGCGCGTCGAGGACGAGCTGGGGCCGATCGATGTGTGGGTGAACGTGGCATTCACCTCTGTCTTCGCTCGTTTCGATGACATCGAGCCCGAGGAGTACCGCCGCGTCACCGAGGTCAGCTATCTCGGCTACGTGTACTCCACGATGGCGGCTCTGGCTCGGATGAAGTCCCGGGACCGGGGGACGATCGTGCAGGTCGGGTCCGCATTGGCTTACCGGGGGATCCCGCTGCAGACGGCGTATTGCGGTGCCAAACATGCGATCCAAGGCTTCCACGAGGCACTGCGGTGCGAGCTCCTGCACGAGAAGAGCAACGTGCACGTGACGATGGTGCAGATGCCGGCCGTGAACACTCCGCAGTTCTCCTGGGTCCTGTCTCGTTTGCCGCATCACGCCCAGCCAGTACCGCCCATCTACCAGCCGGAGGTCGCGGCCAGGGCGGTCGTCTACGCGGCGAACCACCCGCACCGTCGGGAATACTGGGTTGGAGCGAGCACCGCGGCGACATTGGCGGTGAACGCGATCGCGCCGGGCGTGTTGGACCGATACCTAGGCCGGACGGGGTTCGCCTCACAGCAGACGAAAGACAAGCGAGATCCCGATCAGCCGGAGAACTTGTGGGAGCCGGCAGATGGGCCGCAGGGCAAAGACTTCGGTGCCCACGGCGTCTTCGATGATCAGGCGAAGTCACGCTCGATCCAGCTGTGGGCATCTCACCACCACGGCCTGATGGGCGCCGGCGCCGCTGCGTCCTCGGTCGCACTGGGAGGCCTCGTCCGAAGGCTTGCTCAGCGGGCACGGTCATGAATCCGGCGTCGCGGTCGAAGGTCACCGTGGTCGCAGCAGGGGTCGGAGCGGCGTGGGGACTGGCACTGGTAGCGAGTCCTAGGCGGGTGCTGATGGTCATCGATGGCTCGTTCGCTCCGGACCGCCCGCTCCGCGTCGGTGCCCGCGTGCTCGGCTTACGCCACCTCGGGCAGACCCTGGCCCTGGTCCTTCGACCGGACCTCGCGGCTAGATGGGGCGCCGGCATTGATGCCGTCCACGCGATGAGCATGCTCGGGCTGGCCGTCGTGGGCTCCAAGCGCCGTCGACCTGAGCTGGTCAGCGCCGGCGTTTCCTTCGGACTGGGCATGCTCTCGTTCGCGGGCCGACCGCGATGACCGACGAGGTCGAACAAGCCAAGGTCCGGCACCTGTGAGCCAGCCACGCCGGGCGCAGGTCTGGCGGGAGTACCCCCCACAAGTGCTGCGTGAGTACGCACTCGTGGCCGACGGGCACCGCGGCGCACTCATCGGCCCCCGCGGGGACGTCGTGTGGCTGTGCGCCCCGTCCTGGGACAGTGAAGCGGTCATCTCCGCCTTGATCGGCGGAGACGGCCTCTACGCCATCACTCCACAAGATCCCTTCGTCTGGGGAGGGTTCTACGAGCCGGGCTCCCTGATCTGGCACAGCCGCTGGGTCAGCGGCGGCGCCACCATCGAGTCCCACGACGCCATGGCCGCGCCGGGCGACCCCCACCGGCTGGTCCTTCTCCGACGAGTCGTGGCCGTCGACCAAGATGCGGCCGTCCATGTCGTGATGGACCTACGGTCGGCGTTCGGGTTCAAGTCGATGCGCCAGATCCAGCAGACCCCCGATGGTTCGTGGACGGCCCGCACCGGGGACCTGTGGATCCGATGGAGCGGAGCCCCGGAGGCCAGTCTTGACGAGGACGGCCGCCTGGTCGCCGACCTGTCGGTCGCCGCGGGGGAGGACCGTGACCTGGTCTTGGAGATCAGCGACCAGAGTCTCGCGGCGCCGGTGGACGCACCCGAGGCCTGGGTGGCGACCCGGCACTACTGGGCCGGCGCAGTACCGACTTTGGACGCCTGCATCGCCCCGCGGGACGCCCGGCACGGCTACGCAGTTCTGCGGGGACTCACCGCGCCGGGCGGAGGTATGGTCGCGGCTGCGACCCTCGGCCTGCCGGAGCGGGCGCACGCTGGCCGCAGCTATGACTACCGCTACGTCTGGCTGCGCGACCAGGCCTACGCGGGGCTGGCCGCCAGCGTCGACCAGGCGTACCCACTGATGGATGAGGCGGTGGCCTTCACCGTGGCCCGGGTGCTCGAGCACGGCGACCAGCTCGCTCCGGCGTACCGGGTCGACGGCGGCCGGCTGCCCTCGCAGACGACGCTGTCGCTGCCGGGCTACCCCGGCGGCACGGACGTGACGGGGAACTGGGTCAACGGCCAGTTCCAGCTCGACGCGATGGGCGAGATCCTCCAACTATTCGCGGCCGCCGCCCGTCACGATCGGCTGGACGATGTCGGCCACCACGCACTCATCCTCGCGGCGGACGTCATTGAGAAGCGTTGGCAGGAACCCGAAGCCGGCATCTGGGAGCTGCACGACGCATGGTGGACCCAGTCCCGTTTGTCGGCCATCGCCGGTCTCCGGGTCGCCGCCGGCCAGGTGGCGCGCTCCGAGGCGGGCCGGCTCTCCAGCTTGGCTGACGCGATTCTGGCCGAGACCTCGAGCCGCTGCCTACGCCCGGACGGTGCATGGGCCCGCAGCCCCGAACACTCCGGTACCGACGCCAGCCTGCTGCTGCCACCGGTCCGCGGCGCCCTGACCGCCAGTGATCCCAGAACCCGAGCCACCATCGACGCGGTGAACGCCGAACTCACTCAGGACGGCTACGCCTACCGGTTCGCCGCCGACGACCAACCGCTCGGCCAAGCCGAGGGCGCATTCCTGCTGTGCGGGTTCACTATGTCCCTGGCCCAGTGGCACCAGGGCCGCGATGTGGAGGCGTTCCGTTGGTTCGAACGCACCAGCGCCGCCTGCGGCACACCGGCTCTGCTGGCCGAGGAGTTCGACGTCCGGCAACGCCAGCTCCGGGGCAACCTGCCCCAAGGTTTCGTGCACGCGATGCTCCTGGAGACGGCCCAACGCCTGGCCCAGCGACCCGGCCCTAGCGACTCGGCGTCTCGCAGCCAGACTTCCATGATGCAACCATTGTCCTGAGAGGAGACCTGATGAGCCAGACCGTGTCGGACTATCTGCTGGAGCGGCTCAAGGACTGGGGCGTGGACACGGTGTTCGCCTACCCCGGCGATGGGATCAACGGCCTGCTCGCGGCCTGGCAGCGCATGCCCGAGCCGCTGAAGTTCGTGCAGGCGCGGCACGAGGAGATGGCGGCCTTCGAGGCGGTCGGCGTACGCGAAGTTCTCCGGCCGGGTCGGCGTCTGCATGGCCACGTCCGGACCGGGTGCCATCCATCTGCTCAACGGCCTGTACGACGCGAAGCTGGACCATGTGCCGGTCGTGGCGATCGTGGGCCAGACCAACCGCAGCGCGATGGGTGGTCACTACCAGCAGGAGGTCGACCTGCTGAGCCTGTTCAAGGACGTCGCCGGCGACTTCGTGCAGATGCTGACCGTGCCCGAGCAGCTGCCCAACCTGGTCGACCGGGCCATCCGCATCGCCGTGGGCCGCTCGACGGTAACCGCGATCATCGTGCCCTACGACGTGCAGGAGCTCGAGTACACGCCGCCGAGCCACGCCTTCAAGATGGTCACCTCCTCCCTCGGCGTGGAGTGGCCGACCGCCGTGCCTGACGACAGCGTGCTGCGGCGGGCGGCCGACATCCTCAACGCCGGCGAGCGGGTCGCCCTCCTGGTCGGCCAGGGAGCGCGCAACGCTCGGGCCGAGGTCGAGCAGGTCGCCGAGATCCTCGGGGCCGGCGTGGCCAAGGCGTTGCTGGGCAAGGACGTCCTGTCCGACGAGCTGCCGTACGTCACGGGGTCTATCGGCCTTCTCGGCACCCGTCCCAGCTATGAGCTGATGACCGGCTGCGACACCCTCCTGACGGTCGGGTCGAGCTTCCCGTACACGCAGTTCCTGCCCGAGCCGGGCCAGGCGCGCGGCATCCAGGTCGACGTCGACCCCGCGATGATCGGGCTCCGGTATCCGAACGAGCTCAACCTGGTGGGGGACGCGGCGGCGACGCTGCGCGCCCTGATCCCGCTGCTGACCCGGAAGCAGGACCGGTCCTGGCGGGAGAAGGTCGAGGCCGACGTCGCCCGCTGGTGGGAGTCGATGGAGGCCGAGGCGATGACCGAGGCCGACCCGGTCAACCCGATGCGGGTCTTCTTCGAAGCCTCATCCCGGCTCCCGGACGACACGATCGTCGCGGCCGACTCCGGGTCCGCGGCCAACTGGTACGCGCGGCAGATCAAGATGCGCGGGCGGATGCGGGGGTCGCTGTCCGGGAACCTCGCGACGATGGGCCCCGCAGTGCCGTATGGCATCGGAGCCAAGTTCGCCCACCCCGATCGGCCGGTCGTGGTTTTCGAGGGGGACGGTGCGATGCAGATGAACGGCCTGGCCGAGCTCATCACGATCCACCGGTACTGGCGTGAGTGGGCCGACCCCCGGTTGGTCGTGGTGGTCCTGCACAACGACGACCTGAACCAGGTGACCTGGGAGATGCGGGCGATGGAGGGGATCCCCCGGTTCGAGGAGTCGCAGTCGCTGCCGGATGTCGACTACGCGGCCTTCGCCCGCAGTCTCGGCCTGACCGGCGTGTCGATCGACCGGCCGGACCAGCTCGGGCCGGCCTGGGACGCCGCCCTGTCGGCCCAGGCCCCGACGGTGCTCGACGTGCGGACCGACCCGGCCGTCCCGCCGATCCCACCGCACGCGACGTTCGAGCAGGCGAAGAGCGCCGCCATCGCGATGCTGAAGGGCGATGACGACCGCTGGAACGTCGTGAAGGAGGGCGTGCGCACGAAGCTGCACGAGCTCCTGCCGGACACCGGCCGTTGACGATGCCGCAGGTCGAGTGGGTCGACGTCTCGACGTACACGATCCCCACCGACGCTCCCGAAGGTGACGGCACGCTGCTGTGGGACTCGACCACGGCGGTAGTCGTGCAGGTGAGCGCCGGTGCTGCGGTGGGCACCGGGTGGACGTACGGCCCGCCCGCCGTGGCGACACTGGTCGCCACTGAGCTCGCGCCGCTCGTGGTCTCGACCGATCCCATGGACATCGGCGGCACCGTGACGCACCTGCGCACTCAGACGCGGAACATGACCAGGTCGGGCCTCGTCGGCTACGCGATCTCGGCCGTCGACATCGCCCTGTGGGACCTCAAGGCTCGCCTGCTCGACCTTCCCCTGCACCACCTGCTGGGGGCCGTGCGCCGGTCCGTGCCGGTGTACGGCAGCGGCGGCTTCGTCACCTACGACGAGGACCAGCTGCGCGACCAGCTCACGGGATGGGTCGCCGATCAGGGGTTTCCGCGGGTCAAGATCAAGATCGGGCAGGACTGGGGCGCCCGCAGCGACCGGGACCTGGCCCGCATCCGCCAGGCCCGCAGTGTGATCGGCCCGGACGTCGCGCTGTACGTCGACGCCAACGGCGCCTACTCCGCCAAGCAGGCGATCCGGGTCATGGCCGAGGCCGCCGACGCTCACGTCACGTGGCTGGAGGAGCCGGTCTCCTCGCAGGACCTCGCCGGCCTGCGGGAGGTACGGCGGGCGGTCGCCCCCGATGTCGCGGCCGGCGAGTACGTCCCCGACGTCTACGAGGCGCGGCGGCTCTGCGCGGCCGGCGCGGTGGACTGCCTCCAGCTCGACGCCTCCCGGTGCGGGGGCATCACCGAGTTCCTGCGCGGGGCGGCCGTGGCCGCGTCGTTCGGCCTCGACGTGTCGGCGCACTGCGGGCCGCACCTGCACGCGGCCGTGTGTGCCGCAGTGCCCAACCTGCGCCACATCGAGTGGTTCCACGACCACGTCCGGATCGAGGGAATGCTCTTCGAGGGCACGCTCGACCCCTCCGGAGGTGCGATCGCCCCCCGCGACGACCGGACCGGACACGGCCTGCAGCTGCGCCCCGACCAAGCTCACGAGTGGCGGGCCGGACCACCCAAGCGCGTCACCTCTCCGGCAACCTGACAAGGAGGCACCATGTCCGTCCTCGCTCGCGCGCGCAGGAAGCGCGCGCCCGAACCGGTCCAGCTGGCCGGTCAGATCCGGCACGACATCGCGACCGGGCGGTTTGAACGCTCGCTGGCCGCGCTCACCGCCGGGGGAGCCGTCCTGACGACGGCGGAGGTGTACACCTCCCACGACAGCGCCAGCTTCGGCAACAAGATGATGTGGTGGCCCGTGGTGATCATCCCGACGCTGGTGCCGGCGGGCATCGCCGCGGTCTTCTCCCGCCGGGCGGCCAAGACCGTCCTGCCGGTGGCCTCGGTGATCGTGATCGCAAACGGCCTGCAGGGGACGTACCTGCACGCCCGTGGCATCGCCCAGAAGCCCGGCGGCTGGAAGATGGCGGCGTACAACCTGGAGATGGGGCCGCCGCTGTTCGCACCCGCCCTGGCCAGCCTGGTCGGCGGCATGGGCCTGCTGGCCTCGCTGCTGCGCCGGGAGGGTGAGCGCGGCCGATGACCTACCGCAGTCCCGGGCGTAGCGGGCGTCACCCCCCAGGGCCGTGGCCGCTTCGCCGGCTACGACGTGCTGTCCGAGGTCCGGCGCTGGGACGAGGTCACCGCCGGTGTCGTGCTGGCCCGGCTGGCACCCGCGACCGAGCTGTCGTTCTTCACCGTGGCTGAGGTGGCGGTGGCCCGGCCCTTGCTGGACCTGCTGCTGGCGCAGGACGCCGAGCCGCGCATCCCCGTGCTGGCCATGGTCGACGCCCGGCTGGCGATGGGAGAGACCGACGGCTGGCACTACGACGACATGCCCGAGGACGGCCAGGCCTGGCGCCGCACCCTCACCCAGCTCGACCAGGACGCCCAGGACCGTCACGGGGCGCGCTTCGCGGCGCTGCCGGCGAACGTCCAGGCGGCGCTCGTGCAGTCGGTGCAGACCATCGGCGAGGCCGGCGGCCGATGGCACGGACTGCCGGCCCAACAGGTCTGGAGCCTATGGACCCGATACGCCTGCACCGCGTTCTACTCCCACCCGTGGGCCTGGAACGAGATCGGGTTCGGCGGCCCGGCATATCCCCGCGGCTACAAGAACTTCGGCCTGGACTCCCGCGGAACGATGGGAGAGAGCCGACCGCGACGACACCGACCCGATCCCGTTCGCCCGTCGGGTCGAGCAGGCCCACGCCGCTCGTGCCCACCTCCTCGATCCGACCCAGGAGACCCGGTGAGCTCTGCAGACCTGGTGCGGGAACGCAACGCCTCCGCCTGGCTGATCCCCAACGACGGCAGCCGGACGAACCACGCACTGCGGGCCGACATGCGTCGCTACGACCCCCCAGGACGAGGTGGACCTGGTGATCGTCGGTGCTGGTGCCGGTGGCAGCGTCCTCGCCCAGCGGCTGGCCCGAGCCGGCTGGCGCATCGTCGGTCCTGGACTCAGGGCCGTTCTGGGACCCCGACGCGGACTGGGTCAGCGACGAGCGCGGCGCGCACACCCTGTACTGGACCGAGCCTCGCCAGATCGGCGGCGCCGACCCGGTCCCGCTCGGGCTCGAACAACAGTGGCCGCGGGGTCGGCGGAAGCATGATCCACTACGCCGGCTACACCCCCCGCTTCCACCCCTCGGACTTCCGCACCCACACCCAGGACGGCGTCGGCGCCGACTGGCCGATCACCTACCAGGACCTCAAGCCGCACTACGAGGCGATCGAGGCCGAGCTGCCGGTCGCCGGGCAGGACTGGCCCTGGGGCGACCCCCACCGCTACCCGCAGCACGCCCACCCCGTCGGGGGGAACGGCGACATCTTCCTGCGCGGCGCGAGTGCTCTCGGCATCGAGGCGCGGGTCGGCCCGGTGGCGATCAGCAACGGCCGGTTCGGCAACCGACCGCACTGCATCTACCGCGGGTTCTGCCTGCAGGGCTGCAAGGTCAACGCCAAGGCCAGCCCGCTGATCACCCACATACCCGACGCCTTCGCCCACGGCGCCGAGATCCGGCCCGACTCCCACGTGACCCGGGTCGCTGGTCGACGACGACACCGGCCGCGCCACCGGAGTCACCTACCTGCATGAGGGCATCGAGCACCGCCAGCGGGCGCGGGCGGTGGCTGTGGCCGGGTACAGCATCGAGACCCCGCGACTGCTGCTGCTCTCGGCGACGCACGCGGTTCCCGGACGGGTCTGGGCAACGACCACGACAACCTCGGTCGCTACCTCATGGTCCAAGGCGCCCCCCAGACCGCCGGCCGCTTCGAGACCGAGGTCCGGATGTACAAGGCGCCGCCGCCCGAAGTCAGCTCCGAGGCCTTCTACGAGACCACCCATCCGCGCCGTACAAGCGCGGCTGGTCCATCCAGACCGTCAGCCCGCTGCCCATCACCTGGGCCGAACACGTTGCCGCCCAAGGCCACTGGGGCGAAGTGCTCCGCGAGTACATGCGCGACTACATCCACTGGGCCACCCTCGGCGCACTGTGCGAGTTCCTGCCCCAAGCCGACAACCGGGTCACCCTCGCGGAGGAGAAGGACCGCCACGGCCTGCCCGTCGCCCACTTCGCCTACTCCCAGTGCGACAACGACAAGGCACTCCTCAAGGCGCGCCCAGCAGTCCATGGAGGACATCCTGCGCGCGGCCGGCGCCCAAGAGGTCATGACCATCACCCGCAACGCCCACCTCGTCGGCGGCGCGCGCATGGCCCACCGCGCCGAAGACGGCGTGGTCGACGCCGACCACCGCGTCTTCGGCATACCCAACCTGTTCATCACCGACGGCAGTACTTTCCCCACCCAGGGCGCCGCCAACCCGGCCCTGACCATCATGGCGACCGTGGCCCGTCTCGCCGAGCGGCTGATCGAACAGCAGAGAGGGGGCCTCGACCATCACGCCGTCAAGGCTGGATTCCGCCGCCGCTAACGCTCCCACGGTCCCGCAGCGGCGCTCGGACTCGGCGCGACCTTCGGCCCGTGATCGTGTTGCTTCCAGCTCCCGTCCGCAAGGAGCTACCCATAGCCTACCGTCCCGCAAACCTTGCGTTGGCGCAACCACCCCGGCATACTGCGCTGGTGCCGACACCCGCCGTCCACCGCCGCAAGAACGCCTCGTCCGACCCGCCGGCGGACGTACTGGATGCCGTCATGGAGGGAGCGAAGGTGGTGTCCGGTGTCATCGCCCGGTCTCTCACCGAGACCGAGCAGAGTGTGACGCTTCCTCAGTTGCGCGTCCTGGTGCTGACCGGCGACCGCGGATCCCTCACCCTGGGAGAGGTCGCCGACCTGCTCGCGGTGCACCCCTCCAATGCCACCCGCCTGGTGGACCGGCTGGTCCAGGGTGGCTTGCTGGGCCGTCGCGATGACCCCAGCGACCGGCGGCAGCTGCAGCTCACGCTGACCAGCGCCGGCGAAGCGTTACTGTCCAAGCTACTCGGCCATCGTCGGGAGCAGTTCCGCCGCCTCCTGCAGCGCCTATCTCCAGATCAACAGACCGCGCTCGGACGATCGATGCGAGCGCTGGCCGACGCCGGTCAGGGGGACACAGACGAGTCGACATGGGTCGTGCCCTACAACTCCAAGCCGTCCTAGACCACGCTCTTCCACTCGATCAAAATCGAGGGGCGGGATCTTCGACACGTACCGCGACAGCTATCAGATGGTTCGGTAAGGGTATCGGCTTCGATGGCTTTGCTGCACAACTCGGCCCAGCCGCTGACCTGAGATCTGCCGGCTCAGGTTCCCTGGGCTGCCTCCAGGATTCGGCGGACGTCCCACACGTGATGAATGGCGTACGGGGCGTTGTTCCGGGCGACATGCTCGGCGCGCTGCTCACCGCGGCAGGCGTGCCAAAGAACCACACCCTGGCGCACGGCCCTGGGAACGACGTGCGACCAGGCCGACGCCGCACTTGCCAGGGCGCGGCGCTCCGCGTGGGCACAACCAAGCTGTACCCGCTCGGTCAGTTGTTCCGGCTCTCTCTGGGTGTGGTTGGTTGTCGTCGGGTGTGCCGGGTGTGGCCGCGCCGAATACGCCCGGAAGTTGCTGCGGCCTCGGGCTTATGAGCAGGTCAGGACGTTGCCTGCTGCGGACTGTAAATCCGTCGCGAAAGCTTCGAAGGTTCGAATCCTTCACCTGCCACCACCAGCGAAAACGGCCCCTGACCTGCAGCGATGCAGTTCCGGGGCCGTTCGCGTCCTGTCCGGCTGTCTGCCGCCGAAACCGACCCTCTACGGCTGACCAATGTCGGCATCGCCCGACGCCTCTGGCTGTCCGACCGCACCGTCGAGACCCACGTCGGAAACATCATCACCAAACTCCGAATCGCCGACTCGGACGATCAGCACCGCCGCGTCGTCGCTGTCCTCACCTACCTCGTACACCGAACCTGACCCAAACGCGAGGAACAGACGTATCTCGTTCCCGCTCCCGCCATGGGTTCACGCGCGGGCTGAGACGCGGGTCGTGACCGCTGACCAGATCCGGAATTCATACACCGACTGGCTCAGGGGCTGCGGCCGGCCGCACTGACCGCGACGGGTTCGCGCGGCGCCCACTGACCCCACCGTCAGCGGATCGACGTGGAAGTCCGATAGCCGTGGCCGGCCGTTCCTCCGGCGGGGGGCCGGGGACTCAACGCCGAGACAGGTGCCGGTACACGCGACAGGCGTTGCCCTCGAAGACCGCCGCGCGGTCGGCGTCGCTAAGTCCGGCTGCGTCGACGTAGCGCTTGGTGTCGTCGAAGTAGTGGCCGGTCTCCGGGTCGATGCCGCGCACCGCGCCGACCATCTCCGAGCCGAACAGGATGTTGTCGACGTCGATGACCTGGAACAGCAGGTCGATGCCCGGCCTGGTGGTAGACGCAGGTGTCGAAGAAGACGTTGTGCATCAGGTGCTCGGCGAGCGGCGGGCTGCCCGAGCATGTCGGCCAGCCCGCGGTAGCGGCCCCAGTGGTACGGCACCGCGCCGCCGCCGTGGGGGATGACGAAGCGCAGGTCGGGGAAGTCGCGGAACAGGTCGCCCTGCAGCAGCTGCATGAACGCCGTGGTGTCGGCGTTGAGGTAGTGCGCGCCGGTGGCGTGGAAGTTCGGCAGGTCGCTCGCCGAGACGTGGATCATCGCCGGCACGTCGAGCTCGACCATCTTCTCGTAGAGCGGGTACCACGTGCGGTCGGTCAGCGGCGGCGCGGTCCAGTGACCGCCGCTCGGGTCCGGGTTGAGGTTGCAGCCCGACGAAGCCGAGCTCGGTCACGCATCGCTCGAGCTCCGGCGACCGACCGGTCGATCGGGACGCCCGGCGACTGCGGCAGCTGGCACACGCCGGCGAAGCTCTCGGGGTAGAGCTGGACGACGCGGTGGATCAGGTCGTTGGACACGCGGGCCCAGGCCTGCCTGACCGACTCGTCGCCGACGTGGTGGGCCATCGCCGAGGCCCGCGGGGAGAAGAGCGTCAGGTCGATGCCGCGCTCGCGCAGCAGCCGGAGCTGGTTGTCCTCGATGCTCTGCCGGATGTCGTCGTCGGAGATCGAGGGGTACGCCGGCGGCGTCGTGCCCGGACCGGTACGCCGCCAGCTGTGCCTCGCGCCAGGCCGTGTGGGCGGCCGGCGCCGTGGTGTAGTGGCCGTGGCAGTCGATGATCACGGTGTCGCCGTCCCGGTCCACACGGCGCCCGGCACGAGGACCTCGCCGCGCATGAGCAGCCGGGCCGTCCGCAGCAGGGCGGCTCGGCGTACCACCACGTCGGCGGCGGACGCCCGCGTCGACGTCGAGCTCGACCGTGAAGAAGCCGCTGGGATGCTCGATGTCGAGCTGCCCCGCCCGGGCCGAGGAGCCGGTGAGGCGAGCTGGCGACCGAGCCCGGGATGAGGCAGGCGGTCGCGACCGAGACGGCTCCGAGCACCCCGATCGCCTCGTGCACCCGGTGCGGGATGAATGTCCGGGTGTCGACGGCGCCGCCGTGCCGGGCGGGGCTCAGCAGGCTGACCTTCGGCACGGTGTCGTTCGTGACGTCGCCCAGGTTCATCAGCGGCCCGGCGGCGAGCCGGATGCCCTCTACCCGCGAGCGGAGCGTCGGTATCGGCCTCGAGCTCGGCCGGGCTCTCGTGACCCGATACGCCGAGGTCCGCGGCCGCGACGCACACGACCGGCATCCCGTTGTCGATGCAGGTCACCGTAACGCCCTCGACGGTGTCCACCGCGTGCCCCGTGGGCAGCAGCGCACCGCAGGACGAGCCGGCGACATCGATGAAGTCGATCGGGATCGGCGCGTGCGTCCCGGGTACGCCGTCGATCCGTGCCGTCGCCGTCGTACCGCACGGCGCCGCCCGGGGTCTGGACGTGCGCAACGGCGAGGCTCTGCGTGTTCTGCATCCAGATCCGGACATCGGTGGTCCCGTCGTCCGCGGGCAGCAGGGACCGCTCCAGGGCGAACGGCCCGACGCCGGCGAGCAGGTTCCCGCAGTTCTGGTTGTCCGAGACCTCGGCCCGGTCCGGCCAGACCTGGAGGAACAGGTAGTCGACGTCGGCGTCCGGCCGTTCCGACCGGCGGACGACGGCGACCTTCGAGGTGAGGGGGTGGGCCCCGCCCATGCCGTCGATCTGTCGTGGGTCGGGCGAACCCATGGCCGCCAGCAGCACTGCGTCGCGAGTGTCCCGGTCCGGCGGGCAGGTCCTGGGCGACGAAGTACAGGCCCTTGGACGTGCCGCCGCGGATGACCGAACAGCGGATCGCGTTCTGCCGCATCAGGTTTCCGGCCCGTCGTCCGAGGTGTCCACGTACGTCAGCCCCGCGGCGGCCAGCCCATCGCGCATGCCGTAGAGGTCCAGGCCGAGCTCGCCGGCGGCCAGCCGTTCGCGCTTCACCTCCTCGTTCGCCGCGCGGGCCCGCGCCTTGTCCAGGACGGAGGCGGCGTCCTCGCCGCCGGACCACCACGACCCCGTCGTCGTCGGCGACGACGACGTCACCGGGCCGAACGCTCGCGCCGGCACACACGATGGTCGTCTGCACGTTGGCCAGGCGTCGCCTTGACGGTGCCCTGGGCCGAGACCGTGCTCGACCAGACCGGGAAACCCCATCGCGGTGAGGTCCGCGACGTCGCGCACGCCCGCGTCGATGACCAGGCCGCGCACCCCGTGGGCCACCAGGCTGGTCGCGAGCAGCTCGCCGAAGTAGCCGTCCTCGCACGGGCTGGTCGGGCGTGACCACGAGGATGTCGCCCGGCCGCGCCTGCTCGACGGCCACGTGGATCATCCAGTTGTCGCCCGGCGCCACCTCGCAGGTCAGGGCGTTCCCCGCGACGCGGGCCGGCCGGTAGATCGGCCGCAGCCGGCGGTCCAGCAGGCCGGATCCGGCCCTGCGCCTCGTGGACGGTGGCGACGCCGAGGGCACCGAGCGCGTCGACGACTTCGAGCTCGGTCCGGGGGGTGTTCCTGACGACGGTGGCCACAAGCCCCTCCTCAGATCGGTCCGACCGGCTCGGCCGCCAACTGGGCCAGCCAGTCCCGGCTGGCGGCGGCGACCCGTGCCGGAACGCTGAGCTCGTCGAGCAGGGCCACTGCCGCAGCCATCTCGTCGGTGCGGCGGAGGGCGTGCGTCCGGCTGCCCTGCTCCAGCCGGTCCACGGTGTCGGCGCCGGCCGCGAGCAGCTCGGCCGCGATGTTGGCCCGCAGCCACTCCTCGCAGCCGGCCGCCCGGGCCGCGCACAGGGCCTCGACGACGGCGGCGGCCATCCCCTTGTAGAAGACGCTGCGCAGCAGCTTGCGACCGGCGGCCGTGCCCGCCGGACCGGGCAACACCTCGACCCGGCCACCGAGTTCGTTCAGCCGGCCGGCCACCGCGACGGCCGCGGCTCCGCTGACGAGCATCGGCGTGCGCAGGCCCTGTGCCGGGCACCGGCGCCATCATCGCCACGTCGGCGAAGCCCACCGCGTGGGCCGCCGCGAGGGTAGCGATCCGCTGTTTGAGCCCGGCCGACGAGGTGTTGAGGTCGGCGTAGAGGACGTCGGGGTCGAGCCCCGGGACGGCCGCGGAGAACGCCGCCTCCGCCTCGTGAGCCGTGGTGAGACTGAGCACCAGGTCGGCGCCGGTGCAGGCGTCGGCGTCACTGCGGGCGCCGACGACGCCGGGCGGGGCGGCCACGACCGGGTCGTACGCCGCGGACGGTCACCCCCGCCTGCACGAGATCCCGCGCGATCAGCGTCCCGGCTTCGCCGAGACCGAGGACGGCCACCACGCCCCCCGCACCGGGCGGGGCGGTCACGGTACCGGCTCCACCGGAGGCGTGCCGTGGGTGTGGAACGTGTCGATGGTCTTCAGCCCCCATGCCTGGCCCTTGGCCCGCTCGGCCGCGGTCCACGAGACCGGCCGCCAGTCCGGGGCCAGCACCAGTCGCGCCCCGGCGTTGCAGAGCTCGATCCGGTTGCCGCCCGGCTCGTACACGTAGAGGAAGAACGTCTGCTGGATGGCGTGCTTGTGCGGGCCGGTCTCGATGTGCACGCCGGCCTCGAGGAAGACGTCCGCGGCCCGCAAGATGTCCTCGCGCTGGTCGACCGCGAAGGCCAGATGGTGCAGCCGGCCGTTGCTGCCGGTCCAGTCGGACGTGTACACGAGGTCGTAGCTCTTGTCGCTCACGTGGTACCAGACCGCCGACGGCGTCCCGTCGTCGCCGACGATCTGCTCGGTGAGCCGCGCACCGAGGGCGTCCTCCAAGAACGACGCGACCACTGGGATGTCGGCCGCCAGGTAGTTCACGTGGTCCAGCCGGCGCACGTTGGCCCCGCGGCCGGGGAAAGGCTCGGCCTGGTTCTTGAGCGCCGGCCGGCGGCTCGGCGGGAGCGACGTACCACTCGGTCTCGGCGTAGAGCCCGAACTCGTGGCCGTCGGGGTCGGTGAAGAGGTACGTCGGGCCGATGCCCTGCTCACCGTCCACCCAGTCGCCGCCAAGACCGAGCGCCTCGATGGCGGCGACCCGCCGGGCCAGCGACGCCGGGCCGGCGGCGCGCAGCCAGGTCCGGCCGATGCCCGCCTGTGAGCGTGGGCTCACCTTCAGCGTGAACGTCTGGTAGTCGTCCCAGGCGTGCAGGTATGTCGAAGGGCCGTCCGTGCCGACCCGGCTCATGGCCATCAGCCGGACGAAGAAGTCGACCGTCTCCTCCGGCGTGGGGGTGAAGAGCTCGACCGCTCCCACGTGCGCGATGTCGCGGCTGCGCTCGGTCATACCGGCGTGGCGTTCCGTTGCGAGGCGACGAAGGTCTGGCGGATCTCGCCGACGCCGTCGAGCCGGCTGACCAGCGTCTCGCCGGCCTGCAGGAACCGCGGCGGCGTACGCCGGTTGCCGACGCCCTCGGGCGTGCCGGTGAAGATGAGGTCGCCCGGGAGCAGCGGGCAGACCGCCGAGAGCCGGGCGACCAGCTCGTCGACGGGGAAGATCAGCTGGCTGGTCCGGCCGTGCTGGATCACCTCGTCGCCGATGGACGGACTCGAAGGCCAGGTCGTCGCGGTCGGCGAGCTCGTCGGGCGTGACGAC
Organism: uncultured Actinomycetota bacterium; assembly: GCA_963743975.1. Classification (GTDB taxonomy): domain Bacteria; phylum Actinomycetota; class Actinomycetes; order Actinomycetales; family CAVURS01; genus CAVURS01. The sequence goes on from CAVURS010000004.1 coordinate 728,649, forward strand.
GAACGGGCCCGGTCGGGCCGAAGCCGGGGTGCGACTTGGCGAGCGAGAACTGCGGCGGCGTTCCGGCGAGCTGCAGGACCCGCTCGGACAGGTCCTGGCCGAGGGTGAGGCCGGCGACGCGCGTCCCAGGCCTGCTCGCGCGGGATCCGGTAGCCGCCGCGGCCGATCGACCGCGACGACCTCGATCTCCCAGTCGACGTGGCCCTCGGGCAGCGTCGACCGTGGTCACCGGGCCGGTGATGCAGCTCGGGAACTTGGTGAACACCAGCGGCTCGGCGGCGGCTCGAAGCCGGCCTCGGCGGCGTGCGGCGCGTAGTTGAGCGCGATCGCGAAGACCTGGCGCGGCGCCGGCACCGGCGGGCCGAGCCGCTCCGGCGGCACGTCGTACGCCGCGTCCCAGTCGGCGTCGGCCGCCCAGCGCGACCAGCTCGTCCCACCGCTCCGAGCGCCGCGACGGCGTCGGACGGGCAGCGCGCCGCCGGAGGCCGTCGCGACGTCGAGCGCGCGGTCCCGCCGTCGACCAGGACGAGGCGGCCGTCGACGGTCCCGAACCGCATCGCGCGGCTCAGGCTGGCGGAGGAGTAGAGGTCGATCGTGTACGGCTCGGTGTCGTGCGCTGCGCTCCACGGGACGACGTGGTTGCGCAGGATGCCGATGCCCTCGATCTCGGCCTCGATCTGGTCGCCCGGGCTGCAGGTAGAAGTCGAACGGGTTCGGCTGCACCGCCGCGACGCCGGAGATCGTGCCGGTCGTGATGATGTCGCCGGCGCTGTAGCCCTGCGCCGAGTGGTAGGCCACCAGGTGCGGGATCGAGATCACCATCTGCGCGGTGTTGCCGCTCTGGCGCTTCTCGCCGTTGACCCGCAGCTCCATCGCGCAGCGCCTGCGGGTCGGGCATCTCGTCCTTGGTGACGATCCACGGGCCGATCGGGCAGAAGGTGTCGATCGCCTTGGAGAACGAGAAGACGCCGGACTCCATCTCGCGGCGCTGGATGTCGCGCGCGGTGATGTCGTTGAAGACCAGGTAGCCGGCGATGTAGTCCTCGGCCTCGTCCGGCCCGAAGAACTTGCCGCTCTTGCCGATGACGATCGGCGAGCTCGAGCTCGTAGTCGAGCTCCTTGGTCAGGCCCTCGGGATAGACGATCGCGTCGTCCGGGCCGATGATCGCGTCGACGTTCTGGAAGAACACGATGCCCTTGTGCACCGGGTGCGACCAGTCGACGGCCTCGAGCTCCTCGTGGTGGTCGGTGAAGTTGCCGGCGGTGTGGAAGAACTTCTTCGGCACGATCGGGGCCCGCAGCGTGACGTCGGCCAGCGGCAGCCGCTCGCCGGTCTCGCCGACGACTCGCCGCGCCGGGCGCTCGAAGTACTCCCGCGTCGAGGGCACGTCGAGCTCGACGACCGTCGTCGCCGTCGAGGTCCGGCCGACCCGGCCCTCGTCGAACGTCACGAGCTTCATGCGCGCACCCTTTCCCAGTGCACTTTCACTCATGAAAGTCACTTTCACGTCGATCATCGCCAGCGACCGACGCCGTGTCAAGCCGCGCGTGCTCAGGACCGCGGGCGCGGCGACCCGGAAGACCCGCAGCTGCAGGGCGAGCGTCGCGTAGTAGCCGACGAGCGTGAGCAGCTCGAACAGGCCCGGCTCGCCGAGCGCGTCGACCACCGCGGCGTACGCCGCGTCGTCCAGGTCGCCGCCTCGGCGAGCAGCGCGGGTCGTGCGCGGCGACCAGCGCGCTCGTCGCCGGCGCAGCGCGTCGTAGCGCGCCGGTCGCGGACCGCCGCCAGCTCGTCGTCGGTCGAGCCCGACGTGGCGGCCGACCGCCTCGTGGGCGTACCACTCGAACGCCGAGTCCCAGTGGCCGGCGACGACGAGGATGGCGATCTCGCGGGCCCGGTCGGACAGCGCGGTCTGGTAGCGGACGGCCGAGCCGACCGCCTGCAGCGCGCGCCCCGAGCCGCGGGCTGCAGCAGGAAGGCGTTGAACGGGCCCTCGAGCGCGCCGTCGTCGTCGACGAGCCGGAACAGCTGCGGGCCCTGGCTGCGCGGGCCGCCCGGCGATCGCGTCGTACAGCTCGCGCCGCTCGCGGATCGAGCGCGCGCCGGCAGGCAGCTTGGCGATCCGGGCGCCGGTCATGCGCCGACGCTGCCGTCGGTCGAGCAGCGCCGAGATCTCCTGCGCAGGTCCGAGCACCGCGGGCCGGAGCTCGCGCACGATGCGCTGGTTGGACCAGTCGCGGGCCTGCACGGCGAGGTTGACGCCCGGCGACGACGCGGCCGTCCGGCGCCGATCGATCGGGCCGGCGACCGAGCGCAGCCCGTAGGCCAGCTCCTCGTCCTGCATGGCCCAGCCCTGCTCGCGGATCTTGGCCAGCTCCTCGCGCAGCTCGTCGAGCGACACCTTGGCGTTGGGCCCGTGCTGGGCCGCGAACGACTGCGGCGTCACGCGTTCGGCGCAGCTCGGCGTCGTCGAGGTAGGCCAGCAGCAGCTTGCCGATCGACGTCGTGACGGCGGGCAGCGTCGAGCCGACCTGGATGTTGGCCGTCACCAGGTCGGAGTTGCGCAGCCGGACGAGGTAGAGCACCCGGTCGCCGGTGAGCACCGCGAGGTTGACCGTCTCCCCGGTGGTCTCGCCCAGGCGCTGCAGCCGCGGGCGTGGCCAGGCCGACGAGGTCGAGGCTGCGCAGGGCGGCCGTGCCGAGCGTCAGCGTCTTGACGCCGGGCCGGTAGTCGCCGTTGGGCAGGTGGTCGAGGTAGCCCTCGGCGGTCAGCGTCATGACGACGCGGTAGACCGTCGGCACGGGCAGCCCGGCCGCCGCGGCGAGGTCGGTGACCCGCCAGGACGGCCGCTGCTCGTCGAACAGGCTGAGCAGGCGCAGCCCCTTGGCCAGCGCCTCGACGCGGTACTCCGGCTTGTCGGCCGGGCTCCGCGCTCGACCTTGGCGGTGCGGCCGCTCGCGCGCTGTCGCGGCGGCGGCTGGGGCTGGTGCGCTGCGCGGGCATCCGGCACCCTTCTGTCGCGACGGCGTGCGTGGCGGCGCGAGCCTAGGGAGCGAGCCAGCCTCGGGCGGTGACCGCCGTGCCTGGACAGGTCCGCGGACCTCGTCTACATTACTCGAAAACGACTTTCGTGATGTGAGAATCAGATTCGAGGTGGCGCATGAGCGACTGGCTGGGGCTCGCGGGGCGACCGGCGCTGGTGGTCGGGGCCGGCGGGCTCGGCGGCGCCAGCGCCGTGAGCCTGGCGGCGCAGGGCGCGCGGGTGGTCGTCGTCGACGTCGACGAGGAGCGCCTCGAGCGCGTGGCCCGCGCGGCCAAGGACGCGGGCGGCCAGGTCTGGACCCTCGTCGCCGACGTGAGCACGCCCGAGTCGAGCCGGGCCGACCGTCGAGGAGGCCGCCCGATCGTCGGCACGCCCGAGCTGTTCCTGCACGCCGTCGGGCCGCAACGACCGGCGGCCGGTGCTCGAGCTCGGCGACGACGACTGGCAGTCGATCCTCACCCTCAACCTGTCCACCGCCTGGTGGCTCGGCCAGGAGGTCGGCCGGCGCATGGTGGCCGCCGGCTACGGCCGGATGGCCTTCGTGTCCTCGGTCTCGGCCCTGCTCGCCCACCCGCACCACGCGCCGTACGCCGCGACCAAGGGCGGGATCAACCAGATGATGCGGGTCATGGCGCGCGAGTGGGCGGCCCACGGCGTGACCGTCAACTCGGTCGGCCCGGGCTACGTCGAGACCGACCTGACCCGCGCCTACCTCGACCGCGACGGCCACCGCGAGGAGCTCGAGTCGCTGGTGCCGGCCGGGCGGCTCGGCCGCCCGGAGGAGGTCGCCGACGCCGTCGACGTTCCTGCTCTCCGACCGCGCCGGCTTCATCACCGGCCAGTGCCTCTACATCGACGGCGGCCGCACACTCGTCTGACCGTCTCCCTCCACGTCACCCACTCACCCCGACCCGAAGGACCACGTCGTGCCACTCGCTCCCCTGCCCATCCCCCGCCGCCTCGAGGGCCGCTCGGTCGTCGTCACCGGTGCCGGCACCGGCTTCGGCGCCGAGCTCGCCGTCCGCGCCGCCCAGGAGGGCGCCCGGGTCGTCGGCGTCCACTACCGCAGCTCGGCCGCGGGCGCCGAGCGCGACCGCCGACCGGGTGCGGGCCGAGGGTGCCGAGGCGGTGCTGCTGCAGGCCGACATCGTCGAGTGGGCCCAGGTCGCGGCCATGGCCGACGCGGCGTTCGAGCAGCTCGGCGGGGTCGACGTGCTCGTCAACAACGTCGGCGACGTCGCGCGCGAGCAGATGTCCTGGCGCGACATCACCGAGGAGTCGATCGACCACGTCCTGGCCGTCGACATCAAGGGCACGATGGCCTGCATCCACGAGTTCGGGCAGCGGATGCTCGACCAGGGCCACGGCAGCATCGTCAACATCGGCTCGACCGTCATCGTCCGCGGCAGCGCGCGGGCCCCGCAGTACGCCGCGGCCAAGTACGGCCTGCTCGGCGATCACCAAGTCCTACGCCCACGCCTTCGCGCCCGACCGTGCGGGTCAACATCTTCGCGCCCGGGCTTCATCGAGACCGAGGCGACGCTGGGCCGCAAGGACTGGCAGTCCGGCCGCGGCGACCAGCTGCGCTCGCTGACGCCCGATGGGCCGCATCCCCGGGCCGGCCGAGATCGCCGGCGCCGCGCTGTTCCTCGCCACCGACGACGCCAACCACATCACCGGCACCTACATGGTCGCCGACGGCGGCTACAACATGGTCGGGGCCTGAGCCGGCATCCGACCCGACGCGACGTCGGAGTGCCATGAAAGCGTTCGCGCTGACCGGGTTCGACACCGCCCGAGCTCGTCGACGTTGCCGACGCCCGACGCCCGGTGCCGGCGAGGTGCTGGTGCGGGTCGCACGCCACGTCGGTCAACCCGGTCGACCGCGATGATCCGGTCCGGGTTCTTCCGCCGGATCCAGGAGTACCGCTTCCCGGCCGTCTTCGGTCGCGACGTCGCCGGCGTCGTCGAGCAGGTCGGCTCCGGCGTCACGCGGTTCGGCGTCGGCGACGCGGTCTACGGCTTCGTCAAGCGGGACGCACATCGGGGACGGCACCTTCGCCGAGTACGTCGTCGTGCCCGAGGACGTTCGTCGGCCCGGTGCCGCGCCGGGTCCAGCCTGGCCGAGGCCGGGGTCGCTCGGCCCAGTCCGGGCGTCACCGCGCTGGAGTGCGTCGACGCCGTGCCGTCCGGGCCCGGCGACGTCGTCCTCGTCAACGGCGCGACGGGCGGCGTCGGGCTGCTTCGCCGTACAGATCGCGGCCGCCCGCGGGCGCCGAGGTGGTCGCCACCGCCCGGACCGCCCGAGCAGGTCGCGCTCGTCCGGCGACTGGGGCGGCCCACGTCGTCGACTGGCGGCCGGCGACCTGCGTCGAGCACGGTGCGGGCCGTCGCGCCGGACGGCATCGACGGCTTCGTCGACCTGGTCAAGCACGTCGACTCGACCGAGATGGGCGTCGGCGAGGACGAGGCGCACACTGCGTTCGCCCGGCTGTGCCGCGGCCTGCTGCGCGACGGGCGGCCGGGCGTCCTCGGTCACCAACGGCGGGGTGCCCGAGCTGCTCGGCGGCATCCCCTGCGCCAACGTCCACTCGACGCCGACCCCGGAGTCGATCGGCCCGCCTGGCCGCGCTGGTCGAGACCGGCGCCGTCGTCGCTACCGATCCACGACGACGTACGCCTTCGAGGAGATCGAGGCGGCGTTCGCCCGGCTGCCGGCCGGCCCGGCCCTCGGCAAGATCTCCGTCGTCCTCGACCAGGCAGCGCCCGACCATGACGTCCGCACCCCGCGGGACATCCCCCTGGACCAGGCGCGCGCGCTGGTCCAGCGCGCCGTCGACAAGGCCGAGCAGCTCGGCCTGCGCGGCGGGATCGCCGTCGTCGGCGCGAGCGGCGCGCTCGTCACGGCGTCCCGGCTCGACCACGGCGGTCCCGGCGGCATGGCCCGCGCCGCCTCCAAGGCCTGGATCTCGGCGACGCAGCAGATCCCGAGCACCGAGCACCTGAACCGCATGACGACGCTGCCCGCCCCGATCTCGGCCGGCTTCGTGCAGGCCTCGCCGCAGGCGGTGTTCCCCGGCGCCGGCGGGATGCCGGTCCTCGACGCCGACGGCGTCGTGATCGGCGGCATCGCGGCGTCGGGCGCGACGGTCAGCCCGTTCCTGCCCGACCGGGCGTCGCGCCGGAGGTGGTCAGCGCCGACGGCGAGCCGGCCAACCCCGAGGACCTGCTCATCGCCTACGCGCTCGGCGTGCCCTACGTCGGCCAGCACGGCGACGACGCAGGCCCGCTGGGCGGCCCGCTTCGGCGATCTCGTCGTGGCTCGCCGAGGACAGCCTGGGCACTGGCGCGCCGCGCCGGCCGGCGCTCGCGGCAGGAGGAGCTGGCCTGGGCCCGCGACGCTGTGCGACCGCGTGCATCGCCGCCGCCGCCGAGCCGGGGCCTGCGCGTCTCGGTCGCCGTCGTCGACCGCGGCGGCGACCCGATGCAGCAGGACCGCATGGACGACGGCGGTCGCCGGCGGGGTCGACGTGGCGCTCGCGACGGCGGCCACCGCGGCCCGGTTCGGCTGCGCCGAGCGGCGAGCGTCGCCGCCCGCTACGGCGAGGCGGCCGCCGCTCCTGGCGGCCCTGCATCCCGCGCCGTTCCTGCCGGCGCCCGGCGGGCTGCCGCTCGTCGTCGACGGCCGGGTCGTCGGCGGCCTGGGGGTCGGCGGGCGCCGAGCCCGCACGTCTGCGCCGAGCTCGCGCCGCCAGGTGGTCGGGCGCATGAGCGAGCCGACGCCGCCGGTGCGCGTCGCCGTGCTCGGCTGCGGCGCGATCGGCAGCCTGTACGCCGCGCACCTCGCCCGCGTGCCGGGCGTCGAGGTGTGGGCGGTCGACCCCTGGGCCGAGCACGTCGCCGCCATCGAGGCGGACGGCCTGCGGGTGACCGGCCACGCCGACTTCGTCGCGCCGCGTGCACGCCCTGACCGACGCCGGCCGGCCTGCCGCCCTGCGACTTCGCCATCGTCGCCACCAAGGCGCTGCACACCCGCGACGCCGTCGACGCGCCGCGCGCGGCGCCATCGAGCGACGCGGCGGTGGTCAGCGTGCAGAACGGCATCGGCAACGAGGAGGTCATCGCCGAGCTGGTGCCCCGCGTGATCCGCGGCAGCATCGTCACGGCCGGCCACGTCACCGAGCCGGGCACGCGTCAGCTACGACGCGCCCGGGCGACTCCTGGTTCGGCCCGTTCGAGCCCAGCCCGGCCCGCGCCGACGAGATCGCCGCTCTGGCAGGGCTTTTCACCGACGGCGGCCTGCGCACGCTCGCCCTGGACGACGCTCGCGGACCGCAGTGGACCAAGGTCGTCTTCAACGCCGCGACCAGCCCGCTCGCGGCCCTGACCGGCCTGACGGTCGGGCAGGTCTGCACCCACCCGGAGCTGCGGGTCGAGGTCGACCGGCTGATCGCGGAGGCGCTCGCGGTCTGCGCCGCCGTCGGGCATCGAGCTGATGCGCAACCCGCCGAGGCCGTCGAGGAGGCCATCGACGAGGCGTTCTGGCACAAGCCGTCGATGCTGCAGGACGTCGCTGGCCCGGCGGCGGACCGAGGTCGACGTGCTCAACGGCGGCATCGCCGCGGAGGGCCGCCGGGTCGGCGTCGCCGACCCCGGGCCACGACGCCATGGTCGCGCTCGTCCACGGCCTCGAGTCGTCCTGGCTGACCTCGAGTCGCTGCGCCGGTCGCCGATCGCCGCCAGGCGACGGCCCGACCGCCGGTCACGAATCCGAAACCTTCGCCGCAAGCCATGGACTTCACCGGCTCCGCTGTCGTAATCTTCACGAAAGAAAGTGGCTTTCACGATGTGAAAGTCGAATCGGAACCGACGAGGAGAAGTCTGTGAGCACACCACTTCGGCGCGCCTGGCCGGGCCCTGTCGCGGCGCTCGCCGCCCTGCGGCGCGGCCACCCTCGCTGCGTGGCTGTCGTGCAGCACGTCCTCCGGTGACGTCGCAGCGCCTCGGCCGGCATCGCACCGGGGCGGCACGAAGGCGCTGCCCAAGACCCTGGTCTTCTCGCCGCTGTCCCTGGCGCCGCCCGCGCTGAAGGGCCTCGTCGGTCGGGCGTGAAGGCGTACGCCGGAGTCCAAGGGCTGGACGCGTCATCACCCAGGACCCGAACTTCGACCCCAGCAAGCAGGAGCAGGACCTAGCACGGTCATCGACTCCGGCCGGGCCGGCGCCGCCTGGGTGCATCGCCAACGACCCGCAAGTCGATGGGCCCGACCATCAAGGAGGCCCAGGCCAAGGGCGTGCCGATCCTGGTCAACGGCAAGCCGTCGGAGTACGGCTACACCGGCGCCCAGCCCGGCGTCACCTTCGACTACATCGACTACACCGCCGCGCGGCAAGGCCCTCGGTGACCAGCTCGGCAAGTGCATCACCCAGAACGCCGGCGGCACGGGCCAGGTGCTCTTCGACCAGTCCGACCGCGGGCCAGGCCGGCAAGGCGCGAGTTCGAGGCGGCCGCGATCGCCGCGCTCAAGGCGGCGGCGCCGAACGCCACGATCGTGCAGAAGCTGCATCGTCAACGACCGGGCCACGGGCCAGACCGACATCGGCAACGCGCTGCAGGGTCACCCCAAGCTCGTCGGCGTCATGTCCTCGACCGACGAGGGCGCGCTCGGCGCCCAGGGCGCGTTCAAGGCGGCCGGCAAGAAGCTCGCGTGCAACGTCGACTTCGGCGGCAACGCCGAGGTGCTCGAAGGACGTCACAGGCCGGCACGATCTACGCCTCCGTGGCGCTGCAGTTCAACGCCGACATGGCCCAGTCCTTCGACACGCTGGTGAAGATGCAGGCCGACCCCAAGGCCAACGGCCTGGTCCTCACGGTGCCCGCAGAAGATCATCACCTAGCCACGGCTGAGAGATGACCATGACGACCGCCCCACGAGGCCCCCGAGGCGGTGGCTCCCGGCATCGCCGGGAGCCACCACGGCCACCGCGCGCCGTCGAGCCCGCCGCGATCGAGTCGACGGACCCGACCGGCATCCGGGCGCTGATCTTCATCCGCGACCGCGGCATCTTCGTCCTGTGGGTGCTGCTGCTGGTCGGCTTCAGCCTCTGGGCGCACCCGTACTTCGCGCAGCGTCAACAACGCCAAGCTGATCGCCAACGCCGCGTCGCTGACCGCGATCTTCGCGGCCGGCGTGGCGGTCGGGATCATCTGCGGCGCCCTCGACCTGTCCATCCCGGGCGTCGCCGCCATGGCCGCCGTGCACCTGCGGCTGGCTGATGACGCACGGCCAGCCGGTCTGGCTCGGACTGCTGGCGCGGGCCTGGCGGTCGGCGTCGTCATCGGCCTGCTCAACGGTCTCATCTCGCTGCGCGGCTTCAACCCGATCATCGTCACGATCGGCACGCTGTCGATCACGACCGCGGCCGCGTCGATCATCGCCGGCGGCTACACGATCCCCGGCCTCGACGAGCCTGACCTTCATGGGCACCGAGCGCTACGACGGGATCCCGGCGCCGGTGTGGATCGTCGCCGCTGCTGTTCCTCGTCGGCACGATCTTCCTCACCCGCACCCGCGACGGCATCCGGCTGATGGCGGTCGGCGGCAACGCCGAGGCGGTCCGCCGGTCCGGCATCCACAGCGACCGCTACAAGGTGCTCGGCTTCGTCATCAGCGCGACGCTGCGCCGCGCTCGGCGGGCTGGTCACCACGGCGACCGTCACCGAGGCCAGCCCGGACGCCAGCCCCGGCATCATCTTCACCGCGCTGACCGCCGTCGCGCTGGCCGGTGTCTCGCTGGCCGGCGGCCGGGGCAGCCTGCCCCGCGTGCTGGTCGGGGCGCTGATCCTGGCGACCATCTCGAACGGCCTGACCATCAAGGGCATCGACCCGTACTGGGGCACCGGCGTGACCGGCGTCCTGCTGCTCGGCTCGATCGGCCTGGAGAAGTGGGTCTCGACCACCGTGTCCAACCGGCTGGTGCACCACCGCCCAGGCCTCCGTCCACACGGGGACGCGGTGAGCGCCATGAGCCGACTGCCACCGCACGCGCAGGCACCGCGCTCGAGCTGCGCGGCGTCGACATGCACTACGGCTACGTCCGCGCGCTCGACGCCATCGACTTCCGCGGTCGACCACGGCGAGGTCGTCGGCCTGCTCGGCGACAACGGCGCCGGCAAGTCGACGCTGCTGAAGATCACGTCCGGGGCGCACCGGCCGACCGGCGGGCACGATCCTGGTGGACGGGAAGGAGACCGCGTTCCACGCGCCGAGCGACGCCACCGCCGCCGGCATCCAGATGGTCTACCAGGACCTCGCCCTCGTCGAGGCCCAGGACATCGCCACGAACCTCAACATCGGCCGCGAGATCCTGCGCAAGGGCCCGCTCGGCTGGCTCGGCTTCGTCGACCGCAAGGCGCAGCGCAAGCGCTCGGAGGCCGAGCTCGACGCGCTCGGCGTCCGGACCGCGGCGATGACCCGTCCGGTCGAGATGCTCTCCGGCGGCCAGCGACAGGTCGTGGCCCTGGCCCGCAGCGCCACGCGGGTCAGCGGCGACCGCAACGGCGTCCTGCTGCTCGACGAGCCCACGGCGGCGCTGGGCTACGAGCAGACCCAGCAGGTGCAGGCGCTGATCCGGCGGATGGCCGAGCAGGGCATCGCGATCGTGCTGGTCACCCACAACCTGCCCGCTGGCGATGGACGTCTGCGACCGCATCGTGGTGCTCAACCGCGGCCGCAAGGTGGCCGACGTGCGCGACGACGCGAGACCGACAACGACCAGCTGGTGGGCTGGATCACCGGGGCCCGCGCCTCGATGTTCGCCTGAGCCGCGGTGCCGCGACGCCGTGACGCCGCCGATGCGCCGCGCGCGCTGCGGGTGGAGCGTGGTGGGTGGCGACGCCCTCGGCCGCGGCGACCGGCCGGCGCTGTCGTGGTGGCTGCCGGACGGCGCCACCCGCCAGGTGGCGTACCGGATCCGCACCGACGACGGCTACGACTCCGGCTGGGTCGAGTCGGCCGAGCAGTCCTATCGTGCCGGTGCCGGCTTCGACCGGTCCCGCCGCTCGACCGTCGGCGCGGGTGCAGGTCGCGGACCGACCTCGGCGAGAGCGACTGGAGCGAGCCGGTCGGCCGTGGACAGCGGGCTGCTGTCCGAGGGCGACTGGTCGGCCGCGCTGGATCGGCGTCGACGAGCCGGAGCGCGCCGCCGAAGGGTGAGCGGCCGGCGTACTGGCTGCGGTCGGTCGTTCGACGCCGGCCGGCGGCCGGCGCCCGGCTGCACGTGACCGCGCTCGGCCTGGTCGAGGTGTTCGTCAACGGCGCGCGGGTCGGCGACGTCGAGCTCGCGCCCGGGCTTCACGCAGTACCGCGAGCGGGTGCCGTGCGCAGTCCTACGACGTCACCGCGCTGCTGCGGCCGGGCCGCAACGTCGTCGCCGTCCTGCTGGCCGACGGCTGGTACCGCGGGCAGGTCGGGATGCCCCGGGCCGCAGACCAGTTCGGCACGGACACGGCGCGTCCGCCTGCAGATCGAGACGCCTGCACGGCGGCGGCCGGCCGGTCGGCTCGCCGGGACCGACCGGTCGTGGCGCACCTCGCCGTCGCACGTCACTGGCGGCCGACCTGATCGGCGGGCAGCGCGAGGACCGCCGGCTCGTCGACCCCGCGGTGCACGACCCGGCGTACGACGACAGCGGCTGGCCGGCCGCGCCGTGCGAGCGCGCGGTCGACGTCGCCGTCGGTCCGCCGGTCGCCCCGCCCGTGCGCCGGGTCGAGGAGATCCGCCCGGTCTCGGTGACGCCCGCGTCGGCGACGACGCCGTCGTCGTGGACCTCGGGCCAGAACATCAACGGCTGGGTGCGGCTGTCCGACCTCGGTCCGGCCGGCACCCGCATCACGCTGCGCCACGGCGAACACCTCGACGCCGCAGGCGATCTGACGACCGACCCACCTCGACGTCAACGTGCCGATCTTCCCCGAGCCGCTGCCGGTCGGGCCAGGTCGACGAGGTCGATCTCGGCCGGGCGCGCCCGGCGACGTCTTCGAGCCGCGGTTCACCACCCACGGCTTCCGCTACGCCCGCGTCGAGGGCCACCCCGGCCGCTCGGCGTCGACGACGTGACGGGCGTGGTCGTGCACACCGACCTGCGCCGCACCGGCTGGTTCGAGCTGCAGCGACGAGCGGGTCAACCGGCTGCACGAGGCGGTCGTCTGGTCGTTGCGCGGCAACGTCTGCGCGATCCCGACCGACTGCCCGCAGCGCGAGCGCGCCGGCTGGACCGGTGACTGGCAGGTCTTCGCGCCGACCGCGGCCTACCTCTACGACGTGCTCGGCTTCACCCGCTCGTGGCTGCGCGACGTCGCGCTCGACCAGCGGGCCGACGGCTGCGTGGCCGAACATGTCGCCGTGCCCACCGGCCGAGGGCTTCGACGGACCGGTCGGGCTGCCTCAACGGCTCGGCCGGCTGGGGCGACGTCGTGGTCAGCGCCCCCTGGGACCTCTACCAGGCCTACGGCGACGTCTCGCTGCTGCGCGAGACCTGGGCGTCGGCGAGCGCCTGGGTCGACTACGCCGCGCCGGTCGGCCGCGGCAGCGGACGCCATCCGGCTCGGGCGGCCGCGCGACCCGGAGCCGGCGGCGCACGAGAAGTACCTGTGGGACAGCGGATTCCACTGGGGCGAGTGGCTCGAGCCCGGCTTCGAGATCACCGACTTCGGCGCCTTCGTCGGTGCCGACAAGTCCGAGGTGGCGACGGCCTACCTGCACCGCTCGGCGCGCGACGCTGGCCCGGATCGGCGAGCTGATCGGGGCTCGACGCGGCGACGGTCGACGCGCGTACCAGCGAGATCGCCGAGCGGCGCCCGCGCGGCCTGGCAGGCCGAGTTCGTCGGGCCGGACGGCTCGCTCGCGCGTGCGGACGCAGGCCGCCCACGTCCGGGCGCTGGCGTTCGACCTGGTCCCGCGACGAGCTGCGGCGACCAGGTCGCCGACGCGGCTGGTCGACGCTCGTCGCCGAGGCCGGCGGGCACCTGACGACCGGCTTCCTGTCGACCGGCCTGCTGCTGCCGACGCTGGCCGACGCCGGCCGCATCGACACGGCGTACCAGCTGCTGCTGCAGGACACCGAGCCGTCGTGGCTGACGATGATCGACCGCGGCGCCACGACGATGTGGGAGCGCTGGAACGGCGTCGACGCCGACGGGGTCGCCGCACGAGTCGCTCAACCACTACAGCAAGGGCGCGGTCGTCTCCTTCCTGCACCGCTACGTCGCGGGGCTGCAGCCGACCTCGCCCGGCTACCGGACCTTCCGGGTGCGGCCGCGGCCCGGCGGCGGGCTGACCTGGGCCGAGCTGCGCGCTCGACTGCCCCGTACGGGCCGGATCGAGGTCGCCTGGCGGCTGGACGGCGCGCGGCCTCGAGCTCGACGTCGTCGTGCCCGGCGGCACGACGGCCGAGGTGGTGCTGCCCGGACGGCAGCGCGGCACGAGGTCGGTCCGGGCACGCCACCGGTGGACCTGGAGCGCTGACGTGAGCGGCTCAGAGCTCGGTCGCGTGCCCGCGTCGAGCCGGCGGACCACGCCGCCGGGCTGAAGGCGCGCGAGCATGCCGGCGTACTTGCCGGGGTCGGTGGTCTCGCCCTCGTGGATCGGCACGGCGACCCGGGGCGCGACCGCGTGGACGTAGTCGACCGCCTCGGCCAGCTTCAGCCACGGCCCGTCGACGGCGACGGCGAGCACGTCGACGTCCTGGTCCGGCACGAGGAACGAGTCGCCGGGGTGCAGCAGGGCGCCGCCGTCGAGCAGGTACGCCGAGTTGGTGCAGCCCGGGCACGTCGCCGTAGACCGCGGCGTGCAGGCCGCCGAGCGACGTCGACCGTGGTGCCGCCGAAGGTGATCCGGTCGCCGGGCCGGCCGACGAGCGCGCCGTCCGGGCAGTCGCCGGGCCAGCGGCGCAGGCCGACGGCTGTCGGGGTCGACGACCAGCGCGCGCCCCGGGTTGGCGGCGAGCAGGGCCGCGCAGGCGCGCGAGGTCGACGTGGTCGGGGTGCTGGTGGGTGACGAGCACGGCGTCGAGGTCGCGGACGTCCGTCGAAGCCGACATGGTGCCGGGGTCGATGAGCAGCCGGGCGCCGTCCGTCTCGACGAGCAGGCAGGCGTGGCCGAGATGGGTGAGCTTCATGGTTGGCTCCTCGGTCGTGGCGCGGGTCTTCCGCTCGGAGCGGGTCCGGGTCCATACTCTCACTCTGAGAACATGACTTCCACAGAACGAATGTCGACCGATGCCGACGACGACGGCAGGAGCTCGCGATGACCGCCCGTCCACCACGTGGGCTACTGGGTCGACGACCTCGACGAGGCGGTCGACCGCGCCGTCCGCACGCTCGGCGTCGGCCCGTTCCTGGTGCACCGCCACGTCGCGCTTCGACGTCCTTCACGCTGGCCGACGGCACCGAGGTCACCGATCCGGCGTACTTCGACCACACGGCGGCCTTCGCCGCCTGGGGCCCGGTCGTGCTCGAGCTCGGCGAGGTGCACACCGCCCACCCCGACATCGCCGCGGCGTACGGCATCCGGCCCCGGGCGCGGTCGGCCACGTCAGCTGGGTGGTCGACGACCTGGCCGCCGAGTCGGCCCGGCTGGAGGCGCTGGGCTGCGCGCTGATCCACACCTCCTCGCTCGGGGCGGTCAACGTCGCCTGGCACGACGGCGGCCCGCTGTTCCCGCACCCGATCGAGGTGCACCGCGCCGGCCCGCCGATCCTCGGCATGGCCGGCCGGCTGGCCGCCCTCGCCGACGGGCTGGGACGGCACCGACCCGATGCGCCCGATGGCCACCCCGCACCAGCGACAGGAGGCACCCATGACGATGCGACTGCTCGGCCTCAGCGCCGGCTCGGCCGGCGGCAGCGTCGAGATCGTGCTGAAGGAGGCGCTGCAGGCGGCGGAGGCCGAGGGCGCCGAGGTGGAGCTGGTCCGGCTCGACGAGCTGCGACCTGCCCAGCGGGCCCGACCCGGCCGAGCCCGACGACGCCTGGTGGTTCTGGGAGCGGCTGATGGCGGCCGACGGGCTGATCGTCGGCCGCGCCGATCGTCAGCCGGACCATCACCGGCCGGCTCAAGCTGCTGATGGACCGGCTGCTCGGCCCGAACGCCGACCGGGCGATCGTGGAGAAGCTGATCGCGATGCGCGACGTCGGGCGAGGAGCCGGCGGTGCCGTTCCGGCTGGACGAGCGGGTGCTGCGGCCGCGGGTCGCCGGGCTTCATCGCCGTCGGCGGCTCGCTGACCCCGCAGTGGAAGGGCCTGGCCCTGCCGGCCATGCACGCCCTCACCTTCTCGCTGCAGGCCGCCGTCGTCGACCAGATCGTGATCGCCGGCGCCGGCACCCCGCAGTCGGTCGTGCTCGACGACGACGCGCTGGCCCGCTCGCGCCGCAGCTCGGCCGCAACGTCGCCGCGCAGCTCGGCCGGCACGCTTCGAGGAGGCGGAGTACGTCGGGCCGCCCGGGCTGTGCCCGCTGTGCCACCTCGACGTCGTCGCGCTGCACGGGCCGCGCCGTGCAGTGCGCGACCTGCGGCGCCACGGGCCGGCTCGACGACGACTGCTCGGTCGAGCTGGACCGACCTCGACACCTCGGTGATCTCGATGGCCGAGAAGCGCGACCACTACGACGAGATCCTCGAGACCGCCCAGCGCCACGCCGAGGTCCGCGACGAGATCACCGAGAAGGCCGCGGCGTACGCGTCGTACGACCCGGCTCGTCCGACCCGCGACCGCTGACCGCACCCCGATCACGCACGAGGACGACCAATGACGAACGACGTGACCAGAGCCGCATCGCTGCACGTGCTCGTCGCCGGCGGCGGCCTGGCCGGCCTGGCCACGGCCCAGGGCCTGCTCAAGGCCGGCCACACCGTCGAGGTGTTCGAGCGCGACGCCGACCTCGACCGCAAGCAGGGCTACTACCTGCACTTCAACGCGATCGGCGGCGAGGCGCTGCGCCGGGTGCTGCCGGACGACCTGTTCGAGCTCTACCTCGACACCTCGCGCGAGTCGTTCGACCGGATGGAGTCGATCGTCCTCGAACGACCAGCTCGAGGAGCTGAGCTCGCGGCCAGACATGTACCAGCCGCCGGCCGGCCCGCGCCGGCACACCGGCGTGCACCGCCGGACGCTGCGCCAGGTGCTGCAGCGCGCGCCTGGGCGACGCGCTGCACACCGGCTCGCCCGTGGTCTCGCTTCGAGCAGGACGCCGACGGGGTCACCGTGACGCTGGCCGACGGCCGCACGGCCCGGGGCGACGTGCTCGTGGGTGCCGACGGCATCCGCTCGGCGGTGCGCACGCAGTACCTGCCCGAGCGTCCCGGTGATCCCGACCGGGATCAAGGGGATCGGCGTCTACGGCCGCACGCCGATCACGCCCGAGCTCGACGAGCTGATGCCCGAGCATCCTCGACCAGGGCGTGCTGATGGCCGTCGACCGGAAGGGCTCGCGGCTGCTGATCGCGAACTTCCGGCCGCGCCGGCCGGCCGGCGAGGCGGCCGCGGAGCTCGCTCCCGACGTCAAGGTCGACGACGTGCCGGCGTACGTCATGGTCAGCTGCAGCACCGCGCCCGGCACCGTCGTGCCGCCGGCGGCGGAGTGGACCGCGCGAGACGCCGCTGGAGCTGCAGGCGTCGATGCTCGCGGGCGCATCGAGGGCTGGCACCCGGCGGCGCGGGCGATCGTGGCCGGGCATGGAGCCGGACTCGATGTTCACGATCCCGTTCGGCTTCCTCGAGCCGCCGAGGAGTCGTGGGAGCCCATCGCGCGTGACGCATCGTCGGCGACGCGGCCCACGGCATGCTGCCGACGCTCGGCATGGGCGCCAACCTCTCGCTCAACGACGCCGCGCTGCTCGTCGACCAGCTGGACCGGTACGGCCGCGGCGAGGCCGAGCTGCTCGAGGCGCATCGGCGCGTACGAGGCGCAGATGCGCGAGCTGGCCTACCCGATCCTGCGGATGACGCTCGACCACGACAAGAACTTCGGCGGCGGCGGCCTGCAGCGAGGCCGACGAGCAGACGGCGCGAGCCGACGGCGCGTCGTGACCGGTCGGCTGGCGGGCAAGGTCGCGTCTCGTCACCGGCACCGGCGGCGGCATCGGCCGGGCCACCGCGGTGCTGTTCGCCCGCGAGGGCGCCCACGTCGTCGGCTGCGACCTGCAACCCCGGGCCCGTCGCAGGAGACCGTCGACCTGGTGCGCGCCGCCGGCGGCCGGATGGACGCGGTCGCGCCGGTCGACCTGTCCACCGAGGACGGCGCCCGCGCGCTGGGTCGACGAGGCGGCCGCGCTCGGCCGGCGGCGTCGACGTCCTGGTCAACAACGCCTCGGCGATCCGGTTCGGCGCGATCGACGAGCTGTCCTACGCCGACTGGTCGTTCACCATCCGCAACGAGCTCGACATCGTGTTCCTGGTGACCCGGGCCGCCTGGCCGCACCTGGTCGCGCGCGGCGGCGGCTCGATCGTCAACATCGGCTCGATCTCGGGCTCGCGCGGCGCCTGGTTCATGCCGCAGAACGCCCACGGCGCAGCCAAGGGCGGCGTCCTCGCGCTGACCGTCGCACCTCGTCGTCGAGGGCGGCCCGCACGGCATCCGGGTCAACGCGGTCAGCCCGGCGATGACCGAGACGCCGCACACGAGCCCGCTGCTGCAGGACCCGCGACGGCCCGACCGAGCAGATCCTGTCGCGCGTGCCGCTGCGCAAGTGGGGGCAGCCCGAGGACGTCGCCAACGCGATCCTCTTCCTGGCGAGCGACGAGGCGTCGCACGTGTCGCGGCGCCAACATCCCGGTCGACGGCGGAGCGGCGGTCGTCGGATGAGCGGCGACCTCCGGGCGGCTGTACCTGCGCGGCGAGGAGGGCTACGAGCAGGCCCGGGTCGGCCGGATCTTCAACGCCCGCCGGCCGGACCGCTACCCCGCCGCGGTGCTCGAGGCCGCGGACGAGCACGACGTCGTGGCCGGCGTGCGGCTCGCCGCCGAGCGCGGCTGGCGGGTCAGCGTCCGCTCCGGCGGCCACTCCTGGGCCGCCTGGAGCCTGCACGACGACGCGCTGCTGATCGACCTCGGCGCGCTGCGCGTCGCTGTCGTACGACGAGGCGACCGGCATCGTCTCGCGCCGGCCCGGCGACCAAGGGCGCGCTCGAGCTGGCGCCGTACCTCGCCGAGCGCGGCCGGGCCTTCCCGGTGGGCCACTGCGCCTCGGTCGGCATCGGCGGCTACCTGCTGCAGGGCGGCCAGGGCTGGAACGGCCGGGCCCAGGGGCTGGGCCTGCGAGAGCGTCGTCGCGGTCGACGTCGTCACCGCCGACGGCGAGCTGGTCCGGGCCGACGCCGAGCAGCAACGCCGACCTCTACTGGGCCGCGCGCGGCGCCGGGCCCGGGCTTCCCGGGCGTGGTCACGCGCTTCCACCTGCAGACCTATCCCGAAGCCGGCGGCGATGTGGCAGGACACCTGGACCTTCCGCCTCGACGACGCCGAGGCGGTCGTGCACTGGCTGCACGACGTGCTGCCCGGCCTGGACCGCCGGGTCGAGCCGGTGCTCGCGGCGACCCGGCTGCCCGACGTGCCGCTGCTACGACGGGGTCGCAGCACCCGGGCGGCACGCTGCTGCTGCTGCACACGACCTGCATGGCCGACTCCGACGAGGAGGTGCTGCGGCTGCTCGACGGTCTTCGAGGACGGCCCGCTCGCCGGCCGCGAGCTCGGCCACGTCACAGAGCCCGACGACCGTCGCTCGAGGAGAACGCCGCGCAGACCGCGCAGAACCCCGAGGGCTACCGCTACGCCGTCGACTGCGCCTGGACCGACGCGTCCGCCGACGTGCTGGCGCCGCTGCTGCTCGACATCTGGCGCGGCCTGGACACCGAGCACTCGTTCTCGATCTGGTACGGCTGGGCGCCGTCGGCGCGAGCTGCCGGACATGGCGTTCTCGGTCGAGGGCAACGTCTACGTCGCGACGTACCTGATCTACGCCGACGCGGCGGACGACGAGCGCTACCGCAGCCGGGTGCACGAGCGGACCGCCGCGATCGCCCGCGACGGCGGGGTCGGGCGTCTACCTCGGCGACACCGACTTCACCCGGCGGCCCGGACCGGTTCCTGTCCGACGAGCACTTCCGGCGGCTCGAGCGAGATCCGGGCCGAGCGGGACCCCGGACGGGCGCTTCGCGTCGTACCTCGTCTCCGACCCCGGAGCGGCTGAACGTCCATGTCTGACAACGGCCGCTCGCGCGCCGCGCTCGACCACGTCGGGCTCAACGTCGCCGACCTCGCCGCGGCCGAGCAGTGGTACGCCGCGGCCTTCGGCTACGCGCGCGAGTTCGCCGCCGCGGCTCGACGCCTTCGAGCTCGACATCGTGATGCTGGTGCACCCCGACGCGCGGCGACCGGCTCGAGCTGCTGCACCGGCCCGGGTCGCGGCCCGGGCCTGCGGGCGGACACCCCGCCGGAGGCGGTGCTGACCGAGGGCTTCGGGCACGTCGCCTTCGACGTCGACGGGCGTCGACGCGGACGTTCGACCGGCTGGTCGCGCTCGGGCGCGCGGTCGGTGATGACGCCGCGGCCCTCGCCCGAGCCGGGCGTGCGGATGGCGTTCGTCGCCGACCCCGAGGGCAACCTGGTCGAGCTGCTCGACCGGTCGGGCTCGGCCGACGCGGTGAGCTCGGCGTGAGGACCGCGTCCACCCCGTCATCTGGTCGCGCTGCTGGCGGCGTTCACCTCGCTCGTCGTGCTCACCACGGACGTCTACCTGCCGGTGCTGCCGCGGCTCGGCCGCGACCTGCACACCAGCAACGCCGCGGCCGCCGCGACGGTCTCCGCCGTGCTCGTCGGGATCGCCGTGGGCCAGATCGTCATCGGCCCGCTCAGCGACGCGGTCGGCCGGCGCACGCCGCTGCTGGTCGGCGCCTTCGGGTACGCCGCGCTGCACCTGCTGGCGGCGGTCGCGCCCACGATCGCTACTGCTGCTCGCGATCCGCGTGCTCACCGGGCTGGCCACCGCCGCCTGCATCGTCGTCGGCCCGGGCGGTCGTGGCCGACGTCTACCCCGGGTCCACCGCGGCGCGGGCCTTCGCCACGCTGAGCGCGGTCACCGCGATCGTGCCGGTGCTCGCCCCGACCGCCGGCGGCCTGCTCGCGCACGTCATGTCGTGGCGCGGGATGTTCCTGGTGCTGGCCGGGGCGGCGGTCGCTGGTGGGCCTCGCGGGCTGGCGGCTGCTGCCCGAGAGCCTGCCTCCCGAGCGGCGGGCGCGCACCGCATTTCGGCGCGGTCGTCCGCGACCTCGGCACCGTCGTGCGCCGCCGGCGGTTCCTCGCCTACGTCGTCGGCATGGCCTCGGCGCGGTGGCATCCTCTTCGCCTACATCGGCGCGTCGTCGTTCGTGCTGGAGAACGTGTTCGGCCTCTCGCCGCAGGCGTTCAGCCTGGTGTTCGCGGGCAACTCGGTGGGCCTGTTCGCGGTGACCTGGCTGGCCCGGCACCTCGTCGGCCGGGTGGGCGCCGAGCGCCTGCTGCTGGCCGGGCAGCTCAGCGCCATCGCCGGGGCCGGCGTACTGGCCCTCGGCGTCGCCCGGTCGAGCGTGGTGGTCGTGGTCATCGGCCTGTTCGCGGCGGTGGCCTCGCTCGGGCTCGTCATGCCGATGTCGACGTCACTGGGCATGGCCCAGGCCGCGGGCTACGCCGGGTCCGGGTCAGGGGTCATCGGCATCAGCCAGTTCACCGCGGGCGCGATCGCATCGCCGCTGGCCGGTCTCGGCGGGTCGGCCTGGTCGCTCGTGGTCGTCGTCGCCGTGAGCGCCGTCGGGGGTCTCGTCCTGCGCCGGACCCTGTCCGGCGCGTCTACACCTCTGCCCGTCGACAACCGTCTGAGGAGCGCGTGATGAGCGACGTCGACTTTCCCCCGACCTTCCTGTGGGGCGTCGCCACCGCCGGTCACCAGGTCGAGGGCGACAACGTCACCAGCGACACCTGGTTCGCCGAGCACGTGCACGCCGACGGTGTTCCGCGAGCCGTCCGGCCCGGCCTGCCGGGGCTACGAGCTCTGGCGCGAGGACCTCGACCTGGTCGCGGCCATGGGCCTCGACGGCGTACCGGTTCTCGGTCGAGTGGGCCCGGGTCGAGCCGGCCGAGGGCGAGTTCGATGCCGAGGCGCTGGACCACTACGAGGCGCATGGTCGACCGCTGCCTGGAGCTCGGGCTGGCGCCGGTCGTGACGTTCAACCACTTCACGTCGCCGCACTGGTTCGCGGCGCGCGGCGGCTGGCTCGACCCCGATGCACCGGCAGTCGTTCGCCCGCTACTGCGACGTGGTGATGGAGCGCCTCGGCGACCGGATCGCGTTCGCGGTCACGATGAACGAGCCGAACATCTGCGCGGCTGCTGACCTGGCTGCACCTGCCCGACTTCGTGCGCGACCTGGAGCGGGCCACCCTGGAGGCGGCGAGCGCGGCGGCCGGCGTGCCGCGCTACCGCCTGGCCAACGTCGTGCTGCCCGGAGGAGCTGGACGCCATGGCCGAGGGCATGCGCGCCGGCCACCTGGCCGCGCGGGCGGCGATCAAGGCGCGCCGGCCGGCCCTGCCCGTCGGGCTGTCCATCGCGATCATGGACGACGTGGTGGTGGGCGACGACCCGTCGGTCCGCGACCGCAAGCGCGCGGAGGTCTACGAGCCCTGGCTGGAGCTGGCCCGGGACGACGACTTCGTGGGCGTGCAGAACTACGAGCGGGTCTGCTACGACGGCCACGGCGCGGTTGCCGCCGGCGGCCGGGCGCGCCGCTCAACCAGATGGGCTCGGCCGTGGAGCCGCTGTCGCTCGCCGGTGCGGTCCGCTACGCGCACGAGGTCAGCGGCGTGCCGGTGCTGGTGACCGAGCACGGGCATGGCCACGGACGACGACGAGCTGCGGGCCGGGTTCATCGAGCCGTCACTGCGTGGGCTGCTCGATGTCGATGGACGACGGCGTGCCGGTGCTGGGCTACTGCCACTGGACGCTGCTGGACAACTTCGAGTGGATCTTCGGCTACGCGTTCCACTACGGACTGCACGAGGTGGACCGGACGACCTTCGACCCGGACCGCCAAGCCGAGTGCGGGTGTCTATGCCCGCATCGCTCGCGCGCGAGGCCTCTCTCCGCAGCGGCCGTCTGCGGCCGAGACTCTAGGTGTGCTGGATCGCCGACTGCTCCAGGGGCAATGCCGCCATGAAACGCTCTACGTAGCTGGCGAATCCGGCCGCGTCCTCGGGACGGGTCGATGGTGTGGAAGGTCGACGACGCGAAGACCTCGTCGGGTAAGGTATTCGCCCAAGCGGCCGCGGCCGCCGTCGTTGGCGGTGTACGCCGCGAGCACCGCGATCCCCCACGCGCCGCCCTCCGCCGCGGTCTCGCCGACCGCGACCGGGTCGGCGAGCGGCGCCGGCGAGGAACCGCTCGGCGACCCCCTCCGTGCGGAACAGCCCGCCGTGTGCGAGCATCCGGTCGAGCCGGACGCCCTCCTCCCGCGAGCACGCGCATGCCGATGCGGAGCGTGGCGAAGCCGCGTAGATCTGCGCGCGCATGAAGTTCGCGAGGTCGAACCGGCTGTCCGGGCGTGCGCACGAACAGCGGGCGCCCCTCGTCGAGCTCGGTGATCGGCTCGCCGGACAGGTAGGTTGTAGGCGAGCAGGCCGCCAGCGTCGCGCGTCGCCCGTCGAGCGCCTCGCGGAACAGGACCTCGAACACCGCGTCGGGGTCACCCGCGCCGCCCGACGCCGTGCGGCGAACCGGGTGAACAGGCCGGCCCACGCGCCGAGCTCGCTGGCGCCGTTGTTGCAGTGCACCATCGCGACCGGGTCGCCGGCGGGCGTGGTCACGAGGTCGAGCTCGTGGTGCGACTGCGGCTGAGCGGTCCCTCGAGCACGACCATCGCGAACACGCTCGTGCCCACGCTGACGTTGCCCTCGCGCGGCGCGACCGAGTTCGTCGCGACCATGCCCGTGCCGGCGTCGCCCTCGGGCGGGCACGAACGGCGCCCGGGTCGCAGCGCGCCGGAGGGGTCGAGGTAGGCGCGCACCGTCTGCGGTCAGCGTGCCCGCCGCCTCGCCCGGCGACGAGGACCTCCGGCAGCAGGTCGCGCAGGGCGGCGCGGCAGCCGCGCTCGGCGGCGAGCTCGTCGAAGCGCGGCAGCAGCGTCGCGTCGTAGTCGCGGGTCGCGGCGTCGATCGGGAACATGCCGCAGGCGTCGCCGACGCCGAGCACCGCTCGCCGGTGAGGTGCCGGTGCACGTAGCCGGCGAGCGTCGTGAGGTGACGCGATCGCGCGACGTGCGCCTCCTCGTCGAGCATCGCCTGGTAGAGGTGGGCGATCGCTCCAGCGCATGCGGGATGTTGACGCCGAACGCTCGGTCAGCAGCTCGGCGGCGGCGCGCCGGTGTCGTGTTGCGCCAGGTGCGGAACGGCGACGAGCAGCTCGCCGTCCGCGTCGAACGCGAGGTAGCCGTGCATCATCGCGGAGACGCCGACCGCGGCGAGCGACGTCGAGCTCGACGTCGTAGCGCGCGCGGACGTCGGCGACGAGGTCGGCGTAGCGGCCTGCAGGCCGGACCCGACCTCGTCGAGCGAGTAGGTCCACTGCCGGTCGACGAACTGCGTTCTCCCAGTCGTGCGCCGCCGGCCGCGAGCACGACCGCGGGGTCGTCGCCGATGAGGCACGCCTTGATCCGCGTCGAGCCGAGCTCGATGCCGAGCACCGCGCGCCCTCGGCGATCGCCTCGCGCCGGCGTCGGGCCGTCGACCGTCGGTCACAAGCCCGCGCGCCAGGCGGTGGTAGGCGGCGTTCCAGCGCACCTCGCGCTGCGAAGCCGCCGATCGTGGTCGCGCGTCGATGACGAGCAGCTCGGTCTCGCTCATCCGGCGAAGTCGCGCGAAGACCTCGACGCCGACGCGCGGTCGTCATGACCGTGTGGTGCGCGGCGCCGGCGGTCAGCCAGGCGGTCGGCCGAGGTCGTGAAGTCGGGCTCCGGCTTCCAGACCGCGCGGCCGACGGGCAGCTTCGGCAGCGGCTCCGGCGGCGGCGACGACCTCGACGACGTTCGCGACGAGCCGGAACCGGTCGCGCATGTCGCGACATCGCGACGACGACGGCGGGGCCGGGGTCGCGCGTCGAAGACCAGCCGCACCGGGTCCTCCTTGCCGCCGATGCCGAGCGGGTGGATCTCGAGGCGCGGCGTCGCCGTGGTCGAGCGAGGGGCTGACCTCGAGCATGTGCGCGCCGAGGATCAGCTCGCTCGCCCGGCGTGAGGTCGTAGGTGTAGTCCTCCATCAGGCCGCGCCGCCCGGCAGCCCCGCGCCCATCACGTTCGCGATGCGGACGAGCGACGGCGGTCTTCCAGTCGCCCTCCGCGCCGAAGCCGTAGCCCTCGGCCATCAGCCGCTGCACCGCCGAGCCCGGGCAGCTGCCTCAGGCCCCGAGGTCCTCGAAGTTCGTGGTGAACGCGCGCGAAGCCGCCCTCCTCCAGGAAGCGCGGAGGCCGAGCTCGATCGCTGCGCCGTACCGCAGGGACTCGTGCCGCTCCCCGCCGCGCCGCAGCTCCGGCACGACGTCGTACAGGTCGTCGTACTCGCTCGACCAGCGCGTCGACCTCCGCGTCGGCCGACCGCGTCGACGCGCTGCGACCAGCTCGTTGACGCCCCAGGTGTTGACCTGGATGCCGAAGCGGATCTCGCGCCTCGGTCTTGTCGCCCTCGGTGACGGCGACGAAGCGCATGTTGTCGCCGAAGCGGGCGAGCCTCAGGTGCGTGCGGCGGCCCGGCCGGCGGCGGCCCGCTGCCAGGTCGCCGACCTGCGCCCGGACCCGGGGTCGGAGACGTGGCCGACGACGGTCGTGCGCGGCACGTTCATCCGGGACTGGATGTAGCCGAACTCCCGGTCGCCGTGCGCGGCCTGGTTCAGGTTCATGAAGTCGAAGTCGATCTCGCCCACGGCAGCGTCGACGTTGGCCTGCGTGTGCAGGTGCAGCAGCGGCTTCTGCAGCGCGTCAGGCCGCCGATCCACATCTTCGCCGGGGAGAAGGTGTGCATCCAGGCGATCACGCCGATGCACGCGTCGTCGCTGTTCGCGTCGAGCATGGCCCGGCGGATCGCGTCCGCGTCGGTCAGCACCGGCTTCCACTCCACCGGGACGGGCACGCCGGCCGCGGCGCAGCTCGCCGCGATCGCGCGGGACTGGTCGGCGACCTGCGCGAGCGTCTCCGGCCGTAGAGGTGCTGGCTGCCGGTGAGGAACCGGACCGCGGATCGAGGCGGTGTCGGCTGGTCATGACAGTCCTCGTCGCGGTTCTGCTCGAGACGGGGTCGTGCCGTCTGCCCGTAGACGTTCTGGTAGCGGTCGAAGAGCGAGTCGATGTCCTGCGGGATCGGCACGGGCTCGCCGAGCTGCGGCGCGATGTGCACCGAGCGGGCGACGTCCTCGACCATCACGGCGGCCTTGACCGCGTCGCGGGCGTCCTTGCCGATGGTGAACGGACCGTGGTTGCGCATCAGCACGGCCGGGACTCGTGACTCCGCCGCAGCGTCTCGACGATGCCGCGGCCGATCGAGTCGTCGCCGATGATCGCGAACGGGCCGACCGGGATCTGGCCGCCGAACTCGTCCGCCATCACGGTGAGCACGCACGGGATCGCCTCGCCACGCGCCGCCCACGCGCAGGCGTAGGTCGAGTGGGTGTGCACCACGCCGCCGACTTCGGGCATGTGCCGGTAGACATAGGCGTGCGCGGCGGTGTCCGAGCTCGGGGCGCGGTCGCCCTCGACCAGATGGCCGTCGAGGTCGCAGAGGATCATGTGCTCGGGGGTGAGCTCGTCGTAGGCGACGCCGGACGGCTTGATCACGAACAGATCGTGCCGGGCACCCGAGCCGAGACGTTGCCCGCCGTCCAGACGACGAGCCCGTAGCGGACGAGCTCCGCGTGCAGGCCCGCGACTTCGGCCCGCAACCGCTCGACGGCCTGATCGACCTCTCACGGCCGCATGTCCGAACGAGGGGCGGCCGTGCTCTCGCGCACGAGCAGGCGGGGGCGGCACGTGGATGGCGAGCGCCGGGGGTGCCTCCGAGGCTCCGTTGATCTGGTCGATGAGGAGCCGCATGGCCTGTCGTCCGATCTCGTCGAAGTCCTGTCGAACGGTGGTGAGCGGCGGGATCAGGTAGGGCGCCTCGGGGATGTCGTCGAAACCCACCACGCTGATGTCCCCAGGCACGCTGCGTCCGGACTCGTGGAAGGCCCGAAGGAGCCCGAGCGCAATCTGGTCGTTCGCCGCGAACACCGCCGAGACCTCGGGGATCCGAGCCAACACGCAGCCGGCTTCATAGCCCGACCGAGCACTCCAGTCACCGCCGAGATGCGGGTGCACGGGCGGTCCGGACGCGCGCATCTCCTGCTGCCATCCAACCAGCCGTCGCGACGTCTCCCACCAGTCAGGATTACCGGCTACATGCCAGATGGCCTCGTGTCCCAGGTCGATGAGATGGCGAACCGCCATCCGCGCGCCACCCTCCTGATCGACGTTGACCGTGGGGAAGCGCCCATGGACGTCGCCCTCGACCACCACGAGCGGCACGTTGGCGCCGGCGCCGAGCGCGTTCTCGCTGGATGCCAGAGGCGCGAGGACGATGAGACCGTCAACTCCTTGGAGCAGCAGCCGGTCCACGGCGGCCCGTACCTCGCCTGGTTCGTGATCTGCGACAGGGGCCACGGCCAAGGCGTAACCGGATCGACGAGCTGCAGCCTCCAAACCCGCGATGATCGAGGCCGGCCCGAACTGGGTGCTGCCGATGGCGACGGCACCGAACAGCCCGGAACTGACCTGTAACCAAGGCGCGGGCTGCCCGGTTCGGGCG
>CAVURS010000005.1:0-1328715 GCA_963743975.1 uncultured Actinomycetota bacterium
GTCGTCCTCGGCCTGGTCATCGGCTCGTTCCTGAACGTCGTCGTCTGGCGCGTTCCCCGGGACGAGTCGGTGAGCCGGCCGGCCAGCCACTGCCCCGGGTGCGACCGGCCGATCCGGCCGTACGACAACGTGCCGGTGGTCAGCTGGCTGCTCCTGCGCGGCCGCTGTCGTGACTGCAAGGAGCCGATCAGCATCCGCTACCCGCTGGTCGAGGCCGGAACGGGTGCGCTGTTCGGGGTCACCGCGGCGTACCTCGGCCTCAGCTGGGCGCTGCCGGCCTTCCTCTACCTGGTGGCCGTCGGTGTCGCCCTGTCGCTGATCGACATCGACGTGCACCGGCTGCCGAACAAGATCGTCCTGCCGTCGTACGCCGTCGTCGGGGCTCTGCTCGTCGTGGCCTCCGCCGCGCACCGGTGACTGGTCCGCCTTGCTCCGGGCCGCGGTCGGCGGTCTGGCGCTGTACGCCTTCTACTTCGTGCTGATGTTCGTCTACCCCAAGGGGATGGGCTTCGGCGACGTCAAGCTGGCCGGTGTCCTGGGGATGTCCCTGGGCTGGCTGGGGTGGGGCCAGCTGGTCGTCGGTGCCTTCCTCGGCTTCCTGCTCGGAGGCGTCGTCGGCGGGGGCCTGATGGCCGTGAGGCTGGCGACCCGCAAGTCCCGGATCCCCTTCGGGCCGTTCATGATCGTGGGTGCGTACGTCGCCGTGCTGTTCGGCGCGCACCTGACGCATCTCTACCTGGGGACCGTCGCCAGCTGACGCGTGTCGGGTGCCCCCTCGCGGTCGCGATGGGCCGCCGCCACCCGTTCGGCCTAGCCGGCGGTCAATCCCAGCCGTTCGGCTCAAGCCGGGTTGCGCAGTCACCGATCACCCTTTTGACGCAACCCCTGCCTGGGGACCGCGGAACTGTACGCGTGGAAGGGGTACGACGTGGCTGGACGCACTGCCATCGGTCTCGACATCGGGACCTCCGGCGTTCGCGCGGCCGAGCTGTCGTTCGGCAAGGGCGGGGTCACCCTCGAGCGGTTCGGCCAGATCGCCGTCCCCGAGGGTGCGGTCCGTGACGGCGAGGTCATGGACACGCCGGCCGTCGCCGCCGCGATCAAGCAGCTCTGGTCCCACACGCGGTTCTCGCACAAGAACGTCGTGATGGGTGTGGCCAACCAGCGAGTGATCGTCCGGCAGGTCGACCTGCCGTGGATGCCGGCCGCCGAGCTGAAGGAGTCGCTGGCCTTCCAGGTGCAGGACTTCCTGCCGATGCCCGTCGACCAGGCGCTCCTGGACTTCCACCCGCTCGAGGAGGTCGCCGGTCGCCGGCGGCGCGCGCCTGCAGCGCGGGCTGCTCGTCGCCGCGGCCCGCGACATGGTCCTGTCGAACGTCCGTGCGGTCGAGCAGGCCGGCCTCAAGCCGGCGATGGTCGACCTGACGTCGTTCGCGGTCCTGCGCTCGGTGGCCAACGTCGGCGTCGTCGACAGCGAGATCGAGGCGCTGGTCGACATCGGCGCCCGGGTCACGAACATCGTGGTGCACAGCGGCGGCGTCCCGCACTTCGTCCGCATCCTGCTGATGGGCGGCCAGGACGTGACCGACGCCGTCGCCAGCAGCCTCGGCGTCAGCCACGAGCAGGCCGAGGCCCTCAAGCACGAGCTGGGCGGGGGCTCGAGCTCGGACAGCGCGGCTGCGGCCGGCCGGGTCGCCGACGTCACGGCGGCCACGCTGGTCGACGAGATCCGCGGCAGCCTCGACTACTACAGCTCCTCGACGCCGCACGGCCCCGTGCAGCGGGTGGTGCTGACCGGCGGCGGCTCGCGCCTGCGCGGGCTGGTCGACCGGATGGCCGCGTCGACCCGCGTGCCCGTCGTCGTCGGTGACCCGCTCGGGTCCCTCCACCTCGGTCGTACCGGCCTGTCCGACGACCAGGTCCGTCATGTCCAGCACCTGGCCGCAGTGCCGGTGGGTCTCGCGCTAGGAGCCGCGTCATGAGCCGCACCACGACGGAGAACGTCGAGTCGTTGACGACGGGCTTCATGCTGCCCCGGGTCAACCTGCTGCCGCCCGAGGTGCACCAGGCGCGCAAGCTGCGTCGCCTGCAGGTCGGTCTGGGCGTCGGTGTGGCCCTGGTGGCCGTCGCGGTCGGGCGGCTTCTACGTCCTGGAGTCGCAGAACGCCAGCCAGGCTCGGACAGGAGCTGTCGCAGGTGCAGGCCCAGACGACCGCCCTGGACGCACCAGAAGGCGCAGTACGCCGACGTGCCGAGGACGCTGTCGGCCGATCGACGCCGCCGAGACGGCCCGGCAGACGGCGATGACCAACGACGTGGCGTGGTACCGCTACCTGAACGACCTGAGCTACATCACGCCGGCGCAACACCTGGCTGACGACGATGAGCGTCAACGTCACCGGCTCCGCCGCCGGCGACATCCGCGGTCCGCGACGGGCAGCACGGGCACGCCGGCGCTGTCGACGCCCGGAATCGCGACCATCGCCTTCCAGGGCACGGCCGAAGTCAGCACAACGACGTGGCGGCCTGGCTCGACGCCATCGCCAAGGAGAAGGGCTGGAAGAACGCCTACTTCACCAACTCGACCCTCGGCGTCATCGGTCGAACTCGAAGGTCGTCAGCTTCACCTCGTCCGTGACCGTAACGGCGGATGCCCTCTCGCACCGCTACGACCGTAAGGACGGCTGAGCCATGTCTCAACGCCGAGCATGGGTGGCCGGGGCGGCCGCGGCGATGGTGCTCCTCATCATCGCCGGCTACTTCCTCGCCATCCATCCCAAGATCGCGGAGGCGTCCGACCTCCGGGCGCAGCGCGTCTCGCAGGAGCAGGCGAACAACCAGCTCTCGCTGGACATCGCTCAGCTGAAGTCCGAGTTCGCCTCGCTGCCGGCCAAGCAGGCCGAGCTCGCGGTGATCCAGCAGCAGCTGCCGTCGGCGCCGAACCTGCCGACGATGATCCGCAGCCTGACGGGCATCGGCAACGAAGCGGGTGTCACCGTCGTGAGCATCTCGCCGTCGACGCCGAGCGCCTCCGCCGGCAACGTCACCGGGCTGTTCGCCATCCCCGTGACAGTGGTCGTGCAGGGTGACTTCGCGAGCAGCGAGCTCTTCATCCAGAAGCTGCAGACCGAGGTCCGCCGCGCCTTCCTGGTCACGGCGATCGGTGTCACCAAGGCCTCCGGCACGCCCGGCAGCTCGACACCTCCGGCCAACGGCACCGTCGCGCTGACGGTGACCGGCGACATCTTCGTGCTGCAGCCCAACGCCGTCGCGACCACCGGAACCGCCGTGACGGCTGCCGGAACCACCGCGGGCACGACCGCCGCCCACCCGGCGAACTGAAGGAGACGGACGAGATGAGCCTTTTCACTCCGCAGGGTGCGCCCGCCGCGGTGGCCCCGACCGCGCCGGCGCCGCCGCCGGCGGACCTGGAGGACGCCGGCTCCAGCCAGCGTCAGCGGTTGCTCCTGATCGGCGGCGGTGCGCTGGCCGTCCTCGTGGTGGCCTTGCTGGCCTACCACTTCGTCTTCTCCGGAAGCGACAGCTCCGTCGCCGGGGGGGTGCCGGTGCACAACCCGTCGACGTCGTCGGCGGCCGGAGGCGGTACGAGCAGCGTCCCGCCGCCGGTGCCGCTGAAGACGCACCAGGGCAACGCGCGCAACCCGTTCTTCGCGCTGGTGACCCAGGTGGCCGACGGCTCGGGCTCGTCGTCCGCGTCCACGGGCACGACGTCCGGCACGACGTCCGGCACGACCAGCGGCACGACGTCCGGCACGACCAGCGGCACGACGTCCGGCAGCACCGGCTCGTCCGGCTCGACGGGCACCACCACCGCCAGCGCTCCGGTCTCCTCGGTTCCGCTGGTGCTGACCCTGAAGAGCGTGACCGGCACGTCGAGCGCCAGCATCTGGGTCTACAACAAGAGCACCAAGAAGACCGCGAAGTACGCACCGGCGATCGGCAGCGCGTTCGGGAAGTACTTCCGGCTCACCGGGTTCCTCACCGACACCCAGACCGGCGACAAGGCCGCGCTGGTGGAGTACGGCGACACGATCCTGACGCTGTACCCGGGGACCAGCGACACCGTGCAGTAGCACTGACGAACGCCGGGCCCACCCGCCCGACGCACGTGCCTGAGGCCGATCCCCCCGCATGGGAGGATCGGCCTCATGCTTCGCTGGATCACCGCGGGGGAGTCCCATGGCCCCGCGCTCGTCGCCGTGCTGGAGGGGCTGCCCGCCGGCGTCGCGGTGACCACCCAGGACCTCGCCCTCGCCCTGGCCCGGCGCCGGCTCGGGTACGGCCGCGGCGCCCGGATGAGCTTCGAGCTGGACGAGGTCGAGCTGCTCGGCGGCGTGCGGCACGGCCGCAGCATGGGCAGCCCGGTCGCGATCCGGGTCGGCAACACCGAGTGGCCCAAGTGGGAACGGGTGATGAGTGCCGACCCCGTGCCCGAGGAGGAGCTGGCCGAGCTGGCCCGCAACGCCCCGCTGACCCGGCCCCGCCCCGGACACGCCGATCTCGTGGGCATGCAGAAGTACGGCTTCGACGACGCGCGGCCGGTGCTCGAGCGGGCCAGCGCGCGCGAGACGGCGGCCCGGGTCGCGCTGGGTGCGGTCGCCGCGGCGTACCTCGAGCAGGCCTTCGGCGCGCGGCTGGTCTCGCACACCGTCGCCGTGGGCCGGGCGGCCGTCGCGGAGGGGACGCCCCTGCCGGGACCGGAGGACGTGGACGCGCTCGACGCCGACCCGTTGCGCGCGTTCGACGGCGAGGCATCGGCCCGGATGGTCGCCGAGGTCGAGGCCGCCCGCAAGGACGGTGACACCCTCGGCGGCGTCGTGGAGGTCCTGGCCTACGGCCTGCCGCCCGGCCTGGGCAGCCACGTGCACTGGGACCGGCGGCTGGACTCCCGCCTGGCCGGCGCGCTCATGGGCATCCAGGCCATCAAGGGCGTCGAGGTGGGCGACGGCTTCACGACGGCGGCCCGCCGCGGGTCCGCGGCCCACGACGAGATCGAGCACGACGCCGAGGGGCGGCTGCACCGCCGCTCGGGCCGGGCCGGTGGCACCGAGGGCGGCATGAGCACCGGTGACGTCCTGCGCGTGCGCGCGGCGATGAAGCCCATCTCGACCGTCCCGCGGGCGCTGGACACCGTCGACGTCGCCACGGGCGAGCCGGCCAAGGCCATCAACCAGCGGTCCGACGTGTGCGCCGTGCCGGCGGCCGGGGTCGTGGCCGAGGCCATGGTGGCGCTGGTCCTGGCCGACGCCTTCCTGGAGAAGTTCGGCGGCGACTCGGTGGCCGAGAGCGCGCGGAACCACCGGGCGTACCTCGACTCCGTCCCCGAGGCGCTGCGGGCGTGGTGAGCGCGTGACGACCGCACCGATCGCCGTCCTCATCGGCCCGCCGGGGTCCGGCAAGACCACCGTCGCCGGGGTGCTCGCCGACCGCCTCGGCGTGGCCGCCCGAGACACCGACGCGGACGTCGAGCAGGCCACCGGGCGAACCGTCGCCGAGATCTTCGTCGAGGACGGCGAGGCCGCGTTCCGGGTGCTCGAGCGGGATGCCGTCGCGACGGCGCTGCGCGGCCATGACGGCGTCCTGGCCCTCGGCGGCGGCGCCGTGATGCACCCCGACACCGAGGCGGCGCTCGCCGGGCACCGCGTGGTCTTCCTCGACGTCGGCATCGCGGACGCGGCCGGGCGCGTCGGCTTCAACAAGGAACGCCCGCTGCTGATGATGAACCCCCGCGCGCAGTGGGTCGCGCTGATGGACAAGCGGCGGCCCACGTACGAGCGGCTGGCCGTGCTGCGGGTGGACACCGCTGGCCGGACTCCGGAGGACGTCGCCCACGAGATCGAGCGGTTCCTGGCGGCGGACGACACGGCGGAGCCGACATGAGCGTCGCCACCCGGATCGGGGTCGGCACCGGCGCCGGCTCGTACGACGTGGTCATCGGCACCGACCTCGACGACGAGCTGCCCGCGGCCCTCGGCGACCAGGCACAGCGCGTGCTCGTCGTCCACCCGCCGACCCTCCACGGCCCGGCTCACCGGCTCACCGATCTGCTGTCCCGCAACGGCTTCCAGGCCCGGACGGCCGAGGTGCCGGACGGCGAGGCGGCCAAGACGGCCGACGTCGCGGCCCGCCTGTGGGGGGTCCTGGGCCAGGCCGGCTTCACCCGGAGCGACGCGGTCGTCGGGATCGGCGGGGGCGCGACCACCGACCTGGCCGGGTTCGTCGCCGCGACGTGGCTGCGCGGCGTGCCGGTCGTGCACCTGCCGACGACGCTGCTGGGGATGGTCGACGCCGCGGTCGGCGGCAAGACCGGCATCAACACGGCGGAGGGCAAGAACCTCGTCGGCTCGTTCCATCCTCCGCGCGCGGTCCTGTGCGACCTGACCAGCCTGGAGGCGTTGCCGCGCAAGGACTTCGTCGCCGGGCTGGCCGAGGTCGTCAAGTGCGGCTTCGTGGCCGACCCGCGCATCCTGGAGCTGGTCGAGGCCGACCCGCAGGCGGCCTCGAGCTGGGACGCCCCGGTCGTCGCCGAGCTGGTGCGCCGCAGCATCCAGGTCAAGGCCGACGTCGTGACCGCGGACCTGCGGGAGTCCTCGCTGCGCGAGATCCTCAACTACGGCCACACCTTCGCGCATGCCGTCGAGCAGGTCGAGGACTTCACCTGGCGCCACGGGGAGGCGGTGAGCGTGGGCCTGGTCTACGTCGCCGAGCTGGCCCGGCGCGCCGGACGGCTCGACGACGACGTGGCCGCCCGGCACGGCGAGGTGCTCGGCGCGGCTCGGGCTGCCGACGACGTACCGCGGGGACCGCTGGCCGGGGCTGCTCGAGGCCATGCGCCGGGACAAGAAGACCCGCGGCGACCGGCTGCGGTTCGTCGTGCTGGACGGCCTGGCCCGGCCCGGGCGGCTGGAGGACCCCGACCCGGCCCTGCTCCAGGGGGCCTACGCCGCCATCTCCACCTGAGGTGTCGGGCTCAGCCGCCTGGCCGGTCGGCCCGACGCCCGGCCCGCCTATGCTTCGGCCCATGTCTCGCGTGCTCGTGCTGAACGGCCCCAACCTCGGCCGGCTGGGCTCGCGCGAGCCCGACGTCTACGGCACGGCGTCGTACGACGACCTGGCGCTGACCTGCCGGGAGGTGGCCACGGAGCTCGGTCTCGAGGTCGACGTGCGGCAGACCGACGACGAGTCCGAGCTGCTCGAGCTGGCTGCACGAGGCCGTCGACACCGGCAGTGACGTGGTGCTCAACCCGGCGGCGTTCACGCACTACTCCTACGCGACCCGCGACGCCTGCGCGATGGTGACCGGCGCCGGGCTCACGCTGGTCGAGGTGCACCTGACGAACCCGATGACCCGCGAGGAGTTCCGGCACACCAGCGTGGTCGGGCGGCGTGGCCACCGGCACCGTCGCCGGGTTCGGGACGGAGTCCTACCGGCTGGCCCTGCGGGCCGTGGCCGCTCGCCGCCGCGCCTAGGGGCGCCCTGCGGCGGGTACCATGGCCGGGAATCCCTGGAACGCCCCGGTGCCGCGGCCTGCCCGCACAGCGGGGACCGCTCGCACGAGACGTTCCCTGCCGAGACCGAAGGACGCACCGCACGTGGCAACCACCAACGACCTGAAGAACGGCCTGGTCCTCAACTTCGACGGACAGCTGTGGACCGTCGTGGAGTTCCAGCACGTCAAGCCCGGCAAGGGCGGGGCCTTCGTCCGGACCAAGCTGAAGAACGTCATGTCCGGCAAGGTCGTCGACCGCACGTTCAACGCCGGCACGAAGGTGGAGACGGCCACCGTCGACAAGCGCGACATGCAGTACCTCTACAAGGACGGCGCCGACTACGTCTTCATGGACTCCTCGACGTACGACCAGCTCCCGGTCAGCGAGGCCACCGTCGGCGAGGCGTCGCACTTCCTGCTGGAGAACCAGAACGCCGTCGTCGCCGTCCACGAGGGCTCGCCCCTCTACGTCGAGCTGCCCGCGTCGGTCGTGCTCGAGATCACGTACACCGAGCCGGGCCTGCAGGGCGACCGCTCCACCGGCGGGACCAAGCCGGCGACGCTGGAGACCGGCTACGACATCCAGGTGCCGCTGTTCCTCGAGACCGGCACCAAGGTCAAGGTCGACACCCGGACCGGGGACTACCTCGGCCGGGTCAGCTGACGCCGAGCGCCGGCGTCCACCCCGATGCCCGCCCGGTCCAAGGCCCGCAAGCGGGCCGTCGACGTCCTGTTCGAGGCCGAGCAGCGCGGGCTCGACCCCCTGCGCCTGCTCGACGAGCGAACGGCCACGGCCGACCCGCCGGTGCCGGAGTACGCCGCGACGCTGGTCCGCGGGGTCGTGGCCCATCGCGAGCGGCTGGACGAGCTGATCTCGACGTACACCGAGAGCTGGCCGCTGGAGCGGATGCCGTCGGTGGACCGCGCCGTCCTGCGGCTCGGCGCCTACGAGCTGCTGTTCGTCGACGACGTGCCGGACGGCGTGGCCCTCAGCGAGGCCGTGCTGCTGGCCCGGACGCTGTCCACGGACGAGTCCCCGGGCTTCGTCAACGGGCTCCTGGCCCGGCTGCTCTCGCTGAAGCCGACCCTCACGCTCTGAGCAGGGCCGCGCCGCCGGACCGCCGCGCAGCTCACGCTGCGTGGCGGCCGAGGCGGTCGTTTCCGGGGCTCAGGCCTCGGGGTGCATGGTGGCCTCGACGGCCCGCCGGGCGTCGGGGTCCAGGACGCCCCAGGAGATCAGCTCGTCGGCCAGTGACGGCCGGCGGCATGTCGTAGATGACGGCCAGCGTGCGCAGGTCGTCCTGGCGGATCGAGAGCACCTTGCCGTTGTAGTCGCCGCGCTGGCCCTGGATGGTCGCGGCGTACCGCGCCAGGGGTCCGGCCCGCTCCGCCGGCACCGAGCCGAGCGCCTCCAGGTCGATGACCAGGCGCGGAGGCGCCTCCACCACGGTGCCGCCGCCCGCGTCGGGCAGCAGCGCGCCGACCGGGACGCCGTAGAAGTCGGCCAGCTCGGCCAGGCGCTGGACGGTGACCGCACGGTCGCCGCGCTCGTAGCTGCCGACCACGACCGCCTTCCAGCGACCGGTCGAGCGCTCCTCGACTCCGTGCAGTGACATGCCCTGCTGGGTTCGGATCGCGCGCAGCCGGCTACCCAGAGCCCTCGCGTAGTCGGTCGCCATCTGCAGTCCCTCCCGTAGGACCCACGTCCCCCGTGGGTCCGGCGCGTCCAGTAACGCACCGTGTTCGGCCCATCGTCACGGAGCGTGATATTCGCCGTCAAGCGAAACGAGGTAACTGGCCCCCCGATCCCGGCCCAAGTACGGCCGACCGGGTGACGCCGCCGCACCCGAACGCTGTCACGTGCTAGGGACGGCCCGCCGCGCGGGGGTGCTGCGCCGGCGCCGGCGGGCGTCAGGGTACGGTTCCCGGAGCAAGTCCCAGTGGCGTCCTTTAACGACCCGTCCGGTGAGGCGGGGAAGGAGGTCGGTTCGGTGAACCGTGCCCGAACGGTGCTCGAAGCACCAGACATCCAGCGGGCGTTGACCCGCATCGCGCACGAGCTGCTCGAGCACAACAAGGGCTCGTCCGACCTCGTCCTGCTCGGCATCCCGACCCGCGGCGTCGCGCTCGCCCGGCGCCTGGCCGAGCGGATCGCCGGGGTCGAGGGCGCCGAGGTCCCGTGCGGCTCCCTCGACGTCACGATGTACCGCGACGACCTGCGCCGGCACCCGGTCCGCCCGCTCGAGCGGACCAGCATCCCTCAGCCCGGCATCGACGGGAAGGTCGTCGTGCTGGTCGACGACGTGCTGTTCTCCGGCCGCACGGTCCGGGCCGCGCTGGACGCCCTGAACGACGTCGGCCGGCCCAGCGCCGTGCGACTGGCCGTGCTGGTGGACCGGGGACACCGCGAGCTGCCGGTCCGTGCCGACCACGTCGGCAAGAACATCCCCACCTCGCTGTCCGAGCGGGTCAGCGTCCACCTGCAGGAGTACGACGGCGCCGACGAGGTGGTCCTCTCGGACGCCGGCGCCGGCGTGGAGGGGGTGGCCTGATGCGGCACCTGCTCTCCGCGGCCGAGCTGACCCGCGACGAGGCCGTCCACGTCCTGGACACCGCCGAGGCGATGGCCGCCACCCAGCAGCGGGAGATCAAGAAGCTCCCGACGCTGCGCGGACGGACCGTCGTCAACCTGTTCTTCGAGGACAGCACCCGCACCCGGATCTCGTTCGAGGCCGCGGCCAAGCGGCTGTCGGCCGACGTCATCAACTTCTCGGCCAAGGGATCGAGCGTGTCCAAGGGCGAGAGCCTCAAGGACACCGCCCTGACCCTCGAGGCGATGGGCGCGGACGCGGTCGTCGTGCGGCACCACGCGAGCGGTGCGCCCCACCGGCTGGCGACGTCGGGCTGGATCAACGGTGCCGTGGTCAACGCCGGCGACGGCACCCACGAGCACCCGACCCAGGCACTGCTGGACGCGTTCACCATGCGCCGCCGCCTGGTCGACGGCGACGTCACGGGCCGTGACCTGGCCGGGCGGCGGGTCCTGATCGTCGGTGACGTTCTGCACAGCCGGGTGGCCCGCAGCAACGTGCTGCTGCTGCAGACGCTCGGGGCCGAGGTGACCCTGGTCAGCCCGCCGACCCTGCTGCCGGTGGGCACCGACGCCTGGCCGTGCGCGACGTCGTACGACTTCGACGCCGAGCTGCCGAAGGCCGACGTGGTGATGATGCTGCGGGTCCAGCGGGAGCGGATGAACGCCTCGTTCTTCCCCAGCGCCCGGGAGTACTCGCGGCGCTACGGGCTGGACGCCCGGCGCGTGGGTCTGCTCCCCGACCACGCGATCGTCATGCACCCGGGCCCGATGAACCGCGGCCTGGAGATCACGGCCGATGCCGCCGACAGCGAGCGCTCGACGATCGTCGAGCAGGTCGCGAACGGCGTCTCGGTCCGGATGGCCGTGCTGTACCTGTTGTTGTCCGGAGAGTCCCAGGAGGTGGTGGCGCCGTGACGCCGCAGCCGGTGTACGTCGTGCGGGGCGCCCGCCTGCTCGGGCAGGACCCGGTCGACATCGTCCTCGAGGACGGGGTGGTCGCCGAGATCGGCTCCGGCGCTGAGCCGGGCCGGTGGCACGGTCGTCGACGCCGACGGGCTGGTCGCGCTGCCCGGCCTGGTCGACCTGCACACCCACCTGCGGGAGCCGGGTCGCGAGGACGCGGAGACGGTCGAGTCCGGCACCCGGGCCGCCGCCGTCGGCGGCTTCACCGCGGTGCACGCGATGGCCAACACGGACCCGGTGGCGGACACGGCCGGCGTCGTGGAGCAGGTCTGGCGGCTGGGCCGGGAGGCCGGCTGGGCCGAGGTCGCACCCGGTCGGTGCGGTGACCGCCGGGCTGGCCGGCGAGCGGCTGGCCGAGCTCGGGGCGATGGCCGAGTCGGCCGCCCGGGTCCGGGTGTTCAGCGACGACGGCCACTGCGTCTCCGACGCCGTGCTCATGCGGCGGGCCCTGGA
This sequence comes from uncultured Actinomycetota bacterium, assembly GCA_963743975.1. GTDB lineage: Bacteria > Actinomycetota > Actinomycetes > Actinomycetales > CAVURS01 > CAVURS01. The sequence goes on from CAVURS010000005.1 coordinate 11,521, forward strand.
GTACGTCAAGGCCTTCGACGGGGTGGTGGCCCAGCACGCCCAGGAGCCGCGGCTGACCGAGGACGCGCAGATGCACGAGGGGGAGCAGTCCGGGATCCTCGGGCTGCGGGGCTGGCCGGCGGTCGCCGAGGAGGCGATCATCGCCCGCGACGTGCTGCTCACCGAGCACGTCGGCTCGCGGCTGCACGTCTGCCACGTCTCGACCGCGGGGTCGGTCGAGATCCTGCGCTGGGCCAAGAGCCGCGGGGTGGACGTGACGGCCGAGGTCACGCCCCACCACCTGATGCTCACCGACGACCTGGTGGCGACGTACGACCCGCGGTTCAAGGTGAACCCGCCACTGCGCACCGAGGCCGACGTGCAGGCCGCTGCGGGCCGCTCTGGCCGACGGCACGATCGACGCGGTCGCGACCGACCACGCCCCGCACGCCAGCGAGGACAAGGACTGCGAGTGGGCGGCGGCCGCGTTCGGCATGACCGGCCTGGAGACGGCGCTGTCGGTGGTCCAGGCCGCGATGGTCGACACCGGCCTGCTCGACTGGGCCGGCGTCGCCGACCGGATGTCGGTGCGGCCGGCCCGGATCGGGCGGCTGCGGACCCAGGGTCGGCCGGTCGCCGTCGGCGCGCCGGCCAACCTCACGCTGACCGATCCGTCGGCCCGCTGGACCGTGCAGCCGCAGCGCATGGCCAGCACCAGCCGGAACACGCCGTACGCCGGGCGCGAGCTGCCGGGGCGGGTGGTCGCGACGTTCCTGCGCGGCCGGGCCACGGTGCTCGACGGCGAGCCGGTGCACCGGGACGAGCGGGGCGCCGAGCGCGGCGACGACGGACGGGACGCCGCGTGAGCGTGACGAGGAAGCCCGCGGTGCTCGTGCTGGAGGACGGCCGGACCTTCCGCGGCGAGTCGTTCGCGGCGGAGGGGCAGACCGTCGGCGAGGCCGTCTTCACCACCGGGATGACGGGGTACCAGGAGACCCTCACCGACCCGAGCTACCACCGCCAGGTGGTGGTGCAGACCGCGCCGCACATCGGCAACACCGGGGTGAACGACGAGGACGGCGAGTCCGACCGCGTCTGGGTGGCCGGCTACGTCCTGCGCGACCCCTCGCCCCGGCCGTCGTCCTGGCGCTCGCGCCGGACGCTGGAGGAGGAGCTGGCCGCCCAGGGCGTGGTCGGCATCTGTGGCGTGGACACCCGGGCCCTGACCCGCCACCTGCGTGAGCGGGGCGCGATGCGGGCCGGGGTCTTCTCCGGCAGGCCTGGCGGCCCGGCGCGGTCGAGGAGCTGCTGGAGGTCGTCCGGGCGGCGCCCGAGATGGCCGGTGCCCAGCTGGCCGAGGAGGTCTCGACCGACCGGCCGTACGTCGTGGAAGCGTTGGGGGACAAGCGGTTCACGGTTGCGGCGCTGGACCTCGGCATCAAGGCGATGACGCCGAGGCGGATGGCCGAGCGCGGCATCGAGACGCACGTCCTGCCCGGCGACCTCGAGTGTCGACGACGTGCTGGCCGTGGCGCCGGACGGCGTCTTCTACTCCAACGGGCCGGGCGACCCGGCCACGGCCCACCACCAGGTCGCGCTGCTGCAGGAGCTGCTGGGGCAGGGGATGCCGTTCTTCGGGATCTGCTTCGGCAACCAGCTGCTGGGCCGCGCGCTGGGCCTCGGCACGTTCAAGCTGGGCTACGGCCACCGCGGGATCAACCAGCCGGTCATGGACCGCACGACGGGAAAGGTCGAGGTGACTGCGCACAACCACGGCTTCGCGGTCGACGCACCGCTGGACCGCGCCACGCGCCACCGACTTCGGCTCGGTCGAGGCCTCGCACGTCTGCCTCAACGACGACGTGGTCGAGGGGCTGCGGCTGCTCGGTCCGGACGGGCGGCTGCGGGCCTTCTCGGTGCAGTACCACCCCGAGGCGGCGGCCGGCCCGCACGACGCCGGCTACCTGTTCGACCGGTTCACCGAGCTGATGTCCGGAGCCGGCGCGCGGACGGTGGGGGCCTGATGCCACGGCGTACCGACCTGTCCAGCGTCCTGGTCATCGGCTCCGGGCCGATCGTCATCGGCCAGGCCTGCGAGTTCGACTACTCCGGCACCCAGGCCTGCCGGGTGCTGCGCGAGGAGGGCCTGCGCGTCGTCCTGGTCAACTCCAACCCGGCGACGATCATGACCGACCCGGAGTTCGCCGACGCGACGTACGTCGAGCCGATCACCCCCGAGGTGGTCGAGGCGATCATCGCCAAGGAGCGGCCGGACGCGCTGCTGGCCACCCTCGGCGGCCAGACCGCGCTGAACACCGCGATCGCGCTGCACGAGCGTGGAGTGCTGGAGCAGTACGGCGTCGAGCTGATCGGCGCCAACGTCGAGGCGATCCAGCTGGGGGAGGACCGCGAGGCGTTCAAGGGCGTCGTCGAGCGCTGCGGCGCCGAGTCGGCCCGCAGCCGCACCGCCCACACCATCGAGGAGTGCCTCGCCGTCGCGGCCGACCTGGGGTACCCGGTCGTGGTCCGGCCGTCGTTCACGATGGGCGGCCTCGGCTCGGGCTTCGCCCACGACGAGTCCGAGCTGCGGCGGATCGCCGGCGCCGGGCTGCACGCCTCGCCGACCACCGAGGTGCTGCTCGAGGAGTCGATCCTGGGCTGGAAGGAGTTCGAGCTCGAGCTGATGCGCGACCACAAGGACAACGTCGTGGTCGTCTGCTCGATCGAGAACCTCGACCCGATGGGCGTCCACACCGGCGACTCGATCACGGTGGCGCCGGCGATGACGCTGACCGACCGCGAGTACCAGCGGCTGCGCGACATCGGCATCGCGGTGATCCGCGAGGTCGGCGTCGACACCGGCGGCTGCAACATCCAGTTCGCGGTGGACCCGCGGACCGGCCGGGTGATCGTGATCGAGATGAACCCGCGCGTCTCGCGGTCCTCGGCCCTGGCCAGCAAGGCGACCGGCTTCCCGATCGCCAAGATCGCGGCCAAGCTCGCGGTCGGCTACACCCTCGACGAGGTCCCGAACGACATCACCGCCGAGACGCCCGCGAGCTTCGAGCCGACGCTGGACTACGTCGTGGTGAAGGTGCCGCGGTTCGCCTTCGAGAAGTTCCCGGCCGCCGACTCCACGCTGACGACGACCATGAAGAGCGTCGGCGAGGCCATGGCGATCGGGCGCTGCTTCACCGAGGCGCTGCAGAAGGCGCTGCGCAGCGTCGAGCAGGCCGGCTCGTCGTTCCACTGGAGCGGCGAGCCGGGTCGACGTGGATGAGCTCGTCGCGGCGGCGGCGCGACCGACCGACGGACGGATCCTGGTGGTACAGCAGGCGATTCGGGCCGGTGCGAGCGGTCGAGCAGCTGCACGAGTCCACCGGCATCGACCCCTGGTTCCTGGACCAGATCGCGCTGATCGACGACGTCGCCGCGCGAGGTGCAGGCGGCCGAGGAGCTCAGCCCGCAGCTGCTGCGCCGGGCCAAGCGGCACGGCTTCTCCGACGCGCAGCTCGAGCGAGCTGCGCGGCCTGCCCGAGCCGGTGGTCCGCGGCGTCCGGCAGGCGCTCGGCATCCGGCCCGTCTACAAGACCGTCGACACCTGCGCGGCCGAGTTCGCGGCCCGCACGCCGTACCACTACTCGTCGTACGACGAGGAGACCGAGGTCGCGCCGCGCGAGCGGCCGGCCGTGATGATCCTCGGCTCGGGCCCGAACCGGATCGGCCAGGGCGTCGAGTTCGACTACAGCTGCGTGCACGCCAGCTTCGCGCTGCGCGACGCCGGGCTACGAGACCGTGATGGTCAACTGCAACCCCGAGACCGTCTCGACCGACTACGACACCTCCGACCGGCTCTACTTCGAGCCGCTGACGCTCGAGGACGTGCTGGAGGTCGTCCACGCCGAGCAGCAGGCCGGGCCGCTCGCCGGGGTGATCGTGCAGCTCGGCGGGCAGACCCCGCTCGGGCTGGCCCAGGCCCTGAAGGACGCCGGGCGTGCCGATCGTCGGCACCCCGCCCGAGGCGATCAACCTGGCCGAGGACCGCGGCGCGTTCGGCCGGGTGCTCGCCGAGGCCGGCCTGCCCGCGCCCCGGCACGGCATCGCCTACTCGGCCGCCGAGGCCGTCGAGGTCGCGCGCGGGATCGGCTACCCGGTCCTGGTCCGGCCCAGCTACGTGCTCGGTGGCCGGGGCATGGAGATCGTCTACGACGACGCGACCCTGTCGGCGTACGTCGAGCGGGCGACCCGAGGCGTCCAGCGGAGCACCCGGTGCTCGTCGACCGGTTCCTCGACGACGCGATCGAGATCGACGTCGACGCGCTCTACGACGGCCGCGAGCTGTACCTCGGCGCGGTCATGGAGCACATCGAGGAGGCCGGGATCCACTCCGGCGACTCGGCCTGCGTGCTGCCGCCGGTCACCCTCGGGCACGGCGAGATCGACCGGGTGCGGGCCTCGACCGAGGCCATCGCCCGGGGCGTCGGGGTGCGCGGCCTGCTCAACGTGCAGTTCGCGCTCGCCGCCGACGTGCTCTACGTCCTGGAGGCCAACCCGCGGGCCAGCCGGACCGTGCCGTTCGTCAGCAAGGCCACCGCCGTGCCGCTCGCCAAGGCCGCCGCGCGGATCGCGCATGGGCGCCACCATCGCCGACCTGCGGGCCGAGGGCCTGCTGCCGCCGACCGGCGACGGCACGCCACCTGCCGCCCGGCGCGCCGGTGTCGGTCAAGGAGGCGGTGCTGCCGTTCAAGCGGTTCCTGACGACCGAGGGGCTGGTCGTCGACACCCTGCTCGGGCCCGGAGATGCGGTCGACCGGCGAGGTCATGGGCATCGACGACGACTTCGGCACCGGCCTTCGCCAAGAGCCAGGCCGCGGCGTACGCGGCGGGCTGCCCGAGCAAGGGCCGGGTGTTCGTCTCGGTGGCCAACCGCGACAAGCGGGCGATGATCTTCCCGGTCAAGCGGCTGGCCGACCTCGGCTTCGAGATCCTGGCCACCGCAGGGGACGGCCGATGTGCTGCGCCGCAACGGGGTCCGGAGCACCGTCGTCCGCAAGTTCAGCGCAGGGTGAGGGCCCGGACGGCGAGCCGACGATCGTCGCGCGCATCCTGGCCGGCGAGGTCGACATGGTGGTCAACACCCCGACCGGGCCGGCCGCGCGCCACGACGGCTACGAGATCCGGGCGGCCACGACGAGCATGGACCGCCCGATCATCACCACCGTCCAGCAGCTGGGGGCGGCGGTCCAGGGCATCGAGTCGGCCCGCTCCGGCGAGATCTCGGTCCGGTCCCTGCAGGAGCACGCGCTGCTCCTCGCCCGCCTGTCCGGGCGTGCGGTCGAGCCGTGACCGGTCGCTGATGGTCTACCGGCAGCTGGTCCGTCCGGCTGCTGTTCCGGCTCGACGCCGAGCGGGCGCACCGGCTCGGCGCTGCCGGGCTCGGACTGCTCTCCGACGCCTGGCCGGGCCGTTCCGGCGCGGTCGTGGCCGGCCGTGCCGGATCTGACAGTGCCGACAACCGTTTTCGGCATCCGGTTCCCGTCCCGAGTGGGTGTGGCGGCCGGGTCTGGACAAGGACGGCCGCGCCCTGCGCGCCTGGCCGCTGCTCGGGTTCGGCTTCGTCGAGGTCGGCACGGTGACCGCGCGCCCGCAGCCCGGCAACCCCCGGCCGCGGCTGTTCCGGCTGCCCGGGGACGAGGCGATCGTCAACCGGATGGGGTTCAACAACGCCGGCGCCGCCGCCCTGGCCGTCCGGCTGCACCGCGCTCGGGCCGCTGCCGGTGCCCGCTGGGCGTCAGCCTCGGCAAGTCCAAGGTCACCCCGCTGGACGACGCGGTCGAGGACTACCTGACCTCGCTGCGCCTGCTGCACCGCTACGCCGACTACGTCGCGGTCAACGTCAGCTCGCCCAACACCCCCGGACTGCGCACGCTGCAGGACGCGGCCGCGCTCGGCGAGCTGGTCGACGCGCTGGTGGCCGAGAGCCGGGCCCTGGCCGGGCCGGCCGGCCGGCCGGTGCCGCTGCTGGTGAAGGTCGCACCGGACCTGGCGGACGCGGCGCTGGAGGAGCTGGTCGACGTCTGCCTCGCCCACGGCGTCAGCGGCCTGATCGCCACGAACACGACCGTCTCGCGCGACTCCCTCGCCCACGCCGGACCGGCCGGCGCGGAGGCCGGCGGGCTGTCCGGCCGCCCGCTGCACGCCCGCGCGGTCGACGGTCGTCGGGCGGATCCACCGGCAGGCGGGTGAGCGGCTGCCGGTCATCGGCGTCGGCGGCATCAGCTCGCCGGACGACGCCCTGCGCCTGGTCGACGCCGGGGCCCGGCTGGTCCAGCTCTACTCCGGCCTGATCTACCGCGGCCCGGGGCTCGTCCGCCAGGTCGCGCGCACGGTGGACGCCCCTGCGACGCCGCCGCCCCCGACGCCCCCGGCGCCCCCGCGCCGCGGGCCGACTCCGAAGGAGCCAGCAGATGAGCCCGACCACGCCGTACGGCGCCCGGCTGCACGCGGCCATGCGCGAGCGCGGCCCGCTCTGCGTCGGGATCGACCCGCACGCCGGGCCTGCTGGCGCACTGGGGCCTGCCGGACGACGCCGACGGCCTGGAGCGGTTCGCCCTGACCTGCGTCGAGGCGCTGGGGCCGGAGGTGGCGGTCCTGAAGCCGCAGTCGGCGTTCTTCGAGCGGCACGGCTCGCCGCGGGATCGCGGTCCTGGAGCGCACGCTGGCGGCGATCCGCGGACGCCGGCGCCCTGAGCCTGCTCGACGTCAAGCGCGGCGACATCGGCTCGACCATGCACGGCCTACGCCGAGGCCTACGCTCGACCCGGCCAGCCCGCTGGCGGCCGACGCGATCACCGTGTCGCCGTACCTCGGGCTACGGCTCGCTGCGACCGGTGCTGGACCTGGCCGCGGCGAACGGGCGAGGGCGTGTTCGTCCTCGCCCTGACCTCCAACCCCGAGGGCCGGGCGGTCCAGCACGCCGCGGACGCAGAGCGGGGCCAGCATCGCCGGGCGGATCGCGGCGCAGCGCGGCGGCCGGACAACGCCGCCCGTGAGCCGGGCGAGCCGCTGGGCTCGGTCGGGCTGGTCGTCGGCGCGACCGTCGGGGTCGGCCGTCCGCGAGCTCGGCATCGACCTCGCGCGGTCGAGGGCCCACTGCTCGCGCCGGGGCTCGGCGCCCAGGGCGGCGGCGGTCGCCGACCTGCGGGACGGTCTTCGGCGCCGCCCTGCCGAACGTCGTGCCGGCCAGCAGCCGGGAGGTGCTCGGCGCGGGGCCGGATGCCGGGGCCCTGCGGGCCGCCGCCCGGCGGACGCAGGACGACCTGCGGGCGATGCTGGCGTTGCACGCTCCGAGCACGAGTCGCTAGGTTCGTCGGCGTCCGGAGCGGCGCGGGGTGACGCGCGCCGACCTTCTGCATGCTCCTCGAGGTGACGAGTCGTGGCCCTACCGCCGCTGACCCCTGAGCAGCGTGCCGCCGCGTTGGAGAAGGCAGCCGTCGTGCGCCGGGAGCGGGCCGAGGTCAAGAACCGGCTGAAGTACTCCCAGGGGTCCCTCGCCGACGTCATCAAGGAGGGCCAGGAGAACCTGGTCGTCGGCAAGATGAAGGTCTCGGCCCTGCTCGAGGCCATGCCCGGCGTCGGCAAGGTCCGGGCGCGCCAGATCATGGAAGAGGTCGGCATCTCCGAGAGCCGGCGGGTGCGTGGGCTGGGCGCGAACCAGATCGCCGCGCTGCTCCAGCGGTTCGCCGACGCCTGACGGTGACCGACGCCGACCCGCCGCCCTCGACCGACGCGGCCGGCCGCCGACGGCTGACCGTGCTGGCCGGGCCGACCGCCGTCGGCAAGGGCACCGTCGCCGCCGAGATCCGCCGCCGACTACCCCGAGGTCTGGCTGTCGGTGTCCGTGACCACCCGGCGCGCCGCGGCCGGGCGAGGTCGACGGCGTGCACTACCGCTTCGTCTCCGACGCCGAGTTCGACCGGATGGTCGAGCAGGGCGAGCTGCTGGAGTGGGCCGTCGTGCACGGCGCGGCCCGCTACGGCACGCCCCGCGGCCCGGTCGAGCGAGGCGCTGGCCGCAGGGCCGGGCCGCCCTGCTGGAGATCGACCTGCAGGGCGCCCGCCAGGTGCGCGCGTCGATGCCCGAGGCGCTGTTCGTCTTCCTGCGCCCGCCGAGCTGGGAGGAGCTGGTCCGCCGGCTGGTCGGGCGGGGCACCGAGGCCGAGGAGGAGCGCGACCCGCCGGCTGGCCACCGCGCGGGCCGAGATGGCGGCCGAGCGGGAGTTCGACGTGGCCATCGTGAACGACGATGTGCGCCGAGCGACCGATGAACTCGTATCATGGATGGGTCTGGCCCCTCGGAGCGGATGACGCTCCGGCCCGACCTCTCGCACTGTCTAGCGAAACGAGACCCACCGTGCCCGGTACGCCGGCTGCCCCCGAGGGCATCACCAACCCGCCGATCGACGAGCTGCTGAAGGCGGCCGACTCCAAGTACGCCCTGGTCATCTACTCGGCCAAGCGCGCGCGCCAGATCAACGCCTACTACTCCCAGCTCGGCGAGGGCCTGCTGGAGTACGTCGGCCCGCTCGTCGAGACCCACGTGCACGAGAAGCCGCTGTCGATCGCGCTGCGCGAGATCGACGAGGGCCTGCTGACCTCCGAGCCGATCGAGGCCTGAGCCTCCCGCCATGCCCGCGTCTGCCGCCGGCCGCCGCGTCGTCCTGGGCGTCGGCGGCGGCATCGCGGCGTACAAGGTCGTGTCGCTGCTGCGGCTGCTGACCGAGAGCGGCCACGACGTGCACGTCGTGCCGACCCGGTCGGCCCTGGAGTTCGTCGGTGCCGCCACCTGGGCGGCCCTGTCGGGGCACCCGGTCCGGTCCCGAGGTCTGGGACGACGCCGACCAGGTGCCGCACGTGCGGCTGGGCCGCGAGGCCGACCTGGTCGTGGTCGCACCGGCGACCGCCGACCTGCTGGCCCGGGCCGCGCACGGGCTGGCCGACGACCTGCTCACCGCCACGCTGCTGACGGCCACCTGCCCGGTCCTGCTCGCCCCCGCGATGCACACCGAGATGTGGCAGCACCCGGCCACCCGGGCCAACGTCGCAGCTGCTGCGCTCGCGCGGCGTCGAGGTCCTCGAGCCGGCCACCGGGCGGCTGACCGGGGCCGACACCGGACCGGGACGCCTCCCGGAGCCCGAGGAGCTGTACGCCGCGTGCCGGCGTGCGCTGGGCGAGGACGCCGGTGCGCCCGCGGCGGGCGGCGCCGGCGGCCAGGGTGACCTGGCCGGCCGCGGACTGGCCGGCGCGGTGACCTGGCCGGCCGTACGGTCGTGGTCAGCGCCGGCGGGACCCGGGAGCCCCTGGACCCGGTCCGGTTCCTCGGCAACCGCTCCTCCGGCAAGCAGGGCGCTGGCCCTGGCCCGGGCGGCCGCTGCGCGCGGCGCCAAGGTGGTCCTCGTGGCGGCGAACGTGGCCCCGGGCGTCGCCTGCCGGGGATCGACGTGATCGAGGTCGGGACGGCGCTGGAGCTGCGCGAGGCGGTCCTCGGGCCGCCGACCGCGCGGACGCGGTGGTGATGGCCGCGGCCGTGGCCGACTTCCGGCCCCGCGTCGTACGCGGAGCACAAGATCAAGAAGACCGACGGTGCCGAGGGTGCCGACGGGACGCCCGCCCCCGCGCCGACGATCGAGCTGGTGCGCAACCCGGACGTGCTGGCCGAGCTGGTGCAGCGGCGCGCCGCGGGACGCTCACCCGCGGGGCAGGTCCTGGTCGGCTTCGCGGCGGAGACCGGCGACGAGCACGGCGACGTGCTCACGCTCGGCCGGGCCAAGCTGGCCCGCAAGGGCTGCGACCTGATGGTCGTCAACGAGGTGGGGGAGTCGCTGACGTTCGGGCAGGACGAGAGCAGCGCCACGATCGTCGACGACCGCGGCGCGGAGCGCCGGGTCCCGCACGGGCCGAAGTCGGTGCTCGCGGACGCCGTCTGGGACGCGGTCGTGGACCGCCTGGAACCGGTGGGCGGCTAGACTCCCACCCCGATCCCCCAGCTCGCCTGTGCCGTCGTCGCCGATCGAGGAGTCCCCAGAGTGTCGTTGCGTCTTTTCACGTCCGAGTCCGTGACGGAGGGGCATCCGGACAAGATCTGCGACCAGATCAGCGACGCCGTCCTGGACGCGATGCTGACCGAGGACCGGCACAGCCGGGTCGCCGTCGAGACGATGGTGACCACCGGCCTGGTCCACCTGGCCGGTGAGGTCACCACGAGGGCTACGTCGAGATCCCCGAGCTCGTCCGCAAGACCATCCTCGACATCGGCTACGACAGCTCGGTCAAGGGCTTCGACGGCCGCTCCTGCGGGGTCGAGGTCTCCATCGGCAAGCAGAGCGAGGACATCGCGCAGGGCGTCGACACGGCGTACGAGTCGCGCACCGGTGCCGTCGACCCGCTGGACAAGCAGGGTGCCGGCGACCAGGGCCTGATGTTCGGGTACGCCTGCGAGGACACCGCCGAGCTGATGCCCCTGCCGATCTGGCTGGCGCACCGGATGGCCCAGCGCCTCACCGAGGTCCGCAAGAACGGCGACCTGCCCGTACCTGCGGCCGGACGGCAAGACCCAGGTCACCATCGCCTACGACGGGGACCGCGCGGTCCGGCTGGACACCGTGGTCCTGTCGACCCAGCACGCCGCGGACGTCTCGCTGGAGAACATGCTGGCGCCGGACATCGCCGACCACGTGGTCAAGCCGGTCCTCGACCTGCTGGCCGAGAGCAGCGGCATCGAGACGGCCGGGCTACCGGCTGCTGGTCAACCCCACCGGCCGGTTCGAGATCGGGGGCCCGATGGGCGACGCCGGCCTGACCGGCCGCAAGATCATCGTCGACACCTACGGCGGGATGGCCCGCCACGGCGGCGGCGCGTTCTCCGGCAAGGACCCCTCGAAGGTGGACCGCTCCGCGGCGTACGCGATGCGCTGGGTGGCCAAGAACGTCGTGGCCGCCGGGCTGGCCCGCCGCTGCGAGGTGCAGGTGGCGTACGCCATCGGCAAGGCCCAGCCGGTCGGCCTGTACGTCGAGACCTTCGGCACCGAGGCGGTCGAGCGCAGCCGGATCCAGAGTGCCATCACCGAGGTGTTCGACCTGCGCCCGGCGGCCATCGTCGACGACCTCGACCTGCTGCGGCCGATCTACCGGCCCGACCGCGGCGTACGGCCACTTCGGCCGCGAGGGCGAGGGCTTCACCTGGGAGCGCACCGACCGGGTCGACGCGCTGAAGGCCGCCGTCGGCGCCTGACCCCCCGGCGGGCTCGTCCCGTGGCGAAGCAGCAGTCGGGGAGCAGGTGGGGGCGGGGAGCGTCGTCGGCGTCGGGTAGAACGGGCCCATGACCGGGGCCCGCAGGAGGAGCCGGACCAGCAGCTGGCCCTGCTCGCCCGGACCGAGGACCGGCGCCGCAGCACCCCTTCCCGCGCACCCGCACGCCCAGCCCCCGGCACGCCGGAGCCGCTCGCCGAGCTCGACCCGGTCGCCGGGGTGGTCGTCGAGGTGGGCCTGGCCCATCTGGACCGGGTCTTCGACTACGCGCGTGCCCGCCTCGATGGGCGACTCCGCCCGCCCGGGAGTGCGGGTCCGGGTGCGGTTCTCGGGCCGCGAGGTCGGCGGGTACGTCGTGGACCGCCGTGCCGAGGCCGATCACGCCGGCCGGCTCGACGCCGATCCGGCGGGTCGTGTCCGAGGAGGCCGTGCTGCCGCCCGAGCTGCTGGAGCTGTGCCGGCGGCGTGGCCCGGCGCTGGGCCGGCACGGTGCCCGACGTCCTGCGCCTGGCCGTCCCGCCCCGGCAACGCCACCGCGGAGCGCTCGCCCGGCCGGCTGCCGCCGCCGGTGCCGGAGCGCCCGGCCCCCGGTCCGTGGGCCGACTACACCGGCAGGCCCGGCGTTCCTGGACCGCCTGTCGGCCGGCGACTCCGGTGCGGGCCGCGTGGACGGCCCTGCCCGGTCCGCAGTGGCCGGAGACCCTGGCCCGCGCGGTCGGGCACCGCGGCCGCCGCCGGCCGGGGCGCGCTGGTCGTGCTGCCGGACCACCGGGACGTCGACCGGGTCGAGCTCGCCCTGCGCGAGCTGCTGGGACCGGACCAGCACGTCCGGCTCACCGCCGACCAGGGCCCGCAGGCCCGGTACGCCGCGTGGCTGCGCGTCCTGCGCGGCCAGGCCCGGATCGTCGTCGGCACCCGGTCGGCCGCTCTGGCGCCGGTGTCCGACCTCGGCCTGGTGGTCTGCTGGGACGACGGGGACGACCTGCACGCCGAGCCGCACGCGCCGTACTGGCACGTGCGCGAGGTGCTGGCCCTGCGCAGCGAGGCCGAGGGAGCGGCGGCGCTGTTCGGTGGCCTGACCCGGACCGCGGAGGTGCAGCGGATGGTCGAGCAGGGCTGGGCCCGGCCGGTCGGTCCCGCCGCGGCGCCGGCTGCGCACCCAGGCCCCGCGGGTGCTGCTCGCGGGCGAGGGGCTGGAGCCGGCCCGCGATGCTGCGGCCGGGTCGGCCCGGCTGTCCTCGCTGGCCTGGCGGACCGCCCGCGCGGGGCTCGAGACCGGCCCGGTGCTGGTGCAGGTGCCGCGCTCCGGGTACCAGCCCGGCCTGCCTGCCAGGACTGCCGCACCCCGGCCCGGTGCCGCACCTGCCACGGGCCGCTCGCGGTCACCCGGCGGGGCGGGCCGCCGAGCTGCCGCTGGTGCGGGCGGGCCGACGCGGCCTGGGTCTGCCCGGTCTGCGAGGGCACCCGGCTGCGCGCCAGCGTGGTCGGGTCGCGGCGTACCGCCGAGGAGCTGGGCCGCGCGTTCCCCGGCGTGCCGGTGCGCACCAGCGGCGGCCGGCACGGGTGCGCCGAGGTCCCGGACGCGCCCGGCCCTGGTGGTCGCGACGCCCGGCGCCGAGCCGGTGGCCGAGGGCGGTTACGCCGCGGTGCTGCTGCTCGACGGCTGGGCGCTGCTCGGGCGCCCGGACCTGCGCGCCGGCGAGGAGGCGCTGCGCCGGTGGCTGGCGCCGCGGCGCTGGTCCGCCCCGCGAGCGCGGGCGGCACGGTCGTCCTGTCCGCCCCGGCCGGCCTGCCGCCGGTGGAGGCGCTGGTGCGGTGGGACCCGGCGTGGCACGCCGACCGGGAGCTGGCCGAGCGGATCGAGCTGCGGCTTCCCGCCCGCCGTGCGGGCGGCGACGCTGACCGGCAGTCCCGGTGCCCTGCGCGAGGTGGTGGCGAGCCTGACCGGCGCGCCGGGCTGGCCGGACGGCGGAGGTGCTCGGCCCGGTACCGCTGGGCGACGGCGAGCGACTGCCGTCGCTGCGGGTGCGCGCCCCGAGCGCGGGCTCCGGCTCTGGCCGACGCGCTGCGCGCGGCTCAGGGCTGCGCGGTCGGCCCGCAAGGAGCCGCGACCCGGTCCGGGTCCAGGTCGACCCGGTCGAGCTGGTCTGAGCCTCGCGCTACCGCGATAGCCTCGCGCGGATGCAACCAGCTCGCCGGAGCAACCGATCGACACCGTGGTGTTCGACCTCGGCGGGGTCCTCGTCCACTGGGATCCGCGGCCGGCGTTCGCGGGGTGCTGCCCGCGGAGGAGATCGACCCGTTCCTGGCCGAGATCGACTTCCACCGCTGGAACCGCGCGCTGGACGCCGGGCGGCCGGTCGCCGAGGCCGAGGCCGAGATCGACGAGCGGTTCCCGCACCGCGCGGGGCTGATCGCGGCGTACCGGCGCAACTTCCGCTCCACGCTGGCCGGCGGGTGCCCGGCACGGCCGACATCGTGCGCGAGCTGGCCGCCGCCGGCATCCGGCTGCTCGCGCTGACCAACTGGTCGGCCGAGAGCTTCCACCACGCCGCGGGCCGTCTTCCCGGTGCTGACGCAGTTCGAGGGCATCGTGGTCTCCGGCGCCGAGCAGGTCGATCAAGCCCGAGCCCGGCGATCTTCCGGATCGCTGATCGAGCGGCACGACGGTCGACCCGCGCGCACGGCGTTCATCGACGACTCGGCCGGCCAACGTCGACGGCCGCCCTGGCCCTGGGGCTGCACGCCGTCCGGTTCGCCGACGCGCACGGGCCTGCGGCGCGCAGCTGGCCGCCTCGGCGCTGCCTAGCTGGACCCGCCGTCCGTACGACTGCGAGGTGGCATGGCCGATCCAGCCGATCCGGCTCTTCGGCGACCCGGTGCTGCGCACGCCGGCCTCGGAGGTCGTCGACTTCGACAAGGAGCTGCGCGGCCTGGTCGAGGACCTGCAGGAGACCATGCTCGACGCGCCCGGGGTCGGGCTGGCCGCCCCGCAGATCGGGGTCAGCCTGCGGGTCTTCACCTACTACGTCGACGACGTGCTCGGCCACCTGGTGAACCCGACGCTGGACCTGTCCGGTGACCCGGAGCAGGGCGAGGAGGGCTGCCTGTCCTTCCCCGGGATCTACTTCGACACCCCGCGCGCGCCGCGGGTCGTCGCCAAGGGCCTGAACATGTACGGCGAGCCGGTCGTGCTGGAGGGCAGCGAGCTGCTGGCCCGCTGCATCCAGCACGAGACGGACCACCTGGACGGCGTGCTGTTCATCGACCGGATGGACCGGGCCCAGCGCAAGCAGGCGATGAAGGCGATCCGCGAGGCGGAGTGGGCGGGCGGCCCGCCCCGGACGTCAAGGTCAGCCCGCACCCGACCTTCGGCAAGGCGCTGTAGCCGGTGCGCCTCGTCTTCGCCGGCACACCGACCGTGGCGCTGCCCGTCGCTCGAGGCGCTGCTCGCGTCCCGGCACCAGGTGGTCGCGGTGATCACCCGGCCGGACGCGCCGTCCGGCCGCGGGCGGCAGGTCATGCCCAGCCCGGTCCGGGACCGGGCCGAGGCGCTCGGCATCGAGGTGCTCACGCCGTGGCGGCTGGGTGAGGCCGACTTCCAGGACCGGCTGCGCGCCCTCGGCCCGGAGTGCTGTCCGATCGTGGCGTACGGCGCGCTGGTGCCGCCGCCGGTCCTGCGGATCCCGCGAGCACGGCTGGGTGAACCTGCACTTCTCGGTGCTGCCGGCCTGGCGCGGTGCCGCGCCGGTGCAGCGCGCGCTGATCGCCGGCGACGAGGTCGTGGGCGCCACCACGTTCGCCGCTCGAGGAGGGCCTGGACACCGGGCCGGTCTACGGCGTGATGACCGAGGCCGTCCGCCCCACCGACACCGCGGGGGACCTGCTCGGACGGATCGCCGAGGCGCGGCGCCGGAGCTGCTCGTCCGCACCCTCGACGGGATCGAGGACGGCACCCTGCGCCCGGTGCCCCAGCCCGCCGAGGGCGTGTCGCTACGCCCCCAAGCTCACCCCCGAGGACGCCCGGGTCGACTGGCCGGCGAGCGCGCGGGCCGTGGACCGGCTGGTGCGCGGCTGCACTCCCGCACCCGGCGCGTGGACGACCTTCCGCGGCGAGCGGCTCAAGCTCGGCCCGGTGCGATCGGGCGAGGCGCACCGGGCCGGCCCTGGCCCCCGGCGAGGTCGAGGTCAACCGGCGTTCGGTCCGGGTCGGCACCGGCCCCGGTCCGGGCGGGGGTGCGGTAGCCCTGGGCGACGTGCAGCCGCACGGCCGGCGCCCGATGCCGGCGGCTGGACTGGGCGCCGGCGGCGCCCGCGTCGCCCCCGGAGAGCGGCTCGGCGGATGAGCGAGCGGCCCCGCGGGTCCCGCGGGCCGCAGACCGCGCTCGGCCCAGGCGCCGTCCAGCCGGGCCCGGAGCACCGACCCGGCCCGCCGCGCGGCGTACGACGTGCTGCGCGCCGTCGAGGACCGTGACGCCTACGCCAACCTGGTGCTGCCCGGGCCTGCTGCGGTCCCGCCGGCTGACCGGCCGGGACGCGGCCTTCGCCACCGAGCTGGCCTACGGGACCCTGCGCTGGCAGGGGACGTACGACGCCGTGCTCGATGCCTGCCTGGACAAGCCGCTGCAGGGCGACCCCGGGCTGCGCGACGCCCTGCGGCTGGGCGTCCACCAGCTGCTGGGGATGCGCGTGCAGGCGCATGCCGCGGTCAGCGAGACGGTGGGTCTCGTCCGCGAGGCCGTCGGGGTCGGGCCGAGCGGCCTGGCCAACGCCGTGCTGCGCCGGGTCGGCGGAGCGCGACCTGGCCGCCTGGGTGGCCGAGCTGGCCCCACCGGCCGAGCAGGACCTGGTCGGCCACCTGGCCCTGGCCCAGAGCCACCCGCCGTGGGTGGTGCGGGCGTTCCGCGACGGGCTGGCCGCTCACGACGGCTCGCTGCGCGCCGCCCCGGCGCGGCTGGACCAGGAGCTGGCCGAGCTGCTGGCCGCCGACAACGCGCCCCCCGCGGTGACCCTGGTCGCCCGGCCCGGGCTCAGCACCACCGAGGAGCTGGCGGTCGCGGAGGACGCCCGGCCCGGCCGGTGGTCGCCGTACGCGGTGGTGGCCGGTGGGGACCCGGGTGCGCTCGCCGCGGTGCGGGAGGGCCGGGCCGGCGTCCAGGACGAGGGCAGCCAGCTGGTGGCCGCAGCGCTGGCCGCCGCACCGCTCGACGGGCCGGACGAGCGGTGGCTGGACCTCTGCGCTGGGCCGGGGGGCAAGGCGGCCCTGCTCGGGGCGCTCGCGGCGCGGCGCGGTGCCCGCCTGGTCGCCAACGAGGTGGCCGCCCACCGGGCCCAGCTGGTCCGCCAGGCCGTCGCGGCGCTCGGCGAGGCGGTCGAGGTTCGCGAGGGCGACGGCCGGGAGGTCGGTCGCCAGGAGCCGGCGGCGTACGACCGGGTGCTCCTGGACGCCCCGTGCACCGGCCTGGGCGCGCTGCGTCGCCGGCCGGAGTCGCGGTGGCGCCGCCAGCCCGGTGACGTCGGAGCCCTGGGCCGGCTCCAGCGCGACCTGCTGGCGTCGGCGGTGGATGCGACCCGTCCCGGCGGCGTGGTCGCGTACGTCACGTGCTCGCCGCACGTGGGGGAGACGCTGCTGGTGGTGCAGGACGTGCTGCGCCGCCGGGCGGACGTCGAGGCGCTCGACGCCCGCCCGGTCCTGGCCGGCCTCGTGCCCGAGGGGCGCGACCGGCTGGAGGGCACGCTGGGCGACGGACCGGCGGCACAGCTGTGGCCGCACCGGCACGGCACCGACGCGATGTTCCTGACCCTGCTGCGCCGGACGACCGGGGCGGCCCCGGCTCGCTAGGCTCGCCGCCGTGGGGATCCAGATCGCGCCGAGCATCCTGTCCGCGGACTTCACGGCCCTGGCCGACGAGCTGCGCGCGATCGAGTCGGCCGACTGGGCCCACGTCGACGTCATGGACAACCACTTCGTGCCGAACCTGACGCTGGGGCTGCCGGTCGTCGAGGCCCTGGCCAAGGTCAGCCCGATCCCGATCGACGCCCACCTGATGATCGAGGACCCCGACCGCTGGGCCCCGGCGTACGCCGAGGCCGGCTGCGCCAGCGTGACGTTCCACGTCGAGGCGGCCACCGCACCGGTGCGCCTGGCCCGCGCCCTGCGCTCGGCCGGTGCCCGGGCCGGGATCGCCCTGCGCCCGGCGACCCCGGTCGAGCCGTACGTCGACCTGCTGCCCGAGATCGACCTGCTGCTGGTGATGACGGTCGAGCCGGGGTTCGGCGGCCAGCGGTTCCTGGATGTCTGCCTGCCCAAGATCGCGCGGGCCCGCGGCCGCGATCGACCGGGCCGGTGCCGGCGAGGTCTGGCTGCAGGTCGACGGCGGCGTCGGCCCAGGGACCATCGAGCGCTGCGCTGCCGCGGGCGCGGACGTCTTCGTCGCGGGCTCCGCCGTCTACGGCGCGGACGCCGCCGCGCCATCGCGCCCTGCGCAGGCCGCTGCCGGACCGCCGGCCGCCGCGGCCGTGCGGCACAGTCAGCAGCGAGACCGGTGAGTCGGGCCGACGGGGTAGCATTCGGCCCAGAAGTCACGTCCACACGTGCTCCGGGGTCGGTGCAACTCCGAACCGGCGGTGACAGTCCGCGACCCGACCGCAGCCAGCGGCCGGTTGACCTGGTGAAACTCCAGGACCGACGGTGAAAGTCCGGATGGGAGGTAGCACGTGGGCGGCTAGGACCGGTCGAGCGCGCGCAGCGTGCCTCGAGCGGTGCCGCTGTCGTCATCCCCCGGAGCGCACGGCATCCGGAAGGCGCGCGCGACATGCACTGGCTCAACGAACTGCTCACCCGCTTCTACAACGCTCAGTGGCATGTCACGAGCACCCAGGCGATCTACTACCGCGAGATCGTCGGGAACGTGTTCGGGCTGGCCTCGGCCCTGTTCGGGCTGCGCCGGCAGCGTCTGGGCCTGGCCGGTCGGGATGGTCGGCAACGTCCTGCTGTTCACGGTCTTCCTCGGGCAGGCGCTCGGCAACGGCCAGGGGACGCCGCTGTACGGCCAGGCCTCACGCCAGGTGTTCTTCGTGATCGTCAGCGTCTACGGCTGGTGGCGCTGGCAGCAGAACCGCCACTCCGGGGCCGGGGGGGCTCCCGCCGTCTCACCCCGATGGGCGACCGCGGCCGAACGGACGATGTACGTCCCAGCCGCCCTCGTCCTGGTCGGCGTCTGCTTCGTGATCTTCCGCGCCGTCGGCGCCGGCTTCCCGGTGCCCTGGTGGTACTACCTGGCCGACTCGTGGATCTTCGTCGGCTCCATGCTCGCGACCTACGCCATGGCCCGCGGCTGGGTCGACTTCTGGCTCTGCTGGATCGCCGTGGACCTGGTCGGCGTGCCGGAGCTGCTGCACTTCCACTACTACCCGTCGGCGATCATGTACGCGATCTACGCCGCCTTCGTGATCTGGGGCTTCGTCGTCTGGCTGCGGATCTCCCGCAACGAGGCGCCGCGGGGCCTGGCCGACCCGGAGATGGAGGTCGTCGCCTAGCCTTACCGCTCGTGAAGAGCTTCGAGGACCTGTACGCCGAGCTGGCTGAGCGGGCGCGGACCCGCCCGGCCGGTTCGGGCACCGTCGCGGCCCTCGACGCCGGCGTGCACTCCATCGGCAAGAAGGTCGTCGAGGAGGCGGCCGAGGTGTGGATGGCGGCCGAGCACGAGACCACGGAGCGGACGGCCGAGGAGATCAGCCAGCTGATCTACCACCTGCAGGTGCTGATGCTCGCGCGCGGCATCGCCCTCGACGACGTGTACGCCTACCTGTAGAACCGCCAGCCCACCGACGACCGAGGACCTGACCGTGCTGCGAGTGGCCGTGCCCAACAAGGGCTCGCTGGCCGAGCCGGCCGCCGAGATGCTGCGTGAGTGCGGCTACCGGCAGCGCCGCGACGGCCGCGAGCTGGTGCTGCAGGACGCGGAGAACGACGCCGAGTTCTTCTTCCTGCGCCCGCGGGACGTGGCGGTCTACGTGGGTGCCGGGACGCTGGACGTCGGCATCACGGGGCGGGACCTGCTGCTGGACTCCGGCGCGAAGGCGGACGAGGTCATGGCGCTGGGCTTCGGCGCCTCGACGTTCCGGTTCGCCGGGCCGGCCGACGGTCCGCGGGCCGTCGGCGAGGTGGCCGGCCACCGGGTCGCCACCAGCTACCCCGGCCTGGTGGCCCAGCACCTGGAGAGCCACGGCGTGACGGCCGAGGTGGTCCGGCTGGACGGCGCCGTGGAGAGCTCGGTGACGCTGGGCGTGGCGGACGTCATCGCCGACGTGGTCGAGACCGGCTCCACCCTCCGGGCGGCGGGCCTGGAGGTCTTCGGCGAGCCCATCCTGCAGTCCGAGGCGGTGCTGATCCGGCGCCGGGACGCCGGCCCCGACTCGCAGGTGGAGGTCCTGGGGCGGCGGATCCAGGGCGTCCTCGTCGCCCGCCGCTACGTGATGATGGACTACGACGTGCGGGTCGAGGACGTGGACCGGGCCTGCGCGCTGACGCCGGGGCTGGAGTCGCCCACCGTCTCGCCGCTGCACGACAAGGGCTGGGTGGCCGTCCGGGTCATGGTCCCGCGCAGCCGTACCAACCAGGTGATGGACGAGCTGTACGACGTGGGCGCCCGGGCGATCATCGTCACGGACATCCACGCCTGCCGGCTGTGACCGGGGAGCGGTCCGGCTCGTGACCGGCGCGCCGGACGCCGGCCCGGCGTCGTCGCGCCCGTTCCGGCCGCTCCGGGCCCGGGTCGTCGCGACCACGGTCGCCGTCGTCGCGATCGTGCTGTTCGGCGCGATCGGCGCGTTCGTCCCGGGGGCCGGTCCGGCCGACCGGATCGGGATCGCCGCCTTCGGTCTGGCCCTGGCCGCGCTGATGTGGCGCTACGCCACGCTGTCCGCCGTCCCGCTGCCGGAGGGGTTGCGCGTCCGCAACCTGATGACCACCCGCACGCTGGAGTGGGGGGAGATCGTCGGGGTCCACCTGCAGGTCGGGGCGCCGTGGGTCAGCCTCGACCTGGACGACGGCGACACCATCGCGGTGATGGCCATCCAGAAGGCCGACGGCGAGCGCGGGCGGCTCGAGGCCTCCCGGCTGGCCCGGCTCGTGGACCGGCACGCGGCGCCCGAGCCGGACGTCGGGTAGGGCTCAGCCCGCCCCGGCGGCCATCAGCTCGACGATCCGGTCCGCACCGGCGCCGTCGACGAGCCGGGCGGCCTGCGCCGCGACGTCGAGGCGGCGGATGGCGTCGCGCACGGCGAGCCGCAGCCGCCCGGCCGGGCTGTGGTCGTCGCCGGGGCGGCCGAGCCAGATCGCGGCGCCCGCGGCTGCCGCCGCCTCCAGCGGCGCCGCCGGCGCGTCGCCCGTGGCCAGCAGGGCCATCGGCGTCCCGATGCAGGCCACCTCCCAGGTGAAGCGCGGGCCGAAGGAGACCACCAGGTCGTGATCGGCCACCAGGCGCGGCAGGTCCGAGCGCCAGGCCGTGGCCAGGACGCGCACCCGGCGGGTGGACTGCACCTCGGCCCGCCGGCGTTGGGCGCGGTCACCCCCCACGCACAGCACGTCGGCCGTCACGTCGCTCCCGGCGAGCCACTCGGCGACCGCGGTCATGGTGTCCGCCGCCGGGCCCTCGCCCAGGAGCACGAGCAGCCGGGGGCGGTCGCCCATCCCGCCGGCGCGGGCCCGGCGCCGCTCCTTGGCCTCGCGCGCCGCCGCCCGGACCGGGGCGAAGTCGGGGCCGCGGGCGACCCGGGTGCCCTCCGCCGAGGTGCGGACCGACGACGTGGCGCTCCACTGGGGGACGACGACCAGGTCCGCGCGCGGCGGGTTGCTGCGGAGCCCGGCCGGGTCGGGCCGGTCGTCGAACGCCGCGGACCGGATGCCGGCAGCGGCCAGCCGGTCCGTCACCCCGGCCGGTGGCCGGGCCTGGTCCAGCAGCACCCAGTCGGCGCGGTGGCGCTCGGCGAGCTCCTGGACCTCCTCGGCCGTCCGGGCGGTGCCGTGCACTGCCACGCCGGCCTCGTCGGTCAGGGTGGCGGCACCGGGCAGGTCGAGGGTGCCGGCGAGGACGTGCTCGTGACCGGCCGCCACGAGCGCCTCGCCCACGGCCAGCGTCCGGGCCAGCCGCCCGAGCCCCGTGGCAGGGGTGGCGTCGACGACGGAGAGCAGCCGCATCAGCACACCTCATCTGACCGCGAGCGTCGGGCAGGGGCCGCCAGTATCGACCACCGGCCTGTGGGGGACCACCCGTGCCGGACGGAGTCAGCCGTCCACGTCGTGCAGGTGGTGCTCGACGTCGTGCAGGAAGTACCGGCCGAACGAGGCGGTGGTGAACCGCGCGCCGTCGCTGCGCTCGGCGGTGCGGTCCCACTGGGCGCCCTCGACGGTGTCGAACCGGTCGGCGATGCGCCGGCCGGCGTCCTGCAGCTCGGCCGGCAGGACGGCCGGGTCCTGCTCGGCGTAGCGGCTCTGGACCGCCGTGGCGTCCTGGTCCCAGTTGGCGAAGCGGGCCCCGTCCTCGGCGAGCATCTGCTCGAGCCGGCCGTCGAAGATCCTCAGCACGTCGCGGACGTGGCAGGCGTACTCCAGGGACGACCACACGTCCGGGTCGGCGCGCCGCTGCCCGTCCGGGCGACGGGCGACCGCCTGCCAGCGCGGGATCGCCGCCCGGACCCGGGAGCCGATCGAGGCCGGGTCGACGGATGCGGCGTCGTACCCGCACTGCGGGCACGGGCGGGTGATGACCCAGGTCCAGTCCTTGGTGTCCGGCGTCAGCATCGGCCCATGCTAGGAACCTCCGCCGACAGCGCGTCACGCATTCTCCGGCCGGAGGTCAGGGTGCCATCGGCGGGACCAGCGAGAGGGCGGTGTCGCCGTCGACCCCGACGACCTGCAGCAGGTCGACGACGATCGAGCGCACCTGGGCCAGGATCACCTCGACCGACAGCTCCTGGCTGCGCGGCACGGCGGAGGAGGCCTGGGCCACCGCGACCAGCGGGTCGCGCGCGGCGATCGGCGACCGTCCCGCCCGCAGCTCGGACTCGATGACGTCGACCGCGGCCGCGAGCTGCTCCACCAGCTCGACGTACTCCGGCGGCAGCGGCGTGGCGTTGCGGGCCAGGATGACCGACCGCCGGACCAGGACGCGGGCGTTGGTCAGCGCCCGGTCCAGGGGCACGACGAGGTCGGCGATGCGGCGCACGTCCCCCTCCCGGCGGCGCCGGAACGGCGAGGACTGCACCACGTCCAGGCCCTCGGCCGCGGCCGCGCGCAGGTCGTTGAGGCTGGACTCGTCGTCCCGTGCCAGCTGCAGGGTGGCCACCGCACGCTCCAGGTCGCCGTCCTGCGCGCTGCGGGCGGCCTCCCGCAGCAGCCCGGCGAGGATGGCGACCACGCTGGCGGCCTCCTGTCGGGGCCGGCGCAGCGGGGCCCGCGGGACGACGGTGGCCGCGACGATCGCGACGGCCCCGCCCATCACGGCGTCGAGCCACCGGCTCAGCCCGGCGTGCGGGTTCGGCAGCAGGGTGGTGACCACGACCGACTGGACGCCGGCCTGCGTGACGATCAGCGTGCCGGCGTCGAGCAGGACCGCCGCGGACATGGCGATGACCACCACCGCCGCGATCTGCCAGGCCCCGGTCCCCACCCAGCGGACGAACAGGTCGCCGATGCCCACCCCGACCGCCACCCCGACGGTGACCTCGGCCACCCGGCGCACCCGCTGCCCGTAGGACGTCCCGAGACTCACGATCGCGACGACGGGCGCGAAGAACGGCGCCGGGTGGCCGAGCAGGTGCTTGGCGAGCAGCCAGGCGACCGCGGCCGCGACCGCGGACTGACCGATGTGCCAGGACCGCGACGACAGCCGGCGCCAGCGGGCCCGCATCGAGCTCCGCCCGCGCCGCAGGGCCCGCGGGCCGAGGTCTCCGGAGAGCTCCCGGAGCCGCTCCGGACCGCTCCGAGCTGCCACGCCCGCATGCTAGGGCCGCTCGCTTGCAGGGCTTGCCCAGAGTCCGCTGGTACCGTCGAAAGCGTCCGCCCGGGCACGCAGCCGGGGTCCAGCCGGGGTCCAGGCGGGGCGTCCGGAGCGCGACGAACCGTCGCCCGCCCACCCCGACCCGTCATCGCACTGAGGAGCTCATGCACGCGCGCCGGACCGTCGTCACCGTCGTCAGCGGCATCGTCGCCGCGGCCGTCGCGCTGGGGATGGCCGGCTGCTCCTCCGGCACCGACCCGGCGAAGGACCCGACGTCCACGTCGACCGCGGTGGTGACGCCCACGCCGACACCGACGACTCCGACCGCCTCGGCCACGGCGAACACCTCGGCCGTCATCCGCAAGGCGCTGGCGGCCGCGCAGCTGACCAGCGCCGAGGTCAAGCTGGTCCGGCAGAAGGAGACTGCCGCCGAGAGCACCGGGCTCGGCGTCCGGACGTTCATCGCCTGCGGCTACACCAAGGCCGTCGACCCCTCCGACTTCGCCCGCGTGGACCGGCTCCAGGCCTCGTGGCTGAGCAAGGGCTGGGCCTCACAGGACCCCACGAAGGCGCAGATCAAGGTGGCCAGCGAGGTCGTCGCCTACCGTCCGGGCGGGGTGGCGGCGGCGCTGAAGGCCTACCAGGCGGCACCGCGGACCTGCCCCAAGACGACGTTCAACAAGGGCGTGCGCGGGACGGTCAAGGCGGCCCCGCGCCTCGGGGGCCTCCCGGCCGGCTCCGTGGTGCTGACCCAGGACATCACGTACAAGAACGCCGTCACGACGACCGGCTTCATCGTCGTGATCCCGGCGCAGAACGTGCTCGGCCTGCTGTACGTCGACGGGGTCTCCTCCGACCCCAAGAGCGTCACCACGGAGCGGAACGCCCTGCTGCCGACCTTCCTCAAGAAGGTGGTCGCGGCGGGCACGGCCGTCGGCACGGCGACCGCCTCGGCCGGCACCTCCTAGCGGGGCACCGCGCCCGAGCCGTCGACGCGCACATCGGCCCGCTCGGCGGTCCCCTCGCGGGCGAACAGCTCCTGCGAGTCGGTCTCCCACCGCTCCCAGTGCGGCCGGAACACCTCACCGTCGCGCTCCATGCCGCGCTCGAACCGCAGCGTCCGGGGCGCGTCCACCCAGACGAGGAGCGAGAGGTACGGTGCGAGCTCCCTCGAGCCTGAGGCGCACCCCTCCACCACGAGGTACGGCGCGAGCGGCACCGGGCACCACTCGGCGTACTCCCCGCGGTCCCAGTCGTACCGCCGGTACGCGGCCTCGTCGCCCCGGGCCAGCGGCTCGAGGACGTCCCGCCGGACGATGCCCGAGGCCACCGACAGACCGCTCCAGCCGGGGATCAGGTCGTCGACCCGGACGACCGGCGCGCCGAGCTCGGCCGCGAGGCCCGCGGCGAGCGTGGACTTCCCGGCGCCGCTCGGGCCGTCGACCGCCACGACCCGGCAGGTGCCGGCCCGCGGGGGAGCCGCGCGGACCCGGTCGGCCAGCGCAGCGGTCAGGGTCACCTCCGGCATCCCGGGAGGCTAGCGGCGTACTGTCCCGCGGGTGCGCGTGCTCATCGCCCTGGGCGGCAACGCCCTGACCTCGCCCGAGGGCGGGGCCGGCCCGGGCGACCAGATCGCCGCGATCTCCGCCGCGGCGGAGCACATCGCCGAGGTCGTCGACGCGGGTCACCAGGTGGTGCTGACCCACGGCAACGGGCCGCAGGTCGGCAACCTCCTGCTGATGAACGAGCTCGCGGCGGCCGAGGTGGCGCCCATGCCGCTGGACTGGTGTGACGCGCAGACCCAGGCGACGATCGGCTTCGTCATCGCGAACGCCCTCGAGCGCTCGCTCGCCGCCCGGGCCCTTCCGCTGCACGTGTGCGCGGTCGTCAGCCGCACGGTGGTGGACGCGGACGACCCCGGGTTCCGCGATCCCACGAAGCCCGTCGGCCGGTACCGGCCCGAGGCCGACGCCCGGCTGCTGATGGAGCACGGCGAGGTGTGGCAGGACCGGGGGGAGCGCGGGTGGCGCCGGGTCGTCGCGTCGCCCGAGCCGCGGCGGATGATCGACTTCCATGCCGTGAAGACGTTGGTGGACAACGGTTTCGTCGTCATCGCGGCCGGAGGCGGGGGCATCCCGTGCGTGCGGGAGCCGGACGGCTCGGTCCGCGGCGTGCCGGCGGTCATCGACAAGGACCTCACCGCGGCGCTGTTCGCCCAGCAGATCGAGGCCGACGTGCTGGTGATCGCCACCGATGTCGACGCCGCCGTGGTCCGGTTCGGCCGGCCGGACGCCGAGCCGCTGGGCCGGGTCGGCGTGGCCCGGCTGCGGGAGCTGGCCCACGAGGGCCACTTCGGCGGCGGCTCGATGGGGCCGAAGGTCGAGGCGGCCTGCCGGTTCGTCGAGGGTGGCGGCTCCCGGGCCGTCATCGGCCGGCTGGACCGGCTGGTCGACGCGGTCGCCGGGCGGTCGGGCACGGTCGTCGTACCCGAGGGCACGCCGCGCCCCGCCGTTGCCTAGGCTCGGCCGCGTGACTGTCGCCGTCCGCGTCGTGCCGTGCCTCGACGTCGATGCCGGCCGGGTCACCAAGGGCGTGCGGTTCCTGGACAACGTCGACGTCGGCGACCCGGTCGAGCTGGCCCGGTTCTACGACGCCGAGGGGGCCGACGAGCTGGTGTTCTACGACATCACCGCCTCCTCGGACGCGCGGGCCACGACGTACGACGCGGTGCGCCGGACGGCCGAGCAGGTCTTCATCCCGCTCACCGTCGGCGGTGGTGTGCGGACTCCCGAGGACGTCAACGCGCTGCTGCGGGCCGGGGCCGACAAGGTGTCGCTCAACTCGGCGGCGGTCGCCCGGCCCGAGGTGCTGCAGGAGGCGGCGCTGCGGTTCGGCTCGCAGTGCGTCGTGCTCTCGGTGGACGCGCGGCGGTCGCCGGACGCGCCGAGCGGGTTCGAGGTCACCAGCCACGGCGGGCGGCAGCGGACCGGCCTGGACCTGCTGGAGTGGGTCGAGCGGGGCGAGCACCTGGGCGCGGGGGAGATCGTCGTGAACTCCATGGACGCCGACGGCGTCCGGCACGGGTTCGACCTGGCGATGGTGCGTGCGGTGCGGGAGCGGGTGCAGGTGCCGGTCGTGGCCAGCGGGGGAGCCGGGTCGGTGGCGGACTTCGCGCCGGCCGTCGCGGCCGGCGCCGACGCGGTGCTCGCGGCCAGCGTCTTCCACTACGGCGAGGTGTCGATCGCCGAGGTCAAGGCGGCGCTGGCCGAGTGCGGGTACCCGGTGCGCGGCTAGAGGCCCAGGGAGGCGCTCTTGAGCAGCGCGATGTCCTCCGGTCGGCCGTCGATGTCGAACTCGGCGGCGCGCGCCCGGCCGTACGTCGCCAGGAGCACCTCGCCGACCGGGCCCTGCAGCGTGACCTCGCGGGTCCCGCTGCGGCCCTTGTGCAGCTGCACCCGGCCCCGGCCGGGCACGGCGACGACGATCCCGACCGGGCTCTTGCGGTAGGCCAGCCGCCCAGCCCCGTGCAGGGCCTTCCAGAGCGCCTCCTGGTCCTGGGTCGACAGCTCGCGCGGCCGGGCCACGCCGTCCCCGCGGCGCACGTCCTCGTGGTGCACGAACAGCTCGGCGTCGTCGAAGAGCGCCTCCACCGGGCGGGCCCAGCGGGCCGGGTGCCAGACCGCCGGCCGCGCCCGGACCTGCGCCACGAGGGTGTCCCACGGCTGGCCGGCGATCTCGTCCTGCCGCCGGCCGGTGTACGACGCCAGGGGTCCGCCCCAGATGCCGGCGGCGGCGAGCGGTGAGTGCTCGCGGATCACGAGGTGCGCCGCGAGGTCCCGCGTGAGCCAGCCCGCGCACAGCGTGGGGGCTTCCGGGCCGACGGCGAGCAGCGTGTCGCAGAGGGAGGCGCGTTCGCGCTGGGCGAGGGTGGTCATCGAAACGATTCTTCCAGGGCGGGCCGTCCGGTGCCCCCTCGCATCGGGGCAGACCCGGCTTACGCCTTTTGTCCGGCCGCGAGACCACGCGCTGACGGGGTGTCGGCCGGGCATGGAAGGCTCTCCCGAGTGAGCACAGCCGGGGCCCCGTCGATGCGTCGCGGCCTGGCCGTCCTGGCGGTCGGCATCCGGCAGGCGCCCGCACCCTTCGCCGTCGCCGTGGCCGGCTCGACGCTCTACGGCGTGATGACGGCCGGGCAGGCCTACGTGCTGGGCCGGGTGGTGAGCTCGATCATCGAGCCGGCCTTCGCCGCCCACCACGTGACCGCGGGACAGCTGGTGCAGGCCGGGGCCTGGCTGGCCCTGGTGACGGTGCTGCTCGTGATCGGCGTCGTCGGACGTCGCGTGGCTGCCGGCCGGGTGATGTACAACCTCGGCGCGCTCTACCGCGGGCTGGTCACCCGGCAGTACCTCTCGCTGCCGCTCTCCTGGCACCAGAGCCACCCCACGGGCCAGCTGCTGTCCAACGCGAACGCCGACGTGGAGGCGACCTGGAACGTCTTCGCCCCGTTGCCGATGGGTCTCGGCGTCGTGGTGATGCTGGTCGTGGCGGCGGTGGCGATGGTCGTCACCGACCCGGTGCTGGCCCTCATCGGGCTCGCGGTGTTCCCGGCGCTCGTGGTGATCAACGGGGTGTACCAGCGCCGGATGTCCCCGCGGGTCACGTACGCCCAGCAGCTGCGGGCCGACGTCTCCGCCGTCGCCCACGAGAGCTTCGACGGTGCGCTGGTGGTCAAGGCCCTCGGCCGCGAGGAGCAGGAGACCGTCCGGTTCGCCGACGTGGCGGCCCGGCTGCGCGACGCCAACGTGGCCGTCGGGCGCACGCGCGGCGTGTTCGACCCGGCCATCGAGGCGCTGCCGACGCTCGGGACGCTGCTGGTCCTGCTGGTCGGCACCGCCCGCGTGCGCAGCGGGGCGATCACCTCGGCCGACGTCGTGCAGGTCGCCTACCTGTTCTCGCTGCTCGCCTTCCCGGTCCGCTCGCTCGGCTGGGTGCTCGGCGAGCTGCCGCGGTCCGTGGTCGGGTGGGACCGCGTCGGCGGCCGTCCTCGCGGCCACCGGCTCGCTGCCGTACGGCCGGCACCGCTGGGCCGGCGAGGAGCCGGCCGACCTGAGGCTGCAGGACGCGTCCTACGCCTACCTGAGCGCGGCCGGCGAGGCGCTGCCCGTGCTGCACGGCATCGACCTGCACGTGCCCGCCGGACAGACCCTCGCCCTGGTCGGCCCGACCGGCAGCGGCAAGTCCACCCTCACCACGCTGCTGGTCCGGCTGGTCGACCCCACGAGCGGCCGGGTGACGCTCGACGGCGTCGACCTGCGCGAGGGGGCGCGGGGCGCCGTCGCCGCGCAGGCCGCACTGGTGCCGCAGCAGACCTTCCTGTTCGACGACACGGTCCGGGCCAACATCACGCTCGGCGACCCGGACCTCGAGGCCGCCGGGGACGAGGCGGTCTGGGCCGCCCTGCGCCGGGCCCAGGTCGACGGGTTCGTGGCCGGCCTGCCCCAGGGTCTGGACACGCGGGTGGGCGAGCGGGGCACCACCCTGTCCGGCGGCCAGCGGCAGCGCATCGCGCTGGCCCGGGCCCTGGTGCGCGCGCCCCGGCTGCTCGTCCTCGACGACGCCACCAGCGCCGTCGACCCGACGGTCGAGGCCGCGATCCTGGCCGGGCTGCGCGAGCAGGGGCAGCAGGGCGCCACGGTCGTGGTCGTCGCGTACCGCAAGGCGACCATCGCCCTGGCCGACCAGGTGGCCTACGTCGAGCACGGCCGGCTGGTGGACCGGGGGACACACGAGGAGCTGCTCGCCCGCAACGACGCGCTACCGCCGGCTGGTCGACGCCTACGAGCGCGAGGCCGCCGAGCGGGCCGCCCTGACGGCCGACGAGGAGGCGTTGACGTGACCGTCACGGCCGCGCCGGGGGCGGCGACCCCGAGCATCGAGAGCCACGCCCACACCGTCCGGGCGACGGTGCGCCGCGGGCTGCAGCTCTCGCCGGAGATCCTCCGCGGCAGCCGCACCACGCTCGCGCTCGGCCTGCTCTCGACGCTCGGCCGGGTCGTCGTACCGCTCGCGGTCCAGCAGACCGTCGACTCCGGCATCCAGGCCGGCGGCGGTCCGGACGTACGGCGGGTCACCCTCCTGGTCGTCGGCGCCGCGGTCGCGGTGGTGGTCACCGCGGTGTCGGCGTACGCGGTCAACATCCGCCTGTTCCGGTCGACCGAGGCCGGACTGATGTCGTTGCGGGTCACCGCGTTCCGCCACGTCCACGACCTGTCGGTGCTGACCCAGAACGCCGAGCGGCGAGGCTCCATGGTCAGCCGGGTGACGAGCGACGTCGACACGATCTCCCAGTTCGTGCAGTTCGGTGGGCTGCAGCTGCTGCTCTCGATCGGGCAGCTGCTCGTCGCCACGGTGCTGATGGCGATCTACTCGCCGCTGCTGACGGTCCTGGTCTGGCTCTGCTTCGCCCCGATGCTCGTCGGCGCGCGCTTCTTCCAGCGCGGTGTCTCGGTGGCGTACGCCGAGGTGCGCGAACGGGTGGCCGGCCTGCTCGGCGCCGTGTCCGAGGCCGTCGTCGGCGCGGCGACGGTCCGGGCGTACGCGGTGGAGCGGCGGACCCAGGAGCGGGTCGACCTCGCGGTGCAGGCCCACCGGCGGGCGGCCATCCGGGCCCAGACCCGGGTGGCGCTGACGTTCAGCGCCGGCGTCCTGTGCTCCGGGCTGACGACCGCGGTCGTCGTGGTCGTCGGCACCTGGCTCGGCGCCCACGGCCGGATCAGCCTCGGGGAGCTGCTCGCCTTCCTGTTCCTCGTCCAGCTGTTCACCAGCCCGGTGCAGACGGCGACCGACGTCCTGAACGAGCTCCAGAACGCCGTGGCCGGGTGGCGCCGGGTGATCGCGGTGGTCGAGACGCCGGCCGACGTCGCCGACCCGGGGGCAGAGGGCCAGGTGCTGCCGCGCGGACCGATCACCGTGGCGTTCGACCACGTGACCTACGCCTACCCGGGCGGGCCGCCGGTGCTGCACGACATCGACGTCACGCTGCCGCCCAGCGCCCGGGTCGCGGTCGTGGGGGAGACCGGGTCGGGCAAGACGACGTTCGCCAAGCTGCTCACCCGGCTGATGGACCCCGACGAGGGCAGCGTGCTGCTGGACGGCGTCGACCTGCGCGAGCTGTCCTTCGCCTCGCTGCGCGAGCGGGTGGTCCTGGTGCCGCAGGAGGGCTTCCTGTTCGAGGGGACGGTGCTCGACAACCTGCGCTTCTCGCGGCCGGGCGCGACGCTCGCCCAGGTGCGGCTCGCCCTCACCGAGCTCGGCCTGCTCGAGTGGGCCGACGGGCTGCCGCACGCGCTGGACACCGAGGTCGGCCAGCGCGGCGAGTCCCTGTCGGCCGGTGAGCGGCAGCTGGTCTCCCTCACCCGCGCCTACCTCGCCGACCCCGACCTGCTGGTGCTGGACGAGGCCACGTCGTCGGTCGACCCGGCGACCGAGGTGCGCATCCAGCGGGCCCTGGACAGCCTGACCCGGGGCCGCACCGCGATCTCGATCGCGCACCGCCTCTCGACGGCCGAGGCGGCCGACGAGGTGCTGGTCATGGACGGCGGCCGCCTGGTCGAGCGGGGACCGAGCGCGGTCCTGGCCCGCGCGGGCGGCCGGTACGCCGAGCTGCACGCGAGCTGGACCGCGCAGCGGCGGGCCGGCTGAGCGGATACACCACAATGGGCGGGTGGCTCCTGCTCCCGACGACCGGCTCGACCCGGCCCTGGCCGCCCGCCTGAAGCGCGACGACGCCGGCCTGATCTGCGTGGTGGTCCAGCAGCACGACAGCCGCGAGGTGCTGATGGTCGGCTGGATGGACGACGAGGCACTGCGCCGCACCCTGACCACCGGGCGGGCCACCTACTGGAGCCGCAGCCGGCAGGAGTACTGGCGCAAGGGCGACACGTCGGGCCACGTCCAGCTCGTCAAGGCCGCGGCCCTGGACTGCGACGGGGACGCCCTGCTGCTGACCGTCGACCAGGTCGGCGCGGCCTGTCACACCGGCGCCCGCACCTGCTTCGACCGCGACCCGGTCCTCGCATGAGCCCGGACCTGCGCTACGGCGTGACCTGGCCGTCCCTGGAGGAGTTCCGCGAGCTGGCCCGCGACCGGCGGGTCATCCCGGTCGTGCGGCGGCTGCTGGCCGACGCGGAGACGCCGATCGGGCTCTACCGCAAGCTGGCCCGCGACCAGCCCGGCACCTTCCTGCTGGAGTCGGCCGAGCACGGCGGTGTGTGGTCGCGCTACTCGATCGTCGGTGCCCGCTCCCGCGCCGTCCTGACCGAGCGGGACGGAGAGGCGCTCTGGATCGGGGAGCCGCCGGTCGGCGTGCCCACCTCCGGCGATCCCCTGCAGGCGCTCCGGCTGACCGTCGAGGCGCTGCACACCCCTGCCATCAGCGGCCTGCCGCCGCTGACCGGGGGCATGGTCGGCGCGATCACCTACGACGCCGTCCGCCGCTGGGAGCGGCTCCCGGACGCGACGGTCGACGACCTGAAGCTGCCCGAGATCACCATGCTGCTGGCGACCGACCTGGCCGTCATGGACCACAGCGACGGCTCGGTCCTGCTCGTGGCGAACGCGGTGAACTACGACGCCACCGACGACCGCGTCGACGAGGTGTGGCGGGAGGCGGTCGAGCGGCTGGACGTGATGACCGCCGACCTGGCCACCGCGGCGCCCGGCAGCGTCGCGGTCCTCGACTCGCCCGTTCCGCAGCCGCGCGAGCAGCGCGGCCGTGAGGTGTTCGAGGCGCTCGTCGAGGAGGCGAAGGAGGCGGTCCGCGCCGGCGAGGTGTTCCAGGTCGTGCCCTCCCAGCGCTACGAGCTGGACTGCCCGGCCGACGCCCTGGACGTCTATCGCGTGCTGCGCATCTCCAACCCCAGCCCGTACATGTACCTCCTGCGCCTGCCGACGCCGGACGGCAGCACGTACGACGTGGTGGGCTCCAGTCCGGAGGCCCTGGTCAAGGTCAACGGCCGGCACGTGATGATGCACCCGATCGCCGGCTCCCGGCCGCGGGGCGAGACGCCGGAGCAGGACACGCTTTACGCCGAACAACTGTTGGCCGATGACAAGGAACGCGCCGAGCACGTGATGCTCGTCGACCTGGCCCGCAACGACATCGGCCGGGTGTGCGACGCCGGCACGGTGGAGGTGCTCGACTTCATGTCGGTCGAGCGGTACAGCCACATCATGCACATCGTCTCGACCGTGGTCGGGCGGCTCCGGGAGGGCGCCACGGCGTACGACGCGCTGGTGGCGACGTTCCCCGCCGGCACGCTGTCCGGCGCCCCCAAGGTGCGGGCGATGGAGCTCATCGAGGAGCTGGAGCAGAGCCGGCGCGGCCTGTACGGCGGCACGGTGGGCTACCTCGACTTCGCCGGGGACCTCGACATGGCGATCGCCATCCGGACCGCGGTCATCCGGGACCAGGTCGCGTACGTCCAGGCCGGCGCGGGCATCGTCGCCGACTCGGTTCCCTCGGTGGAGTACGAGGAGTCGGTGAACAAGTCGATGGCCGTGCTGCGCGCGGTCGCCACGGCGGCGCGGATCCGCCCGGCCGGATGACCGCGAGCCGCGAGCGGCTCGCGGTGCTCGGGCTCGGCGGTGCGGGAGCCGCCGTGGCCCTGCTGACCGCTGGGCGCACCTGGCTGACGGTCACCGTCAGCGATCCGCTGGTCGGCAACGGGCGCATCCACGCCGACGGTCGCTCGGTGGCGGGCGTGGTGCCGGCCGCCGCCCTGGTCGGGCTGGCCGCGGTCGTGGCCGCCGTGACGCTGCGCCGGGTGGGCCGCTACGTCGCCGGCGTGCTGCTCGTGGTGGCCGGTGGTGCGGTGGGAGCCGCCGCGGTGACGGTGCTCCTGCACCCGCGCCGCTCGGCCGGCGACGCGGTCGGGGCCGCCACCGGGCAGGCCGGCTCGTCCCGCGGCGTGGCGTCCGCCGCGGTCACCGGCTGGCCGTGGGTCGCGGTGGCCGCCGCCGCCCTCCTGGTCCTGGCCGGTGCGGTGACGGTCGTCCGTGGCCGCCGCTGGAGCGGCCTGTCCGGCCGCTACGACGCGCCGGTCGACCCGCAGCGGCCGTCCGACCGGCCCGACGCCAGCGCCGACGACGTCGCGGCCGAGGCCTGGGACGCGGTGTCGCGCGGGGAGGACCCCACGGGATGACGGGCCCCCGGGGCCGGGCCTGACACACTGGTCGCGGTCACGGGCGGATCGAGCGGTCGAGGAGAGATCTCATGGCACAGCAGCAGGCGGCGCGTACCGAGGGGCACCAGGAGAGCCACGGCCACAGCCTGGCCTCGTGGGTCCTGGTCGGCTTCCTCCTCGTCAGCGCGTTCGTCATCAGCCTGGCGATCGTGCTGCAGCTGCTCTGGATGACCATCGTCGGCATCGTCGTCGGCGTCATCGGGCTGGTGCTGGGGCGCCTGCTGCAGATGGCCGGCTTCGGCGTGCACCGTCCGGCCGGCCATGACGGCGCGGACCACGGCTGAGCCGGCGCTGCCGGGCCCGCTGACCGCGCCGGCCCGGCTCCCGGCGCCGGCCCGGCTCCGAGCACCTGCTCTCGCCGCGGCCGCGGCCACCGCTGGGGTGGTGCTGCTCGCCGTCCGCGACCCGCACCGGGCCGGGAGCTACGGCCAGTGCCCGTTCCTCGCCCTGACCGGGCGGCCGTGCCCGCTGTGTGGTGGGCTGCGCGCGGTCTCCGACCTGGGTCAGGGGCGGCTCGTCCCCGCCCTGCAGTCCAACGCCCTGGTCGTGGCCATGGTGCTGGGCGCAGCCGCCGTCTGGGCCGGCTGGGTCGTCCGCCGGGCCCGCGGCGAGGGCCGGGAGACGCCGCCGCTGACCTCCGACCCGCGGCTGGGCCGGGTCCTCGCGATCGTCCTCGTGGTGTTCTGCGTGCTGCGCTGGCTGCCGGATCTGGCCTTCCTGAGTCCTTCCTGAGCGTCGCCGTTCCCACTAGGTTCTGCTGCGTCACGCCCGAGCAGCGGGCGCTCAGCCTCCGAGGGGCAGCAGATGACCGACCAACCTGGCCCGACGCCTGATCCCGTTCCCCCGCAGCCGCCGGAGCAGGGGAGTGCGCCGCCCCCGCCCCCGCCACCCCCCGCTCCGCCCGCGCCGGACTACGGCGCCCCGCAGGGTCCCGGCTCCGGCACCCCTCCGCCGCCCCCCGGATACCCGCCACAGGGCTACCCGCAGCAGGGCTACCCGCAGCAGGGCTACCCCGGACAGCCGGCGTACCCGCAGCAGGGCTACCCGGCCCAGTACGCTCCCGACCCCAGCCTGGGCCTGCCGTTCGCGGGCTGGGGACTGCGCGTCCAGTCGGCGTTCATCGACTACATCGGCGTCGGCATCGTCGCCGCGATCCTCTACGCGATCAGCCACCCGCTCGGTGCGATCGTCTGGCTGGCCTCGCTCGTCTGGGCGATCTACAACGCGGTCCTCGGCGGCCAGACCGGCCAGTCGTACGGCAAGAAGATCGCGGGCACGAAGCTGGTCTCGGCCACGAACGGCCAGCCCATCGGCGGCGGCATGGGGTTCGTGCGCTACCTCGTGCACATCGTCGACGCCCTGCCCTGCTACCTCGGCTACCTGTGGCCGCTGTGGGACTCCAAGCGCCAGACGTTCTCCGACAAGATCCTCAGCACGTACGTCGTCAAGGTCTGACCCGGAGCACGCGGGACTGCTCAGCTGAACGGCCTTTCGGCCCGGTCGGGTGCACCGCACCCGGCCGGGCTCGTTAGCATCGTGCGGGAACCGGCCGTGCACCAGCCGCGGTCCTCGCTCGACAGCTGTTCGGAGGCCTTCCCACATGAGCGTCCTCGACGACATCGTTGCGGGGGTGAGGGAAGACCTGGCCGCGCGCCAGGAAGCCGTTCCGCTGGCCGCCCTCCAAGCCCGCGCGGCGCGGCTGGACGGGGCGCGGGACGCCTTCACCGTGCTGTCCGCACCGGCCAGCATCAAGGTGATCGCCGAGGTCAAGCGGTCCAGCCCGAGCAGAGGTGCGCTGGCCGCGATCACCGACCCGGCCGGCCTGGCCCGCGAGTACGAGCGCGGCGGGGCCAGCGTCATCAGCGTCCTGACCGAGCAGCGACGCTTCGGCGGCAGCCTGGCCGACCTGGTGTCGGTCATCTCGGCGGTGGACGTCCCGGTGCTGCGCAAGGACTTCATCGTCAGCAGCTACCAGGTCTGGGAGGCCCGGGCCCACGGCGCCGACCTGCTGCTGCTCATCGTCGCCGCCCTCGAGCAGCAGGCCCTGGTGTCGCTGCTGGAGCGCACCCGGTCCCTCGGCATGGACGCACTGGTGGAGTGCCACGACGAGGACGAGGTCCTGCGCGCGCTCGACGCCGGCGCCCGCATCATCGGGGTGAACGCGCGCGACCTGCGCACGCTGGAGGTCGACCGCTCGACCTTCGCCCGGCTGGCCCCGCTGATGCCGGACAACGTCGTCCGCGTCGCCGAGTCCGGCGTGCGCGGACCGCACGACGTGCTCGAGTACGCCCGGGAGGGCGCGACCGCCGTGCTCGTCGGGGAGAGCCTCGTCGTCGGCGACGACCCGCGGACCGCCGTCGCCGAACCTGGTCGCGGCCGGGGCGCACCCGGCCTCGGCTCGACCCGGTCGAGCGGCACATGAGCGTTCCGACGGGGCAGGAGACGCTGGAGGTCGGGCCGGTTCGGCCCGTACGGCGGCCGCTACGTGCCCGAGGCCCTGGTCGCGGCGCTGGACGAGCTGGACGCGGCGTTCCGCTCGGCGATGGGCGACCCGGATGTTCCTGGCCGAGCTGGACCGGCTGGCCCGGACGTACACCGGCCGGCCGAGCATCCTCACCGAGGTGCCCCGGTTCGCGGCGCACGCCGGTGGCGCCCGCGTGGTGCTCAAGCGCGAGGACCTCAACCACACCGGCTCGCACAAGATCAACAACGTGCTCGGGCAGGCCCTGCTGACCAAGCGCATGGGCAAGACCCGGGTCATCGCCGAGACCGGAGCCGGCCAGCACGGCGTCGCCACGGCCACGGCCGCCGCGCTGTTCGACCTCGAGTGCCTGGTCTACATGGGCGAGGAGGACACCCGGCGGCAGGCTCTCAACGTCGCCCGGATGCGCCTGCTCGGCGCCGAGGTCGTGCCGGTCACCGCCGGGTCGCGCACGCTCAAGGACGCGATGAACGAGGCGATGCGGGACTGGGTGACCACGGTCGACCGCACCCACTACCTGATCGGCACGGTGGCCGGCCCGCACCCGTTCCCCACGATGGTCCGTCAGTTCCAGCGGGTCATCGGCGACGAGGCCCGAGCCCAGATGCTCGAGCTCGTCGGCCGGCTGCCCGACGTCGTCTGCGCCTGCGTCGGGGGCGGCTCCAACGCCATCGGGCATCTTCGCCGGCTTCGTCGACGACCCGGAGGTCCGACTGGTCGGCCTGGAGGCCGGCGGCGACGGCGTCGAGACCGGCCGGCACGCGGCCTCGATCACCGGCGGCGCTCCCGGCGTGCTGCACGGCGCCCGCTCGTACCTGCTGCAGGACGAGGACGGCCAGACCGTCGAGAGCCACTCCATCTCGGCCGGCCTGGACTATCCCGGGGTCGGCCCGGAGCACGCCTGGCTGCACGACGTCGGGCCGGGCGTCGTACCGGCCGGTCGACCGACGCCGAGGCGATGGAGGCGTTCGGGCTGCTCTGCCGCACCGAGGGGATCATCCCGGCCATCGAGAGCGCGCACGCCCTGGCCGGGGCGCTGCAGGATCGGCCGCGAGCTCGGGCCCGGACGGCGTGGTGCTGGTGAACCTGTCCGGCCGCGGCGACAAGGACGTGGACACCGCGGCCCGCTGGTTCGGCCTGGGTCCGCGACGAGCCCGACCGGACAGCGGCCGCGTGAGCGGCGTCGGACCGACGCCCTGGCGCGAACCCGCGGCCGAGGGCCGCGCCGCGCTCGTCGGCTACCTCCCGGTCGGCTACCCGGACGTCGACACCTCGATCGCCGCCATGCGTGGCGATGGTCGAGGGCGGCGTCGACATCGTCGAGGTCGGCGTCCCGTACTCCGACCCGCTGATGGACGGCCCGGTGATCCAGCACGCCGGCCAGGTGGCGCTGGCCGCGGGCACGCGGACCCGCGACGCGTTCCGGGCCGTCGAGGCGTCGTCGACGGCCGGCGCGCCGGCCCTCGTCATGACCTACTGGAACCCGGTCGAGCGGTACGGCGTCCCGCGGTTCGCCGCCGACCTGGCCGCGCAGCGGCGGGGCCGGGCCTGATCACCCCCGACCTGATCCCGGACGAGGCGGCGCGACTGGCTGCAGGCCGCCGACCGACAACGACCTGGACCGGGTCTTCCTCATCGCCCCGAGCTCGACACCGGAGCGGCTCGCGGCCACCGTGCGGGCCTGCCGCGGCTTCGTCTACGCCGCCTCGACCATGGGCGTGACCGGCGTGCGCGCGCAGGTCGGCGACGCCGCCCGGGTCCTGGTCGAGCGGGCCCAGGAGGTCACCGACCTGCCGGTGTGCGTCGGCCTCGGCGTGTCGACCGGTGAGCAGGCGGCCGAGGTCGGGTGCGTTCGCCGACGGTGTGATCGTGGGCTCGGCCCTGGTCCGGGCGCTCACCGACGCCCCCTCGGCCGAGGCCGGGGTGGAGGCGGTCCGGCAGCTCGCCGCCGAGCTGGCGGCGGGAGTTCACTCGGTGTCGAAGGCCCCGGTCGCCTCGATGACCACGAGCGCGAAGAGCGCGAACGTCAGCACGTGAACGCCGGTGCAGAACAGGCAGATCGCGTCGATCTTGAACAGCTCGGCCCACAGCAGGTAGAGCACCGACAGCATCCCGACGACCACCGCCGCCAGGCGTAGCCGCCGCACGAGCGGCTGCGTGGAGCGCCACATCTGCGGCAGGCACAGCACGGTCATCGCCACGAAGAACAGCAGGCCGAGCAGCGCGACCGGGACGCCGAGCACCTTGGAGTAGGTGCTGGTCGTGACCTTCAGGCAGTTGATCGCGCCGTTGTCCGAGCAGGCGAGCGTGGACGACGCCGTGTAGTGCTCGAAGGTGAGGTACGCCGCGTCGAGCAGCCCCAGCACGCACAGCACCAGCGAGGTGACGACCACCCAGGCCGGCCGGCGCAGGGCCGGGGGAGCGACGGCGACCGTGCGGGGTGGCCGGGTCTTGGGCCTAGCCACTGGTCAGCTTGGCCATTCCTGCCTGCACGCCGGGAGAGGTGCACACGGCGGACGGGGCGTTCGACGGTCAGCTGGCAGATGGCCGCGGTGATGACGTTGGCCGTGCCCAGCACGGCCTTCGCGATGGCCGAGCTCGGGTCCTGCATCGCCGCGGCGATCTGCTCGTGCGTCTTGCCCGCGAGCACGGCCGGGTCGTAGCTGGCTCCGCTGATGACGTACTTCCCGCCGATGTCCACGAACGGGATCGAGCCCTTGCTGCTGGCATCGACGTACGGCGGGGCGTCGTACTTGGTGGTCAGGGCGTTGTCGGCGGCCGACGGCGTGTCCAGGGTCGGGTACGTGCCGTCGCTCTTCTGCTGGTTGGTCGTGGTCTCGTAGCCGGTGAACGAGATCGTGTTGCTGGTGAAGGTCGACCCGTGGAAGGACAGCGTCGCGGTGTTGGGGTCGGTGTCCGTGGCGGACGACGCGGTCGCGCCCAGGTTGCTGAACGTGCCGAACCGGGACAGGGCGGCGGCCATCGCCCAGCGCTCGGCGGCGCAGAACGGGCAGTACTCCGCGCCCACGTAGAGGATCCGCGGCTTGCCGTCGGCCGTGAGCGCCTCCGCTCCCGTCATCGCCTTGGGGACGCTCTGGATGGTGCCCGCCCCGACCGTGTTGTACGTCGCGAGCGGCACCTGCGTCACGTCCTTGACGACGGCGGCCGACGCCAGGCCGCTGGCCTGCGAGTGGGCCTTGGTGCCGTTCGAGGTGACCTTGACGATCACGAACACGCCGATCACGAGCAGGACGGCCACCACGGCCGCCACCGCGCTGTAGACCTTCGCCCGGCGTTCCTTGCGGGCCTGCTCGGCCCGCAGTCGCCGCCAGCTTGGCCTGGGTCTCCTCGCGCCGCTGTCGCTTGGTGAGTCTTTCCGCCACGGATGAAGGGTACGGGGGGAACCCTGGGAAAAGCCTGAACCAGCGGGCCGAGGCTTAGGGTGACCCAGTGACAGCGGCGGCGCCGGCGATGCTTCCCGGCCTGATCCCCAGCCCGACCGAGGGGGTCTGGCACATCGGGCCGTTCCCGCTGCGGGCGTACGCGTTCTGCATCCTCGCCGGGCATCGTCGCCGCGGTGTGGATCGCCGAGCGGCGCTGGCGGGCCCGCGGCGGTGAGCCGGGCATCTCCCTGGACGTCGCGACGTACGCCGTGCCGTTCGGCGTGGTCGGCGGGCGCCTCTACCACGTGATCACCACGCCCGAGCCGTACTTCGGCTCCGGCGGCAACCCGGTCCGGGCGCTGTACGTCTGGGAGGGCGGCCTGGGGATCTGGGGGGCCATCGCCCTGGGCGCCTTCGGCGGCTACCTCGCCTGCCGGCGCCGAGGCGTCAGCTTCCGGATGTTCGCCGACGCCGCGGCGCCCGGCATCGCGGTCGCGCAGGCCTTCGGCCGCTGGGGGAACTACTTCAACAACGAGCTGTACGGCCGGGCCACGACCAAGCCGTGGGGGCTGAAGGTCTACCAGTGGGACGACAGCGCCGGGCACGCCGTGCGGGACTCGGCCGGGCACCCGGTCGTCCTGGGCACGTTCCAGCCGACCTTCCTGTACGAGTCGCTGTGGTGTCTCGGCGTCGCGCTCGCCGTCGTCCTCATCGACCGGCACTACCGGCTGGACCGCGGCCGCGCCTTCGCGCTGTACGTGATGCTCTACACCGTCGGCCGGGCCTGGATCGAGTACCTCCGGGTGGACCAGGCGACCCACATCCTCGGCCTGCGGCTGAACGACTGGACCGCCCTCGTGGTGTTCCTCGGCGCCCTGACCTACTTCGTGCTGGTGACCCGCCGAGGACGTGATCCGGAGCCGGAGACCCCGGCGCAGCCGGAACCCGAGGCGGCGGTCGCGCTCGCGTCTCAGGATCCGGACACCGCGTCCGAGCCTCGGGACGACAGCGCACGGTAGGCTGCTGCCGATCGCGGGCCGACGCCGTCCACGCGAGCGCTTCGACATGTCGGGACGGTGAACCCTTGAGCACTTCCGCATACCCTCGCTCGACGCGGCCGTCCGGTCCCGCCGCCGTGGGCCTGTACGACGGCGAGCACGAGCACGACGCCTGCGGTGTGGCCTTCGTGGCCACCATGCGGGGCACCGCCGGTCACGACATCGTCGAGCACGCGCTGACCGCGCTGCGCAACCTCGACCACCGCGGGGCCACCGGCGCCGACCCGGCGACCGGTGACGGCGCCGGGATCCTGACCCAGATGCCGGACCGCTTCTTCCGCGAGAGCGCGGGGCTCGACCTGCCGCCGCGGGGCTCCTACGCCGTCGGGCTGGCCTTCCTGCCGGTCGACGCCGGCGAGCGGGCCGACGCCGTCGCCCGGGTCGAGGCGCATCGCCGCCGAGGAGGGCCTGCGCGGTGCTCGGCTGGCGCGACGTGCCGGTCGGCCGACGACCTGGTCGGGCAGGCCGCCCGCGACTGCATGCCGTCGTTCCGGCAGCTGTTCGTCGCCGACGCCGCCACCGGCGACCCGGCGCACCGGGATCGCGCTGGACCGGCTGGCCTTCTGCCTGCGCAAGCGGGCCGAGCGCGAGGCCGGCGCTCTACTTCGCGTCGCTGTCGGCGCGCACGCTGGTCTACAAGGGCATGCTCACCACCGGCCAGCTGGAGCCGTTCTTCCCGGACCTGTCCGACCGCGCGTACGAGACCGAGCTGGCCCTGGTCCACTCGCGGTTCTCGACCAACACCTTCCCGTCCTGGCCGCTGGCCCACCCCTACCGGCTGATCGCCCACAACGGCGAGATCAACACCGTGAAGGGCAACCGCAACTGGATGCGGGCCCGCGAGAGCCAGCTGGCCAGCGACCTGATCCCGGGCGACCTGCAGCGGCTGTTCCCGATCTGCACGCCGGGCGCGAGCGACTCGGCGACCTTCGACGAGGTGCTCGAGCTGCTCCACCTCGGCGGCCGCTCGCTGCCGCACGCGGTGCTGATGATGATCCCGGAGGCGTGGGAGAACCACGCCGAGATGGACCCCGAGCGGCGGGCGTTCTACGAGTTCCACGCGACGTTCATGGAGCCCTGGGACGGCCCGGCCTGCGTGGCCTTCACCGACGGCACGCTGATCGGCGCCGTCCTCGACCGCAACGGCCTGCGGCCCGGGCGCTACTGGGTCACCGACGACGGCCTGGTCGTCCTGGCCAGCGAGGTCGGCGTGCTCGACCTCGACCCGGCGACGCGTGGTCCGCAAGGGCCGGCTGCAGCCGGGCCG
The DNA here is from genome assembly GCA_963743975.1 of uncultured Actinomycetota bacterium. Lineage (GTDB taxonomy): Bacteria > Actinomycetota > Actinomycetes > Actinomycetales > CAVURS01 > CAVURS01. Next base: position 53,244 of record CAVURS010000005.1, read on the forward strand.
GATGTTCCTGGTCGACACCGAGCACGGCCGGATCGTCGAGCGACGACGAGATCAAGTCCGAGCTCGCCGGCCCAGCACCCGTACGACGAGTGGCTGCACGCCGGGATGATCCACCTGGACGACCTGCCGCCGAGCGCGAGCACATCGTGCACACCCGCTCGTCGGTCACCCGGCGCCAGCAGACCTTCGGCTACACCGAGGAGGAGCTGCGGCTGCTGCTCGCGCCGATGGCCCGCACCGGCGCCGAGCCGATCGGCTCGATGGGCACCGACACCCCGATCGCCGTGCTCTCCGACCGGCCGCGGCTGCTGTTCGACTACTTCACCCAGCTGTTCGCGCAGGTCACCAACCCGCCGCTGGACGCGATCCGCGAGGAGCTGGTGACCGCGCTCGGGTCGACCATCGGTCCCGAGCACAACGCGCTCGAGCGCGTCGCCGGCGCACTGCCGTCAGCTCGTGCCTGCCCGGTCCCGGTGATCGACAACGACGAGCTGGCCAAGATCGTCCACGTCAACGCCGACGGCGACCTGCCCGGCTACGCCACGGTCGTGGTCAAGGGCCTGTACGACGTGCACGGCGGCGGCGACGCCCTGCGGGCCCGGCTGGCCGAGATCTGCGCCGAGGTGTCGGCGGCGATCGCGGCCGGCGCGCGGTTCGTCGTGCTGTCCGACCGGGACTCCGGGCCGCGACCTGGCGCCGATCCCGTCGCTGCTGCTCACCTCCGCCGTCCACCACCACCTGATCCGGGAGAAGACCCGCACCCAGGTCGGGCTGCTGGTCGAGGCCGGGCGACGTCCGCGAGGTCCACCACGTCGCCCTGCTGATCGGCTACGGCGCCGCGGCGGTCAACCCCTACCTGGCCATGGAGTCGGTCGAGGAGCTGGTCCGCTCCGGCGTGCTCACCGACGTCGACGCCGGAGAAGGCGGTCGCACAACCTGCTCAAGGCGCTCGGCAAGGGCGTGCTGAAGGTCATGAGCAAGATGGGCATCTCCACCGTCGCGTCGTACCGCGGGGCGCAGGTCTTCGAGGCGGTCGGCCTCGGGCCAGGACCTGGTCGACGAGCTACTTCACCGGCACGACCACCCAGCTCGGCGGCATCGGCCTCGACGTCATCGCCGCCGAGGCGGCCGGCCGGCACGCCGCGGCGTACCCGCCGGACGGGCTGCGGCCCGCCGCACCGCCGGCTGGCGGTCGGCGGCGAGTACCAGTGGCGCCGCGAGGGCGAGCCGCACCTGTTCGACCCCGAGACCGTGTTCCGGCTGCAGCACTCGACCCGGGCCCGCCGGTACGACGTCTTCCAGCAGTACACCGCGCCGGGTCGACGAGCAGGCCCGGCGGCTGATGACGCTGCGCGGGCTGTTCGCGTTCCGGACGCGGGCCGCCGGCCGGCCGGTGCCGCTCGACGAGGTCGAGCCGGTCTCGGCGATCGTGCCGCGGTTCTCCACCGGCGCGATGAGCTACGGCTCGATCAGCCTGGAGGCGCACGAGACCCTGGCCGTCGCGATGAACCGGATCGGCGCGCGGTCCAACACCGGCGAGGGCGGCGAGGACGCCGACCGCCTGCTACGACCCGGTGCGCCGCAGCGCGATCAAGCAGGTCGCGTCCGGCCGGTTCGGCGTGACCAGCCTCTACCTGACCAACGCCCACGACATCCAGATCAAGATGGCGCAGGGCGCCAAGCCCGGGGAGGGCGGCCAGCTGCCCGGGCCACAAGGTCTACCCGTGGATCGCGACGCACCCGGCACTCCACGCCCGGCGTCGGCCTGATCTCGCCGCCGCCGCACCACGACATCTACTCGATCGAGGACCTGGCCCAGCTGATCCACGACCTGAAGAACGCCAACCGCGAGGCGCGCGTCCACGTCAAGCTGGTCGCCGAGGTCGGGCGTCGGCACCGTCGCGGCCGGCGTCAGCAAGGCCAAGGCCGACGTCGTCCTGATCTCCGGCCACGACGGCGGCACCGGCGCCGCGCCGCTCACCAGCCTCAAGCACGCCGGCGCGCCGTGGGAGCTCGGGCTGGCCGAGACCCAGCAGACGTTGCTGCTCAACGGTCTTCGCGACCGGATCGTCGTCCAGGTCGACGGCCAGCTCAAGACCGGCCGCGACGTCGTCATCGCCGCGCTGCTCGGCGCCGAGGAGTTCGGCTTCGCCACCGCGCCGCTCGTCGTCAGCGGGTGCATCATGATGCGCGTCTGCCACCTCGACACCTGTCCGGTCGGCATCGCCACCCAGAACCCCGAGCTGCGGCAAGCGGTTCTCGGGCCAGCCCGAGTTCGTCGAGACCTTCTTCGAGTACATCGCCGAGGAGGTCCGCGAGCACCTGGCCGCGCTCGGCTTCCGCACCCTCGAGGAGGCGATCGGCCACGCCGAGGCGCTCGACGCGACGGCGGCGGTCGACCACTGGAAGGCCGTCCGGCCTGGACCTGAGCGCCGATCTTCGAGCGTGGTCGAGCCGCCGGCCGGCGGCTCGCGGCACAACACGACCCACCAGGACCACGGCGCTGGAGAAGGCCCTCGACCTCGAGCTGATCGAGCCTGAGCCAGGACGCGCTGAGCGCCAGGCGAGCCGGTGCGGCTGAGCCTGCCCGTCCGCAACGTCAACCGGACCGTCGGCACGATGCTCGGCCACGAGGTGACCAAGCTCCACCCGGACGGCCTGGCCGACGGCACGATCGACATCACGCTCACCGGCTCGGCCGGGCAGTCCTTCGGCGCGTTCCTGCCGCGCCGGCGTCACCCTGCGGCTGTTCGGCGACGCCAACGACTACGTCGGCAAGGGCCTGTCCGGCGGCCGCGTGGTCGTCCGGCCGGACCGCGCGGCGGTGTTCGCCGCCGAGCAGAACATCGCCGCCGGCAACGTCATCGGCTACGGCGCGACGAGCGGCGAGATCTTCCTGCGCGGCAAGGTCGGCGAGCGGTTCTGCGTCCGCAACTCCGGCGCGGTCGCGGTCGTCGAGGGCGTGGGCGACCACGCCTGCGAGTACATGACCGGTGGCACGCGTGCGTCGTCCTGGGCCCGACCGGGCGCAACTTCGCCGCCGGGATGTCCGGTGGCACGGCGTACGTGCTGGACCTGCGGCCGGAGCGGGTCAACCCCGAGCTGGTCGACCTCACGCCGCTGACCGACGACGAGGCCGAGCAGGTGCACGGGCTGCTGGCCCGGCACGCCGAGGAGACCGAGTCGGCCGTGGCGGCGCGGCTGCTCGCCGACTGGCCGGCCGCCCGCGAGCGGTTCACCGCGGTGATGCCGCGCGACTACCGGCGGGTGCTGGAGGTCCGCCGGCCAGGCCGAGCGCGACGGGCCTCGACCCCGACGGCAGCGACGTCTGGCCGCGGATCATGGAGGCGGCTCGTGGCTGACCCCCGAGGGCTTCCTGACCGTCCGCGACCGCGAGCTGCCGCGCGCGGCGGCCGGTCCCGGTGCGGATCATGGACTGGCGCGAGGTCTACGAGGCAGCAGGACGCCGACCGAGCTGCGGCGCCAGGCCGGCCGCTGCATGGACTGCGGCATCCCGTTCTGCCACCAGGGCTGCCCGCTGGGCAACCTGATCCCGGAGTGGAACGACCTGGTCTGGCGCGAGGACTGGGCGGACGCGATCGAGCGGCTGCACGCGACCAACAACTTCCCGGAGTTCACCGGCCGGCTCTGCCCGGCGCCGTGCGAGACCGCCTGCGTGCTCGGCATCAACCAGCCGCCGGTGACGATCAAGCAGGTCGAGGTCAGCATCATCGAGCGGGCCTTCGCCGACCGGCGACGTCGCGCCGCAGCCGCCGGAGCGGCTCAGCGGGCGCACGGTCGCGGTGGTCGGCAGCGGGCCGGCCGGCCTGGCCGCCGCCCAGCAGCTGACCCGCGCCGGCCACACCGTCGCGGTCTACGAGCGCGCCGACCGGATCGGCGGCCTGCTGCGCTACGGCATCCCCGAGTTCAAGATGGAGAAGGCCGTGCTCGACCGGCGGCTGGCCCAGATGGAGGCCGAGGGCACCCGGTTCCGCAGCCGGCGTCGACGTCGGCGCGCGACCTGACCGGCAAGCAGCTGCGCGACCGGTACGACGCCGTCGTGCTCGCCGTCGGCTCGACGGTCGCCGCGCGACCTGCCGGTGCCGGGCCGCGAGCTGGGCGGCGTCCTGCAGGCGATGGAGTTCCTGCCGCCGTCCAACCGGGCCGCGCTCGGCGAGCCCGGTCGAGGGCCAGGTCGCGGCCGACCGGCAAGGACGTCGTCATCATCGGCGGCGGCGACACCGGCGCCGACTGCCTCGGCACCGCGATCCGCCAGGGCGCGCGCTCGGTCACCCAGCTGGAGATCCTGCCCCGGCCGCCGGAGGAGCGGCCGGCGGCGCAGCCGTGGCCGACCTACCCGATGACCTTCCGGGTCTCCAGCGCCCACGAGGAGGGCGGCGACCGGGTCTACGCGGTCACCACCCAGGAGCTGCTCGGGCGACGAGCGACGGCAACGTGGCCGGGCTCTGCGGCTGGTCGAGGTCGAGCTCGTGGACGGCCGGTTCCAGCCGGTCGAGGGCACCGAGCGCGAGATCCCGGCCCAGCTGGTGCTGCTCGCGATGGGCTTCGTCGGCCCGCAGCGCGAGGGCCTGGTCGAGCAGCTCGGCGTCGAGCTGGACGCGCGCGGCAACGTCGCCCGGGACGACGTCGTTCATGACCAGCGTGCCGGGCGTCTTCGTGGCCGGCGACGCCGGCCGCGGGCAGTCGCTGATCGTCTGGGCGATCGCCGAGGGCCGGGCCTGCGCGGCCGCGGTCGACGGCTACCTCACCGGCCGCCCGGGAGCGACCACCCTGCCGGCGCCGATCCGCGCCCGACCGACCGCCCGCTGATGGTCTGAGCTCGAACGCTGAACGAACGCTGGCCGGCGTCGTCCACGAGTCGGTCCACGCGTGCCGGACGTCCGTTGCTCAGGGAATAGGGTCGCTTCATGCGTCGAGCCAAGATCGTCTGCACGCTCGGGCCGGCCACCTCCACGCCGGAGATGCTGCGCAAGCTCGTCGACAGCGGGCATGGACGTCGCCCGGCTCAACCTCAGCCACGGCGCGTACGCCGCTGCACGAGCAGACCTACCTGGCGGTCCGCGCGGCCAGTGACGACAGCGGCCACGCGGTCGGCATCCTGGTCGACCTGCAGGGGCCGAAGATCCGGCTCGGCAACTTCGCCGCCGGCCCGGTGCTGCTGGAGGCCGGCGACCGGTTCACGATCACCACCGACGACGTGCCCGGCGACCGCGACCTGGTGTCGACGACGTACACGGCCTGCCCGGCGACGCCCGCGCCGGCGACCGGATCCTGATCGACGACGGCAAGGTCTGCGTGCGAGGTGCGTCGAGGTCGACGGCACCGCGCGTGGTCACCGAGGTGATCGAGGGCGGCGTGGTCTCCGACCACAAGGGCCTCAACCTGCCCGGCGTCGCGATGAGCGTGCCGGCGCTGTCGGACAAGGACGAGGCCGACCTGCGCTGGGCCCTGCACCTGCGCGCCGACATGATCGCGCTGTCCTTCGTCCGCAGCGCCGCCGACATCGAGGACGTGCACCGGATCATGGACGAGGAGGGCGTCCGGCTGCCGGTCATCGCCAAGATCGAGAAGCCGCAGGCGGTCGACAACCTCGACGAGATCGTCACGCGCGTTCGACGGCCTCATGGTCGCCCGCGGCGACCTCGGCGTCGAGCTGCCGCTGGAGCAGGTGCCGCTCGTGCAGAAGCGCGCGGTCGAGCTGGCCCGGCGCAACGCCAAGCCGGTCATCGTCGCCACCCAGATGCTCGACTCGATGATCGAGAACTCCCGGCCGACCCGCGCCGAGGCCTCCGACTTCGCCAACGCCGTGCTGGACGGCGCCGACGCGGTGATGCTGTCCGGCGAGACCAGCGTCGGCAAGTACCCCGTCGAGACCGTCGCGACGATGGCCCGGATCATCGAGACCACCGAGGACCACGGCCTCGACCGGATCGCGCCGCTCGGCTCGCGGCCCAGCACCAAGGGCGGCGTGATCACGGCCGCGGCCGCCGAGATCGCCGAGTTCCTCGACGCGAAGTACCTCGTCGACCTTCACCCAGAGCGGCGACTCGGCGCGCCGGATGGCCCGGCTGCGGTCGCGGATCCCGGTGCTGGCCTTCACTCCTGAGGCCGCGGTGCGCTCCCAGCTCGTCGCTGACCTGGGGCGTCGAGACGTTCCTGACGCCCTACGTCGCGCACACCGACGAGATGGTCGCGCAGGTCGAGCGCAGCCTGCTCGACGCCGGCCGCTGCGTGCCCGGCGACGAGGTCGTCATCGTCGCCGGCTCGCCTCCCGGCATCCCCGGCTCGACCAACGCCGTGCGCGTGCACCGGATCGGCGACGTGATCCGCGAGCGGGCTCCGGCGTACGCCGCCGAGGCCTGAGCCCCGGCGCACACCGTCTGCGTGACCTTCGTGCGTACCCCGAGTGGGAGTCGAACCCACACTGGCCGGGACTTGAATCCGGTGCCTCTGCCAATTGGGCTATCGGGGCGTCGTACGGCGGCCGTGACCCGAGCGAGACTATCGGGTGCGACAGGAGCCAGCTCGATGACCGAGAACCTCTCGCAGGCCGGCGAGCGGCCGGAGGAGCCCGCCGCTGCGGTGGGCCGAGCCGGCTCGGGTCACCGCATCGTGGTCGCCGAGGACGAGGCGCTGATCCGGCTCGACCTGGTCGAGATGCTGCGCGAGGAGGGGTACGACGTCGTCGGCGAGGCCGGCGACGGCGAGGAGGCCGTCGCGCCTCGCCGAGGAGCACCGCCCCGACGTCGTGCTGCTCGACGTCAAGATGCCGGGCCTCGACGGGCTGTCAGCGCCGCCGAGCGGATCGGCGAGCAGCGGCTGGCCGCCGTCGTCATGCTGACCGCGTTCTCCCAGCGCGAGCTCGTGGAGCGGGCCCGGGACGCCGGCGCGCTGGCCTACGTCGTCAAGCCGTTCACCCGCGCCGACCTGGTGCCGGCGATCGAGATCGCCCTCTCCCGGCACGCCGAGATCGTCGCGCTCGAGGCCGAGGTGGCCGACCTGGGGGAGCGGTTCGAGACCCGCAAGCGGGTGGACCGGGCCAAGTCCGTGCTGATGACGTCGCTCGGGCTCACCGAGCCGGACGGCGTTCCGCTGGATCCAGAAGACCGTCGATGGACCGCCGGCTGTCCATGCGGGAGGTCGCCGACGCGGTCATCTCCGGCATCCCGGCGAAGGACGCGGGCGTCTCGAGCTGAGCATTCCGTCGCCTCGGACGGCGGGCCGCCCATTGCAACGGAATGGTCACGACATGGGCCGGGGCCACCCGGACTCTGGCGCGAAGCGGCCTGGTGGGGCTTAGGGTGCGCTGTACTTCCGCGAGGAAGCGCAGTCCGTTCGTGCCGTCCGGCACGGCAAGGCACAGGAGGATCTTCGTGCGGTCTATGGCAAAAATCGGCGTGCCCGTCGTGGCGGTGGCCCTCGTGCTCAGCGCGTGCGGCTCCCGCAGCAACGGCAGCAGCTCCAGCATCTTCCGGTGGTGGGACCAAGACGGCGACCATCGGCATCATCGCGCCGCTGACGGGGTCGCTGTCCGCACTCGGTCTCGGCATCCAGCACTCGGTCGAGCTCGCGGTCAAGCAGGCCAACGCGAACAAGACCGTGCCCGGCTGGACCCTGAAGACGGACGCCGAGGACGACCAGGCGCATGCCGAACGTCGGGCAGCAGGCGGCCACCAAGCTGGCCAGCGACCCGACCGTCGTCGGCGTCGTCGGCACGCTGAACTCCAGCGTCGCCCAGACCGTGAGCCGGTGCTGCGACAAGGCGAACATCGTCCAGGTGTCGCCGGCCAACACCAACCCGGCGCTGACCCAGGGCGCGAACTTCGCGACCGCCCCGGCCCGCCCGGACAAGAACTACTTCCGCGTCTGCACCACGGACTCCATCCAGGGCCCGTTCGCCGCGCAGTACGTCTACCAGACGCTCGGCATCAAGAAGGCCGCGACGATCAACGACCAGAAGACGTACGGCGCCGGTCTGGTCGCGGCGTTCGAGCAGGAGTTCAAGAAGCTCGGCGGCACGATCACCAGCCACCAGACGATCAACGACACGGACACCGACTACTCGGGCGTCATCTCGAAGGTCAAGGCCACCAACCCCGGCCTGGTCTACTACGGCGGCGAGTTCCCGCAGGGCGGCCCGCTGTCCAAGCAGTCCAAGGCGGCCGGTCTGAACGTGCCCGATGATGGGCGGCGACGGCATGTACGACCCCGGCTACATCAAGCTGGCCGGGCCGAAGTCGAACGGTGACCTGGCCACCTCGGTCGGCGCCCCGATCGACCAGCTGGCCTCGGCCAAGCAGTACGTGTCGGACTACGCGGCGGCCGGCTTCCCGGACCCGTCGGGTGCCTACGGCGCCTACGCCTACGACGCCGCCAACGCCATCATCAACGCGCTGAAGACCTCGCTCGCGGGCAAGACGGCAAGATCGACGCCTCGGTCCCGTCACGGCCATCGAAGCGGCCGTGCAGAACGTCAGCTTCCAGGGCGTCACCGGCCAGGTCAGCTTCGACCAGTACGGCGACGCGACGAGCAAGGTCCTGACCGTCTACAAGGTCACCGGCGGCGAGTGGGCGCCGAGAAGACCGGCTCCTTCACCGGCTGAGTCGCGGCGATCGACGGCGAGCCGAGCCGTGCGGGCCCCGCAGCGCGCGGGCCCCACACCCAGGTCGGTCAGGTCGAACCGAGCTACCCAGTGAGGGGTCTCGATGACGACTTCTTCCAGCAGCTGGCCAACGGGTCGTGCCTGGGCTCGCTCTACGCCCTGATCGCCCTCGGCTACACGATGGTCTACGGCATCATCCAGCTGATCAACTTCGCCCACGGCGAGATCTTCATGATCGGAGCCTTCGGCGCGTCTCACCGTCTGGACCTGGTCCTGGGCTCGCACGACCTCACGCTGTGGGCGCTGCCGCTGATGATCGTCGGCGGCATCGTCAGCCTCGGTGGTCGATAGCCCTGATCGTCGAACGGTTCGCCTACCGGCCGCTGCGCGGCGCCCCCCGGCTGGCCCCGCTGATCACCGCCATCGGCGTCTCGGTCGTCCTGCAGCAGGCCGTCCGACTGACCTGCTACCCCGGGCGCCACCAGTCGCCCTGGCCTTCCCGTCGCTCGCTGAACGGCAACGCGCTGCACGTCGGCGGCGTCCGTCGATCCAGACCGTCGACCTCTGTCATCGTGCTGGCGCGCCGTCGTGCATGATCGTGCTGGACCTGTTCGTCTGCCGGTCAGCCGCACCGGCCGGGCGATGCAGGCCGACCGCGCAGGACCCGGACACCGCCCAGCTCATGGGCATCGACACCAACCGGATCATCGTCATCGCCTTCGTCCTCGGCGCCACCCTGGCCGCCGTCGCCGGCGTCTGCCAGGGCATGCAGGTCGGCAACATCAGCTACGACATGGGCTTCACGGCCGGCCTCAAGGCGTTCACCGCCGCCGTGCTCGGCGGCATCGGCAACATCCACGGCGCGGTCCTCGGTGGGCTGGTCCTCGGCGTCGATCGAAGTCGATGCCTCACGCCGACGTCCCCGGCATTCCGAGCGGGTCGGCCTGGAGGACGTCTGGCGCCTTCGTCGTGCTGATCCTGGTCCTGCTGCTCCGACCACAAGGCCTGCTCGGCGAGACGGGTGGCGGACCGCGCATGAGGGCGGAGGGGAACCACCATGGACACCAGCCAGCTCAGCCCCCGCCTGCGCGCCGCCGCGGCCGGCACCGCTCGCCCGCCTGGAAGGCACCCTGCCGGCCGGCGCGGCTCGCGCCCTGATCGCGCCGGTCGGCGCCGTCCTGACCATCGCTCGGCGGCCTTCCTCGCCTGGACCTGGACCGCGTCCTTCCGCCGGCGACCTGACGTCAGCGGCTACCCCGGTCGGCGGCCAGCGGCTCACGGTCATCGGCGGCCTGCTGCTCCTGCTCCAGGCGCTGTCCGCCTACGAGCTGCGCGGCCTGCGCTGGCTCGGCCGCTGCACCGGGCGCTGCCCGAGCCGCTGCGCCTGCTCGCGCCTCGGCGCGCTGGCCGCCACCTGGTTCAGCTCGGCGTCGTCGTCGCGATCGCGCGTCGTACGTGCTGGGGGCCTGGCCAACGTCAACACCGGCCGGCTGGCTGGTGATCGCCGGCGGCGCCGTCGCGACCGCTGGGCGACGCTCGGCCGCTCCTCCGACCGACCTGCCCGCCGGCCGCGAGCCGCAGCCCGCTGCCGGCCTGGCTGGAGCTGCCTGCGATCATCGGCATCGCACGATCGGCGTCGGCCTGGTCCTGATGTCCGGGCCCTCGACTCGGCCGACAGGCGAGCTCTTCCTGGCCTTCCTGGTCCGTCGTCGGCGTGCGCCGTCGCCGGCCTGCAGCTGCGCCGGCCTGCTGCGCGCGGATTCGCGCATGCATCACCGCGCCAACGGGCGTGACGGTCGCCGCGGCGTTCGTCGCCGCGGCGATCTTCCCGTTCACCCAGGGCACGAACAGCGCACTACCTGTCGATCGCCGTCAACGTGGCCTGATCTTCGCCGCCGCGGCGATCGGCCTGAACATCGTCGTCGGCCTGGCCGGGCTGCTCGACCTCGGCTACATCGCCTTCACTGGGCGTCGGCGCCTACTTCGCCGCGCTGTTCTCGGGGTCGGCGGCGAGCGTCATCGCCAGCCACCACCAGCCGTTCCTCGCGGTCGTTCGTCGGCGGTGGCATCGTGGCCGCGATCTTCGGCCTGATCATCGGCGCCCCGACGCTGCGGCTGCGCGGCGACTACCTGGCCATCGTCACCCTCGGCTTCGGCGAGATCTTCCGCATCACGGTCAACAACCTCGACGGCAGCTCCGGGCCGAACCTCACCAACGGCCCGCACGGCATCTACGGCGTGCCGGACCTCGACCTCTTCGGCATCAAGTTCGGCAAGAACCAGACGATCTTCGGCGTCCAGTGTCGTACTTCGCCAACTACTACTTCCTGCTGCTGCTGCTCATCGGCTTCGTGATGTTCGATCTTCGTGCGGGCCAACCGCAGCCGGATCGGCCGGGCCTGGGTGGCGATCCGCGAGGACGAGACCGCCGCCTCGGCCATGGGCATCAACCGTTCCGGCTCAAGCTGCTGGCCTTCGCGCTGGGCGCCGTTCCTGGCCGGCCTGGCCGGGACCATCCAGGCCCACAGCACCTGCAGCTCGGTGACGCCCGGACCCTACGTCGTTCCTCGAACAGCTCGTTCCTGCTGGCCGCCGTCGTGCTCGGCGGCATGGGGACGGTGCGCGGGCCGCTGCTGGGCGCGTTGCTGCTGCTGGTGATCCCGGAGAAGCTGCGATTCTTCCAGGACTGGCGGCTGCTGGCTGTTCGGCCTGGCCCTGATCCTGATGATGCGCTTCCGCCCCGAGGGCCTGATCGCCAGCCGGCGCCGCGCGCTGGAGTTCCACGAGGCCGAGCAGCGACGACATCGAGGCGCCGCTCTCCGACGGCACTCGGCGCCCGCACCCGGCAGCGACGGCAGGGGGTGTCCTGTGACCACCGCACCACCGAGACGGCCACCGGCGCGGCCGGCGCCGCAAGTCCGGCCGCGCCGCTGCTCGACGCGCAGCAGGTCACGATGCAGTTCGGCGGCCTGAAGGCCGTCGACAGCGTCGACCTGCACGGTGCACGCGCGGGCGAGATCGTCGGGCTGATCGGGCCGAACGGCGCCGGCAAGACCACCTTCTTCAACTGCCTGACCGGCCTGTACGTCCCGACGTCGGGCATCGTCCTGCTACGACGGCAAGCTCGGCTGCCGTCGCAAGCCGTACCTGGTCGCCAAGGCCGGCATGGCGCGGACGTTCCAGAACATCCGGCTCTTCCCGAACATGACCGCCCACGGAGAACGTCCTCGTCGGGCGGCACGTGCCGGATGAAGCAGGGCATCTTCTCGGCCATCGGCCGCGGCCCGAACTACCGCCGGGGCGAGCGGGAGGCCGCGGACAAGGCCGAGGAGCTGCTGGCCTTCGTCGGGCTGGCGCCGCCACTCCGACAACCTGGCCCGCAACCTCAACTACGGCGACCAGCGCCGGCTGGAGATCGCGCGGGCCCTGGCCAGCGACCCGACGACCGCTGCTGCTGGACGAGCCGACCGCCGGCATGAACCCGCAGGAGACCCGCGCCACCCAGGAGCTCGATCTTCCGGATCCGCGAGCAGGGCCTGGCCGTCGTCGTCATCGAGCACGACATGCGGTTCATCTTCCAGCTGTGCGACCGGGTGGCCTGCCTGGTCCGCGGCGTCAAGCTGGTCGAGGGCGACCCCGGCGAGGTGCAGTCCGACCCGCGGGTCGTCGAGGCCTACATCGGCGGCTCGGCCGAGGAGCCGGTGCCCGACCCCGCCCACGACGCCACCGACGACGTCACCGACGACGGGGGAGCCCGGCCGTGAGCCCCATCCTGGAGGTCAAGGACCTCAGCGTCGCCTACGGCAAGATCCAGGCCGTCAAGGGCATCTCGTTCACCGTGGAGGCCGGGCAGGTCGTCACGCTGATCGGCTCGAACGGCGCCGGCAAGACCACCACGCTGCGCACGCTCAGCGGCCTGCTGCCCCCGAAGAGCGGGACGATCCGGTTCAAGGGCAAGCGGATCAACGGCATGGCCGCCCACAAGATCGTCGCAGCTCGGGCTGGCCCACTCGCCGGAGGGCCGGCGGATCTTCCCGGCCATGTCGGTGCAGGAGAACCTCATGCTCGGCGCGTACGCGCGCACCGACGGCGCGGCCGCCATCGCCGAGGACCTCGAGCGGGCGTACGCCATGTTCCCGATCCTGTCCGAGCGGCGGGCCCAGTCGGCGGGCACCTTCTCCGGCGGCGAGCAGCAGATGCTGGCCATGGGCCGGGCGCTGATGAGCCGCCCGGAGATGCTGATGCTGGACGAACCGTCCATGGGCCTCTCGCCGATCATGATGCAGCGGATCATGTCGACGATCGGCACGCTGCGTGAGCAGGGGACCACGATCCTGCTGGTCGAGCAGAACGCCCAGGCGGCGCTGTCCCTCGCCGACGAGGGCCACGTCCTCGAGGTCGGCAGCATCGTGGTGTCGGGTCCGGGCCACGAGCTGCTCACCAACGACCAGGTGCGCAAGGCCTACCTCGGCGAGGACTGACCGGCCGCGCTCCGAACTTCGTTGACGACGAAACCAAAACCCCCCTTTCCAGCGGAGCGGCAGAGGTCGTAGGCTCCGAGCGCTCGGCTCGAAGTCCCCCGCACGGCTCCCCGGGATGGGTCCCCGGGCCGGACTTTCCCTGGAGGATTTGGTGACCCGCAACGCCCTTCTCGTGGCTCCAGTGCAGGCCGGAGACGGCAATGCCCTGTCTGACCTGACCGACCTGTGGAGCTCGGCCCGACTGGCCGCCGGCTCGTCCCGATTCGAGCCGGGCGGGACGGGCAAGGACATGCGCAAGATCGTGTCCGACGTGCTCGAGCGGCACGGGGTGCACGCCTTCCTGGCCCGGCACGACGGTGCCCCCGTCGGCTACGTCATCGCCACGTCCGGCCCGTTGCTGCCCCTGGTGGACACCCCCGCGGTGTGCATCGAGCACCTGTTCGTGCACCCCGACGCGCGGCACAAGGGTGCCGGCACGGCCCTGGTCTCGGCCTGCGCGACGCTGGCCGAGCGGGTCGGGGCCGAGCAGGTCGCGGTCGGCGTCCCGTCGCTGGACCGCGAGCCGAACCGGTTCTTCGCCCGCCTCGGCTTCTCGCCGTTCGTGGTCCGGCGGGTCGTCGGGGTGAAGGCGCTGCGCCGGCGCCTGGGTGGCTGCGACAACGCCCGGCTGGGCCTGGAGCAGACGCTGCTGCGCCGCCGCTCGCTGCGGGCGCGGGACCGCGCGCGGGCCCTGGTCTCCACCCCGTCGATCTCGCGCTGAGGCCGCCCGGCGCTGTCGGTCCGGCCCCCTAGGCTGGGCCGGTGAGCTCGCCGACGACCACCTCCTCCGACGTCCCCGTCGTGGCGTCCGTCGGGCCGCCCGGCACCCTGCTGCTGCTCGACGGCCACTCGCTGGCCTACCGGGCGTTCTTCGCGCTCCCGGTCGAGAACTTCAGCACCACGACCGGGCAGCCCACGAACGCCGTGTACGGGTTCACCTCCATGCTGATCAACCTGCTGCGCGACGAGCAGCCCACGCACGTGGCGGTCGCCTTCGACGTGTCCCGCCAGACGTTCCGGTCGGAGGAGTACGCCGAGTACAAGGCCGGCCGGTCGGTCACGCCGAACGAGTTCAAGAGCCAGGTCCCGTTGATGCGCGAGGTGCTGGGCGCCCTGCGGATCCCGATCCTCGAGCGCGAGGGCTTCGAGGCCGACGACGTCCTGGCCACCCTCGCGGTGCAGGCCCGCAGCCAGGGCCACCGGGTGCTGATCTGCTCCGGGGACCGCGACACGTTCCAATTGGTCAGCGACGACGTCACGGTGCTCTACCCGGTGCGCGGGGTGTCCGAGCTGTCCCGGATGACGCCCGAGGCGGTCGTCGCGCGCTACGGCATCGGGCCCGAGCGCTACAGCGACCTGGCCGCACTCGTGGGCGAGGACAGCGACAACCTCCCCGGCGTCCCCGGGGTGGGACCGAAGACCGCGGCCAAGTGGCTCCTCGCGTACGGCGACCTCGACGGCATCGTGGCCAACGTCGACCAGATCGGCGGCAAGGCGGGGGAGAGCCTGCGGGCCCACCTGGACGGCGTGCTGCGCAACCGCCGGCTGAACGCCCTGGTCCGCGACCTGGACCTGCCGCTCGGCGTCGACGACCTGGCCCGCCAGGTCTGGGACCGCGAGCAGGTCCACCAGCTGTTCGACGGGCTCGAGTTCCGGGTGCTGCGCGAGCGGCTGTTCACCGAGCTGGAGAGCGTCGAGCCCGAGGCCGAGGGCGGCTTCGACGTCGCCGGCGTCCGGCTGGCCCCGGACGAGGTCGCGGGCTGGCTGGCCGACCAGACCCCGGTGGGGGTGCGCGCCGGGGTCGCCGTCGTCGGCACCTGGGGCCGGGGCACCGGCGACGCCACGGCCGTCGCCCTCGCCACCGCGGACGGCGCGGCGGCGTACGTCTCGCTGAGCGAGCTGACCCCGGACGCCGAGGCGGCGCTCGCCGCGTGGCTGGCAGATCCGTTGCAGCCCAAGGCGTTCCACGACGTCAAGGGCCCGATGGAGGCGCTGGCCGCCCGCGGGTTCCAGCTGCGTGGGGTGGTCAGCGACACGATCCTCGCCGCCTACCTCGTGCAGCCGGACCAGCGGTCGTACGACCTCGGCGACCTGGTGCTGCGACACCTCGGCCGCGACCTGCGCGTGCAGGGCGACGCCGGCCCGGACGCCTCGGTGCAGCTCACCCTGGAGACGGACGACGGGCCGGACGAGGCCGAGGCGGCGATGGTCCGGGCCCGGGCGGTGCTCGAGCTGGCCGACGCCCTCGACCCCGAGCTCGAGCAGCGCGGCGGCAGTCCGCTCCTGCGCGACGTGGAGCTGCCCCTGGTCGACGTCCTGGCGACCATGGAGGGCGTCGGGATCGCGGTCGACCAGGACATGCTGGCCGGCCTGGAGTCGCACTTCGCGGCCGCGGTCGAGCAGGCGGCCCAGGACGCCTTCGCCGCCCTGCCCGAGTCCGAGGACGGGTCGCCGCGCACGCTGAACCTCGGGTCCCCGAAGCAGCTGCAGGTCGTGCTGTTCGACGAGCTCGGCATGCCCAAGACCAAGCGGACCAAGACCGGCTACACCACCGACGCGGAGGCCCTGGCCGACCTGTTCGCGGCCACCGAGCACCCGTTCCTGGGCGCCCTGCTCCGGCACCGCGACGCCAGCCGGCTGCGGCAGACCGTCGAGGGCCTGATCAAGAGCGTCTCCGACGACGGCCGGATCCACACGACGTACAACCAGACCATCGCGGCGACCGGGCGGATCAGCTCGACCGACCCGAACCTGCAGAACATCCCGATCCGCACCGACGAGGGCCGGCGGATCCGCGAGGTGTTCGTCGTGGGCAGCGGGTACGCCGAGCTGATGTCGGCCGACTACAGCCAGATCGAGATGCGGATCATGGCCCACCTGTCGGGCGACGCGGGGCTGATCGAGGCCTTCCGCAGCGGCGAGGACCTGCACCGGTTCGTCGGGTCGCGCGTCTTCGACGTCGCGCCGGCCGACGTCACGCCGGCCATGCGGGCCAAGATCAAGGCGATGAGCTACGGCCTGGCCTACGGGCTGTCGGCCTACGGCCTGTCCCGGCAGCTGCTGATCAGCGTCGACGAGGCCGCGGATGCTGATGGAGGAGTACTTCGCCCGGTTCGGCGGGCGTCCGCGACTACCTGCGCGAGGTGGTCGACGTGGCCCGGCGGACCGGGTACACCGAGACCATGCTGGGCCGCCGCCGCTACCTGCCCGACCTGACCAGCGACAACCGGCAGCGCCGCGAGGGCGCCGAGCGGATGGCGCTGAACGCGCCGATCCAGGGATCGGCGGCCGACGTGATCAAGCTGGCGATGCTGCGGGTCGACGCCGCCCTGCGCGAGGCGGGCGCCAGGTCCCGGGTGCTGCTGCAGGTGCACGACGAGCTGGTGCTCGAGGTCGGCGGAGGGGGAGCGGGCCGACGTCGAGGCGCTGGTGCGTCTCGGCCATGGGCTCGGCCATCGGCGCTCGACGTGCCGCTGGACGTGTCCGTCGGCAGCGGCCGCTCGTGGGAGGCCGCCGGGCACTGAGCCCGGCCCGGCCCCGCGGGGCTCAGCCGGCTCCGTGGGCTGGGCGGGCTCAGTCCCGCACGCAGCAGAAGATGGCCGTGCCCGGGATCGAGTCGGCCGCGCAGCGGGCTCCAGCCGCCCCAGACCTGCCGGTTCGACGCCGGCCACTCCGGCTCGACCAGGTCGACCAGGCGCAGCCCGGCCGCGACGATCTCGCGGACCCGGTCGCCCAGCGTGCGGTGGTGCTCGGCGTAGCGCCACGGAGCCGGACGGCGTCCAGCTCGACGTACGGCGTGCGGTCGAAGTACGACGACGTCACCGTGCAGCCCGTCGGGCCCGGGGTCGTCGGGCAGCGCCCACCGGATCGGGTGGGTGACCGAGAAGACCCAGCGCCCGCCCGGGCGGCAGCACCCGGGCCACCTCGCGCATGACCGCGGCCGAGTCGGCGACGAACGGCACCGCGCCGTACGCCGAGCAGGCCAGGTCGACGCTGGCGTCGGCGAAGGGCAGCCGCGCCGCGTCGGCCTGCACGAGCGGGACCGGGTCCGCCCCGGCGGCGGCGTCGATCCGCCGGCTCTCGTGCAGCTGGGCCGGACGAGACGTCCAGCGCCACCACCTCGGCGCCCTGCCCGCGCAGCCACCGCGCGCACTGGGCCGCTCCGGCGCCGATCTCCAGCACCCGGCGGCCGGCCACGTCGCCGAGCAGCCGGGCGTCGGACTCGCGCAGCCCCTCCGGTCCCCAGACGAAGTCGGCGTCCCCGAGGAACGCCCCGTGCTCGCGCTGGTACGCCGCGGCCTCGCCGTCCCACCAGCCGCGGTTCGCCCGCACCGTCTCGGCCGCGCCCACGTCGCGCCGCTCCACCCCGCCGACCCCGGTCATGCCTCGAAGGGTACGAACCGACGGTCCCGTCTCACGGGCTGGCCCGCGGGTGTCGTCGTGCATTAGTCTGAGCGGGCGCGATGTGTGCGTTCTTTCTGCATGCCCGCCAATATCCGTTTCGCCCACCCTTCAACATCTGTCCACATCGGAGTCCCGACTACATGACCGCCAGCACCACCGAGAAGACCAGCACGCCGCAGGTCGCCGTCAACGACATCGGCTCGGCCGAAGACTTCCTCGCCGCGATCGACGAGACCATCAAGTACTTCAACGACGGCGACATCGTCGAAGGCGTCATCGTCAAGGTCGACCGCGACGAGGTCCTGCTCGACATCGGCTACAAGACCGAGGGCGTCATCCCCTCCCGCGAGCTGTCGATCAAGCACGACGTCGACCCCAACGAGGTCGTCAACGTCGGCGACCAGGTCGAGGCCCTCGTCCTCCAGAAGGAGGACAAGGAAGGCCGGCTGATCCTGTCCAAGAAGCGCGCGCAGTACGAGCGCGCCTGGGGCACGATCGAGAAGATCAAGGAGGAGGACGGCATCGTCACCGGCTCGGTCATCGAGGTCGTCAAGGGCGGCCTGATCCTCGACATCGGCCTGCGCGGCTTCCTGCCCGCCTCGCTGGTCGAGATGCGCCGGGTGCGCGACCTCCAGCCGTACGTCGGCAAGGAGCTCGAGGCCAAGATCATCGAGCTGGACAAGAACCGCAACAACGTCGTGCTCTCCCGCCGCGCGTGGCTCGAGCAGACCCAGTCCGAGGTGCGCCAGACCTTCCTGCAGACCCTGCAGAAGGGCCAGGTCCGCTCCGGCGTCGTCTCCTCGATCGTCAACTTCGGCGCGTTCGTCGACCTCGGCGGCGTCGACGGCCTGGTGCACGTCTCCGAGCTGTCCTGGAAGCACATCGACCACCCGAGCGAGGTCGTCGAGGTCGGCCAGGAGGTCACCGTCGAGGTGCTCGACGTCGACATGGACCGCGAGCGCGTCTCGCTGTCGCTGAAGGCGACGCAGGAGGACCCGTGGCAGCAGTTCGCCCGCACCCACGCGATCGGCCAGGTCGTGCCCGGCAAGGTCACCAAGCTGGTGCCGTTCGGCGCGTTCGTCCGCGTCGACGAGGGCATCGAGGGCCTGGTCCACATCTCCGAGCTGGCCGAGCGCCACGTGGAGATCCCGGAGCAGGTCGTCCAGGTCGGCGACGACATCTTCGTCAAGGTCATCGACATCGACCTCGAGCGTCGCCGGATCTCGCTGTCGCTCAAGCAGGCCAACGAGGGCGTCACCGAGCGGCGCCGACTTCGACCCGACGCTCTACGGCATGGCCGCGGAGTACGACGAGGCCGGGCAACTACATCTACCCCGAGGGCTTCGACCCCGAGACCAACGAGTGGCTCGAGGGCTACGACGCCCAGCGCGAGGTCTGGGAGAAGCAGTACGCCGAGGCGCACGAGCGCTGGGAGGCGCACCAGAAGCAGGTCGAGGAGATGGCCAAGGCCGACGCCGAGGCCCGCGAGGAGGCCGGCGACGTGCCGACCGGCTCGTACTCCTCCGCCTCCAGCTCGCCCGCCGAGTCCGCCGACGACGCCGAGGGCACCCTGGCCTCCGACGAGGCCCTGGCCGCCCTGCGGGAGAAGCTCACCGGCAACTGAGCGACACCACGCCCGACACGTCGAGGGCCCCGGACCGATGCGGTCCGGGGCCCTCGACGTGCAGCCGGAGGCCTAGGCTCTGGGCGTGCTGCGCGTGGGACTCACCGGCGGGATCGGCTCGGGGAAGTCGACGGTCTCGCGCCGGCTGGCCGAGCTCGGCGCGGTCGTGATCGACTCCGACGCGCTGGCCCGCGAGGTCGTCGAGCCGGGCACGCCCGGCCTGGCCGCGATCGTGGCCGCGTTCGGCCCAGGCGTCCTGGCCGCGGACGGGGCGCTGGACCGGCCCGCCCTGAGCGCCATCGTCTTCGCCGACGAGGACTCGCCTGGCCGTGCTGAACGGCATCGTCCACCCGCTGGTCCGCGAGCGGGCGGCCACGCAGGCCGCGGGCGGCCGCCGCCGACGCGGTCTGGTCCAGGACGTCCCGCTGCTGGTCGAGGCCGGCCTGAGCGACAGCTTCGACATGGTGATGGTCGTCGACGCCCCGGAGGACGAGCGGGTCGCGCGGCTGGTCCGCGAGCGCGGCATGACCGAGGAGGACGCCCGGGCCCGGATGGCGGCCCAGGCCAGCCGGGAGGAGCGGCTGGCGGCGGCCGACATCGTGCTGGACAACTCCGGCACGCCGCAGGCCCTGCTGGACGAGGTGGACCACCTCTGGCCCCGCCTGCAGCGGCTGGCCGCCCCGCCGTCGCTGTCGGAGCCGCCACCTACCCTGGAACCATGAGACCGACCACCGACCTGCGGCGCCGGGTCGCGCCGTTCCAGGTCATCTCGGACTACTCCCCGTCCGGTGACCAGCCCGACGGCGATCGAGGACCTGGCCCGCCGGGTCGAGGCCGGCGAGACCGACGTCGTCCTGCTCGGCGCCACCGGCACCGGCAAGTCGGCCACCACGGCCTGGCTGGTCGAGCGGCTGCAGCGCCCGACCCTGGTGATGGCCCCGAACAAGACGCTGGCCGCCCAGCTGGCCAACGAGTTCCGCGAGCTGCTGCCCAACAACGCGGTCGAGTACTTCGTGTCCTACTACGACTACTACCAGCCCGAGGCCTACGTCCCGCAGACCGACACCTACATCGAGAAGGACTCCTCGATCAACGAGGAGGTCGAGCGGCTGCGGCACTCGGCGACCAACTCGCTGCTGACCCGGCGCGACGTGATCGTCGTCGCGTCGGTGTCCTGCATCTACGGCCTGGGCACCCCGCAGGAGTACGTCGACCGCATGGTGCAGCTCCGCGTCGGGGAGAGCATCGAGCGCGACGACCTGCTGCGCCGGTTCGTCCAGATGCAGTACACGCGCAACGACCTGTCGTTCACCCGCGGCACGTTCCGGGTGCGCGGCGACACGGTGGAGATCATCCCGGTCTACGAGGAGCTGGCCCTGCGCATGGAGTTCTTCGGCGACGAGATCGAGCGGATGTACACCCTGCACCCGGTGACCGGCGAGGTCGTGCACGAGGAGCAGGAGATGTACGTCTTCCCGGCGACCCACTACGTCGCCGGCCCGGAGCGGATGGAGCGGGCGATCCGGGGCATCGAGGCCGAGCTCGACCAGCGGCTGGGCGAGCTCGAGCGCCAGGGCAAGCTGCTGGAGGCCCAGCGCCTGCGGATGCGCACGACGTACGACGTGGAGATGATGCGCCAGGTCGGGTCCTGCTCGGGCATCGAGAACTACTCCCGGCACATCGACGGCCGCGGCCCCGGCACCCCGCCGAACACGCTGCTCGACTACTTCCCCGAGGACTTCCTGCTCGTCATCGACGAGTCGCACGTGACCGTGCCGCAGATCGGCGCGATGTACGAGGGCGACATGTCCCGCAAGCGGACCCTGGTCGACCACGGCTTCCGGCTGCCCAGCGCGATGGACAACCGGCCGCTGCGGTGGGAGGAGTTCCTGGAGCGGATCGGCCAGACCGTCTACCTGTCCGCGACCCCGGGGCCCGTACGAGCTGGCCAAGGGCGACGGCGTGGTCGAGCAGATCATCCGGCCGACCGGCCTGGTCGACCCCGAGGTGGTCGTGAAGCCGACCAAGGGCCAGATCGACGACCTGCTGCACGAGATCCGGGCCCGGGCCGAGCGCACGAGCGCGTGCTGGTCACGACGCTGACCAAGAAGATGGCCGAGGACCTCACCGACTACCTGCTCGAGCAGGGGGTGCGGGTGCGCTACCTGCACTCCGAGGTGGACACGCTGCGCCGGGTCGAGCTGCTGCGCGAGCTGCGGATGGGTGAGTTCGACGTGCTGGTCGGCATCAACCTGCTCCGCGAGGGCCTGGACCTGCCGGAGGTCTCGCTGGTGAGCATCCTCGACGCCGACAAGGAGGGCTTCCTGCGCTCGGCGACGTCGCTGGTGCAGACCATCGGCCGGGCGGCCCGGAACGTGTCCGGCCAGGTCCACATGTACGCCGACGTCATCACGCCGTCGATGAGCCAGGCGATCGACGAGACCAACCGCCGGCGAGCCAAGCAGGTCGCCTACAACGAGGCCCACGGGCTCGACCCGACGCCGCTGCGCAAGAAGATCGGCGACATCACCGACCTGCTGGCGCGCGAGGACGCCGACACCGCGGCCCTGCTGGGCGGTTCCGGACGGTCCCAGTCGCGGGGCAAGGCGCCGGTGCCCGGCCTGGGGTCGCGCGGGGGCGAGCCGCGGAGCGCCCAGCGGCTGGCCGCGCTGCCTGCCGCGGACCTGGCCGACCTGATCCAGCAGCTCACCGACCAGATGCACTCGGCGGCCGGCGAGCTGCAGTTCGAGCTGGCCGCGCGGCTGCGGGACGAGATCTCGGACCTGAAGAAGGAGCTGCGCGGCATGCAGTCGGCCGGCCACGCGTGAGCGTCAGCCGCGCGGCGGCGCCGCCGGTGGCTGCGGGTGGCTGCTGGTCAGGACTCGTGCCGGGGCACGAGCTGCATCAGCACGACTCCCATCATCGCCGCGGTGCCGGCGGCCACCAGGTAGTGCGCGAGGCTAGGCCCGGTGAAGGCGAGACCGGCGGTTGCGAGGGCGCCCGTCGCGGCGCTGATCTTCATGCCGAGGACGACGGGTCGGTCCTGATACATGGTTCTCCATCTCCGGGTGACGTCCGGAGGGACGCCGGTGTGGACCTTCGAAGGGCCGTTCGGGCAGTGGGCTCTGCCGCGCGCCGGCCGATCGGCGAGCAGACGGCGGCGACCAGTCGGCGGGGGCTCTGCGGATGACGTGCCAGGCGGCCCGGACGAAGGTGAGCTGGAGCAGCAGGTCGTACGCCGCCTCCGGGACGAGCAGCAGGGCCAGCACCCGGCCGCGTCGGGTGCCCACCCGCCAGACGGTGACCATCCGCTCGGCCAGGAACAGCAGCGAGACCGCCGCCCACCAGGGCGAGAACCGCAGGATGCCCAGCGACAGGTCGATCGCGGTCACCGCCACGAAGAGGACGAAGAGCAGCGTGCAGGCGAGCAACCCCACCTGCTGGGCCCAGTACCGCCGGGTGACCGGCGTCCAGCCGTAGCTGCGCAGGTTCTCGATCGCCCCGCGGTACCACCGGAGGCGCTGGCGGTGCAGGTCGCCGACGGTGGGCATGAGGTCCGTGTGGACGACGCACTCGCGCGGCGAGAGCATCTGCCAGCCCAGGTGCTTGAGCGCCAGCGTGATCTCGTTGTCCTCGGTCAGCGCGCTCGTGTCGTAGATGTTGCCCATCTCGCCGGGCAGCGACTGCCCGCGCTGCTCCGCCACCTGCAGCAAGGCGCCCGCGCGGAACACGGTCGCCGTCCCGGTGAGCACCATCACCCGGCCCTGCCGGCGGCCCACGGCGCGGGCGTACCGGACGTACTCGTTGGCCTGCGCCTGCTGGATGCTGCTGACGGCGCGCTGCCCCATGAAGACGCCGCCGACCGCGCCGAGCTGGGGGTTGATCCGCAGCCGCGCGACCGCCGCCTCGAGGAAGCGGGGCTCCAGGGTGGAGTCGGCGTCCATGACCAGGATCAGGTCGTCCGGGCTCATCGAGAGCAGCTCGCGGCGCAGGTACTGGTTCAGCGCTCCGGCCTTCTTCTCGTGGTTGTCCACCGTGGTGAAGACGGCGGCGCCCTCGATGATCGCGGCGCCCGCGGTGTAGTCGGTGCAGTTGTCGGCGATCACGGTGACCGTCGTCGGGCGCAGGGTCTGACGGCGCAGCGACACCAGGGTCGCCCCGATGGACTGCTCCTCGTTGTGGGCGGGAACCAGGACGTGCACGGTCGGGGGCTTGCGCACGAGCGGCTGCAGCCGGCGGACGGGGCGCACGGAGCGCAGCGGTCGGACCGAGCGGCCCGGCGTGGTCCGCGCCGACATCGGACGGCTCGGCCGGTCGGTGTGTGCCGTCGCGTAGGTCCGGATCTGCTCGGTCTGGCGGCTGACCCGTCCCTGCTGCCCTTGCTGCCCCTGCTGCGACGTGCTCGCTGTAGCGGTGACAGGCCCCCTGGTCTGTGTCACGCACTCAGGGTAAGGATCCCGGGGACCGTTTCGGTCCGGTTTCGGAAATCTGTGACAAAAAACTTCACCCGGGTCGCCCAGTGACGGTCACTGCGGGTGATGTTCCGGACACCCCGGTCCAGCCCCTAGGCTGAGGGGGTTCGCGGAGGGGAGTATCCCCACAGCGGCGGCCTCGTCATCACGGGTGGTCTCCACCCCGGGGCGCCGACCGGGCGGCTGAGCCGCCCGGTGAGAGAGACCTCCGGCAGCAGACGGTGGGCGGTCCGGCGACGGGCGCCCCCCGCAGCGATGCCGGAGGTCAGACATGCACGTCGACGGCTGGGTGTGGTTCGTCACCGTCGGGTTGGCCGCGCTGTTCCTCGCGATCGACGTCTTCGTGATCGGCCGGCGGCCGCACGAGCCGTCGATGCGCGAGTCGACGGTGGTCCTTGCCGGGTACGTCGTGGCCGCGCTGATCTTCGGCGGCGGCGTCTGGTGGTCGGCCGGCGGCCGGTACGCCGGGGAGTACTACGCGGGCTGGCTCACCGAGTACTCGTTGTCCATCGACAACCTTTTCGTCTTCATCGTGATCATGGGCCGGTTCGCGGTTCCGAGGGCGCTGCAGCAGAGCGCCCTGCTGGTGGGGATCATCCTGGCGCTGGTCCTGCGCGGCCTGTTCATCGCGGCCGGTGCAGCGGCGATCTCGGCCTTCAGCTGGGTGTTCTACCTCTTCGGTGCCTTCCTGGTCGTGACCGCCGTACGGCTGGCCCGGTCCGGCGCGGCCGGCGCTGCACATGGGGCCGACGCCGCGCACGAGGGCAGCGAGCCCGGCGAAGCCGGCCCGGACAGCCGCCTGGTGCGCCTGGTGCGGCGGCGCCTGCCGTTCACCCATGACTGGCGAGGCGCCCACCTCACGGTGCGCCAGGACGGCCGGCGGATGGCCACGCCGATGCTGCTCGTGCTCGTCGCGCTCGGGACGACGGACCTGCTCTTCGCCCTCGACTCCATCCCGGCCATCTACGGCCTGACCCGCGAGCCGTACCTGGTGCTGATGGCGAACATCTTCGCGCTGATGGGGCTGCGGCAGCTGTACTTCCTGATCGGCGGCCTGCTGCAGCGGCTGGTCTACCTCTCGATCGGGCTGTCCGTGCTGCTCGGCTTCATCGGGGTCAAGCTGGTGCTGCACGCGCTGCACGACAACCGGCTGCCGTTCGTGAACGGCGGCCGGGGGGTCGGCTGGGCACCCGACATCCCGATCTGGGTCTCGCTGCTCGCCATCCTCGGCACCCTCACGGTGACGACGGCGGCCAGCCTCCTGCACGACCGCCGCACCGCGACGTCGACCCGTCGGGCCTGAGGTCATCCGCGCGCGGTGCGGAGACGGGCGGCTGCCGGCTCACCAGCCGCGGTCGCGCCACTCGGCCAGGTGCGGCCGCTCGGCGCCGAGCGTCGTGTCGTTGCCGTGTCCCGGGTAGACCCAGGTCTCGTCGGGCAGCACGTCGAACACCCGGTGCTCCACGTCGTCGATCAGGCTGGCGAACCGGTCCGCGTCGCCCTGCGTGTTGCCGACCCCGCCGGGGAAGAGCGAGTCGCCGGTGAAGAGGTGAGGAGTGCCGCCCGGGTCCTGGTAGAGCAGAGCCACCGAGCCCGGCGTGTGCCCGCGCAGGTGGATCACGGACAGGGTCAGGTCGCCGACCTCCACCGTGTCGCCCTGCACCAGCCGGCGGTCCGGTGCTGCAGGGAGCGCCTCGGCGTCGTCCGTCCCGGCTGCGGACGACGCGCCGGTCGCCTGCAGCACGTCCACCAGTGCCCGGTGGTGGTCCCAGTGCTGGTGCGTGGTGACGACCAGGTCCAGGCGCCCGTCGGGCGATCCTTCCCGCACCAGCTCGAGCATCCGGGCCGGGTCGTCCGAGGCGTCGATCAGCAGCTGCGCGCCCGTGGCCTTCGAGGTGAGCAGGTAGCAGTTGTTGGCCATGCTGCTGACGCTGGCCTTGCGGATCATCACGTGCTCGAGGTCGCGGACGTCACTGGGGCCGCCCGGCTCGACCGCTCCGGTGTACGTCGTGCCCGGCGTCTCGGTCATGTCAGCCCCAGGCCGGGAGCTGGGGGAGCGAGCCGCTGCTCGCCGTGAGGCGCGCGCCGTCGCTGCGGCCACTGAGCCAGCCGAGCAGGTCGGCCGGACTCCCGGACACCGTGACCACCTCGGCCGTACCGGCGTCGTCGGGCTCCTTGCCGTACCGCCAGCGCCCGGCGGTCCCGGCGTCGAGGACGAACGGCGCCTCGTCCCGGAACCGGACCCCCGCGGCGGCCAGCTCGCCCACCAGGAACGCCTCGGGCACCTCGGCCAGGGTGAAGCCGGTGTCCAGGTCCAGGTGGTGCAGCACGACCTCCCGCAGCCGCATCGCCGGCACCCGGCTCACCGGGATCGAGACCTGCTCGGACGGCGGGTCCGGCGCCAGCAGCCGGGGCACCCGACGCTCCAGCGCCTCGGCGGTCACCTCGGCCAGCGCGGCCAGCAGCTCGTCGTCGGACGTCTCCAGGTCGGCCTCCAGGACCGCGGCGGACCGGCCCGCGCCGGCCTCGATGTCGGCGTCGCGGCGGGCCTGGGACTCGTACATCGCGCCCTTCGTCCCGTTTGTCGCCGCGCGGAGAACATCTCGCAGCCCGTCGGCGTTACGGGCCACGTGGGTGATGACATGCGCTCGGGACCAGCCCGGGCAGAGCGAGGGGCGGCGTACGGCGTCGTCGTCCAGCTGGTGGATGGCCTCCAGCAACCGGTCGGTCTCGGCCGTCAGGAGGTCGATCGTGGGGTCGTCGGCGAATCCCGTCATGCTCGGCAAGTTACCCGGGTGAGGCGGCCGGGGGCGACTGTCGGCGCGGCCACCTAGCATGGCGATCGTGCCCGCTCGGAAGACGACCGTGACCGCCGCCCGCTCCATCACCTCGACCGATCCCGGCCACGGGGACGACGTGACCCTGCCCCGCCACTCGGCCGACCGCCTGGTCGATCCGGGGCGCTCGCGAGCACAACCTCAAGGACGTCTCGCTCGACCTGCCGCGCGACGCCCTCATCGTCTTCACCGGGCTGTCCGGCTCCGGCAAGTCGTCGCTGGCGTTCGACACGATCTTCGCCGAGGGCCAGCGGCGCTACGTCGAGTCCCTGTCGTCGTACGCCCGGCAGTTCCTGGGCCAGATGGACAAGCCGGACGTCGACTTCATCGAGGGCCTGTCGCCGGCCGTGTCGATCGACCAGAAGTCGACCAGCCGCAACCCGCGGTCCACGGTCGGCACGATCACCGAGGTCTACGACTACCTCCGGCTGCTGTTCGCCCGGGCCGGCCGGCCGCACTGCCCGGTCTGCGGCGAGCCGATCACCCGGCAGACGCCGCAGCAGATCGTGGACCAGCTGCTGGAGCTGCCGGAGGGCACCCGGTTCCAGGTGCTCGCGCCGGTCGTGCGCGGCCGCAAGGGGGAGTACGCCGAGCTGTTCCGCGAGCTGCAGGCGAAGGGCTTCTCCCGGGCGCGGGTCGACGGCGAGGTCGTCTCGCTGAGCGAGCCGCCCACGCTGGAGAAGAAGCTCAAGCACAGCATCGAGGTCGTGGTCGACCGGCTGGTGGCCAAGCGCGGGGCGGCCGCGGCCAAGCAGCGCCTGACCGACTCGGTCGAGACGGCCCTCGGGCTGGCCGGCGGGCATCGTGATCGCCGAGCTGGTCGACGCGGCCCCCGACGACCCGGGTCGCGAGCGGCGCTTCTCGGAGAAGATGGCCTGCCCGAACGAGCACCAGCTGGCGATGGACGAGATCGAGCCGCGCTCGTTCTCCTTCAACAGCCCGTACGGCGCCTGCCCGGAGTGCACCGGCATCGGCACCCGGCTGGAGGTCGACCCGGAGCTGCTCGTCCCGGACGAGGACGCCGACGCTGGCCGAAGGCGCCATCGCCCCCTGGACCCAGGGCTCGGCCGACTACTTCCAGCGGCTGATGAAGGCCCTCGGCGACCAGCTCGGCTTCTCGATGGACACCCCGTGGCGCGCGCTGCCCAAGCGGGCCAAGGCCGCGCTGCTCGAGGGCCAGGACTACCAGGTGCACGTCCGCTACCGGAACCGCTACGGCCGCGAGCGGTCGTACACCACCGGGTTCGAGGGCGCGGTGCCGTTCGTCCAGCGCCGGCACGCGGAGACCGAGTCGGAGTGGAGCCGCGAGCGGTACGAGGGGTACATGCGCGAGGTGCCGTGCCCGGTCTGCCACGGCGCCCGGCTCAAGCCGGAGTCGCTGGCCGTCCTGCTCGGCGGCCAGAGCATCTCCGCGGTCTGCCACCTGCCGATCCGCGAGTGTGCGGCGTTCCTGGCCGAGCTCGAGCTGAGCCCGCGGGAGAAGCAGATCGCCGAGCGCGTCCTGAAGGAGATCAACGCCCGGCTCGGCTTCCTGCTCGACGTCGGGCTCGACTACCTCTCGCTGGACCGGCCGTCCGGCACGCTGTCCGGCGGCGAGGCCCAGCGGATCCGGCTGGCGACCCAGATCGGGTCCGGCCTGGTCGGCGTGCTGTACGTCCTGGACGAGCCCTCGATCGGCCTGCACCAGCGCGACAACCACCGGCTGATCGAGACGCTGACCCGGCTGCGCGACCTGGGCAACACCCTCATCGTCGTCGAGCACGACGAGGACACCATCCGCACCGCCGACTGGGTCGTCGACATCGGCCCGGGCGCGGGCGAGCACGGCGGGCAGGTCGTCCACTCGGGCGGGGTCAAGGGCCTGCTGGAGCACAAGGAGTCGCTGACCGGCGCGTACCTGTCCGGCCGCGAGGAGATCGCGGTGCCGACAGTGCGCCGCCCGCGCGACCGCAAGCGCCAGGTCACCGTGCGTGGGCGCGCGCGAGCACAACCTGCGCGACATCGACGTGAGCTTCCCGCTGGGCTGCTTCGTCGCCGTGACCGGCGTCTCCGGCTCGGGCAAGTCGACGCTGGTCAACGACATCCTCTACACCGTCCTGGCCAACAAGCTCAACGGCGCCCGCCAGGTCCCCGGCCGGCACACGACGGTGCGCGGGCTGGAGCACCTCGACAAGGTCGTCCACGTCGACCAGAGCCCGATCGGGCGCACGCCGCGGAGCAACCCGGCGACGTACACCGGGGTCTTCGACCACATCCGCAAGCTGTTCGCCGAGACGACCGAGGCCAAGGTGCGCGGCTACCTGCCGGGCCGGTTCTCGTTCAACGTCAAGGGCGGCCGCTGCGAGACCTGCGCCGGCGACGGCACGATCAAGATCGAGATGAACTTCCTGCCCGACGTCTACGTGCCGTGCGAGGTCTGCCACGGCGCGCGCTACAACCGGGAGACGCTCGAGGTGCACTTCAAGGGCAAGACCATCGCCGACGTGCTGGACATGCCGATCGAGGAGGCGGCCGAGTTCTTCGCCGCGGTGCCCGGCGATCGCCCGGCACCTGGTGACGCTCAACGAGGTCGGCCTCGGGCTACGTCCGGCTCGGCCAGCCGGCGCCGACCCTGTCCGGCGGCGAGGCGCAGCGGGTCAAGCTGGCCAGCGAGCTGCAGAAGCGGTCGACCGGCCGCACGGTCTACGTCCTGGACGAGCCGACCACCGGGCTGCACTTCGAGGACATCCGCAAGCTGCTGGTCGTGCTGCCAGGGCCTGGTCGACAAGGGCAACACGGTCGTCGTCATCGAGCACAACCTCGACGTGATCAAGAGCGCCGACTGGATCGTCGACATGGGTCCGGACGGCGGCTCGGGTGGCGGCATGGTCATCGCCGAGGGCACGCCGGAGGACGTGGCGGCGGACCCGGACAGCTACACCGGCCAGTTCCTCGCGCCGGTGCTCGCCGGTCGGGCCCGGCGCGGCGCGGCGACCCGCAAGAAGACCGCGGCGGCCGAGTCGGGGCGGCGCCGCGCGAGTTCGGTGACGAAACGCGAAAGCACCGCCCGAGCCAGTTGAACGGCTCGGCGGCCCGCTGCGTAACCTGGCCGGACCGCTCGATCGCTCGACCCGCCCGGAGGACTGCCGTGCCGACCCGCCCACGACGTGACGCCCGACCCGGCCGGCGAGGGCGGGCTCGACCGCCGGGCCGTGCTGCGCGGAGCCTGCGCGGCCTGCGTGGCGGGTCGCGGGCGCCGCCGTCCTCGCGGCCTGCGGCGGCAGCCTGGTCGACAACAGCGACGGTGGTGGATGCCGCCGCCGGCGCGTCCGGCACCAGCGCCTCCGGCGGGGGCCGGTCCGACCCGGCCTCGGACATCCCGGTCGGCGGCGGCAAGGTCTTCGGCGCCGACGACAGGTCGTGGTCACCCAGCCGACCGCGGGCGACCTTCAAGGCGTTCAGCGCCATCTGCACCCACCAGGGCTTCCTCGTCGGCAACGTCCAGGGCGGCACGATCAACTGCTTCCACCACGGCAGCAAGTACAACGACGCGACCGGCGCCGTCGTCGGCCGGCCCGGCCCCGGCCCGCTGCCCGCCAAGACCGTCACCGTGAACGGCAGCACGATCACCGTCACCTGACGGCTGGCGTCGCGACGGCGACGCCTAGGCTTGACGCGTGGCCGACCCCGCGACGTACCGGCCCCGGCCGGGGGAGATCCCGGTCGAGCCGGGCGTCTACCGGTTCCGCGACGCCGCACGGCCGGGTGATCTACGTCGGCAAGGCCAAGAGCCTGCGCGCCGGCTGTCGTCGTACTTCCAGGACATCGTCGGCCTGCACCCGCGCACCCAGCAGATGGTCACGACCGCCGCCAGCGTCGAGTGGACCGTCGTCGCCACCGAGGTCGAGGCGCTGCAGCTGGAGTACTCCTGGATCAAGGAGTTCGACCCGCGGTTCAACGTCAAGTACCGCGACGACAAGTCCTACCCCTACCTCGCGGTCACGATGGGCGAGGAGTACCCGCGGGTGCAGGTGATGCGCGGCGCCAAGCGCAAGGGCATGCGGTACTTCGGCCCCTACGCCCACGCCTGGGCGATCCGCGAGACCGTCGACCAGCTGCTGCGGGTCTTCCCGGTGCGCACCTGCAGCGCCGGGGTGTTCAAGCGCGTCGCGCCAGATCGGCCGGCCCTGCCTGCTCGGCTACATCGGCAAGTGCTCGGCGCCGTGCGTCGGCCGGGTGAGCGAGGAGGAGCACCGCGCGCTCGCCGAGGACTTCTGCGACTTCATGGCCGGCAACACCGACCGGTTCATCCGCCGGCTCGAGCGGGAGATGCGCGGCGCCGCGGCCGAGCTGGACTACGAGCGGGCGGCCCGGCTGCGCGACGACATCGGCGCGCTGCACCGGGCGATGGAGAAGCAACGCCGTCGTGCTCGGCGACGGCACCGACGCCGACGTGTTCGCGCTGCGCCGAGGACGAGCTGGAGGCCGCCGTCCAGGTCTTCCACGTCCGCGGCGGCCGGATCCGCGGTCAGCGCGGCTGGGTCGTCGAGAAGGTCGAGGACCTGTCCACGCCCGGGCCTGGTCGAGCACCTCCTCCAGCAGGTCTACGGCGGCGAGACCGGCGACGCGGTGCCGCGCGAGGTCCTGGTGCCCGAGCTGCCCGACGACGCCGACGACGTCGCGGCCTGGCTCGGCATCGCTGCGCGGCGTCGCGGGTCGACCTGCGGGTGCCGCAGCGCGGCGACAAGCGGGC
The DNA here is from genome assembly GCA_963743975.1 of uncultured Actinomycetota bacterium. Taxonomy (GTDB): domain Bacteria; phylum Actinomycetota; class Actinomycetes; order Actinomycetales; family CAVURS01; genus CAVURS01. Next base: position 84,457 of record CAVURS010000005.1, read on the forward strand.
GCTGATGGAGACCGTCGCGCGCAACGCCGAGCCAGGCGCTGGCCCTGCACAAGATCCAGCGGGCCGGCGACCTGACCGTCCGCAGCCAGGCGCTGGAGGAGCTCCAGGACGCCCTCGACCTCGCGAGGCCCCGCTGCGGATCGAGTGCTACGACATCTCCCACCACCAGGGCAGCCGAGATCGTCGCCTCGATGGTGGTCTTCGAGGACGGGCTGGCCCGCAAGAGCGAGTACCGCCGGTTCGCGATCAAGGGCGTCGACGGCAACGACGACACGGCCGCGATGCACGAGGTGATCACCCGGCGGTTCCGCCGCTACCTGGAGGAGCGGGCCGACTGCCCGAGCCGGAGCTCGGCGACGACGGCGAGGACGCGCGAGGACCGCGGGCGACGCCGCGACCGCGGCCGGACGATCCCGGCTTCGGCCGGCTCGACCCGGACACCGGCCGGCCGCGGAAGTTCGCCTACCCGCCCGCAGCTCGTCGTCGTCGACGGCGGGCCGCCGCAGGTCGCGGCCGCGGCGCGCGCGCTGGCCGAGCTCGGCATCGACGACGTCGCGCTGGGCGGCCTGGCCAAGCGGCTGGAGGAGGTCTGGCTGCCCGGGCACGACCACCCGGTCATCCTGCCGCGGACCAGCGAGGGGCTCTACCTGCTGCAGCGGGTGCGCGACGAGGCACACCGGTTCGCGATCACCTACCACCGGCAGCGCCGCTCGCAGTCGATGACCGCGAGCGCGCTGGACGCGTCGCCGGCCTGGGCGAGACCCGGCGCACGGCGCTGCTGCGGCACTTCGGCTCGCTCGAAGCGGCTCCGGGCGGCCACGGTCGAGGAGATCGCCGAGGTGCCCGGGATCGGCGCGGCCACCGCCCAGGCCGTGGTCGACGCCCTCGCCGCGCAGCCGGCCCGGGTTCCCGCCGTGAACATCGCGACAGGTGAGATCCTCGATGACGACCAGCAGGGGCCGGGCGCTGGCGAGGAGAGAGCGTGACCGCACGATGAGCAGTGACGGGCCGGCAGCGACGAGCGACACGGCAGGCGAGCCCGGGCCGCGGGTCGACCCGGCGGCGCCGGCCACGGCCCCGCTCGACGAGGTGTCCGAGGGCATGCCGCAGCCGGCCACCGAGGTGCTGATCCTCACCGGCATGTCGGGGGCCGGCCGCTCCACCACCGGCAACGCCCTGGAGGACCTCGGCTGGTACGTCGTCGACAACCTGCCGCCGCAGATGCTCGCGCCGATGGCCGACCTGGCCGAGCGCTCCCGCGGCGGCGTCAACCGGCTCGCCGCCGTCGTCGACGTCCGCAGCCGGACGTTCTTCGCCGACCTGCGGGCCAGGCCTGGCCGCGCTGCGCGACCTCGGCCTGCAGCCCGCGGCTGGTGTTCCTCGACGCCGCCGACGACGTGCTGGTCCGCCGGTTCGAGTCGGTCCGGCGGCCGCATCCGCTGCAGGGCGACGGCCGGATCCTGGACGGCATCGCGGCCGAGCGCGAGCTGCTGTCGGAGCTGCGGGCCGAGGCCGACCTCGTCATCGACACCTCGGGCCTCAACGTGCACCAGCTCTCGGCCAAGGTCGCGCAGGCCTTCGAGGAGGAGCCGGGGCGACGAGCCGCGGCTGCGGGCCACCGTGATGTCGTTCGGCTTCAAGTACGGCATCCCGGTCGACGCCGACATCGTCCTGGACATGCGCTTCCTGCCCAACCCGCACTGGGTGCCCGAGCTGCGTCCGCTGACCGGGCTGGACGCCGAGGTCAGCGACTACGTGCTGTCGCTGCCCGAGGCCGCGGAGTTCCTCGACCGGCTCGTGCCGGCCCTGGAGCCGGTCGTCGAGGGGTACCAGCGCGAGGGCAAGACCTACGTGACCGTGGCCGTCGGCTGCACGGGCGGCAAGCACCGCTGGGTGGCCATCGCGGAGGAGCTGGCCCGCGGCTCGAGCGGCCTGGGTGTCGCGTCGCGGACCGTGCACCGGGACCTGGGGCTGGAGTGACCGGGCCGATGACCCGGGCGCCGAGTGGTCGCCCTCGGCGGCGGCCACGGGCTGGCGGCGTCGCTGTCCGCGCTGCGCCTGCTCACCGACCAGCTGACCGCGGTCGTGACCGTCGCCGACGACGGCGGGTCCAGCGGCCGGCTGCGCCGCGAGCTCGGCGTCATGCCGCCCGGCGACCTGCGGATGGCGCTGTCGGCGCTGTGCGACGACACCGAGTGGGGCCACACCTGGCGCGACCTGCTGCAGCACCGGTTCGCGAGCAGCGGCGAGCTGCACAACCACGCGGTGGGCAACCTGCTGATCGTCGCGCTGTGGGAGCTGCTCGGCGACACCGTCGCCGGGCTGGACTGGGTGGCCCGGCTGCTCGGCGCCCGGGGCCGGGTGCTGCCGATGGCCGCCGTGCCGCTCGACATCGAGGCCACCGTGGTCGGCGCGGATCCGCAGGACCGCTCGCGCGCCGACGACCGTCCGCGGCCAGGTCGCGGTCGCCACCACCACCGGGCGGGTGGTCGGCATCCAGCTGCGCCCGGAGCGGCCGCCGGCCTGCCCCGAGGCGGTCGCCGCGGTCGAGGCGGCGGACTGGGTGGTGCTCGGGCCCGGGTCGTGGTTCACCAGCGTCCTGCCGCACCTGCTCGTGCCCGACCTGGCCGAGGCGCTGGCGCACCACCAGTGCCCGGCGGATCGTGGTCCTCAACCTGGAGCCGCAGGCCGGCGAGACCGAGGGGTTCTCGCCGGAGAACCATCTCGAGGTCCTGGCGCTGCACGCGCCGCAGCTGTCGCTCGACGTCGTCCTGGCCGACTACCGGACGGTCGACCGTCCGCAGCGCTGGTGGACGTGGCGTCGTCACTCGGCGCGCGGCTGGTGCTGGCCGACCTGGCCGACGCCGACGACCCGACCCGGCACGACCCGCTGCGCCTCGCGGCGGCGTACCGGGACATCATGGATTGATCCGGTCGAGATGGCCGGTGGATCGGACGGACCGGCACCGCGGTCCGGGACTCAGGGGCTCGGATTCGGTGGCAGGATGGCCCCCATGGCGATGACGGCCCTGGTGAAGGACGAGCTCAGTCGGCTGACCATCACCAAGCCGTGTGACCGCAAGGCCGAGGTCTCGGCGATGCTGCGGTTCGCCGGTGGCCTGCACATCGTGAGCGGCCGGATCGTGGTCGAGGCCGAGCTCGACACCGCCGCAGCCGCGCGCCGGCTGCGCACGCGACATCGCCGAGATCTACGGCCAGTCCAGCGACGTGGTCGTGCTGTCCTCCGGCGGCCTGCGACGCAGGCACCCGGTACGTCGTCCGGGTGATCAAGGACGGCGAGGCGCTCGCCCGGCAGACCGGCCTGATCGACGGCCGGGGCCGACCGGTGCGAGGCCTGCCGCCGCAAGTGGTCTCGGGTGCCGTGTGCGACGCCGAGGCCGCCTGGCGCGGCGCGTTCCTCGCCCACGGCTCGCTGACCGAGCCCGGTCGCTCGTCGGCCCTGGAGATCACCTGCCCCGGGCCCGAGGCGGCGCTCGCCCTGGTCGGCGCGGCCCGCCGGCTCGGCATCCCGGCCAAGGCCCGCGAGGTGCGCGGCGTCGACCGGGTCGTCATCCGCGACGGCGACGCGATCAGCGCGCATGCTCACCCGGCTCGGCGCCCACGACGCGGTGCTGGCCTGGGAGGAGCGCCGGATGCGCCGCGAGGTGCGGGCCACCGCCAACCGGCTGGCCAACTTCGACGACGCGAACCTGCGCCGCTCGGCCCGCGCCGCCGTCGCCGCCGGCGCCCGGGTCGAGCGGGCGCTGGAGATCCTCGGCGACGACGTGCCCGACCACCTGCGCGACGCCGGCGAGCTGCGCCTGAAGCACAAGCAGGCCAGCCTCGAGGAGCTCGGCCAGCTGGCCGAGCCGGTGATGACCAAGGACGCGGTCGCCGGCCGGATCCGCCGGCTGCTGGCGATGGCCGACAAGCGCGCGCAGGACCTCGGCATCCCGAACACCGAGGCCAGCCTGACGCCGGACATGCTCGACGCCTGACCCCGGGCTGCCCCGGGCCCGTCACGCTGCCGTAACGTGGCGCCCACTCTCGCGTGCCGGACGACGAGGTCCGGGCATTCCGGCGTACTGGCCGGTATCCCCTAGGGTCCGTAGCACTCGTTCATCGAGGAGGCATCTCGCTGTGACCGTCCGCGTAGGCATCAACGGCTTCGGCCGGATCGGCCGCAACTTCTTCCGGGCCGCCCTGGCCGTCCGGCGCCGACATCGAGGTCGTCGGGGTCAACGACCTCACCGACAACAAGACCCTCGCCCACCTGCTGAAGTACGACTCGATCCTCGGCCGGCTGCGAGGACGTGTCGTTCACCGACGACGAGATCTCGGTGGGCGGCAAGAGCTTCAAGGTGCTGGCGGAGCGCGACCCGGCCAAGCTGCCGTGGGGCGACCTCGGCGCCGACGTCGTCATCGAGTCGACCGGCTTCTTCACCGACGCGCACGAAGGCCAAGGCCCACGTCGACGCCGGCGCCAAGAAGGTCATCATCTCCGCGCCCGGCCTCGAACGAGGACGTCACCATCGTCATGGGCGTCAACGACGGCGCAGTACGACGCCGGCGGCGCACCACGTCATCTCCAACGCGTCGTGCACGACGAACTGCCTCGGCCCGATGGCCAAGGCGCTCAACGACGAGTTCACCATCGTGCGCGGCCTGATGACGACGATCCACGCCTACACCCAGGACCAGAACCTGCAGGACGGCCCGCACAAGGACCTGCGCCGGGCCCGGGCCGCCGCGATCAACATCGTGCCGACCTCGACCGGTGCGGCCAAGGCGATCGGCCTGGTGCTGCCCGAGCTCAAGGGCAAGCTCGACGGCTACGCGCTGCGCGTGCCGGTGCCGACCGGCTCGGCCACCGACCTGACCTTCACCGCCGGCCGCGAGACCACGGTCGACGAGGTCAACGCCGCGGTGAAGGCCGCCGCCGAGGGCCCGCTCAAGGGCTACCTGCGCTACACCGAGGACCCGATCGTCTCCACCGACATCGTCACCGACCCGGCGTCCTGCATCTTCGACGCCGGCCTGACCAAGGTGATCGGCGACCAGGTCAAGGTGGTCGGCTGGTACGACAACGAGTGGGGCTACTCCAACCGCCTGGTCGACCTCGTCGGCCTCGTCGGCGCCGGGCTCTGACCGCGACGTGATGCGTACGGTCGACGAGCTCGGTCGAACAGCTGGGCGACCTCGCGCGGCCGGCGGGTCCTGGTCCGCAGTGACCTGAACGTCCCGCTGGACGGGCAGCCGGATCACCGACGACGGCCGGGTCCGGGCCTCCGTCCCGACGATCCAGGCAGCTCGCGCGCGGCGGGTGCGCGCGTCGTCGTGTGCGCCCACCTCGGCCGGCCCGAAGGGCGCGCCCGAGGACCGCTACTCGCTGGCGCCCGGTCGCCGACCGGCTGTGCGAGCTGCTCGGCGCCCCGGTGGCCTTCGCGCACCGACACGGTCGGGGAGTCGGCCCACGCCGTGGTCGCCGGCCTGGCCGACGGCGACGTCGCCCTGCTGGAGAACCTCCGGTTCAACGCCGGCGAGACGAGCAAGGACGACGCCGAGCGCGGCGCGTTCGCCGACCAGCTCGCCGCGCTCGCCGACGCCTTCGTCTCCGACGGCTTCGGCGTCGTGCACCGCAAGCAGGCCAGCGTCTACGACGTCGCGCAGCGGCTGCCGCACGCGGCCGGCGGTCTGGTCCTCACCGAGGTCGACGTGCTGCGCCGGCTGACCGAGGACCCGGACCGGCCGTACGTCGTCGTGCTCGGCGGCGCGAAGGTCTCCGACAAGCTCGCGGTGATCGACAACCTGCTCGGCACGGCCGACCGGCTGCTGGTCGGCGGCGGGATGGTGTTCACCTTCCTGGCCGCCCAGGGCCATCGAGGTCGGCACGAGCCTGCTCGAGGCGCGACCAGATCGACACGGTGCAAGGGCTACCTGGACCAGGCGCGCGAGCGCCGGCGTCGAGATCGTCCTGCCGACCGACGTCGTCGCGGCCGACGGCGTTCTCCGCCGACGCCGAGCCACGAGGTCGTCCCGGTCGACGCGATCCCGGCCGACCGGATGGGCCTGGACATCGGGCCGGCCTCGGCGCAGCTGTTCGCCGACGGCGCTCGCCGACGCGCGGACGGTGTTCTGGAACGGCCCGATGGGGGCGTTCGAGATGGCGCCGTTCGCCGAGGGCACCCGGGCCCTCGCCCAGGCGCTCACCGAGGTCGACGGCCTCACCGTCGTCGGCGGTGGCGACTCGCCGCGGCCGTGCGCCAGCTCGGCTTCGCCGACAGCGACTTCGGCCACATCTCGACCGGCGGCGGGGCCAGCCTGGAGTACCTCGAGGGCAAGACGCTGCCCGGCCTCGCGGTCCTCGAGCGACTGAGCGCCGACGACGACCGATGGCCAAGCGCACGCCGCGCGTCCCGCTGATGGCGGGCAACTGGAAGATGAACCTGGACCACCAGCAGGCGGCCCACCTGGTGCAGAAGCTGGACTGGACGCTGAAGGACGCCAAGCACGACTTCGGCGGCGTCGAGGTGGCGGTGCTGCCGCCGTTCACCGACCTGCGCACCGTGCAGACCCTCGTCGAGGGCGACCACCTCGAGATCCGGTACGGCGCGCAGGACCTCTCCGTCGCACGACGCGGGCGCCTACACCGGCGAGGTCTCCGGCGCCGATGCTGGCCAAGCTCGGCTGCACCTACGTCGCTCGTCGGCCACAGCGAGCGGCGGGAGTACCACGGCGAGGACGACGCCGAGGTCGAACGCCAAGGTGCAAGGCCGCGCTGCGGCACGGCCTGCGCGCCCATCGCTGTGCGTCGGCGAGGGCCTGCCGGTCCGCCAGGCGGGCGAGCAGGTCGAGTACACCGCTCGGGCAGCTCGACGGCCGCCCTGGAGGGCGTCAGCGCCGACCAGGGCGCCGACCTGGTCGTGGCCTACGAGCCGGTCTGGGCGATCGGCACCGGCGAGGTCGCGACGCCGGAGGACGCCCAGGAGGTCTGCGCGGCGATCCGGCGCCGGCTCGGGCGAGCTCTGGTCGACGGAGCAGGCGGCGCGCGACCCGGGTGCTGTACGGCGGCTCGGTCAAGGCCGGGCAACATCGCCGCGATCATGGCCCAGACCGACGTCGACGGCGCGCTGGTCGGCGGGGCCAGCCTGCAGGCCGAGGAGTTCGCCGCGATCTGCCGCTACCGCGACCACGTGACCGGCTCGGTGAGCGGCTGAGTCATCGGCCGACCGGGTGCGTCACCGCCTGAGCCACTGCGCGGAACTGAGCGCGACGCCCCGCTGACGGGCCGTCGAAGCCGCCCGGTGTCGTACCCTGGGCGACAGGCAGGACCACCACCGAGGACGAGACGGCAGCGAGCGCTGCCCGAGAGACGGACGGGTTCGTGACTGCACTGAAGATCGCGCTGCAGGTCGTGCTGGTGATCGCCAGCCTGCTGCTGACGCTGCTGGTGCTGCTGCACAAGGGCAAGGGCGGCGGCCTGTCCGACATGTTCGGCGGCGGCGTCACGTCCAGCGTCGGCGGCTCCTCGGTCGCCGAGCGCAACCTCGACCGGTTCACCGATCGCGCTGGGCCTGCTCTGGGTCGCCTCGATCGTCGGCCTGGGCCTGATCCAGCGCTACAGCTGAGCCCGGACCCGCCGCAGCCGTACCAGCAGCACCAGACAGCCAAACTGCACAGCACGAACAGACCGGGAGACAGCACAGTGGCCAGTGGCAATGCGATCCGAGGGAGCCGGGTCGGCGCCGGACCGATGGGCGAGGCCGAGCGCGGTGAGGCCGCACCGCGGGTCGTACGTCTCCTACTGGTGCGCCAACGGCCACGAGACCCGGCCCAGCTTCGCCGAGGAGCAGGGGCTGCAGATCCCCGAGACCTGGGACTGCCCGCGCTGCGGCTTCCCGGCCGGCCAGTCGCAGGAGGCTCCGCCGGCCCCGCCGCGCGTCGAGCCGTACAAGACCCACCTGGCCTACGTGAAGGAGCGGCGCAGCGACGCCGACGGCGAGGCCATCCTGACCGAGGCGCTGCAGCAGCTGCGCGGACGCGGCCTGATCCGCTGACCCCGCGACGACCGGCCAGCCCCTGCGTCCCCGATCCGGGGGTGCTGGGGCCGACCGGTCAGGGGCTGGAGGGGCGGATCAGCGCAGGGGGCACGGCCCGGGCCGCCGCCCGGTCCAGCAGCCACAGCGTCGCCCGGCGTCCGCGGGGCCCGGCGGCCGGCGCCTGCACCTCGCCCGCCCCGGACAGCGCCAGGCCGACGGCCTGGGCCTTGTCCGCACCGGCCACGAGGAACCACACGTCCTCGGCCCGCCGCAGCACCGGCATGGTCAGCGAGATCCGGGTCGGCGGAGGCTTGGGGGAGTTCGCGGACGCCGATCGCGGTCCGCTCGGTCTCGTAGAGCGCCGGCGCCTCCGGGAACAGCGAGGCCACGTGGGCGTCCGGCCCGACGCCCAGCAGCAGCACGTCGAAGATCGGTGTCGGCTCGCTACCCGACGCGGCCGCGGCCAGCTCGTCGGCGTACGACGCGGCAGCCGCGTCGACGTCGTCGCCGTCCGGGCCGTCCGGACCGGGCATGGCGTGCACCCGGGCCGGGTCGAGCGGCACCCGGTCCAGCAGCGCCGCGCGGTTCTGCGTCTCGTTGCGGTCCGGGTCGCCCCGCGGCAGGAACCGCTCGTCGCCCCACCACACGTCCAGCTGCGACCAGTCGATCGCGTCCCGGGCCGGGGAGGCGGCCACCGCGGCCAGGATGGCCGAGCCCATGCGTGCCGCCGGTCAGGACGACCGAGGCCGCGCCCCGGGAGCGTCTGGACGTCGACCAGCCGGGTGACCAGCCGGGCCGCGCCGGCCTCGGCGAGCAGCTGGGCGTCCCGGTGGACGACGACGCTCGGGGCGGCGGTCACGGCGGGCCGCCGTGCGCTGGCCGGCGGCCTTCTTGCCGGCCTTCGTGGCCGTGCGCCTTCGTCGCCGCTGGCCTTCGTCGTCGTGGCCTTGCGTGCTGGTCTTCGTGGCTGCCGTGGTCACCGTCTTCTGCGCGGACTTCGCTGGCCGGTCGCCTTCTTCGCTTTGGCGGCCGGCTCGGCCCGCTTGGCCGCGCCGCGACGCCCGGGCGGCCTGCCGCTCGGCGCTGGCGAGCCGGCGTGCGCCTTGGCGATCGAGGGCGCCTCGCCCTCGGCGATGGCCTGCGCTCGCCGGTACTTGGACCGGGTGTGCGGCCAGCGCCTCCAGCCCGCGGGTCAGCGCCGCCTCGTAGATCGCGTCGGTCTCCAGCCGGCGCAGCTCCTCGGCCAGGCACTCGGCGATGCTGCGGCGGTGCAGCCCGATCCGGCGTTCCGGCTGCCCGGGCTGCAGCAGCGTGGCCACCGGGCTGTCGGCCCGGACCAGGTCGATGTTGCCGCTGCGCCGCTCCATCCGGACGCTGGACATGCCGGTCCCGGCCGTGGTGCGGGTCCGCAGCACCGGGCAGCGCAGCGACTCGGCCAGCCAGCCGGCCAGCAGGTCGGTGCTCGGGCTGTCCGAGGCGCCGCTGACGGTGACGTGGTCGACCCGCTCGTACGGCGGCTGGTCCAGCGCGGCGGCCAGCAGCCCGCGCCAGATGGTCAGCCGGGTCCAGGACAGGTCGGAGTCCCCGGCCTGGTAGACCTTGGCCAGCCGGGTCGAGCTCCTTGCGCGGCTGCCTTGGCCTCGCGCGTCGGTGATCCGGCGGTGCCCCATCCGGCCGATCGGGTCGCTCGGCCGGCGCCGCCGGCGGCTCGCCCGGCCACCAGACGACGACGGGGGAGTCGGGCAGCAGCAGCGGCTGCACGACGCTGTCGCCGTGGAGCGGCCAGCTGCGCCGTACAGCCGCAGCACGAGCACCTCGCTCGCGCCGGCGTCGCCGCCGACCCGGATCTGGGCGTCCAGCCGGTCGACGCCGCGCTTGGTGCCCTGGACGACGACGATCACCCGGCAGGGGTGCTCGTGGCTGGCGCTGTTGGCCGCGTCGATGGCCAGCTCGGCCTCGCGCTCGCCGGTGACGATGACGAGGGTCAGCACGCGGCCCAGGGCGATCGTGCCGCCGCCCTCGCGCAGGTCGACCAGCTTGCGGTTGATGGCCGACGTCGTGGTGCCCGGCAGGTCGACGATCACGGCATCCTCCAGACCCGGCCGTCGCGCGCCATCATCCGCGTGCGCCGAGCGCGGCCCCCAGCCGCCCGACTCGTACTGCTCCGGGCTGCCCGCTGCGGGCCCAGTGACCCTCGATCGGGTCGAGGATCTTCCAGGACAGCTCGACCTCGGCCTGCCGCGGGAACAGCGGCGGGTCGCCGAGCAGCACGTCGAGGATCAGCCGCTCGTACGCCTCGGGCGAGGACTCGGTGAAGGCGTGCCCGTAGCCGAAGTCCATCGTCACGTCGCGGACCTCCATCGCCGTGCCCGGCACCTTGGAGCCGAACCGCATGGTCACGCCCTCGTCGGGCTGGACGCGGACGACCAGGGCGTTCTGGCCCAGCTCGTCGGTGGCGGTCCGCTCGAACGGCAGGTGCGGCGCCCGCTTGAACACGACCGCGATCTCGCTGACCCGGCGGCCCAGGCGCTTGCCGGTGCGCAGGTAGAACGGCACGCCGGCCCAGCGCCGGGTGTCGATCTCGAGCTTCACCGCGGCGAACGTCTCGGTGGTCGAGGTCTTCGGGATGCCGTCCTCCTCGAGGTAGCCGACGACCTGCTCCCCGCCCTGCCAGCCCGCGGCGTACTGCCCGCGGGCCGTGCGTCTTGGCCAGGTCGCCGGGCAGCCGTACGGCGGAGAGCACCTTCTCCTTCTCGGTGCGCAGGTCCTGGGCCTCGAAGGAGACCGGCTCCTCCATGGCGGTCAGGGCCAGCAGCTGCAGCAGGTGGTTCTGGATGACGTCGCGGGCGGCGCCGATGCCGTCGTAGTAGCCGGCCCGGCCGCCCGACCCCGATGTCCTCGGCCATCGTGATCTGCACGTGGTCGACGTAGTTGGCGTTCCAGATCGGCTCGAACATCTGGTTGGCGAAGCGCAGCGCCAGGATGTTCTGGACCGTCTCCTTGCCCAGGTAGTGGTCGATCCGGAAGACGGCGTCGGGCGGGGAAGACGCTGGGAGACGATGGCGTCCAGCTCGCGGGCGCTCTTCAGGTCGTGGCCGAACGGCTTCTCGATGACCACCCGGCGCCACTGGTCATGGCGCCGGGTGCGGACAGCCCCGAGCGGGACAGCTGCTCGCAGACGTCGGCGAAGAAGCGCGGCGGGATGGACAGGTAGAACGCGTGGTTGCCCCCCGTGCCGCGCTCGGCGTCCAGCGCGTGGACGGTCTCGGCCAGCTGGTCGAACGCGTCGTCGTCGCCGAAGTCGCCGGGAACGAACCGGATGCCCTCGGCCAGGTGCTTCCAGACGTCCTCGCGGAACGGCGTCCGGGAGTACTGCCGGACGGCGTCGTACACGATCTTGCCGAAGTCCTGGTCGGCCCAGTCCCGCCGGGCGAACCCGACCAGGCGCGAAGCCCGGCGGCAGCAGGCCCCGGTTGGCCAGGTCGTAGACCGCCGGCATGAGCTTCTTGGTGGCCAGGTCGCCGGTCACCCCGAAGATCACCAGCCCGCAGGGCCCGGCGATCCGCTGGAGGCGCTTGTCCCGGGGGTCGCGCAGCGGGTTGTGGTTCTGCCGCACGACGGCGGGGCTCATGCAGTCGCCTCGCCGGACGCGCCGAGCAGCTCGGTCAGCCGGGCCACCCCGGCGGCGCGATCGGTCAGGTGCAGCCGCAGCACCGGCCGGCCGTGACCGGCCAGGACCTGCGCGTCACCGGCCGCCTGGGCCGAGATGAAGCTGCCGAAGGTGAACGGCCGCCCGGGCACCTCGAGGTCGGCCTGCGGGGTGCCGGTGATCTGCAGGTACACGCCGGTCGGCGGGCCGCCCTTGTGGTACTGACCGGTCGAGTGCAGGAAGCGCGGCCCCCAGCCGAACGTGACCGGCCGGCCGGTACGCCGGGCCAGCGGCGCCCGGACACCGGCGAGGGAGGCGTCCTGCGTGCGGTCCAGGTAGGCCATGACCGCCAGGTAGCCGCGGGTCGTCGTCGAGCGCGGCCAGCAGGGCGGCCACGGCACCCTCGACGGTGTCGCACGCCGTCCAGCAGGCCGGGCGTGCGCCCGCACCTCGATGCCGCCGTCGGTGAAGTCGGCGGGGTCGGGCTCGGAGGAGCTGTCCAGCAGCCCGCGGGCCGCGGCCTTGGCGCTCTCGACGTCCGGCTGGTCGAACGGGTTGATCCCGATGACCCGGCCGGCGACGGCCACGGCGTACTCCCACAGCAGCATCTGGCCGCCGAGCGGGCCCGAGACCGTGACCGAGAAGCCGCTGGTCGCGCGTCGGTGCTGCCGGACGCCGATCGTGGCGCAGCACCGAGTCGGCGCGTGCTGGGGTCGAAGTTGGGGGCGTGCGACGTCCTCGACGACCACCGGCAGCACGCCCTTGCCGAGCTTGCCGGTGGACTCGGCGATGAGCTGCTCGGCCCAGTCGCCGAAGCCGTCGATGCCCGAGCCGGCGTCGGCCAGGACCAGCTTGTCGACGCCGCCGTTCGCGGCCAGGCCGATCAGGGCGCCGAGCCGCAGCCCCGGGTTCTGCTCGCTGTCCTCGTGCAGGGCGCCGGCGACCGCGGCCGCGTCGTCGAGCAGGCCGCCGATGTCGGCCCCGGCCAGGCCGCTGGGCACCAGGCCGAACGCGGTCAGCGCGGAGTAGCGGCCGCCGACGTCCGGGTCGGCGTTGATCGACGGGTAGCCGGCCTCCCGGGCCGACCTCGTCCAGGGGCGAGCCGGGGTCGGTGACGACGACGATCCGCTGGGCCGGGTCGATGCCCGCGTCGCGTGAACGCCTGCTCGTAGGCCCGGCGCTGGCTGTCGGTCTCGACCGTGCTGCCGGACTTGCTGGAGACCACGACGACGGTGCGCTCCAGCCGGTCGGCCAGGGCGGCCGCGACGTAGTCGGGGTCGGAGGAGTCCAGCACGGTCAGCTCGACGCCGGCGGTCGCGCAGATGACCTCCGGGGCCAGGGACGAGCCGCCCATGCCGCACAGCACGACGTGGTCGGCGCCGGCCGACGTCAGCCGCTCGCGCAGGGCGGCGACCTCCGCGACGAGTGGCCGGGACGACTCGGCCAGCCCGACCCAGGACAGCCGCTTGCCGGCCTCGTCCTCGGCGTCCGGCCCCCACAGCGTCTTGTCCTGCGCGCTCAGCCGGCTCGCGACCCGGTCACCGACCAGGCCGCTCGACCGCGTCGTCGTACGCCGCCTGGTCGGGGACGACGACGGTCAGCTCGACCGCCGCCCCGCCCGCAGGGCTCACGCGGAGCCCTTGGCCGCGCTCAGCTGGGACTGCACGTCGGTCAGGAGCTCGGACCAGCTCTTCTCGAACTTCACGACGCCCTCGCTCTCCAGCGTCTCGACGACGTCCTGGTAGGAGATGCCGAGCGCGGCCAGGCCGTCCAGCACCTGCGGCGGCGTCGGCGTAGTTGCCGGTCACCGTGTCGCCGCGTGACCTCGCCGTGGTCGGCCACCGCGTCGAGCGTCTTCTCCGGCATGGTGTTGACCGTGTTGGGCGCGACCAGCTCGGTGACGTAGAGGGTGTCGGAGTAGGCCGGGTCCTTGACGCCGGTGGAGGCCCACAGCGGGCGCTGCGGCCGGGCGCCCTCGTCGGCCAGGACCTGCCAGCGCGGGGTCGAGAACACCTCCTCGTACGCCTGGTAGGCCAGCCGGGCGTTGGCCACGCCGGCCTTGCCCTTCAGCGCCTTCGGCCTCGTCGGTGCCGATGCTGGTCCAGCCGCTGGTCGATCTCGGTGTCGACGCGGGAGACGAAGAACGAGGCGACCGAGTGGATCTCGGACAGGTCCTTGCCCGCCTCGCGGGCCTGCTCCAGACCGGTCAGGAACGCGTTCATCACCCCGCGGTAGCGGTCGAGGGAGAAGATCAGCGTGACGTTGACGCTGATGCCCTCGGCCAGCGTGCGGGTGATCGCCGGCAGGCCCTCGAGCGTGGCCGGGATCTTGATGAGGACGTTCGGGCGGTCCACCGCCGCGCGCAGCTGCTTGGCCTGCTCGACCGTGCCGTCGGCGTCGTGGGCCAGCCCGGGCTCGACCTCGATCGAGACCTGGCCGTCCTGATGGCCGGTGGCCTCCCAGGTCGGCGTGAAGATGTCGCAGGCCTGCCGCACGTCCTCGGTCGTGATCTCGAAGACGGCCCGGTCGACGTCGGCGCCCTTGGCCGCCAGCTCGCGGACCTGCGCGTCGTACGCCTCGCCGTGGGCGAGGGCCGCCGCGAAGATCGAGGGGTTCGTGGTCACGCCGACGACGTGCTTGTCGTCGATGAGCCGCTGCAGGCTGCCGCTGGCGATCCGCTCGCGGGACAGGTCGTCGAGCCAGATGGAGACGCCGGCCGCGCTGAGGTCGGCCAGTGGGTCAGTCATGAGTCACTCCCGTCGATGGTGGCAATGCTGTCTCGGGCCGCGTCGGCCACTGCCTCGGCGGTGAGACCGAACTCGCGGTAGAGGGTCGCCTGGTCGGCCACTCGCCGTAGTGCTCGAGGCTGACGATCCGCCCGGCGTCGCCGACGATGTCGCGCCAGCCCTGGGCGACGGCGGCCTCGATGCTGACGCGGGCCTTGACCGACGGCGGCAGGACCTCGTCGCGGTAGCGACTGGTCCTGGGCGTCGAACCACTCACGGCACGGCATCGAGACCACGCGGGTCGCGATCCCGCTCTCCTGCAGCGAGCTTCCGCGCGTCGAGGGCGATCTGCACCTCGGATCCGGTGCTGACGATGATGACCTCGGGCGTGCCGCCGTCGGCCTCGGCCAGGACGTAGGCGCCCCTGGCCACGCCGTCGGCCGAGCGCGTGCGAGCCGTCGGTCCGGTCGACGATGCGCAGGTTCTGCCGGGACAGGATCAGGCCGGTCGGACGGTCGTGGTGCTGCAGGATCGTCCGCCAGGCCACCGCCGTCTCGTTGGCGTCGGCCGGGCGGACGACGTCCAGGCCGGGGATCGCGCGCAGGGCGGCGAGGTGCTCGACCGGCTGGTGGGTCGGGACCGTCCTCGCCCAGGCCGATCGAGTCGTGCGTCCACACGTAGATCGCCGGCAGCTTCATCAGCGCGGCGATCCGGACCGCCGGGCGCATGTAGTCGCTGAAGCACAGGAACGTGCCGCCGTAGGCGCGGGTCAGCGACTGCAGCGAGATGCCGCCCAGGATCGAGCCCATCGCGTGCTCGCGGATGCCGAAGTGCATGGTCCGGCCGTACGGGCCGCCGGTCCAGTCCTTGGTCTGGCGGTCGGTCGGGATCGAGCTCGGCTCACCGGCTCATCGTCGTGTTGTTGCTCTCGGCCAGGTCGGCCGAGCCGCCCCAGAGCTCGGGCAGCACCGGCGCGAGCGCGGCGAGCACCTTGCCGCTCGCCGCGCGGGTCGCGATGCCCTTCGGGTCGGCGGTCGAAGGTCGGCAGGGCGTCGGTCCAGCCGCTCGGGCAGCTCCTGCGCCAGCAGCCGGTCCAGCAGCGTCGCGCGCTCGGTGTTGTCCGCGCGCCACTTCTCGTACCGCGGCTGCCACTCGGCGTGCAGCCGCGCGCCGCGGTCGACTGACCTCGCGGGCGTGGGCGAGCACGTCGTCGTCGACCTCGAAGCGTCTGGTCGGGGTCGAAGCCGAGCAGTCGCTTGGTGGCCGCGACCTCCTCGTCGCCGAGGGCCGAGCCGTGCGCCTTGCCGGTGTTCTGCTTGGTCGGCGCCGGCCAGCCGATGATCGTGTTCAGCACGATGATCGACGGCTTGGCCGGTCTCGGCCTTGGCCGCCTCGATCGCCGCGAGCAGGGCGTCGACGTCCTCGACGTAGCCGTCCGGGCGTCCGCCAGTCGATCGTCTGGGTGTGCCAGCCGTACGCGTCGTAGCGCTGGGCGACGTCCTCGCTGAACGAGATGTCGGTGTCGTCCTCGATCGAGATGTGGTTCTGGTCGTAGATCAGGACGAGGTTGCCCAGCTCCTGGTGGCCGGCGAGCGAGCTGGCCTCGCTGGTCACGCCCTCCATCAGGTCGCCGTCGGAGGCAAGCACGTAGACGTGGTGGTCGAACGGGCTCTGCCCGGGGTCGGCGTCGGGGTCGAGCAGGCCGCGCTCGCGGCGCGCGCCCCAGGCCATGCCGACCGCGTGGGCCAGGCCCTGGCCGAGCGGGCCGGTGGTGATCTCGACGCCGCGGGTGTGCCGGTACTCCGGGTGGCCGGGCGTCTTGGAGCCCCAGGTCCGCAGCGCCTCCAGGTCGTCCAGCTCCAGCCCGTAGCCGGACAGGTAGAGCTGGATGTAGAGCGTCAGGCTGGAGTGACCGCAGGAGAGCACGAACCGGTCCCGGCCCAGCCACTGGTCGTCGTTGGGGTCGTGCCGCATCACCTGGTGGAAAGCAGGTACGCCAGCGGGGCCAGGCTCATCGCCGTGCCGGGGTGGCCGTTGCCGACCTTCTGCACGGCGTCGGCGGCGAGCACCCGCACGGTGTCCACGGCGCGGACGTCGACGTCGCGTCCAGCCGGCCTGCTCGGCGACCGGCAGGGCCAGCGAGGGGTCCCGTCCGGGCGGTGCCCCGGGAGCGTCGCTGGTGGCCTGATCGGTCACGGGGCACACCCTTCGTCTCGATCGAGATGTGGTCTGCGCCGACCGGCCGGACGGCGGCGTGCGGTCACGCGCATGGGTCCTCGGGCTCCGGCTCTGGACGGTGCTTCGACTCCGTGACGAGCCTAGTCCCGGCTGCGGGGAGGCGTCCGCAGCCCAGCGCTGCAGGCGTCGGCGACCCGGCGGCCGGACACCAGCGCGCCCTGGATCGACGGGGTGTCGCGCCAGTCGCCGGCGACGTACACGCCGGACGTCCGGCCGGGCCGGCCGGCGCAGCGGCGACGCCGGCGGGTAGGCCGGAAGGGCTTGCGGCACACCGGACTTCGGCGATCAGCTCCCAGCCCGCGGTAGTCGGTCCGTAGAGCCAGGACAGGTGCTCGCGCAGCTCCGCGTCGCTCACGGTGCGCCGACGCCGAGGACGGAGGTGGCGACCAGCGCCCGGCCGTCGGGGGAGTACGACGGTGCCGCGTTGGTCAGCACGACCGAGTTGACGATCGGCGTGCGGCCGGCTGCCGTCGAGGACGAGCGCGGGCTCCGGGAACGGCGCGTCGCGGCGCGGCGTGGTACCACGTCGTCACCGCCGCGCATCCGCGGCGGCTCGGCCGCCGAGCAGCCGGGCCGCGGTCACCGGGTCGGCGGCGACGATCGACCGCCGCGGCGGCGAGCGGGCCGTCCGCCGTCCAGACCTCGCCGCGGCCGCGACGTGCTCGACCACCGCCCGTAGCGGACCAGTGCCCCGGCGGGAGCCCGTCGGCGAGCTGCCGCGGCATCGCGCCCATGCCCGCGGCGGGGACGGCCGATCGTCCCGCGGGCGAACGAGCGCCAGACCAGGTCGCTGAACCGGGCTGCAGGTCGCCAGCTCGTCCTCCAGCAGGACACCGGACAGGAACGGCCGCAGGAAGCCTCGACGAACCGCGGCGACAGACCCCGGCCCTGCCAGCGCGCCGAGCGTGCTCTGCCCGGCGCCGGTGCGCGCCGCGCCGGGCCGAGCGGCCAGGTCGGCCGAGGCCAGGGCCACCCGCAGCTTGTCCGGCAGCGTGCCGACCGGAGCCCGCAGGGTGGACAGCAGAGCCCGGGGCATGGCGCCGAGGGTCGGCCACCAGGTGGCTGCCGGACGCCGTGCGGACCAGGGCGCCGGGCACGAACGGCCGCAGGTCGAGGGCGGCGCAGGTCGAGGGCCCGGCGCCAGCTCGGGGTAGCCCGGTGTTGAGCACCTGGAACCCGCGGTCGACCCGGAAGCCGTCCACGCACGTCGGTGCGCGACCCGGCCGCCCGGGCGGTCGCCGGCCTCGAGCACGCACGGACCGGGCGGCCCGGCCGAGCAGCCGCCGGGCGGCGGCGAGGCCGGCCAGTCCGGCGCCCACCACGACGACCGGGAGCCGCTGCCCAGACATGCCGGCGACGCTAGCCGGCGTCTGCCCGGCCGCCACGGCTGACCGGTTGCCCGGAGGTACAGTTGCGGCGCGCCGCGCAACGAGCGGACCCGAGGACGCGATGACGACGACCGAGCCGCGCACGCGGCCGCTGGATGCGCAGCAGGACGGCTCGCGACTCGCCGCGACCTCGCGTCCGGCGCTGGCCGGGCGGCTCGCGGCGTACGTCGCGCTGACCAAGCCGCGGATCATCGAGCTGCTGCTCGTCACCACGCTGCCGGTGATGTTCCTGGCCGCCCGCGGGGTGCCGCGCCGTCGGCCTGGTCGTCGCGACGCTCGGTCGGCGGCACGCTGGCCGCGGGCAGCGCCAACGCGCTCAACTGCTACCTCGACCGCGACATCGACCAGCGGATGCGCCGCACCCGTCGCCGCCCGCTGCCCGGCCCACGAGGTCGCCCCGCACGCCGCGCTCGTCTTCGGCGCGCGTCCTCGGCGTGGTGGCCACGCTGTGGCTGGGGCTCGCGGTCAACTGGCTGTCGGCCGCTGCTGGCGCTGGCGCGCCAACGCGTTCTACGTCCTCGTCTACACGATGGTGCTCAAGCGCCGGACCTGGCAGAACACCGTCTGGGGCGGCATCGCCGGATGCTTCCCGACGCTGATCGGCTGGACCGCGGTCACCGACCGCCTGGCCTGGGCGCCGTTCGTGCTGTTCCTGGTGGTGTTCCTCTGGACGCCGCCGCACACCTGGGCCCTGGCCATGCGCTACCGCGAGGACTACGCCGCGGCCGGCGTGCCGATGCTGCCGGTGGTGGCCGGCGAGCGGACGGTCAGCCGCGCAGATCGTCGCCTACACCTGGGCGACCGTGTTCGCCTCACTGGCCCTGTGGCCGGTCGCGCACACCGGGCTGATCTACCCGGTCGTCGCCGCTCGTCGCGGGTGTCGCTGCTGCTCGTGCAGGCCCACCAGCTGAAGGCGCGGGCCGACCGCGGCGTGCACGGGCGCGCTGCTGAAGCCGATGCAGCTCTTCCACGGCACGAACCTCTACCTGACGGTGCTCTTCGTGGCCGTCGCGGTCGACGCCTCGTCCACGTCTGACCCCCACTGCTCCTGAGCCGTCGACCCGGGTTTGGCCGTCGAACCGGAGTTCGCCGGGGACATTCCGGGCACACATCCGGTTCTGACGGCCACGACCATCGGCGGGGGGTCAGGGCGTACGCGCCCGCAGGGCGAGCAGGGCGCGGGTCATCGCGACGACCAGGAGGACGCGCCCAGCATGTGCAGCCCGACCAGGACCGGTCGGCAGCCCGGTGAAGTACTGCGTGTAGCCGATCACCGCCCTGGGCGACGGTCAGCCCGACCAGCCGCGACGGCGGCCCGCCGGGCCGCGCGCGGGGCCGTCGACCAGCCGCAGCCCCAGGGCGAGGGCGAGCAGCAGGCCGGCAGAAGACCAGCACCAGGTCCGAGTGCAGCCAGCTGACCAGCCGCAGGTCCAGGTGGAACCGCGGCGGGTCGTGGGCGTCGCCCGGCGTGCGGGCCGGCGCCGGTGACCACGGTGCCGGCGACGAGGACGCCGCCGAGCAGGACCGCGGCGGCCGCGGGCCAGCAGCGCCGAGCTCCGGGCGGACGAGGGGTCGCGGTGGTCCGTCGGCCTCGCCGTAGCGCACCAGCAGGGTCGGTCGACACCGCGATCAGCACCATCGAGAGCAGGAAGTGGGCCATGACCGTGCCCGGGTTGAGCCCGGTGCGTACGGTGATCGCGCCGAGCACGGCCTGGGCGAAGGTGAGCAGCAGGGGCAGCACGCCCACCGGCGCAGCGCCCGGCGGCCGAGTACGCAGGACGGCGATCGCGGTGAGCAGCGCGACGATCACCGACGATCGGTCGTCAGCAGCCGGTTGGTGAACTCCACGGCGGTGTGCAGCGCCGCGGTTGTGGTGCGCGACGGGCAGGATCGAGCCCGGCGTGCACTCGGGCGCGGTGGTGCAGCCCAGGCCCGAGCCGGTCAGGCGGACCACGCCGCCGGTCACGACGATCCCCACCTGGACCACGACGTTGGCGACCAGCAGCCGCCGGCCACGCGATCCAGCGGGCTCAGCAGCGCAGCCGCGAGACCGGTCGCGAGCGGCCGGCTTCGAGGCAGGCACGTCAGCTCGTCCACCGGAAGGTCCGGGCGACCAGGGCGGCGGCCGCCGCGAGCCAGGCGAGCAGGACGAGCCAGGGCCGCGAGGTCCAGCCGGCCGTGCTGGAGCGCGGTCGCGCAGGCCGTCGCCGAGCGCGCCCGACGGCAGGTACGGCGCCAGCCGGCCGCAGGGTCGAGGGCATGGCACCGCGCCGGGCACGACCACCGCGCCGCCGGCGAGCAGCAGCACCCAGACCAGGTTGGCGACGGCCAGGACGGCCTCGGCCCGCAGCAGCCCGGCCAGCAGCGAGGGCCAGCGCCACGAAGGCGGCCGCGCCGGCCACGAGGAGCACGGCGGCCGGCAGCAGCGCCCAGCAGGTGCGGGATGCCAGCCCTCGGCGCAGCCCGACCCCGCCGAGGACGACCACCTGGACGGCGATGACCGTCAGGGCGGCGACGCGCCTTGGCCGCGAGCAGCCCGGTGCGGCCGAGCGGGGTGCTGCCGAGCAGGCGGAGCACGCCGTAGCGGCGGTCGAAGCCGGTCTGGATGGCCTGCCCGGTGAAGGCGGAGGAGATGAGGGCGAGCGCGAGGACGCCCGGCGTGACGACGTCGACCCGGCGGGCCGCTCCGAGGTCGGGGGAGTGCGCCTGCACCAGACCGACCAGCACCAGGGCCGGGAGCACCACGGCGACCAGCAGCTGCTCGCCGTTGCGCATCAGCACCGCGACCTCGCCGCCGGCCTGGGCGAGCACCCGCTGCCGGGCCGGCGCGGCGCCGGGCGCGGGAGCGAGGTCGAGCCGGTCCACGGTCACGACAGGGCCCGCCCGGTGAGGTCGAGGTAGACGTCCTCGAGGCTCTGGCCCCGGTGGGTCAGCTCGGCGGGCGTCCCGCAGGCCACCAGCCGGCCGCCCGCCAGGATCGCCACCCGGTCGGCCAGCCGCTCGGCCTCGTCCATGGCGTGCGTGGTCATCAGCACGCTGGTGCCGGCGTCGCGCGCCTCGCGGACGAGGTCCCACACGGCCAGGCGGGCCTGCGGGTCGAGCCCGGCGCTCGGCTCGTCCAGGAACACCAGCTCCGGCCGCCCGACCAGGGCCAGGGCCAGGGCCAGCCGCTGCCGCTGCCCGCCGCTCAGCCGGCGGACCGGCGTCGCACCGTACGCCGTGATGCCCAGCCGCTCGGCCAGCGCGTCGACGTCGTGCGGGCGGGCGTAGAAGCGGGCGACCCGGTTCAGCAGGGGCAGCGCGCGGGCGCCGGCGGGCAGCCCGCCGTCCTGCAGCATCACCCCGACCCGTGGCCGCAGGTCCGTGCCGTCCACCGCCGGGTCCAGGCCGAGCACCCGGACCGTGCCGCCGTCCGCGCGCCGCAGCCCCTCGCAGATCTCGACCGTCGTCGTCTTCCCCGCGCCGTTCGGGCCGAGCACGGCGGTGATCTGCCCGCGAGCGGCGGTGAGGTCGAGCCCGTCGACCGCCCGGGCCTGCCCGTAGCGCTTGACCAGCCCGCGCAGCTCGACGCATGAGTCGACGTCGGAGGGCACCCGGCGAGTGTAGGTCGGCGGCCGCGCTGCAGAGCCCGTGCCCGGTGGCCCGGCGCGGGTTAGGCGAGCCTTCCTTGCGACGGCCCGCTATTTACGTGACACTGCTGTTGTGAATATCGCCGGTGCTGCTCTCGCGGCCCGCCCCGACGGGCGGCCGGGTCGCGCGCGCGGTCTCCGAGCTCGGCCCCGTGACCGACCAGCGAGCTGGCCGAGCGGCTGGGCCTGACCAGCGCCGCCGTCCGTCGCCACCTGGACATCCTCGAGGCCGAGCGGCCTGGTCCGCACGATCGAGGCGTCCGCCGCACGGGCCCCGCGGTCGCGGCCGCCCGGCGCGGGCGTACGTCCTGACCGACGGCGGGCACGCGGCGCTCGCGCTCGGCCTACGACGACCTGGCCGCCTCGGCGCTGCGGTTCCTCGCCGAGGAGGCTGGGGCCGCAGGCGGTCGAGCGGTTCGCCGAGTCCCGGGTGCTGCGAGCTGGAGGCGCGCTACGCCCCGGTCGTCGCCGGCGGCCGGCGGCGACGTCGCGGACCGGACCCACGCGCTCGCCTCGGCGCTGTCCTCGGACGGCTACGCCGCCAGCGCCCGACCGATGGGCGCCGGCGGCACGCAGCTGTGCCAGGGGCACTGCCCGGTCCAGCACGTGGCCGCGGCGTTCCCCCAGCTCTGCGAGGCCGAGACCGAGGTGTTCGCCCGGCTGCTCGGCGGGCACGTCCAGCGCCTCGCGACGCTTGCCCACGGTGAGCACGTCTGCACGACCTACGTCCCCGACTCCGGCACGCCCACGGACCCGCACCACCTCCAGAGCACCGACCAGCCCGACCACGGGAAGGACAGCGATGACCACCGCTGACATCGAGGCCAGGAACCCGCAGCTGCAGGGCATCGGCAGCTACGAGTACGGCTGGGCCGACGCCGACACCGCCGGCGCGACGGCGCGCCGCGGCCTGTCCGAGGACGTCGTCCGCGACATCTCCGCGCCGCAAGAGCGAGCCGGAGTGGATGCTGAAGAACCGGCTCAAGGGCCTGCGGCTGTTCGACAAGAAGCCGATGCCCGCGTGGGGCGCGGACCTGTCCGGCATCGACTTCGACAACATCAAGTACTTCGTGACGCTCGACCGAGAAGCAGGCCGCGACCTGGGACGACCTGCCCGGCCGACATCAAGAACACCTACGACCGGCTGGGCATCCCCGAGGCGGAGAAGCAGCGCCTCGTCTCCGGCGTCGCCGCGCAGTACGAGTCGGAGGTCGTCTACCACCAGATCCGCGAGGACCTGGAGGAGCAGGGCGTGATCTTCCTCGACACCGACACCGGCCTGCGCGAGCACGCGGAGCTGTTCCAGGAGTACTTCGGCTCGGTGATCCCGGTCGGGGACAACAAGTTCGCCGCGCTCAACACCGCGGTCTGGTCGGGCGGCTCGTTCATCTACGTGCCGCAGGGCGTGCACGTCGACATCCCGCTGCAGGCCTACTTCCGGATCAACACCGAGAACATGGGCCAGTTCGAGCGGACGCTGATCATCGCCGACGAGGGCTCCTACGTGCACTACGTCGAGGGCTGCACCGCGCCGATCTACTCCAGCGACTCGCTGCACTCCGCGGTCGTCGAGATCATCGTGAAGAAGAACGCCCGGGTGCGCTACACGACGATCCAGAACTGGTCGAACAACGTCTACAACCTGGTGACCAAGCGGGCGACCGCGGCCGAGGGCGCGACCATGGAGTGGATCGACGGCAACATCGGCTCCAAGGTCACGATGAAGTACCCGGCGATCTTCCTGCTCGGCGAGCACGCCAAGGGCGAGACGCTGTCGATCGCGTTCGCCGGCGAGGGCCAGCACCAGGACGCCGGCGCCAAGATGGTGCACGCCGCGCCGCACACGTCGTCCTCGATCGTGTCCAAGTCGGTCGCCCGCGGCGGCGGCCGCACGTCGTACCGCGGGCTGGTGCAGGTCCACGAGGGCGCGCACCACAGCGCCTCGCACGGTGCGCTGCGACGCGCTGCTCGTCGACCAGATCAGCCGCTCCGACACCTACCCCTACGTCGACGTCCGCGAGGACGACGTGTCGATGGGCCACGAGGCGACCGTGTCCAAGGTCAGCGAGGACCAGCTCTTCTACCTGATGTCGCCGCGGCCTGACCGAGGAGGAGGCCATGGCGATGATCGTGCGCGGCTTCATCGAGCCGATCGCGCGCGAGCTGCCGATGGAGTACGCCCTCGAGCTGAACCGCCTGATCGAGCTGCAGATGGAAGGAGCCGTCGGGTGACGGCGAGGTGACCGCAGAGCCAGGCCCGACCGCACTCGCACGGCCCCGGCTCGCCGGTTCCCCGCCAGTCGCGGGCCGAGCGCCCGACGTCGTACGACGTCGCCGACTTCCCGGTCCTGACCGGCCGCGAGGAGGACTGGCGGTTCACCCCGCTCGACCGCGTCCGCGGACTGCACGACGGCAGCGCCGTCGCCGGCGCCGGGCGTCCTGGTCGAGGTCGACGCGGCCGAGCAGACGCGTCGTCGAGACCGTCGGCCGCGACGACGCGCGGATCGGCCGCACCGGCCGGCCGGGCGACCGCGTGGCGGCGCAGGCGTGGTCGTCGTTCGAGCAGGCGCACCGTGCGTGACCTTCCCGAAGCGAGACCGTGGCCCGCCGGCCGACGTACGTCACGCGTGCACCGGCCAGGGCAAGGAGGGCGCGGCCTACGCTGCACCTCGTCGTCGACGCCGGAGCCGTTCTCGACGGGCGTCGTCGTCCTCGACCACCGGGGCAGCGCGACCCTCGCCGACAACGTCGAGCTGCTCGTCGGCGACGGCGCCAACCTCACCGTCGTGAGCCTGGCCGACTGGGACGACGACGCCGTGCACCTGTCCTCGCACCAGGCCCGGATCGGCCGCGACGCGATGCTCAAGCACGTCGTGGTCACCCTCGGCGGCGACGTCGTCCGGATCACCCCGACCGTCGACCTTCGCCGGCCCGGGCGGCGACGTCGAGATGCTCGGCCTGTACTTCGCCGACGCCGGCCAGCACCTGGAGCACCGGCTGTTCGTCGACCACGCCGAGCCGAACTGCCGCAGCCGGGTGACCTACAAGGGCGCCCTGCAGGGCGAGTCGGCCCACACGGTCTGGGTCGGCGACGTGCTGATCCGGGCCGACGCCGAGGGCACCGACACCTACGAGCTCAACCGCAACCTGGTGCTGACCGACGGCGCGCGCGCCGACTCGGTGCCGAACCTGGAGATCGAGACCGGCGAGATCGCCGGCGCCGGGCACGCCTCGGCGACCGGCCGCTTCGACGACGAGCAGCTGTTCTACCTGCAGGCCCGCGGCATCCCGCGAGGACGAGGCCCGCCGGCTCGTCGTGCGCGGCTTCTTCGTCGAGCTGGTCCAGCAGATCGGCGTGCCCGAGCTCAGGAGCGGCTGCTGCGCGAGATCGAGGAGGAGCTGGCCTCCTCCATGGGCGCGGCGCCCCGGGCGGAGGCGGCCTCGTGAGCTTCCAGCCCGCCGTCCGGCTCGACGCGCTGCCCGAGGTCGGTGCGGTCGCCGGTGCGCCTCGGCCACACCACCGTGGCCGTCGTCCGCGACGAGGACGGCGACGTGCACGCGGTCGACGACACCTGCTCGCACGCCAACGTGTCGCTCTCCGAGGGCGAGGTCGACGGCTGCACGATCGAGTGCTGGCTGCACGGCTCGCGCTTCGACCTGCGCACCGGCGAGCCGACCGTGCCTGCCGGCGATCCGCCCGGTCGCCGTCTACCCCGTACGCGATCGAGGACGGCACCGTCCTCGTCGACCTGGACGCGCCGCTGAGCGCGTCCGACATCCGCTGAGCTCGACGCTGTGAAGGAGCACTGAACCGCATGGCCACCTTGGAGATCCGGGACCTGCACGTCTCGGTGAACGACGACACGCCCGACGGCGCGAAGGAGATCCTGCGCGGCGTCGACCTGACCGTCCGCCAGGGGGAGACGCACGCGATCATGGGCCCGAACGGGTCGGGCAAGTCGACCCTCGCCTACTCGATCGCCGGGCACCCGAAGTACACCGTGACCAGCGGCACCGTCACCCTCGACGGCGAGGACGTGCTGGCGATGACCGTCGACCAGCGGGCCCGCGCCGGGCTGTTCCTGGCCATGCAGTACCCGGTCGAGATCCCGGGCGTCACCGTCTCGAACTTCCTGCGGACGGCGCGGACCGCGGTCGACGGCAAGGCCCCGGCGCTGCGGCAGTGGGTCAAGGACGTCAAGTCCGCGATGGGCGACCTGCGGATGGACCCGGCGTTCGCCGACCGCAACGTCAACGAGGGCTTCTCCGGCGGCGAGAAGAAGCGCCACGAGATCCTCCAGCTCGAGCTGCTCCGGCCGAAGATCGCGATCCTCGACGAGACCGACTCCGGCCTCGACGTCGACGCGCTCAAGGTGGTCTCCGAGGGCGTCAACCGGGTCCGGGCCGGCGGCGAGGTCGGCGTGCTGCTGATCACGCACTACACCCGGATCCTGCGCTACATCGAGCCCGACTTCGTGCACGTCTTCGTCGACGGCCGCGTCGTCGAGGAGGGTGGGCCCGAGCTGGCCGACCGCCTCGAGTCCGAGGGCTACGACCGGTTCGCGGGGGCGAACGCCTGAGATGACGCTGACGTCGGAGCGGACGGCCGCGGAGCTCGGCGACCGCGGTGCCTTCACCGCGGCCGAGCTGGCGGCCGTCCGCGGCGACTTCCCGATCCTGGGCCGGACCGTGCGGGACGGCCGGCGCCTGGTCTACCTGGACTCGGGAGCGACGTCGCAGAAGCCGACCGTGGTGCTGGACGCCGAGCGCGAGTTCTACGAGCTGCACAACGCCGCGGTGCACCGTGGCGCGCACCAGCTGGCCGAGGAGGCGACCGACGCGTTCGAGGACGGCCCGGTCCGCCGTGGCCCGGTTCATCGGTGCCGGGGACGACGAGGTGGTCTTCACCAAGAACGCCACCGAGGCGATCAACCTGGTCGCCTACGCGATGAGCAACGCGGCCGCCTCGCCCGACCCGGCGGCCGCCCGGTTCGTCCTGGGCCCGGGCGACGAGGTCGTGGTCACCGAGATGGAGCACCACGCCAACCTGGTGCCCTGGCAGGAGCTGTGCCGCCGCACCGGCGCGACCCTGCGCTGGCTGGGGCTCACCGACGACGGCACCCTCGACCTGGCCGGTCTCGCCACGGTCGTCACCGAGCGGACCAAGGTCCTGGCCTTCACCCACGTCTCGAACGTCCTCGGCACGCTGAACCCGGTCGAGCCGCTCGTCGCCCGAGCCCGTGAGGTCGGCGCACTGGTCGTGCTCGACGCCTGCCAGTCGGTGCCGCACCTGGCCGTCGACGTCGAGGCCCTGGGGGTCGACTTCCTGGCGTTCTCCGGCCACAAGATGCTCGGCCCGAGCGGCGTGGGTGTGCTCTGGGGCCGCCACGAGCTGCTCTCGGCCATGCCGCCGTTCCTCACCGGCGGCTCGATGATCGAGACGGTCCGCATGGAGGCCTCGACGTACGCCCCGCCGCCGCAGCGGTTCGAGGCCGGGGTGCCGATGGCGGCCCAGGCCGTCGGCCTGCATGCCGCGGTCGAGTACCTCAGCGAGCTGGGCATGGATCGCGTTGCCGCCCAGGAGGTCTCGCTGTCCGACGCCCTGCTCGACGGCCTGGCCGAGCGCCCGTGGGTGCGGGTGCTCGGGCCGGCCGACCGCAGCCGGCGGGCCGGGGCGGTGGCGTTCGTGGTCGACGGGCGTGCACGCCCACGACGTCGGGCAGGTGCTGGACGACGCCGGGGTCGCGGTGCGGGTCGGGCACCACTGCGCCTGGCCGTTGCACCGCCGGTTCGGCGTGGCCGCGTCCACCCGCGCGTCCTTCGCACCGTACAACGGGGTCGACGACGTCGCGGCGCTGCTCGACGCGCTCGACCGGGTGCCCGCAGTGTTCGGGCTGGAGACCTGATGGACCTGTACGCGGAGCTGATCCTCGACCACGCGAAGGCCCCCCACCACGCCGGGCTGCGCGCGCCGTACGACGTCGAGGTCTCGCAGGTGAACCCGGTCTGCGGCGACGAGGTGACCCTGCGCCTGCAGCTCAGCGGGAGCGGCGAGGACGCGGTGGTGACCGGACGTGTCGTACGACGCCCAGGGCTGCGCGATCAGCAAGGCCTCGACGTCCGTCCTGACCGACCTGGTGATCGGCCGTCCGGTCCACGACGCCGTCCGGACCGGGGAAGCGGTGCGGGCGATGGTGCGTTCACGGGACGGAGAGCCGGACGAGGACGTCCTGGGCGACGCGGTCGCCCTGCAGGGCGTGGCCAAGTACCCCGCGCGCGTGAAGTGCGCGCTGCTGGGCTGGACCGCGCTGACCGAGGCCTTGCTGATGAGCGGAGCACTCGCCGGGATCCCGGCGACGACGAAGGAGAACGCATGACCGAGACGGCCAAGACGCCGACGCCGCCGAACGTCGCCGACCTGGAGGAGGCGCTGCACGACGTCGTCGACCCCGAGCTCGGCATCAACGTCGTCGACCTCGGCCTGATCTACGGCATCACCATCGACCAGAACCAGCACGCGGTCATCGACATGACCCTCACCAGCGCCGCCTGCCCGCTGACCGACGTGATCGAGGACCAGACGGCGCAGGCGCTGGACGGACTGGTCACCGGACACCGGATCAACTGGGTCTGGATGCCGCCGTGGGGGCCGGACAAGATCACCGACGACGGCCGCGAGCAGCTGCGGGCGCTCGGCTTCAACGTCTGACCCCGACCCGCAAAAAAAATCGGAGCTCGCGGCCCCGCGCCCGCACCACCTTCGTCCGAACTCGCTCTGCTCTGCTCCCCCCGGGGGAGCAGAGCAGAGCCGGTTCGGAGCAGGTTGGGGAAGCGTGGCGCCAGTGGCGACCGTTGATGATTCAACTGGCTGACCGCGCGGTGCGCGGTGCGGCTCGGTGCGGCTCGGTGCGGCTCGGTGTCGGGGGCGGGATAGTGGTCGCGTGGCGTGGCGCGGACGCTCCCGATGGTGACGCGGACGGTCGAGGTCGCCCCCGAGCGGCTGCCGGGCTGGGTCGATCGGTACGCCGCCTCGCACCCGGGCACCCGGGCGGGCGTCACCGACGACGGCCTGCGCCTCGACAGCGACAGCGGTGCCGTCGCCGTCGTGCGGCCCCTGCTGCCCTTCTCACCGCCGCCCGGCGGGTCGGACGAGGACCTGGTGCGGCGGCTGGCCGACCACGCCGCGCGCGAGACGCCGACGGCCCTGGTGCTGCTCCGGCGCGGGGGGTACGCCGTCGGGCTGGCCTGCGGCGCGCGGCTGCTCGCCTCCAAGGTGGGCAGCCGCTACGTGCAGTCCCGGACGGCCGCCGGTGGCTGGTCCCAGCAGCGCTTCGCCCGCCGTCGTGAGGGCCAGGCCCGCGAGCTGGTCCGGTCCGCGGCGCAGGCCTGGGCCGGGCTGGTGCTGACCGAGACCCCCGCGGTCCTGGTCACCGGCGGCGACCGGCCCCTGGTCGAGGGGCTGTTGGCCGAGCCGGCCCTCGGCACCGCGCGGGCGCTCGGGGTGGCCCGGCACCTC
Source organism: uncultured Actinomycetota bacterium (assembly GCA_963743975.1). Taxonomy (GTDB): domain Bacteria; phylum Actinomycetota; class Actinomycetes; order Actinomycetales; family CAVURS01; genus CAVURS01. The sequence continues at coordinate 113,642 of CAVURS010000005.1, forward strand.
GACGTCCCCGACCCGAGGCTGGCCGTCCTGCGCGAGGCCGCGGCCCGCAGCCGGGCGCTCCTGGTCACCGTCCGGGAGCCGTAGCCGGCCCTTCTATCCTGACCGGGTGCTGGCCCCCGAGTACCCGATCCGGACCGAGCGGCTGGCCCTGCGGCCGTACGAGCCCGGTGACTTCGACGACGCGCTGGAGTACTGGTCCAGTGCCGAGGTGACGCAGTACATCCCGATGGGGCCGTACACGCGCGAGACGTTCCCGGCCCGCTTCGAGCGGGTACGCGGCCGGGGCAGCATCGCCCGTGAGGGCGAGGGACTGGTCCTCGCGGTCGTCCCCGACGACGTCGGGCACGTGGTGGGGGACATGACCCTGCACTGGGCGAGCGACCAGCACCGCGGTGGCGAGCTCGGCTTCATCCTGCATCCCGCCCACCACGGCCGCGGCTACGCAACCGAGGCGTCGCTGGCGCTGCTCGACCTGGCCTTCGAGCAGCTGCAGGCCCATCGGATGATCGCCCGGCTGGACGCCCGCAACGACGCCTCGGCCGCGGTGCTGCGCAAGCTCGGCATGCGCCGGGAGGCCCACCTCGTCCAGAACGAGTGGATCAAGGGCGAGTGGACCGACGAGCTGGTCTACGCCCTGCTGGACCGGGAGTGGCGCGACCGGCAGGCGGCGGACCGGGGCTGAGCCGTCAGCCGGCCGCGCGCAGGGAGGCGGCCAGCCAGCCCGGCGCCTCGCGCCGGAAGCGCTCAGCCGGCCAGGACCCCGCCCCCGCCGGCAGCACCCCGAGCACCGGGAGCCCGGTGACCGACGGCAGGTCCTCCAGGTTGCAGCGCATGGCCAGGTCGGGCTCCTCCGGTGGCTGCGGCCAGCTGCCCACCACGATGCCCGCGCACCGCAGCCCCCGGTGCCGGATCGCCTCCGCGGTGAGCGCGCAGTGGTTGAGGGTGCCCAGGCCGGGCGCGGCCACCACCACGAGCTGCACGTCCAGGTCCGCGGCGGCGAGCAGTGCGGCCAGGTCGGCGATGGTGCCGCCGGCGGCGTCCAGCCGGACCAGCAGCCCGCCCGCGCCCTCCACCAGCACCAGGTCCACGTCGCCGGCCCGGGCCAGCTCGGCCACGCGTCGCGCGTGCTCGGCAACCGTCGGCAGGGAGCGACCCCGCAGGCGCGCGGCAGTGTCCGGAGCCAGCGGGTCCGGCAACCGGGCCAGCTCGTGGCGGCGGGTGACGCCGGTCAGCCCCGCGACGGCGTCCAGGTCGCCCGGCTCATCGTCGGCCAGGCCGGTCTGCACCGGCTTCACGACCGCGACCTCCAGGCCGTCCGCGACGGCGGCAGCGGCCAGGGCGGCCGTCGTCACGGTCTTGCCGATCTCGGTCCCGGTGCCGGTGACCACCACGACGCGGGCCGGGCTCACGCCGTGACCGCCTTGAGGACCGCCGCCGCCCGGGCGACGTCCTCCTCGCTGTGGTCGGCGTGCGCCGTGACCCTCAGCCGCGAGCTGCCGTCCGGGGTCGACGGCGGCCGGAAGCACCCGACCCGCAGGCCGTGCTCGGCGCAGGTGGCGACCGCGGCGAGCGCCTCCCGCGGGCCGGGCATGGGCACCGACAGGACGGCACCGGCCGGCACGGGGACGCCGCAGGCGTCGGCCAGCGTCGCGGCGTGCGCCCGCACCCGGCGCGGGAGCTCGGGGTCGCCGGCCAGGAGGCGGAGCGCGGCGGCCGCCGCGCCCGCGGACGGCGGGGCCAGCCCCGTGTCGAAGACGAACGGCCGGGCCGTGTTGACCAGGTGCTCGCGCACCGCCGGGTGGGCGAGCACCGCGCCGCCCTGGGCGCCGAGCGACTTGGACAGGGTGGCGGTCACGACGACGTGGTCCGCGCCCGCGATGCCGGCGGCCGCGCACCCGCCGCGCCCGAGCGGGCCGGTGACTCCGAGACCGTGCGCCTCGTCGACGACCAGGACCGCGTCCTGGGCCCGGGTGAGCTCGGCCAGCTCGGCCAGTGGCGCGGCGTCGCCGTCCACGCTGTAGACCGACTCGACCAGCACCACGGCCCGCTCCCGGCGGCGGGTCCGGAGCAGCTCGGCCACGTGCTCGACGTCGTTGTGACGGCTGACCGCGACCTCGGCGCGGGACAGCCGTGCAGCCGTCGATCAGCGAGGCGTGGATGTGGGCGTCGGACACCACCAGCGCCGTGGCGTCGGCCAGCGCGGCGACCACGGCCAGGTTGGCCTGGTAGCCGGTGGACAGGACCAGTGCCGTCGGGAACCCGAGGAACCGGGCCAGCTCGGCCTCGAGCTCGGCGTGCACGGGCAGCGTGCCGGTGACCAGCCGCGACGCGCGCGCCCCGGCGCCGTACTGCCGAGCGGCCGCGGCAGCCGCCGCGACGACCTCGGGGTGCCGCGCGAGCCCCAGGTAGTCGTTGCCGGCCAGGTCGAGCGCGTGGTCGTCGGCGACAGCCGGCCGGACGTCGAGGCGGCGGGTGAGTCCGGCCCGCTCCCGGGCCGCCGCCCGGCCGGCGAGGTCGTCCAGGAACCCCGCCATCAGCCGTGCACCTGCTCGACCGCGCCGACCACGGCCGTCGTGATCGCGTCCAGGTCGCCCGGCGCCGTCACGTAGGGCGGCATCGTGTAGACGAGGTCGCGGAACGGCCGCACCCAGACGCCGCGGTCCAGGGCGGCGCGGGTCACGGCGGCCACGTCGACCGGCTCGCGGAGCTGGACGACACCCACCGCACCGAGCACGCGGACGTCCGCCACGGAGCGCAGGTCGGTCGCCGGCTTCAGACCGCGCAGGAGCCGCTCCTCGATCTCCGCCACCTGGGTCCGGAAGTCGTTGCGCTGCAACAGGTCCAGGCTGGCCAGCGCGATGGAGCAGGCCAGCGGGTTGGCCATGAACGTCGGCCCGTGCATCAGGCCACCGGCCGAACCGGCGCTGACCCGCTCGGCCACGTCCTGCGGTGCAGAGCACCGCGGCCAGGCTGAGGTAGCCGCCGGTCAGGGCCTTGCCGACGCACAGGATGTCGGGCACCACCTCGCACCGGTCGCCGGCCCACAGCGCGCCGGTCCGGCCGAACCCGGTCGCGATCTCGTCCAGCACGAGCAGCGCGCCGTGGTCGCGGGCCAGGTCGGCCAGCACGCGGACGACGTAGGGGCTGTAGACGTGCATGCCGCCCGCGCCCTGCAGCACCGGCTCGACGACCACCGCGGCGACCTGGTCCGCGTGCTCGGCGTACAGCGCGCGGGTCGCCCGCTCCCAGGCCACGAGCTCCGGGTCGTCCTCGGGCCGGTCCAGCCCGGCGGGGGGCCGGGGGGCGAACACCTGGCGGGGCAGGACGCCCTCGAACAGCGTGTGCATGCCGTTGACCGGGTCGCAGACGCTCATCGGCGCGAACGTGTCGCCGTGGTAGCCGCCGCGGATCGTGAACAGCGCCGGCCGCGGCCGGCCGGCGGCGGCGTGGACCTGCCAGGCCATCTTGAGCGCGACCTCGACCGCGACCGAGCCCGAGTCGGCGAAGAACACGTGCTGCAGCGGCGCGTCGCCGGCCGGCCCGCGCGGCGCCAGCTCGAGCAGCCGCCGGGCCAGCTCCAGCGCGGGCTCGTGGGTGAGCCCGCCGAACATCACGTGGCTCATCCGGCCGAGCTGGCTGACGGCGGCCGCGTCCAGCTCCGGCACGGCGTACCCGTGGATCGCGCACCACCAGGACGACATCGCGTCGATCGACCTCGAGCGCCGTGCCGTCCGGCCGTCGCATCCGCAGCCGGACACCCGCCGCGGACTCGACGAGGTAGGACGTGGCCGGCTCGGCCGCCGAGGAGTACGGGTGCCAGACGTGCTCGCGGTCGAACGCCAGCAAGGGGCTCGGGTCCGGCCGGGACCCCTCGGGGCTCATCACGAGGCCCACGTCGAGCGGGCCTCGCTGCCGTGCTCGACGCAGCGGGCGGTCCACCCGCCCGGGGTGACCTGGACGACCATCCGGCGGCGGCAGTGCGCGCAGTACCGAGGCGGCTCGAGCGCGAGGGCTCTCGCGCAGTCCTCGTGTGGGCCGTCGCAGGACGGGCCCCCGCAGCGGCCGCAGTACGCGGCCGCCGAGCTGTCCGGGGAGCCGTTCACAGCGAGGAGCTCAGCGCCTTGATCGGCATCCGCAGGTCGGCCAGCAGCTCGAGGTCCTCGCGCGGGTCGCGGCCCAGCGTCGTCAGGTAGTTGCCGACGATGACCGCGTTGATGCCGCCGAGCAGCCCGTCGCGGGTGCCCAGGTCGCCCAGGGTGAGCTCGCGGCCGCCGGCGTAGCGCAGGATCGTGCGCGGGAGGGCGAGCCGGAAGGCGGCGATCGTGCGCAGGGCGTCCGCGGAGCTCATCACCGGCAGGTCGCCGAACGGCGTGCCCGGGCGCGGGTTCAGGAAGTTCAGCGGCACCTCGTGCGGCTCCAGCTCACCGAGCTGGGCGGCCAGCTCGGCCCGCTGCTCGAGCGTCTCGCCCATGCCGACCAGGCCGCCGCAGCACAGCTCCATCCCCGAGTCCTTGACCATGCGGCAGGTCTCCCAGCGCTCCTCCCACGAGTGGGTGGTCACGACCTGGGGGAAGTACGACCGGCCGGCCTCGAGGTTGTGGTTGTAGCGGTGCACGCCCATGTCGACCAGGTCGTCGACCTGGGACTGGGTCAGCATGCCGAGCGAGGCCGCGACCTGGATGTCGACGGCCGCGCGGATGGCGGCGACGCCCTCGCGCATCTGGCCCATCAGCCGGTCGTCGGGCCCGCGGACGGCGGCCACGATGCAGAACTCGCTGGCTCCGGTGGCCCGGGTCTGCACGGCGGCCCGCACCAGCTCCGGGATGTCCAGCCACACCGAGCGGACGGGGGAGCTGAACTGGCCGGACTGGCTGCAGAAGTGGCAGTCCTCCGGGCAGCCGCCGGTCTTGAGGGAGACGATGCCCTCGACCTCGACCTCCGGGCCGTTGAAGGCCATCCGGACCTCGTGCGCGAGCGCGAGCAGGTCCGGCAGGATCTCGTCGCCGGTGCGCAGCACCCGCAGCACCTGCTGCTGGTCCAGCTTCCGGCCCTCGCCGAGCACCTGGCGGCGCACCTCGTCCAGCAGCTCCGGACCGGCGTCGCCGCCGGATCCCCCGATGGTCACGCTGTCGGCCGTCGTCGTCATGCGGCCGATTGTGTCGTACGGCCCTCCGGCGTCGTCCTGCGGGCGACGACCGCGGCTGGAGACTCCGGCTGGACTCCGGCTGGAGACTCCGGCTAGAGACTCTTGGCCGAGAAGGTGTCGCAGTGGCCGAGGTCGCCGCTCTGGTAGCCGGTCGTGAACCAGCGGTCCCGCTCGGCCGAGGAGCCGTGGGTCCACGTGTCGGGGTTCACCGTGCCGTTCGACAGCTTCTGGATGTGGTCGTCGCCCACCGCGGCCGCGGCCGACAGGGCGGCGGCGATGTCGGACTTCGTGAGCGGCTCCAGGAAGCGTCTGGCCGTTGGCGTCCTTGGTGGCGGCCGCGTGGTTGGCCCAGACCCCGGCCAGGCAGTCGGCCATCAGCTCGGTCCGCACGCTGCCGCTGCTCGCGCCCTGGGGGTCCTGCTGCGCCCGGTCGAGCAGCCCGAGGATGTCCTGGACGTGGTGGCCGTACTCGTGGGCCACGACGTACTCCTGGGCCAGCGCGCCGCCGCTGGACCCGAACCGGCTGGTCAGCTCGTCGTAGAACGAGGGGTCGATGTAGACCCGTTTGTCGAGCGGGCAGTAGAACGGCCCGACGTCGTTGGAGGCCGTGCCGCAGGCCGACTCCGTGCTCCCGCTGTAGATGACGACCGTCGCGTCGGTGTAGCGCTTCCCGAACGCCGGCAGGGCGGAGGCCCAGTAGGCCTGGACGCTGTTGGCCGTCCCGACGATCCGGCACTGGGAGTACCGGTTGGCGTCGGCGCCGGTGTGGCAGACGCTGAGGTCGGGCCCGGTGCCCGTGCCGGTCCCGAGCCCCGGGGCGGTGGAGCTCGTGCCGCCACCGAGGCTCTGCAGCAGGACGACGACGACCAGCAGGACCAGGCCGCCGACACCACCGCCGATCGGCAGCATGCCGCCGGACAGCCGGCCGCCCCCGCCGCCGGAGACCGCCTGGCCGGGGTCCAGCGTGGCGCCTTCGTTGAAGCTCACGCTGCGTAGACTAGGTGGTGTGAACCCGACGACGGACTAGCCGCGGACCCGCCCGGCAGCTTCCCGCCCGGCACCCCTGGCCCCTCCTCCATCGTCTGCGAAAGGCCCTTCCCCCCGTGATCACCGCCACCGGTCTGGAGCTGCGCGCCGGCTCCCGGATCCTGGTCGACGACGCCACCTTCCGGGTCGGCCCGGGCGACCGGGTCGGCCTCGTCGGCCGCAACGGAGCCGGCAAGACGACCCTCACCCGGGTGCTGGCCGGGGAGGCCCAGCCGGCGTCCGGCACGGTGACCCGCAGCGGCGAGGTCGGCTACCTGCCCGCAGGACCCGCGCACCGGTGACCTCGAGGTGCTCGCCCGCGACCGGATCCTGTCCGCCCGCGAGCTGGACACCGTGCTGCGCCAGCTGCGCGAGACCGAGGGGGCGATGGCGAGCGCGGACGACGAGACGCGGGACGCCGCGATGGAGCGCTACGCCCGGCTGGACGCGACGTTCTCCGCCCGAGGGCGGGTACGCCGCCGAGGCCGAGGCGGCCTCGCATCGCCAGCAGCCTGGGCCTGCCGGACCGGGTGCTCGGCCAGCCGCTGCGGACGCTCTCCGGCGGTCAGCGCCGCCGGGTCGAGCTGGCCCGGATCCTGTTCTCCGGCGCGCCGACGCTGCTGCTCGACGAGCCGACCAACCACCTCGACGCCGACTCGATCGCCTGGCTGCGGGAGTTCCTGCGCAACCACAAGGGCGGGCTGGTCGTCATCAGCCACGACGTCGAGCTGCTCGAGGCCTGCGTGACCCGGGTCTTCCACCTCGACGCGACCCGGGCCGCCCTCGACGTCTACAACGTCGGCTGGAAGAACTACCTGCAGCAGCGCGAGACCGACGAGCGCCGCCGCCACCGCGAGCGGGCCAACGCCGAGAAGAAGGCCGCCGCCCTGATGGCCCAGGCCGACAAGATGCGGGCCAAGGCCACCAAGGCCGTCGCCGCGCAGAACATGGCCCGCCGCGCCGAGCGGCTGCTCGGCCGGGCTGGAGGACCAGCGGGTCAGCGACAAGGTGGCCAAGCTCCGCTTCCCCGAGCCGGTCGCCGTGCGGGCGTACGCCGCTCACCGCCGAGGGCCTGTCCCGGTCGTACGGGTCGCTGGAGATCTTCACCGACGTCGACCTCGCCATCGACCGCGGGAGCCAAGGTCGTCGTGCTCGGGCTCAACGGCGCCGGCAAGACCACGCTGCTGCGGATCCTGGCCGGCATCGACCCGCCCGACACCGGCGAGGTCGCGCCCGGGCCACGGCCTGCGGCTCGGCTACTACGCGCAGGAGCACGAGACGCTCGACACCAGCCGCACGGTGCTGGAGAACATGCGGTCGGCCGCGCCCGAGCTGGGCGACACCGGCGTGCGCAACGTGCTCGGCTCGTTCCTGTTCAGCGGCGACGACGTCGACAAGCCGGCCGGCGTGCTGTCCGGCGGGGAGAAGACCCGGCTCGCGCTGGCCACGCTCGTCGTCTCGGGCGCCAACCTGCTGCTGCTCGACGAGCCGACGAACAACCTCGACCCGGCCAGCCGCGAGGAGGTGCTGTCCGCGCTGCGGTCGTACCGCGGCGCCGTCGTGCTCGTCACGCACGACGAGGGGGCGGTGCACGCCCTGGAGCCCGAGCGGGTCCTGCTGCTGCCGGACGGCGTCGAGGACCACTGGAGCGCCGACTACGCCGACCTGGTCGCGCTCGCCTAGCCCTCTCGTGCGGCTCGGGGCGGGTAGCCTCGCCGGCGTGATCGACCCCGAGCTCGGTGCGGCGCTCGAGGCGGGGCAGGTACGGGCGGAGCGGCGCGGGCCGGTGCTGACCGTCACGCTGGACCGGCCGGAGCAGCTCAACGCCCAGACGCCGGCCACCTGGCGGGCGCTGGCCGCGGTCGGCCGGACCCTCCCGGACGAGGTCAGGGTCGTGGTGCTGCGCGGGGCCGGGCCGTCCTTCTCGGCCGGGCTGGACCGCGCGATGTTCACCCCGGACGGCGTGCCGGGGGAGTCGACGCTGGCCGGCCTCGCAGCGATGCCGGACGCCGAGCTGGACGCGGCGATCGCCGGGTTCCAGTCCGCCTTCACCTGGTGGTCCCAGGTGCCGGCCGTCACGGTCGCCGCGGTCCGCGGCAGCGCCGTCGGCGCCGGCTTCCAGCTGGCCCTGGCCTGCGACCTGCGGGTGGTGGCGGACGACGCGCGGTTCGCGATGCGGGAGACCTCCCTCGGGCTGGTCCCCGACCTGGCCGGCACGGCGCCGCTCGTGGCCTGCGTCGGCTACTCCCGGGCCCTGGAGATCTGCGCGACCGGGCGCTGGGTGGGTGCGGCCGAGGCCGTGGCGGTCGGGCTGGCCACGGCCGCCGTCCCCGAGGCGGAGCTGGACGGCACCGTGGGCGACCTGGTCGACGCGCTCCTCGCGGCGCCCGAGGGTGCCCTCCGCGAGACGCTGGCGCTGCTGCGCGGAGCCGCCGGCCGGTCGCCGAGCGAGCAGCAGGCGGCCGAGCGGGCGGCGCAGGCCCGGCGGCTGCGCGCCCTCGCCGGGGGCTGACCGCGGGCCTGGTCCGGAATGGCCTCGGCTGTCGGAGGCGTTGGGCAGGGTGATGACGCCGCCCCGCGGCGCTCGCGGGTGAGGTCGAGGAGAGGCTGGCGTACGGATGGCGATGAACGGCTACCTGCAGATGCGGGGTCTGACCCGCGACAAGGACGTGGCCAACCAGCGCCTGAAGCCCGGGACCACGCGCCGGGTGGCGTCGTACGCGCGGCCGTACCTGCGGCCGATCGCGGGCTTCCTGGCGCTGGCCGTCCTCGACTCCGCGCTCACCGTCGCCGTCCCGCTGATCCTGAAGTCCATCGTCGACGACGGCGTGACCCCGCGCCGTTCCGGTGTGGTCGTCGCCCTGGCGCTGGTCGTCGCCGGCATCGCGGTGGTCGACGCCGCTGTCGGACTGGTGCAGCGGTGGTTCTCGGCCCGGGTCGGCGAGGGGCTGATCTACGACCTGCGCACCGAGGTCTTCGTCCACGTGCAGCGGCAGCCGATCGCGTTCTTCACCCGCACCCAGACCGGGTCGCTGGTGTCCCGCATCAACAGCGACGTGATGGGCGCTCAGCAGGCCTTCACCTCGACCCTGTCCGGCGTCGTGTCGAACCTCGTCTCGCTGGTCCTCGTGGCCGGGGCGATGTTCTACCTGTCCTGGCAGATCACGCTGGCCAGCCTCGTGCTGGTGCCGGTCTTCCTGCTCCCGGCACGCTTCATGGGCCGGCGGCTGGCGGCGCTCACCCGCCAGCAGATGCAGCTGAACGCCGAGCTGGGCGGACGGACCACCGAGCGCTTCAACGTCGCCGGCGCCCTGCTGGTCAAGCTGTTCGGCCGCCCGGCCGAGGAGGAGCGGGAGTACCGCGAGCGCGCGGCCGGAGTGCGCGACGCCGGCGTCCGGATCGCGATGAACAGCCGCGTCTTCTACACCTCGCTGCTGCTGGTGGCCAGCCTGGCGACCGCGCTCGTGTACGGCGTCGGCGGTGTGCTGGCCGTGCGCGGCGAGTTCTCCGTCGGCACGCTGCTCGCGCTGGCGGCGCTGATGGGCCGGCTCTACGGGCCGATCACCGCGCTGTCGAACGTCCGCGTCGACGTGATGACCGCGATGGTGTCCTTCGAGCGCGTGTTCGAGGTGCTCGACCTGAGGCCGCTGGTGGTCGAGGCGCCGGACGCCGTCGCCCTGCCCGCCGGCCCGGTGCGGGTCGACCTCGACGACGTGCACTTCTCCTACCCCTCGGCCGACGAGGTCTCCCTGGAGTCGCTGGAGCTGGTCTCCGCGGGCGACCGCAAGGGCGGCGGGGAGGTGCTGCACGGCGTCGACCTGCACATCGAGCCCGGGCAGCTGGTGGCCCTGGTCGGCCCGAGCGGAGCCGGCAAGACGACCATCACCGGGCTCGTCGCCCGGCTCTACGACCCGACCACGGGGACGGTCCGGCTGGACGGGCTGGACCTGCGCACGGTGAGCCTGGACTCGCTGCGCGAGACCGTCGGCGTGGTCACCCAGGACGCCCACATGTTCCACGACACGATCCGGGCCAACCTGCTCTACGCCCGGCCCGACGCGACCGAGGCCGACCTGCGCCACGTGCTGGAGTCGGCGCAGATCTGGGAGCTCGTCTCCTCGCTCCCGCAGGGGCTGGACACGGTCGTCGGCGACCGCGGCCACCGCCTCTCCGGCGGGGAGAAGCAGCGCCTGGCGATCGCCCGGCTGCTGCTGAAGTCGCCCGGTCTGGTCGTCCTGGACGAGGCCACCGCCCACCTGGACAGCGAGGCCGAGGTCGCCGTGCAGCGAGCCCTGGACTCCGCGCTGTCCGGGCGGACCGCGCTCGTCATCGCGCACCGCCTGTCCACCGTTCGCGGCGCGGACCTGATCGCGGTGGTCGAGGACGGCCGCGTCGTCGAGACCGGCCGGCACGAGGAGCTGCTGCGGGCGGGCGGCCTCTACGCCGACCTCTACACGACGCAGTTCGAGGGACAGGGCCTGCGCGAAGGCGGACCCGTGCTGACCGGCTGAGCCGCGCCCGCTACCCGTCCTCCTCGTCCCAGATCCGGACCTTGCGCTTGGGAACGGCGACCGGCACCGGAGCCGGCCCGGACCCGCCGGCGGCCACGGCCGCGGCCGCGGCGGCCTCCGCCGCGTCCTCCTCCTGGAGCCGCCGGCGGCGACGCAGGAACACGAACGGGAACGCCAGGGCGCCGATCGCGAACAGCCCCCACTGGAACGCGTACGACAGGTTCACGCCCCAGTAGCCGCCGTCGTCCGGCTCGGGCAGCAGCGCGGGGGCGGTCGACGGGGTGGGCCGCTCGCGCGACAGCACGCCGTACGCGCGCAACAGGGGGATCCCCGTCTGGGCCTGGATCTGGTCCAGGTCGATGCTGGCGAACTGCCCGGCCGGCAGGGTCGCGGCCTTGTGCGGCTCAGCCGGGGAGCAGGTGCGCGGTGACGGTGACCGGGCCGGCCGGGGGCGGGGGCACCGCGTCCGGGGCGGCACCGGTCTGGCCGTTGTCGACCCAGCCGCGGTCGACGAGCAGGTCCGGTCCCCCCGCGGCGGGGACGAACGGCACGAGCACCTCGTACCCGTACGAGCCGTCGAACGGCCGGTTGCGGACCAGGACCTGGTGCGCGGCGTCGTACCGGCCCTCCAGCCGCACCGAGCGCCACTGGTCGTGATGGGCGAGCGTGGCGGTCGGCGTGGGCACCAGGGTGGCGAGGGCGACCGGCGCGGCCCGGTAGTTGCGGCCGATCAGGTGGTCGGCGGCGTACTTGGCCTCGAACCGGTGGTACTGCCAGCGGCCCAGGAACACGCAGGCGACCGCGAACACGACGGCGATGGCCAGCAGGCCGGCCAGCTCCCGTCGCTGCTCCCTCACCTCATGACGGTAACCGGGGCAGCGGCCGATGACCGAGACGGCCCCGCACCCGGGCCGTACGCTGCAAGGGTGACCGTCCACCTTCCCCTGCCGACCGCGGCCCCGCCTGCTCCGGCAGCCGGGGGAGCGCTGGCGGACCGGTACGGCCGGGTGGCCACCGACCTGCGGGTCTCGGTCACCGACCGGTGCAACCTGCGCTGCACGTACTGCATGCCGGCCGAGGGCCTGGACTGGCTGCCCAAGCCGGAGCTGCTCACCTTCGAGGAGATCACCCGGCTGGTCTCGGTGGCGGTCTCGCTGGGCGTGACCGGAGTCCGGCTGACCGGCGGCGAGCCGCTGCTGCGCCGCGGGCTGCCCGAGCTGGTCGGCCAGCTGGCGGCGCTGGAGCCTCGGCCGCAGATCTCGATGACCACGAACGGCCTGGGGCTGGACCGGCTGGCGGTGCCGCTCGCCCGAGCCGGGCTGGACCGGGTCAACGTCAGCCTGGACACGGTGGACCGCGCCGCGTTCGCCACCCTCACCCGGCGCGACCGGCTCGACGACGTCGTGGCGGGGCTGGCCGCGGCGGCGGAGGCCGGACTGGCGCCGGTCAAGATCAACGCCGTCGCGATGCGCGGCGTCAACGACGAGCAGGTCGCCGACCTGCTGGCCTGGTCGCTGGAGCGCGGCTACCAGCTGCGGTTCATCGAGCAGATGCCGCTGGACGCCCAGCACGCGTGGGACCGGACGTCGATGGTCAGCGCGGCGGAGATCCTCGACCGGCTGGCCCGGCGCTTCACGCTCACCCCCCAGCCCAGCGAGGTGCGGGGCAGCGCTCCGGCCGAGACCTGGCTGGTGGACGGCGGGCCGGCCCTGGTCGGTGTCATCGCCAGCGTCAGCCGGCCGTTCTGCGGCACCTGCGACCGGATGCGCCTCACGGCCGACGGGCAGCTGCGCTCGTGCCTGTTCGCCCGGACCGAGTCGGACCTGCGGGGCCCCCTGCGCGATGGCGCCACGGACGCCGAGCTGGCCGCCCGGATGCGCCGGCTGATGGCTGGGAAGCTGGCCGGGCACGGCATCGACGACCCCGGGTTCCTGCAGCCCGACCGGCCGATGTCGGCCATCGGCGGCTGAGCCGGCCGGCTCCCGTTCGCTGCGATCGCCCGATCGCTGCGGTCCCTCAGCTGTCGGGACCGAGCTCGGCCACGGGCACCGTCTCGCGCAGGAAGCCCCGCTGGTCCAGGAACGCCTGCAGCGACTCGCGGTGCTCGGCGCAGGCCAGCCAGGTCTTGCGACGGTCCGGCGTGTGCAGCCGGGGGTTGTTCCAGCGCAGTCCCCAGACCGCGACCGCCCGGCAGCCCCGGGCGCTGCACAGGAGGGTGACCCCCGGATGGAGCTCCAGCGACGGCTCACCGGGGGACAGGCTCATGGCTTGGGCACCGGCCGTCCGTCGTCGATGACCCGCCGCTCGGCCGAGCCGAGCTGCGGCTGCTGGGGGACGAACGCCGTGGGGGCCGCGCCGGCGCCGCTGCCCACGGCGTTGGCCATCACGACGGCGATGTAGGGGAGCACCAGGGCGGCCGAGACGAAGACCCAGCGGATCGGGCCGCCGGTCACGACGGCGAGGATGAAGCAGGCGGTACGGATGCTCATCGAGATGAGGTAGCGCTTCTGCCGGTGCGCGAGGTCGTCGCTCGTGCCCGTACGGGCTGCGGTGACGGAGTAGACCGGCTCCGGCGGAGGGCGCCTCACCCGGCCCACGGTACGCGCTCGGCGCCCCGGTGGGAGCGCGGGAGCGATTCGGCTCAGGACGCGGGGCTCACGCTCGACATGTTGAAGCCCGAGACACGCAACGCCGGCATCGCCGTCCGCGGCAGGTAGGCCCCGAACTCGCGGCCGGTCGTGGGCCCGCTGGCGCCGACGGCCTCGACCCGCCCGAGCAGGTCGACCGGGCTCTCGTTGAACCGGAAGTTGGTCACCGCGCCGACGACCTCGCCGCCCTGGACGCGGTAGACGCCGTCCCGGGTCAGGCCGGTCAGGAGCAGGGTCCGCGGGTCGACCTCGCGGATGTACCACAGGCAGGTCAGCAGCAGCCCGTCCTGCAGGTCGCCCACCAGCTCCGCCACCCCACCGGTGCCGCCGTCCGCACCCGGGTTCGCGCCGTCCTGCAGGGCGAGCGAGAGGTTGGAGATGTACGGGTGCAGGGGCAGCCCGGTCAGCTGCGCGGTGTAGCGGGTCGTCGGCAGGGCGGCCAGGACACCGGCATCGACCCAGCTGGTGGCCGGCGTGGCCAGGCCGTTGTCGAAGACCGACCCCAGCTCGCTGCTCGCGGCGGCCAGGACGTACGGCGCGCACTCCAGCCCGGTCGCGGCCGGGTCGCTCGACAGGGTCAGCGGCAGCTGGGTCAGCCGCTCGCCGACGCGGGTGCCGCCACCGGGCCGGCCGAAGACCGAACGACCCTCGTGGGCGGTCCGCGCGCCGGCCGACCAGTAGGCGTAGATCATCAGGTCGGCGACGGCGCTGGGCGGCAGGACCGTGTCGTACCGCCCGGCGTCGAGCTGCGAGCTGCCGGGCCTGCCAGCCGAGGCGCTCCTCGACCTCGGCCGCCAGCGCGTTGACGTCCACGTCGGCCAGCTGCCGGCCGCCACCGGCGGCCCACGCCGAGCGGGTCCGCGCCTCGGCCTTGCCGTTGACCTCGGCCCGCCCCGACGGCTGCACATACCGCGCCCGCAGCCCCGTCGTCGTGGCGAGGTACACCGTCGACAGCGACTGCTCGGCGTACCCGAAGAGCTCCTGCCCGCTGCCGGCGGCGCGGCCCACCGCCTCGCCGAGCGCGTCGGCGAACGGCTGCAGGGCGGCGACCTCGAGGTCGGCCGGCGCCTCACCGAACGTGTCGTCGGCCCGGCCGGGGACCAGCGGGGCGGCGTCCTCCGCCGGTGGCCCGGCGGCGGCCTCGGCCTCGGCCTCGGCCACGAGCTGGGCGATGTCGTCGGTGGTCACACCGCCGCGGCGGACCACCCCGGAGGAGATGCCGTCGCCGCTGTCGTGGGTCGCGATCACCGTCACGGTCCGGCTGCTGCTGAGCCCGTTGGTGGTCAGCGTGTTCGCGGCCCAGCGCAGGTTGGCCGTGGTGTCGGTCTCGACCAGGACGACGCACGGACCGCTCGCGGCCTCGAGGGCGCGCTCGGCCAGGACGTGCGGGGCGGTCTCGCTCACGCGCGACCCTCCTCGGTGGTGTTCAGGATCCGGACGTTCCGGAAGGTCGCCGACGGGCAGCCGTGGCTGACCGCGGCCACCTGGCCCGGCTGGCCCTTGCCGCAGTTGAAGGCGCCGCCCAGGACGTAGGTCTGCGGGCCGCCGACCCGGCTCATCGACCGCCAGAAGTCGGTGGTGGTCGCCTGGTAGGCGACGTCGCGCAGCATGCCGGCCAGCCGGCCGTGCTCGATCCGGTAGAAGCGCTGGCCGGTGAACTGGAAGTTGTAGCGCTGCATGTCGATCGACCACGACTTGTCGCCGACGACGTAGATCCCGCGGTCGACGCCGGCGATCAGCTCCTCGGTCGACGGGCCGTCCTGCGACCGGTTGCAGGCTCACGTTGGCCATCCGCTGGATCGGCACGTGCGAGGAGGAGTCGGCGAACGCGCAGCCGTTCGACCGGGACACCCCGGTCCGCTCGGCGTTCTGCCGGGCCATCGCCCGGTCCAGCTGGTAGCCGACGAGCACCCCGTCGCGGACGATGTCCCAGGACTGGGTCTGCACGCCCTCGTCGTCGTAGCCGACCGTCGCCAGCCCGTGCTCGGCGGTCCGGTCGCCGGTGACGTGCATCAGGTCGCTGCCGTAGCGCAGCGAGCCGAGCTGGTCGAGCGTCGCGAACGACGTGCCGGCGTACGCCGCCTCGTAGCCCAGCGCGCGGTCCAGCTCGGTCGCGTGCCCGATCGACTCGTGGATCGTCAGCCAGAGGTTGCTCGGGTCGATGACCAGGTCGTACGTACCCGCCTCGACCGGCGGCGCCTTGAGCTTCTCGACCGCCAGCTCGGGCAGCGTCGCCAGCTCCTCGTCCCACGGCCACGCGCCCTGCTCGGGCGTGCCGACGAGGTACTCCCAGCCGCGCCCGGCGCCGGAGGCGAGCGAGCGCATCGTCTCGACCGTCTCGCTGCTCGCGACGACGACCGTGACGTCGGGGTTGATCCGCACCCGCTGCTGCAGCGTCGTGGTGCCGGCCAGGTCGGCGTAGAACTTCTGCTCCTTGACCGCCGCCACGGCCGCGTCGACGTGGTCCGCGCCACCGCTCAGCAGGCGGCTGGACCAGCCGGCCAGCAGCTCGGCCCGCTCGTGGGCCGGCACGCCGAACGGGTCGACGTCGTACGCCGAGACCCACTGGTCGTCGTGCACCGGCTCGTCGGCCAGCTCGACCCGCTCACTGGCCAGGGGAGCGCTGACCCGGGCCATCTCCACCGCCCGCTCGGCCGCGCGGACGGCCGCGGCGTCGGTGAGGTCGGTCGCCGCGGCGAACCCCCACACGCCGTCGACCAGGACCCGGACCGCGAGGCCGGCGTCCGTGTCGTCGGCCGTCGAGGCCAGGCGGGCGTCGCGCAGCCGGACGGCACCGGTGCGCACCCGCTCGACCCGCAGGTCGGCGTGGCCGGCGCCGAGGTCACGGGCCCGGGACAGGGCCGCGTCGGCCAGCCCCCGCAACGGCAGTGCGGCGAAGTCCTCGTCGACGGCGCGCGAAGTGGTCACAGCCCAAAACTATCGATCAGGAGCGTCCCGGCCAGCCGAGGACCCGCCGGTTCAGCCGGTCCCGCTCGCGGTCCCGGGTCCGGCGACGTCGAGGACGAGCTTGCCCGTCGTACGGCGCGAGCGCAGGTCCTCGTGGGCCCGGCGGGCCTCCTCCAGCGGGTAGTGGCCGCCGTCCAGTGCGACCAGCCCGCCGCTGGCCGCGAAGGACAGCAGCTCCTCCATGACCGGTCCCAGGCCCCCGGGGCGCCGGAGTGCGTGGACCAGCCAGAAGCCGATCACCGCGCGGCTGGTGCCGAGCAGCTCGCCCGGGTGCACCGGCTGGGGCGAGCGCCGCGACGCCATCCCGTAGGTCACCAGCCGGCCGAACGGGGCGAGCGCGGCGAGCGAGCCGTCGAACACCTCGCCGCCGGTCATCTCCAGGACGACGTCGACCGGCGTGACCGCCGTTGGCCTCCACCAGGGCCGTCCGCACGCCGTCCGCGTCCAGGCCCGAGACGTCGAGCGTGCGGTGCGCGCCCAGCCGGCGGCGCTGTCTCCTGCTTGTCCGGCGTGGACGCGGTGGCGATGACGTTGCCGGCGCCCCAGGCCCGGGCCAGCTGCACGGCCAGGCTGCCGACGCCGCCCGCCCCGGCGTGGACGACGACGCTCTCGCCCGGCCGCAGGTGGGCCGACGTCCGGAGCAGGTGCCAGGCGGTCGAGCCCTGCAGCACGAGGGCGAGCGCCGTGACGTCGTCGACGGCGTCCGGCAGGGGGAACGACGACGCTCGGGTGGGCCACCGCCTTCTCGGCGTACCCCCCGCCACCGGCCAGCAGCGCCACCACGCGACGCCCGTCCGGGTCGCAGGCCGACGACCTCCGGCCCCGGGATCATCGGGAGCCGCTGCGGCGCCAGGTAGCTGTTCTCGGCCTGGTGCGTGTCGGCGTAGTTGACGCCGGCGGTCCGGACGTCGATCAGGACGTCGGACTCCGTGGGCACCGGGTCGGGGACGTCGGTGACGGTCAGGACCTCGGGGCCGCCGAACTCGGTCACCTGGATCGCGCGCACCCGCGGCAACCTACCCGCGTCCGGTCCCGCAGTGCCGCCCCGGGCGGTCGAGCCGATACGCGTCCCCGCATGGCCGAACCTCGCAGCGTCCTGGTCACCGGCGGCAACCGCGGCCTGGGCCTGGCCATCGCCGCGGCCTTCCTGGCCGGCGGCGACCGGGTCGCCTTCACCTACCGGTCGGGCCCGCCGCCGCAGGAGCTGGTCGATGCGGGCGGCCTGCCCGTGGAGTGCGAGATCACCGACACGGCGTCGGTCGAGGCGGCGTTCACCGCCGTCGAGGAGGCCCACGGCCCGGTCGAGGTGCTCGTGGCCAACGCCGGCGTCACCCGCGACGGCCTGCTGATGCGGATGAGCGACGAGGACTACGAGACGGTCGTCGGCACCAACCTCGGCGGCACCTTCCGCTGCGTGCGGCGGGCCAGCAAGGGCATGATCCGGCTGCGCCGCGGCCGGATCGTGCTGATCTCCAGCGTGGTCGGGCTGCTCGGGTCGGCCGGCCAGACGAACTACGCGACGAGCAAGGCCGGCCTGGTGGGGCTGGCCCGCTCGGTCACCCGTGAGCTCGGCGGCCGCGGCATCACCGCGAACGTCGTGGCCCCGGGGTTCGTCGAGACCGACATGACCGCGTCGCTGTCCGAGGACCTCCGCAAGACCTACCTCGGGCAGATCCCGGCCGGACGGTTCACCACCCCGGCCGAGGTGGCCGAGGTGGTGCGTTTCGTCGCGAGCGACGCCGCGGCGTACATCAGCGGTGCCGTCGTCCCTGTGGACGGCGGCCTGGGCATGGGTCACTAGGCCCGAGAGGAAGTGGCGGAGCCGATGGGCCTCCTTGAGGGCAAGCGACTGCTCGTGACCGGGCTGCTGACGGACGCCTCGATCGCGTTCCACGTGGCGCGCATCGCCCAGGACGAGGGGGCGACCGTCGTGCTGACCAGCTTCGGCCGGACGATGAAGATCACCCAGACGATCGCCCGGCGCCTCCCGCAGACGCCGCCGGTGGTCGAGCTGGACGTCCAGGACCCGGAGCACCTCGACTCCCTCGCCGAGCGGCTGGGCGAGCACGTCGACGGACTGGACGGCGTCGTGCACTCGATCGGGTTCGCGCCGCAGGGCGCGTTCAACTTCCTCGAGGCCACGTGGGAGGACGTGTCGACGGCGCTGCACGTGTCGTCGTACTCGCTGAAAGCCCTTGGCGTGGCTGCGCTTCCGCTGATGGGGGAGGGCGGCAGCATCGTCGGCCTGACCTTCGACGCCCGGTACGCCTGGCCGGTCTACGACTGGATGGGCGTGGCCAAGGCGGCGTTCGAGTCGACCGCGCGGTACCTCGCGCGCGACCTCGGGCCGAAGGGCGTGCGGGTGAACCTGGTGGCGGCCGGCCCGATCCGCACGACGGCGGCCAAGTCGATCCCGGGGTTCGACGCGTTCGAGGACATCTGGGACCAGCGGGCCCCGCTGGGCTGGGACGTGCGCGACCCCGAGCCGGCGGCCAAGGCCTGCGTGGCGCTGCTGTCCGACTGGTTCCCGGCGACGACGGCCGAGATGCTGCACGTCGACGGCGGCGTCCACGCGATGGGTCAGTGACGTCCGAGGTGCCGGTGACCGGGCCGTGACCAGCATGACCGGGCGGACGTTGCTGGTCGTGCGGCACGCCAAGTCGGACTGGGCGGACGGGCGGCCCCGACCACGAGCGGCCGCTGAACGAGCGTGGCCGCCGTGAGGCGCCGGAGCTCGGGCGACGGCTGTCGGCAGCCCGGCTGCGTCCCGACCTGGTGGTGTGCTCCGACGCGGTCCGCGCCGAGCAGACCTGGCACCTCGCCGCCGCGGCGGGCTGGCCGGCGCCGCCGCCGATGCGCGTGGACGGCCGGCTGTACGACGCCAGCCGGTCCGAGGTGCTCGCGGTCCTGACCGAGACGCCGGACGACGTGCACACGCTGGCCTGTGTGGGTCACGAGCCGACGAGCAGTGCCCTCGTCGCGCTGCTGGCCCGCACGGCCGACCCGGACGCCGCCCAGGGCCTGGCCGCGGGGCTGAAGACAGCCTGTGCCGCCGTGCTGACGTTCGTGGGCGGGTGGGCCGGGCTGGAGCCGGGCACCTGCCGGCTGACCGCCCTGGTCACGCCGCGATGAGCGGCGAGGGCATCGCCGCGACGCCCCGACCCGCCGTACGTCGCGGTGATCTTCACCTCGCTGCGGACGCCGGGCGACGACGGGTACGCCGAGATGTCCGAGGCGATGGACCGCCTGGCGGCCGAGCAGCCCGGGTACCTCGGGATCGAGGCGGCCCGCGAGGGCGTGGGCATCACCGTGTCGTACTGGGCGGACGAGGCGTCGGCCCAGGCCTGGAAGCAGGTCGCGGCCCACCTCGGCGCGCAGCGGCTCGGCCGGGAGCGGTGGTACGCCGACTACCGGGTCCGGGTCGCGACGGTCACCCGGGACTACGGGCCCGACCGGACGGAGGACCTCGGCTCCGAGTCCTCGCCGTCCGCGTCGGCGGCCTCGACCTCCTCGCGGGTGATCCCGAGCAGGAAGAGCACCGAGTCCAGGTAGGGGACGTTCACCGACGCGTCGGCCTGTTGCCGCACAACGGGTTTCGCGTTGAACGCGACGCCCAGGCCGGCGGCGGCGAGCATGTCGAGGTCGTTCGCGCCGTCGCCGATGGCGATGGTCCGCGACAGCGGCAGGCCCTCGGTCTCGGCGAAGCGCCGGAGCGCGGCGGCCTTGCCGGCCCGGTCGACGACCTCGCCCAGCACCCGGCCGGTGAGCACGCCGTCCTCGACCTCCAGGCGGTTGGCGTGGACCAGGTGGATGCCCAGCGAGTCGGCGAGCGGGCCCACCACCTCGATGAACCCGCCGGACACCAGGGCCAGCGAGAAGCCGAGCCGGCGCATCGTGCGGATCAGCGTCCGGGCGCCCGGCGTCAGGGTGAGCGCGTCCCGGACCTCGCCGAACACGGTCTCCGGCAGCCCGGCCAGCGCGGCCACGCGCTCGTGCAGGCTCTGGCGCGAAGTCGAGCTCGCCGCGCATCGCCCGCTCGGTGACCGCGGCCACCTCGGCGCTCCGGCCGGCGTGTGCGGCGAGCAGCTCGATGACCTCGTCCTGGATGAGCGTGGAGTCGACGTCCATGACCACCAGCCGCCGGCCGCGCCGGGCCAGGCCGGCGGGGGAGACGGCGACGTCCACGCCCCTGGTCGCCGCGTCCAGGGCGAGGTCGCGGCGCAGCGCGTCCAGGTCCTCGGCCCCGGAGACGTCGAGCTCGATGGTGCTCACCGGGTACCGCGAGAGCCGCCGGATCCGGTCGATGTTGGCGCCGTGCGTGGCGAGCACGGTGGCGACGGACGACACGGCGAGGGGTCGCAGCGGCGCCCCGATCAGCGTCACGTGCAGGGCCTGCCCGCGCCGCGGGGCGTTGTCGCCGTGTCCGGAGGTGCAGCTGACCTGCAGGCCGAGCTCGCGGCCGGCGGCCGTCGCCGCGGCGGCCAGCGCGCTCTCCTGGTGACCGGCCGAGACCAGGACGCCGAGGGTCAGCCGGCCCCGGATCACCACCTGCTCGACGTCGACGACCTCGACGTCGGGGGCGGACAGCGCGTCGAAGATGGCCGAGGTCACCCCGGGCCGGTCGGGGCCGGTGACCGTGACGAGCAGGGTGCGCGGTGCGCGTTCGGCCACGTGAGGACCCTAGCGGCGGGGCTAGGCGCGGGCCGCGTTGACCTCGTCGCGCCAGGCGACCCAGTCGCGGACCCGGCCCAGGTCGTACTCCGGGCCGCTGATCCCGACGGTGAACAGCCGGACGCCGAGGTCGTACAGCGCGGACCCGGTGTCACCCGGTTGCCCCTGCGCTCCGACCGACCGCTCGATCTCGCCGGGGTCACGGCCCTCGCTCGCGCACCACTCGTCCAGGACGGCGCTCTTGCGGCGGACCTCCTCGGCGTCGCCGAACGAGTGCCAGATGTCCGCGTGCCGGGCGACCAGTCGCAGGGTCTTGCGCACCCCGCCGCCGCCGATCAGCACGGGGATGTGCCGGGTGGGTGGAGGGTTGAGCCGCTCCAGCCGCCGCTCGATGCGGGGCAGCGCCGCGCCGAGGTCGTCCAGCCGGGTGCCGGCGGTCCCGAACTCGTAGCCGTACTCGTCGTAGTCCTTCTGCTTCCAGCCCGGCGCCGATCCCGAGGATCAAGCCGGCCACCGCTCATGTGGTCGACGGTGCGGGCCATGTCGGCCAGCAGCTCGGGGTTCCGGTAGGAGTTGCAGGTGACGAGCGCGCCGATCTCGACCCGCGAGGTGACCTCGGCCCAGGCGCCGAGCATCGTCCAGCACTCGAAGTGCTTGCCGTCCGGGTCGCCGTTCAGCGGGTAGAAGTGGTCCCAGTTGAAGATCGCGTCGACGCCGAGCTCCTCGGCCGCCACGGCCGTACGCCGGATGTCCGCCCAGTCGCCGTGCTGCGGCTGGATCTGCACCCCCATCCGGACCGGCCGGGGGTCCGGGCGCCGGCTCTCCGGCTCGTCGATCTCGCTCATCCGGGGATGACCTGTCCCTTGCCGACGATGACCAGCCCCGACTCGCTGACGGTCAGGCCGCGCGCCCGGTCCTCCTCGGGGTCGAGCCCGATCCGCGCGTTCTCCGGCACGACGACGTTCTTGTCGATGATCGCCCGTCGGACGACCGCGTGCCGTCCGACCTGCACGCCGTCGAGCAGCACGCTGTCGGTCACGGTGGCCCAGGAGTGCACGGTCGGCCGCGGGCCCGAGCACGGAGTTCTCGACCAGCGAGCCGCTGACCACGCAGCCGGGGGAGACGATCGAGTTGACCGCGCTGCCGACCCGCCCGTGCCAGCCGTGGACGAACTTGGCCGGCGGGTACGGCCCGTAGTCGGTGAAGATCGGCCAGGCGTAGTTGTAGAGGTTGAAGATCGGTTGCACCGCAACGAGATCCATGTGCGCGTCGTAGTAGGAGTCGATCGTCCCGACGTCGCGCCAGTAGTCGCGGTCGCGCGGCTCGGCGCCGGGCACCTCGTTGTCCTTGAAGTCGTAGACGCCGGCCTCACCGCGCGCGGCGAACGCGGGCATGATGTCGCCGCCCATGTCGTGCTTGGCTGTCGTCGTTGCCCGCGTCCTTCGTCACCTGCTCGACGAGGGCGTCGGCGTCGAAGACGTAGTTGCCCATCGACGCCAGGATCTCGTCGGGGTTGTCGGCCAGCGGCGTCGGGGTCGCTCGGCTTCTCCAGGAACTCCCGGATCCGGCCCGAGCCGCCCGGCTCCAGCGTCGATCACGCCGAACTGGTCGGACATCGAGATCGGCTGCCGGATGGCGGCGACCGTCGCGGCGGCGCCGGACTCGATGTGCGCCTCGACCATCTGCGAGAAGTCCATCCGGTAGACGTGGTCGGCGCCGACCACCAGCACGATGTCCGGCTGCTCGTCGTGGATCAGGTTCAGGCTCTGGTAGATCGCGTCGGCGCTGCCGAGGTACCAGTGCTTGCCGACCCGCTGCTGCGCCGGCACCGGGGCGATGTAGTTGCCGAGGATGTTGGACATCCGCCAGGCCTGGGCGATGTGCCGGTCGAGGCTGTGCGACTTGTACTGCGTCAGCACGACGACCTTGAGGAACCGGGAGTTGACGACGTTGGACAGCGCGAAGTCGATCAGCCGGTAGATCCCGCCGAACGGCACCGCGGGCTTGGCCCGGTCGGCGGTCAGCGGCATCAGCCGCTTGCCCTCCCCGCCGGCCAGGACGATGGCGAGCACCTTCCGGGACTGCCGCGACGTGGCCATGGCCTGGACCCTACGAGCGAGCGAGCGGCGAACGCGAGATCTGCCGCACATGCTCGACCGGTCGCGGCTACCGTGACGCCATGCGCGTGGACCTGCTGACCAAGGAGTACCCGCCGGAGGTCTACGGCGGTGCGGGCGTCCACGTCGAGGAGCTCGTCCGGGCCCTGCGCGACCGGCAGGGCGGCGGACGCGCTGGACGTGCGGGTGCGCTGCTTCGGGCGGCCGCGCGACGAGCCGGGGACGACGGCGTACGCCGACCCGCCGGCCGGGCTCGAGTCGGCCAACGCGCGCTATCCGCACCCTCGGGGTCGACCTGCCGATGGCCGACGACTGCGGCGGCGCGGACGCTCGTGCACTCCCACACCTGGTACGCCGCGATGGCCGGCCACCTCGCCTCGCTGCTGCACGGCGTGCCGCACGTCATCACGGCGCACAGCCTGGAGCCGCTGCGGCCCGTGGAAGGCCGAGCAGCTCGGCGGCGGGTACCGGCTGTCGTCGTGGATCGAGCGCACGGCGTTCGAGGGGGCGGCCGGGGTCATCGCGGTCAGCGACGGCATGCGCCGCGACATCCTGCGCTGCTACCCCGAGATCGACCCGGCGCGGGTCCACATGGTGCACAACGGCATCGACACGACGCGGTGGTCCACAGGTGGTCGCGCCCGACGTCGTCCGCCGCCACGGCGTCGACCCCGACCGGCCCTCGGTGGTCTTCGTCGGGCGGATCACCCGGCAGAAGGGGCTGCCCTACTTCCTGCGGGCCGCCGCCGAGCTGCCTCCCGACGTCCAGCTCGTGCTGTGCGCCGGCGCGCCGGACACCCCGGAGATCGCGGCCGAGGTCGAGCAGCTGGTGGCCGACCTGCGGACCGACCCGGACCGGGGTGGTCTGGATCGACGAGATGCTGCCCCAGCCCGAGGTGGCCGCTCTGCTGTCGGCCGGGACGGTGTTCGCCTGCCCGTCGATCTACGAGCCGCTCGGCATCGTCAACCTCGAGGCCATGGCCTGCGAGCTCGCCGTCGTCGCGACCGCGACCGGAGGGATCCCCGAGGTCGTCGTGGACGGCGAGACCGGCTGGCTCGTCCCGATCGAGCAGGTGCAGGACGGCACCGGCACGCCGGTGGACCCGGACGCGTTCGTCGCCGACATGGCCGCCGCCCTCGATCGACGCCGTCAGCGACCCGGCGCGGGCGCGGCGGCGCGGGGCCGGGCCGGCCGGCTGCGGGCGCAGCAGGACTTCAGCTGGTCGAGCATCGCCGAGCGCACGGTCGCGGTCTACGACCAGGTGCTGGCGGACCGGCTAGCCCGGCGGCCGGCTCGAGCGCGGCGTTGACCGCGGCCACGACCGCGTGCCGGGAGACGACGTCGAGCCGGCGCAGGGCCTGCTGGCGCTGGGTGGACTCCCAGCGTGTTGACCGCGCCGCCGTCGTCCTGACGGGCCAGCTCGACCACGGCCCGGACCCGCCAGGCCAGGTCGAGCACCTGGGCCGCGCGCGGCGGCGTGCCGGGCGGCATGCCGGCCGACACCGAGCGCCGGCGGAGCCGGTCGAGCCCGGGAGCCGGGTCGGCCGCCCAGTTGACGGTGTCCAGGCGCTCCAGGTCGTCGCTCGCCTCGGCCAGCGTCGTGAGCAGTGACTGCCGGCACTCGCTGAGGTCGGTGTGCCCGGTCAGGTGGGCCAGCGGCCGGATCGCGAACCCGCGCCAGGTCACCGAGGTCGCGGTGTCCAGCAGCTCGTCGTCCGCGTCGGGGTGCCCGTGCTGGGTGACGACCGGCACGAACCCGCAGGGCGGGCCGTCCTGGGTGACCACACACTCCCCGGCGTCGAGCGCCGCGAGGTTGAACTCGGGCGGTCCGGGCAGGCCGGCCAGGTCGCCCTCGACCGGGAGGTGGACCCGCAGCCGGGTCACGCCGCTGCGGCGCAGCGCGGCGATCAGGCCGACCAGCCCGCCGACCGGTGCCTCGAGGCCGACCGCGGCCAGGTCCACCTCGTGCGGGAGGTCGTCGGCCTGGACAGTGCTGACGGCGTCGTCGATGGAGGCCGCCCCCGTGAGCACGGCGCTGCCCCACGCAGCGAGGGCGGCGGAGCGGGGCAGGTCGCGCATCCGTCCACCTTACGAGCGCATCCGACATCCGGCGTGAACGCTGCCAGTCCGTCGGCACGCGGGCCGGGTCACTAAGGTGGCGACCCTATGAGCGACGTCCTGGAGCTGGCCGCGGTCAGCGTCGTGCGGGGCAGCGCGACGCTGCTCAGGGACGTCACCTGGGACGTCGCCGAGGGCGAGCGCTGGGTCGTGCTCGGGCCGAACGGCGCGGGCAAGACCACGCTGCTCCAGCTCGCGGCCGGGCGGATGCATCCCACGACCGGTCTGGTCGGCATCCTGGGCGAGATCATGGGCGCGGTCGACGTCTTCGAGCTGCGCCCCCGGATCGGCCTGGCCAGTGCCGCGCTCGCCGAGCGCCTGCCGCCCAGCGAGACCGTGCACGACATCGTCGTCACCGCGTCCTACGGCGTGGTCGGGCGCTGGCGGGAGCGGTACGACGACCTGGACCACGACCGTGCCGACCAGCTGCTGGCCGCCCTGGGGATGAGCGGCTTCGCCCGCCGGACGTACGGCACGCTCAGCGAGGGGGAGCGCAAGCGGGTCCAGATCGCCCGCGCGCTGATGACCGACCCGGAGCTGATGCTGCTGGACGAGCCGGCGGCCGGCCTCGACCTCGGGGGCCGGGAGGACCTGGTCCGCCGCGCTGGCCGACCTGGCCGCCGACCCGCTCCGCGCCGGCGATGGTCCTGGTCACGCACCACGTCGAGGAGATCCCGCCCGGCTTCACCCACGTGCTGCTGCTGCGCGAGGGCTCGGTCGTGGCGGCCGGACCGTTGGAGAGCACGCTGACCGCCGAGCACCTGGG
The DNA here is from genome assembly GCA_963743975.1 of uncultured Actinomycetota bacterium. Taxonomy (GTDB): domain Bacteria; phylum Actinomycetota; class Actinomycetes; order Actinomycetales; family CAVURS01; genus CAVURS01. The sequence continues at coordinate 139,613 of CAVURS010000005.1, forward strand.
AACGACCTTCGGGCTGCCGCTCGTTCTCGAGCGACACGGAAACCGCTGGGCGGCGCGCTCCACGCCGTAGCATCGGGCCCAGTCCGCGCCACGACGAGGAGGTGCACCGATGGGCTGGCTCATCTGGGTCGGCATTGCCCTCGTCCTGGCCGCGACCGAGGTCGCGACGCTGGCGTTCGTCTGCATCCTGCTGGCCGGCGGCGCGCTCATCGGAGCCCTGGCCGCGGCGGTCGGCCTGCCGGTCTGGGCCCAGGTCGTCGCCGCCGTCGTCGTCTCCGCCCTGCTGCTCACCACCGTCCGCAAGTCGGCGCTGGCCCGCTGGGCGCCGCAGGGCCACGCCAGCGTCGGCGTCGCCGCGGACATCGGGCGGATCGCCGTCGTGGTCGAGACCGTGACCGAGTTCGGCGGCCGGATCAAGCTGCCCGGGCGACGCGGTGTGGTCGGCCCGCCTGGCCCCGAACGAGACCCAGTCGTCCCCACCCGGGGAGCAAGTGCAGGTCGTCCGCATCGAAGGGGCCACGGCGATCGTCGTACGGCCTCGGCAGGAGTCGCCGTCGTGAGTGGAACTGAGGTCGTCTACCTCGTCGTCCTGGTCCTGGTGGTGCTGTTCGCGGTCATCGCGATCGCGCGCACCATCCGCATCGTGCCGCAGCAGACCGCGATCATCGTGGAGCGCCTGGGCAGCTACTCGCGCACGCTGGAGGCCGGGCTGCACCTGCTGATCCCGTTCGTCGACCGGGCCCGGGCCATCGTCGACCAGCGCGAGCAGGTGGTGAACTTCCCGCCCCAGCCGGTGATCACCTCGGACAACCTGGTCGTCAGCATCGACACGGTCATCTACTTCCAGGTCACCGAGCCCAAGTGACGCGGTCTACGAGATCGCCAACTACATCCAGGGCATCGAGCAGCTGACCGTGACGACCCTGCGCAACGTGATCGGCTCGCTGGACCTCGAGCAGACGCTGACCAGCCGCGACCAGATCAACGGCCAGCTGCGCGGGGTCCTCGACGAGGAGACCGGGCGCTGGGGCATCCGGGTCAAGCGGGTCGAGCTCAAGGCGATCGACCCGCCGGCGAGCGTGCAGGACTCGATGGAGAAGCAGATGCGGGCCGAGCGCGACCGGCGCGCGACGATCCTGACCGCCGAGGGCATCAAGCAGTCCCAGATCCTCACCGCCGAGGGCGAGAAGCAGGCCCGGATCCTGCGGGCCGAGGGCGCCGCGCAGGCCGCGATCCTCGAGGCCCAGGGCCAGTCGCGGGCCATCCTGCAGGTGTTCGAGGCGATCCACCGCGGCGACGCCGACCAGAAGCTGCTGGCCTACCAGTACCTCCAGATCCTGCCGCAGATCGCCCAGGGCGACTCGAACAAGCTGTGGATCGTGCCGAGCGAGCTGGGCGAGGCGCTGAAGGGCATCGGCGGCATGCTCGGCAACCGCGGCGCCGAGCGGCCCGGACGGGTCACCGCGGCTGGGCCCCGTCGGGCGGCGGCGGCGCGGGCGGTGGCGCGGCACCGACCTGGACACGCCGCTCTCGAGGAGCCGACGCTGCAGGACCCGGCCGAGGCCCTGCGGCTGGCCCGGGAGAACGCCGCGCGGCCTCGGCCGAGGCGGCCCGCACCGACGTACCGTCACCGGGTGCGGCGCGTCGGGGGGCCGGCGCTGGGCCGGCGGCGCCCATGGTGCCGGCGCCGATCGAGCTGCCGGATCCGATCGAGCCGGCCGAGCCGATCGAGCCGGCGGAGCCGGCTGAGCCGCCGGAGTCCGCCGCCCGCCTGAGCCGGACGTCAGGCGGGGGCCTCGGCCGTACGGCGTCCGGTCTGGCCGGATGCCGGGCGTCGAGCTCTCCGTCGCTGCCGAACCGCACGCCGCGGGCCTCCGAGCCGATCGCCGTCAGCACCGCGACCGCGATCAGCACCGGCACGATCGTGACGGTCAGCGCGAACGGGTAGCCGTGCGACTTGGCCAGGGCCTGCTGGATCGGCAGGTTGAACGCGGCCAGGCAGTTGCCGAGCTGGTAGGTCACGCCCGGGTAGAAGCCGCGGATCTCGTCCGGGCTGAGCTCGGTCAGGTGGGCCGGGATGACGCCCCACGCGCCCTGCACCATCACCTGCATGAGGAACGAGCCGAGGCAGAGCATGCCGACGCTGACGTCGAGTAGGCGAACAGCGGCACGATCGGCAGACCGAGGACGCGCGCAGAACACGATCATCCGGCGCCGGCCGAGCCGCTCGGACAGCGCACCCGACGACCGTGCCGCCGATGATCGCGCCGACGTTGTAGAGGATCGCGATCCACAGCGCGGTGTTGGCCGACAGCCCGATGCCCCCGTCGGTCGACTCCTTGAGGAACGTCGGGTAGACGTCCTGCGTGCCGTGGCTCATCCAGTTGAACGCCGTCATCAGCAGGACCAGGTAGACGAACCGGCGGACGATCACCGGGTTGGTGAAGATCTGCCGGGCCGCGACGTGTCCGTGACACGCGCCGCTCGCGCGCCGTCTCCCAGACCTCGGACTCCCGCACCCGGCTGCGGATGATCAGGCTGATCAGTGCCGGGACGATGCTGAACGCGAAGAGCCAGCGCCAGCTCAGGCCGAAGGCGCTGTGCAGGATGAGGTAGACGACGGCGGCCAGCAGGTAGCCGAACGAGTAGCCCTCCTGCAGCACGCCGGAGAAGAAGCCGCGACGCTCGCTGCCGGGATCTTCTCCATGGCCAGGGCCGCGCCGAGTCCCCACTCGCCGCCCATGCCGATGCCGTAGAGCAGCCGCAGCACCAGCAGCACGGTGAAGTTGGGCGCGAACGCGCAGGCGAACCCGACGACGCTGTAGAAGCAGACGTCGACGATCAGCGGCCGCCGGCGGCCGACGCGGTCGGCCCAGAGGCCGAACAGCAGCGCGCCGACCGGGCGCATCAGCAGCGTGGCCGTCGTGAGGAACGCCATGCGGGTCGAGCGAGACGCCGAAGTCCTTCGCGATGTCGGCGTAGACGAGCACGACGATGAAGTAGTCGAACGCGTCCATCGTCCAGCCCAGGAACGCGGCGATGAATGCGCTGCGCTGGTCGGCGGTCAGGGGCTGGCGCCCGCGAGGGACATCGGTGTCGCTGGTCACGGATTTCGACGGTACCCCGATCGGCCCGGGCCGCCAGTCGAGCCGGTCAGTACGCGGCGGCGATCCTGGCCTGGGTGGCCAGCACCAGGTCGACGTACCACTGGGCATTGTTGTAGTGCAACAATGCTCCGCCGGCGCCGGCCGGGGTTGCCGGCGCCGTACGAGCAGAGGAAGTGGGCGGCGGTGAAGATGGCGTCGGCCGGGTTCCAGGGGTCGAGCCGCCCGTCGTGGTTGCCGTCGACGGCGAAGGCCTCGAACGTCCGCGGCCGGAACTGCATCGGGCCGACGGCTCCGGCCGAGCTGGGCCCGTCGTTGCGGCCGTGGCCGCTCTCGATCTGGCCGACCGCGGCGAGCAGCGTCCAGTCGAGGCCGTGGCAGGTGCGGGCGGCCGCCTGGTACAGCGTGAGGTACGTCGCGGGGATGGCCATCGCACTGACCGAGCCCGCCGCCCGGTGCTCGGCGGAGGCGGCCGACGCCGCCTCCGCGGCCAGCTCGGCCCGGGCCAGGGACCGGGCCCGGGCGGACAGGTGGGCGGTCACGGCGCGGGCCTGCACGACCAGACGGTTGACGGCGTCGGCTCGCGCGGTGACGTCGTCCGCCGAGACGACGGCTGCGCTCACCTGACGGTCGGCGGCGACCTGATCCTGTGCGGCCTGGGCGTACGCCAGCTGGGCCGTCACGACGGCCTGGTCGCTGTCGCTGACCACGCTGCGGGCCGCCATCACCCGCAGCGCGAGGTCCTGCGGGGAGTGTGCGGACATCAGGGAGGCGTAGATGCCGAGCTGGCCGCCGTCCATGTAGAGGGCGCGGATGCGTTGCGTGCGCTCGTCGGTGGCGGCCTGCAGGCCGGCCGTGCCGGAGGTCACCGCGTCCTGGGCGTCGACCCCGGCCGCCACCTGCTGCTGCAGGCCGTCGAGGGCGGCGCCGTACGCCGCGACCGCGGTGCGCAGCCGCTGCTCCAGCCCGTGCAGCCGGGCCGCGCTGCTCTGCGCCTTGTCGCGCGCGGTCGCGGCCGAGCTGCCGGCGGCGTACGCCGAGGGCGCCAGAGGCAGCACGACGAGCGCGCCCACGACGGTGAGCACGCCGAGCCGCCACAGCACCGAGCGCACAGGGTGTTGTCGACAGCCCGCGACCGATCCTTGACCGGCGGCGGCGATACCCTGCACCGGTGTCCGTCTGGGAGGTCGTTGCCATCTTCCTGGCCGGCACCGCCGCCGGAACCATCAACACCATCGTCGGCTCGGGCTCGCTGATCACCTTCCCGACGCTGCTGGCCTTCGGGTACCCCGCGGTCGGGGCGAACATCTCGAACAACATCGGCATGGTGTTCGGCGGGGTCAGCGGGACGTGGGGATACCGAGCCGAGCTGGCCGGGCAGGGACGCGCGGATCCGGCTGCTGGCCCCGGCCTCGCTGCTCGGCTCGGTCACCGGGGCGCTGCTGCTGCTCAGCTGCCCGCCGGGGCGTTCAAGGCGATCGTGCCCGTGCTGATCGTGGTGGCGCTGGTGCTGGTCATCGCTCAGCCGCGCATGCAGCCGGCCCTGGCCCGGCGGCGCGAGGCGCTGGCGGCCGAGGCGGGCGGCACCGGCGGTCGGCCACCGCGGGCAGCGGCTGGCCCTGGTGGGCGGCGTCTACGCGACGGGCGTGTACGGCGGGTACTTCGGCGCCGCTCAGGGCGTGCTGCTGATGGGCCTGCTCGGCTCGCTGCTGCCCGAGTCGCTGCAGCGGGTGAACGCGATGAAGAACGTGCTTGCCCTGGTCGCCAACTCGGTCGCCGCCGTGGTGTTCATGACCGTGGCCTGGCACCAGATCATCTGGGGAGCGGTGGCCCTGCTGGCCGTCGGTGCGACGCTGGGCGGCGTGATCGGTGCTCGGGTGGGGCGGCGGCTGCCGCCCGCGATCCTGCGCGTGGTCATCGTCGTGGTCGGTGTCGCGGCGATCGTGAAGCTGCTGGCCTAGGGCGGTGGACCGTGGTCGAGACCGATCCTGGACCCCGAGGACCCGCGCGTGCGGGCGTACGTCGGCCTCACCGACCTGGCCCTGCGGACCCGCAGCGAGCCCGAGCTCGGGCTGTACCTGGCCGAGAGCGAGAAGGTGATCCGCCGCGCGCTGGCCGCCGGGCACCAGCCGATGTCGTACCTGATGGCCCCGCGCTGGCTGGCCGACCTCGAGGACCTGGTCGCCGACGCCGAGCAGCGCGGCGTGCCGGTCTACGTGGGGGAGCCGGCGGTGCTGGAGGCGCTCACCGGCTTCCACCTGCACCGCGGGGCGATCGCCGCCATGCACCGGCCGCCGCTCCCCGCCATGTCCCGCGTGCTGGACGGTGCCCGCCGGGTGGCCGTCCTCGAGGACGTCGTCGACCACACGAACGTCGGAGCCGCGTTCCGTTCGGCCGCCGCGCTCGGCGTGGACGCGGTCCTGGTGACGCCGCGCTGCGCGGACCCCTTCTACCGGAGGTCCATCCGGGTGTCGATGGGCACGGTGTTCCAGGTGCCGTGGACCCGGATCGACCCGTGGCCGGCCGGGCTGGCCGCGTTGCAGGAGAAGGGTTTCGTCGTGGCCGCCCTGACGCTCGGCGCGGACGCCGTGTCCCTGGACGACCTGGCCGTGGACCCGCCGGAGCGCCTGGCGCTGGTGCTGGGCACCGAGGGCGACGGCCTGTCCGAGCGCGCGGCCGACGCCGCCGACCTGCGCGTGCGCATCCCGATGGCCGGGGGAGTGGACTCCCTCAACGTCGCTGCCGCCGCGGCCGTGGCCTTCTACGCGACGCGCCCCTGACCGGTGGCTAGGCGAGCTGGCCGAGGCCGTCGACGACCTGGGCCCCCGGGAGGTCGGCCAGCGCGGCGCCGGGCAGGACGAGCTTGCTGCGCCGTACGCCCGAGCCGATCACCACGGTCGGGGTGGCCACCACGGCGGCGTCGACCAGCAGCGCCCAGTCCGCGGGGATGCCGACCGGCGTGATGCCGCCGTACTCCATGCCGCTCCACTCGACGGCCAGGTCCATGGCCAGGAACGACGCCTTGCGGACGTCGAGCAGGCGCCGGACCAGCCCGTTCACGTCGGCCCGCGTCGTGGCGAGCACGACGCAGGCCGCGACCCGCTCCTCGCCGCCACGGCGGCCGGCGACGACCACGCAGTTGGCCGAGAGGTCCAGCGGCACCTGGTGCGCCTCCGCCAGGGCGGCGGTGTCGGCCAGCTGCGGGTCGATCTGCGCCACCGAGACCTCGTCCGTGCGCGACCACGTGGACAGGGCCTGCGCGACCGGCTCGGCCAGCAGGTCCGGCCGGCCGCTCGCCGGCTCGAGCTCGAGGGTCCCGACCGGCGCGGCAGCGCTCACCAGGCGTACGTCGCGGTGACCACGCCGCGGGCCAAGGTGTGCATCCCGATGTTGAAGGCGGCGACGGTGGCGGTCACCGAGTCGTCGATGCCGAGGTCGTCCGTGTCCAGGGCGTGCACGGCGAACATGTAGCGGTGCGGCTGGTCGCCCTGCGGCGGTGCGGCCCCGCCGTACCCGGCGGTTCCGAAGTCGTTGCGGACGTGGAAGGCACCGTCGGGGAGCCCGCCACCGCCCTCGGTGCCCGCGCCGGCGGGCAGGCTGGTGGCCGACGCCGGGATGCCCACGACCGTCCAGTGCCAGAAGCCGGCCGGGGTCGGGGCGTCCGGGTCGAAGCAGGTGACCGCGTAGCCCTTGGTGCCTTCGGGGGCATCGGACCAGGCGAGGGCGGGCGAGGTGTTGCCGCCGCTGAAACCCCAGCTGTCGAACACCTGGGCGTCGGGCAGCGTGCCGTCCCCCGGCAGGTCGTCCGAGGTCACGGTCAGGCGGTCGACCTTCGGCAGGAGGGTGTAGGGGTCCGGGTGCACCGGACGGTCCAGATCGGGCATGGCGTCTCGCTCTCCGACGGGGGTTTCCTACCGGCACACGCTACCGGGGGCGGCCGTTGGGCCGCCCCCGGTAGCTGACCCCGGACGACGGGGTCGTGAGCGTTGCTGGATGGGCGCCTGTCAGTAGTAGTGCGCTCGACCGCCGATCGTGCGGCCGGTCCGGCCGACGACGAACAGGACCAGGCCGATGATCAGCAGGATGATGCCGATGGTCCACAGGATCCCGATGCCGAAGACCAGGCCGAGGATCAGCAGGATCGCTCCCAGGATGATCACAGTGTCTCCCTTCCGTGCGTCACGCTTCCTTGCATGACACTGCATCGAGCGTGTCATCGCGGGCGCCTCGCCGCTACTCGAAAGGGTTACCCGCCGGTAGGCACCAGGTCGACGAACGTGGCCAGCGGCGCGTAGGCCCAGCCCGGCAGGTGCCGGCTCGCGTAGACCAGCTCGCGCAGCTCCTGCTCCACCTCGAAGGCGGGCAGCAGCCGCTCGTCGAGCAGGGAGCTCATCCCCTTGGCCTGCAACGCGTCCCGGTACGCGCCGACGAACTGCTCGCGGCAGCCGCTCATCCACTCGCGCACCGGCCCGCCGTCCAGGTCGGGGTAGTGCCTGAGGACGACCTGGCCGACGTGCAGCAGGCTGCACACCATCTGGGCCACGTCGCGGGCCGGCGGGTGCACCATGCCCTCCTCGTGGCCGACCACCGGGTTCCCGTCGAAGTCCACGACCGCCAGTCCCTTGCTCCAGCGCAGGATCTGGCCGACGTGCAGGTCGGCGTGGATGTGCTGCACCGGGGTGTCGGCGAGGGCGGCGTCGTCCCCGAGCGCCTCGTCGAAGCAGCGGCCGATGGCGCCGGCCCGCGCGCTGACCGCCGCCGCCGTGTCCGCGTCCGGGAGGTTGAGCGCCTGCTCCAGCATCGCGAAGGCGCCGTCGTACCAGCGCTGGACACGGCTGGCGCCGGCCGGGTGCACCGGCCGTGGGAAGACCCGGCTCGGCGTGGCGAGCGCGGCGTGCAGCGAGGCGGTGAGGACGCCGAGCTCACCGGCCAGGTCCTCCGGCGGCACCAGGGCATCGCTGCCGTCGGCCAGCGAGCGGACCGAGTCCACGCACCACGTCCACCCGTCGTACGCCGCGGTCAGGTAGTCGGTCACGTAGGCGATCGGCAGGGTGTGACCGCTCGGGCTGGTCCAGGTCAGGACGGCGTACGTCGAGGGCGTGCGGGCGAAGCCGACCGCCTCGAGCTGGGCCAGCGCGGCCATGGCCGGGTGCGAGCGGTCCGCGACCGACCGCAGCCACTTCACGACGTACCGCTCCCCGACGACCACCGAGGTGTTCGTCTGGTCGACGTCCAGCGCGCGCTCCCCGCCGACGGGGGCGAGGGCGGCGAGCCGGAGCACCTGCCAGCGGTCGGTCACCTCCGGGCCCTCGGTCAGGAGCCGGATGAGCTGGGCCGAGGCGCCCTCACCGGGCCGGCACAGGCCGCCGTGCACGTGACGCGGCGTCACGTGCCACTGGTCGTCGCGGGCGTCGAGGGTGACCTCGATGCCGCCGCCGAGCGGCAGCCGGTCGAACATGCGCTTCCTTCCCGATGGAGCGTCCGACAGGAGCCGCTCGCACTGGTTGACGGGCTCCCTGCCGAGGCCATTGAATCCCAGTGGCCCTCGGGAGACATGGAAGGAACGCCGTGCCGGACCGCCGACTGACGTTTCTGTTCATGCCGGAGAGCGCCTACGGGCCGACCAACAACTGCGTGGGCATCGGCAACGTCCTGCGCTCCCGCGGGCACCGCGTCGTCTTCGCCGCGGAGGCCTCCTGGCGCGGCAAGCTCGAGCCACTGGGGTTCGAGGAGGACCTGGTCGACCTCGCGCCTCCTCCGCCGCCGCCCGCTCCCGGCGAGCCCGAGCCGGACGCGGGCCAGTTCTGGAAGGACTTCGTCCGCGACACCTCGCCGGAGTTCCGCAAGCCGACCGTCGAGCAGCTGGACACGTTCGTCCGCCCGGTCTTCGAGGAGCTGGTCAACGGCGCCCGCTACTGCGAGCCGCAGCTGCGCGACATCGTCGCGCGGGCCCGGCCCGACGTGGTGGTCCAGGACAACGTCGTGGGGTTCCCCGCGCTGCTCTCCGGCGGGGCGCCGTACGTCCGGATCGTCAGCTGCAACCCGTTGGAGGTCAAGGGAGCCGGGGTGCCTCCGACGTTCTCCGGGTCTGCCCGCCGACGACCCCGTCGCGTGGCCGGCCTTCCGCGCGGAGTACGACCGCACGCATCGCGAGCTCTGGGCCGGTTTCGACGCTTTCATGCGGGATCAGGGAGCGCCCGGGCTGCCCGACCTGGAGTTCATCCACACCTCGGACCGGCTGAACCTCTACGTCTACCCCGAGGAGCTCGACTACCTGGCCGCCCGGCCGCTCGGGCCGAGCTGGCACCGGCTCGAGTCCTCCGTGCGGACGACCGACGCGGCGTTCGAGCTGCCCGGGCGGATCGCCGACGACGGCCGCCCGCTCGTGTACTTCAGCCTGGGCTCGCTGGGCAGTGCGGACGTCGGCCTCATGCAGCGGACGCTGGCCGCGCTGGCCGCGACGCCGTACCGCTTCGTGGTGTCCATGGGACCGCTGCACGCCGAGCTCGAGCTCGGGGACAACATGTGGGGCGCGGAGTTCGTCCCGCAGACCAGCGTGCTCCCGCTGGTCGACCTGGTCATCACCCACGGCGGCAACAACACGACGACCGAGGCCATGCACTTCGGGAAGCCGATGATCGTGATGCCGCTGTTCTGGGATCAGTACGACAACGCGCAGCGGGTGCACGAGACGGGGTTCGGCGTGCGGCTGGACACCTACCGGTACACCGACGAGGAGCTGCACGGGGCACTGGCCCGCCTGCTCGGCGACACCGGCCTCCGGGAGCGGCTGGTCCGCGCGGGGCCCGCATCCGGGCGGCGGACGGCGTGACCCGCGCCGCGGACCTGGTCGAAGCGGTCGGCCGCGGCAGCTGAGGCGTCAGCGCCGGGTGCGCAGGGGCAGCCACTCCAGGAGCTCGCGGACCGCGCGGTCCCAGTAGTCCCAGGCGTGCTCGCCGGGAGGGTACGACGTCGTGACCGCGAGGCCCGAATCCGTTGCGGCGGAAGCGAACCGCTCGCTGTGCGGCAGCAGCGGGTCGGCACGGCCACACCCGACGAAGAGCGCCGGCGCCGCACCTGCGGACGGTCGGAGGTCCCGGAGCAGCTGGAACACGTCGTGCTGGGTGCCGTGCAGGTCCGTCTCCCCGAACGCCGCTTCGAGCATCGGCTCGCGGCGTGGGTCGCGCTGCCGCCGGACCCCGGCGATGTCCAGGGGAGCCGAGAAGCTCCCGGCCGCGGCGAACCGGTGCGGCTCGCTGAGCGCCCACCGGATGGCGCCGTAGCCGCCCATCGACAGGCCGGCGACGAACGTGTCCTCGCGTCGGTCGGACAGGCGGAGCATCGAGTGCAGCAGGGCCGGCAGCTCCTGGGTCAGGAACGTCCCGTACGGCTGCCCGTGCACCTGGTCGACGTAGAAGCTCCGGCCGACCTGCGGCATCACGACCGCGAGCCCCAGGGGCTTGACGTACTGCTCGATCGCGGAGAACCGCGACCACGAGGTGCTGTCGTCACCGGCGCCGTGCAGCAGGTACAGCACGGGTGGCGACGGGTCGCCGCGCTGCGGCTCCGGCGAGAACGGCGGAGCCAGGTCCTGGGGCAGGATCACCGTGACCGTCGTGTCCATCTGCAGCGTCTCCGAGGCGAGGTCGCAGCGCAGCAGGGCCATCAGGGCGCTCGTCGTCGGCCGAGGGTCACCGCTTGATCTTGGCACCCTGGGGGTCGTACGGCGCCCGGAGGCTGACCGTGGCCGGGTGCGCGACGCCCGCGACGTCGACCGCGTAGTCGCCGCTGCGGATGTGGTCGGGCAGGATCACCTCGCCGTCGGCTCGCCAGAGCATCGCGATGCCCACGCAGGCACCGAGGGTCTGGCTCCACGCGGCGGAGCGGACCTGGCCGACCGGCACGCCGTCGCGCTGCACCAGCTCGCCGCCCCACAGCATCGGGCTCGGCCTCGTCCAGCACGAACGACACGAGCCGGCGCCGCGACCCCCTCGGCCCGGGCCTTCTCCACCGCCTCGCGGCCGAGGAAGTCCAGGTCGGTGCCCAGCTTGCAGGCGAAGAGCAGGCCGGCCTCGACCGGGTTCTCGTCCGGGCCGATGTCGGCGCCGAACGCGCGGTAGCCCTTGTCCAGCCGCATGCTGGCGATCGTCTGGTAGCCGGCCTCGACCAGGCCGAGCGGCCGCCCGGCGTCCAGCAGCAGCTGGTAGACCCCGACCGCGAACTCGGTGGGGACATAGAGCTCCCAGCCCAGCTCACCGACGTACGTCACCCGGGTGGCCCGCACGGTGGAGTACCCGAGGTCGATGACCTGGCTGGTGGCGAAGGGGAACGCCGCGTCGGACAGGTCCGTGCGGCTCAGTCCCTGCAGCAGTGCCCGCGAGGCCGGCCCCATGACCCCGAACACCGCGTACGCCGAGGTGACGTCGACCGCGACGACGTGGGCGCCCGGGCGGATGTGCGCGTTCAGCCAGGCCAGGTCGCGCACGATCGAGGCCGAGCCGGTCACCAGCAGGTACTCGTCGTGGGCGACCCGGGTGACGGTGCAGTCGGCCTCGTAGCCGCCGCGGTGGTTGAGCATCCCGGTGTAGACGACCCGGCCCGGCTGGACCGCCACGTCGGCCGTGCACAGCCACTGCAGCAGCTCCTGCGCGTCGCCGCCCTTGACCAGGATCTTGCCGAACGACGTCTGGTCGAACAGCGCCACCGCGGACCGCGCGGCGGCCTGCTCGGCGGCCGACCAGGGCAGCCAGTTCGGCTGGTCCCAGGAGTACTCCACGACGGGCGGGACACCGGGCGGCGCGAACACGTTGGCCCGTTCCCAGCCCATCTTGGAGCCGAAGCAGGCGCCGTGCGCCTCCAGCAGGTGGTGCACCGGCGAGCGCCGGAACGGGCGGGCGCTCTCCAGCTCCCGTCCGGGCCAGGGCACCTCGTAGTGCAGCCCGAGCACCTCGCCGACCCGGTCGTGCAGCCACCGGTTGTTGCCGTTGAACGGCGCGAACCGGCGGATGTCCATCGCCGACACGTCGCTCGTCGGCTCGCCGGCGACGACCCACTCGGCGAGCGCCCGGCCGGCGCCGCCGGCGGTCGCGATCCCCACCGAGTTGAAACCGGCGGCCACGAAGAAGCCGGCCACCTCCGGGGCCTCGCCCAGGATGAACTGGTTGTCCGGCGTGAAGCTCTCCGGCCCGTTGTAGAACTTGCGGATGCCGGTGTGGTGCAGGGCCGGTATCCGGTGCAGCGCCGACTCCATCAGCACCGAGAAGTGGTCCCAGTCCTCGGGCAGGAGCTGGAACTCGAACGGGTACGGCAGCTGGTCCGGCGCGACCCACGGCTTGGCCTGCGGCTCGAAGCCGCCGACGACCAGCCCGCCGACCTCCTCCTTGAAGTAGGTGTAGCCGTCGGGGTCGCGCAGGATCGGCAGGTCCCGGTGGACGCCCTCGATCTGGTCGCTGACGACGTAGAAGTGCTCAGCCGAGTGCAGCGGCACGGTGACCCCGCAGAGGAGGCCGACCGCCTTGGCCCACTGGCCGGCGCAGTTCACGACGACCTCGGCCTCGATGTCGCCGCGGTCGGTCCGGACCCCGGTCACCCGCCCGCGCGCGGTGTCGATGCCGGTGACGCGGGTCCGCTCGGCGACGACCGCGCCCCGCGTGCGGGCGCCGCGGGCCAGCGACTGGGTGACGTCGGTGGGGTTGGCCGTGCCGTCGCCCGGCAGCCAGATCGCGCCGAGCAGGTCCTCGGTCGCGAGGATCGGGTACAGCTCCCGGGCCCGGTCGGGGGAGACCAGCTCGCACTCCAGGTCGAACGCCTCGGCCGCGGCGACCGTACGCCGGAGCTGCACCATCCGCTCCGGCGTACGGGCGACCGTGACGCCGCCGCAGCGCTTGTAGCCCGTGCCCAGGCCGGTCTCGGCCTCGAGCCGGCTGTAGAGGTCGGCCGAGTACTGCACCAGCCGGGTGCCGTTCTCGGTCGACCTCATCTGCCCGACCAGTCCGGCCGCGTGCCACGTCGTCCCTCCGGACAGCGACCCCTGCTCGAGCAGGACCAGGTCGGTCCAGCCGAGCGCGGTCAGGTGGTACGCGACGCTCGCACCGATGATGCCGCCGCCGATGACGACGACCCGGGCGCGGGCGGGCAGGTCGGGCTGTTCGGGCACCGGCGCGCGATCAGACGCCGGAGACGCGGTGCTCGGCCGCGACCTGGACCGTCTTGTGCTTCTGCACGCCGTGGTAGTAGGCCAGCCCCACGACGATGACGGCGCCCACCGCGATCACTCCGCCCCAGCGACTTGCCGTCGCCGTAGATGATGCTGCGCGGCCAGATCAGGTTCAGCGCCATCAGGAAGCCGTACGCGATCGCCACCACGTTGACCACCATGCCACCCGTGCGGCCGAGGGTGAACAGCCCGGTCCGGCCGCCGTCCTCCGGCCAGCCCTCGCGGCGTCGCATCAGGGTGGGCGTCGTGACCAGCAGGTAGGCGACGTAGACCAGGATGATCGACACGCTGGTGACGACCAGGAAGATGGACGCGTTGCCGATGTTCACCAGCAGGATGAGGATCGCGACGATCCCGGACACGACGGCCGGCGCCGCCGGCGAGTGACGCTGCTCGGTCACGTGGGCCAGCCGCTCGCCTGCGGGCAGGGCGTGGTCGCGAGCCATCGAGAACGCGATGCGGACCGCGGCCGTCTGGATGGCCAGGCAGCAGACGAAGATCGCGATCGCGACGTCGATCAGCACGATCTTCTCGCCGGTGCTGCCCAGTGCGTCCCCGAGGACCGACGGCAGACCGCCGAGCCCCAGCTTGTCCGGTGCCAGGTCCTTGGCGGCCATGATGGCGAACAGGAGCAGGAGCAGGCCGGAGATGCCGGCCGCGGCCAGCGCCTGCAGCAGCGCCTTCGGTGTGGTCTTGCGGGGGTCCCTGGTCTCCTCGGCCAGCGACCCGGCCGTGTCGAACCCGAACATGACGTACGCCGGCATGACCGCGGCCAGCAGGATCGGCGCGAACAGGCCGAGGGTGCCGTAGCCGGGAAGGCCCGGACCCGCACCGTGCGGGTGGAACACCACCTGCGGACCCCGCCGGGCGTGGACGAGCAGCAGCACGAGGATGATCGCGACGCCGATCAGCTCGGCCGCCACCCCGACGTTGTTGATCTTCGACATGATCCTGACGCCGAGCACATTGATGATCGTCGTGATGACGATCAGGACCGTGCCCAGGAAGACCGCGTTCTTCGCGCTGTCGTCGAACACCTGGAAGCCGGACCAGATCGGCGGCAGGGCGATGTTCCACGCGATCGCCACCGCGGCGACGGTGACGACCGACCCGACGAGCATCGTCCAGCCGGCCATCCACGAGACCGCGCGGCTGCCGACCTTCTTGGACCACTGGTAGACCGAGCCGGCGATCGGGTAGCGAGCGCTCAGCTCGGCGAAGACCAGCGCGACGCAGAACTGCCCGACCAGCACGATGATCCAGGACCAGAACATCAGCGGGCCGCCGAAGCCGTAGCCGTACCCGAACAGCTGGAACATGCCGGTCAGGATCGAGATGTAGCTGAAGCCGGCCGCGAAGGAGGAGAAGCCACCGAGGCTGCGGTTGAGCCGCTGGCGGTAGCCCTGGTCGGCGAGATCGGAGACATCGGCCTCGTGCGACGTTGCTGGGGTCGGGCGGTGGGAGTGCTCACTGCTGTCCTCCGGTGTGTGCAGGGGTCAGTCCGGACGTTGCACTTCGTCGAGCAGACGGTCGAACGTGGAGCTGGTGAACACAGCGACTGCGCGGTCGTACTTCTCCATGCCCCAGCCCCAGAAGTCGAAGTCGAGGGTGCTGGACGCCTGCTGGATGGAGGCCCACAGCGTCCAGCCGTAGCGGGACATCAGGCCCTGCAGCTGGGCGCGGGCGACCTTGTTGCGCAACGGTCTCCCGTAGTAGGCCTCGACCAGCTCCTCGAGCTGCTCGAGGGTCAGATGGCACTCGCTCCAGATGTTGCCGAGCTCGAAGCACGGATCGTTGTTGCCGGCGTACTCGTAGTCGATCAGCCAGATGCGGTCGCCGTCGTCGATGAAGTTGGCGGCCAGCAGGTCGTTGTTGCAGGGGACCGTGCCCTCGTCCCGCACGGCCAGTGCGGCGGCGATCCGCGCGACGTGCGGTGCGTAGTCGTCGTACCCCTCGGGCAGGCGGAAGCCGCCGCGGCGGACCATCGCGAGGTACTGCGGCTGGATCACGAACATGTCGAAGTCGTTGACGAAGCGCGGCCCCGCGTGCAGCTGCCGGACGGCCGCCGCCACCCGCTGCACCGTGCCCGGCACGGTGAAGCTCTCGTCGGAGAACGTCACGCCGTCGATGTAGCGGATCACCATCAGGCCGTCGTCGGGGCGGAAGGCCACGACCGGTGCCCCGACACCGGCCTGCGCCGCGCGGACCGTGTTGGCGTGCTCGTGCTCGCGGTTGATGGCGAGCGCGTCGGACTCGCGTGGGGTGACCCGCACGACGAAGTCGCCCGCGTCGCTGGTGACCCGGTAGTTGCGGTTGGTCAGGCCGCCCGACAGCTCGGACACCGTGCGGCGGCCACGGAGCTCGGGCACCTGGTCCAGCAGCCGGTCCAGGGCCACGCCGAGCCCGGGCGCGCTCATGACCGCACCCGGCGACCGGCCGGGTCGTAGAGCGGCCCGTCATGGCGCACCGCCGGGAAGAGCTCGGTGGCCACGTCGACGACGAACTCGGTCTCCTCCGCCAGCTCCACCGGCAGGTACGCCGAGAAGATCGTGCGCTGCACCGTGTGGCCGAAGCCCGCACTGCGCACGGTCGTGGCCAGCGGCGCCGAGGCGTGGGTGAGCAGCTCGCCGCCGTGCATGACGGCCTCCGGTGCGGCCGAGAACCAGCAGAGCCGCTGGCTCGGCCGTCGTCCCGGATCTTGCGCAGGGCCGGACCGGCGAGCAGGTCGGGCTTGTCCGGCCGCACCGCGAACGCCAGGCCGGCCTCGTACGGGTTGTTGTCCGAGCGGATGTCGGTGGCCCAGGCGAGGTACTGCTTCTCCAGGCGCAGGCTCTCCACCGCGCGGTAGCCGACGTCGCGCAGCCCGAGCCCGGCGCCGGCGGCGCAGATCCGCTCGTAGAGGTCCGCGGCGTACTCCACCGGCACGTGCAGCTCCCAGCCCAGCTCGCCCACGTACGTCGCCCGCAGCGCCAGGACCGGTGCGTGGCCCAGGCCCGACCTCCTGGGCGGTCATGTAGCCGAACGCGGCCGGGCCCAGGTCCGCGGAGCACAGCGGCTGCAGCAGCTCCCGCGACCGAGCGGCCGCAGACGTTCAGCACCGCGTACGCCGACGTGACCTCGCGGATGCTGACGCTGCCGTCGGTGGGGGCGTGCTGCAGCAGGAAGGTCACGTCGTGCCGGCCGAACCCGCTGCCGGTCACCAGGTAGAACAGCTCCTCGGCCCGGCGGGTCACGGTCACGTCGGCCTCGATGCCGCCGTTCGCGTTGAGCAGCTGGGTGTAGACGACCTTGCCGACCGGCACGTCGAGGTTGGCGCCGGCCACCCGCTGCATCAGCTCGAGGGCACCGGCGCCGGCGATCTCGAACTTGGCGAACGAGCTCTGGTCGACGACGCCGACCGCCTCCCGGACCGCCCGGTGCTCGGCCGCCACGGCCGCGAAGGAGGCGCTGCGGCCGAAGGTCGGCTCCTCGTGGGCCGGCGTGCCGTCCGGGGCGAACCAGTTGGCCCGCTCCCAGCCGAACTTCGTGCCGAGGACCGCGCCCTTGGCGACCAGCGCGGCGTAGAGCGGGCTGCGCCGCTGCCCGCGCGGTGCGGTCAGCTCGCGGTTCGGGAACGCGATGTCGTAGTAGTGCTCGTAGGCGTCGACCGAGCGGGCCCGCAGGTAGGCCGGGACGTTGTGCGACGGCCCGAACCGGCGCACGTCGAACGGCCACAGGTCCAGGCCCGGATCGCCGTCGATGATCCAGCCGGCCATCGCGTGACCGGCCCCGCCTGCGGCCGCGATCCCGGCCGAGAAGCCGCAGCAGTGGAACAGGTTGTCCAGGTCCTCGGTCACGCCCATCAGCGGCTCGGCGTCGGGGGAGAACGGGATCGGGCCGTTCACCCACGTCCGGATGCCGATCTCCCCGAACAGCGGAATGCGCTGTGCCGCAGCGGTGCCCAACGGCTCGAAGCGCTCCTCGTCCGGAGCGAACAGCTCCGGACCGAGGTCGACGGGGATCTTCCGCCAGGGCGCGCGGGTGCCGTCCTCCCAGCCGCCGACGACGAGCGCGCCGTTCTCCGGCTTGAGGTAGATCCGCGCGTCCGGGTCGCGCAGCGTGGGCAGGTCCGCGGGGATCGCGTTGCTCGGCTCGGTGACGACGTACTGGTGCTCGACCGCGCTCACCGCCACGTCCACGCCGGCCAGGTGAGCGGTCTCGGCGCCCCACATGCCGGTCGCGTTGACGACGGTCTCGCACTCGATCCGGCCCTGATCGGTGAGGACCGCGGTGACCCGGCGCCCGTGCCGTTCGAAGCCGAGCACGCGACAGCCCTGCTCGATGCGGACTCCCGCGGCGCGGGCGCCCGTGGCGAAGGAATGGGTCAGCTGGCTCGGGTCGGCGTACCCGTCGGAGGCGACCCACGTGGCGCCGTGCACCCCGCCCGGGTCGATCAGCGGGAACAGCTCCCGCGCCTCGGCGGCCGAGACCAGCTCGACGTCGAAGCCGAAGCTGCGGCCGGTGGTGGCCATCCGCTTCAGCTCCTCCCAGCGCTGCGGGCTGGACGCGAGGCGCAGGCTGCCCACGCCGTGCCAGCCGGTGGGGTAGCCGGTCTCGGCCTCCAGCGCCTGGTAGGTCTGCACGCTCTGCCGCATCAGCTGGGTGAGGTTGCTGGAGCTGCGCAGCTGTCCGACCAGGCCGGCGGCGTGCCAGGTGCTGCCGTGCGTGAGGCTCTTGCGCTCCAGCAGCAGCACGTCGGTGACGCCGCGGCGGGCCAGGTGGTAGGCGATGCTGCAGCCGACGACGCCACCGCCGACGACGACGACCTGACTTCGATCGGGCAGGGTCATGTCCGTCCTCGAGATGCGCGGCAGCCGCCTGGGCGCGGACGCTACCAGCGAACCGAGCGCCGGAAAAGGTCTAGACGGAAAGACCGGTCCGCAGGGAGATGCGCACGCGGTCCGGCCGGAACAGGTCCCGCGCGTACTCGACGGGCAGACCCGCTGCGGTGTAAGCGGTTCGCTCGATCTCCATCAGTGGCGCCCGCTCCTCGACGCGCAGCAGCCGGGCCTCCTCGGGCCCGGCCGTGACGGCCTGGAGCGACTCGTCGGCCGTCGCCGGCTGCTGGCCGTACCGGCGGGTGAGCAGGCGGTAGATCGAGCCGGTGAGCCGGCGGTCCAGCAGGTCCGGGAAGAGCGCCGCGGGGAAGTACGCCCGCTCCAGCGCGAGCGGCTCCCGGTTCGCCGTACGGATCCGGATCACCTCGTGGACCGCTGCGCCGCGCTCCACCGACAGCCCGGAGGCGACGGCGTGACTGGCGCCCCGGGTCGTGGCGCGGACCACGCGGGCGCCGGCCCGGACGTTGGCCCGGCGCATCTGCTCGGTGAAACCGGCCAGCCCGGTGAGGTCGCAGCGGATCTTCGGCTCGTCGACGAACGTGCCGCCGCTGCGGCCCGGCTTGCGGACGACGGTGCCGATCGCCTCCAGGCTGCCGAGGGCCTGCCGCAGCGTCATCCGGCTGACGCCGAGGAGCGCGGCCAGGTCCCCCTCGGGCGGCAGCCGGTCGCCGGGGACCAGGTCGCCCCGCCCGATGACCTCGGTGAGCCAGCGCTCGATGCGGGCGTGGGCCGGCACCGGTGAGGAGTCGGCCAGGTCGGGGACGTCGGTGGCCCAGTCGGCTGTGGCCGCGGTCGACGTCACGATCCCCACAGTACGAGCGCGGGGCCGGTCGTGCGCCGCAGACCCGGCGCCGGTGTTACTTCTTCTCCCGCCAGACCCGCTCGAAGGGCAGCCGCCAGGCGTGCGGGGCGATGAGCTGGTGGATCGCGTTCGGGCCCCACGTGCCGGGGGCGTAGGGCTTCACCGGCGGCGGGTTCTCCAGCAGCGGGATCGAGCGCTCCCACAGGCTCTCGATGCCCTCGGCGGTGGTGAACAGCGTGTGGTCGCCGCGCATCGCGTCGAGGATCAGCCGCTCGTAGGCCTCGAGGACGTCACCGGCGCGCTCGGTCTCCTGGGTGGAGAACTGCATGCTGCAGCTTGTCGAGCTTCATGCCCGGGCCCGGGCGCTTGCCGTAGAAGGACAGCGAGACCTTGGAGGAGTCGGCCAGGTCGAAGGTCAGGTGGTCCGGGCCCGGACGCGCCGACGCCGGAGTTGGCCGGGAACATCGTCCGCGGCGCCTCCTTGAAGGCGATCGAGATGATCCGCAGGCCCTCGGCCATCTTCTTGCCGGTGCGCAGGTAGAACGGCACCCCGGCCCACCGCCAGTTGTCGATGCCGCACTTGAGCGCGATGAAGGTCTCGGTGTCGGAGTCGCGGGCGACGCCCTCCTCGCCGAGGTAGCCGGTGAACTGGCCGCGGACGACGTCGGTCCGGGTCGATCGGCAGCAGCGAGCGGAAGACCTTGTTCTTCTCCTCGCTGATCGCCCGCGGCTCCAGGGCGGTCGGCGGCTCCATCGCCACGAACGCCATCACCTGGAACAGGTGCGTGACGACCATGTCCTTGTAGGCGCCGGTCGCCTCGTAGAAGTTGGCCCGCTGGTCGAGCCCGAGCGTCTCCGGGATGTCGATCTGGATGTGGTCGATGAAGTTGCGGTTCCAGATCGGCTCGAACAGGCCGTTGGCGAACCGGAAGGCCAGGATGTTCTGCGCGGCCTCCTTGCCGAGGAAGTGGTCGATCCGGAAGATCTGGCTCTCGTGGAACGTCTCGTGCACCTGGTCGTTGAGCACGATCGCGCTGTCCAGGTCGGTGCCGAACGGCTTCTCCATGACGACCCGCGAGCGGTCGACCAGGTTGGCGTCGCGCAGCATGGTGATCACGGCGAGCGCGGCCTTGGGCGGCACGCTGAGGTAGTGCAGCCGCCGCACGTCGGTGCCGAGCTGGGCCTCCGCGGCGGCCACCGCCTCGGCCAGCGCCTCCGGGCCCGCGCTCTGCGGCACGAAGACCAGCCGCTCCGCGAACGTCTGCCACTCCTCGGAGGTCAGGCGGTGGCTGCCGAACTCCGCGATCGCCTCCTGGGCGACCTTGCGGAAGCCGTCGTCGTCCATCTCCTCCAGCGAGGTGCCGATCACCCGGATGTCCGGCGCCAGGGCGGACGCGGCCAGGTGGGCCAGCCCGGGCAGCAGCTTGCGCCGGGCGAGGTCACCGGTCGCGCCGAACAGCACGATCACGTGCGGTGGCAGCACCCCGAGGTCGCCCCGGCGGCCGCGGGCCGTGGGCGGCCCGGGGTAGGAGATGGTCTGGGCAGGGTGCGACGACGCAGGCTGGTCCGACACGAGCCCGATGATCGCACCCGCAGGTGTCGGCCGGGGGAGCGCGACGCGACTTTTCTGGTCAGGCGGGGGCGGCCGGCGACGGGCTGCGCCGCCGGCGGTCCACCTGGGCGGGGATGGTGGGCCGGCGCTCGGCGGCCTGGGCCCGGCGGCCGCGCTTCACGGCGTACATCGCCAGGTCGGCCTCGCGCACGGCGTCGGCCACCCGGCCGCCGGGAGGCGTGGTGGCCATCCCGATGCTGGCCGACGCCCCCTCCTCGGACGAGGCCGCGCCGTCGAGGCGCTGGCGCAGGGCGTGCAGCCGCGTCTCCGCCAGCTCCTCGCTGTGCGGGATGAGGATGGCGAACTCGTCCCCGCCGAGCCGGACGCAGGTGTCGTCGCTGCGGACGTTCTCGCGGATGATCGTGGCACAGCTGCGCAGCAGGGCGTCGCCGGCGTCGTGGCCCTGTGCGTCGTTGATCGCCTTGAGCCCGTCGAGGTCGAGGGTCAGCACCGTCGCGCAGCCGCCGGAGTCGACGTGCGCCTGCGCGCGCACCAGAGCCTCGTCCCAGGCCAGGCGGTTGCCGAGTCCGGTGAGGGGGTCGCGACGGGCCATCGAGGCGTGCTGCTCGGCGGTCTCGCGCAGCTCCTCGCGCAGGGCGGCGGTGTGCGCCACCACGGTGGCGGCCTCCGCGATGTGCTTGCCCAGCTCGACGCACAGGGCGGTGAAGCCGCGGGGTGCGGCGGCGGTGTGGCCGACGACGAGCACCCCTCCGACCGGGGCGGGGATGGCGACTGCGAGCAGGGACCGTACGCCGTCCTCGTGGGCGAGGGGCGCCAGCTCGGTGGTGGCCAGCGAGGTGTCCTGGAAGCAGATCGACCCCGTGCCGCACAGCTCCTGCAGCCGGTCCAGGGTCTCCTTGAGCTGCATGCTGCCGACCTCGGGACCGGTGAGCGTCGCCGACCGGGCCCAGCGCCCGCGGGCGTCCCGGATGACCCCGACCTCGCAGGACAGCGCGTCGAGGGCGACGTCGAGGACGTGCTCGAGCGCCTCGTCGGCCTGGATGGCGGGCAGGCTGATGACGGTGCGGACGGCGGTCAGCACCTCCAGCTCGTCGGCGAGGCGCTTGGCCGGCCCGGCCTCCTCGACCGTGGGCTCGACCAGCTGCGCCAGGGCCAGCAGGTCGGCGTCCGTCGCATCCGGGGCCAGGGGCGCGTCCTGGTTCCCCAGCACGACCAGCACGTCGTCACTGCAGCGCACCAGCGCGCCCCCGACGCAGTAGTAGGGACCGAGCAGCCGCGCGGACGGCGAGCTGAGCACCCGGTGCACCTCGCCGGCCCCGGCCGGGACCTGCTGCAGGGCCGGGTCGCAGGCGGCGTCGACGTTCACGATGCCGGCCCAGCCGCGGCCACGGCCGAAGCCGCCGAGGTGGGCCCAGGACGTGCGGGATACCCGGCGGAAGACGAGGGCGTCGCGTACGCCGAGCCGGGCCGCCAGATCGGCGACCGGCTCCTCGATCGGCAAGCCGTTCATCATTCCCGTTTCGTCGGAGACACTGTGGCCTCCCTATCGGCGCTCACCCGGCCGGCCTAGAGGGATTCGGGCGACATTCACCGGTCCGAGCGCGCAATCGCTGCGAAACGTCGGCCCCCGACCGGGTCGCCGGGCCGTCACGGCCCGGTCACCTGACTGTCGGAGGCGGCGTGTAGACATGCACAACGGTGGACCGGAGACGAAGGCGGACGCAGATGAGCAAGTGGCGCGGCAACCCCTGGGCGATCCTGATCACGCTGTCGCTGGGGTTCTTCATGACCCTGCTCGACCTGACGATCGTCAACATCGCGATCCCGAACATGATCAGCGCGCTGGGCGCCTCGCTCGACGAGATCCTCTGGATCGTCAACGCCTACGTGCTGGTGCTGGCCGTGCTGCTGATCACGGCCGGCCGGCTGGGGGACCTGCGCGGGCAGCGCACGCTCTTCGCCGTGGGCGTCGCGGTGTTCACCGTGGCCAGCTTCGCCTGCGGCATCGCACCCAACGCGACCTTCCTGATCGTGTTCCGTGCCGTCCAGGGCCTCGGTGCCGCGCTGCTGATGCCGCAGACGATGGCGCTGGTGATCGCCACGTTCCCGGCCGAGCGGCGCGGGACGGCGCTCGGCATCTGGGGAGCCGTCGCCGGGCTGGCCACCGTCGCCGGCCCCACCCTCGGTGGCGTCCTGGTGACCGGCGCCAGCTGGCGGTGGATCTTCTTCGTCAACATCCCGGTGGGCGCCGCCGTGCTGGCGCTCACCTTCCTGGTCATCCCCGACACGCGCATGGAGCGCCAGCACCGGCTCGACCTGCCCGGCGTGGGCATCGCGACCGCCGCGCTGTTCTGCCTGACCTTCGCGCTGATCGAGGGTCAGCGGTACTCGTGGGACCTCGGCATCTGGGCCCTGTTCGTCGCGGCGGCCGTGCTGTTCGCGGCGTTCCTCGTCCAGCAGCGCCGGCGGCAGGACTCCGAGCCCCTGGTCCCGTTCGTGCTGTTCAAGGACCGCAACTTCGCGGTGATCAACATCGTCGCCGCCCTGGTGTCGGTCGGGATCCTGGGCTTCTACCTCCCGCTGACGATCTACCTGCAGTCCATCCTCGGCTTCAGTGCCCTCAAGGCCGGCCTGGTGCTGGCCCCGAGCTCGGTGCTGGGCATGTGCATCGCTCCCGTGGCCGGACGGATGTCGGACCGCTTCGGCGGCAAGTACATCCTGATGGGCGGCCTGACCGCCTTCGGGATCGGCGCCACGCTCATCGCGGTGCAGGCGCACGTGGGCACCAACTGGCCGAGCCTGCTGCCCGGCACGCTGGTCCTCGGCCTGGGCTTCGGCGGGATCTTCGCCCCGATGGCGACCGAGACGATGCGCAGCGTCGAGCCGCGGATGGCCGGAGCCGCCTCCGGCGTCAACAACACCGTGCGCCAGGTCGGCTCGGTGGTCGGCAGCGCGGCGGTCGGTGCCGTGCTGCAGGCGCGACTGGCCACGACCCTGCACCAGGAGGCCGTCTCCCGGTCCGCCCAGCTGCC
Source organism: uncultured Actinomycetota bacterium (assembly GCA_963743975.1). Classification (GTDB taxonomy): domain Bacteria; phylum Actinomycetota; class Actinomycetes; order Actinomycetales; family CAVURS01; genus CAVURS01. Next base: position 163,217 of record CAVURS010000005.1, read on the forward strand.
GAGTGTCGCGCGCGGGCCGTTCATCGCCGGTGTCACCAAGGCGGCGAAGGGTGGCGTGGACGTCGGGTCGACCCAGCAGGCGACGCCCAGCGCCGGGGTGCCGGCCCAGCTGGTCGCGCAGTTCGAGCGGGTGGCCTCCGAGGTCTTCCAGCACGCCTACGTGCGGGCGATGCACTCGACGCTGATCCTGCCGATCGCGGCCATGTTCGTCGCGGCCCTGCTGTGCCTGCTGGCGACCCGCCACACCACGGCCGGGGGAGCGGCAGCGCGGCCGGGCGCCGGGTCGGCGGTGGGCTCGCCGGCCACCACCGACGCCGCGGCGCAGCCGGCCGGAGTCGCTGAGAGCGGCTGAGCAAACTGTTGCGCTAGCAACTACCGCTGGACCGGTCCGCGGGCTACGCTGCGAGAGGGCCGAGGCTGTCCCGGCGGAGGAGGCACGCAGCATGCCGACGAACGAGGAACTGGTCGAGCTGGAGGCCCACCGGGCCGAGCTGCGAGATCGCTACCTGTTGCCGCCGGGCGAGCGCGACACGCCGGGCCGTGGGATCCACCACGCGGCGCTGATCTGCTCCGACGTCGAGCAGACGATCCGCTTCTACCAGGGGCTGCTCGGCTTCCCGCTGGTCGAGCTGGTGGAGAACCGCGACTACCAGGGCTCCTCGCACTTCTTCTTCGACCTGGGCAACCAGACGCTGCTCGGCTTCTTCGACTTCCCGGGCCTCGGCCTGCAGCCGGGCGTGGAGTCGATCGGCAGCGTGCAGCACATCGCGATCTCGGTGCCCCGGGACCGCTGGGAGCAGCTGCGCAAGCGGCTCGACGCCGAGGGCGTGTCGTACGGCGGGCCGGACCAGGGCATCGAGGAGTCGATGTACTTCAAGGACCCGGACGGCATCCAGATCGAGCTGCTGAGCGACCCCCTCATGTACTTCGCCGGCCGTCAGCTGGACGAGTAGGGGTCCCGCGATGAGCGCCTGGAACGCGATGACGTACGAGGGCAAGGACACCATCCTGCGCGTCGTGCGCGAGGAGGCCGAGGGCCTGTTCGCGATGGCCGACCAGCCGGGGGCCTGGGACCGGACGACGCCCTGCGCCGGCTGGACCACCCGCGACGTGGTCGCGCACATCGTCGACACGACCGAGGGCTACTTCCGCGCCTTCGACGCGGCGCGCGGGCAGGGCCAGGTCGGGGAGCCGTACGGCCTGGCCGTCATGGGGGAGAAGGTCAACGAGGCGGCCACCGCGCTGCGTGGGGTCCCGCAGGCCGAGCTGATGGACCGGCTGCGTTCGGACTTCGAGCGGATGCAGGGGATCCTCGAGCCGATCGGCCCGCAGGAGTGGACCGGGATGCTGGTCACCCACCCGTACATGGGGCCGGTGCCGGCGTTCTTCTACGCCGCCGGTCAGCTGATGGACTACGGCGTGCACTCCTGGGACATCCGCCAGGGCAGCGGGCAGGCGCACGGCCTGTCCGGTGACGCGGCCGACCTGCTGGTGCCGTTCATGTTCGAGATCTGGCGCGGGACGGTCCGCACGGAGGACGTGACCGAGCCGTTCACCGTGGGCATCCGGGTCAGTGGCCGCAACGCGGGCGACTACCGCGTCTCGGTGAGCGGCGAGGGGCTGAGCTACGAGCCGGGTCCGGTGGACGACCTGCCGGCGGTGATCGAGTTCGACGCCGGCAGCCTGGTGCTCACGGCCTTCGGCCGCAGCAACTCCGGCACCGTGCGCGGGGACCGGGACCTGGCCGAGCGCTACCTGAACCTCTTCTTCCGCATCTGACGGCGGCCTGGAGAGGGCTTACCCGCCGCTGTCGTACTCCCCGTCCGGATGGCCGGTGGGGAGCCGGTGCTTGGCCACCCGCGAGGTCGGCGTCCGCGGCAGCGCGTCCAGCCGCTGCCAGAACCGCGGCACCTTGAACGCCGACACGCGCTCGGCCGTCCAGGCCCGCAGCTCCTCGAAATCGGGCTCGCGACCGGGGACCGCGACGACGAACGCCTTCACCTCGTCCTCGGTCAGCTCGGACGGCACGGCCACGACCGCCACCTCCAGCACGTCGGGGTGGGACAGCACGGCGTCCTCGACCTCGGCCGGCGACAGGTTCAGCCCGCGCCGGCGCAGCACCTCCTTGCGGCGCGAGACGAAGGTGTAGGTCTCGTCGCCGTTGGCCGTCACCAGGTCACCGGTGTGCAGCCAGCCGTCCACGAGCGCGGCCGCCGTCTCCTCGGGCATCTGCCAGTAGCCCGGCGTCAGCGTCGGGTTGCGCAGCAGCAGCTCGCCGGTGTCCCCGACGGCGACCTCGGTGCCGTCGTCGTCCACGACCCTGCCCTCGTTGACGACACCCAGCGTCGGGTGCTGCCGCACCGAGCCCAGGGTGCCGAACGGCCGGGTGCCGTGCCGCCAGATCAGCCCGTACGGCGACTCCGACATCGCGTAGCCGCAGACGACCCGGAGCCCGAACCGGGCCTCGAACGCCTCCTGCCACTCCCGGGCCGGCGACGGACCGGTGTAGCAGAGCCGCAGGGGGTTGTCGGCGTCGTCCGGTCGCGGCGGCTGGCGCATCAGGATCTCCAGCATGGCGCCGATCGCGTTGAACTCGGTCGCGCCGTGGCGGCGGGCGGCGTCGAGGAACCCGCTGGCCGAGAAGCGCGGCAGCAGCACGAGGCCGGCCCCGCAGGCGAGCGAGCCGAGCACCGAGTAGGCCGGTGCGTTGATGTGGAACAGCGGCAGCGAGGTCATCAGCCGGTCGTCCGGCCCGAGCTCCATCCAGTACGGGAAGCCCTCGCCGGCGTAGGCGTACGCCCGCTGGGTCTGCATGACCAGCTTCGATCGGCCGGTGGTGCCGCTGGTCGGGATCAGCACGGCCACGTCGTCCGGCCGGACGCGCGTCGGCAGCCCCGCGGCCGAGTCCGCGGTGTCCACCCGGCGCCAGTCGCCGACCAGCCGGTCCACGTCCAGCACCCTCGGCCCACCGGGCGCCACAGCCGGGCCGGAGGGCAGCGCGTCGTCGGTCACGAGGTAGGCCGGAGCGACCTGGCCGACCAGCCCGGCCCGCTCGTCCGGGGTGGCCGCCGGGTCGGTCGGCACGCTGATCGCGCCGAGGGTGGCCAGCGCGAGCCAGCACAGCAGGTACGGCGGGGTGGTGCGCGCGGTGAGCACGACCAGGTCGCCGGGCCGAACGCCGTCCGCTTCCAGCGCCCGGGCCAGGCGGGCGACCTGGGCGAGGGTCTCGGAGAAGGTCAGGGACCCCTCGTCGGTGCACAGCCACCGGCCGTCGGGGTCGCGCTCGGCCGCCCGGACCAGGAGCTCCGGGATCGTCGTGGCCGCAGACGCGATCGGTCAGCTCCCCAGCTCGGCGCGCAGGGTCGCCGCGGCCGCGGTCAGCGACCGCAGCTTGCCGGCGGCGCTGTCGCGCGGGAGGTACTTCATGCCGCAGTCCGGGCCGAGGACCAGGCGCTCGGCGTCGATGTGCGGCAGGGCCCGGCGGACCCGGTCGGCGACCACCTCGGGCGGCTCGACCGCGTGGTCGGAGAGGTCCAGCACGCCGAGGATGACGGTCTTGCCGTCCAGCGTCTCCAGCACCTGCGGGTCGAGCCCGGACTGCGCCGTCTCGATCGACACCTGGTCGCAGGTGCAGTCGGCCAGCTCGGACAGGAACGAGTAGCCGGACGGCCGCTCGTGGATGATCGCGGCGTAGCCGAAGCAGAGGTGGACCGCGGTCGTGCCGTCCAGCCCCTCGAGCGCGCGGTTGAGCACCTGGACGCCGAACTCGCGGGCCGGCTCGGGTCGGGCCTGCAGGTACGGCTCGTCGAACTGCACGATGTCCGCGCCGGCCGCGAAGAGGTCCTTGGCCTCGGCGTTGCACACCTCGGCGTAGGCCATCGCGAGCGACGCGGTGTCCGGGTAGTAGTCGTTCTGGGCCTGCTGGGCCATCGTGAACGGGCCGGGGATCGTGACCTTGATCCGGCGGTCGGTGGCCGCTCTGAGGAACTCGGTGTCCCGGACCTGCACCGGTGCCGGCCGGCCGATCGGGCCCACGACGCGGGGGACCGGGTTCGGGTGGCCACTGCGGTCGAGGGCCTCGCCCGGGTTGTCGATGTCGACGCCGTCCAGCGCCGTCGCGAAGTGGTTGGAGTAGCTCTCCCGGCGGATCTCGCCGTCGGTGACGATGTCGAGCCCGGCCCGCTCCTGCTCGCGGATCGCCAGCAGCGTCGCGTCGTCCTGGGCCTCCGCGAGGTGGTCCGGCTCCGGCCGCCACAGCTCACGGGCCCGCACGCGCGGCGGGAACCGGCCGGCCAGCCGGGCCCGGTCGATCAGCCAGTCGGGCTGGGCGAAGCTGCCCACGAGCGTCGTGGGGAACAGACCAGGGGGCATGGCGGCCAGTCTGTCCGCTGGCCGCGGACCGGGCAACGGTTGCCGGTCGATCAGGACGGCTGGCTCGACTGCGGGGCGGTGATCCGGTCCAGCTCGGCGAGGTCCTCGGCGGTCGGGTGCCACTGCCCGGCCTTGGCGTTGGCCCGCACCTGCTCGGCCGACGTCGCGCCGGCGATCACCGACGACACCGCCGGCTGCGCGGCCAGGCCGCTGATCGCCACGTCCAGCAACGAGACGCCGCGTTCGTCGGCGTACGCGGTGAGGGCCCCGACGAGGTCGAACGACCGGTCGTCGATCTCGATGCCCCAGCTGGCGATCCGGCTGCCGGCCGGTGCGGCCTCGCCCCGGCGGTACTTCCCGGTGAGCAGGCCGTTGGCCAGGGGGAAGTAGGGCAGCAACCCGATCCCGTAGTGCTGCAGTGCCGGGACCAGGTCGGTCTCGATCCCGCGCTCCAGCAGGCTGTAGTGGTTCTGCGCGCTGACGAACCGGGTCTGCCGGGCCGAGCGCGCCACCCAGTCGGCGTGCGCGGTCTGCCAGCCGGCGAAGTTCGAGTGGCCGATGTAGCGCACCTTCCCCTCGTGCACGAGGTCGTCGAGCACCGACAGGGTCTCCTCGATCGGCGTCAGCGGGTCCGGACGGTGCAGCTGGTAGAGGTCGATCCAGTCCGTGCGCAGCCGGCGCAGCGACGTCTCGACCGCGCGGCGTACGTAGCGCCGGGACCCGCGGGCGTCCCAGTCGGCGCCGTTGCTGTTCGGCTCACGGACCCGCGAGCCGAACTTCGTGGCGATCACGACGTCGTCGCGCCGCCCCTGCAGCAGCTCGCCGAGCAGCGTCTCGGACTCGCCGTAGGAGTCGGAGGTGTCGAACAGCGTGATGCCGCTGTCCAGCGCGGCGTCGACGACCGCGCGTCCCTTCTCGAGGTCCAGCTTCGATCCGAAGTTGTTGGTCCCGAGGCCGACCACCGACACGGCCAGTCCGGAGGTCCCGAGGCGACGTAGCTCCATGGCTCGAGCCTAGGCCGGGCCCGGGTGGACCACTTCGGCGGTACCGGCGAAGCGGGAAACCCGTTTCCCTCGTTCCTGACTCATCGGACAGGATTGGGGTCGTGCCGGGACCCCTGCCGCGTCTGCGGGCCTCCGTGCTGGGGGTCCGGGAGTTCCGGCTGCTCTGGGTCGGGCAGGCCGTCTCGACCGTGGGCGACCAGATCTTCCCGGTCGCGGTCACGATCGCCGTCCTGAACGCGCACGGGACGGCCACGGACATCGGCCTCGTGCTGGCCGCCCGGTGGATGGCGCTCGTGCTGTTCGCCGTCGTGGGCGGTGTCTGGGCCGACCGGCTGCCGCGGACCCTGGTCATGCGGCTGGCCGACGGCTTCCGCATCGTGGCCCTGTTGGGCCTGGCCCTGCTGCCGCACACCCCGCCGCTGTGGCTGCTGGCGCTGCTGGTGTTCCTCGTCGGCGGCGGCGAGGCGTTCTTCCGCCCCGCCGAGAGCGCCCTGCTGCCGAGCATCCTGCCGGCGGAGCGTCTGCAGCCCGCCAACGCGCTGATCACGATCAGCTTCCGGACGGCCTCGGTCATCGGACCGGGCCTGGGTGCGGTCGTGGTCACGGTGGCCGGCGGCACCCGCGCCGCGTTCCTCGTGAACGCCGCGACCTTCGCGATCTCGCTGCTGTCGCTGACGTTCCTGCGCGAGCCGGTCCGCCGCCGGGTGCCGCAGGACGAGCGGCCCGGTGCCGTCGAGGAGGTGCGTGAGGGCCTGCGTGAGGTGCTCAGCCGCCCGTGGGTCGCGGTCATCCTGCTGCTGGCCTCGGTCTTCCTCATGCTCGTCATCGCTCCCGAGACCGTGCTGCTCCCCGTGATCGGCCGGCGGGAGTTCGGCAGCGACGCGGTGTACGCCACATCGCTGGCGCTGTTCGCCGCGGGCGGAGTGGCCGGTGGGCTGCTCGCGCTCCGGCTGCGGACCCGCCGGCCGGGGCTGGTCGGCGTTCTCGGCTGGCTGCCGTTCACGGCCGTTCCGCTCGTGCTGGCCTACCCGTCCGCCGCATGGCTCTTCTACGTCGCGTACTTCGCGGCCGGCGTGGGGTTCGAGCCGTTCAACATCTACTGGCAGACGGCCCTGCAGCGGGAGATCCCGCCCGACCGGCTGGCCCGCGTGTCGTCCCTGGACTGGATGGCCAGCCTGTCGCTGCTGCCGCTCGGCATGGCCCTGACCGGTCCCGCCGTGTCGGCCGTGGGCGCGCGACCGGTGCTGTTCGTGTCGGCCGCGGTCAACGTCGCCGCGGCGGTCGGCGTCCTGTTCGTCCCGGGGGTGCTGGAGCTGCGGACGCCCCGGCGGCCCCCCGCCCTGGCCGGCCGGCCCGTGGCCTGACCCGCGGTCCGGTGCCCGGAGGTGGACCTGCCAGCATGTCCGGACACGCGACGACCGGCGGCGACAAGGAGTCGGACATGCCTGGCGTGACCATCTCGGCCGGCTACGGCGCCGGCGGCAGCGTCGTCGCCCCGGCTGTCGCGGAGCGGCTCGGCCTGCCGCTGCTGGACCGGGCGATCAGCACGACCGTCGCCGCCGAGCTGCACGTCACGCTGGACGAGGCCGAGGGCGGCCGTCCCCACCGCTCGTTCGGGGAGCGCTTCCTGTCCGCGCTCACCCCGCTCGCCGGTGGGGTCCTCGGCGCCGGTGCCGACGTGGTGCCGCCGGGCGACGCCGCCGCCGCGCACGCCAGCGCGCCGTTCCGGGAGCAGGCCGAGCTGATCATGCGCGACGCGCTGCGCACCGGGGCCGTGATCCTCGGCCGGGCCGGCGGGGCCGCGTTCGCCCGCGAGCCGGGCGTGCTGCGGGTGCGGCTGTTCGGGCCCCAGCAGGCGCGGGTCGAGCAGGCGATGCGGCTGGAGGGCATCGACCGGGAGACCGCGGAGTACCGGCTGACCGAGGTGGACAGCGCCCGGGCGCTGTACGTCCGCCGGCTGTACGGCGCCGACATCGACGGCCCGGATCTGTACCACCTGCAGCTGGACAGCACCGCGCTCGCCCTGGACTGCTGCGTGGACCTCGTCGTCTCGGCGTACCGCACCGGGCTGGCGACGGGCTGACGACGGGCTACGGCGTGCCGCGCCGTGGCCGCAGCAGCTGGACCGACGCGACCGGGGCGAACCCCGCGCTGAGGAAGGCCCGGAGGCTGGCGACGTTCCCCGGCGCGACCGCGGCCAGCACCAGCTCGCCCGGAGCCGCCGCGGCCAGCCCGGCGCTGACGAAGGCCGCGCCGAGGCCGTGGCCGCGGACCGCGTCCTCCAGCTCGACGCTCAGCTCGGTCAGGCCGCCGATGCCACGGGACAGGGTCGCGACCGATCGGCTCCGCTCGTCGGCGTACCCGAGCACCCGCACGTCGTCGCGCACCGCACCGGCCCAGCGCGCCCGCGGGTGTCCGGCCAGGTCGGGCCGGTCCACCAGCGGGGCGGGCGCGTCCTTGCCGCTCGCGCCCCGCCGCCGGGCCAGGACGGCGTCCAGGCTGTCCACCCAGCCGTCCGGGCCGGCCAGCCGCAGGAGCACCCGCGGATGGTGCGCCCCGCCGAGGCCGTCCACGCCGAGGCCGTCGAGCTCCTCGTCGCCGACGTCGCCCGCGACGGCCAGCACCGCGTGGCCGGTGAAGGCGAGGACGGCCTCGACCCCGGGCCGCCACGGCGGCACCCGGCGCCAGCCACCGTCGGGCTCGGGCGGCCGGCCGTCGGCCGCGGCGGTCAGCAGCTCGGCGACCGGGTGCGGGCTCACGTCGGCCGACCCTAGTGCGGATGCCAGGCTGGTCCCGTGCCCCCCGTCCCGCCCGCCGAGGACGGGCAGCTCGTCCGGCTGCCCGAGGGCGAGCTCTACCTCCGCCGCTCCGGCCCGCGGGGAGCGCCGGGCATCCTGCTGCTGCACGGCTTCGCGTCGTCGCTGCACTCCTTCGACCGGCTGGAGCCCCTGCTGCGCGGCGAGCTGCAGGTCGTCCGGCTCGACCTTCTGGGTCACGGCCGCTCGTCCCGCAGCGCCTCGGGCTACGGCAGCGACCGCCAGGCCCAGGCGGTGGTGAGCGCGCTGGACCGCCTCGACCTGGCCGTCCCGACGGTGCTCGGTCACTCGTTCGGCGCCGACGTCGCCGTGGCGGTCGCCGAGCGACGGCCCGACGTGAGACGCCTGGTGGTCATCGGCCAGGCGCCCGACTACAGCACCGCCCGGCTGCCCTGGGGAAGCTCGCTGATGACCCGGCGCGGGATCGGCCCGCTGCTGCACCGCTGGACCCCGGCGGCTCTGGTGCACCGGCTGTCCGGGTTCGCCTTCGCCCCGGGTGTGCGGGCCCGGCTGATGTTCGACCCGCCGGGCGTCCTCGTCCGGGACTTCCGGGCGATGGCACCGGCGCTGTACCGCACCGTCCTGGCCGATCGGCCCCGTCAGCTGGCCGAGCGGCCGCTGGACGAGCGGCTGCGCGACCTCGGCCGCCCCGCCCTGGTGGTCCTGGGGGCCGCGGACCAGCTGTACCCCGCCGACCTGACCCGCGAGCGGTACGCCGCGGTGCCGGGCGTGCACGTCGAGGTCCTGCCCGGGAGCGGGCACTCGCCGGTGCTCGAGCAGCCGGAGGCGGTCGCCCGCCTGGTCCGCTCCTTCACCGCTGCCGAGCGGTCAGGCTGAGCGTCGCGATCGCGGAGCGCTCAGCCTGACCGATCGAGCCCGTCAGCTGTTGGGGACGAACATCCCCCGGGAGACCCAGCTGCCGTCGTTGCTGACCACGGACGGGCTGCCGCTGACGGCGCCGTTCGCGAACGCCACCGAGCGCAGGGCGCCGTCGGCCGAGCCGTACAGGATCTTGCCGCCGGCCAGGGTCATCCCCTTCACCTGGGAGAGGTCGACCCCGCCGTTGTCCGCGGTGAACTCCAGCGCGCCGACGACCTTGCTCTCCGGCGTGAAGTACCGGTAGTAGAGGTTGCTGTCGTTGAACTGGGTGTAGTACAGCCGGTGCGTGGCGGTGTCGTAGAACATGCCGGTCAGGTTGGCGATGGAGAACGGGATCGGCGTGCCGTCGTCCGGGTCGTTGTAGAGGTTGACCGTCGTCTGGGCGCCCGCGGCACCGGTGCTCGGGTTGAACGTCCGGGAGTACAGGTTCCCGTCGGTGAGCCCGTAGTACAGCGTGCCGTTGACGTAGAACGAGCCGCGGATCAGCGACCAGTCGATCGCCGAGTTGGCCGTCGTCGCCGCGCCCGTGGGCGCGCCGTTGGCGTCGACCGCGCGGCGCTGCAGCGTGCCCGGGGTCGAGCTGCCGCCACCGGCGGAGGGGTCGACGATCTCGATGCCGTTGACGAGCGGGTTCTCGGTCACCGCGGTGAAGTCGATGTTCACGGTGCCGTCGCTGGTGATGGTGAACGCCCGCATGGTGCCGGTCTTGTTGCCGGCCGCGGCCACGATGTCGAAGTGGTTCAGGACGGTGGTGCCGTCGATCGCCACGTTGAAGACCCGCTGGCCGGGCTGGGAGGTCCCGCTGTACTGGTTGGCGAAGAACAGCCGCACCTGCACCTGCTTGCCGGCCGTGACCGGGAAGCTCCACGACTGGGCGCCGTAGCGCTCGGTCGCGAAGATGCCGGGCGGCGTGCTGGCCGGAACGGTGTTGTCGAAGGGCACCGTCGTGCCCCAGTTCGACGTGCTGCCGCCGCTGACGTTCGCGGAGTCGGTCGTCCAGTCCGGCCCGTTGTCGGTCGACTGCTCGGCCGGCCCACCGGCGTTCTCGCGGTACAGCACGCCGTTCGTGCTGCCGGCGGGCCGGGTCGCGTAGAACAGGTTGTTGGGCAGCGTGGCCGGGGCCACGGTCGGGATCGTCGTGCCGCCGGCGAGCGGCATGAGCGCGATCCGGTCGTGCGTCTGGCCGCCGATCTTGTTGGTGTCGCTGCCGACCCACAGGCCCTGGCTGGTCGCGTAGAGCGCCTGGGCGCCGACGCCGCGCGTGCGGCCCGGGTTCCAGCTCAGCGGCAGGCCGTTGACCGGGTCGAGGGCGGCGATGCCCTCGCGCGGCACGGCGCCCGGCCCGGCCTGGTCGCCCTGGTAGGGGTTGTTCTCCCAGCGCATGTGGCCGCCGACGTAGATGGCCGTGCCGGTCGCGGCAACGCCGTACGTCGTGTCGCCGCCGGTGTAGTCGACCCACGTCGGCTCCTGGATCGCGGTCGCGGCCGGCGTGGTCTCCCAGCGGGTGACCGTGTCGCACAGGGTGCCGACCGAGGCGCCGCCGCCGAAGGCACCGGTCGCGCTGACCGCGAAGTACGAGCCGTCCGGTGCGAAGTCGACGTCGCGGACGAAGGTGTTGAACACGGTCGCGCACTGGGGGTTGTGCGCGTTGTCGTAGCGGTCCGTCGACCAGGCCGAGACCGCGGCGTTGCCGGTGGCCGGGGTGTCGACCATCGCGACCTGCTCGCGGGTCTGGCCGCCGACCGCGGCGAAGTTGCCGACCGCGACCAGCTCGGTGCCGGCCGGGTTCATGTCGAAGCGCTGGATGTTGGTCGTGCCGCCGTTGAACTGCCCGGTGAACGGCACGTTGACCTGCGGCAGCACCGCACCGGTGGTGGTGTCGAGCGCGGCGAGCGCCTTGCGCGGGTTCGCGGACCCGCCGACGGTGGTGAAGGCCCCGCCGATGTAGAGGCGGCTGCCGCGCACCACGACCTCGTTGACGACCTTGTTCGGGGCCTTCAGGCCGGGCACCAGCGCGCCGCTCGCGGTGAGCTTGGCGACGTACGGGGAGCTGACGCCACCCACGGTGGTGAACGAGCCGCCGAGGTAGACGTTGGTGCCGTCAGTCGCGAGGGAGTTGACCGGGCCGTTGAGGTTCGGGTTGAAGTTCGGGTCGATGACGCCGGTGTTCGCGTCGAAGGCGAAGATCCGGTTGCGCGTGATGACCGGGCTGGTCAGCGTCTGCCGGACCTGGGTGAACGACCCGGCGGCGATGATCTTGCTGCCGACCTGGACGATCGCGATCACGGCGCCGTTCGGCACCTGCGGGGTGAACGTCGCCGGCTTGGCCGACACCACCGAGGACTGGGCCGCGTTCACCGCGAGCGCGGGCGAGGAGCCCACGACGGCGACGATGCCGAGGGTCGTGGCGCCGATCGCGGCAGCGGCCCGGAGGCGGCGCCGGGCGGACCGGCTGCGGGCCGTGGAGCGGGGCTGCGGGTCGGGGGTCTGGCCAGCCAACACGTCGTTCTCCCTCTGCGCGCGGCGACCGGGCAGGGGACCACGGCGACCGCGCAGCGCGTCGGAGCGACCGTACGATCCGGTTCGCGCCGCCCGTGGGGAGTTCGGGGGATTGGGCGCTGTTGGCGGCCAGAATTCGGCGATGCGTCATCGCCGTACGACGCTGCGTGACGACTAGAGGGCGAGCGCCTCCTCGTCGGTGAACAGCCGCGAGCGGATCAGGAACCGCTGACCGGTCGGCGCCTCCACCGAGAACCCGGCCCCCCGCCCCTTGACCACGTCGATCGTCAGGTGCGTGTGCGACCAGTAGGCGTACTGCTCGGCCGACATGTACACCGGCACCGGCTCCATGCCCTCGACCGCGAGCTGGCCCAGCTTGACGTCGGCGTCCCCGACGATGAAGTCGCCGTCCGGGTAGCACATCGGCGACGAGCCGTCGCAGCAGCCGCCGGACTGGTGGAACATCAGCGGGCCGTGCTGCGCCCGGAGGCGGCGGAGCAGGTCCGCCGCCTCCGGGGTCACGGCGACGCGTTCGACGACGCTGTCGGTGAGATCGAGCATCGGTCTAGAAGAAGCCGAGCTTGTTCGCGTCGTACGACACCAGCAGGTTCTTCGTCTGCTGGTAGTGGTCGAGCATCATCCGGTGGTTCTCCCGGCCGATGCCCGAGGACTTGTAGCCGCCGAAGGCCGCGTGCGCCGGGTACTGGTGGTAGCAGTTGGTCCAGACGCGCCCGGCCTGGATCTCCCGCCCCGCCCGGTACGCCGTGTTGATGTCCCGCGACCAGACGCCGGCACCGAGGCCGTACAGCGTGTCGTTGGCGATCTCCATGGCGTTGTCGAAGTCGGTGAACTTGGTGACCGAGACCACCGGGCCGAAGATCTCCTCCTGGAAGATCCGCATCTTGTTGGTGCCCTCGAAGATCGTCGGCGCGACGTAGTAGCCGCCGGACAGGTCACCGCCGAGGTCGACCCGCTCGCCGCCGGTGATGATCCGGGCGCCCTCCTGGGTGCCGATCTCGATGTAGGACAGGATCTTCTCGAGCTGGTCGTTGCTGGCCTGCGCGCCGATCATCGTCTCGGTGTCGAGCGGGTTGCCCTGCACGATCGCCTTGGTCCGGTCCGTTGCGGCGGAGAGGAACTGGTCGTAGATGCTCTGCTGGATCAGCGCCCGGCTCGGGCAGGTGCAGACCTCGCCCTGGTTCAGCGCGAACATCGCGAAGCCCTCGAGCGCCTTGTCGTAGAACGCGTCCTCGGTGTTGGCCACGTCCTCGAAGAAGATGTTCGGGCTCTTGCCGCCGAGCTCCAGGGTGACCGGGATGAGGTTCTGGCTGGCGTACTGCATGATCAGCCGGCCGGTCGTCGTCTCACCGGTGAACGCGATCTTGCGGATCCGCTTGGACGACGCGAGCGGCTTGCCCGCCTCGACGCCGAACCCGTTGACCACGTTGAGGACGCCGGGGGGCAGCAGGTCGCCGATCAGCTCCATCAGCAGCATGATCGACGCCGGGGTCTGCTCGGCCGGCTTGAGGACGACCGCGTTGCCGGCGGCCAGCGCCGGGGCGAGCTTCCAGGTCGCCATCAGCAGCGGGAAGTTCCAGGGGATGATCTGCCCGACCACGCCCAGCGGCTCCTGGAAGTGGTACGCGACGGTGTTGTCGTCGATCTGCGAGATGTTGCCCTCCTGGGCCCGGATCGCACCCGCGAAGTAGCGGAAGTGGTCCACGGCCAGGGGCAGGTCGGCGGCCATGGTCTCGCGGACCGGCTTGCCGTTGTCCCAGGTCTCGCCGACGGCCAGCATCTCGAGGTTGGCCTCGATGCGGTCGGCGATCTTGTTCAGGATCACGGCGCGCTCGGCGACCGAGGTCTTGCCCCAGGCCGGCGCCGCCTTGTGCGCCGCGTCGAGGGCGAGGTCGATGTCCTCGGCCGTGGAGGCGGCGACCTCGCAGAACGTCTGGCCGGTGACGGGGGAGGGGTTCTCGAAGTAGTTGCCGTTGACCGGCGCGACGTACTCGCCGCCGATCCAGTTGTCGTAACGGGACTTGTACGAGACCTTCGCGCCGTCCTGTCCCGGTTGTGCGTACACCGTCATGCTGACTCCATCGTCGCGACGTCGGCCGGACCAGGTGTCCGACTCCATGGTGGCGACGTTAGGCAGCGCACCGTTGCGCAAGGGTTGCACCGGCTGTCGGCTCGCTGTGGACCCGCGGCTAGCGCAGCTCCTCGCCCAGCCGCGCGACGTGCGCCCGCACCTGGGCGTGCCGGGGGGAGCCGGGCAGCAGCCAGGTCAGGGCGGTCTGCCACAGCTCGAGGTCGAGCCGGCCGTGCTGGGTGTCGGCCAGCCGGAGCAGCGCGTCGGGGTCGCCGGAGGCCAGCAGCGCCGCTCGCACCTCGCGGTGCAGGTCGGCGCGCAGCTCGGCGACGGCCGGCGCCTGCGACGACGGCAGCAGCGGCCCGCGGTAGAGGTCGACCGCCCGGGTGTAGCTGCCGGAGCGCAGCGCGCGCCGGACGGCGTCCAGGTCGGTCTCGATCGGCCCGACCAGCCGGTACGGCCGCGACAGCAGCGCGACGTCGCCCAGCAGGGGGCGCAGCCGGGACAGCTCGGCCCGCACGGTGACGGCAGGGACCTCGTGCTCGTGGAGGGCAACCGCGAGCTCCTCGGCCGAGAGCCCGTCCACGGCCGTCGCGAGGAGCAGCAGCAGCTCGGCGTGCCGCAGGCTGAGCCGGGTCAGCCCGGCCGGGTGGTGCAGGACGCCGCCGTGCCGCCCCAGCAGCTCCAGCCGCAGGCCGTACGGCGAGCCGGACGGCGGCTCGGAGCCCTCGAGGTCGGTGGGCGCCAGCCGCTGCAGCCGGAGCTCGGCCTCGACCGCGGCGACGGTGGCCCGGACCAGCGTCAGGGTGTGCGGGGCGGCCACCTCGTGGCCACCGGTGAGGTCCAGCGCCCCCAGCACGGCCCCGGTGTGGGGGTCGTGGATCGGGGCCGCCGAGCAGCTCCAGCTGGTGGCGAACCGCGACAGGTGCTCGGCGGCGAAGATCTGCACGGCGTGGTCGAGGGCCAGGGCCGTTCCCGGTGCGTTCGTGCCCGCGTCGCCCTCGCCCCAGCTGGCTCCCTCCACGAAGTGCATGGCGGCGGCCTGCGACCGGAGGCGGTGCTCGCCCTCCACCCACAACAGCCGCCCGGCGGCGTCGCTGACCGCCACGAGCAGGCCGGCGTCGGCGGCGTCGTCGACCAGCAGCCGCCGGATCACGGGCATGACGCCCGCCAGCGGATGGCTGGCCCGGATGGCGGCCAGGCTCTCGTCGGTGAAGTGGACCGGCGCCGTGCTCCGCTCCGGGTCCATGCCCTGGGCCAGGCAACGGCGCCAGGAGTCCGCGACCAGCGGTCGTACCGGCGGTGCGGCGTTACCCGTCGCCACGAACTCGTCGTGGGCCATCGAGAGCCGGCGGGACAGCGCGGCCGGGTCGACGCCGGTCGGCAGAGCCAGCCCGGGACCGGCCTGGCGTGGCCGGCGAGGGGCGCGAGCGGACGCGTTCACCGGCACAGGCATCGGTTCCTCATCTGCGGGACGGGTCGCTCCTTCGGAGCCTAAGCCCCGCAGGCCCGGGCGAGTAGGGGTGCGATCGCGCCGCCGGGAGCCCCTTCGCGTCGCTGTTCGTGCCGGGGCGGGCACCCGTGGTGAGGGCGTCTGCGTTTCCCGCCGGTTCGCCCATTCAGGTGGCTACAGTCCGCTGTGCTGACCCGACGGCACCTCTTGGAGGAACGCATGCGCAAGGCTCTTCTCACCGGCTTGACCACCATCAGCCTTCTCGGTGGAGGTATGGCGGTGGCACTGCCGGCACACGCGGCCGCCACCCTGGTGGTCGACAGTGACGGGATGGGAAGTGCCGGCGACTGCAACTCCTCGACGCCGACGTACATGACGATCATGGCCGCGGTCGCGGATGCGAATGACGGGGACACCATCGTCGTCTGCCCGGGGACGTACGACGAGAATGTGACGACCTCGAAATCGCTCACGTTCCAAGGCGCGAAAGCCGGTGTCGACGCCCGCACTCGATCCACCACCGGAGAGACGACGGTCGACGGCGGGGGAGGGACGGCGTTCTCGCTCTCGGGGCCGAACAGCGTCATCGACGGGTTCACCATCGTCGGGGCGACGGGCAACCCGGGACAGCCGACCCCGGCGGTCTTCGTGAACGGCAACGGCCAGACGGTCCAGAACGACATCTTCGACGGCAACCTCGCCGCGGCGATCATCGTCGCTGACTCCGCCACGTTCACGCAGAACAAGGTGACGGCGGTCTCCACCGCCGACGGCGGCGGTTACGGCTTCTTCTTCAACAGCAACACCGGCAGCGGGTCCACGGTCACTGACAACGCGTTCGACGGGCAGCTCGACGGCGCAGCGATCAACGTGGCCGACCCCACTCCGTTGAACGGTCTGACCATCACGGGCAACACGGCCGACACGTCGACCAGCGGCAACTTCGCCGTGCTGGGCGGCACGCGCAACGTCACCATCTCGGAGAACGTCGTGACCGGCAGCTCCAGCTCCGGCACCGGGATCCTGTTCCTGGGCGACGATGCCGGATACAGCGTGACGAAGAACGTCGTGACCGGTCTCGGCACCGCCAGTGCAGTGAGCTTCGCCAACTACGGGTATGCCGCCAACGGCGGCGGCACCATCAGCCAGAACGCGTTCAAGAACAACGTCCGGGGCATCAACGTCACGGACATGGACGGCGCGGCCAAGCTGGTCGCCAACCTGAACATCCTGGTGGGCAACACGAGCGGGGGCACGGACACCAGCCCCAACGCGGCCATCCGGAACACCACCACGGCGACCGTCAGCGCCCAGAACAACTTCTACGGGTGCCAGACCGGCCCGAACACCGCAGGCTGTGACGCCACGCTGAACACCGGTGGCGGCATCCTGGACGACGACCCGTGGCTGGTGCTCTCCACCACCGTCGGCGCGACGTCCATCCCTCAGGGCGGGACCACGTCGTTCACGGCCGACCTCAACCACAACTCCGACGGCAACGTGGTCAGCGGGTCGGTCCTGGACGGGGTCGAGACCGCGGCGTTCAGCTTCAGCAAGGGCAGTGTGAACCCGGCGTCGGCACCGATCGTCGAACGGCAGCGCACAGACGACCCTGACCGGTGCGGGGACAGGCAAGGGCACGGCCTCGGCTCAGGTGGAGAACGCGACCAGCACCAAGACGGTGACCGTGACCGCAGCGAAGCTGCCCGCGCTCACCATCCACGACGCGGGCCGGGCCGAGGGAGACTCCGGGACGCACCCGCTGGTCTTCACGGTCACGATGAACAAGGCCTCGTCGCACGCGGTCTCCGTGCAGTTCACCACGGTGAACGGCTCGGCCAAGGCCGGGTCGGACTACGTCGCGAAGAGCGGGACGCTGACGATCCCGGCCGGCAAGAAGTCCGGGATCGATCAGCATCGCGATCATCGGCGACCGGACGAAGGAGCCGAACGAGCTGTTCGCCGTGAACCTGTTCAGCCCGACGAACGCGCGTATCGCCGACCCGACCGGTACGGGGACCATCCGCAACGACGACTGACCGGGGCGCGCCGAGGGGCCGGCGGGTTGCCGCTCAGTGCGGGACGACCCGGCCCAGGAGCTGGTGCGCCGCGCGGATCACCGTCGGGCGGTCGTAGGTCAGGGCGTACTCGAACCGGCGGTCCCGGTCGTGGCCCTGGTCGCCGAGGTCGCGGGCCAGGAGGGCCGCGCTGAAGTGCGGGCCGAGCACGACCAGGTCCCACTCGACGGCGATCCGGTCGTCCGGCAGGATCCGCGCACCGCGAACGCCGGTGAGGGGCGCGCTGGGCAGCCCCTCCCCGAGGACGGCGACGAAGCCGGTGCCTTCCGCGAGGGCGGCGTACCGCTGCCTGCTGCCCGGCGTGAAGTGGCGCGCGTGCTGGAACGTCGCCGCGACGAGACAGGTCTCGCCGAGGCGCAGCGCCTCCCGCTCCAGCTGCTTGCTGATCTGGACCAGCAGCGGCTTGGTGGACGTCCGCAGCGGCGTGTTCACGGGCAGGCAGTCGAACGGCGAGCTGCTCCCCTCCGCGGCACACGGAGGGTCGGGCAGGCGGAGCGTCCCGGCGGGGCGTTGCGTCGACAGGCCCGGGGCGGGCCGGCCGAGCAGCCAGCCCTGTCCGAGCCGGGCGCCCAGCGAGCGGGCGACATCCACGTGGTCGGCCGTCTCGATGCCCTCGGCCAGGATGACGGCGCCGGTTGCCTCGGCATGGGCGTTGACCGCGTTCATGATCTGTGCGACCGCCTGGTCCGGGCGGCGCTGCACGAGCGACAGGTCCAGCTTGATGATGTCCGGCTGCAGCAGGGGCATGAAGGTCAGCGACGCCGGGTGCGCACCGACGTCGTCCAGGGCGACGCCCCAGCCGATCTCCCGGATCCGTTCGACGGTCCGCAGCAGCTCGGCCGGACGGGTGGCCAACGCGCGCTCGGTGATCTCCAGGACCACCCGGAGCCCACCGGGGGCCCGGTCGGCCAGCGCCAGCAGGGCCTCGAGGGGAGCCTGGTCGAGCACCTCGGGCTCGACGTTGACGAACAGGGTCTGCGGCGGGACCAGGCCGATCTCGAGCGCGCCGGTGAACGCCGCGGCGCGGCACAGGTGGTCGAGCCGGACCAGGTTCCCGGTGCGGCGCGCCTCGGCGAAGAGCACTGCAGGGCTCTCGAAGCGCCCCACGGGGCCCCGGGCCAGCGCCTCGTACGCCACGACCCGCTCGGTGTCCAGGTCAACGATGGGCTGGAACACGCTGTGGACCGCCGCGTTGTCCAGGACGTCCTCGATCGACATGAGCCGGTCCGCCGCCGGGTCGGCGACGGACGGGGCCGAGCCAAGCTGGGTCACAGGGGAGACCCCTTCGTTCTCGCTCTCGGTCTGGCCCGCACACTTCTGTACGGTCCGTTCCGTGCACTATCGGCCGGCGCGCCGTCGGGCTGAACCCCCGATGAGGGTATGCGGCAAATGCCCGAACACCTCAGTCGTGGTCGCGGACTCGGTCTCAGGTGTGCGCAACCGAGAGCTGGGTGATCTCCACCTGACCAAAGGCCGTGGGCAGGTCCCCGGTAGAGGTGCTGGACTGCACGTAACACCCCGCCTTGAAGTAGCAGCCGTCGGCCTGGACAGCCTGGTGGACCTTTCGGCGGCCGTTGTACGAGACGTCGACGAAGCCCTTGGCGACTCGTATCTCGAGGTCGAAGTACGTACCGAGCTGGTAAGCGGGGTCGAGGACGCCGACGACGGAGTCCAGGTACCGGACGAAGAGTCGCTCGCTCGCCAGCTCGATCATGACGAGGTAGGCGTCGGCGGTATGGATCTGGCCACACACGAGCTGGCGCTTCACCACAGGCAGGTGAGTCACGCGCTGCGTCAGCGACATCGTGTGTGTGCCGTGCTGGGTTGACCACGAAGCCTGGGAGCCGTCGCTCTGCATCTCGCGCAGCTCCGAGCGCGCGTACTGCGAACCAGGCTGCGCGTCGCCACCGCAGGGTGCGGTGAACTGCACTGCGGGCACGACCCGGAAGTTGGGGTCCGCGAACGTCCCCAGCACGGGTTGGACCACCTGCTGGTTGTCGAACGGCAGGTTGATCTTCCACAGCCGCAGGTCCAGCACCTGCGAGGGACGCAGCTTGACCGGCAGGAACCTACTCACCTTGTGCCCGTCCCTTTCACTCCTGACGACCCAGGCGCCGCCCACGACCAACGAAGCCGCCGCGGCGGTCAGCACAGTCCTGCGTGGGAACCGCCGTGGCGACCGCGTCGACGACCGAGTTCTCACGTCCGCAACAGTCAACCTGTGGCCTTGAGAAGCGCCGTGCTCATCACCGGGGCCAGCCACTTGATGTAGGTGGCGGTGGTATGCGTGCTGTCCGAGTAGACGATGATGTTGTTGATCACCGGAGGGCACACCGTGGCGGTGCAGAACCACTTCGTCGGGTCGATCAGCGTTGCGCCGGCCGCCCGTACGGCTGTCGCTTCCACGCTTCGCTGAATCATTCCTTCGAGGCGGGTCGACGGGTTGGCGCGCTGCAAAGAGCACCTCATGATGTGACCAAGGTTTTCGGCCAGGCAGTCAGGTATCGAGCCCAAAGCCAGAGCGCTCGGGGTGTCTTCCAGGTAGATGACATGGGCCCCCGACTCCTGGGCCGCCCGCACGCTCTGGACCATACCAGTGGGGTCGATATCGAAGGTGCGAAGTTCGGACGTGAAGACGACGTCGTCGGGCTTCAGTGCGTCGATCCGGCGAAAGACGGCGTCGCGCCACTGGTTGCACTGCGTGTAGACCCGGTTGGTCGTCGGGTCGATGTAGTTCAAGTACTCGCCCGGCGGGCAGGCGCCCTTGGCGTAGAGGACGACCCGCCATCCGTTCGCGGCCCCGAAGGCGTCAAAGGCGGGTGCCCACGCATTCGCGTGGCTGTCGCCGACCAAGGCAATCGTCTTGCTCCCGTGGGGATCCCCGAAGGTGCACTCAGGATCGGGTGGAGGCTTTGTCGCCGCGTCCGCAACGAGGCACCCGGACTTGAAGTGATCCCCGGGTGCGCGGGACAGCGGGGGGGTCACGTTCTTCGGGAGGGCCTTCACGGTGACGGCGGCAGCAACGGCCGCCTCGACGGCCTGCTCGTTGGCCGCCACCACGGAGAAACCGGCTACGGAGCCAGCCGGAAGGTCGGCGCTCCTCGACATCGCCACCGCGACAGACGTGGACACGAGGATGAGCACCGCTCCCATCGACAGCGCGTACGCCGGCCGGCGAACGAGAACGGGCATTCGACGCGGTGGCTGCTCCACGACGTAGAACATCGCGCCGGCCAGGCCCAACGACCCGAGCAACGCGGCCCAGAGCTCTGGTGTGGTCAGAGCCCGGCCCAACGCAAGGGGCAGGATCGTGATGATCGGCCAGTGAACGAGGTACCAGGAGTAGGAGACGCGACCGACGAACTGCAGGGGCCTGACCCCCAGCACGAGCTCGGCTCCCCGGGACCAACCGGGGGAGCCACCGGCGATCACCATGGCCGAACCCAGGACCGGCAGGATGACGGCCCGACCCGGGAACACGGTCGAGCTGTCGAGCACGAAGCACGACAGCAGGATGAGGGCCAGCCCGACCCAGGTCATCTGGGATGCCAGAGCGGGGGGCATCCGGGTCCAGACCGTGAGCCCGACGGCGACCAGCGCTCCGAGGGCCAGCTCCCAGGCCCGCGTCTGCGTCCCGAAGTAGGCCCACGAAGGGTGGGTGCGTGTGGTCGTGATGCTGAGCGTCAACGAGCCGATCATGATGACGACGAGGCACCACGTGATCGACCTGAGGCGACCGTAGCGGCGGCCGACCATGACTCCTACCGCGAGGAGCAGCGCCGGCCATACGACGTAGAACTGCTCCTCCACGGCGAGGGACCAGTAGTGCTGGTAGGGGCTGGGAGGCAGGGTCGACGCGAAGTAGTCCGTGCCACGAGCAGCCAGCCGCCAGTTGATGCCCGAGAAGGCTGCATACAGAGCGTCCATCGCGTCGGACTTGACGCGAAGCGGTGAGTCCCAGACGCGGCAGGCCAGCAGAGTGAGGACGCTCACGAATGCAGCTGCCGGCAGGATGCGCCGGGCTCGGCGCGCGTAGAAGCGAGCGAACCTGATGCTTCCCGTCTGGGAGAGCTCCGTCATCAGCTGCCGCGTGATGAGGAAGCCGGAGATGACGAAGAACACGTCGACGCCCACGTAGCCACCAGGCAGCGCCAGGCCCAGGTGCGACACCACCACGACCGTGACCGCGACAGCCCGCAGCCCCTCGATGTCCGGGCGGAACCGACGCACCTCCCGGGGTGCGGACCGGTCCCCGCGAGCCGAGCGCAGGGGCGGAGCCAGGAGAGCGGTCACCCCTTCAGCCCACTCCCGCCGGCTGGGCCAGCATGCGTCGGATCCTCCGGACCATCCACCGGCGTCGTGCGTTCGACGTCCAGGTCACCGCGACACAGACGATGAGCAGCACCCCGTCACCGGCCCAGATGACCACTATGCGCCGGGCCGACCACTCGCCCCCGTTGTCGCTGACCGTGTTGGCGCGCAGATGGAACGAGCCCTGCAGGCCCAACCTGTTGTTCTTCACCACGTTGCGGCTGACCAGCGTCCCCGCACTGCTACCCCGGGCGCTGATCCCGATCCGGTTGTTGAAGAGGCGGTTCGATGTGACCACGTTGCCACCGGAGTTGGCGAGCACGATGCCGTCCGACAGATTGCGCATCACGACGTTGTCGGCGATGACGTTGCCGGTCGAGGCTGCGTCCATCATGATGCCGTTGAGACCATTTCCCATGACGGTGTTGCCGCGGACGACGCTGTGCGTCACATGGTCAGAGAAAATGATTCCGTGCCGCCCGTTGTCATTGGCGACATTGTTCTCGATGAGCAGGTTGGTCGAGCCACTGTGCGGGTCTATGCCGTAGAGCGAGTTGTGGTAGAACCGGCTGCTCTCCACGCGCAGTCCATTCGAGGCATTGCTGTACACGCCGATGAAGTTGTCCTCGAACAGCGAGTTGGTGACGGATCCGGTCGCTCCCTTGGACCACGACACGCCGTAGGACGAGTTCCAGTCCCGACCGAGGTATCGGAACGTGCTGTCCTTGATGGTCATCGTCGCGTGTGACGATGCGAGGATGAAGGGCCGGCGAACCAGCTGTCCGGGGCCACCGAAGGGGACTGGGGTGTAGGGGTCGCTGGCGTGCACGTAGACGTGGTCGAGGGTCAGCGTGGCCGCGGACGCACCCAGGAACACGCCCTCCCGAACCGACATGACCAGCTGCGTGGTCTCCGGGCTGGCGATGGTCATGGCACTGCCGTTGGCCAGGATCAGTGCGGTGTTCAGCGTGACAACGGAACCGTCGCGTCGGATCCAGGCGATGTTGTCCACCACCTTCACCAGCTGGTTGAGGGTGCTGGGCGCCTTGACGTCGATGGTCTGGTACGCCTTGCCGCCGGACAGCATGACGATCTGCGTCGGGTAGACGACGATGGCCCGGATGAGCAGTGACGGCTTGGCCGCGGCCTTGTTGCTGGCGTCGGGTGGCAGCCCGAGGGTCACGTCCTCGATGGGGTCGAACGACGGCACGTAGGCAAGTCGCTGGAATGGCTCCTTCTCGAGCGCAAGGCTGGAGTACGTCCGGCCCCACACGAAGGTCACGATCAGTCCCAGCCCCAGTGCGGTCACGAGCGCGATCGCATACGCGGCCCGGGATCTACGGCGCCGGTTCACAAGTAGGCCGCCTGGGTGTCGGCCCCCGTGTCGGCCGTGTACGAGCGCATGCCCGACGTCTGCTCCGTCTTGGCGATGACCTCGAAGGCCCGGGGATTGCCCATGTAGAGGGTGGCCACCAGGGCGACGACGGTGAAGGTCGCCGACAGCGGGCACAGGACGACCGCACAGATCGTCTGGGTGACGCGACGCCGCCAGAACTGTGCGCTGGTCTGGCCTGCTTCACGCCGCCCGGAGTTGACCCATCCGCTGAGAGCGAAGTTGAGCAGCCACACCACCAGCGAGCACCAGAACAGCGAGTACCAGACCTGGTGGACGTGCACCTTGCCGAGGAGAGTGAGGACAACGGCCGCGCCGGAGCCGACGAACGTGAACAGGCTCAGGGCGTAGCGAAGGGTGACCCGGATGGCCGGCCCCCACGGCAGCACGTCCCGGTTGACCACCGCATGGATGTTCCCCCACATCCAGCGCCGTCGTTGCTTGAAGTAGGCCTCCCACGTCCACGGAGAGGTGAGCTCGATGTACTCGTGGAACCACCCCCACCGCAGGCCCTGGTGGGCCGCGTTGCAGCCGAAGGTGAGGTCCTCCGACGCGAATATCCGGAAGTTCCAGCCGATGCGATTCTCCGTCCACCCCGTGATCGTCAGGCCCTCGCCGTGGACGAAGAGCGGCGCATTGAAGATGCCCTGGAACGTGGAGCAGTAGGTCAGGCAGTTGTGGAACCGCAGGTCGTCGATGTGGCTGAGCAGGAAGTGGGTCAGCGGCCCCGAGCCATATCTGACGCGTGGGGCCGTCAGTCCTTGGCAGATGTCGTAGTCGCCGGCGTACGAGGTCTCCAGGAAGGCCCACGTCGGCGATGTGTCGTCGTCGAGGAAGGTGATCTTGGTGCTCCGGTCGGTCCACCCGAGAGCCTGCCGAACGGTCCGCGAGTACTCCAGGGCGCGACACTTGTACTGGGACTGTGCGACGAAGTCCCTGGGCACCGTGAGGACTCGGTCGGCGAGGGGATAGCGGGCCCGGTAACCGGGCTCGAGGACCACCCAGATCTCGTAGGCCATCGTCATGGGGTAGGAGCGGATCTCGGCGATGATCTCGTTGACGCGCACGATCTCGCGACCCACGGTGGTGATCTGGATGATGTAGCGATCGAACTTGGCCCGGTTCTCCCGGAACTCGGCGTGGAACCACCATTGGCCGAGAAGCAGGAGCAGCATCTCGAACAGGGGCCGGAAGTAGCCCAGCAACAGGAGCCACGCGAGGTCACGAGGCACTGGCCACGCCCCGCTGGTCGACCGCGATGGTGCTTTCCGAGAGATCGATGTCGTGCACCGTTTCCAGCCGTTGCTCGGTGATCGACTCCATCACGGTGTTGATCTCAACGGTGGCCTGGAGGAGGGGGAGGGCCAAGCCCAGCTCCCGGGCGTATCCGATGAATCCCTTCGTGTCCTTCGGAAGGCAGACGCCTCCGTAGGGGCGCCCGCCCTCGAGGCCGTAGTGAGGGTTGAACGACGCCTCGGCCGAGAGAGCGACGGCCGACGCGACAGCACGATGGTCCACGCCGAGCTCCCTGGCCACGAGCCAGAGCTCGTTGAAGAAGCTGATCTTTGTCGCGTTGAAGTTGTTGTGCGCGCACTTGATCAGCTCGGCGACGGTGGGGTCGTCATACGTCAGCAGCGCGCCCCCGAAAGGGCGCATGAGATCGCTGACCCGCTCGACACTACGGCGCGACTGTGACGCTATGACGGTGACCCAGGCATGCTGGAAGTCCTCCAGTGCAGATGCGGCCCGAAGGAATTCGGGCGCGGAAGCGATGCTGAAGCGCTGCCCACACGGGCTCCCGGACTCCCGCTCGAGGATCGGTCGGACGACGTTCAGTGCCGTGCCAGGCGGGACGGTGGAGCGGACGACAACGGTGTGGAACGCTCGCGCTGTCCGCAGTGCTCGACCGACGCTGGCGACACCTTCGGTGAAGGCCGACAGGTCCCACGTGAACCCGTCGTACGGTGTTGGCAGGGTGAGAAAGACGAACGAGCCGACGTCGTCCAGGAGCTCGATCGAGGGGCAGGCGTTGTGACCGTCCGCGGTGAGCGCCGCAATCGTGGTGGGGTCGACGTCCACGAACTGGACCATGTGGCCGGCATCTGCCAGGCCTCTACCGGTGGCACCGCCGACGACGCCGGCGCCTACGACCGTGATGAGGGACATCGTCGTCCTCCCGAGCTGCGTCGGCGCGCCTGAGTAACGGTTCCTGTGCGCCTGCGGCGCTGATACCTCGGTGACAGTGCGTGTCCCGCATTCACGTACAGTGTCTTTCGGAAGATATTTCTCGGTTTCAGCGCGAGGATTTCGTCCCCGCGTACCTGCGCAACAAACACAGCCCGTCGCAGGCGAGGACAGGCTGGCGACCCGGCAGTCGCATCCGACATGGCGAGAGGGTGGCACGCGTGGTCGGCGTGCGCAGGCAGACCGCCAAGAATCTTTTCGGGCTCTCACTTTGAGTGCTTTGGCATCTGCGTTCTGTATTCAGCAGTGACCGCTTTGTCGCGCGCGCGAAATATGGCCCGCACGCGTCGATCCCCCATCACGGGCATGTTCTTCGGGACCACCCAACGGTGGCTGATGCTCGGGGAAATGAAGGAGTGGCGGTTGAGGCCGCGAGTTACGCACGAGCATGCCGGCCTTCGCGGCACCTGGCTCAGCGGTTCCGGTCCCGCCGACCTAGCGGAACGCTTCAGCCCGTGCTCAGCCCTGTCGATGGAGGAGGACGACGGGGCGAGCGATCAAGGGGAGAGTCAATGCGCACGTGGGCACCACTGGTGGAGAGCGACGCCGCCGAGCCCGAGGACCTCGCGACGAACGCTGCCATCAAACGGTTCCTGACTGCTGCCCGGACCACCCTCGGCATGGACGTCGCGTTCGTCACGGCTCTGCACGACGGGTCCCAGACGTTCGTCCACCTGGACGGTGCGTCGGAGTCCTTCGGCTGGAGGCCCGGCACGGTCGGAGCCGCGAAAGACGGTTACTGCCAGTACGTCCTGGCCGGCGCGTTGCCCAACATCATCGCCGACGCGGCCAACCACCCCGTCACGGGACGGATGCCGGCTACCCACAGTGCCAAGATCGGCGCGTACGTCGGGGTGCCCCTGACCTTGAGTAACGGCCGGGTCTACGGCGCGCTGTGCGTGACCTCGCACGACCGTCGGGACGGGCTCGGTCCGTCCGACCTCGCCTTCCTGCGCTTCCTGTCCGAGCTGGTCGCCGAGCAGCTGGCCGAGCAGGAGCACCGCCTGGCCAGCCGTACCCTGCGCCGCGAGCAGCTGGCGACCTTCCTCGAGCCGGGGACGATCAACGTGCTGGTCCAGCCCATCGTCGACCTGGCCAGCGGCCGCCCGCGCGGCGTCGAGGCCCTGTCCCGCTTCCCGGGTGCGGCCGGCAGCCCGGCCGACGTGTTCGCCGCCGCGTCCGAGGTCGGCATGGGCATCGCGCTGGAGCTGGCCGCGATCCGGGGGGCGCTCGAGCTGCTGCCGCAGCTGCCCGAGCACGTCTACCTGTCGGTCAACGCCTCACCGGACACCGTGATCGACCCCGGCCTGCGGGCGCTGCTCGCCCAGGTCGACGGGCGGCAGATCGTCCTGGAGCTCACCGAGCACGTCGCGTTCACCCAGCAGGCGGCCCTGCACGAGGCCCTGACCGAGGTGCGCGCCGGCGGCGCCCGCATCGCCGTCGACGACACCGGTGCCGGGTACGCCAGCCTGCAGAACATCCTGTCCCTGGCCCCGGAGGTCATCAAGCTCGACCTCGGCCTGGTCAGTGGCATCGATGGCGATCCGGTGCGCCGAGCCCTCGCGCGGGCCCTGGCCTGGTTCGCCGACGAGTGCGGCGCGGCGATGGTGGCCGAGGGCATCGAGACCGTCGGCGAGCTGCAGACCCTGCGGAACAAGGGCGTCACGTTCGGCCAGGGCTACTACCTCGCCCGGCCGGCCGCTCTGCACGACCTGGACCTGGACAGCAGCTACCTCGAGGGCAGCTGACCCAACATCACCGTCCGGAGCCGACGGAACGCTGACAGTCATCGCTTGCGAGAAGCACCCTCGTTAGGCCAACCGGGTGACTACTGTCACCGATCAGTTCGGCCCGTCACGGCGGGTACGGCTCGACGATGGCGTCGGGCCGAGGGCGACCTCTCGGGGGAGAGACGTGAGAGCTGTGGTGCCGGCTGTCGCGCTGGTGCTGGGTGTCACGTCGATCACCGCCCCGGCAGCCGCGTCCCCGACGGCCGCCTCCGGCCCGTTGACCGCGCAGGACGTCGCCGTACCCGCCGGCATCTACGCCGTCGTCAACGACATGTACGGGACCAACGTGGTCGCGGACTTCAACGGCGACGGGATCTCCGACCTCTACCTCGGCCAGCACCAGGTCGGCCCGGGGGACGTGTACTACGGGAACCCGGACGGCACGTTCACCCTGCACCAGAGCCTTCCGGCCGGCGTGGACCGGCACGGGTGCACCGCAGGGGACTTCAACGGCGACGGGTTCCAGGACATCTTCTGCGCTGTCGGCGCCGACCACGGCACCTCGGCCAGCAAGTCCGACGAGCTGTGGCTCGGGAGTGCGGACGGGACGTTCACCGTGGCTCCGGGCGCGGGAGGCGCCGTCGACGCGTCGGGTCGCGGGCGCGTCGCCATGGCCGTCGATGTCAACGGCGATGGCGCCGACGACCTCTGGCTGGGCAATGCCTTCCCCCTCGACTACCCCTCGAACAACGCGCTCTACCTGTCGACCCCGGGCTCCACCCCGCTGTTCGCACTGGACGCGAACGTCAAGCCCAAGCCCTTCTCCGACGGCGTCTGCGCGACCCACTCCGACATGAACGGCGACGGGTTCCAGGACATCTACACCTGCGGGCGGCCGGACCACCTGCTGCTGGGCGACGGACACGGAGGCATGACCGACCGCTCCACCGCGTGGATCGGCACGTCGACCGCGCGAGGAGTCGCCAAGTCGTCCGTGGGAGTTGCGGCCGGCGATCTCAACGGCGACGGCCGTACCGATCTGGTCACGGTGGCCACGACCCAGCTCACGGTGTGGCTGAACACCGGCTCGCGGCTGGTCCAGAGCTACACCCGCCCGCTGCTGGCCGGGTGCAGCGTCGCCCTGGCCGACGTCGACGGGAACGGCTCGCTGGACATCTACGTCGTGCAGGGGCGCAAGACCCAGGGCGCGAAGGCACCCAACCAGCCGGACTACCTGATGATGAACGACGGGACCGGCCTCCACTACACCGATTTCCCCGGCCTCCCGGAGGCCACCTCGGGGTCCGGCTCGAACGTCGCCGTCATCCCGCAGTACGGCACCACGGGACATCCGGCGTTCGTCGTCACCAACGGCGCGGGGATCGTCGGCTACGTGGGGCCGCGGCAGCTGATCGCGTTCTCCTCCCCGAGCTGAGCCACGCCGTGGCCGGGGTGGGCCACGTCGGCGCGCGCGGGCGGCCGGTGGGATAGAACGGGGCATGCTCGTCGACCTCGTCGTGCGCAACGCGCGGATCCACACCGGTGACCCCACGCGCCCGGTGGTGGCGGCGATGGCCTGTCTCGACGGCTGGGTCGTCGCCATGGACCGGGACGTCGAGGGTCTGCAGGGCCGTGAGGAGATCGACCTGCGCGGCCGGGTGGTGCTGCCCGGGTTCAACGATGCGCACGCCCACAGCGTGTGGGCCGGCCTGAACCTGATGGAGATCGACCTCAGCGACGTGGGGTCGGTCGACGACGTGTACCGGATCCTGGAGGGTCACGCCCGCGACGCCGGCCCGGACCAGTGGCTGATCGCATCCGGCTTCAACCCGGTGCTGCTGCACGGCGCCATGCCCGACCGTGACCGCCTGGACCGGGTGGCTGGGGGCCGCCCGGTGTGGATCAAGCACGCGTCCGGCCACAGCTGCCAGCTCAACGGCGCGGGCCTGGCGCGGGTCGAGGTCGGCGCTCACCTCGGCGCCGCGACGGAGGGCGGCCGGATCGTCGTCGACGAGGACGGCCGTCCGACCGGGGTCCTCGAGGAGCGGGCGATGAGCCTGGTGCGCGACGTCGTGCTGCCGTACCCCGTCGCCACGATCGAGCGCGCCCTGGATCTGGCCACCGCGCAGTACGCCCGCGAGGGCCTGACCAGCCTGACCGACTGCGGGATCGCGGCCGGCTGGATCGGCAACGCGCCCGGCGAGCTCGCGGCGTACCAGGGCGCCCGGGAGCGCGGCACCCTCCGGACCCGCATGCAGGTGATGCCCACCATCGACGCCCTGCAGGTCGTCGGCGGCCACGAGGACGAGCCCGTCCGGCGGGGGCTCGGCACGGGGCTGCGCACCGGCTTCGGCGACGACCGGCTGCAGCTGGGGCCGGTCAAGGTCTTCACCGACGGCTCGATCCTCGGCCGGACCGGGCAGATGAGCGAGCACTACGAGGGGTGCCCGGACAACCACGGGTACCTCCAGGAGGACCCCGAGGTGATGCGCCGGCGGGTCCTCGAGGCGTACGCCGGCGGGTGGTCGCTGGCCCTGCACGCGGTGGGGGACGCAGCGCTGGACCTCGCCCTCGACATCATCGGGACCGCGCAGGCGGACCACGGCAGAGGGCCGGTGCCCAACCGGGTCGAGCACGGCACGGTCGTGCGGCCGGACCAGGTCGGCCGGCTGGCCCGGCTCGGGGTCGGCTGTGTCGTCCAGCCGCTCTTCATCCCGACGTTCGGCGAGGGGATGCGGCGGGCGATCGGCGAGCAGCGCAGCGAGTGGTCGCACCGCGGCCGCAGCCTCCTCGACGCCGGGCTGCCGCTGGCCTTCAGCTCCGACCGTCCGGTCGCTCCGGGGGCGCCCCTCGCCGGCATCCAGGCCTTCGTCGAGCGCCTCACCGAGGAGGGCCGGCTGTACGGCCCGGCCGAGCGGATCACCGTGGACGAAGCGGTCGAGGCGGCGACCGAGGGATCGAGCCGGGTGACCGGGCAGTCGCACCGCAAGGGTCAGCTGCTCGAGGGACAGCTGGCCGACTTCGTTGTCCTGCAAGAGCATCCGGCCGCGGTGCCGGTGCCCGACATCCACGCCATCCCCGTCGTCGCCACCGCGGTCGGCGGTGAGCTGACTTACCGCGCCGACGAGGTCTGACCCCCTCGGATGCGGGCTGCCCTCGGTCCGGGTGAGCCGCGGCCCTAGTAGCTCCGGCGAAGGCGAGTGGGCAGGGCGCGGGCGTCCGGGTCGTAGACCGCGCGGTAGAGCGGCTCGGCCCAGACCCGGGTCCGGGGGGAGACCACCTGGTCGTCGAGCGGCCGGAGCCGCCCGGGCGGCCGCGGACCTCGCCGGCCGCCGTCGTGCCACGCCTGCAGCGCGGAGGCCGAGGCGGCGAAGCGGTCGAACATCGCCGCCGGGTCGTCCGATCCGAGGTCGGCATCCAGGTGCTCGGCCGCCAGGGTCATCCGCAGGTCCCGCGCGTACGACGAGGTGCCGTCGGAGGCGCCGGTGTCCCAGATGGCCGCGGCCAGCTCCGAGTCGTGCGTCCACGAGCGCCGGTTCAGGTTGTCCGAGCCCGTCGAGGCCCAGGTGTCGTCGATGACGCAGACCTTGGCGTGGACGTAGACCGGTGTGCCCTGGTGGTTCTCGACGCCGTACACGGCGAAGCGGTCAGGCGCCACCTTCCGGATCGACGCGAACGCCGACTCGCGGCCGTAGACGTTCGGCGGCTTGGAGATCCGGCCGTCCTGGTCGGGATGGTGGGGGAGCACGGCGACGAGGTGCAGTCGCGGGTTGTCCCGCAGCGCCGCGGCCAGGTGAAGCCCGACGTCGGCCGACCAGAGGTACTGGTCCTCGATGTAGATGAGCGTGCGGGCCTGGCGCAGCGCCTTGATGTACCCGCGGGCGACACTGCGCTCACCCTTCGGTGCGAACGGGTACCCCCCCAGCCGGCGGCCGTACGTCCGGAGCAGCTGGACCGCGAGCGGACCGGCCGCAGGCGGCGGGGGAAGGCGCTCGGGGAGCGGCGCCCGGGTCTGGTCGTCGCCGCGGCGCCGGTCGGCCAGCCGGTGGATCGGGCTGCGGCTCAACGGCTGGGGGTCCTCCCACCGCTCGCGGAACACGGTCTCGACGTCGGCGACCGCCGGTCCGGTGATCGCCAGCTGGATGTCGTGCCACGGCGGCCGGCTCCCGTAGACCTCGGCCATCGGCTGGCGTTGCGGGTCCCCGCGGTGGTCCGCATCGTCCCGGCGGCTGTGGCACAGGTCGATGCCGCCGACGAAGGCGACGTCGAGCTCCGGCCGCGCCGGATGGCGGAGGACCACGAACTTCTGGTGGTGCGAGCCGCCCATCCGCACCCGCATGTCCAGCAGGCAGCAGCCCCCGGCCGCGTTGATCTCCTCGCCCAGATGGCGGTTCTGCTCGGCCGAGAAGGCCAGGCGGTCCCAGTGCGAGCGCCACATCAGCCCGCGCACCGTCACGCCACGGGCCGCGGCCCGCGCGAACACGTGGGCGACCGCGCTGTCCGGGTCGCCGAGCAGCTGCTCGTCCGGGTCACCCCGCCAGTCGACGAACAGCAGCAGGTCGCCGGTCCGCATCCGGTCCACGGCGGCCGCGAGCTCGGCGAAGTACGTCGCGCCGTGGACCAGGGGCCGGACCGCGTTCCCGGTCGACCAGGCCGTGCCCGGCGGCTTCCCGGCGTCGAGCTCGGTGAACGGGTTGCCACGCTCGTCCGGGGTCAGGAACCAGTCGGCGATCGGCACCCGCACTGCCTACCGGGTCGCCGTGATCCGCACAAACCGGTGCCCCGAGTTGTGCGGGTTGTGTGCGCGCTCGGTGCGGACCCGCCGCAGGCGGGGGGTCGGCCGCCTCCGCCGCCATAGTTTCGATGCGGACTCGAGGCCTCGGGAGGTCGGGACGTTGCGCGCCGCTGTCCGGGTCGGTCCCGGCGCCCTGCTGGCGATCGGCGCACTGGCCTTCGCCTGCCGGCTCTGGCCGGTCCTGCACGGCGGTGGTCTCCGGGGACTCGGCGACTACGACGACGGCGTCTACTTCTCCGGTGCGGACGCGGTCCTGTCCGGCCGGATGCCGTACCGCGACTTCACCCTCCTGCACCCGCCCGGCCTGGTCTTCCTGCTCACGCCGTTCGCGCTGCTCGGCCGCCTCGTGGGCGACGCCCAGGGCTGGGCCGTCGCCCGCATCGCCATGATGCTCGTCGCCTCCGGGAGCGCCGTGCTGGTGGCCCTCGTGCTGCGCCGGTTCGGCCGGGTCGCCGCTCTCGCCGGCGGTCTGCTCTACGCCGTGTGGCCGCCGGCGGTGAAC
This sequence comes from uncultured Actinomycetota bacterium, assembly GCA_963743975.1. Lineage (GTDB taxonomy): Bacteria > Actinomycetota > Actinomycetes > Actinomycetales > CAVURS01 > CAVURS01. The sequence continues at coordinate 195,381 of CAVURS010000005.1, forward strand.
GGCGAGTTCTCCACCCTGCTGGAGTGCGTGCCGAACGCCCTCCTGCTGGCGGCCCTGCTGGCCCTGGGCTCGCGGCGGGCGGACCGGGTCAGCTGTCAGCTGCTCGCCGGAGCCGCCCTGGGGGCCGCGATGTCGATCAAGGTCTGGGGCGTCGTGCCGCTGCTCGTCGTGGTGGGCTGGCAGCTGCTGAGCGCGGGGTGGCGGCGGGCGGCCACGGTGCTGCTGGGCAGCGCCGCGGCGACGGTCCTCGTCTGCGGGCCGGCCTTCGTCCTGGCACCGGGCCGGATGTTCCGCTACGTGATCAGCGACCAGCTGGGCCGGTCCGGCGTCGCCACGTCGGTGGTCGACCGGGCGGCCAGCTTCACCCCGGTCCAACGTCTCCTCCCGCACGCCTCGACGGCGGTGACCGTCGTGGGCCTGGTGGTCGTCGGCCTGCTCGGGGCGGCACTCGCGGCCGCGGCCTGGTCGGACCGCCGGGCCCGGGTGTTCGTCGCGCTGCTGCTGGCGAACGGCGCCGTGCTCGTGGGCAGCCCGCCGTACTTCCCGCACTACGGCGCGTTCCTGGCACCGCCGGTCGCCCTCACCGCGGGGGCCGGCGTCCAGCGGGCGTGGGGCTACCTGCGACGGCGGGCCGGGTACGGCGCGTACGGCCGCTACGTCCTCGTCGCCGCCGTCGGCGCCGGGCTGCTCGCCTGTGCGGCGCCGCTCGCCCTGACCACCCGGCTGACCACGCCGTTCCCGAACGCCCGGCTGGCAGCGCTGCTGGCGTCCAAGCGGTGCGTGGCGGCCGACGCACCGGCCGCGCTGGTCCTGTCCGGTGTCCTCAGTCGTGACCTGCGCAACGGATGCCCGACCCGGATCGACGTGACCGGCGCGACGTACAACGTGGACTCGGTGATCGGCGCCAACGGTCACGAGGTGTCTCGGCGGGTGAACCCGTTGTGGCAGAAGGACATCGTGGCCTACCTGCTGTCCGGTCAGGCGGCCATCGTGGTGCGGCCCTCCGGTGACGAGCTGTCCCGGAGCTCGCTGGCGATCCTGCACCGGCTGCCCGTGCTCTACCACGCCCGGGGGATCACCGTGTGGGCGGTCGGACCGGGCGCCAAGGGGTAGCCGAACGGCTGGCCTGCGGATGTCCGGTGAAGGTAGCGGGTAGGCGCGGCGCGCACCGACCCAACTGGTCCGGGCGCGGCCGCGGCCGCCGCTAGGTTCGGAGCCGAGCCCCGGCGATCCCTTGGAAGCGAGTCGTGCCCGATGACCAAGTCCATGACCGAACCACGCCCGAACGGCCAGCTCCTGGCGGCCAAGGTGCCGCAGATCACGGTGCTGTTCTGGGCGATCAAGCTGCTCACCACGGGGATGGGTGAGGCTGCGTCCGACTTCCTCGGCAAGGAGAGCCTCGTCCTCGCCGGTCTGGTCGGGGTGCTCGGCCTGGCCGTGACCATGTGGCTGCAGCTGCGCAGTCGCCGGTACGTCGCCCCGATCTACTGGCTGGCCGTGCTGATGGTCGCCGTGTTCGGGACCATGGCCGCCGACGTCCTGCACGTCGTGCTGTCGGTGCCGTACCTGTTCTCGACCATCTTCTACGCGATCGTGCTGGCGGTCGTGTTCACGCTGTGGCGGCGCAGCGAGGGGACGCTGTCCATCCACAGCATCGTCACGCCCCGGCGCGAGCGGTTCTACTGGCTGACCGTCCTCGCCACCTTCGCGCTGGGCACAGCCGCCGGCGACCTCACCGCGGCGACGCTGGGGCTGGGCTTCTTCCGGTCGGCGATCCTGTTCGCCGTCCTGATGCTCGTGCCGCTGATCGGCTGGCGGCTGGGAGTGAGCCCGGTCCTCACCTTCTGGACGGCGTACGTCCTGACCCGCCCGCTGGGTGCGTCGTTCGCCGACTGGTTCGGCAAGCCGCACCGTCTCACCGGCCTGGGGTGGGGTGACGGCACGGTCACCGGCCTGGCCGCCATCGTGTTCGTCCTTCTGGTCGCGTGGGTCACCGTCTTCCGGCACGGCGAGCAGGAGCCCCTCGGCGAACCGGCTCCGGACGGGCTCTCTCAGCGTCCTCACAGCAGGGATGCCGCATGATCGGTGACGGGTCACGACGAGCCCGAAACCTCATGCCCTGACGGAGGACGTGTGATCGAGGCCCGTGGTCTCACCAAGCGGTACGGCGACAAGGTCGCTGTCGACGACGTCACGTTCACGGTGCGGCCCGGGCTGGTGACCGGCTTCCTCGGCCCCAACGGCGCCGGCAAGTCGACGACCATGCGGCTGATCCTCGGTCTGGACAACCCCACCGCGGGCGCGGTGACCGTCAACGGCAAGCCCTACGCCGCAGCACGCCCGCCCGCTGCACGAGGTCGGCGCGCTCCTCGAGGCCCGCGCGGTCCACACCGGCCGGTCCGCCCGCAACCACCTGCTGGCGATGGCCGCCACCGCCGGCATCAGCCGGGCCCGCGTCGACGAGGTCATCGACATGGTCGGGCCTCGGCGACGTCGCCGGCCGTCGGGTGGGCGCGTTCTCCCTCGGCATGGGCCAGCGGCTGGGGATCGCCTCGGCGATGCTGGGCGACCCGCGCACGCTGATCCTCGACGAGCCGGTCAACGGCCTCGACCCCGACGGCGTGCGCTGGATCCGCAACCTGCTCAAGGCGTTGGCCGACGAGGGGCGCACGATCTTCCTGTCCTCGCACCTGATGAGCGAGATGGCGGTGACCGCCGACCACGTCATCGTCGTCGGTCAGGGCCGGTTGCTGCGCGACCAGCCGATGGCCGAGTTCATCGCCGCGGCCGCCGCGGACGTCGTACGGGTCCGGTCGCCGCACGCGCGCCGGCTGGCCGCGGCTCTCGCGGCCCGCCCGAGCCTCGGGGCCGGCCGACCGTTCGCCAGCCCGCGGAGGAGGTGCTCGAGATCGAGGGCCTGACCAGCGAGCAGGTCGGCACCGCCGCCGCCGAGGCGGGCATGACCCTGTTCGAGCTGAGCACCCAGGGAGCGTCCCTGGAGGAGGCCTACATGGCCCTGACCGCGGACGTCGGTGGACTACCGGTCATCGGCCGACCGCGCCAGCCTGGGGAGCGCGGCATGAGCGCCACGACGTCGCTCGACGCACCGCGCCCGGGTCCTCGCTCGGGCGGCCCGAGGTCGTCGTCGAGCCGGTCACGCTGCCGCGGGTCATCCACTCCGAGTGGATCAAGTTCCGCACCCTGCGCTCGACCCTCGCCGTGCTGGCCGCGGCCTGCGTCGGCATGGTGGGCATCGGGCTGCTCGTCGCCTACAACACCCGCACCCTGACGCCGAACCTCGCAGCCGGACGACATCGTCCCCTCCGTCGACGCTGCAGGGGTACTACCTCGGGCCAGCTGCTGATGGGCGCGCTCGGCGTGCTGTTCGTCTCCGGGGAGTACAGCACCGGCATGATCCGCTCGACCCTGGCCGCCGTGCCGAAGCGGCTGCCGGTCCTGTGGGCCAAGCTCGTCGTGGTCGTCGGTGTCACGCTGGTCGCCATGGAGGCCGTGTCGTTCATCGCCTTCCTCGCCGCGCAGAAGCTGCTCTCGCACTACCGGCCGGGCTTCTCGTTGGGCCAGCCGGGCGTGCTGCGCGTGGTCGTGGGCACCGGGATCTACCTGACGCTGGTCGCCGTGATCGGCAGCATGCTGGGCTGGATCGTCCGCAGCACCCCGGGTGCGCTGGTCGCCTACTTCGCCACGGTGCTGGTCGTGCCCGTGCTGATGGAGACGGTGCTCGGCACGTGGGGCAAGGACATCGCGCAGTTCCTGCCGACGGTGGCCGGCGCGAGCTTCTCGACCAGTCTGCGGCAGCCGCACACCCTGCAGCCCTGGCCCGGGCTGCTCGTCATGTGCGCCTGGGTCGTCGTCGGCATCGGCGTCGCCGCGGTGCAGCTGCGCCGCCGGGACGCCTGACGCCAGTCCGATCCGCGCAGTACTTCCGCGGCCTGTTCACCGCGCGTTCGTTTCGGGTCCACGCCGTCGCCGCTCCTGCTCACTAGACATCTGGTGTCGCCAGATCCTCTGAGCCGCAGGAGTTCTCATGTTTCGACGTCGGATCGTCGTGGGTGCAACAACGGTGCTGGCGCTGGCCGCTCGCCGCCGCGCCGGCTGCGGCCGCCGCCGCGCGCCCCAGCGCCCCGGCACGTGCTGCTGCTGTCGGTCGACGGCCTGCACCAGACCGACCTGACGGCGTACGTCGCGGCGCACCCGCACTCGGCCTGGCCGCCCTCGGTCGAGCGGCACGTCGTACACGAACGCCCAGACCACGTTCCCGTCGGACTCGTTCCCGGGCATGGTCGCCCAGGTGACCGGCGGCGGACCCGGGCACGCGGGCGTCTACTACGACGACACCTACAACCACGCGCTGCTGCCGCCGGGCACGACGGACTGCGCGACCGCGCACCCGGGCACCGAGGTCGCCTGGACCGAGGCGGCCGACCGGTCGCAGAACCCGATCACGCTCGACGCCGGGCAGGGCTCGACGCGCCGGCGCTGACGGCGCTGCCGACGAACACGCTGGCCCAGACGCTGGCCGCCGCGCCCGCGCTCACCAAGGCGATCCTGACGATGACGCCGACGCCGCAGACGCTGCTCGACCCGGCCGCGCTGCCGGTCGACCCGACGACCTGCCAGCCGGTCTACCCGCACGACTACCTGCGGGTGAACACGGTCTTCGACGTCGCCCGCCAGCACGGGCCTGCGCACCGCGTGGTCGGACAAGCACCCGGCCTACGAGATCCTCAACGGCCCGTCCGGCACCGGCATCCAGGACCTGTTCACCCCGGAGATCAACAGCGTCGCCGACGCCGCCGGTGACGACTGGACCACCGACAACGCGCTGACCCAGGAGTACGACAGCTTCAAGGTCGCCGCCGTCCTCAACGAGATCGACGGCTACGACCACTCGCGGCACCCGCCACGTCGGGACGCCCGGCGATCTTCGGGATGAACTTCCAGACGCGTCTCCACCGCCGAGAAGCTGCCGACGTCCGACGGCCTGGCCGGCGGCTACACCGCCGACGGCGCACGCCCGGCCCGCTGCTGCCGCGCGCGCTCGACTACGTCAACGCCCAGGTCGGCCGGCTGATGCGGCGCATCGACGCGCGACGGGCTCGCCGGCTCGCACGACGATCATCCTGTCGGCCAAGCACGGCCAGTCGCCGATCGAACCCGCAGCACGCTGCGCCGCGTCGACGACGGCGCGATCATCGACGGCGCTCAACGCCGCGTGGAACGGCCGCGCACCCGGCGGCGCGCCGCTGGTGGCCTTCTCGCGTCGACGACGACGGCATGCTGCTCTGGCTGTCCGACCGCTCGCGCGGCCGCGCGCGACTTCGCCGAAGCACTACCTGCTCGCGCCACACGCGCGCCGGCGAACACGATCGACCGACCCGAAGGGCACCTACTCGACCACGGTCGCGCACGTCCGGCCTGACCGCGGTCGTACACCGGCGCCGCGGCCGACGCGCTCGTTCGGGCGCGCCGACGGCGACCCGCACGCGCCCGACCTGATCGGCATCGCCCAGCACGGCGTCGTCTACACCGGCGGCGTCAAGAAGATCGCCGAGCACGGCGGCGACGCCGCCGAGGACCGCGACGTCGCCGCTCGTCGTCTCCGGCGCCGGTGTCGCGCACGGGCACGCGTGACCGGCCGGCGCGTCCAGACCACCCAGATCGCGCCGACGATCCTGCGGCTGCTCGGCCTCGACCCCGCGGCGCTGCAGGCGTGCGGACCGACGCACACGCGCGGTGCTGCCGGCGCTGTGAGCCGGGCTGCGGCGCCCGGCCGGGAGCCCTAGCGACGCAGCAGGCGCCGGCCGAGCGCGGTCACCACGCCGATGCTCCGCCTGGCTCGGCCACCCTCGGCGGCCCGGACCAGTGGTCGGGCGAGCGCCGCCTCGGGGGAGTCGTCGCCGATGCCGAGCAGGACCTTCCAGCGGCCCGGCGGGATGGCCGTATCCGCGGATGCGGTGACCCGGGTGACTCCGTCGCCGGCCGGCTCGGTCCGCACCGATGTCACCGGGAGCTCGATCCGGCGGGAGCCACGGGTGACGGCGACGGTGACGTTGGCGGGTAGCCGGCCGACCCCGTTCAGCGCGAGGTCGAGCTGCGCTCCGGTCAGTGCGACGGTGCCGCGGATGCCGCCCGCGCCGGGTGGGCGCCGCTGCAGCCCGAAGCTGAGGTTTCCCGAAGTCGTGCGGTAGGGCCAGAGCCAGTGCCGCGGCTCCTCCAGGGCGGCTCCGGGCAGCGGCGTCCGCTCGTCGACCGCGGCGCGTCTGGTCAGGGCCCAGCCGGCGAACCACACCTCGGCGGTCAGGTCGACCAGGCCGGGGGCGAACTGGGTGTCGGTCGTCCGGGCACCCGGGTCGAGGGTGACCTCCAGCTCGATCTCCGGGGTCCAGCAGCCGGGCTCCTCGGGGACCGGGACCTCGGTCAGACGATCGGGCACGGCCTGCCGGGTGCGGTCGATGGCGTCGCGCAGCCGGAAGGTCACCAGGCCCTTGCGGACCTTCGGGTTCAGGCGCAGGAGCTCTCGGTCGAAGCCGGCGGGCAGCAGCTCCGGGGGGACCTGGACGTACGACGGGGAGTCCGGCTCGGTTCTTTCGCGGCGGACCAGCAGCGGGCGTTCGGCCGGCTCGCCCGGGCCAGCGCCGACGTCGATCCGGCAGCGGATCAGCAGCCGCACCGCGGTGTCGGTCCACTCCAGCGACGTCACCGTGGACTGCACACGGATCGAGGACTCCCAGCGGGCGTAGGCCAGCAGCGCGGCCTCGTCCCCGGCCCGCAGGAACTTGGCGATCACGGCGTTGCCCGGCGATAGCGTGGCGTCGACCTCGATCGGGAACCGCTCCAGGGCGAGCCGGTGGATCTCGCCGAGCATGATCCGCCGGTAGTCCTCGGGGTAGCCCAGGAGCTGTCGACCGCGCGCCCGCTGGACCATCTCGATGGCCAGCGGACGGTGCAGCAGCCGGTTGCGGAACGGGCCGGGCTCGGTGTTGGCCTCGATCACGTCGATCACCTCGCGCAGGTTCCCGAAGTAGCCGACCGGGTCCATCCGGTGCCGCGCGGCGTTGCCCAGGTCCTCGCGCTGGGTGTGGAAGTAGCACACGTAGTCGACTGAGGACCGTGATGCTCTTGGCCGCGAAGTACGCCTTGGTCATGAAGACGTGGTCCTCCAGGCGGCGCCGGCCGCCGGGGAACCGCAGACCGTGCTCGTCCAGGAACGCCCGCCGCAGCATCTTGTGCGGCGTCAGGCTGCTGAGCAGCGGGTCCTTCTCCAACGACGCGTGCAACCGGTCGCGGTCCCACAGGGTTGCCGACACGCCGCGCCCGAAGCCCACAGCCTTGCCGATCACGACGTCGGCGTCGGTCTCCTTGGCTCTGCGCGTACAGGCGCTCCAGGGCCTCCACGCCGAGCATGTCGTCCTGGTCGACGAACTGGATGTACTCACCCGTCGAGGCCTCGATGCCGTCGTTGCGCGGCGTGCCCGACCAGCCCGAGTTCTCCCGGTGGATCACCCGCACATGCGAGTGCTCCGCTGCCAACCGGTCCAGCCGGGCCGGCGTCTGGTCGGTCGACCCGTCGTCGACGAAGATCAGCTCGAGCTCATCGGCCGGCATCGTCTGCGCCAGCAACGACTCGATGCACGGCTCGATGTAGCGCCCCGGGTTGTACACCGGAACGACGACGCTGACGCTGATGGACCGGCAGGGGCTCGGCACAGGCTCTTTTCTACCCGCTTCAGGTTGCTTCGGACCGCGTTCGCGTGCGGCGCAGCTCGATGAGGATCGGGGTCAGGGAGACCAGGACGATCACCACGATGATCGGCAGCAGGTACTTGTCGATGGACGGGATGGTCTTGCCGAGGAAGTGCCCGGCCAGGACGACGGCGACGGTCCACGTGACGCCGCCGATGACCTGCCACTTCAGGAAGCGCGCCGTGGGCACGTGCAAGGCGCCGGCGAGCGGGTTCATCACGGTGCGGACGAGGGGGACGAAACGGGCCAGCACGACAGCCTTTCCGACGCCGTACCGCTCGAGCTGCTCCTCGGCCCGGCGAGCAGCGGCGAGCTGGCGGGGACGGTCCGGGCGCTCCAGCATGGCCGGCCCGAGCCGCCGTCCGATCCAGAAGCCGACCTGGGCGCCGAGCACCGCACCGATCGCCGACAGCACCAGCACGGGAGCCAGCGACAGGTGCAGACCGGAGCTGGTGGTCGCCGTGAGCAGGCCCGCGGTGAACAGCAGCGAGTCGCCGGGCAGGAGGAACCCGATGAGCAGTCCCGTCTCGGCGAACATGGTCAGCAGCAGCGCCCAGGGGCCGAGCGTGGCGATCAGGTCATGCGGGCTGAGCGGGTTCACGCGGGCAGGCTAGGCAGCCCCCGCTGAAAGCCACCTGAGGCGACCTGACGGCGGCTGAGGCCCATGACGGCGACGCCTCGCGCTGGGGACGACAATGGGCTCCGTAGAACGTCACCCCGACGGCCGGAGGCCCGTGGCTATGAGGTTCAGGTCCCGCGGTGTCACCGGTGACCCGGCGCCGGCGCGGCGGGCCGCGCTGGCCGGTTGGCGCGGGGTCCGTGGCCGCTCCACGGTCGCGGCCGTGCTGGTCGTCGCCGCCGGGCTCGGCATCGGCGGGGCGACGTTCATCGTGCTGCTGCAGCGCGAGCTGATCTCCACCGTGCAGCAGGCGGCGACCGCCCAGGCCCGTGAGGTCGCGGCCCAGCTGCGGCAGGAGGGGATCGCCGGCATCCGTGGCGATCTCGCCACCGGCACTCCGCGCGGGGGGCAGGTGGTCCAGGTCGTCGACGCCTCCGGCACGGTCGTCGCCGCGTCCAACGAGCGCGCGCAGGCCGAACCCCTGACCGACGTGTCGCCGCCGAACGGCCAGGTCCGTGACGTCCGGGCGAGCGGCCTGGCCCTGCTGGACGACGACGACCCCTATCTGCTCGTCGTGGCCGGGGTGGAGACGTCGTCCGGCCGGTACCGGGTGGTGGTCGGCTCGCCGATCAACGCCCAGCAGCAGTCCGTGCGAACGGCCCTGTCCCTGCTGCTCTTCGGGCTGCCGTTGCTGCTCCTGCTCACGGGAGGGGCGACCTGGCTGCTGGTCGACCGGGCCATGCGGCCGGTCGAGCGGATCCGCAGGCGGGTCAACGAGATCGGCGGCGCGCGGGTCGAGGAGCGCATCCCCGTGCCGACGTCCGCGGACGAGATTGCCCGGCTGGCGGTGACGATGAACGACATGCTGGGCCGGCTCGAGGACTCACAGCGGGCCCAGCGCCGGTTCGTCGCCGACAGCAGCCACGAGCTGCGCAGCCCCTGGCCACCCTGGCGGCGGCCGTGGAGCTGGCCACGGACGACCCGACGTCGAGCGTGTGGCGTGACCTGTCCCCGGTGATCAGTGCCGAGATCGCGCGGATGAGCCGGCTCGTGGAGGACCTGCTGCTGCTCGCCAAGGTCGACGAGCACCGGATGCGCCTGCACGTCGAGGAGGTGGACCTCGACGACCTGGTCGGTGCCGAGGTGCGACGCCTGCGGGCCGTGTCGGCGTTGAGCGTGCGACCCGCGGTGCGTCCGGTGCGGGTCATGGGCGACCGGGCCCGGTTGGGTCAGGCCATCACGAACCTGGCCGACAACGCCGCCCGGCACGCGCGGTCGACCGTGCGGATGTCGCTGAGGAGCACCGCGCAGGGCGCGACCGTCGTCATCGAGGACGACGGCCCGGGTGTCCCGGCGGCGCAACGGGACCGGGTGTTCGAGCGGTTCGTCCGGCTGGACGCCAGCCGCGGCCGGTCCAGCGGCGGGAGCGGCCTGGGCCTGTCCATCGTGCTGGAGGTCGTCCGGGCGCACGGCGGGAGCGTGCGGATCACGGACGCCGAGCCGCAGGGGTGCCGGGTGGAGATCCGGCTGCCGCACGCACCGGCGGAGCGGGCCGAGCCGAGCGGTGCGTCAGCCGCCCTCGGGGTCCAGCCGGTAGCCCTGCCCGCGGGCGGTCTGGATGGCCTGCCGCCCGAACGGCAGGTCGATCTTGCGCCGCAGGTAGCGGATGTAGACCTCGACGATGTCGGGCTCCCCGTCGAAGGCCGGGTCCCACACGGCGTCGAGGATCTGGGCTTGGTCACGACATCGCCCGGGTGGTGCATGAGGTACTCCAGCAGGCCGAACTCGCGCGGCGTGAGGCTCAGCATCGTGTCGCCCCGCTGCACGCGGCGCCGGGCCGGGTCGAGCGAGAGGTCGCCGGCGGCGAGCACGACCGGCCGCTCGGGGGCGCCGCGGCGGATCAGGGCCCGCAGCCGCGCGACGAGGACGATGAAGCTGAACGGCTTGGTCAGGTAGTCGTCCGCGCCCAGGTCGAAGGCGTCGGTCTGGTCGTAGTCACCGTCCTTGGCGGTCAGCATCAGCGTCGGGGTCCAGTTGCCGCGCTCCCGCAGCTCCTCGACCACGCGGTAGCCGTTGAGCTTCGGCAGCATGATGTCCAGGATGATGGCGCTGTACTCGTTCTCCGTGGCCGCCCACAGAGCCGTCCTCGCCGTTGCGCATCACGTCGACCGTGAACCCGTTCGCGGCCAGCCCGTGACGCAGCGTCTCGGCCAGGCCGCTCTCGTCCTCGACCACCAGAACCCGCACCGGGCCATCCTGGCCGAGCCAGCCTGAGTTTGGGCTGAGAGGGGCGGCCGGGCCGCCGAGGTCGGCCGACCGCGGCTCAGGGGGGCTCTCAGGTCCGGTTTCCTACCGTGCGGAGCGTGGACCGTGCTGCAACCTCGCCCCGACCGACGCGGCGCGTGGACCGTCTCCTCGCTCGCGCCGACCATCCCGGCGGGTCCTCCGCCGCCGTCCTCGCCATCGGCGTCGTGCTGGTCGTCCTGGTCACCCCGGTCGCCTGGTCGCTGACCGGAGCGCTGACCCGCCCGGGCAGCGACACGACGGCGGAACGCCTCGCCGAGTGGGCGCGGGACCACCACGCAGGCGGTCTGGTGACCTGGTTCGAGCAGAAGACCTACCGCAGCCCCAAGGTCGGCGGGACGCCGCCGCCTCGTCCCCGCTCGAGGCCAGCGGGGCCACGGCCGGGGGACCAACGTCGCGCTGCACGGGCTGCCGCGCCGGTGGCGGTGGCCACCTCGCCGCCCTGCCCGGCGAGGGCGAGTGGCGCGTGCTGGACTCCTCGCACGGGCGCCCGGCGCTGGCCGTCGCCTACGAGCGCCCGGACGCGATCCACACGTCGTACACGGCGATGGTGGCGTGGATCAACCCGCTGGAGCTCCGTGCGGTCTGGCACCCCGGTGCCATCGAGCCCGGTGGGGGCCCGTGGCCGACCAAGGACGTCCTGGCCGGCAGCGACCGGACCGGCTGGTCGCCGCGTTCAACTCGGCCTTCCGGCTGAAGGACAGCCACGGCGGGGTGTACGCCGGGGGGCGGACCCACGGGAAGCTGCAGCCGGGCGCCGCCTCGTTGGTCATCGACAAGCAGGGCACGATCTCGGTCGGCGCCTGGGGCTCCGACGTGTCGATGACGCCGGACGTCGCGGCCGTGCGGCAGAACCTCTCCCTGCTGGTCTCGGGGGGACAGGTCGTGCCCGGCATCCAGTCCAACAACGCCAAGAAGTGGGGCGCCACGATCGGGAACGCCTACTACGTCTGGCGTTCCGGGATCGGGGTGACGGCGACCGGAGCCGCGGTGTACGTCGCGGGGGACCGGCTCTCCGGGCTGACGCTCGCGCAGCTGCTGCAGCGGGCGGGAGCGGTGCGGGCGATGGAGCTGGACATCAACCCGGACTGGACAAGCTTCATCGAGTACCGCTCGGCCGAAGGGCGCCGCGATCGAACGCAACGGCCTGCCGGACATGAAGCGCCCGCCCAGCCGGTACGACACGACCTCGTCACGGGACTTCGTGGCGCTCTACCTGCGATGACCACGCTCGAGGTGCTGCGCACCCGGAGGACGTCACGCGAGCTGCTGCGGGCGCTCCGGCCACGCCAGTGGCCGAAGAACCTCCTGGTCTTCGCGGCCCCCATGGCTGCGGGCGACCTCGTGCACCCGCGCGTCCTGGGCCTGGCGGTCCTGGCGTTCGTCTCCTTCACGCTGGCCGCGGCGTCGACGTACCTGCTGAACGACGTCATGGACGCGACGGCCGACCGGCTGCATCCGGACAAGCGGTTGCGCCCGGTCGCGGCCGGTACCCTGTCCGCGCGTACCGCCGTCCGGATGGCGGTCGTCGGGGCCGTGCTCGCTGCCGTGACGGCCGCGCTTCACGGACGACGAGCTGCTGATGGTGATGCTGACGTACAGCGCACTACGCTCGCGTACGCCCATTCGCTGAAGCGAGTGGCCGGGGTGGAGATCGTCATCGTCGCCAGCGGGTTCGTCCTGCGCCCTCTCGCCGGGGCGTTCGCGACCGGGGACGCCCCGAGCGCGTGGTTCCTCGCCGTGTGCTGCCTGAGTGCGATCGCGCTCACCATCGGCAAGCGGCTGGCCGAGCTCGTCCGCCTGGGGGCCTCGCATCGCACCACCGGGCCGCGCTCGGCCGGTACTCCACGAGGCGCTGGCCCGCGGTCAGGCCGTGACGGTGCTGCTGATGAGCGGTGCGTACGTCGGGTGGGCCATGGGGCGGACGCGACGGCGGCTCGGGTGCTGGACCTGCTCAGCCTGCTGCCCGTGCTGGCGGCGTTCGCCACGGTGGGCGCCTGAACCGCCGTGGAGACGGCGGAGCTCCGGAACAGTTGTTACTCAGCAATCATCGCTTGCAGGCCCTCGTGGCGGTCTGGCTGGTGCTGTTCGTCTCGGGGGTGGCCCTTGCCTGAGCGATCGAGGGACCGGCTCACGGGGTGGGGTCGCAGCACGGCGTCGTCGGCGTACGTCACGCAGCCCCAGTCGGTCTCGGAGGTCGCCGCGGCCGTGCGCGCCGCGGACGGCCGCGGGGTCCTGGCCCGTGGTCTGGGGCGCAGCTACGGCGACGCCGCGCAGAACGCCGGAGGCCTGGTGCTCCTGCCGTTCGCCCCGGACGCCCCGCTGGAGCTCGACAGCCGCGACGGAACGGTCCGCGTGTCCGCCGGCACGTCGCTCGTGCGGATCCTGCAGGAGCTGCTGCCCCAGGGCCGGACGCTGCCCGTGCTGCCCGGGACGGGGCAGGTCACGGTGGGCGGCGCGATCGCAGCCGACGTGCACGGGAAGAACCACCACCGGGACGGCACGTTCGGGCAGTGGACCCGCTGGCTGGAGCTGGTGGACGGCAACGGGGACGTGCGCCGGCTGGCGGCCTCCGACCGGGGCTTCTGGGCCACGGCAGGGGGGATGGGCCTGACCGGCGTGGTGACCGCGGCGGTCCTGGAGACGTTGCCGGCCTTCTCGCAGTTCCTGCGGGTCCGGACCCAGCGGCTGTCGTCCCTGACCGAGGTCATGGCGGCACTCCGGTCGTCCTCCGCGACGTACAGCGTCGCGTGGGTCGACGCCGCGAACCGGGTCACCCTCGGCCGCGGAGTCGTCGAGGAGGCTCAGCTCGACCAGACCCGCAGGGACCTGCGCTACCGGGGCCCCCGGGGGTTCGCGGCGCCACCCGTACCGGTCAACCTCATGCGGCCTCCGGTGAGCCGGGCCCTCAACCGGCTGTGGTGGCAGCGCGCCCCACGCGACTCCTGCCGCTGTGTCGGCTCCCGAGAGTTCTTCCATCCCCTGGACGCGGTGCGGTCGTGGCCCCGCGTGTACGGGCCGCGCGGGCTGCTCCAGTGGCAGTTCGTGGTGCCCGATGCCGCGGAGGAGCTGCTCGGGGCCGCGCTGCGCACGCTGGTCGACGCCGGACACCCGGCGACCCTCGCCGTGCTCAAGCGCATGGGGGACGGCCGGGCCGGAGCACTGTCCTTCCCCCGCGCGGGATGGAGCCTGGCCCTCGACCTGCCCGCCGCGCCGGAGCTGGGACCGCTGCTGGACCGGCTGGACGACCGGCTGGCTGAGGCCGGCGGCCGGGTCTACCTGGCGAAGGACTCGCGGATGAGCCGCAGCACCTTCGAGCGGATGTACCCGGAGGCCGACGCGTGGCGCGAGGTGCGCCGCGAGCTGGACCCGCGGGGCGTCTTCGCCTCGGACCTGGCTCGCCGGCTCGGGCTGGCGTGATGCGGGACGGAACCGGTCGGCTGCACCGGGTGCTGCTGATGGGGGGCACCAGCGAGATCGGCCTGGCGACGGTGCACGCCCTCGAGCTGGACCAGGACGCCGAGGTGGTCCTGGTCGGGCGGGACCGCGGCCGGCTGGAGGCCGCGGCGGCCGCCCTGCCGTCGGGGCTGCGCACCGACATCCAGCTGTTCGACGCCACCGATCCGCAGTCCACGCTGCTCGCCGTCCGATCGGTCTTCGCGGGAGGCGAGGTCGATCTCGTGCTGCCGGCGTTCGGGACCTTGGGTGACCAGGCCCGCTCGGAGAGCGAGGTCGGGTCCGTCGTGCCGCAGCTCACGGTCAACGTCACGTCCCAGGCCGTCGCCCTGCTCGAGGCGGCCCGGCTGCTGGCCGCCCAGGGACACGGCACGCTCTGCGTCCTGTCCTCGATCGCCGCCGCGCGCAGCCGCCGGGCCAACTTCGTCTACGGCTCGGGCAAGGCGGCCGTCGACGCGCTCGGCACTGGTCTGTCGCTCGCCCTGGAGGGCACCGGCGTTCGCGTCCTCGTCGTCCGGCCCGGCTTCGTCACCGGCCGGATGACCGCCGGCATGACGCCCGCGCCGCTCGCCTCGACGCCGGCCGACGTGGGAGCTGCGATCGCCCGGGGGATCGTGACCGGACGACGGGTGATCTGGGTGCCGCCGGCGCTGCGGATCCTCGCGGCGGCGATGCGGCTGACGCCGTACCCGCTGTGGAGACGGGTGCGCCGTTGAGCCCTTCTCCGTGAAGGGCTCCGCGGCCCAGGTCGGCCTGGCGCTCCTCCTGCTCCTGGGCATCGCGTACGCGACGATCCGGGGAGGGGGGCTCGACCAACGGCGCGACGTCATCGGCGCCGCGGCCCGGGCAGTCGTCCAGCTGTCCGCCGTCGCCCTCGTCGTCGCCTGGGTGTTCGACCATCCGGCCGGTGCGGTTGCGTACCTGGTGGTCATGCTCGCGGCCGCCACGGCCACGTCGGTGCGGCGCATCGGCGAGGGGACGGCGGTGCTCCCACAGGTGCTGCTGTCGATCCTGGCGGGTAGCGCGGCAACAGTCGCCGTCGTGGCCGGCACCTCCGCCCTGCCGTTCACGTCGCGGACGATGCTGCCCTTCGCCGCCCAGATCATCGGCGGGACCATGACCGCCGTCTCGCTGGCCGCCAGCCGGCTGTACGACGACGTCGCCGGGCAGTGGGCGGTCGTGGAGTCGTGGCTGGTGCTCGGCGCCACGCCCGCGGAGGCGGTCCGGGATCTGGGGCGCCGGGCGGCCGCGCGTGCCCTCATCCCGGCGCTGGACCAGACCCGCAGTGCCGGGCTCGTCGTCCTCCCCGGTGCGTTCGTCGGGATGCTGTTGGGCGGCGCGAGCCCCGCCCAGGCCGCACAGGTCCAGCTGCTGGCCCTGTTCGGGCTGCTCGCCGCCGAGTCGGTCGCCGTCGTTCTGGTCACCCGGATGCTCGGGCCGGTCGCGGCCCGGCAGCAGCCGCAGCACCGGTGACCGCCCTCGTGCCGGATGCCTAGTGCTTCTGCGGCGGCGTCCCGGCCTTCGGCGCGCCGGGGGGCTTCTTGGTCGCGTGCGTGACCTTCGGCGGGTGCTTCGCCGCCGGCTTCGGCTGCTTCGGCTGCTTCGGCGGTGGGGTCGGCTTCACGGGCTGGGTCGGCTTCGAAGGCTTCGAAGGCTTCGGGGGCTTCGGGGGCTTCGGGGGCTTCGCGCCCGGACCCTGGGGCTGGGGCGGCGGTGCGGGCGGGGGCGGCTTCTTGCCGGGCCCCGGACCTCCGGCGGGCGGGGTGTGGCCCGGTGCGGCACCGGGGGCAGGTACCTGCTGGGCCGCGGGGGTCACCGGGCGGGGCTTGGTCAGTGCGGGGGACGGCCGGCCCCCACCGGCTCGCCCGGCGTCCGACGCCGACGGGTGGTCCGCCGGCCGGTGGTGGGACGTCGTCCGGTGGACGGCCACGGTGGAGTGGTGCGCCGGCGGGGTGGCTGCTACAGCGGTGGGCGACGCGCCCACGGCAACCGCCACCGCGGCGACGCTGGCGGCGTTGGCCGCTCCCAGCGTGCTCGTGCCCACGACGTTGCCGACGCGCAGGCCGCCTTCGCCCACCAGGCGCAGGAACGGGGCGTTGACCAGGAACGCCAGTGGGCCCACCGACCACAGCAGCCGGGGCAGCGCGATGCCCAGGAAGGCGCGGACCATCGCCGGGTCGAAGTGCGTGCCGGCGCAGCGGGTCAGCTCGGCCCGAGCGGCCAGCGTGGTGCGAGCCGACTTGTACGAGCGGGAGGCCGTCATCGTCTCGAAGGCATCGACCACCGCGATGGCCCGGCCGGCCGGGCTGATCGCGGTCGCGGCCAGGCCGCGGGGGTAGCCGGTGCCGTCGTACCGCTCGTGGTGCTCGGCGATGCCGGTGAACCAGGGGCCGAGCCACTCGGCGAGCGGCGCCGCGAGCCGGGCGCCGGCGTCGGGGTGCTGGCGGATCAGGTCCCACTCGCGGTCGTCGAGCTTGCCGGGCTTGTTCAGCACCGCCGTGGGGATCTGCAGCTTGCCGATGTCGTGGATCAGCGCAGCCCACCGCAGGCGGCCGGCGTCGGCCGCAGGAAGGCGCAGCTGCTCGGAGAGCAGGTCGCAGAACAGCCGCACGCGTTCGCTGTGCCCGCGGGTGTGCCGGTCGTGGCGGCCCAGGGCGGTGACCAGCGCGAGCATGGTCGCCGCGGCGTCCTGCTCCTCCAGCCGGGGGCTGTCCAGGCGGCCCTTGATGTCGGCCACGCTCGTCGTGCGCCGGGCCACCTTCAGCCGGGACGGCGCCTTGTCGGGGAAGATCATCGTCATCTTCAGCAGCACCGCGAGCGGCATCAGCCGGTTGGTCAGCCGCGACACCAGGATGCTGACGAGGATCGCCGCGCCCAGGATGACGACGACGGACAGCCACCGCGGCGACAGGCCGCCGAGCTGTCGGGCGAGGATCCGGGAGCACACCCAGCCGGCCACCACGGGGACGCCGACGATCACGGCGCGCAGGGCGGCCGCGCTCCACGCACGGGCCTGCCACTCCTGGTCGTCAGAAGGGGTGCTCACTGGGTCTCCGAACTCACCGCATCCGGACAAGCCCGTCTTCTGGAGCCGTCGAGGTGGTCATCGGAGCGCAGCGACCGCGCCCGAAGGCGGTTCAGCCGAACGGCCGATCTCCCCAGGTGTCAGGCAGGGCCGGCCGGACCGTCCTTGCCCAGCAACAGATCGATGAGCTCCTGCTGTGACGCGACACCGAACTTGCGGAACACCGATGAGAGGTGGTTGCGCACCGTGCTCTGGCTGAGGAACAACGACCGGGCGATGGCGGGGACGCGGTCGCCGGCGAGCAGCCGCCCGACGACGTCGAGCTCTCGGGACGACAACGCGACCGGGTGGTCGTTGCGGTCGACCCGACCGGTGTCGCGTGCCGTGGCCGCGGCGTCGATGGTCCTCGCGAACCGGCTCATCAGCTGCTGGAGGTCGGCCTGGGTGGCGTTGGGGCGGATGACGTCCTCGCCCGTCAGGACCATGAAGCCCACGCTGGGCGGCGGGTCGAGCGGCACGACCATGAACTGGCAGGGCAGGTCCTCGGTGCCGCTGTCCGGGTCGCGGCGGTCGCGGGCCAGGGGGCAGCGGGCCCGGAACGTGACACCGCGGCCGGACTGCGTCGCGTCGGCGATGGCGAACAGCATCGTCGGAGCCTCGGGCTGGTCGACCAGGGTGACCACCGAACGGCCGATGACCTCGTCGGGGGTGACGCCGAACACCTGCTCGATGTCACTGCTGACGCGTTCCACGTGCAGCGCGGCGTCGGTCGTGCCGAGCACCAGCGGCACGTCGCCGTCCCGGACCGAGGGGAGCAACGGGGCCGCCCGTTCTCCGGCCGGGAGCATCACCGCGAGCGCCTGCGTGACCGGGGCGGTCGCGCCCACGGCCCGGACCCAGACCTGAACCGGCTGGCCGGTCCGCTGGAGGTTGCGCCGGGTCTCGTACCCGGAGACCCGTCCGGCGCTCATCAGGTCCAGGCCGCCACTCGGCGCATCACTGAGGAACTCCTCGAGATACCGCCCGGCCACGGCCTCCGGACTGCCGGCGAGCAGCTCGGCGGCGGCGGGGTTCGCCGCCACCATGCGCTCGGAGGGGAGCTCCAGGACGACGACGGGAAGGGGGCTCTGCTCGACGACGGCGGCGAGGTCGTCGGTCGGGCCGGTCGCGCCCGCGGAGGTCTGCGACATGCCCACCGCCTCCTACCTGCTTGTAGGTGATGGTGCAGCCGACACTGCCAGTGCGGTCGCCACCTGGCAATGGTGTGGGCGGGACGGCGCGGCGAGTGCTCGCTACGGTGAGCCGTGAGCTCCTCGCCGGTCCGCCCAGCTACCGATCAGGACCGGGAGCGGGTCGTCGACACGGTGGTCGCCGCGTTCGCCGCCGACCCGGCGTTCCGCCACTTCTTCACTGCTGAGCTGTACGCCGACCAGGCGTCCATCTTCGTCCGTCACCTGTTCGACGAGCGGGTCCGCCACGGCGGCGTCTGGGTGGCCGAGGAGGGCGCCGCCGTCGCCCTGTGGAACCCGCCGGGCGTCGTCCCTGCCTGGCCGCCGCCCGGGCAGGCGGAGGCGGTGGTCCAGCGGATGGAGCGGTACGACCGTGCGGTGCACCAGCTGTTCCCGACCGACCCGCACTGGTACCTCGGCGTCCTGGCGACGCACCCGGCCCAGGCGGGGCGCCGGCTCGGGCGCGCGGTGATGGCGGCCGGGCTCGAGCGCGCTCACCAGGACGGCCTGCCGGCCTACCTGGAGACGGTCACCCGGACCAACCTCACGATCTACACGGCCAGCGGCTGGCAGGTCGCCGGCACGACGTCCGTCGCCGAGCTCGACGTGTGGGTCATGCGTCACGGCTGACGTCGCCTTCCGGGACGCCGGACCGGCTCGGGGCGCGGTCGTCGTCGTCCGCAAGCCCGACCGCGGTCAGCACACCGTCCTCGGCCGGATCCATCCGGACAACGGCACCGTCGCTGGTCAGCCGCGGGTCGCGCGAACCAGCGGGCAGGAGAACGGTTCACGGGCGCGCAGGCCGACGCCGTGCAGGTGGTTGACGATGGCCCGGTACGCCCCGAGCAATGACGTCTGCGTGTAGGGGATCCCTTGCTCCGCGCAGAAGGCCTCGACCAAGGGTTGCGCTCGCTTGAGGTTGGGCCTGGGCATGCTCGGGAAGAGGTGGTGCTCCACCTGGTGGTTGAGACCACCCATGAGAAACGTGATGAGGTCGCCACCGCTGACATTGCGCGACATGAGGACCTGTCGGTTCAGGAAGTCGAGCCGGGCCGCCTTCGGTAGGACGGGCATGCCGATGTGGTTGGGAGCGAAGGCGCCGCCCAGCCACACGCCGAACACGGCCAGGTCAACAGCCATGAAGGCGGCCGCCTTGGTGGGCGGCATGACGGCCAGCAGGAAGGTCAGGTATCCGCCCCAGTGGAGGGAGATCAGCGCGATGTCGGACCAGCGTCGCTTGAGGGGCTCCGGTCCGACGGCGGTCCTCATGCTGTCGACGTGCAGGTTCACGCCCTCCAACAGCAGCAGCGGGAAGAACAGCCATCCCTGATGGACTGCCACCCACCGCAACACGCCACGGCGGCGTCCGGCCGCCTCCTCCGTCAGCGCCAGGACCTTGGAGTCGATGTCTGTGTCGACGCCGATCTGGTTGGGGGCGCGGTGATGCCGTGAGTGCTTGCCGACCCACCACCCGAAGCTCAAGCCGGCGAACAGGCCGGCGAACAGCCGTCCGGCCCACTCGTTGCCCGGCAGGGTCCTGAAGATCTGCCGATGCGCACCGTCATGGCCGAGGAACGCACACTGCGTCAGGACCCCGGCCAGGGCCGCCGCCATCAACAGCTGAAGCCAGGAGTTGCCCAGCAGAACAACGCCGCCGATCACTGCGCCCAGCGCGACCAGCACGGTCGAGATCCGCACGGCGTAGTAACCACGGCGCCGGCCGAGGAGGCCGGCGGCCTTGATCTGGCGGGAGAGCTCCGCGTACGTGCTGACGTGGCGTTCCGCGGGGCGCGAAGCCAACCGAGTGGACACAGGGCCTCCGGGCAGTACCGATGATTGACCGGAGGTCTGGAGTCAAGCCGGCGTACGCCGCCGGTGTCCCCATCATCAGTCTGTCGCAGTCGAGTCGCAACCCGCACCGGATCCGATCAGTGGCTCAACCGGGGCGGTCATCCGACCGTGTCATCGGATCGAGCTCGCCGTGGGCGACGGCCAACGCGACATCGGTCAGCTTGAGGTTTCGGTTGCGAGCATGCTGGCGCAACGCCGCGAAAGCGCCGTCCATGCTCGTGCCGTGGCGTTCGGCGAGAACGCCCTTGGCCTGCTCGATCACGACGCGACTGTGCAGCGCGTGTTGCAATTGCTCGGCGAGCAGCGTGCCACGGTGGGTCGACCGTCGCTGCAGGATCCCGATGGTGGCCACGTCGGCCAGAGCCTGGGCCATGTGGATGTCTTCGTCCGGGACGACCTGGGGGCCGGCGTGGAAGAGGTTGAGGCCGCCGATCGTCTGCGCCCGCAAGCGCAGCGGCACGGCGGCCACCGAGGCGAAGCCGGCGGCCAACGCCGCGGGAACGAAGATGGGCCAACGCTGCCTGTCGACGGACAGGTCGTGGCTGGTGACCGGCTGCCCGGTGGTGAAGCAGTCCAGGCATGGGCCCTCGTTGCTCTGCAGCTGGAAGACCTCGAGCAGACGGGTCTCCTCACTGGAGGAGGCCAGAACCACCAGATGGCCCCTCTGGTCGTCCAGCAGCAGACCCGCTGCCGTCACGCCGAGCAGGTCGACGCAGGAGCGCACCAGGCGGTCGAGAAGGTCGACCACGTCGTAGTCGTCGACCAATGTGTCGGCGAGACTGACGAAGATCGTCGCGAGCCGCTGCTCCCTGTCGCTGGCCGAGCCGAGCCGCTGGTCACTCATCCGTCCTCCTCCCCGAAGCGTAGTCGCCGCTCGACGACCTCATGGGCTACCTCAGCGAGCAGCCGGTCGCTGGAGAAGGCCCGGGCCCGCAGCATCAGGAACGCGTCCTCGATGCTCACCCCGGCCTGCACGGAGACCATCCCGGTGGCCTGGTGGACCTGGAGCTGGTACGCCGCTCCGCTGCCGGTGTCGTCCGTGAAGGCGTCCGCACCCGCGGTGTCGAGCTGCAAGAGGGCCATGGCCGCCACCTCACCCGCCATGAGCGCGCCGGAGACCTCCCGGTCCTGGAGCGGGCCGGGCGTGGAGCGGTAGAGGTCAAGGGCCCCGATGGTGATCGCGCCGATCTGCAGCGGGAACGCGAAGACGGCTCGCACCCCAGCCGCGATGGCGCCCGGCAGGAACGCCGGCCACCGCTCCGCCCGGAGGTCCTCGGAATGCTGCAGGTCCGGGACGAGGACCGGCGCGCCGGCGTGAACGGCGTCGATGCAGGGTCCCTCGCCCAGAGTGAACTGGAGGTCCTCGATCCCAGCCGCGGTCTCGTCGGTGGAACACACCGCTCCGCGGTTGCCCGCCCTGGTCACGATGGAGATACCGGCACCGCTGATGCCGAGCTGCTCCACGCACAGCTCGCAGATCCGAAGCGGGCGATCACGGCCGGAGCCCTGACCCGACCGGCCGGCCCACCGCTCGCGTTCGTCCACTCGACACCGATTCAGCACCCGGCACCAGCGCCGGATCCCCCCAGCATGCACCTTTGCTGGTCGTGCGCCGTGATGCCGTGGGATGCCTGGGGTGCCGTGGCATCAGGACACGGTCGTGGTATCCGAGCCGCCGGATCCGTGTTGTACTGGCCAGACCTAGCGCGCCTGGATCTGTCCGGACCATGTGCTCCCTCGCCGCTTCGGCTTCAGTCCTGTTGAAGGCGGCGCACCAATGTCCGAGCAGTCCGGCCCCGGTTCCTACCCGGCTCCTTTCGTTCGCCTCGTCCGAGGTGCCGCGCAGGGCAGTCGAGCGCCGATGCGGACTCCCGGTGCACCCTCACCCGCTGGTCACGGCCTTGCCTGCCCCGAGAGAGAGAAACAGCCATGAGACGCAAGACAATCGACACACTCGTGACGTCCGCGGGCCTGCTGGTCGCGGCGGGTGCGCACTGAGATGGTCGCCCTCATCGTCGTCGCCGTCATCGTGGTCGTCCTCCTGCTGATCCTGCTCGGCATGGCCGTGCGGATCGTCCAGCAGTACCAGGAGGGCGTGCTGTTCCGACTCGGCCGGGTCGTGGGCGAACGGGCGCCGGGGTTCCACCTCATCGTGCCGTTCGTGGACGTCCTGCACCGGGTCTCGCTGCGCATCGTCACCATGCCCATCCAGTCCCAAGGGATCATCACCCGCGACAACGTCAGCGTCGACGTGTCCGCCGTCGCCTACTTCCGCGTGGTCGACGCCGTGAAGTCGGTCGTCGCGATCGAGAACGTCTACTCCGCCATCGACCAGATCGCGCAGACCACCCTGCGAAAGGTCGTCGGCCAGCACACCTTGGACCAGACCCTGTCCGAGACCGACAAGATCAACCTCGACATCCGCAAGATCCTCGACGTCACAACCGTCGACTGGGGCGTCGAGGTCACCTTGGTCGAGCTCAAGGACATCCAGCTGCCCGACAGCATGAAACGAGCCATGGCCAGGCAGGCGGAGGCCGAACGCGAGAAGCGGGCCAAGATCATCAACGCCGAAGGCGAATCCCTCGCCGCGGCGGCCCTGGGTGAGGCGTCGGACACCATGATGGCCCACCCCCTGGCCCTGCAGCTGCGGAACCTGCAGTCCCTGGTGGAGATCGGCGTGGACAAGAACACCACCGTCGTGTTCCCCGCCCCGCTGATGACCACCATCGCCGAGCTCGGCGCCTTCCTGGCCCGCGAGAACGCCGCCTCCACCGCCTCCGCCCCGCCCGCCGCCCCCACCGTTGAGAGGAACAACAGGCCGAAGACGGTCCCGTCGTGAGGCGCCGGACCGCGGTCGTGGCTGTCGCCGACCCCGTCAACTTCCTCGACTCGCAGGCGATCGTCTGTGTCCGAGGGGGGACTTGAACCCCCATGCCCTTTCGGGCACTAGCACCTCAAGCTAGCGCGTCTGCCTATTCCGCCACCCGGACGTGCGAGGCCTGGGAGGGCTGCTCGCGGTGGATCACGATAGCACCGGGGGTGCGCCGGACCGCCCGACCGGCAGAACCCCCGGGTCGGGTCGCCAGGGCCCCCGACAGGGGCACTGGTGCCGGTCGGTCGGTCCGTCGCAGGTGCAGGAGTGCAGCGGACGGATAGCGTGGCCGGGTGAGCCAGACCAGCCCTGAGGACGAGGTCGGCGAGCTCTGCCGCGACCTGCTGCGGATCGACACCAGCAACTTCGGTGACGGGTCAGGGCCGGGGGAGCGCGAGGCCGCCGAGCACGTGATGGGCCTGCTCACCGAGGTCGGCCTGGATCCGGAGCTGTTCGAGAGCGAGCCGGGCCGGGCCAGCGTCGTCGTGCGGATCGAGGGCGACCCGCAGGGAACGGCCGACCGGGGTGCGCTGATGGTCCACGGGCACCTGGACGTCGTGCCGGCCAACGCCGCCGACTGGCAGGTCGACCCGTTCGCCGGCGAGGAGCGGGACGGCTGCCTCTGGGGCCGGGGCGCGGTCGACATGAAGGACATGGACGCGATGATGCTGGCCGTCATCCGCGACCTGGCCCGCTCCGGGCGCCGCCCGCCGCGTGACCT
Organism: uncultured Actinomycetota bacterium; assembly: GCA_963743975.1. Taxonomy (GTDB): domain Bacteria; phylum Actinomycetota; class Actinomycetes; order Actinomycetales; family CAVURS01; genus CAVURS01. The sequence continues at coordinate 219,225 of CAVURS010000005.1, forward strand.
GGTGTTCACCTTCTTCGCCGACGAGGAGGCCGGGGGAGTCCTCGGCAGCCACTGGCTGGTGCAGAACCGCCGCGACCTGATCGAGGGCGTCACCGAGGCGGTCAGCGAGGTCGGCGGCTTCTCGGTCACCCTGGACGGCGCGTCCGGTGACCCGGTGCGGCTCTACCTGTTGCAGACGGCGGAGAAGGGCATCGCCTGGCTGCGGCTCGTCGCGAACGGCCGGGCCGGCCACGGCTCCCAGGTCAACCACGACAACGCGATCACCCATCTGGCCCGGGCCATCACCCGGATCGGCGAGCACAGCTGGCCGCTCGAGATCATCCCGACCGTGCGCGAGCTGCTCGACGGCCTGAGCGAGGTCACCGGTGTCGAGTTCCAGGACGACGACCCGAGCGCGCTGCTCGGCCGCCTCGGCACGATGGCCTTCTTCGTCGGTGCGACGCTGCAGGACACCGCGAACCCGACCCTGCTCAAGGCCGGGTACAAGCACAACGTCATCCCGCAGACCGCGGAGGCGTTCGTCGACTGTCGGTTCCTGCCCGGCCACGAGGACGCCCTCCTGGCCACCGTCCGCGAGCTGGCCGGAGACCAGGTCGACGTCAGCGTCCACCACCGCGACGTCTCGCTGGAGACGCCGTTCGAGGGGCGTCTCGTCGACCGCATGGTCGCCGCGCTGCACACCGAGGACCCCGACGCGCGCGTCCTGCCCTACTGCCTGTCGGGAGGCACGGACAACAAGGCGCTGAGCCTGGTCGGCATCCGCGGCTACGGGTTCGCCCCGCTCCGCCTGCCCGCCGACCTGGACTTCGCCGGCATGTTCCACGGCATCGACGAGCGCGTGCCGCTGGACTCGCTGCGCTTCGGCACCCGCGTGCTGGGCCGGTTCCTGGAGACCTGCTGAGGGTCGCAGGAGACGGCCGGGCTCACCCGGTCCGCCGCACCCGGATGATCCGGCGGCGCAGCCAGACCTGGCGCATCCCCCCGGCGTACAGGCGCACCCGGGACAGCTCCCAGTGCCCGTACTCGGCATGCTCGGCGAGCAGCCGCCGGGCATCCGCGCGCGACAGGCTGCGCGGCAGCTGCAGGACGCGATACTCGTAGTCGATCATCAGGGTCATTCTGACCCACGAGCCGATACCGTCGTGGCATGAGTTCCGATCCGCGAGCCGCCCTGGCCACCTTGGTCTCCGCGCTGGAGCGGCATCTGGAAGCCGCCGGCCAGAAGCGCGGGGAGAACGATCCCGTCGTCTTCGCGGCCTACCAGGACGTCGCGGAGGCCTTCGACGCGTACGACGACGCGCTGCTCGACGCGTTCGACGAGGTCACGCCGCTCGAGGTCTACCACGAGGACGCCGAGGAGGACGACGCCGACCAGCTCGAGGCGGTCGACGACGAGGGCGACGACGAAGGTGACGACGACGAGCTCGACGAGCTCGACGAGCTGGACGAGGACAGCGCCGACGGTTCGCGCTACCAGGGCCTGGACGAGGAGGAGTACGACGAGGACACCGCCGGCCGCTGACACTCAGTCCAGCGCGCCCAGCGACACCTCGTCCAGGGCGGCCCGGATCGGCTGCGGGACCTCCACCTGCTCGCTGCCGAGCGTGCCGCGCAGCTGAGCCGCGGTGCGGGCGCCGACGATCGGCGCGACCACACCCGGCCGGTCCCGCACCCAGGCCAGCGCCAGCTCGGCCGGCGAGCAGTCCAGCCCCTCGGCCGCGGTGACCAGCGCGTCGACCACCTGCCGCGAGGCGCCGTCGAGGTAGCGCTCGACGAAGGCCGCGAAATGGGGCGATGCGGCGCGCGAGTCGGCCGGCGTCCCGTGCCGGTACTTCCCGGTCAGCACCCCGCGCCCGAGCGGCGACCAGACCAGCGCGCCCAGGCCGTGCGCCACCGCTGCCGGCAGCACCTCGACCTCCGGGTCGCGGTTGACCAGGGAGTACTCCACCTCGGTGGCCACCAACGGCACCGCGCCGCGCAGCTGCTGCCAGGTCGCCGCCCGCGCCGTCTGCCAGCCCCCGTAGTTGGACACGCCGACATACCGCGCCCGCCCGCTGGTCACGGCCGCGTCGAGCGCCGACAGCGTCTCCTCCAGCGGGACCTCGTCGCTCCAGGCGTGGGCCAGCCACAGGTCCACGTGATCGACGCCGAGCCGGGCCAGGCTGGCGTCCAGCGTGCCGAGCATCGCCCGGCGGGACATGTCCAGGGCGCCGGCCCCGCCGGACCCGCGACAGCCCGGCCTTCGTGCACACCACGACGTCGTCTCGGCCCACGTGCTCGCGCAGCAGCAGGCCCACGAGCTCCTCGGAGGCCCCGTCGCCGTAGCCGGCCGCCGTGTCGAGCAGCGTGCCGCCGGCGTCCAGGAACGCCGAGAGCTGCTCCCGGGACTCGTGCTCGTCGGTGTCCCGCCCCCAGGTCATCGTGCCCAGACCGAGGCGGCTGACCCGCAGACCGGACGCCCCCACGTACCGCTGCTCCATGGACCGACAACCTACCGAGCGCCTGCGCGGCCGTCCGGGCCCGTGTCGTTAGGCTCCGCGGGTGCGACTCGGACTCAACCTCGGCTACTGGGGCGCGGGCAACGACGCGATGAACCTCGCCCTGGCCCGTGAGGCCGACCGGCTCGGGTACAGCGTCGTCTGGGCGGCGGAGGCCTACGGCTCGGACGCGGCCACGGTCCTGGCCTGGGTGGCGGCCCAGACCGAGCGGATCGACGTCGGCAGTGCGGTGTTCCAGATCCCCGCCCGCACCCCGGCCATGACCGCCATGACCGCCGCGACGCTGGACACCCTGTCCCACGGGCGATTCCGGCTCGGGCTCGGCGTGTCCGGCCCGCAGGTCTCCGAGGGATGGCACGGCGTGCGGTTCGACCACCCGCTCGGCCGCACCCGCGAGTACCTGGACATCGTGAACCTCGCGCTGACCCGCAAGCCGGTTGCGTACGACGGCCGGCACTGGACGCTGCCCCTCCCGGACGGCCCCGGGAAGGCGCTGCGGCTGACCGTGCACCCGGTGCGCGAGCGCATCCCGGTCTACCTGGCCGCGGTCGGCCCGAAGAACCTCGAGCTGGCCGGTGAGATCGCCGACGGCTGGCTGGCCATCTTCTTCAGCCCCGAGCACGCCGCCCAGTCCCTCGACGCCGTCCGCGCCGGACGAGCGCGGTCCGGTCGCTCGGCCGGCGGCAGCCTGGACGGGTTCGACGTCGTACCAACGGTTCCCGTCGTCATCGACGACGACGTGGAGCGGGCTGCCGACCCGTTGCGGGGGTACGCCGCGCTGTACGTCGGCGGCATGGGCAGCCGCGAGCAGAACTTCTACAACGCCCTCGCCGTGCGGATGGGCTACGAACGAGAGGCGGCACAGGTGCAGGAGCTCTTCCTCGGGGGCAAGCCCCGGGACGCGGCGGCGGCGGTCCCGTTGTCGTTCATCGACCAGACGTCGCTGATCGGCCCGCGCGACCGGGTGCGCGACCGGCTCGCGGCGTACGCGCAGGCCGGAGTCACGACCCTGTCGGTGGCCCCGCAGCAGGGCGACCTCGAGCAGCGGCTGCAGACGCTGCGCACCATGGCCGAGCTGCTCGACGAGTCGGGACTGGGGGAGGCCGCATGAGCATCGGGTACGGACCCGCGCTGCTGCTCGGCGTGGTCGAGGGGGTCACCGAGTTCCTGCCCGTGTCGAGCACCGGGCACCTGACGATCGTCGAGGGCCTGCTCGGGGAGAAGACCGACTCCGACCAGGTCACGGCGTTCACCGCGGTGATCCAGATGGGCGCGATCCTGGCCGCCGTGCTGTTCTTCCGGCGCGACATCGTGCGGATCGTCGTGGCGTTCGTCCGCGGTCTGCGCAGTGCCGAGGCCCGCCAGGAGTTCGACTGGCGCCTGTCGTTGTGCGTGATCATCGGCACCGTGCCGATCGCGATCGTCGGCCTGGCCCTGAAGTCGGTGGTCGAGGGGCCGCTGCGCAACCTCTGGGTCGTCGCGGCCGCGCTGATCCTGTGGTCGGCGGTGATGATCGTCGCCGAGCGCGTGGCGGCCCAGGACCGGCACGAGCAGGACCTGACGTTCAAGGACGCGCTCTTCATCGGCGTGCTGCAGTGCTTCGCGCTGATCCCGGGCGTCTCCCGGTCCGGAGCCACGATCAGTGCCGGGCTGCTGCGGGGGGTGGACCGGGTCACGGCGACCCGGCTGTCCTTCCTGCTCGGGATCCCGGCGCTGTTCGCCGCCGGGCTGCTCGAGCTGAAGAAGGCCGTCTCGACCCACGGCTCGCTGGGGCCGACGCTGCTCGCGACGGTCGTGTCGTTCGTCGTCGCCTACGTCTCGATCGCCTGGCTGCTGCGCTTCGTGGCGCACCACTCGATCGCCCGGTTCGTGCCCTACCGGGTCGCGCTCGGCCTGCTGGTCATCGTGCTGCTGGCCACCGGGGCGCTGTCGGCCACCGGCTGACCGCCGGCGGGGGAGCGTCAGCGGCTCAGCGGCTCAGAGCCAGCCGGAGCGCTTGAACGCCCGGAAGAGCAAGGTGCAGAACAGCGCCATCGCGGCGAGCGTCACCGGGTAGCCCCAGGTCGTGCCCAGCTCGGGCATGTGCTGGAAGTTCATGCCGTAGATGCCGGCGATCGCGGTCGGCACCGCGGCGATCGCCACCCAGGCCGAGATCTTGCGCATGTCGTCGTTCTGCCGGACGCTGACCTGGGCCAGGTGCGCGTTCAGGATGTCGGTGAGCAGCCGGTCGTAGGACTCGATGTGGTCCACGCTGCGCAGCAGGTGGTCCGCGACGTCGCGGAAGAACGGCTTGGCCGCGTCCGGCACGTGCGGGATCGCGTCCTCGGACAGCCGCCGGGCCGGCTCGATCAGCGGCAGGGCCGCACGGCGGAACTCCAGCACCTCGCGCTTGAGGGCGTAGATCTCGCGGGCGTCGCTGCTGCGGTCGTCGGCGAAGATGCTGGACTCCAGGCCCTCCATGTCCTCCTGGATCTCGCGGTCGATGAGGTCGTAGTTGTCGACGACCGCGTCCATCACGCCGTGCAGCACCGCGACCGGGCCGATCGACAGCCGCGTCGGGGTCGGACTCGATCAGCTTGCGCACCGCGGCCAGCGGGCCGGCCTCACCCCGCCGGACGGTGACGACGAACCGGTCGCCGAGGAACACCATGACCTCGCCGGTCTCGATGTCGCTGGTGGCCGTCGATGTAGCGCAACGGCTTGACCACGACGAACAGCGAGGCGTCGTAGATCTCCAGCTTCGGCCGCTGGTGGCCGTCGACCGCGTCCTCGACGGCCAGGGGATGCAGCTGCAGCTCGTCCTTGACCAGGTCGAACTCGGCGTCGGTGGGGTCCTTCAGCCCGATCCAGATCCAGCCGTGACCCTCCTCGCGCACCCGCTCGAGCTCGTCCGACAGGTCCGCGCACGGCTGGCGCTCGCCGTGCCGGTACACCGCCGCGTCGATGATCACGCGACCAGGATGGCACCTGGAGGGCGCCAAGTAGCCTCTAACGGTGCCGACCCTGGTCCTCGTCCGACATGGCCGTACCACCGCCAACGTCTCGGGCACCCTCGCCGGCTGGACGCCGGGGGTGCACCTGGACGACCGCGGGCAGGAGCAGGCGGCCGCCGTCGCCGCCCGCCTGGCCGTCCTGCCGCTCGCGCGCATCGTCACCAGCCCGCTCGAGCGCTGCCAGGAGACAGCTGCCGCCATCGCCTCCGTGGCCGGGCCGCCGCCCAAGGCCGGCCGGCCCGGGACGCCGCGCCCCGAGCCGGTCCAGGACGAGCGATGGGGTGAGTGCCGGTACGGCGAGTGGACCGGGCAGCCGCTACGGACGCTGGCCAAGGACCCGCTGTGGAAGGTCGTGCAGGCCCACGCCAGCGCGGTGACGTTCCCCGGTGGCGAGTCACTGCGTGCGGTGCAGGTGCGCGCGGTCGACGCCGCCCGGGAGACGAACGCGGCGGTGGCCGCCGAGCACGGGGACCGAGGCGGTCTGGGTCGCGGTCTCGCACGGCGACGTGATCAAGGCCCTGCTGGCCGACGCCCTGGGCATGCACCTGGACGAGTTCCAGCGGATCGTCGTCGACCCCGCGTCGGTGTCGGTCGTCCGCTACACCGACCTGCGACCGTTCGTGCTCCACGTCAACGACACCGGGGGCGACCTCGCCGGCCTGGCCCCGCCACCCCGCCGTCGCCGGGCCGGACGGTCCGCCGCCCCGGCCGGAAGCGATGCGGTGGTCGGCGGCGGAGCGGGCGCGTCGTAGGGTCGACGCCATGGCGGTGTTCGACTACGAGGAGCCCGACCGGTTCACGACGGGCACCGTCGGTGAGCCGGGGCAGCGGACGTTCTTCCTGCAGGCCCGGGCTGGGAGCCGCGTGACCAGCGTCGCGCTGGAGAAGCAGCAGGTGGCTGTCCTGGCCGAGCGCGTCGAGGAGCTCCTCGACGAGGTCGTGCGGCGCAGCGGAGGCACCGCGCCCGTGCCCGCCATCGCGCCGGCCGAGCAGATCGACAACGCCCCGCTGGACGTGCCGATCGAGGAGGACTTCCGGGTCGCCTCGATGAGCCTGATCTGGGACGGCGACCGCGACCGCGTGATCATCGAGTGCCGTGAGGTGGCCGAGCCCGGACGACGAGGACGAGGAGGAGGACGACGCGCTGTCGCTCGAGCCCGCCCAGGGCTCCCTGCTGCGCGTGGCGATCACCGGCGTCCAGGCCCGTGTCTTCGCGCACCGGGCCGCGGCCGTCGTCGCGCAGGGCCGTCCGCCGTGTCCGTTCTGCGGGAACCCGCTCGACCCGCAGGGGCACATCTGCCCACGTGCCAATGGCTACCGCCGCTGACCCCGACGCGCTGACGCTGCTGGCCCACGGCCGGATCGAGGTGCAGGGTCGCCTGATGGCGGCGTCCAACGCCACGCTCTACGCCCGGATCACCCTCGACGGCGTCGAGGCGGCCTGCGTCTACAAGCCGGTGTCCGGCGAGCGCCAGCTCTGGGACTTCCCCGACGGCACCCTCGCCGGGCGGGAGGTCGCGGCGTACCTGGTGTCGGAGGCGACCGGCTGGTACGCTCGTGCCGCCGACCGTCCACCGCGACGGGCCGTTCGGGCCGGGCAGCGTCCAGCTCTGGATCGAGCAGGAGTCGGACGAGCAGGGGGCCGGGGTCATCGACGTGGTCCGGCGCGACCGCGTGCCCGACGGCTGGCTGCGGCGTGCTCGACGCCGAGGACGGCGGGGGCGAGCCGGTCAGCCTGGTGCACGCCGACCACCCCGACCTGGCCCGGATGGCGGCGCTGGACGTCGTGCTGAACAACGCGGACCGCAAGGGCGGCCACGTCCTCGAGCGACGGCGGCGGGCGGCCTGGTCGGCGTCGACCACGGGCTGACCTTCAACGTCGACGAGAAGCTCCGCACGGTGCTCTGGGGCTGGGCCGGCGAGCCGATCGACGCCGAGACCGTGCGAGGTGGTCGCCCGCATCGGCCACGATCTGGAGGTCTGGCTGTCGGCGACCGAGCCGGGGGCTGTGGCCCGAGCAGCTCGCGCCGTACCTGCTGCCGTCGAGGAGATCGCGCTGACCGCCCGCCGCGCGCGCACCCTGGTCCGGCGCGGCCGCTACCCGCGGCAGGGCGACGGCTGGCCGCGCATCCCCTGGCCGCCGTTCTGACCGGCGGCCGACTGGCCGCGCCGGCCCCGGTCGTTAGGCTCGCCGCCGTGACCGCCTGGCCCGACGCCCGACCTCCCGCAGCTTCCCGGTCACGGCCCCGCCGTCCGGGTGCGCGACAGCTCCTCGGGCCGGCTGGTCCAGCCGGTCGAGGGCGACGACCGCCCGGCTGTACGTCTGCGGCATCACGCCGTACGACGCGACGCACATGGGCCACGCCGCGACGTACGTGACGATCGACCTGCTCGGACGGGCCTGGCGCGACCACGGACTCGACGTGCACTACGTCCAGAACGTCACCGACGTCGACGACCCCCTGCTCGAGCGGGCCGAGCGCGACGGGATCGACTGGCGCGAGCTGGCCGCCCGCGAGATCGCGCTCTTCTTCGACGACATGACCGCGCTGCGGGTCGATCCCGCCCCGCGACTACGTCGGCGTGGTCGAGAGCATCCCCCGGATCGCCGGTGCGGTCGACCCAGCTCCTGGACGCCGGGCTGGCCTACCGCGTGCGAGTCGCCGGACGCGGCCGGCGCGGGCGACGTCTACCTCGACCTGGCCGGCGAGCCGCGGTTCGGTGCGGCCAGCGGCTGGACGCGCGAGCAGATGCTCGAGGTCTTCGCCGAGCGCGGGGGCGACCCGGACCGGGAGGGGAAGCAGCGACCCGCTCGACCCGCTGCTGTGGCGGGCCGCAGCGCTCCGGCGAGCCCAGCTGGGACGGCGGGCGAGGCCGGGATGGGACGGCCCGGGTGGCACATCGAGTGCACCTGCATCTCGCTGGACCACCTCGGCATGTCCTTCGACGTGCAGGGCGGCGGCACCGACCTGATCTTCCCGCACCACGAGATGAGCGCCGTGCAGGCGGCCGGCGCTGACCGGCCAGTGGCCGTTCGCCCGCGCTTACGTGCACCAGGCCATGGTCGGCCTGGACGGCGAGAAGATGAGCAAGTCGCGGGGCAACCTGATCCTGGTCTCGCGGCTGCGCGAGGCCGGCGTCGACCCGATGGCGGTGCGCCTGGTGCTGCTGACCCACCACTACGCCGAGCCGTGGTTCTGGACCCAGGACGAGCTGGACCAGGCCGTCCGCCGCCTGGCCCGCTGGCGGGCGGCCGTCGCCGCTCCCGGCGGCCCGGACGCGACGGGCACGCTCACCGCCGTACGGGCCGCGCTGGCCGACGACCTGAACTCGCCGGCCGCGGTGGCGGCGGTCGACGCGTGGGTGGACGCGAGCGACGGGCCGGACGGGGGCGCCGACCCCGGCGCCCCCGAGCTGGTCCGGCGGATCGCCGACGCGCTGCTGGGCGTGCGGCTCTAGCCGCCGGCCGTACTAGCCCTGGGCCCGGGGCGGGTCGTCGTCGCCCCGGCGCTGCAGGTAGCGCTCGAACTCGCGGGCGATGGCCTCACCGGTCGCCTCGGGCAGGTCCGCGGTGTCCTTGGCCTGCTCCAGCGACTGGACGTAATCGGCGACCTCGCTGTCGTTCTCGGCCAGCTCGTCGACCCCGCGCTCCCAGGCCCGCGCCTGCTCGGGCAGGTCGCCGAGGGGGATCGACACGTCGAGCAGGTCCTCGAGCCGGCCGAGCAGCGCCAGCGTGGCCTTGGGCGAGGGGACGCTGCCCGCGTAGTGCGGGACGGCGGCCCACAGCGACACGCGCGGGCAGGGCCGGCCTGCCCGGCCGCGTCGGCCAGGACGCCGACGATGCCGGTCGGCCCCTCGTAGCGAGACGGCTCGAGGGTCCAGCCGGCTGCTCAGCTCGCGGTCGCTCGCTGGTCATCGTGACCGGGATCGGCCGGGTGTGCGGCACGTCGGCCAGCAGCGCGCCCACGCTGACCAGCATCTCCGCGCCCACGTCCTGGGCGAAGCTCAGCACCTCGACGACGAACGCCCGCCAGCGCATCGAGGGCTCGATGCCGTCCACCAGCACGATGTCGTGGGCGTGGCCCGGTCGCCGGGCGACCAGCAGGCGGGTGGTCGGCCAGATGATCCGGCGGCTGCCCGTCCACGCCGGTCTCGACCGAGGGCCGGTTGACCTGGAAGTCGTAGTAGTCCTCCGGGTCCAGGGCGGCGACCGGCTCGGCGTCCCACTCCTGGGCCAGGTGCTCGACTGGCTCCGCTGGCCGCCTCGCCCGCGTCGTTCCAGCCCTCGAAGGCGGCGATGACCACCGGACGGTGCAGCTCCGGCACGTCCCCCAGCTCGATCACCTGCAACAGCCTAGATGGCGCCTCGTTAGACTTGCCTGCGCTCCCGACGTAAAGGCCTGCTCTTGAGCGTGCGCTCCGATCTGTTCCGCCGGCTCCTCCACGAGCGAGTCCTCGTCGCTGACGGCGCCATGGGGACGATGCTGCAGGCCGCCGACCCCACCCTCGACGACTTCGACGGGCTGGAGGGCTGCAACGAGATCCTCAACGTGACCCGCCCCGACATCGTCCGGAGCGTCCACGACGCGTACTTCGCGGTGGGCGTCGACGCGGTCGAGACCAACACCTTCGGCGCCAACCTGGGCAACCTGGGGGAGTACGACATCCCCGAGCGCACGGCCGAGCTGGCCCGGGCCGGCGCCCGGATCGCGCGCGAGGCGGCCGACGCCTGGTCCAGCGAGGAGCAGCCGCGGTTCGTGATCGGCTCCCTCGGGCCCGGCACCAAGCTGCCCTCGCTCGGCCACGCGCCGTACGCCGCGCTGCGGGACGCCTACCAGGAGGCGGCCGAGGGACTGGTCGACGGCGGTGCCGACGCGCTGCTCGTGGAGACCGCGCAGGACCTGCTGCAGGCCAAGTCCGCCGTGGTCGGGGCCCGCCGCGCGCTGACCGCCCTCGGCGCCGACGTGCCGGTCATGGTGCAGGTGACGGTCGAGACGACCGGCACGATGCTGCTCGGCAGCGAGATCGGCGCCGCACTGACCGCGCTCGAGCCACTCGGCATCGACGCCATCGGGCTGAACTGCGCCACCGGGCCGGCCGAGATGAGCGAGCACCTGCGCCACCTGGCCAAGCACGCACGCGTCCCGGTGACCTGCATGCCGAACGCGGGGCTGCCCCAGCTGACCCGGGACGGCGCGCGCTATCCGCTCACCCCGCAGGAGCTGGCCGCCGCGCACGTGCAGTTCACCGGCGAGTTCGGGCTCGGCCTGGTCGGCGGCTGCTGCGGCACGACGCCGGAGCACCTGCGCCTGGTCGTCGAGGCCGTGCGGGGCCGACCGGTCACGCCCCGGCGGCCGCGGCACGAGGCCGGGGTGGCCAGCCTCTACCAGCACGTGCCGTTCCGGCAGGACGCGTCGTACCTCTCGATCGGCGAGCGGACCAACGCCAACGGGTCCAAGGCCTTCCGCGAGGCGATGCTGCAGGGCCGGTTGGACGAGTGCGTCGAGATCGCGCGGAACCAGACCCGCGACGGCGCCCACCTGCTGGACGTGTGCGTGGACTACGTGGGCCGCGACGGTGCCAAGGACGCCCAGGACATCGTCGGGCGGCTGGCCACCAGCTCGACGCTGCCGCTGGTCCTGGACTCCACCGAGCCCGCCGTGATCGAGGCCGGCCTGGAGCTGCTGGGCGGCCGGGCCGTGATCAACTCGGTGAACTTCGAGGACGGCGACGGGCCGGGCAGCCGCTGGGCCCGGCTCAAGCCGATCGTGCAGGAGCACGGCGCGGCCGTCGTCGCGCTGACCATCGACGAGCAGGGCCAGGCCCGCACGCGCGAGCACAAGGTCCGGGTGGCCACCCGGCTGATCGAGACGCTGACCGGCGACTGGGGCCTGGACGTCGAGGACATCGTCATCGACTGCCTGACCTTCCCGATCGCCACCGGTCAGGAGGAGACCCGGCGCGACGGCCTGGAGACGATCGAGGCCATCCGCGAGGTGAAGCGGCTGTACCCGACCGTGCAGACCACGCTCGGCGTCTCCAACGTGTCGTTCGGGCTCTCCCCGGCCGCCCGCATGGTGCTGAACTCGGTCTTCCTGCACGAGTGCACGAAGGCCGGGCTCGACTCGGCGATCGTGCACGCGGCCAAGATCCTCCCGGTCGCCCGGATCCCCGAGGAGCAGCGGCAGATCGCCCTCGACCTGGTCTACGACCGCCGGCGCTGGCTGAACGACGACCCGTCGACCGGCCAGACGACGTACGACCCGCTCTCGGCCTTCCTGGAGGCGTTCGAGGGCGTGGACGCGGCGGCGGTCAAGGCCTCGCGGGCCGAGGAGCTGGCCGGCCTGCCGCTGGGGGAGCGGCTGCAGCGCCGGATCATCGACGGCGAGCGCCAGGGGCTGGAGGCCGACCTCGACCAGGCCCTCGGTCAGGGCTGGCCGGCGCTCGACATCATCAACGAGCACCTGCTGGCCGGGATGCGCGTCGTCGGCGAGCTGTTCGGCCGGGGCGAGATGCAGCTGCCGTTCGTGCTGTCCTCGGCCGAGGTGATGAAGGCCTCGGTGGCCTACCTCGAGCCGTACATCGAGGGGTCGAGCGAGGACGGGACGCGGGCCGCGCGGGCCAAGATCGTCCTGGCCACCGTCAAGGGCGACGTGCACGACATCGGCAAGAACCTGGTCGACATCATCCTGTCCAACAACGGCTACGACGTCGTCAACATCGGCATCAAGCAGCCGATCTCGGAGATCCTGCGGGCGGCCGAGGAGCACGGCGCCGACGCGATCGGCATGAGCGGCCTGCTGGTGAAGTCCACGGTCGTCATGAAGGAGAACCTCCAGGAGATGAACTCCCGGGGGATCTCGGCGCGGCTGCCCGTGCTGCTCGGCGGCGCGGCCCTGACCCGCGCCTACGTCGAGGAGGACCTGGCCGAGATCTACGAGGGCGAGGTCCGGTACGCCCGGGACGCCTTCGAAGGCCTGCGGCTGATGGATGCGATCGCCCAGGCCAAGTCCAGCGAGCACACCACGCTGTCCGAGGCGCTGCCCGAGCTGCGCAAGCGCCGGGTCCGCCGGGTGGAGCGGGTCGAGGAGCCCGAGCCCGCGGGCGGCCCGGCGCGCTCCGACGTCGCGACCGACAACCGGGTGCCGACCCCGCCGTTCTGGGGCACCCGGGTGGTCAAGGGCGTCGCGCTGGCCGACTACGCGTCGTACCTCGACGAGCGGGCGACGTTCATGGGGCAGTGGGGGCTGCGCGGGTCGCGCGGCGACGGCCCGTCGTACGAGGAGCTGGTCGAGACCGAGGGCCGGCCCCGGCTGCGGATGTGGCTGGACCGCGTGCACACCGAGGGCCTGATGGAGGCGGCGGTCGTCTACGGGTACTTCCCGGCGGTCAGCGAGGGCAACGACCTGGTCGTGCTGCACCACGACGGGGAGCGCGCGGGGCAGGAGCGGGCGCGGTTCAGCTTCCCCCGGCAGCGGCGCGACCGGCGGCTGTGCCTGGCCGACTTCTTCCGGCCGCGGGAGTCCGGCGAGATCGACGTCGTGGCGTTCCAGCTGGTCACGATGGGCGCGGCCGTGGCCGAGGCGACGCGGCAAGCTGTACGCCGCGAACGCCTACCGCGACTACCTCGAGCTGCACGGGCTCTCGGTGCAGCTGACCGAGGCGCTGGCCGAGATGTGGCACGCGCGGGTCCGCGAGGAGCTCGGGTTCGGGCCGGACGACGACCCGGACCTGGACGCGATCCTGCGCCAGGGCTACCGCGGGTCCCGGTACTCCTTCGGCTACTCCGCCTGCCCGGAGCTGGGCGACCGCGCGACCCTGGTCGAGCTGCTGGAGCCGGGCCGGATCGGCGTCGAGCTGTCCGAGGAGCTGCAGCTGCACCCGGAGCAGTCCACCGACGCCCTGATCGTCCACCACCCCGAGGCCAAGTACTTCAACGCCACCTGACCCCGCCGCCCTCTCGTGGCCGTCGAACCCGGGTTTGGCCGTCGACACCGGATTCTCGGGTCAGGATCGTGCGGAAAACTCCGGTCCTGACGGCCAAACCCGGGTTCGACGGCCAAGACAAGGGGCGGGGCAGGGGAGAGGGGCCGGGCCCCCGAGCCCCGACCCCTCGTCCATCATCCTCCTGACCCTCCGCCAGGGGGACTACTCCGTGGTGATCGCCTTCAGCACGTCGAGCTTGGCCGCCCGCCGCGCCGGCCAGAACGCGGCGAGCACACCGGCCACGCCGGCGAACACCAGGAACAGGACCAGCGAGCCGTACGGGATCGCCAGCACCTTCAGCCCGTCCCCGCCCACCGCATGCTGCACCGCGATGCCGAAGAACAGCCCCAGCGCGAGCCCCATGACCGCGCCGAAGAGGGAGATCGCGACCGACTCGAGCCGTACGACGCGGCGCAGCTGGGCCCGGGCCATGCCGACCGCCCGGAGCAGCCCGATCTCGCGGGTCCGCTCGAACACCGACAGCGCCAACGTGTTGACGATGCCGAAGATCGCGATGATGACGGCCAGGCCCAGCAGCGCGTACAGGATGTACAGCAGGACGTTGAGCTGACCTTGCCGATCCTTGATGTACTCCGCCTTGGTCTGCACGTTGAGGACGGCGTACGGCGCGACGATGCGCTCGAGGGCCGAGCGCACCGAGTCCGAGGTCTTGCCGTCGCTGGTGACGACGGCGACCGCGAAGTTCGTCCGCTGGTCCGGTGGCACCGCCTGCTCGTACCAGGCGCGGGGAAGCACCAGGCCGCCCAGCAGGGCGTCGTTCGTGTAGATGCCGCCGATCGTCAGCTGCACCGGCTTGGCGTCGAACCGGCCGGGCAGTGTCTGCCCGAGGTGCCAGTGCTCGGACTTGGCCAGCTTCGAGGACACCAGGACCTTGCCGTCGTCCAGCGAGGTCGCGGTGCCGGCGGCCATGTCCACGTGTTGCGCGGCAACGAGGTCCGACCCCACGGAGATCGTGGCGTCCATCTGCTCCGTGCCGACCTTCACCGGCATCCCCGTGTACTCCGCCACCTTCGCGACGCCCGGCACCCGGCGCGGCCTGCTCGGCCACGGCCGAGGGAACCGGGCGCACCGGCGGTCCCGGTGAGCGCGTACTGCGACGTCAGGTCGGTGTTGAAGGCCTGCGCGAAGGAGGCCTTGACCGAGCTGGCCAGCACCGTGACCCCGGTGACCAGTGCCAGCCCGATCATCAGCGCGGAGGCCGTGGCCGCGGTGCGCCGCGGGTTGCGGATCGCGTTGTCCCGCGCCAGCCGCCCCGAGGTGTGCCAGATCCTGGCGATCGGCCAGCCGATGATGCGCAGCACGAACGGCGCGATGATCGGCGCGAGCACGGTCACCCCGAGCACGGTCAGCCCGGCGCCGAGGCCGGTGACCGCTCCGCTGCTGCCGGTCGAGCCGCTGAGGCCCAGGATCAGCACGGCTACCCCGACGACGGTCAGGGACAGGCCGATGACGACCCGGCGGCGCAGGGAGCGCTCCGGCATGGCCACGTCGTCCCGCATCGCCGCGACCGGAGGGATCCGGGCCGCCCGGCGGGCCGGGAACCACGCGGCGACCAGCGTGACGAGGATGCCGACCGCGAAGCAGACCACGACGGTGCGAGGCTCCACCGGCAGCGAGCCGGTGATCTTCAGGCCGAGGCCACCGAGCAGCGCCTTGAGCCCGGTCGCGATCACGGCCCCGAAGCCCAGTCCGACGATGCTGGAGAACGTGCCGACGATGAACGCCTCGATCGAGCACCGACCGGGTCACCTGACGCCGGGACGCCCCCAGAGCCCGCAGCAGCGCCAGCTCGCGGGTCCGCTGCCCGACGAGCATCGAGAACGTGTTCAGGATGACGAACGCCCCGACGAAGACGGCGATGAAGGCGAAGATCAGGAAGAACGTCGTGAAGATCTTCAGGATCCCGTTGTCCAGGTTCTTCTTGGTCTCGGCCGCCAGCTGGGTCCCGGTGATGACGTTCGTCCCGCTGGGGAGGGCCTGAGCCACGCTCGCGCGCAGCTGGTCCGCCGTCACCCCTGGCGTCGCGTTGATGCCGAAGGACGGCACGTTCCCGTCGGAGGCGAACAGCTTCTCCGCCGTGGTCACGTCGAACAGGGTCGCCGTCGCGCCGAGCAGCCCGGCGTCGTTCGGCGTGCGCACGCTGCCGACGATCGTGACCGGCATGACGGATCCGCCGACCACGATCCGGGTGGAGTCACCGACCTTCAGCTGGGCCAGGCTCAGCGCGTCCTTGTCGATGTCGACCTCGCCGGGGGAGGTGGGGGCACGCCCGGAGACCAGCCGCCACGTCCGCGGGTCGTTGCTCCAGCCGAAGCCGAGCGGCGGTGCCCCGCCGTTGACCGCGGCCTTGCCGTTCTTGCCGATGATGATGGCCGAGCCCTGCAGGGTCGGCGTGACCGACGCGACCCCGGGCACCGCCTTGATCGTGCTCTCCAGGCTGATCGGCAGCTGCGTGCGCTGCTCACCGGTCTGGTCGGCGACCGCGGTCTTGTCGGCGACCCCGCGCACGTACACGTCGCTGTTGCCCGAGTCGGCCAAGGCGTTGAAGGTGTTCCGCATCGCGTCGGTGAGGATGAACGTGCCCGACACGAAGGCGACGCCGAGCACGATGGACAGAGCGGTGAGCAGGAGCCGGAGCTTGTGCCCCAGGACGCTCCGGGTGGCGGCTCTCAGCATGTCGAGCTCACCGGCCCTGGGCGTCGAAGCGCTTCATCCGCTCGAGCACCATGTCGGCGGTCGGGCGGGCCATCTCGTCGACGATCCGGCCGTCGGCGAGGAACAGCACCCGGTCGGCGTACGACGCGGAGCTGGGGTCGTGCGTGACGATGACGATCGACTGGCCGAACTCCTCCACGGACTTCCGCAGGAAGGTCAGCACCTCGATGCTCGAGCGCGAGTCCAGGTTTCCCGTCGGCTCGTCGGCGAAGACGATCGAGGGCCGGCTGACCAGCGCCCGGGCGCAGGCCACGCGCTGCTGCTGGCCGCCGGACAGCTCGTTCGGCCGGTGGTTCAGCCGGTCGCGCAGCCCGACGGTGTCGACGACCTGGTCGAACCACGCCTTGTCCACGTCGCGGCCGGCGATGTCGAGCGGCAGCGTGATGTTCTCGGCCGCGGTCAGGGTGGGCACCAGGTTGTACGCCTGGAACACGAATCCCAGCCGGTCCCGCCGCAGCCGGGTGAGTGCCTTGTCGTTGAGGCCGCCCAGCTCGGTGCCGTCGATGACGATCTGCCCGGAGGTCGGCGCGTCCAGCCCGGCCATGCAGTGCATCAGGGTCGACTTGCCGGAGCCCGACGGTCCCATGATCGCGGTCAGCTTGCCGCGCTCCAGGTCGACCGACACCCCGGCCAGCGCGTGGACGAGCGCGTCGCCCTTGCCGTAGGTCTTCACCAGGTCACGCGTGCTGGCGACCACGTCGCTCACGGTCCCCGTCGCCGCGGCCGCGGCCCGTTCCGGTCCGCCCCCCGTCGGCGTCGTGCTGGGTCCCACACCGGTCTCGGTCATCGCTGTCAGTGCCCCTTGGTCGGAGTGCTCAGATGTCTGTGGCCGCGTCAGTCGATCACGGTGGACCCATCACAGCGGGTGACACCTGTCACCACCACGGGGATACACCTGACCCGGACCCTGAACGTTCTCCGGCAACCCTGAGTGCCCGTCGGGGTCGGGGGCAACCGACTTTCCGGTGACCCCGGAGTGAACATCCGGCGACTGCGCGCCCGGTACTCCATCGCTCAACTGTTGACGGCACAACGGAATTGGCGGTGCCGCGGCTTGGTAGGTTCTCGCCATGGTCCCGCCCGCAGCCGCCGAGGCACCGGAACGGCCCGCTCCGCTGCTGCTCAGCGACACCGGGATCGAGACCGACCTGATCTTCCACCAGGGGGTCGAGCTGCCGCTGTTCGCGGCCTTCGTGGTGGCGGACCGTGATGGCGGCCGCGAGCTGCTGGAGCGCTGGCACCGCGAGCACGCGGCCGTGGCGGCGGCGCACGGCCTCGGGGTCAGCCTGGACGCGGTCACCTGGCGCGCGTCCAGCGACTGGGGCGACCTCCTCGGGTACGACGCCCGCCAGCTCGACCGGGTCAACCACGCGATGGTCCGGCAGCTGCACGACATCCGGACCGACCTGGCGGCGGGTCCGCAGCCCGCGTCGCCCGTCCTGGTCGGCGCGGTCGTCGGTCCGCGCGGCGACGGCTACCAGCCGACGGATCGGATGAGCGTCGAGGAGGCTGCGGCGTACCACACGCCGCAGCTGCGCAGCCTGCTCGACGCCGGGGTCGACCGGGTCAGCGCGATGACCATCGGGTACGCCGACGAGGCGGCCGGGATCGCCTGTGCCGCAGCCGATCTCGACCTCCCCGTCGTCCTCGGCCTCACCGTCGAGACCGACGGGCGGCTTCCGGACGGTACGGCGCTGGGCGCGGCGATCGCCGCGGTGGACCGGCGGACCGACCGGTCGGCGCAGGGGTTCATGGTCAACTGCGCGCACCCCGACCACATCGCCGCCGCCCTCGACGCCGGGCTCGACACCAGGCTCGACACCGGGCCGGACGCCGAGCCCGACGACGGCGCCTGGACCGGGCGGCTGGTGGCCCTGCGGCCGAACGCCTCCCGGCGCAGCCACGCCGAGCTCGACGAGGCACCGGACCTGGACGACGGCGACGCGGAGGAGCTCGGTGCTCAGGTCGCCGCGCTGCGCCGGCGGCTGCCGTCGGTGACGCTGGTCGGCGGCTGCTGCGGCACCGACCTGCGGCACGCCCGGGCCATCGCGGCCGCGGTCACGACCGGTTGAGGGCGGCTCACTCCTCGGCGGGCGTGACGGCCGAGGTGACCACCGGGTCGACGGCCCGCTCGGCGGCGTGCTCGGGCAGCGGAGGCGGCGTGCCGCCCCACTCCGGGCAGAGCGACTGGAAGTCGCACCAGTCGCAGAGCCGGCTCCGCGACGGCCGCCAGTCACCGGTCTCGGCCGCCCGCGCGATCGCCGACCACAGGGCCTTCACCTTGCGCTCGGTGGCGAGCAGCTCGCGCTCGTCGGGGGAGTAGCGCACCACCTCGCCGTTGCCGAGGTAGACCAGCTGGAGCATCGCCGGCACGGTGCCCCGCAGCCGCCACAGGACCAGGGCGTAGAAGCGCATCTGGAACAGCGCCTTCTGCTCGAACAGCTCGCTCGGCGACCGCCCGGTCTTGTAGTCGACGACGCGGACCTGGCCGTCGGCCGCGACGTCCAGGCGGTCGACGTACCCCCGCAGGACCAGGCCGTCCTCCAGCGCCGTCTCGACGTAGAGCTCGCGCTCGGCCGGCTCCAGGCGGGTCGGGTCCTCGAGCTCGAACCAGGTGGTCAGCAGCCGTTGCGCGTCGGCCAGCCACGCGTCGAGCGCGGCTCCACCGTCGTCCGGGAACAGCGTGGCCAGCTCCGGGTCGGATGGCCAGCAGGCTCTCCCACTGCGGCGTCAGCAGCTCGCGAGCGGCGTCGTACGTCCGCTGGTCGGCCGGCAGGTCGAACAGGCGCTCGAGCACGGCGTGCACCAACGTGCCGCGCGCGGCGGCCGAGCTCGGTGCCTGGGGCAGCCGGTCGACCACCCGGAAGCGATAGAGCAGCGGGCACTGCATGAAGTCGGAGGCGCGGCTCGGGGACAGCGCGGCCGTCACCGGGACCCGGCTCGGCGGGACTTCGATCGAGACGACGGCCATGAATCGCACTGTAGGCCGCCCGTCCGACAGCCCCCCTAGGCTTGCCGCGTGGACACGCCGCGGGGCGGGATCAGGCTGGGCACCTTCGTGGGTGCGCCGGTCATCCTGTCGCCGACGTGGTTCCTCATCGGAGCCTTCGTGGTGTTCACCTTCGGGCCCTCCGTCCACGACTACCTTCCCGAGCTGAGCCGCAGCCAGGACTACGTGGTGGCCGCGACCTACGCGCTGCTGCTGCTCGTCTCCGTGCTCGTGCACGAGCTGGCCCACGCGCTGCTGGCGCGGGCGTACGCGCTGCCGGTCACTCGGATCGTGGCCGACGTCTGGGGCGGCCACACGCAGTTCGCGGCCGAGGCCAGCCGCCCGGTGCCGAGCGCGGTCGTCTCCGTGGGGGGCCCGGCGGCCAACCTGGTGCTGGCCGTGGTCGGCATGACCGTGCGCAACGCGCACACCGGCGGGGTGCCCGGCCTGCTGGGCAACGCCCTGTACTACTCCAACCTCCTGCTCGCGCTGTTCAACCTGCTGCCCGGGCTGCCGCTCGACGGCGGTCGGGTCGTCGAGTCGCTGTTCTGGGGCCTCACGCGAGAGCGGTCGACCGGCACCCTGGTGGCCGGCTGGTGCGGGCGGTTGGTCGCGGTCGCCGTCCTGTTCTTCGGGGTGTTCCTGCCGTTCTTCAGGGACGGGTCGCCGGACGCGACGCTGCTGCTGTGGTCGGCCCTGATCGCCGGACTGCTCTGGACCGGTGCCACGCAGGCCCTGCAGTGGGGCGGCATGCGCCGCAAGGCCGGGCGGCTGGACGCGCGACGGCTGGCCCGGCCGGCCGTGCCGGTCCACTCCACCTGGACGTTGGCCGAGGTGCAGGACCTGGCCGCCCGCCAGGGAACGCCGGACATCGTCGTGCTGGACGGGACGGGCGTGCCGTTCGGCCTGGTCACCCGCGACGCGGTGCAGCAGGTGATCGACGCCGGGCACCCCGACACCGAGATCCAGGCCCTGATGCACGCACTGCCGCCGTACGCCGTCGCTGCCGGCGAGCACGTCGGGCGAGGCGCTGCTGCAGCTGCTGTCCCAGACCCCGGCCACCGGGACGTACGCCCTCGTCGACGACCAGGGGCAGGTGGGCCTGGTGGCCGGCCGCGACCTGGTCGCGGCGATCGGCGCCCGCTCACGCTCCTAGACTCCCGGCATGGCGCAGGCGGGGGAGCAGGACGAGGCGCCCACCGGTGCCGCGCGGCGGCGTGGTCCGTTCGCCGAGGGCGACCGGGTCCAGCTGACCGACAGCAAGGGGCGGATGCACACGATCACGCTGACCGCGGGCAAGCAGTTCCACACCCACCGCGGGATCTTCGAGCACGACGAGCTGATCGGGGAGCCGGAGGGCTCCGTGGTGCGGACCACGAACGGCGTGGAGTACCTCGCACTGCGTCCGCTGCTCGCCGACTACGTGCTGTCCATGCCGCGCGGTGCGGCCGTGGTCTACCCCAAGGACGCCGGGCAGGTCGTGGCCATGGGCGACATCTACCCGGGGTCGGTGGTCGTCGAGGCCGGTGTCGGGTCCGGCGCGCTCACCATGTCGCTGCTGCGGGCCGTCGGCGACCAGGGACGCCTGCGCTCGGTCGAGCGCCGGGCCGAGTTCGCGACCATCGCGCAGGCGAACGTCGAGGAGTTCTTCGGCGGCCCGCACCCGGCCTGGCAGCTCACCGTCGGCGACCTGGTCGAGGTGCTGGACCGCGACGTGGCGCCGCAGAGCGTCGACCGCGTCGTGCTGGACATGCTGGCGCCCTGGGAGTGCCTCGACGCCGTCGCCCGGGTCCTCGTGCCCGGGGGCGTCCTGATCTGCTACGTCGCCACCGCCACCCAGCTCTCCCGCGTGGCCGAGGGCGCTCGGGCCCAGGGGTCGTTCACCGAGCCGCAGGCCTGGGAGTCGCTGGTCCGGGGCTGGCACCTCGAGGGGCTCGCCGTCCGGCCGCAGCACCGCATGGTCGGCCACACCGGCTTCCTGGTGACGGCCCGGCGGCTGGCGCCCGGCGTCGAACCGCCGCTGCGCCGCCGCCGTCCGGCCAAGGGCGCCTACGAGTCCGACGCCACCGAACCGGACGAAGCGGACACCGAGTACGGCGAGCGTCAGGTCTCGGAACGGACACTTCGGCGCCGGGTTCGCGCGGCGGGGCACCGCAACGAGCAAGGATCGGGTTAGGGTCAGGAACGGCGATGGAGGAGGTGTCCGGCATGGCGAACGACGGCGAGGGTAGGCGTGCCGACGCTGAGGCCGCACGGCTGCGCAACCTCGAGGACCGGCTGGCTCACGTCCAGTCCAGCCTGGCATCCGTGACCGCGCAGAACGAGCGGCTCGTGCGCACGCTCAAGGACGCGCGCGACCAGATCGTGACGCTCAAGGCAGAGGTCGACCGGCTGGCCCAGCCGCCCTCGGGCTACGGCACGGTCCTGGAGCCGTACGACGACGGGACGGTCGACGTGCTGACCGGCGGCCGCAAGATGCGGGTCGCGATCAGCCCGAGCGTCGGCGACGACGCGCTCCACCCGGGCCAGGAGGTCATGCTCAACGAGGCGATGAACGTCGTCGCGGCCCGCGGGTACGAGCGGGTCGGCGAGGTCGTGACGCTGAAGGAGCTGCTCGGCGCGGACCGCGCGCTGGTCGTCGGGCACGCCGACGAGGAGCGGGTGGCCCGGGTCGCCGAGTCGCTGGCCGACTCCCCGGTGCGCGCGGGCGACGCCCTGCTGCTGGACACCCGGGCGTCGTTCGTCTACGAGCGCATCCCCAAGGCCGAGGTCGAGGAGCTGGTCCTCGAAGAGGTCCCGGACATCGACTACGCCGACATCGGCGGCCTGGCCGGGCAGATCGAGCAGATCCGCGACGCCGTCGAGCTGCCGTACCTGCACCCCGACCTGTTCAAGGAGCACCAGCTGCGGCCACCCAAGGGCGTGCTGCTCTACGGCCCTCCCGGCTGCGGCAAGACGCTGATCGCCAAGGCGGTCGCCGCGTCCCTGGCGGCCAAGGTCGCCGAGATCACCGGCAAGCCCCTGGGCAAGTCCTACTTCCTGAACATCAAGGGCCCGGAGCTGCTCAACAAGTACGTCGGCGAGACCGAGCGCCACATCCGGCTGATCTTCCAGCGGGCCCGGGAGAAGGCCGGCGACGGCACTCCGGTCGTGGTGTTCTTCGACGAGATGGACTCGCTGTTCCGCACCCGCGGCTCGGGCGTGAGCTCGGACGTCGAGACCACGATCGTCCCGCAGCTGCTGAGTGAGATCGACGGCGTCGAGCGGCTCGAGAACGTCATCGTGATCGGCGCCTCCAACCGCGAGGACATGATCGACCCGGCCATCCTGCGGCCGGGGCGGCTGGACGTGAAGATCAAGATCGAGCGGCCGGACGCCGAGAGCGCACGCGACATCTTCAGCAAGTACCTCACCGCCGACCTGCCGCTGCACGAGAGCGACGTCGCGGCGCACGAGGGCTCGCCGGACCGGACGGTCGAGGCGATGATCCAGGCCGCCGTCGAGCGGATGTACTCCGAGATCGACGACAACCGGTTCCTCGAGGTCACCTACGCGAACGGCGACAAGGAGACCTTGTACTTCAAGGACTTCAACTCCGGCGCGATGATCCAGAACATCGTGGACCGGGCCAAGAAGATGGCGATCAAGGACCTGCTGACCACCGGGCAGCGGGGCATCCGGGTCGAGCACCTGCTGACGTCGTGCGTGGACGAGTTCAAGGAGAACGAGGACCTGCCCAACACGACGAACCCCGACGACTGGGCCCGCATCTCCGGCAAGAAGGGCGAGCGGATCGTCTACATCCGCACGCTCATCACCGGCAAGGCCGGCACCGAGCCCGGGCGCTCGATCGACACCGTCGCCAACACCGGCCAGTACCTCTAGCGCTTCTGCGCCACCAGGACCCGGACGGCGCGCCAGCCGAGCAGGAAGAGCCCGAGGAACGCCGTCGCGACCACGACGAACGACGCCGCGGTCCCCTTGCCGGTGACGTGACGCAGGAGCATGCCGGCGGCCACCGTGGCCACCCACACCGGCACGCCGTCCCGCACCCGCGCCGGCCACGAGCGCCGGACGGCCAGGACGGCGAGCCAGCCGATGACGACACCGGCGAGGAACGGCCACGCGGTCACCACGACCCCGGCCAGCCCGTCGGACTCCTCGTGCGAGCGCCGGCCGATGGCGGCGAACAGCACGACGAGGAGGCTGTCGGCCAGGAATCCGAGGACGGCCGTCACGGGAGCGAGGGTAACGTCAGCGCACTATGACCTCGCTCCAGCGCTCCACCCTCGCCGTCTCGGCCGGCCGTCCCGAGGCCCGACCGGGCGGCCCGATCAACCCGGCGATCGAGCTGTCCGCGACGTTCCACGCGGGCGACGAGGCGGCCAACTACCTGCGGCACAGCAGCAACGACACGATCCGGGCCTTCGAGGCGGCGGTCGGCGCGCTCGAGGGTGGTGACGCCCTCGCCTTCTCCTCGGGCATGGCGGCCACTGCCGCCGTGGTGGAGGGTCTCCCGGCCGGCAGCGTCGCCGTCGTGCCGCAGAACGTGTACTCGGCGACCAGCACGATCTTCGCCGAGCAGGAGCGGCTGGGCCGGCTCACGGTCCGTCGGGTCGACATCACCGACACCGAGGACGTGGTCGAGGCCCTGCCGGGCGCGACCCTGCTCTGGGTCGAGTCGCCGACGAACCCCCTCGTCGGCGTGGCCGACCTGCCGGCGCTGACCGCCGCCGCCCACGCCGCCGGAGCACAGGTCTGCGTCGACTCGACCTGGAACTCCCCGATGGTGCTGCGGCCGCTGGAGCACGGCGCCGACGTGGTCATGCACTCGGCGACGAAGTACCTCGCCGGGCACTCCGACCTGCTGATGGGCGTGCTGGTGACCGCCGACCCCGACCTGCGGGCCCAGCTGCGCCAGCGGAGGGACCTGACCGGCGCCCTGCCCGGCGGCCTGGAGACGTTCCTGGCCCTGCGCGGCGTGCGGACGCTCGCCGTGCGGATGGACCGGGCCCAGGCCAACGCGGGGGAGCTGGCCCGGCGCCTGGCCGGCCATCCCGGCGTGACCCGGGTGCGCTACCCGGGGCTGCCCGACGACCCGGGACACGAGCGCGCGGCCCGGCTGCACGACGGGTTCGGCGCCATGATCTCGTTCGAGGTGCCGGGGGGCGCCGACGGCGCCGAGGCGGTGTGCGGCCGGGTCCGGCTGATCACCCACGCCACCAGCCTGGGCGGCGTCGAGTCGCTGATCGAGCGCCGGGCGAAGTACCCGGTGGACGCCGCGAACGGCACACCGGAGAGCCTGCTGCGCTTCTCGGTCGGCATCGAGGACCTCGAGGACCTGTGGGCCGACCTCGAGCAGGCCCTGGGCTAGTCCCAGCCGGCGGAACGCTGGACGCCGAGGTGCGTCCTGAGCTCGGTCACGATCTCGGCCAGGGCCTGCGGCGCCCCCCGGACCGCTCCGGGGATGGAGACGTACCCGTGCGGCGCACCGACGTACTCGGTGTGCCGGACCTCGTTCCCCGCGCGGCGCAGCGCCTCGGCGTACCGTCGGCCGTCGTCGCGGATCGGATCGAGCTCGGCCGTCTGGACGAGGGCCGGCGGCAGGTTCGAGTGGTCCGGCGCGGTCAGCGGCGAGAACCGCGCGTCGGTGTCGTCGCCGTCCGGCCCGAGGTACATCGAGCGGTACGCCCGGACGCTCTCCCGGGTCAGGATCGGCCCCTCGGCGTGCTCGTCGAGCGACGGCGAGGACAGCGTGCCGTCGGTCGCGGGGTAGAGCAGCACCTGGTGGGCGATCGCCGGGCCGCCGCGGTCCCGCGCCATCATCGACACGACGGCCGCGAGGTTGCCGCCCGCGCTGTCGCCGGCCACGGCCAGCCGAGCCCCGTCCGCGCCCACCTCGGCGGCGTTGGCGGCCAGCCACACCGTTGCGGCGTAAGCATCTTCGGCGGCGACCGGCATCCGGTGCTCCGGGGCCATCCGGTAGTCGACCGACACCACCACCGCTTCGACGCGGGCCGCGATCTGGCTGCAGACCGCGTCGTACGACCGCACGTTGCCGAGCACCCAGCCGCCACCGTGGAAGTACACGACGAGCGGGCGAGCCTGACCGGTGCCGCCACCCGGCTGGTAGACCCGGGCCGGCAGCGGGGCGTCGGGCAGCGGGAGCGTGCGGTCCTCGATCCGTACGCCGCGCGCCACCGCCCCGGTCACGAGGCTGGCCGGCCAGCTGTGGGGCACGATCTTGGCCCGCCGGGCGCGGATCTGCTCGGGCGTGAGGTCACTGACCCGCTCGGCACCGCTGCGGTCGATCAGCCAGCAGAAGACGACCGTGCGCAGGTCGGACTTCATCGGCCCTCGGAGCTCGCGAGGTAGAGCTCGAGGCAGAACCGGCCGTCCGGCACGAACGGCCAGTCCGGGTCGGCCAGCCGCTCCCGGAGCTCCTCCAGCGTCACCCACCAGCCGTCGGCGACCTCCTCGGGCTGGTGCCGGATCGGCCCGTCGACCTCGGGGTCGTAGACCGTGTCGTACGCGTGCGCGAGGTAGGTGGTGTGCTCGTCCTCGTACCACTCGACGAACAGCGGCCGCAGCTGCACCGCCCGCAGCCCGAGCTCCTCGGCCAGCTCCCGGTGGGCCGCGTCGTCCGGCTTCTCGCCGGCGCCGACCACGCCGCCGGCCCAGACGTCGTGGTAGCCGGGGAAGACGTCCTTGGTAGCCGTCCGCCGGTGCAGGTAGATGCGGCCCTGGGCGTCGCGGACGGCGACCGAGGTGGCCGCGTGGGGCAGATTCTGGGCCCGCATCACCGACCGGGGCGCGGCCCCGACGACGCGGCCGGCCGGATCGGAGCGGTCGTACAGCGCGACCATCTCCTCGCCGGGCTGCATGGCGCTCACTCTCGCACGGAATGCCGCACCGTACGCTCGGACGGTGAGCGTGCGGCGGGTCATGGGCCTGGAGACGGAGTACGGCGTCACCCAGCCCGGCGACCCGGCGGCCAACGCGATGGTCATGAGCGGGCAGGTCGTGCACGCCTACGCCCAGCCGCTCGGGCACCGGGTCGGGCAAGGCGCGGTGGGACTACGAGGACGAGGCCCCGCTGCGCGACGCCCGAGGGTTCGAGATCAACCGCGACCTGGCCGACCCCAGCCAGCTGACCGACACCGAGGACCCGACCCTCGCCAACGTGATCCTGACCAACGGCGCCCGGCTGTACGTCGACCACGCCCACCCGGAGTACTCCTCGCCGGAGGTCACGACGCCGCGGGACATCGTGCGGTGGGACAAGGCGGGGGAGCGGATCATGCTGGCCGCGGTCCGCCGGCTGGCCGACGCGCCCGGGATGCCGGCGCTCAACATCTACAAGAACAACACCGACGGCAAGGGGGCGTCGTACGGCACGCACGAGAACTACCTGATGCGGCGCTCGACGCCGTTCGCCGACATCGCCCGGCACCTGACGCCGTTCTTCGTGACCCGCCAGGTGTTCTCCGGCGCCGGCCGGGTCGGCCTGGGGCAGGACAGCCAGGCCGACGGGTACCAGATCAGCCAGCGCTCGGACTTCTTCGAGGTCGAGGTGGGCCTGGAGACGACGCTCAAGCGGCCGATCATCAACACCCGCGACGAGCCGCACGCCGCCGCCGACCGCTACCGGCGCCTGCACGTGATCATCGGCGACGCCACCCTCTGCGAGGTCGCGACCCTGCTCAAGGTCGGCACGACGTCGCTGGTGCTCGGCATGATCGAGGACCGGGCGCTGACCCGGGACCTGTCCCTGGAGAAGCCGGTGCCGACGCTGCACGCGGTCTCCCACGACCCGACCCTGCAGCACGCTGGTCCGGCTCCGCGACGGCTCCCGGATGACCGCGGTGCAGATGCAGTGGGCCTACCTCGAGCAGGCCCAGGCCTACGTCGAGTCCCGTGGCGAGATCGACGACGACACCCAGGAGGTGCTCGACCGCTGGGCCGGCGTGCTGACCCGGCTGGAGCGCGACCCGATGGAGTGCGCCCGGGAGGTCGACTGGGTGGCCAAGCTGCAGCTGCTCCAGGGCTTCCGCGACCGCGAGCACCTGGAGTGGGACTCCCCGCGGCTCGGGCTGATCGACATCCAGTGGTCGGACATCCGGCCCGAGCGCGGGCTGTACTACCGGATGGCCGAGCGCGGGCGGGTGGAGCGGCTGCTCACCGACCAGGAGGTGGAGCGTGCGGTGGAGGAGCCTCCGGAGGACACCCGGGCGTACTTCCGCGGCCGGTGCCTGGCGCAGTTCGGGGACAGCGTGGCGGCGGCGTCGTGGGACTCGGTGATCTTCGACCTGCCCGGTCACGACTCGCTGCAGCGGGTGCCGATGCTGGAGCCGCTGCGGGGGACCCGGGCCCACGTCGGGGCCCTCATGGACCGCTGCGAGAACGTCGAGCAGCTCCTGGACGCCCTCGCCGGCTGAGCGGTCCGGCCTGGCCGAGCCGCGCCGCCGGTCGGACCGGCCGTCTACGCTGGCAGGAGACGCAACACGCATCCCGAGGCGGAGGCAGTGATGGCAGGCCAGGAGCACAAGAACCCCCAGAAGCGCGAGGACGAGCCGGACGACGCGCCGGCCCCCGCCGGCGCTCCCGAGGCCGCCGCCCGCAAGGAGGCGCTCGACGACGACATCGACTCGATGCTGGACGAGATCGACGACGTCCTGGAGACCAACGCCGAGGACTTCGTCCGGGGGTTCGTGCAGAAGGGCGGGCAGTAGAGGCCCGACCCGGGCCCCACGCCGCTGCGGATAGGGTCGGGACGTGACTGACCAGGGTGCCGAGGCCGGCCGGCTTCCGCGGGCGTTTCTCGCCCCGGGGTCCAGCTCGTTCAGCGAGTTCGTCGCCTCGCACTCGCCCCAGCTGCTGCCGTCGCGGCGACCGCTCCCGCCCGGCACCGTGCCCGAGGTCCCGCACGGCACGACGATCGTCACCGCGACCTACACCGGCGGGGTCGTGATGGCCGGTGACCGCCGGGCAACGATGGGCAGCATGATCGCCAACCGCGAGATCGAGAAGGTCTTCGCGGCCGACGAGTACTCCGCGGTCGGCATCGCGGGCTCGGCCGGGCTGGCCGTCGAGCTGGTCAAGCTCTTCCAGGTCGAGCTCGAGCACTACGAGAAGATCGAGGGCGCGGTGATGTCGCTGGAGGGCAAGGCGAACCGCCTGGCCACGATGATCCGCGGCAACCTGGGGCTGGCGATGCAGGGCCTCGCGGTCGTGCCGCTGTTCGCGGGGTACGACCTGGACGCCGACACCGGCCGGATCTTCTCCTACGACGTGACCGGCGGCTGCTACGAGGAGCGCGACCACCACGGCGTCGGCTCCGGCTCGCTGTTCGCCCGCGGCGCGCTGAAGAAGCTGTGGCGTCCCGGGCTGGACGCGACCGGCGCCGTACGGGTGGCGCTCGAGGCGCTGTACGACGCGGCCGACGACGACTCCGCCACGGGCGGCCCGGACCTCGGCCGTCGGATCTGGCCGGTCGTCGCGACCATGGACAGCAACGGTTTCCGCCGTGTCGGCGACGATGAGCTGACCGCGTTGATCGAGGACCTGGTGGCGCCGCGCGGATCGGCAACCCGGGCGGCAACCCCGACCTGCCCGGCGGCGCGGCGACGGAGGTCCGCCCATGAGCATGCCGTTCTACGTCTCGCCCGAGCAGCTGATGAAGGACCGGGCCGACTACGCCCGCAAGGGGATCGCCCGCGGCCGCTCGGTGGTCGTCATGGCCTACGACCAGGGCATCTGCTTCGTCGCCGAGAACCCGTCGCGGGCGTTGCACAAGGTCAGCGAGATCTACGACCGGATCGCGTTCGCCGCCGTCGGGAAGTACAACGAGTTCGAGAACCTGCGGGTGGCCGGCGTGCGGTACGCCGACCTGCGCGGGTACTCCTACGACCGCAGCGACGTCACCGCGCGCGGGCTGGCCAACGCCTACGCGCAGACGCTCGGGCACGATCTTCACCCAGGAGTCCAAGCCGTACGAGGTCGAGATCGTCGTGGCCGAGGTCGGCCACCGGGCCGAGGACGACCAGATCTACCGGCTGACGTACGACGGGTCGGTCGGCCGACGAGCAGGGCTTCGTCGCGATGGGCGGCCAGGCCGAGCAGATCCAGACCGGCCTGCAGGAGCGGTGGAGCGCTGGGCTGTCCCTCGGGGAGGTGCTGCAGCTGGCGGTATCGCTCCTGGCGGCCGACCCGGCCGGCGGCGAGGCGCGGACCCTCGGTGCGGACCATCTGGAGGTCGCCGTGCTCGACCGGCAGCGCCAGCGCCGCCTGTTCCGCCGGATTCCCGGTCCGCTGCTCGAGCGCCTGCTCAGCCCGAGCGACCCCACGCACGACGCCCCCGAGGACGACCAGCCCTCCACCTAGCGCCCGCGGGTCAGGAGCGGGCGCTCCAGGCGGTGAGGAGGGCCTGCTCCCGTACGGCGCCGAGGCCCGCGCGCCGGGAGCGGTCCAGGCCGAGCGACAGCTCCCACGGCAGGACGTCGGCCAGCGTCTGCCCGACCGGCCGCGTGACCAGCCCGGCTCCTCGGACCGCAGCGGTGTCGCGCGCGCTGAAGCCGCCGGTGTCCGGGCCGTGGAGCCAGAGCGCGACCGACTCCGGACCCATGTACTGCTCCACCCCCTGCTCCACGAGCCACTCCGGGTCGACCAGCACGACCGGTCCGCCGTGGCCGGCCGCGACGCGGGACAGCTCGATCACCTCCCCGAACCGCACGACGCGGGCCGCAGGCGTTGAACGTGCCGGTCAGCCGGCCCTCGGCGGCGCTGACCATCCACGTCGCCAGGTCCCGCACGTCGACCAGCTGCACCGGCTGGTCCGGGTCGTCCGGGACGAGGACCGGCGCGCCGTCCTGGACCGCCCGCGCGAACCGGGCCGGCCAGTAGCCGGTGCGGTCGCTCACGTCGCCCGGGCCGCCGATCAGGCCGGACCGGACCACGAGCAGCCGGTCGCCGGCCGCGGAGCGGCAGAGCGCCTCGCAGGCGACCTTGGCCTCGCCGTACTGCTCCCGGGTCGCCTCGTCCCCGGTCCACGCCGGCAGCACGGCCGCGGACTCGTCGATGCCGGGCCGGGACTGGTCGGCGTAGACGGAGCAGGACGAGACGTACGTCCAGTGCCGCGCCCGCTCACCCAGGGCGGCCAGGGCCGAGCGGACGAAACCCGGCTGCCAGCTCACGTCCACGACGGCGTCCCAGTCCTGACCGCTCACGGCGTCGTACGCCGCAGGGTCGGCCCGGTCGGCGACCACCAGCCGCGCCCCGTCGGGCACCGGACCGGCCTGGCCCCGGGCGAGACAGGTCACCTCGTGCCCGCGCTCGAGCGCGGTCGACGCCACCCACCCGCCGAGCCAGGCGGTGCCGCCCAGGACCAGGACCGCCACGACGGGACCCGCGCTAGTGGGCCGGGACCGGGCTGAAGTGCCCGTCCGCGTGCCGCTCCTCGGCCCGGATCACGTGCACCACCGCGTTGATCAGCGCCAGGTGGGTGAACGCCTGCGGGAAGTTGCCGAGGTGCCGCCCGGTCGTCGGGTCGATCTCCTCGGCGTAGAGCTGGAGCGGGCTGGCGAAGGACAGCAGCCGCTCGCACAGCCGACGGGCCCGGTTCAGCTCGCCGATCTCGACCAGGGCGGACACCAGCCAGAAGGAGCAGATGGTGAACGTGCCCTCCTCGCCGGACAGCCCGTCGTCGGTCTCGTCGGTCACGTAGCGCAGGACGAGGCCGTCCTTGGTCAGCTCGTCGGCGATGGCCAGCACCGTGGCCCGGATCCGGGGGTCGTCGGCGGGCAGGAACCGCAGCAGGGGCATGAGCAGCAGGGACGCGTCCAGGGCCTTGGTCCCGTAGTACTGGGTGAACACGCCGCGGTCGTCCACGCCGTTCGCGAGGACGTCGGCGTGGATGTCGTCGGCGACCGCCTGCCACTTGGCGGCGATCTCCGGCTCGTCGTGCAGGGTGGCCAGCCGGGCGCCGCGGTCGAGCGCGACCCAGCAGAACAGCTTGGACGACGTGAAGTGCTGCGGCTCCCCGCGCACCTCCCAGATCCCGCGGTCGGGCTCGGCCCAGTGCTCGATCGCCTGCTCGACCTGCTCCTTCAGCACCGGCCACAGCTCCTCGGGGAGCTGCTCGCGGCTGCGCGTGTGCAGGTAGACCGAGTCCAGGAACGCACCCCAGACGTCGTTCTGCTTCTGGGAGTACGCCGCATTGCCGATCCGCACCGGGCGCGCGCCCTCGTAGCCGGTCATGTCGACCATCGACTCGTCGATCGACCGCTCACCGCCGACGCCGTACAGGACCTGCAACGGGTGCAGCTCGGCGTTCGGCGCCTTGCACACGTCCGCGATGAAGTAGAAGAAGTCGTTGGCCTCCTGGTCGAAGCCGATCGTGTAGAGGCCCCACAGGGCGAACGTCGAGTCCCGGACCCAGGCGTAGCGGTAGTCCCAGTTCCGTTCTCCCCCAGGGGTTTCCGGCAGACTCGTGGTCGCTGCGGCGAGCAGGGCGCCGGTCGGTGCGTACGTCAGGCCCTTGAGCGTCAGCGCCGCCCGCTGCAGGAACTCGCGCCACGGGTGGTCGGGGAAGCGGCCCTGGGTGATCCACTGCCGCCAGTGCTCGGCCGTGCGCCACATCCGCTCCTCGGCCTCCTCCCACGTCGTGGGCAGCGGCAGCGGCGACCAGCCCAGCGCGACGAACGCGGTGTCGCCCTCCTGCATGCGGGTCCGGGCCTGGGCCGCGCGCCCTTCGATGCCCAGCCGCAGGCTGGTGGTGAGCCGTACGGCCGGAAGGTCGTCGCGGTTGCCGGCCGGAGCCGCCACGGCCGACCCGTATCCCTCGCCGTCGTACGCCCACGTCGCCTGCTCGCGGCCGTAGTCGAACGACGGCTCGCAGCGCAGCGCCAGCTCGACCGTGCCCGAGACGCACTTCACCGTGCGCAGCAGCACGTGCTCGGCGTCGAAGTCGGTGGGGGTGCGGCGGTGGGTGCGCGAGCGCTCCTCGCGGTTGTGCCAGGGCCCCATGGTCAGGGCGTCGCGGACGATGATCCAGCCGGTGCGCGGTCTGCCAGGTCGTCTCGAGCATCAGGCTGCCGGGCAGGTACCGGCGCGCGGTCGGCACGGCGACGTCGTACGGCCCGAGCCGGAAGTTCCCGGCCGCCCGGTCGAGCATCGCGCCGAACACGCTGGGGGAGTCCGGCCGCGGGAGGCACATCCACTCCACCGCGCCGCTCGGGGCGATCAGGCAGCTGTTCTCGCAGTCGGACAGGAACGCGTAGTCCGCGATCGGGGGGAAGGAGCTGTGGCCGGCCAGGACGACCCGCGACGTGCGCAGGGCTCCGGCGTCAGTTTCGGCCTCGCCCCGGGGCGCTTCGTCCGACACACCGTCAGCCTACGGACCTACCGGCGTAGGGTCATCACATGCAGCGCCGGATCTTCGGCATCGAGAACGAGTACGGCGTGACCTGCACGTTCGAGGGTCAGCGCCGGCTCAGTCCTGACGAGGTCGCCCGCTACCTGTTCCGGCGGGTCGTGTCCTGGGGCCGCTCGAGCAACGTCTTCCTGCGCAACGGCGCGCGGCTGTACCTCGACGTCGGATCGCACCCGGAGTACGCCACACCGGAGTGCGACGACGTCCGCCAGCTGGTGGTCCACGACAAGGCGGGGGAGCGGATCCTCGAGGGGCTGGTCGCGGACGCGCAGCGGCGCCTGGCCGAGGAGGGGATCAGCGGCGAGGTCTACCTGTTCAAGAACAACACCGACTCGGCCGGCAACTCCTACGGCTGCCACGAGAACTACCTGGTCAGCCGGCACGGGGAGTTCCAGCGGCTGTCCGACGTGCTGATCCCGTTCCTGGTCACCCGGCAGATGATCTGCGGCGCCGGCAAGGTGCTGCAGACCTCCCGCGGCGCGGTGTTCTGCGTCAGCCAGCGGGCCGACCACATCTGGGAGGGGGTCTCCAGCGCGACGACGCGCTCGCGCCCGATCATCAACACCCGCGACGAGCCGCACGCGGACGCCGAGCACTACCGGCGGCTGCACGTGATCGTCGGCGACTCGAACATGAGCGAGACCACCACGATGCTCAAGGTCGGCGCGACCGACCTCGTGCTGCGGATGGTGGAGTCCGGGCAGGTGCTGCGCGACCTGTCGCTGGAGAACCCGATCCGCGCCATCCGCGAGATCAGCCACGACACGACCGGCCGCCGCACGGTCAAGCTGGCCAACGGCCGCGAGATGTCGGCGCTGGACATCCAGTCCGAGTACTACGAGCGGGCCCGCGACTTCGCCGACCGCAACGACCTGACGTCCCCGGTGCACAAGGCCGTGCTGGACCTCTGGGAGCGCACGCTGCGCGCGATCAGCTCGGACCGGCTGGACCTGGTGGAGACCGAGATCGACTGGGTCATCAAGCGGCGGCTGATCGAGCGGTACCGCGCCGAGCACAACCTCGAGCTGTCCAGCCCGCGGATCGCGCAGATCGACCTCGCGTACCACGACATCCACCGCCGGCGCGGCCTGTTCTACCTCATGCAGGCCCGGGGCCAGGTCGAGCGGGTGACCTCGGACGTCGAGATCTTCGAGGCCAAGTCGGTGCCGCCGCAGACGACGCGGGCCAAGCTGCGCGGGCGAGTTCGTCCGCCGGGCCCAGGAGCGGCGGCGCGACTTCACCGTCGACTGGGTGCACCTGAAGCTCAACGACCAGGCCCAGCGCACCGTGCTCTGCAAGGACCCGTTCGCCTCGGTCGACGAGCGGGTGGCCCGGCTCATCGCCAGCATGTGAGCCCGCTCGACCAGGGGGTCCCGTCCAGCGGGCTCCCAGGCTCGGCCGTTACCCTCGCGGGTGCATCTGTGACGACATCTCACCCGTCCTGACCCCGATCGAAGGCTGTTTCCGTGCGCCGTTCCCGGCTGATCCTGCTCTTGCTGTTGCCCGTGGCCCTGCTGGCCGGATGCTCCGGCTCATCGCACGCGTCGAGCTCGTCCAGCTCCACCACCGCCTCCTCGTCCCTCGACGGCGTGACCGTGACGGGCAGTGCCGGCCAGGTCCCCACGCTCAAGCTGGCCAAGACGCCGTTCAGCGTCACGAACACCGTGACCAAGGTGCTGACCCCGGGCAGCGGGCCGACGATCGTGAAGGGCCAGCGGGTCCGGGTGGACTACCTGCTGGTCAACGGCCGTACCGACAAGGCGGCCGACTCGACGTACGGCAAGACCTCGGTGGTGTTCACCGCCGACCCGAGCCAGCTGCTGCCCGGGCTGGCCGACGGCCTGATCAACCAGAAGGTCGGCAGCCGGATGCTGCTCGCCGTGCCCCCGAAGGACGCCTTCGGCACCACCGGCAACACCCAGCTCGGCGTCCAGAAGGACGACACGCTGGTGTTCGTGCTGGACCTGAAGTCGGCCACCACCCCGATCGCCAAGCCGACCGGGCACGACCGTGCCGCCCAAGAAGGGCCTGCCGACCGTCAAGGTCGACGCCAAGGGCGTGCCGTCGATCACCATGCCGCAGAGCGCCGCGCCGACGAAGCTGGTCGCCCAGGACCTGATCGCCGGCAAGGGCGCGGTCGTCAAGGCCGGCCAGACGATCTCGGTCAACTACGTCGGAGCGATCTGGCCCGGCGGCAAGGTCTTCGACAGCTCGTACGCCCGCGGGACCCTGTCGGACACCGTCATCGGTGAGGGCGAGGTCATCAAGGGCTGGGACCAGGGGCTGGTCGGCCAGACGCGTGGGCAGCCGGGTCATGCTGGTGATCCCGCCCGACCTGGGCTACGGCACGAGCGGCAACAGCTCGGCCGGCATCAAGGGCAGCGACACGCTGGTGTTCGTGGTGGACATGCTCGACGCCACCTGACCCACGCCTGGCGCCCCGACCGGCGCGGACCCGACGTACCGGCAACGAGAGGAATCCCCATGGACCTGGACCGCAGCAAGCCCGAGATCGACTTCCCCGGCGACGAGCCGCCGCAGGACCTGGTGATCGAGGACGAGATCGTCGGCGACGGGACCGAGGCCACGCCGGGCTCGACCGTGGTGACGCACTACGTCGGGGTCGCGCACTCGACCGGCGAGGAGTTCGACGCGTCCTGGAACCGCGGCGAGCCGCTGGCCTTCCGGGTCGGCGTCGGGCAGGTCATCCAGGGCTGGGACACCGGTCTGCTCGGCATGCGGGTCGGCGGCCGGCGCAAGCTCACCATCCCGCCGCACCTCGGGTACGGCGACCGCGGAGCCGGCGCCGCCATCAAGCCCGGCGAGACCCTGATCTTCGTGGTCGACCTGGTCGACGTCCGCTGACCCCTCCCCGCACCCCCCGCCTGTCGTGGCCGTCGAACCCGGGTTTGGCCGTCAGAACCGGAGTTCCAGCCCGCTGAACACGGGGGAGAACCCGGTGTCGACGGCCAAACCCGGTTCTGACGGCCAAGAGGTGGGGGGCTAGGGGCGGAGGAGGGTGGCGGCGTGGCGGCCGGCGGCAGCGGCGGCCAGGAACGCCGCGGGGTCGGCGTCCAGCCCCCGCCCCATCGTGGACAGCGGCACCGGGCACCCGGCCAGCGCCGCGGCCAGACCCTCGACGCCCACCCGCACGACCCGATGCCCGGCTGCGGACTCCGCGGCCAGGGCGGTGACCGCGGCGATCAGGTCGGCCCCGAAGTCGCCCGGCAGGTCCGGCACCACGAGGTCGGCCCGGGCCAGCGCCACCCGCCCGTACGCCGTGCGGCTGTGGTGCGACAGCCCGCGGTGCCGCTCCCGCGCGTCGGCCTCGGACACCCGCAACGACGGCGACCGGCCGCCCGCCCAGCACCGCCGCCGCGTTGATCGCCTCCCCGGCCGCGACGCCGGAGAACCCCCACCGGGTGTCGGTGCCGAGGTTGCCCGGGCCCTGGGTGACGACGACGACGTCGGCCTCGAGCACGTGCCGGGCGGCGAGCAGCCCGCAGTGCAGGGTCACGGCCTCCAGGTCCCCGCCGTACGCCTGCCCGACCGTCACCGCACCCGGCCAGCCAGCCGGCCTCGCGCAGCCCGGCCACCGACCGGGAGAACGCCGCCGGCAGCGCCCCGCCGTCGGTCATCACGTAGGCCGCCCGCGCTCCCGGCCGCGCGGCCCGCAGCCCGGCCAGCACCGCCGGCAGCGAGGAGTGCAGGTCGGCGACGACGACCGGCAGGCCGTCGAGGTCGTCCGCCTCGCGCAGCAGCTGCGTGGTGCGGCGACTCCTGCTCGTCGGCGCCGAGCACCATGGCCTGCAGCGGGGTGTACCGCGCCTTCACCAGGTGCCCGGCGGCCGGCCCGGGTCCGAGGCGCCCGCGTCAGAGCCGTCACATCAGGGGGCAGCCGGTCCGGGATCGCGACCACCATCGCGTAGCCACCCGTGCCGAGCCCGCGCTCGAGCGCGCCGACGTTGAGCAGCACCCGGTCACCGACCACCGGCTCGCCGACCACCGCGGGGTAGGCCAGCGCCCGCACGCCGGCTGCCGTCCGGCTCCACGTCGACCTCGAGCTCGACCGCCCCCGGCCAGCGCGACCCGAGCGACCTCACGGACCCCGCGCGCCACGTCACCCTCGGGCCCGCTCACGGCGGGCAGACTAGCCAGGCTCCGGCGTCGCCGGACGGGCCGCGCCGTCCGCTAGCGTTGGCCGCCGGAGGAGAAGCACATCGCATGTCGTCCGCCAAGACCGAGCGACTGCTCAACCTGGTGATCTGCCTGCTCAGCACCCGCCGGCCGCTGACCAAGTCGCAGATCCGCTCCGCCGTGCCGCAGTACGGCGAGAGCACCTCCGTGGAGGCCTTCGAGCGGATGTTCGAGCGCGACAAGGACGAGCTCCGCGACCTCGGCATCCCGCTGGCCACGACCCACGCCGACCCGCTGTTCGACGACGAGGTCGGGTACCGGATCGACCGGGACGCCTACGCGCTGCCCGGAGGTCAGCTTCGAGCCGGACGAGATGACCGTGCTCGGCCTGGCCTCCCGGGTCTGGCAGCAGGCCAGCCTGGCCGGCCCGGCCGCGCGGGCGCTCACCAAGCTCAAGGCGGCCGGGGTCGAGCCGGACGAGTCGTCGTTCATCGGCCTGGAGCCGCGGGTCCGGACCTCCGAGCCGGCCTTCGAGCCGCTGTGGGCGGCGGTCCGCGACCGGCTGCCGGTCCGCTTCGCCTACCGCGGTCCGGCTCGGCCGAGCCCGAGCGACCGGCACGTCGAGCCGTGGGCCGTCGCCAGCTGGCACGGCCGCTGGTACCTCACCGCCTACGACCGCGACCGCCAGGCCGAGCGGGTGTTCCGGCTCTCCCGGGTCGGCCGGCGAGGTCGCGGCCGGACGGCCGGCCCGGGTCGTACGACGTCCCGGCCGGTCACGACGCGCGCGACACTGCTGCGCTCGATCGTCCCCGACCGGCCGCAGAGCAAGGCGGTCGTGCGAGCCGCGACCGGGCGCCGGTCAGGCCCTGCGGCGGCGGGCGCTCGAGCACGCGCGACGGAGCCGGCGACGGCTGGATGGCGCCTGGTCGTGCCGTACGCCGACCTGCAGATGCTGGCCGAGGAGATCACGTCGTACGGCCCGGCCCTCGTGGCGGTCGAGCCGCCCGAGCTGACGCGAGGCCATCGTGCGGCGGCTGCGGCAGGTGGTCGCCGGGGCCAGCGGCGCTGCCGGGGCGCGAGGCGGCCTCGTGAGCGAGGGCGCGACCGAGCGGCTCTCCCGGCTGCTGACGATGGTGCCGTGGCTGCTCACCCACCAGGGCGTGCGAGCTGTCCGACGCGGCCGCCGAGTTCGGCGTCGACGAGAGCGCAGCTGGTCAAGGACCTGGAGCTGCTGTTCGTCTGCGGCACGCCCGGCCACCTGCCCGGACGACCTGATCGAGGCCGAGTGGGAGGGCGGCCGGGTCTTCGTCGACAACGCCGAGAGCATCGCCCGGCCCCTGCGTCTCGGCGTCGACGAGGCGCTCGCCCTGCTGGTCGGCCTGCGCACGCTGGCCGAGGTGCCCGGCCTGGGGGAGCGGTCGGCCGTCGACCGGGCCATGGCCAAGCTGGAGGCGGCCGCCGGCGCGGCTGCCGCGGGAGCCGACGCGGTCCACGTCGACCTCGAGGCGGGGGCCGAGGGCGAGGTGCTCGCCGCGGCCCGGCGGGCGCTGGCCGGCCACCGCCGGCTGCGGCTGGACTACCTCGTGCCGAGCCGGGACGAGACCACCCGGCGCGACGTCGACCCGATGCGGATCCAGACCGTCGAGGCCCGCTGGTACCTCGAGGCCTGGTGCCACCGGGCCGAGGCGCGTGCGGCTGTTCCGGCTGGACCGGATCGTCGGCATCGAGGTGCTCGACGAGGACGGCACGCCGCCGCCTCAGGCCCGGTCCCGGGACCTGGACGAGACGCTGTTCTCGGCCGGGCCGGACGACCTGACCGTGACCCTGGAGCTGGCCGCCTCCGCCCGCTGGGTCGTCGACTACTACCCGGTGGAGTCGGTCGAGGAGCTGGCCGGTGGCCGGCTGCTCGTCCGGCTGCAGCACCGCCGACACCCGCTGGCTGCAGCGGCTGGTGCTGCGGCTGTCCGGCCAGGCCCGGGTGCTGGAGCCGGCCGAGCTGGGCGCGCAGGTCGCCGCGGTCGCCGCGGAGGCGCTGGCGTCGTACGGCGGCTGACCGGGGCTGACCGGGCGCCTCGCGGGCCCCCTCCGGCATAGCCCGTCGTGGGGGTGCCGAGCCACCCATCGTGGCGATCCGCAGCAGATCGACGATGCGGAAGTCAAGTTCTCCCGCCGGGTTGCCGAACCTCTTTTCAACAGGGGGTCGGAAGACCACGGCAAGCCCGTCTGGGAGGCGGAACAGATGACCACGATCAAGGCTTCGTGCCCGAGCTGCGGGGACGTGGAGCTCACCAACAAAGAGGTCCGCCTTGTCGTCTGCTCGATCCAGGACTGGTCGTTCTACGCCTTCACCTGCCACAGCTGCCACGAGGAGATCCGCAAGCCCGCCGCCGACCGACGTCGTGACGCTGCTGCAGTCCGGCGGCGTGCTGGCCGAGATGTGGTCGGTGCCGGCCGAGGCCATGGAGAGCCACGACGGCGACCCGATCTCCTACGACGACGTGCTCGACTTCGCGCTCCGCCTGCAGGCGCTCGACGACCTGACGGCGGCCCTCGCGCCGGTGCGTCCGGGCGTCCGGGCCCGCTGACCCAGCCACTCACCAGCCACTCACCAGCGACTCACAGCCCCCTCACCGAGAGGCTGCCGCCCGGCCCACCGGGCTAGGGTGGCCGCCGTGTCCTGGTGGCTGTGGGTCCTGATCTGGCTGGCCCTGGCCGTCGCGGCGGTCGTGTTCCTGTTCCTCATGCTGCGTCAGCTGTGGCGCAAGCTGCGTGAGCTGTTCACCGAGCTCGGCACGGCGACCGAGCGCTCTCAGCGCGGTCGCGGAGGAGCTGGAGCGCCTCGAGGACCGCCGCAGCACGGACGCCCAGGACCCTGCGGTGTTCGCCGACCCGGCGGGCCTGCGGGCGCAAAGATTCGCCGCCCGGACCAAGCGGTCGGGCGCCGGGCGCCGAATGGGGACGTAGACTCGCAAGAACACCGCTGACCGGAGGGCTGGACCATGAGGTTGGAACCCTGGCACGTGCTCGTGCTGCTGATCGTCGTGGTGATGCTCTTCGGCTACAAGCGGCTCCCCGACATGACCCGCAACATCGGGCGGTCGATGCGGATCTTCAAGTCGGAGGTCGAGGGTCTGCGGCACGACGACGACAAGCACGACCCTGCGGCGCCCAAGACGACCGAGCCGCTCAGCGGCCGCATCGTCGACGAGCCGCCGGCCGGTCGCGCCCCCTCCTCCAGCGAGAGAGCCCCGGACGACCGTCGCTGACCCGCGGGTCACGACGAGATGGCCACCGTGACCGACACGACCGTACGCCGGAGGCTGCGCAAGTCCCGTGATCCCGAGGGGCGGATGTCGCTCGGCGGGCACCTGCGGGAGCTGCGCAACCGGCTCACCGTCGCCGCAGTGGCGGTCATGGTCACGGGGTCGCTCGGCTGGATCTACTACTCGCCGCTGCTGCAGCGCCTCGAGGCGCCGATCGTGCACGTCGCCCACCAGCGGCACTCCCAGCTCACCGGCCTGAACTTCAGCGGAAGCGGCGTGACCGGACCGTTCTCGGTCAAGCTGAAGGTCGCGGTGTTCGTCGGCCTGCTGCTGGCCAGCCCGGTGTGGATCTACCAGATCTGGGCCTTCGTCGTCCCGGGCCTGACCCGCCGCGAGAAGCGCTTCGCGATGGCCTTCGTGGCCGCCTCGGTCCCGCTCTTCTTCGCCGGCGCGTTCCTGGCCTGGCTGTCGTTCCCGAAGGCCGTCACGACGCTGCTGGAGCTCACGCCCAAGGGCGGGATCACCATCATCGACGCCGAGTCCTACCTCACGTTCCTGACCCGGTTCATCCTCGCCTTCGGACTCGCGTTCCTGCTGCCCGTGCTGATGGTCGGGCTGAACCTCGTCCACGTGCTGCCCGGACGGCTGCTGCTCAAGGGCTGGCGGATGGCGATCTTCCTGATCGCGCTGTTCGCCGCGGTCATGACCCCCTCGCCCGACCCGTGGAGCATGATCATCATGGCCATCCCGATGGTCGTGCTGTTCTTCGTGGCCGTCGCCATCGCGCTCCTGGTCGACCGGCACCGGGCGCGGCGCGAGCCGGAGTTCGGCGGCCTCTCCGACGACGAGGCCAGCCCGCTGTAGCCTCGCGGCCGTGAGCACTCCCACGGCGTCGGACCCCGCGGCCCCGCCCGCCCTGGAGCACGTGGCCCTGCTGGTCAACCCCACCTCCGGCCTGGGCCGGGGGGCCAAGCTCGGTGCGTCCGGTCATCGCCCAGCTGCGGGCCGACGGCCTGCGGGTTGACGACGTCACCGGTCAGGACGCCGCCGCGGCCACTCGCAACGCCCGGCAGGCGCTGGACTCCGGCGTGCAGGCGCTGGTCGTCGTCGGGGGCGACGGGATGGTGCACCTGGGGGCCAACGCGGTCGCCGGCACCGAGGTCCCCCTCGGCATCGTCGCGGCCGGCACGGGGAACGACATCGCCCGCGCCCTGGGCCTGCCGGTCCTGCGACCCCGCAGCGGCCGCCGCGGTGGTGCGGGACGGCGCGGTCCGGGTCATCGACGCCGCTCGGCACGTGCCCGAGAGCCCGGGGCAGCCGACGCCGGGCTGGTTCGTCGGTGTCCTCGGCGCCGGCTTCGACGCCAAGGTCAACGAGCGGGCCAACGCCTGGCGCTGGCCCAGGGGCCGGATGCGCTACAACCTGGCGATCGCCCGCGAGCTGCCGGTCTTCAAGCCCCTGCCGTACGTCCTGGAGCTCGACGGCGAGCGGGTCGAGGCGAACGCGATGCTCGTCGCGGTGGGCAACGGCCCGTCGTACGGCGGGGGGATGCAGGTCTGCCCCGACGCCGAGCTGGACGACGGGCTGCTGGACGTGATGATCGTCGACCAGATCTCGATCCCGGAGTTCCTCAAGGTCTTCCCGAAGGTCTACTCCGGCGCGCACAAGGACCACCCGGCGGTGACCATCCGCCGGGCCCGGCAGGTCCGGCTGTCCACGCCCGGGATCGTGGCGTACGCCGACGGGGAGCGGTTCGCGCCGCTGCCGATGTCCTGCGAGGTCGTGCCGGGCGCCCTGCGTGTGCTCGCGCCACTGCCTGGACGGCCCGCCTGAGCACCCTGACGTAACCTGCGAGCATGCCCTCGCCCGCTGAGCGGTTCGCCGCCGCGCGCGCGAGGAGCGCCGCGGCCCACTCCGAGCTGACCGCGTTCCGGGCCACCGCTGGACTTCGAGCTCGACCCGTTCCAGGAGCGAGCCGCGCTCGCGCTCGAGGCCGGTCGCGGGGTGCTCGTCGCCGCCCCGACCGGCGCCGGCAAGACCGTGGTCGGCGAGTTCGCGATCCACCTGGCGCTGGCGCACGGCGGCAAGGCGTTCTACACGACTCCGATCAAGGCGCTGTCGAACCAGAAGTATGCCGAGCTGGTCGCCCGTTACGGCGCCGGACCGGGTCGGCCTGCTGACCGGCGACACCTCGACCAACGGCGAGGCGCCGGTCGTCGTGATGACCACCGAGGTCCTGCGCAACATGCTCTACGCCGGGTCGCCGACGCTCGACCGGCCTGAGCTTCGTCGTCATGGACGAGGTGCACTACCTGGCCGACCGGTTCCGCGGGGCCGTGTGGGAGGAGGTGATCATCCACCTCGACGAGTCGGTGCGGGTGGTCTCCCTCTCGGCGACGGTCAGCAACGCCGAGGAGTTCGGCGACTGGCTGGACACCGTGCGCGGGGACACCGAGGTGGTCGTCGAGGAGCACCGCCCGGTCCCGCTGTGGCAGCACGTGATGGTGCGAGACCGGCTGATGGACCTGTTCGAGCTGCCCGACGACGACCCGCGCGGCGCGGTGGACGTCAACCCCGAGCTGGTCGCGACGATCCGCGAGGTGGAGCGGCGCCAGCGGGAGTCCCGCTACGACACCCGGTCCCAGCGTGGCCGCGGCCGGCGGCCGGGCTCGCAGCTCGGTGGCTCCGGGCGCGGTGGCGGCCGGATCGGCGCCGAGCCGCCCGGACGTGCTGGCCCGGCTGGAGCGCAGCAGCCTGCTGCCGGCGATCACCTTCGTCTTCAGCCGGGTCGGCTGCGACGCCGCGGTGCAGCAGTGCCTGCGCGCCGGCGTCCGGCTGACCACGCCGGACGAGGCAGCGACCATCCGCGCGTACGCCGAGGAGCACACCGCCGACCTGGCCGAGTCCGACCTCGGCGTGCTCGGGTACTGGGAGTGGCTGGACGGCCTCGAGCACGGCCTGGCCGCCCACCACGCGGGACTGCTGCCGACGTTCAAGGAGGTCGTCGAGCACCTGTTCACCCGCGGGCTGGTCAAGGCGGTGTTCGCCACCGAGACCCTGGCCCTGGGCATCAACATGCCGGCCCGCTCGGTGGTGCTGGAACGGCTGGTCAAGTGGAACGGCGAGACCCACGCCGACGTGACGCCGGGGGAGTACACGCAGCTCACCGGCCGGGCCGGGCGCCGCGGCATCGACGTCGAGGGGCACGCGGTCGTGCTGTGGCAGCCGGGCGTCGACCCGGTGGCGGTCGCCGGCCTGGCCTCCACGCGGACCTACCCGCTGCGCTCGAGCTTCCGCCCGACGTACAACATGGCCGTCAACCTGGTCGACCAGGTGGGCCGCGAGCGGGCCCGGGAGATCCTGGAGACCTCGTTCGCGCAGTTCCAGGCCGACCGGGCGGTCGTCGGGCCTGGCCCGGCAGGTCCGGCGCAACACCGAGGCGCTCGAGGGCTACCGCGAGGCGATGACCTGCGACCGCGGCGACTTCGCTCGAGTACGCCGCGCTGCGCCGGGCGATCAAGGACCGCGAGTCCGAGCTGGCCCGCGGGAGGTCGGCGTCACGCCGGGCCGAGGCGGTCGCCAGCCTCGAGGCGCTGCGCATCGGTGACGTCATCCGGGTGCCGAGCGGCCGCCGGGCGGGGTACGCCGTGGTCGTGGCGCCGGACCGGACGGCCGGGCTGGACGGGCCCAGGCCCACGGTGCTCACCGCCGACCGGCAGGTGAAGCGGCTGATGGCCACCGACCTGCCGTCGGCGGTGGAGACGGTCGGCCGGGTGCGCGTGCCCAAGGACTTCAACGCGCGCAGCCCGCAGTCCCGCCGCGACCTGGCCTCGACCCTGCGGACCGCGGTGCCGCACGACCCGCCTCCC
Organism: uncultured Actinomycetota bacterium; assembly: GCA_963743975.1. Lineage (GTDB taxonomy): Bacteria > Actinomycetota > Actinomycetes > Actinomycetales > CAVURS01 > CAVURS01. Next base: position 263,125 of record CAVURS010000005.1, read on the forward strand.
GGCCGGCGCGGCCACGACGTGACCGAGGACGCCGAGCTGGCTCGGCTGCGCCGGGCGCTGCGGGCCCACCCCTGCCACTCCTGCCCCGACCGTGAGGACCACGCCCGGTGGAGCGAGCGCTGGGCCCGGCTGAACGCCGAGACCGACGAGCCTGACCCGGCGGGTGGAGAGCCGGACGAACTCCGTCGCCCGCACCTTCGACCGGGTCTGCGACCTGCTGCAGGAGCTGGGGTACGTCGACGGCGACCGGGTCACGCCGGAGGGCCAGCGACTGCGCCGGCTCTACACCGAGCTCGACCTGCTCGCGGCCGAGTGCCTGCGCGAGGGCGTGCTGTCCGGGCTGGACGGGCCCGGGCTGGCCGCGGTGCTCTCCGCGCTGATCCACGAGTCCCGCCGCGACGACCAGGACGTGGCGCCGCGCGTGCCCGGGGGACCGGTCGAGGACGCTCTGCGGAGGATGGCCCGGATCTGGGCCGGGCTGGAGGACCGCGAGCGCGACCACCGGCTGCCGATCTCCGGCGAGCCGGACGCCGGGCTGGCCTGGGCGATGCACCGGTGGGCTCGCGGCCAGTCCCTGGAGGCGGTGCTGCGTGACGGCGACCTGGCCGCCGGCGACTTCGTCCGCCGCTGCAAGCAGCTGGTCGACCTGCTGGGCCAGGTGGCCGACGCCTCGTCCGGCGACGTGCGCGGCCGCCGCGCGGGACGCGATCGAGCGGGTCCGCCGCGGCGTCGTCGCCACCAGCTGAGCGCCGCCCCCAGCGGGCTACGGTGGCGGGGGTGAGGGCGGCGAGCACGCGGTTGACGCTGGAGCGGACGCCCCAGAGGTCGGCCAGCTCGGCCAGCCGGTCGACGTCCGCGGGCCGCGTCGGCAGCGCGTCGACCACCGGCTCGACCGGCGCGTCGCGCGCGACGCGGACCACGACGCCGGCCGCCTCCAGGTAGTCCTCGGCGCCGCGGATCTTGGCGGCCAGCCCGGGGGCGATCCGCGGGTCCTTCTCCTGCGCCGCGACCCGCACGGCGTCCAGGTCGGTGAACTTGCTGAGCAGGCCGGCCGCGGTCTTCTCCCCGACCCCGGGCACTCCGGGCAGGCCGTCGCTCGGGTCGCCGCGCAGGGTGGCCAGGTCGGCGTACGACGCACCGGTGCGCACGCCGTACTGCCGCTCGAGCCAGGCCTGGTCGACGACCTCGAGGTTGCGGACGCCCCGCCCGACGTAGAGCACGGGACCTCCCGCGCGTCGTCGACGAGCTGGAACAGGTCACGGTCGCCCGTGACGACCTCGACCGGTCCCTCACCGGCGGCGGCGGCCCGCTCGGCCAGCGTGCCCATCACGTCGTCCGCCTCGAACCCGGCGGCGCCGACCCGGGCGATCCCCAGCGCCTCGAGCAGGTCGGCGATGATCGGCACCTGCGGGGTCAGTCCCGGCGGCGACTCCTCGACCACCTGGCTGCCCGCGGTGAGCCGGTGCGCCTTGTACGACGGGATGGCCGCCACCCGGAAGGCCGGGCGCCAGTCGTCGTCCCAGCAGGCGACCAGCCGGCCGGGTCGGCGCATGGTCACCAGCGTGGCGATCATGTCGAGGAAGCCGCGGACGGCGTTGACCACCGTGCCGTCCGGCGCGGTGAACGTGTCGGGGACCCCGAAGAAGGCCCGGAAGTACAGCGAGGCCGAGTCCAGCAGCATGAGCTTCCCCGTCGGCGCCACTCCCGCATCCTGCCAGGGCGGTCCAGGAGGTCGGCCACGGTACATTCCCGGCGTGGAGGCGATGGACCGCAAGATCGTGGCGCTGCTGGCCCAGGACGGCCGGATGTCCTACACCGACCTGGCCCGGCTGACCGGGCTGTCGACCTCCGCCGCCCACCAGCGGGTTCGCCGGCTGGAGGAGCGCGGGGTGATCCGGGGCTACGCCGCGGTCGTCGACCCGGACGCGATCGGCCTGCCGCTGACGGCGTTCATCTCGGTGACGCCGCTCGACCCCTCGGCTCCCGACGACGTCGCGGAGCGCCTGGCCCCGATCGGGGAGATCGAGGCCTGCCACTCGGTGGCCGGCGAGGAGAGCTACATCCTCAAGGCGCGGGTGGGTGCCCCCGGCGACCTGGAGGAGCTGCTGGCCCGGATCCGCTCCGACGCCAACGTCCGCACCCGCACGACGATCGTGCTGTCGACCCCGTACGAGGCCCGGCCCCCGGCGCTCTGAGCCCCTTCGTCAGGCCGGGCGTGCGCCTGTTGGTCGCGCAGGGACTGGCCGGTCAGGCGTGGACGGCGTGGCTGGGCACGGGGTCCAGCGACTGCGCGTGCGCGGCGTCCCGGCTGGCCCGGGCCTGGTCGACCGCGGCGGCGTGCGTCGCCTCGGCGTCACCGTGCTCGGCCCACCAGGCCTGACCACTCTCGCCCAGGGTGTAGATCGGGTCGTAGTAGACGTACTCGCGGGACAGCGCCTCCTCGTCGGCCGACTCGATCGAGGTGCGGTAGTTCTTGGTCCAGTAGGAGATGCCGCGCTCGGTGTCGTAGGTGTGCACCTGGTGCACCCAGCGCTTGCCGACGAACGGCACGTCGCAGACGATGCGCGGCGTGGCGAAGCCGGGCAGGTAGCCCATGATCGAGTGCTGCAGGTCCTGGGCCTCGCCCAGCGAGAGCCGCCAGTGCTCGGCGAACGGGATCATGTCGCACATGTAGAAGTAGTACGGCGTGATGCCCGCCTCGTCCTCCAGCGCGAAGCACAGGTCGAGCAGCTGCTCGGTGGTGTCGTTGACCCCGCGCATCAGCACGCCCTGGTTGCGCACGTCGCGGACGCCGGCGTCGAGCATGGCCCGGGTCGCGCGCGCCACGGCCGGCGTCAGCGACTCGGCGTTGTTGACGTGGGTGTGGATGGCGATGTTGACCCCGCGGGACCGGGCCACGTCGCACACCCGGCCCACGCCCTCGACGACGTCGTCGCCGAGCCAGTGCTGCGGCAGGCCCATCAGGGCCTTGGTGGCCAGGCGGATGTCGCGGATCGTGTCGATCTCGAGCAGCCGCATCAGGAAGCCCTCGAGGTTGCGCCACGGCATGTTGGCCACGTCGCCGCCGGACACCACGACGTCGCGGACGCCCGGGTTGTCGCGCAGGTAGGCGATCATCCGGTCCAGCCGGTCGACCGGCTTCAGGTCGAACTTCAGCTTCGGGATCACCGGCGTGGAGTTGCCCGACCAGGTCCATCCGCGTGCAGTGGCCGCAGTACTGCGGGCAGGTCGGCAGCAGCTCGGCGAGCACCTTCGTCGGGTACCGGTGGGTCAGGCCCTCCACCGTCCACATGTCGTGCTCGTGCAGGGAGTCCCGGCTGCTGAACGGGTGGCTGGGCCAGTCGGTGCGCCGGTCGGAGAAGACCGGGAGCATGTAGCGCCGGACCGGGTCGCGCGTAGAACGCCTCGGTGAACTGCGCTCCGGCGGCCGGCCGCGAGCCGTCGTCCCACACGCCGGTGGCCGGGACCATCGTGTTCAGCATCTGGGGCGGCAGCAGCATCGACATGGTCGCCCGCTCGGCCTGGTCGCGCTCCAGGTCGGCGTAGAACCGCTCCTCGAGCAGGTCGCCCATGACGGCGCGGAGCTGCTTGACGTTCTTCACGCAGTGCGCGCGCTGCCACTGCGCGCCGGCCCACTCGTCCGCGGTGACGTCGGCCCAGCCGGGCAGGCGGGTCCAGTCCGGCTCGACCAGCTCGCGGCGGCGGTAGGCGTACGGCTGCTCGATCTTCGGACTCATGACTGGCACGATAGAGGAAGACCTGTCGTAGATCGAGTTCCTTGCCGTAAGTCTTCCCGCCCTCCGTCCCGCTGAAGGGAAAGTCCTGTGACGTCGCGAGACCGGCGCCGGCCGTCGTCGCCCATCGGCCTGCACCGCGTGCTGGAGCCGGCCGGCGTGCTGCCCCAGGCGGCCCGCCGGCTGGACCCGACGCCGGAGATCTGGCCGGACGAGGTGCGGGTGGCGGTCGAGGTGCTCAACCTGGACGCCGCGTCGTACCGCCAGCTGGCCGGGGCCCACCCGGCGCGCCGGCGGTGGAGTCGACGGGGCGGCCGTGCGCGCGGAGGTGCTCGCGATCGTCGCCGAGCGGGGCAAGATGCAGAACCCGGTCACCGGCTCCGGCGGGATGCTCGTCGGCACGGTGGCCGAGGTGGGTCCCGGAGTCGACCGCTCGGGCTGGCGCCGGGGGACCGGGTGGCCACCCTGGTCTCGCTCTCGCTGACGCCGCTGCGGATCACCGACGGACTGCGCCGGCTGGGACGGCCTGAGCGAGCAGGTCCCGGCCGAGGGCGACGCCGTGCTGTTCGGCCGCTCGATCGCCGCGGTCGTCCCCGACGACCTGGACCCGCGGCTCTCGCTGATGGTGATGGACGTCTGCGGCGCCCCGGCGCTGGTCGCCCGGGTCGTCCGCCGGTACGCCGCGGAGCAGCAGGCGCCGACGGTGGCGGTCATCGGGGGCGCGGGCAAGTCCGGGTCGCTGGCGCTGGCCGCCGCCCGTGACGCCGGTGCCGCGCCGGACCGTCGGCGTGGTGCCGGTGGAGCGCGAGCGCGCCGCGCTGACGCGCCTCGGGGCTGGCCGACGCCGTCGTCGCTGGCCGACGCCCAGCGACCCGGTGGCGCTGTCCGAGGCGGTCGCGGACGGCGCTGGGCGAGGACAGCGCGGCGCCGACGTCACCGTCGTGTGCGTCGACGTCCCCGGCTGCGAGCACGGGGCGATCCTGGCCACCGCCGAGGGCGGCACGGTGGTGTTCTTCTCGATGGCCACGTCGTTCAGCGCCGCCGCCCTGGGCGCGGAGGGCCTGGCGGCCGACGTCACGATGCTGGTCGGCAACGGCTACGTCCCCGGGCACGCGGACTACGCCCTCGACCTGCTCCGCCGCGTGCCGGCCGTCCGCGACCTCTTCCAGGCCCGCCTGGCGGCCGAGGACACTCGGTGAGCATGAGCCTGCCCACGTCCGGCCGGACGGTGCTGCACGGCGGCACCGTGGTCACCGGCGGCGCCGCCGACGGCCCGGGCGCCGCGCCCTGACCGCGCTCGTGGTCGAGGACGGGCTGGTGACCTGGCTCGGTCGACGACCCGGACGCCGGGCGGAGCCGACGCCGTGATCGACCTGGCCGGAGCGCTCGTCGACTCCCGCGTTCACCGACGCGCACACGCACACGACCGAGACCGGGCTGGCCCTGCGCGGGCGTCGACCTCACCGGCAGCCCCTCGCTGGCCGACGCCCTCGACCGCCTGGCCGCGGCGGCCCGCGCCGGCGGGGGCCGCCCGGTGCTCGGCCACGGCTGGGACGAGCGCCGCTGGCCCGAGGGGCGACCGCCGACCCGGGCCGAGCTGGACCGGGCCAGCTACGGCGGGGTGGTCTACCTGTCCCGGGTCGACGTGCACTCCGCCGTCGTGTCGTCCGCCCTGGCCGCCGCGGCCGGGCTGCGCGACCTGCCGGGCTGGTCGCGACGACGGCCGGGTGGAGCGCGACGCCCACCACGCCGCCCGCACGGCGACCCGGGACGGCATCGCCCCGGGCGTGCGGCGCGAGCTCCAGGTCGAGGCGCTGTCCGCCGCCGCGGCCGCCGGGATCGGCACCGTGCACGAGATGTCGGCGCCGCACATCGCCAGCGAGGACGACCTGCACGACCTGCTGGTGCTGTCCGCCGACCGGGTCGACCTGCCGCGGGTGGTGCCGTACCGCGGCCAGCTGGTGTCCGGGCCCGAGGAGGCTCGGCGGGTGGCGCACCGGTTCGCGGTCCCGGGCGCCGAGCCGCTGGCCGGGCTGGCCGGCGACCTCTGCGCCGACGGCTCGATCGGGTCGCGGACCGCGGCGCTGCGCGCGCCGTACAGCGACGACGATGCGACGTCCGGCCACGCCTACCTGACCGCCGCGCAGATCGCCGAGCACGTCGTCGCCTGCACCCGGGCCGGGCTGCAGGCCGGCTTCCACGTCATCGGCGACGCGGCCCTGGACGCCGTCCTGCAGGGCTTCGAGGCCGCCGTCGACCGGCTCGGCCTGGAGGCGGTCCGCGACGGCCGGCACCGCCTCGAGCACGTCGAGATGGCCGACGCGGACGCGGTGGCCGACCTGGCCCGGCTCGGCGTCCTGGCCAGCGTGCAGCCGGTCTTCGACGCCTGGTGGGGCGGTGAGTCGGGGCTGTACGTCGAGCGGCTCGGCCCGGTCCGTGGGCCGCGGCTGAACCGGTTCGCCGACCTGCGGGCCGCGGGCGTCCCGCTGGCCTTCGGCTCGGACACCCCCGTCACGCCGTACGACCCGTGGGGCGCCGTGCGGGCCGCCGTCCACCACCACGACCCGGCGCAGCGGATCGGCGTCCGGGACGCCCTGGCGGCGCACGCCGGGGCCCTGCGTCCCGGTCGGCCCGCGACGTACGCCGTCTGGGACGCCCCGGCGGGGCTCGTGGACGGACTTCCCGACATCGGACCCGGCCGGCCCGGCCCGGTCTGCCTGCGCACGGTCGTGCGCGGCGAGGTGGCCTACCAGCGCGAAGGAGCACTGGCATGAGCGCGTCCGCCAGGAAAGTGATCGAGCTGGACCCGCAGGCGGTGCGGACCGCCCGGCGGCTGGCCCGCAAGGCGGGCGCGCCGGTCGTGGAGCTGGCCCGCACCCACACCACCGTCTCGGTGGAGCGCGCCCTGCTGCGGCTGGCCGGGCTGGCCGGGGCCGACCACGAGCGGGTGCCCTGGGTGAACCACCTGGTCGACACGGTCCGCGAGCAGGTCGGCATCGAGCACGGGGTCGCGCTGCCGGTGTGGGACGCGCTGCGCCGCGGCGAGGCCGAGGACCTGCTCGTGCTCGCCCAGAAGGCCGGCCTCGGGCTCGGCGCGGTTCCAGATCCCGGAGGGTCGCGAGGCCGCCCGGGCCGCGACGGCCGCCCGGTCGGCCGCCGCGGCGGGCATCCGCCGGATCGACCGCCGCCGGGCCGAGCGCGAGCGGCTGGTCCGGCGCTTCGGCGACCCGCGGCAGCGGCCCTGGATCTACCTCATCGTCGCGACCGGAGACATCTACGAGGACATCCCGCAGGCCCAGGCCGCGGCCCGCGAGGGCGCCGACGTGATCGCGGTCATCCGCTCGACCGGGCAGAGCCTGCTGGACTACGTCCCCGAGGGCGCGACGCGCGAGGGGTACGCCGGGACCTATGCCACCCAGGAGAACTTCCGGCTGATGCGGGCCGCCCTGGACGACGTCAGCAAGGAGCTCGGCCGCTACGTGCGGCTGACCAACTACGCCTCGGGTCTGTGCATGCCGGAGATCGCGACGCTGGCCGGGCTGGAGCGGCTCGACATGATGCTCAACGACTCGATGTACGGGATCCTCTTCCGCGACATCAACCCGATGCGCACGTTCGTCGACCAGCGGTTCTCGCGCCAGGTGCACGCCCGCGCCGGCATCATCATCAACACCGGCGAGGACAACTACCTCACGACCGCCGACGCCGTCGAGGCCGCGCACACCGTCACGGTCAGCCAGCTGATGAACGAGTACTTCGCCAAGGAGGCCGGGCTCGAGGACTGGCAGCTCGGCCTGGGCCACGCCTTCGAGATCAACCCCGATCTCCCGGACAGCTTCCGGCTCGAGCTGGCGCACGCCCTGCTGGCCCGCACGCTCTTCCCGGACGCCCCGCTGAAGTGGATGCCGCCGACCAAGCACATGACCGGCGACGTCTTCCGCGGCTACCTGCTCGACGGCTTCTTCAACCTGGTCGGCGCGATGACCGGGCAGGGGATCCTGCTCGTCGGCATGATGACCGAGGCCGTCGTCACGCCGTTCCTGTCCGACCGCGACCTGGCCCTGCAGAACGTCCGCTACGTGCTGGGGGCCGCCGGCGGCCTGACCGAGGACTTCCACCCGCCGCGGGACGGCTTCATCCAGACGCGCGCCCGCCAGGTGCTCGCCGAGGCGATCGAGCTCCTGCAACGCATCTGCGACGACACGACCGCGGGCACGCCCCTGCTGTCCGCGATCGGCGACGGCACGTTCGGGCTGATGAAGCGCCCGGCCGATCGCGGCAAGGGCCTCGACGGCGTCGCCCGGCGCGCCGACGGCTACGTCAACCCCGCGATCGACCTGCTCGAGGAAGGGAGCACCCGATGAGCGTCGGCGAGCTGCCGAAGGTGGTCCGGCCGTACGGCGACATGACGGGTGACGGCATGGTGCAGGTGTCGTTCACCCTGCCCTTGCCGCATGACAAGCGTGCGGAGGGTGCGGCTCTGCAGCTGGCCCACAAGATGGGCCTGGACCCGGCCCTGCTGGTGCACGCCAAGGCGATGGGCCCGGACTTCACGTTCTTCGTCGTCTACGGCTCGGCGAACCATGTCGTCGACCTGTCCGCCGTGCAGGTGATCGAGCGCGAGTTCCCGTTGCTGTCGGCCAAGGAGGTGAACGCCGCGATCAAGACCCGGCTGCGGCGCAAGCTCGTCGTCGTCGGCGCGTGCATCGGCACGGACGCCCACACGGTCGGCATCGACGCGATCCTGAACATCAAGGGCTTCGCGGGGGAGAAGGGCCTGGAGTACTACCGCGAGCTCAAGGTCGTCAACCTCGGCGCCCAGGTGCTCGTGCCCGAGCTGGTCGAGCCGGGCGAGGGAGGAGCGAGCCGACGCGGTCCTCGTCTCGCAGGTCGTCACCCAGCGAGATGCCCACGTGCACAACACTTCTGCGATGTCGGCGGCCTTCCGCGAGGCCTATCCGGCCGACCGCCGGCCGCTGCTCGTCGTCGGCGGCCCGCGCTTCGACGAGGGCGCGACGCAGGCCCTCGGGGTGGACCGGATCTTCGGCAAGGGCACGACGCCCGCGCGAGGTGGCGTCGTACCTCGTCCACGCGCTGCTCCCGCCCCCGGCACGGCACCGGCCGCGAGAGGAGGAGCGCATGAGCGACGCCGCAGCGCGATCCGCGCCTCGGCCTGCGCGTCGATCCACCGCCGCTACGTGCCGTACAGCCACGCGCACTACGCCGGGCAACCTCGTCGACGGCGCCTACTCGCTCGGCCTGCTTCGGGGACGTGGCGACCGAGGTCTGCATCCGCACCGACGGCGACGAGGGCCTGTTCGCGTCGTACTCCGACGTGCAGTTCCGCGCGCCGGTGCGCGCGGGCGACGTGATCGAGATCGAGGCCGAGGTGGTCCGGGTCGGCACGCGCAGCCGGACTCTCGACCTCCAGGTGAGGGTCGTGTGCCCGCGGCCGCCCGGACCGATCGCCGTCTGCCGCCGAGGTCCTCGAACCCCCAGTCGTTGCGACCACCGCAACGGGAACGGTCGTCGTCCCGCCCCGCTCCTGACGCCTGCCGATCGGCTCCGGCGGCCACGCCGACACGCCCTCGGCGTGTCGCGTGGCGACACGCCGTGGCCGCGGAAATTCCTTGCGACACAACGATGTCCGAGCGGATGGCGTTGACCTGCACGGACGCGGAACTGCGCAGGTCAGAGCGCACTTGACACCCCCCGCGCCTCCGAGAGTAAGTTCCTGCGCTGTCGTCCACTGACGGACTCCCGGGTTCGAACGGACGCTGGTGGGGGGAGTACGAGGGAACCAGGGGCGGTTTGCGCGCGCAGCCGCCGCGCCATCCAGGTCCGCTCGCGATCCCCCACAACGTCCGGCGCAGCCGGTGGTGGACGACGGATGGGCCCGCGCGCTTAGTAGACAACGCCGGCCGCTCCCGCACCCAGCGGGGACGACGGTGGTCCCAACGGCAGCGCGGGCCCGTCCGGTCCGTCCGGCCCCAGCATCTACGGATACCCTCTGGTGGTGCTGAAGCGGCTGCAGGCTGCCCGCGTCCGCCATGACGCGGCTCTCACTGCCGGTCGCCGCGGTCCTTGCCGTCGTCGGCGGGCTCTGCGTCTGGCTCGCGTTCCCCGGTCACAACCTCTGGCCGCTGGCGCCGGTCGGCGTCGCGCTCCTCGCCCTCGCGACCCGCGGCAGCGGCCCCGGACCGCCGCGCTGCTCGGCTTCCTGACCGGCCTGGCCTCTTCGTGCCGACTCTGCACTGGAGCGGCGTCTACGTCGGCAACCTGCCGTGGATCGCCCTTCCGTTCTGGAGGCCCTCTACATCGCGCTGCTGGGCCTGGCCCTGCCGGCGGCCTGGCGCACCCGGGGGTCGGCCCCGGTCGTCATCGCCGGCCTCTGGGTGGCCCAGGAGGCGCTGCGCGACCGGACGCCGTACGGCGGGTTCCCGTGGGCCCGGCTGGCCTTCTCCCAGACCGACGCGCCGACCCTGCACCTCGCCGCGCTCGGGGGAGCGCCGCTGGTGTCCTTCGCGATCGCCCTGGCCGGGGCCCTGCTGGCCTACGCGGTGCGTCAACGTGCGCCGCGGATGGCTCGGCCGGTCTGGGCGCCGTCGCCGCCGTCGCGGTCGTCGCCTGCGGGCTGCTGGTCCCGCTGCCGACGTCCGGCCGGACGATCCAGGTGGCCGGAGTCCAGGGCAACGTGCCGTCCGGCCGGTCTGGACTTCGACGACCAGCGCGCCGCCGTCCTCGACCTGCACGCCAAGGGGGCGCTGCAGCTCGCGGCCCAGGTCGCAGGCCGGGCACGCGCCCGCAGCCGGACGTCGTGATCTGGCCGGAGAACTCCTCCGACCTCGACCCCTACCAGCAGGCCGACGCCCGGGCCACGATCCAGGCCGCAGTCGACGCGACCAAGGCCCCGACGCTGGTCGGCGCCGTGCTGGACAGCCCGCCCGGGAAGCTGAGCAACGTCAGCATCGTCTGGACGCCGGGCTCGGGCCCGGGGCAGCAGTACGTCAAGCGGCACCCGGTGCCGTTCGGCGAGTACATCCCGGACCGGTCGCTTCTTCCGTCACTTCAGCAGCAAGATCGACCTGGTGCCCGAGCGACTTCGTCGCCGGTCACCAGGTCGGGCTGCTGCGGGCCGGGCCGGCCGAGGTGGGCGTCGCCATCTGCTTCGAGGTCGCCTACGACTGGCTGCTGCGGCAGAGCGTCGACAAGGGCGCCGACCTGCTCGTCGTGCAGACCAACAACGCCACGTTCGGCTACACCGACGAGGCGGCGCAGCAGCTGGCGATGTCCCGGCTGCGGGCCGTCGAGCACGGCCGGTCGGTGGCCCAGATCTCGACCGTCGGGATCAGCGCGCTGATCCTGCCGAACGGCCAGCATCGTCCAGCAGACCACGCTGTTCACCCCGGCGCTGCTGCAGGCGGCCCTGCCGCTGCGCACCCAGATCACCGTGTCGGACCAGCTGGGGGACGTGGCCCGAGGTCGTCCTCTGGGCCTCTGGGCTGGCCGGTCGGCCGCCGGGGTCCTGGTCGGGCGGCGCCGGGTTACCTCGAGGATGAGTCAGGTGTGAGCACCACGCGGAGCGGCTCTCGGCCGGGTGCTCGTCGTCGATCCCGACGTACGACGAGCGGGAGAACATCGAGCCGATCGTGGGCCGGGTCCGCGAGGCGAGCGCCCGTCGGCCGACGTCCTGGTCGTCGACGACAGCTCGCCCGACGGCACCGGCGACGATCGCCGACCGGCTGGCGGCGCCGACGACCGCAGGTCCACGTCCTGCACCGGACCAGCAAGGAGGGGCTCGGCGCGGCGTACCTCGCGGGGTTCGCCTGGGGCCTGCGAGCGGGCGTACGACGTGGTCGTCGAGATGGACGCGGACGGCTCGCACCAGCCCGAGCAGCTGCCGCGGCTGCTGGAGGCCCTCGGCCGCGCCGACGTGGTGCTGGGGTCGCGCTGGGTCCCCGGAGGCCGGGTGGAGAACTGGCCGGCCCACCGGCATGCTGCTGTCAGCCGCGGCGGCAACACGTACACGCGGCTCGCGCTGGGCATCCCGCTGCACGATGCGACCGGCGGCTACCGGGCCTTTCGGAGGACCGCGCTGGAGGCCCTGGACCTGCCGACGTCGCCTCGCAGGGCTACTGCTTCCAGGTCGACCTGGCCTGGCGCGCCGTGCAGCGCGGCCTGCGGGTCGTCGAGGTGCCGATCACGTTCGTCGAGCGGGTCCGCGGCGACAGCAAGATGAGCGGGTCGATCGTCCGCGAGTCCCTGGTCCGGGTGACCGGCTGGGGGCTGCGGCACCGGCTGGAGCAGCTGCGCGGCCTGGCCCGGCGGCGACCGGCGCACCGGCGCCGGCGGCCCAGACTCGGCGCGGTCGTGACGACGTGCCGACGGCCGTCCCGGCGCCGCGCCGGCTGCGACCGCGGCAGGTGGTGGGCCTGGTCCTGCTCGGCCTGCTCCTGCTCGTGGCGCTGAGATCGCCGTCGCCGTGCTGGTCGCGCGCCTGATCGGCCCGTGGCCGACGCTGCTGGCGATCGTCGCGTTCTCGTTCGCCGGGCTCTGGTCGTGTCGGCGCGGTGGGGTGCGCTCGGCCCGCAGGCGCTGCGCAGGACGCCGCGGTCGCGCCGGCGGCTGCCCGGCGGCGACATGGCCGACGCGGTCATGCTGCTCATCGGCGGGATGCTGATGATCCCGCCGGGGTTCATCCTGGACCTGCTCGGGCTGCTGTTCGTGCTGCCGTTCACCCGGCCGCTCGTGCGCCGCTTGTCCGGGCTGCTGCTGCGGGTGCGGCTCGTCAACCGGTTCGCCTCGGCCTGGCCGGGGAGTGGCCGTCAGGTCATCCGCGGCGAGGTCGTCCACGACGAGGGCGAGCTCGGTCCGGGACCCCACCAGCAGCCCTGAGCGCCGGCAGACAGCCCTGAGCGCCGGCAGACAACACCGAGCGGCAGCAGAACGGCCGCACCGTCCGTGGACGGTGCGGCCGTGGTGGCCGGGGCCAGGCCGGATGAGCGGCGTCCCGGCCGGGCCTCAGGCGCTGCGCTTGTGGGCTGGTGCCGGCCCTGCTTGGCCCGCAGCAGCTCCAGGCGCTCGTCCAGCAGGACCTCCAGCTCGGCGACCGAGCGCCGCTCCAGCAGCATGTCCCAGTGCGTGCGGGCCGGCTTCGCGGGCCGCGGCGCGGGGCGGGTGGCATCGGCCAGCAGCGCCTCGGCGCCGCACTTGGCACTCCCACAGCGGCCGGGACGTCGGCGTCGAACGCGAACGGGACGGTGAACACGTGGCCCTCGGGGCAGTGGTACTCGGCCAGGTGCCGCTCGACCGGCTCGACGCCGGTCTCGCTCTCCAGGCTGTTGGCACCCAGCCGGGTGCCTCGCAGCGACTTCTCGCTCATCGGGCGGCCTCCTCGGCGTGTCGTGACGTCTACACCCACAGAACGCAGCGGGACGTCAGCAAGTGTTCCGCCGTGCGTGTGGAGATGCGGTAAAGCCGCTGTGCGCCGTCACAGCCCTCCGGCTCCCTGCACCGGTGTTACTTCGGCGGCGTCGTGGAGACCGGGTCGGACGGCCGTGCGGATGCTCTCACGGACCCTCAGACGACCGCGGGCACACGTTGCCCGGCCTCGGCGATCCCGCGGCGGACGTCGACGCGGGTCAGCAGCGCGCCGCCAGGACGAAGAACACGACCAGCGCGATGATCGCCCAGCGGTAGGAGTGGGTGAGCTGCTGGACCACGCCGAACAGCAGGGTGCCGAACCAGCTCGTGCCCCGCTCGCAGGCCTGGTAGAGGCTGAAGTACTCCGCCTCCCGGCCGGCCGGGATCAGCTGGCTGTACAGCGACCGGCTCAGGGCCTGGCTGCCGCCCAGCACGATGCCGATCAGGACGGCCGAGGGCCAGCCAGAGGCCGAACCGGTGGGCGGGCAGGAAGAAGCCGATCGTCACGACGAGCGTCCACAGGACCAGGCTGGCCAGGATCGTCCGCCAGGCGCCGAACCGGCCGGCGAGCCGCCCGAACAGCCAGCGCGCCGCCGAAGGCGACGAACTGGACGAGCAGGATCGTGATGATCAGCTGGCCGGAGGAGAAGCCGAGCTGCTGGTCGCCGTACACGCTGGAGGCGCTGATGACCGTCTGGATCCCGTCGTTGAAGAACAGGTACGCGGCCAGGAACGCCAGCGTCTGCGGGTAGCCGCGCAGGTGGCGCAGCGTGCTGGCCAGCTGGCCCGAACGCCTCGCGGGCCAGGTGGCCGCCGCCGGGCTCGCCCGCCGGTGGCCGGGACGGGCGGTTGCGCAGCCCGAGGTACGGGATCGACCGTGAACGCCGCCCACCAGACGCCGGCGGAGAGCAGGCTGACCCGCACGGCCTGGCCCTCGGTCAGCCCCAGCGCGTGGTGGCCCTCGACCACCACGAGGTTGAGCCGCGAGCAGCACGAAGCCGCCGAGGTAGCCGAACGACCAGCCGACGCTGGAGACCCGGTCGCGCTCGTCCGGCGTCGCGATCTGGACGAGGAACGCGTAGTAGACGACCAGGGCCGAGCCGAGGCACATGTTGCCGACGACGGTCAGCACCACGCCGAGCTGCCAGTCGTGCCCGGCGACGAGCACCATCGCCGCCGGCGGCGACCGAGCCGACCCAGGCGAAGCCGCACATCAGCTCCTTGCGGTGCGCGGTGCGGTCGGCCAGCGGCGCCGACGATCGGCAGGACCAGCGCGGACAGGATCGTGGACACCGTGACGACGTAGAAGACCAGCGAGCCGGGGGAGACCGGGATGCCGACCACGTGCAGGTCCACCCGGCAGGTGGCGTCGTTGTCGATGCCCGGGCAGGCCGCCTGCTTGGCGACCGAGGTGAGGTACGGCCCGAGCAGCACCGTGGAGGTGGTGGTGACGTACGCCGAGTTGGCCCAGTCGAACCAGTACCACGAGCGCCGCTCGCGCCGCCGGCTGCGCTCGTCGCCCGGCGAGCCCCTCGGCCAGCTCGGTCACAGGTCAGGCCCGCCCGGCCGGCCCGCTCGCGCAGGACCGCGCGGACCAGGTCGGCCCGGTCGGTGATCAGGCCGTCCACGCCGAGGTCCAGCAGCCGGTGCATCTCGGCCGGCTCGTTGACCGTCCAGACGTGCACCTGCACGCCGGCGGCGTGCGCGCGCCGGACGCTGGCCGCGGTGACGACCTGCAGGCGGCCGGCCCGGAGCGGCACCTGGACGGCCGCGGCGCCGCGCAGCGGCCCGGCGCGGCGCCGGGCGAGCCGGCGGGCCGGGACGGCCCCCCGAGCCGCCAGGTGCGCGATCCGCGCCGGCCCGACCGAGGTGGCCAGCGCCGGGCCGAGCGCGCGCCGGACGGCCGAGCGCCGGCGCTCGGAGAACGACGCGACGCAGATCCGGTCCAGCGCGTCCGTCCGGCGGACGGCGTCGACCAGCGGCTCGATCGCCGGGGCCGCCTTGACGTCGATGTTGAGCCCGCACGTCGGGCCAGGCGCCGAGCACGTCCTCGAGCAGGGGGATCGGCTCCACGGCCGCCGATCCGGGCCGCGCGCACGTGTCGACCACGGCAGCTCGGCCACCGACCCGGTCGCGTCGGTCACCCGGTCCAGCCGGTCGTCGTGGAAGGCCAGCAGCACGCCGTCCGCGTGTCGCGTGGACGTCGGTCTCCAGATAGTCGCAGGCCGAGGTCGACGGCCGCCCCGAAGGCGGCCATCGAGTTCTCCAGCCCGTCCAGGGAGAAGCCGCGATGGGCCATCGCGATCGGCCCGTCGTGGTCGAGGAACGCGAACTCGCGCATGGCCGCGACCATGATGCCGCTCAGCCGCTGAACTCCCAGTGCCAGGGCTCGGGGCGCGAGCCGGTGGGCTCGGCCCACAGCGGGTGGAACCAGCCGTACAGCGGGGCGTGGGTGAACAGCCACTCGTGCTGCGCGGTGCCGAACGACTCGATGCCTCCGCAGAGGTCGACGGCCACGCCCCAGCCGTGGTTGCTGGTGCCCGGCTTGGCGGCCAGGTTCGGCTTCGCGGCGTACAGCGCGACCTGCTCGCTGTAGGACCGGTAGGAGTCGGTGACGCAGATCGGCCGGCCGAACTGCTCGGCGTACGCCCGGGACATCTGGTCGAACGCGGCCGCGGCGTCGGCCCGCAGCAGCTGTCCGGGCGCACCCCAGATCGGGCACAGGTCGGTCAGCGGGATCTGGCCGTCCGAGAATCCGAGGACGGACTTCTTGGTCACGCCGGCCCGGCAGCTGGCGGACGCGGTGCTCGCACCGGCGGCGGCCGCGGCCAGCTCGGCGCGGGCGGCGATCGCGTCGGCACTCCCGAGCCGGGCGAGCTGCTGCTGGGAGAACGCCGCCTCGGTCAGCCGCCCGGCCTGGGCACCCTGCTCGGGCACCAGCAGGGCGCGCTGCGCGGCCAGCGCCTTCTGCACCCGGTCGCTCGCGGCCTGGGCCTGCTCGCGGGCGGTGGTCGCCTGCTGCGCCGCGCTGGTCGCCTGGTCGGTGATCAGCTGCTGCACCGTGCTGAGCGTCTGGGCCTGCTCGAGCGCGGCGGTCTCGCTGCGGCCCACGGAGTCGATGAGGAACAGCGCGTTGCCGGCGTCGTCCGTGGTGTTGCCCTGCAGCGCGGCGATGTACGCCTGCAGGTGGGCCAGGGCCCCGCCCGTGACGTAGGCGTTGCGGGCGAAGCGCCCGAGCTGGAGCTGCAGGCCGGCCGCCTGCGCCTGGACCGATGCGAGCCGCTGCTTCTGGTACGCCTCGGTGGACAGCGCCTGCTGCTCGGCCTGCTGCGCGGTCTGCAGGGCCTGCAGGGCGGTCGAGGACTGGGCGGACAGCTGGGCCATGCGGGCGGTGATCGCGGCCAGCCGGGCGTTCGAGGCGAGCAGCGAGGACTCCAGCGCCTGGGCCTGGCTCAGCTGCTGGGCCACGGCGGCCGGGCTGAGCGGCGTCTCACCATCGCCCGGGTCGGGCTTCGCGGCGGCGGCCGTGCTGCTGGCGGTGGCCGTGGGCGACGCGGACGGGCGCAGGACCGGCGCGACCTTGCCGCTGGTGGGCAGGACTCCGGTGGGTGTGCCGGTGGCCGTCGGGGTGCCGCTGGGCGAGCTGCCGGCCGTCCCGGTCCGGCCGCTGGTGCCGGACGACGAGCCCGACGACGAGCCGGTCGGCGTGGCGCCGGCCGTTGGGCCATTCGGGTGAGGTGTGTCGGCCAGCGCCGGGCCGGTCACGATCAGTGACAGCAGGACGCCGGTCGCAGCGGCGGTGGCGACCCATCCGAGTCGCAGACGACGACCATCCATGGTGCGTACCGCCTCGCTGCACAGCCCCCGGTCCTTCTCGGTGTCAACCTAAGCGGGCTCGGGAGGGGGCGCAACGCCAATGGGCAAACATGTGGTGAACCACCAGGTTCAGTACAACGCCGATAATCGACATTATGTCGGTTCGTCGGAGTCAGGCCGCTCGGCTCAACCCGTCCGTGGCTCCCACCCGGCGCCGAGCGGACGCCAGCAGGACGTCGCGGATGTGTCGCAGGACCGGGCTCGCCGCCATCGTCGCCCGGGTCACGGCGAGCACCTGCCGGGTCGGCACCGGATCGTGGATCGGCACGGCGACCACGCTGTCCGGCAGCCGGCCCCGGCCCAGCCGCGGGACGAGCGCGACGGCGGCCGCCCCCTCCACCAGGGAGACGTGCGTCGCGAACTCGGGCGTCCAGTAGCGCACCGCGGGCACCCGGCTGAACCCGGCGAACATCTGCACGAACCACGCGTGGCAGATGGTGCCGGCCGGGGTGACGGCCCACGGTTCCTCCAGCAGCAGGTCCGGGGTGACCGACCGCTCGCCCGCCAAGGGGTGGTCCCGGTGCACCAGCACGTCCGCGACGTCCTCCCCCAGCGCCGACACGTCCAGCCCGGACGGCAGGTGGAGCGCGACGCCGACCCAGTTGTGCACGACGGCCAGGTCGACCTGGCCGGAGACGACCAGCTCCACGCCGTCCGGCGGGTCGCGCTCGACGAGCGTCAGGTCCAGGTCCGGTGCCGAGGCGGCCAGGTCGGCCAGCGCCGGTGCGATCAGCCCGCGGATCGCCGTCGCGTGGGCCGCGAGCCGGACCGAGCCGTGCAGCCGGCCGGTGGCGCTGTCCAGCCGGGACTCGACCGCCTCGAGCTCGGCCAGCAGCCGCCGCCCCTCCGTGACCAGCTGCCGTCCCGGCTCGGTGAGCACGACTCCCCGGCCGACCCGCTCCAGCAGGCCCACGCCGAGCTCGCGCTCCAGCCGCTTGATCTGCTGGGACACCGCCGACGGCGTGTAACCGAGCGACTCGGCCGCCGCGCCGACCGTCCCCCGCTCGGCGACCCCGAGCAGTGACTGCAGCGCGACCAGATCGATCATGCAGAAACGCTACATGGTCTCCGACACAAACAGTTGCTGTACGCCATGATGAGGGGCGGCGAGCATGGGGACATGCCGCTGGTTCCCTCGCTCCTCGCCACCCTGACCGCGACGATCTGGGGCATCAACTTCGTGGTGATCGACGAGGGGCTCGGCCACGTCCCGCCGCTCACCTTCGCCGCCCTGCGCTTCACCCTGGTGGCGCTGCCCGCGGTGCTGTTCGTCCGGCGCCCCGTGGCCCGGTTCCGCGACGTCGCGGTCGTCGGCCTGCTGATGAGCGTCGGCCAGTTCGGCCTGCTGTACTCCGCCCTGCACCTGGGCATGCCCCCGGGACTGGCCTCCCTGGTCCTGCAGGCGCAGGTCATGCTGACGGTCGTGGTCGCCGCCCTGCGGCTGGGCGAGCGCCCGCGGCGGCCGGTCGTGGCCGGCGTCGTGATCGGCACGGTCGGCCTGGCGGTCGTCGCCGCCGGGCGCAGCGGTGGGACGCCGGTGCTGGCCCTCGTGCTGACCCTCGGTGCGGCGCTGTCCTGGGCGCTGGGCAACGTCGCCGCGCGCCGGGTCGGCTCCGCCTCGGGGCTGTCCCTCACCGTCTGGTCGGCCACCGTGGTGCCCGCTCCCCTGCTGGCCGCGTCCCTGCTGCTGGACGGGCCGCACGCGGTCACGCACGGCCTGCTGCACCTCCCGGCGTCCGCCCTGCTGTCCACGGCGTACACCGTCGTGCTGGCCTCGCTCGTGGGCTACGGCATCTGGAACAGCCTGCTGGCCCGCTACCCGGCGGCCGCGGTCACGCCGTTCGCGCTGCTGGTGCCGCCCGTCGGCATCGCGACCGCCTGGATCGTGCAGGGCGAGCATCCCGGTGCGGCCGAGGTCGTCGGTGGAGCGCTGCTCCTCGCGGGGGTGGCAGTCACCGTGTTCAGCAATCGCCTGAAGGGGTTGCCGCACAACGAGATTCGACTGCCCGCGACTCCGGCTCGCTATGGTCAGCTGTCATGACGACGGGGACGGGACCCGAGCACCCGCGCGGGCTGCTGCTGCCGAAGGTCCACCCGGCCTGGGTGGTCGCGGCGGGCGGGTTCCTCTGCCTGCTGTTCGCGGCCGGCTTCCGGGCCACACCCGGCGTGCTGCTGGTCCCGCTGCAGGACGAGTTCGGCTGGTCGCGGGCGACGATCGCCGGCGCCGTGTCGGTGAACCTGGTGCTCTTCGGTCTGGCCGGCCCGTTCGCCGCCGCCCTCACCCAGCGGTTCGGGCTGCGCCGCGTCGTCCCGCTCGCGATGTGCCTGATCGCGCTCGGCTCGGCCCTGACGGTGTTCATGACCCAGCCCTGGCAGCTCTACCTCTGCTGGGGGCTCCTGGTCGGAGCCGGCACGGGCGCCGTCGCACCCGTGCTCGCAGCGACCATCGCCAACCGCTGGTTCGTCCGGCGGCGTGGTCTGGTCCTCGGCCTGCTGACCGCCGGCAGCTCGACCGGGCAGCTGCTGTTCCTGCCGTTCCTGGCCGCCCTCGCCGGCAGCACCCACTGGCGACGCGCGGCGGTCGCCGTCGGGATCTCCTCGCTGCTCGTCGTGCCGGTGTCGATCCTCTTCCTGCGCGAGCGGCCGGCGGATCTCGGGCAGCGTGCCGTACGGCGCCCTGGAGGACGACGCGTCCTTCGGCTCCGGGGCCAAGCCGGTCGCCACCGCCTTCCGGGTGCTCGGCCGCTCCGCGCGCTCCCTGCAGTTCTGGGTGCTGGCCGGCAGCTTCTTCATCTGCGGTGCGTCGACGAACGGGCTGATCGCCACCCACTTCATCCCGGCCGCCATGGACCACCAGATCCCGGAGGTCATGGCGGCCAGCATGCTGGCCGCGATGGGCGTGCTCGACGTCGTGGGCACCACCGCGTCCGGCTGGCTCACCGACCGGTTCGACCCGCGGATCCTGCTGGCGACGTACTACGGGCTGCGCGGCCTGTCGCTGCTGGCGCTTCCGCATGCGCTGGCCGCCCAGCACCTCAGCCTCGGTGCGTTCGTCGCCTTCTACGGTCTGGACTGGATCGCCACCGTGCCGCCGACGGTCACCCTGGTCACCCGCACGTTCGGGTCGGAGTCCGGTCTGGTCGTCTACGGCTGGGTCTTCGCCGCGCACCAGATCGGGGCCGCCACCGCGGCGGTCGGCGCCGGTGCGATCCGCGACCACCTGGACACCTACGACCCGGCGTTCCTCGTCGCCGGGCTGCTCTGCCTCATCGCGGCGCTGGGCGTCTTCGCGGTGCGCGGCCCGGTCCCGGAGCGGCGGGGCTCTGCGGTCCCGGCGCTGGCGACCGACTGACGCGGCTCAGCCCTCGGCGACCGCCGCCGCCTCGGGCACGGCGTCGACGCCGGCCTCCTTGCGCTGCTGCGGCGGTGATCGGCGCCGGGGCCGACGGTCAGCGGGTCGTAGCCCCCGCCGGACTTCGGGAAGGCGATCACCTCGCGGATCGAGTCGGCGCCGGACAGCAGCGCGCAGATCCGGTCCCAGCCGAACGCGATGCCGCCGTGCGGGGGCGCGCCGTACTGGAAGGCCTCGAGCAGGAAGCCGAACTTCTCCTGCGCCTCCTCGGGCGTCAGACCCATGACCGCGAAGACGCGCTCCTGGATGTCGCGCCGGTGGATACGGATCGAGCCGCCACCGATCTCGTTGCCGTTGCAGACGATGTCGTAGGCGTAGGCCAGCGCGGAGCCCGGGTCGGTGTCGAACGTCTCCATCGACTCCGGCTTGGGCGAGGTGAAGGCGTGGTGCACGGCGGTCCAGGCGCCGGATCCCACGGCCACGTCGTCGGTCTCGTCCGACTGCGCTCGAACAGCGGCGCGTCGACGACCCACAGGAACGACCAGGCCGACTCGTCGATCTGGCCGGTCCGGCGGCCGATCTCCAGGCGGGCCGCGCCCAGCAGCGACCGCGAGGCGTTGGGCGCGCCGGCCGCGAAGAACACGCAGTCCCCCGGTGCCGCGCCGACCTGCTCGGCCAGCCCGGCCCGCTCGGTCTCGGAGAGGTTCTTGGCGACCGGTCCGGACAGCTCGCCGTCCTCGCCGACGAGCACGTAGGCCAGCCCGCGGGCGCCGCGCTGCTTGGCCCAGTCCTGCCAGGCGTCGAGCGCCTTGCGCGGCTGGCTCGCTCCCCCGGGCATGACGACCGCCCCGACGTACGGCGCCTGGAAGACGCGGAACGGCGTGTCCGCGAAGTACGCCGTGCAGTCGGTGAGCTCCTGGCCGAACCGCAGGTCCGGCTTGTCGGAGCCGAAGCGGGCCATCGCCTCGGCGTACGTCATCCGCGGGATCGGCGTGTCGACGTCGTAGCCGATCAGTTGCCACAGGGCAACCAACACGGCCTCGGCCACCGCGATGACGTCGTCCTGGTCGACGAAGCTCATCTCGACGTCGAGCTGGGTGAACTCGGGCTGCCGGTCGGCGCGGAAGTCCTCGTCGCGATAGCACCGGGCGATCTGGAAGTACCGCTCCATGCCGGCCACCATCAGCAGCTGCTTGAACAGCTGCGGGCTCTGCGGCAGCGCGTACCACGACCCGGGCCGCAGCCGGGCCGGCACGAGGAAGTCACGCGCCCCCTCGGGCGTGGACCGGGTCAGCGTCGGCGTCTCGATCTCGACGAACTCCCGGGCGAGCAGGACGTCGCGCGCGGCCCGGTTGACGTCACTGCGCAGGCGCAGCGCGGCGGCCGGTCCCGAGCGGCGCAGGTCGAGGTAGCGGTAGCGCAGCCGCACCTCCTCGCCGACGTCGACCCGGTCGTCGATCTGGAACGGCAGCGGGGCCGCGGCGTTGAGGACTCTCACCTCGGTCGCCGTGACCTCGATCTCGCCGGTGTCCAGCTCGAGGTTCTCGTTGCCCTCCGGCCGCGCGCCGACCGACCCCGTCACCAGCAGGCAGTACTCCGCGCGCAGCCCGTGGGCCACGGACTCGTCGCGGACGACGACCTGGACCACCCCGGAGGCGTCGCGCAGGTCCAGGAAGGCCACACCGCCGTGGTCGCGCCGCTTGGCCACCCACCCGGCGAGGGTGACGGTCTGGCCGATGTGGCCGGCACGCAGGGTGCCGGCCTGGTGGGTGCGGAGCACGGAGTTCCTTCCAGCGGGGGCGTCGGTGAGCCCGTCAAGCCTACGGGCGGCTCACCCGGCGCGGGTGACGCCGTGCCCCGGCCGCTCCGCCTAGCGTCGGCACCGACCGGCAGCGCACGTGGGGTCCGGGCCGAGGAGCTGCGATGGGCGAGGACCGACGTCACCCGGCCCGCCGTCGCGGGCCGGTCCTGGCGGCGCTCGTCGTGACCCTCGTCCTCGCCGGCTGCGGCAACCGCTACGGACGCTCCGAGGTCGCCGGGCCGACCAGCACGCCAAGCCTGGGTGACCTGGACGGCCCGGCCTGGGTGACGTCGGCCATCGTCGACCCGCACCGCGACCTGGTCCCGCGGTCCGAGCTGAACCTGACGTTCCGGCACGGGGCGCTGAGCGCCACCGCGGGGTGCACCACGCTGTTCGGTGCAGCCACGGTCCGGGACGGGCATCTGGTCGCCGGTCCGCTGGCGTCGACCCAGAAGGGCTGCCCGGCGGCGCTGGTCGCGCAGGACACCTGGCTGGCCGCGTTCCTGAGCTCGCACCCGAGGATCGAGCGCCTGGACGAGAACCTCTGGCTCAGCCGCCACGACACCGTCGTCCACCTCGAGCAGCAGTCCGGCTGACGCGCCGGCCGCAGAGACTAGAACATATGTTCGAACGCGGCGTAGACTCCCCGCATGACGGTGGCGCTGCAGGCATCGCTGATGGACGACCTGACCGACGAGCCGGCGCTCGGCGCGCTGGGGACGGCCGTCCAGCGCACGGTGCTCACCCAGGGCGCGTGGGTCGACCTGCGCCGGGGCTGGCTGAGCGCGCCCAGCAGGGTGTTCGACGAGCTGGCGGCGCACGTGCCGTGGCGGGCCGAGCGCCGGGAGATGTACGACCGCGAGGTCGACGTCCCGCGCTTGCTCTGCTTCTACGACGAGGGCGATCCGCTGCCGCACCCGGTGCTGGTCCAGGCCCGCGACCGACTCAGCCGGCACTACGCCGCGGAGCTGGGCGAGCCGTTCCGGACCGCCGGGCTGTGCCTGTACCGCGACGGGCGCGACAGCGTGGCCTGGCACGGGGACCGGATCGGGCGCAGCCGCACGGAGGACACGATGGTGGCGATCGTCTCGGTCGGGGCGCCGCGGGCGCTGATGCTGCGCCCCCGCGGAGGCGGCGCGGCGCGCAAGCTGATGCTCGGGCACGGCGACCTGGTGGTGATGGGGGGCTCCTGCCAGCGGACCTGGGAGCACGCGATCCCCAAGACCGTGCAGCCGGTCGGGCCGCGGATCAGCATCCAGTTCCGGCCGCGCGGCGTGCGCTAGGCGAGCTGCCCGGCGTGGCGCCGGACGCGCCGCACGAGCAGCCCCTGCAGGAGAGGTGTCAGGCACCAGCACACCCAGGCGTACGACGTGAACAGCACGACGACGATCGAGATCCCGAACGTGACGATCACCGGCCACAGGCGGACCCGGGACAGCCGGATGCGCTCGAGCGGTGCACCCGGACGCAGCAGGCCGCGCTCGGCCAGCCGGTGCGTCATCACCAGGAACACCGCACTGGTGAGCGCCTGCACCAGCGCGTACAGCGTCAGCTTGGCCGGCCAGGCGCCCGACGCCGGCGCCGGTGGCGCCCGTCAGCACACGGGTCACGAACGGCGTCACCACCGTGAGGAACAGCCACGCCATCGTGCCGTTCATCAGCGACCGGTCGGTGCGGACCACGTCCCGGAACACCTGGTGGTGGACCGTCCAGTGCTGGGCGATGGCGTAGAAGCTGATGACGAAGGCGCCGTAGGCGTCGAGCTGGTGGCCCATCGACGCCCACAGCTGGTGGGACGAGTCGCCGCGCGGCAGCGGCAGGTCCAGCGCGAGCAGCGTGATGGCGATCGCCACGACGGCATCGGCGAAGGCGATCAGCCGCTCGGCCGAGACCAGCTCGTGGCCGTCCGGGTCGGGTGGCTCAGTCACCGGCGGCAGCTTCCTCCGGTGCGGTCCGGACGATCGACACCCGCCGGTCGGCCTCGGGCGGCAGCCACTCCCCTGCCGACGCCGGGACCTGCTCGGCCACCCGGATGTCCCGCACCTCGTCGACCCCGGACTGCGTCGCCGCGCCGGTGAACCACACGAACGGGATGCCGCGCCGCTCGGCGTACCGGATCTGCCGTCCGTACTTCGCGGCCGTGGGCGAGATCTCGGTCGGCACGCCGCGCGCCCGCAGGGCCCGCGCGACCTGCTGGCAGGCCGCCCGCTGGTCCTCGTCGGGCACCGCGACGAGGACACAGGTCGGCGTCGGCCGGCTGGCCGCGACCAGGCCGCGGGCGAACAGCGGACCGAGGGTCCGGGTCACCCCGAACGAGATCCCGACCCCCGGGTACGTCGTGCGGCCGTCGCTGGCCAGCGCGTCGTACCGCCCGCCGGAGCAGATCGAGCCGAGCGACTCGAAGCCGGCCATCCGGGTCTCGTAGACGGTGCCGGTGTAGTAGTCCAGGCCGCGGGCGATCCGCAGGTCCGCGGTCACCGTGACCCGGTCCGAGGCGGCCTCCGCGGCGCCGTCCACCACCTCGGCCAGCTCGCGCAGCCCGGTGTCGAGCAGCTCGCTGCGGACACCCAGGGCCCGGACCCGGTCGACGAACGAGGAGTCCGGGGTGGCGATCTCGGCCAGCTGCAGGCAGGCCGTCGACCACGCTCTCGGCGAGGTGCTCCTGCTCGACCAGGACGGCTCGAACGCCGTCCGGGCCGATCTTGTCCAGCTTGTCGACCGCCCGCATGACCGCGCCGACGTCCTCGACCCCGAGGCCCTGGTAGAAGCCCTCGATCAGCCGGCGGTTGTTGAGCTGCATGGTGATCGGCGGCACCGGGAGGCCGGAGAGCGCCTCCGCCATCACCTGGGCGATCTCGACGTCGTGGTGGAAGGCCAGCGTGTCCCGGCCGACCACGTCGATGTCGGCCTGCCGGAACTCGCGGTACCGGCCCTCCTGGGGCCGCTCGCCGCGCCAGGCCTTCTGGATCTGGTAGCGGCGGAACGGGAACTCGAGGTGGCCGGCGTTCTCCAGGACGTACCGCGCGAACGGCACGGTGAGGTCGAAGTGCAGCGCGAGCGCGTCGTCCGACCCCTCGTCGGCGTGCAGCCGCCGGACGGCGTAGACCTCCTTGTCGATCTCGCCCTTGCGCAGCAGCTGGTCCAGCGGCTCGACCGCCCGCGTCTCCAGCGGCGCGAAGCCGGCCAGCTCGAACGTGTGGCGCAGCTGAGCCTCCACCTCCTGCTCGACGAGGCGCTCGGCCGGCAGCCACTCCGGGAACCCGGACAGCGGTCGCGGCCGCTCGCTGCGGCTCACGCCACGAGCCCGAGGTCGAGCAGGTACGGGTTGGTCGCGCGCTCGCGGCCCATCGTCGTCGCCGGGCCGTGGCCGGGCAGCACGAGCAGGTCGTCGGGCAGCGGCGAGCACGACCTCGGACAGGGTCCGGCGCATGGCGGCGGCGTCACCGCCGGCCGCGTCGTAGCGGCCGATGCTGCCGGCGAACAGCACGTCGCCGCTGAGCATCGTGGCGCTCACGCCGTCGGCCGCCGCGCCCTCCGGCAGCGCCGGGCAGGTCGAACAGCACGGACCCCTCGGTGTGCCCGGGCGCGTGGCGCACGCCGATGTCCAGTCCCGGCGACCTCGATCCGCGCCCCGCCGGCGATCTCGACGACGTCGGACGGCTCCTGCCAGGTCGCCGGCGCGGCCGAACTCGCTGCTCCAGCATCGCGCGCAGGCCGGGATCGATGTCGGAGAGCGGGTCGGCCAGCCGGTAGCGGTCGTCGGTGTGGATCCGGGCGGAGACGCCGTACGCGCCGCACACCGGCGTCACGGAGTAGGTGTGGTCCAGGTGCCCGTGGGTCAGCAGGACGGCGGCCGGGCGCAGCCGGTTCTCGGCCAGCACCTCGGCCAGCCGGTCGACGACCTCGATGCCCGGGTCCACGACGACGCACTCCTCCCCCGCGGCCGGCGCGACCACGTAGCAGTTCGTCCCGAAGACGGCGGAGGGAAAGCCCAGAAGCAGCACGCCAGGAGACTATCGAGCAGGCGAGTCCAGTTCGTGACCTGGCAGTCCGGGCACCGAGGCAGGTCCCTTGCCTACACTGACGCGGTTGTCCTTCCCTGGCACGGGTTCGGGCGACGCCCGCCGCATGGCGGCTGAAACGGACATCCCGCCCGGTGACCCCGGGTCGACGACGAGGAGGAGACGTGTCGCCCAACGCCCGTGACCGGGCCCGCGCCAAGCGACGATACGTCAAGCGGCAGGCCAAGCTCGCGCAGCGCCAGCAGGCGCGGCGCACCCAGCAACAGGTCATCGGCGCGGCGATCGCCGTCGTGCTGGTGGTCTTCGGCGTGTTCGCGCTCACCCGGCTGAACAGCTCGCCGAGCAAGAAGACGACGACGCCGGCCAGCGCGCCCAGCAGCACCCCCGGCATCCGCCGCGACCGCCTCGGCCTGTCCCAAGGCCACGACCAAGCCGGTGAGCAAGCCGCAGCAGTTCAAGACCCCGCCGCCCAAGAGCCTGGCCGCGGACCGCACCTGGACCGCGACCGTCGCGACGACCTGCGGCACGATGACGTTCACCCTCGACGGCAAGAAGGCGCCGCAGACCGTGGCGTCGTTCATCTTCCTGGCCCGCAAGGGCTTCTTCGACAACACCCCGTGCCACCGGCTCACGACGACCGGGCTCTACGTCCTGCAGTGCGGCGACCCGACCGGCACCGGCAGCGGCGGGCCGGGCTACGTGCTTCGGCATCGAGAACGCGCCGTCCTCCGGCGACTACCCCGCGGGCACGGTCGCGATGGCCCGCGAGTCGGCGCCGAAGACCAACGGCAGCCAGTTCTTCATCGTCTACCAGGACAGCAAGCTGCCGACCGACGGCGGCGGCTACTCGATCTTCGGACGGTCTCCAGCGGCCTCAGCGTCGTGAAGAACGTCGCGATCGGCGGCGCCCCGCAACAACGACGGCGCCCCGAACACCCCGGTCAACATCACCTCGGTGACCGTGAAATGAGTGTGAAGTAGGTGGCGACGATGGAGGTCGACGACTTCGGCCGGGTCGGTGACGACGGCACCGTCTACGTGCGCACGGGCGACGGCGAGCGAGCGGTGGGCTCGTATCCCGGCGCCAGCGAGGCCGAGGCGCTGGCCTACTTCGCCCGCAAGTACGACGACATCAGCGCGCAGATCAGCCTGTTCGCGCAGCGGCTCAACGGCACCGAGATGTCGCCGCGCGACATCGAGTCCGGCATCAAGAAGCTGCGCGAGATCACGGCCGAGCCCAACGCGGTCGGAGACCTGGCCGCGCTCACCGCCCGGGTCGACACCCTCGCCGCGCGGGCCGGCGAGAAGCGGGCCGAGGCGTCCGCGGCCAAGGCCGCCGTCCGGGCCGAGCAGCTCGGCGCGCGGGCCGCCCTCGTCGAGGAGGCCGAGCGCATCGCGGCCACGCCCGCCGGAGCGGGTCCAGTGGCGCGCCGACGGCCAGCGCATGCGCGAGCTGTTCGACCAGTGGAAGACCCAGCAGAAGGACGGGCCTCGGCTCGACCGCGGGCCGGAGGAGGAGCTCTGGCACCGCTTCAGCCACGCCCGTACGACCTTCGACCGGCACCGCCGCCAGCACTTCGCGCAGCTCGAGACCTCGCAGAGCGAGGTCAAGGAGGCCAAGCAGGCGCTGGTGAAGGAGGCCGAGGCGCTCGCCACCTCGCGGGACTGGGGACCGACCGCCGCGGCGTACAAGCGGCTGATGGACCGCTGGAAGTCGGCCGGTCGCGCGTCCCGGAAGGACGACGACGCGCTCTGGGCCCGCTTCCGCGCCGCCCAGGACACGTTCTTCGCCGCCCGCAACAGCGTGCAGTCCGCCGAGGAGGAGCAGTTCCGGGCCAACCTCGCGGTCAAGGAGGGCCTGCTGACCGAGGCCGAGGCCCTGCTGCCCATCCGCGACCTGGCCGCCGCCAAGGAGGCGCTGCGGCACATCCAGGAGCGGTGGGAGGCAGCCGGGCAAGGTGCCGCGCAGCGACATCGAGCGGGTCGAGTCACGGATCCGCCGGGTGGAGAAGGCGGTTCGCGACGCCGAGGACGAGCGGTGGAAGCGCACCAACCCCGAGGGGCGGGCTCGCGCGCAGAGCGCGGTCGAGCAGCTCGAGGAGGCCCTGGCCGCCCAGCGCGACCGCCTGGCCAAGGCTCAGGCGCGCGGCGACGCCAAGGCTGTCGCGGAGGCCGAGGCCTCGATCGAGGCCCGGACCGCCTGGCTCGAGCAGGCCCGCAACGCCCTGCACGAGTTCAGCGGCTGAGCCCGCTCAGGACGTGCGGCCGCCGGTGATCCGGTAGACGTCGAACACGCCGTCGACCCGGCGCACCGCGGCCAGCACGTGGTCGAGGTGGCCGGGGTCGCCCATCTCGAACGTGAAGCGGGACAAGGCAACCCGGTCCCTCGTGGTCTGCACGCTGGCCGACAGGATGTTGACGTGGGCGTCGGACAGCACGCGCGTCACGTCGGACAGCAGCCGCGACCGGTCGAGCGCCTCGACCTGGATCTGCACCAGGAAGACCGTCGCTGCGGACGGCGCCCACTCGACCTCGACCACGCGGTCCGGCTGGGCCATCAGCGGCGCGACGTTGGAGCAGTCGGCCCGGTGCACCGAGACGCCGTTGGCCCGCGTCACGAAGCCCATGATCGGGTCGCCGGGCACGGGCGTGCAGCAGCGGGCGAGCTTGACCCACAGGTCGTCGACGCCCTTGACCACGACGCCGGGGTCGCCGCTGCGCACCCGGCGCGGGGCGCGGGTCGGGGTGGTGGCCTCGGCCAGGTCCTCGGTCGTGCCCGTCCTCGCCGCCCAGGGACTGGACCAGCCGCGACACGACGCTCTGCGCGGAGACGTGTGAGTCCCCCACTGCCGCATACAGGGCGGACACGTCGGCGTAGCGCAGCTCGGCCGCCAGCGCGGTCAGCGACTCGTGCGACATCAGGCGCTGGATGGGCAGCCCCTGCTTGCGCATCGCCTTGGCGATCGCGTCCTTGCCCTGCTCGATGGCCTCCTCGCGGCGCTCCTTGGAGAACCACTGGCGGATCTTGTTGCGCGCCCGCGGGCTCTTGACGAACGTCAGCCAGTCCCGGCTCGGGCCGGCGGTGGCGGCCTTGGAGGTCAGGATCTCGACCACGTCGCCGTTCTGCAGGGTGCTCTCCAGCGGCACCAGCCGGCCGTTGACCCGGCCGCCGATGCAGTGGTGCCCGACCTCGGTGTGGACCGCGTAGGCGAAGTCCACGGGCGTCGAGCCCGAGGGCAGCGCGGTGACGTCGCCCTTGGGCGAGAAGACGTAGACCTCGCGGGCGTTGATCTCGAACCGCAGCGAGTCGAGGAACTCCCCCGGGTCGGACGGTCTCCTTCTGCCAGTCGAGCAGCTGGCGCAGCCAGGCCATGTCGTTGACCGGCTCGGTGTCTGCCGCCGGGGCGTCCCGTCGTCTGCGCCGCCGACGGGTCCTCCTTGTACTTCCAGTGCGCGGCGACGCCGAACTCGGCCCGGCGGTGCATGGTGTGGCTGCGGATCTGGATCTCGACCGGCTTGCCCTCCGGGCCGATCACCGTCGTGTGCAGCGACTGGTACATGTTGAACTTGGGCATCGCGATGTAGTCCTTGAACCGGCCCGGCACCGGGTTCCACCGCGCGTGCAGGGCGCCGAGCGCCGCGTAGCAGTCGCGCACCGAGTCGACGAGCACCCGGACGCCGACCAGGTCGTAGATGTCCTCGAAGTCGCGGCCGCGCACGATCATCTTCTGGTAGACGGAGTAGTAGTGCTTGGGCCGCCCGGTGATCGTGGCCTTGATCTTGGCCGCCGACAGGTCGCGCGTCGACCTGGTCGCGGACGACCGGCGAGGTACTCCTCCCGGGCCGGTGCGCGCTCGGCGACGAGGCGGACGATCTCGTCGTACACCTTGGGGTACAGGGTGGCGAAGGACAGGTCCTCCAGCTCCCACTTGATGGTGTTCATGCCCAGGCGGTGGGCCAGCGGGGCGTAGATCTCGAGGGTCTCGCGGGCCTTGCGCTGCGCCGACTCCACCGAGACGTAGCGCCAGGTCCGCGCGTTGTGCAGCCGGTCGGCCAGCTTGATGACCAGCACCCGGATGTCGCGGGCCATCGCGACGACCATCTTGCGCACGGTCTCGGACTGCGCCGCGTCGCCGTACTTGACCTTGTCGAGCTTGGTGACGCCGTCGACCAGCTTGGCGACCTCGTCGCCGAAGTCCTTGCGCAGCTGCTCGAGCGTGTACGTCGTGTCCTCGACGGTGTCGTGCAGCAGGGCGGCCGCCAGGGTCGGCGCGGTCATGCCGAGCTCGGCCAGGATCGTGGCCACCGCGAGGGGGTGCGTGATGTACGGGTCGCCGCTGCTGCCGCAGCTGGCCCTCGTGGTGGTGCTCGGCCACCGCGTAGGCCCGCTCGACGATGCTGACGTCCAGCTTGGGGTGGTTCTGGCCCGGACGGTGCGCAGCAGCGGGTCGAGGACGGGGTTGGCGCCCGGCCGCTGACCGCCGAGCCGGGCCAGCCGGTTGCGGACCCGCGCGCCGGCCGGGCGGCTGACCGTGCCGGGAGCGCGACCGGCGGGCGCGAGCGCCTCGCTCGCCTGCTCGGGCGAGCCGGTAGCGACGTCCTCGGCCACGAATCCTCCCTGTGGGCCCGGCCTCGCGGACCGGACCCCGACGTCCAGTCTAGGCGGCGCCGGCGACCGGTCCGGTCGGCTCAGACGGCCAGCGGTGGCGCGCACGTCGTGCCCGCCGAGCCGGTCGCGCCCGGCCAGGGCGGCCAGCTCGACCAGCACCTGGACGCCGGTCACCTGCGCCCCCATGCGCTCGACCAGCTCGATGGCCGCGGCCGCGGTGCCGCCGGTGGCCAGCACGTCGTCCACGAGCAGCACCCGCTGCCCCGGCCGCAGCGCGTCCCGGGTGACCTCCAGGGTGGCGGTGCCGTACTCCAGGTCGTACGACGCCTGCTCGGTCGGCCCGGGCAGCTTGCCCGCCTTGCGGACCGGGACGAACCCGGCACCGAGCCGGACGGCCAGCGGCGCGGCGAAGATGAAGCCGCGCGCCTCCACCCCGGCCACGACGTCGACGTCGGCGATGGTCCTGCGCCCAGGACTCGACGAGCGCCGCGAACGTGGGCGCGTCGGCCAGCAGCGGCGTGATGTCGCGGAACAGGACGCCCGGCAGCGGGAAGTCGGGGACGTCGCGGACCAGGCGGCCGACCCGCTCGGCCAGGTCGCCCGACACCGGGGCCTCGGTCGGATGTGCCATCGACGGGCCGGCTCTCAGCGGCGCTTGCCGCTGGGGCGCTTCTTGCTGCGCTTGGGCTGGTTCCGCGGGCCACCCGTGCGGGCGGCGTCCGGGCGGGCGACCGTCGCGGTCGCCGTCCGCGGGCCCGCCACCGCATCGGCCTCGCCGAGGCCGTCATCGGTGCCGACGGTTCCGGTCGCCGTACGGGCCGGGCCACCCGCCGCAGCGGCGGCGGCCTGGGCGGCGCGGCGCTTGAGCACCCGCGACCGCAGGGCCTTCATCTCCGGCTGGCGCTCGCGCAGGTCGGCCAGCAGCGGGGTGGCGATGAAGATCGAGGAGTAGGTGCCGGTCGCGATGCCGACGAACAGGGCGAGCGCCAGGTCCTCCAGCGTCCCGGCCCCGACCAGGATCGTGCCGATCACCAGGATCGAGACGATGGGCAGCAGGGCCACGACCGAGGTGTTGATCGAGCGGACCAGGGTCTGGTTGACCGCCAGGTTCGCCGCCTCGGAGAACGTCGACTTGCCGCTCGCCGTGAGGTTCTGGGTGTTCTCCCGGACCTTGTCGAACACCACGACGGTGTCGTACAGCGAGTACCCGAGGATCGTCAGGAAGCCGATCACCGAGGCGGGCGAGACCTCGAAGCCGACGAGGGCGTAGAGGCCGGCGGTGATCAACAGGTCGTGCAGCAGCGCGATGATGCCGGCCAGGGCCATGGTCCAGGTGCGGAAGTAGAGCGCGAGACCGGCCGAGACGAGGATGAGGAAGACGATCAGGCCCTCGAGGGCCTTCTTGGAGATGTCCGCGCCCCAGCTGGGGCCGATGAAGGTCGACGAGACCTGCTCCTCGTCGACGCCGTAGGCCTTGGCCAGAGCGGCCTTGACCGCGTCGTTCTTGGTGTCGGTGGTCAGCTTGCTGGTCTGCACCCGGACCGAGTCGCGGCCGACCTTGGTCACCTCGGCGTCGGCACCGGGTGCGACGCTCTGCACCGCGTTGCGCCCGACCACGTCGTTCGTGGTCTTGGCGTTGCTGACCTGGAACTCCGAGCCGCCCCGGAACTCCAGGGACAGGTTGAGCCCCCGGCCGAACAGGCCGATCAGCGAGAGCGCGATCAGCACGCCGGACAGGGCGTACCAGACCTTCTGGCGGCCGATGAAGTCGATCGAGCGCTCACCGGTGTAGAGCTGGTTGCCGAAGGCGGCGAAGCTGGGCATCAGTCGTCCTCTCCCTCGGCCGCCGCCCGGGCGGCGGCTGCCCGCCGGGCCGCGATGGTGTCACCAGAGCGGGCCCCGGCCGCCCGGCCGCCCGGCCGGTGCCGGCTCCGAGGGCGTGGCCGGTGGCGCGGCCGGCGTCGGGCGCGGGCGGCGCGGACCGGGCCGGGTGGCCGGCTCGGACAGCGCGGAGGTGCCCGCGCCGGCCAGGGCGGGCTGCAGGGCGGGCGACGGCTCGCCGGTGCGCCGTCGCCGGGCCGTGACACCGAGCCGCTCGGGATCCAGCCCGCTCCAGCGGTGACCGCCCCCGAAGAACTTGGTGCGGGACAGCAGGGTCAGCATCGGGTGGGTGAAGAGGAACACCACCACGACGTCGATCACCGTCGTGAGACCGAGGGTGTAGGCGAAGCCCTGGACGTTGCCGGCCGCCAGCAGGAACAGCACGACCGCGGCCAGGAAGCTGACCGAGTCCGCGGCCAGGATCGTCCGCCGGGCCCGCACCCAGCCGGTCTCGACCGCGGACCGGAGCGTGCGGCCGTCACGCACCTCGTCCCGGACGCGTTCGAAGAACACGATGAACGAGTCGGCGGTGATGCCGATCGAGACGATCAGGCCGGTCACACCGGCGAGGGTCAGCCGGAAGCCCTGGGCCCAGCCGAGGTAGACGACCATGCCGTAGGTCAGGGCGGAGGCGATGGTCAGCGACGCCACGGTGACCAGGGCCAGCAGGCGGTACTGCAGCGAACGCGTAGATCACGACGAGCAGCAGGCCGATCAGACCGGCCAGCAGGCTCTTGTCCAGCTGGTCCTTGCCGAGCGTGGGGCTGATCGGTGTTCTCGGTCAGGGTGTTGAACGAGATCGGCAGCGCGCCGTACTTCAGCTGGTCGGCGAGCTGCCGGCGCTGTGGTCTCGTTGATGTTGCCGCCGGTGATCGAGCGCCTGGCCGCCCACGATGGCCGACTGGGTCGTCGGCGAGGAGATGACGGTGCCGTCGATGACGATGGCGAACTCGTTGCGCGGCGCGGGCAGGCTGACCAGCCGCTCGGTCACCTTGCCGAACTTCGAGGTGCCGGCCGAGTTGAAGTTGAGCTGGACCTCCCACGTCGTCAGCTGGACGCCCGAGGAGTTGGTCTGCAGCTGCGCGCTCGCCCCGCTGATGTCGGTGCCGGAGACCTCGGCCGGACCGAGGATGTACTTCGTCGTGCCGTCGGTCGAGCAGGTGACGAACGGCTTGTTCGGGTCGTCGGTGTTGCCCTGGAACTTGTTCAGGTCCGTGCAGGTCTCGGCGTCGAACTGGGCCTGGATCGCCGGCGTCACCCAGTTCGGGTCACTGGCGTCGGTCGGCTTGGCCGTGGGCGTGGTGGCCGACGGGCTCGGGGTGGACGCGGCCGTGGAGGCCGCGGTCGGTGTCGTGCTCGGGTCGTGGTCGGTCGTGGCGGCCGACAGAGCCTTCGGGATGGCCCGGCCGGCGGTGGAGGTGGTGGGGGCGGACGCGCCGGCGCCGGTGCTCGGGCTCGCCGTGCTCCCGGACGGTGCTGCCGCCGGTGGGGCTGGACGTGCTCCCGGACGTCGCCGGTGGGCGTCCCGGACGGCAGCCGCGGCCGCGCCGGCGGCCGCCTCCTGGATGACCGCGCGGAAGCGCAGCTGAGCGGCGGTCTTGACCAGCTTGCGGGTGGCCTCGGTGGGGTGCCCGGGCAGGGACACCACGATGTTCCGGCCGCCCTGCGAGGTGACCTGCGCCTCGCTGATGCCCGTGCCGTTCACCCGGGCCCGGATGATGTTGATCGCCTCGTTGATCGTGCCCTGTGAGATCGGGCCGCCGGTCGACGACCGGCTGCAGCACGATCTCGTCGCCGCCCTCGAGGTCCAGGCCGAGCTGGGGGGTCAGCGAGCCGCTGCCGTGGAAGTGAGCCAGGGCCACCGTGCCGTAGAGCACGACCAGGATGCTGAGCAGCGCCAGGAGGTAGCGGCCGGGCCGTGGGGCCCGGGTCGGTCGTGCCACGTCGTGGTTCTCCTCGGTTCTGGCGGTACGCGCTCGTGCGTGCTGGTCGGTCGGTCGGGTCGGTGGGTGAACGTGTCAGGGGGTGCGCGGGTGCCCGGTCGGGCCGTCGTCGTCGGTGCCGTCCTGTGGTTCCTCGGCATCCGCGGCGGGATCCTGAGGCTCCTCCGGCAGCTCCCGGGGCACGACGAGGCCGATCGCGCGGCGGTCGAACCGCAGGTGCACGCCGGGGGCGACGTCGAGGACGACCTCCCCGTCGCTGAGCGAGACCACCCGGCCGAACAGCCCGGACGTGGTGCAGACCTCGGCGCCGACGGTGACCCCGCCCTGCAGCTCGGCGGCCTGCCGGGTCCGCTTGCGCTGGCTGTTGAACAGCAGGAGCACGAGGGCAATGGGCAGCAGCAGGAAGATGATGCTGCCGCCGTTCACAGGAGTTCCTTCCGTCGGTGTCTGCCGCTGGTGCCCTGCACGATCGCGGGCGCGGCACGAACACCCGGCTGAGGCAGGCCCCGGGCAGGGCCCAGGACCGCCGCACGAGTCTAGGTCAGTCTCGCACGAGGACCAAGGTCGGCCGACCGTTCTACCCCAGTCGGCCCGTTGTGTCCCGTGTCGACCCCGCCGGATGCGGGTCGCCGCCGAACGGCAGCGCGACCTGCCCGCTGACGAGGGGCGCGGCCAGACCCAGGTGGGACCAGGCGGCCGGTGTCGCCGCCCGCCCGCGCGGCGTCCGGACCAGGAGGCCCTCGCGCACGAGGTACGGCTCGGCGACGGTCTCCACCGTCTCGGTCTCCTCGCCGACGGCCACGGCGAGCGTCGACAGGCCGACCGGTCCGCCACCGAAGCGCCGGCACAGGGTCTCCAGCACCGCCCGGTCGAGCCGGTCCAGGCCGAGCTCGTCGACGTCGTACAGCGTCAGGGCGGCGCGGGCGGCCGCCAGGTCGATCGCCCCGGCGCCGTGCACCTCCGCCCAGTCGCGGACCCGGCGCAGCAGCCGGTTGGTGATCCGCGGCGTGCCGCGGGAGCGGCGGGCGATCTCGTGGCCGCCGGCGCCGTCCAGCGCGATCCCGAGCAGCCGGGCCGAGCGGTGCAGGATCGTCTCGAGGTCCTCGACCGAGTAGTAGTCGAGGTGGCCGGTGAAGCCGAAGCGGTCGCGCAGCGGCGCCGGGAGCAGCCCGGCCCGGGTCGTCGCCCCGACCAGCGTGAACCGCGGGATCTCGAGCGGGATCGCCGTCGCGCCCGGGCCCCTTGCCGACGACGACGTCGACCCGGAAGTCCTCCATCGCGACGTAGAGCATCTCCTCCGCGGGACGCGACATCCGGTGGATCTCGTCGAGGAAGAGCACGTCGCCCTCGGCCAGCTGGGACAGGATCGCGGCCAGGTCGCCGGCGTGCTGGATGGCCGGCCCGCTGGTGATCCGCAGCGGCGCCGCCAGCTCCGCGGCGATGATCATCGCCAGCGTCGTCTTGCCGAGCCCGGGCGGCCCGGACAGCAGCACGTGGTCGGGGACACCACCACGCCGTTGCGCGGCCCGCAGCATCAGGGCCAGCTGCTCGCGCACCTTGGGCTGGCCCGGGAACTCCTCGAGCACGCCGCGGCCGCAGCGCCTGCTCGGCGGCGAGCTCCTCGACGTCGTCCGGGTCGGCGTGCCCGTCCAGCAGGCCGGCCGTCGCGTCGAACGAGCCGCGTCGCCGCTCATCGTGCCGGCCCAGCAGGCGCAGGGCGGCGCGCAGCAGGCCGGCGACGTCCTGCGGCGCGGCACCGTCCTCCCCCGGCGCGAGGACCTGGTCGAGCGCGTCGTCGGCGGCCTTGGCCGACCAGCCGAGGCCGACGAGGGCGTCCCGGACCTGGGGGCGGCCGCTCGGCCGGGGAGGGCTCCGGGGCCGGAGCCTGCTCGGCCGTGCCGACCGGCGGTCCGAGCCGGTCCTTCAGCTCCAGCGCCAGGCGCTGGGCGCCCTTGCGCCCGATGCCGGGCACCCGGGTGCAGGGCGACCAGGTCGTCGGTCGCGACCGCTCGGCGCAGGCCGTCCGGCGCGAGCACCGCCAGCATGGCCAGGGCCAGTCGCGGGCCGATGCCGGACACGGTCTGCACCAGCTCGAACGTCGTCCGCTCGTCGTCGGTGAGGAAGCCGTAGAGCGTCAGCGAGTCCTCGCGCACGACGAGCGAGGTCGACAGCTGGGCCGTCCGCCCGACGGTCAGCTCGGCCAGCGTCCCGGGCGCGGCGTGCACCAGGATGCCGACGCCGCCCGACCTCGACGACGGCGGAGTCCAGGCGTGACGCGCGGCGACGTTCCCGCGGACGGTGGCGATCACCGGCCGGCCCCTCGCGCGGCGGAGGCGACGGCCAGCCGCTGCTGCGCCGGGCCGCGCCACAGGTGGCAGATCGCCAGCGCGAGCGCGTCCGCCGCGTCGGCCGGGCGGGGCGTCTCGGTCAGCCGCAGCAGCCGCGTCACCATCGCGCCGACCTGCTCCTTGCCGGCGCGGCCGTTGCCGGTGACCGCGGCCTTGACCTCGCTGGGGGTGTGCAGGCCGACCGGGCAGGCCGCGCTGGGCGGCGGCCAGCATGGCGACGGCGCTGGCCTGGGCGGTGCCCATCACCGTGCGCACGTTGTGCTGGCTGAACACCCGCTCGACCGCCACGGCGTCCGGCTGGAGGCGGTCGATGGCCTGGGCCAGGCCGGCGGCGATGGCCAGCAGCCGCAGCGGCGACGTCATCGGTCGGCGGGGTGCGGATGACGCAGCACGTCCACCAGGCGCGGAGCCCGGCCGGGCACGCCCTCGACCACCCCCACGCCGCAGCGCGTCAGTCCAGGATCGACGCCGAGCACACGCACGACTGCTCCCTCTCGTCCGAACACCTGTTCGGACGCCACCGTACAAGCCTGGTGGGCGGCGGCCCGGCACCGCCACGCGGGACCGCTAGCCGACGGTCTCCATGACCTCGTCGGACACGTCGTAGTTGGCGTAGACGTTCTGCACGTCGTCACTGTCCTCGAGCGCCTCGATGAGGCGGAAGACCTTGCGGGCGCCGTCCTCGTCGAGCTCCACGGTGACGCTCGGCACGAAGTCCACCTCGGCCGACTCGTAGTCGATGCCGGCCGCCTGCAGGGCGCTGCGCACGGCCACCACGTCGGTGGCCTCGCAGATCACCTCGAAGGAGTCGCCGAGGTCGTTGACCTCCTCGGCGCCGGCGTCCAGCACCGCGGCCAGCACGTCGTCCTCGGTCGGACGCGTCGCCGTGCTTCTCCACGATCACCACGCCCTTGCGGGTGAACATGTACGACACGCTGCCCGGGTCGGCCAGGCTGCCGCCGGCGCGGGTCAGCGCGGTGCGCACCTCGGCCGCCGCCCGGTTCCGGTTGTCGGTGA
Organism: uncultured Actinomycetota bacterium; assembly: GCA_963743975.1. GTDB lineage: Bacteria > Actinomycetota > Actinomycetes > Actinomycetales > CAVURS01 > CAVURS01. Next base: position 301,131 of record CAVURS010000005.1, read on the forward strand.
GGCACTCCACCAGCACCGCGACGCCACCCGGTGCGTAGCCCTCGTACATGATCGTCTGGTAGTCGGCGCCGCCGGCCGCGGCGCCCGAGCCGCGCTTGACCGCGCGGTCGATGTTGTCGTTGGGGACCGACGTCTTCTTGGCCTTGTAGATCGCGTCGTAGAGGGTCGGGTTCGCGTCCGGGTCACCGCCGCCGATGCGGGCGGCGACCTCGATGTTCTTGATCAGCTTGGCGAACACCTTGCTGCGCTTGGCGTCGACGACCGCCTTCTTGTGCTTGGTCGTCGCCCACTTGGAGTGGCCGCTCATGAACGCTCCTCCGTCACACCTGTCGCACCATCTGCACGAAGAGCCCGTGGACGCGGCGCTCCCCCGTCACCTCCGGATGGAACGAGGTGGCCATCAGCGCGCCTTGCCGGACCGCGACGATCCTACCCGCGGCCGGGCCCTCCTCCACGGTCGCGAGCACCTCGACGCCCTCCCCGACCCCCTCCACCCACGGGGCCCGGATGAACACCGCGTGCACCGGCTCGCCGTCCACGTGCGCGAACGTCACGTCGGTCTCGAAGGAGTCGACCTGCCGGCCGAAGGCGTTGCGCCGGACAGTCATGTCGATGCCGCCGAGGGTCTCCTGGTCCGGCTTGCCGTCGACGATCCGGTCGGCCAGCAGGATCATGCCGGCGCAGGAGCCGTACGCCGGCAGCCCGGCGCCGATCGCCGCCCGCAGCGGGTCGCGGACGCCGAAGGCCCGGGCCAGCTTGTCCATGGTCGTGGACTCACCGCCCGGCAGCACGATGCCGTCCAGGCCCTCGAGCTCCTCCGGCCGGCGCACCGGCCGGCCTTCGGCGCCGCAGTCCCGCAGCGCGGCCAGGTGCTCGCGCACGTCGCCCTGCAGGGCGAGCACGCCGATCACGGGGCCGGTGGTCACGACGGACCAGCCTACGGGGGCTAGGGTCCGCGCTGTGGAGGAGGTGCCGGCTCGAGAGTCGCTGGGCCGGCGCGCGGCCGAGCTGGACGCGGAGAGCCCCCTGCGCGAGGCGCGGTCCCGGTTCGCCTGCCCGCCCGGCCTGGTCTACCTCGACGGCAACAGCCTGGGGGCCCTCCCGGTCGGCGTCGCCGATGTGGTGGCCGATGTCGTTGTGCGGCAATGGGGTTCGGAGCTGATCGCGAGCTGGAACAGCAACGACTGGTGGTCGGCGCAGGGCCGGGTGGGCGACGCCATCGGTCGCCTGGTCGGCGCCGCCGCCGGCCAGGTGATGGCCGGTGACTCCACGTCGGTGAATCTCTTCAAGGCCTATGTCGCGGCGCTGCGGATGCGGCCCGGCCGCCGGGTCGTGGTCACCGACCCGGCGTCGTTCCCCACCGACCTCTACGTCCTGCAGGGCGTCGCGTCGCTGACCGGGTGCGAGGTCGTGCTGGCCGTCGCCGCCCGACGTGCCGGCGGTGCTGGCCATCGACGCGGCGACGAGGTCGCGCTCGTCGCCCTGTCGCAGGTCGACTTCCGCACCGGCGAGCTCTGGGACCTGCCCGGACTGACCCGCGCGGACGCACGAGAGCCGGAGCGCTGGCGCTGTGGGACCTGTGCCACTCGGCCGGCGTCGTCGACGTCGGGCTGGACGAGCACGAGGTCGACCTGGCCGTCGGGTGCACCTACAAGTACCTCAACGGCGGCCCGGGCTCACCGGCGTACCTCTACGTGGCCGAGCGGCACCAGGGCGACTTCGACCAGCCGCTGACCGGGCTGGAACGGCCACGCCGAGCCGTTCGCGATGGGCGGGACGTACCAGCCGGCCGCCGGCATCGAACGGGCCCGGGTCGGCACGCCGCCGATGCTGTCGCTGCTGGCCATGGAGGCCGCGCTCTCGGGCGTACGACGGGCTGCGATCTGGCCGACGTCCGGGCGACGTCGCTGTCGCTGACCGGGTTCTTCCTGGACGTCGTGGCCGACGCTGACCCCGGACGATCGAGGTGGTGACGCCGCGCGATCCGGCCGAGCGGCGCGGCTCGCAGGTCTCGCTGCGCCACCCCTCGGCGTACGGCGTCGTGCAGGCCCTGATCGCCCGCGGCGTCATCGGCGACTACCGCGAGCCGGACATCGTCCGCCTGGGGTTCGCGCCGCTCTACGTCACGCACGCCGACGCGCTGGCTGCCGTCGAGCAGCTGGCCGAGGTGCTGGCGTGCGGCGAGCACGACGACCCCCGCTTCGCAGCCCGCGCCACCGTCACCTAGCCCGGCGGGGTGCCAGGTCGTCGCCGCGTGTTCACCGTCGCGTCGACGGCCGGTCCGGGCACCGCCACCTCCGCGGGCCAGCGTCGGGCCTGGCAGCGACTCTCCTCACGCGGACAGGCGGACTCATGCGCGGGAACGACCGGAAGCTCAGCAGGACGACAGGTGTCGTGGTGGCAGCGACGGTGGGCGCCCTGGCGCTCGGCGCCGTCGCGTCGCTGGCCGGCTCGGCCTCGGCCAGCCCCGGCGCGCCGGCCCCTGCGGCGGCCAGGCCGGCCGTGACCGCGGCCGCGGTGCCACCGGCGTTCAGGGCAGCGAGCGTGCAGGTGTTCACGACCCACGTCGCCCCGCTGGCGACCATCGGCGGCGTCACGATCACCGGCGGCGGCTACGGCTCCTCGCTGGCCCGGGTGCCCGGCACGACCGACGAGTTCTACGGGCTCACCGACCGCGGCCCGAACGTCGACGGCCCCAACGGCACGAAGGTCGAGCCGCTGCCCGACTTCGACCCGGCGATCGGCAAGTTCCGGTTCACCCACGGCAGGGCCGTGCTGCTCAAGACGGATCCCGCTGCAGGCCGCCGACGGCACGCCGTACTCCGGTCGGGTCAACACCGTCGCCGACACCGGCGAGACGATCACCGACCTCGAACGGCAACGTGCTGCCCAAGGACCCGAACGGGTACGACTCCGAGGGCCTGGTCGCGCTGAAGGACGGCACGTTCTGGGTCTCCGACGAGTACGGGCCGTTCATCACGCACTTCGCGGCGAACGGCCGGGCCATCTCGCGGCTCTCGCCGTTCGACGGCACGCTGCCGGAGGAGCTGAAGTTCCGCGTGCCGAACAAGGGCATGGAGGGCCTGACCATCACCCCGGACGGGAAGACCCTCGTCGGCATGATGCAGTCGGCGCTGCAGGACCCGGACCTGACGGCCAAGCCGGCCAAGGTCACCACGCTGCGGATCGTCACCATCGACCTGAAGACCAAGGCGACGCACGAGTACCTCTACCTGCTCGACGACCCCGGCGACGACCAGCTCGGCGGTCAGCGAGATCACGGCGCTGTCGAACACGACGTTCCTGGTCGACGAGCGGGACGGCAACTTCGAGCCCGAGCGCGTACAAGAAGCTGTGCCAGATCGACATGACCGGCGCCACCGACGTCGGACCCGACGTCCAGCGGTGCCCGGCACGACCTACGACGCCGCCGCCGGCGGCCTGCTGGTCGGCGGTATGAGCATCGACCAGTACGTCGGCACGGACGACACCGCCGACGCGCGCTGGCGGCGCTGCAGGCCAAGGGGATCCAGCCGGTCAGCAAGGCGCTGAACCTCGACCTCGGCGGTCTGGTGTCCAGCCCTGGACCCGACGGGCGGCTTCTTCGGCCACGACAAGATCGAGGGCGTCACCACGCATCGACGGCGGCCGCGACGATCGTCGTCAGCAACGACAGCGACTTCGGGATCAGCGGGCGTCACGGGGACGACCCCGCCGTTCACCGCTGACGCCGAAGATCCTGCCGAACGGTCAGCAGGACGACGGCGAGTTCCTCGTCATCCGGCGCTGACCGCGCCCGGGACTACCAGCCGCGCTCGGCGAGCCGGTGCGGCTCGGGCACGTCCTCGACGTTGATGCCGACCATGGCCTCGCCCAGGCCGCGCGACACCTTGGCCAGGACGTCCGGGTCGTCGTAGAACGTCGTGGCCTTGACGATCGCGGCCGCCCGCGACGCCGGGTCGCCGGACTTGAAGATGCCCGAGCCGACGAACACCCCTTCGGCGCCGAGCTGCATCATCATCGCCGCGTCGGCCGGGGTCGCGATGCCGCCTGCGGTGAACAGCACGACCGGCAGCTTGCCGGACCGGGCCACCTCGACCACCAGGTCGTACGGCGCCTGCAGCTCCTTGGCCGCGACGTACAGCTCGTCCTCGCTCAGCGAGGTCAGGCGGCGGATCTCCCCGCCGATCTTGCGCATGTGGGTCGTGGCGTTGGAGACGTCGCCGGTGCCGGCCTCGCCCTTGGAGCGGATCATCGCCGCGCCCTCGGTGATCCGCCGCAGGGCCTCGCCGAGGTTGGTCGCGCCGCAGACGAACGGCACGGTGAACGCCCACTTGTCGATGTGGTTGGTGTAGTCGGCCGGAGTGAGCACCTCCGACTCGTCGACGTAGTCGACGCCGAGCGCCTGCAGGACCTGGGCCTCCACGAAGTGACCGATCCGGGCCTTGGCCATGACCGGGATGGAGACGGCGTTGATGATGCCGTCGATCAGGTCCGGGTCGCTCATCCGGGCGACTCCGCCCTGGGCCCGGATGTCGGCCGGCACCCGCTCCAGCGCCATCACCGCGACCGCGCCGGCGTCCTCGGCGATCTTCGCCTGGTCGGCGGTGACGACGTCCATGATGACGCCGCCCTTGAGCATCTCGGCCATGCCGCGCTTGACGCGGGCGGTGCCGGTCACGGAGGCGTGCTGGCTGCCGGCACCGGACGGTGTGGGGGTGGACACGACGGACCTCATTCGACTCTGGGTGGAAGGGGCAGACGCCCCTGTCCATGGTACGGCGGCCCCGCGGCGGCCCGGTGCCTCGCGGGTCCACTTGCGGGCCATTGGCCTGCTCAGCGGGCCAGCGCCGCCGGGGGCTCGTCGTCGATCTCGATCGTCTGCGGCAGGGCCGCGTGACCGGCCAGGTGGGCCCATCGCACGACCCGCTTGCGGCGCACCCGCCGGGCGTCCGTCACCGCCTGGTTGTGGAACCGGCGGGCCAGCTGGGCCCGGTGGACGGCCGAGCCGAGCCGGTCCAGGACAGCCTGCTGCGGCGGGGTGGTCGGGCCCAGCACGAGCTCACTGCCGTCGAGCGCCAGCCGCAGCACGTGCGACAGGTCGCTCTCGGCGCTCTCCCGGTCGGCGGCATCGTCCGTGCCGGCAGCCGTGTCCCGCTCGCCGGCGGCGAGGGCCTCGGCCGCCGCACCGGCGACCAGCAGCGCGCTCGACGGGTCCAGCACGCCGGACGTGGCCAGCTCGACCGCGGCCTCGGCTCGCCGCACCAGCTGGGCGTCGAGCGCGGCCCGCGAGCCCTCGACCCGGTGATGCAGGCGGTCCAGGCGCGACGCGGAGAACGAGAGGTACCAGCCGAGCAGGGCCGCCACCGCGACGATCCCGACCACCACCGCGATGCGCACCGCGCGAGCCTAGGCGGGCACCACGGTCTCGTAGACCTCCGCCACCTCGCCGGCCACCAGCGGCCAGTCGTACCGGCGGACCTCCTGCCGGCCGACCTGCGCGAGCTCCGCAGCGGCCGAGCCGTCCCCGAGCAGGCCGACCAGTGCGGTCGCGAGGGCGGCCGGGTCGCCGGGCGCGAAGAGCACCCCGCAGCGACCGTCGTCCAGCACCCGGCGGAAGGCCGGCAGGTCGCTGGCCACGACCGGTGCGCCGGCCGCCATGGCCTCGACCAGCACGATGCCGAAGCTCTCGCCGCCGGTGTGCGGCGCGACGTACGCGTCGACCGATCGCAGCAGGGACGCCTTGTCCGCGTCCGAGACCGGGCCGAGGAAGGTGCACGAGCGCCGCAGCGCGGACGGCAGCTGCTCGCGCGCGTCCTCGACGTCGCCGCTCCCGGCGACGAACAGCCGCAGGCCGGGCACCGACCCCAGCACGGCGGGGAGCGCGTCGAGCAGCACCTGCAGGCCCTTGCGCGGCTCGTCGATCCGGCCGACGAAGGCCACGGTCGGAGCGTCCCCACTCCCCTGCCACTCAGGGCGCGGACCGGCCGCGGCGAACCGGTCGACGTACACGCCGTTCGGGATGACCACCGCGTCGCCGCCGATGTGGGTGGTGACCGTGCGCCGGGCGTCCTCGGACACCGCGATGCGGGCCGAGATCTTCTCCAGGCTGGGCCGCAGGAGGGGGTACGCCGTCTGCATCGCCCGTGAGCGCAGGTTCGAGGTGTGGAACGTCGCCACGATCGGCCCGTCGGCCGACCACAGCGCGAGCAGCGACAGGCTCGGGCTCACCGGCTCGTGGATGTGCACGACGTCGAACCCGCCGTCCTCGAGCCACCGGCGGGTGCGGGCCGCCGAGACCGGCCCGAAGCTGACCCGGGCGACCGAGCCGTTGTAGCGCACCGGCACGGCCCGGCCCGCGCTGACGACGTACGGCGGGAGGCCGCTGTCCTCGTCGGCGGGTGCCAGCAGGCTGACCTCGTGGCCGGTGGCGGTGAGCTGCTCGGCCAGGTCGCGGCAGTGCCAGCCGACGCCGCCGGGGACGTCGAGGCTGTAGGGGCAGACGATCCCGACCTTCACGGACGGCCGCCGGAGGGGCCGCCGGAGGGGGCACCGGAGCGGGAAGGGTCGAGGTCGGCGACGAAGACCGGCTGCAGCATGTGCCAGTCCTCGGGGTGCTCGGCGATCGCCCCGGCGAGTGCGTCGGCGCACGGCCTGGGTCATCGCCGCCACCTGCTCCCCGCGCCGTCCGGCTGCCGGCGGGTGCACGCGGTCGTGCCAGGTGATCACGATCCCGTGCCGTGCTCCGCGCCGGCCGGGCCGTCGCTCGTAGTGGATCGACACCGGGTACAGCGCCGCGCCCGTGGCCACGGCCAGCGCGGCCGGACCGGCCGCCATCCGGGCCGGCTCACCGAAGAACGTCACCTCGACGCCGCCCCGGCTCAGGTCCCGGTCCGCCAGCAGCGGCATGAACGCCCCGCCCCCGCGGACGGCGACGAGCAGCGTGCGGAAGACGTCCGAGCCGGTCAGCGGCACGATCCGCATGCCCAGGCGCTCCCGGAACGCCAGGAACGCGGCGAACAGCTCCTCCGGCCGCAGCCGCTCGGCCACCGTCGTGACCTGGTGCAGCTGGGTGGTCGACCAGGCACCGGCGTGGTCCCAGTTGCCGAGGTGGCCGAGGAACATCACGACCGACCGGCCGGCGGCGAGCTCGGCCCGCACGGGCCCGTCGCCCACCGTGCGCACCGTCCCGACCAGCCGCTCGGGCGACCACCCGGGCAGCCGGAAGGCGTCGCAGTAGTAGCGCAGGTAGGACCGCAGGCCGGCGCGGGACAGCTGCCGGAGCTCGGCCGGCCGGGCGTCCGGACGGACCCGCGCCAGGTTGGCCTCGAGCCGGCTGACCGATGGCCCGCGACGGCGCCAGGCCTGGTCGGCGACCAGGTCGAACAGCCGGTACGCCGCGCGCTCCGGCAGCAGTCGGACCAGCCGCCACCCGGCGAAGTAGGCGCGGACGGTGAGCCAGCCCCACAGCCGCGTCATCGGCCGCTCACCCCGTCACACCTCTGAGGGCGGTGCCGGGGGTTCGGGGGGCGGTGCGGGCGACAGGGCGAAGGCCTGCCGGCGCACGGTCAGCATCCGCTGCACCACGGTGACCAGGCTGGCCACGCCGAGCAGCACGAGCACGACGGCGAGGACAGCCTCGGGCAGCCCCAGCCCGACCAGCCCGGTGGTCACCAGCACGGCGACCAGCCGGTCTGCGCGCTCGGCGATGCCGACGTTGGCCGTCATGCCGAGGCCCTCGGCGCGGGCCTTGGCGTAGGAGACCACGCTGCCCAGGATCAGGCAGGCCAGCGCGAGCGAGGCCATCGCGATGTCGTGCCCACGACCGCCGTACCAGAGCACGAGGCCGCCGAAGACCGCCGCGTCGCCGACCCGGTCCAGCGTCGAGTCCAGGTAGGCGCCCCAGATGCGAGGACCGGCCGGACATCCGCGCCATCACGCCGTCGACCGTGTCGCTGAACACGAAGAGCGGTGATCACGACGGTGCCCCAGAAGAACTCGTGCCGGGGGTAGAAGCCGAGCGCCCCCCCGCCACGCCGAGCGTGCCCACGAGGGTCACGACGTCCGGGCTGACGCCGAGCCGCAGCAGCAGGCGGGCCACAGGGGTGAAGAGCCGGGCGAAGAAGGCGCGGGCGAACCGGTTCAACATGAGGCGGCGATCGTAGCGAGCACCCTTGTGCCGGGGCGGCGCGCGGACCAAGGTGAGAGGTTCAGGACACGGCCGCGAGGAGCAGGGCGTCGGCGAGAGGACGGGCGATGGCGGAGCGTCAGCAGGCAGGCGGAGGCGCTGGGGCCGCGGGCAGGGCACCGGCGGCCGACCGGCCCGACGCGATCCGCAACGTCGTGCTGGTCGGCCACTCCGGAGCCGGCAAGACCACGCTCGCCGAGGCCCTCCTCGTCGCGGCCGGGACGATGCTCAACCGCGCCGGCCGGGTCGAGGACGGCACGACGGTCACCGACCACGACGACGCGGAGCACCGCCAGCAGCGTTCGGTCGGCTCTGGCCCTCGCGCCGTTCGTCCACGCAGGGCATCAAGGTGAACCTGCTCGACGCTCCCGGGCTACGCGGACTTCGTCGGCGAGCTGCGGGCCGGGCTGCGGGCGGCCGACGCCGCGCTGTTCGTCGTCTCGGCGGTCGACGGCGTCGACGGCGCGACCCGGATGCTCTGGGAGGAGTGCGCGGCGGTCGGCATGCCGCGCGCCGTCGTGATCACCAAGCTGGACCAGGCCCGCGCCGACTTCGACGAGTCGCTCGCGGTCTGCCAGCGGGTGTTCGGCGAGGGCGTCCTGCCGCTCTACCTGCCGGTGCACGGCGAGGACGAGGGCGGTCGCCGGGCTGATCGGCCTGCTCTCCCAGCAGGTCTTCGACTACTCCTCCGGCGACGCGGGTCGCCCACGGCGCCGGAGGCCGAGCACGTCGAGCTCATCGAGAACCGGCGCAACGAGCTGATCGAGGCGGTCATCCAGGAGTCCGAGGACGACTCGCTGATGGACCGCTACCTGCCGGGCGAGGAGATCGGCCTCGACGTGCTGATCCCGGACCTGGAGCGTGCCGTGGCGCGGGGGTCCTTCTATCCCGGTGCTGGCCGCCGCGCTCGCTGCAGGGCATCGGCACGGCAGGAGATCCTGGAGATCCTGACCCAGGCGTTCCCCTCGCCGCTGGAGCACCCGCTGCCGGCCGTGACCTCGCCGGACGGCTCGCCGAAGGCGCCGCTGACTCTGCGACCCGGCCGGCCCGCTCGTCGCCGAGGTCGTCAAGACGACGTCCGACCCGTACGTCGGCCGGCTCAGCCTGGTCCGGGTGTTCTCCGGGACCCTGCGTCCGGACACGACCGTGCACGTCTCCGGGCACCTGGACCGCTTCGCCAGGAGCACGCCCCACGATCGACGGCCACGAGGACCACGACCTGGACGAGCGCGTCGGCGCGCTGTCCAGCCCGCTGGGCGCGACCCAGCGACCGGTGACCGAGTGCATCGCCGGCGACATCTGCGCGGTCGCGAAGCTCGCCCGGGCCGAGACGGGCGACACGCTGTCCGACAAGGACGACCCCGCACTGGTCGAGCCATGGGTGCTGCCCGACCCGTTGCTGCCGGTGGCGATCGCCGCGGCGACCAAGTCCGACGAGGACAAGCTGTCGCAGGGCCTGCAGCGGCTGGTCGTCGAGGACCCGACGCTGCGGCTGGAGAACAACCCGGAGACCCATCAGCTCGTGCTGTGGACCATGGGTGAGGCCCACGTCGACGTGCTGCTCGACCGGCTCTCCAGCCGGTACGGCGTGCAGGTCACCTCGGTGCCGCTGCGGGTGTCGCTGCGCGAGACGTTCGCCGGGCCGGCCACCGGCCACGGGCGGCACGTCAAGCAGAGCGGCGGCCACGGGCAGTACGCCGTCTGCGACATCACGGTCGAGCCGCTCGGACTCCGGTCGAGGGCTTCGAGTTCGTCGACAAGGTGGTCGGCGGCTCCGTGCCCCGCAAGTTCATCCCCAGCGTCGAGAAGGGCGTGCGGGCCCAGATGGAGCGCGGCGTCCTGGCCGGCTACCCGCGTGTCGACATCCGGGTCACGCTGGTCGACGGCAAGGCGCACTCGGTCGACTCCAGCGACATGGCGTTCCAGAGCGCGGGCGCGCTGGCGCTGCGCGAGGCGGCCAGCAGGCCGCCGGTGTCGCTGCTGGAGCCGATGGACGAGGTCGAGGTCAGCGTGGCCGACGAGTACGTCGGCGCCGTGATGAGCGACCTGTCCACCCGGCGCGGCCGGGTCACCGGCACCGAGCCGGTGGGGGCCGGCCGCAGCGTGGTCCGGGCCGAGGTCCCGCAGACCGAGATCACCCGCTACGCGATCGACCTGCGCTCGATCTCGCACGGCACCGGCACCTTCGACCGGAGCTACCTCCGGCACGAGCCGATGCCGGCGCACGTCGCCGCCTCGGTCACCACCACCGCCCCCTAGCTCCTGGCCGTCGAGTCCGGGTTTGGCCGTCCACTCCGGGTTCTGGCGCGAATCCGACGCGGAAAACCCGGTTTCGACGGCCAAACCCGGTTCTGACGGCCAGGACAGTCGGGGGTCAGGGGGTGGCGGGCCAGGCGTTGGCGAGCCGCTGGCGGGTGTCGCCGAGCAGCTGAGGCAGCGCCTTGGTCCGCGCGACGATGGGCAGGAAGTTCGCGTCGCCGGCCCAGCGCGGCACGACGTGCTGGTGCAGGTGGGCGGCGATGCCGGCGCCGGCGACGGCCCCTGGTTCATCCCGATGTTGAACCCGTGCGGCTGCGGCCACCCGACGGAGCGCCCGCATCGCCTGCTGCGTCAGCGCGGCCATCTCCTCGCGCTCGGCGTCGGTGATCTCGTCGTAGAGCGCGACGTGCCGGTACGGGCAGATCATCACGTGGCCCGGGTTGTACGGGTAGAGGTTCAGCACCGCGTAGGTCGAGCTCACCGCGCCGGAGGATGAGCCCGTCCTCGTCGCTGCGTGTGGGCGACCGCGCAGAACGGGCACTGGGCCGGGTCGTCGGGGTCGCTCCGGCTTGTTCTGCCGTCCAGGTAGACCATCCGGTGCGGCGTCCAGAGCCGCTCGAACCCGTCCGGGTCGCCCGACGTAGCTCGCCGGCGGGTCGATCCGTCGACCGCGCTCCTCGGCAGCGCCCGGCACGCTCAGACCTGCGACCCGGTCGCGTACGGCGGCCAGGATCTCCTCGACCGCCTCCTCGACCGGCACGCCGTTGCGCTGCGAGCCGTCGCGATAGCGGAAGCTCACCGCGCCCTTGCCGGCGTCCTCCTCGCCCGCGATCAGGACGAACGGCATCTTGGCCTTGCTGGCGTTGCGGATCTTCTTCGGCATCCGGTCGTCGGAGGCATCGACCTCGACGCGAATCCCGTTGTCCCGCAAGCGCTTTGCGACATCCTGCAGGTAGTCGACGTAGTCGTCGCTGACCGGTACGCCGACCACCTGCACCGGCGACGAGCCAGGGCGGGAAAGCACCGGCGTAGTGCTCGGTCAGCACCGCGATGAACCGCTCGACCGAGCCGAACAGCGCGCGATGGATCATCACCGGCTGGTGCCGCTCGCCGTCGCCGCCCTGGTAGGTGAGCCCGAACCGCGCGGGCATGTTGAAGTCGAGCTGGATCGTGGACATCTGCCAGGTCCGGCCGATCGCGTCGCGCGCCTGCACCGAGATCTTCGGCCCGTAGAACGCCGCGCCTCCCGGGTCGGGGACCAGCTCCAGGCCCGGACTCCGCGGCGACCTCGGCCAGGGTGCTGGTGGCCTCCTCCCAGACCTCGTCCGACCCGACGAACTTGTCCGGGTCCTTGGTCGAGAGCTCGAGGTAGAAGTCGTCCAGACCGTAGTCCCGCAACAGGTTCAGCACGAACTGTCAGCAGCGAGCGGAGCTCGTCGCGCATCTGCTCGCGCGGTGCAGTAGATGTGCGCGTCGTCCTGGGTCATGCCGCGGACCCGGGTCAGCCCGTGGATGACGCCGGACTTCTCGTAGCGATAGACCGACCCGAACTCGAACAGCCGCAACGGCAACTCGCGGTAGGAGCGGCCGCGCGCATCGAAGATCAGGCAGTGCATCGGGCAGTTCATCGGCTTCAGGTAGTAGTCCTGCCCCGGCTTGCGGACCGACTGCCGTCCTCGGCGTACTCCGCGTCGACGTGCATCGGCGGGAACATGCCCGTCGCGGTACCAGTCGAGGTGCCCGCTGGTCTCGTACAGCGCGCCCTTGGTGATGTGCGGGGTGTAGACGAACGTCGTAGCCCGGCCTCACGTGCCGCTGGCGCGAGTAGTCCTCCATCACCTTGCGCAGGATGCCGCCCTTGGGGTGGAAGACCGCGAGGCCGGAGCCGAGCTCGTCCGGGAAGGAGAACAGGTCGAGCTCCTGCCCGAGCCTGCGGTGGTCGCGCCGCTCGGCCTCGGCCAGCCGGTCGGTGTAGTCCTTCAGCGTCGTCCTTGGTCGGCCAGGCGGTGCCGTAGATCCGCTGCAGCTGCGGGTTCTTCTCACTCCCCCGCCAGTAGGCGCCGCCGGAGCGCATCAGCGCGAACGCGTTGCTGATCACCTTGGTGGTCGGCACGTGCGGCCCTCGGCAGAGGTCCGCCAGGCGACCGAGCCGTCCCGGCGCAGGTTGTCGTAGATCGTGAGCTCGCCGCCGCCCACCTCGGCGTCCGCGCCCTCGGCCGCCTGCGGCGACCTGGACGTCGGAGCCGCCCTTCAGGCCGATCAGCTCCAGCTTGTACGGCTCGGCCGGCGAGCTCGGCCCGCGCCTCGTCGTCGGACACGACCCGGCGCCGGAAGCTCTGCGACTCGTTGACGATCCGCTGCATGGCCTTCTCGAGGGCCTTCAGGTCCTCGGGGGTGAACGGCTCGGCCACGTCGAAGTCGTAGTAGAACCCGTCGCGGATCGGGCGGGCCGATGCCGAGCCGGGCCTGCGGGTTGACCTGCTGCACGGCCTGGGCCAGGACGTGTGCGGCCGAGTGCCGCAGCACGCATGAGCCCGTCGGGCGAGTCCAGGGTGACCGGCTCGACCTCGTCACCGTCGGCAGCTCGTGGCGAGGTCGCGCAGCTCGCCCGCCGACGCGGGCGACGACGACGGCGTGCGGGGCCGCGCTGGCGCGTCGGGGAACAGGTCGCCGGCCGTCGTGCCCTCCGGTCACCGATCGCTCGCTGCCGGCGACGGTCACGGTGATCTGGGCGGACACGCTGACTCCTCGGGACGCAGACGGCGCCGGGGCCGGCGCCGATCGGATGTACGCCGACGAGCCTAGTCGGGCGCGGCTGACCACGTCGCCGAGGTTGATCCGGCCCGGCGTGACCACCTCGGCGTAGACACCCAGGCAGTGCTCGCGGTGCCCGGGCATGTGCAGGACGACCGAGCCGACCTCGATGTCCTGGCCGATCCAGTCCCGCTCGTCGCCCTCGGTCAGGTCGATCAGGAGGTTGGCCCGGGGCGGCGGATCGTCGGAGCGGGCCAGCGCCTGCTCGCTGACCAGGTGCACGGGCGCGCCCTTGCGCCGGTCGCCGTCCAACCCGTGCACGCCGACGCCGACGGAGTCGAGTTCGACCGCGGCCTCCCCCGTGACCGGGTGGATGCGCAGGGCCAGGACGGATCCGGTCATGAGCCCAGCATCACCCGTCCGCGGCTCAGCCGCGACGCCGCCGGATCTCCTCGTTGATCGCCGGCACGACCTCGTGCAGGTCGCCGATGACGGCGTAGTGCGCCTTGGTGACCATCGGCGCCTCGGCGTCGGTGTTGATCGCGAGGATCGTCTTGGCCGACGACATGCCGACCCAGTGCTGGATCGCCCCGCTGATGCCGCAGGCGACGTAGAGGTCGGGCGAGACCTTCGAGCCGGTCTGGCCCACCTGCTCGTGATGGGGGCGCCAGCCGAGCGAGGTCACGACCCGGGAGACGCCGAGCGCGCCGCCGAGCAGCTCGCCAGCTCGACCAGGTCGCCGAAGCCGTCGGCGCCGCCGGCGCCGCGGCCGGCGCCGACCACGACGCGCGCCGACTTCAGGCTCCCCGACATGTCCGGCTCCGGGTCGGAGACCGGACACGACCCGGGCCACCAGATCCTCGGCGGCCACCGGCGGGCTGCTCGACGACGACGGTCGCCGGGCCCGGCGCGTCGGGCCGGCGAGGCTTCGACCGCGTGCCCGGCGACGGTGAGGATCGCGGGCCGTCGGTGAGGCTGCATGTCCTCCAAGGCGGAGCCGCCGACGACCTGACGGGTGACCGTGAGCGGCTGCTGGCCGTCGACGGCCACGACGTTGGCCGCCATCGCGACGCCGCGGCGCGCGGCCAGGTGGGCCAGCACCTCGTTGCCGCGCGGCGAGCCGGCGGCCAGCACGACGACCGAGTCACCGGTGGCGGACAGCACGCTGTCCAGCCCGGACGCCCAGGCGGCGCCGGAGAAGGCCTCGAAGGCCGCTCCGGTCAGCGCGTGGACGGTGCCCGGACGCCGTACGCCGCCAGCTCCTGCACGAGCGCGTCGCCGGGCCGCCCGACGCACGACGGCGTCGACCGGCACGCCGTCACCGGCGCCGGACAGGCTCCGAGCGAAGGTCAGTGCCTCGCCGGAGACGTCGACCAGGGCGCCGGCGACGCGTCTGCTCGACCAGGACGAGGCATCATCGGCTGATCACCCCCAGCTTCTCCAAGCAGGTCGACGACGGCGCGCGGCCGCGTCCTTGCCGGTGCCCAGGATCTGCACCTGCGACGGCGGCGGCTCGGGCAGCCGCAGCCGCACGCGCGAGGGGCCGACGAGCTCCGGCCGCCGGCTCGCGCGCTGCTCGATCGCGACCCGCTTGGCCTTCATCCGTCCGGGGACGCTCGGGTACCGCGGCTCGACGCCGCCCTCGAGGACGGTGACGACGGCCGGCAGCGGGACGTCGTAGGTCTCGTGCCCGTCCGGGCCGTTGACGACCGCGATCACCCGGTCGTCCTCGATCTCGACGGTGTTGGCGCCGTTGACGACCGGCCGGCCGAGCTCGTGGGCGAGCCGGATGCCGACCTGGAAGTCGCCGCTGTCGGCGGCGTCGTTGCCCAGCAGGATCAGGCCGTACGAGCGGCCGGCCGCCTCGTGGTCGCGGACCGACGGCCGCCAGCTCCCGGGCCACGTCGGCCGGGCCGCAGCCGGCCCGCGTCGGCGACGATGTGGGTCGCCGCGTCGACGCCCATGGCGAGGGCGGTGCGCAGCTGCTCCTCCGCGTCGTCGTCGCCGAGCGTCACGACCGTCGACGACCCGCCGGTGCGCCTTGGCCGCCTGCACGGCCAGCTCGATCGCGCACTCCTCGTGCCGGCTCAGCGGTGTAGCCGGCGTACCGGCCGTCGATCGACTGCCCGTCCTCGGCTCAGGGTGACCTTGCCGGTGGAGTCGACCACGCGCTTGACGCAGACGAGGACGTCGGCCATCAGCGGATCCGCTCGTTGGTCGGGTCGAACAGCGGCGGTGACGTCGACCGAGCCGACGGTCACCGGGTAGAGCTCCTCCATGTACGGACACCGCCAGCTCGGTTGCCGACCACCGCCTCGCGCGGGCGGCAGGTAGGCCAGCAGCACGTGCTTGCCCAGCGACGGGGCCGAGCCGGCGCTGGTGACGTAGGGGTGGCGGCCGTGCCCGTCGGTCAGGGGCTCACCGGCGCGCGTGAGGATCGGCTCGCCGCCGAGCATGTACCGCTTCACGCCGGACGCCGAGGTGTGGTCGTCGACCGTCAGCGTGCACAGCACCGCCTTCGGCTGCCTCCTCGCGCTGCGCCAGGTAGGCCTCCCGGCCGACGAAGTCGGCGGCCTTGACCTTGGGCCGCTGCATGCCCGCCTCGACGATCGACCGCTCGGCGTCGAGCTCGTACGCCGAAGGCGCGGTAGCCCTTCTCGATCCGGCCGGTCGTGCCGTAGACGCCGATGCCGACCGGCACGGCGCCGTGCTGCGCGCCGGCCTCGAGCAGGCTCTCCCAGAGCGCCGCGGCGTCGTCGGCCGCGACGTACAGCTCCCAGCCGAGCTCGCCGACGTAGGAGATCCGGGAGGCCAGCACGGTCGATGCCGCCGACCGAGATCTCCCGGCAGGTCAGGAAGCCGGAAGCCGGCGTCGGAGACGTCGGCGTCGGTCAGGCCGGCCGAGGATGTCGCGCGCCCGCGGCCCCCACAGGCCGATCGTCGAGACCTCGTCGGTGCGGTCGGTCAGCGTGGCGTCGTCGGCGAGGCTGGTCGGAGAACCACTTGCTGTCGGCGCGGCCGTGCGCGCCGCCGGTGACGACCCGGAAGTGGTCCTCGCCCAGCCGCATCACGGTCAGGTCGGACTTGAAGCCGCCCTTGGCGTCGAGCACCGGCGTGTAGATGACCCGGCCGACCGCGACGTCGCACTGCGCGACGCAGGCCCGCTGCACGCGAGTCCAGCGCGCCCGGACCCTCGATGTCGAGGATCTGGAAGGCGCTCAGGTCGATGACGCCGGCCGCCTCGCGCATGCGCAGGTGCTCGGCGTTGATGATCGGGCTCCACCAGCGCGCGTCCCACTCGTGCTCGCGCGGCATGACGGCGTCGCCGTACTGCTCGACGAGGCCGGCGTTGGACTCGTACCAGTGCGGGCGCTCCCAGCCGGCGGTCTCGAAGAAGACCGCGCCGAGCTTCTTCTGCGACTCGTGCATCGGGCGCGAGCCGCATGTCGCGGTCGGACTCGTACTGCTCCGACGGGGTGCACGATGCCGTAGGTCTTGATGAACGACTCGGTGGTGCGCAGCCGGGTGTGCTCGCGGCGCATCTGGTGGGGGTGGAAGCGGGCGATGTCGCTGTGGCTGACGTCGATCTCGGAGTGGCCCTGCGACCATCCACTCGGCGACCGCCCGACCGACGCCCGGGCCCTCCTTGATCCACACCGCGGCCGCGGTCCACAGGCCCTTGACCAGGCTCTCGCCCAGGATCGGGCTGCCGTCGCAGGTCAGGGACAGCAGGCCGTTGATGGCGTAGCGCATCTCGGCGCCCTCGGCGCCGAGCAGCTCCGGCATCAGCTCGTAGGCCTGCTCCAGCTGCGGGTCGAAGTCGTCCGAGGTGAACGGCATCTCGGTCGGCGACAGGCTGGCCTGCTCGATCGAGGGGATGTCCTCGGGCGCCATCAGGATCGCCCGGTGGGCGTAGGAGCCGACCTCCATGTCGGCGCCGTGCTGGCGCTCGTAGCAGAAGGTGTCCATGTCGCGGACGATCGGGAAGGAGATCTCGCCCTCGCGCTCGGCCAGCTGCGGGCACGGGCCGACGCTGATCATCTGGTGCACCGCGGGCGTCAGCGGGATCGAGATGCCCGGCCATGTCGCCGATCTTGGGGCTCCAGACGCCGCAGGCGATGACGACCTGCTCGGCCTCGATCGTCGCCCTGGTCGGTGTGCACGCTGCGGATCCGGCCGTCGACCACGTCCAGGTCGGTGACCTCGACGTTCGGCACGACGGTCAGGGCGCCGGTGGCCAGGGCGCCGCTCGCGCATGAGCGTGCCGGCGCGCAGCGAGTCGACCACGCCCACGCTCGGCGTCCAGAACGCGCCGATGAACTGGTCGGTCTCGATGAACGGGACCTTCTCCTTGACGAACTCCGGGGCTGACGAGCGAGGCCTCGATCCCCCAGGCCTTGCGCGCTGGACATCCGCCGGCGCAGCTCCTCCATCCGCTCCTCGGTGCGGGCGATCTCGAAGCCACCGGACTCGGGTGAAGACCCCGAGCTCCTTGTACTGCCGCATCGAGTCGAGCGTCAGGTCGGTGATCTCCCGGGAGTGGTCGACCGGGAAGATGAAGTTCGAGGCGTGGCCGGTCGAGCCGCCGGGGTTGGGCAGCGGCCCCTTGTCGATCTGCACGATGTCGCGCACGCCGAGCCGGGCCAGGTGGTGGACCAGGCTGTTGCCGACGATCCCGGCCCCGATGACCACGACGCGGGCGCTCGCTGGGAACGGTGCTCACGATGTCTGTCTCCCCTAGCCGGTCTGCAGATTGCCTGACGAGTGCCGTTGTTGCGTATGGTGCTACTGGCGTCGCGTGATGGCGAACGCGACACCCATCCTGCTCGGTGTCCGATCCGCCGTCAAGCGGCCGCGGTCACGTCCGGCGGATGCGGCCGGACGTGACCGCGGCGTTGAGCCGCAAGGGTTCTCAGCTGACGCCGGTCCCCTGCAGCCACTGGGTCTCCACCGACGGGTTGGCCGCGAAGAACTTCGCGGCGGCCGCGTCGTCGGTCATCTTGTCCACGGCGATGTACTTCGAGACGGTGTTCTGCTGCTCGTTGGTCCAGCGTGAAGTTCTTGACCACGGTGTACGCCGGGCTAGCCGGAGTTGGCGAACTTGGTCGCCACGATCTTGTTCAGGTTGTACGGCGGGTAGTCGCACGCGACCTTCGCGGCGTTCGCGTCACAGCCCGGGCGTGTACGCCGGCAGGTTCACCTTGACCAGCGGCACCTCGTTGAAGAACCACTGCGGCTCGTAGAAGTAGGCCAGCAGCGGCTTCTTGTTCTGCTGCGCGGACCGGAAGCTCTGTGATCAGCGCGGCCTCGCTGCCACCCTGCGACCACCTTGTAGTTCAGGTGCAGGTTCTTGACCAGCGCCTGCGTCGTTGGTGACGTACGACGGGTCGCCGTCGAGCAGCTGGCCCTTGACCACCGGACTCCGAGGTCTTGAACATCGACGCGTACTTGTTGAGGTTCTGCCAGTTGGTGATGTCGGGGTACTTCTGGGCCATCCACGGCGGGACGTACCAGCCGATGATGCCCTTGAGGCCGGTCTGGCCGGCGTCCTCGGCGACGTTCTGCTGGGTGATGTACTTCGCGACCAGGTCCTCGTGACCCCAGTTCTCCAGGATGGCGTCGATCTGGCCGCTGCCGAAGCCCTGCCACGACACCTGCTCGTTGATGTGGCTGACCTTGACCGTGCAGTGCAGCTTGGTGGTCATGACGTACGAGACCAGCGCGAGGTCGGCCTCGTAGCCGACCCAGGCGTTGTCGGCCAGGTTGACCGTGCCGCAGGCCTTGGTCTTGCTGCCGGACGACCCGCCGCTGCTGCTGCTGGCGCCGACCTTCGCTCCCCCGCACGCGGTCAGGGCCAGGGCCCCGGCCACCACGACCGCGACGGCACCGGCGGCTCGGCCGGTGACCTTCCGTGCGTTCCAACGTCCCATGCTGTGTTGCCCTTCAGGTTGGCCATCGACTGGCGATGGGTGTGCGACGGACGAGGTCCCTTGGTTCAGGCTCGGGCGATCATGCGGGTGGCGCCGCGTGCGGTCCGCGGCTCCGCGGGTGATCCGGTCGAGCATCACGCCGAGCAGCACGATGGCCAGCCCGGCGGCCAGCCCCTTGCCGAACAGGCTGATCTGGGTGAAGCCCTGCACGACGTCGAAGCCGAGGGCCCCGCTGCCGGACAGGCCGCTGATCACGACCATGGACAGGACGTAGATGATGCCCTGGTTGGTGGCCAGCACCAGGGTGCGCGCCGACATCGGCAGCTGGACCTTGGTGATCACCTGCCAGGTGCTCGACCCGGCGGAGCGGGCCGCCTCGACCGTCGTGGGCGAGACGTTGCGGATGCCGTCGGCGATGATCTTGATCGCCACCGGCGCGGCGTACAGGACACCGGCCACGATGCCGGTGAACCGGGCCGGCGCCGAACAGCGCCAGCAGCGGCACCAGGTAGATGAACGCCGGGATCGTCTGCAGCGCATCGAGGATCGGCCGGATCACGCGGTTCGCCGCCGCGCTGCGGCCGGTCCAGACGCCGACCACGACACCGAGGACCATCGTGGCCACGGTGGCCACCAGCGTGGCGGCCAGCGTGTCCATCGAGTCCTGCCACAGGCCGAGACCGATGATCAGCGCCAGGCAGACGCCCGTCCAGACCGTCGCCCGCACGCCGGCCAGGATCAGGGCGATGCCCATGATGGCCAGGCCGGTCACCCAGAACGGCGAGCTGTCGAGCAGGGACTGCAGCGGGTTGAGCAGGTGCAGCGTCACGGCGTTCTTGAGCGCGTTGGTGACGCCGGACGAGGTGGTCTGCTGCACCCAGTTCGTCGCCGAGGTGGTGCCGCTGATGATGGCCGAGCCCACACCGTGGTTCGCGCCGTCGCCGGGGAACTGCGCGGCCCACAGATACGTGTACGACGCGTAGGCCAGGGCGGCGGTCAGCACCGCGGCGGCGATGATCAGCGGACGCCGCAGCCGGGCGGCCGTCGTGCCCTCCGCCCGGCGCATCACCTGGCCGTGCACGGCCGCGGCGTTGGTGACCCGGTCGAGGATGATCGCCATCAGCACGATGGCCAGGCCGGCGTTGGCGGCGGTGCCGACGTCCAGGCTCTCCAGCGCCTGCAGCACGGACCTGCCCCAGCCCCGGCGCGCCGACCAGAGCGGCGATCGTGACCATCGCCAGCGCCGACATGATCGTCTGGTTGATGCCGACCACCGTGGTCCGGCGAGCCATCGGCATGAGCACCTTCAGCAGCTTCTGCCGGCCGGTGGAGCCCAGGCTCTCGGCCGCCTCGACGGTCGTCGCCGGCACCTCGCGGATGCCGTGGGCGGTGAGCCGGACCACCGGCGGCGTCGCGTAGATGACCGTGGCGATGACCGCGGTCGCCGGGCCGATCAGGAACACCAGGGCCAGCGGCAGCAGGTACGTGTACGTCGGCAGGATCTGCATGAAGTCCAGGACCGGGGTGATGATCGCCTCGAAGCGGCGCGAGACCCCGGACCACACCCCGAGCGGGATGCCGATGACGAGCGAGACCAGCACCGCGACCAGCGTGAGGGCCAGGGTGTCCATGCTCTCCTGCCACAGGCCCTGCAGGCCCATGAAGGTGAAGCCGGCCACCGCGAGCAGGGCGACCCGGGCGCTGCCCCAGACCCAGGAGAAGAAGCCGATGATCGCCAGCACGCCGAGCCAGCCGATGATCGGCAGCGGCCGGGTGCCCACGGGCTGGGAGATCAGGTGCTGCATCCCGGTGACGAGCCAGTCGATGAACGCCCGGATCTCGTTGAAGAAGTAGAGGAACAGCGGGTTGGAGTTCTGGTTGTCGCTGACCCAGTTGTTCAGGTCGTTGAGCTTGCTCTGCGCCCGCGACATGTCGGACGACGCGAGGGCCAGGGTGCTGCGCCCCTTGAGCAGCGCGTACAGGAGGACCCAGACGACGAGAACGGCCAGGACCATCGCCCACCGCGGCACGTGCGTGCGCTCGCGCGACCGCACCTGCGCGGGCGCCGGCGCCCGGGTCGGCGCGAGGGTGACCATCAGACCGCGCTCAGCGTCGGGGGCGCGTCGACCGGCCGGGCTGCCGACCATCGCGTCGAGGATCTCGTCCTCGCCCACGACCCCGAGCAGCTGGCCGTCCTGCACGACCTTCACCGGCCGGTTGCTGGCGAGGACCTCCCGCACGGCCTCCCGGATGACCACGTCCGGGCCGAGCTCGGCACCGTCGGTGGCCTCGCCCGGTGCCAGCGGGCGCATGATCCACTTCAGCGTCAGCACGTCGGCCCGGTTGACGTCGTGGACGAAGTCGCGCACGTAGTCGTCGGCCGGGTTGCCGACCAGCTCGTCGCCACGTGCCGATCTGCACCGGCGCGCCGTCGCGCATGATCAGGATGCGGTCGCCCAGCTTGAGCGCCTCGGCCAGGTCGTGGGTGATGAAGACCATCGTCTTGCCCACCTCGTGGTGGAGCCGGATGACCTCGTTCTGCATGTCCCGGCGGATCAGCGGGTCGAGGGCCGAGAACGGCTCGTCGAACAGCAGCATCTCCGGGTCCGTGGCCAGCGCCCGGGCCAGGCCCACGCGCTGCTGCATGCCGCCGGAGAGCTGGTCGGGGTAGGAGCTGCTCGTAGCCGGACAGGCCGACCAGCTCGGTCACCTCGCCGGCCCGCTTCAGCCGCTCGGCCTTGCCGACGCCGCGGATCTCCAGGCCGTACGCGACGTTGTCGACCACTCGCCGGTGCGGCAGCAGGCCGAAGTGCTGGAAGACCATCGACACCTTCTTGCGGCGCAGGTCCCGCAGCTCGTTCTCGGACGCCTTCGTCACGTCCGACCCCTGGAAGACCACCGAGCCGGCCGTCGGCTCGATCAGCCGGGTGAGGCAGCGGACCAGCGTGGACTTGCCCGACCCGGACAGGCCCATGACGACGAACACCTCGCCGTGGCCGACCTCGAAGCTCACGTCGCGGACCGCGGCCACGCAGCCGGTGCGCTCCTTGATCTCCCGGGTCGAGACGCCGCGCAGGCCCTCGTCCTGCGTGACCTGCTCCGGCCGGGCGCCGAAGACCTTCCACAGGTTCTGGACCGACAGCTCGGCCGCGCCGCGGTCCGTGGTGCTCACCCGGAGATCGGGGGTCGAGGTGGTCGGTGTCGTCACGTGCTGGCCTCCGTGTCCTGGGCGGGCGCTCGCTCGCCGTCCGCGGCCCCGCTGCCGAACCAGCCCTGCGGCGACGGGGTCGATGTTCTGCCAGATGTGCTTGGTCTCGCGGTACTCCGCCAGTCCGGTCGGGCCCGAGCTCGCGGCCGTTGCCGGACTGCTTGAAGCCGCCCCACTCGGCCTGCGGGACGTACGGGTGGTAGTCGTTGATCCAGACCGTGCCGTGCTCCAGCCGCTCGGCGACCCGCTGGGCCTTGCCGGCGTCCTGGGTCCAGACCGCGCCGGCGAGGCCGTAGACGCGTGTCGTTGGCGATCCGTACGGCGTCGTCCTCGTCGGTGAACGTCTCGACGGTCAGCACCGGGCCGAACGACTCGTCGTGGACGACCGACATGCTCTGGTCGCAGCCGTCCAGGATGGTCGGCAGGTAGAAGAAGCCGTCGGCCAGCGTCGGGATCGTCCGGGCGCCGGCCGCCGCAGCGCAGCACCGCGCCCTCGGCCAGCCCGGCCGCGACGTACGCCTCGACCTTGTCCCGGTGGGCCGCGCGAGATCAGCGTGCCGGTCTCGGCCTCGCGGGTCGAACGGGCCGCCGAGCCGGATCTGGTCGGCCCGCTCGACCAGGGCGTCGACGAACCTGTCGTGGATGCTCTCCTGCACGATCAGGCGCGCGCCGGCCGAGCAGACCTGGCCCGGAGTGCAGGAAGACCGCGGTCAGCGCCATGTCCAGCGGCGGTGTCGAAGTCGGCGTCGGCGAAGACGACGTTCGGGTTCTTGCCGCCGAGCTCGAGCGCGACCCGCTTGACCGTGGCCGCGGCCTCGGCCATCACCCGCCGGCCGCTGACGAGCGCCGCCGGTGAAGCTGACACCATGTCCACGCCCGGGTCGGAGGTGAGCGGTGCCCCGACGACCGGCGCCCGCGCCCAGCACGAGGTTGCCGACACCGGGCGGCAGGCCCGACCTCCTCCAGCGCCTCCATCAGCAGGCCGGCCGTCGACGGCGTCAGCTCGCTCGGCTTCAGGACGAAGGTGTTGCCGGCGAGCAGGGCGGGCGCGACCTTCCAGGAGGTCTGCAGCAGCGGGTAGTTCCACGGCGTGATCAGCGCGCAGACGCCGACCGGTGAGTAGACGATCCGGCTGATCGCAGTCGGCGCTGCCGGTGTCGACGACCCGGCCGGCGTCGGTGCCCGCCGATCCCCGCGTAGTAGCGGATCGAGGCGATCACGTCGTCCATGTCGTAGTCGGCCTCGACCAGCCGCTTGCCGGTGTCCAGCGACTCGGCCCGGGCTGAAGACCTTGCGGTCGCGGTCGATGACGTCGGCCAGCACGGAACAGCAGCTGGCCCCGCTCGCGCTCGGTCGTCGAGCGCCAGGGCCCCTCGTCGTACGCCCGGCGGGCGGCGCGCGACCGCGCTGCGGCGTCGGCGGCGGTCCCCTCCGCGACGGTGGCCACCAGCTGGCCGTCGGCGGGGCAGCGGATCTCTCGGGTGCCGCCGTCCGCGGCGCTCCGCCAGGTGCCGTCGATGTAGAGCTGGTTCACATGTCGCTCCAGGGTTGCGGCATACGCAATTCGCTCGGCCCGGCCCTATGCTCGTTGCGGTCCGCGAGGGCTGTCAATGGCCTCCGCCGGGACGGGACGCAGCCGTTACCTGGCTGTCACGCCGGCTACGCTTCGACTAAACAGCGGTTCAACCCGAGTTGGAGGCCTCGATGCCGCCCCGCCCGCAGCCCGGACACGAGTTCGTGCTGACCGTCGTCCTGCTCCGACCGGCCCGGTCTGGTCTTCGCGGTGAGCAGCTACCTGGTGCAGCATCGCGGCAACATCCTGTCCAGCCAGCAGTTCGACGACCGGGAGACCGGCCGCTTCTTCATGCGCGTCGTCGCCGAGATCGCCGGGGGCGGCGACCTGGCCGAGCTGCGGGCCGCCTTCACGCATGTCGCCGACTCCTTCGGGATGACCTGGGAGCTGGTCGACCGGGCCACGCCGACCCGCACCATGCTCATGGTGTCCAAGTTCGGCCACTGCCTGAACGACCTGCTCTTCCGGCACTCCAGCGGCGTCCTTGCCGATCGAGGTGTCCGCCGTGGTGTCGAACCACACCGACCTGGAGCCGATGGCCAAGACCTACGGCGTGCCGTTCCACCACATCCCGATCTCGGCCGAGACCAAGGCCGAGGCCGAGACCGCGCTGCTGGAGCTGGTCGACTCGCTGGACATCGAGCTGCTGGTGCTCGCGCGGTACATGCAGGTGCTCTCCCCCGAGCTGTCCCACCGCCTGGCCGGCCGGGTGATCAACATCCACCACTCGTTCCTGCCCAGCTTCAAGGGCGCCAAGCCCTACCACCAGGCCCACGTCCGCGGCGTCAAGCTGGTCGGCGCGACGGCGCACTACGTGACCGACGACCTGGACGAGGGGCCGATCATCGAGCAGGACGTCACGCGGGTCGACCACCAGCTCGAGCCGGACCAGCTCGTCGAGGCCGGCCGCGACGTCGAGGCGCAGGTCCTGGCCCGCGCCGTCCGCTGGCACGCCGAGCGGCGGGTGCTGATGAACGGCACCCGCACGGTCGTCTTCCGCTGACCGACCCGCGCTCGCCCAGACCGGTCGAGCCGGCTAGGCCGGCTGGGCCGGCTGGTGCCGGTAGAACACCGCCGGGTCCGGCGCCAGCGGCGTGTTCCCGAGGATGAGGTCGGCCGCCTTCTCGGCCAGCATCATCACCGGCGCGTAGATGTTGCCGTTGGTCACGTACGGCATGGCGGAGGCGTCGACGACCGAGAGCCCCTGCAGCCCGCGGACGTCCATGGTCGACGGGTCGAGGACCGACATCTCGTCGGTGCCCATCTTGGCGGTGCACGAGGGGTGCAGGGCGGTCTCGCCGTCGCGGCGGACCCAGTCCAGGATCTGCTCGTCGGTCTCGACCTCGGCCCCGGGCGAGACCTCACCCCCGTCGAACGGCGCCGAGCGCCGGCTGGCTGAGGATGTTCCGGGTGACCCGGATGGCCTCGACCCACTCGCGGCGGTCCTGCTCGGTCGACAGGTAGTTGAACCGCAGCGCCGGGTGGATCCGCGGGTTGCGGCTGGTGATCTTCACCGAGCCGCGGGCGTCGGAGTACATCGGGCCGACGTGCACCTGGTAGCCCTCGCCGCCAGCGGGTGAGGACCCGTCGTACCGGACCGCGATGGGCAGGAAGTGGTACATCAGGTTGGGGTAGGGCACGTCGTCGTTGCTGCGGACGAAGCCGCCGCCCTCGAAGTGGTTCGTGGCGCCGGGACCCTTGCGCAGGAACAACCATTCGGCACCGATGGGCAGCCGGTAGCGCAGCTTGAGGTACCGCTGCATCGAGACCGGCTGGGTGCAGGCGTGCTGGATGTACACCTCGAGGTGGTCCTGGAGGTTCTCCCCCACGCCGGGCAGGTCCTGCACGACCTTGATGCCCAGCGCGGACAGCTCGCGGGCGTTGCCGACGCCGGACAGCTGCAGCAGCTGGGGCGTGTTGATCGCGCCGCCGCACAGGATGACCCGGCCGGCCCGCGCGACCCGGGCCGGTCCGCGCCCCTGCCGGTAGCGCACGCCGACCGCCCGGGTGCCCTCGAAGACCACGCCGGCGACGAAGGCCCGGGTCCGGACGGTGAGGTTCGGCCGGCCCATGACCGGGTGCAGGTACGCCCGCGCCGCGGACAGGCGCCGGCCCCGGTAGACGTTGCGGTCGAACTTGGCGAAGCCCTCCTGCCGGTAGCCGTTGACGTCGTCCGTGCGCGGGTACCCGGCCTCGACGGTCGCGTCGAAGAAGGCCTGGAAGAGCGGGCTGTCAGCCGGGCCACGCTCGAGCTTCAACGGCCCGTCGTGACCGCGGAACTCGTCGTCCGCGGCCGCGGCCAGGCAGCTCTCCATGCGCTTGAAGTACGGCAGGCAGTGGGCGTAGTCCCAGGTCGACATCCCCGGGTCGGCGCCCCACCGCTCGTAGTCCAGCGGGTTGCCGCGCTGGAAGATCATGCCGTTGATCGAGCTCGAGCCGCCGAGGACCTTGCCCCGGGCGTGGTAGATCCGCCGGCCGTTCATGAACGGCTCCGGCTCCGACTCGTACTTCCAGTCGTAGAGCCGGTTCCCGATCGGGAAGGTCAGCGCGGCCGGCATGTGGATGTAGACGTCCCACGGGTAGTCGCTGCGTCCGGCCTCCAGGACGAGCACCCGGGTCGACGGGTCCGCGGACAGCCGGTTGGCCAGCGCCGATCCGGCCGATCCCCCGCCGACGATCACGACGTCGTACGCGTCCTCAGCAGCCACGCGCGGAGCCTAGTGCGGGCGTACCGCTTCGCGCACTACCCCCGCGCACAGCGCAACAGAGGCCGGAGGGCTCAGCGGGTCTGGGCGACCCGGGAGGGCAGCAGCTCGTTGACCACCCCGTGCCAGCCGAGCCGCCGGGAGATCCCGGCCGCCGCCTCCTGCACCGCAGCCGCGACCGCCGGCAGCCGGTCGGGCGGCAGGCGGAAGCTCGGGCCCGAGGCGCTGACCGAGGCGACGACCTGGCCGTCGATGCCCACGACCGGCGCCGACACCGCGGTGAGGCCCTGCTCGAGCTCGTCGACCGCGACGGCGTAGCCGCGTTCGCGCACGACGTCGAGCTCGACCTCCAGCTCGGCGACGCTGCCGATCGTGCGCTCGGTGAAGCGGGTCAGCGGGTCGTGCAGCAGGCGGGCCGCCGTGCCCGGCGCGGCGAAGGCCAGCAGCACCTTGCCGTTCGAGGTGGCGTGCAGCGGGCACGCGCTGCCCGGCCCACATGTGCATCTGCAGGGCCGACGGGCCGGCCACCTGGTCGAGGTAGAGCGCCTCCTGGCCGGACAGCACCACGATGTTGACCGTCTCGCCCACGGTGGTCGCCAGCTGGTGGGTCACCGGACGGCTCTCCTGCACGAGGTCCAGACGCACCCGGGTGGCACCGGCCAGCCGCAGCACGCCGACCCCGAGGCGGTACTTCCCGCGGTCCTCGGTCTGGCTGACGATGTCGTGCCGCTCCAGCGTGGCCACCAGCCGGAAGGCGGTCGACTTGTGCACGCCGAGGCCGCGCGCGATCTCGGTGACGCCGAGGTCTCCGCGCTCGGCCAGGAGCGACAGGATGGTCAGGGCGCGGTCCACGGACTGCACGCCGCCCGCGGACCCGGACCCGGACCCGGCCTCGGACCCGTCAGCGTCGTTGCTCATGACGCGACTGTATGCGCCATGGCGCCCTCGGGGCGACGGCTCAGTCGCCGAGCTCGCGCCGCCGGCGCACGACGTACTCCTCGAGCTCCTCGCGCACGGCGTCGTCGAGGGGCGGCTGCTCGTACTCGGCCAGCTTCTTGGTGACGATCTCCCCGGCCCGGGCCGCGGTGTCCCGCGCACCGTTGCGCATCCAGCGCTCGTAGTTGTCCGAGCTGGACAGGAACGGGCGGTAGAAGCAGGTGCGGAAGCGCTCCATGGTGTGGGCGGCGCCGAGGAAGTGCCCGCCGTGACCGACCTCCTCGTGGGCGTCGAAGGCGAGCGACTCCTCGGTGATCTCCAGCGGCCGGAACTCGGCCTGCAGCATCTCCAGGACCTGAACGTCGATCACGAACTTCTCGTACGACGCGACCAGGCCGCCGTCCAGCCAGCCGGCGGTGTGCATGACCCAGTTGATGCCGGCCAGGAACGTCGGCAGCATCGTCATCAGACCCTCGTACGCCGCCTGGGCGTCCGGCATCTGGCTGGAGGTCAGGCCGCCGCCGGAGCGCACGGGCAGGCCGAAGTGGCGGGCGATCTGGCCGGTGCACAGCAGCCCGACGGCCGACTCGGGCGTCCCGAACTGCGGGGACCCGGACTGCATGTCGATGTTGGACAGGAACGACCCGAAGATCACCGGGCAGCCGGGGTTGATCAGCTGGGACAGGGCGATGCCCGTCAGCGCCTCGGCCATCTGCTGGGTCAGCGTCGCGGGGATCGAGACCGGCGACATCGCGCCCATCAGCAGGAACGGCGTGAGGACGACCGGCTGGCGGGCCGCGCAGTACTCGAACTGGGCGTCGAGCATCCGGTCGTCCCAGCGCAGCGGGGAGTTGCAGTTGATCAGGGAGATGGTGGCGGGGGTCTGCTCGATCTTGTCCCGGCCGCCGAACAGGATCGAGCTCATCGCGATCGTGTCCACGGCGTTCGGGCCGGAGACGACGTTGCCCATGTAGATCTTGTCGGTCAGCGTCTGCAGGGCGTACGTCATGTCCAGGTGGCGCGAGTCCAGCGGGGTGTCGTTCGGCTCGCAGATCACGCCGCCGGCGGAGTCCATCGCGTCGAAGGACTGGGCGAGCCGGGTGAAGTTGCGGAAGTCGTCCATCGTCGCGTCCCGGCGCACGTCCCCGTCGCGCACGAACGGCGGCCCGTAGACGCCGCCGAAGACCATGGCGTTGCCGCCGATGTGCACCGTGTGCGCGGGGTTGCGGGCCTGCACGTCGAACTCCCGCGGCGCCTTGGCCACCTGCTCGAGCAGGAAGTCCGGGTCGAAGAAGACGTTGTGCTCCTCGACCCGCTGCCCGGCCTGCCGGAACAGGTCGATCGCCCGGTCCGACATGAACTCCACGCCGATCTCGGAGACCAGCCGCTTCCAGCCCTTGTCCAGTACCGCGAGGGCGTCCTCGGAGAGGATCTCGTAGCGCGGCATCTCGTTCCGGAACATCGCCACTCCCAGCCTCGCCCGGCTCGGCCGGGATGCCTTGACGGACTTTTCGGCGCGATCCTACACTCGCCTCGTGGAACGGGTGTTCCACCAGATGGGACATTGACGGGAAGGGGACGCGTGGCCAGCACGGCCGCAAGCGCCAGCCCGGCGGCAGCGCCGGCGGGCAGCCAGGCCGTCGACCGCGCCGCCGCGCTGCTGGTCTCCGTCGTCGAGTCCCCCGAGCCGCGCAGCTTCACCTCCCTGGTCGACGAGATCGGCCTGGCCCGCTCCACGACGTCCCGCCTGCTGCAGGCGCTGGAGCGCAACAAGCTGGTGCAGCGGGACCGCTCCGGGGGCTTTCGCGCCGGGCTCGGTCTTCGCGACGTTCGCCGTCCGCCACGACCGGCTGGGCGACCTGGCCGAGCTGGCCCGGCCCACGCTCGAGCGGCTGGGTGAGCTGACCGGCGAGACGATCAACCTGGCCGTGCCGGACGGCGCCGAGATCGTCCAGGTCTCCCAGGTCGACGGACGGCACGTGCTCGGCGCGATGAACTGGCTGGACGTCGACGTGCCCGCGCACTGCTCGGCGGTCGGCAAGCTCTTCTACGCCTTCGGCGCCATGCCGATGCCCACCGGCCCGCTGCCGCGGCGCACGTCCGGACACGGTCACCGCTGGCCCGGCTGCGCGCCGAGCTGGGCCCGGTCCGCCAGCTCGGCTGGGCGAGCGCCTACGAGGAGCTCGAGCCCGGCCTGGTCGCCGTCGCGGCGCCGGTGTGGGACTCCCGCGGCGCGGTCGTGGCCGGCATCTCGGTGTCCGGACCGGTGCAGCGCGTCGGTCGCGAGGACGTGGCCGGCATCGCTGCCACGCTGGTCGCCGCGTGCGACCGGCTGTCCCGTCGGCTGGGGTACGCGCCGGGCGGCACCCGCGACGTCCCGGAGAGCTCAGCCGGCCCGGCCCGGCGCACCGCAGGGCCCCTGGGCCCGTCAGCACGTCGTCAACCACCCTCCAGTCCGCGCGCGCGGCGAGCAGGAAAGGCAGGAGCCGCATGACTCACGACGAGATCCTGAAGGCGTTGTTCGACGAGACGCTGATCGGCAACGCACCACGGGTGCTCGAGCTCACCCAGGAGGGACTGGACACCGGGCTGACCCCGGAGAACATGCTCTTCGAGGCGCTCATCCCCTCCCTCGAGGAGGTCGGCGCCCGGTTCGAGCGCGGTGACTTCTTCGTGCCCGAGATGCTGATCGCCGGCCGGGCGATGAGCGGCGCGCTGAACCTGCTCCGGCCCCTGCTGGCCAACACCGGTGCGCGCCAGGTCGGGACGTTCGTCATGGGCACGGTGAAGGGCGACGTCCACGACATCGGCAAGAACCTGGTCAACATCATGCTCGAGGGCGCCGGCTTCCACGTGATCGACCTCGGCGTGCAGGTCTCGCCGGAGAAGTTCATCGCGGCCATCGAGGAGCACCAGCCGGACATCGTCGGCTTCTCGGCCTTCCTGACGACGACCATGCCGATGTTCAAGGCCAACATCAACGCCCTCGAGAAGGCCGGCCTGCGCGACAAGGTGATCGTCATGGTCGGCGGCGCTCCGGTGACGCAGGAGTACGCCGACGCGGTCGGCGCGGACGCCTACGCCCCGGACGCGTCGCAGACGGTCAAGCGGGCCAAGGACCTCATCGAGAAGCGCCGCGCGCGCGACCTGGCCTCGGTCTGATGGCGGCCGAGCTCCAGCACACCGTCGTCCGGTCGGCCACCCGCGAGGTCACGATCGGCGCCGACCAGCCGTTCTGCATCATCGGCGAGCGGATCAACCCCACCGGGCGGCCCAAGTTCCAGGAGCAGCTGCGCGCGGGCAACCTGGCCCTCGTCGAGGCCGACGTGCACGCCCAGGTGGCCGGCGGGGCGACGATGCTCGACGTCAACATGGGTGTCCCCCTGACCGACGAGGCCGAGCTGCTCTCCATGGCGGTCAAGCTCGTGCAGAGCCTGACCGACCTGCCGCTGTGCATCGACTCCTCGGTCGTGGAGGCGCTCGACGCCGGGCTGGCCGTCTACGAGGGCAAGGCCCTGGTCAACTCGGTGACCGGCGAGAGGGAGCGGCTGGACGCGATCCTGCCCCTCGTCAAGCGGTACGGCGCGGCCGTGATCGCGCTGCCGAACGAGGAGGAGGAGATCCCGGAGGACCCGCACAAGCGGCTGGCGATCACCCGCAAGATCATCGACATCGCCTGCGGCACCTACGAGATCCCGTTGAGCGACATCGTGATCGACCCGCTCGCGATGCCGGTCGGCGCCGACTCGACGTACGCCAAGAAGACCATCGAGGCGATCGCGCTGATCCGCGAGGAGTTCGGGGTCAACATGACGCTCGGCGCGGGCAACGTGTCGTTCGGCATGCCGGGGCGGCACGCGCTGGGCTCGACCTTCCTGCCCATGGCGATGCTGGCCGGGCTGACCTCGGCGATCATGGACGCGCGCACTCCGCAGATGGTCGAGGCGGTCCGCGCCGGCGACCTGATGCTCGGCAACGACGAGTGGGGTGCGGCCTGGATCGCCGCCCACCGGGCCAAGCAGGCCGCGACCGCGTGATGCGCCGGCAGTGAGCCTGGACCGCGACTCCTACCGGCGTGAAGGACTGATCGACGCACCGGCCCACGGCAGCGCGCCGACGGGGGACGCCGAGGCCGGGGTCGGCCGGGTGCGGATCTCCTTCACCCCGGCCGAGCGCGAGGTGCGCGTGCCGCCCGGCGTGACGGTGTTCGACGCCGCGAGCTGGAACGGCATCGCCATCGACTCCACCTGCGGCGGCCACGGGACCTGCAAGAAGTGCAAGGTGCAGGTCACCGACGGGTCGATCCCGGTCGCCCGGCTGGACCAGCGGGCGTTCACGCCCGAGCAGCTGCGCAGCGGCTGGCGGCTGGCCTGCCTGGCCCAGGCCGACGAACGACGTCACCATCGACGTGCCTCCGCTGATGACGCGGCCCAAGGCGGCCACGGTCGGGGTCGGGCGCCAGGTGATCCTGCGGCCGGCCCTGCAGAAGCGGTTCGTCGAGCTGACCGAGCCCACGCTCTCCGACCAGCAGACCGACCTGGAACGGTTGCTGGCCGCCATCGACGACATCGAGCTGCGGGTGGACCTGTACGCCCTGCGGCGCCTGCCGAAGGTGCTGCGGGACAACGACTTCCGCCTCACCGCGGTCATCGTCGACGACGTCCTGGTCGACGTGGAGCCGGGTGACACCACGGAGCGCCGCTACGCGATCGCCTTCGACCTCGGCACGACCACGGTGGTCGCGACCCTGCTCGACCTGGCAACCGGCACGCCGGTCGCGGTGCGCTCGATGCTCAACAAGCAGCAGCCGTTCGGCGGCGACGTCATCACCCGGATCAGCGCGACGATGATCAACCCCGAGGCCCTGGGCCGGCTGACCGCCGCCGCCCACGCCACGCTGGACGAGCTGGCCCGCGAGGTCTGCGAGGAGGGAGAGGTCGACCCGGCCGAGGTCTACGAGGTCGCGCTGGCCGGCAACGCCACGATGACCCAGCTCGCCCTGGGCATCGACCCCGAGCCGCTCGGCGTCGCGCCGTTCGTCATGTCGACCCGCACGATGCCCGAGCTGCTGGCCGGCGGACCTCGGGCTGCACCTGCACCCCCGAGCCCGTGCGTTCGTGTTCCCCTCCCTCGGCGCGTACGTCGGCGGGGACATCGTGGCCGGCATGCTCGCCTCGGGCATGGACCGCGACAAGCGGCTGCGGCTGTTCATCGACGTGGGCACCAACTGCGAGATCGTCCTCGGCAACGGCGACCGGATCCTGTCGACCGCCGCGCCGGCCGGTCCGGCCTTCGAGGGTGCGGCCATCCGCTGCGGGATGCGCGCCGCCGACGGGGCCATCGAGGTGGTCAAGGTCGTCGACGGGGACGTCGCGGTGCAGGTCATCGGCGACGTCGATCCGGAGGGCCTGTGCGGCTCCGGCCTGGTCGATGCGGTGGCCGCGCTCGTCGAGGTCGGTCTCCTGGACCCCAGCGGGCGCTACGTCCCCGAGGAGGTGGCGCGCGAAACCCTGCCGGGCCTCGCCCCACGGCTCGGCGAGATCAACGGCGAACGGGTGTTCGCGCTGTACTGGAAGGGCGAGCCCGGCGACTTCGAGAGCTCGATCTACCTGTCCCAGCGCGACGTCCGCGAGCTGCAGTTCGCCAAGGCCGCGATCTCCACCGGGTGGCACCTGCTCGCTCGACGAGATGGGCGTCGAGGTCGCGGACGTCCAGCAGGTGCTGCTCGCCGGGTCGTTCGGCAGCTACCTGTCGCCGGCCAGCGCCGTACGCATCGGGCTGGTGCCGAAGATCCCGGTGCTGCGGATCGTCAGCGCCGGCAACGTCGCGGGCGAGGGCGCCAAGATGACCCTGCTGTCGAACCGTGAGCGGGTCGGCGCGCAGACTCTGCTGGAGGAGGTGCGCTATGTCGAGCTCTCGGACCGCCCCGACTTCAACGACCGATTCATCGAGCTCCTCGCCTTCCCCTCCGGCTGAGGCCGGCGAGGTCGCCGTCGTGGCCTGCGGGGCCATCGCGGCGCACATCTCCGACGTCGCCGAGCGGCGCGGCTGGCCGGTCGACGTGCACCCGCTCCCCCCGCTGCTGCACAACCGGCCGGACCGGATCGCGGCCGCGGTGGAACAACGGGTGGAGCAGCTGACCTCCCGCTACGCCCGGGTCGCCGTCGGGTACGCCGACTGCGGCACCTACGGAGCGCTGGACGAGGTCTGCGACCGGCTGGGGCTTCGGCGGCTGGGCGGCGCGCACTGCTACGACGTCTTCGCCGGCGTCGAGCGGATGCGGGCGACGTTCGAGGCCGACCCGGGCACCTACGTGCTGACCGACTTCCTGGTCCGGGCGTTCGACCGGCTGGTGGTCGCCGAGCTCGGGCTGGACCGGCATCCGGAGCTGCGCGAGGACTACTTCGGCAACTACCGGCGGGTGGTCTGGCTGGCCCAGCACCCGGACGAGCAGCTGACCGGGCTGGCGCAGGCGGCGGCCGACCGGCTCGGGCTGCCGCTGGAGACCGTCGTCGTCGGTGACGAGGAGCTCGAGCGTCAGCTGGCCGAGCTGCTCGGCGCCTGAGCCAGGCGGGCCCCGGAGAGGAGCTCCTGCCGCCAGGCCTCGGTCTCCGCGACCTGGTTGAACGTGAACAGGTGCAGCCCGGCGATGTTGGCGTCCGCACCCGTGGCCGCGGTGATCTGGGTCAGCAGCCGCTCGGGTGAGTAGCCACCCGGCTTGGCCAGGCGCATGAACCAGGACACGTGGTTGGTCAGGAAGCGGGTCGACTCCCCGACGCCGATCCGGCCGGCCATCGCCAGCAGCTTCGTGGTCTCCACCGGGCCGGCCAGCCCGAGGTAGACCGGGAGGTCGACCCCGCGACGGCGGATCCGCTCGAGCCACACCCGGATCGTCTTGGCGTCGAAGCACATGTTGCTGACGATGTTCGTGGCGTGGGCTCGCTTGTCCCACATCGCTTGCACGGTGATGTCGTCGTCGATGGACGGGTGGGTCTCCGGATAGCCGGTGATCCCCACCGACGAGAAGGGGCTGCCGATCGCGGTGAGGTCGGCCAGCAGGGGCAGCGACCCCTCGTAGCTGCCGGCCGGCTGCTCGGCGTCCCCGGCGGGGACGAACACGTCGACGATCCCGGCCTGGGTGAGGCGCTCGACGATCTCGGTGAGATGGTCCCGGTCGCGGACGAGGCGGGCCGAGACGTGCGGCACGACGCGGTAGCCGGCGGCGGCCAGCCGCAGCGCCAGGTCGAGCGTGGCCTCGAGCCCCTTGGTCGGCGACGCGGTGACCGTCATGGTGACCTCACGGGGCACCGAGGCCAGCACCTTGGCCTCGATGGTCGCGGTCGGGATCACCTCGTACCGCGCGCTGCGCAGCAGCCGGCGAACCGCCTCGGAGCCGGTACGGGCGCTCGCTCGCATCACACCGCCGCATCGTTCGGGCCGCTCGGTGGCCGGCCACTGGTTCAGATGACGCCACGTCGTTGCGACATACGCAATACGCCGTGCGGGTTCATGCTCGTCGGCGAGGGCTCGGGCTGTCAATGGCGCCGGGTGGGGGCCAGGTGGGGTCGGGTGGTGCGCGGGTCCGGCCCGGCTCAGGCCGCGCCCAGCGCGCGACGCCACCGGGTGAACGGCCGCGGCCGGTCGATCCCGAGGACCGCGACCGGCTCGCCGCCGCGCCGGTACAGCGCGAGCAGGCTGCCCTCCTCGGCGCTGCCCTCCTCGATCGTCACCTCGTCGTCCGGGCGGGCATGGCCGGCGAACTGGATCCGCGCGCCGTACTGGTCGGACCAGAAGTACGGCGCGGTGCCACCGCGCAGCCTCGGCGGCTCGAGACCGAGCAGGGTGGCCGCGGCGAGCGGTCCGCGCTCGTGCGCCGACGTCCAGTGCTCGACCCGGACCGGGCCGCCCGAGCTCTCGTCGTACCAGGCCGAGCAGTCGCCGACCGCGACGACCCCCGGGCGGCTGGTGGCGCCGGCGGCGTCGCAGACCACCCCGCGGTGGCCGGGAGCCAGCTCGACGCCGCTGCCGTCGAGCCAGGCGGTGACCGGTCGCGCGCCGATGCCGACGACGACCACGTCCGCCGGCAGCACCCGGCCGTCGGCCAGCTCGACGCCGGTCACCGGACCCTGGCCCGAGCCGTCGGCGCTCACCAGCCCGGCGACTCCGACGCCGCACTCCAGGCGGGTGCCGTGCGCGGCGTGGAGGCCGCTGACGACCCGCGCCATCTGCGGCCCGAGCTGGAGGACCAGCGGGAGCTCGGCGGCCTCCACCACCGTCACCTCCAGGCCGAGCTGCCCTGCGGTGGAGGCGATCTCCGAGCCGATGAAGCCCCCGCCGACCACGACCAGCCGGCCGCCCGGGCGCAGGGCCTCGCGCAGCGTCCGCGCGTCGTCGATCGTTCGCAGCAGGTGGACGCCGCTGAGCCCCGCCGTGTTCGGCAGCGGGACCGGTGCGGCTCCGGTGGCGAGCACGATGCCGTCGGCGGCGAGCTCGTCGCCGTCCTCCAGCCGCACGACGGTCCGGGCCGGATCGAGGGACCCGGCGGTGGCGCCGAGCCGCCAGGTGATCCCCAGGTCCTCCCCCGGCATCTCCAGGCTGAGCTCGGGCTCCTCGACCGACGCGGCCAGGAACTCCTTGGACAGCGGCGGCCGGTCGTAGGGCCGGTGCGGCTCGGCACCGACGAGGGTGAGCGCGCCGTCGTACCCCTGGGCCCGGAGGGCACGCGCGGTGCTGATGCCGGCGAGCGAGGCGCCGACCACCACCACCTGTCTCATGCCCGCGCGGACAACGGCAGGTTGGGCGGCTCCTGGCTGAGCACGACGTTGACCATGCCGTCCTCCACGACGACCGTGTGGGTCCGGACCGGCAGCCGCGCGGGCGGCGCGTCGACCGCGCCGGTCCGCAGGTCGAAACGGGAGGAGTGCAGGGGGCACTCGACCTCGCAGCCCTCGAGCCAGCCGTCGGCCAGCGAGGCCCGCTCGTGGGTGCAGGTGTCGTCGACCGCCAGCACCTGGCCGTCGTCGGTGTGGAAGACCGCGATCGGCGGCTCGCCGCCGGGTGGCACGAACCGGAGCGCCTCGCCCACGGGAAGGTCGGCCAGAGGGCAGATGGCGAGCATGACTCCGCTTCCGGTGCGCTGGGAGAGTCCGCGGGGGCCGGACCCGGCCCCTCGTTGAAGGGCCGTTCAACAGCCTACGGACAGCGCCGAGGGGTGGACAAGCGGCGGGAGCCGGTGGGGGTGGGTGGGCAGTTCGGTGGGCGATACTGGGTTCGAACCAGTGACCTCCTCGGTGTGAACGAGGCGCTCTACCACTGAGCCAATCGCCCGCGGCCGGCATGGCCGGCGCAGTCCAGCGATGCTAGCCGGTCCGCAGCCCACTCCACGACGGCACCCACGCGTGCGGGACGAAGCCCGGCACGCCGCCGAGCCGCAGGGTCAGCCAGACGACGGCCACGACCAGGGCGAACGTCGCCAGGCCGAGCAGCAGCCGGACCACCAGAGGCTGGCGGGTGGCCCAGTCCGTCCAGCGACCGACCTGACGACGGGCGTAGCGCAGCAGCCGCTCGGCCCAGACGTACTCCGAGGCGAGGATGGCCAGCCCCAGGAACACGACCAGCCAGCCCGGCCCGGGCGCCGGGATGAGCACGATGCCGATCGCCGTGACGAGCGTCCCGACCACCCCGACGAGGACGCGGTACACCGCGTTGACCGTGGGGTTGGCGCGCAGCCGGCGCCGCCAGGCCCAGTCAGCCGACTGTCCCCCCTCGGCGTGCACGGCGCCATGGTAGGCAGCCGGGAGGCGGGGCCGGGACCCGGGTGATTCCCTGAAGGTGCGTCGGCGTGCTTCACTACGCCCGATGGGGAGCTGCGCGACCGTCGGGGGCACGGAGCTCTGCACTGGGTCGCGCCCACCCCGACGGACCGCAAGGAACCGAGGAGGAGGGTCGATGCAGCAGACGACGGTCATCGAGGAGCTCGCGCTCCAGCTCATCGTTGCCGACCGCCCCGCGGTCCCCATGAGCGCCCAGCTCCGCTACGACAGCAGCGACCCGTACGCCGTCCACGCGACCTTCCGCGCCGACGACAGCGAGGTCACGTGGGTGCTCTCGCGTGAGCTGCTGATGACCGGCCTGCAGGCCGTGTGCGGCCTGGGCGACGTGCGGATCAGCCCCAGCCCGGACAGCCCCGACTCCGTCGTCCACATCCAGCTGTCCTCACCGGACGGCGTCGCGGTGCTCGCCGTCGGGGCGCCCGATCTGCGGGGCTTCCTGCTGCGGACCTGCGACCAGGTGCCGCCCGGGGCCGAGACGTCGTTCCTCGACCTCGACCTGAAGCTGGCCCAGCTGCTCGCCTGAGCGGCCACCGGCTCGAGCCGGTGGCCTACGGGTCGATGCCCTCGGCCGCCCGGGCCGCGAACACCGCCACCGCCCGAGCTCCCAGCTCCCCCGCGTCCCCCGGCGCTCCCAGCTCGCGGTCGTCCATCCGGTGCAACGGCTGCACGTCGCGGATGGACGAGGTCAGCAGCACCTCCGGCGCGGTGGCCAGCACGTCGAACGGCAGCATCTGCTCGCGCACCGGCAGGCCGGCGTCGGCGGCCCACTCCAGGAGCAGCGCCCGGCTGATGCCGGCCAGGGCGCCGGACGCCAGTGGCGGGGTCAGCAGCTCGCCGTCGACCGCCACGAAGACGTTGCTGCCCGTGCCCTCGCACAGCTCTCCGCGGGTGTTGGCCAGCAGGGCCTCGGAGGCACCGCGCTCCTTGGCGTAGGCCAGCGCCACGACGTTCTCGGCGTACGACGTGGTCTTCAGGCCGGCGACCGGGCTGCGCTCGTTGCGCACCCACGGCGCGCTGACGGCGGCACTCGTCGGCGGGGGTGGCTCCTGGGCCGCCACCTGGACGGCGTAGGTCGTGGCGCCGTCCACGCGCTCGGAGCCGAGGGGTCCGGGCCCGCCGGTCACGCGTGATCCGCAGGCGGCCGAACGCCACCGCGCCCAGCGCCGTCAGCAGCTCGGTGACACCGGCACGAACCAGGTCGAGGTCCGGCTCCGGCAGGCCGAGGCCGGCGGCCGAGCGGGCCAGGCGCTGCAGGTGACGGGTCAGCGCGAACGGCCGGCCGTCCAGGATCTTGCACCGTCTCGAAGATGCCGTCGCCGACGGTCAGGCCGTGGTCGTTGGCCAGCAGGACGGGCTCGTCGGAGGCCAGCAGCCGGCCGTTCACCCAGGCGCGAGAGGTCACGGGACGACACTGCCAGACGCCAGTCCGACCAGACGAGCGGCCTTCAGCTCGGTCTCCTCCCACTCCAGCTGCGGGTCCGAGCCCCAGGTGATGCCCGCCCCGGTGCCGAACCGCAGCGTCCGCCGTCCCTCCGCGGCCGTCCAGAACGTGCGGATGCCGACGGCCAGCTGCCCCTGCCGCCGGTCGGCGTCGACCCAGCCGACCGCCCCGCAGTACGGCCCCCGCGGCACCGGCTCCAGGTCCCGGATGGCCTGCAGCGCGGTGGACTTCGGCGCGCCGGACACCGACCCGGGCGGGAAGGCGGCGGCGAGCAGCTCGGCCCATCCGGCGCCCGCGCGCAGCCGCCCGCGCACGGTCGACACCAGGTGCACCAGGCCGGGGTGCTCCTCCACCCGCAGCAGAGCGGGCACCTCGATGCTGCCGGGGTCACAGGCCCGCGACAGGTCGTTGCGGACGAGGTCGACGATCATGACGTTCTCGTCGCGGTCCTTGGGCCGCAGCTCCTCCGGCGTCCGGGCCGTGCCCTTGATCGGCGAGGACTCCACGACCTCGCCGTCCCGCCGCAGGAACAGCTCGGGCGAGGCCGTCACCACGTCCAGTCCCCGGGCCGGGACCCGGACGACGCCGCCGTACGGCGCGGGGTTGCCCGCGGCCAGCACGCGCGGCCAGGGCGAGCGTGTCGGCGTCCGCCGGCAGGTCGTGCTCGAGGACCCGGCAGACGTTGACCTGGTAGACCTCACCCGCGGCGATCCGGCGCCGCACCTCGACGCAGGCCGCGACGTACGCCGCCTCGTCCAGCGAGCCGGTCCACCGGCCGGCCAGCACCGGCCACGGCCCGGTCGGCGCCGGCCGGGAGGCGGCCCGCACGTCGTCGAACCGGGCGCAGGTCAGCTCCCCCTCGAAGGTCACGACGACGGCCCAGAACCCCCGGCCGTCCAGCGCCGCCGGGTCGTCGGTGACGTCCGTGCACCGGGTGGCCAGCCGGCCGCCCAGCCAGGCGAGCGCCCCGGGGTCGACGTCGGCCACGGGGGCACGGTAGCGACTTACACTCCGGGCGTGCGGTCAGCTCGCGGTCAGTGCGGTCAGTGCGGTCAGTGCGGTCAGTGCGGTCACTGCGGCCGGTGGTCTGGTTCGCCGCCACGGCGCTGTGCGCGCTGCTGGCCGTCTCCGCCTGCACGGGCGGCAGTGGATCGCCGAAGGCCCCCGCCGGCGCTCGCTCCCCCGCCACGTCCGGACCAACGTCCGGAGCAACGTCCGCTGCGTCGGCCGGTCCGACCAGCAGCCCGGACGCGCCGGTCACGCTGTCCTTCGCCGGTGACGTGCACTTCGCCACCAAGCTGGCTCCGCTGCTCGACCACCCCACGACCGCGCTGACGTCGCTGCGCCCCTACCTGGCGGGCAGCGACGTGGCGATGGTCAACCTGGAGACCTCGATCACGACGCGCGGCA
Source organism: uncultured Actinomycetota bacterium (assembly GCA_963743975.1). GTDB lineage: Bacteria > Actinomycetota > Actinomycetes > Actinomycetales > CAVURS01 > CAVURS01. Next base: position 341,368 of record CAVURS010000005.1, read on the forward strand.
CGGCTCAGCCCAAGCAGTACCACTTCCGCGCTCCGCCCAGTGCCCTGCAGGCAGTGGCCTCCGGAGGCATCGACGCCGTCACGATGGCGAACAACCACGCGGCCGACTACGGGCCGGTCGGCCTGTCCGACACCCTGGCTGCGATCGCGCACAGCCCCATCCCGGTCGTCGGCATCGGGGCCGACGCGGCCGCGGCGTACGCCCCGGCCTACCTCCGCGTCCGCGGGATCACCATCGCGCTGCTCGCGGCGATGCAGGTGCCGGACTGGACGGCCGCCCACTTCGCCGCGGGACCGCACTCTCCCGGCGTCGCGACGGCGTTCGACCCGACCCGGCTCGCCGCCGCGGTCCGGGCCGCGCGACGCCGGGCCGACGTCGTCGTGGTGTTCATGCATTGGGGCACGGAGTACACCACCTGCCCGAACCCGTTGCAGCGCAGCACGGCCACCGCGCTGGCCAAGGCCGGGGCGTCGGTCATCGTGGGCGCACACGCGCACAAGCTCATGGGCGCGGGATGGCTGGGCCGCACGTACGTCGACTACGGCCTGGGCAACTTCGTCTGGTGGCGCCGGCAGACGACGGTGGAGACGTGGACCGGCGTGCTGACCCTGACGCTGACCGGCTCGCAGGTGTCCCGGGCGAGCTGGCGCCCGATGGTCGTCGGCGCGGACGGCCTGCCCGCGGTTCCCTCGCCGGCGCAGTCGTCCCGGCTGGCGACCTACTGGCAGGGCCTGCGGGCCTGCACCGGCCTGGCGGCGCACCCGTCGGCCGGCCCCTGAGCCGTCGCGCTCAGGCCGGCGCGGGCTGCTCCAGCGGCGGCTCGACGAGCGGCCGGCGGCGGCCGCGGGCCGAGTGCCAGGCCGCCTGCACGCCGCGGACCGACCAGGCGCTGACGACGAGGATGACGACCGCCACGATGCCGTCCAGCCACCAGTGGTTCCCGGTCGCGACGACGACCAGGATCGTGATCACCGAGTGCAGCGGGCCGATGAAGCGCCACCGGCTCGGGCTGACCCGCCAGACGTAGTACCCGACCAGCACCGCCCACCCGACGTGCACCGACGGCATCGCGGACAGCTGGTCGATCGGCAGGCCGTTGGCGTAGACCGACTGCCCGTAGACCATCGCGGTGTCGACGATGCCGGGCATCATCCGCGGCGGCGCGACCGGCAGCAGCTCGACGACCAGGCAGCCCAGCGTCGTCCAGGCCAGCACCTGCCGGATCGGGCGGTACTGGTCGCGGTGCCGCACGAACAGCCAGATCAGGAAGACGAACATCATCGTCAGGTGCATCGAGGCGTAGTACAGGTTCGCGGCCTGCACCAGCAGGTGGTGGCCGAGCACGACGTGCTGGACGCTGCGCTCGGACGGCAGGGGCAGGTGCCGCTCGAACCGCTCGATCCAGGCGGCCCGGGTGAACGCCCCGGCGGTGTTGTGCAGCGACACCTCGCCGGCCAGCTGCCACAGGCCGTAGAGGAAGCCGATGACGGCCGCCTCCCGGACGAAGGCGCCGACGGCCCGGGCCCGGCCGGCCGACGCCGTGGCGAGGGCGCCGCCGATCACGGCCAGGACGGCCGCGACCTCCCAGGCATGGCGCCAGGTGAGGCCGACGGTGTGCACGCCGCCAGGGTAGGTGGTGGGAAGGACCTCAGGAGCGCCGGTTGACGCGCAGCTCGAAGATCCCCGGGACGTGCCACTCGGTCGAGCGCATCACCGGGCTGCCGTCGTCCGTGCGGTCCACCTCGTCGATCCGCTGCAGGGCGGTTCCCCGGCGGACGTCGAGCAGCTTGGCCAGGCGGGCGTCGGCCACGACCGGGAGCAGGACGGCCGACGCCGTGCGGACGCGGGAGCCGACCGTGGCCAGGACGTCGTACAGGCCGGCGTCGAGGTCCTCGTCGCGCAACGCCTCCACCCGGCGGGCCACGATGACGTCCACCGAGTAGACGACCGGCCGCTCGTCGGCGGTCCGCAGCCGTTCGAGCACCCGCACCGGCGTCGCCTCGGCCACGGCCAGGTCGGCCGACTCGTCGGATGACGCCGGCCGCACGGCGGCGGACAGCAGGCGGAAGCCGGGAGTCATGCCGGCCTGCCGGATCATCTGCGTGTAGCTCATCGTCGCGTCCAGGGCGTGCCGGCGGCTCGGCAGCAGCGTCACGAAGGTCCCGCTGCCGTGGCGGCGGATCAGGTACCCGCTCTCGACCAGCCCGCCCACCGCCTCGCGCACGGTGGCCCGGCTGACGCCGAACCGGGTGGCCAGCTCCTGCTCGTTGGGCAGCTTGGTGCCGACCGGCGTCGTGCCGTTGACCAGGTCCGCGAGCAGGCCGTGGCGGACCTCCTCGATCCGGCTCGGTCGGGCGGCCATGGCGATGCGTCCCTTCCGAGATGGCGTCGGCTCCAGGCCGGAGCGACGTGACCCTACCGCGGCGGCCCGCCCGCGCCGGGCCTCCTCGAGCGGAGGGTCAGGCGGCCGGCGCGGGAGCCGCGGCCGCGATGGCGAGCACCTCGCGGACCTGGGCTGCGACGTCCGGCCCGCCCGGCAGCAGCCCGTCGAAGATCGCGCTGCCGATGGTGAATCCCCAGGCGCCGGCGGCGGCGAGGGTGTCGATCTGCGCGGCCGAGGTGACCGACCCGGCGGCGATCACGGGTCCGGCCGAGGCGTCGACGACGGCCCGGGTCAGCTGGGCGATGTCGGCCGTCGCGTGCCGGTAGGCCAGGAGGTCCAGGCCGTGCACGCCGGGGCGCGCGGTGAGGGCGGCCGCACTCTCCGCGATCTCCTCGATGCTGCCCTCCAGCACGCTGGGGTGACCCACGACCCGACCGGGGAACGGGCAGTAGCGCACGTCGCTGCCGTCGAGCAGCGGCAGCACGGCGTCCGGGTTGGTGCCGCCGAGGATCCAGTCCACCTCGGCGGCGAGGGCGGCCTGGACGGAGCGCACCTCGTCCTCCCGGGTCACGGACACGACCTCGAGCATGGTCTCCAGACCGGCGTCCCGGGCCACCTTCGCGATCTCGCGCTGGGTCTGCGGGTCCGCGCCGACGTCCTTGAACCCGATGTACCGCAGGCCCGTGGCCGCCAGCGGCTCGACGTACTCGACCGCCCGCGGGACCGTGGAGTCGGAGTGGGTGAGCATGAAGACGAAGTTGATCATCGGGGTTCCTCGGGTCGGGACAGCACGGGGACCAGGTCGGCCAGGCCGTGGAGGACGTAGTCGGGACGGACGGGTGACGCGGCCAGGTCGTCCGGGGTCGTCGCGCCCGAGAGCACCAGCACGCCGGCCATGCCGAGCTGCTGGCCCATGGCGACGTCGGTCGCCACCCGGTCGCCCACCATCGCGGCGCGCTCCGGAGGTACGCCGAGCCGCTCGAGCAGCGCCTCCCCCATCCATCGGCCGGGCTTCCCGGTGACCACCTCGGCCGTACGGCCGGTGCAGGCCTCCACGGCGGCCAGCATGGCCGCGCAGTCCGGCAGACCTCCGTCCCCGGTGGGGCAGTACGGATCCGGGTTCGTGGCCACGACCACCGCTCCGTGCCGCACCGCGTGGTACGCCGCGAGGAGCTTGGCGTAGCTGAAGCCGCGGTCGAAGGAGACCACGACGACCTCCGCCTGCTCGGGGTCGGTCACCACGGTGAAGCCGGCGTCGGTGAGCTCACGGTCGACCAGCGGCTCGGCGATCGTCAGCAGCCGCGATCCGGGCCGGCGGTGCTGCAGGTAGCGGACCAGGGAGTCCAGGGCGGTGACCACGTCGCTCGCCGCGGCGCCGATGCCCAGGCGGGTCAGCTTGGCGGCGTAGTCCGCGGCCGACTCCAGTGGCTTGTTGGTGACGAACACCACCGCCGACCCGCGCTCGCGCATCAGCCCGATCGCCTCGGCCGCGCCCGGCAGCAGCTCGTCGTCGAGGTACACCGTGCCGTCGAGGTCGAGGGCGTAGCCGTCGAACCGGTGCGGCGGGCAGCCGGGTGGGGCTGGCGGACGCGACCGCGGTCACCCCAGCACCTCGTCCACGTCGGCGTCGGTCCAGCACCCGGTGATCTCGGCCAGGTCCACCACCGTGAACCGGTCCCGCATCAGGTGGCAGCTGGCGACCGCCCAGCGCGCGGCGTCGGCGCTGGGCGCCGGGTCGACCGCGGTCAGCCGAGCGGGCGCACCGGCCCGTCGCAAGAGACCGGAGACCGTAGCCGGCTCGGAGAGCAACCGGGCGACGTCGGCGTCGTACTGCCCCCACGTCGCGCAGAGCGCCTGGATCTGCTCGAGGTGCGCGTTCACCCAGGAGAGCTTGCGGGAGTAGGCGTCCCAGCACTCGGCGGCAGTGGCGCCGGTCGGGTCCAGAGGCAGGAACGCCGCATCGACCCGGCGCCGCAGCTCCTCCTCGTCCAGGGCGCGGGCGACCAGCCCACCGTCGAGCAGCCGCTGCCTGATCCGGGCCCACAGCCGGGCCATGACCACCGTGGCCGCACCGACCTGCGCGCCGTGCGCGGCCGCCGGCGCCTGGGCGGCGGCGGCCCGCATCTCGAGCAGGTGGCTGATCGTGTGCTCGGCACCGGAGGACGGGGACGTCCGGCCGGCCGCCCCCATCGCCAGTCCACCGCGCGTCAGGGCGCCGGCCAGCGCGGTCACCGCGGCCGCCTCGTTCGTGGCCAGCCCGTCGACCGCCGCGAGCACCGGCGGCAGGCCGGAGCGCAGCACGGTGACCGCCGTCTGGGAGAAGCTGTCGTCGAAGCCGACCAGCTGGGCCAGTCGCCAGTCGGCGCAGGCGGTGTACGTCGAGAGCAGGTCACCCAGGCCCGAGCGGGTCATCGCGACCGGTGCCCCGGACAGGGCGATCGCGTCGACGACCAGGGCGTCCGGCCACCGGCTGGGCGTGGTCCGCTTGGTGCCGTTGACCAGCAGCACGGACTGGTCGTCGGCGTAGCCGTTGACGCTGGCGGCCGTCTGCACCACCACGTGCGTCAGCCCGAGCCGCTGCGCGACCACCTTGCCGATGTCGGCGACCGTGCCGGAGCCCACCGTGACGAGCACCCCCGGGTCGAGCTGCCCCACGCTCGCCACCGCGTGGTCGACGGTCCGGGCGTCGGCGTGCACGCCGCCGGTGTCCGCGCCGGACAGCACGACGGGGCCGACGCTCGCGCCGGACAGCGCGGTGGTCACGGCCTCGAGCACGTCGCCGGCGCCGTACTGCTTGCGGACGTCGTCGGTCAGCAGGGCCGCAGGGGTCCCGGCACCCACCCCCAGCCGGTCCAGGAGGTCCGGGAGGCCGGCGACGGCGCCGGGACCGCTGACCACCTGGCGCAGGCCGATCGGGTGCAGCTCCGGCGCGCCGGCCACCATCCGGCGGACGCCGTCCAGGGTGTCGACCTCGACCGTGGACGTGCCGGTCACGCCAGCGCTCCCTCGACCCCGTCGAAGAGCGCGCGATAGCGGCCGTAGGCGTCGGCGTACACGTCGGCCGTCCCGTCCCGCGGCAGGATCGGCTCGTCAGCGGTGACGACGCAGGTCTTCACCGCCTCGTCCAGGTCGGCGAAGGTGCCGGCGCCCGTCGCCGCGAGCAGGGCCGCCCCCATGCGCGGTCGCCTCCACCACGCGGACCGCGCGGACCGGGCGGCCGGTCACGTCGGCCTTCGCCTGCAGCCAGCCCGCACTGCGGGCGCCACCGCCGACGACCCTGATCTCCGAGGTGTCCAGCCCGAGCCGGCTGAACCGGTCGGTGACGTCGCGCAGGGCGAAGCAGCAGCCCTCGACCACCGCACGCGCCAGCTCCTGCCGCGTCGTGGCCATGGACAGCCCGGCGAACGAGCCCCGCATCGCGCCGTTCCACCGCGGTGCCATCGATCCGGACAGCGCGGGCAGGAACAGCACGCCGCCCGCTCCCGGCGCGGCGGTCTCGGCCAGGGCCAGCACCTCGCCCTGGGTCAGCTGGAGCACCTCGCGGGCCAGCCACAGGATGCTGCCGCCGGAGACGAACCCGGGGTTCTCCACGAGGTACTGCCCGGCGACGGCGTGGGCGTGGGTCTCGACGACCTGCAGGGAGTCGCGCAGCGGGAGCGGCGAGCACGTGGTGACCGGCTCGGCCGTACCCGTCATGTCCCCGATCAGCCCGGGCGCGACCACTCCGGCCCCGATCGCGCCCGCGTGGTCGTCACCGGTGCCGACGAGCACCCGGCAGGCCGTGGTGAGGCCGAGCCGCTCGGCGGCCTCGGCCGTCAGCGGCCCCGCCACGTCGGCGGCCTCGGCCACCTCGCCGAGCTGCCCTGCCGTCAGCTCGGCCGCGTCCAGGAGCTCGCCGGACCAGGCCCGCCGCTCGATGTCGTAGAGCAGGCTGGACGAGGCGTTGGCGTGGTCGAGGACGAGCCGGCCGGTCAGCCGCCGGACCAGGTACCCGGCGGCCGGGGGGAACGCCGCGGCGGCCGCGAACACCTCGGGGCGCTCGTCCCGCAGCCAGGCGATCTTGGGACCGGTGTGCGAGGGGTCGGCCACCAGGCCGGTGATCTCGTGCAGCCGCTCCGCGCCCACCGCGTCGCGCAGGCGCACCGCCTGCGCCTCTGCCCGCCGGTCGAGCCAGATGATCGCGGGCCCGACCGGCTCGCCGGCACCGTCGACCGGCACGACGCTGTCCACCTGGCAGGCCAGGCACAGCACCGAGACGTCGCCGGGCGCCAGGCCGGCGTCGCGGAGCAGGGACCCCACCACGTCGGCCAGGGCGGCCTCCCAGCTGCGCGGGTCCTGCTCGGCCCAGGCCGGCGCGGGATGGACGATCGACACCGGCGAGCCGGCTTCCGCGCGGACCCGGCCCGCGCCGTCGAGGAGGACCCCCTTGACGCTCTGCGAGCCGATGTCGACCCCGACGGCGAACCCCATCTAGGCGTGCTCCCCCGGTGCCTGCCGGGGCGCCAGCGTCCCGTCGTCGTCCTCCGCCTCACCGGTGGCCAGCACCGAGCCGGCGACGGCCAGCGTCTGCGGACGGCGGTTGCCGATCCAGAACGCCGCGGCGGCCACCACGACCACCCAGGCCACGACCACCCAGGGGAAGGACTTGAACGGCTGCGTGCTGTTCTCGATGATCTGGCCGATCAGCAGCGCCACCATCAGCCCGGCCCCGGCGAGCGGCAGCACGAGGTGCTTGATCGGGTTGAAGCCGTCGGTGCCCCAGAGGTAGCGCACGGCGGCGAGGTTGGTGAGGACGTACACCGGCAGGATGCCCAGGGTCAGCACGTAGCCGAGGTAGCCGTAGACGTTGCTGCCACCGATCGGGCTGCCCAGGCCTCCGGAGACGCTCCCCACGACGAGCGCGAGCACGATCGAGAACGCGCCCTGCACGAGGACGGCCTTGGTCGGCGTACGGCGCTGGGGGTGCACGTCGGCCAGCCAGCGCGGCAGCAGGCCCTCGCGGCCCATCGCGAAGAAGATCCGGATGATCCCGTTGTTGCTGTTGACCATCACGGCGAACATGCTCGACACCGACGCCAGGATGATGAACCACTTCATCCAGGGTGCGAACGTCGCCGCCAGGTCGTTCCAGGGCGTGTCGGCGCCGGTGAGCTTGTTGGCCCCCTGGATGCCCAGCCCGTTCACCTCGGCCCAGATGCAGAAGACGTAGATGACACCGACCATGACGCAGGCGCCGAGGATCGCGCGGGGCACCGTCTTGCGCGGGGTCCGGACCTCCTCGCTCAGGGTCGACGCCCCTTCGAAGCCGACGAAGCTCAGTGCGGCGAAGACGAACCCGGTGACCAGGCCCTTGAACCCGTTCGGCGAGGCGCTGGGCGACAGCGGCTTGAGGGTGAGGCCGTGCGCGCCGCCCTTCGCGACGATGATGATCGCGATCACCAGCACGACGATCACCTCGGCGGTGAACAGCACCATCGCGGTCCGGATGCTCGAGGTGATGCCCTCGTAGGCCAGGAAGATCATGAAGGCCGCCGGCACCAGGCCGATCAGCCACCACGGGATGTTGACGTTCCACTCGGCGCGGAAGGTGCTCTGCAGGTAGCTGCCGATCAGGCCGATCTCGGCGGGCGGCAGCAGCGCGTAGGCGACGAACATCAGGCCGCCGGTGACGAAGCCGGCCCGCGGGCCGAGGCCGCGCGTGACGTAGGTGTAGAAGGCGCCGGCGCTCGGCAGCCGCCCGGCCATGGCCACGACGCCGCTCGAGGCGATCAGGATGGCGACGAGACAGGCGAAGTAGACGAACGGCGTTGCGGCACCGGAGAACGGCGTCGAGAACTGCGGGTTGAAGAAGGTCGAGACGGCCGGCCCCATGATGGCGGCCGACATGATCACGGCGCCGGCCAGGCCGACGGCATTGGAACGCAGCGAGACCTGCCCCGGCCGCTGCGCCGGTCCCTGTGTTGGCTCTTGCATGGTCGAGGTCACGGAGCACTCCCGGGCTGAGGGATGACGAACGTGGACGCACTGGGCCGACCTGTGCCGCCGCCCTGCCGACGACGCGGGAGACGCTAGACGTCTGATGACTTTGCGTCAACGATCCCGGCCGGCGCCGGGGCGGTACTGTCACCCGGACTCCGGGGATGGGCGTGAACGTGGCGAGAGGTCTGCTGGCCGACGTCACTCCCCTGCGCGAGTCGCCCGACTACCGGCGGCTCTGGCTCGGGACGGCACTGTCGGCCGTCGGCGGCCAGATGACGACCTTCGCCGTGGCCCTGCAGGTGTTCCGGATCTCCCACTCCTCGGCGGCGGTGGGCGCCGTCGGCCTGGCCTTCGCCGTCCCCGCCATCACGCTCGGGCTGGTCGGCGGCGTGGTCATCGACTCCACGGACCGGCGCCGGCTGGTGCTCGTCACGACCTCGGTGCAGGCGCTGGCGTCCGTGGGCTTCGCCGTGCAGGCGTTCGCCGGGGCCCACGCTCTCTGGCTGCTCTACGCGCTGACCGCGGTGCAGGGAGGGGCCGGCGCGATCAACACGCCGGCCCGGCGGACGTTCCTGCCGCGGCTGCTGCGCCGCGAGCTGATGCCGGCCGGCGCCGTGCTGACCATGGTCTCGATGTACGTCGCGATGATCGGCGGCCCGGCGCTCGCCGGCCTCGTCACGGCGGCCGCCGGCCTGAAGGTCTGCTACCTGGTGGACGCCCTGACCTTCGGTGCCGCGCTGTACGGCGTGTTCCGGCTGCCGGCGATGCGGCCCGAGGGGCCCGGGTCGGCCCGCAACGCCCGCGCCGTCGCCGAGGGCCTGCGATTCATCGGTCACGACCGGGTCCTGCGCGGAGCGCTGCTGGCCGACCTCAGCGCGACCGTGCTCGCCATGCCGGTCGCGCTCTTCCCGGCCATCAACGCCGAGCGGTTCGGGGGCTCGCCGCGAACCCTCGGGCTGCTCAGCACGGCGGTCGCCGTCGGCGGTCTGCTGGGCTCGGTGCTGTCCGGCCCGGTCCGGCGCGTCGTGCGCCCCGGCCGGGCGATGCTCGTCAGCGGGGCGGTCTGGGGCGCCGCGCTGGCCGGGTTCGGCGCCGTGCACGACCTGCCGGCGTCGCTGGCGCTGCTCGCCGTCGCCGGTGCCGCCGACGTGCTGGCCGTCGTGTTCCGGACGACGATCGTGCAGCTCGCCACCCCGGACGCCCTGCGCGGCCGGATCAGCTCGAGCGAGTTCATCGTGGGCGCGGCGTTCCCGCAGGTCGGCAACTTCCGCGCGGGCGTCGTGGCGGGAGTGACCTCGCCCGCCGTCAGCGCGCTCAGCGGCGGGCTGGCCGCCGTCCTCGGTGCCGGCGTCATAGCGCTGACCCTTCCCGCGTTCGTCCGGTACCGGCCCGGTGCGAACGACGCGCAGCTCTCCCGACCTGCCTGACCGCTCAGGACTCCTGGCTGAGGACGGCGATCGTGAGGCGACACCGCTCGCGGTAGCCGAGCCGCTGATACAGCTGCAGCGCACCGGTGTTCGTGGCCAGGACGTGCAGGAACACCCGATCGCCGCGCTGCCGCGCCTCCCGCGCGACCGCGGCGATCACCTGACCGGCCAGCCCCTGCCCGCGGGCGTCGGGATGGGTGCAGACCGCGCTCAGCTCGGTCCAGCCCGGCGGCCGCAGCCGCTGGCCGGCCATGGCCAGCAGCACGCCGTTGCGCCGGATGCCGAAGTAGGCGCCCAGCTCGACCGTCCGGTCCGCGAACGGTCCGGGCTCGGTCCGCCGGACGAGGTCCAGCATGTCGGGGACGTCCGCCGTGGTGAGGGGGCCGACCTCGGACGAGCTCGGCGGCTCGGGACCGGCCGGGCCGTCGGCGACCATCTGCACCGCCACGAACGACCGCACCGGCGTCACCGACGGCGGCAGCTCGTCGAGGTCTCGGAGGATGACGGCACCGGGGTCGCCGATCAGCAGGTCCTGCAGATCGGCCCAGTCACGAGGCGCGGGGGCTTCGGGCAGGCCGACGAACCGCGCGAACGCGCTCGGGTACCGCAGGACGCGGCCCTGTCCCACGGCCAGGGCTCGGTGCGGCCCGCGCAGCGCGGCGTACACGGGGTTGTCCAGCGGGTTCATCCGGCCCGCATCCTCGCACCGCGGAGCGGGTCGGCCGGACCCGGGCCGCCCTACGCTTCCCGGCATGACGACCGACCTGCTCCCCAGCCGCACAGCCGGGCCCGCCGACGCACGGGATGCGGCCCGGTGCTGACCGGGGTCGCGGAGGGTGTGCTGGTCGGCCAGAGCGCGTGGTGCGAGACCAACACCGTCGTGGTGCACGGGGCGGCCGGCGTGCTGGTCGTCGACCCGGGGATCCACGCCGCCGAGCTGGCCGGCCTGGCGGACGACCTCGCGGAGCTCGGCCTCACCGCGGTGGCCGGATTCTCGACGCACCCGCACTGGGACCACCTGCTCTGGGACCCGCGGCTCGGTGCGGTACCGCGGTATGCCACCGCCCGCTGCGCGGCGACCGTCCGCGACCGGCTGTCCGGCGGGATCGACACCCGCCGGTTCGGCGTCCCGGACGACGTGCCCCTGGACCTGCTCGGCCAGGTCACCGGGCTGGCCGCCGACGCGACGCAGGTCCCGTGGGACGGCCCGGCGGTCCGCGTCGTCGAGCACCGGGCACACGCCCCGGGGCACGCGGCGCTGCTGGTGCCGGACCGCGGAGTCCTCGTCGCCGGCGACATGCTGTCCGACGTCCTCGTCCCGATGCTCGACCTGAACGGCACGACGGACCCGATCGGGGACTACCTGGCCGCGCTGGAGCTTCTCGAGGGCGTCGCCGGCGAGGTGGACGTCGTCGTCCCCGGCCACGGCTCGGTCGGCGACGGCGACGAGCTCCGGGCCCGGATCGGCCAGGACCGGGCGTACGTCCAGGCCCTGCGCGACGGCGACGCCGTCAGTGACCCGAGGATCGGTCCGTCGGCCAAGGACGGCTGGGACTGGGTGGCCGGCGTGCACGAGCGGCAGCTTCAGAGCCTGGCTCAGCGCAACGAGTGAGCCGGCCGGCCCGGCTGGCCGGCAGTGATTGTGCGGGAGATTCGTGACGCCGACGATGACGGCCGCCGCCGTGAACGTGAACCACACGCGCCCCCCCTGCGCGTAGGCGCCCAGTGAGTACGCCGCGACGAGGCTGGTGAGGACGAACCCGATCGGGAGGTCAGCCGACAGCAGGAACGCCTGCATCAGCCCGGCGCCGTAGACCATCAGCGTCGTCAGCTGCGGCGCCCGGCGGCGCCACCCCAGAGGGACGGTCAGCAGCACCCCGCAGGCGGCAAACACCGCCAGGTCCGCTCGGGCGCTCGGAATTGGCCCGGACACCACGCCCGTCAACCAGAGCAGGGCGAAGACGCCGGCCGCGATCTGGTCGCGATATCGACGCAGCGCACCGACCCACCGCGGCATCGGCAGCGTTCGCACGACGACACCGTACGGCGGCAGTGAACGCCGTCGCGTCGTCCGCACGGCCGAATGCCGGGTCGCCCGTGCGGGCGACCCGCGACACCGTCCGGCCGACGACGACTCCCGCCGCTCGGCCGATTCGCGCCCGGCCCGTCAGCGGCTTTGCTCGGGGCAGCCGCGGAGTGGCCGCGGCCGGACCATGTGGAGGATGACGTGAACCGACCGATTCGCCCCTACGCCCTGATCGCCTTGGCCGCCGTCGTGATCGGCGTCCTCGAGAACCTGCTCTTCGGTGCCGATCACGGCGGCCTCAAACACCAGCTCAGCGTCGGCTTCTTCTTCCTCGCCGTCGCCGGGGTCCTCGCCCTGGTCGCCCTCGCCGCCGTCGTGCTCGTCCGCCGCATCCGTTCCTCGTCGACCGTCTCGTGAGGCGCACGCTTGCAGCTACCGCGGTCGCCGCGGTCGCCGGGGCCCTCGTGACCGTGCCGACCGCCAACGCGGGAGCGACCGCGACTCACGACGAGTCGATCACCGTGGTCTCCTTCGGGCCGCCCGGTTCACCCGCGCTGGTCATCGCTCGAGGCGCTGTCTCCGACATCGGCAGCCTGACCCCGAACGACACCGACGTCGACACCCTCGACTTCGCCGACGGGCACCTGCTCATCGATGAGACCGGCACCACCACCTTCACGCCACCAGCCCCGCCGACCTGCATCGCCCGGTTCCGCACTACCGGCACCTACACGGTCGTCGGCGGCACCGGCCGCTTCCGCCACGCGACCGGCAACGGCACCAGCGTGGACGCCGGAATCGAGCTGACCAGCAGATCAGCTCGCGGCTGCGTCGAACCCGGTGTGTTCGTCTACGACAGGGGTGAGCTGCACGGAACCCTTGACATCCGGTGAGCCACGCACCCGAGGCTGCGAAGACGCCCGGGATGAGCCGGCGGCCCGCAGAGTGGGTCCTGCTGTGGGCCGTCACTTCTTCACTGCCTGTCGTCCAGCGGCGTTCGTTGATGCATCAATCGTTGACGTGCATCCTCGGACTCCGAAGAATCGGGGCAAGGCACGCGTACGCGGATGCGCCGATGGCGACACCACGGGACCTCTACGGTTCAGCACGCTTGCGGGGTCCCACGCCGCCAGGGGATACAAAATTGCGTCTTCGCTCTGCGCGATCGCGACGTCAAATGTCGCCGAGGCGGGGATGTCTTGGACCGGAACGGACACATCACATGGGAGACAACGACACGTTGACATTCACCGTGTCGGGGAACGGCGACGCGGTCCTCAATATCGCTGACACCTTCTCCTGGCTGTCATGTCCCTGCACTCCGGCAATTTGTGGCTGACGACATGCCGGAAACGTCGTCGTGCATAGCGAGAGTTCTTGAGTGGAACGACGATGAAGGTTGGGGACTCCTCGAATGCCCGGAGCTGGACGGGCCGTGTTGGGCGCACTTCAGCGCCATCGAGATGGAGGGGTACCGACGGCTGACGCCAGGAGCCGAAGTGAGAGCAGTGATCGAGAAGGCCGAGACAGATGGACACCCCTATCGGGCGAGCAGCGTCATCCCCATAGCCAGCTGAGCCACGCGGCCACCTCTCGGCCACACCGCAGGGTCGGGACCTCGGAGCGTCGGCGACCCTGCAGTGGATGTCGTCGATCCCGGCGACCGGCCGCACATCGCCGTCCGGTCCGTCCCGGATCTTCCGCCCGCGAGGCAGCCACGTCGTCGTTGCCGGCGAACCAGGGTCCAGGTCTCGTGGCACACGCAGGCACGAAAGCCATCGCAGACAGCAGAAGAGGCCCCGGAAAGGGCCTCTGACCTGCACTTACGTGGTGGGCGATACTGGGATCGAACCAGTGACCTCTTCCGTGTCAGGGAAGCGCGCTACCGCTGCGCCAATCGCCCTCGCTGCTCGGACGTCTCCCGACGTTCAAGGCCTTCGAGGTGGAGACGGGATTTGAACCCGTGTACACGGCTTTGCAGGCCGTTGCCTCGCCTCTCGGCCACTCCACCGTGAGGCTTCCGCCCCCGAGCGGACGACGGGATTCGAACCCGCGACCCTCACCTTGGCAAGGTGATGCTCTACCAACTGAGCCACGTCCGCATGCCTCCGGCCCCGCGGGGCCGGCGTGCTGCCTGAGGTTATCCGATGCCCGGACGGCGGGTCCAACCCGCTCGGCACCAGGGCCTAGGGCCGGGTCTGGCCGGAGCGGACGGAGGCGTGCCGCGCCTTCCACTCGCGGCGGCGCTCCTGGCGCAGCCGGGCGTCGGTGCGCGCGGCGGCCCACGCGGCCTCGCGCCGGAGCTTGCGCCACCGGTCCAGCCGGGCCGGGTCCAGCTCACCCGCCTCGACGGCGGCCAGCACCGCGCAGCCCGGCTCCCCCACGTGTGCGCAGTCGGCGAACCGGCACCCTGCGGCGAGCGTCCTCGACGTCGCTGAAGACGTCGCTCACTCCGCTGCCGTCCAGCAGCCCGACCCCCCGCAGCCCCGGCGTGTCGATCACCGAGCCGCCGGACGCGCTGGCGTGCAGCTCGCGCGTCACCGTCGTGTGCCGCCCCTTGCCGTACGTCGCGAGCCGGTTCGTGGCCATCACCGTCGCGCCGACCAGCGCGTTCAGCAGGGTGGACTTCCCGGCTCCTGACCCGCCGAGCAGCGCCAGCGAGCGACCGTCCGCGCAGAGCGCCGCCACACCGTCCAGCCCGAGGCCGGCGGGCACCGAGACGACGTGGACGGGCACGCCGGGCGCCACGGCGGCCCCGAGCTCGGCCGCGACGGCGTCGCCGTCGGTGCACAGGTCGGCCTTGGTCAGCACCAGGTGGGGGGCGGCGCCGCTGTCCCAGGCCAGCGCGAGCAGCCGCTCGACCCGGGCGGGCTGCGGCTCCGGGACGAGCGCCTCCACGACGGCAACCGCATCGACGTTGGCGGCCAGCACCTGCGCCTCGGAGCGGCCGGACGCGCTGGCCCGGGCGACGGCCGAGCGTCGCGGCAGCACCTGCTCGGCGGTCGCCCGCCCGTCGGCCCAGTGCTGGACCCGGACCAGGTCGCCCGTCGTCGGGGCCGCCTCGGTGCCCAGGTCCGGCAGCAGGTCGGCCCCCCAGGTGACCCGGACCGGACCGCCGGCGCACAGCACGTCGGCCCCCGAGCGGTCGGTGCGGGTGACCCGGCCGGGCTCGGCCGGGGCCCGGGCCAGCTCGACCACGCGGGCGACGTCACGCGAGGACAGCCCCACGGCGTATGCCCCGGCCCACCGCTCGTCCCAGCCCAGCCACGACGGCAGGGACGGCAGGGCCGGCAGGGCCGCCCCGGGCCCGGGAGCCGCGCGTCGCGGCGCGGGTGTGTCGGTCACGGCGGCGACGGTACGCACGTCAGGACCGGCGGGTCACCTCGATTTCGGGCACCGGCAGGTCCACGGGGTGCAGCGGGGTCACCGGGCGTCCCTCGAGCCGGCCGGGCGCCCCGGACTGCGTGGTCTGCCCGGACTCTCCGGATCCTGCCGTCCGTTCCGCCCGCCGGTCCGCCCGACGGTCCGCGCGCCGGGCCCGGATCGACTCGGGCCACAGGGTGCGCGTGGCGGCGTTCAGCGCCGCGCCGATGAGCACGGCGATGGCCAGGAAGTACAGCCAGATCAGCACGACGATCGGCGCCGCCAGCGGGCCGTAGATGGACGTCGACCGGGGCCCGACGGACTGGCCGAGGAACCAGCGCAGGATCACGCTGGCGCCGACCCAGATCACCAGCGCGAGGGCGGCACCCGGCGTGTTGCGCAGCCAGGAGCTGCGCCGCGGGGTCGAGATCCAGTACAGCGTGGACAGGCTGGCGACGGTCAGGACCGTGACGACCGGCCAGTAGAGGAGCAGCAGGAACTCGGCGTGGCCGTCGAGGATGTCCCCGAGCAGCTGGGGCCCGAGCACCACCAGCGGGAAGATCACGACGCCGACGACCAGGGACGCGACGTACAGGCTGAACGACAGCACCCGCGTCCGGACGATCCCGCGCACGCCGCTCTGGCCGTACATGATCGAGATCGTGTCGACGAAGACGTTCAGCGCCCGGGAGCCGGACCAGAGCGAGAGCAGGAAGCCGATCGAGATCAGGTCGGCCCGGCCGTTCTTGAAGACGTCGTCGAGCGTGGGCGTGATCGCTGACGCGACCGTGTGCGAGGTCAGGACCTTCGACGCGAGGTCGGTGATCTCGTCCTGCAGGGCGGTGACGTTGTTCCGGCCGACCGCCTTGCCGACGTAGCCGACACCGCCGAACAGCCCCAGCACCAGGGGCGGGAGCGACAGGAGGGCGAAGAAACCGGCCTCCGAGGCGAGGCCGGTGACCCGGTAGCGCATGCAGATGGAGACCGTCTCGCGGGTGAGCCGCCAGATCCGGTCCAGGGTCCGCAGGGCGTTCATCCGGTCGAGGACGCGGTGCAGCGACCTCAGGGCCGCGGCCACCGGGGCCCGCGCCCGCGCGACCCTACCCTCGCTCATCCGCTCACGGTAGTCGTGACCGGTGAGAGCCACCGATCCGACACGATGGGCCCCGCTCCCCTACCGTTTGCCCTGATGAGCATCGCGACCCCCGCCCCAGCTGCCGCCCACGACCTCGAGATCTGGCCCGGCAAGTCCTATCCCCTCGGCGCCACCTACGACGGCACGGGGGTGACCTTCGCCCTCTTCTCCGAGGTGGCCGAGCGGGTCGAGCTCGTGCTGGTCGAGGACGACGGGTCCAGCCGCAGCGTGGACCTGATCGAGGTCGACGCCTTCGTCTGGCACGGCTACCTGCCCGGGATCCAGCCCGGGCAGCGCTACGGGTACCGCGTCCACGGACCGTACGACCCGGCCAGCGGGCAGCGCTGCAACCCGAGCAAGCTGCTGCTCGACCCCTACGCCAAGGCCATCGACGGCCAGATCGACGGCGACCCCTCGCTGTTCTCGTACGACTTCGAGGACCCCAAGGCCCTGAACGCCGACGACAGCCTCGGCCACACGATGCTGTCGGTGGTCATCAACCCCTTCTTCGACTGGGGCAGCGACCGGGCGCCCGGCCACGGGTACCACGAGACCGTGATCTACGAGGCCCATGTCAAGGGCCTGACCATGCTCCACCCGGGCATCCCGGAGGAGATCCGCGGGACGTACGCCGCCCTGGGCCACCCGGTGATGATCGACCACCTGACCAACCTCGGGGTCACCGCGATCGAGCTCATGCCGGTGCACCAGTTCGTCCAGGACCCGCACCTGACCGACAAGGGCCTGTCGAACTACTGGGGCTACAACACCATCGGCTTCCTCGCCCCGCACAACGGGTACGCCGCGTACGGCACGCGGGGCCAGCAGGTGCAGGAGTTCAAGGGCATGGTGCGGGCCCTGCACGAGGCCGACATCGAGGTGATCCTCGACGTGGTCTACAACCACACCGCCGAGGGCAACGAGATGGGCCCGACGCTGTGCTTCCGCGGCATCGACAACGCGTCGTACTACCGGCTGGTGGACGACGCGCCCGAGCACTACTACGACACCACCGGCACCGGCAACAGCCTGCTGATGCGTCACCCGCACGTGCTGCAGCTGATCATGGACTCGCTGCGGTACTGGGTCACCGAGATGCACGTGGACGGCTTCCGGTTCGACCTCGCGGCGACGCTGGCCCGCCAGTTCCACGAGGTCGACCGGCTGTCGGCCTTCTTCGACCTGGTCCAGCAGGACCCCATCGTCAGCCAGGTCAAGCTGATCGCCGAGCCCTGGGACGTCGGCGACGGCGGGCTACCAGGTGGGCAACTTCCCGCCCCTGTGGACCGAGTGGAACGGCAAGTACCGCGACACCGTGCGTGACTTCTGGCGGGGCGAGCCCTCGACCCTGGGCGAGTTCGCCTCGCGGCTGACCGGCTCCTCGGACCTCTACGAGCACTCCGGCCGGCGGCCGTTCGCCAGCATCAACTTCGTCACGGCCCACGACGGCTTCACGATGCGGGACCTGGTGTCGTACAACGAGAAGCACAACGAGGCCAACGGCGAGGACAACAACGACGGCGAGAGCTTCAACCGCTCCTGGAACTGCGGTGTCGAGGGAGACACCGACGACAAGGACATCCTCGAGCTGCGGGCCCGGCAGCACCGCAACTTCATGACCACGCTGCTGCTGTCCCAGGGCGTGCCGATGATCGCGCACGGCGACGAGATCGCCCGCACCCAGCACGGCAACAACAACGTCTACTGCCAGGACAACGAGACCTCGTGGGTCGACTGGAAGGTCGACGGCGAGAAGGCGACCCTGTTGGAGTACACCCAGCGGCTCACCCGGCTGCGGGCCCGGCACCCGGCCTTCCGCCGGCGCCGGTTCTTCGCCGGGGACGCGCAGCACGGCGGCGAGAGCCCGCTGGGCGACATCGCCTGGCTGAAGCCGGACGGCTCGCACATGGACGAGAAGTCCTGGCAGGACGGGCGGGCCCAGCAGCTCATGGTGTTCCTCAACGGCGGCGCGATCCCCGAGTCCGACACGCGCGGTCAGGCGGTGGTCGACGACTCGTTCCTGCTGCTGCTCAACGCGAGCCCGGACGACGTGGAGTTCGTGCTGCCGGACGAGGACTACGGGGAGCACTGGCTGATCGCGGCCGACTCGGCCGACCCGACCGCCGACGACGACTCGCCCCAGCTGGCCTCGAACGCCACGGTGGGGGTCACCTCCCGGTCGATGGTGGTCCTGCGGTCACCCCGCACGGCAGGCGCGTGAGCTTGCCGCACCGTCCCGCCCCCGGGCGTCCGGCCCCCGTCTCCACCTACCGCCTCCAGCTGCACGCCGGCTTCGGCTTCGCCGCGGCCGCCGAGATCGTGCCGTACCTGGCGCGCCTCGGGGTGACGCACGCCTACCTGTCGCCGATCCTGGCCGCCGGCGAGGGCTCCATGCACGGGTACGACGTCGTCGACCACAGCCGGGTCTCCCCCGAGCTGGGCGGCCGGGAGGGGCTCGACCAGCTGGTCCGGGCCCTGCACGACCACGGGCTGGGCGCGGTGGTCGACGTCGTCCCGAACCACATGGCCGTGCCCACTCCGGCCTGGCACAACGCCGCGCTCTGGTCGGTCCTGCGGGACGGGCCGTCCTCGCCGTACGCCGGGTGGTTCGACGTGGACTGGCAGATGGACCACGGCGCGCTGCTGATGCCGGTGCTCGGGTCGCGGATCGGTCAGGTGCTCGCGGCCGGCGAGCTGACGCTGGACCCGGCGGGCGGCGCCTCCGGCGACGAGCCGGTGCTGCGCTACTACGACCACGAGTTCCCGGTCCGGCCCGGCACCGAGAGCCTGCCGATGGCGACGCTGGTCGACCAGCAGTGGTACCGGCTGGCGCACTGGCGGGTGGCCGACCAGGAGCTGAACTACCGCCGGTTCTTCGACGTCGACACCCTGGCCGCACTGCGCCAGGAGGACGAGGACGTCTTCGCCCAGACCCACGAGATCCTGATCGGGCTGGTGCTGGACGGGTCGGTCGACGGGTTGCGCATCGACCACCCGGACGGCCTCGCCGATCCCGCGCCAGTACCTCGACCGGCTGGCCGACCACACGCGCGGCTCCTGGGTCGTCGTCGAGAAGATCCTCGAGCCCGACGAGGCCCTCCCGGACGACTGGAAGGCCTGCGGCACAACGGGTTACGACACGCTGCGCCTGGTCAACGGGGTCTTCCACGACGGGGCCGGGCACGCAGGAGCTGTCGGCCCTGGCCGAGGAGCTGGCCGGTGAGACCGAGGACTGGCCGACCAGCGCGGAGCGGGCCAAGCGGCAGGTGATCGAGGGCAGCCTCTACGCCGAGGTCCACCGGCTGGTCGACCTGCTGGTCGAGATCTGCACGGTCGACCCGATGCTGCGCGACCACACCCGCCGCGACCTGCACGAGTGCGTGGTCGAGCTGCTCGTGGCCTTCGATCGCTACCGGGCCTACGTCGTCCCCGGGGAGCCGGCACCGGCCGAGTCGGTGGAGGTGCTGGACACCGCCGCCGACGCGGGCGCTGGCCCACCTGCCCGAGGACCGGGCCGACGCCCTCGACGCTCGTCCGCGACCTGGTTCTGGGCCGGGAGGTCGGTGACCCGGCACTGGTGACCGCGCGGGCCCGGCAGCAGCGGGCCGAGCTCGTGACCCGGTTCCAGCAGACGTGCGGGCCGGTGATGGCCAAGGGGGTCGAGGACACCGCGGCGTACCGCTGGGTCCGGCTGATCTCGCTCAACGAGGTCGGCGGCGACCCGGCGCACATCGGCATCTCCCCCGAGGAGTTGCACGCCTTCGCCGGACAGCTGCTGCACTCCTTCCCGACCGGCATGACCGCCCTGTCGACGCACGACACCAAGCGCTCGGAGGACGTCCGCGCCCGCCTGGCCGTGGTCTCGGAGCTGGCCACGGACTGGGTCGAGCGGGTGCACGCGCTGCACGCGGCCACGGCGGCGTACCGGCCGGCCGAGGTCGACGGACGGCTCGAGCTGTTCGTCTGGCAGACCCTCGCGGGCACGTTCCCGATCTCGGTCGAGCGGCTCGAGGAGTACGTCGAGAAGGCGATGCGCGAGGCCAAGCTGCACACCTCCTGGACCGCCCCGGACGCGGCGTACGAGACGGCGGTGCGGGAGTTCCTGCACGCGCTGCTCGAGGACGAGGCGGTGCGCGAGCTGCTGCGCGACTGGGGCCGCGCCACGGCCGGTCCGGTCGCCGCCACGACCCTCGGGCAGAAGCTGCTGCAGCTCGTGCTGCCCGGGGTCCCCGACGTCTACCAGGGCTGCGAGTCGGTCTCGCTCAGCCTGGTCGACCCGGACAACCGCCGGCCGGTGGACCATGCCGCGCTCGGCGAGGCGCTCGATGCCCTGGAGCAGTGGCGGCCGGGCGTCACGGACGACCTCGACCTTGCGCAGGCCAAGCTGCTGGTCACCTCGCGGGCACTGCGGCTGCGGCGGGAGCACCCGGAGTGGTTCATCGGCGAGACGGCGACGTACGCGCCGGTCGCGACGACCTCCGGCTCTGCGCTGGCCCTGTCTCGCGGGGACGGCGCGGGCGCGCAGCGTCATCGCGGTCATGACCCGGCTGTCGGTCGCCCTCGACCGGTTCGGCGGGTGGGGCGAGCACACGATCTCGCTGCCGGAGGCCGAGAACGGCTGGGTCGACGAGCTGACCGGCCGCCAGACGGCCGCGAGGGACGGCCCGGCTGGCCGACCTGATGGCCGACCTGCCGGTCGTGCTGCTGCGCCGGGCCTGAGCGCGGTCAGGAGCGGGCCAGCTTCGCCTTCTCCTCGGCGACGTCGAAGCTGGGCGGCGGCCACTGCGGGTCGATGCCCTCGAGCGCGTCGACCAGCAGCTGCTGCACGGCCCACCGGGCGTACCACTTGTGGTCGGCGGGCACGACGTACCAGGGGGCCGCGGTCGAGCACCGGGTGATCGCGTCCTGGTAGGCCTCCTGGTAGGCGCGGCCAGAGCGCCCGCTCGACGAGGTCACCCGGGTTGTACTTCCACCACTTGTCCGGGCGCTCCAGCCGCTCGGCGCAACCGCCGCTTCTGCTCGTGGGAGGAGATGTTCAGCATGACCTTGACCACGGCCGTGCCGTCGTCGGCCAGCCGCTGCTCGAACCGGTTGATCGTGGCGTAGCGGCGGGACCAGGTCGCCCGGGGGACGAGGCCGTGGACCCGGACGACGAGCACGTCCTCGTAGTGCGACCGGTCGAAGACGCCGATCTGTCCGGCCGGCGGCAGCGACTGGCGGAACCGCCACAGGAAGTCGTGCGCCTGCTCCTCGGGGGTCGGCGCCTTGAACGCGCGTGACCCGTACGCCCTCCGGGTCACAGGCACCGACGACGTGCTTGACGATGCCGCCCTTGCCGGAGGTGTCCATGCCCTGGACGACCAGCAGGGCCGCCCGGCGGTCACCGCCGCGGCCGGCCGCGGTCAGCCGCTCCTGCAGGTCGGTCAGCCGCTCCGCGCCCAGGGCCAGCGCGGCCCGTCCGGCCTTCTTGCCGCCCGCGAACCCCGGTGTGGCACCGGTGTCGGCCGCGGACAGCAGGAAGTCGGGGCCGGCGCGCAGGATCTCCCCCAGGAGCTGAGGCTCGGCCCGCTTGACCTTCGTGGTCTTCGCCATACGGGATGGTCCCAGATCGCCGCCCGCCCGGCCCGGGGTCCGGCGGAGGGCGCCGAGTGGCAGTCGGACGAACGGCTTGGTTGGCTCGGACGATGCACCTCTTTCGCGTCTGGGCTCCGGACGCCACTGCCGTCGAGCTCGTCCTGCCCAGCACCTGGATCCCTCCGGCCGTCCGATGCAGCCGGACGGCGCGAGCGGGTGGTGGCAGCTCGAGGTCCCGGAGGCGGGCCACGGCACCGACTACGCGTACCGCGTGGACGGCGGCGAGCCCAGGCCCGACCCGCGCAGCCGCGTGGCAGCCGCAGGGCGTCTCCGGGCCGAGCCGGGTCTTCGAGGCCGGGCGCTTCGGTTGGTCGGACGGCGCTGGCGCGGTCCGCGGGACGGGGCCGGCGTCCTGGGCGCCGTGTTCTACGAGCTGCACGTCGGGACCTTCACCGAGGACGGCACGCTGGACGCCGCGGCGCAGCGGCTGGACCACCTGGTGGCCCTCGGCGTCGACGTGGTCGAGCTGATGCCGCTCGCCGCGTTCCCCGGCCGCTGGGGGTGGGGGTACGACGGGGCGCACCTGGGCGCCGTCCACGAGGGCTACGGCGGCCCCGAGGCCCTGCAGCGGTTCGTCGACGCCGCGCACGGGGCCGGGCTCGGGGTGTGCCTCGACGTCGTCGAGAACCACCTCGGCCCGAGCGGCAACCACCTGGCCGAGTTCGGCCCGTACTTCACCGACCGCACCCAGACGCCCTGGGGCTCGGCGGTGAACCTGGACGGTCCCGGCAGCGAGGAGGTGCGGCGCTGGATCATCGACCGCGAGCTCGGCTGGTTCGCCGACTTCCACCTGGACTGCCTGCGGCTGGACGCCGTGCACGAGCTGCACGACGAGTCCGCGCGCCATCTGCTGGCCCAGCTGTCGGACGAGACGGCCAAGCTGTCCGCGCGGCTGGGGCGGCCGCTCGGACTGGTCGCCGAGAGCGACCTCAACGACCCGCGGATGGTCGAGCCGACCTCCGAGGGCGGCCTGGGCATGACCGCCCAGTGGGACGACGACGTCCACCACTCGCTGCACTCGGCGCTGTCCGGTGAGCGCCAGGGGTACTACGTCGACTTCGGCGCGCCTGGCCACGCTGGCCCAGGCGATGACCCGGGTGTTCGTCCACGACGGCGGGTGGTCCACGTTCCGGGAGAGGCCGTGGGGCCGGCCGGTCGACCCGGCCCGGCACCCCGGCCACCGGTTCCTGGCCTACCTGCAGAACCACGACCAGGTCGGCAACCGCGCGACCGGTGACCGGCTGTCCGCCGGGCTGCCCCTGGGGCTGATGGCCGCGGGCGCCGCCCTGGTGCTCGTGCGGGCCGTACACGCCGATGATCTTCATGGGCGAGGAGTGGGCCGCGTCGACGCCCTGGCAGTTCTTCACCGACTTCGACGAGCCCGAGCTGGCCGAGGCCGTCCGCAAGGGCCGGCGCGCGGAGTTCGCCGGGCACGGCTGGGACGCGGACGACGTGCCCGACCCGCAGGCCGCCAGCACCCGGGAGGCCTCGGTCCTGGACTGGCAGGAGCCGGCCGCGGGCGACCACGCCCGCCTGCTCGGCTGGTACCGCTCCCTGATCGACCTGCGCCGGCGCACGCCCGACCTGCAGGCCGACGACCTGCGCGAGGTGCGCGCGGCGTACGACGAGGAGCAACGCTGGTTCCGGCTCGACCGCGGCCGTCACGTCGTCGCGGTCAACCTCGGCCCGGACCCGGTGGACATCCCGCTGCCCGACGACGCGATGCACGACGTGCTGGCCTGGGACCCGGTGCAGTTCGTGGGCTCGTCCGTGCGGCTCGGTGGGCACTGCGCGGCGGTGCTGGCCGGCAGCTGACGCGGATCGGGGGTCAGGCCAGCACGCGCTGCAGGAAGGCCCGCACCTCGGCGTCCCAGCGCTCGGGGTCGGTGTTCCACTCCTTGGTGTGGCGGGCCTGCTGCCACCCGACGAACGTGACGAGGTCGGGCCGGGCGGCGGCGAGCGCCTTAGACGGACCGACGGGCACGACGTCGTCGTCGTCGGAGTGGATCAGCAGCACGGGGACGGCGAGGTCCTTGGCCCGGCGCACCCAGTCCAGCGTGCGCAGGTCCACCGGCTCGCCCAGACCGGCCGGCCGGCGCAGCACCGGGTTCCGGAGCATGGTCTGCCCGAGACGCCCGACCGGCCGGGGAAGACCGTTCTGCCGGGCCGTGTGGTCGAGCACGTCACCCCAGTCGACGACCGGCGCGTCCAGGACGACGGCCGGCACGCGCGACGCCAGCCAGGAACGGGCCACGACCTGCAGCGCGATGGCGCCGCCCATGGACCAGCCGAACAGCACGACGCGGGACGCCCCGTGGTCCAGCGCCCACAGCACCGCGGCCTCGATGTCCCGCCACTCCGTGCCGCCGAAGTGGTAGCGCCGGACGCTGTCACCGGGCGCATCGCGGTCGTTGCGGTACGACGGGACCAGCGAGGTGATGCCCATCGCGTGCAGCACCGGCACCCCGCGCAGGCACTCCTCGCGGGTGGCGCCGCGGCCGTGGACCAGGACCGCCCACACGTTCTCCGAGCCGGGAGCCGTCGAGCCCTCGGCCGGTGGCGTCCGCCAGCAGGGCAGCGGACCGACCTCGGACGGGATCGTCACGTCGTCGTGCGGCAGGCCCCAGGCCGACGTCGGGTCGCCCGCCACGGAGTACTGGTTGAACCGGGCCGGCCCGGTGTGCAGCCGGCCACGGTCGACGGCCTCGAGGGCGCGCGTGACGGTGGTGGCGTCCCGGTGCAGGACGTCACCGATGCGGGCGTGCCCGGTGCCGCCGTCGAGCCAGATGCCGTAACGGCCCGGCACCACCGTGTCCGGGGTGACGCCGAGCACGACCCGGTCGTCGTGGACCTCGAGCACCTCCATGTCGTCCGGCTTCTCGGCCAGGGGCGTGACGACCCGCCGGGTGAAGTACGTCGCCAGGCCCCCGGCCGTCATCGCCGCCAGGGCGCCCAGGGCTCCGATGCCGACTCCGCCGTAGGCCGCCGCCTTCCGGCGACGCGCGCCGGCCGCGGCCCGCTGGTCGCTCACGGCCGCCCGGCCTCACGCGCGACCCGCACCGCCCAGGCGACCAGCGGCGCCTGCAGCGGCAGCCGGGCGAGGGTGGCCGACGCGGTAGGCCGTGGAGGCGCGGGCGCGAGCGCAGGGCCGACCTCGCCATGGTGCACGTTCGCCGGGAAGACCACGCACCAGGAGCGCGGCCGACGCCAGCGCCGCGGGCCGTCGCCACTGCGCCGACGGAAAGCCCGGCGGCACAGGCGATCTCGGCGACTCCGGACCGCAGGACCCAGCGCCGAGCGTTCCCGAGGCGGCGCGGGATCAGCGGCTCGTAGACCCGCGGCCGGAGCAGGTGCAGCACGCCCGGAGCCGCCGAGCAGGGGGCGAGAGGTCGCCAGCCCGGAGCACGCACCCGCCGATCGTCGCATGCGCCCGGGTCGGCGATGCCTCAGGTCGCCGAGGCCCGGGCACGATGTCCTCGAGCCGAAGGTGACCGGCCGCTCGAGCTGGTCGAAGGTGCACGACTCGGGCGTGCGGTCCGGCCGCCACCGGTTGAACTGCGCGGTGTGCCGGAAGCGCGGGCCCTCCATCTGGTCGTAGCGCACCTCGACGACCCGCTCGGGCCGCAGCGGGACGAAGGACAGGTCCTTGCCGGCGTTCCACCGCGAGGTCTCCGACGAGCGCGGGTTGCGCGCGGCGTCGGGTCCGGCTCCGCGGCTCCGCCCCAGCTCCACGGGTGGCCGTCGAACGTCGTCACCAGCGCTGCATCTCCCCGAACAGCTCCGCGCGCCGCGCCATCGGGAACGCCCCGATCACACCCACCGAGGCGAGCGACCCGTCGTCGGTGTAGAGCCCGAGCATGAGCGACCCGACGAGGTCCGGACCGCTCTTGTGCGCCCGGTAGCCGGCGACCACGCAGTCCGCGGTCCGCGCGTGCTTGATCTTGAACATCACCCGCTTGTCCGGCTGGTAGGTGCCCGTCCAGCGGCTTGGCGACGACCCCGTCCAGCCCGGCGCCCTCGAACTCGCTGGAACCACTGCTGGGCCAGCGACCGGTCGGTGGTCGCCGGCGTCGATGTGCACGCGGGGGGCCGGCGCCGGCCAGCGCCTCGCGAGCAGCGCCCGGCGTTCGCGAGAACGGCCGTCCGGTCAGGTCCTCGTCCCCCAGCGCCAGCAGGTCGAACGCGACGTACGACGCCGGTGTCTCGCCGACAGCTTGCGGACCCGCGAGTCGGCCGGGTGGATCCGCTGCTGCAGCACCTCGAACTCCAGCCGCCCGTCCACGGCGACGACGATCTCGCCGTCGAGCACGCAGCGCGGCGGGCAGCTCGGTGCGGAACGCCTCGACCAGCTCGGGGAAGTAGCGGGTCATCGGCCGCTCGTTGCGGCTGCCGATCTCCACCTCGTCGCCGTCCCGGAACACCACCGAGCGGAACCCGTCCCACTTCGGCTCGTACGACGCACCGTCCGGGATCTCCGGCACCGCCTTGGCCAGCATCGGGGCGACGGGCGGCATGACGGGCAGGTCCATGCCGCCATCATGCCGTCCACGATCGGACCCGGCCTGGGCCCCCGCGGGGAAACCTTGACCAATCTTTACTCCTCACTGGCCTGTGCTTGACCTTCGGCCTGAGACCGTCAAGGCCATGCGCAGCCTTCGCCCCGTCCTGGCCGTCGCCACGGCCGGCGGCCTCGTCCTGTCGGCCGCCTCCGCCGGGCCGGCCCTCGCCCGAGTCGCAGCCCCCGCACCGGTCCGGGCGGTCCGGTCCTGCGCACCCGCCCCTGCCGGCTACGTCTCCTGCTTCGCGCTCGTGCGCACCGACCGCTCGAAGTCCCGGGCCCAGGTGGCCGCGACGAAGGCGGCGCCGGACGGGTACGGACCGAGCCAGATCCGGGCGGCGTACGCGCTGACCGGCTCGGGTGCCGGCCGGACCGTCGCGATCGTCGATGCGTACAACGACCCGAACGCCGAGGCCGATCTGGCCGTCTACCGCGCGCAGTACGGGCTGACGCCCTGCACGACCGCGAACGGCTGCTTCCGCAAGGTCAGCCAGACCGGCACCACGACGTACCCCGCGAAGAACGCCAGCTGGGCCCAGGAGATCAGCCTCGACCTCGACATGGTGTCCGCGACCTGCCCGACCTGCCACATCCTGCTGGTCGAGGCCAGGACCGCCGCCACGGCCAACCTCGGGATCGGGGTCAACCAGGCGGCCCGGACGGCCGGCGTGGTGGCCGTCTCGAACAGCTACGGCGGCGCCGACGCCAAGGACACGACCTACGCCAAGTACTTCAAGCACCCGGGCATCGCGGTGACCGCGGCGACCGGCGACCTGGGGTACGAGGGCGGGGCGTACCCCGCCGACTCGGCCTACGTGACGGCGGTCGGTGGCACCTCGCTGACCAAGGCGTCGAACAGCCGGGGCTGGACCGAGACGGCCTGGAGCGGCGCCGGCTCGGGCTGCTCGGCCGGCAACGCCGCCGTGGCGCCGGCCTCCGCCGACACCGGCTGCCCGAAGCGGGCGATGGCCGACGTGTCCGCCGTCGCCGACCCGGCGACCGGAGTGGCCGTCTACGACTCGACGCCGTACCAGGGGCAGTCCGGGTGGCTCGTCTTCGGCGGGACCAGCGCGGCCTCGCCGATCATCGCCTCGGTCTTCGCCCTGTCCGGGCACACGACCGGCTACCCCGCCGCGCTGTACACCCGTGCCGGGTCGCTCTTCGACGTGACGAGCGGCTCGAACGGCGTGTGCGTGCCCGTCCAGGTCTGCCGGGCCCGCACCGGGTGGGACGGGCCGACCGGCCTGGGGACGCCGCACGGCACCGCGGCCTTCTGAGCCGTCCCCGCCACGTCGGCCGGGGATGCCGGCGAGGGCCGCCGGCCAGGGATACTGGCGCGGTGACCGACACCATCGTGCTGTTGACCGAGCAGGCGCTCGACGCCGACGACGCCAAGCGGATCCGGGCCCTGCACCAGGACGAGCCGCTGGACTACCGCGTCCTCGTCCCGGCCGACACCGAGCGCAACCTGCTGGCCGAGGTCGTCGACCACCTCAGCCTGGGCGAGCTGCGCGAGGCCCTCGACGCGGTCCGTGGCCACGAGCCCAGCGAGGCCCAGGCCCGGGCCGGTGCCGCCGACGCGCTCGCCTCCACGGTGGCGGCGCTGCGCGGTCTCGGCGTCCAGGCCGAGGGCGAGATCACCCAGGACGACCCGCTGCCGGCCCTCACCACCGCCGTGACGGCGTACGGCGCCCGCGAGGTGGTGGTGGTGACCCGCCCGCACGCCGTCGAGGACACCTTCCACCGCGACTGGGCCAGCCGGGCCCGCGAGCGGCTCGGCGTCCCGGTCCTGCACGTGTACGGAGGGACGACCTTCCTCGGCTGACCGCCGGCCACCGGGAACGTCCGGCGACGCCGCCCGGTTGACGCCTGTGTCAGGACACCACCTGACATCTCCCACCGTGATCTGGAGCAGACTCATGTGGCCGCTCAGAAGGGGAACCATGCAGCCCACCGACCGTACGTACCCCGTGCAGCGCAGCGAGCAGGACTGGCGCGAGCAGCTCAGCCCGGCCGAGTACCGCGTCCTGCGCCAGGCCGGCACCGAGCGCGCCTTCACCGGTGAGTACACCGACACCAAGACCGAGGGCGTGTACTCCTGCCGGGCCTGCGGGGCCGAGCTCTTCCGCAGCGACACCAAGTTCGAGTCGCACTGCGGGTGGCCGTCGTTCTACTCCCCGCTCGCCGGCGACACCGTCGAGTACATCGAGGACTCGACCCTGGGCATGAAGCGGGTCGAGGTGCGGTGCGCGAGCTGCGGCTCCCACCTGGGCCACGTCTTCGAGGGCGAGGGCTACGACACCCCGACCGACCAGCGGTTCTGCATCAACTCGATCAGCCTGCGCCTCGACCCCGACCCCGCCTGAGGCTCAGCCGCGGAGCTCGCTGACGAGCTCGGCCAGCGGCAGCCGGCGCCCGGTGTAGAACGGCAGCTCCTCCCGGACGTGCCGTCGGGCGTCGGTGGCCCGCAGGTCGCGCATCAGGTCGACGATCCGGTGCAGCTCGTCGGCCTCGAAGGCCAGGATCCACTCGTAGTCGCCGAGGGCGAAGGCCGAGACCGTGTTGGCCCGCACGTCGGCGTAGCCGCGCGCGGCCATCCCGTGCTCGGCCAGCATCCGGCGGCGCTCCTCGTCCGGCAGCAGGTACCACTCGTAGGACCGCACGAACGGGTAGACGCACAGGTAGCCCTTGGGCTCCTCCCCCGCCATGAAGGCCGGGACGTGCGACTTGTTGAACTCCGCCGGCCGGTGCACCGCGGCCACCGACCACACCGGACGCAGGGCCCGGCCGAACTCGGTCCGCCGCAGCGCCCGGTAGGCGAGCTGGGTCGTCTCGATGTCCGGGGCGTGCCACCAGACCATCAGGTCCGCGTCGGCCCGCAGGCCGCCCACGTCGTACCACCCGCGGACGGCGAGCCCCTTGCCGGACAGCTCGCCGATGGCTCGCTCCACCTCCTCGGCCTGCGCCGCCACGCCGGCCGGAGCGCGACCGCCCGACCCACCTGCACCGCCCGTGCCGCCGTCGAGGGCGAACACCGACCACATCGTGTACCGGATGGTGTCGTTGATCTGCCGGGCGCTCGCGGCCTTCGTCATCGGGGCGCCGGGATCCGCGCCGGTCTGCTCGCTCATGACGCCATTGTCCGCCCCGTCGAGACGCCGTCGCCGGTCGGCCCCGGCCCGGGCAGCTGCTCGAGCAGCTCCGCGGCGGCCCTCCGCGCCGACGGCGATGCACGCGGGGACGCCGAGCCCGTCCAGGTAGCCCCCGCACACCACCAGGCCGGGCAGCCGGGCCACCTCGGACCGCACCTGGGCGACCCGGTCCGACGTGACCCACGGCGTACTGCGGGAGCGCCCCGCCCCAGCGCACGACCCGGGTGTCCGACGGCGCCGGCAGGGTGGAGCCGACGGCGAGCTCCAGGTCCGCGAGGGCGAGCCGGGCCAGCTCCTCGTCGGTGCGCTGCAGGACCGCCTCCTCCCCCTGGCGGCCGACCGAGAGCCGGACGACGAGGTCAGCTCCGGCCTGCTCGCCCAGCCAGGGCCATTTCACGCTGGAGTACGTCGCGGCCTTCACCACGCGTCCCTCGACCGGAGGGACGAGGAACCCGGACCGCTCGGCCCCCGGCAGCTGCGCCGCCCCCGGCAGCACGGCGGTCACGAGCGCCATGCTGGCCGTCTCGATCCCGGCCAGCAGCGCCGACGCCGTGGGAGCGGTCTCGGCGAGCAGGCGGGCCGACGGCAGTCGCCGGTACGGCGAGCACCACCGCGTCGACGTCCACGAGCCGCTCGTCGGCGCGCGAGCCGGTCACCAGCCGCCAGCGGCCGCCCGGCCCGTCGACGCGCCGCAGGCCGCGCACCCGGACGCCGGTGCGCACCTCGACCCCGCGACGGGACAGCGCCTGCGCGGCCGCCAGGGGCAGCCGGCCCACACCACCCCGGATGCCGGTGAACACCGGACCGGGCCGCGGCCGGGTCTGCGCCGCCCGGGCCTGCTCCGTGCCGGCCCGGGCGGCGAGGGCCCGGGCGGCGGAGACGATGCTGCGGCCGCTGCGGGCGGCCTCCCAGGCAGCGGGCACGGTGGCCTGCAGCGACAGCCGGCTCGCGTGCCCGGCGTACACCCCACCCAGCAGCGGCTCGACCAGCCGGTCGACGACGGCCGGTCCCACCCGGCTGCGGACGTACGACGCCACGTCCACGTCCTGGTCCAGCGGCGGAGCCGGCCGGTCCGGCTCCTCGTCGACGACCGCGGCCTCCTCGGCGGTCAGGACGCCGGCGGCGTCCGCGCCGTGGGCGGGGATCCCCATGAGCGTCCCCGACGGCATCGGCGCCAGCCGCCCCCGCGTCCAGAGCGCGGCCGACGTCGTCCGCGGGACCTGGAGGTCCTCCGTGAGACCGACGGCGCGGGCCAGGTCCACCGCCTCCGGCCGGCGGGCGAGCAGGGCCTCGGCTCCGGCGTCGACGGTGTGACCGCCCACCTCGGTCAGCGCCAGCTTCCCCCCGACCGCCGGCGATCCCTCGAGCACCAGCACGCGCAGGTCGGGCCGCCGGGTGACCAGCTCCCAGGCCGCCGCCAGACCGGAGATGCCGGCTCCGACGACCGCGACGGTCGTCCGGCCGGCCTGCGGCACCTCCGCGTCGGGCACCCGCCCAGGCTCCCAGACGCCGCCGACGGAACCGCGGGCCGTCCACCGGCGTCACACCGCAGACCTCAGCAGCAGCGGAAGGCGGCCCGACGATGAACCCGAAGCACCAGGCCTGGCCGACCACGCGGCGGCGGAGGGCCGCCACCCTGGCCGGCACCACGGCGCTGATCCTCGCTCTGCTGTCGGTGCTGACCGCGTGCGGGCAGCACCGCTCGGCCGGCTCCGGCCAGGCCAGCTCCGGCTCGGCTGTCGGCGCGGCCGGTGGCTCGTCCGGCAGCAGCCTGGACAAGCAGGCACTCGCCCCGGCGGCCGGCGGCGCGCCCGCCACCGGCACGTCCCAGGCCGCCGGCGGTGCGGCCTCGGCCGCCGGCCCCCAGCCGCAGGGCGGACTGCTGCAGCTGCGCCGGCTGATCCTGCAGACGTCACTGACCCTGACCGTCCGCAACGTCGCGCAGGCGGCGGACCGGGTGCGGCAGGCCGCCACCAGCGCCGGGGGCTACGTCGGGGACGAGCAGACGAGTGGCACGGGGACCGCGGCCCGTTCCGAGCTGACCTTGCAGGTGCCGTCGGCCCGGCTGTCCGCCGTGACCGATCAGGTGGCCGCGCTGGGAACCGTGCGCTCGCGCAGCGAGACCAGTGACGACGTGACGCAGCAGAGCGTCGACGTCGCGAGCCGGCTGGCGACCGAGCGGGCGAGCGTCGCCCGGATCCGGACCCTGCTCGTCCCGGGCCACCCGCATCTCGGACATCGTGCTGATCGAGGGCGAGCTCTCGACGCGCGAGAGCACGCTGGAGTCGATGCAG
Source organism: uncultured Actinomycetota bacterium (assembly GCA_963743975.1). GTDB lineage: Bacteria > Actinomycetota > Actinomycetes > Actinomycetales > CAVURS01 > CAVURS01. The sequence goes on from CAVURS010000005.1 coordinate 373,319, forward strand.
GCGCAGCTGAAGAGCCTCGACGACCAGGTCGCCCTCGCCACGCTGACGGTGACGCTCACCGCGCCGGGCGCTCCCACACCGGCCCGCAAGCCGGTCTCCGCCGACACCGGCTTCCTCGCCGGCCTGGGGCACGGCTGGCACGCCTTCGTGGCCGCGCTGGTCGTCGCGCTGACCGTTCTCGGGGCGCTGCTGCCGTTCGCCGTCCTGCTGGCCGCCGTCGGCATCCCGGTCGCCCTCATCTGGCGCCGGCGGCGGTCCACCCCGGACGTCGCGACCGAGCCTTGGCGGGCCGGGAGCGGGCTGTGAGCGGGCCGCGCCGCTACGCCGTCTGCTCGTGCACCAGGTCGACGATCCGAGCGAGCACGTCGGGGTCGGAGTCGGCCAGCACGCCGTGGCCGAGGTTGAAGATGTGCCCGGGCAGCCCGTCGGCGTCGGCCAGGACCTCCAGCACCCGCTCGCGCACGGCCGGCCACGGGGCGAACACCACGGCCGGGTCGAGGTTGCCCTGCACCGCGTGGTCCGGGCCGACCCGCCGCGCGCCCTCGGCCAGCGAGAGCCGGAAGTCGATGCCCACCACCTCGGCGCCGGCGTCGGCCATGGCGCCGAGCAGCTCGCCGGTACCCACGCCGAAGTGGATCCGCGGCACGCCCAGGTCGGCGACGGCAGCGAGCGCCACGGCCGAGTGCGGCTGGACGAACCGCAGGTAGTCGGTCAGCGGCAGGGCGCCGACCCAGGAGTCGAACAGCTGGACCGCGCTCGCGCCGGCCTCGACCTGCACCCGCAGGAAGGCCCCCGCGATGCCGGCCAGCCGCGCGAGCAGCTCGCGCCACAGCCCGGGGTCGGCGTACATCAGGGCCTTGGTGTGCTCGTGGTTGCGGGACGGCCCGCCCTCGATCGAGGTACGACGCGAGGGTGAACGGCGCGCCGGCGAAGCCGATCAGCGGGGTCGGTCCGAGCTCGCCGGCCAGCTGGCGGACGGCCTCCGCGACGTACGGCACGTGCTCGGGCGTCAGCTCGGGCAGGCGATCGAGGTCGGCGGCGGTCCGGAAGGGTTGCGCCACAACGGGTCCCACGCCGGGCACGATGTCGAGGTCGACGCCGATCGCCTTCAGCGGCACCACGATGTCGCTGAACAGGATGGCCGCGTCCACGCCGTACCGGCGGACCGGCTGGAGGGTGATCTCGGTGACCAGGTCGGGCCGCGTGCAGGCCTCGAGCATGGCCACCCCGGCCCGTAGGGCGCGGTACTCCGGAAGGGCGCGCCCGGCCTGACGCATGAACCAGACCGGCGTGTGGGGCACCGGCTCGCGCCGGCAGGCGCGCAGCAACGCGCTGTCCTGCGGGGTCGTCGGGGGCACCAGGGGATGGTGTCACGCCCGGCCAGCACGGCCGTCAGGACGGCGGCCAGGAGGGCGGTCAGAAGGGCGGTCAGCCGGCCGAGAGCATGGCCACCCCGCCCAGGGCGAGACCGACTCCGGCCCACTGGACCCACCGCAGGCGCTCCTCGAGGAACCAACGGGCCAGCAGCACCGTGACGACCGGGTAGAACGACGTCAGCGCGGCGGCGATGCTGAGCAGACCCCTCGTGGTGGCCAGCGCGTAGAGCAGGTTGGCCAGCACGTCGCCGATCCCGACGAGGGCCAGGGCCCCGGCGTCGCGGGGCCGTACGCCCCCCGTGGTGCGCAGGGCCAGCGCGGCGATGGCGAACAGCGTCACCGTCGACGCCCGCATCCCGACCAGCGTCATGACCCCGTTGTGGTCCGCGCCGCGCCCGATGGCGTACAGCGCGAACCCGAACCCCACACCGGCCAGCGTGGCCAGCAGGACCGGCCGGCGGGTCGTGCCGCCGGACAGCTCCGGGCCGCTCGCGGCGGCCACCCCGACCAGGGCCAGCACGATGCCCGCGACCTGCACCGGGGAGGGGCGGTCGCCGTTGATGACGCCGAGGACGACCGGGACGGCCGCGCCCATGGACGCGATCGGCGCGACGACGCCCATGGTCCCCGAGGACAGGGCGGCGTAGTACGCCACCAGGCCGACTCCCCCGGACAGCCCCGCACCCACCGCCCAGGGCAGGTAGCCGAGCGGCGCCGTGAGGTCCCCGGCGACGGCCGCGACCAGCACGATGGTCAGCAGGCCGAAGAACTGCGAGCCGGCGACGACCGCGTACGCCGAGCGGCCCCGCGTGAGCAGGCCGCCGAGGAAGTCCGAGCTGCCCCAGAGCACGCTCGAGGCGAGTGCGAGCAGCGCGGCCACCCCGGAACCCTAGGGGCCGTCCGGCCGGTCCCCCAGCCACCGCTCCGGCGCGGCGTGGGGCGGCGGGTCGCCGCTCCGGCCTACCCTGCCCAGGTGGCTCAGCGACAGGCACCCGGCGACGCCCCGGAGGAGTTCGTCCGGGCGCTGGAGCAGGTGCACGCGGCCCGCGTCCGCCCGGAGATCGTGCTGACCGAGGTCGCCCCCCCGGCCCGCATCGCGCCGTACGCCGTGGCGCTGACCGCCGACGTCCTCGGCGGCCCCGGGAGCGAGGACGAGGAGCTGGCCACCGGCCGGTTCGTGCTGCTCCACGACCCGACGGTGCCCGAGCCCTGGCAGGGGACGTTCCGGGCCGTGACGTTCGCCCGGGCCGAGATGGAGCCGGAGATGGGGGCCGACCCCATGCTGGGCGCCGTGGGATGGACCTGGCTCACCGACGCGCTCGCGGCGCACGGAGCCGAGCACACCGCCGCCGGGGGCACGGTGACCCGGGTCGTCTCGGAGAGCTTCGCCGCCCTGGCCGACCGCCCGGCCAGCGTCGAGATGGAGGTCCGGGCGTCCTGGACCCCGCTCGGGGCCGACATCGCCCCGCACCTCGAGGCGTGGGCCGACCTGCTGTGCACGGTCGCGGGTCTCCCGCCGCTCCCGGACGGCGTCACCGCTCTCCCGCATCGTCGCCGCTGAGCCGGCCGGTCGGCGCCCATGGACGCGCCGGGGAAACGCCGAGGGAGACCGCCACCGACAGCGCTGAACCTCGGGCGACGGCATTCGGTCGCCGGAGGTCAAGTGCCGCTCCGGCCCTGCCGATGGACTGCACAGGATGGCCGTCGACGGGGCGGCCTGGCCGGTGACCCCGGCAGACTGTGGAGGCACCTGTGGCCGTCGTCGTTGAGCGCGCAGGCGCGTCCAGCCTTCCCCGGCCGGGCCGCTTCTCCGCCCTGGTCGTGGCCGGGCACTCCGGTGCCCGGGAGTCGGTCGCCCGCACCCTGCGGGGGCTGGGCGCGCGCGAGGTCGTCGTCGCCGCCGGGGCCCTGGAAGGCCGGCTGCGCGCCCGGGCCATGGGCCCGCGCGAGCTGTGCGTCGCCGAGGTCGGCCTGCCCGACGGCTCCGGCATCGGCCTGCTGCACGACCTGAAGACCCAGGGCTGGGTGCGCACCGTGGTGATCTCGGCGACCGCCGACCCCTACACCGTGCGCGCCGCGCTGGCCGCGGGCGTCCGCGCGCTGGTCGTCTCCGGCCGGGCTCCCGCCGCTCCGACCACCCGGCCCAGCAGCGGCTCCGAGGGCCTGTCGGCGCGCGAGATCGAGGTGCTGCAGCTCGTGGCCGACGGCCAGTCCAACAAGGAGATCGGCACCGCGCTGGGGCTGTCCGCCCTCACCGTGAAGAGCCACCTCGCGCGGATCGCCCGCAAGCTCGGCACCGGTGACCGGGCCGAGCTGGTGATGATCGCCCTGCGCAACGGCCTGATCAGCTGACGCGGGCTCCCGCCGCACCGGTGGGCCCGGTTCGCAGCCCCCGGGCGGGCCCAGGTCGTACGGTGGCCTGCGTGACCGACGGCCCGAGCACGACCGAGGACCTCGCTCACGCGTCCGGCACGGGGCTCCCGGAGGCGGCGGCCGAGGCCCCGCTGCTCGACCAGCCGGCCGACGGCGTCCCCGATGTCATCGCCGACGAGACCGCCTACCTGCGCGCGGTCGAGGCCCTGGCCGCCGGGTCCGGCCCGGTGGCCGTCGACGCCGAGCGGGCCTCGGGCTACCGCTACGGCCAGCGGGCGTACCTCGTCCAGCTGCGCCGCGCCGGCGCCGGCACCTTCCTGATCGACCCGATCGGCTGCCCCGACCTGCACGAGCTGTCCGACGCCATCGCCGACGCCGAGTGGGTGCTGCACGCGGCGAGCCAGGACCTGCCGTGCCTGGCCGAGGTGGGGATGCGTCCGCGAACGCTGTTCGACACCGAGCTCGGCGCCCGGCTGGCCGGCCTCCCTCGCGTCGGCCTGGCCGCCGTGGTCGAGGAGCTGCTCGGCCTGCCGCCTGGCCAAGGAGCACTCGGCGGTGGACTGGTCCACGCGCCCGCTGCCCGAGCCCTGGCTGCGGTACGCCGCGCTGGACGTCGAGGTCCTGGTCGACCTGCGCGACGCCGTGCGCGCGCTGCTGGAGCGAGCAGGGCAAGCTGGAGTGGGCCGAGCAGGAGTTCGCCGCCCTGGCCCGGCTTCACCCCGCCGCCGCCGCGCACCGACCCCTGGCGCCGGACGTCGGGCATGCACCGCGTCCGCAGCCGCCGCCAGCTCGCCGTCGTCCGCGAGCTGTGGCAGACCCGCGAGCAGCTGGCCCAGCGCCGGGACGTCTCACCGGGCCGGATCCTGCCCGACGCGGCGATCGTGGCCGCCGCGACGACGCCGGTGGCCTCGATGGACGAGCTGCTGACGCTGCCGGGGTTCCGAGGTGGGCCGGCCCGCCGCGCGGCCCGCACCTGGTGGCAGGCCCTGGACCGCAGCGGCCGGCTCCCCGACAGTGCCCTGCCCGCGCAGTCCGTGCCGACCGACGCTCCGCCGCCCGCCCGGGCCTGGGCCGACAAGGACCCGGCCGCCGCGGCCCGGCTGGCCGCCTCCCGGGCCGCCCTGGCCGAGCTGTCCGAGCGGCTCGCCATCCCGGTGGAGAACATCGTCTCGCCGGACAGCGTGCGCCGGGTGCTCTGGGACCCGCCGCCCAGCGACGAGGCCGGACGGGTGGCCGCCTTCGGCGCCGCCCTGGCCCGCCTCGGCGCGCGGCCCTGGCAGGTCGAGCTCGTCGCTCCGCTCCTCGCGGCCAGCATGACGGCCCGCCAGCGACGCGGCCCCGGCCGCCGACGCTGCTGCTGCCGACGTTGTTACTGGCGAGTAGCATTAGGCTGCAACCGGATCAGCCGCTACCGTCACCTCCGAGGAGCCTCCCGTGCCCCGAGCAGTCCACGACGTCGTGTTCGTCGACGGTGTCCGCACACCCGTTCGGCAAGGCCGGCCAGAAGGGCATGTACGCCGAGACGCGGGCCGACGACCTGGTCATCAAGTGCATCCGCGAGCTGCTGCGCCGGCACCCCGAGCTGCCGCCCGAGCGGGTCGACGACGTCGCGATCGCCGCCACCACCCAGACCGGCGACCAGGGCCTGACCATCGGCCGCACCGCCGCCCTGCTGGCCGGGCTGCCCAAGTCCGTGCCCGGGTTCGCGATCGACCGGATGTGCGCCGGCGCCATGACCGCGGTGACCACGACCGCGTCCGGCATCGCCTTCGGGGCGTACGACGTGGTGATCGCCGGCGGGGTCGAGCACATGGGCCACCACCCGATGGGCGAGGGCGTCGACCCGAACCCGCGGATCCTGGCCGAGAAGCTGGTCGACCCCTCGGCGCTGGTGATGGGCTCGACGGCGGAGAACCTGCACGACCGCTTCCCCGAGCTGACCAAGGAGCGGGCCGACGCGTTCGCCGCGGCCAGCCAGGCCAAGCTGGCCCAGGCCTACGCCGACGGCAAGATCCAGCCCGACCTGGTCCCCGTCGCCGCCCGCAGCGAGGAGCGGGCTGGGGCCTGGCCGACCGTGGACGAGCCGCCCCGTCCGGGCACCACCGTCGCCGGACCTCGCCGGGCTGCAAGACGCCGTTCCGCCCGCACGGCCGGGTCACCGCCGGCAACAGCGCCGGGCTCAACGACGGCGCCACCGCCTGCCTGCTCGCCGCGGCCGAGCCGCGGCCGAGAGCTCGGCCTGCCGGTGCGGATGCGCCTGGTCGGCTACGCCTTCGCCGGCGTCGAGCCCGAGGTCATGGGCGTCGGCCCGGTGCCGGCCACCGAGCGCGCCCTGGCCCGCGCCGGGCTGACGCATCGAGGACATCGGCCTGTTCGAGATCAACGAGGCCTTCGCGGTCCAGGTGCTGGCCTTCCTCGACCACTTCGGCATCGCCGACGACGACCCGCGGGTCAACCCCTACGGCGGCGCGATCGCGGTCGGCCATCCGCTGGCCTCCTCCGGGCGTCCGGCTGATGACCCAGCTGGCCCGCGAGTTCGAGGAGCACCCCGAGGTGCGCTACGGCCTGACCGCGATGTGCATCGGCATCGGCATGGGCGGCGCGGTCGATCTGGGAGAACCCGCACCACGCCGACTACGGCCGCGACGCCGGCGACGAGGGGACCGCCCGGAGCGGCGAGGCGGCGGCATGAGCGCGGCCACCCGGACCCCGGTCACCCTCGAGGACCTGGCCGCGGCGACGACCGACGAGCGGGTCACCGTCGTTCCACGTCCGCGACGTCCAGCTCCCGCTCGGGGCGGGCACCCTCGCGCTCGATCACGATGGACAACGGGTTCGACCACACCAAGCCGACGACGTTCGGCCCCGGCGGGCTGATCAACCTCGCGGTCCGCCCTGGACGGCGATCCAGGCCCGGGTCGCAGAAGGGCGAGGTCGCCGCGGTCGGGCGTCACCGGCAAGCCGTTCATCTTCGCGGTCGGCGCGGACCTCAAGGACGTCGGCTCGCTGTCCGACCGCGAGCAGGCCCTGGCCGTCGCGCGGGCCGGCCACGACCAGCTGCGCCGGTTCGGCGAGCTCGGGGTCCCCTCGTTCGCGTACGTCAACGGCGCCGCGATGGGCGGCGGGGTCGAGCTGGCCCTGCACTGCACCTACCGGACGATCTCCGCGGGCGCGCGCCGCCGTCGCCCTGCCCGAGTGCTTCCTGGGCCTCGTGCCGGGCTGGGGCGGGACGTACCTGCTCCCCCGCCTGGTCGGCATCGCCGGCCGCGCTCGAGGTCGTGATCAGCAACCCGCTGAACCAGAACCGGATGCTGAAGGGGCCCCAGGCGTTCGAGCTCGGGCATCGCGGACGCGATGTTCGAGCCGGCCGACTTCCTGGAGGAGTCGCTGCTGTGGACCGCCCAGGTCCTCACCGGCGCAGGTGCAGGTCGCCCGGGCCGAGCCCGACGCGGACGGGAGCGCCTGGGACGGGGCGGTGGCCGGCGCGCGCGCCCAGGTGGACCAGCGCCTGCACGGTGCCGCCCCCGCGCCGTACCGCGCCCTCGACCTGATGGCGGCGCGCGCGGACGGCCGACGCGGGACGAGGGCTTCGCGGCCGAGGACGAGGCGCTGGCCGACCTCATCTGCAGCGACGAGTTCCGCAGCGGCGTCTACGCCTTCGACCTCGTGCAGCGCCGGGCCAAGCGGCCGGCCGGAGTCCCCGACTCCGGGCTGGCCCGTCCGGTGACGATGGCCGGGGTCGTCGGGGCCGGCCTGATGGCCTCCCAGCTGGCCCTGCTCCTCGTCCAGCGGCTCGAGGTGCCCGTCGTCCTGACCGACCTCGACCAGGCCCGCGTCGACGCCGGGGTGGCCCGGGTGCACGGCGAGATCGACGGCCTCCTGGGCAAGCACCGGATCAGCCACGACCGGGCCAACCGGCTCAAGGCGCTGGTCACCGGGTCGACGTCGATCGGACGCCTTCGCCGGCAGCCGACTTCGTGATCGAGGCCGTCTTCGAGGAGCTGTCGGTCAAGCAGGAGGTGTTCGCGCAGCTGGAGAAGGTCGTCTCGCCCGAGTGCGTGCTGGCCACGAACACCTCCTCGCTGTCGGTGTCCGCGATGGCCGCCGGCCTGGCCCACCCGGAGCGCGTCGTCGGGCTTCCACTTCTTCAACCCGGTCGCGGTGCTGCCGCTGGTGGAGGTCGTGCGCGGCGCGAGCGACCGACGACGCGGCCGTGGCCACGGCGTTCGCCGTCGGGAAGGCACTGCGGAAGTCCTGCGTCCTGGTCAAGGACGCCCCCGCCTTCGTCGTCAACCGCCTGCTCACCCGCTTCCTCGGCGAGGTCATGGCGTCGGTCGACGAGGGCACGCCGCACGAGGTGGCCGAGGCCGCCGTCGCGCCGCTGGGGCTGCCGCTCAGCCCGTTCGTCCTGCTGCAGCTCGTCGGCCCCGCGGTGGCCCACCACGTCGCGCAGACCATGCACGAGGCCTACCCGGACCGGTTCGCAGTCTCGGCCAACCTGGCCCGCATCGTGCAGGCGGGCAAGCCCGGCGTCTACGCGTGGGACGACAAGGGGCGGCCGTACATCGACGACGAGACGCGAGCGCTCATCGAGCAGGGTGACCGGCCGCAGACCGCGGACGAGCTGCGGAGGCGCGCGCTCGACGCCCTCGCCGAGGAGATCCGCCTCATGCTCGACGAGGGCGTGGTCGAGGACGTGCGGGACATCGACCTGTGCCTGATCCTCGGTGCCGGCTGGCCGTTCCACCTCGGCGGCATCACGCCGTACCTGGACCGGACCGGCACCTCCGAGCGGGTGACCGGCCGGCGTTTCCTGCCCCCCGGAGTGGCCTCGGTGCCGGTCGCCGGCTGACCCCCGATCGTCACGCTGCGCTAACGGCTCAGCCGGACGCGGGACATCTGAGGGTGACAGCCGGCCGCGTCGGTCGCCGGTGCTGACGACGCACGCTACGGTCGGCTCGTGGTGGATCCGGCGACCGATCTCGCGTTGAGGCGCGGCGTGCTGGCGGTCAGCGTGCTCGACGACATCGACCTGGTCCCGGTCACGGACGGTATCCGCCTGGACCTGTCTGCGGAGGCCGCGGCCCGGCTCGACTCCGACCCCGCGGCGGCCGCCGACGTGCCCTGGCGGGAGCTGGCGGCCTGCACCGGGCCGGTCGACCCCGAGTCGGAGGCGGGACGGGTCCGGCTGCGCGACTGGCTGCGCGTCCGGCGCTACTTCGCCGAGCTGGGCTCCATGGCCGCCTGGCGGGTGGAGCTGGCCGCGGTGCCGCTCGGCCTGCCCGCGGGCCATCCCCTGCACCCGGGACCGGAGTGGGTCCGGGAGAGCGTGCTGGGCGGGGTGGTCGACCTCGGCATCGGGGTGCGCGGCCTGGTCGGCGACGACCCGGACCAGGTCATCACGCTGCCGCCCGCTCTCGCCCGCGCCGTCGGGCTGGACACCGGAGCGTGGTGGACGGCCCTGCGCGTCCGCCTCGAGGACATGGGGGCGCTCACCGTCGACCGCCTCCGCCGGGACGGCAACGGCCTGATCATGCCGATGGGCGGCTGCGACGTGGTGACCCTGCTGGGCTCGCGCACCCTGCGGGCGTTCCTGGCCGGCAGCGACGGCACCGGCATGCGCGGGGTGGCCGTGCCCATGCGCACCCGCGGCTGGTTCGACCTGGCCCGCATCGACCCCGCCTTCGTCTCGGCCGCGGCCGCGGCCACCGACGAGGTCGACCGGGGGTTCTGGCGACCGCTGCTGGTCACCCGGGACGAGGTGACGACGGGGCTCCCGGGCGGCGACGTGCGCACGATCGTGCTGCGCGACCCGGCGGCGGCCGACGTCGTCTGGCGCCTGTAGCGCTGCCCGGTCCGCCGGGGCCCGGCCTCAGCCGCGGTCAGCCACGCTCTGGCGCCCGGGGCGCGTCCTGCATCTCGGGCTCGCTCTCGGCGACCGCCTCGACGATCCGGCGGGCCAGCGCCTGCCCGGTGAGACCGACCCGGCCGAGCAGGTCACCACGGGATGCGTGGTCGAGGAACTCCCGGGGGATGCCCAGCTCCAGCACGGGGGTCGTCACTCCGCGGTCCCGGAGCAGCTGCGCGACCGCGGCGCCGACGCCCCCCACCCGCACGTTGTCCTCCACGACCGCGACCAGACGCCGGTCGCGGGCCAGCTCGACCATCGCCTCGGGCACGGGGATCACCCAGCGCGGGTCGACCACCTGGCTGCTGACGCCGTGGTCGGCCAGCCGCGCCGCCGCCTCCACGCAGGCGTGGGCCATCGATCCCACGGACACCACGAGCACGTCACCGCCGTCGCCGGACAGGACGTCGACGCCGGCGCCGGCCGCGTCGCCGCCCACCCGGGCGAGCGCCGGCAGGTCGGCGGGGACGGCACCCTTGGGATAGCGCAGCACCGTCGGGCCGTCGTCGACCTCGACCGCCTCGCGCAGCTCCTCGCGCAGGGTCGCGGCGTCGCGCGGGGCGGCCAGCCGCAGCCCGGGAACGACCTGCAGGATCGACATGTCCCACATGCCGTTGTGGCTCGGGCCGTCGCTGCCGGTCAGGCCGGCCCGGTCCAGCACGAACGTCACGCCGGCCCGGTGCAGCGCGACGTCCATCAGCACCTGGTCGAACGCCCGGTTCAGGAACGTCGCGTAGACCGCGACCACCGGATGCAGCCCGGCGTACGCCATGCCGGCCGCGCTCGTGGTCGCGTGCTGCTCGGCGATGCCCACGTCGAAGACCCGGTCGGGGGAACCGCGCGGCGAACCGGTCCAGCCCGACCGGGATGAGCATGGCCGCGGTCAGCCCCACGACGTCGGGGCGCCGCTCGGCGACGGCGAGCACCTCGTCGGCGAAGACCGACGTCCAGTCGGCGCCCACCGGCACCAGCGGCTGCCCGGTCTCGGCGTCGATGACCCCCACCGCGTGGAACCGGTCCGCCTCGTCGCGCAGCGCCGGCTCGTAGCCCCGGCCCTTCTGGGTGATGACGTGCACGATCACCGGGCTGCCGTAGGCGCGGGCCCGGCGCAGCGCGCGCTCGGTCGCCTCGATGTCGTGCCCGTCGACCGGCCCGATGTACTTCAGGCCGAGGTCCTCGAACATCCCCTGCGGGGCGACGATGTCCTTCAGGCCCTTCTTGACCCCGTGCAGGGTGTCGTAGACCGCACCGCCCACGACCGGCGTGCGGTTCAGCGTCTGCTTGCCCCAGGCGAGGAACCGCTCGTACCCGCGCGTCGTGCGCAGCGTGGCCAGGTGCTCGGCCAGACCGCCCGTGGTCTCGCCGTACGACCGCTCGTTGTCGTTCACCACGATGACGAGCGGGAGGTCCTTGTCGGCGGCGATGGTGTTCAGCGCCTCCCAGGCCATGCCGCCGGTGAGTGCGCCGTCGCCGATGACCGCGACCGTGTACCGCTCGCGCTCGCCGGCCAGCCGGCGGGCCTTGGCGATGCCGTCGGCCCAGGACAGGGAGGTCGAGGCGTGCGAGTTCTCCACGACGTCGTGCCGGCTCTCGGACCGGTTCGGGTAGCCGGACAGGCCGCCGGCCGACTTCAGCCCGGCGAAGTCCTGGCGGCCCGTGACGAGCTTGTGCACGTAGGACTGGTGCCCGGTGTCGAAGACGAGCGTGTCGCGCGGGGAGTCGAACACCCGGTGCAGCGCCAGGGTGAGCTCGACGACGCCGAGGTTCGGGCCCAGGTGCCCGCCGGTGCGGGCGACCGCGGCGATCAGGAACCCGCGGATCTCGGCCGCCAGCTCACCGAGCTGCTCGGGAGTCAGCGCACGAAGGTCGTTCGGGGACTGGATGGTCTCCAGCAGACCCATGACTGCGCGTCGCCTCCTCGTCGCCCGGGCTGTCGGTCAGCCGGCGGTGGATCGACAGCGAGTCTAGGCGCCACCCGTCACAGTCGCGGCGCGAAACGGCGCCCGCGCAGTGCTTGCTCCACAAGACCCACACCTCGCTCGGCCGCGCCCAGCCGGGCCTCCTCGCGGGCCAGGGTCTCCAGCAGCTGCTCGACCACCTGCGGCGGCAGGGCATCGGCCAGCTCGCGCCGGGCGCCCTTCACGGCCGCCCGCGCCCCCGCCCGCTGCGCGGCCACGTGGTGCCCCACGACCCGCGCCAGCGCCACGGGGTGGCCGGTCAGCACGGGGTACCCGCGGTACTCCGCCGGGGCCAGGTCGAGCAGCCACGCGACCGCCGACCGCTGCCACTGCGGGGTGCCCGGCGGACGCACCCCCGGCGGCCAGCCGGCCGGTGCGACCCCGTCGTACTGCCCGTCCGGCATGGCGGCCGCGGCGCCCTCAGGCCCGCGCGAGCGAGCGCAGCACGTACTGCAGGATGCCGCCGTTGCGGTAGTAGTCGGCCTCTCCCGGGGTGTCGATGCGCACCCGTGCGTCGAACTCCACCGGAGCACCACCCTCCCGGGCCGCGGTCACGTGGACCGTGCGCGGCGTCGTGCCGTCCTGCAGGGCGGTGACGCCGGAGATGTCGAACGTCTCCGTGCCGTCCAGCCCGAGGCTGTCGGCCGTCTCCCCGTCGGGGTACTGCAGGGGCAGGACGCCCATCCCGATCAGGTTGGACCGGTGGATCCGCTCGTAGCTCTCGGCGATGACCGCCCGGACTCCGAGCAGCGCCGTTCCCTTGGCCGCCCAGTCACGCGAGGACCCCGAGCCGTACTCCTTGCCGGCCAGCACGACCAGCGGCGTCCCGTGCCCGGCGTACGCCTGCGCGGCGTCGTAGATCGTGTCCTGCTCGCCCGTGACGAAGTTCATCGTGAACCCGCCCTGCACGTCGTCCAGCAGCTGGTTGCGCAGGCGGATGTTGGCGAAGGTGCCGCGGATCATCACCTCGTGGTTCCCGCGGCGGGAGCCGTAGGAGTTGAAGTCGCGCTTGTCGACGCCGTGGTCGGACAGGTAGCGGCCGGCCGGGCTGTCGGCCTTGATCGAGCCCGCCGGGCTGATGTGGTCGGTCGTGACGGAGTCGCCCAGCTTGGCCAGGACGCGGGCACCGGAGATGTCGGTGATCGTCAGCGGGCTCGGCCTGCATGCCCTCGAAGTACGGCGGCTTGCGGACGTACGTCGAGTCGTCGTCCCACTCGAAGGTGTCGCCGGACGGCGTCGGCAGCTCGCGCCAGCGGTCGTCCCCGGCGAAGACGTCGGCGTAGTCGTTGGTGAACATGTCCTGCGAAACCGCTTCGGCCACAACGCGATCGACGTCGGCAGCCGTCGGCCAGATGTCCTTGAGGAAGACGTCGTTGCCGTCGGCGTCCTGACCGAGGGCCTCGCTGTCGAAGTCGTGGTCCATCGTCCCGGCCAGCGCGTACGCCACCACCAGCGGCGGCGAGGCCAGGTAGTTCATCTTCACGTCCGGGTTGATCCGGCCCTCGAAGTTGCGGTTGCCCGACAGCACGGAGACGACCGCCAGGTCGTGCTCGTTGACGACCGCGGACACCTCGTCCGGCAGCGGGCCGGAGTTGCCGATGCAGGTCGTGCAGCCGTACCCGACGAGGTTGAACCCGAGCTTGTCGAGGTAGGGAACCAGCCCGGCCTTCTCGTAGTAGTCCATGACGACCTTGCTGCCGGGGGCCAGCGAGGTCTTCACCCACGGCTTGCGGGTCAGGCCCCTCTCGACGGCGTTCCGGGCCAGCAGCGCGGCCGCGACCATGACCGAGGGGTTCGAGGTGTTCGTGCACGAGGTGATCGACGCGATGGCGACCGCACCGTGGTCGAGCTCGGTCTGTGTCCCGTCCGCCAGCGTCACGGGCACGCGGCGGCTCGGCCGATCGCCGGGGCGCCCGGTCGGCTGCGGCGCATCGTCGGCCGGCTGCGGGGTGTCGGCCGTCGGCGGGTCGCTCGCGGGGAAGCTGTCCCCGAGCGTCTGGTCGCCCTCGTGGTGGTCGACGTACTCCGGCAGCACCGAGCGGAAGGACGGCTTGGCCTCGCTCAGCGCGATCCGGTCCTGGGGCCGCTTCGGACCGGCGATGCTCGGCACGACCGTCGACAGGTCCAGCTCGATGGTCTGCGAGTACGCCGCCTCCCGCGCCGGGTCGTGCCACAGCCCCTGCTCCTTGGCGTACGCCTCCACCAGCGCGACCTGGTCCTGGGGCCGGCCGGTCAGGCGCAGGTACTCGAGGGTCACGTCGTCGATCGGGAAGATCGCGCAGGTGGAGCCGAACTCGGGGCTCATGTTGCCGATCGTGGCCCGGTTGGCCAGCGGCACGGCGCCCACGCCCTCCCCGTAGAACTCGACGAACTTCCCCACCACGCCGAGCTTGCGCAGCATCTGGGTGATGGTGAGAACGACGTCGGTGGCGGTGGCCCCGGCCGGGATCTCGCCGCTCAGCTTGAAGCCGACGACCTGCGGGATGAGCATCGAGACCGGCTGGCCGAGCATGGCCGCCTCGGCCTCGATGCCGCCGACGCCCCAGCCCAGGACGCCGAGGCCGTTGACCATCGTCGTGTGCGAGTCGGTGCCGACGAGGGTGTCGGGGTAGGCCTGCAGCACCCCGCCGACCTCGCGGGTCATCACGACGCGGGCGAGGTACTCGATGTTGACCTGGTGCACGATCCCGGTGCCCGGGCGGGACGACCTTGAAGTCGTCGAACGCGCCCTGGCCCCACCGCAGGAACTGGTACCGCTCGCGGTTGCGCTCGTACTCCAGCTCGACGTTGCGCTCGAAGGCGTCCGGGCGGGCGAAGACGTCGGCGATCACCGAGTGGTCGATGACGAGCTCGGCCGGCGCCAGCGGGTTGACCCGGGACGGGTCGCCGCCGAGGTCGGCGATGGCCTCGCGCATGGTGGCCAGGTCGACGATGCACGGCACCCCGGTGAAGTCCTGCATGATCACCCGGCCGGGCGTGAACTGGATCTCGGTGTCCGGCTCGGCCTGCGGCTGCCACCCGGCCAGGGACCGGATGTGGTCGGCCGTGATGTTCGCGCCGTCCTCGGTGCGCAGCAGGTTCTCCAGCAGCACCTTCAGGCTGTACGGCAGCGCGGCCGACCCGTCGACCGCGGCCAGCCGGAAGATCTCGTGGGCGGTCCCGCCGACGTCCAGGACGCCCTTCGCGCCGAAGCTGTCCTTGCTGGCCGTGCTGCCGGGTCCGTTGCTCACGCCAGGCTCCTCGTCGCCGCGCCGATTTATCTTGATGTCAAGATATCTACCACACGGCCCCGGTGGATGTCACCCACGGTCCGGCCCTCGGCCGCCGTCATCTGCGGTGCGCCCGGCGCCGGCCGGGGGCCGCCGGCGCCGGCTCGACGACCGGGTCGGGGACGAGCTCGGGCTCTTGCCCGCGCGTCACAGGGGCGGCGCGCTGCCGCCGGCGCGCGGCGACGTCGAGGCCGATCATCACCAGCGACAGGGCCCCCGCCGCCAGCGCCACGAGCGGCCAGAAGCCGCCTCGGGACTGGTGCAGCAGGAGCACCGACCAGCCGGCCGCGGCCAGCACCAGGAGGGCCAGCAAGGCCCGCACGAGTAGCCAGGTCAGCCAGGGCTGAGCGGCCTCGCGGCGGCGGACCCGTTGCCGGCGAGCGCCGGCGGCCCCCCGGGCATGCGCGCGTCGCTCCTCATCGGGCACGCCGTGCCGACCAGCCACCGGGTCAGCATGCCCCACCTGTCCGGTGGATCGGGCGAACGACCCGGCCGACTGGGGACAAGGTTCACTCCGGCGTCAGCAGGGCGATGCACTCCACGTGATGGGTCATCGGGAAGGCGTCGAACGCGCGCAGCGCGGCCAGGCCGTACCCGTGCTCCCGCGCGGTGCGGACGTCCCGGGCCAGCGCCGCCGGGTCGCAGGCGACGTAGCTCACCGCGCGCGGCCCGGCCGCGCACACCGCCTCCACGACCGCACGGCCGGCGCCGACCCGAGGCGGGTCGAGGACCACCAGGTCGACCCGGCCGCCGGGGAGCCCGGCCAGGGCATCCGGCAGCAGGTCGGCGACCGCGCCCTGGTGCAGCCGCACCCCGGGCCGGTCGTGCAGGTTGCGGCGCGCGTCCGCGAGCGCCCGAGCGTCGCCCTCGACCCCGGCCACCGCACCACCGGGCCCGACGCGGGCCGCGAGCGCGGCGGCGAACAGCCCGACCCCGCAGTACAGGTCCAGGGCCTGCTCCCCCGGCCGGGGCTCGAGCTGGTCCAGCACGACCGCCGCGAACGTCTCGGCCGCCGCCGGATGGACCTGCCAGAAGCCGGCTCCCGTCACCCGGAAGTCCTGCCGCCAGTCGCCCACCCCGACCGGCTCGCGCAGCCAGGTACGGCCGCGCACCCGCTCCAGGGTGCCGTCCGCACCCACGGCGGCCAGCGAGGCGTCCACGTCGGGCAGGTGGGCGCGCCGGCTGTCGGCCCGGGGGGTCACCACGGCCAGGCGCTCGCCCGCGGTGGGGCTGGCCGCGACCTCGACCCGCTGCGACGCGGGGCCAGGGCAGCCTCAGGTGCCCCACCTGCTCGACCGCCGGGTGGCTGATCGGGCAATGGTCCACGGCCAGGACGTCATGGCTGCGGTGGCGGTGGTAGCCCAGCCGACCCTGGCCGTCGACGCCGTGCTGGACGCGGGTGCGCCAGCCCAGGCCGTCCGGGTGACCGGGCAGCTCCTCGACGGTGACCTCGAGGTCCAGGCCGGCCAGCCGGCGCAGCTGCTCGGCCACGACGTCGGCCTTCAGCCGGCGCTGGGCGGGCAGGCTCGCGTGCTGCCAGTCGCAGCCGCCGCACCGGCCGGGACCGGCGAAGGGGCATGCCGGCTCGACCCGGTCGGCGGAGCGGTCGAGCACCTCGACGGCGTCGGCCCGCAGGTAGCGCGAGCCCTCGCCGCCCTCGGTGACCCGGGCCCGCACCCGTTCCCCGGGCAGCGCGTGCCGGACGAAGACGACGCGCCCGTCCAGCCGGGCCACGCAGTGCCCTCCGTGGGCGACCGGTCCGACGAGCAGCTCGACGACGCTCCCGACGAGGGAGCTGTCGGTCGTCAGCTCGGGATCCGTGGCGTCGCGTCCGTGCCGACCGGGCCTCCGGCGGGACCGGTCGGGTCCTCGGGGGGCAGCGGGTGCTCACCGGGCGTGTGGTGGCCGGCACCGGGCGCGCCACGCCGGGTCGTGCCGGCCCGGACGGCGACCGTGCGCTTCTTCAGGTGCTCGGTCGAGTTCAGCTGCCAGGGGACGCTGGCCACCATCACGCCCGGCGTGAACAGCAGCCGGCCCTTGAGCCGCAGCGCGCTCTGGTTGTGCAGCAGCTGCTCCCACCAGTGCCCGACGATGTACTCCGGGATGTAGACCATCACCACGTCGCGCGGGTTCCCGCGGCGGATCGACTTCACGTACTCCAGGATCGGCCGGGTGACCTCGCGGTACGGCGAGTCCAGGATCTTCAGCGGGACCGGCAGGTCCCGGCGGTTCCACTCCGCCTGCAGGGCCTTGGTCTGGTCCGGCTCGACGTTGACCGTGACCGCCTCGAGGATCGAGGGCCGGGTCGCCCGGGCGTACACCAGGGCCCGCAGCGTCGGCTTGTGGATCTTCGAGACCAGGACGATGGCGTGGACCCGGCTGGGCAGCATGCTCTCGTCGACCGTCTCGTCCGGCTCCAGCTCGGCCTGCACCCGGGCGTAGTGCCGGGAGATGCCGCGCATCATCACGAACAGCACGGCCATGGCGGCGATGGCGATCCAGGCGCCCTTGGCGAACTTGGTGATCAGCACGACGACGAGCACCGTGCCGGACATGGCCGCGCCGACGGCGTTGATCGCGCGGCTGCGGTTCATCCGGGCCCGGACCCGCCGGTCCTGCTCGGTCTTCAGGTGCCGGTTCCAGTGCCGGATCATGCCGATCTGGCTGGTGGTGAACGACACGAACACCCCGACGATGTAGAGCTGGATCAGCCGGGTCGGCTGGGCGTTGAAGGCCACGATCAGGACCATCGCCGCGCCGGCCAGGATCACGATGCCGTTGCTGAACGCCAGCCGGTCCCCGCGGGTGTGCAGCTGCCGCGGCAGGAAGCCGTCGCGGGCCAGGATCGAGGCCAGCACGGGGAAGCCGTTGAACGCGGTGTTCGCGGCCAGGATCAGGATGATCCCGGTGGCGGCGATCGTGAAGTAGAACGCCGGCGAGAAGTTCGAGAACACCGAGTGGGCCAGCTGGCCGATCACCGTCTGCTGGTCGTACGTCGTCCCGTCGGGCATGCGGGCGGCCCCGGAGCCGGTCTGGACCAGCGCATGCCCCTGGTAGGTCAGCCGGTGCATGCCGGTGTCCGGGTCGACGTAGCGCAGGTGGGCCAGGTTGGCCAGGGTGATGATGCCCAGCAGCATGGTGACCGAGAGGGTCCCCATGAGCAGCAGCGTCGTGGCGGCGTTCTTGCTCTTGGGCTTGCGGAACGCCGGCACGCCGTTGCTGATCGCCTCGACGCCCGTCAGGGCGGCACAGCCCGAGGAGAAGGTCCGCAGGATGAGGAACGCCCCCACCGCGCTGCCCAGGCCGTGCACGAAGCTCGGGTCGGGCTGGATGGTGAACTTCGCGCTGTCGACGTGCGGCAGGTGCCCCACCGCCGTACGCGTCAGGCCCCAGACCACCATCCCGATGATCGAGACCATGAAGCAGTACGTCGGGACGGCGAAGGTGCTGCCCGACTCCCGGATGCCGCGGAGGTTCACCGACATCAGCAGGAGCACCAGGACGACCGCGACGACCGTCTCGTGGCCGTTGATGAACGGCAGGGCCGAGGTGGCGTTCTGCACCCCGGAGGACACCGACACGGCCACCGTGAGCACGTAGTCGACCAGCAGTGCGCTGGCCACCGTCAGCCCGGCGATCGAGCCGATGTTCGTGGTGGCGACCTCGTAGTCACCGCCCCCCGAGGGGTAGGCGTGGACGTTCTGCCGGTACGACGCGACGATCGTCAGCATGACGACGGCGACGGCCAGGCCGACCTTCCAGGAGAAGGCGTACGCCGACAGCCCGGCCACCGACAGGGTGATGAAGATCTCGTCCGGGGCGTAGGCCACGGAGGAGAGCGCGTCGCTGGCGAAGACCGGCAGCGCGATGCGTTTGGGCAACAGCGTGTCGCCGAGCTTGTCGTTGGTGAACGGCTGCCCGACAACGAGGCGCTTGAGGACACGTCCGGCGGTCGACACGATCAGCCATGCTAAGGCTCCGCGCGGGCTCGCAGCGTCCGGTGTAGCGTCGGCGCCGCGCGGTACCCACCTGCTGACGACCCCAACGGACCGGAAGGCCGGCTGTGCACTTCGTGATCATGGGCTGCGGCCGCGTGGGCTCCAGCCTCGCGCACAGCCTCGAGGCCAAGGGCCACGACGTCGCGGTCATCGACCAGGAGGCGGCCGCCTTCCGGCGGCTCGGCTCCGGCTTCGAGGGCCGCACGGTGGCCGGTGTCGGCTTCGACCGGGACACGCTGCGCGAGGCCGGCATCGAGCGGGCCTACGCGTTCGCCGCGGTGAGCAGCGGCGACAACTCCAACATCCTGGCCGCGCGGGTCGCGCGGGAGACCTTCGGCGTCGAGAACGTCGTGGCCCGCATCTACGACCCCGGCCGCGCCGAGGTCTACCAGCGCCTGGGCATCCCCACGGTCGCGACCGTGCGCTGGACCTCCGACCAGATGCTGCGCCGGCTGCTGCCGAAGGGCGCCACCCCGGACCACCAGGACCCCAGCGGCCGCGTGGTCGTGGCCGAGGTGCAGCTCGACGACGGCTGGGTCGGCGAGCGGATCAGCCGGATCGAGGAGGACGGCCGGCACCCGCGTCGCCTACCTGACCCGGCTCGGGCGAGGGCCTGCTGCCGACGCCCGACACGGTCTACCAGGACGGCGACCTGGTGCACGTGCTCGCGCTACGGGGACGACCTGGACCGGGTCGGCCAGACCCTCAGCAACCCTCCCGCAGCCCAGTGAGCCTCATGCCTGGGTGCGCCGGACAGCCGACCGCAGGACCGCCGCCGACCGTAGGAAACCCGAGATGACCGTTGCCCCGGGCGTGAGCCGCAGGATCGACCCGATGCGCGTCGTGATCACCGGCGCCGGCAGCGTCGGCCGCTCGATCGCGCGCGAGCTGATCGAGAACGGCCACTCCGTCCTGCTCGTCGACCGGGTGCCCGAGGTCGTGCAGCGGCGCGAACGTCGAGGGGGCCCAGTGGCTCCTGGCCGACGCGTGCGAGATCGCCGCGCTGCACGAGGCCGGCCTGGAGCACGCCGACGTCGTCGTGGCCGCGACCGGTGACGACAAGGCCAACCTCGTCGTCTCGCTGCTCGCCAAGACCGAGTTCGGCGTCCCCCGCACCGTGGCCCGGGTCAACAACCCGAAGAACGAGTGGATGTTCGACGAGGCCTGGGGCGTCGACGTCGCCGTCTCGACGCCGCGGCTGATGACCGCGCTCATCGAGGAGGCCGTCTCGGTCGGCGACCTGGTGCGGATCTTCCAGTTCCAGCAGGGTCACGCGACGATGGTCGGCCTGACGCTGCCCGACGCCTCGCCGTACGTCGGCACAGCGCGTCGGCGACGTCGACTGGCCGCCCGGACACGGTGCTGGTCAGCATCATCCGCGAGGACCGGCCGATCGCGCCCAGCCCGGACGACGCGCTCGAGGCGCACGACGAGCTGCTGATCCTGACGGTGCCGGAGTCCGAGGACACGATCGAGTCGCTGCTCGCGCCCGAGCAGCACAGCGGCGGCGGTCCGCGCTAGGCGTCGGCGGGGCCGGGCGTCAGCGGCGTCCGGCCGCGCACCAGGATCAGGCCCATGCCGGCGACCGCGAGCGCGTAGAGCGGCCACGACAGCACGATCTTGGCGACGCTCAGGGCGCCGACCCGGTCGGCCAGGTAGAGCGGCAGCATGACGCCGATCCGCACGGCGTAGAGGCCGACGAGGATCCAGGTCAGGCGCTGGCACAGGCGCACCACGCCGCGGTCGCGGTGCCAGGCGAGCGGGTCCTCGGGGTCCTCGGCCACGCCGACCAGGAACCCGATCAGCGGCCAGCGGACCAGCACCGAGAGCAGGGTGAGCGCCCCGACGCCGATGCTGTAGAGGATGCCGGGCAGGAACGCGTCCTGGGCCCGTCCGCTGCGGTGCACGAAGTACGGCGGCGACGGCGGCGGCCAGCAGACTGCTGAGGACGAAGCGAGGGGTCTGCCGCTGCAGCAGCCGGGCGGCCAGCAGCAGGGCGACCGCCCCGGCCGTGCACCAGACGGCGGTCGCGAAGTCGTGGCCGGCCGTCCAGGCCACCACGAACACGACGGTCGGGATGGTCGCCTCCAGCGACCCGCGAGGGCCGCCGACCTGCTCCGACAGCCGGCGCCGGACCAGCTCCTCGACGGTGCGGGGCGCTACGGCCTCACTCACCGGCAGCGGCAGGCAACAGCTCGTACGACGGGTTGAACACCACGGGCTTGCCGTCCCGGCGGGCGACCCGGCCGGTGATCCGCAGCCGGCGCCCCGGCTCGATGCCGGGGATCTGGCGGCGGCCCAGCCAGACCACCGTCAGGATCCCGCTGCCGTCGTAGAGCTCGCCGACGAGGGCGGGAACGTTGGCCCGGGGGCGGAGCGTCACCGTCCGCAGGGTCCCGCAGACGACGGCGGCCCGGCGCTCGGGCAGCTCCTTGACCGGACAGCCACCCAGCTTGCCGCTGACCTCCTGCAGGTCCTCGGCCTCCAGCTCGGCCTCGCTGCTGACCAGGCCCTTCAAGGTCCGCCGCAGGAAGCCCTTGTCCTCGCTCATCACACCAGGGTAAGCGCTGCGGCGCGGTCCGGTATGCCCCTTCGCCGCCTAGCGGATCTCGGTGATCTCCGGGCCGCGCTCGAACGGGTTCAGGTCGTCGTCGGCGTACGCCGCCGGCTCGTCGTCGTCGGCCTCCGGCGCGCGGGGGATCCTCAGCGGGAGCAGCTCGCGCGGGGCCATCGCCTCGCCGCCACGGACCACGACGAGGGCCCGGACCAGCGCCTCCACCTCGCCGGCCTTGGCCTGGTCGACGGCGGCACCGGTGAAGACCGCTCGCAGGAACCACCGCGGCCCGTCGACGCCGACGAAGCGGGCCGGCTGGAAGCCCGGCCGGCCGTCCGGTCCCTGCCCGGGCACGCGGGCCAGCAGCTCACGGCCGAACGACCCGTCGAGCTCGTCGGCGGTGCCGCCCTGCTGCGTGATGCCGCTGGCGATCTCGGCCCGGACCTCGTCCCAGATCCCCTCGTTGCGCGGCGCGGCGAAGGCCTGCACCTGCACCGCCGAATCCCCCAGGAGGACGGTCACGCCGACGACGACCTCGCCCTCCTCCTCGTTCAGCTCCAGCCGCAGCTCCATGCCCTCGACCGCGGCGACCAGCAGGGACCCGAGATCCACCAGACCCTCGGTGCTGTCCACCTCGGACACGTCGAACGGACCGTTGGCCCGCAGGGCGGCGGCGGCCCGGGCGGCTGCCGTCCGCTCGCCGACCGGTGCCGGCGCGCCCCCGTCGCCGCGCTCCGCGCTCGGGTCGTCGTCCGCCCCGGCGCCGGTGGCGTCGTCGACGTCCTCGGCGCTCTCGTCGCCGGCCCTCTTGCCGCGCTTGAACAGGCTCACTGGCCGCCTCCTGCGATGGACGTCATGTCGGCGCCGGACGCGCCGAAGCCTCCGGTCGACCCGTGCCCGCCGGAGCCACGGTGCGAGCCCGGCAGTGTGCCGACCTCGACGAACCCGGCCCGCTCGACCCGCTGCACGACCAGCTGGGCGATGCGGTCGCCCCGCCCGATCCGGACCGGCTCGGCCGGGTCGGTGTTGAGCAGCGTCACGACGATCTCGCCGCGGTAGCCGGCGTCGACCGTGCCCGGTCCGTTGAGGACGGTGACCCCGTGCCGGGCCGCGAGGCCGGAGCGCGGGTGGACGAAGGCGGCGTACCCGGCGGGCAGGGCGATCGCGATGCCGGTGGGGACGTCGACGCGCGCTCCCGGCGGGAGCGTCACCGCGACCCGCGCCACCAGGTCGGCCCCCGCGTCGCCCGGATGCGCGTACGTGGGGAGCGGAAGGTCGGGGTCCAGGCGCTGCACGAGCAGCGGGACCGCCTGCTCACTGGTCACAACCGGCGACCTTACCCGCCGCCCGTGTCAGGATTCGAACCATGGCAGCGGGTCCAGAGGCAGCACGCGACCGCGCGCCGGTCCGGTTCCACGAGCGGCTGACCCCGGGGTGGTTCGGCTGGCTGGCCGCGGCCGCGGTGGGCGGCTCGTTCGGCTTCGTCGTGCTCCCGCTGGCGGGCGGCATCGGGTACCTGGCCGGCTTTCTCGCCGGCGCCGTCCCGGGGGCGCTGGTCGGACTGGCCGTGATGGCGGGCATGTCGGCCACGGTCGAGGTCACCGCGCGCGAGCTGCGGGCCGGCCGGGCGAGCATCGCGCTGGACGGCATCGGCCCGGTCGAGGTGCTCGACCGGGCCGCGATGGCGGACCTGCGCGGGCGAGGCATCGACCCCCGCTCGTACCACTGCCAGCGCGGCTGGCTGGCCCAGGGCGTGCGGGTGCCGATCACCGACCCGGCCGACCCGACGCCGTACTGGCTGATCTCCTCGCGGCGCGCGGCCGAGCTGGCCGGCGCTCTCGAGCTGGCCCGGCGGTCCGCCGGGCCGCAGTGAGTCAGGCGGCGCACTCCCGGCAGACCATCTGGCCGTTCTTCTCGGACGCCAGCTGGCTGCGGTGGTGGACCAGGAAGCAGCGCGAGCAGGTGAACTCGTCCGCCTGGCGGGGCAGGACGCGGACGGACAGCTCCTCGTTGGACAGGTCCGCGCCGGGGAGCTCGAAGCCCTCGGCCTGCTCCGTCTCGTCGACGTCGACACTGGAGGCGCTCTTGTCGACCCGGCGGGCCTTCAGCTCTTCGAGGCTGTCCTCGGTCAGGTCGTCATCGGTCTTGCGTGGCGCGTCGTAGTCGGTCGCCATGGTTACGTCGTCCTCCCGACGGTTCTCGTGCAGTGTGGCTCGTGGTGGTTGCCGCGATGTAACGCGGGAGGGTCGCGGTTTGTGCCCACGTCCGACGCCGGATTGTGCACCATCCGTGACGACGGGTCAGACGCGGGGTCCGCGACACTCCGTACGGCCCGCTCCCGCGGTGCTCAGGGTGGTCAGCCGTCCCGGTCCGGGCGCAGCGGGATGCAGCAGCTCCTGCAGGTCCTCGTACAGCCCGGGGGCGGCCACGACGACCAGCTCCGAGCTGGCCGGGCGCTCGCCCAGACCTCCGACCAGGGCACCGGCCTCGCGGGCGAGCAGGCCGCCCGCCGCCAGGTCCCACGGACCCAGGCCGCGCTCGTAGTAGCGCGTCGAGCCGGCCGGTCGCCACCGCGGCCAGGTCGAGGGCCGCGCTGCCGATCCGCCGGATGTCGCGCACCCGCGGCAGCACCTGAGCGGCGACCTGGGCGGCGTACCGCCGTCGCTCGACGTCGTAGCCGAAGCCGGTCGCCACCAGCGCCCGGTCCAGCGCGACCCCGGAGTTCACCGCCAGCCGGGTGTCCCCCAGGAAGGCGCCGCCACCCCGGGTCGCCGTCCAGGTCGCTCCGGAGGAGCGGCTGGTGCACGCAGCCGGCGAGGACCTCGTGGCCGGCCGGGTCCAGCGGGTCGCCGGTCACGACGGCCACGCTGATCGCGTACGCCGGGATGCCCGTACAGGTAGTTGACCGTGCCGTCGATCGGGTCGACGACCCAGGTCAGGCCGCTGGTCCCGCCGACCAGGCCGCCCTCCTCGCCCAGGACGCCGTCGTGCGGCCGGGCGCGCTCGATCTCCCGGCGCAGCAGGGCCTCGGAGGCGGTGTCCATCGCGGTGACGATGTCGGTCGGGCGAGGACTTGGTGGCGGCCACGTCGACCCGGTCGGGGCGCCCGTCGCGCACCAGGTCACCGGCCGCACGGGCGAGCTGCTCGGCCAGCCCGACCAGCTCGGCGAGCAGCTCCGCGCCGGCCGGCGTCCCGTGGTCGCTCATCGGACCGCGGAGGCGAGCGGCGGCGTCACCCAGTCGGCACCGCACGCCGCCGGACGCTCGGACCGCGGGTTCGGGCAGCACCCCGCGCGGCACACCGACGGCCACGGACCCAGCGCGCCGACCGTGCGGCTGCGGCTCGGGCTGCGCGCCTCGGGCGATCGCGGCCCGCTCCTCGAGCAGGTCGGCGAGCCCGCGGACGAAGGCCGGGCTGGTCCCGACGGTCGCCGCGCGGACGCACCTCCAGGCCGAGCCCGGCCGCGGTCTCCGTCGCCTCGGTGTCGAGGTCGTGCACGACCTCCATGTGGTCGGAGACGAAGCCGACCGGCGACCAGGACGACCGGGTCGCCCTCCGGCGGCCGCCAGGTCGCGCAGGTGGTCGTTGACGTCCGGCTCCAGCCACGGCTGGCTCGGCGGCCCGGACCGCGAGCAGTAGACGAGGTCCCAGCCGTGCGGTCCGTGCCCGCTGGCGCGCTCACCCGGCCGGCGACCTCGGCCGGCGATCTCGCGGTGCTGGGCGACGTACGCGTTGCCGCCCGGGCCGGAGCTGCTCGGCCATCGCCTGCGGGATCGAGTGGGTGACGAACACCAGCCGGGCGTCCTCGCCGGGCGTCCGCGGGCAGCTCCTCCAGCGCGCCGCAGCACCGCTGCCGTCACGGGCTCGACGAAGCCCGGGTGGTCGTAGTAGGCCCGCACCCGGTCGACCTCCAGACCCCGGCCCTCGCCGGCCAGGGCCAGCAGCGCCGCACGCCAGGTCCTCGCGGTACTGCCGGCAGGAGGAGTACGACGAGTAGGCGCTCGTCGTGACCACCAGCACCCGGCGGGCGCCGCCCTCGTGCAGCTCGCGGAGGGCGTCGACGACGTACGGCGACCAGTTGCGGTTGCCCCAGGCCACCGGCAGGTCCAGACCCCGGCCGGCCAGCTCGACCCGCAGCTCGCGCAGCAGCGCGCGGTTCTGCTCGTTGATCGGGCTCCGGCCGCCGACCGCGTCGTAGTGCGTCGCGACCTCGCGCAGCCGCTCCGGCGGGATGCCGCGGCCGCGGGTGACGTTCTCCAGGAACGGCAGCACGTCGTCCGGGCCGTCCGGGCCGCCGAAGCTGAGCAGCAGCACCGCGTCGTACGGGTCGAGGCTCGGCACGCGTCGATCGTCGCACCACGGTTTCGGCGCCCGCGAAGCGGCCCCGTTTCGGGCGCGCCTACCCGGCCTCCTGCCGCTTCGGTGGGAGAGTCCGCAGCAGGGACGAACGGAGGGAGCCGGATCATGCATGACCTGCGCCTGGTCGGCGTCCACGAGGACGGCGAGCACCTGCTGCTGCGCGAGCCCCGACGGCGAGCAGTACCTGCTCGACCGTCGACGAGTCCCTCCGCGCCGCCGTCCGGCGCGACCGGGCCCACCTGGGGCAGCTGCAGATCGAGATGTCGGGAGAGCTGCGCCCGCGCGAGGTCCAGGCCCAGATCCGGGCCGGCGCGAGTGCCGAGGAGGTCGCCGAGCGCAGCGGCTGGCCGGTGGAGCGGGTCCGTCGCTACGAGGGTGCGGTGCTGGCCGAGCGGGCCCACATCGCCGAGCTGGCCCGGGCCGTGACCTTGCGCCGCCGCGGGTCCGACACCACTCCTCCCACCCTGAGCTCGCGGGTCGAGCGCCGGCTGTCCGAGCGCGGCGTCGACGTCCGGCAGAACGTCTGGGACAGCTGGCGGCCGGAGAACGGCCCCTGGATGCTGACGCTGCGCTTCGTGGCGCGGCGGCCGGGAGCGCGAGGCCCGCTGGCTGTTCGACCAGACCGCCCGGCACGGTCACGGCGCAGGACGACGAGGCGCTCTGGCTCTCCGAGGACGAGAAGCCGCCCGCCCCGCCCCAGGCCGCGCCCCACCTGGCGGCCGTCCCGACCGTCACCGCGGTCCCCTCGCCACCGGCCGGCACCACGCTCTACGACCTCGACGCCGACGGCGGCATCGACCCCAGCCGCCCGGCAGCCGAGCTGCCGCAGACCACGCCCTCGTCGGGCTCGATGTCGTCCGGCTCGTCCTCGGTGTCCTCGGTGTCCGCGGTCGACCTGATCGGCGCGATGCGCCAGCGCCGGCACGGCCGGCGCCGGGCCCCCTCGGACCCGGACCCGGCGGCCGAGCCCGGCTCGGGCAGCGGCGAGCAACCGCCCCTCGACCTGGAGCCGCTGGCCTACGACCCCGAGGTGCACGGGCCTCCGCCCGCCGCCCATCCGTTCCCGTTCCCCGAGCGCGTCCGGCCGGCCACCAAGGCGGCGAAGGCCGGCAAGGCCGCCGGGGCCACCGGGACCACCGAGCAGCGGCCGCCGTCGGCCGAGGGCGCCGCGGGTACCGCACCCGGCGCGCCGTCCGCCGCTGCTCCCTCGGCGTCACCGGTGCCGTCGTCGCCGCCGGCCCCTCGCCCGCGGGGCTTCGGTCCCCCGCCTGCGCCGGCCTCGGGCGCTCGTTCGGCGCACTCCGCCGCCCACTCCCCCTCGGCGCCGGTGCAGCCGCCCGCTCACCGGAGGGCACGGCGGGCCAGCGTGCCGAGCTGGGACGAGATCATGTTCGGCGGCAAGCGCGACTGAGCCGCGGATGAGCCGCGGCTCATCCGGCCCCGAGCGGGACGACCTCAGCGCTGGCGCGGCACCGGGCAGACGTCCACGTCCAGCGGCAGCACGTCCGGGCGACAGGGCAGCCGCTCGCGCGGCGTGCGCGGTCATCCGGCGCAGGTGGTGCCGGCGGCAGAGCACCTCGTACCCGACCTCGCCACGACCGGCATCGGTGTCACCGACCACCACCTGGTCGCCCTCGACGACCATGACGCCGTCGACGGTGCGGGCGTTGTGGGTCCCGCGGGCACCGCACCAGCACAGCGCCTCGACCTGGAGCACCTCGACCCGGTCGGCCAGCTCGACCAGCCGCTGCGACCCGGGGAACAGCCGGGTCCGGAAGTCGGCGGTGATCCCGAACGCGAAGACGTCGACCGACCATCTCGTCGACCAGCCGGGCCAGCTGCTCGACCTGGCCCGCGGAGTAGAACTGCGCCTCGTCGCAGATCAGGTAGTCCACCGGCTCCCCCGACGTGCGGCGCTGGACGACGACGTCCCACAGGTCGAGGTCCGTCGGTCACCTCGATCGCGCCCACGGACAGGCCGAGCCGGCTGGACAGGACCGAGTCACCCGCGCGGTCCAGCTTGGTGAAGATCAGGCCGCGCCGGCCGCGCGCCGCGTGGTTGTGGTCGGTCTGCAGGGCGAGGGTCGACTTGCCGCAGTCCATCGTCCCGCAGAAGAAGACGAGCTCGGCCATGTCAGCCCACCCGGTCACCGAGGACCGGTCAGGAACGGGATCGCGCGTCTCGGCCGGCGTGAGCGACCCGTGCAGCCCGACCAGGGCGAGCAGCTGCGGCCGGTGGTGCCGCGAGTCGACGATCGCGACATCGTCGGCGCGGGTCGCCACGACCACGTCGCCGATCCGCGGGAGCACCCGGGCCGAGACCGGGCCGAACCAGCCGAGCGGCGACGGCCTGGGCGCGCGTGCGGACCCAGGCCCGGCCCGTCCAGCCGCTCGGCCAGGTGGCGGCGACGTCGTCGGCCGCGCCGGGCTCGCAGTACAGGTGCAGGGCCCGCGGCTCACCACCGCTGTGCCGCACGCCGGCCGCGAGCTCCGGCTCGTGGGCCAGGTCCAGCCGGTCGTTCATGCGCCACGTCGACCATGCCGTGGTCGGCGGTGACGTACGAGGACGGCGTCGCGCCGGCAGGCGCTCGGCCAGGCGGCGGACCGCGCTCGTCGATCCGGCGCCAGCTCCTCGCCCCACTCCCACGACTGGCAGCCGTGGACGTGCCCGACCTTGTCGAGCTCGCCCCAGTAGACGTAGACCAGGCCCCGGGTGCTCGCCCGGCAGGCGGCCACCGCCGCGTCGATCCGGTCCGTCCAGCGACTCCGCGGCGCCACGAACGCCCCTCCGCGCAGGGCGGACTCGGTCAGGCCGGAGCCGTCGAAGTAACGCGGGCCGATCCGGGTGACGGCCACGCCCCGCGTGCGACCAGCTGCTCGAACACCGTCGGGTTCGGCTGCCAGGCAGGCGGATCGACGTGCGGCTCCCAGGACAGCTCGTTGAGCAGGACGTCGCGGTCCGGGTCGAGCACCTCGTACCCCACCAGCCCGTGCGCTCCCGGCGCCAGGCCGGTGCCGAACGAGCCCATGCTCGTCGCGGTCGTGGAGGGGAAGCCCGGAGCTGATCCGGCGTGCCGTCGGCCAGCAGCGAGCGCAGGAACGGCGCGTGGCCGCTGCGCGCCCGCAGCAGCAGCGTCGCCGAGACCGTCGACGAGCAGCACGACCGCCCGCGGCGCCGGCGGGAGGCTCAGACTCGCATCGGTGCCTCCAGCGCTCCGGTCGACCCTCCCGGCGACGCCGCGATCGGGGCGCCGAGCGCGGCGGCGACGGCGGGCAGCACCTCGACGAGCGTGCCGTCGCCGTACGGCGGAGCGTCGGGCTCGCTGGCGGTGCGGCGCTCGCCGGCGACCTGCTCGTGCGTCGCGGCGGCCGGTGTCTCCGTCACCGCAGGGCGGCCGGTGCCGGACCGGACGCAGGCGGCGGTGGCCGCGGACAGCATGCCGGGTGAACACCAGGGCGTCGCGCAGCGCCGCCTCGCCGTCCGCGTCGGCGCTGACCCGCAAGCGAGATGTCGTCGGCGGTGGCCGTGCCGGTGTAACCCGTGGTCGGCCTCGCACTCGGGATCGCCGCAGGTCGCCGGCTCCAGGTCGAGCCGGCTGACCGCTCCCCACCCGAGCGTGACGGTGAGCTCGCGCCCGAGGTCGCCCCGGCTGGTAGGCGTCCGGCCGCTCGACGACGTGGTTGACGACCACGGAGTGGACCGCGGACAGCGGCACCGACTCGGTGGCCGCCGTGGCGAACGCGCTGCCCGGTGCCGCGGCCGGGGCCTCGCCCTCGGCTCCCTCCGCCGCGTGGTCGTCGACGTGGGCGACGATCAGTCGGCTGGGCGTCAGGACCAGCACCGTTGCGTGCCGGCGGACCGCGTCGGCGTCCAGGGTCGTCTCCTGGTGCACCAGGTGCGACATGACGCTCTCGCCGCCGACGGCGACGTCCACGACGTCCGCGACCAGCGCCGGGTAGTAGCCGGCGCGGTCGATGGCGGACCGGAGGTCCGATGGCAGCGTCGAGGCGTCCGGCATGACCTCATCCTGTCATCCGGGACGGCGTGCTCAGAGCAGTCGACGGCGATCGGCGTCCGAGCGCGCGGCCACGCTCAGCTCCACCGAGACGTCGAGGACGGCCAGCCCGAACTCGCCGACCAGGACGGGGGTGACGTCGAGCTCGGCCACCTCGGGCAGGTCGTCGGCCAGCTGGCCCAGCCGGGCGATCAGGTCGTGCAGCGCGTCGACGTCGAGCGGCTCGGCGCCGCGATGGCCGTAGAGCAGCGGCGCCGCGCGGATCGAGGTCACCAGGTCGGCCACGTCCTGGTCGGTGAGCGGCGGGATGCGGTGGGCGACGTCCTCGAGCAGCTCGCTGGCCGCCCCGGCCACCCCGAAGGAGATCACCGGGCCGAACAGCGGGTCCTCGGTGGTGCGCAGCATGCAGGCGATGCCGGGCGCGGCCATCGGCTGGACCCGCAGCGTCGGGCCCTCGATCCCGTAGGTCCGCGAGCTCCTCGATCAGCGTCTCCCACGCCTGGCGCAGCTCGCTCTCGGACTCGATGGTCAGCCGCCGGGCCACCACGTCGGCCCGCTGCCGGAGCTGGCGGGTCGCTGGCCTTCAGCGCCACCGGGTACTCGAACCGCCGGGCGGCCTCGACCGCCTCCTCGACCTCGCGTCACCTCGGCCGACGGCCAGAGCGGTCACGCCGTACGCCGCCAGCAGGCGCGCTGCCCTGCTCTCGGGTCAGCCGCACCCGACCTCCCGGTCCGCTGGGTCGAGCCGCTGGCCCTCGGCCAGGGCCTCGCGCACCAGCCGTCGTGCACCGTCGACGTCGATGTCCGTCAGCTGCGACGCGATGGCCCGGACCGCGGCGCCGCCACGTCGGCGTAGCGGCTGACGGCCGCGAGGGCGCGGACGGCGTCCTCGGGCGTCGGGTAGGCCGGCACGCCTCCGGTCGAGGTGGACCCCGGTGCCACGCCACGCATGCCGAGAAACGTTGCGACACAGGTCTTTCCGGCCACGACCGCGGCGTCGGCGACAGCGCGACGATGGCCTCGTCCGGCGTCACCAGCGGCGGCATGAAGGACGCGACCACCGCGTCGACCGAGCTGTCGGCGAACACCTCCGACAGGGCGGCGACGAACTCCTCCACCGACGCCTGCGGGGAGAGCGCCCTCGGCCCGTGCACCACCTCGAGCCCCCAGCTGACAGCAGGCCTCGGCTGCGAGGGTGTTGAGCGCGTCGGAGTTCCCGACGATGCCGACCTGGGGCCCGCCGGGCAGCGGCTGGCTGAGGACGAGCTGGGCCACGTCGAACATCTGGTGCACGTTCGGGACCCGGATGACGCCCGCCTGGCGCAGCATCGCGTCGAAGGCTCCTCGCGGGACCGTCGTGCCCGCGGACCTCGTGGCCGGGTGGCACGCCGTACGACGTGACGCCCGACTTGACGACGATCACCGGCTTGCGGCGGGCCAGCCGGCGGGCCACGCGGGAGAACTTGCGCGGGTTGCCGACGCTCTCGAGGTACAGCCCGACCGCGCTGCGTGCGCTGGTCGTCCAGCCAGTACTGCAACAGGTCGTTGCCGGACACGTCGGCCCGGTTGCCGGCCGAGACGAAGGTCGACACCCCGATCGCCCCGGCTGGTGGCCGAGGCCAGGACCTGCACCCCCAGCGCCCCGGACTGGCTGAACAGCCCGAGGCCGCCCGGCGCCGGCATGGTCGGCGCGAGCGAGGCGTTCAGGCGCGACGTCGTCGTCGGTGTTGATCACCCCGAAGGAGTTCGGGCCGATGACCCGCATGCCCTCGGCCCGCGCCCGGCGCACCAGGGCCCGCTGGCGCAGGACGCCCCGCGCGTCCGACCTCGGCGAACCCGTCGGTGATCACCAGCAGGGCGCGGGCCCCCGCCGCGGCGCACTCAGCTGACCACCTGGTCGACGGTCGTGGCCGGGACGGCGACGACGCCATGTCGACGACGCCCGGCACGTCGGTGACGTGGGCGTGGCTGGTCAGCCCCAGCACCTCGTCGGCGTTCGGGTTCACCACGTGCAGGGCCCCGCGGTAGCCGCCCTCCAGCAGGTGCTCCAGGATCACGTGGCCGGCCCGCTCCGGTCCTCGGCTGGCCCCGATGACCGCCACCGACCGCGGGTGGAGCACGGCGCGCACGCTCAGCGACTCGGCTGCGTGCTCGCGCGCCTCCCGGACCTCCTCGGACAGCGCGGTCGGGCGTGATGTCGAAGCCGAGGCTGATCACGCCGTCGTCGTAGCGGTGGGTGATCTCGTACCCGGCCTCGTCGAAGACCGCGAGCATCCGCCGGTTCTGCGGCAGCACGTCGGCCCGGAACCGCTGCACCCCCCGCTCCCGTGCGGCGGCGGCCAGGTGCTCGAGCAGCACCGAGCCCGAGCCCGCGGCCCTGGTCGCTGTCGGCGACGTTGAACGCCACGTCGGCAGTGCCGCGCTCGGTCCGGTCGTAGCGGGCGATCCCGACGATCCGCTCTCCGACGGTGGCCACGAGCGCGACCCGGTCCACGTAGTCGACCTCGGTGAACCGCTTGAGGTCGCGCTCGCTGAGCGTCTGCAGGGGGGCGAAGAAGCGCAGGTAGATGGACTCCGCCGACTGCCCGGCGTGGAACCGCTGCACCGCCTCGGCGTCCTCGGGCCGGATCGGCCGCACGTGAGCGACGCCTCCGTCTCGCAGGACGACGTCGGCTTCCCACTCCCCGGGGTAGGGCACGGTCGTGGTGCTCGGACCCACGCAAGCGACCCTAGTGCGCGACGCTAGGGTTTCGCGGGTGCCAACGCCCGCCCACCCCCACGCAAACCCGTCCACCGGCCTGACCGCCGAGCTGTCCGTCCACCCCGAGGTGGCCGACGCCATCGCGTCGGGTCGCCCGGTCGTCGCCCTCGAGTCGACGATCATCAGCCACGGGCTTCCCGCGCCCGGAGAACGTCGCGATCGGCCGCAAGATCGAGCAGGCGGTCCGCGACGCCGGTGCGATCCCGGCCACCACCGCCGTCGTCGGCGGCGTGGCCCGGGTCGGCCTGGACGACGCCGAGCTGCAGGAGATCGCCGACCGCGACGACGTGGTGAAGGTCAGCCCGCGCGACCTCGCGGTCGTCGCCGCACGCGGCGGGTACGGCGCCACGACCGTCGCGTCCACAGCTTACCTCGCGTCCCGGGCCGGCATCGCGGTCTTCGCCACCGGCGGTCTCGGCGGGGTGCATCGCGGCGCCTCGGCGACGTACGACGAGTCGGCCGACCTGATGGCGCTGGCCCGGGTCGGGACCACCGTCGTCTGCGCCGGGGTGAAGTCGATCCTCGACGTGCCCGTCGACCCTCGAGCGGCTCGAGACGTACGGCGTCGGCCTCGTCGGCTACCGGACCAACGCCTTCCCGGGCTTCTACCTGAGCCGACTCCGGCTACCCGGTAGAGCACCGGGTGGACAGTCCGGAGGAGGTGGCCGCCGTGATGGCGGGCCCGCGCCGCGTTGGGCACCGACACGACGGCGCTCGTCGTCGCCAACCCGCTGCCGCCGGAGGAGCAGCTGGACCCGGCACTGCACGACCGGGTGCTAGCGGGACGCGCTGGCCGCGGCCGAGGCCGAGGGCATCCACGGCAAGGACGTCACGCCGTTCCTCCTGGCGCGCTTCCACCATGACACCGCAGGGCCGCTCGCTCGAGGTCAACACCCGGATCATCCTGCACAACGCCGACCTGGCCGGCCGGATCGCCTTGGCGCACAGCCGAACTCGCGCAGTGACCGGTCCCGTCGTCGTCATCGGCGACGTCATGACCGACGTGATCGCCGCGGTCGACGACCCGCTCGCCCTGGGGTCCGACACGGCCGCCCGCGTGCAGACCCGCCAGGGTGGCGCGGGCTCGAACGTCGCGTGCTGGCTGGCCGCGTCCGGCGTGCCGGTCGTCCTTGTCGCCGTGGCCGGCAAGGACCCGTTCGGCGCCGAGGCCGATGCAGGTCCTGGGGGCCATGGGGGTGGAGGCCCAGGTCCGCCTGACCCGCGAGGCCGCGACCGGCACCTGCGTGGTCCTGGTCGGCCCGGACGGCGAGCGGACGATGCTGCCCGACGCCGGCGCGAACTCCCTGCTCGTCGCAGGACGACCTGCCGAGCGACCTGGTCGCCTCGGCCGCGCACCTGCACGTCTCCGGCTACACGTTGCTCAACCCCGGGTCGCGCGCCGGCCGCCCTCGCCGCGCTGGAGACCGCCCGCCGGTCGGGGGTGCCGACGTCGGTGGACCCGGCCAGCTCCGCGCCGCTGGAGGCGGTCGGCGGAAAGGAGTTCCGCTCGTTCACCGAGGGCGTCGGCACCGTGCTGGTCACCCTGGACGAGGCCGAGGTGCTCTGCGAGTCGCGGGACCCCGCCGTCATCGGGGCCCGGCTGACCGCGGCGTACGACGAGGTGGTCCTGAAGCTCGGCGCCGACGGGGCCCGCTGGTGCAGCCGGAGCGACCCGGTCGGAGTGCGACGTGCCGCCGGCGTCCCCGGCCGGCCGGTCGTGGACACGACCGGCGCCGGCGACGCGTTCGCGGCAGCGTGGCTCACCGCTCGCCGCCGTGGGGACGATCCGGCCACCGGCCTGACCGCCGCCACCCGGGCCGCCGCGCTGGTGGTCACCCGCTTCGGCGCCCGTCCCGACGCCCGCTGAACGGGGCGGTTCCCGGCGCCGTACTCGGTCCGTGGCCATCCGCGCCCCGCAGGCCCCCGGTGCCGGGCCGTGTCAGGATCGAGCAGTGAGCCGCATCCTGGCCGTCTCGCCCGTCCTCGCACCCCACCGGTACGAGCAGGCGGACCTCACCGCCATGTTCGCGGACCTGGTGGGCCTGGCCCCCGACCGTCGTGAGCTGCTCGACCGGCTGCACACCTCGTGCTCGGTGTCGGCCCGCCACCTGGCGTTGCCGCTCGAGGACTACAAGGGCCTCAACGGGTTCGGGGACGCCAACGACGCGTTCATCTCGGTCGGGCTCGAGCTCGGTGAGCAGGCGGTGCGGACCGCACTGGACCGGGCCGGGCTCGCACCCTCCGACGTCGACCTCATCGTGATGACGTCGGTGACCGGCATCGCGGCGCCGTCCATCGACGCGCGGCTCTGGGCCCGCCTGGGACTGCGAACCGACGTCAAGCGCATCCCGATCTTCGGCCTCGGCTGCGTGGCCGGTGCGGCCGGCATCGCCCGCGTCCACGACTACCTCGTGGGTCACCCCCGCGACGTCGCCGTCCTGCTCTCCGTCGAGCTGTGCTCCCTGACCATCCAGCGGGACGACGACTCGACCGCCAACCTGGTGGGGAGCGGGCTGTTCGGCGACGGCGCCGCGGCGGTGGTGCTGGCCGGTGACGACGTACCCCTGCCGCAGGGGGTGGCGCCGAACGCGCCGTACGTCGAGGCGACGCGCAGCCGGTTCTTCGCCGACACCGAACGGGTCATGGGCTGGGACGTCGGCGGGTCGGGGTTTCGCATCGTGCTCTCCCCCGGCGTCGGCGACGTCGTCAAGGAGAACCTGCCGGAGGAGATGGACCGCTTCCTGGACGACCACGACATCGCCCTCGCGGACGTGCGGCAGTGGGTGGCCCACCCCGGTGGTCCGCGGGTCCTGGAGGCGCTCGAGGAGGCACTCGGCCTGGACCGCGCGGCCCTGGCCCGGTCGTGGCGCTCGCTGGACCAGATCGGCAACCTGTCGTCGTCGTCGGTGCTGCACGTCCTGGCCCAGACCCTCGACGACACGGCTGCGGCGCCCGAGCCCCTGGACACGCACGGCATCCTGATGGCCATGGGCCCGGGGTTCTGCGCGGAGCTGGTGCTGCTGCGCTGGCCGGGGACGGCCGCCGTGGTCGCCCCCGCGGCATGAGCTCGACCGGCTGGTACACGCTGCTCGTCGCGGCCGTGGCCGCCGAGCGGTGCGTCGAGCTGGTGGTCTCGGCCCGGCACCTGCGCTGGGCCCGCGAGCGCGGCGGCGTCGAGCACGGCGCCGGGCACTACCCGCTGATGGCGGCGGTCCACACCCTGCTGCTCGTCTCCTGCGTCGTCGAGGTGGACGTCGCCCACCGGCCGTTCGTGCCCGGCCCTGGGCTGGCCGATGCTCGCGCCTGGTGGTCGCGACCCAGGGGCTGCGCTGGTGGTGCGTCCGCACGCTCGGCCCGCAGTGGAACACCCGGATCGTCGTCGTCCCCGGGCTCGCGCTGGTCGAGCCGCGGCCCGTACCGGTGGCTGCGGCACCCGAACTACGTCGCGGTCGTCGTCGAGGTGGCCGCGCTGCCGCTGGTGCACACGGCCTGGGTCACGGCGGTGGTCTTCAGCCTGCTCGACGTGGTCGTGCTGTCCGATCCGGATCCCGGCCGAGCAGCGCGCCCTCGCGGCGGCCGGGTGAGCCGACTCGACGTCCTGGTCGCCGGTGGCGGCCCGGTCGGGCTGGCCTGCGCGATCGAGGCCGCGCGCGCTGGGCCTGTCGGTGGCGGTGGTCGAGCCGCGGACGGGGCCGGTCGACAAGGCGTGCGGCGAGGGCCTGATGCCCGGCGCGGTCGCGGCGCTCGACCGGCTCGGCGTGCACCCGGCCGGGCATGCCGTTCCGCGGGATCGCCTACGTCGGCGCGCGCGGCGAGGCGCGCCACGCCTTCCGCGCGGGACCGGGCCTGGGGGTGCGGCGCACCGAGCTGCACCGGTCGCTGTCCGAGCGCGCCGACGCGCTGGGCGTGCGACGATCGGCGGCGAAGGTCGACACCGTGGCGCAGGACGGCCGCACGGTCACCGTCGGCCGGTGTCAGCGCATCCTGGCTGCTGGCCTGCGACGGCCTGCACTCGACCGTCCGGCGGCGAGCTCGGGCTGGACCCCGGCCGGTCCCGGCCCGCTCCCGCCGCTACGGGCTGCGGCGGCACGCCGCGCTCGCCCCCTGGAGCGACTACGTCGAGGTGCACTGGAGCCCGCTGCGCCGAGGCCTACGTGACCCCGGTCGCGCCCGGCCTGGTCGGTGTCGCGCTGCTCACCTCGACCAGCGCGCCGTACGACGTCCTGCTGCACCAGGTGCCGACGCTCCGGTCACGGTTGGAGGGGCGTGAGCTGGACCACGCCGGTGCGCGGGTGCGGGCCGTTGCGGCAGCCGGTCGCGCGCCGGGTGTCCGGCCGGGTGCTCCTGGTCGGCGACGCCGCGGGATACGTCGACGCGCTCACCGGCGAGGGCATCCGCACCGGGCTGGCCTGTGCGCAGGCCGCCGTCGCGGCCGTGGCCGCCGGCCGTCCCGCGGCGTACGAGGCGGACTGGCGGCGCCTCACCCGCAGCTACCGCCTCCTGACCCGCGGCCTGCTGGCCTCCACCGGGCCGCAGGTGGTCCGGCGGCATGTCGCCGATGCCGCCCGGCGGGTGCCGTCGGTCTTCGGCCTCGCCGTCGAGGCGCTGGCCGGCTGAGCCGGCGGGTCCCGGACGCCGAGCCGACCGGTCCCGGTCGTTGACCGGTCGCGGGAGCGATGTCAGGGTCCGAGACATGACCAGCGAGCAGACCGAGAGCTTCCGTGCCGCGCGCGACCTGCTGCTGCGAGCTGCGCACCGACTACGCCGCAGCGCTGGAGCGAGTTCCGCGCCGCCGCGGCCGGAGCACTTCAACTGGGCGCTGGACTGGTTCGACCAGGTCGCCGCCGAGCCGAGCCGACCCGCAGCCGCCCCGCGCTGCGGGTGGTCGAGGCCGACGGCACGCGAGGCAGCGCTGACCTACGGCGAGCTGTCGACCGCTCGGGCCAGCTGGCCGGCTGGCTGCGCGCCGAGGGCGTCGACCGCGGCGACCGGCTGCTGCTGATGCTCGGCAACCAGGTCGAGCTGTGGGAGACGATCCTGGCCTGCATCAAGCTCGGCGTGGTCATCATCCCGGCCTAGCACGCTGCTGGCGCCGGCCGACCTGCGGGACCGGGTCGAGCGCGGCCACGTGCGGCACGTGGTCGCCCGCAGCGAGGACACCGCCGAAGTTCGCCGACGTGCCCGGCGACTGGACCCGGATCGCGGTGGGCGAGCGACGTCGAGGGCTGGCTCGACTACGGCGCCTCGCTGCGAGCACCTGGCGACGTTCACGCCCGAGGTGGAGACCCGCGCGGACGAGACGCTGCTGCTCTACTTCACCTCCGGCACCACCGCCCAGCCCAAGCTGGTCGAGCACACCCACGCGTCGTACCCGATCGGGCACCTCACCACGATGTACTGGATCGGCCTGCAGCCCGGCGACGTGCACCTCAACATCTCCTCGCCGGGCTGGGCCAAGCACGCCTGGAGCAACGTGTTCGCGCCGTGGAACGCCGAGGCGACCGTGCTGATCGTCAACCAGCCGCGGTTCGACGCCGTCCGGCGCTGCTGGCGGCGATGGAGCGCTGCCGGCGTGACGACGTTCTGCGCGCCGCCCACGGTCTGGCGGATGCTCGTGCAGGCCGACCTCGGCGGCCTTCCGCGGGCGGATCCCGCTGCGCGAGGTCGTCGGTGCCGGCGAGCCGCTCAACCCCGAGGTCATCGAGCAGGTCGAGCGGGCCTGGGGCATGACCGTGCGGGACGGGTTCGGCCAGACCGAGACCACGCTGCAGGTCGGCAACTCCCCCGGGCAGCCGCTCAAGCCCGGCTCGATGGGCCGCCCGATGCCCGGGTACGACGTCGTGCTGCTCGACCCGGTCACCGGCGAGGAGCGCCAGCGAGGGCGAGATCTGCCTGCGCCTGGACGGCCCGCTCGGGCGGCCGGTCGGCCTGATGGTCGGCTACCGCGACGACGAGGAGCGGACCGCGGAGGTCATGCGCGGCAACGCCTACCACACCGGCGACGTGGCCTCGCATCGACGAGGACGGCTACATCACCTACGTCGGCCGCACCGACGACGTGTTCAAGGCCTCGGACTACCGGATCAGCCCGTTCGAGCTGGAGAGCGTGCTCATCGAGCACCCGGCGGTGGCCGAGGCGGCCGTGGTCCCCTCGCCCGACCCGACCCGGCTGTCCGTGCCCAAGGCGTACGTCGTGCTGGCCGCCGGCCACGAGCCGACCGCCGCGACCGCCGCCGAGATCCTCGGCTACTGCCGCGAGCACCTGGCGCCGTACAAGCGGATCCGGCGGATCGAGTTCGCCGAGCTGCCCAAGACGATCTCCGGCAAGATCCGCCGGGTCGAGCTGCGCGGCCGGGAGGCCAGCGAGCACGGCGACGGCTCGGACACCGCGCTGCGCATCTCCGAGCTGGAGTTCTGGGAGGACGACCTCCCCGCCCGCTAGGAGAGGCGCGGCGGGCGGCCGGCTCCCGGCGGCCCGGCGAAGGCCTGGGCGATCGTCGAGCCAGCGCACCACGTCCTCGCCGGAGGCGACCAGGCCGGTGTCGCGGCGGTTGATCCGCTGGGTCACCACCAGCGCGAACTCGACCGCGTCGCCGCTCAGCCGGCCGGCGGCGTCGTCCGGACCCCAGGTCCACAGCTCGCCCGACGGGCCGGTCAGCTCGACCCGGAACTCCTCCCGCGGCGGGGCCTGCCCGTGGACGGCGAACGCGTAGTCGCGCGTCCGGACGCCGATGTGGGCCACGTGCCGCACCCGCGCGGTCGGCCGGCGCGGCACCCCGAGCGCGTCCGCGACGTCCAGCCCGTGCGCCCAGGTCTCCATCAGCCGGGCCGTGACCAGCGAGGCGACCGACATCGGCGGGCCGTACCAGGGGATCCGCTGCCCCCGGCGCCAGCTGCCTCAGCTCCTGGAGCAGCTCGGACCGGCCGCGCCGCCAGTCGCTCGAGCAGCTCGGGCCGGCAGGGAGCCGGGCACCGGCCTGGGCTCCGTCCTCGACGGCGTCGTGACCCGACGCCTGCCGCAGCGTCGGCGGCGAACCGGTCCGGGTCGCGGACGGCGAGCAGTGCCTGGCCGTCGGTCCAGGCCAGGTGGGCGATCTGGTGGGCGACGGTCCAGCCCTGCGCCGGCGTCGGCGTCGCCCATGCCGCCGGGTCGAGGCCGGCGACGAGCTCGTCGAGGGCGGCGCTCTCCTCGGCCAGATCGGCCAGGAGCCCGGGCAGCAGCTCCGTGCCGGTGGTCACGGCGTGAGCCTACGGTGGGCCCGTGGAGCTCTCCGAGGCGATCCGCCGCCGCCGCATGGTCCGCGCCTTCGACCCGGACCGACCGGTGCCGCCCGAGGCCGTGGACGCCCTGCTGCAGCACGCGATCCGGGCGCCGTCGGCCGGCTTCAGCCAGGGCTGGGACTTCCTCGTGCTGCGCTCCGCCGCCGACCGCGAGCGGTTCTGGTCGGTGACGCGCGAGCCGGGCGAGCCGGACCGCGTGGCTGAGCGGCATGCAGACCGCACCGCTGCTGGTGGTCTGCCTGAGCGACAAGGACGCCTACCTCGACCGGTACGCCGAGCCGGACAAGGGCTGGACCGACCGCGACGAGGCGCCGCTGGCCGGTGCCGTACTGGGACGTCGACACGGGCATGGCCGCCCTGCTCATGCTCCTGACCGCCGTCGACCAGGGCCTGGGCTCGTGCTTCTTCGGCGTCCCCCCGGAGCGGCACGCCGCCTTCCGCGCGGCCTTCGCGGTGCCGGACGACCGCGTCCCGGTCGGCGTGGTCGGCGTCGGGTACGCCGCGCCCGACCGGCGGTCACCGAGCCTGCGGCGCGGCCGCCGGGGCCTGGACAGGTCGCGCACGAGGGCCGGTTCGGCACGCCGTACCGCGCCTGAGCCCGGCCTGACCGACCGGGCGCCGGGCTCGGCGATGATGGGGGCATGGCTCGTCGTACGCCCACCCCGCCGCCCGAGGACTTCACCGAGCGGATCGTCGACATCGACGTCGAGGAGGAGATGCAGGGCGCGTTCCTGGAGTACGCGTACTCGGTCATCTACTCCCGAGCGCTGCCGGACGCGCGCGACGGGCTGAAGCCGGTGCAGCGGCGGATCCTCTACGCGATGTCCGAGATGGGTCTGCGCCCGGACCGCGCGCACGTCAAGAGCTCGCGGGTCGTGGGCGAGGTCATGGGCAAGTTCCACCCCCACGGCGACGCCGCGATCTACGACGCCCTCGTGCGGATGGCCCAGCCGTTCTCGCTGCGCCTGCCCCTGGTCGACGGGCACGGCAACTTCGGCTCCCTCGACGACGGCCCGGCCGCCCCGCGGTACACCGAGGCCCGGCCGGCAGCGGCCGCGCTGCTGATGACGACCGGCCTGGACGAGGCCACGGTCGACTTCGTCCCGACCTACGACGACGCCCACCAGCAGCCTGACGTGCTGCCCTCCGCCCTGCCGAACCTGCTGGTGAACGGCGCGAGCGGGATCGCCGTCGGCATGGCCACCAACATGCCCCCGCACAACCTGGTCGAGGTGATCGGGGCGGCCCGGCACCTGATCGCCCACCCGGACGCGACGCTCGAGGACCTGATGCGGTTCGTCCCCGGCCCGGACCTGCCGAGCGGCGGACGGATCGTCGGTCTGGAAGGCGTACGGGAGGCGTACGCGACCGGCCGGGGGTCCTTCCGCACCCGGGCCACGGCCCGCATCGAGTCGGTGTCGCCGCGGCGCAAGGGGATCGTGGTCACCGAGCTGCCGTACACCGTCGGCCCGGAGAAGGTCGTCGAGAAGATCAAGGACCTGGTGCAGAGCAAGAAGCTCCAGGGCATCGCCGACCTCAAGGACCTGACCGACCGCAGCCACGGGCTGCAGCTCGTCGTCGAGGTCAAGAACGGGTTCAACCCGGACGCCATCCTGGAGCAGCTCTACCGGCTGACCCCGATGGAGGACTCGTTCGGGATCAACAACGTGGCGCTGGTCGACGGCCAGCCGCGCACCCTCGGGCTGCGCGAGCTGCTCCAGGTCTACGTCGACTTCCGGATCGGCGTGGTGCGGCGCCGGACGGCGCACCGGCTGGCCAAGCGGGAGGAGCGGCTGCACCTGGTCGACGGCCTGCTGATCGCCATCGCCGACATCGACGAGGTCATCCAGCTCATCCGCAGCAGCGACGACGCGGCCGCGGCCCGGGCCCGGCTGATCGAGGTGTTCGAGCTCTCCGACGCGCAGGCGACGTACATCCTGGACCTCCAGCTGCGCCGCCTGACCAAGTTCTCCCGGATCGAGCTGGAGGCCGAGCGAGACCAGCTGCGCCAGGAGATCGAGGAGCTGCGCGCGATCCTCGACCAGGAGGGGCTGCTCCGCCAGCTCGTCTCGGACGAGCTGGCCGAGGTGGCCAAGGCCCACGGGACGCCGCGGCGCACCGTGCTGCTGGAGTCCGCCGGTGCGCCGGCGACCACGGCCGCCCCGCTCGAGGTCTCGGACGACCCCTGCTGGGTGCTGCTGTCGTCGACCGGCCTGCTCGCCCGCACGAGCTCGGATGAGCCGCTCGCCCCCGACGGCGACCGGCAGTCCCACGACGTCGTGTCGTCCGTGGTCGCGGCGACGGCGCGCGGCGAGGTCGGCCTGGTCACCTCCCGCGGGCGCACGATCCGGCTGTCGGTGCTGGAGCTGCCGGCCCTGCCACCGACCAGCGGACCGCCGGCCCTGTCCGGCGGCGCCCCGCTGGGCGCCTTCGTCGACCTGCCCGCCGGCGAGGCCGTCCTGTGCCTGACCACGCTGTCGCCGCAGTCCGCGGGCCTCGCGCTCGGCACGGCCCAGGGCGTCGTCAAGCGCGTGCTGCCCGACCACCCCACGAACCGCGACGACTGGGAGGTCATCGGGCTCCGGGACGGGGACTCCGTCGTCGGCGCGGTCGAGCTGGCCACCGGCGAGGAGGACCTGGTGTTCGTCACCTCGGACGGCCAGCTGCTGCACTTCCCGGCCGGGTCGGTACGGCCGCAGGGGCGTCCGGCCGGCGGCATGGCCGGGGTCAAGCTCGCCGCGCGGCCAGCGGGCGGTCGCGTTCACCGCGCTCGACCCGGGCCGGGACAGCGTCGTCGTCACCATCGCCGGCTCGTCCGCCTCCCTGCCCGGCACCGAGCCCGGCTCGCTGAAGGTCACGCCGTACGCCGAGTACCCGGCCAAGGGCCGCGCCACCGGCGGCGTCCGCTGCCACCGCTTCCTCAAGGGCGAGGACGTGCTGATCCTCGGCTGGGCCGGTCCGGCTCCCGCACTGGCCGCGAGCGGCAGCGGGGTCCCGGTGCAGCTTCCGCCGCCCACGGGTCGGCGCGACGGCTCGGGGACGCCGGGCAGCACCCCCGTCGCGGCCGTGGCCGGCCCGGCGGCGTACGCGGTCGCGGCAGCCTCCCGCAGCGGCCGCACGTGAGCGGGCTGCCGGCCGGCGCCTGCTCGCTCTCGACCGCCGCGGCCGGCGAGCCGGCGTACGGCTCGGCCGCGCCGGCGTCGTCCTGGCTCGCCGTCGAGCAGCCCGGGCCGTGGGGGCACGACCCCGTCGTCGACAGCCACCTCGACCCGGCCCTCGGCGCCCGGCTGCGCAGCGGGATGGACCGCGCAGCGGGCCGGGTCGCGCTGCTGCGGGAGGCGCGGCGGCACCCGGACGTGCGGCCCGGGCACCGCCCGTTCGTCGCCGTCGCATCGGCCGTCTCGGGACGGACCTGGATGCTGACCGGACGGGTGGACTCCGCAGAAGCGTTGCACCACATGGACTTCGATGCCCTGCAGCGCGGGGACGCCGCGGCCGTGGCGGCCAGCGTGCCGGGCCTGGAGCCGGACCCGCACCCGCTGCTGCTCGTCTGCACGAACGGGCGTCGGGACGTGTGCTGCGCGGTCTTCGGCCGGCCCCTCGCCCACGACGTGAGCCGGCAGCGGCCGGGTCAGGTCTGGGAGACGTCGCACACGGGCGGCCACCGGTTCTCGCCCACCGCGGTGGTGCTGCCCTGGGGGGTCACGCTGGCCCGGCTGGACTTCCGCCTGGCCGTCGCCACGCTGGACGCCGCCGCTGCGGCCGAGCTCCCCCGCGACGTCCTGAGCCCCGAGCACGACCGTGGCCGCTCCAGCCTCGCCCCGCCCGCCCAGGCCGCCGAGTCGACCGTGCGGGCCCGGATCGGCGAGACGCAGATCGAGGCGCTGCGCACCGAGCTGCGCCCGACGGCCGAGCAGGAGTGGGAGGCGACCGTGCGTCACGCCGACGGGCGGCAGTGGCGGGCGCAGGTGCGCCGCGGTGCCCCCACGGGGCTGCGGGCCACGGCCTGCGGCCGCGTTCCCGAGCCGTACTCGCCGTACGTCGTCACGATCCGGGGTCACGAGCCGGACTGAGCGGTGCATCATGGGCGCATGGCGAGTGAGCAGGCCTGGGACGAGGAGG
The DNA here is from genome assembly GCA_963743975.1 of uncultured Actinomycetota bacterium. Lineage (GTDB taxonomy): Bacteria > Actinomycetota > Actinomycetes > Actinomycetales > CAVURS01 > CAVURS01. The sequence goes on from CAVURS010000005.1 coordinate 417,295, forward strand.
CCACCGGCATGCCGGACCCCTGGGCCCACCTGCGGGGCACGGGCACGAGCGCGTACGGACCCGAGGGCGAGATCGCGCTGATGGGCAACTTCGCCGGCGGCGTGCGGCGGGCCACCGGCTGGCGGCGGACGGTGGGCGTGGGCGTCAGCGCCCTGCTGCTGGCCTCGCTCCTGGGCTCGGCCCTCGTCAGTGCCGTCGAGCTGGCGTCCGGGTCGGCGAACCGGCACGGCCACACGGTGCAGGGCCCGGCCACCGTCCCGTAGGTCCGGCGCCGGACGGCGCGCTCAGGCGTCGATGCGCTCGCGGTCGAGGCCGCCGGCCCCGGCCACGATGAAGTCCTTGCGCGGCGCCACGTCGCTGCCCATCAGCAGGTCGAAGACGCGCTCGGCCCGCTCGGCGTCGCCGAGGGTGACCCGGCGCAGGGTCCGGCGGCGCGGGTCCATCGTGGTCTCGGCCAGCTGGTCGGCGTCCATCTCGCCCAGACCCTTGTACCGCTGCAACGGCTCCTTCCAGCGCTGGCCCTTGCGCTCGAGGTCGGCCTGGACCTTGCGCAGCTCGGCCTCGGAGTACGTGTAGAGGTAGCGGTCCTGGCCCTTCTTCGGGCTGACCACCTCGAGCCGGTGCAGCGGCGGCACGGCCGCGAACACCCGGTGCTGCTCGACCAGCGGCCGCATGTACCGGAAGAACAGCGTGAGCAGCAGCGTGCGGATGTGCGCGCCGTCGACGTCGGCGTCGGTCATCAGGATGACCTTGCCGTAGCGCGCGGCGTCGACGTCGAACGTGCGGCCCGAGCCGGCGCCGATGACCTGGATGATCGAGGCGCACTCGGCGTTGCGCAGCATGTCGGCGATCGACGCCTTCTGGACGTTGAGGATCTTGCCCCGGATCGGCAGCAGCGCCTGGTGCTCGGAGCTGCGGGCGAGCTTGGCGGTGCCGAGGGCGCTGTCGCCCTCGACGATGAACAGCTCGCTGCGCTCGACGTCGTCGGTGCGGCAGTCGGCCAGCTTCGCCGGCAGCGAGGACGACTCGAGCGCGTTCTTGCGGCGCTGGGTCTCCTTGTGCTGGCGCGCGCTGACCCGCGACTTCATCTCGGCGACGACCTTCTCCAGCAGCAGGGCGGCCTGCTGCTTCTCGCCGCGCTTGGTCGAGGTCAGCAGCGCGGGCGAGCTCGGTCTCCGACGACCTTCGCGACGATGCCGCGCACGGCGTTGGTGCCCAGCACCTCCTTGGTCTGGCCCTCGAACTGCGGCTCGGCCAGCCGCACGGTCACGATGGCCGTCAGGCCGGCGAGGACGTCCTCCTTGTCCAGCCGGTCGTCCTTGCCGCTGGCCTTCAGCCGGCGGGCGTTGCGCCTCGACCTGGCGCTTGAAGGTCTTCAGCAGCGCCGCCTCGAAGCCGGCGACGTGGGTGCCGCCCTTGGGCGTGGCGATGATGTTGACGAACGAGCGGACGGTCGTGTCGTAGCCGTTGTCCCACCGCACCGCGATGTCGACCTCGCAGTCGCGCTCGACCTCGGTCGGCGTCATGTGGCCCTGGGCGTCGAGCACCGGCACCGTCTCGCGGAAGTGCCCGGAGCCGGCCAGCCGCCAGACGTCGGTGACCGGCTCGCCGGCGCCGAGGTAGTCGACGTACTCGACGATCCCGCCCGCGGTGGCAGAACGTCTCCTCGTGCGGCCCGTCGGCTCCCGGCGTGCCGGGCAGGCCGCGCTCGTCCCGGATGACCAGCGTCAGACCGGGCACGAGGTACGACGTCTGCCGGGCCCGCTGGACCAGCTCGTCGTAGGCGAAGCCCGGCCTCGGCCAGGAAGATCTGGCGGTCCGCCCAGTACCGCACGCGGGTGCCGGTCATCCCGCGCTTGGCCCGCCCGACGATGCGCAGCTCGGACCGGTCGAGGAACGGCGTGAAGGGCGAGTCCGGGCTCGGGACCGCTCGCCGGGTCGTCGAACACGCCGGGCTCGCCCCGCCGGAAGGTCATCGCGTGGACCTTGCCGCCCCGGTCGACCTCGACGTCGAGCCGGGCGGACAGGGCGTTGACCACGCTGGCGCCGACGCCGTGCAGGCCGCCGGACGCGGCGTACGACCCGCCGCCGAACTTGCCGCCCGCGTGCAGCTTGGTGAAGACGACCTCGACGCCGGACAGCCCGGTCTTGGGCTCCTCGTCGACCGGGATGCCGCGCGCCGTCGTCGCGGACCTCCACCGAGCCGTCGGCCATGCAGGACCGACCTCGATCCGGTCGCCGTGGCCGCCGAGGGCCTCGTCGACCGAGTTGTCGATGATCTCCCAGAGGCAGTGCATCAGCCCGCGGGTGTCGGTCGACCCGACGTACATGCCCGGGCGCTTGCGGACCGCCTCCAGCCCCTCCAGGACGGACAGGTGGCGGGCCGTGTAGTCCCCGGCCGGCGGGCGGCGGGTGGTCGGACGGCTGATGACGGTCTCGGTCGGCTGAGCAGCCACGGACAGGTGATCTCCAGATCTGGGGCGAACCGGCCGATGAACAGACCGGGGCCGGATGTCCTCGTCAGGCTATCGCCGGGAGCTGACGATCGAGGTCCACCAGGTCGGAGCACGACGGGTGTGTCCCGGCGCCGAACAACAGGAGGGGGCGAGACGAATGATCACCGAAGGGGCTCGGGACGGTATCGATCCGATGTCCGCGATCAGCGAACACCGGCCACGTCCGACGCGGGAACGCTTCGAGATGATTGACTGTTGTGACAGGCGCAGGAGACGCCGGACTTCGGGACGGCGTCCGACATGGAGGAAGGTTTCGTGACAGCTGCTCTAGCCAGTTCGCTCACCGCAGCCGACCGCTGCGACCGGTGCGGCGCGCAGGCTTATGTCCGCGTTGTCCTCGCCGGTGGCGCCGAGCTGCTGTTCTGCGCCCACCACGGCCGGGTACACGGTGACGCCCTGCGCCGCGTCGCGGAGGAGGTCCAGGACGAGTCCGATCGACTCAACGGCACGTCCGGGTCTGCTTCGGTCGACGAGCGCTGAGCGTCCGTCCGACGGAGTTCGAGGGTCCCGGCTCCGGCCGGGGCCCTCGACTCGTACTGCCGGGGCCGGCGATGAGTAGCGTCCTGGTGAGGTCCTGGTCGGCCTGGTCATCGCTCTCGGGCTGGTCGGTGTGCTGCTGCCCGTCCTGCCCGGGCTCGTGCTGGTGTGGGGCGCTGTCGGCGTCTGGGCGCTCACGGTGCGCTCCCCGGTCGCCTGGCTCGTCCTGGCCGGGGCCACCGCGCTCTTCGTGGGCGGCACGGTCCTGAAGTACGTCGTGCCCGGTCGTCGGCTGCGCCGCGCCGGCATGCCCTGGTCGACCATGGCGGCCGGTGCCGCGCTGGGCCTGGTCGGCTTCTTCGTGCTGCCCGTCGTCGGCCTGCTGATCGGCTTCGTCCTGGGCGTCTACCTGGCCGAGCTGGCCCGGCTCGGCAGCCACGAGCGAGCCAGCCGGTCGACCCGGCAGGCCGCTGCGGCGGCGGGGTGGAGCGCGCTGATCGAGCTGTCGGCGGGCGTGGCCATCGGGCTGCTGTGGCTGGTGGCGGTCGTCACTGGCTGAGCGGGTCCGCGCTTCAGGCGTCCCAGCTGCCGCCGCGACGGCGGTCCCAGCGCTGCTCCATGCGCTGCATGAACGTGCCGTGGGTGCCACCGGACCGGCGGCTCTTGCGGCCGCGCGCTGCCTTGGGTGCCCGGCCGCCCCGGCCGGCGCGCGGCTGGGTGGTGCCGTCCGCCGCGACCGCCCCGACCGGGCCCTTGCGCCGCTCGGGCGTGATGGCCAGCCAGGCGCCCGGCCACCATGAGCGCGAAGCCGACGATGCCGACGACGACCGCGCCGCGGGCCACGCCCAGCAGCACCAGGCCGAGCCCGAGGATGACGCCGAGCGAGCCGAAGATGATCCGTCGCCGCGCTTTGGCACGGGCCACCGACCCGCGCATGGCGGAGGCGAACTTGGGGTCCTCGACAGACAGCTGCTGCTCCATCTGCTCCAGCAGCCGCTGCTCGTGCTCTGAGAGCGGCACGATGACCTCCCGCGACGACATGAACGGCGACGTGTGCGTCGAAGAGTTCTTCGGCGTGATGCGTCCCTGGACTTAAGGATAGGTCGCGCTCGGCCAGTCCGATAGCCGGACGCACATTCGGGGTGATCCAGCGACCCGGGAGCTCCCGGAAGGTGCCGCAGCACCGGACAAATCGCGATACCGAGCCGGTACCGAGCAGCTACCGGCTAGGACTGCCGCGGCTCCGCGACCAGGCTGGCCGGTCGGACCGAGCCGGCGCCGAACCGCGCGCTGGCCGCGTCGACGGCGCGGTCGGCCTCGCGCCAGCCGACCGGACGCTCGTCGAGCGCGAGCTGGCGGGTCGCCCGGTCGGCGTCGACCAGGCCCTCCAGCCGGACCCCGACGAGGCGCAGCCGCGCGCGCTGCAGGCCGAGCGCGTCGTACAGGCCTTGGCCGTGGCGTAGACCTCACGGCCGACGTCGGTGGCGTCCTTGCAGCGTGCGGGACCGGGTGATGGTCGTGAAGTCGGCGAACCGGATCTTGATCGACACGGTCCGGGCGACCTGGCCGGTGGCGCGCAACCGGGCCGCGCTGCGCTCGGCGAGCTTCAGCAGGGTCCGGGCGACGACGTCGGGGTCGTCGACGTCGCGGGAGAAGGTCTCCTCGTGGCCGATGCTGCGGTCCTCGACGCGTGGGCTCGACCCGGCGCGGGTCCCGGCCCCAGGACAGCTCGTGCAGGTGGCGCACCGGACGGCCTGGCCGAGCGCGCGGAGCAGCGTGTCCCGCGGGATGTGCGCGATGTCGCCGACGGTCCGCAGGCCCGAGGCGGTGCAGGGTCTCCTCGGTCTTGTCGCCCACCCCCCACAGCGCGCCGACCGGCAGCGGGTGCAGGAAGGACACGACGCCGTCGCGGCGGCACGACGATCAGGCCGTCGGGCTTGGCCATCGACGGACGCCAGCTTGGCCACGAACTTGCTGCGCCGCCACCCCGACCGAGCAGGTGATGCCCTGCTCGTCGGAGACCCGGTCGCGGATCAGCTGGCCGATCCGGGCCGGGCGCCCGAGCCGGCGGGCCGCTCCGGCGACGTCCAGGAAGGCCTCGTCGAGGGAGAGCGGCTCGACCAGCGGCGTGACGTCGGCGAAGACGGCCATCACCCCGCGGGAGGCCGCCTGGTAGGCCTCGAAGTCCGGGCGGCAGGACCGTCGCGGCCGGGCACAGCCGGCGGGCCCGGCTCATCGGCATGGCCGCGTGCACGCCGTACGTCCGCGCCTCGTACGTCGCGGACAGGACGACGCCGCGGCGTGCCGCTGCCGCCGACGATCACCGGCGGCCGCGCAGCTCGGGATGCTCCAGCAGGGACACCGAGGCGTAGAACGCGTCCATGTCGACGTGCAGGACCGTGCAGCCGGCGTCGTCGCCGCGATCGCCGGCGTCGTCCGGACCGGAGCGCTCGACCTGTCGGCGGCTCACGGCGGCTCAGTCCGGGCGCGCGGGCCCGAGCAGGTGAGCGCGGCGGCCAGGCCCGAGCGTAGTCCGGGGTCCGGCCGCGAGGCCTCCGGTCCAGGTCGCGCAGCCGGGCCGCGCGCGGCCGGGTCGCCTCGAGCAGCTGGCCGGGCGACCAGGTCGCCGAGGATGCGCAGGCCGTGGACGTCCACCACGCCAGCCCGGCGGCGGTGACCAGCGTCGACGACGCCGGCCCGGTCGAACCGCCGGGCGAGCGGGTCGTGCTCGCCCCAGCGGCCGGCCGGGTCGTCGAGCAGGGCTGGGCCCGGGCCAGGTGGCCGGACGAGCGCCGCGGCGACGACCGCCGCGCTGCGCTGGGCGAGCGACCAGGCTGAGCCCGCCAGCCGGGCCGCAGGGCGCGGACGACGCCGGCCAGGGCACGCGGCCGGGTCGTCGACGTGCTCCAGGACGCCGTGGCAGAGCACGAGGTCGAGCGAGCTCGGCACCGACCGGCAGCTGACGTCGGCGTCGCCCTGCAGGCGCGGCCTCGACCGCGCCGCGCGGCCACGCCCGGCCTCCTCGGCCCGGCGGGCCAGGGCGGCCAGGGCGTCCGGGCTCGGGTCGACGACGGTGACCCGATGGCCGAGAGCCGCGAGCGGGACGGCCAGGCCGCCGGTGCCGCCGCCGAGGTCGAGCACGTCGAGGGCCGGCTCGTCGCCGGGAGCAGGTCGCGGACGGCGTCCCACAGCAACGGGTCGGGCACCTGGCTGCTCCCCTTCGACGGTGGGGCCGGTGCGGTCGCGGTCGGCCGGCCGGAGTGCGCCCACCCTAGTGAGCGCGCGGCCCGGCCGCGGCCGCTCAGCCATCGAGCAGCTCCAGCAGCTTCTGCGTCGTGCGCCAGTTGCGGGCCGTCCCGACCAGGTCCGGGTGCCCGGTGACCCGGGGCCACTTCACGGTGCCCAGCTGGCTGCGGCCCATGCCGTCCGGCAGCCAGAGGAAGATCTCGCGGCCGCCCGTGGCGAGGCTGAACTCCTCCGGGGCGTACGCCGCCGGGTCGACACCCTTCAGGTCCGCGGCGGTGAGGCGTCCGGACAGGAAGATGCAGAACAGCTTGGCCGGCTCCTTCGCCACCCGCTCCGGTGTCGCGAACGGGTTGTCCTCCAGGACGGCCGCCAGCTCGTCGCGGCTGCGGACGACGACCCGCACGTCCATGCCGAGCTCGGCCGTGATGGCGCGTGCTCGATCGTCGGCGCGTCGATCCGGTCGATCGCGCGGCCTTCGACGCGGTCCCGGCACCGGCCGGCCCGTCGGCGGTGAGGACGGCCTGGCCGCTGCGCAGGTAGGTCTTCACGTCGGCGTAGCCGAGGCCCTCGAGCACGGCCCTCAGGTCGGACATCGCCAGCTGCTTGGCCGTGCCGACGTTGATGCCGCGGAGCAGCGCGACGTAGCGAGCGCTCATGGGCTCACCCTGCCAGGTGGCGGTGACATCGCCGGGTCGCACCTCGAGACGGTCAATGGCCCGAGCTGCCCGGACTGGCGTGCCAGAGCTTGCGCGGCGCCGCCGGGTCGCGCAGCTCGTCCTTGCGCACCGGCGCGCGGGGGCCGAGCTTGCGGGCGTCCTTGACGTCCTCGCCCGGTGGCCGCACGTCGGCGTACGGCGACTGCCGGAACCCGCTGGCGTGCACCAGGACGCGCCGGTGCGCGGTGCCGCCGCCCATGCCGCCGGCGCGCCGCGACCTCCTCCTCGGGGCCGGGCGGCGTGCCGGCCAGGACCGGCCGGCTGGACCGGCTGGCCGCAGCCCCGGCGATCGCCGAGTGGGAGTACTCGGCGTGCGCCTGGTCGGCCCGGATCGCCTCGGCGCGCGCCTCGGCGTCGTCGAGGACCGGCGTGCACCGCGGCCAGGCCCCCGTCGCACCAGGCCTCCCACAGCGCGGACAGCTCCCAGGCGCCGGTGGCCCGCAGCGAGACGCCCCGCGGGCCGGTACGGCGCAGGATGCCGCGCACCAGCAGCAGCCAGGAGTGGAAGACCGTTGCGGCATAAGGGCCCTGGACGTCCTCGAAGAACGTCGCGTCGACCGGGCCGGTGGCGTCGTCCAGGGTCAGGAACACGACCCGCCGCCCGGAGCGCACCGGCGGGGTCTGGGTGGCGACCTTGACCCCGGCGACGAGCAGCTCGGCCTGGCTGCGCTGGGCCAGGAGGTTCCGCGAGCGGGTGACGCCCAGGGCGGCAGCAGCGGGTCGTAGAACTCCAGGACGTGCGCGCTGGCGTCCAGGCCCGAGCACCTCCAGCTCGGCCTTGACCCGCTCGGCACCGGACATCTCCGGCAGCCCGGTCGGCCGGGTCTCGTCCGGGGCGTCGCCCAGGTCCAGGGTGAGCTGGACGCTCTGCCGGTCGGCCGGGACCGCGGGCCGGGGGGCCTGCGGACTGCGCGGCCGCCAGCAGCCGGACGTCGCGCCGGTCGGCCCACGGTCCGGGCACCGACCGCTCCGGCGCCGACAGGTCGGGCGGGCACGGGTCGGGGCCTGACCGCTCGCCGCGGCCGGGCGCCGACCCGGCCGGCCGACCGGCTGGTGGCCCGGCTCCAGCTGTCCAGCTCGACGACCTGCAGCAGCAGGTCGCGCCGGGTGACCCGGCCGCGCCGGCGCAGCGGGCAGCCGGGCGGCCAGCCCGCCCAGGCCGTAGAGGCTGTCGAACGCCCCGGCCAGCGACCAGCCGCTCGACGACCGGCCGGGAGACCTGCGCCCGGTGCCAGAAGTCGGCCAGCGAGCGGTACGGCCGCCCGGCGACGATCCGCTGGACCTCGGCCTCGCTGATGCCCTTGACGTCGGCCAGGGACAGCCGGATGCCGTACGAGCCCGCCCGTCCGGCAGGTCGGGCGGCGGGGCCGGCCGCGGTCCGGCGTCCGGCCGCGCCGGGCCGGCCTCGAGCTGCTCCAGGATCGCCGGCGGCGGCTCGTCCCACGAGGCCACCCGCTCGACCCGGTAGGTGTCGTCGGAGACGTTGACGTCGAGCCCGAGGACGGCGATGCCCAGGCTGCGCGCGTCGTCGAGGATCAGCCGCTTGGGGTACATGCCGGGGTCGTGGGTCAGGACGCCGGCCAGGAACGCCGCCGGGTGGTGCGCCTTGAGCCAGGCCGACTGGTAGGTCGGCAGCGCGAACGCCGCCGCGTGGGCCTTGCAGAAGCCGAACGAGGCGAACGCCTTGAGCACCAGCCAGATCCGCTGGACGTCCTCGGTCGCTGTAGCCCCGGGCCCGGGCCAGCGGCCGCCACCACGCCTCCACCTCGCGCTGCCCGGCCGGCGACCCGAGGGCCCGGCGTACCTCGTCGGCCTCGGCCAGGTTCACCCCGGTCGTGACCGAGACGATCTGCAGCACCTGCTCGTGGAAGACCACGACGCCGTGCGTCTCGCGCAGCGCGGGCTCGAGGCTGGGGTGGAGGTACTCGCTCTCCCGCCAGCCCTGCCGGGCGAGCAGGAACGGCGTGACCATGTCGGACTTCACCGGACCGGGCCGGAACAGCGAGATGTCGATGATCAGGTCGCCGAACGTCTCCGGCCCGAACTTGCCGACCAGCTCGCGCTGGCCCGGCGACTCGATCTGGAAGCAGCCCAGGGTGTGGGTGGAGCGGATCAGCCGGAACGTCGCCTCGTCGTCCAGCGCCACGCCGGCCCGGTCGTCGAGGTCGACCTGCACCTCGTCGACCCGGGCCACCTCCTGCACGGCGTGGGCCATCGCCGACTGCATCCGGATGCCGAGGATGTCGAGCTTGAGCAGGCCCATCGTCTCGACGTCGTCCTTGTCGAACTGGCTCATCGGGAAGCCGATCCAGCTCGCCTCGACCGGCGTGCGGTCCAGCAGCGAGCCGTCGGACAGCACGACGCCGCAGGGGTGCAGTGCGACGTGGCGGGGCAGGCCGTCGAGCCGCTCGACCAGCTCGAACAGCAGGTCCAGCCGGGGCGCGGACAGGCCGCTGGCCCGCAGCTCGGGCAGCTCGGCGATCGCGTGCCCGGGCGTCCCGGGCCCGGATGTGCGGGAAGGCCTTGGCGATCGCGTCGATCTCCACCGGCGGCATCCCGAGCACGGCACCCACGTCGCGGATCGCGTGCCGGACCCGGTAGGTGTCCATCATCGACACGCAGGTCACCCGGTCACCGCCGAACCGGGCCAGGACCTGCTCGTAGACCTCGGTCCGCCGGGCCGACTCCACGTCGACGTCGATGTCGGGCAGCTGCGCGCGCAGCGGCGAGCAGAACCGCTCCATCAGCAGCCCGTGCTCCATCGGGTCGACGCCGGAGATGCCGAGCAGGTAGTTGACCACGCTGCCCGCCCCCGACCCCCGCGCGGCGACCCGCACGCCGAGGTCGCGGATCAGGTCGCACACCGCCGCCACGGTCAGGAAGTACGTCGGGTAGCCGAGCCGGGCGACGACGTCCAGCTCGTCCTCCAGCCGGGCCGTCACCGCCCGCAGCTCGCGCTCGCTGCGCCCGGCGTACCGGGTGCCCACCGCACCCACGCACCGGGCGCGCAGGACGGCGCCGGCGTCGTCGTCCGGCCCGAGCCCGAGCACCCCGGGCTCGGGCAGGTGGACCGACCCGATGCCCAGGTCGGCGCCGGGGTCCAGGACGCACCGCTCGGCCAGGGCCATCGTGTCGGCCAGCAGCCGCCGGACCTCCTCCCGGCTCGAGCCGCCCGCTCCCGCCGCCGCCACCACCTCCTCGGCGACCAGCGCCATCTCCGCCCCGGAGCGCAGGTGGCCCGCGGTGGTCACCCGGTCCAGGTGACGGGTGTCGAGGGCGACCAGCCGGCGGGCCGCGTCGAGCACGTCGACGGTGACCGCACCGGCCGGGTCGGCGTGCCGGACGGCGTTGGCCAGGACCGCCGGCAGGCCGGCCCGACGGGCCAGTGCCAGCATCCGCGCGGCGTGCCCGGCGCTGGCCGCCGTCCCCGGCGGCCCGCCGTGGCAGACCACCTCGACCACGAGCGAGCCCGGTGGCAGCCGGGCCTGCCAGCGCCGCAGGACCGCCAGCGCCGCGTCCGGCCGGCCGGCCAGTGCGGCCCGGCCGACGTCGGAGCCCGGCCCGAGCAGCACGACCAGCGCCGGTGCGCCGCTGATCGGGTCGACGGCGTGCTCGGCGACCAGGCCCGGGTCGGCGACCGGCAGCCCGCGCTCCCCGCCCAGGTGCGTCGCCGAGACCAGCCGGCACAGCCGGGCCCAGCCCACCCCGGGCGCCGGCGACCCCGATGATCCAGAGGACCCCGACGACCCCGACGACCCCGACGACCCCGACGCCGAACCGGATGCCGAACCGGATGCCGAACCCAGCGCCAGCACGGTGACCCGGGGATGGCGCGGGTCGACCTCGGCTCCGCCCCGCACGGGGGTACGCCCCGCGGTACGTCCTGAGGTACGGCCGGATGGCGGGCCGTCGGCGAGGGCGCGGACGGCGAGGTCGACACCGAGGATCGGCGCCACCCCGGCCCGCTCGACAGGCCCGGACGAAGCGGACGGCGCCGTACAGCGCGTCGCGGTCGGTCAGGGCGAGCGCGGGCTGCCCCAGCTCGGCCGCCCGCTCGACCAGCGCCTGCGGGGTCGAGGCGCCGTGCCGCAGGGAGTACCCGGAGGCGACGTGGAGATGGACGAACTCGCTGGGATGGGTCATCGACAGCCGGCCCGCCCGTCCGGCTAGAACGCGGCCGGGCGCAGCCCGGACACCAGCGGCAGGTGGCCGGGATGGTCCAGGCCCAGGCCGGCCTCCACCAGCCCCACGAACGTCTCCGCCGCCCGCACCTGGTCGTCCGCCTCGCGGACCGGGACCGACTCCAGCCGGCCGGCCTCCAGCGCCGCCCGGCGGTCGGCGCCGGCCGCGAAGAACGCGGCCCACTCGGTCAGCTCGGGCGCGACCCGGGGCAGCACCTCCCACACGCTGCGCGGCCCGGAGCTGCGCCGGGCCGGCCGGCTGCGGGTGGCCAGCACCGCGGCCGCGGCCCGCAGCGCGGACAGGTGCGCCGCGACGTACCGCTCCCCCGCGTGGACGGACATCGCCGCGCTGAACAGGCCGTCGCGGGAGCGCTCCAGCAGCTCGACCGCCGCCTCGGAGACGGGGGCCGCGGTCGCCATCGGCCGGCCCATCAGTCGGCGACCTGCAGCAGGCGCCAGCGGGCCGGCGAACCAGCGGTCCCAGCGGTCCCAGCGCCGGCGACGCTGTCTCCAGCAGCTCGGTCCGGTCGCGGCCGAGGTCGTAGACCCCGATGGCGTCGCTGCGCCCCGCGCCGGCCTCGACCCGCCAGATCTCCCGCTCGAGCAGGTCGGCGACCCGCTCCGAACCGGCGGCGGCGTCCGACGTACCCTCGCCGCCATCTCCGTCACCGATCGCCATCGCCATCGGCATCGCCATCGGCGTCCGGACCGGCGTCCGGACCGGCCTCGGGGTCCAGCCCGAGCAGCCGGGCGGTGGCGCCCTCCAGCCACCACGCCCGGCGCTCGCGCCAGTGCCCGAGGACCGCCCGGACCGCGTAGAGGCGCCCGCGCCAGAGGAAGGCCGCCGGTCCGCTGCTCGAGGTCTCCCGCACCTCGATGACCTCGTCGTAGCGCCGGACCATCAGCCACCTTCCCGCCGCGTCCGTCGCCATCGGATCTGACGTTGGATCTGCCGTTCTCGAACAGGTGTTCGATAGCTGGAACGCTACACCCCGCTCCTGTCAGCGCGTCAACCGCTGATCTCCCGCTAATCTCCGCGGCATGACGGACTCGACGACCGGGTCGCTGCAGAGCCATCCCGGCATCACCCGGGTGGCCGCGGCGCTGGAGGCCGCCGGCTCGCCGGACCGGGTCCGGATCCTCGACGGCACCGCCCGCACCGCCGAGGACGCTGCTGCCGCGCTCGGGGTCGAGGTCGCCCAGATCGTGAAGTCGCTGGTGTTCACCAGCCCCGGCGAGCGGGGCCCCGAGCCGCTGCTCGTGCTGACCTCCGGTGCGCACCAGGTCGACGTCCGCAAGGTCGCCGACCTGCTCGGCCTGGCCGCCATCGGCCGGGCCGACGCGGCGTTCGTCCGCCAGCACACCGGCTTCGCCATCGGCGGCGTGGCACCGATCGGCACCTGACCAGCCCCTGCGCACCCTCATCGACGTCGAGCTGGCCCGGTACGACGTGGTGCTGGGCGGCCGCCGGCCATCCGCACGCGGTCTTCCCCACGACGTACGAGGAGCTCCTCCGGCTGACCGCCGGCCAGCCCGCGAGGTCGCCTGACCACCGACAGCCCGCCCCGGCAGCACTCCGGACCGCCCTCCCCGGCCTGGTGACCGTCACGTGTTCGGCGTGGCCGCGCGCGACGTCCCCCGGGCCCTCGGCCGGATGGCGCGCGACGGCCGGACCCTGCGCCGCACCGCCGGCCTGCGGTTCGGGCGGCTGCTCGGGACCAGCACAGCACGACGTTCAGCCTGCGCAGCACCGACCTGCGGCACTGGGTCGTGCTCTGCTCCTGGGCCGACCCGCCCGCCGCTCGGCGACCTCGACCGGTCGCCGGTCCTGGCCGCCTGGGCCCGGATCGGCGAGGAGCACCTGCGCGTGCGGCTCGAGCCGCTGACCTCCCGCGGGCGCTGGGGCGGGCACGAGCCGTTCGGCCCGCCGGGGCCGCCCGTCGGCGGCCGGTCGACGGGCCGGTCGCGAGCATCACCCGGGCCCGGATCGCGGTCCCGCGCGCTGCCGCAGTTCTGGCGGGCCGTGCCCCCGGTGGCCCCCGACCTGGCCCAGGCCGACGGGGTCCGCCTCGCGCTCGGCATGGGCGAGGCCCCGGTCGGCTTCCAGGGGACGTTCTCCATCTGGGAGTCGCGCGCGCGCGGTCAGCGACTTCGCCCACCGCCGCAGCGCCCACCCAGGACGCCGTGCGCCGCACCTCCGAGGTGCACTGGTACGCCGAGGAGCTGTTCGCGCGCTTCGCGGTCCTGGACGTCGAGGGCACCTACCGGGCCGGGTGCCGTGACCCGGGTCGACCGGCCCGTCGACCGCTCGGCCGGCGTCCCCCTCGGCGTGCCCCTCGTCCTCGCCGTGGTCACCGTGCTCGCCCAGGTGGCCTACCCGCTGCGCCCCCGACCGGCGGCTCGGGCCGCTCAGTCGTCGATCACCGTCCTGGCCTTCGCCGCCGCGTCCGTGACGCATGCCCTCGCGGTGCGCGGGGTGGGCCTGGACCGGGCGGCTGGTCGCTGGTCGTCGTCGTCGGAGCCTTCGCGGTCGAGATCTGGGCGTGGCCACGGGTTGCCGTTCGGCCACTACGACTACTCGCACCGGCTCGGGCCGCTCGCTCGCCGGGCGTGCCCGTCCTCGTGCCCCTGGCCTGGCTGATGATGAGCCTATCCGTGCCTGCTGCTCGGCCCGGCGCTGGCGGGTCCGCCTCGGCGAGAACCGTTGGCGCACAGGGCTTTCGTGCTGGCGCATCGCCGGCGCTGGCCCTCGCCGGCGTGGGACGTGTTCCTGGACCCGCAGATGGTCGCGGCCGGCACGCCTGGACTGGCGCCCACCCCCGACCCGGGCTGCCGGAGTGTCCGGCGGTGCCCCTGACCAACCTCGTCGGCTGGCTCGCTCGTCGGCCGTGCTGCTGATGACGCTGGCCGAGGCGGTCCTGTGCCGACGAGCCGCGACGGGCGCTCGAGCCGGTCGCCGGCCGTGGCCGTACCGGCCGCTGCTGCTCGCCTGGACCTGGGCCGGCTCGGTCGCTCGGCAACGCGGCGTTCTTCGGCCGCCCCGGCGTCGCGCTGTGGGGCGGCGTGCTGCTCGGGGCGTTCGGTCGTCCCCTACCTCGCCCTGGTCCGTGCTCGCCGGACGGGAGCGCCGCGTGGGGCCCGAGCGGGCGGTGAGCCGGGCCACCCTCGCCGGCAGCCTCCTGGCCGGCGCGCTCACCGCCCACACGCTGGTCAACCTGCGCCCTGCTGCGCCGCCCGCGCACGCGACCCGCGAGCCGCCGAGCGAGCCGGTGCTCGCTGCTGCTGCCGGTCCGCGACGAGGCGCACCGGATCGAGCCGGGCCTGCGCGCCCTGCTGGCCGTGCTCGACGACGCCGCCGAGGGCTCGAGCTCGTGGTGCTGGACGACGGCTCGACGCGACGGCACCGTCGAGACGTCGAGCGGGTGGTCCGGCGACGACCCGAGGGTGCGCCTGGTCGCACGGCGGCCCGCTGCCGTCCGGCTGGCTCGGCAAGCCGCACGCCTGCCGGCAGCTGGCCGAGCCGCGCCGACCCGGCGAGCACCGTCGCTGGTCTTCGTCGACGCCGATGTGGTCGCTGGCGCCCGCACGCGGTGGCAGCGGCCGTGGAGCTGTTGCGCCGCAACGGGTTCGACCTGGTCTGCCCCTACCCGCGCCAGGTCGCGACGTGAGCCTGGCCGAGCGACTCGTCCAGCCTCTGCTGCAGTGGTCCTGGCTGACCACGCTGCCGCTGCGCCTCGCCGAGCGCTCACCCCGGCCTTCCTTGTCGGCCGGCAATGGTCAGTTCCTCGTCGTCGACCGCGCGGCGTACGCCCGCGCCGGCGGCCACGCCGCGGTCCGGGACGCCGTGCTCGACGACATCGCCCTCGTCCGGGCCGTCAAGGCGCGCCGGCGGCCGAGGCGGCGATGGTCGACGGCACCGAGCTCGCGACCTGCCGGATGTACGACGGGTGGGCCGACCTCCGCGACGGCTACGCCAAGTCGCTGTGGGCGGCGTTCGGCTCCCCCGGCCGGCGCCGCCGGCGCCGTGGGCCTGCCTCGGCCTGGCCTACGTCCTGCCGCCGGCCGCCGCCGCTGCTGCGCCGCTCGCGGGTCGGCCTGGCGGGGTACGCCGTCGCCGTCGCCGGGCGGGCCGCGGTGGCCCGCGACCACCGGATCACGGGCCTGGCCGGACGCGCTGGCCCATCCCGCCTCGATCGCGGCGCTCGGCTGGCTCACCGCGCGGTCGCTGCGCGGACACGCCCGCGGGCGCCTGACCTGGAAGGGCCGCGCACTGCCGTGACCGGAGCGGCCACCTAGACTCCCCGCCCGTGGCCGAGGTCGTCGTCGTGGGGGCCGGCATGGGCGGGCTGGCCGCCGCCGCCCGGCTGGCCACGCTGGGCCACCACGTCACGGTCTGCGAGCAGTCCGCCGACGTCGGCGGCAAGCTCGGGTGGTTCGAGCGGGACGGGTTCGCCTTCGACACCGGTCCCTCGCTGCTGACGCTGCCGGCGGTCTACCGCGACCTGTTCGTCAAGACGGGGGCTCCGCTGGAGACCGAGGTCGACCTCGAGCCGGTCGACCCGGTCTGTCACTACCGGTTCGCCGACGGCGTCACCCTGGACCTGCCGAACGCCTCCCGGTCGGGCATCGCCGCGGCCCTCGACGGTGCGTTCGGCGCTCCGGCCGGCGCCGACTGGGACCGGTTCCTGGACCGGGCCGGGCGGATCTGGGACGTCACCCGCGGACCGTTCCTGGAGTCCCCGCTGGACGGCCTGCGCGGGCTCTTGCGCGAGTCCCGGCGGGTCGCCGACCTGCGCACGGTCGCTCCCTGGCGGTCGTTGCGCGGCCTGGGCGCGGCGTACCTGCGCGACCCTCGCCTGCGCATGCTGCTGGACCGCTACGCCACCTACACCGGTTCGGACCCGCGCCGGGCGCCGGCCGCCCTCGCGACCGTGCCGTACGTCGAGCAGACCTTCGGGGCGTGGTGGGTCAGGGGCGGGCTGCGGCAGCTCGGCCTGGCGCTGCACCGGCGAGCGCTGGACCGCAAGGCGGTCGTCCGCACGTCCGCGCCGGTCCGGTCGCTCGAGCTGTCGGGTGGCCGGGTCAGCGGCGTGCGACTGGCCGACGGCGAGCTGCCTGCCGGCCGACGTGGTCGTCTCCGACGTCGACGCCCGGCAGCTGTACGCCGACCTGGTTCCGGCGCCGGCCGGTCACCGACCCGCTGCAGCGGGTCCGCCGGGTGCCGCCCTCGCTGTCCGGCTTCGTGCTCCTGCTGGCCCTGCGCGGCCGCACGCCCGGCCTGGCCCACCACACGGTGCTGTTCCCGGCGGCGTACGACGACGAGTTCGACTCGGTGTTCGGCACAGGCGCTCACCGGGGACGGCCGCGCCCGGCTCCCGATCCGGCCGTCTACCTGTCCGCACCCGACGACCCGGCGCTGCGGCCGGACGAGGACCATGAGTCGGTCTTCGTGCTGGTGAACGCTCCGCGGCACAGCCCGGACGACCCGTCGGCGGGGATCGACTGGGACCACCCGGGCCGGGCCGAGGACTACGCCGCGCACGTGCTGGGGCTGCTGGCCGCACGGGGCTACGAGTTCCGGGACCGCCTGCTGTGGCAGCAGATCCGCACGCCGGCCGACCTGGAACGGGCGACCGGGAGCGTCGGCGGCTCGATCTACGGGTCCTCCAGCAACGGCGCCCGCGCGGCGTTCCTGCGACCGGCGAACCGCTCACCGGTGCCCGGGCTGTTCCTCGTCGGCGGCTCGGCCCACCCCGGTGGCGGGCTGCCGCTGGTGGGTCTGTCGGCGGCGATCGTCGCCGAGCTCGTCGGCCGGGCCTGACGTCCGCTCAGGGCAGCCGCTCGCGCACGGCGGCCAGGACCTGCACCAGCCCGATCGCCGCCGTGCCGGCCGCCGCGACGCCGAACGTCGTGGCCACGGCATGGGTGTGACCGGGCAGCACGCCGCAGCCGGCGAGGGCGAACGTGAGCAGGACGATGCGGGTCGGCCGCTCGCCGACGGTCACGGCGTCGACCGGCCCGCCGACCAGCACCTGGCCGCGGGCCCGCGCGTACTCGGCCAGCCACCCGAGGGCGACCCACAGGCCGGCCAGCCAGGCCGGCGCGCCGACCACCCACAGGGCCACGCCGTACGCCGCGTCGGACAGGCGGTCGCAGACCGAGTCGGCCAGGGCGCCGAGGGAGGTGACGCGCCCGCTGAGCACCGCGACGGTGCCGTCGAGGCTGTCCAGCAGCGCGGAGAGCAGCACGATCGGGACCGCCAGCAGCGGCCAGTGCGCGCCGAGCGCGGCGACGGGCGCGACGACGGCGGCCACCAGCAGCCCGAGGACGGTCACCACCGTCGGGGGGATGCGGGCCTGTGCCAGCGGCCGCCCCGCGGCGTACGCGATGGCCAGCCAGCCGCGGACGAACCGGATCGACTGCGGGTCGATCCCCTCGTGCAGCTCCGACCAGCCGCGGAGGTAGGCCTCGCGGCTCAGCGAGCCGCTGGTCCCTCCGTCAGCGGCGGGAGCCGACACCGGCCAGCCCGAGCTGCTCGAAGATCTCGAGCGAGGCGGTCGACCGGTTCAGCGTGATGAAGTGCAGGCCGGGCACCCCCTCGTCGAGCAGCCGTTCGCACAGGGCCGTCGCGGCCTCCACGCCGATCCGGCGGACCGCCTCCGGGTCCTCCTCGACCGCGTGCAGACGCTCCGCCAGGTCGGGCGGGAACGTCGCGTTGGACAGCACGGCGAACCGCTCGATCTGGCCGACGTTCGTCACCGGCATGATCCCCGGGATGATCGGGACGTCGCAGCCGGCCGCCGCGACCCGGTCCCGCAGCCGCAGGTAGTCCTCGGCGTGGAAGAACATCTGGGTGACGGCGAAGTCCGCCCCGGCCTGGACCTTGCGCACGAAGTGCCGGACCTCGCTGTCCCAGTCCGGCGAGCGCGGGTGCCGCTCGGGGAACGCCGCCACGCCGACGCAGAAGTCTCCGGCCTCCTTGATCAGCGCCACGAGCTGCGCGGCGTACTCCAGGCCCTCGGGGTGGCGGACCCACTCCGCCTGCGGGTCGCCCGGCGGGTCACCGCGCAGGGCGAGGACGTTGCGGACGCCGGCGGCCGCGAAGCCCCCGACGATCCGGCGCAGCTCGGTCACCGAGTGGTCGACCGCGGTGAGGTGGCCGACCGGGGTCAGCGTCGTGTCGGAGGCGATCCGCTCGACGATGCCGAGCGTCCGCTCGCGGGTGGATCCGCCCGCGCCGTAGGTCACCGAGACGAACGTCGGCTGCAGCGGCTCGAGCCGCCGGATCGCCTCCCAGAGCGTCGCCTCGCCGGCGTCGGTCTTCGGCGGGAAGAACTCGAAGGAGTACGACGGGACGCCGGCCGCGATCAGCTCACGCAGGCTGTCGCGGACCGTCGGCTCGCCGACCACCGACTCGCGGGAACCGCCCATGTCGACCAGGGTAGGGGCGGCGTGGCGCGATCCGTCGGCGACGCTCGAGCCCTGGACACCGCGAACGCTTACCCTCGAAGCGTGGAGACGGTGCAGACCTCGCCGGTCGCGGGCCCGACGCTGCCCGTTTCGATGCCCGCTCCGGTCTGGCCCGGCGCCGCGGCCGACCCCCTGGACGTCGAGGACCTGCGGGCCCGCCTGCAGAAGGTCGTCGACGACCACCTGGCCCTGCAGGAGCAGCGGCTGGAGGAGATCGGGCCCGAGCTCGGCACGTTGCTCGAGGGCGTACGAGACCTGCTCTGCGGGGGCAAGCGCCTGCGCGCGGCCTTCTGCTACTGGGCGTGGCGCAGCGCCGGCGGCGCCGACTGCCCCGAGATCGTGAGCGCGGCCGCGGGTCTGGAGTGCTTCCAGGCCGCCGCCCTGCTGCACGACGACGTCATGGACGGCAGCGACACCCGCAGGGGCCGGCCGTCGATGCACCGGCGGGTGGCCGGGATGCACCGGGACCTCGGCTGGTCCGGCGACAGCGACCGGTTCGGTGAGGCGGCGGCGATCCTGGCCGGTGACCTGTGCCTGTCCTGGAGCGACGAGCTGCTCGCGGGCAGCGGCCTGAGCGAGCAGTCCCTCGCCGCCGGGAGGCCGGTCTTCGACACGATGCGGACCCAGCTCATGGGCGGGCCAGTACCTCGACGTGCTGGAGCAGGCGGTGGGGGCCGAGGACGCCGACCTGGCGGTCGAGCGCGCGCTGCTGGTGTTGCGGTACAAGTCGGCCAAGTACACCGTCGAGCACCCGCTCCTGCTCGGAGCCGCCCTGGCCGGGGCCGGGCCGGAGCTGCGGGCCGCCCTGTCCGCGTACGGGCTCCCGCTGGGCGAGGCCTTCCAGCTGCGCGACGACGTGCTCGGGGTGTTCGGCGACCCGGAGGTGACCGGCAAGCCGGCCGGCGACGACCTGCGCGAGGGCAAGCGCACCGTGCTGGTCGCGCAGGTGGAGCGGCTCGGCACCCCGGCGCAGCGGGATGTCGTCCGCCGCGCTCTGGGCGACCCGGCGCTCGACGAGCCCGGCCTGGCCGCGGTCCGCCGGGCCATCGAGGAGAGCGGGGCGCTCGCCGCGGTCGAGCAGATGATCGACGTGCGGGCCCGGGCCGCCGCGGACGCCCTGGCCGCCGTCGAGCTTCCCGACCCGGCGGCCGGCGTCCTGGCCGCCCTGGTCCAGACCGCGACGGTCCGGCAGGCCTGATGCCACGTCGGGTCCACGGACCCACCGACCGCGTCGTGGTCGTGGGAGCCGGCCTGGCCGGACTGTCGGCGGCCATGCGCCTCGCCGGTGCCGGTCGCGAGGTGACCGTGCTGGAGTCGGCCGCGGTCCCCGGCGGGCGCGCCGGGCTGCTCGAGCTGCCCGCCCCGGACGGCGCCGGCACCTACCGGGTCGACCCGGGACCCACGGTCCTCACCATGCCGGGGCTCATCGCGGACTGCTTCGACGCCCTCGGCGAGCGGATGGAGGACTGGCTGGACCTGCTCCCGGTCGAGCCGGCCTACCGCGCGCACTTCGCCGACGGCAGCCGGCTCGACGTGCTGACCGACACGGACGCGATGGCCGAGGAGATCGCGACCGTCTGCGGGCCGGCCGACGCGGCCGGCTTCCGCCGCTACGTCGACTTCGTGACCCGGCTCTACCGGTGGGAGATGCGCAGCTTCATCGACCGGAACGTCGACTCCCCCCTCGACCTGGTCCGGCCCGACCTCGTGCGGCTGGCCGCCGCGGGGGGCTTCCGGCGGCTGGCGCCGGTCCTGCGGTCCTACCTCCCCGACGAGCGGCTGCAGCGGGTCTTCGGCTTCCAGGCGATGTACGCCGGCCTGTCGCCGTACGAGGCACTGGCCATCTACGCGGTGATCTCGTACATGGACTCCGTTGCGGGAGTGTGGTTCCCGCGCGGCGGCATGCACGCCCTGCCCCAGGCGATGGCGGCGGCGGCGGAGAAGCACGGCGTCGAGCTGCGGTACGGCGCCCGTGTCGTCTCGGTCGAGCGGCGGGGCGGCCGGGCGGTGGCCGTCCACACCTCCGACGGCGAGCGCCACCCGGCCGACGTCGTCGTGCTGACCCCGGACCTGCCCGTGGCCCGGCGCGAGCTGCTCGGGGAGCGCCCGCGGCCGATGCGGTACTCCCCGTCCTGCTGGCTGATGCTCGCCGGCTCGCGACGTCGTTACGAGGGTGCGGCGCACCACGAGATCCACTTCGGCCGGGCGTGGGCGTCGACGTTCGAGGAGATCCTCGGTGGCCGCCTGCAGACCGATCCCTCCTTGTTGGTCAGCACGCCGACGGTCACGGACCCCGGGCTGGCCCCCGACGGGCGGGCGGTCTACTACGTGCTGGTGCCGACGCCGAACCTGGACTCCCCGGTCGACTGGACGGCGGTCGGGCCGCGCTACCGCGAGCACGTGCTGGAGCAGCTGTCCCGGCGCGGCTACGACGGGTTCGCCGACGGCATCGAGGCCGAGTCCGTGCTCACCCCGCTGGACTGGGCCGACCGCGGCATGGAGCGCGGCACGCCGTTCGCGGCGGCGCACACGTTCGGTCAGACCGGGCCGTTCCGCCCCGCCAACCTGTCGGGCGAGAACCTCGTGTTCGCCGGTTCCGGCACCGTGCCCGGCGTCGGCGTCCCGATGGTGCTGGTGAGCGGCCGGCTGGCCGCGGAGCGGATCCTCGGCCCCGACCCCGCCTATCGCTCCCGCGCCCGCCTGTGACCCCGCCTCTCCCGGACGCCGAATCGCGCCGGGGGCGTCTCCCCACGGCCGGCCGCGCGCAGAATGCCACGGTGAGGTCCCCCGCCCACGGTCACGCCCTGACGGCGGCCGGAATCCGTGAGCCCCGGCTGCGGGCGTGCTACGAGGTCTCGCGGCGGCTGGCGGCCCAGCACGGCAAGACGTACTACCTGGCGACCTGGCTGCTGCCGCCGGCCAAGCGGCCGCACGTGTGGGCGCTCTACGGCTTCGCCCGGTGGGCCGACGAGCTGATCGACTCGGCCACGCCGGACCCCGACGGCCTGGTCGACTGGAGCCGGTCGGCCCTGCGCGACCTCGAGCGCGGCACCTCGGCCGACCCCGTGGTGCACGCCGCGGCCCACACCGTGCACTCGCTCGGCATCGACCTGGAGCTGTTCGAGGCCTTCCTGGCCTCGATGCAGATGGACATCACCGTCACGGAGTACGCGACGTACGCGGACCTGCAGGTCTACACGCACGGGTCGGCCATGGTCATCGGCCTGATGATGCTGCCGGTGCTGGGCCCGCTCACCCCGGAGGCCGCGGCGCCGGCGGCCGCGCTCGGCGAGGCCTTCCAGCTGTCCAACTTCATCCGCGACATCGGCGAGGACCTCGACCGCGGCCGCCTGTACCTGCCGCAGGAGGACCTCGACCGCTTCGGCGTGACGCGAGCAGGACCTCGCGTCCGGTCCGGTCACCGACGACATCCGCAAGCTGCTCGCCTTCGAGATCTCGCGCACCCGCGACCTGTACGACGCCGCCCGTCCCGGGGTGCTCATGGTCGAGCCGGTCAGCCGGCCCTGCCTGCAGACCGCGATCGACCTGTACGGCGGGATCCTGGACGAGGTCGAGCGTGCGGACTACCAGGTGCTGCACGACCGGGTCAGCGTGCCGAACGGGCGGCGGGCCCGGGTGGCCGCTCGCGCGTTCGTCAGCTCGTGGGCGGCCCGCCGCGAGCGCTGGCAGAGCGCCTGACCTCGCGGCGGCCCCAGAACACCCACCAGCTGAGGGACTGCAGCACCAGCGCGAAGCCGAAGCCGATGTCCTCGACCGGCGCGTACAGCAGCCGCCCGTCGCCGAAGGCCACCGCCCGGGACCCCCCGACGACGGCCGACGCGTCGTACCGGACGATCCCTCGGCCGGTGAGCCACCCGTTCGTGACCAGCTGGAACGCCAGCACGATCAGGTAGGAGACCCAGAACGCGCGGCGGGTGACCAGCCGGGTCCGCAGCAGCGCGAGGTCGAGCAGGACCGACACGGCGACGCCCACGACGGCCAGCGCGGTGTAGCTCACGGCGCGGGCTCGTCGCCGACCGGCCAGCCCCGGACGGTCCGCACCGCCTCCAGCGTCAGCACGGCCGCGACGGGCACGACGAGGAAGAACAGCACCTCCTCGACCGGCAGGCCGCCCGGCAGCACCACGCCGAGCGTCTGCGCCGGGTCGAACGTCCACTGGTGCCGGGAGACGGCGTACAGGTCCCAGACGACGAAGACGGCCGCGCACCGGCGCCAGCGTCAGCAGCAGCCGGCGCCACCGGCGGTAGACCCCCACGTGCAGGAACAGCTCGAGCGGCGCCGTCCCGAGCAGGCAGAACGCGAGCATCGCGACGTAGCTGAGCGACCTCATCCGCGCCGGTCCGTCAGAACGCCAGCGCCTGGGCGCGCCGCCGGATCTCGGTCTTGCGCCCCGCCCGCAGGGCCTCGACCGGCGAGCCCGGCAGCGTCGGGTCGACCGTGAACAGCCAGTGCAGCGCCTCCTCGGGCGAGAACCCGGCGTCGCTGAGCAGGGTCACCGTCCCGGCCAGCTCGGGCAGCGGGGCGCCGTCCTGGATCAGGGGCGCCGGCACGCAGCAGCTCGACGGGCGACCCGGGGGCGGGCGCCCGGCGGACCGCCACCAGCTGCCGCTCCTGGAGCAGGCGCCGGACGCCGCGCAGCTGGGTCCCGAGCAGCTCGGCGACCTCGGGCAGGGTGAGCCACTCCTCGACGAGGGCGTCGAGCTCGGCTGCGGCCTCGGACACGCGGCCCAGCCTGCCAGAGGTGCCGAATCCTGCCTCGTCATGGTGGCCCGGGCCGGTGTAACGTCGCAGCAGCCTCACCAGCAACAACGACCACACCAGACTCAGAGATCCCACCGTCCTCGACCGTCGCCCGCCCGGCGACCCGTCTGCGAGGGAGCGCCCATGCCCGTCGTCACCGTCTCCGCCGTCGCCCTGGCCGGGCTGCAGGCCGCCGCGTCGACGCACGGCTGGGTGCTGCACGAGGTGCGGCCCGGAGACACGGTGTTCGACCTGGCCGCCGCGCACGGCACGTCGATGGCGGCGATCGTCGCCGCGAACCACCTGCCGGCCGACGGCCGACTGATCGTGGCCGGCCAGCGGCTGCTGCTGCCCCCGTCGAAGATGCACCGGGCCGCCACCCCGGCCCGGCCGGCGTACGTCACGCACGTCGTGCGGGCCGGCGAGACGATCTCCGGCCTGGCCCAGCGGCTGCGGGTCTCCCCCTCGGTCCTGCTGCGGGCGAACCACCTCGACCGGCGAGGGCGGATCTACGCCGGGCAGCACCTGCGCGTGCCGACGTCCGCCGCGCGCCGGGCGGCCAAGGCCGCGGTCCCGGTGACGGCCCTGCGCGCCTACCGGGTGCAGCCCGACGACACCGTGAGCGGGCTCGCCCTGCGGTTCCACACGTCGCAGAGCTCGATCGTCAAGGCGAACCACCTGTCCCGCAACGGGTTCCTGCGCGCCGGCCAGGTGCTCCGGGTGCCCGTCCGTCGCGCCGTGCTCGCGAACAGCTTCGCCGGACGGACGTACCCGAACGCGACGGTGCGAGCCGCGGCGCACAACCGCACCGCGCTGGCCCACCGCCACCTGCCGTCCCGGGCGGCCACCCGCGACCTGATCGTCCGCACCGCCCGCCGCTACGGCGTCGACCCGGCGCTGGCCCTGGCGGTCGCCTGGCAGGAGTCCGGCTGGAGCCAGGGCCAGGTCTCGGTGGCCAACGCGATCGGCACCATGCAGGTCGTCCCGGCCACCGGCGCCTGGGCCTCCTCGCTGGTCGGCCGCCGGCTCGACCTGCTCAGCACCGCCGACAACGTCACGGCCGGGGTCGTGGTGCTGCATGCCCTGCTGCGCAGCGCCTCCACCCGCGACGCGATCGCCGGCTACTACCAGGGCCTCGGCTCGGTGCAGGCGCACGGCATGTACGCCGACACCCGCGCGTACGTGCGCAGCGTGCTGGCGCTGCGGGCCCGCTTCGCCTGACCGTCACCAGGCCATCACGGCGACACCCCCACGACGACACTCCGCGTCCCGGGCCCTGCCGCACGCCGTACGTAGACTCCTCAGGTGGATACGACCGTCGCCGACTCCTTGGTGGGGCAGGTGCTCGAGGGTCGGTACGCCGTGCAGTCGCGGATCGCCCGCGGTGGCATGGCGACCGTCTACCTCGCGGTCGACCAGCGCCTGGACCGGGAGGTCGCGCTCAAGGTCATGCACGCCGACCTGGCCCAGGACGAGGAGTTCCTGCGCCGCTTCGTGCGCGAGGCCCGCTCGGCGGCCCGGCTCTCCCATCCGGGCGTGGTGGCGGTGTACGACCAGGGGCAGGACAACGGCTGCTGGTTCCTGGTCATGGAGTACGTCCCGGGGCGGACGCTGCGCGACCTGCTCAACGAGCGCGGGCGGCTGACCCCCCGCGAGGCGCTGACCCTGCTCGACCCGGTCCTGGACGCGCTCGCCGCCGCGCACTGGAACGGCATCATCCACCGCGACATCAAGCCGGAGAACGTCCTGCTGGCCGACGACGGCCGGGTCAAGGTCGCCGACT
The DNA here is from genome assembly GCA_963743975.1 of uncultured Actinomycetota bacterium. Classification (GTDB taxonomy): domain Bacteria; phylum Actinomycetota; class Actinomycetes; order Actinomycetales; family CAVURS01; genus CAVURS01. Next base: position 442,445 of record CAVURS010000005.1, read on the forward strand.
TCGGGCTGGCCCGCGCCGTGACCACGGCGACGACGAGCCACGACAGCAAGGTCCTGCTCGGGACGGTGGCCTACCTCGCTCCGGAGCAGGTCGAGCGCGGCGTCGCCGACGCTCGCAGCGACGTCTACGCCGTCGGCATCCTGCTCTTCGAGATGCTGACCGGACGCAAGCCGTTCGACGGCGAGACCCCGATCCAGGTGGCCTACCAGCACGTGCACTCGGACATCCCGCGCCCGTCGTCCCTCGTGCCCGGGCTGGCGCCGGCGCTGGACGAGCTGGTGACCGACGCCGCCGCCCGCGACGCCGACGCCCGGCCGGCCGACGCCGGTGACCTGCTGGTGGCGGCCCGGCGGACCCGGGCCTCGCTCACCCCGGCCGAGCTGGACGGGGTCAGCCGGCCCGGACGATGCGACGGTCGTGGTGCCGGCCGCCCGCGCGTTCGCGGTGCCCGGCGGGCCCTCGCGGACCGCGCCTCCCCCGTCCGCGCCGACCGGCGTGCTGGACCTGCGGGAGGCCGGCATCGAGCCGCCGCCCGAGCCCCGGCGCCACCGGCGCGGCCGGACCGCTGCCCTGGTGATCCTGCTGCTGGCCGTGCTCCTCGGCGTCGCCGGCTGGTACGTCGGAGCCGGGCCGGGGTCGAAGATCGCCACTCCGAACGTCGTCGGGAAGCCGACGAGTGCCGCCCAGGGGATCGTCGAGGCCAAGGGCCTGCACACGCGGGTGACCGAGGTCTTCAGCGAGACGGCCACCGCCGGCACGGTCGCCGCGACCGACCCGGCACCCGGCAAGGCGGTCGGCAAGCACGGCACCGTGGTGCTCGACGTGTCCAAGGGCCCGGAGCGCTACCCGGTGCCCGACGTCGCCGGGAAGCCGCTGGACCAGGCCGAGTCGGCGCTGACCGGCACCAAGCTGGCCGTGGGCAGCGTGACCCAGGCCTACAGCGACGCGGTGCGCAAGGACGCCGTGATCTCCACCGATCCGGCCGCGGGCACCCGCCTGGCACCGGACAAGCCGGTCAACATCGTGCTCAGCAAGGGACCGGCCCCCGTCACACTCGACGACTGGACCGGCAAGCCGGCCGGCGTGGCGACCCAGCAGCTCGGCGCGGACGGCCTCAAGGTCACGACGACCTCGGCGTACTCCACCTCGGTCGGGCACGGGTGACGTGGTCTCGCAGAACCCCGGGCCCGGGCACCGTCCACCGCGGTGACACGGTGAGCCTCGTGGTCTCCAAGGGCCCGCCGCTGGTGACGGTGCCGGACGTCACCGGCAAGTCGGTGGCGCAGGCCCGCAAGATCCTCAAGGACGCCGGGTTCCAGGTGCAGGTCACGCACGTGTTCCCCTGGGTCATCGGCGGCAACGTGGTCGCGCAGAGCCCGAACGGCACCTCGAAGGCGCCGCTGGGCAGCACGGTGACCATTGCCATTCGCTGACCGCTCACCCCGCCGGGAGCAGCTGGCGACCCTCGCGCTGGTCGCCGTCACCGCGATGTGGGGCTCGACGTTCGTCGCTGATCAAGAACGTCGTGCAGTCGATGCCGGTGCTGGACTTCCTGGCCGTGCGGTTCCTCGTCGCCGCCGTCGTCATGCTGGCTGGTGTTCGGGCGGCACGTCCGCGCGGCTGTCCCGGCCGGCCGTCGCGCGCGGGCTCGGGCTGGGCTGCGTCTACGGCGTCGCGCAGATCCTGCAGACCGAGGGGCTGGCCCGCACGCCGGCCTCGGTCAGCGGCTTCGCCACCGGCACCTACGTCGTGCTCACGCCCGTGCTCGGCCTGGTGCTGCTGCGGCAGCGGGCCGGCCGGATGACCTGGGCTGGCCGTGGCGCTGTCGACCGCCGGGCTGGCCGTGCTGTCGCTGCGCGGCGCCGAGGTGAGCAGCGGCGTCCTGCTGATCCTCGCCTCCGCCGTGCTCTACGCCCTGCACATCCTCGGGCTCGGCCTCTGGTCGTCCGCGAGCGACGCGCTGGGGCTGGCCGCGGTGCAGATGCGTCGCGCATCGCCGACGGTCTGCACGATCGGCGCGGCGCCCGGCGGCATCACGCTGCCTCCCGACGGGCGGGCCTGGCTGGCCACGCTCTACACCGCGCTGCGTCGCCGGAGCGCTGGCGATGTTCCTGCAGACCTGGGCCCAGGCCCACCTGACCGCCGACCCGGGCCGCGATCGTCATGACGCTGGAGCCGGTCGCGGCGGCCGGCTTCGCGGTCGGCCTTCGGGGAGCCGCTCACCGCCCGGATGGTGGTCGGCGGCCTGCTGGTGCTGGCGGCGATGTACGCCGTCGAGCTGGCCCGGCCGGACGGGGCACGGCCGAGCGAGTCACCCCGCCCGAGCTGCTGCACCACGAGCGTCTAGCTGGTCGGCCAGCAGCCGGCCGAGCACCTCGGCGGCGTGCTCGGCCCCCTCGGCGTCGACGTCGAGGTGGGTGACCAGCCGGGCCGAGCGCGGGCCGAGCACCGAGATCCGCACCCTCGGCCTCGGCCGCCTGCGCGCCCAGCGTCGGCCGCGTCCAGCCGATGCCGCGACAGGTCCAGCACGACGATGTTGGTCGGCGCGTACGCGCGGGTCGGCCACGTCGGGAGCGGCCTCGTGGATCGCGCGGGCCAGCAGCTGGGCGTGCTCGTGATCGTCGGCGAGCCGCTCGATGTTGTGCTCGAGCGCGAACAGCCCTGCGGCGGCGAGGATTCCGGCCTGCCGCATCCCCCCGCCGTAGCGCTTGCGCCAGACCCGGGCCTCGGCGATCCGCTCGGCCGAGGACACCAGCACCGAGCCGACCGGCGCGCCGAGTCCCTTCGACAGGCAGACCGACACCGTGTCGAAGTTCCGGCCGTACGTCCGCGAGCGGCACCCCGGTCGCGACGTGGGCGTTCCACAGCCGGGCGCCGTCCAGGTGCATGGCCACGCCGGCCGCGCGGGTGCCGGCTCGCGCAGGGCCTCGATCTGCTCCAGCGGCTGGATCGGTGCCGCCGCCGAAGTTGTGGGTGTTCTCGACCGCGACGGCGGCGGTCGAGACCAGGTGCGGGCCGGCACTCGGCGCCATCATCGCCAGCGGGAGCGGCGCGTCCAGCCGCCCGCGCGCGGCCGGCCAGGTGCGGCTGGTGATGCCGGAGAACGTTGCGGCCGCGCCGAGCTCGGCCCGCAGCACGTGCGCCAGGCGAGTCGGCCAGGATCTCCTCGCCCGGGCGGACCAGCAGTCGCAGGCCGAGCTGGTTGGCCAGCGAGCCGGACGGCGTGAACAGCCCGGCCTCGTGGCCGAGCAGCCCGGCGACGGTCTCCTCCAGCCGGTTGAGCGTCGGGTCCTCGCCGTAGACGTCGTCGCCGACCTCGGCCTCGGCCATCGCCTGGCGCATGTCCGGCGTCGGCCGGGTGACGGTGTCGCTGCGCAGGTCGACCACCCGGCGCCGGCGCGCTCACGACCGCGACCCCGAGCATCTCGGCGACGAGGAAGGACAGCTCCAGGCTCTGCTGGTGGTTCAGCCGCGGGTCGCAGACCGACTCGTACCGCGTGGCGAGGGCGGCGTCGTCGATCTTCTCGGCGCCGCCCAGGCACTCGGTGACGTCGTCGCCGGTGAGCTCGATGTGCAGGCCGCCCGGCACCGTGCCCAGCGCGCGGTGCACCTCGAAGAAGCCGCGGACCTCGTCGATGACGTCGTCGAACCGGCGGGTCTTGTAGCCGCTGGGCGACTCGAACGTGTTGCCGTGCATGGGATCGCAGATCCAGGTGACCTGGGCCCCGCTGGCCGTCGACCTTCTGCACGAGCGGCGGCAGGGCCTCCCGGATCGTCGCCCGCACCCATCCGGGTGATGAAGGTCAGCCGCCCGGGGACGCGGTCGGGGTCCAGCTTGTCGATCAGCGCGAGCGCGTCGTCCGGGCGACGTCTTCGCGCCGAGCTTGACCCCGATCGGGTTGTGCACCCGCGAGGCGAAGTCGACGTGGGCACCGTCCAGCTTGCGGGTGCGCTCGCCCGATCCACACGAAGTGCGCCGACACGTCGTACGGCAGCCCGGTCCGCGAGTCGATCCGGGTCAGGGCCCGCTCGTAGTCGAGCAGCAGCGCCTCGTGGCAGGAGTAGAAGTCGACGGCGCGTCAGGGCCTCGAAGTCGGCGCCGCAGGCGGCCATGAAGCGCATCGCCCGGTCGATCTGGCGCGGCCAGCGCCTCGTAGCGCGCGTTGGCCGAGTTGGCGACGAAGCCGCGGTTCCACTCGTGCACGTGCCGCAGGTCGGCGAACCCGCCCTGGGTGAACGCCCGGATGAGGTTCAGCGTCGACGCCGACGTGTGGTACGCCTTGACCAGCCGGCTCGGGTCGGGCGTGCGCGCCTCGGCGGTGAAGGCGAAGTCGTTGACCGCGTCCCCGCGGTACGCCGGCAGGGTCACGCCGTCGCGGATCTCGTCGTCGCTGCTGCGCGGCTTGGCGAACTGGCCCGGCCATCCGGCCGATCTTGATGACCGGCAGGCTGCGCGCCGTAGGTCAGGACGGCCGCCATCTGCAGCACGGTCTTGATCCGGTTGCGGATCTTGTCGGCCGTCGCGTCGACGAACGTCTCGGCGCAGTCGCCGCCCTGCAGGACGAACGCCTCGCCGCGCGCGGCCGCGGCCAGCGCGCTCGCGCAGGTTGTCGCACTCGCCCGCGAAGACCAGCGGCGGCAGGATCGACAGCTCGGCGACGGCCTGCTGCAAGCGCCGCCTGGTCCGGCCACTGCGGCTGCTGCGCGGCCTCGAGGTCGCGCCAGACGTCCAGGCCCTCGACCGTCAGGGGATCGACCGGGATCCATCGGCGGCGAGCTCGACGTTCACCGCACCAGCGTAGGAGTGCACGACGGGGTGAGACCGCGCATTCCACCATCCGGACAGCTGGCCGGACCTCCGCTCCGGCTCAGCCGAAGAAGACCTCGGCCTCGGCGTACCGCTCGGGCGGCACGGTCTTCAGCTCGGCGGTCGCCTCCGACAGCGGGACGCGCACGATGTCGGTGCCCCGCAGCGCGACCATCTGACGCCGAAGTCGCCGTCGTGGACCGCGTCGATGGCCTGCAGCCCGAACCGGGTCGACAGCACCCGGTCGTACGCCGTCGGGGTGCCGCCGCGCTGCACGTGGCCGAGCACGACCGCGCGCGACTCGTGGCCGGTGCGCTTCTCGAGCTCCTCGGCCAGCCAGGTGCCGATGCCGCCGAGCCGGACGTGCCCGAAGGCGTCGACCTCGCCGTTCGAGCAGCGACTCGCCGCCGCCCGCCGGCAGCGCGCCCTCGGCGACCACGATGATCGGCGCGTGCCCGCGCTCGTAGCGGCTGCTCGCACCCAGCCCGGCGACCTGCTCGATGTCGAACGGCTGCTCGGGGATGAGGATCGCGTCGGCGCCACCGGCCAGCCCGGAGTGCAGGGCGATCCAGCCGGCGTGGCGGCCCATGACCTCGACCACGAGCGTGCGGTGGTGCGACTCGGCCGTCGTCCGGCAGCCGGTCGATCGCCTCGGTCGCGATGGCCACGGCGGTGTCGAAGCCGAACGTGTAGTCGGTCGCGCCCAGGTCGTTGTCGATGGTCTTCGGGCACGCCGACGACGCCGATGCCGTCGTCGGTCAGCCGCTTGGCCACGCCCAGGGTGTCCTCGCCGCCGATCGCGACGAGGGCGTCGACGCTGTGCGCCGCGAGGGTGTCGCGGATCCGGTCGACCCCGCCGTCGATCTTGTAGGGGTTGGTCCGCGACGAGCCGAGGATCGTGCCGCCGCGGGCCAGGATGTCCTCGACGTCGTCCAGCCCGAGCGGGCGGGTCAGGCCCTCGACCGGACCCTTCCAGCCGTCGCGGAACCCGACGAACTCGTGGCCGTAGGCGCTGACGCCCTTGGTCACGACGGCCCGGATGACTGCGTTCAGACCGGGGCAGTCGCCGCCGCCGGTCAGCACACCGATTCGCATGGCGTCAACGCTAGTGGGCGCCGCCGGGCGGTCCGCGGCCTGACCGCAGGGTGAGAAAGCCTGGCCTCCGGGGTAGCGTCGCGCGACATGACCTTCTCCGTCGTCGGCCGCGGACGGCGCGGCGTACGGCGTGGCCGTCGCGAGCAAGTTCCTGGCGGTCGGAGCGGCGGTCCCGGCGGCCTGGGCCGGTCGTCGGGGCGATCGCCACGCAGGCCTGGGCCAACCTCGCGTACCGCCCGCAGGCCGGCGAGCTGCTGCGCCGAGCGGACGCTCGGCCGCGCAGACCCTGGCCGCGCTCGTCGCCGGCCGACGAGGGGGCGGCCAGCCGCCAGGCCGGAGTCGTGTCGGCCGACCGGCGCGGCGACCTACACCGGCCCGGACTGCATGCGACTGGGCCGGCGGCATCGCCGACGGGGACGTCGCGATCCAGGGCAACATCCTGACCGGCCCCGAGGTGGTCGAGGCGATGCACGCGGCCTGGCGGTCGCTGCGCGGCGAGCGGCTGGCCGAGCGGCTGCTCGCGCGTCCTTGCCGCCGGCGACGCGGCCGGCGGTGACCGCCGGGGCCGGCAGTCGGCCGCGCTGCTGGTCGCCGCGCCGGGCGCCGGCTACGGCGGGGACGACATCGAGGTCGACCTGCGGGTCGACGACCACCCCTCAGCCGGTGCCCGAGCTCGCCCGCCTGCTGGGGCTGCACCGGCTCTACTTCGACGCCCCGGACGAGGCCGACCCTGCTGCCGCTGGAGGGCGCGCTCGCCGCTCGAGGTGACCGAGCTGCTGGCCGGACAGGGCTACACCGGCGACGACCGTGGAGGACGGCGCTGGCCCGTGGGCCGGGGATCGAGAACTTCGAGGAGCGGCTGCGCCCCGGGCGGATCGACCCGGTGCTGCTCGGCCGGCTCCGTGGCGATCAGCGCGGTGACCCGCAGGGCGGCGACGGCTCTGGCCATCCTCACCGTCGCGGGCTCGGCCGGGCTGACCGCGTGCACCGGTGGTTCGGGAGCAGCCGCTCCCTCGGCTGCCGGCACGGCGTCCGTGTCGACGACCGCCCCCGCGTCACCCAGCAGCGCGCCCGGCGCCTCCGGCGGGCCCGCTGAGCCGGGCGCACGCCAGCACGGCGGCGCCCGGCCCCGCGAGCGACCGGCTGCCCGTCGTGCCGCTCGCCGGAGCCGAGCCCAAGGTGCGCTTCCCCGCGGCTCCGGCGGCGGTCGGGACCGGTGCGCACGCCACGGTCGTCGCGCGATCCCGGACCCGCTGTGGGACCGGATGGTCGGCTACTCCTGGACGCCCGGCTGCCCGGTCGGCCGGAGCTCGCTGCGGCTGGTCGCAGGTCAACTACTGGGGCTTCGACGGCCTCCGCCATCGCGGCTCGCTGGTGGTCGCGTCGACGCATCGCCGTCGCGGACGCGCCAGCGCGTTCACCGCGCTGTACGGCCAGCACTTCCGGATCCGCCAGATGCGGCCGATGGACTCCACCTGGGGCCACGACCCCAAGGGCCCCGGCGCCGACGACTACGCCGCCATGGACGCCGACAACACCTCGGCGCTTCAACTGCCGCTACGTCGGCGGCGAGGAGGCGCGCAAGGTCTGGTCCAACCACGCCTACGGGCGGGCCATCGACGTCAACGACTTCGAGAACCCGTACGTCGACGCCGGCGGCAAGGTCTACCCGATCGGCGTACTTCCTGCACCGCCGTACGGGTGCCGGGCACGTTCACCTCCTCGACCAGCCCGGCGGTGCGCGCGTTCACCCGGCTCGGGCTTCTCCTGGGGCGGGCGGTGGAGCGATCCGGACCTGCAGCACATGGAGATCGGCTGAGTCAGCTCGCGGCCTGCTCCGGGGACTGGTCCTCGTCGTGGTGCTCGGGGTCGACCGGCTGCTCGGCCGCAGCGGGCCCGGTGCCGGTGGGGCGGTGTCCCGGCGCCTGCCCGCTGAGCGTGGTCGGCTCGGGGGCCTTGCCCTTGCTTGGCCGCGGCCAGCCGCTCCTTCATCGTGGCGGCGTAGACGTCGACGTACTCCTGGCCGGACAGCTCCATCAGCCGGTACATGATCTCGTCGGTGATCGAGCGCAGGATGAACCGGTCGTCCTCCATGCCCTCGTAGCGGCTGAAGTCCAGCGGCTCACCGATCTTGATGCCGATCCGCACGATCTTGGGGATCCGCCGGCCGATCGGCTGGGCCTTGTCCGTGCCGACCATGGCCACCGGGAGCACGGGCACCAGACCCTCGAGCGCCATCCGGGCCACGCCGGTCTTGCCGCGGTAGAGCCGGCCGTCCGGCGAGCGCGTGCCCTCCGGGTAGATGCCCAGCAGGTCGCCGCGGCTCAGGACGCGCATGCCGGTGCGCAGGGCGGCGTCGCCGGCCCGGCCGCCGGACCGGTCGATGGGCAGCTGGTCGGCCAGCTTGAAGAACAGCGCGGTGAGCTTGCCCTTGGCTCCGGGCTTGGTGAAGTAGTCGGCCTTGGCCAGGAAGACGACCTTCCGGTCCAGCACGAGCGGCAGGAAGATCGAGTCGGAGAACGACAGGTGGTTGCTGGCCAGGATCGCCGCACCGTCCTCGGGGATGTTCTCGATCCCCTCCACGGTCGGGCGGAAGAGCAGCCGCAGCACGGGACCGAGCACGACGTTCTTCATCAGCCAGTAGAACAAGCGCCGCTCGCCTCCTACCCGGTACCACCGCTCGCCCGGCCGGCGAAACGTCTCGACGCGAGAACTGTAGGGCGTCCTGCGCGGACAGACACTGCCTGAAGTTCTCACAGACCTCGCCCGGACGACTCTCGACCAGCCGCGGCGGCCCATGGGATCATCGAGGCCTCAGACCGTCCCGTGCAGACCACCCGAGCCGACCTCGGGCTGCGGTGGCGGCGCTCTCCCTGGAGGTGACGTGCCCGTTCTGCCCGGCGCCGAGCCCTTCAGCCATGACGGCGGCGACATCGGGATCCTCCTCAGCCACGGGTTCACCGGGCAGCCCGCAGAGCATGCGCCCCTGGGCCGAGCACCTGGCCGCGGCCGGCTTCACCGTCCGGCTGCCGCGCCTGCCCGGCCACGGCACCTCCTGGCAGGAGCTGAACCGCACCCGGTTCGAGGACTGGTACGCCGTCGTCGACACCGCCTTCACCGAGCTGACCGAGCGCTGCTCGAAGGTCGTCGCCGGGGGCCTGTCCATGGGCGGCACCCTGGTCACCCGCCTGGCCGAGCAGCGCGGCGCCGACGTCGCCGGGCTGATGCTCGTCAACCCGGCGTTCCGCAGCGAGGACCGCCGGCTGCTCGCGCTCCCGCTGATCAAGCAGCTTCGTGCCCTCGGTGCCGGCGATCGGCAACGACATCCGCAAGCCGGGCGTGACCGAGCTGGCCTACGCCCGGACCCCGCTCAAGGCCCTGCACTCGCTGGTCCAGGCCTGGGACGACGTCGGTGCACGACCTCCCGCAGGTCACCCAGCCGCTCCTGCTGATGCGCTCGACCGTCGACCACGTCGTGCCGGCCAGCAGCTCCGCGCTGCTGCTGTCGCGGGTGTCGAGCAAGGACGTCACCGAGGTGCTGCTCGAGGACAGTTACCACGTGGCAACCCTCGATCACGACGCCCCGCAGATCTTCGATCTGTCGGCGGAGTTCGTCGCGCCGGGTGGCAGCTGAGCGACATGAGCCCGCGACGAGCGCGACAGCCGAGGGCCGCGGCCCGCTCGACGTCGAGGCGGCGTTCGCGGACATCGTGGCGCACTGGGACGAGGACCGGCGGCCCTCCGTCGGCGCTGGCCCGTGCAGGAGGACGTCGAGCCCGAGGACTCCGCCCCCGACCAGAAGGCGCCGCCGGCGGCGCCGGACGAGCCCATGTCGTTCTCGGCGTACGACGGCCCGGCCGTGCCGCTGGCACCCACCGGCTGGTCCCCGCGCGAGGAGCTGCCGGAGGCCACCGAGCCTGAGGGCTACGTCCCGCCCGAGCCGCCACCGCTGCCCCGGGGCGACCTGCTCGGCTGGCTGGCCTGGATCGCCGTCCTCGGCGGTCCGCTCTTCCTGCTGTTCGCCTCGCTCTGGTGGACCGACGTCGGCCGGTTCTGGATCCTGCTCGCGGTGCTGGCGTTCATCGCCGGCTTCGCCGGCGGTGGTCGCGCGGCTGCCCGAACCACCGCTCGGACGACGGCCCCGACGACGGGGCCGTGGTCTAGCCGGTGCGTCTAGCCGAGCGTCTGACAGGCTGAGCCGGTGCACCGCTCCGAGACGGTCGAGATCCGCGGCCACCTGCTCGACACCGGGGTCCTGACCCGATGCGTCGACGACGTGCTCTCGCTCGGCGGTGAGTACGTCATCGAGCGGTTCGACGTCGGCCGCGACCACGCGGACGAGTCCTACGCCCGGATCCGCGTCGAGGCCGCCGACGACGCAGCTGCTCGACTCGATCCTGATGCGGCTGAACGCTCACGGCGTCAACCTCACCGACCCGGGCGAGGCGCGCGTCCGGACCGTCGAGCGGGACGGCGTCTTCCCCGAGGACTTCTACTCGACGACCAACCTGGAGACCCAGGTGCGGCTGGGCGGCCACTGGCGTCGACGTCGAGCAGCCGGAGATGGACTGCGGCCTGCTGGTGAGCGGCGAGGACGCCGAGGCGCGGGTCCGCACCGTGCCGGTGAGCGACGTGCGGGCCGGTGACCGCATCGTCTGCGGCGCCGGCCGGCGTCCGCGTCGTGCTGCCGCCCGTGCGTGCGCGGCGACGAGGACGCCGACGGCGAGGTCTTCGAGTTCATGAACTCCGAGGTGTCCAGCGAGAAGCCGCAGGCCCTGCTCGTCCGCCAGATCGCCGAGGAGATGCGGGCGACGAAGGCCGCCGGCAAGCGCATCCTGTGGGTGGCCGGCCCGGCCGTCGTCCACACGGGGGCCGCCCCGGCGATGGTCGCCCTGGTGGAGGCCGGCTTCGTCGACGTGCTGTTCGGCGGCAACGCGATCGCGACGCACGACATCGAGTCCTCGCTCTACGGCACCTCGCTCGGCGTCGACCTCACCAAGGGCCGCGGGGTCGAGCACGGCCACGAGCACCACATCCGCGCCATCAACCAGATCCGTGCGCGCCGGCTCGATCGCGGACGCCGTGGAGAAGGGCGTGCTGACCGGCGGGGTGATGCACGCGCTCGTGCGGCACGACAAGGCGTACGTCCTGGTCGGCTCGGTGCGCGACGACGGGCCGCTGCCCGACGTCATCACCGACGTCATCGACGGCCAGCGGGCGATGCGGGCCCAGCTCCCGGACGTCGGCTTCGCGATCATGGTCGCGACCATGCTGCACTCGGTCGCGACCGGGAACCTGCTGCCGGCCTCGGTGCCGCTGGTCTGCGTCGACATCAACCCGGCGACCGTCACCAAGCTCGCCGACCGGGGCTCCTCGCAGGCGCGCGGCGTGGTGACCGACATCGGGCTCTTCCTCGAGCAGCTGGCCGGTGAGCTCGCCCCCGGCTGGCGCGACGCCCGCCTCCTCTAGCCGGGGCTCAGCCCAGCCGGAGGTCGGCGACCACCGGCAGGTGGTCGCTCGCGGTCGCCAGCTCGGCCGGGTCGACGCCGTCCTCGATGCCCGGCACGCGGACCGAGACGAACGCGGCCGTGGCCAGCACGGCGTCGATCCGCTGCCTCGGCCCCCGCGCGGGGAAGGTGGCCGAACCCTCGACCCCGACCTCGGCCGCGCCGTCGGCCAGGCCGGCGGTGAGCACCCGCCAGGCCGGACCTCCGGGTGCCTCGTTCAGGTCGCCGGCCACGACGTACGGCCCGGGGCCGAACCGCCGCACCCGCGACCAGACCAGCCTCGGCGTGCCGTACCCGCTCCTGCGGGTCCAGGCCGAGATGGACGCTGGCCACGGTGAACGGCGGCCCTCCGGGCACGGCCACGACCGCCGCCGCGTAGCCGCGGGTCCGGGCCAGCGGCCCGGACACCGGCAGGCGCGCGGCGTGCGCCGCCATCTGGTCCACGCGCAAGGAGGTCAGCACCGCGGTGCCGCCGCTGGGTGACTCGGCGCCCGACCACAGCAGGCCGCAGGCGTCGGCCAGGGCGCCGATCCGGTGACCGCTGAACGGGTGCCGGGGCACCTCCTGCAGGCAGGCCACGTCCGGCCGCAGCGCGCGGACGGCGCGGGCCAGAGCGTCCACGTCGTCCTTGAGGTCGTGCACGTTGTAGGTCAGCACCCGCACCAGGGCGGGGTCGCGGTCGGGCTCAGGCATGGGCCGACCAGGTGCGGCGGTGCGGGCGTGCCTTGCGGCGCCGGAACAGCCGGGTGCGCTCGCGGGCCAGGTCGGCGGCGCCGATCAGGCCGGCCTCGTTGCCCAGCTGGGCCCGGACGACCGGGCCTCCGGGCGGAACCCGCGGCCGGTGAGCTGGCGCCGGTAGGCGGTCGCGCGCCGGGCCGATCAGCAGGTCCCCCGCCTCGGAGACCCCGCCGCCGATGACGAACCGGCCCGGGTCGAAGGCCGCGGCCAGGTTGGCCAGCCCGATCCCGAGCCAGCGGCCGACCTCCTCGAACAGCTCGACCGCGGCCGGGTCCCCGTCGGTGGCCGCTGCCGCGACGATCGGACCGGTCAGCCGCTGCGGGTCGCGGTCGACCCGGTCGAGCAGTCCCTGCGCGACCGGCGAGTCGGCGAGCGCCAGCTCCCGGGCCTCGCGGACGAGGGCGTTGCCGCTGGCGTACTGCTCCCAGCAGCCGCGGTTCCCGCACTCGCAGCGGTGGCCGCCGGGCACGACCATGCATGTGGCCGAACTCCCCCGCGACGCCGTACTTCCCGCGCTGCAGCTCGCCGCCGATCATGATGCTGCCGCCGATGCCGGTGCCGAGGTTCACGCAGATGATGCTGTCCTCGCCCTGCCCGGCGCCGAACCGCCACTCGGCCCACAGGGCGGCGTTCGCGTCGTTCTCGACCACGACCGGGAGGCGCAGCCGCTGGTGGATCGCGTCGCGCAGCGGCTCGTTGCGCCAGGACAGGTGCGGGGCGAACAGCACCGTGGCCCGGGCCGCGTCCACGAAGCCGGCGGCGCCGATGCCCACGGCGGCGATGTCGTGACGGCTCGCCAGCTCGGCCGACCAGGTCGACGATCGTGTCCTCGACCACCTGCGGCGACTTGCTGCGGTCGGGGGTCTCCCGGCGGCCGCGCTCGAGGATCCGGCCGTCGACGTCCACGACACCGCCGGCGACCTTCGTCCCGCCGATGTCGATCCCGATGGTGGGCCGCTGCAGGACGTGGCTCAGCGGCCGGAGCGGCTCGGCCGAGCGCTCGGAGCGACGTTCGGCCCGGCGGCGCTCGCGGGCCTCGGCCCACCGTTCGAGCGGGCGCTCCTCGCGGTGCGGCCCGTTGGGCCCGGCCACTCAGGCCTCCGCCGCGGAGACGTCGTCGCCGGTCACGTGGATGTGCTGCACCGACGACCCGCGCCGGCGCTGCTCCCCCGCCGGCTCGGTGGACAGCAGCGAGCCGAGCGCCGCGGACACGGACCCGAGCGCGTCCGCCAGGTGCTCCACGACCTCGGGCCGCGCGCCGCGCAGCAGCGCGATGCCCTGGCAGATCGGGCAGTAGGTGCACTCCGGGCCGTGCGCGGCGTCGCCCGCCGCGCCGCCGGACAGGTCCTGCACGGCCGCCTGCCCCCGGGCCGCCCACTCGCGGAACGCGCCCAGCAGCCGGGCGGACTCCTCGGCGAAGCTGCCGACCGGCGCACCGGCCGTGCCGCTGGTGTCGCCGGTGGCGTCGTCGGCGTGCTCGGCACCGCTCACAACGGCCTCCAGAGGTCGGGATCGGGCTCGAACCGTACGCGCAGGGTGCCAGCTCGCACCGACGCGCCGACGACCGTGCACCGGCGCAGGGCGCTCGGCAGCGCGATCACCCGGCGGTGACCGCCGACCAGCAGCCAGAGCTCGTCGCCCCGCCGGTCCAGGTCCACGTCGCCGGCGCCGGCGAGCGGCAGCTCGAGCACCAGGACGAAGTCCTCTCCCGAGCGCTCGACCCGCAGCGGCGACGGCCCCGACGGAGGCGCCCAGGCCTCGGCCGTCCCGTCCTGGTCGTCGGGGTAGAGCTGGCGGCCCAGCTCGGCCAGCGCGTCGGTCCCGATCGGCTCCGCCGGCAGGTACGCCGCACGCCGGACCGGCACCGGCGCGAAGGACGCCTCCACGTCGGCCAGCACCTCGCCCTGGCGCCGGGCCCAGGCCGAGGTCCAGGCGTCGCCGCCGTCGGCGAAGACGCGGTTGGCCACCACCCCGTCGACGCGATACCCGTACAGGGACAGCGTGGTCAGGGTGCGCCGGGCCTCGGCGACGGCCACGACCTCGGGCGTGAGCACCAGGCGCACCGACGTCTCCGGCGCACCGAGCACCTCCTGCACCCCGCCCAGCTCGGCGTACAGCTGCTGGAGGGCCGCGAAGACGTCGTCCTTCGGCATCGGCACCCCGACGGCCCGTCCGAGCAGCGGCCGGGCCGACCGGACGACCAGGCGGCCGGCCGGGAAGACCCGCTGCATGGCCCAGCGCAGGGCCTCCGGCAGGGCCAGCAGCCGGAGCGTCTCGGCCGTGGGGGCGCAGTCCACGACCACCACGTCCCACGGCCCCCGCCGCAGCTGGTCGCGCACCTCGAGCAGGGCCAGGACCTCCTCGGCCCCGGGCAACAGGGTCAGCTCCTCGGCCGCGACCGGGTCCATGCCGACGGTGTCGAGGACGTCGAGCAGGTAGTCCTGCACCTCGCCCCACCACCGGCGGGCCCGGGCGCGAGCATCCACCTGCAGCGCCGACAGGCCGGGCTCGACCTCCACCGCGTCGCCGGCCGCACCCGAGAGGTCGACGTCCAGGGCGTCGGCGAGCGAGTGGGCGGAGTCGGTCGACATCACGAGCGTCTTGCAGCCCGGACCGCGCCGCGTGCACCGCCGTCGCCGCGGCCGTCGTCGTCTTGCCGGCGCCACCCTTGCCGGTGAACAGCAGGACCCTCACGCGATCAGCTCTCCGCGCGCTTCTTCAGCTCGTTCAGGGCAGTGTCGATGATGACCTTCTCGGCCTTGCGGCGCAGCATGCCCAGGATCGGGATCTTCAGGTCGACCATGAGCCGGTACGTCACGTCGGTGCCGCTGCCCGACCCGCCGCCGGAGGCCTCCAGCACGTACGAGCCCTCCATGGCCTTGAGCACCTGCGCCTCGACGAGCTGCCAGGAGACCGTGCCCGACCCGTCCTGGCGGACCTGCCAGTCGTAGCCCAGCACGTAGGTGTCCTTGATGGCGCCGGCGTCGAGCACGAACCGGACCTGCTCGGCCCACCCGTCGGCGTCGGCGGCGAGGGTCTCGGTGGCCTTCACCGCGCCGGTCCACTCCGGATAGGCGTCGAAGTCGGCGATCACGTCCAGGACGACGGCCGGACTGGCGTCGATCGTGATCCGCGACTCGGTGCGGTCGGCCATCCAGCCCTCCCGGGGCGCTCGGCGACACGCCGTACGACGTGACGGCCGAACGTTACCCGGCGCACGCGCGCCGTTCAGTGCAAGAACGCTCCGAGGACGGTCATGACGAGCAGGACCACCGTGGACAGCAGCGACATCGCGACGGCCACCGCCAGCGCCTTCTGACCCTTGCTCTGCAGCCAGGAGGGAAGCGTCAGGCCCTCGCGGCGGCTCTCCTGGGCCAGCTGCTCGAGCAGGGCCTCCGCCGCCGCCTCGACCTCGGGCGCCAGCACCGTGGAGCTGTCCGGTGCGGGCGCGGTCGCGGGCGGGGTGGTCACGAGCACCGGCTGCGGCGCAGCGACCGGAGCCGGATCGGGCTCGGGCGCGCCCAGGACGTGCAGGCACAACGTGCACCACCGCTGCTCGGGGCGGACGAGCGCCCCGCACTCGGGGCAGGAGCCGGCCGAGGTCGCTGCCACGTCCCGGTCGACGGGGGCGCTCGGCACGGACAGCGCCGGTGCGGCCCGGCGCGAGCCGGTGTAGTCGGTCACCCGCCCCTATCGGCGTAACGGCGTGCGGCCTTGAGGCACCGCGGGCGTGCCCGGGGCCCGCCCACGCTCCAGCTCGTCCTTCAGGGCGTGCACGCACCGCTTCCACGCACGCGTGCGCTCGCCGCGGGCCCGGTCGGCCAGGCCGGCCCGGAGGTAGAAGTGCACGAGGGTCCCGTCACCGAACGGCTCCAGCCAGATCTCGGCCGTACCCCGCAGCGCTCCCGACACCTCCCAGTGCAGGCCCTCGAGCCGGCGGTCGAGGGTGAGCGTGAGCACCAGGTCGGGCCACCACCGCCGCCAGCGCACCGGATCGTGGACCGCGCGCGCCACCTCGCGCGGCGGCACCGCGAGGAACGTGTCGTCGGCCAGGTCCTGCCCGCTCATGCGCACCCCACGCAGGGATCGTGTCCCGCCCGGCCGCGCCGGTAAAGTCGGCCCCGGCCTGGTTCCGAGGGCCGACGGCGACCCGCCCATGCCGAGGGAGTTCGTGTGCAGGAGTTCACCGCCCCTTCGCTGGCCGCGCCATCGGTCACGGACACGATCGCCGACTACGCCCTGCACAACGCCGAGGTCGAGCCGCAGGGGGTCGCGTTCCGGCGCCGCGTGTCCGGCCGTTGGGTCGACGTGACCCACGCCGAGTTCCGCGACCAGGTGCTGACGCTGGCCCGCGGACTGCTCGCGGCGGGAGTCGAGGCCGGTGACCGCGTCGCCCTCATGTCCCGGACCCGGTACGAGTGGACGCTGGCCGACTTCGCGATCTGGGCCGCGGGCGCCGTCACCGTGCCGATCTACGAGACCTCCTCGGCCGAGCAGGTGCAGTGGATCCTCAGTGACTCCGGTGCGGTGGCCGTCATCGTGGAGACACCCGCGCACGCCGGCACGGTGGGCGAGGTCCGCGCCGACCTGCCCGACCTGCGCGACGTCTGGCAGATCGAGTCCGGCGCCCTCGACGACCTGGTCAGCGCCGGCGCCGACACGGACGAGCAGGCCGTGCTCGACCGGCTGGCCTCGGTCGACCCGGACGACCTGGCCACGATCATCTACACCTCGGGCACGACCGGCCGGCCCAAGGGCTGCGAGCTGACCCACCGCAACTTCGTCGACCTGACGAACAACACCCACGCGATCTTCGGCGACCTGCTGCACCGCGGCGCCTCGACCCTGCTCTTCCTGCCGCTGGCCCACGTCTTCGCCCGGTTCATCGAGGTGCTCTGCGTCGGCACCCGCGTGACCATGGGCCACACAGCGGACATCAAGGTCCTGGTCGAGGACCTCGGAGAGTTCAAGCCGACGTTCATCCTGTCCGTGCCCCGGGTCTTCGAGAAGGTCTACAACTCGGCCGAGCAGCGGGCCGAGTCCGAGGGCAAGGGCCGGATCTTCCGGATCGCGGCCGACACCGCCGTGGCGTGGAGCCAGGCGAGCGACCGGCGGGGACCGAACCCCCTCCTGCGGCTGCGGCACGCGCTGTTCGACCGGCTGGTCTACGGCAAGCTGCGGGCCGCTCTCGGCGGCCAGGTCGAGTACGCCGTCTCCGGCGGGGCGCCGCTCGGTGAGCGGCTCGGCCACTTCTACCGCGGCATCGGCCTGGTCGTCCTCGAGGGGTACGGCCTGACCGAGACCACCGCGCCGTCCACGGTCAACCGGCCGGCGGCCCTGCGCATCGGCACGGTCGGGCAGCCCCTTCCCGGTGTCAGCCTCAAGATCGCCGAGGACGGCGAGATCCTGGTGAAGGGCTACCACGTCTTCGCGGCGTACTGGAACAACGAGGCCGCGACCCAGGAGGCCAAGCCCGACGGCTGGTTCCACACCGGCGACGTCGGGGAGCTGGACGACGCCGGGTTCCTGCGGATCACCGGGCGCAAGAAGGAGATCCTCGTCACGGCCGGCGGCAAGAACGTCGCACCGGCCGTCCTGGAGGACCGGCTGCGGGCCCACCCCCTGGTGTCCCAGTGCATCGTGGTCGGCGACCAGAAGCCGTTCATCGCGGTGCTCGTCACGCTGGACGCCGAGATGCTCCCGACCTGGCTGGCCAACAACGGCAAGCCCGAGATGGACCTCGCCGCCGCCGCGCAGGACCCCGACGTGCGGGCGGCGATCCAGGCCGGTGTGGACGACGCCAACCGGGCAGTGAGCCACGCTGAGGCGATCAAGAAGTTCGACATCATCGTGGAGGACTTCACCGAGGCCAACGGCTACCTCACGCCCTCGTTGAAGCTCAAGCGCAACCTGGTGCTGAAGGACTACGCCGACCGGGTCGACTCCCTGTACTCGTGAGGCGGAGGGCGGCCGTCGCGCCGTACCTGTGGCCGCTCGTCTGGCTCGCGGCCGCGGCCGCGATCACCTGGAGCGTCGTCCGGTTCGAGCTGCTGATCGTCGGGGTGCTCACGGCGGCCGCGGTGCTCCTCGGCGTCGCCGTCGCTCGCGGGACCCGGCTCGACCTCGGGGGCCGGTGGACCCTGCCGGCGCTGCTCGTCGGGGTCGCGGTCGTCGTGGAGGCCGTGCCCAGCTTCACGTACGCCGGTCGGTCGGCCCACCGGGACATGCTGCACGTGGTCGCGGTGACGTCCCTGGCCTGCGCGGCGCTCTGGGGGCTGCTCCCGAGGCGGCGCGCGGCGGTGCCGTGGGTGGCCGCCGCCGGGTACCTCGTCGCCGCGGTCTGGGTGATCCGCTCCGACCCGTCCCCGCGGATCGACGTCTGGGTCAGCCTGCAGCAGGCCTCCGACGGCCTGCGGCACGGGCTGGACGCCTACACGATGACCTGGCACGACTCCCCCGGCGTCACCGACATCTTCAGCTACCTGCCGTGGACGCTCGTGCTGCTCGCGCCGGGGCGCTGGCTGCTCGGCGACGTGCGCTGGGCGCTGACCGCCTGGACGCTGGTCGGCGTCGGCTGCGTCCTCGCGCTCGGCCGCTGGCGCCGCGCGTCCGCCTGGGCCGCGGCCACCCTGCTCCTGCTGGTGCCGGGCACGACGACCCAGGTCGAGCAGGCGTGGACCGAGCCGCTGCTGTTCGCGCTGCTCGCCGCCTGGGCCCTGCTGGTCTCCCGGGACCGGGCCTGGTGGGCCGTGGTGCCGCTGGCCCTGGCGTTGGCCAGCAAGCAGCACGTGGCCGTGCTCCTGCCGCTGCTGGTGTTCTGGCCGGCGTTCGGCTGGCGCCGTACGGCCGCCACGGCCGGGGCCGCTGCCGCGCTCGTCGCTCCCTGGTTCGTCGCGTCGCCGTCCGCGTTCTGGCACGACACCGTGTCGACCCTGGTCACGTTCCACCCGATCCGCTTCGCCGACACCCTGTACCTGGCATCGATGCACGAGCTGGGGCACCAGCCTCCGCTGTGGCTGCCCGCGCTGGTCGTCGTCGCCGTCCTCGCCGGAGCGGTCCTGGCGGTCCGGCGCCCGGGCACCGGGCTGGACCAGCTCCTGCGCTGTGCGGCGCTGGTGCTGCTGGTCGCCAACCTGGTGAACAAGCAGGCGTTCTACAACCAGTTCTGGCTGGTCGGGGCGCTGGTCCTGCTCTCCGTCGCCGCCGCGCCCCCGCCGGCGTCACTGCCGGGAGAGCGTCGTGAGGTAGCGCAGCCAGGACTTGGTGAAGGACGCCTCGGAGACGCCGAGCACGGCGCCGAACGCGGCGCCGGTGGCCTGGTCCGGTGACTGGGACGTGGTCACGCCCGGCGTGCTGACCGCCCGGGACGCCGCCCGGTAGAGCGCGACCAGCTTGGCCTGCCCGTAGCGGTCGGCGATCAGCTCGCAGGCCAGCCAGGACGCGGAGTACGACGGACCGATCGTGGTCTGGCTGGCGTCGAAGTCCGCCTCCACCGGCAGGTGCCGGGGCCCGATCCCGCGGCGGACCTGACCCAGCACGTCGGCGGCGACGACGGTGCGGGACAGCCCCAGGCCGGAGAACCCGATGTAGTCCGCGAAGCCCTCGGACAGCCAGATCGACACGGCCAGCGGCGTGCTCGCGCGCACCGCGACGTGCGTGGTCTCGTGCGTGATCACGACCCGCCGGCCCAGCGTGCTCAGCTTGGCGAAGCCGGCCGGGTTGACGATGATCTGGTCCGCTCCTCCGGCCGGCTCCCCCGCAGCCGCCGTGAGCTCCCCCGTCGTCACCGCCGCGATCTGCGCCAGGGAGGCCGACGGGCGGCCGAGCAGCCGGGCCATCTGGGCCTGCGTCCCCGGCACGAGGACGACGACCCGGCGCGGCCAGGCCGTGCCCCAGATCTGCGAGACCCGGGTGACCGCGAGGTCGGCCTGCGCGGCGAACGGGCGCAGCGTCGAGGCGTTGCCGACACCGATGACCACGCTGCGCCGGCCGTGGACCACGGTCAGCGGAGCCAGGTCCCACACCTCGGTGTCCGTGGTCCCGTCGCTGTCGCCGGCGACCAGCCACCGGCCGGCCACCTGGGTGAGCGTCAGCGCCTCGCCGCTCTGCACGTCGGTGCGGTCGGCGGCTCCGAACCGGTAGCCCAGACCGACCTGCGCGACCCAAGCGCCCGGGCCCAGGACAGCCCTCCTGGCGGCGGACAGCTCCGGGCCGGCGCCGTCGTAGGTGTAGGTCCAGCGGGTGATCGGCAGCTTGGCCAGGTTGGCGAACTGGGCCCGCTGGGCGTCCCGGAACGCCGTCTGCCGGGAGTCGACGGTCCCCATCCAGGCGCTCTGGTCGTGGCCGAGCACGGCCCGCTCGCGGGTCTGCAACAGCGAACGCAGGGCGGCCACGCGCACCTGCTGGGCGTCAGCGGTCGCGTCCGGGCCCGGCGACGAGGGCGCGCCCGGGGTCGGCGCAGGCTGGGCGACCGTGCCGCTCGACGGTCCCGACCGCACGGCGTACCAGACGGCTCCCGCGCCGCCGACGGCCAGGACGAGGACCAGGAGAGCGAGCAGGAGGCGGCGCCCCCGCCCGGCCAACCGTCCTGCCGGCCGCCCGTTCGGTGTCGGGGGCTGGCGCGGACCGGGTGGCGGTGGATCCCACTCCGGGGGCGAGCCGCCCCCGGAGAACCCGCTGGAGAAGCCGGGCTCCGTCACCCGGTCATGGTAGGCGGCACGTCGTCGTGCCGGTGGGTCACCAGACGCAACGGCGGGACGAGGCCCGAGTCGGCGAGCGCCCCGATGGCGACCCGCTCGTCGTCGTCCAGCCGCACCCCGGTCGGCGGCCGTGACAGCAGGACCGTCACCACGCAGTCGCCGCAGGCCAGCCCGCGCACGGCGCAGTCGTCGCAGTCGATGATCACGAGTCACCTCCCGTCCCCTGTCGGCGCCCTGCCGGCCAGGTATCGACGACGCTAGAGGGCGCCACCGACAACGCGGCGCGCGACGACCGGCGCTGCCCGCCAACGCTGCCTGCCAACGCTGCCCGCCAACGCTGCCCGCGAACCCTTCCCGTCGACCAGCCGCGGACCGCGCGCCTGCCCCGGACTGTCGGCTGCCGCACCTACCGTCGGCTCCATGGCGATCGCAGTCCAGGGCACGCTCGACGACCTGGGCACGCCGCTGGCCGAGGTGACCTTCGTCGTCGTGGACCTCGAGACCACCGGCGGCTCGCCGGAGACGGCCCAGATCACCGAGGTCGGCGCGGTCAAGGTGCGCGGCGGCGAGGTGCTCGGGGAGTTCCAGACCCTGGTCAACCCCGAGGCGCCCATCCCGCCGTTCATCGCGGTGCTGACCGGCATCACCGACGCCATGGTCGCCGGGTCGCCGCGGATGTCGACGGTGCTGCCGGCGTTCCTGGAGTTCGCCCGGGGCAGCGTCCTGGTGGCTCACAACGCCGGCTTCGACATCTCCTTCCTGCGCGCCTCGGCCGCCGCCAACGGCCACCCGTGGCCGCCGTTCCGGGTGCTGGACACCGTGCACCTGGCCCGCCAGCTGGTCACCCGCGACGAGGCCCGCAACCACAAGCTGTCGACGCTCGCCCACGTCTTCCACTCGCCCGTCGCGCCGGACCACCGCGCCCTGACCGACGCCCAGGCCACGGTCCACGTCCTGCACGGCCTGCTGGAGCGCGTCGGCTCGCTGGGCGTCACGTCGGTCGAGGAGCTGGCCAGCTTCACCAGCCGGGTCACGCCACAGCAGCGCCGCAAGCGCTACCTGGCCGACGGCCTGCCGTCCGGGCCGGGCGTCTACATGTTCCGGGACGCGCGCGGCCGGCCGCTCTACGTCGGGACCTCGCGCGACGTCCGGTCCCGGGTGCGCACCTACTTCACCGCCTCCGAGCAGCGGACCCGGATGGCCGAGATGGTCGGCATCGCCGAGCGGGTCGACGCGGTCCCCTGCGCCACGACGCTGGAGGCCGAGGTGCGCGAGCTGCGGCTGATCGCCGAGCACAAGCCGCGGTACAACCGCCGATCGCGCTTCCCCGAGCGCTCCACCTGGGTGAAGCTGACCGTCGAGCCGTTCCCGCGGCTGTCCATCGTGCGGTCGGTGAGTCGCCGACGGCGCGGCGTACCTGGGGCCGTTCGGGACCAGGCGCGGTGCCGAGCAGGCGGTGCTGGCCCTGCACGAGGCCGTCCCGCTGCGGCAGTGCACCCGGCGGCTGACCCGCCGCGGGCGGCGGCACGGCCTGCGCCCTGGCCGAGATGGGCCGCTGCGGCGCCCCGTGCACCGGTGCGCAGGCGGTCGAGGAGTACGCCGGCCTGGTCGGTCAGGCGCTCGCCGCCATGACGGGCGACGCCCGGGCGGTCGTGGCGACCCTGCGGGCCCGGATCGGGCGGCTGGCCGCCGGCGAGCGGTTCGAGGAGGCCGCGACCACCCGCGACCGGATGCTCACCCTGGTCCGCGCCGCAGCCCGCGGCCAGCGCCTCGCGCCGCTGGCCGCCGCCCCCGAGCTCGTGGCCGCCAAGCGGCTGCCGGCCGGTGGCTGGGAGCTGGTGCTCGTCCGGCACGGGCGGCTGGCCGGCACCTGCGTCAGCCCGCCCGGCGCCGACCCCATGCCGTACGTCGACGCCCTCCAGGACAGCGGCGAGGTGGTGCAGCGGCCGGCCGGCCCGGTGCCGGCGGCCTCGCCGGAGGAGACCGAGCGGATCCTGCGCTGGCTGGAGGGCGACGGGGTCCGGCTGGTCCGGGTGTCCGGCGAGTGGAGCTGCCCGGTGCACGGCGCCGGGAGCCAGCGGTGGCAGCTGGAGCCGCTGGCCGTGCGGGCGGCCGAGGCGGCGCCGTTCGACGAGCCGTCGGGAGCTCGCCCCCTGCACCGGCCCCCGGGCGCGGTTCCCTCAGGCCGGCCGGAGACCGGGGGCCTGCAGGTCCGGCCGCGCCCGGCGGGTGCGGGCTAGGCTCGCCGCGTGATCACCGCCATCGTCCTGATCCAGGCCGAAGTGGACCGCATCCCGGAGGTGGCCGAGGCCTTGGCCGAGCTGGACGGCGTGAGCGAGGTCTACTCCGTCACCGGCGAGATCGACCTGATCGCGATCGTCCGCGTCCGCCGGCACGAGGAGCTGGCCGACGTGATCGCCGACCGGCTGGGCAAGGTCGAGGGGGTGCGCCACAGCGCGACCCACATCGCGTTCCGCACCTACTCCCAGCACGACCTCGAGGCCGCGTTCGCCCTCGGCT
Source organism: uncultured Actinomycetota bacterium (assembly GCA_963743975.1). Taxonomy (GTDB): domain Bacteria; phylum Actinomycetota; class Actinomycetes; order Actinomycetales; family CAVURS01; genus CAVURS01. The sequence continues at coordinate 465,811 of CAVURS010000005.1, forward strand.
TCGAGGACTCCTAGGCCGCGGAGGCCTCCACCCAGCGGTCCAGGACCGCCTCGGCCGCGCCCTCGTCGACGCTGCGGGCGGCCAGCACCAGCGCCGTGCCCATCCGAGCCACCAGGCTGCCGGTCCCGGCGGCCACACCGGCCGCGACCAGGGCCGCAGCGGCGTTCAGCAGCACGGCATCCCGCACCGGCCCGTCGTCACCGCTCAGCGTGGACCGGGCGACCTGGGAGTTGTACGCCGCGTCGGCCCCCCGCAGCGTCTCGACGCCCGATCGGGGGATGCCGAGCTCGGCCGGGTCGAGCCGGTGCTCCTCGACCGTGCCGTCGGTGACCTCCCAGACCCGCGACGGACCGCCGATGGTGAGCTCGTCCAGGCCGTCCTCGCCCCGGAAGACCAGGGCCGAGCGGCCCCGAGCGGCCAGGACGCCGGCCACGAGCGGCGCCATCCGGGGGTCGGCGACCCCGACCGCGGACGCCGCCGGCTGGGCCGGGTTGGTCAGCGGGCCGAGGAAGTTGAAGGCCGTGGGCACGCCGAGACCGCTGCGGGCGACGGCGGCGTGCCGGAACGCCGGGTGGAAGGCCTGGGCGAAGCAGAACGTGATGCCGACCTCGCTCGGCCAGCTCGGCCACCCGCTGCGGCGGCAGGTCCAGCCGCACGCCGAGCGCCTCCAGGACGTCGGCCGCCCCGCAGGAGGAGGACGCGGCCCGGTTGCCGTGCTTGACCACGCGGTGACCGGCTCCGGCCACGACGAGCGCGGCCATCGTCGAGATGTTCACCGTGTGCAGCGCGGTCACCACCGGTGCCCACGACGTCGACGCACGGCCCCGGGCACCGTGATCCGGACCGCGTGCTCGAGCATGGCGGCGGACAGGCCGTCCAGCTCCGCACGGTCTCGCCCTTGGCGCGCAGCGCGACCAGGAACCCGGCGAGCTGGACCGGGCTGGCCTCGCCCTCCATGACCTGCGCCATCGCCCAGTGCGCCTGCTCGCGGGACAGGTCCCGCCGGGCCAGGAGCTCGGTCAGCAGCTGCGGCCACGTGGCCTCGGGCGCCGAGGCGGCGGCCGAGGTCGGGGTGCTCACGGTCAGCCGAGTCGGCGCCGGGCCAGCTGGGCCACGGCCTGGGCGATCGCGGTCGGGTCGAGCGGGTACGGCACGGCCAGGTCGGCCTGCGACCAGGACGCCAGCCAGGCGTCCTCCCGGCGGCCGGTCAGGACGAGGATCGGCGGGCAGTTGTAGATCTCGTTCTTCAGCTGCCGGCAGACGCCCAGGCCGCCGTACGGCGCCGCCTCGCCGTCGAGCACGAGGACGTCGGCGCGGCCCGCGTCGGCCGCGGCGATCACGGCCGGCCGGGTCGCGCACTCGACCCAGTCCACGACCGGCAGGTCCGAGGTCGGGCGGCGGCCGACGGCCAGCCGCACCGTCTCCCGGACCGACGAGTCGTTGCTGTAGACGAGCACGGTCAGCGACCGGGCGCGGGGGGCCTCCACGCTGGACGGCAACGGCGCGTGGACGGTCTCCGGGACCGCCACGGTGGCCGTTGCTCCGCTGGTCTCGTGCGTGGTCGCCATAGCCCCGGATGCTATCGGCAGGGCACCGGGGGGTCGCAGCAGCGTCCCCAGCGGTCTAGGGCAATAATGTCCGCCGTGGCGACTGCAACGACGGTGGAGGCACCGGTTCACGCACCGGTGAACCGCCCGAACATGACGTCGGTGGGCACGATCGTGTGGCTCGCCAGCGAGCTGATGTTCTTCGCCGGCCTGTTCGCCATGTACTTCACGATCCGGTCCGTCGTCCCCTCGCTGTGGGTGACCGAGCCGGCCAAGCTCAACGTGCCGTTCGCCACCTGCAACACCCTGGTGCTGGTCATCAGCTCGGTCTGGTGCCAGATGGGCGTGTGGAAGGCCGAGCGCTTCCAGCCCGGCCGCACCGGCCGCCTGTGGCAGCTCGGCCAGTGGGGCATGCGCGAGTGGTACGTCGTGACCTACATCTTCGGTGCGATGTTCATCGCCGGGCAGGTCTACGAGTACGCCGGCCTGACCAGCGACCACCTCACGATCCCGCAGAACGCCTACGGCTCGATCTTCTACCTGGCGACCGGGTTCCACGGACTGCACGTGACCGGCGGCCTGATCGCCTTCCTGCTGATCATCGGGCGCAGCTTCGCGGCCCGCAGGTTCGGCCATCACGAGGCAACCAGTGCGATCGTCACGTCGTACTACTGGCACTTCGTGGACGTGGTCTGGATCGGCCTCTTCGCGACGATCTACCTCTTGAAGTGACCGCCCGGCCCCGCCGGCACAGCCCATCCGCCGCCCAGCAGCACGAGACGAGGAACTGGTCGTGAGCGCTCTCGCCGCCCGCAGGCGACACCCGCTGATGCTGGTGCTGATCCTCTTCGGCGCCCTGCTGGTGACCGGATTCGCCTACGCCGCAGCGAATCCCAAGGCAGCGAACGCGGACACGACCAACGCCGGCTCGGTCGACAGCGGCCGCAAGCTGTTCCTGGCCAACTGCGCGACCTGTCACGGCCTGAACGCGCAGGGGACGAAGGTCGCCCCGACCCTGATCGGCGTCGGCGCCGCGGCCGTCGACTTCCAGGTCGGCACCGGGCGGATGCCCGCCGCGGGACCGGACGTCCAGATCCCCCAGCGCCCCCGCCAGTTCGCCCAGCAGGAGATCGCCGACATGGCGGCGTACGTCGCCTCGCTGGCCCCCGGACCCGCCGATCCCCGACGGGCAGTACACCGACCCGAAGGGCGGCAACATCGCTCTCGGCGGCGAGCTGTTCCGGGTCAACTGCGCGATGTGCCACAACTTCGCCGGGTCCGGCGGCGCGCTGACACGCGGCAAGTACGCGCCGAGTCTCATGGGCGTGTCCGGCAAGCACATCTACGAGGCGATGGTCACCGGGCCGCAGTCGATGCCGGTGTTCAGCGACACCAACATCGCACCGCAGGACAAGCAGGACATCATCGCCTACCTCAACGCCGAGCACACGACGGCGAGCCCCGGCGGCCTCACGCTGGGCAACCTGGGCACGGTCCCCGAGGGCCTGTTCGCCTGGGTGGTCGGTCTCACCGTGCTGATCGGCTGCGCGGTCTGGCTCGGATCGAAGTCGGCATGAGCGACGGGAACGGACTGGCACGGTATGAGCGACGCGTACGAGCAGAACGGTCACGGCCGGGACGTCGTCCTGGCCGGCGAGGACGGCAACGCTGCCCGCTCGCTTCCCGAACCCGGGGCTGCCGGTCCACCACCACCGGATGGGCGACACCGACCCGAACGCCGCGCGGCGGGCCGAGCGCCAGGTCGCGACCCTGTTCGGCATCTCGATGCTCGCCACCGTCGGCTTCATCGTCGCCTACTTCGCGGTCGGCGACTCACGAGGTCGTCTTCGTCCCCGGCCTGGGCCGGGTCGGCGCGCAGAACCTCACTGTTCGGGCTCTGCCTGGGCCTGAGCCTGTTCTGCATCGGCGCCGGCGCGATCCACTGGGCCAAGACCCTGATGCCGGACGAGGAGATCATCGAGTGCCGGCACCCGATGCGCAGCAGCGACGAGGACCGGGACGGAGCCGTCGCGACCCTGCAGGAGGGCGGCGCCGGAGCCGGCATCGGCCGCCGTCCGCTGATCAAGCTGACCCTCGGCGGCGCGCTCGGCCTGTTCGCCCTGCCGCTGGGCCTGCAGCTGGTCGGCGGCCTCGGCCCGCTGCCGGGCAACGAGCTGTCGACCACGATGTGGAAGAAGGGCCTGCGGCTGGTCCGCGACCCCGAGCTGACCCCGATCAAGGCCTCCGACGTCACGATCGGCTCGGTCTTCCACGTGATGCCCGAGGGCATCGACAAGGTGCCGGACGAGCTCGAGGAGAAGGCCAAGGCCGCCGTCCTGCTCATGCGGCTGGACCCGAGCGACATCAAGGTCGCCAAGGAGCAGAGCTGGGGCTACCAGGGCATCGTGGCCTACTCCAAGATCTGCACCCACGTCGGCTGCCCGGTCGGCCTGTACGAGCAGCAGACCCACCACCTGCTCTGCCCGTGCCACCAGTCGACCTTCGACGTGACCGACGACTGCAAGGTGATCTTCGGGCCCGCGCACCGACCGCTTCCGCAACTGCCGATCACCGTGGACACCGACGGATACTTGGTGGCACAGCGCGGCTTCGACCAAGCCGTGGGCCCGAGCTTCTGGGAGCGCGGATGAGTACCAGTCCTGGGCGCCAAGGTCGCCGGCGGCGTCGCCGGCTGGGCTCGACGAGCGCCTGGGCATCGCCAAGCCGGCGCAAGACCTTCATGCGCAAGGTCTTCCCCGACCACTGGTCGTTCATGCTCGGCGAGATCGCGATGTACAGCCTGATCATCCTGCTGCTGACCGGCACGTTCCTGACCTTCTGGTTCGTCCCGTCGGCCGGTCACGTCGTCTACAACGGCTCGTACGTGCCGCTGCGCGGCGTGTCGATGTCGCAGGCCTACGAGTCGACGCTGAACATCTCCTTCGACGTCCGCGGCGGCCTGCTGATCCGGCAGATCCACCACTGGGCGGCGCTGATCTTCGTCGCCGCCATCACGGTGCACATGTTCCGGGTGTTCTTCACCGGCGCGTTCCGCAAGCCGCGCGAGCTGAACTGGGTCATCGGCGTCGTCCTGCTGCTGCTGTCGATGCTCGAGGGCTTCGCGGGCTACTCGATCCCGGACGACCTGCTCTCCGGCACCGGCCTGCGCATCGCCGAGGGCTTCATGCAGTCGATCCCGGTGGTCGGCACCTACCTGGCGTTCTTCCTGTTCGGCGGGGCCGTTCCCCGGCGAGGCGATCATCCCGCGGCTGTACACGATCCACGTGCTGCTGCTGCCCGCGATCATCGTGGGCCTGTTCACCGCCCACATCCTGATGGTCACGCTGCAGAAGCACACGCAGTACCCCGGCCCGGGACGGACCAACGACAACGTCGTCGGCTACCCCTTCATGCCGGTCTACCTGGCCAAGGCCGGCGGCTTCTTCTTCATCGTCTTCGGCGTCACCGCCCTGCTGGCCGCGGTCGCGACGATCAACCCGATCTGGCAGTACGGCCCGTACGACCCGTCACCGGTCACGGCCGGCTCCCAGCCCGACTGGTACATGGGCTTCACCGAGGGCGCACTGCGGCTGATGCCTGGCTTCCCGGAGATCCATGCTTCGGGTTCACGCTGAGCCTGAACGTGTTCATCCCCGGCGTGCTGCTGCTCGGTGCGCTGTTCACGATCGCCGGCGCCTACCCGTTCATCGAGGCCTGGGTCACCAAGGACAAGCGCGAGCACCACATCCTGGACCGCCCGCGCAACGCCCCGACCCGGACCGCGCTGGGCGTGCATGGCCATCTCGTTCTACCTGGTGCTGTTCCTGGCCGGCGGCAACGACCTGATCGCCACGCACTTCCATCTGTCGATCAACGACATCACCAACACGTTCCAGATCCTGCTGTTCGTGGCGCCGCCGATCGCGTTCTGGGTCACCAAGCGGGTCTGCCTGGGGCTGCAGCGGCGGGACCGCGACCTGGTGCTGCACGGCCGGGAGACCGGCCGGATCGTGCGGCTGCCGCACGGTGAGTTCATCGAGGTGCACGAGCCGCTCGACGAGTACTCGCGTGGCGCCTGGTCCAGCACGATCCCGCTGCCGCCGCGCCCGCTGCCGCCCGCCGAGGACGAGCACGGCGTACGCCGCAAGGGTGCGGCCAAGGACCGGCTCTGGGCCCGGGTCTCCCGCTTCTACTTCGACGACCGGATCGAGCCGGTCACCCCGGCCGAGCTGGCCGCCGCCCACTCGCACGGGCACGACGAGCACGAGGCCCTGGACGCGGGCGACGCGCAGCAGCACCCCGCCGCGATCGAGACGCGCTGACCGTCACCGCGGACCGACCTTCACTGCGGACCGACCTTCACTGCGGACCGACCCTCACCGCAGGGCTGACCTCGAGTCGTCAGAGCCGCCGGACAGCTCGAGCGAGCTGACGGGCCGCGGGGCGGTGGCGGGCTGCGGGGCGGTGAAGGGTCAGGCGGCGAGGGCGGAACGGGCCTGCCACTGCGCGTAGGTGTAGTTCCAGAGGGTGTAGCCGTTGCCGGTCTCCAGCGCCCGGTGGCCGCCGACGTACTTGACGACGTCGCCGATCTTCGAGTCGTCGTACAGCCAGAGCGCGCCGGACGGGCTGAGGTTCGTGCACCCGTGGCTGACGTTGGCGCTGCCCTGCGAGCCGACCGACCACGGCGCCGAGTGCAGGAACTCACCGCTCCAGGTCAGGCGCATCGCCCACTGGGCGACGATGTGGTAGTAGCCCGGCGAGCCCTTGGGGATGCCGATCGAGGCGGAGTCCATCACGTGCGTGGGCTCCTTGGTGATGATCACCTTGACCCCGTTGCGGGTCTCGGTCTTGGGGCCCGGCCGTCCGGTGCTGACCAGCAGCGTCTTGATGACCTTGCCGTTGCGGGTGATCGTCATCTTGTGGGTCGACATGTTGACGGTGCTGACCATGGCCGCCCCGATCGAGTACGACGTGGACTCGTCGGTGCCGACGTACTTGCCGGTCCCGGTCTTCACCCCGGTCAGGTTGGCGTGCAAGGTGATCTTGGTGCCGGTCGCCCAGTACTTCGCCGGCCGGAACATGACCTGCGTGTCGGTCAGCCATCCCCAGGAGCCGTCGACGTGCGGGCTGGTGGTCACCGACAGGTGCTTCTCCACCTCGGCCTTGCCGGCGTCGCTGACCGGGCTGTCGAACTGCACGCCGAGCGGCATGCCCACCCCGACCACCGAGCCGCTGGAGGTCAGCAGGTGGTACGTCGCCGTGATCTTGGCCGCCGACGTCGCGAAGCTGCTCTTGCTGGAGCCGGAGGCCGAGTCGGCCTCGACGGTGTACGTCGTGGACGGGCGCAGCAGGTGGGTCGCCGTCCAGGTCATCCCGTCGGACGAGAGCTTGCCGCCCACGGTGTGCGAGCTGCTGTCCTTGACCGAGACGGAGGTGATCGGGCCGCCGGTGGCGGTGACCTTGACGGTGGTGTCGGGGGCGACCGCCGCCGAGCCGTTGGTGGGCGAGATCGTCAGCGAGACGGCCGGCGTCGCGGTGGTCGAGGGGCTGGAGCCCGCTGTCGACCCGCTGCCGACGGTGGTCGCCTGCGCGTGCGAACCGCCCTGGCAACCGCTGGCGAGCAGGACCGCCGCCAGGGCGGCCGCCGCGGCCCAGCCGCTACGGGCGCGACGCGTACCGAAGGTGTTCCCAGCCACGCAAGTCTCCCTTTGGGGCCGGGGTCCCCGGCCTCGTCTCCTGAAGACGCGCGTCAGCCCTGTCGGGTTGCGCGCGAGTACCACAAGAGTAACCGCACCGCGGCTGAACGTGGCCCGTTCGTCCGACTGGGGAGACACGCGCCGAACATCACGATCGGGTCACGACCCGACCTGCCCGACCTGACCTGAACTGACCCGAACCCAAGCTGACCGGGAGGGCGGGGTCAGTGCACGAAGTCCCCGCGGGAGTACTCGTACACCCAGCCCACGATGGCGATCGTGCCGAACCCGACCCCGATGATCACCAGCCACCAGCCGATCGCCAGCCCCAGGAAGATCACCGCTCCGGAGGCGGCCAGCGGCAGCGGCCACCAGCTGTGCGGGGAGAAGAAGCCGTAGTCCCCCGCCGCCGCGTCGATCGGGGCCGTCCAGTCGTCCTCCGGCCGCGGGTCGATCCGCCGGCCGGTGATGAACAGGTAGATCCCGATCAGGATCGACAGGCCCGCCGTGAGCAGCAGGCCGACCGGACCGACCGGCTCCTGCCAGTTCGTCAGGATGCCGTAGACCACGCCGATCGGGGCGAAGAACAGCGACCCGGCGCCGAACAGCCACGTCTCGACCTTCACCTCAGACCTCCGACCTCGACGAGGACCCCGCGTTCGGGTCGACCTGGGCGCCGCCGAGCAGCTCCTCCACCGGGCCGTGGTGCAGCGGACACCTCGGCGGCGGCGATCTCGGGGTGGTGCAGGTCGAACGCCGGCCGCTCGGAGCGGATCCGCGGGATGCTGGTCGAAGTTGTGCCGCGGCGGCGGGCAGGAGGTCGCCCACTCCAGCGAGCCGCCGTAGCCCCAGGGGTCGTCGGTCTCGACCAGCGGTGCGGTGCGCCACGTGTGCCAGACGTTGTACAGGAACGGCAGCGTGGAGGCGCCGAGCAGGAACGCGCCGCAGGTGGAGACCTGGTTGGCCCAGGTGAAGCCCTCACCGGGCAGGTAGTCGGCGTAGCGGCGGGGCATGCCGATCGACGCCCAGCCAGTGCTGGATGAGGAACGTGGTGTGGAAGCCGATGAACAGCATCCAGAAGTGGATCTTGCCCAGCCGCTCGTCGAGCATCCGGCCGGTCAGCTTGGGCCACCAGAAGTAGAACCCGCCGAACATCGCGAACACGACCGTGCCGAACACGACGTAGTGGAAGTGGGCCACGACGAAGTAGGAGTCGGACAGCTGGAAGTCCAGCGCCGGGCTGGACAGGATGATGCCGGTCAGCCCGCCGAACAGGAACGTGATCAGGAAGCCGATCGCCCACAGCATCGGGGTCTCGAAGGTCAGGGACCCCCGCCACATCGTGCCGATCCAGTTGAAGAACTTCACCCCGGTCGGGATGGCGATCAGCATCGTCATGAAGGCGAAGAACGGCAGCAGCACCTGGCCGGTGGCGTACATGTGGTGCGCCCACACGGTCACCGACAGCGCCGCGATGCCGATGGTCGCGAACACCAGCGTCTTGTAGCCGAACAGCGGCTTGCGGCTGAAGACCGGCAGGATCTCGCTGATGATGCCGAAGAACGGCAACGCGATGATGTAGACCTCGGGATGGCCGAAGAACCAGAACAGGTGCTGCCACAGCATCGCCCCGCCGTTCTGCGGGTCGAAGATGTGCGCCCCGAGCCGCCGGTCCGCCCCCAGCGCCAGCAGCGCGGAGGCGAGCACCGGGAAGGCCATCAGCACCAGGACGCTGGTGACCAGCACGGTCCAGGTGAACATCGGCATCCGGAACATCGTCATGCCCGGCGCGCGCATGCAGATGATCGTGGTGATGAAGTTGACCGCGCCCAGGATCGTGCCGAAACCGGCCAGGGCCAGGCCGAAGACCCACAGGTCACCGCCCACGCCCGGGCGAGTACACCTGCGTTGGACAGCGGCGCGTAGGCGAACCAGCCGAAGGCGGCCGCGCCACCGGGGGTCAGGAAGCCCGCCGAGACGATGATGCCGCCGAACAGGTACAGCCAGTACGCGAACATGTTCAGCCGCGGGAAGGCGACGTCCGGCGAGCCGATCTGCAGCGGCATCAAGCGCGTTCGCGAAGCCGGCGAACAGCGGCGTCGCGAACAGCAGCAGCATGATCGTGCCGTGCATCGTGAACAGCTGGTTGTACTGCTCCGGGTCCTTCACGATCTGCAGCCCGGGCTCGAACAGCTCGGCCCGGATCAGCAGCGCCATCAGGCCGCCGATCAGGAAGAAGATGAACGAGCGTGATGAAGTAGAGGTTGCCGATGACCTTGTGGTCGGTCGTCGTGACCCAGCGGACCACGGTGCGGCCCTTGGAGTGCACGCGCGGCGGCGCCACGATCCAGTCGGCCTCGCGGTACGTCGTCATTAGCTGGCTCCCCGGCGCTCCGTTGGGTTGGACGGTCTCGTTGGGCTGCGAGCGGCGAACGGCCGAGGCCGTTCGGGCAGCTGACCCGGTCTGGCCGGCGGCCTTGAGCGCCGCGATGTGCGCGTCGAAGTCGGCCACGGACACGATCTTCACCTGGAACAGCATCTCCGAGTGGTAGGCCCCGCACAGCTCGGCGCACCGGCCCGGCGAAGGTCCCCTCGGTGGTGGGCACGACCTGGAACCGGTTGACCTGGCCGGGGATCATGTCGAGCTTCTGCAGGAACGCCGGCACCCAGAACGAGTGGATGACGTCACGCGAGGTCAGCACGAACTCGACCCGCTTGCCCACGGGCAGGTACAGCGTCGGGAGGCTGTTCTCCGGGCAGCGGCTTGCCGGTCAGCTCGGCCTGCGTGCCGGCCTCGTAGACCTGCTCGGTGATGTAGTTGAAGTCCCAGCTCCACTGCTTGCCGACGACGTTCACGACGACGTCCGGCTTGACGCTGGTCGACAGCAGCGCCGGTCTCGTCGCGGGCGGTGAAGTAGAACAGGACGCCGATCATGAACAGCGGCACGACCGTGTAGAGGATCTCGATCGGCACGTTGTAGCGCAGCTGCTCCGGGAACTCCGGGTCGTCCTTGCGGCGGCGGTAGGCCGCGACGCACCACAGGATCAGGCCCCACACCAGGACGCCGACCGCGAGGGCCGCGATCCACGAGCCGTTCCACAGGTGGTGACCCGCTTGCCGTTCTCCGTGACGCGCCTTCGGCAGGAACCCGCGGGAGAGGGCGTTGGAGCATCCGCTGAGCAGGAACACGCATGCCGTCGCCGCCCCGGCCACGCCGATCAGTCGGCGCCGGGTCATCGAGCCTGCACGCACGGATGACACCTTCCAGAAGAGGGCTGACGACGGGCGCAACCCTACTCCAGACACCCTCGGCAGCCGCGTCAGGGGGCACGCTCCGCGGGCCGGTTCGCCCCGACCCCGTCCTGGCCGGAGCCGGACGCCAGACCGGCCGGCACCGGCAGCCGCAGCGCCACCTCCAGGCGGCGCCGGTACTCCTCCCGCGGCACCTCGACCACGCCGAGGCCGGCCAGGTGGTCGGTCCGCCACTGCACGTCCAGGAGGCGGTCGGACGGCGGCCCCGACGGGTCCGAGGCGAGCAGCCGCACCAGACCGGCGAGCGCGACCTTGGAGGCGTCGGTGCGCGCGGAGTACATGGACTCCCCCGCGAACAGTCCGCCGATCGCCACGCCGTACAGGCCACCGGCCAGCTCGCCGTCGGCCAGCTCTCCACCGAGTGCGCCCAGCCGAGCCGGTGCAGCTCCCGGTAGGCACGGGCCACCGACGGCGTGATCCAGCGACCCTCGCGGTGGGGGGCGGCGCAGCCGGCGACCACCCGGTCGAAGGCCGTGTCGACCCGCACCTCGAACCGCCGGATCGAGCGCCGGAGCGAGCGCGACACGTGCAGGCCGTCCAGAGGAAGGATGCCGCGCGGGTCCGGCGACCACCAGCCGATCGGCCGGGCTCCCCGCCGGCCCAGGCCCATCGGGAACAGGCCGTGCCGGTAGGCCAGGAGCAGCGTGCCGGGCTCCAGGTCGGCGCCGACGCCGACCAGGTCCTCCCCCGGCCGGGCGCCCTCGAGCCCCAGCGCCCACCGCGACGGCGGGGGCTCGACCGGGCCGGGCGTCACGGCGCCGGGCTAGGGACGAAGGCAGCGCAAGTTGGGCGCGACGTCGGCCGCCGCGTCCGCGCCGTACGCCGCCTCGAACCGCTCCAGGAAGCCGCCGCGGCCCAGCTCGTACTCCTGCGGGCCCACCGTCTCGATGACGTACGTCGCGACCATCGACCCGATCTCCGCGCACCGCTGGTGCCCCAGACCCCAGGCCAGGCCGGCCAGGAACCCGGCCCGGAACGCGTCGCCGACCCCCGTCGGGTCGACCTTGGCCAGCTCGCGGGCCACCGGCACGTGCACCGGGTCCGCGCCCTTGACGTCGATCCGGGCGCCCGGCCGAGCCCAGGGTGGTGACCCGGGTGCCGACCCGCTCGAGGACGTCGGCGGCGCTCCACCCGGTCTTCTGCTCGATCAGGGCCGCTTCGTACTCGTTGCTGAACAGGTACGCCGCGCCGTCGATGAGGCGCCGGATCGTGGGGCCGTCCGCGAAGGCCAGCTGCTGGGAGGGGTCGGCCGCGAAGGCGTACCCGCGGCTGCGGCACTCCTCGGTGTGCCGCAGCATCCCCTCCGGGTCGTTCGCGCTGATCATCACCAGGTCGACGCCGCCGTTGCGGAGCAGCAGCGGCTCGAGCTCGATGTTGCGCGCCTCGCTCATCGCCCCGGAGTAGAAGCTGGCGATCTGGGCGTGGTCGTCGTCCGTCGTGCAGACGAAGCGGGCCGTGTGCTTCAGCTCGGAGATCCGCACGCCCGCGGTGTTGACGCCGTGCCGCTCCAGCCAGGCGCGGTAGTCGTCGAAGTCGGCGCCGGCTCCTCCGACGAGCAGCGGCCGCAGGCCGAGGTTGCCCATGCCGAAGCAGATGTTCGGGGCGACGCCGCCGCGCCGGACCTCGAGCTCCTCCACGAGGAAGGACAGCGAGATCTTGTCCAGCTGGTCGACCACCAGGGAATCGGCGAACCGGCCCCGATAGGTCATCAGGTGGTCGGTCGCGATGGACCCGGTGACAGCGATGCGCACGGCGGGAAGGTTAGCCCGCCGTGCGCATCGTCGTGGTCATGGTCCGCATCGCGGCCCGGACCGTGCTCGGACCCGGTTGGGGTCGAGGTCTCGTCGAGGTCCCGTGAGGTCAGTGGAAGCTGTCGCCGCAGGCGCAGCTGCCGCTCGCGTTCGGGTTGTCGATCGTGAAGCCCTGCTTCTCGATCGTGTCCGCGAAGTCGATCGTCGCGCCGGACAGGTACGGCGCCGACATCCGGTCCACGACGACCTCGACGCCGTCGAAGTCGCGGACCAGGTCGCCGTCGAGCGAGCGCTCGTCGAAGTACAGCTGGTAGATCAGGCCCGAGCAGCCACCGGGCTGCACGCCGATCCGCAGCCGCAGGTCGTCGCGACCCTCCTGCTCGAGCAGGCTCTTGACCTTGGAGGCGGCGATGGTCGTGAGCTCGACCCCATGGGTCTCGGTCGTGGCTCCGGCCTCGGCGGCCTGCGTGCTGTCGGTCTGAGTGCTCATCGGTGGGGTACCCCGTCCTTCGGTGTCGCGGGCGATCTCACGGGCAAGTTCAGTGGGCGGCAACCGCCCCGTCGCGCTCGTTGTTCCCCACCAGCGTACGTCGTCCCGCCGGGCGGCACCGGAGAGCGCCCACACGCACGGCGCGGCGGGTCAGCCGTGCGACCCGTGCGACCCGTGGGACCAGGTCCGGGCGATCCGGGCCGTCCGGGCCTCGAGCGCCGCCGGCAGGTCCGGCCGGGCGGCCGACCGGTCCCCGGGACGCTCGGCGATCGGGTAGCTGCCGGACAGCCCCAGCGTCATGGACTCGCGGCGCCCGACCGTGACCTCGCCCGCGAGCACCACGCTGGGCACCCCGGCGGCCAGGCTCAGCTCCGCGACCCGCGCCACCACCCCGCCACGCAGCGAGCGCCAGTCGAAGGTCGACTCGGCGGCCACGACGAGCTCGCTGGCGCGGATCCGGGCGGGCAGCCGGACCGCCTCCGCGACGGCGGCCACGCCCTCGACGTACCGCGCGCCGAGCAGGAGCAGCGCGAACCCGATCCCGCCCCCGGCTCCGGCACCGGTCTGTCCGGCCGGGCCGGTACCGAGCAGGCTGCGCCCCGCCGGCAGGGACCGGGCGGCCAGGTCGGCGTAGTGGCCCAGTGCCGCCTCCAGGGCCTGCGCCTGCTCCGGGCGGGCGCCCTTCTCCTCGGCGTACGTCGCGCTCGTGCCGTGGAAGCCGAGCAGCGGGACGTCCGTGGCCGCGGCCAGGACGAGCTCGACGCCGGCCAGGCGGGCGCGCAGCGACGCCAGCCCCGCGAAGGCGCCCGGCTCGACACCGGCCAGGGCCAGGCCGCCGTGCGCCAGGGCGTCCTCCGGACCGGCGCCCAGACGCGGCCAGCAGTCCGGCCCCGCCGTCGTTCGTCGCGGTGCCGCCGACGCCGACCACCACCCGCCGCGCGCCGGCGGAGACCGCGGCGGCCAGCAGCTCCCCCACGCCGTACGACGTCGTCACCGTCGGGTCGAGCCGGCCGGTCGCGCCGTCCGCCCTCGGGTCGGCCAGCAGGTGCCGGCCGCAGGCCTCGGCGGCCTCGACGTAGGCCGTCCGGGGGCCGTCGTCGACGACCAGGACCGCGCCGGGCACCGGGTCCCCGAGCGGGCCGCGCACCGTCACCGGCAGCAGCTCGCCGCCGAGGGCGTCGTGCAGCACGGTGACGAAGCCCGGACCGCCGTCGCTGAGCGGAGCCAGGTCGAGGTCGTCGGCCGGAGCCGCCTGCGACCAGCCGCGGGCCATGGCCGCGGCCACCTCGCCCGCGGGAAGCAGGCCCCCGAAGGAGTCGGGGGCGAGCAGGACCCGCATCAGCGCGGCAGCGAGGCGAGCCGCTCCAGCAGCACGGCCTCGGCCAGGCACACCCGCTCGAACTCCCCCAGGTGCAGGCTCTCGTCGACACCGTGCGCCCGGGTGTCCGGGTCCTCGACGCCCGTGACGAGGATCGCCGTGTCCGGGAAGTGGGCGGCGAAGTCGGCGATGAACGGGATCGAGCCGCCGATGCCCACGTCGACCGGCTGCACGCCCCACGCGTCGGCGAAGGCGGCTCGGGCGCTGTCGTACGCCGGGCCGCGGGCGTCCGCGGCGAAGGCCTCGCCGGTCTCCTTCAGGGTGACCTCGACCCGGGCGCCCCAGGCCGGCTGGGCCAGCAGGTGGGCGCGCACGGCGGCGAAGACGTCGGCTGCCGGCTGGCCCGGCGCCACGCGCACCGACAGCTTGGCCCGGGTGTGGGCCTGCAGGGTGTTCGACGCCTGGCCGGTGGAAGGCACGTCGATGCCGGTCACCGTCACGGTCGGGTGGGTCCACAGCCGCGAGGTCAGCGACCCGCTGCCGATCAGCTCCACGCCGTCCAGCACGCCGGCGTCCGCGCGCAGCTGGGCCTCCGGGTAGTCCAGGTCGGCGGCCTCGCCGGAGTGCAGGCCGCTCACGACCACGTTGCCGTCCTCGTCGTGCATCGACGCGAGGAGCCGGAAGAGCACGGTGAGGGAGTCGGGCACGGCCCCGCCGTACATCCCCGAGTGCACGGGGTGGTCGAGCGTGCGGACGTCGACGAAGCACTCGACCAGCCCGCGCAGGCTCGTGGTCAGGGCCGGCTGCCCGACGGCCCAGTTGAGCGAGTCGGCGAGCACCAGCACGTCGGCCGCCAGCCGGTCGTGGTGGCGCTCGAGGATCGCCGCCAGCGAGGGCGAGCCGTCCTCCTCCTCGCCCTCGACGAAGATCGTCAGCGAGACCGGCGGAGCACCGCCGTGCGCGCGCACGGCCGCGACGTGCGCCATGACCCCGGCCTTGTCGTCGGCCGCTCCCCGGCCGAACAGGCGGCCGGCCCGCTCCTGCGGCTCGAACGGCGGCGAGGTCCAGTGCGCCTCGTCGCCCACCGGCTGGACGTCGTGGTGCGCGTACAGCAGGACGTGGGGCGCGCCGTCCGGGCCCGGCAGATGGCCGATGACCGCCGGACGGCCGCCCTCGGACGACGACGTCGGTCCGCAGCCCCGCCTGGCGCAGCAGGTCCGCGACGGCCTCGGCGCTGCGGTCCACCCACGTCTGGTCGGCCTCGCCGACCGAGATGCTGGGGATGCGGACGAGGGCCTCGAGGTCGCGCCGGACCCCCGGCAGCTCGCGAGCGACCGCCGCCCTGAGCTCGGCGAGGCGCTGCGGGTCCAGGCCGGCGCCGGGGTCGTGCGGGCTGGGCGTCATGGCTCCGCAGGCTAACGCCCGCTGGATCCCGGGAGTCCCGTGGCGGACGGACCAGGCGTGTGGGCCAAGTAGGCTGCGCTGGTGCTGGGACGGAAGAAGGACACGGCGACGGCGCCCACGGTGACCGCGGAGCGGCCGGGCGCCAAGAACCGGCCGACGCCCAAGCGCAGCGTCGCCGAGGCCGCGAACAAGCGGCCCCTGGTGCCCACCGACCGCAAGAACGTCTCCCGGGCCTCGCGGGAGCAGCTGCGGGAGCAACGGACCCGCCAGCGGGCGGCCATGCTGTCCGGCGACGAGCGGCACCTCCCGACGCGGGACGCGGGGCCGGTGCGCCGCTACGTCCGCGACTACGTCGACGCGCGGTTCAACGCCGGAGAGTTCCTGCTGCCGCTCGTCGGCGTGGTGTTCCTCGCCACGCTGACCCGGCAGCCCGCCGTCCTGCTGGTCACCACGGTCGCGACCTACGGGATGATCCTGGCCGTCGCCGCGGACTCCGCGCTGCTGCGGTTCCGGCTGCGGCGCCAGCTCACCGAGAAGTTCGGGACGGTCGACCGCGGACTGGTCTTCTACGCGATCACCCGGACGCTGCAGATCCGGCGGTTCCGGATGCCTCGCGCTCAGGTCGCGCGGGGGCAGTACCCCTCGTAGACCACCTCGCTCGACGGCCCGACCGCTCCCGGACGGCGCTCCGGCGCGGGCATGCCTAGGGTTGGGGCATGCGCTTTCGATACCTCGGCAACAGCGGCCTGAAGATCTCCGAGATCACGTACGGCAACTGGCTCACCCACGGCTCACAGGTCGAGAACGACGTCGCGACGCAGTGCGTCCGGACCGCCCTCGAGCAGGGCATCACGACGTTCGACACCGCCGACGCCTACGCCAACACCAAGGCGGAGACCGTCCTCGGCGAGGCCCTGAAGAACGAGCGACGGGAGTCCCTGGAGATCTTCACCAAGGTCTACTGGCCGACCGGGCCCGGCGGACCGAACGACTCGGGGCTGTCCCGCAAGCACATCCTCGAGTCGATCAACGGCTCGCTGCGCCGGCTGCAGACCGACCATGTCGACCTCTACCAGGCCCACCGCTTCGACACGGAGACGCCGCTGGAGGAGACCATGCAGGCGTTCGCCGACGTGGTGCGCCAGGGCAAGGCGCTCTACATCGGCGTGAGTGAGTGGACCGCCGCGCAGATCCGCGAAGGGCACCGTCTCGCAACGGAGCTCGGCATCCAGCTGATCAGCAGCCAGCCGCAGTACTCCATGCTCTGGCGGGTCATCGAGGAGGAGGTCGTCCCGACCTGCCGCGAGCTCGGCATCAGTCAGGTCGTCTGGAGCCCGATCGCCCAGGGGGTGCTGACCGGCAAGTACAAGCCGGGTGAGGAGCCCCCGGCCGGGTCGCGGGCGACCGACGACAAGGGCGGCGCGAACATGATCAGCCGGTTCATGCGCGACGACGTGCTCTCGGCCGTCCAGCGGCTGGTGCCGATCGCTGACGAGCTCGGGCTGACCCCCGGACAGCTGGCGATCGCCTGGGTGCTCGCCAACGACAACGTCGCCACGGCCCTCGTCGGCGCCTCCCGCCCGGAGCAGGTCGTGGAGAACGTCAAGGCCAGCGGCGTCGACATCCCGCCGGAGCTGCTCGGGCGGATCGACGAGGCGCTCGGCGACGTCGTGGTGCGCGACGCGGCGCAGACCGAGAAGAACGCGCCCGCCGGCCGGCCCACGTGAGCTGATGCCCCACGCCGCAACCGGTCCGCGTGAGTGCGCCGGCCGGGCTCTGGGTAGCGTGCGCTCGTGACGACGTTCCAGGAGGGCCTCGTGGCGGGGGTCGACTCCTCGACCCAGTCGTGCAAGGTGCTGGTGGTCGAGCCGGACACCGGTCGCGTCGTCCGGCAGGCCGGCGCCGCGCACCCCGACGGCACCGAGATCGACCCGGAGATCTGGTGGGACGCCCTCGGCGGCGCCTGTGACGACGCGGACCTGACCGGGGTGCGGGCCGTGTCGGTCGGTGCGCAGCAGCACGGCATGGTGGCGCTGGACCGCGAGGGTGCGGTGGTGCGCCCGGCCCTGTTGTGGAACGACGTGCGCAGCGGACCGCAGGCCCGGGCCATGGTCGAGCGCCTGGGCGCCCAGACCTGGGCCGACTCCGTCGGGAGCGTGCCGCTGCCGTCGTTCACGGTCACCAAGCTGGCCTGGCTGGCCGAGCACGAGCCGGACCACGCGGCCGCAGTCTCCTCGGTGCTGCTGCCGCACGACTGGCTGACCTGGCGCCTGCTGGGGCGCTCGGCCGAGCCCACCACCGACCGCAGCGACGCGTCGGGCACCGGCTACTGGTCCTCGACCACCGAGCAGTACCGGCTGGACCTGTTCGAGCTGGCCCTCGGGCACCAGGCCGCGCTCCCCCACGTCCTCGCGCCGTCCGCGGAGGCGGGCCGTACCGCCGGTGGCCTCGTCGTGGGGGCCGGAGCCGGGGACAACGCCGCCGCCGCACTGGGCCTCGGCCTGGAGCGCGGCGAGGTCGCGGTCTCGCTGGGCACGAGCGGTGCCGTGTTCGCCGCCACCGACGAGCCCACTCACGACGGCACCGGGATCGTGGCCGGGTTCGCCGACGCGACCGGTGGTCAGCTCCCACTCGCCTGCACGCTGAACGCCGCCCGGGTCCTGACGGCCACCGCGACGATGCTCGGCACCGACCTGGCCGGGCTCGATCGCCTTGCCGCTGCAGGCCGATCCGGACGCGGGTGGGTTGACCCTCCTGCCGTACCTCGACGGCGAGCGCACCCCGGACCTGCCCGAGGCCAGCGGCAGCCTGCACGGCCTGCGGCGGGCGTCGATGACGCCGGCCAACCTGGCCCGGGCCGCGGTGCTCGGCATGCTGTGCGGGCTCGCCGACGCGCTGGACGTCATGCGCCGCAACGGAGTCCCCGCGGAGCGCGTCGTCCTGATCGGCGGCGCCTCCAAGTCCCGAGCGGTTCGCGCGGCCGCCCCCGACATCTTCGGCATGCCGGCCGTCGTACCGGCCGAGGCCGAGTACGTCGCGCTGGGTGCCGCCCGCCAGGCGGCGTGGGTCCTCAGCGGGGAGTCGGCGCCGCCCACCTGGAAGCGCGACGTGATCGCCGAGACCGAGCCGTCCGGACAGGACTGGGGGCCGCGGTGCGTGAACGCTACGACGAGGCCCGGCGATCGACGTACGGCATCTGACCCGTGCGCGCAGCGACGCGACAGCGAGTGCACCGACTCGAGGCACGAGACTGAGGAGAGGCCATGCGAGGTGACCTGAGCGCGCAGACCCTGTGGTTCGAGGGTGGCGGCGGCGACCAGATCGAGGGGTACGCCGCGTACCCGGCCGACAGCGAGAGCCGCGGGGGCGTCGTGGTGATCCACCATCTCCCCGGCTACGACCGCGGCACCAAGGAGATCGTGCGCCGGTTCGCCGACATGGGCTACGACGCCATCTGCCCGAACCTGTACTCGCGCCAGGCTCCCGGTGCCGACCCGGACGACGCGGCCGCCTCGGTGCGGGCCGCCGGTGGGATCAGCGACGAGCAGCTCGTGGGTGATGTCGCCGCTGCGGCGGCGTACCTGAGGGGCCTGCGCTCGAGCAACGGGAAGGTGGGCGTCATCGGCCACTGCTCGGGCGGGCGCCAGAGCGTCCTGGCCGCCTGCCGGCTGGACCTGGACGCCGCCGTCGACTGCTACGGCGCGTTCGTCACCGGTCATCCGCGCGAGGGCTACCCCCTCGCCGTGACCCCCCTCTACGACGACCTGCCCCACCTGAGCTGCCCTCTGCTCGGGCTGTTCGGCCAGGAGGACTCCTACCCCTCGCCCGAGCAGGTCGCGGAGCTGACCCGGCTGCTGGGCGAGCTCGGCAAGGACTTCGAGCACGTCGAGTACGAGGGTGCGGGGCACGCGTTCTTCGCCGTCGACCGGCCCTCGTACCGGCCCGAGGCGGCGGTCGACGGCTGGCAGCGGATCGAGGCCTTCTACGGCCGGCACCTGTCCTGAGCGAAGGAGCGACCATGTGCACGTACACGACCGAGCGGATCGCGGTGCAGGGCAGCGCGAAGGGACCGCACGGCTGGTTCAGCCCCACGGTGGCCAGCGTCTACTACGACCACCCGGTGCACGCGCCGGCGGCGCACAGCCTCAACATCGACTTCCTGGCCCCCGGCGCCGATCCCGGTGCCCGGGTCGCGCTGGAGCTGACCGCGGAGACGGCGCGGTCCCTGGCCGCTGCCATCGAGGCCGCGCTGGCGGCGGTGCCGGTCGAGCTGCTCGAGTGATCTCCCTCGACCTGGCCCGGTCACTGCGGACGGGCGGCCTGGTCTGGTCCCCGGCCTCGGGCGACCGGTTCGTGATCGACATGCCGGAGCTGCGCGAGCAGAGCTTCGTGCTCAGTGACCTGACCGTCGACCTCCAGCACTTCGGCGGGGAGCCGGTCCTGGCCTTCAACGGCACCGTCGAGTGGGCCCTGGACTCGGTCACCGTCGAGCAGGCGGTGTGGCTCCCCCACGAGGACCAGCTGAGAACGGCGCTCGGGCCGGCCTTCCAGCGGCTGGAGCAGGCCGGGGCCGGGGGCTTCCGGGTCGTCCTGCAGATCGACGGCGGAGCGATCGAATTCGCCGACGACGACGCGGCCACGGCGTACGGCCGGGCTCTGCTGCACGTGCTGACCCGCTGAGCGCGTCCCCGTCACTCCGCCGGGCGCAGGCTCATCGGCCCGTACACCTGCTGGTCGTCCTCGAGCAGGTACACCGCGTCCACGCCCGCGTCGAGCAGCGTCCGCCACTCCTCGCCCAGCCACGACTCGGCGTCGGACTGGGAGGGGAACTGCTGCGACGAGGGCTTCCTCAGCGTCCGGCCGTCGGAGTCCTCGTAGCGCCAGGTCCAGGACCCGGCCGTCATGCCCGCACCGTCATGGGGGTCACGGTACCGACCGACCCACCGCCATCTCGTGACCGCCGGGCGACGCGAGCGCGGCGACCGCGCCGACGACGGTGACCGCCGGCGCGCGCAGCTGCCACTCCCGCGCGGCCGTCCCGACCTCGGCCAGGGTGGAGCGCAGCACCCGCTGCGTGGCCAGCCCGCCGTCCTGCACGCAGCAGACCGGCGTGCTCGCGTCCAGGCCGCCCGCGAGCAGCGCATCGGCGATGGGCCCGAGGGTGTCGACGGCCATCAGCAGGACGAGGGTCGTGCCGGCGCGGGCCAGCGCCGCCCAGTCGACCTGGCTGCGCGGGTCCCCGGGCGCGGCGTGACCGGAGACGACGGTGAACCCCTGCGAGAGACCACGATGGGTCACCGGCACCCCGGCCAGTGCAGGCACGGCGACCGCGCTGCTGACCCCCGGGACGACCTCGACCGGCACGCCAGCGGCCAGGCAGGCCTCGACCTCCTCGCGGCCGCGCCCGAAGACGAACGGGTCACCGCCCTTGAGCCGGACGACCGTCCGGCCGGCCCGGGCGTGCTCGACGAGCAGGGCGTCGATGCTCTCCTGCGGGGTGAACCGGCCGCGGGGGATCTTGCCCACGTCCACGATCTCGACGCCCGGCGCCAGCCCGTCGAGGACGGGAAGCGGGGCGAGCCGGTCCACCACGACGACGTCGGCCTCGGCCAGCCGCTCCGCGCCGCGGACCGTGAGCAGCCCGGGGTCGCCCGGACCGCCGCCCACGAGCACCACCCGCCCGCGCGGTGCGGCACCCGGCCGGCTGCGCGGCGCCGCCCCCGAGCGCAACGCGTCGTCCACCGCCGCGAGCGCGACATCCCGAAGGGTGGCGGCCTGCCGGGGGTCGCGGTCGGCGTGCACCGCGACCGTCGCCGGGCCGCTCCGGCCGGTCGCCGGCATCCAGGCGCTCGCGGTCCGCGCGTCGTCGGCCCGCAGGCACCACACCCGCCGTGCCTCCGCCTCGGCCAGGACGGCGGCGTTGACGTCCGGGTCCGCGGTGCACGCCGCGGCCAGCCACGCGCCGTCCAGGTCGCCCGGCGCGTAGCCACGGCGGTGCCACTGCAGGCGGCCCCGATCAGCCAGGTCGACCAGCGCCGTCACCGCCTCCGGCGCGACGAGGACGACGTCCGCGCCCGCCTCCAGCAGCGCCGACACCCGGCGCAGCCCGACCGGGCCGCCGCCCACGACGACCACGCGCCGGCCGGACACGCGCAGCCCGACCGGGACGACGGGGCCGTCGCCGCTCATCGCGGGCCGCGGTCGCTGGACATGCGGCTACCGTAATCATCCGCGAAGACCCGTCGAGGAGGACCGTGAGCGAGCCGTACGACGAGCCGGTCACGTCGCCGTACGACGCAGCGGGAGACGATGCCGCCGACGACACCGAGGTCGGCGCGTCACCCGACGACCTCGCCGGCCAGGTCGACGACCCCCTCGCGCCCCTGCGGGAGGCCCTCGACCGGGCGGCGGCCGAGATCTCCCGGCCGGATCCGCAGGCCGAGGACGCGGCCCGGGCCGTCGTGGGCTCGGGCACGGCCGCGGCGGGACGGCTCGGCCGGCTCGCCGAGTGGGGCATCCGGCTGAGCGGCCTGCAGGGCACGTACCCGCCTCGGCCGCTGCAGCGGGTCAGCCTGCTCGTCGTCGGGGCCGAGCCGGCGGCGGACCACCCGGTCCACCGGCTGGCCGTCGCCGAGGCGGTCACCCTTCAGCCGGTGTCGCTCGCGAGCGGCCTGACCACGGCGGACGCCGTGGCGACCGGAGCGGCGGCGGTCGACGACGCCGTGGACTCCGGGTGCGACCTGCTGCTGCTGTCAGCGTCCGTCGATGCCGAGCTCTCGGGCAGTCTCGTCGCGCTGCTGCTGCGGCTGTCGGCGACCGAGGTCGTCGGCGACTCGGGCCATCTGGACGACCAGGCGTGGATGCGCCTCGTCGAGGGCCTGCGGGACCGCACGTACGCCACGCGGAGGCTGGAGGACGACGCGGTCGCCGTCCTGGACGGCGTCGGCTCTGCGGTGCTCGCCGTCCTCGTCGGCGCGCTCCTGCGGGCCGCGGCGCGGCGCACTCCGGTGCTGATCGACGGGGCGGCCGACGCCGCTGCCGCCCTCAGCGCCTCACGGCACGCGGTCCTCGCCTCGTGGTGGTGGTTCGCGGCCACGACGTCCGCCGACCCGGCCACCGCGAGGGCGGTCGAGGCGCTCGGGCTGGAGCCGCTGCTCCAGCTGGACGCCCGGCTCGACCGCGGCGCGGCAGCGCTGGTCGCGCTGCCCCTTCTCCGGTCGATCGAGAGCGTCCTGCCGGCCGGCTGACCGACCGTCCCGACCGACCGTCGGGACCTCTGCTGGCCCCCGGGTTCTAGCCCCTGCCGGTGCGCACCGGCACGAACGGCGGCTTGACCACGCGGACGGGCAGGTCGCGACCCCGCACGTCGACCACGAGCTCGTCCCCCTCGTGGACCGAGCGGTCCAGCAGCGCGAGCGCGATCCCCTCGCGCAGCGTGGGGCTGAACGTCCCGGACGTCGTCCGCCCGACCTCCGCGCCGTCCGCCGCGCGCACCGAGCAGCCGGCCCGTGGCACGCCTCGCCCGGTCGCCCGCAGCCCGGTGGCCAGCCGCCCGACCCCGGACCGAGCCGTCTCCCGCTCGGCGAGCAGGACCTCGCGGCCCCAGAACCGCTCCTTGTCCCAGCCCACCGCCCACGACAGCCGCGCGGCGACCGGCGTGACGTCGAGCGAGAGCTCGTTGCCGTGCAGGGGGTAGCCCATCTCGGTGCGCAGCGTGTCCCGCGCCCCGAGGCCGCAGGGCAGCCCGTCGACGTCCGACGCGGCCGCCAGGAGGGCGTCCCACAGCGGTCCGGCGTCGTCCCATCGCGGCAGCAGCTCGACGCCGCGCTCCCCCGTGTAGCCCGTGCGGCAGACGACGACCGGGCGTCCCTGCCAGGTGGCGTCGGCGAAGTGCAGGTAGTCGAGGTCCGCGGGCAGCCCGACCGCTTCCAGCACCGCGTCCGACCGCGGACCCTGGACGGCGATGACGGCGTACGTCGCGTGCTCGTCGGTCACCTCGACGCCGGACGGGGCGGCCTCGCTCAGCCGGCGCACGACCTCGGCCGTGTTGGCCGCGTTCGGCACCAGCAGCACCTCGTCCGGAGAGCGGAGGTAGGCGATCAGGTCGTCGACGACGCCGCCGGTGCGCTCGTCGCAGCACAGCGTGTACTGCGCGCGGCCGGGCCCGATCCGGCGCAGGTCGGCCGTGAGCGTGGCGTTGAGGAAGTCGGCCGCGCCCGGTCCCCGCACCAGCGCCTTGCCGAGGTGGCTGACGTCGAACACGCCGACGCCGCTCGCGCACCGCGGTGTGCTCGCGCACGACGCCACCGCCGGCGTACTCGATCGGCATCAGCCAGCCGCCGAAGTCCGCGGTCTTGGCCCCGAGGCCGACGTGGCGCGAGTGCAGCGGCGACTGCCTCAGCTCTGCCATGCCCCGAACCTACCGATGCCCGGCTCTGCCCCTACCATCGCGAGCGTGACGACTCTCCGGATCAGCGACAGGTCCCCCGCGGACATCAAGGCGGACGTGCTGGTCCTCGGAGTCAGCGCCGGGCCGGACGGTCCCGTCCTGGCCTCGGGTCGTGGCGCGCCGGAGCTGCCCCGCGCCCTGCGCACCACCCTGGCGAAGTCGCTGACCGCGCTCGGCGTGACCGGCGCGGCGGACCAGGTCGTGCGCATCCCCTCGGGCGGCGCCGTCCCGGCGGCCGTCCTCGTCCTCACCGGACTGGGTCGCCCGGCCGCCGGACGGTCGTCGTACGACGAGGAGGTGCTGCGGCGCGCGGCCGGTGCGGCGACCCGCGAGCTGAGCGGGTCGGCCTCGGCGGCCATCGCCCTGCCGGTCGCCGACGCCGCCGCCGTCGGTGCGGTCGCCGAGGGCGCGCTCATCGGTGCGTACGCGTTCACCCGGCACCGCGGGCGGACGGCCAAGGACGCGCAAGCCACCGGTGGCCGCGGTCACCGTGCTCGGCGCCAACCCGCGCGAGAAGGCCGTCCGCGCGGCCGTCGCGCGGGCCGAGGCCCTGGCCGCGGGAGTCGCCACGACGCGCGACCTGGTCAACACCGCGCCGGGCGACCTGCCCCCGGCCGCCTTCGCGGACG
Organism: uncultured Actinomycetota bacterium; assembly: GCA_963743975.1. GTDB lineage: Bacteria > Actinomycetota > Actinomycetes > Actinomycetales > CAVURS01 > CAVURS01. The sequence continues at coordinate 490,408 of CAVURS010000005.1, forward strand.
CCGTGGTCGCAGCCCTCAAGGGCACCGCGGTCAAGGCGACCGTCCTGGACGAGAAGGCGCTGGCCAAGGGCGGCTACGGCGGGATCATGGGCGTCGGCAAGGGCTCCAGCCGGCCACCGCGCCTGGTCCGGCTGGACTACCGGCCGGCGAAGGCCGCACGCACCTGGCCCTCGTCGGCAAGGGCATCACGTTCGACTCCGGCGGGCTGTCCCTCAAGCCGCCGGCCGGCATGGAGACGATGAAGTCGGACATGGCCGGGGCGGCCGCGGTCGCCGCCGCGGTCAAGCGCGATCGCCGAGCTCGGCCTCCCGATCCGGGTCATCGGCCTGGCTCGTGCATGGCCGAGAACATGCCGTCCGGCACGGCCCAGCGCCCCTCCGACATCCTCACGACGTACGGCGGGCGCACGGTCGAGGTGCTGAACACCGACGCCGAGGGCCGGCTGGTGATGGCCGACGGGATCGTCGCCGCGAGCGAGGAGCACCCGGACGCGATCGTCGACGTGGCCACGCTCACCGGAGCCCAGATCGTGGCCCTGGGCACCCGGGTCGCCGCGGTGATGAGCAACGACGACGGACTCCGGGACCGGATCGGGCCGGGCGGCCGAGCGCGCCGGCGAGCAGTTCTGGCCGATGCCGCTGCCGCCGGAGCTGCGTCCCAGCCTGGACTCCCAGGTGGCCGACATCAGCCAACATCGGCGAGCGGATGGGCGGCATGCTCGTCGCCGGCCTGTTCCTGAAGGAGTTCGTCGGCACGAAGGACGGCAGCGAGGACCAGATCCCCTGGGCCCACCTGGACATCGCCGGGCCGTCGTTCAACACCGACAAGCCGTTCGGGTACACGCCCAAGGGCGGCACCGGCGTCGCCGTCCGCACCCTGGTCGCCCTGGCCGAGGACCTCGCGGCGGGCTGAGCCTCAGTCCGAGCGGTTGGACTGCTGCGAGTTCCACTCGCGCATCCGGGAGGGGTACCCGGTGAGCTGGACGTCGTACACCGGGACGCCGAGCTCCTTGGCCAGGCCGGCCGCCGCCCGCTCGTCGGCGACCCGGCGCCGCGTCCACTCCCCGCTCGTCGCGATGAGCACGATCGTCGTCGGCGTCACCGTGGTGCGGGGCTCGACGTACATCTCGACGCCGGCGCGGGTGGCGACGAAGTCCTTGAGGTGCGCCATGGCCGCCTTGACCTGGTCACCGTGGGCCGCGCCGACGACCCTGACGGGCTCGACGAGCCCCCGGCCCTGCGGCCGCGACGCAACCAGGCCACTTCCCACCTCCGCCCTCGGGCCGAGCGAACGGCCGTGGTCCTCGGGTGACAGGATGGCCCCTGCCATCCGAGCGATCATCGCGCGACACCCCTGCGCGATGAACGTCCGAACTGCAAGGGAGCGTTCCGTGGCCGACCAGGACCAGTTCTTCGACGTGGTGATCCTCGGGGGTGGCAGCGGCGGCTACGCCTGCGCCTTCCGGGCCGCCGAGCTCGGCCTCTCGGTGGCCCTGGTGGAGTCCGACAAGGTCGGCGGCACCTGCCTGCACTACGGCTGCATCCCGACCAAGGCGCTGCTGCACGCGGCCGAGGTGGCCGACAACGCCCGTGAGGGAGCGACGTTCGGCGTCCGGTCCTCACTGCGACGGCATCGACATGGCGGGGGTCAACGCGTACAAGGCGGCGTCGTCGAGCGGCTGTACAAGGGGTTGCAGGGCCTGGTGAAGGCCCACAAGGTCGAGCTCGTTCGAGGGCCATGGCCGGCTGGTCGCCGCGGACACCGTCCAGGTCGGCGACCGCGCGGTCAGGGGCCGCAACGTCGTCCTGGCCACCGGCTCGTACGCCCGCACGCTGCCCGGCCTGACCATCGAGGGCCGGGTCGTCACCAGCGACCAGGCGCTGAGCCTCGAGTGGGTCCCGCAGCGCGCGGTGATCATCGGCGGCAGCGTCATCGGCGTGGAGTTCGCCAGCGTGTGGAAGTCCTTCGGCGCCGAGGTGCACATCGTCGAGGCGCTGCCCCGGCTGGTGCCGCTCGAGGACGAGGCGCTGTCCAAGCAGCTGGAGCGGGCCTTCCGCCGGCGCAAGATCAACTTCACGACCGGCGTGAAGTTCTCCGGCGTCACGCAGGACGACTCGGGCGTGCGCGTCATCGCTGGAGAACGGCAAGACCCTGGAGGCCGACCTCGTCCTGGTCGCCGTCGGACGCGGACCGCGCTCGGCCGGCCTGGGCTACGAGGAGGCGGGCGTGACCGATCGACCGCGGGTGGGTCGTCACCGACGAGCGCCTGCACACCAGCGTCGAGAACGTGTACGCCGTCGGCGACCTCGTGCCCGGGCTGCAGCTCGCCCACCGCGGGTTCGCCCACGGCATCTTCGTCGCCGAGGAGATCGCCGGGCCTGGCCCCGGTGCCGATCGTCGACTCCGGCATCCCCCGCGTCACCTACTGCGACCCCGAGATCGCCTCCGTCGGCCTCACCGAGGCGCAGGCCAAGGAGAAGTACGGCGAGGACAACGTCGAGTCCTACGAGTACAACCTCGGCGGCAACGGCAAGAGCCAGATCCTCAAGACCGCCGGCATCGTCAAGGTGGTGCGCGAGCGCAGCGGCCCGGTCGTCGGCGTGCACATGGCCGGCGCGCGGATGGGCGAGCAGGTCGGCGAGGCCATGCTGATCGTGAACTGGGAGGCCTTCCCCGAGGAGGTCGCGCAGTTCATCCACGCGCACCCCACCCAGAACGAGGCCCTGGGTGAGGCGCACCTGGCCCTGGCCGGAAAGCCGCTGCACACCCATGACTGAGCCGGCGGCCACGACGCACTCCCCCGACTCGCCGCGGCTCCTGTCGCGGGACCGGGCCCGGTGCCGGTAGGAACGGGGTCGGTACGCATGCAGGCCCGGCAGTGCAGCAGAGCGCAACCAGCACGCCTATCGCACGTCACGCGGAACGACTCCGGCACACGCCGGGACCGGAAGGAGACCTCAGCCCATGTCTGAGCGGGTGACCATGCCAGCGCTCGGTGAGTCCGTCACCGAGGGCACCGTGACCCGGTGGCTCAAGCAGATCGGCGACCAGGTCGCCGTCGACGAGCCGCTGCTGGAGGTCTCGACCGACAAGGTCGACACCGAGATCCCGTCCCCGGTCGCGGGCACCGTCCAGGAGATCCTCGTGGGCGAGGACGAGACCGTGCCGGTCGGCGCGGACCTCGCGGTGATCGGCGAGGGGGCCGAGGGCGGGGGCGCCGGCAGCCAGCAGGACGGTGGACAGGGCTCCGAGCAGCAGCCCGAGGCCCAGCAGGACCAGCCGCAGCAGGACCAGCCGCAGCAGGACCGAGCCAGCCAGCAGGACCAGCCCGCGCAGGAGTCGACGCAGGACCCGGTCGAGGCGAGCGCCCAGGCGACGGGCATGGAGCAGGGTCCGGACGACCAGCAGGAGCGTCCGGCCGACGAGCCGGCGGCCCAGCAGGACCAGCCGCAGCAGGACCAGCCGCCGGCCGACTCCGGGTCGGGCGACGCGGGCTCCGGCGGCACGACCGTGACGATGCCCGCGCTCGGGGAGTCGGTGACCGAGGGCACCGTCACCCGGTGGCTGAAGGCCGAGGGCGACACCGTCGAGGTGGACGAGCCGCTGCTGGAGGTGTCGACGGACAAGGTCGACACCGAGGTGCCCTCGCCGGTGGCGGGCACGGTGCAGCGCATCCTCGTCGGCGAGGACCAGACCGTCCCCGTGGGCGCCGAGCTCGCGGTCGTCGGCTCGGGCGCTGCTGCGCCGGCCGCCGAGCCCCAGCCGCAGCAGGACCAGTCGGCGGAGCAGGACGAGCCCCAGCAGGAGGCGTCGCAGCAGGACGAGTCGGGCCAGCAGGAGCCGGCGGCAGCGGAGCAGCCGGCGGCCGAGCCGGACGAGGGCGCGGGTGCGCCCACCGCGCCGCAGCCCAGCCAGCCAGCAGAGCCGATCCAGTCAGCAGAGCCGAGCCAGTCAGCAGTGCCGAGCCAGCCGGCCGAGTCGAGCCCGGCACCCCAGGCCGAGCAGCCGGCGGCTGCTCCCAGCGCGCCGGCTCCGGCGTCGTCGGGATCGTCCGGCGACGCGCTCGGTGACGCCGCGACGTACGTGACGCCACTGGTGCGCAAGCTCGCATCGGAGCACGGAGTGGACCTCGCCGCGGTGGCCGGCACCGGCGTCGGGGGACGGATCCGCAAGCAGGACGTGCTCGACGCGGCCGCCGCCCAGCGGCAGGCCGAGGAGGAGGCCCGGAAGGCCGCCGAGCCCGCACCGCAGGCACCGGCTGCCGCACCCGCCGCGAGCACCCGGCCGTCCTCGGTGCCGGAGTCGGTCGCGGCCAAGCGCGGCACGACCGAGCGGATGACCCGGCTGCGTCGGGTCATCGCGCAGCGGATGGTCGAGTCGTTGCAGACCTCGGCCCAGCTGACCACGGTGGTCGAGGTCGACGTGACCAAGATCGCCCGGCTGCGCGACCGCGCCAAGCGCGACTTCCAGGCCCGCGAAGGCGTGAAGCTGTCCTTCCTGCCGTTCTTCGCCCAGGCGGTCGTCGAGGCGCTGAAGATCCACCCGATGGTCAACGCGAGCATCGACGGCGAGGAGATCACCTACCACGGTCAGGAGAACCTCGGCATCGCCGTCGACACCGAGCGCGGGCTGCTGGTGCCGGTGATCAAGGACGCGGGCGACCTCAACATCGCCGGGCTGGCGCGCAAGATCGCCGACCTGGCCGAGCGGACGCGGACCAACAAGATCGGGCCGGACGAGCTCGGCGGCGGGACCTTCACCCTGACGAACACCGGCAGCCGGGGCGCCCTGTTCGACACCCCGATCATCAACCAGCCGCAGGTCGCGATCCTCGGCACCGGTGCGGTCGTCCGCCGCCCAGTCGTCGTGGCCGACCCGGACGGCGGCGAGACGATCGCCATCCGCTCGATGGTCTACTTCGCGCTCTCCTACGACCACCGGCTGGTCGACGGCGCGGACGCCGCCCGATTCTTGTCCACGATCAAGGAACGCCTCGAGGACGGCTCGTTCGAGTCGGATCTGGGTCTCTGACGCCCACTCCCGCCGGATCGGACCGGTCGGGACGGGTGCTCTCGGTGCGATTCCACGACAGGATGACGAGATGGACTTCGCGGTCACCGGCGCCTCGGGTCTGATCGGCCGGGCACTGGTCGAGCGGCTGCGCCGCCAGGGGCATGAGGTACGCCGGCTGGTCCGCAGCCGGGAGGCGATGGAGCCCGGGGACGTCTTCTGGGACCCGGCGTCCGGCGAGGTCGACCTCGCGGCGCTGAACGGCGTCGACGGCGTGGTCAACCTGGCCGGCGCTGGCGTCGGCGACCATCGCTGGACCGACGGCTACCGCCGCCTGATCCTGGAGTCCCGGGTGCAGAGCACCCGCACGCTCGTGCAGGCGATGAGCCGGCTGGAGCCCACCCCCCTGGTGCTGGTGAGCGCGTCGGCCATCGGCTACTACGGCGATCGGGGCAGCGAGCTCCTGACCGAGAACTCCGCACCGGGGACCGGCTTCCTCAGCGAGGTGACGCAAGCCTGGGAGCACGAGGCGATGGCTGCCGAGCCGGCCGGCATCCGCGTGGTGACCGCACGGTCGGGGATCGTCATGGCCCGCAAGGGAGGCGCGCTCGGACGGCTGCTGCCACTGGTCCGGATCGGAGCCGGCGGGCCGCTGGGCCCCGGCCGCCAGTGGTGGAGCTGGATCACCCTGGAGGACGAGGTCAGGGCGCTGCAGTTCCTGCTCTTCGCCGACGAGACCACCGGCCCGGTGAATCTGACCGCGCCCCAACCGGTCCGCCAGGTGGAGCTGGTGAACGCGCTGGCCCGGGTCGCCCACCGGCCCAGCTTCCTGCCCGCGCCCGGGCCGGTCCTGCGCGTGGCCCTGGGGAGCATGGCCAACGAGATGGTCCTGGCCAGTCAGCGAGTGCTGCCCGGGAAGCTGGACCAGGCCGGTTTCGACTTCATCCACGACGACGTCGATGCCGCTGCGTCGTGGGTCATGCGCGACGACTAGGGCGCTGCGAGCCGCTCGATCCGCCAGCCGGGGGTGACGCGGACGAGGTCCAGCTCGACCGTCCGCGACGGCTCGGCCGCCACGTGGGCCCGGACCGCACCGTCGGCGCCCACCACGTCGTACGCCGAGCTGACGAAGGTGACGGCCACCCTCGCCGTCGTCGGTCCCGAGGCGAGCACCTGGACCCGCCCGACCGAGAGGTCGAGGCCGCGGTAGTGCAGCCCCTGCCCGGCGAGACGCCTGAGGCCGGTTGCGTCAGCGGTCCACGCCGCGCTGCCGGGAGCGTCGAACCCGCCCGGGCCGCTTCCCGGATGCGTGGCGAAGGCGGCTGCGCGCTGCTGCGCCAGGGCCACCACGAGCGGCTGGAGTGACGCGGGCCCGGGTGCCGCGGCTGCCGCACGTACCGGCCGGCCGGCGAGGTGGCCGGCCGCGGGGGCGTCCGCGTCAGCCGGCGCATCCACCGTCCCGGCCAGCGCGGCGGCGAGGGACAGCACCGCCAGCGCGGTGGCCGCGGCCGTCCTCGGCGCTCCGCCCCAGGCACGCCGGAGGATGCCCCCGACGGCGGCGGCCCGGCCCGCGTCGGTGGTCCGGCCGGTCCCGCGGCCGCCCTCCCGGTCGGCCGCCTCGAGGGCCAGGCGGCGGATGCGGTGGGTCAGCTCCTCGACCGGGTCACTGTCTCCGGCCAGCCGCAGCGGCTGGGCCGGGCAGGAGCGGTACAGCGCGTGAGCCAGCTCGGCGGCGCTCGGCCGGTCCTCCGGCGCGGGAGCGAGGGCCGCGGCGATGGCCGACCAGAGGCCGGCCGGCACCGCGGTGGGTGGGTTGCGCAGCTCGTTCGCGCGCTCCTCCGGGACCACCGAGGGCGGCCGGCCGGTGAGGCAGAAGCAGCCGAGTGCCCCCAGTCCGTAGACGTCCGAGGCCGGCCCGGGCTCTGCGCCGGCGAGGACGTCGGGGTCCACGAAGCCGTCGGTGCCGTGGACGGCCGCTCGTCGCTCGCCGGCCACCCGGCACCGGCCGACGTCGCCCAGCACCGGGCGGCCGTCCAGATGCAGCAGCACGTTCCCGGGAGAGACGTCCGCGTGGGTGACGCCCATCCGGTGCAGCTCCGCGAGACCCGTCGCCACCGCGGTGGTCACCGTGACGACCTCGCCGGGCAACAGGTGGCCGCGGGCCCGGACGACGCGGGCGAGGTTCCCGCCACCGGCCAGCTCCAGCACGAGCACCGTGCGCCCGTCCGGCAGGTCGAGGTCGTCGCACCGGCGGACGACATGGGGGTGCGACAGCGCCCGCAGCAGCGCGACCTCGCCCGCGCCCACCCGGTCGAGCGACTCCTCGATCGTCAGCACCTTGAGGGCGACCTGGGTCCGGTCGGCCAGCGCGAGCGCGGACCAGACCTGGCTCGTGCTGCCGGTCCCGAGCCGCTGGCCCACGAGGTAGCCCGGCACCGCGGGCGGCTCCTCCCGGACCGGGACCCCGGTCGCCGCTGCCTGCCCCATGGTCGAACCCAACCGCAACCCGGCGGCTCGCCGCTCCGGCTGTCCACAGCCTCGGCGCGTCACTAGGGTCGACGGCGTGCCGGCCGACTCCCCCACGATCCTGGCCACGTCCGGCGGATACCGCCCGGGCACGCGCAGCCGGCTGCGGTTCGACCGGCTGGTCCACCACGCCGTCGAGCTGTCCGGGGTCGACGGACGGGCACCGCGCATCTGTCCACGTCGGCACCGCGCTCGGGGATCAGCGATCGTTCAACGCCGAGCTGGACGAGGCGGCCCGGCTGGACGGCTTCGACCTGAGCCACCTGAACCTGTTCCCCATGCCCAGCGTCGACGACGTCGAGGGGCACCTGATGGAGCAGGACGTCGTCTGGGTCAACGGCGGCTCGGTGGTCAACCTGCTCGCGGTCTGGCGGGCGCACGGCCTGGACGCGATCTTCCCCCGGGTGTGGGCAGGCCGGCGTCGTGCTGGCCGGGGTCAGTGCCGGGTCGATCTGCTGGTTCCGCGGTGGCACGACGGACTCGTTCCGGCCCCGGCTCGACCCGGTGACCAACGGCCTGGCGCTATTGCCGTACGACAATGGTGTGCACTTCGACTCGGAGGACCGGCGCCGCCCGCTCGTGCACGAGCTCGTCGCCGACGGCACGCTCGGCGAGACCCACTGCACCGACGACGGGGTCGGGCTGCGTCTACCGCGGGCACCGAGCTGGTCGAGGCCGTCACCGAGCGCGCCGGCAAGGGCGCCTACGTCGTACGTCGCGACGGCGACCAGGCCGTCGAGGAGCGCTGGAGCCCCGGCTGCTCCCTGCGCCGTAGCCCGACGACGCCCCGGCTCGCAGGTGCCCGCCCGGGGTCCGACCTGCAGGCTCGGCCGGTCTGGTCCCGGCTGCTGGGCGTGCGCGAGCTTGCTCGGCCACCAGATCCGCCGGCCGATGTCGTAGGACAGCGCCGGCACGAGCAGCGACCGGACGATGAACGTGTCCATCAGCACGCCGAAGGCGACCGCGAAGCCGATCTCGGCCAGGAACACGATCGGCAGCACGCCCAGCACGGCGAAGGTCGACGCGAGCACGATGCCGGCCGACGTGATGACCCCGCCGGTCACCGAAAGGCCCACGCAGCACACCGGATCTGGTGCCGAACTGCAGCGTCTCCTCGCGCACCCGGGTCATCAGGAAGATGTTGTAGTCGATCCCGAGCGCGACCAGGAAGATGAACGCGAAGAGCGGGAACGACGGGTCGGCGTTGGCGAAGTGGAAGACGTGGTTGAACACCACCGAGCAGACGCCGAGGGTGGCGGTGAACGACAGGACCACGGTCGCGATCAGCAGCAACGGAGCCAGCATCGCTCGCAGCAGGATCATCAGCACGATCAGGATGACGACGAGCACCAGCGGGATGATGACCCGGCTGTCGCGCGCGGAGGCGTCCAGGGTGTCCAGCTGGATGGCGGCCTGGCCACCGACCTCGGCGTGCGGCACCGGGGATCGCATGCACGGCCGTCCGCAGCGCCTTGATCGCGTCGTACGCCGGCTTGCTGTCGTACGAGGACGTGAGCTGCGCGTTGATGACCGTGCGGCCGCCGATCGGAGCGACGCGTCGAGCAGTCGGGCAGGCAGCCGTCCGGGCCGGCCGTCGAGTGCTGCACCGCCGGCCGTGTGGCCGCCGCGGCGAGCTTGGCGTAGTCGGGCTGGACGCAGACCGCACCGGGACCGGTCGCCACGCCCTTGACCTTCGCCGCCGCCGCGATGACCGCCGCCTGCTGGCTGGCGTCGCGTGGTGATCACGGCCGGCGTGCCCGCCCCCTGGTCGAACTTCGCGTCGTAGATCCGTTGCCCCACCAGCGCGTCCGGGGTGTTCGTGAACGAGTCCGTGATGGGCAGGCCGTTGGTGCGCAGGCCCGGGACCAGCGCCACGAACGCCAGCAGGATGACGGCGGTGACCGCCCAGAACCGCCGCGGGGTGACGGCCGACCGCAGGCGGCGACCCGGCCCCACAGGCCATGGGTGGCGATGTCGACGGCGTGGTCGACGTGCGGCGTGCGCGGCCAGAAGATCCAGCGCCCGGCCGGGATCCGAGCGAACCACGGCAGGTGCCTCCCGGCCGCTGACCGCAGCGCCCGCCGGCGAGCCGAGCCGCGAGAGCCGGCGAACGACGCCACGACGGCCAGGAAGCCGATGAGGAGCCGAGCGCCCGAGCGATGGCCGAGCCGAGCACGGCGCGCACGGCGGCCCGCGACGACGGCGGTCACCAGCGACGCTCGGGGAAGAGCAGGGCGACCGGCAGGAAGAACAGCATCATGAACAGCGTGCTCGCGATCCCGATCGCGCAGACCGGGCCGAGCCCACGGTTGGAGTTCAGCTCGCTGACGAGCAGGCAGAGCAGACCGATGACGACGGTGCAGGCCGAGGCGAAGATCGGCCGGCGCGGCACCGCGCCAGGCCCGGATCATCGCGTCGACGCGGTCGTCGTACTCGTGCAGCTCCTCGCGATACCGGCTGATCAGCAGGAGGGCATAGTCCGTGCCCGCACCGATCACGAGGACGGACAGGATGCCCTGGCTCTGGCCGTTCAGCGTGATGACGTCGTTCTTGGCCAGGACGTAGATGACGATCGAGGACAGTCCGAGGGCGAGCGCGGCGCTGAACAGCGGGAAGACCCACACGACCGGGCTGCGGTAGACCAGCAGCAGCAGGACGATCACGACGACGCCCGGCGATGCCGAGCAGCTTGCCGTCGATGCCCTGGAACGCGTCGATGAACGCGACCAGCAGCCCGCCGGCGCCCGCGCTGTGGGCGACCAGCCCGGCCGGGTTGCCGGTCTGGGCGATCTTGATGACCGCCTTCTCGTTGTCGCTCAGCTCGGGTCCGGTCAGGTCGGTCCCGCCGCGCGAGGCGACGAGCGGGACGGACAGGGAGGCGGTGCGTGCCGTCCTGGGAGTACCTGCGGCTGCCCGAGCTGGGTGCGAGTCGACGCCGGGGAGCTGCGGCGATCTTGGCCCGGTCGGCCGCGACCTTGGCCTTGTCGCTCGGCGGTCAGACCGCCGGCGCGCTGGTAGACGAGGAAGCCGGGGATGTTCTGGACCGTGATGAACTTGTCGGACTCGTTGGCCACCTTGGTGGACTCGGCCGACGACGGCAGGAACGCGGAGTTGTCGTTCTTCTGGACGTCGCTGAGCTTGCCCTCGAAGCTGCCGCCGATCCCGCCGAGCAGGAAGGCCACGACGGCGAGCAGCGGCGAACGCCGGCAGGAAGCGCGGCCGGGTCGGCTTGGGCGGCGAGGCACGGCAGTGGCGGGCGCGGACGTGTCGTGCGTCATGCTGCGGGCTCCCCTGAGTCGGCGGTGGCCGGCTGACGATGCGGGCACCAGCATGCCGCACCGGTCCGACAGGCGCTCCGGCCCACCGGCGTAGCCTGGACCGCGTGCTGGAGATCCTGCGGGCCTGGCGTCGTCCCCTACCTCGAGGCCTGGGACCAGCAGCGCGAGGTCCACGCTGCCGTCGTCTCGGGCGAGCGCCCGGACACCCTGATCCTGCTGGAGCACCCCGCCGTCTACACCGCGGGCAAGCGCACCGAGCCGCACGAGCGGCCGTTCGACGGGACGCCCGTGGTCGACGTCGACCGCGGGGGCAAGATCACCTGGCACGGGCCCGGGTCAGATCACCGGCTACCCGATCGTGCGGCTGCCGGAGCCGGTCGACGTCGTGGGCCACGTGCGCCGGCTGGAGACCGCGCATGATCGCGGTCTGCGCCGACCTCGGGCGTCGACGGCCGGCCGGGTCGAGGGCCGTAGCGGGGCCTGGATCCGGCCGACGGGCACGGGCCCGGACCGCAAGATCGGCGCGATCGGGATCCGGGTCGCCCAGGGCGTGACGATGCACGGGTTCGCACTGAACTGCGACTGCGACCTCAGCGCGTTCGAGACGTTCGTGCCGTGCGGCATCGCCGATGCCGGCGTGACCTCGCTGAGCGCCGAGCTGGGGCGGGACGTGCGCGGTCGCGGAGGCGATGCCGTACGTCGAGCGCCGGATGACCGAGGTGCTGGACCTCGCGGGCGTCAGCCCGCGTCGTGCTCCCGCGCCTGCGTGACCAGGCCGAGCACCAGCCCGGCGACCAGGCCGATCGACCGAGGACATCGCGGTCGCGCGCATCACCGGGTGCGAGTAGACCGGCGCCGTCGTCCCGGTCCCCGTCAGGTTGATGGTGCTCATCGGGCGCCTCCCTTGCGGCCCGGCGGGCCTGATGCCCGCATCACGCCATGACTATCGGCAGGGGATGGCCCGGCGCTTGAGCCCTTGTGCCCGGGAGGCGACCATTTCCTGAACGATCGCCCGAAACATCCGCTCCGGCGTTCGTCCGAACGTGCACGGCGAGGCGCCCGGCCTACCGCAGCTGCGGCAGCACCTCCGCCGCGACCAGGTCCAGGTGGTCGAGGTCGGCAAGGCCGTTGAGCTGCAGGTAGAACCGGGTGGCACCGGCCTCGGCCAGCCGGCCGAAGCGGTCGACCAGCTCGGCCGGCGAGCCGGCGAAGGCCTCGGCCGCGCGCAGGGCGTCCGGGGTGCTGCCCGCCTCGGCGGCCCGCCGGGTCAGGTCGGCGTCGGACGTGCCGCAGCACACGATGTGCATGAAGGAGTACACGAGACTGTCCGGCTCGCGGCCGATCGCCGTGCACGCGGCGCGCACCCGGCCGTACACCTCGGCCACCTCCGTCGCGGGGACGAAGTTGACGTTGAACTCGCTGGCGAACTGCGCGGCCAGGGCCGGCGTACGCCGCCGCCCGTGGCCGCCGACGATGACCGGCAACGGCGACTGGACCGGCTTCGGCAGCGCCGGTGCGTCGACCAGGCGGTAGTGCTGGCCGGTGAAGTCGAACCGCTCGCCGGTGGGGGTCGACCACAGCCCCGTGACGATCGCCAGCTGCTCCTCCAGCCGGTCGAACCGCTCGTGGACGTCGGGGAACGGGATCCCGTACGCCTCGTGCTCGGCCGCGAACCAGCCGGCCCCGAGCCCGAGCTCGACCCGGCCCTGCGACATGTCGTCGACGTTGGCGACCTGCACGGCGAGCAGGCCGGGGTGGCGGAACGTCGCCGACGTCACGAGCGTCCCCAGTCGCAGCGTCGACGGTCTCCCGTGCGATCCCGGCCAGCGTCGTCCACGCGTCGCTCGGCCCGGGCAGGCCGCTCGCGCCGTCCTCGGCGTACTCCCCCATCGCGAGGAAGTGGTCGGAACGGAAGAACCCCTCGAAGCCCAGGCTCTCGGCGTGCTGCGCGACGGTGAGCAGGTCGGTCGTACGACGCGCCCTGTTGCGGTTCGACCATGATGCGGAAGTCCATGGGAGTGACCCTATGGGCGACCCACCCGGCCGCCTGCGGCCGGCTGCACCCGCGGGCTTACCCTGGAGGGGTGAGCGTCGCACCCGAAGGACGGCGGATGCTGCGGGTGGAGGCCCGCAACGCCGAGACCCCGATCGAGCGCAAGCCGTCCTGGATCAAGACCAAGGCGACGATGGGCCCGGAGTACTCCGAGCTGCACGCGCTGGTGAAGCGCGAGGGCCTGCACACGGTCTGCCAGGAAGCCGGCTGCCCCAACATCTTCGAGTGCTGGGAGGACCGCGAGGCGACCTTCCTCATCGGCGGCGAGCAGTGCACCCGGCGCTGCGACTTCTGCCAGATCGACACCGGCCGTCCGGAGCCGCTGGACCGTGACGAGCCCCGGCGGGTGGCGACCAGCGTCCAGGCCATGGGGCTGCGCTACGCGACGATCACCGGTGTCGCCCGGGACGACCTCGAGGACGAGGGCGCCTGGCTCTACGCCGAGACCATCCGCCAGGTCCACGCGCTGAACCCGGGCACCGGCGTGGAGATCCTGGTGCCGGACTTCTCCGGTCGCCCCGAGCTGCTGCAGCAGGTGTTCGACGCGGCACCCGAGGTCTTCGCCCACAACGTCGAGACCGTGCCCCGGATCTTCAAGCGGATCCGGCCCGCCTTCCGGTACGACCGCTCGCTCGACGTGATCAGCCAGGGGCGCGCGGCCGGCCTGGTGACCAAGTCCAACCTGATCCTGGGCATGGGTGAGACACGCGAGGAGGTCAGCGTCGCGCTGCGCGACCTGCACGACGCCGGGACCGACCTGCTGACGATCACGCAGTACCTCCGCCCGAGCCCCCGCCACCACCCCGTGGACCGCTGGGTCAAGCCCGAGGAGTTCGTGGAGCTCTCCGCCGAGGCCGAGGCCCTGGGCTTCGCCGGCGTGATGGCCGGGCCGCTGGTCCGCTCGTCGTACCGGGCCGGTCGGCTCTGGGCGCAGGCGATGACCCGGCGCGGGCAGCAGATCCCCGAGCAGCTCGCGCACCTGGCCGAGCAGGGCAGCGCCCGGCAGGAGGCGGCCAGCCTGATGGCTGCCCGCCCCGCGGTCTGAGCGAGACGACGGGGCGCCCCGGAGCCGTATCCTGAGCGGCATGGCGCGCGCGGACAGGTCGGCGAAGAGGGCAGCGAAGGCGGCCGGCACGGCCGATGCGGCCACGGAGAAGAAGCCGGGACGCTTCGCGCAGATCCGGCAGACCTACCTCGCCGCCCGCCGGCTGGACCCGGCGATCACCTGGTGGATGCTGGGCGTGTCCCTGGCCGTCGTCGTCGTCTTCACGCTGGTCGGCCTGCTCATCCACCACTGGCTGTACTTCCTCATCATCAGCATCCCGCTCGCCGTGCTCGGCGCGGTGATCGTCCTGGCCCGCCGGGCCGAGCGCGCGGCGTACCGCCAGCTGGAGGGCCAGGCGGGCGCGTCGGGTGCCGCCCTCAGTGCCCTGCGCCGGGGTTGGTACTACGAGCAGGAGCCGGTCGCGGCCGAGGCCACCCGTCCCGGTGACCTGCACAGCGCGGCCCTGGTGTTCCGCGCGATCGGGCGGCCCGGCGTCGTCCTGGTGGCCGAGGGGCCGCGGTCGAGGGCGGCCCGCCTCGTGGAGTCCGAGCGCAAGCGGGTCAACCGGGTGGCTCCCAACGTCCCCGTCCACGTGCTGCGCACGGGCGACGGCGAGGACGAGGTGCCGGTGCACCGGCTGGCCAAGAAGCTGGGCCGGATGCGGCCGGAGCTGACCAAGCCCGAGGTGGACGCGGTGAACAAGCGGCTCAAGGCGCTCGGCGGGGTCAAGATGCCGGTGCCCAAGGGCATGGACCCCTCCCGGGCCCGGCCGGACCGCCGGGCCATGCGCGGCCGCTGACCGCCCCGCTCTTCCTGACCGTCCCGGCCGGTGCAACGTGCACCGGATCTTTGCGTCGCGGTCATCGCGGGGAAACATCGCCGGAGTTGTCTGGACGGCATGCAGACCACGCGCCATCTCCGGCTCGTCACGGCTCTCGGGCGTCATCTCGATGCGGCCGTGTGCGCCGGGTCCATCGCGAACGCGGCTCGCTCGGTCCGCGCTGACGAGGAGCGCGCGGGTCAGCGGAGGGAGGCGTTCGCCGCGGTCGGCGCGGTGACCGCCCTCCAGGAGCTGACGTCCGCGCGGAGCGCGCCCCGCCGGACCGGCTGAGGCCAACCTCGCCGGTGGCGACCCTCGCTGGTGGCGACCCTCGCTGGTGGCGGACCGCGCCGCAGCGCGCGTCGCCTAGATCCGGACCAGCACCGTGCCGGGCACCCGGTCGTGCACGCCGCGCTGGTCGCGGTCCCAGATGAGCGCCGGGACGGCGAGGCAGAGCAGCAGGGTGCGGACGAAGGCGAGGAACGGTCCGGGCAGGCCGCCCTGCAGGCGGTGCACCTGGAGCCGGAACAGCCGATGACCCACGGTGAACCCCACCGTCCCGACCAGCAGGAGGTTCTCCGCGGCGAAGACCAGGAGCGGGATGAAGGTCCGGCCGCCGGAGTTCGGTCCGGTCAGGGAGTAGCCGAAGAAGCCGGCGATCAGGTCGCACAGCACGAAGTCGACGACGATGGCGCCGATGCGGCGGCCGAACCGGGCCACCGAGCCCGGGCCGTCGGCCGGCAGTCCCAGCCGGACGCCCGGGGGCTGGGCGTCGGGGTTGAGACTTCCGGGCCCTTGCAGCCAGGAGCCGATGTCACGGCGGTCGACCATGACGGCCAGGCTACTGGGCCGATGAGGGGTGCCCCGATTCATCTGGACGTCACGACGAGGGGGCCCTGGTAACAGCGCCGAAACATCCGGGACACTGTGCCGACACCGCGGTTTCCTAGCGTGCAACCGGCGAGCGGCATCGGGCCCTTGCCTGGAGGAGGTTGGATGTTCACCCACGCCGATGAGGTCCTGAAGTTCATCAAGGACCAGGACGTGAAGTTCGTCGATGTCCGCTTCTGCGACCTGCCCGGCGTCATGCAGCACTTCAACGTGCCGGCCGAGTCGGTGGGTGCGGAGTTCTTCACCGAGGGCCAGATGTTCGACGGGTCCTCGATCCGCGGCTTCCAGGCGATCCACGAGTCCGACATGAAGCTGATCCCGGACCTGTCCACCGCGTACCTCGACCCGTTCCGCGCCGAGACGACGCTCAACATCAACATGGGCATCGTCGACCCCTACACCGACGAGCCGTACAGCCGGGACCCGCGCCAGGTGGCCGCCAAGGCCGAGGCCTACATGCAGTCGACGGGCATCGCCGACACGGCGTTCTTCGCCCCCGAGGCCGAGTTCTACATCTTCGACGACGTGCGGTTCGAGACCAAGCAGAACGCCGGCTACTACTACATCGACTCGATCGAGGCGGCCTGGAACACCGGCCGGGTCGAGGAGGGTGGCAACCTCGGCCACAAGACGCCGTACAAGGGCGGGTACTTCCCGGTGCCGCCGGTCGACCACTACGCGGACCTGCGCGACCAGATCGTCCTGGCCCTCGAGGCGCTCGGCCTGCAGGTCGAGCGCTCGCACCACGAGGTCGGCACGGCCGGACAGGCCGAGATCAACTACCGGTTCGACACCCTGGCCAAGTCGGCCGACAAGGTCATGCTCTTCAAGTACGTCGTGAAGTCGGTGGCTCACGCCCACGGCAAGACCGCGACGTTCATGCCGAAACCGTTGTTCGGTGACAACGGATCGGGCATGCACTGTCACCAGTCGCTCTGGAAGGACGGCGAGCCGCTGTTCTTCGACGAGGCCGGCTACGGCGGGCTGTCCGACATCGCGCGCTGGTACATCGGCGGCCTGCTCAAGCACGCGCCCTCGCTGCTGGCGTTCACCAACCCGACGGTCAACTCCTACCACCGGCTGGTGCCGGGCTTCGAGGCCCCGGTCAACCTGGTCTACTCGGCCCGCAACCGCTCGGCCTGCGTCCGGATCCCGGTCACCGGCTCGAACCCGAAGGCCAAGCGGATCGAGTTCCGCGTGCCCGACCCGTCGAGCAACCCGTACCTCGCGTTCTCGGCGATGCTGATGGCCGGCCTGGACGGCATCAAGAACCGGATCGAGCCGCCGGACCCGATCGACAAGGACCTCTACGAGCTGCCGCCGGAGGAGCACGCGTCGATCCAGCAGGTGCCGGGCTCGCTGCCCGAGGTGCTCGACGCCCTCGAGGCGGACAGCGAGTACCTCACCGAGGGCAACGTGTTCGCCCCCGACCTGATCGAGACGTGGATCGACTACAAGCGGACCTACGAGGTCGACCCGATCCGGCTGCGTCCGCACCCGCACGAGTTCGAGCTCTACTACGACATCTAGGCGATAAAGGGCCGCTGACCTGCGGAAAACGCTGTCAGCCTCTCACTGTCCGATATTTGTCCGAACGAGGGGCACGGCGAGCGGAGGTCCGGCCGGGCAGCGGGGGCTCACCCCGACGCTTATCCCTGCCGCGGGGTAGCCCTACCAGCGGTGGTCGGTGGTGGCGCTCGCCCGCATTTCACGGCGCTGCATGGCGTGCTCGGCGAACTCTGGACCAGCCAGAGTGGCGATCACGAAGGCGGCGAGCCCGGCCCCTTCGATCGCTCCGCGGACGCTGTCGATGTTGAGGCCGCCGCCCGCGACCGCGCTGCCAGGAGCACCGCAGCAGTGAGCACCCACGGGGCGACGTCACGCGCCTCGTCGCGCGCGGCTGTCTGCTCGCTCCCCACCCCCTGCGAGTCGGCAGGCCCGCGCCCGGTCTCACCTCGCGGTCGACCGGATCCCCCTTTTGGGTGTGCCACGCCGCGCCGGCGACGTGTAAAAGTCCCGCGTGCAACCACAGCAGGACGGTGCGCCCGCCGGGGCGGGCCGACGAGCTGGACCAGGCCCGCGAGGAGATCCAGCAGCTCCGGGACGCGCTCGTCTCCCGCCAGATGATCGGTGCCGCCCAGGGCATGCTCATGCTCAGGTACGGCCTGGACCTGGACCGGGCCTTCGACTACCTCGCCCGCCGCTCACAGACGGACAACATCAAGCTACGGATGGTCGCCGAAATCGTCATCGCCGAGCTGACGGCCGTCGGCTGGCCGTCGTGACCGTCCGCGTGACCTGGGTCGGCGGGAGCTGGTTCCTGGAGGTCGACGGGGACCAGCACCTCGTCGAAGGGGACCGGCGGTGGCTCGACGCTTGGCTGGCCGACTGGGGCGGGACCCGAGCGGACCTGGACTTTGGAGGTTCGCGGGCTCTGGAGCAGCGGTTCGTCAGCGAGTTTGGTCCCACAAGCTAGCCAGACAATACGCCTGGTCGTCCCTTCGGAACGGTGGCCGGGGTGCGCGTCTCGGCGCCGGCTGACAGCGTGGAGCTGCAGGCACGTCGCAGGCCAGCCACCGGTGGCCTCAAGCCAAGAGGGCGTTCAAACGCTGGCCCGTCGGCAGCGCTGCACGGCTGGCCCCCAGGTTGTTGTCCTGGGGGCCAGTCCCCGCGGGTCAGGGCGCGTCGAGGAAGCTGACCTTGTCGGCCAGGCCGACGACGCGTAGCAGCTCGACGACCCATCGGTTCGGGGGCGCGACCGTCACGGGCAGGTAGTGGTGCATGGCGGAGACGAAGTTGACCAGGGTGGAGTCGCAGAACCTCAGGCCGGCCACGTCCAGGACGATCAGCGAAGAGGTGGTGGGCAGGCTCAGGAGGAGCTGGCCGAACTCTTCAGCCATGGCCAGGTCGATGTCGCCTTCGAGCCGCACGGTGGTCCGGTTGCCCTCTGTGGTGGTCAAGATGCCGCCGAGGGGCGTGCCATCCCAGGGCTGGAAGTTGCTGCTGTCCGTGCTCATGGCGTCCGCCTACTCCGAGGCGAGCGGTCCAAGGCCGGAGGCTAGCTAGGCGCTAAGAGGAGTGAGCCACTCGGAATCATGCCGACAATCGGCTGCATCCACCCCCAACTATCGCACACATCACCGGACCTCCGGCCCGATGAGGCCGCTGATCCTGAGGCAAACGACGCCCCGCCCACCGGAGTGGACGGGGCGCCGTACGCCCAGTCGGTGGGCCTAGTCGGATGCTTCCTGGCGGTGCGCCCACGGGTCATCCTCATGGCGTCCTCGGTGATCGACTGATGTTCGTCTGGCGTGCGGCAGAGCACGGGGAACGTGCGACCCGTCGGTACTGGCGGGCAGGGCTGATCGGGGCGCTCACCGAGCACACGCCCGGACCTAGGGCACCCGTCAAGCGAGCGTCGTGCGCCCGCAGTCAGTCGCAGGCCTCCTCAGCCTCGATCTTGGCCAGGGCTCTCTTCCAGCCCAGCTTGTAGTCGGCCCTGTCGTCCTGCGTCGGTTGCCAACGCCATTGGCTGTCCTCGTACACGATGTCGTAGGCGCCCTGAATCATGCCCAAGCCGATCCGGGCCACTGCAGGTGAAGCGGTGGCGAGCCTGACATTCGACACCTTGATGGGGATCGGGCCATCCGGATGACAGCCGCGGATCAACCTGACGTAGTCCCCCTGGGAGATCGCGTCCTGCCCGGCGGCCGTCCACAGTTCCCAGGCTCCGGCGATGTCGTCGGCGGCCCAGCGAGCGGTCTCTTCCTTCGCCAGCTTGGTGGCTGCGGCAAGTGTCTGCGGCTCCGCCGTCACAGTCGGCGCGGGTGTCGCGGTGGTGCTCGGCGTGGGCGGGGGGACGTGCGCGGTGGCAGGCGACGATCCGACTGAGCTGCCGCCACTCGAGCGGCTCGAGATCAGGTACAGGACGGCGATTGCCGGGACCGCCCGCATGCGCATCATGGCGCGACCGTATGGGGCCAGCGCGCCGGTCACAGGCCAACGTCATAGACGACCTGTCCTTTCTCCGACGTAGGCTCGGCGGCTCTGGTGTCGCTTGCGGAGGTGGTCCGGGTGCGCAAAGTCGTCGTGTACGAGCTGATGTCCCTCGACGGCGTGGCCGAGCGCCCCGACGAGTTCTTCGACTGGGACGACGAGATGGACGCCAACCTGGGCGCCGTCATCGCGAGCCAGGACGCCGTCATCCTCGGGCGGCGGAGCTACGACGAATGGGCCGGCTACTGGCCCGACAGCGACATCGAGCCGTTCGCGACGTTCATCAACAGCGTCGCGAAGTACGTCGCGACCTCCCGACCCGCTCGACTCGTGAGTGGGCCAGCACGACCGTGGTCGACGGCGAGCTGGTCGACTTCGTGACAGCACTGAAGAACGAGCCTGGAGGCGACATCGGAGTGCATGCGAGCATCTCCGTCGCGCGGGCCTTGCTCGCCGCCGGCGTCGTGGACGAGCTCCGTCTGGTGGTCGCACCGACCGTCGTGGGCTCCGGGGGCAAGCTGTTCGACGGCGCGCCGGCCACGCGCCTGGAGCTGACCGGTGCCTCGACGTCTCCGCGTGGATTCCTGCTCCTCGACTACTCCGTCCGCGCGTAGTTCGGCGCGCGCACCTCGCCTCGGCCCCCCTACGGTGCCTGGGTGATCTCGGGTCGACGCTGGCGCCTGCAGCGGCTGACCCGCGCCGTGGTCTACGCCGTCGTCGTCGCCGTCCCGATCGGCGTCCTCGCCCTGCTGATCCGCACCAGGTTCGGCCCTCTGGTGACCCTGGACCAGAACGTCATCGTCCGGGCCACCGACTTCACCCGGCCCCGTCCCTGGCTCCGCTCCCTGGCGAGCGGGTGGCAGGCGATCAGCCAGCCGTGGGTGGTCTACCTGGTGGTGGGGCTGCCAGCCTGCGCGGTGGCGTGGTTCCGCTTTCACCTGCACACGCGCGCCCTGTGGGCATTGGCCACGATGGCCACCGGCTGGACCATCGCCTCGGTCCTGAAGGCGCTGGTGCAGCGGGCCCGGCCGGTCGTCGAGAACCCGTTCGACGTCCACACCGGGTACTCCTTCCCATCCGGCCACTCGACGAACAACGCCATCGTGGTCACGGTCATCCTCGTGCTGCTGCATCCGGTGCTGAACGAGAGAGCCCGACGTGCGCTGCTCGCCGTCGGCGTGGTCTGGGTGCTGGTGACCTGTGCTGACCGGGTCCTCCTGGGTGCCCACTTCCCCTCCGACGTGGTGGCCGGAGTGGTCCTGGGCTGTGGCATCTGCCTGGCGTCGTACGCCGGCTACACCGACTGGAGCCCACCATCACCTACCGACTCCACGAAAGGGGTCCTTTGATGGCCTACCTGACCCGATGGCAGGACGACCGGTCCCGTCCCACCGCTCGTGAGGCCGCGCGCGACCTCGGGGTGCGAGCACTGGCGCCCACGGCCGTGTGGTGGCTGGTGGTCCTCGCCTTCGGCTGGGCTCTCGCGGACGGGCCGTTGAAGCACATGGGTCGCAGCGAGGAGGCGCTCAACAGGAGTCTCGCCGCTCGGCGCACGTCGGTCTTCAACGACATCACGTTGTTCTTCTCGTGGACCGGCGCCACGGTGAGCATCGTCGGCGTCTGCATCGTCACGATGGCCGTCATCTGGTGGCGGACCCGACGCTGGTGGTTCACCGTCGTGCCACTGATCGCCATCTCGCTCCAGGGCATCGTCTTCTTCTTCACGACGCTGCTGATCGATCGGCAGCGCCCCGACGTCGTCAAGCTCGACCACTCACCTCCGACGTCCAGCTACCCCAGCGGCCACAGCGGCGCAGCCACCGGGCTGTACGTCACGCTTGCGCTGCTGGCCCTGCAGATCCGGCGACCGGTGCTGCGCGTCCTCACGGTGACGATCTGCCTCCTCGTCCCTCTGCTCGTCGCCTCGGCCCGCCTCTACCGCGGGATGCACCACCTCACCGACGTCTCCGTGGCCATCCTCAACGGCCTGATCGCCGCCCTCCTCGCCTGGGCCTGGCTGCGGCGTCGCCCGGCCGGCGAGGAGACGCGTCGGTGATCACGGTCGTCGTGAACCCCATCAAGGTCGACGTCGACGAGGCCCGCGAGGTCCTGACCACGGCCGCCGCTTCCGCAGGTCTGGCCGCGCCGCGCCTGGTCGAGACGACCGAGGACGACCCCGGGTTCGGCCAAACCACCCAGGCCCTCGCAGACGGCACCGAGCTGGTGTGCGCCCTCGGCGGGGACGGCACGGTGCGGGCCGTCGCCCAGGTGCTGGCCGGGACCGCCGTACCGCTCGGTCTGCTGCCCGGAGGAACGGGAAACCTGTTGGCGCGCAACATCGGCGGCGGTGTCGACTCGCTCGCCGACGCGGCCGGCATAGCGTTCACCGGCCGCGACCGCACGATCGATGTCGGCTGGATGATCATCGACCCGCGCGAGCACCAGCGCAGCGGCGTTCCGGAGCGGGCGGAGAACGTGCACTGCTTCACGGTCATGGCAGGGGTCGGGTTCGATGCCCAGATGATGGCCGACGCCCCGGAGGGCGTGAAGGACAAGGCCGGCTGGGCGGCGTACGTCGCCAGCGGTGGCAAGCACCTGACCGACCCGCCGTTCTCGGTCGACCTCGTCGTGGACGGCCGGGCCGCTACGACGGGCACGGCGAGGACCGTGGTCGTGGGCAACTGCGGCGAGCTGACCGGTGGCATGGTCCTGCTGCCCGATGCCGTCGTCGACGACGGCCGGCTGGACGTGGCCAGCGTCAGCCCGGAGAGCCTGAGCCAGTGGATCGGCGTCGCGGCCAGGGTGCTGGGCAAGAAGGACGACGGCCACTCGCTCGAGCGGATCAGCGGTGAGGACATCACCGTGCGGGTCGACCCACCGCAGCTGTGCGAGGTCGACGGTGACGTGCTCACCGAGGCCGGGGAGATCCGCTTCGTCGTCCACCCGCGCTCGCTGATCGTCCGGGTCCTGGACTGACCCCGGCACCACGATCGAGCCGTCCTCAGCCGACGGACAGCACGGCGACGCTCGAGACCATGACACCACTCAGCTGGGCGGCGGTGGTTCGTCCACCTCGCGCGCCGGCTCGCGCACCTGCTCGCCTACCGGTTCGCGCAGGTCGACCGCGTCGTCGCCGCTCGGATCGGTGAGGTCGACGACCTCGAGGACGTCGGGCTGCTTCGAGCGGATCCGCTCCAGCGCCTGGCCGCGCACCCACTCGCGCTGGGCCTGGTCCTCGTGCTCGCGATGGTGGCGCGGCTTGGCGGCGTGCAGGAGGCGGCCGACGAACAGGCAGGCCAGGCAGGCGAAGACTCCGAGGCCCACCCCGAGCCACGCCCCTGTGTTCACGACGCCCGCCGTGTCACGTGACCCAGCATGTCCCTCTCCAGCCGCTCCAGCCACTCCTCGTGGGCGGCCTTCGCCCGCGTTTGGCCGTCGAAACCGGGTTGCCACCCCTGAAAACCCGCACCGGACTCCGGTCTCGACGGCCAAACCCGGAGTCGACGGCCAGGACCAGGGGTGGGGCTAGTGGTCGCCGGGGACGCCGTAGGACGGGGCGGCGGTGGGGTTCAGGGCGCGCTGGACGTAGTCGTCGGCCTGGTCCCGCCAGAGCTCCCACAGCCGGCCGAGCTCCGCCACGGGCTGCTCGGACCAGTCGACCCGCAGGTCGGTGACCGGCCAGGCCACCCGGTCCACGACGAGCAGCCCCGCGGAGTGGATCGGGCCCGCCTCTCCCCCGGCGGCCAGCCCCGCCCGCAGCGCGCCGACGAGCCGTGCGCCGAGCGGCATCTGCGGCTCGGCCCGGAAGCCCTCGACCACGGCGGCCAGCACACCCTCGTCCGCCAGCAGGTTGCCCGCGGCGGAGCAGCCCACGCCGCGCGCCGTGCCGAAGACACCGAGGGACTGCGAGCCGGAGTACGACGCCGTGCTCCCGTGCGCGTCGACCAGGCTCAGCTGGCGGTACGCGATGTACGGCGCGGACGCGACCACCTCGTCGAGCGCCTCCTGCGCCGTCCGGCCGTCCGCGAGGAGGTCGAGCAGCCGCGGGCCGAGCGAGGGGTCGGTGACGTTCTGCGTCGACACCGCGCCGACCCCGGCCCGGGCCCAGGCGCAGCGAGCGGCCACCGCCGGGCTGGACGACGTGACCGCGACGCCCAGCTGTCCGGTCCGCTCGCAGCGGCCGGCGACGGAGAAGGTCACGAGCGCACGGCCGTCGCCGTGACCTCGACCAGCCACTCGGGGCGGGCCAGGGCCGAGACGACGACTCCGGTGAAGACCGGGAAGACGCCGCGCAGCCGCTCGCCCAGGACGCCGTACACCGCCTCCCGGTGCCGGATGTCGGTGAGGTAGACCGTGCAGGAGACGATGTGCTCCCTCGTCGCGCCGGCCTCGGCCAGCAGCGTCTCGATGTTGTCCACCACCCGGTGCGCCTGGCCCGCGGGGTCGCCGACAGCCACGGACTCGCGGGTGTCGAGGTCCTGCGCCACCTGCCCGCGCAGGTAGACCGTGTCACCGGCCACCACGGCCTGGCACAGGTCGTTGGACAGCCGCTGCTCCGGGTAGGTCTCGGCGGTGTTGAACGGCCGGATCCGGCGATGGCCACCCACCACCAGCGGCTCGCTCACGAGGTCGCCCCGAGCGGCGCGTCCAGGCGGGCCGACCTGCTCATCCGCTCGACGGCCGGGCCGAAGTCGTAGTTGTTGTAGACCGCGAGCAGGTGTGAGAACGGCGGTGACTGCGCGAACAGCTGGAAGGTCAGCCGGTGGCCGGCGTAGTCGGAGTTCAGCAGGTCCCGCGCGTAGGTCAGCATCCGCCGGCGGCGCTCCGCGTCGACGTCACCGACCCGGAAGAACTTCTGCAGCCACTCGCCCGCCTCCGGGTCCTGGAACATCGCATGGCTCGGCACGAGGCTGATCTGGCAGCCGCAGAGGTCGCGGACCAGGTGCATGATCTCGGGCAGTCGCGAGCAGGCGTGCACCCGGCCGGAGTAGAGCAACGCCTGGTTGGGCATGGTCAGCCCGCTCGGGCTCTCCTCGGCCAGCTCGACGGCGGCGGTGAGGTGCGCTCGGATGCCCTCGCGGTAGCAGGCGACCTGCGCGATCTTCTCCCGAACCCCTTGGTGCATCTTGGTTCCGGTCTGCTGGGCGTTGGCGTAGACCAGGCCCAGCATCAGGTCGGCGAAGCGCAGGTGCCGCTGCACGAACGCGTACATGCTGTAGCGGTGCAGGGTCGATCGGATGAAGGCCGCCGCCTTCGTGTGCCGGTAGAAGAAGACGTTCTCCCAGGGGATCTCCACGTCGTCGAAGACGATCATCGTGTCGACCTCGTCGAACCGGTTGCTCAACGGGTAGTCGGCGTCGGGCAGGCGGCCCGCGAACCCCGAGCGGCACAGGTGCCGCACGCCGGGAGCGCCCATGTCGGCCAGGAACCCCACCGCGTAGTCGGAGAGCGCGTCGTTCCCCCAGTCACCGATCGTCGGCTTCACGAACGCCTGGTTCGCGTACGCCGCGGCCGTCTCGAACTTCGCGCCGCGGACCACGATGCCGCTGTCCGTCTCCTTGACCACGTGCAGCAGCACGTCCGGGTCCTGGTCACGGGGGTGCTTGCTCCGGTCGCCCTTGGGGTCGGTGTTGGCCGAGACGTGGAAGGGGTCGGCCAGCTGGGCGCGCCGCACGTGCCGGCGGATGTTCTCGGAGAACGTCGGGTCGATCTCGTCGAGGACGTCCTGGCCGTCGACGAGCGACCACATCTCACCGACCGTCTCGTCCCCCACCCGGGTCACGACACCACCCAGGTCGTCGAAGACCGTCTCCACGGCCCGGTGCTTGGCCCGCCAGTCCTCCCGCGACGACGGCGGCTTGCTGCCGATCGCACACGTCTCGCCGCTCTCCTCGTCGACGTAGGTCATGGCCGCGGCGGTCGCGCTCTCGTGCGCGAGGTCGAAGATCCGGGCCCGCGCCTGGACGATCGGCCGGAAGGCCGGATGGGTGGTGACGTCCTCGACCCGCTCGCCGTCGATCCACACCTCCCGGCCGTCGGCGAGGGACTCCTGGTACTGCGCACCCGTGCGGATCATCGTCGTGCCTTCCTGGTGGTCAGGTCGCGGGGACCGATCGGCACGCCGGTGGCCAGCTGCAGGTAGGACAGGATGTTGCGCCGCGCGCCGTCCGGGTCCACGTGGGCGTTGCGGCCGACCAGGTGCAGGCCGTACGCGTCCTCGAGGGCGACGGCGTTCGCGGCCACCAGCTCGACGTCCGCCCGGTCCGTGCTGAAGACGCCGGCCTCACGTCCCGAGCGCAGGACCTGGACGTACAGCGAGACCTCCCGGTCGTACAGGCCGGTCATGAGGGCGGCGTGGGTCCGGCTGCGGGCCGCGTGCAGGTGCATCTCGTAGAGCACGCGGCACAGCTCGTCGTCGGAGCGGTCCGGTATGCCGTGCTCGACCAGCGCGACGAGCTCGGACACGGGGTCGGGGGCGCGCTCCACCGCGGCGAGCCGGCGCCAGTAGAAGCGGTCGACCGCGTCCTGGTGCACGTCGGTGAGGAGCTCTCCGAAGTCCGGGTAGTAGTAGCTCACCAGGCCGGCGGAGAGGTCGGCCTCCTCGGCCACATCCTTGACCCGCACGCCGTTCAGCCCACGCCGCAGGATCGCCCGCCCGGCCGCCGCGACCAGGTCCTGCTTGCGCGCGGTCTGTTCCTTGGGCCGGGACATGGGCTCATTATTGACGCCGTCGACGAATAACTGACAAGCCCTGCAGCGTTCTTTTTCAGCCGCACCGCGGGATACTTTGCGCTGGACGGGAAAGAACGAGAACGCGCAGCCGACGCAGGACGACCGCACCCAGGCGAGAGGCACACCTCATGGCGCAGCACCCCCTCGACCGGCTCACGGCCGACGAGATCGCCGAGAACCGGCGGATCCTCGACGCGGACGGCCTGGTGGGACCGGCCACCCGCTTCCCGCTCGTGCTGCTGGCCGAGCCCGGGAAGCACGAGGTGCTCTCCTGGGCGGACGGCGATCCGGTCCCGCGGACGGTCCGCACGGTGCTGCTGGACCGGGCCACCGGCGAGGTGAGCGAGGTGGTCACGTCGCTGACCGACGCGACGGTGGTGAGCCGGCGCCGCGTGGACGTGGCCACCGAGGGGCAGCCGCCGATCATGGCCGAGGAGTTCACGCTGGTCGAGGAGATCCTCTGGGCCGACGACGCCTGGTGCGCGGCCATGCGGCGGCGCGGCCTGGACGACCCCCGCCGGATCCGGATCTCCGCCCTCAGCGCCGGCTCGTTCGACCTGCCCGGCGAGGCCGGCCGGCGCCTGGTCCGCTGCCTGTCCTTCCTGCAGCTGGGCGACGACGACAACGTCTGGGCCCACCCGATCGACGGCGTGGTGGCGTACGTCGACCTGATCACCCGCGAGGTGACCGAGCTCGTCGACTCGGGAGTGTTCGACGTGCCGCGCACCCCGGCCGACTACCACCGGCCCGACCCGGACCGGCCGGCCCGCACGACCCAGCGGCCGATCGAGATCAGCCAGCCCGAGGGTCCCAGCTTCACCGTCCGCGACGACGTGGTGGAGTGGGAGCGCTGGCAGCTGCGGATCGGCTTCGACCAGGTCGAGGGACTGACCCTGCACCAGATCGGCTTCCGGGACGGGGAGCGGCTCCGGCCGATCGTCTACCGGGCCTCGGTGGCCGAGATGGTCGTCCCGTACGGCGATCCCTCACCCGTCCGGTTCTGGCAGAACTACTTCGACGCCGGGGAGTACTCGCTGGGCAAGGACGCCAACGCGCTCGAGCTGGGCTGCGACTGCCTCGGGGAGATCCACTACCTCGACGCCACCCTCGCCGACGACGACGGCCACCCGCGCGCGGTCCGCAATGCCATCTGCCTGCACGAGGAGGACTTCGGGGTGCTCTGGAAGCACACCGACCCCTACAACGGCTCGGTCTCCACGCGGCGGCAGCGACGCCTGGTCGTCTCGTTCTTCATCACGGTCGGCAACTACGACTACGGCTTCTCCTGGTACCTCTACCTGGACGGCACCATCGAGCTCGAGTGCAAGGCCACCGGCGTGGTCTTCGCGTCGGCGTACCCCGGCCCCTCGCCCGACGGGACGCCGTACCCCTGGGCCAGCGAGGTGGCCCCGGGGGTCGGTGCGCCGTACCACCAGCACCTGTTCTCGGCCCGGCTGGACATGATGGTCGACGGGGTGGGCAACGCGGTCGACGAGGTGGACGCCGTGCGGGTGCCGGCCGGCCCGGACAACCCCTACGGCAACGCCTTCAGCCGCCGGTCGACCCGGCTGCGACGGGAGTCGGAGGCCGCCCGCTCGGCCGACGGCTCGGTCGCGCGCACCTGGCACATCAGCAACCCGGGCCGGCGGAACGCCCTGGGCCGTCCGGTCGCCTATGCGCTGTACCCCGAGGGCCAGCCGACCC
Source organism: uncultured Actinomycetota bacterium (assembly GCA_963743975.1). Classification (GTDB taxonomy): domain Bacteria; phylum Actinomycetota; class Actinomycetes; order Actinomycetales; family CAVURS01; genus CAVURS01. The sequence continues at coordinate 518,463 of CAVURS010000005.1, forward strand.
TCCTGGCGGCCGACGGCTCGTCGATCGCCCGCCGGGCGGCGTTCACGACCCGGCACCTGTGGGTGACCGCGCAGGACGACCGACAGCGTTATCCGGCAGGTGATTTCGTCAACCAGAGCGTCGGGGACGCCGGCATCGACTCGTGGGTCACGGCCGACCGGGACATCGACGGGACCGACATCGTGGTCTGGCACACGTTCGGGCTGACACATTTCCCGCGGCCGGAGGACTGGCCGATCATGCCGGTGGACTCCACCGGTTTCGTCCTCAAGCCGCACGGCTTCTTCGACGAGAACCCGGCCCTGGACGTGCCCGAGCCGGCCGCCGCGCACCGGCCCGGCGAGGCCGGCCCGGGCTGCTGCGGAGACGACCGCTGACCGGACTCGCGGCAAACGCGTGCCACGGAGCGTGACGAGGACTACCGTGGGTAGTGCGCCGCAGACAAGGGGTTGCGCGCGGCGCTGACGGCGTCACGCTCGTCGCTTCGGAGGGATGAGCGCGGCGCCGTCCCCACGTCGGTCAGCCGACGGAGACCTGCTGCTTGTCGAACGCGACGTAGCCGCTGTAGTCCTGCCCGACCCGGTCGAAGGACGCGGGGTACGGCTCCGGGTAGCTCCACGCCGCGTCGTGGTGCACCTGCCCCGCCACCGACACGTCGTGGTACTGGCAGACGCCCTTCCAGGGGCAGGTGTACGGCGTGGGGCTGTCGCTGAAGGCCTCGGCGGTCAGCGACGAGGGCGGGAAGTAGTAGTTCCCCTCGATCGTGATCAGCTCGTCCTCGGGCGCGTCCGCGACGACCGTGCCGTCGATGGTTGCTTGCATCGGCTTCTCCTTGCTGCATCGGTGACGTGGGCTGTCGACGGGGTCAACACCCGCCGCGGGCCGATCCCTTCCCGGCCCGCCTTGGTCAGGACGGGCTGGCCTCCCTCAGGGCCGGCAGCAGCTCCTTCTCGGCGAAGGACAGGAACTCCGTCTGGGTCTCCCCGCCGACCTGGACGAGAGCGATGTCGGTGAAGCCCGCCTCCCAGTAGGCGCTGACCGCCTCGACGATCGGCTCGACGTCCGGCCCGCACGGGATCGAGGAGGCGACGTCCTCCGGGCGGACGAACTGGGAGGCCGCAGCGAAGCCGGCCGTCGTCGGCAGGTCGGCGTTGACCGACCAGCCGCCACCGAACCACCGGAACTGCTCGTGCGCCCGGCGGACCGCCTCGTCCTTGTCCGGGCCCCAGGAGACGGGGATCTGACCGATCTTGCGCGAGCTCGCGGCCTTCGCGCCGGCCGCCTCGTCCCACTTCGCGACCAGCTCCTCGTCCGGCTCGACGGCGATCAGGTGCTGAGCCCGGGGGGCGAGCTCGGACACCGAGCGGTCGCCGGAGACCGCGACCGCGATGGGCACCCGCTGCTCCGGCTGGTCCCAGAGCCGGGCCGACTCGACCCGGAAGTGCCGGCCGACGTAGCGGAACAGGCCGCCGTCGAAGAGGCCGGAGATGATCTCCACCGCCTCGTCGAGCATCTCGTGGCGCTCGTTCACGGACGGCCAGCGCTGGCCCACCACGTGCTCGTTGAGGTTCTCCCCCGCACCCAGCCCGAGCGTGAACCGGCCCTCGGACAGCACCTGGATGGTGGCGGCCTTCTGGGCCACCACGGCCGGGTGGTAGCGCATCGAGGGGCAGGTGACGTACGTCATCAGCTCGACCTGCTCGGTGACCTGGGTGACAGCCCCCAGCACGGCCCACGCGTACGGAGCGTGGCCCTGTGCCTCGAGCCACGGCGAGTAGTGGTCGCTGGACACCTCGAAGGAGAAGCCGGCCTCCTCGGCCCGCGCCGCGTCGCGGACGAGCCAGCGCGGGTCGGACTGCTCGGTCATCAACGTGTAGCCGAAGTTGGTCACGGCTCCAACGGTTTCATCGGTCGCGACCGCCCGCGACCGGAGAACCCCTTCGGCAGCAGGTCAGCCCTGGGCGGCGGGAGGGTCGACCGGCCCGTCGGCCGGCGGCTGGGCCGCCGGGTCGTACCCGGGCGCCGCGACGTCGTCGGCCGCGGTCGCGTTCGGGTCGAGCTTGGCCGCGCGCTCCTGCAGCCGCTGGGCCTCCTCGTGCTCGCTGTTGGCCCGCGCGAGGTGCTCCTCCGCCTCCTTCTCGCGGGCGCTGGCGCTGAGCTGGGCCTCGGCCCGCTCCCGCCGGGCCCGCGCGGTCTGCTCCTCGGCAGCGGCCTGGGCGGCGTCCGCGTTCAGCGAGCGCTCCCGGGCCTCCCGCAGGTGTTCCTGCGCCTGGGCCTGCTTGCGACCGGTCGCGGCACGGGTCCGTGGCAGCACCACGGCCACCACGATGAGGGCGATGACGACGACGACGATGATCACGATGACAGCGGTCATGAGAACCTCCGGCGCCCGACGCTAGCCGGGCCCACGCCGTCCCACCATTCGAGCCGACGCCCGGTGCGCCCGGCCGCCGGCTCGCGAGGCGGCCCGCCCAGCCTCAGACTCGGTCGGATGGTCACCCCTTCGCACAGCCCGATCGACACGGCGATCTTCGACGTGGACGGCACCCTGGTCGACACCAACTACCACCACGCGATCGCATGGTTCCGGGCCTTTCGCCGGTTCGACATCACGGTGCCGGTCTGGCGCATCCACCGCACGCTCGGCATGGGCGGCGACCACCTGGTGAGCGAGGTGACGGACGAGGACACCGAGCGCCGGTGCGGCGAGGACCTGCGATCCGCGTGGACCGAGGAGTACGACCGGATCGTCGACGAGGTGGTGCCGTTCGCGGGAGCCCACGAGCTGCTGCAGGCGGTGCGGGACAGGGGCTTGCGGGTGGTGCTGGCCAGCTCCGGTGAGCAGAAGCACGTCGACCACTACCTCGACCTGCTCGATGCCCGGTCCGTGGTCGAGGCGTGGACGACCTCCGACGACGTCGACTCGACCAAGCCCGACCCGGACCTCGTGCACGTCGCCCTGGAGAAGGTGGGCGGCAGCTCCGGCGTCATGGTCGGCGACTCCACCTGGGACTTCGTCGCGGCGCGGCGGGCGGGAGTCCACTCACTGGCCATCCAGACCGGTGGGTTCTCGGTCGAGGAGCTGCGCGAGGCCGGCGCCGAGCAGGTGTTCGACTCCCTCGTGGAGCTGCGGGAGCGCCTGGACGACACCCGGCTGTCCGGCCCCCGGGGCTGAGCCGGCCGGCGGTCAGCTCGGCGTCGCCTGCTGGGACAGCCGCACGGTGTTGCCGGAGGGGTCGCGGAAGGCGCAGTCGCGGGCGCCCCAGCCCTGGTCCATCGGCTCCTGGAGCACCTCGGCGCCGGTGGCCTGCACCTTCTCGAAGTCGGCGTCCACATCGGCGCTGCGGAAGAAGATCGGCGGCAGCGAGCCCTTGGTCATCAGGGCCTCCATCGTGTCGCCGTCCTCCGCCGAGCGGCCCGCGTGCGGGTGGGTCAGCACGATCTGCACGTCCGGCTGGCGCGGCGGGGAGAGGGTCAGCCAGCGGAAGTCGCCGGCCGCGACGTCGTTGGTCAGTGTGAGCCCGAGCGTGTCCCGGTAGAAGGCCAGCGCGAGGTCGGCGTCGTGCACGGTGACGAACGTGGTCAGCAGTGTGAGGTCCATGCCGATGACGCTAGAGGTCAGGACGGCCGGGTGGCTTCTTCGTTCCTGCGCGGTCTGAGCTGGGCCATGCTGACGCACCCGGGCAGTCCCGCCAGCGGTGTGTGGTCGCGAGCGCGGTACGCCGCCGGAGACTCACCCACGAGCTCGCTGAACCGGGTGCTGAACGAACCGAGCGACGTGCAGCCGACCCGCAGGCAGACCTCGGTCACGGACAGGTCCCCCCGCCGCAGCAGGGCCATCGCCCGCTCGATCCGCCGGGTCATCAGGTAGGCGTACGGCGTCTCGCCGTACGCCGCGCGGAACTGCCGCGAGAAGTGCCCGGGCGACATGTACGCCGCCTGGGCCAGCGAGGGCACGTCCAGGGGCCGGGCGTAGTCGCGGTCCATCAGGTCGCGGGCCCGCCGCAGGTGGGTCAGCGTGACGAGGTCCTCGGGCCGCACGAGCCCACGCTACGAGGCGTAGAAGACGCGGTCCACCACGGCGCGGGCCCGGCGGCTCAGCCGGAGGTAGTCGTCCTCCGCCTGCTGCCCGTGCCCCGGCGGGTACCCCACGATGCGGGCGATGCCGTCGCGGTCGCGGCTGTCCCCGGGCAGGGCGTCGACCGGCCGCCCACGCCAGAGCACCGCGGCGTTGCGCCACTTCGACGCGAGCGTCCAGGCCTCGGCCAGGACCGAGCCGTCCGCGGGCGCGAGCAGCCCGGCGTCGACCGCGGCGGCCAGGGCCGGCAGGGTGCCCGGTCGTCCGCAGCGCCTCGACCTCGGCGGCGTGCCGGAGCTGGATCAGCTGCACGGTCCACTCCACGTCCGCGAGGCCACCCCGGCCCAGCTTGAAGTGACGGCTGGGATCGGCCCCCTTCGGCAGCCGCTCGGCCTCGACCCGCGCCTTGATCCGCCGGATCTCCCGGACGTCGCCGGGCCGCAGCCCGCGCTCGGGCCAGCGAATCGGCTCGATCAGCTGCTCGAAGGCCTTGCGCAGCGCCGCGTCCCCGGCCACGGCCCGGGCCCGCAGCAGGGCCTGCGACTCCCACACCAGCGACCAGCGCTCGTAGTAGATGCGATAGGACTCCAGGCTGCGCACCAGCGGGCCGTTCTTGCCCTCGGGCCGCAGTCCCACGTCGAGCTCGATCGCCGGGTCCGGTCCCGGACGCCGACAGCAGGCGGCGCAGCTCCTGGACGGCGGCCGTCGCGCCCTCCTGGGCCTCCTGGTCGTCCGCCCCCGGCACCGGGTCGTAGACGAACACGACGTCGGCGTCGCTGCCGTAGCCGAGCTCGGCCCCGCCGAAGCGGCCCATCCCGATGACCGCGACCCGGGCCGGCAGCGGGCGACCCGTCTGCTCCTCGGCGGTCCGGATCGCGAGCTCGAGCGCGCCCTCCACCATGGCCGCGGCGATGTCGGTCAGGGCCGAGCCGACCTGCTGAAGGCTCGCCACGCCCACGAGGTCGGCCACCGCCGTGCGGAACAGCTCCCGGCGGCGGACGGCCCGGGCCCCTTCGAGGGCCTGCTCGGGCTGCCCCTCGTGCCGGCCGACCGCGGTGCGGACCTCGGCCACCAGCGCCTCGGCTTCGCGGGCGCGCAGCCCGCTGTCGTCACCGAGGATCAGCGCGGCTTCCGGCGCCCGCTGCAGCAGGTCCGCGGCGTAGCGGCTGCGGGACAGCACGTGGGCCAGCCGCTCGGCCGCCGAGCCGCTGTCGCGCAGCATCCGCAGGTACCAGTGGCTGCCACCCAGCGCCTCGCTGACCCGCCGGAAGGCGAGCAGCCCGGCGTCCGGGTCGGCCTCGTCGGCGAACCAGCCGAGCATCACGGGAAGCAGCGTCCGCTGCATCGCGGCCCGCCGGCTCACTCCCTCCGTGAGCGCGGCGATGTGGCGCAGGGCGCCCGCCGTGTCGCGAAAACCCAACGCCGACAGGCGTTCTCGGGCCGCCTCGGGCGTGAGCCGGGTCTCGTCGGGGCTCAGCCGGGCCACGGCGGCGAGCAGCGGGCGGTAGAAGATGCGCTCGTGCAGGCGGCGCACCTCGCGGGCCTGACGCTGCCACTGGCCGAGCACCGAGTGGGCCGGGTTGGCCCGGTGCCCCATGCTGCGGCCGAGCCAGCGCAGATCGTCCTCCGACGTCGGCATGAGGTGCGTCCGGCGCAGCCGGTGCACCTGCACCCGGTGCTCCAGGCACCGCAGCACCCGGTACGCCGCGTCCAGGCCCGCCGCGTCGTCGCGGGCGACGTACCCACCCGCCGCCAGCGCGGCGAGCGCGTCCAGGGTCGTGCGGCTGCGCAGGCTCTCGTCGGTCCGCCCGTGGACCAGCTGGAGGAGCTGCACGCTGAACTCGACGTCGCGCAGTCCGCCCTTGCCGAGCTTGAGCTGGCGGTCGGCCTGGTCCGCGGGCACGTGCTCCTCGACCCGGCGCCGCATGGCCTGCACGTCGGCCACGAAGTCCGGGCGCTGGGCCGCCGACCAGACCATCGGGGACACGGCCTCGACGTACGCCTCGCCCAGCGCGAGGTCACCGGCGACCGGACGGGCCTTGAGCAGGGCCTGGAACTCCCAGGTGCTGGCCCACCGCTGGTAGTACGCCACGTGGCTGGCCAGGGTACGCACCAGCGGGCCGTTCTTGCCCTCGGGCCGCAGCGCGGCGTCGACCGGCCACAGCGTGCCCTCGGCGGTGGCGGCCGAGCAGGCCCGCATCATCGCGGTGGCCAGGAACGTCGCGGACTCCAGGGCCGCCCGCTCGTCACCGCCCTCGGGAGCCTCGGCGACGAACACCACGTCGACGTCGGAGACGTAGTTCAGCTCGTGACCGCCCGTCTTGCCCATGCCGATGACCGCCAGGCGGCACGGCGCGGCCCCCGGCGGCTGCTCGGCCCGCGCGACCGCCAGCGCCGCACCCAGGGCGGCCTGGGCCAGGTCGGCCAGCTCCCCCGCCACCTCGGGCAGGTCGTGAGGGGGGTCCGAGCTGTGCAGGTCGCGACCGGCGAGAGCCAGCAGGCGGCGCCGGTACGCCCGGCGCAGGGCGTCGTAGCCGGCCGCGCCGGGGCGACCGACCGGCTCGGCCGCCGTCGGGATCGGCGCCGACCGCCTGTCAGCAGCTCGTGGTCCAGCTCTGCCTGCGAGCACGGCTCCCCGAGCTCCAGGGCGGTCCAGTCCCCGGGGTGCCGGGCCAGGTGCTCGCCCAGCGCGACCGACGTGCCGAGCACGGCCATCAGGCGGTCGCGGACCGGACCTCCGGTCCGCACGACTGCGCGCCAGCCGGGCCGGGTGGGCCGGGTGGCTCTCCCGTTCGAGGGCGTCGTCGCGGTCGCTGGAGCGGGCCAGCGACTCCATCAGGCGGACCAGCCCGAGCAGCGCCTGGTCGGGCTGCGGGACGCTGGACAGCGCCGCCAGCAGGCCGTCGTCGAAGACGTCCTCCAGGGGGTCGACCAGGCCGGACAGCGCCGGATCGGCCAGCAGGCGCTCGGCCCGGGCCGGATCGCGAAAGCCCAGCCGGGCCAGCTGGCCGGCGAGGGAGGACTCGCGCTGTCGGGGCATGGCCGAGCGCGTCGTCACAGCACCGGGAGGTAGCGCTCCAGCTCGAACGGCGTCACCTGGGCGCGGTACTCCAGCCACTCGGCCCGCTTGTTGCGCAGCACGAAGTCGAAGACGTGCTCCCCCAGCGTCTCGGCGACCAGCTCGCTGTCCTCCATCCGCCGGATCGCCTGCGACAGGTTGGTCGGCAGCGGCTCGATGCCCATGGCCCGGCGCTCGGAGTCGGTGAGGCTCCACACGTCGTCCTCGGCCTCGTCCGGGAGCTCGTAGCCCTCCTCGACGCCCTTGAGCCCCGCGGCGAGCATGACCGCGAAGGCGAGGTAGGGGTTGCACGCGGCGTCGACCGAGCGGATCTCGGCCCGAGTGGACTGGCCCTTGGCCGGCTTGTACATCGGCACGCGGACCAGGGCCGAGCGGTTGTTGTGCCCCCAGCAGACGTACGCCGGCGCCTCGCCGCCACCCCAGAGCCGCGTGTAGGAGTTGACCCACTGGTTGGTGATGGCGGTGAACTCGCCGGCATGGCGCAGCAGCCCGGCGATGAAGTGCCGACCGGTCTTGCTCAGCTGGTAGGCTCGCGCCGTTCTCGTGGAAGACGTTGCGGTCCCCCTCGAACAGGCTCATGTGTGTGTGCATGCCGGAGCCGGGGTGGTCCCGGAAGGGCTTGGGCATGAAGGTCGCGTAGACGCCCTGCTCGAGCGCGACCTCCTTGATCACGGTGCGGAAGGTCATGATGTTGTCCGCCGTGGTGAGCGCGTCGGCGTACCGCAGGTCGATCTCGTTCTGACCGGGCGCGCCCTCGTGGTGGCTGAACTCCACCGAGATCCCCATCGACTCCAGCATGGTGATCGCAGCCCGCCGGAAGTCGTGCGTCGTCGCCGTGCGGCACGTGGTCGAAGTAGCCGGCCCGGTCCACCGGCACCGGCGGCTCACCGGGCTTGAACCCCTGCTCGAGGACGAAGAACTCGATCTCCGGGTGGGTGTAGAAGGTGAAGCCGAGGTCCGCGGCCTTGGCCAGCGCGCGCTTCAGCACGAACCGCGGGTCGGCCAGGCTGGGCGTGCCGTCGGGCAGGTGGATGTCGCAGAACATCCGCGCCGTACCGGGGTTCTCCCCGCGCCACGGGCAGCACCTGGAACGTCGAGGAGTCGGGCCGGGCCAGCATGTCCGACTCGTAGACCCGGGCGAAGCCCTCGATCGAGCTGCCGTCGAAGCCGATGCCCTCGGCGAACGCACCCTCGAGCTCGGCCGGCGCCACGGCGACCGACTTCAGCGTGCCGAGCACGTCGGAGAACCACAGCCGCACGAAGCGGATGTCGCGCTCCTCGATGGTGCGGAGCACGAACTCCTGCTGCCTGTCCATGGCGCACAGCCTGCCAGCCCGGACCAGGCGGCGACGACATCCCCCCGCCGAGCGGCCGATAGCGTCCCGGCGTGAGCGAGGCCTTCTTCCGACAGCTCGACCCGGCGGCCGGGACCTTCCTGGCCACGCAGGCCTGCGTCGGCCCGTGGTCGCCGTCGGCGCAGCACGGCGGCCCCCCGTCGGCCCTGCTGGTCCGGCAGGCCGAGATCCAGGCCGAGATCCAGGCCGAGATCCAGGCCGGCCAGCCGGCCGGCCTCGGTGCCGGCCTGGCGGCGTACCGGGTGGCCGTGGAGTTCCTCGGCCCGGTGCCGGTCGGGGAGGTGGAGGTCAGCTCACGGGTGGTGCGCGCGGGGCGGTCCGTCGTCCTCGTCGAGGGCCGGCTGAGCGCGGACGGCCGGCCCTGCCTGCAGGCCCGCACCTGGCTGGTCCGCCGCGCGGCGGCCGGGCCCACGCCGGTGGTCGACGGCGACGACCCGGCCGTGCCCGGCCCCGACCGCCTCCCGTCCGACGAGTCCTGGACCTTCCCCTACGCCCGGCACGTCGAGTGGCGGCCGGTCAGCACCGACGGCTTCGGCCCGCACGACGCCGGCCCGGCCCGGGTGTGGGCCCGGCCCCGGGTCCCGCTCGTCGCGCCAGTGCCGAGTGACGACGCCCGCGGTGCCCACCCCGGTGCCGGGGTGATGAGCGGGCTGCAGCGGGCGGCCCTGGTCGGCGACTCCGGCAGCGGGGTGTCGTCCGTGCTGTCCTGGGACGAGTGGTCGTTCGTCAACATCGACCTCGACATCCACCTGCTGCGGCAGGTCCGTGGGGACTGGCTGCTGCTGGACGCCACGACCCGGACCGGGCCGGACGGCACCGGCCTGGCGACCACGACGTTCCGGGACTCCGGCGGCGTGGTGGGCACCGGCTCCCAGACGCTGGTGGTCTCACCCCGGGCCTAGGCTGGGAAACGTGCCCCAGCTGCGCGTCGCGCTCGCCCAGGTCAACGCCACGGTCGGTGACCTCGCAGGCAACGCGGCCCGGATCCGGGAGTGGTCGGCCGCGGCGGCCGCCCGGGGCGCGCACCTGGTCGCCTTCCCCGAGATGTACCTCACGGGATACCCGGTCGAGGACCTCGCCCTGCGCCGCTCGTTCGTCGACGCCTCGGTCCAGGCGCTGCACCGGCTGGCCGCCGACCTCCAGCAGGACGGCCTGGGCGACCTGCCGGTCGTGGTCGGCTACCTCGACCACGCGCGGGGCCGGGACGCGGAGCTGGCCGAGCTCACCGAGGAGGGCGAGCGCAGCGAGGACGGCAGCACGGGCGTCCCCAAGGGCATGCCCCAGGACTGCGCCGCGGTCCTGTACGGCGGGCAGGTCGTCGCCCGGTACGCCAAGCACCACCTGCCGAACTACGGGGTGTTCGACGAGTTCCGGATCTTCGTGCCCGGGCACGAGCTGATGGTCGTCCGCGTCCGCGGGGTGGACGTGGCGATCGCGGTCTGCGAGGACCTCTGGCAGGACGGCGGCCCGGTGGCCAAGACCCGCGACGCCGGAGCCGAGCTGCTGCTCGTCGTCAACGCCTCGCCGTACGAGCGGAACAAGGACGACACCCGGCTCGCGCTGACGTCCCGCCGGGCCCGGGAGGCGGGCTGCACCCTGGCCTACGTCAACCTGGTCGGCGGCCAGGACGAGCTGGTGTTCGACGGTGACTCCCTGGTGGTCGACGTCCGCGGGGAGGTCCTGGCCCGCGGTCCGCAGTTCCAGGAGGACCTGCTCGTCGTCGACCTCGAGCTGAAGACCTCGACCGTGGACCCGGTGGACCCGCCGCACGGCGTCCAGCACGTGACGGTCTCCGAGGGCGAGCTGGGACCCTTCCCGCCCCTGCCGCCCAGCCTGTCCCGGCCGCTCGAGGAGACGGCGGAGGTCTACCAGGCGCTGACCCTGGGCCTGGGTGACTACGTGCGCAAGAACGGCTTCCGGTCGGTCGCCCTCGGCCTGTCCGGCGGGATCGACTCGGCACTCGTCGCCGTCCTGGCGGCGGACGCGATCGGCGGTGAGAACGTCGTCGGCGTCTCGATGCCCAGCGGCTACTCCAGCCCCGGCAGCCGCGACGACGCGGAGGACCTGGCCCGCCGGATCGGGGCGCAGTACCGCGTCGAGCCGATCGGCGACCTGGTCGACGCGTTCCTCGGCCAGCTGCACTTCACCGGCATCGCCGAGGAGAACCTCCAGGCCCGCGTCCGCGGCGTGATCCTCATGGGCATCGGCAACTCCGAGGGCCACCTGGTGCTGGCCACCAGCAACAAGAGCGAGCTCGCCGTGGGCTACTCCACGCTCTACGGCGACTCCGTCGGTGGCTTCGCCCCGCTCAAGGACGTGCGCAAGACGCTGGTGTGGGAGCTGGCCCGGTGGCGCAACGCCGAGGCGCTGCGGCAGGGCCGGACCCAGCCCATCCCCGAGAGCTCGATCGTCAAGCCGCCCTCGGCCGAGCTGCGCCCCGGCCAGACCGACCAGGACAGCCTGCCGTCCTACGACGTGCTCGATCCCGTGCTGGAGGCCTACGTCGAGCGGGCGATGGGCCGCTCCGAGCTGCTGGAGGCCGGGTTCGACGCGGCGGTGGTCGACCACGTCGTCACGCTCGTCGACCGGGCCGAGTGGAAGCGGCGCCAGTTCGCGCCGGGCACCAAGATCTCGCCGCTGGCCTTCGGCCGGGACCGGCGGCTGCCGGTCACCAGCCGATGGCGTGAGCACGAGTCCTGACCTGACAGACCGACCACCGCACCGATCGGAGATGGCGATGAGCCAGAGCACGGGCCCGGCCGAGCAGCCGGCGCCGTACGGGACGGGCCCGATCGCGGGCGGTGGTCGCTCCCCCGGCCGCCGGCGGGTCCGCATCCCGCAGCTGCAGGCCATGAAGGAGCGCGGCGAGCGGTGGGCGATGCTCACCGCCTACGAGCAGTACGCGGCCGAGATCTTCGACGAGGCCGGCATCCCGGTGCTGCTCGTGGGTGACTCGGCGGGCAACAACGTGTTCGCGTACGAGACGACGATCCCGGTCACGGTCGACCAGATGCTCATGCTGGTGGCCGCCGTCTCCCGCAGCGCGAAGCACTCGCTCGTCGTCGGTGACCTGCCGTTCGGGTCCTACCAGGCCTCACCGCAGCAGGCGGTCGAGACGGCGACCCGCTTCATGAAGGAGGGCGGCGCCCACGCCGTGAAGCTCGAGGGCGGCCGGCAGGTGGTGCCGCAGGTGGCGGCGCTCACGGCGGCCGGCATCCCGGTGATGGCGCACATCGGCTTCACGCCCCAGAGCGAGCACGCGATCGGCGGCTACCGGATCCAGGGCCGCGGCGAGCAGGCGCAACGGCTGATCGACGACGCCCGGGCGCTGGAGGAGGCTGGGGCCTTCGCCGTGGTCATGGAGATGGTGCCGGCCGACGTCGCGGAGCAGGTGACCAAGGCCCTGCGGATACCGACCATCGGCATCGGCGCCGGGCCGCACTGCGACGCGCAGGTGCTCGTCTGGTCGGACATGGCCGGCCTGCGCGGCGGCCGGATGGCCCACTTCGTCAAGCAGTACGCCGACCTGCGCGGCACGCTGCTGGCGGCGGCGAAGGCCTATGCCGAGGAGGTCGGCTCGGGGGCGTTCCCCACGGCCGAGCAGAGCTTCGACTGACCCGCAGGGGGCACCGGATAGCGTCGTGTCCATGAGTGAGCTGACGGTCGGTTACGCCGCGATGCTGGAGCAGTTCCCGCCGGGTGAGGCGGTGGCGTTGACCGCGTACGCCGAGGAGCACGGGTTCTCCGGCTGCATGGCGGCCGACCACTTCCAGCCGTGGGTTCCGCAGCAGGGGCAGGCGTCGTTCGTGTGGAACGTGCTGACCGCGGTCGGTGAGCGGACGCGGGGCGACCTGGGTCCGGGAGTGACCTGCCCGTCGTTCCGGTTCCATCCGGCGATCGTGGCCCAGGCCGCGGCGACGCTGGAGGCGATGTACCCCGGCCGGTCCTGGCTCGGCCTGGGGTCCGGCGAGGCGCTCAACGAGCACGTCGTCGCCGGGTACTGGCCGGAGGCGGGCGAGCGCTCGCTGCGGATGTTCGAGGCGGTCGAGCTGATCAAGAAGCTGTTCGATGCCTCGGTGGCGGGCAAGGAGATCAAGCACGCCGGGCCGGTACTTCACGATGGAGACGACCCGGCTGTGGACCATGCCGGAGACGCCGCCGCCGGTGCTGGTGGCCACGGCCGGACCGATCAACGCCAAGAAGACCGGGAAGTTCGCCGACGGGATCATCACCGTGGGCGCGCCGCTGGAGAAGATCGGCGGCCTGTTCGACCGGTTCGCCGAGGGCGCCCGCGAGGCCGGCAAGGACCCCGACGCGATGCCCCGGATCCTGCAGCTGCACCTGTCCTGGGCCGACACCGACGAGCAGGCCCTGACCAACGCGATGACCGAGTGGCCCAACGGCGGCATGAAGTTCGGCAAGGCCGACATCCGCTCGCCCCACGACTTCGCCGCGATGGCCCAGCTGGTGCGCCCCGAGGACTTCGAGGGACGGCTGGTCATCTCCGCCGACCCCGACGTGCACCGCGCGTACATCCAGCGGTTCGTCGACCTCGGCTTCGACCGGGTCTACCTGCACAACGTCGGCCGCAACCAGCGCGAGTGGATCGAGGTCTTCGGCCGCGAGGTGCTCCCCAAGCTGCACCGCTGACGTGTCCGGCTGAAGCCGGGAGCCGCCGCTGCCGATAGGCAGCACGTGGACGGTCACCAGGTCGAGCGGCTGCGGGCCGCGCTGCGCGGCACCGCGTGGTGGGCCCGAGCCGCCGGGCTCGGCGCGGCCGTCCGCCGGACCGGCGCACCCGGTGGCCTGCTGGTCGTCGGGACGCCCGGGGACGAGCCCTGGCACTTCACGGCCCACCTGGACGACCAGGCCCGCTGGTCCGGTCTCGGGCAGCTGCGGCCGACCCTGGTCCGCTGGGCCCCGCCGCCCGGCGCGCCACCCCACCTGGCGGTGGGTCTGGACCGCCTGCAGGCGGCGACGCGCGGGGAGACGGTCGTCGTGGTGGCCCCCGAGACGGCGCCCGAGGGGCTGCTGGAGCGGATCGCCGACGCGCGACGGGTGGGCGCCACCGTGGTCTCGCTCGACACGGGCGACCCCGACCTCGGCGACCTGGCGCACGAGCGGTTCGTGGTCGGCCCGAGCGGCCTGGCCCTCCCCCGCGGCGTCAGCGGCCTCGGCGCCGGGCTGGAGGTCGCGCAGCACCTGGTGACGAGCGCCGCCGGCGCCGACGACCGGGTCCGGTCACGCTGACGTCGTCGGAACGCGACGGGCCGACGACGGCTCAGGAGGGCTGCTGGCCTCGCTTCTCCCACTCCGCGTCCTCGCGCTCCCACTTCTCGTTGCGCTCGCGGGCGATCTCCAGGGCGCGGGCCGCGTCCTCCTTGGTCTTGTACGGACCGAGGATGTCGCGGTTGGGGCCGTGGTCGTCGTCCGGCTCGACCTGACCTGTCTTGACGTTGTACCACCACTGGTCCATGCCGCATTCTGACGCGGCTCGGGTCGAGCGCACCACCCGAGCGCCGCGGTCCTCGCAGCCGGCCGTCGGACCGGACCTCTGACGGGCCCAGGCGGCCCTCCCGGCCCGGCCTGCCTAGACTCCGGACCATGCCTCTGATCTACGGCAGCGTCGCGCCAGGGGTCGTGTCGCCCCGGCGGCCGGTGCCGGCGAGCATCGCGCGGCCGGAGTACGTCGACCGGCCCGCGCCCGAGGCTGTACACCGGGCCGGAGGTCAAGGACGCCGAGACGATCGAGAAGATGCGCCTCGCCGGCCGGATCGCCGCGCAGGCGATGGCCGCGGCCGCGGACGCGATCGCGCCCGGCGTGACGACCGACGAGCTCGACCGCGTCGGGTCACGAGTTCCTGCTCGACCACGGCGCCTACCCGTCGACCCTGGGCTACAAGGGCTTTCCCAAGTCGCTGTGCACGAGCGTCAACGAGGTGGTCTGCCACGGCATCCCGGACGACCGGGAGCTGCAGGACGGCGACATCGTCAACATCGACATCACCGCCTTCGTCGACGGGGTCCACGGCGACACCGACGCGACATACCTCGTCGGCGACGTCGACGAGGAGTCCCGGCTGCTCGTGGAGCGCACCCACGAGGCGATGATGCGCGGGATCAGAGCCGTGCGGCCCGGCCGGGAGATGAACGTGATCGGCCGCGTCATCGAGTCCTACGCCAAGCGCTTCGGGTACGGCGTGGTCCGTGACTTCACCGGGCACGGCATCGGCCGGGCGTTCCACTCGGGCTTGATCGTGCCGCACTACGACGCCGCGCCCGGCTACGCCACCCTCATCGAGGAGGGCATGACGTTCACCATCGAGCCGATGCTCAACCTCGGCACCGCGGCCTGGGACATGTGGGACGACGGCTGGACGGTGGTCACGAAGGACCGCCGCCGGTCGGCCCAGTTCGAGCACACCCTCCTCGTCACCGCCACCGGCGCCGAGATCCTCACCACGCCCTAGCCCGACTGCAGCCCAGCGAAGGACACGCACATGGACCACGAGATCGGGCTCGGCATCGACATCGGCGGCAGCGGCATCAAGGGCGCGCCGGTCAACCTGCAGACCGGGGAGCTGGAGTCCGACCGCCTGCGCGTGGACACCCCGAAGCCGTCCACGCCGGACGCGGTCGCCGACGTGGTCGCCGAGATCGTCGACCACTTCAGCGGGCATGCCGACGGCCGGCCGGTCGGCGTGACGATCCCGGCCGTGGTCAAGTCGGGCGTCGTGCGCACGGCGGCCAACATCGACCAGAGCTGGATCGGGGCCAACGGCGCGGCGCTGCTCTCCGAGCGGGTGCACCGCCCGGTGCACCTGATGAACGACGCCGACGCGGCCGGCTTGGCCGAGGCGCGGTACGGCGCGGCGAGGGCCACCAAGGGCCTGGTCTTCATGGCGACGCTGGGCACGGGCATCGGATCGGCTCTGCTGTACGACGGGACGCTCATCCCCAACGCCGAGCTCGGCCACCTCGAGATCGACGGGCACGACGCGGAGAAGCGCGCCGCCTCCAGCATCAAGGAGCAGGAGGGGCTGTCCTGGGAGGTCTGGGCCGAGCGGCTGCAGCAGTACTTCAGCCGGATCGAGGACCTGCTGTGGCCGGACCTGATCGTCGTCGGCGGAGGCGTCAGCAAGAAGGCCGACAAGTTCCTGCCGCTGCTGCACCTGCGCGCGCCGATCGTCGCCGCCCAGCTCATGAACAGCGCGGGGATCGTGGGAGCGGCCCGGCTGGCCCACGAGCGCCAGCTCTGAACCTGCCCCCGTCGCCCTGAGCGCGGCTCAGGGGCTCGTCGGCCGACGCGGCCGCAGCAGCAGGTCGGCCACGGCCGCCGTCCACCCGGTCTGGTGCTCGGCCCCGAGGCCGGCGCCGGTGTCGCCGTCGAAGTACTCGTGGAACCACAGCTGTCCGCTCCACCGCGGATCGTCGTCCAGCCGGGTGCGGCCCGCGTTCACCGGCCGGTGCCCGTCCGGACCCCGGCGGAACAGCCCGGTCACGTCAGCGGACAGCCGTTCGAGCCAGGCCGACAGCGGCAGCGGGCCGCCGCCGGGAGCCGTCACCTCGACGTCGTGGAACCGCGCGTGCTGGCGCAGCCCGTCGACCAGCAGCAGGTTCGCCGGCATCCACACGGGTCCACGCCAGTTGGAGTTGCCGCCGTACAGCCGGGTGGTCGACTCGGCCGGCTCGTAGTCGGCCGTCGCCACGACACCGTCGAGCTCGATCCGCACGGGGTCGGTCGCGTGCACCCGGGACAGCGACCGCACGCCGTGCCCGGACCAGAACTCCGCGGGGTCGACGACCCGAGCCAGGATGCGCACCAGCCGCTCTTGGTTGACCAAGGACAACAGTCGCTGCCCGCGCTCGTTCGCGGCGCTGACGCACCCGGCCAGGTCCGGCCGCTTGCGCAGGAAGGTGGCCAGCCGGGCGCTGAACGACGGGAGCCGGGCGATGACGTCCTGGTCCAGGACCGCCGTGGCGACGAGAGGCATCAGGCCGACGAACGACCGCGCGCGGATCGGCACCCGCTCGCCCGCTGCCGAGAGCAGCTGGTCGTAGTAGAAGCCGTCCGCCTCGTCCCAGAGGCCGTGCCGCTCCAGCGCGTCCGCGATCAGGGCGAAGTGCTCGAAGAACGTGACCGCGAGGTCCTCGTACGTCGGGTCGGTCCCGGCCAGCTGGACCGCGATGTTGAGCATGCCGAGGCAGTACAGCCCCATCCACGCGGTGGCGTCGGCCTGGGCCAGGGACTGACCGGGCGGCAGGTGTGAGCGGTCGATCGGCCCGATGTTGTCCAGCCCGAGGAAACCGCCGGTGAAGATGTTGTCGCCCAGCGTGTCCTCGCGGTTCGTCCACCACGTGACGTTGAGCAGCAGCTTGTGGAACACCCGGGTCAGGAAGTCGACGTCGCCCCGCCCGTCCAGGCTGAAGACCCGCAGGGCGGCCCAGGCCTGCACCGGCGGGTTCACGTCGTCGAACGCCCACTCGTAGGCGGGCAGCTGGCCGTTCGGATGCTGGTACCAGTCGCGCTCCAGCAGCAGGAGCTGCTGCTTGGCCAGCCCCGGATCGACGTGGGCGAGGGCCACCGCATGGAAGGCCAGGTCCCAGGCGGCGAACCAGGGGTACTCCCAGGTGTCCGGCATCACGATCACGTCGTGCGCGTCCAGGTGCTGCCAGCGCACGTTGCGGCCCCACAGCCGCTCCACCGGCGGTCGCGGGCCGGCCGGGTCGCCGAACATCCACGTCCGCACGTCGTAGTGGTAGAACTGCTCGCTCCACAGCAGTCCGGACAGGGCCTGCCGGGCGATCCCCTGGCCCTCGGCGTCGAGCCCCGACAACCCGGGGACGCCGGCCCAGAACGCCGACGCCTCCGCCTCGCGCCGGCTCAGCACCCGGGTGAACTCGTCCCCCAGGTCCCCGGGCTCGCCTCCCGCGCACAGCCGGACGCGCACCTCTGCCGTGCCACCGGCCGGCACGGAGAGCTGGTGCCAGACAGCGGCTTTCGTGCCGCGGGCCCCCGGGTTGACCGACCCGCTGCCGGCCACCACGTGGTCGTTGATCCCGTCCTTGGGGTACGCCGACCGGCCGGGCACGCCGTACAGGCGTACGCTGTTAGTTTCGTTGTCACAGAACAATGGTGTGGTGTGCGGGTCGGCCACGTCGTACGTCAGCGTCATCGGTCCGAGCCGCTCGTGCGTGAGGACCAACGTGCCGTTCGTGCCCTGGGAGATCGACGGCACGGCCGCATCGGCCGCACCCCACGCCCAGGTGTTGCGGAACCACACCTGGGGCAGCACGTGCACCGTGGCCGGTTCCGGCCCGGCGTTGGTCACGCTCACCAGCAGGCAGATGTCGTCCGGCGCCGCCTTGGCGTAGCTGACGTCGACGACCCAGTAGCGGTCGTCGTCGAACACGCCGGTGTCGAGCAGCTCGAACTCCGGCACGTCCTGGCCGCGTCGCGCGTTCTCCGCCACCAGCTCGTCGTACGGGAACGCCCGTTGCGGGTAGTGGTAGCGCCACCGCAGCCACGAGTGGGTCGGCGTCGCGTCGAGGTGCCAGTAGCACTCCTTGACGTCCTCCCCGTGGTTGCCCTCGGGCCCGGTCAGCCCGAACGGCCGCTCCTTCAGGATCGGGTCCTCGCCGTTCCACAGGCCCAGCCCGAGACACAGCAGCTGGTCCCGGTCGCAGACGGCGGCCAGGCCGTCCTCGTTCCAGCGGTACGTGCGGGACCGGGCGTGGTCGTGCGGGAAGAACGTCCACGCCTCACCGTCCGCGGAGTAGTCCTCGCGGACCGTGCCCCACGCGCGGGCGGCCACGAACGGCCCCCAGCGACGCCACCCACCGGCGTCGGCGCCGGCCAGCCGGTCGCGCTCCGGGTCCCCGGCACCGCCGGTGCTCACGTCGGCCGCTCCTGCTCAGCCCGGCGCCCGCACCTGGAACGCCGCCTGCCAGGTGTCCTGGCCCTCGCCGTCGATCTCCAGCCGCCAGACGTAGCCGCCGGGACGCAGGGCCAGTCCGGGCGCGATGGAGACGGACAGGGCCACGTCCAGCGGCATGCCGAGCGGGACACCGGCGGGGCGCCCGGTCTCGAAGTCGCTCTCGATCCGGACCTCGCCCCCGTCCGGGCCGTCGGGCTGGACGGGGCGGCCGTCCTCGTCGATCAGCGTGAGCACCGCGTGATGGGTCTCGTTGGCCAGGTCCCAGGGGACCTTGATGAAGACCACCACGGCCTGGGCGGGCAACGGGGTGACCGTGACCGTCCAGCCGAGGCCGAGCGCGTGGATCTTGCCCTCGGAGCTTCGTTGGGCCGCATCGGCCAGCAGGATGTGTGCCTCCACGCGGACAGTCTGACCTACCGGCTCCGCCCTACGCCGAGCGACCGAGACCCCGGCGCAGCAGCTCGTCGTGCAGCCGCCGGCGCTCGCGCCGGAGCTGGCGGGTCTGCCGGTCGGTGCCGATCGGCCGACCCGCCAGCTGGGCGTCCAGCGCCTCGATCCGCGCCGAGATCTGGTCGCTGTCCAGGGCCCGCCCGGGACCCGGCCGGCCCGGGATCAGCGCGAGCGCCACGGTGACGAACGCCGTGAGCGGGATGACGGCGATCAGGACGTAGGCCAGCGGGGTCACCGGTCGACCCTCGCACGCCCGCCTGAACCGTTCGCACGAGGGTCGTTTGCTACGGTTCGCGATGATGATCACCGCTGACGGTCTCACCAAGCGGTACGGCGAGGTCACCGCCCTCGACGGGCTGAGCGTCGAGCTCCAGCCCGGGATCGTCGGGCTCGTCGGCGCCAACGGTGCCGGGAAGTCCACGCTGATCAAGATCCTGCTGGGCCTCCTGCCGGCCACGGCCGGGCGGGCCGAGGTCCTCGGGCTGGACGTCCGCGCCGACGGCGCCCGGATCCGCCAGCTCGTGGGTTACATGCCCGAGCACGACTGCCTGCCGCCGGACGTGTCGGCCACCGAGTTCGTCCTGCACATGGCCCGGATGTCGGGCCTGCCCATGGCGGCGGCGCGGCAGCGCACGGCCGACACGCTGCGCCACGTCGGGCTGTACGAGGAGCGGTACCGCGCGGTGGGTGGCTACTCGACGGGCATGAAGCAGCGGGTCAAGCTGGCCCAGGCACTCGTCCACGACCCCGGCCTGGTGCTGCTGGACGAGCCCACGAACGGTCTCGACCCTGCCGGCCGGGACCAGATGCTCGCCCTGCTGCGCCGGGTGGGCACCGACTTCGGCATCCCGATGCTGGTCACGTCGCACCTGCTCGGCGAGCTGGAACAGATCTGCGACCACGTCGTCGTCATCGACGGCGGCCGGCTGCTGCGCTCGTCCGCGACGGCCGACGTCACCTCGGCCAGCGGGATCATCGCGGTCGAGGTCGACGAACGGCTGGACGCCCTGGCCGCCGCGCTCGTCCGGGCCGGGCTGGTCGTGCACCCGGCCGGCCGGCAGGTGGAGGTGGAGCTCGTCGACGACGCGACGTACGACGTGGTGCGGGACACCGTCGTCGACCTGGGCGTGGGGCTGCTCCGGATGGAGCGCCGCCGGCACCGGATGGCCGAGATCTTCCGGGCCGACCCGAGCCTCGACGTGACCGGGAGGGGGCCGGATGTCGCAGCCAGCTGAGACCGGTGTCATCCACGACATCGGCTTCCGGCGGTACGACGGACCCCGTCTGGGCCGGGCGTACCTGCTGCGCTCGCTCTACGTCGAGAGCCTCAAGGGGGCCTACGGCCTGGGCCGCTCGGCCAAGTCGAAGGTGATGCCGATCCTGCTGCTGGTCGTCGTCGTGCTCCCCGCGCTGATCATCGCGCTGGTCGCCGGGCTGACGCACGCGAGCACGCTCCCGCTGGCCTACACGAGCTACGTCATCGACCTCAGCACGGCGATCTCGGTCTTCGTCGCGGCGCAGAGCCCGGCCAGCGTCTCCCGCGACCTGCGGTTCAAGGTGATGCCGCTCTACTTCTCCCGGCCGCTGAGCCGGAGCGACTACGTGCTGGCCAAGTTCGCCGCCATGGCCACCGCCCTCTACGTGCTGATGGCGCTGCCCCTGCTCGCGCTGTACCTGGGCGCGCTGCTGGGCAAGCTGCCCTTCTGGGCGCAGACCCGCGGGGTGCTCACCGGGCTGGCCGGCGCGGTCCTCCTGGCCCTGGTGCTGGCCGCCATCGGGCTCGCTCGTCGCCTCCCTCACGCCCCGGCGCGGCTTCGGCGTCGCCGCGATCGTCGTCGTCCTGCTGGTGCTGTCGCTGGTGGGGGGCATCCTGCAGGGGCTGACCCTCGACGCCGGGCACCCAGGGGCGGCCGGCTACTTCGGCATGGTCTCGCCGTTCATCCTCGTGGACGGCGTCCAGGTCTGGCTGTTCGGGGCGAAGCCCAGCTCGCCGGCCGGACCGCCCGGCACCCTCGGCGGCGTGGTCTTCCTGGTCGTGAGCCTGGCCGTCGTGGCCGGCTGCTATGCCGTGCTGCAGCTGCGCTACCGCAAGGTGGCCGCCTCGTGAGCGCCTCGCTGGTCCTGGACGGGGTGAGCCGCTGGTACGGCAACGTCGTCGCGGTCAACGACGTCTCGATGACGATCGGCCCGGGCGTCACCGGTCTCCTGGGCCCGAACGGAGCCGGCAAGTCGACGCTGATCCACCTGATGAGCGGCTTCCTGGCGCCGTCGTCCGGCTCGGTCACGCTCGGGGGCGAGCCCACCTGGCACAACGAGCCGATCTACCGCCGGATCGGTCTGGTCCCCGAGCGCGAGGCGATGTACGACGGCGTCACCGGCTGGGACTTCGTCGTCGCCAACGCGAAGCTGCAGGGCCTTCCCGACGCGCAGGCCGCCAGCCGCTCGGCCATCGCGACGGTGGACATGCTCGATGCCAAGGACCGGGACATCTCGACGTACTCCAAGGGGATGAAGCAGCGGATCAAGATGGCGACCGCGCTGGTTCACGACCCGGAGGTGCTGCTGCTCGACGAGCCGTTCAACGGCATGGATCCGCGCCAGCGCCTGCAGCTGATGGACCTGCTCGTGGCGCTGGGGCACGACGGGCGGGTCGTGCTGTTCAGCTCGCACATCCTGGAGGAGGTCGAGCAGATCGCGGCGAACATCGAGGTCATGGTGGCCGGCCGGCACGCCGCCTCCGGGGACTTCCGCGAGATCCGGCGGCTGATGACCGAACGGCCGCACGAGTACACCATCCGCTCCAGCGACGACCGGGCCCTGGCCGCCGCGCTGATCGCCGAGGGCTCGACCTCCGGGGTCCAGCTCGGCGACGGTGAGCTGAGCGTGCAGGCCTCGGACTACGCGCGCTTCGCGCACCGGCTGCCCGTCCTCGCTCGCGCGCAGGGTGTCCGGCTGTTCGAGGTCTCCCCCGCCGACGAGTCCCTCGAGAAGGTCTTCTCCTACCTGGTGTCGCGATGAACCCCACCGTGCTGCGGCTCACCTGGCGGAGCCTGCTCGGCCGGCGACGGGCCCTGCTGCTGATGACCTTGCCGGTGATCCTCGTCCTGCTGGCCGTTGCCGTCCGGCTGGTGCACGGCGAGGACACCACGGCCGCCGTGAACCTGCTGAACGCCTTCTCGATCGGCTTCCTGGCGCCGCTGATCTGTCTGATCGCGGGCACCGGCGCGATCGGACCGGAGATCGACGACGGCTCGATCGTGTACCTGCTGGCGAAGCCCCTCAGCCGGTACGTCATCGTCAACAGCAAGCTCGCCGTGGCCATCGCCGTCTCGACGCTGTTCGCCGCCGTACCAACGCTTCTCGCCGGTCTGATCGTCGCCGGCGGAGCCTCGCACGTCGCGATCGCGTACGCCGTCGGCGTCCTGGTCGCCGGTGTCGCGTACGGCGCCCTGTTCCTGCTGCTGGCGATCGTGACCCGCAACGCGGTGGTGATCGGCCTGCTGTACGCGATCGTGTGGGAGACGGTGGTCGGCGGCTACGTGCCCGGTGCCCAGGCGCTCAGCGTCCAGCAGTGGTCGCTCGCGCTGACCCGACGCATCGTCGGCAGTGGTGCCGATGACGTGGGAGTGACCGCGGCCGTCGGCGTGCCCACCGGGCTCGTCCTCCTGGTCGTGGTGACCGTGGCCGGCACCGTCTACGCCGGCCGGCGGCTGCGCAGCATCCGGTTCACCAGCGAGCAGTAGGCCCCCGCTCGCCTAGACCGTCAGCGCGTCGTGCATCGCCCGAACGTGCTCCGGCGTCGAGCCGCAACACGCCCCGATCAGGTCGATGCCGGTGTCGTGCAGCCGGATGGCGTGCTCGGCCAGCTCCTGGGGCGGGGCGTCGTACTCGAAGTGGTCGCCCACCAGCTGCGGCAGACCGGCGTTGGTCTGGGCGATGAGCAGGAGTCCCTCCGGGCGGGCGCTGACCAGGGCGGCGGCGATCGTCTCCATCTCCTCCGGCCCGCGACCGCAGTTCGCCCCGACGGCGTCGACGCCGATCGCGCTCAGGGCCTCGACGGCCCGCCCGGGAGACACGCCCATCATCGAGTGCAGGTTCGTGTCGAAGCTCAGCGTCGCGATGACCGGCAGGTCGGGCGCCACGCGACGCGCCGCCTCGACCGCCGCCGTGACCTCCCCGAGGTCGCTCATGGTCTCGATGAGCACGACGTCGATGCCCCCCGCGACCAGTGCACGCAGCTGCTCCTCGAAGATCTCCCGAGCCTCGTCGGGGGTCATCGTCCCCATCGGCTCGAGCAGCTCCCCGGTCGGTCCGAGGTCACCGGCGACCAGCAGCCCGTGTGCGTCGGCGACCTGCCGGGCGATCCGCGCCGCCGCCTCGTTCAGCTCGCTCACCCGCTCCCCTGCGCCCTGCAGGTCCAGGCGGGGCCGGGTGCCACCGAACGTGTTGGTGGTCAGGAACGTGGCTCCGGCCGCGGCGTACTGCTCGTGGATCTCCCGGACCGCATCCGGACGCTCGACGTTCCACAGCTCGCCGCTGCCACCGTCCTCCAGCCCCCGCTCCTGGAGGAGCGTGCCCATCCCGCCGTCGAACAGGACGAGGTCGCGGCCCTCGAGCAGGCGGGAGAGTCGGTTCTCGGTCACCTGCGCGATGCTATCCGCCGGGTCCCACTGCCCCTCGCACCACGCGCGACCACCGCTCGCCCAACGCTGTCAGAGGCGGCCTCCATCATCGTCGGAAAGACGGCATCTCTGGAGGAAAAGGATGAAGCTTCTGGTCGCCACCGACCTCACGCAGGGCTTCGCACCGAACGACTTCCACGCCTGCGTCGAGGGCGAGCTCGTGATGATGCAGGAGCCCTGCGCCATCGACCGGTCGGACCCCGACGGCGGCTGTGGCTGCGGCCGGGCGTTCGCCGGGCTCAGCTCCCACCGGGCCACGACGACCGCGCTCGTCAGGGACCTCGACCTGTCCCTGTCCGACGTGCGCGCAGCAGTCCTGGGCTACCTGGAGTCGGCCGGCTGGCTGACCCTGGTCACCGAGCAGGACCGTCGCCGGCTGGTCGACGAGGTCACCACCTCGCTCGTCCTCATGGGCGACGACTACCCCGAGGGCACGGTCCTCACCCGCCGGCTCGACTACCTGGTGCCCCGGCCCCGGCCACCGTTCCGGGCGTCGTACCGTGCCGCGGGCTGAGCCCCGCCGGTCAGCAGTCCGGCAGGTGATCCAGGCTGTTGGCCAGCACCGACTCCGGGCCGGAGCGGATCGTCCTCACCCCGCAGTAGCAGTCGTACGACCGGACGGAGGCGACCCGCCCGGCCCCGGAGGTGAAGTAGGAGTCCCCCTGGCTGATCCGGAAGCGCACGGTCTCGACCGTCTGCACCCGCCCGTCGCTCAGACCCACGGACAGGACGTGCTGGTGGCCGTCCGCGCTCGGTCGCGACCGGCTCGCACAGGTGATCTCGTGCGCCATGGCGAGCATCATCGCGCCGGAGCCGGGCGCGGGCCACCGACTGGGTGCGGATGAGCCGGTCTGTACGCCGGGTCCTGTCCCCGAGCGCGGTCGCCCGCACCCGGGTGGCGGCCATCCATCTCGGCGTGCCGTTGCCGACACGCTCTAGCGACCTACCCGCACGCTCGGGCGGGCCGCCCTCGAACGCGTGCTGTCTGGTCTTGCTCCAGGTGGGGTTTACCGAGCCGTGCCGGTCACCCGGCACGCTGGTGGTCTCTTACACCACCGTTTCACCCTTACCGCAGCCTGCCTCGCGACCGGCTGCGGCGGTCTGTTCTCTGTGGCACTGTCCCGCGGGTCACCCCGGGTGGGCGTTACCCACCACCTTGCCCTACGGAGCCCGGACGTTCCTCGGCATCGCCCCGCCGGTCTCCCGGCACAGCGCTGACGCGGCCGCCCGACCGACTCATCCGCAGAAGGCAGCGTAGTGGTCGGGCGGCCGTGCCCGGGTCGAAGTTCGGAGCGAATACACAGGCAGCCCCGCTGGCAAGACCCACACCAAGTCCTTACCGTTGCTTTTCGATGACACCCTCGACATCACCTCCGCTGTCCACGCCATCGACCCTTTCCAGGCCGGAGCCGGCCCTTCCCGGGCCGCTCCCCGCCGGGTCGGTCCTGGCCCATGTCGGCATCCACAAGACCGGGACGACCGCCCTCCAGTCGGTCCTGGCCCTCCAGCGAGAGACCCTGCGTGAGCACGGCGTGCTCTACCCCGGCCACGCGGAGAACCACCACCGGCCGGCGATGGCCCTGTCGGGGACACGCTGGGGAGCGGTGGAGAGGGAGGGCCGGCCGGTCCCCGCCGAGCTCTGGTCCGACCTGGTGGCCGAGGTCCGCGGCTGCGGTGACCGCGTGGTCATCAGCAGCGAGTTCTTCGGCGACGTCCGTGGCGCGCACGGCGAGCAGCTGCGCGACGACCTCGGCCCGGACCGGGTGCACGTGGTCCTGGGCGTCCGCCCCTTGCCGCTCGTCCTCGCCTCCGCCTGGCAACAGACCCTGAAGCGGGGCCGCCGGCACACCTTCGACCACTGGCTGCAACGGGTCTACCTCGGCTCCCGGGAGGGCAACCCCCGCGCGTTCTGGAGCCGGTACAGCTACGGCGCCGCCGTCCGCCGCTGGAGCGAGTGGGTCGGCCCGGAGCGCGTCAACGTCGTCGTCCTCGACGACGACGACCACACCTGGCAGCCGCGCGCGTTCGAGGCGCTGCTCGGGCTGCCCTCCGGCGTGATCACCGGTGTCGAGCCGGCCCGCCTCAACCGCAGCCTCACGGCCGCCGAGGCCGAGGGGCTGCGCCGGACCAACGAGCTGAGCGCCACCTTCCTCGAGTGGCCGCTGTACGAGCCGCTGGTGCGCAACGGCGGCGTGCTGCGGATGGTGGAGAACCGCACGGTCGACCCGGCCGAGGACCGCATCGCCGTCCCCGACTGGGCCGTGCAGCACGCCGTCGACGAGGGACGCACGGCCGTCGAGGAGATCAGCGCGTCCGGGGTCCGGGTCATCGGCCGGCTCGAGCTGCTGGGACAGGTCCCGCGGCGGATGGCCGAGCGTCCGCTGTCCGCCGAGGAGGCCACGGCGGTGAACCGGCCGCCGAGCGTCCCGCTCGAGGCGTTCGCGCAGGCGCTGGCGGGCACGCTGGCCGCGTCCGTGACGCACGGAGTGCGCCCGACACAGCCCTCCGGACCCGAAGGCGAGCTGATCAAGGACACGTCGGCTCCCGACCTCGTCCGCGTGCTGGCCGATCGGGTCAAGCGGCGGATCGCGAGGCGGCTGCACCGCTGAGCCGCCCCAGGCGGCTCAGGCCGGCGCGAACCGGACCGTCCGCGTGGCCACGTCGGCGACGACGAGCCGGACACTGATCGACGTCCCGAGCTCGACCGGCCCCGTGACCGCGGCCAGCACCGCGGGGTCGGCGATCTGCACCAGGCCGTCGCCGTCGTGGTGGACGTCGACGACGACCGCCGGGAACGTCGCTCCGACGTGCGGCGCGAGCACCGCGGCCTCCACGGCATCGGTCGACGCCCGCTCCAGCTCCCCGGCGACGCGGTCGGACTCGGCCATGACGGCCGGCAGGCTGGGCAGCGCCTCTCGCGCCCACGACGGCACCTCCACGCCGCGGCACAGCGCCTCGCAGACCACCAGCCCGAACCGGTCGACCAGCCGGCGCAGCGGGGCGGTGACGTGGGCGTACGGCGCCGCGACCGCTGCGTGCTCCGAGCGCTCCGGCATGTCACCCACGAACGGCGTGTACCCGGCACCGCGGAAGAGCACGGCCGCCTCGTGCACGATGGCCAGCGAGCGCGGGTCGCTGCGGTCCAGCGTGCGCAGGAACGCGCCGTACGACAGCTCGGCCGGCCAGCGGGCACCGAGCGCCGCGGCCTGGCGGTGGAACCGGGCCAGCGCAAAGCGGTCCGGCCCGGGCATCGTTCGCAGCACGCCCACCTGGCCGCCGAGCATCATGTCCGCGGCCACCATCCCCGTCAGCAGCGAGATCTGGGCGTTCCAGTCCTCGACCGGGAGGGCCGGGCGGAAGCGCAGCCGGTACGCGCCGTCCTCCAGCCGCACCTCCTGCTGCGGGATGGGCAGGCTCGCGCCCCCGCGGGCCTGCTCCAGCGCCAGCCGTCGCTCCCCGATCTCCTTCAGCACCGCGAAGCGCTCGTCCACCGAGTCCGCGTCGAGCGCGGACTGGACCTGGCCGTAGTCCAGCCGGTCGACGCTGCGCACCATCGCCAGGCGCACCTCGGCGTCGACGTCCTCGCCGTCGGCGTCCAGCGCGATGTCCCAGACGTACGCCGGGCGCACCTGGCCGGGCAGCAGGCTCGCCGCCCCCTCGCTGAGCACGCCGGGATGCAGCAGCACCCGCTGGTCGGGTGCGTAGAGGGTCTGCCCGCGACGCCGGGCCTCGACATCGACCGGGCCCCCGACCGGCACGAACGCGGGCAGGTCGGCGATCGCGTAGCGGACCCGGTAGCCGCGCGGTGTCCGCTCCAGGTGCATCGCCTGGTCCAGGTCCTTCGAGCCCGGCGGGTCGATGGTGAAGAACGGGACGTCGGTCAGGTCGGTCACCGGGAGCACGGGATGGGCGGCGGCCTCGGCCGCGGCGGCGGCGACCTCGGGCGGGAAGTCCTGCGGGATCTCCAGCTCGGCGCGGATCCTGGCGAACGCCCCGGCGAGCAGCCCGGACGGGACCGAGCCGCTGTCTGCCGCTTCGGGCGCCCGCGGCATCGTGATCATCCGCAGCGGCATGGGGCAACCCTACGCAGGGTCCGGGGACGCCGCCGGGGCGTCGCACCCCTAGCCTGCTCATCGTGCTCGTCCTCCTGCCGCCCTCGGAGGGCAAGGCACCGCCGCCCCGGCGCGGCGCCGGCCTGGACCTCGGCCGGCTGTCCTTCCCCGCGCTGACGCCGGCCCGCGAGCAGCTGCTGGACCTGCTGGCCGCGACCAGTGAGCGTCCCGATGCGCTGACCCGGCTCGGTGTCGGCGAGTCACTGCGGTCGGAGGTCGTCGCCAACACCCGCCTGCGCACGACACCGGCCCGGCCGGCCTCGACGGTCTTCACCGGGGTGCTGTACGAGGCCCTCGACCCGGCCGGCCTCGACCCGGCGGCCCGTCGCCGGGCGGCCCGCGACGTCGTGGTGTTCTCGGCCCTGTGGGGCGCGCTGCGGCTGGGTGACCGCATCCCGCCGTACCGGCTGCCGGTCACCGCCGAGCTGCCCGGTCTCGGGCCCCTGGCCGCCTGGTGGCGGCCCCGGCTGCGCGAGCCGCTGGACGACGCCGCGCGGCGCGGGCTCGTCGTCGACTGCCGGTCCTCCGGGCTACGCCGCGATGTGGACACCGTCCGTCGAGGAGGCCGAGCGCTGGGTCAGCGTCCGCGTCCTGCGCGAGGTGGCGGGCCGGCGCAGCGTGGTCTCCCACCTGGCGAAGCTCACCCGTGGGTCCGTGGCGCGGCACCTGCTCTCCTCGGGACGGACCCCCCGCACGCCGGAGCAGCTGGCCGACGTGGCCGGTCGTCATCTCCCCGTGGAGCTGACCGAGCCGGTCCGCCGCGGGCGGCCATGGACCCTCGACGTCGTGCTGAGCGAGGGCTGACCGATGTGGTGGGCGTCCCTCGTCGCTGCCGCTCTGGCGCTGGCCACCCGGCTGCTCCCGGTCGGTGACGCGGGCAGCATCCTGCGCCGGATCGGGCCGGTGCTGCTGTTCCTCGTGGCGATCACCGTGGTGGCCCAGCTGGCCCAGAGCGCCGGGGTCTTCGACGCTGCGGCCCGCCTCGCGGCACGCGCCGGCCGCGGCCGCACCTGGGCCCTGTGGCTGCTGATGGTGCTGATCGCCACGATCTCCACGATCGTCCTGTCGCTCGACACCACCGCGGTGCTGCTGACCCCCGTGGCGCTGGCTCTCGCCGTCCAGGTGCGGCGTCTCCCCCGCGCTGTTCGCGATGACGACGGTCTGGCTGGCCAACACCGCCTCCCTGTTGCTCCCGGTGTCGAACCTGACCAATCTGCTGGCGCTGCACCGTTTTCAGGCGCTCGGGCTGAGCCTCGCCGACTACGTCTCGATCACCTGGCTGCCGGCCCTGGTGTCGGTGCTCGTCACGGTGGCCGTGCTCGCGCTGATGTTCCGGCGCGACCTGTCCGGCCGGTACCTCCCCGCCGAGCCGCTGGTCGTCCCCGACCGCGTGCTGCTCTGGTCCGCCGCCGCGGTCTGCCTGGCGCTGGGGCCCGCCTTCGCCACCGGGATCCAGCCCGCGTGGCCCGCCACGGTCGCGGCCGTCCTGCTCGTGGCCCTGTTCGCCGTACGCCGCCCGTCCGACCTGCACGCCTCGCACGTGCCCTGGCGGCTCGTCCTGCTCGTCGTCGGCCTGTTCCTCGTCGTGCAGACCCTGCAGGTGCACGGGCTCCCGGACCAGCTGTCCCGCGTCGCGGGCGCCGGCGAGACCTGGCCCGACCACCTCCGGCTGACCGCGACCGGGGCGGTGAGCGCGAACGTCGTGGACAACCTGCCGGCCTACCTCGCCCTGGAGCCGGTCGCCGACGGCTCCCCGGGTCGCCTGGTCGCCCTGCTGATCGGCGTGAACTGCGGCCCGCTGCTGACCCTCTGGGCCTCGCTGGCCACGCTCCTGTGGCGGGAGCGTTGTGCGGCGGCCGGTGTCGAGGTCTCGGCCCGGCGGTTCCTGGTCCGGGGCGCGGTGCTGGTGCCGATCGTCCTGGTGGCGACGACGGCCGCCCTCTCCCTGAGCCTCACGACCTAGGCCCCTCACGACCAGGCCCGCGGCGAGACCCCGGGTCACGACGTCCTCAGACCGCAGCCAGCGCCTGCTCGAGGTCGGCCAGCAGGTCCGCCGGGTCCTCGAGCCCGACCGAGATGCGCACGACGCCGTCGGTGATGCCGATCGCCAGCCGGGCCTGCGGGCCCGAGCCGCCGGTGGGTGGTCGTCGCCGGGTGGGTGATGAGGGACTTGGAGTCGCCGAGGTTGTTGGAGATGTCGATGATCTGGAGCGCGTCGAGCAGCCGGAACGCCTCGCTCTTGCCGCCGTCCAGCTCGAGGGTGACGACCGTGCCGCCCGCCGCCATCTGCTTCTCGGCCAGGGCGCGTTGCGGGTGCGAGTCGAGGAAGGGGTAGCGGACCGGTCGAGATCTTCGGGTGCCGTTCCAGCCACTCGGCCACGATCCGCAGCGCGGACGACGCTGGCCTTGTCCACCCGCATGCTCAAGGTCTCCAGGCCCTTGGTCAGCACCCAGGCGTTGAACGGGCTCATCGAGGGCCCGGTGTGGCGCATCAGGTTCTGCACCGGCTCCCGGATGAACTCCTCGGGCCCGAGGATGGCACCCCCGAGGGTGCGCCCCTGTCCGTCGATGTGCTTGGTGGTGGAGTAGACGACGATGTCCGCGCCGAGGTCCATCGGTCGCTGCAGGACGGGGGTGGCGAAGACGTTGTCGACGACCACCTGGGCGCCGGCCGCGTGCGCCAGCTCGCAGACCGCCGCGCACGTCGACGATCTCCTGCATGGGGTTCGACGGCGACTCGAAGAACACCGCCGTGGTCGGGACGGAGAGCGCCTCACGCCACTGGTCCAGGTCGGCGCCGTCGACGAACACCGACTCGCACCCCCCAGCGCGGCAGGATCTCGTCGAGGATGACGAAGCACGAGCCGAACAGGCTCCGCGCCGCGACGACCCGGTCGCCGTTGCCGAGCAGCGCCGCCAGTGCCGTGAAGACGGCGGCCATGCCGGTGGCCGTCGCGAAGCACGCCGGCGCTCCCTCGATCAGGCGCAGCCGCTCCTCGAACGTGGCGACCGTCGGGTTGCCGTACCGCGAGTAGACGTACCGCTCGATGTCGCCCGCGAACGCCGCCTCCGCCTCGGCCGCGCTGCCGTAGACGTAGCCCGAGGTGAGGAACAGCGCCTCGGCCGTCTCGTCGAAACGGCTGCGCTGCAGGCCGCCACGTACGGCGATCGTGTCCGGGCGCCAGGAGGCCGTCGGCGTTTCGGGGTTCGAGCCGCCGGGCGAACCTGCCCCCGCGTCGCCCGGGTGATCGCTCATCGCCGGCGCCACGGCAGGGAGCTGCGCTGCCAGCCGCCGGCTCCTTCGAAGCCTTCGAGCACGTTGTACGCCGGCCCGATGCCGGCCGCGGTCGCGGCGTGGGCCGCGGCCACGCTGCGGACGCCCGAACGGCAGAGCATCACGACCTCCGCCCCCTCGGGCACGGCCGCAGCGAGCTCGGCCAGGAAGTCGGGGTTGGGCTCGCGCCGCGGGCCGCGCTGCCACTCGAGGAACACCACGTCCTTGCCGGCGTCGGCCAGGTCGGGGACGCCGACCTGGTCCCACTCCTCCTGGGTCCGCACGTCTACGAGCACGACGTCGGACCGCTCGCGCAGGCGCTCGTACGCCTCGGCCGGCGTGAGGTCCCCCGCGTAGCTCACGAGCCGAAGCCCAGCACGCGCGGGTCGACCAGGGCCTGCGCCACGACGACGCGCTCCCCCTCGATGGCGATCGCCGGGTTGCCGTGCAGCTGGTACCCGTCGGCGAGCGCCGCGCTCACCCGGTCGCAGAACGCGGCGTCGTCGGGGCCGGTGAGCAGGCGGTACGCCGGCCGCGGGCTGGTGTCGACGGGTGCGGGTTCGATCGTCTCGCTCATGGGCGCGGTGCTCTCCTTCGACTCCGGCTCGGACGGCGGCTCGGTCGCTCCAGCGTAGGCAGGCCGGGTCCGCTGCCACTCCTTGCCTCGGGCGGCCAGGTCCATCGCCGCGTTGGCCAGGCGGTCCGCGGCGGCGTTCAGCGCCCTCGGTACCCACTCGTACCGCACCTGCTCGGCGGGCAGCACGGCGCGGGCCTCGAGCGCCAGCCGGCGCATGTCCTCGTGCTTGATCTTCCAGCGGCCGGACATCTGCTCCACCACGAGCTTGGAGTCCATCCGCACCTCGACGTCGGCGGTGGGGTCGATGGCCCGGGCCATGAGCAGCCCCGAGACCAGCCCGGAGTACTCGGCCACGTTGTTGGTCGTGGACCCGAGGTACCGCGCGTCCTCGTCCAGCAGCTCGCCGGTGTCGGCATCCCGGACGAGCGCGCCGTACGCCGCCGGACCGGGATTGCCGCGCGACCCGCCGTCGGCCTCGACGAGCAGCCGGCGGCTCACAGCCCGGACTCGGGCACGCGGACCAGGATCCGGCGGCACTCCTCACAACGCAGGACCTCGTCCTCGGGAGCGTTGCGGATGCGGGCCAGGTCGGTCGGGGTGAGCTCCAGCCGGCAGCCCTCGCACCGTCCTTGGTGCAGCTTGGCCGCGCCGACGCCGGAGCTGTTGGCCCGGATCTTCTCGTAGAGCGCGACCAGCTCGGCCGGCAGCCGGCCGGTGAGGTCGTCGCGGCCGGCCTGCGCGGCCGTCCTCTCCTCGTCGAGCGCCGCCAGCGCCGCGTCGCGGTCGGCGACGAGGGTGGCGAGCCGGTCGGCCACCGAGTCCTGCTCGGCGCGCAGCGAGGCGGCCCGCTCGGTGGCGGACTCCAGCCGCTCCATGACCTCGAGCTCGACGTCCTCGAGGTCACTCTGCCGCCGGGCCAGCGTGGCCAGCTCGTGCTGGAGGTGCTCCAGGTCCTTGTGCGAGGCCTGTCCGGAGTCCAGCCGTCCCTGGTCGCGTGCGGCCCGCTGCCGGACCAGCTCGACGTCACCCTCGGCCTTGACCAGCTCGCGGCCGATGTCGGTCTGCTCGGTCTCGGCGACGACGATGTCGTCGCGCAGCCGGCTGAGGTGCTGCTCGAGCTCGGCGACCTGCGCATGCTGCGGGAGCGTGGCGCGCCGGTGGGCGATCTGGTCGATCCGGGTGTC
Source organism: uncultured Actinomycetota bacterium (assembly GCA_963743975.1). Taxonomy (GTDB): domain Bacteria; phylum Actinomycetota; class Actinomycetes; order Actinomycetales; family CAVURS01; genus CAVURS01. Next base: position 551,192 of record CAVURS010000005.1, read on the forward strand.
CAGGCCTTGCAGGTCGAGCAGGAGCCGCTGGTCGCTGGGCGAGGCGTTCAGGCCGGTCCTCCTCGGCTGGGGACGTGCATGGTCCACGGGTCGGTCCGCGTCGTCGACACGCGTACCTCCACCGTAGTCTGCACGCTTCCCAGCGCGGAGATCACCCGGTCCGCGCAGCCGGCCAGCCACGGCCACTCGCTGGCCCAGTGCGAGACGTCGACCAGCCACGGCGGCCCGTCCGACTCCTCGCGGGCCTCCAGCGCGGGGTGGTGGCGCAGGTCGGCCGTGACGAACGCGTCCGCGCCGCTACGGCGTACGGCGTCGAACAGGTCGTCGCCCGCGCCTCCGCACACGGCCACCCGCCGGACGCGACCGACCTCGGGACCGGACGCACGCACGCCCTGGACCGTCGGCGGCAGGGCGCCGGCGACGATGAGCGCCAGCTCGTGCAGGGTCACGGTCGTGGGCAGGTTCCCCACCCGGCCGATCCCGGTCGGGCCGTCGGCGTCGTCGTCGCCGCCGTCCTCGCCGTCGCCCACCAGTGGCCTCAGGTCCTCCAGGCCGATGACCCGGGCCAGGGCGTCCGAGACGCCCGGCGCCGCGGCGTCCGCGTTCGTGTGGGCGACGAACAGCCCACACCCGGCGCCCAGCAGCTCATGGACGACCCGCCCCTTGGCAGTCGTCGCGGCCACGCCATGGACCCCACGCAGGAACAGCGGATGGTGGGTGACGAGCAGCTGGGCGCCGTACTCCTTGGCCTCCTCGACCACCGCCAGCGTGGGGTCGATGGCGAACAGGATGCGTCGGACCGGGGTCGCCGGGTCGCCGCACACCAGCCCGACCGCGTCCCAGTCGGCGGCGGTGGCGGGCGGGTAGATCCGCTCGAGCTCGGCGACGACATCGCCGACGGTGAGCTCACCGGAGGTCTCAGGGGTCTGCACGATCACGCACCGTAGAACACTGAATGCGTGAAGTCACGATTACAGCCACCGTGTCGTCCACGCCCGGGGGCGGGCAGCCCAGCTGTCGGGCCGCGCACGGACACCTGCCAATCTGCCGGCCGGTCCGGATCGCTCCGGGCAGGGGGGCCGAGACGAAGGCTGTTCGGCCGTCAATCTGGCACCCGGGCCTTGCAATCTGCTGAACGATGGCGCCGCCTTGCGGACCGTGATTATCTGAGCACGGCTTGTAGGCAGGGGAGCACGGACATGTCACGTCACACACCCATCGGGATCCCACGGGCAGTCGCCGTCACCGGACTCACCGCCGCCCTCGTCTCCGGGACGACCATCCAGCCCGCCGGTGCCGCCGTCAGCGACCGACCGGACCTGGCGGCCCGCTTCGTGGCCGCCGTCAGCGCCGAGCGCGCGGCCAACCACCGGCCGCGGCTGTCGGTCAGCCAGCGACTGACCGCGGTCGCCCGGCGCTGGGCCGCCCGGATGGCGGCGCGCAACCTCCTGGCCCACGATCCCGGTCTGGCCGGGCAGGTGCGGGGGTGGCACTACCTCGGCGAGAACGTCGGCGTCGGGCCCTCCGTCGCCAGCCTCGCCGCGGCCTTCTGGGCTTCGCCCGAACACCGCTCGAACATCCTCGACCGGCACTACACCGAGGTCGGCGTGGCTGTCGTCGAGGTGGACGGCAGGCTCTGGGTGGCCCAGGAGTACGAACGGCCGTACGACGAGGGCAACCGCTCGGCAGTGACCGCCGGAGCTCCCGGGAACCGGCGCTCGAGCCTGCGGCCGACCCGGAACGCCCGGGCGCGGGGTCTCCTGCCACCCAGCCGCTGCCCGCTGGCGATGTGACCGGCGGGCGCCTGCGTCACCGACGACTGCGCACCCGGGTGATCTGCCGAAAGTCCACGGGTGTGGTCGTCGGCCAGTCAGCCGGACGCCGGGGGGATGAGCTCGGACAGGGTGCTGAACCTGACACCGACGTCCTTCCAGTGAGCCAGAGCCTGCGGTAGCGCCGCGATCTCGGTCCGGCGCCGACGGAGCAGCACCGGGTCGGGGTGCCCCACGAACGAGGATCGGCCGATGCCGTCGTGCAGATCCACGACGTCACCGGCGCCGGTCAGGGCGGTCAGATGCTGCACGACACCGGTGCTGTCCCCGTCCGCGACCTCCGTGCCGCGTTCCACCGACCACAGCGCCAGGTCCTGCGCACCGGCCGCGGCGGCGAGCAGCGTGGCCGAGGTGACCTCTCCCCGCGGCGGCCGGTACCAGCGAGGGCGCCGGCCCGTGACCGCCTCCAGGGCGTCGGCGCCCCGCAGCAGGGACTCTCGCACCTGGATCGCGCTGGACCTCGCGGCACTGCGGTGGTCATAGCTGTGGTTGGCCAGCTCGTGCCCGGCATCGCGGACCTGTCGAGCCAGGTCCGGGTGCCGCTCGACCAGGGTCCCGATCGCGAAGAACGTGGCCCGCACCTCGAACCGGGCCAGGACCGCCAGCACCTGCGCGGTGAACTGGAGCGTGGGCCCGTCGTCGAAGGTCAGGGCGACCGCACCGGCCGAGCGGGGCGCCGACCAGATCGTGCGGACCTGGCCGCGAACCTCCGCCGGCGACAGGCTCGACGCCGGTACCGAGTCGCCGGTCGGGGCCGACCTCTCCTCGTCGGCACCCCAGGTCATCGCGCCCCCCGCCGTGCCCCCGGCCAGCACCCACGGGATCCCGGCGAGCACCGACCGTCGCGACAGCCCAGCCATCCGCTCCCCCTCACCGATACCTCGGCCGGAGGGTACCGCCGCGGTACGCCGACTGGCTCGGACCGGCAGCAGAAGGGGGCACGGCGGGCTACCCTGCAGCCAACGAGGGTCGCGCCCTACGACGGCGCATCCCGGGTGGATCTGTGGAGGTCACCGTGAAGAGGCTCCGCTCAACGCTCTGGGCGGTACCGCGAGCGATCGGCCACGGCGTTCGCCGCGTCTTCTCCCTCATCCGCGATGACGACGACGTCCGCGAGCTCTACGGAGACAACCCCAACGGACTCACCGACGACCAGCGTCTCGCGGCCGGCAGCATGGCGGCCGGCATCGTCAGCCCGTCCGGGCTGGGGGTCTAGTCCGCCGCGCGGGTGCGGAGTACTCCGCACCCGCAGCTTCGTGGTGGGCCCGGCCGGGTTCGAACCGACGACACCCGCGGTGTAAACGCGGTGCTCTACCAGCTGAGCTACAGGCCCAGGTCCGCTACGCGGCCGCCAGAGCGGCGTGGTAGCCGGCCAGGTCGCGTGCCTGTCCGATGGCGTTGACGACGCTCCAGCGCACGACGCCGTCCGGACCCACGAGGAACGAACCCCGCGACGCGGCGCCGAGCTTGTCGTTGAACACGCCGTACGCCTGCGCCACCTCGCCGTGCGGCCAGAAGTCGGACAGCAGCGGGAACTGGTAGCCCTCGGCCTCGGCGAACGCCCGAAGCGTCTGCACGGAGTCGCAGGAGACGGCCAGCACCTGCACCGCGTCGTTCTGGAACCGGTCCAGGTCGTCGCGGATCTCGCACAGCTCCCCGGTGCAGATGCCGGAGAAGGCGAACGGGTAGAACACCACCACGACGGACTTGCGGCCACGGAACCCGCTCAACGAGATGGGCTCGCCGTGCTGGCTGCGCAAGGAGAAGTCCGGCGCGACCTGCCCCGGTTCCGGGGGCCGCGCAGCACTGTCGTCGCCCGGGCCGGCCAGTGTCTCGGTCATCGGCGTCCGCCCTTGGGAGCGACCAGCCGGGTGGCGATCCAGTCCGGGCCGGCCGACAGGCTGGTCGTCGCGTGCAGGCCGGCCGTCAGGGCCGCCTCCTCGACGTCGCTGGCCTGGACGTGGCCGTCCCGTCCGCTCTTCGGGATCAGCAGGATCACCACGCCCCGTTCGGCCAGGTTGGTCAGGACGTCCACCAGGGCGTCGACCAGGTCCCCGTCCTCGTCGCGCCACCAGAGGACGGCGACGTCGGCGACGTCGTCGCTCGCCTCGCCGTCCCCGAGCTCGGAGCCGACGGTGTCCTCGATGCCGCCCCGGAGCTGCTCGTCGACGTCGCTGTCGTAGCCGAACTCGTGGACCACCTGGCCCGGCTGCACTCCCAGCCGACCGGCCAGCCCCCCGGATCCAGGGCCAGCGGTGCTGGTCGACGAAGCCTCTGTTCCCTGCTCCACACGCTGTAGTCCACTAGAGGCGGCTCACGAAGGCAAGCGCTCGGGCGCCGTGCGTGATCGGCAGGCCTACTGTTGAGGCATGCGTACGCGAGCCGGAGGCTGACCGTGGGACGGGTCACCGCGCGCAGTCCGGCGCTGCGGATCGAGCTCACGCCGGACGGTCCGCGGTCCACCAGCCGCCCGGACACGCTGACCGTCGAGGAGCCGCTGGAGATCCGCGTCGGAGGCCGAGCGCTCTCGGTCACGATGCGCACGCCCGGCGACGACTTCGACCTCGCGCTGGGGTTCCTGCTCACCGAGGGGCTGATCCGAGTCGGCCGACGACGTCGCCCGGCTGATGCACTGCCTGGACAGCGGCGAGGACGGCCGCCCGACGTACAACGTCGTCGACGTGACGCTGGCCGCCGGCGTGCCGCCGCCGGACGTCTCGCTGGAGCGCTCCTTCTACACGACCTCCTCGTGCGGCGTCTGCGGCAAGGCGAGCATCGACGCGGTCCGGACGCGCGTCGCGCGTACGACGTCGCACGGCGCCCTGCCGCCGCTGTCGAGCCGGAGGTGCTGGCGGCCCTGCCCGGACTCGCTGCGCGCCGCGCAGAAGGTCTTCGACCGGACCGGCGGCCTGCACGCGGCCGGGCTGTTCACCGCCGACGGCGAGCTGCTCGTCGTGCGCGAGGACGTCGGCCGGCACAACGCCGTCGACAAGGTCGTCGGCTGGGCCGCGCGCGCAGGGGCTGCTGCCGCTGTCGCGAGAGCGTGCTGATGGTCAGCGGCCGCGCGTCGTTCGAGCTGACCCAGAAGGCGAGCATGGCCGGGATCCCCGTCCTGGCCGCGGTCTCCGCCCCCTCGCACCTGGCGGTCGAGCTGGCCGAGGAGGCGGGCTGACGCTCGTCGGCTTCCTGCGGCCGCCGACGCATGACGGTCTACGCCGGGCCAGCGCCTGGTGGCACGACTGAACCGACACCGCTGGTGCAGGATGGACGCAACGAGGTACGGTCCGAGGGAAGGGATGGCACGTGGCCGGACGTGAAGAGCTCGGTCCGATCCTCAACGGGATCCCGAGCCAGCTCCCGGACATCGACCCCGAGGAGACCCAGGAGTGGCTCGAGTCGCTCGACGGCGTCGTCGACGAGCGGGGCCGCACGCGCGCGCGCTACCTGATGCTCGAAGCTGATCCAGCGCGCCCGCGAGCGCCAGGTCGGCGTCCCGAGCGTGACGCGCGACCGACTACATCAACACGATCCCGCCCGAGGACGAGCCGTGGTTCCCCGGTGACGAGGAGGTCGAGCGCCGCTACCGCGCCTGGCTGCGGTGGAACGCCGCGATCATGGTCCACCGCGCCCAGCGGCCCGGCATCGGTGTCGGCGGGCACATCTCGTCCTACGCCTCGTCGGCGACGCTCTACGAGGTCGGCTTCAACCACTTCTTCCGCGGCAAGGACGCCGAGGGCGGCGGCGACCAGGTCTACATCCAGGGCCACGCCTCCCCCGGCATCTACGCTCGCGCCTACCTCGAGGGCCGGCTGACCGAGGACCAGCTGGACGGCTTCCGCCAGGAGCGTCTCGCACCCCGGTGGCGGCCTGCCGTCGTACCCGCACCCGCGGCTGATGCCGGACTTCTGGGAGTTCCCGACCGTCTCGATGGGCCTGGGCCCGATGAACGCGATCTACCAGGCGCAGTTCAACAAGTACCTGCAGGCGCGCGGCATCAAGGACACCAGCCGAGCAGCACGTCTGGGCCTTCCTCGGCGACGGCGAGATGGACGAGCCGGAGAGCCGTGGCCTGCTGCACGTGGCGGCGTTCGAGGAGCTCGACAACCTGACGTTCGTCATCAACTGCAACCTGCAGCGGCTCGACGGGCCGGTCCGCGGCAACGGCAAGATCATCCAGGAGCTCGAGGCCGAGTTCCGCGGCGCGGGCTGGAACGTCATCAAGGTCGATCTGGGGCCGCGAGTGGGACCCGTTGCTGGCGGCCGACCGCGACGGCGCCCTCGTCCACCTGATGAACTCCACGCCGGACGGCGACTACCAGACCTTCCGGGCCAACGACGGCGCGTACATCAAGGAGCACTTCTTCGGGCGTGACCCGCGCACCGCGCAAGATGGTCGAGAACATGAGCGACCACGACGTGTGGCGGCTCAAGCGCGGCGGTCACGACTACCGGAAGGTCTACGCGGCGTACAAGTCGGCGATGGAGCACACCGGCCAGCCGACCGTGATCCTGGCCCAGACCATCAAGGGCTACGGCCTCGGCCCGCACTTCGCCGGCCGCAACGCCACCCACCAGATGAAGAAGCTGACGCCGGAGGACCTGCACCTGCTCCGGGACAGCCTCAAGATCCCGATCAGCGACGAGGACCTGGACCGCGACCCCTACCAGCCGCCGTACTACCGGCCGGACGACGACGACGAGACGCTGCGCTACCTGCGCGACCGGCGCTCGCGGCTCGGCGGCGGCGTCCCCTCCCGGCGGGTGGGCGGCACGTCGCTGAAGCTGCCCGAGGACTCGGCGTACGAGGTGACCCGCCGCGGCTCGGGCAAGCAGCAGGTGGCGACGACCATGGCGTTCGTACGGCTGCTGCGAGATCTGATGCGGGACAAGGACTTCGGGCCGCGCGTCGTGCCGATCATCCCGGACGAGGCGCGCACGTTCGGCATGGACTCGTTCTTCCCGACGGCCAAGATCTACAACCCGCACGGGCAGAAGTACCTGTCGGTCGATGCCGACCTGATGCTGGCCTACAAGGAGTCGACGTCAGGGCAGATCCTGCACGTCGGCATCAACGAGGGCGGCTCGGTTGCGGCGTTCACGGCCGCGGGGACGTCGTACGCGACGCACGGCGAGCCGATGGTGCCGATCTACACCTTCTACTCGATGTTCGGCTTCCAGCGGACGGCCGACAGCATCTGGGCGGCCTCCGACCAGATGGCGCGCGGGTTCCTCATCGGTGCCACCGCCGGCCGGACCACCCTGACCGGCGAGGGCCTGCAGCACAGCGACGGCCACTCGCCGCTCTACGCCGCGACCAACCCGGCCGTCGTCGCCTACGACCCGGCGTACGCGTACGAGATCGGCCACATCGTCAAGGACGGCCTGCGACGCATGTACGGCGAGTCGCCGGAGAACGTCATCTACTACCTCACCGTCTACAACGAGCCGAACGTGCAGCCGCCGCAGCCGGAGGACCTCGACGTCGAGGGCGTCCTGAGGGGCATGTACCTGCTCTCCCGCGGCCGCGACGAGGGGCCCCGCGTGCAGCTGCTCGCCTCGCGGCGTCGGTGTGCCGTGGGCGCTGGAGGCCCAGGAGCTGCTGGCGCAGGACTTCGGGGTCGCGGCGGACGTCTGGAGCGTCACGTCGTGGAACGAGCTGCGGCGCGACGGCCTGGACTGCGACGAGCAGGCGTTCCTGCACCCGCAGGGCGAGCAGCGCACGCCGTACGTCACCCGGCGGCTGTCCGAGCGCCGGGCCCGGTCGTCGCCGTCAGCGACTACATGCGCCAGGTGCCGGACCAGATCCGGCAGTGGGTGCCCGGGCGACTACGCCACGCTCGGCGCGGACGGGTTCGGCGTGTCCGACACCCGGCCCGGCGACCCGGCGGCACTTCCACATCGACGGGCCGTCGATCGCCGTCCGGGCGCTGCAGATGCTGGCTCGTCGCGGCGAGGTGGACCCGTCGGCCCCGCGCCGAGCGGCCGAGCAGTACCGGCTGCTCGACGTCACCGCCGGGCACCAGCGGGAACTCCGGCGGCGAGGCCTAGCGGGTCAGTGCGAGCTGGCGGACCGGCTGGGCTTGGCCTTGGCGATCTGCCGCTCCAGGTCGGCCGCCATGGGCGCCGTGCTCGCGGTGTCCGGGTTGAGCAGCAGCGCGGCGCGGTGCCGGCGGGCGTCGCCCAGCCGACCGGCGGCGAGCGCGGCCAGGACCATCTCCCGGCCGACCTCGGGCTTGTGCTCGGCCGGGCGCCAGTGCCCGGTGCCCAGGCTGAGCGCGGCATCGTTGAGACCGGCCTCGCGCAGGACGATCAGGCCCTCGAGCAGGGCCTGGCCGCTCGGGTCGCGGTCGCTGGCGATCGACAGCCGGCGGACGGCGCCGTCGAGGTCGTCGGCCACCGAGAGCCGGGCCAGCTCGATGAGCGGGAACCAGGCGCGCGGGCTGTGCGCCAGCTCCTCGGCAAGCGCCCAGACCGCGTCGTCGGCGCCGGTGGCCCGCGACGGCGGGCGTGGTGGTCGACGGGGCGCCGGGCCCGTGACCCTGCGACGGCGTGGCGGCGCACGATCTCGGCCAGCTCGGCGAAGGCGACGGCGTCGTTGGGGTCGGCGGACGAGCCGCGCGCGCAGCGCACCCTCCTCACCGCCCTCGGCCCGGCGGACCCGCGGTCCCTTGCGCTCTGGGAGGGACGTACGGGGCCGGGTCACCTCGGACACCCGGCGACGTAGTCGGTCCAGGAACGACATGTCACCCTTCCTGGCGGTAGCAACGGCGTCCCACTCAAGGGTCCCTCGCAGGGGGAGGGCTGCTTCCAGCCGTGACCACGGTAACCCACCGTCACTCCGATCGCCTCCCCTCGAAGGCCGGGTCCGGCACCGGCGACCGGCGCCGAATCGAGGTCACGGACCGGCAACGGCGCCGGCCTGCCGTTGTCGCCAGCCGACAACTACGCTGCGGTGGTGCCCAGTGCCCGGGTCGCCGGCGAACCCCCTGTCCCGCCGGAGCCGGCGGCGCCCACCGGGGGCCACCGCGGGCCGAGCGACGCGACCCGGCGCCGGGTCGAGCAGGGCGTGGGGAGCCTGTCGACGGCCGCCGTGGCGCGGATGGAGGAGCGGCTCCCCTGGTACCGCGCCATGAGCGCGGAGGACCGCTCGTGGGTCGGCCTGGTCGCCCAGGCCGGCATCGGCGCGTTCGTCGCCTGGTTCCGCGACCCGGACGCCGAGCTGCAGGTGCCGCCGGACGTCTTCGGCACCGCACCCCGCGAGCTGGTCCGCTCGGTCAGCCTGGGGGCGACCCTGGAGATGGTGCGCACGGTCGTCGACATCGTCGAGGAGCAGGTCACGACCATGGCCGCCCCCGGCGACGAGGACGCCCTGCGTGAGGCGGTGCTGCGCTACTCGCGAGAGGTCGCCTTCGCCGCCGCGCACGTCTACGCCGAGGCCGCCGAGTCGCGCGGGGCGTGGGACGCCCGCCTGGAGTCGCTCGTGCTCGACGCCGTGCTGCGCGGCGAGGCCGACGAGTCCCTGCAGTCGCGCGCGACCGCCCTGGGCTGGGGCGCGATCGACCAGGTGGCCGTGCTCGCCGGCCTCACGCCGCCCCTGCCGGTGCAGGAGGCGGTGGACGGCCTGCGGCGCGCGGCCCGGCACCGCGGCCTGGAGCTGCTCGCCGGCGTCCAGGGCGACCGGCTGGTGGCGATCATCGGCCCGGTCACCGACCCCCTGGCCGACGCGGGAGCCGTGGTCGGACCGCTTCGCCGACGGGCCGGTCGTCGTCGGACCCGCCGTGCCCCACCTGTACGCCGCCGGGCGGCTCGGCCCGGGCCGCGCTGTCCGGGCTGGTCGCCGTACGGGCCTGGGCCGAGGCGCCGCGTCCGGTGCTGGCCGACGACCTGCTGCCCGAGCGCGTGCTGGCCGGCGACGGTGCGGCCCGTCGGGCCCTGGTCGACCGGATCTACCGCCCGCTGGAGCAGGCCGGAGGAGCGCTGCTGGACACCGCGACGGCGTACGTCGACTCCGGAAGCGCCCTGGAGTCGACCGCGCGGATCCTGTTCGTCCATCCCAACACCGTGCGGTACCGGCTGCGCCGGGTCACCGAGATCACCGGGTACGACCCGACCGACCCCCGGGAGGGATTCGTGCTGCGCAGCGCCCTCGCGCTGGGCCGGCTGGCGTCCGCTCCACCCCGTCCGGGGCGGCTGCGGGAGCCCGACCCCGCGCCCCAGGCTTTGTAGGAAACCTCCATAACCACCGTGCAGAGTTCGTCCGCGTCCCCCACCGTCTCAGCTGCTCGCGCCCGGAAGGCTTGACCCGTGCTCGTCATCGTCTGCCCCGGCCAGGGCTCCCAGACCCCCGGCTTCCTCGCTCCGTGGCTGGAGCTCCCCGGCTTCCACGACCGGCTGACCTGGCTGTCCGCCGTCGTCGGACATCGACCTGGTCGCCCACGGCACGACCTCCGACGCCGAGACCATCAAGGACACCGCCGATCGCCCAGCCGCTGATCGTCGCCAGCGGCCTGGTCAGCCTGCTGGCCCTGTTCGAGCACCCGGCCGAGGGCTTCCGGCAGGTCGGCGCGGGCGCGGGTCACTCGGTCGGCGAGATCACCGCCGCGGCCGCCGCCGGTGTCATCAGCGCCGAGCAGGCCATGGTGTTCGTCCGCGAGCGCGGCAAGGCGATGGCCGCCGCCAGCGCGGTCACGCCCGACCGGGATGAGCGCGGTCGTCGGGCGGGGACGAGGCGGAGGTGCGTCGCGGCGATCGAGCGGCACGGGCTGACCGCCGCCAACGTCAACAGCGCCGGGCAGGTCGTCGCCGCCGGCACCATGGAGCAGCTCGCCGCACTGGCCGCGGACCCGCCGGCGAAGGCGCGGGTCATCCCGCTGCAGGTGGCCGGGGCGTTCCACACCGAGCACATGGCTCCCGCCGTCGAGGTGCTGGGCCGCTACGCCCGGGCCATCACCACGCACGACCCGCGCAGCCAGCTGCTGTCGAACGCCGACGGCACCGTCGTGCACGACGGCCGCGAGGTGCTGCGGCGGCTGGTCGCCCAGGTCAGCAACCCGGTCCGCTGGGACCTGTGCCAGCAGACGTTCGCCGACCTCGGCGTGACCGGCCTGATCGAGATCCCGCCGGCCGGGACGCTGGCCAACCTGGCCAAGCGGGCGCTGCCCGGCGTCGAGGTGCTCGCGCTGAAGACGCCGGACGACCTCGACGCCGCGCGGGCCATGATCAGGGCCCACGGCGAGCCCAGCCCGCTGGCCGCCAACCCGACCTGGCGGCTGGTGGTCGCTCCGTCGAAGGGCACCGTGGAGTTCACCGGCTTCAGCGCGGGCAGCCAGGTCGACACCGGCGCCGAGATCGCCCGCGTCGTGACCCTGCGGGACACCTACCCGGTGTTCGCGCCGCACGGTGGCCAGGTCATCGAGTGGCTGGTGGAGGACGGCGACCCCGTCGCTCCCGGTCAACCCCTGCTGCGACTGCACCCCGTGGAGGTGCCCGCGTCATGAGCGAGCCGTCGAACGAGCAGACGACGCCGCGGGCCCAGATCAGCCCGCCGAGCGGGGCCCGGCACGCCCGCATCCTGGGCGTGGGCGGCTACCGGCCCCGGCGCGTCGTGACCAACGAGGAGATCTGCGAGCACATCGACTCCTCCGACCAGTGGATCCGCGAGCGCTCCGGCATCATCACCCGCGGCTGGGCCGGTGAGGGCGAGTCGGTGATCGAGATGGCCGAGGCCGCCTCGCGCAAGGCGCTGGCCATGGCCGACATCGACCCCTCGCGACTCGGTGCCGTCGTCGTCGCCACGGTGAGCCACCTCTACCAGACGCCGTCCGCGGCGGCGCAGCTGACGCACAACCTCGGGGCCACCCCGGCGGCGGCGCTGGACATCTCGGCCGCCTGCGCGGGCTTCTGCTACGGCGTGAGCCTGGCCAACGACATGGTCCGTGGCGGGAGCGCGGAGTACGTCCTCGTGGTCGGCGTCGAGCGGCTGTCCGACATCACCGACGTGACCGACCGCTCCACGCGCGTTCATCTTCGCCGACGGAGCCGGCGCGGTCGTGATCGGACCCTCCGAGACGCCGGGGATCGGCCCGACGGTCTGGGGATCCGACGGCGGGCAGTGGGGCGTGATCCGGCAGAAGCACAGCTGGATGGAGCTCAAGGAGAAGGCCGTCGAGTGGCCGGCGCTCACGATGCAGGGACAGACGGTGTTCCGGTGGGCCGTGTGGCAGATGGCGCCGGTCGCCCAGCAGGCATGGAGAAGGCCGGCGTCAGCCGCCGAGGACCTCGACGCGTTCATCCCGCACCAGGCGAACATGCGGATCGTCGACGCCATGTGCAAGGCTCTGCGGCTGCCCGGACACGGTCCCCGTCGCCCGGGACATCGCGACCACGGGCAACACCAGCGCGGCCTCGATCCCGCTGGCCATGGAACGCATGCTCGAGGAGGGTCAGGCGCCGCACGGCGGGGTGGCCCTGCTGATCGGGTTCGGCGCCGGGCTGGCCTACGCCTCCCAGGTCGTGACACTCCCCTAGTTGCCCGTTACCGACGTACGACCCGCAGGACCGGCACGATGACCCGCACGACACCCCAGCCGAAGGAGCAGCACGCATGGCCAGCAGCGAGCAGGAGATCCTCAGCGGTCTCGCCGAGATCGTGAACGAGGAGACCGGCCTCCCGGTCGAGTCCGTCGAGCCCGGCCAAGTCGTTCACCGACGACCTCGACATCGACTCGCTGTCGATGATGACGATCGTGGTCAACGCCGAGGAGAAGTTCGGCGTGCGGATCCCCGACGACGACGTCAAGAACCTGTCCACGGTGGGCGACGCCGTCGCCTACATCCAGCAGGCGCAGGGCTGACCCAGCCGTACCGCCGGCCGGGCTGGCTCAGCCCATCCCGGCCGGCCCCGGCCCCCCGGCCGCTCCCACCCCACCGTCCTCCCGGCACCCCAGCCCGACCACCCGCAGCCCGACCACCCAGCCCGCACCAGCCCACCCAAGGAGCGAACCTCCCCATGGCATCGACCAGCCCGCGCATCGTGGTCACCGGCCTCGGTGCCACCACGCCCCTCGGCGGTGACGTGCCCACGACCTGGGACGCCGCCCTCGCCGGCCGCTCCGGCGCCCGCACCCTGACCCAGGACTGGGTCACCGAGATGGACCTGCCGGTCACCTTCGCGGCGTCGGTCGCCGTCGACCCGGTCGAGCAGCTGAGCCGGGTGGAGACCCGGCGGCTGGACCCGTCCGGGCAGTACGCGCTCGCCGCCTCGCGGGAGGCCTGGGCCGACGCCGGCCGGCCCGAGCTCGACCCCGAGCGCCTGGGAGTGGTCATCGCGACCGGGATCGGCGGCGTCTGGACGCTGCTGTCGGCCTACGACACGCTGAAGGAGAAGGGCCCGCGCCGGGTCTTCCCGCTGACCGTGCCGATGCTGATGCCCAACGGCCCGGCCGCCGCGGTCGGCATCGAGCTCGGGGCCCGCGCCGGCGTCCACACGCCGGTCAGCGCCTGCGCGTCCGGCGCCGAGGCCATCGCCTACGCCGCGGACATGATCCGCATCGGGCCGGGCCGACGTCGTCGTGGCCGGTGGCACGGAGGCGGCGATCCACCCGCTGCCGATCGCCGGCTTCGCGGCCATGCAGGCCCTCTCCCAGCGCAACGAGCGCGCCGGAGACCGCGTCCCGGCCCTACGACCGCTCCCGCGACGGCTTCGTGCTCGGCGAGGGTGCCGCCGTCATCGTCCTGGAGACCGAGGAGCACGCGAAGGCCCGCGGCGCCCGGATCTACGCCGAGATCGCCGGTGCCGGCATGACCGCCGACGCCCACCACATCGCGGCGCCCGAGCCCGAGGGCGCGGGAGCGGGCCGGGCGATGAAGATGGCGCTGGCCGCCGCGGGCGTCACGCCGGACGACGTCGTGCACCTCAACGCCCACGCCACCTCGACCCCGGTCGGGGACACCGCCGAGGCCAAGGCCATCCGCCTGGCCCTCGGCCCGGCCGCCGACCACGTCGCCGTGTCGGCCACGAAGTCGATGACCGGCCACCTGCTCGGCGCCGCCGGGGCGCTGGAGTCGATCTTCACCATCCTCGCCGTCCACCACCGGCAGGCCCCGCCCACGATCAACGTCGAGGACCTCGACCCCGAGATCGACCTGGACGTGGTCCGCAAGGACCCGCGGGTGCTCGGGTCGGGTGACCTGGTCGCGCTGAACAACTCGTTCGGCTTCGGCGGCCACAACGTGGCCCTCGTCGTGCGGAGCGCCTGAGTGAGCGCGCCGACCACGAGCGGCGCCGGACCCGCGATCGCCGTGGCCGCCGGGGGCGCCGGTGACTCCGTCGAGGTCGACGCCCGGGACCCCGAGCTGCGGCTGGGGCTGTTCTTCGACCCCGGCACCGTGGAGCTGCTCACCGAGCGGGACGACAGCGGGATGCTGGCCGCCCGCGGTCTGGTCGACGGATCGCCGGCGGTGGCCTTCGCCTCGGACGCGACCATCCAGGGCGGTGCCATGGGCCAGGCCGGGTGCCAGGTGGTCCTGGTCGCCTATGAGCGGGCCCTGGCCGACGGCGTGCCGGTCGTCGGGCTGTGGCACTCGGGCGGCGCCCGGCTGCGCGAGGGCGTGGTCTCGCTGCACGCCGTCGGGCTGGTCTTCGCGATCATGACCCGGGCCTCCGGCAAGATCCCCCAGATCTCCTGCGTCATCGGCCCGGCGGCCGGCGGCGCGGCGTACGGCCCGGCCCTGACCGACATCGTGATCCTGGGGCCGGAGGGCCGGGTCTTCGTGACCGGCCCGGACGTGGTCCGCTCGGTGACCGGCGAGAACGTCGACGCGCTGCGGCTGGGCGGTCCGGAGCCGCACGGCCGCCGCTCGGGCGTCGTGCACGTCGTCACGGACACCACCGAGGACGCGTTCGCCAAGGCCCGGCTGCTGACCTCGCTGCTCGGCGACCAGGGCGAGCTCGACGTGTCGGCCGTGCAGGACCGTGACCTCGCGGCGAGCTTCCCGGAGTCGGCCAAGCGCGCGTACGACGTCCACCCGTTCCTCAGCGCCTTCGTCGACGACCCGGCAGGACGCGGTCGAGCTGCACCCCAAGTGGGCGCCGAACATCACCACCACCCTCGGCCGGCTCGGGGGCCGCACGGTCGGCGTCATCGCCAACAACCCGATGCGCCTGGGCGGCTGCCTCGACTCCGCCTCGGCCGAGAAGGCGGCCCGCTTCGTGCGGATGTGCGACGCGTTCGGCGTGCCGCTCGTCGTGGTCGTCGACGTGCCGGGCTACCTCCCGGGCGTCGGCCAGGAGTGGGACGGCGTGGTGCGCCGCGGCGCGAAGCTGCTGCACGCGTTCGCCGAGTCGGTCGTGCCGCGCGTCACCCTGGTGACCCGCAAGACGTACGGCGGGGCCTACATCGCGATGAACGCCCGATCGCTGGGTGCCACCAAGGTGTTCGCCTGGCCGACGGCGGAGGTCGCCGTCATGGGGGCCATCGCCGCGATCCGGATCCTGCACCGGCGCAAGCTGGCCGAGGTGGCCGACGACGCCCGGGCCCAGGTCGAGGCCGAGCTCGCCGCCGAGCACGAGCAGCTGGCCGGCGGCCTGGCCCGCGCCGTCGAGATCGGCGTGGTCGACGAGATCGTCGAGCCGGCCCAGACGCGGGGCGAGATCGCCCGCGCCATCGCCGAGGCCCCGCAGAACCGCGGCCAGCACGGCAACATCCCGCTCTGACCGCCGGGTCGACCTTGCCGGAGCCAGCCTCCGGAAACCCCTTGATCTCGGCGTCCGGTCCCTGTTAGCGTGCTCGATGAAACGAAACAGTTTCGTTTCATCGATGCATCGGTCAGGAGACCCGGGCGTGACCCCAGCCGTCAGCACCGCACCGCGACCGCGGATCGAGGGTGAGCGCGAGAACGCCATCTTCGACGCCACGATGCGGCTGCTGGCGACAACGGGCTACGACCGCCTGACGATGGACGCGGTGGCCGCCGAGGCCCGCGCGTCCAAGGCCACCCTGTACCGGCGCTGGGTGACCAAGGCCGACCTGGTCGTCGACGCCCTGGTCTGGCTGAAGAACTGCATGCCGGAGGACGTCCCCGACACCGGAAGCCTGCGCAGCGACCTGTTGTCGGTGGCGTGCACCGAGGGCGGCCTGACCGACCGGATGCCGCGCGCGGTGTTCGGTGCCCTGATCACCGCGATGCAGCGCGACGACGCGCTCGCCGTGGCGTTCCAGGAGCGGTTCCTCGCCCCCGTCGAGGCCCGCACCCGCACCATGCTGGAGCGGGCCCGCGCCCGTGGCGAGATCGCCGACGACGTCGACCTCGTCCTGCTCGGCAGCGTCCTGCCGTCCGTCGCGATCTTCCGGGCGCTCACCCGGAACGAGCCGGTCGGCCCGGAGCTGGTCGAGCAGATCGTCGACCAGGTCGTGCTGCCCGCCTGTCGGGGGCGGGCCGTCGTCGACTGACCGCGGCCCGCGCACCCGGCGCACCGGCCGGACACCTCACGGACCCGGCGCTGTCACACCCTGCGGCAAGACTCGGCGTCAGGCTGCCCGACTCACGAACTTCGCCCGACCGCCACACGACCCCACTCGCCCGTACGGACGAAACCGTTGCAACGACAAGGAATCTGATGACAGAAGACACGGCGACCGCCAGTCCGGCGGTGCCCGGCGAACACGCGGACAGCGTCAACGACCACGGCCACAGCCATCTGGGTCTCGCGCTCGTCCTGATCTCCGCAGCGCAGCTGATGGTCGTGCTCGACGCGCACCGTCGTGAACATCGCGCTCCCCCACATCCAGACCGCCCTCACTTCAGCCAGCAGAACCTGCAGTGGGTCGTGACCGGCTACACGCTGGCCTTCGGTGGCCTGCTGCTGCTCGGCGGCCGCTCCGGCGACCTGCTCGGCCGCCGCCGGATGTTCATCGTCGGCGTGCTGCTGTTCGCGCTTCGCGTCCGGTCTGGGCGGCCTGGCCCAGGGCGAGACCTGGCTGATCCTGGCCCGGCTGCTGCAGGGCGTCGGCGCCGCGATCGCCTCCCCGACCGCACTGTCGCTGATCACCACGACGTTCCCCGCCGGCCCCGCGCGCAACCGGGCCATCGCCGTGTACGGCGCGATGTCGGGCGCCGGCGCGGCCATCGGGCTGATCCTCGGTGGCGCGCTGACCCAGATCCACTCCGGGGACAACTACTGGGGCTGGCGGCTCACCCTGCTGATCAACGTGCCGATCGGCCTGTTCGTCGCCTTCCTGGCCCCCCGGGTGCTGGGCGAGTCCGAGCCCCAGAAGGGCATCGCGCTCGACCTGCCCGGCGCGCTGGCGGCGACCGCCGGGCTGGCCTCCCTGGTCTACGGCCTCACGCACGCGGCCGGCGACCTGAAGTCCAGCAACTGGGGGCACGACCAGCACCTGGGTCTTCATCCTGCTCGGCGTCGTGCTGATCGCCGTCTTCCTCGTCATCGAGGCGCGGAGCCGGCAGCCGCTGCATGCCGCTGCACATCGTGCGGCACCGCTCCCGCGGGGTCAGCTACATCGTGATGCTGATCGTCGGCGCTGCGATGTTCGCGATGTTCTTCTTCCTCAGCCTGTTCGTGCAGCAGGTCCTCGGCTACAGCTCGATCAAGGCCGGCGTCGCGTTCCTGCCGTTCACCGTCGGCATCGGCGTCTCGGCCCAGACTGGCCTCCTCGCTGGTCTCGCGGTTCGACCCGCGCTGGATCAGCGGCGCCGGCGGCCTGCTGGCCGGCACGCGGCATGCTCACGTTCTCCCGGCTGACGGTCGACTCCGGCTACCTCGGCGGCCTGCTGCCCGGCATCCTGCTGATGTCCGCTCGGCATGGGCCTGATCTTCATCCCGTTCACGCTCACCGCGACCCATGGCGTGAGCAAGGACGAGGCCGGGCATCGCCTCGGCCGTGCTGAACACCTCCCAGCAGATGGGTGGTGCGGTCGGCCTGGCCGCGCTGAGCACGGTGGCCTACGGCGTCTTCCGCAGCCGCTTCGAGCACCTCGCGGCGACCGGCGGACCGACGGCGCACTCCACGAGCGTGGCGTTGACGCACGGCTTCACCGTGGCGTTCGTGGTGGCCGCGATCATGATCTACGCCGCGTCGGTGATCGCCCTGGTCGGGGTCTCGATCCGTCACGACGAGCTCGCCACCGACGAGCCGATCGTCGTCGGAGCCTGACCGGCTCCCGGGAACGACCGGGCACTGAACGGCGGTCGTCAGCCGACGCGGTGCAGCCAGCGGACGGGGGCGCCGGCGCCGGCGTAGCGGAACGGCTCGAGCTCCTCGTCCCAGGCCTTGCCCAGCAGGGTGTCGAGCTCCTGCAGCAGCATCCGCGGGTCGCCTCCCGACGCCTGCACCGCAGAGCGGAGGCGGTCCTCCCCGACCAGGGCGTCGCCGTGCACGCCGATCACGCGTGTGATGGATGCCGAGGGCGGGCGTGTGGCTCCACCGCGAGCCGTCGGCGCCGGGGCTCGGCCTCCTCGGTCACCTCGTAGCGCAGGTGCGACCAGCCGCGCAGCGCCGACGCCAGCCGGGCACCGGTGCCCTGCGGCGCCTGCCAGGACAGCTCGGCCCGCACCGCTGCCGGCCTCGGCCGGTTGCGGGGTCCACTGAGCACCGTGCGGACGTCGAGGACCGAGCCCGCGGCCCACTCGACGTGCGGGCACAGCGCAGCGGGCGTGGAGTGCACGAACAGCACGCCCGCGCGTCGTCGTACCGGACATCGGACCTCCTGCTGAGACAAGGGACGTCTTCCCCGACGACCTCTCTCAGCCGGCTCGCTCCGGCGTAGCATGGCGCGCGGCGCCTCGCGAACAGTGTGCCTCACCAGCACCACGAGCACCAGCAACACAGCGGCGAGTCATGACGTGTCACCCTCCGTAGAGGGTCGATGCGGCCGGACTCCCCGGGAGCAAGGGCGGTCGCGCAGGAGGTCCGGTGGCTGGTCTGTTTCGGCGCAAGGGAGCAGCCGACGCGGTGACCTCCGCCGCGCCCGGTTCGGTCCCGCCCGGTTCGGTGCCGCCCGGTTCGCCGGCGCCTGGCGCTGCGCAGGACGGGGCCGCGCAGGACGGTGCGGCTCAGGACGGTGCGGCTCAGCCCGGCCCGGCGCGGCGCGCTCCCGGCCCGCCGCCACCCGCCGAGGGGCTGTCCGAGGTGATCCGCCCGGCGGCGATCGTGCCCGAGCACGCGGCCCGGCAGGTGCTGGTGGAGCTGGCCCGGCGCGACCTGAGCAACGGCGGCGAGTGGCAGTCCGAGCCCCAGCTGTGGAGCCGGTTCGACCGGCCGAGCGGTGACGGCGAGCGCCCTCCGGAGCTGATGGGCACCATCCACGTGTCCTACGGGACGCCGACCAAGTACGAGATCACGCTGTACCGGGTGACGGTGACCGCTGCCGGTCTGCGGCGCCGGCTGGACCGTCGCCTCGCTCACCGACGAGGCGCTGCGCTTCGGGGGCCTGACCCTCCAGGAGTGCCCACGGGCGACGGTGAACCCGCCGCCGCGGCCGTACACGTTCTGACACCCGTTCGGCGTAACGCCTCCACCCGTACGGCCGAGCGGGCACCCGGTGTGACCGGAATACCTCACCTCGCGTACGGAGAGTGCTTGAGAGTGCCTCGGGCCCTGCCGATAACCGCAGCTGACGTCAACCTGATGACGCTGTCGTCGTCATCCAATCGGAGGCAACGGGATGGGCCCTCAGCGCTACCCACGCGGGCTGGACGTGGCGTTGGACGCTGATCGTCGTCCTGCTCGGGGCGGCGGTCATCGCCCTCGCGGCGCTCAACTGGTCGCACGGCGGGTACCACTTCGACGCCGTGGACGTCGGCTGCCGTGCCGCTGATCGTGCTGATCACCCGCTACCCGGTGGTGCTCCCCCAGGCCGGCGGCGACGCCGTCATCGGCTTCGAGATCAGCGCGCTGGTCTTCCTGACCCTCACCCGCAGCCCGTCGGAGGCTCTGGTCGTCTGGGCCCTGGGCCAGATCGCCAGCCAGACGCTGTGCATCCGGTCGCTGCGCAACCGGCTGTTCAACGTCGGCGTGACCGGGCTCGGCGGCGGCGTCTTCGTCCTCATCCTGCATCTGGCCGGTCAGACGCGGAGCATGGCGCTGACCACGCTCCTCGTGGTCAGCCTGGCCTGCGCGGCGTACTTCCTGGTCGACCTGGTCGTCACCGCGGTCTCGCTGGCCCTGGAGTCCCGGACGTCCATGGACGTGCGGTGGCGCTCCGCGTGGCTGCCGCTGCTGGTCTTCGTCGCGGTCTCGACGATCGGGGTCCTGGCCGCGGTGCTGCTGAACTCGGCCTCGCCCTGGACCCTCGGCCTGCTGCTGGTGCCGATCGCGACGATCCTGGTCGCCATCCGATCGGTCAGCGAGTCGCGCCTGGCCCAGCTGCGCCTCGGCGGCCTGCTCGACGCCGCCACCAAGGCACCGGACTGGGCCGACCCGAACTCGATCGAGCGCACGCTGATCGAGCAGGCCGAGCAGGTGCTGCGCCACAGCGTGGCCGAGCTGCGCGACGAACCGCCCGGGACGCGCGAGATCGGGCACCAGCTCGAGATCCCCGGCAAGGGCGTGCGCTGGCTGGTCGCGCGCTCGGCCCACTCCTCGGCGCTGCTCAACGACCCGCGACGGGGACGCCCTGGCCGCGCTGACGGCGCTGGCCGCCGCCAACCTGAGCCGGCGCCAGCTGACCGACGAGATGGCCTACCAGGCCCAGCACGACCCGCTCACCGGCCTGCCGAACCGGTCCCTGCTCGGCATCCGGCTGGAGGCCGCGCTCGCCGACGGCACGGGCACCTCGGTGCTGTACTGCGACCTGGACGGCTTCAAGGCGGTCAACGACCGGTTCGGGCACGACACCGGCGACGAGCTGCTCGTGGCGGTGGCCGACCGGCTGCGGCAGTGCCTGCGGCCGCACGACGTGCTGGCCCGGCTGGGCGGTGACGAGTTCGCGGTGGTCGTGTCGCACAACAGCCCCGCGCATGGCGGAGGACATCGCGGCCAGGCTGCTGGAGTCCCTGCAGACGCCGTTCCTCATCTCCGGCAACGTCACCCGCATCCAGGCCAGCATCGGCATCGCGCACAGCAACGAGCACCTGGCCGCCGGCGACCTGATGCGCGAGGCGGACATGGCGATGTACCGCGCCAAGGGCCTGGGCAAGAACCGGATCATGGTCTTCGAGCCGTCCCTGCGCTCCGAGACGCTCTACCGGCTGGAGCTCGAGGACGAGCTGCGCCAGGCCCTGGCCAGCGGCCACATCCAGCTGAACTTCCAGCCGCTCGTCGACCTGGTGTCCGGGAAGGTGCTGGGCTTCGAGGCGCTGGCCCGCTGGGAGCACGAGAAGCTCGGCTCGGTCTCCCCCGCGGTGTTCGTGCCGATGGCCGAGCAGCTCGGCCTGATGTCCCAGCTCGGGTCAGCACGTGCTGGAGCGGCTGCACGACGCGGCGGCCAGCCTCCAGGAGGCGAGCGAGTCGCCCCTGTCGCTGTCGGTCAACGTCTCGCCGCTGGAGATCGGCGAGCCGCGGCTGCTGGCACAGGTGCGCCGGTTCGTCGAGGACTACCCGGACATCGACCTGGTCATCGAGCTCACCGAGTCCGTGCTGCTCGGCGACGACCTGGCCACCACGTCCGCGCTCGAGGCGATCGCCCAGTCCGGCGCGCGGCTCGCCGTCGACGACTTCGGCGTCGGCTACTCCTCGATCGGCTACCTCAACCGCTTCCCCGTGCGCCTGGTCAAGATCGACAAGTCGTTCGTGCAGACCGTGGAGGACGCTGCGGACCCGCAAGCTGGTCCAGGGCGTCGTGGCCATGTGCCACGCCATGGGGCTCACCGTGGTCGCCGAGGGCATCGAGAGCGTCGACAGCGCGGACATGATGCGCGACCTCGGCTGCCGGGTCGGACAGGGGTTCAGCCTGGCCCGCCCGATGCCGCTCATCGAGGCCATCTCGCTGACCGCCCGCGGTAACATCGCGGCCGTTGGAGTGACAGCCGCGCCCGGAATCTGACTCTCGTCGCGATCCTCCGGACGGGACGGCCGGCGCCGGATACCCTTGCTGTCAGGTAGGGATTCGACGGCCGACTTCCGGAGACAGGGGTGCGCAGATGGGTTCGAGCGTCTCGGGCTGTAACAGCGTCGCGATCGTCGGTGCCGGCGCCGCCGGGACCCTGGTCGCGGCGCAGCTCGCCCGGCAGGCGGCCCAGCACCGCCCAGCCCCTCGAGATCGTGCTGTTCGACCCGCAGCCCGGCGTCGGTGACGGTGTCGCCTACTCCACGCGCGACCGCCGTCACCGGCTGAACGTCTCCGCCGGCCGGATCAGCGCCTGGCCGGACCGCGAGGACGACTTCCTGCGCTGGCTGTCCCGGCACGCCCCGGAGCACGCCGTCCCGGCCGCCTTCGCGCCCCGCATGCTCTACGGCGAGTACCTGCGGCGACGTCCTGGCCGAGAGCCTGGCCGCCGCCGATGGCGCGGTCCGCCTCGAGCGGGAGACCGACGAGGTCACCGGCCTGGTGCCGCTCGGGCGCCGCTGGCGGGTGCAGGTCGGTCGGGACCGCACGCGGTACGTCGACGCCGTCGTCCTCGCCCTCGGGAGCGGCACGCCGGACGACGGCTGGGCCCCCGCCGGACTCCGGCACTCCTCCCGGTTCGTCGCCGACCCGTGGGCGCCGGGCGCGGCGCAGCGACTGGCCGAGCTCGACGGCGACGTGCTGCTGGTCGGCACCGGGCTGACGATGGTCGACCTCGCGACGTCCCTGGGCCGCCCCGGACGGGTCGTCCACGCGGTCTCGCGGCACGGGCTGCTGCCCTCGGCGCACCGCGAGGAGCTGGTCACGCCGGTGCCCGCGCCCGACCTCCCGGCCGGCGAGCTGTCGCTCGACCGAGCTGACCCGCGCCGTGCGCGACCACGTGGACCGCACCGCCCGCACGACGGGTGACTGGCGGCCGGCCATCGACGGCCTGCGGCCCCTCAACTCCGTCCTGTGGCGGCGGCTGGCCCCGCCGGACCAGGAGCAGTTCCTCCGGACGCACGGCCCGGCACTGGGAGGTGCGCCGGCACCGCATGGCCGCGCCGGTGGCCCGGCGGATCGGTGCCCTGCGCCAGGACGGTGGCCTCGTGGTCCGCCGGGTCAGGTCGCCGTCCTGCGCCGAGGGCGACGGGCGGCTCACCGTGACCCTGGCCGACGGCTCGCAGCTGCGAGGTCGCGGCCGTGGTCAACTGCACCGGCCCGCGCGACGACGTGCGCCGCCGGGACAGCGCCGCTGCTGCTCGACCTGCTGACCTCCGACCACGGCCCGCCCGGCGGCCGCTGGGCCTCGGCCTGGCCACCGACCCCGACGGGCGGCTGGTCGCGCGGCGACGGCACGCCCGCAGGCCGGGCCTCTGGGCGCTGGGCGCGCTGCGCCGCGGCGCAGCTGTACGAGTCGACCGCCATCCCGGAGATCCGGGTGCAGGCGCCGCGACGTGGCGGCCGCGGTCGTCGCCGAGCTGCCGACCCCGCAGGTCCGCCGCCGTCCGCGCGACCGGTACGGGCTGGCGATGTCAGCGCCTCACCCGAGGCGGCCATCGCCTACGGCACGGCGCTGGAGGCCCTGCTGCGCGTGCAGTCCGGCGCCGAGATCTCCCTGCAGCACGCCGCGGCCGGTCGATCCGGGCTTCGCGTCTGGCCCACGCCGGTCTGGCGCTGCTCGGCCACGAGTGGGGCGCCGCGGTCGACGTCGAGCAGTCGCTGGACCGCGCGGTCGAGGCCGTCCGCGTCCGCGGTGACGAGCGCGAGCGCAGCTTCGTGGCGGCCATCGAGGCCCGGATCCGGCGGCCTGGGCCCGAGGCGGCCGGCGCAGCTGCTGACCCACATCCGCCGCTACGGCGAGGACGCGCTCGCGGTGAGCATCGCCGTACCCGACCATCGCGTTCGGCGGCGCGACCGAGGTGCCGCAGGAGGCGTGGTCGCTCGTGGAGGGCCTGGCCCCGGCGTACGGCTCGGACTGGTGGTACGCCGGGCATGCTCGCGTTCATCCGCCAGGAGCAGGAGCGCTGGGACGAGGCGACCGAGCTGAGCGAGCGCGCACTGGCCGAGGTGCCCTCGTCCGGGCACGCCGTGCATGCCCGGGCCCACGTCTATCTACGAGACCGGGGACCACGACGGGGGCCTGGGCTTCCTCGACCCGTGGATCGACTCGTGCGGGCGCGCCGCGTCCCATCGCGCGCACTTCGCCTGGCACGCCGCCCTGCACGAGCTGGCGATGGGCGACGACGTCGCCGTGCGCCGCCGCTACGCCGAGCAGCTCGCGCCGCCGGCCGTGTCCGGCATGCGCGCCCTGGTCGACTCCGCCTCGCTGCTGTGGCGGGCCCAGCTGGCCGGGGCCTGGGAGGGTCCGGTGCCGGTCGAGCAGGTGCTGGACGCCGTCGACCCGGCGCTGCTGGAGCGCCCGCGGACGGCGTTCGCCGCCCTGCACGTGGCGGTCGCGCGGGCCGCGGCCGGCGACCCGGCCGGCCTCGCAGCGCCTGGCCCGGCGGGCCGCCGCCATGCCCGACCCGGTCATGGTCGAGGTCGTCGCTCCGGTGAGCGAGGCGCTGCGTCTGCTCGTGCTCGGCCAGCCCGGCCGGGCCGCGGACGGGCTGGCCGCGGTGCTGCCCGCGCTGTGGCGCGTCGGAGGCAGCGCCGCCCAGCGGGAGGTCGTCGAGGACACCCTGCTCTACGCGCTGATCGAGGCCGGGCGCTGCGAGCCGGCGCGCCGGCTGCTCGCAGCGACGGCTCGACCGCCGCCCGAGCCCGCGCGAGCGGGCGCGGATTGCCCAGATTGACCGCGTACGGCGCTGACCGGGCTGGACAGGACGGGCTCGGCCCGGATTCGCTGTCCCGGTGGTGACCCTGCTGCCTGAGCTGGACGACCGGACGGCGCTGACCGCTGCGCTGCGGCTCGCGGACGCCCCGGGACGGTCGCTGCTCGGGATCACCGGGCCGCCCGGAGCCGGCAAGTCCGACTTACGCGACGACGGCTCGTGGAGTCGGTCAACCATGCCGGGCGGTCCGCGGTGCTGGTGCCGATGGACGGCTTCCACCTGGCCCAGTCGGCCCTCGAGCGCCTGGGCCTGGCCGCAGGTGAAGGGCGCACCGGAGACCTTCGACGCCGCCGGCTACCTCGAGCTGCTCGCGCCGGGTGCGCGAGCCCGGCGAGGAGGTCGTCTGGGCGCCGCGCTTCGACCGGTCGCTCGAGGACTCGATCGCGGCCAGCATCCCCGTCGAGCCGACCGTCGACCTGGTGGTGACCGAGGGCAACTACCTCCTGCTGCCGCAGGGCCAGTGGTGGCTGGTGCGCCTGCAGCTCGACGAGTGCTGGTTCGTCGACCTCGACGAGGACGAGCGGCGGCGCCGGCTGCAGGCCCGGCACGAGCGGTTCGGCCGGCCGGCCGACGTCGCAGCGCGAGCGCACCTGGGGCAGCGACGAGGCCAACGCCGTCCTGGTGAACCGGACCGCGCGACCAGGCCGACGCGATCATCCGGCCGGCGCCGCGAGACCGCTGAGCGCGGCCACCGCCAGCCCACCGAGACGGGCCAGGTCGTAGCCGCCCTCCTGGACGACGACCGTCGGTGCCGCGCCCGGCGAGCAGCTCACCGGCCGCCCGGTAGCCGTCCTCGGTCACCTCCAGCGGGCTCTCCGGATCCGACTCGCGCCGCGTCCAGGCCGAGTGAGACGACAAGGGCGTCCGGGCGCGAAGCTCGTTGTGGCGGAAGCGATCTGGCGACGCGCGGCCAGCCAGCGCTCGTCACCGCTGCCGGGCGCCAGGGGCAGGTTGAGGTTCGTCCCCGTCGCCGTCCCACGGCCGGTCTCGTCGGCGAACCCGGCGACGTGCGGGAACCAGCCGGCACCCGGGTCGACGTGCACCGAGGCGTACAGCACGTCCGCGCGGTCGTAGAACAGCGACTGCGTCCCGTTGCCGTGGTGGGCGTCGAGGTCGACGACGGCGACCCGGCGCGGCGCCGAGCCGGCGCAGCCGCTCGGCGGCGACCGCGGCGTTGTTGAGGTAGCACGACCCGCCGAAGGCCGAGCGGGTCGCGTGGTGACCCGGCGGCCGGCACAGCGCGTAGGTGACCTTCGCCGCCGGACCAGGCGAGGTCGGCCGCCGTGGCGGCCACGTCGACGGCCGCGCGGGCCGCCTCCCAGGTGCCCGGCCCGACCAGCGTCATCGTGTCGTAGCAGTAGCGGCCGGCCCGGGCGTGAACGGCGACCGGCTCCCGGTCCGGCAGGCCCGCCCAGCATCCCGGCCGTGGGGAAGAAGTACGGCACCACCCGGTCCTGCCCGGGATCGCGGTCGAAGCCCGGCCGCGACCCACAGGTCCCACGCCTGCTCGAGCCACCGGGTCAGGGCCGGGTCGTGCACGGCGTGCAGCACGTCGTCCGAGCAGGGCGTGGACGGCACCTCGCGCGCGCCGGCGTCCAGGACGGCCCGGCGCAACACCTCGGCCCGCTCGGCGAGCTCGGTGCCCGGGGTCCGCACACCGACCCAGATCTCGGCGCCCGGCACGTGGCGCAGAACATCCGGGCGACCACACCATGGTGACGTCGAGGCTCATTGCGGCATGCTGTCACGGTGCCCCGCGTTGACTGACTTGCGAATCAGGATCGGGTCACTGCCGGCGGGGCCCGACCGACTCGATCCTCGACGTGCCCGGCGCCGGGCTCGGTCACGCGACGGTGTGGCGCGACGAGCCGGCACCGCCGGACGGCCGCGGTGTCGCCCGGACCGGAGTCACCGTGATCGACCCGGGCGGCAACCTGTTCCGCTCGCCGGTCCCGGCCGGAGGCGCGGTGCTCAACGGCGCCGGCGAGTGCACCGGCTTCCTGACCGCCGCCGAGTGGGGACTGCTGGAGACGCCGATCTTCCTGACCTCGACCATGCAGCTCGGGCCGCGTCTACGACGCGGCCTGCGAGCTGCTGATGGAGGAGGACCCGGCGATCGGCGACCCGGACGTGATCATCCCCGTCGTGGCCGAGTGCGACGACAGCTTCCTGTCCGACCCGCGCCGCATGCAGGTGATCGCGCGACGACGTGGCGCTCGCGCTGGCCGCCGCCCGGGACGAGCGCCGGCTCCGGCATCGCCACCGCCGGAGGGTGCGGTCGGGTCCGGCACGGGCATGTCGCTGCCTCGGCTTCAAGGGCGGCATCGGCACGTCGTCGCGGGTCGTGCCGGACGGCAGCACCGTCGGCGTCGTGGTGATGACCAACTTCGGGGAGCGGCACCGGCTCACCGTCGACGGGACGTGCCCGTCGGCCGGCTGCTGCCGGACCGCCGAACCCGGTGAGACGGCGGCCGCCCCCGGCGGGGTCGTGCATCGTCGTCGTGCTGACCGACGGCGCCGGTCGACCTGCCGGCTGCGTGCGCCTCGCCCGACGGGCCGGGCTCGGGCTGGCCCGGACGGGCAGCGCCGCCACGCACGGCAGCGGCGAGATCTTCCTCGCTGCGGCGACCGGCCTGCGCGCCCCGCGCGGGCAGGCGCCGGCCGCGGGCACCCCGGTCGAGCGGGGCGGCGCTCGACCCCTACTTCGACGGCCGTCGTGGACGCGACCGAGAGCGGCCGTGCTCAACAGCCTGCTCCAGGCTCCGACCGTCACGGGTCACCAGGGCCACACCTCGCCGGGACTGCCCGCGGACGCAGGTCGTGCGACTGCTCGGAGGCGGTCACGAGCCGTGGCTGACGGGCACCGCGACTGCGACCAGTGGCTGACGATGGCCGACGGCGTGCGCCTGTCGGCGACGCTCTACCTGCCCGGCCGGGCCGGACCGGACGCGGCCGACCCCGTGCCTGCTCGAGGCGTTGCCCTACCGCAAGGACGACCTCACCTCGTCGTACCGGCCGGAGTACGTCGAGCTGCGCGACACCTACGGGTACGCCGTGTGCCGGGTCTGGACGTGCGCGGCACCGGCTCCTCGGCCGGCGACGTCGTGGACGAGTACCCGCCGCAGGAGCAGGAGGACCTGGCCGAGGTCATCGCCTGGCTGGCCGAGCAGCCGTGGTGCTCCGGTGCGGTCGGGCATGTTCGGCACGTCGTACAGCGGGTTCAACTCGCTGCAGATGGCCGCCGAGCGCCCCCCGGCCCTGAAGGCGGTCTGCGCGATCTACGCCTCGGACGACCGGTACACCGACGACGTGCACTACATCGGCGGCCTGCTGAAGTGGCTCGACCTGGTCGACTACTGCCACTACATGACGCCGATGAACGCGCTCCCGCCGACGCCCGAGGTATGGGGTGACGGCTGGCGCGAGGAGTGGCGTCCGTCGGTTCGACTCCTTCGAGCCGTGGCTGCTGACCTGGATGGAGCACCAGCGCTCGGACGCGTACTGGGCCCAGGGGACGATCCGCCCGGACTACGGCAGGATCGGCTGCCCGACGATGATCGTGGCCGGCTGGGCGGACGGCTACCGCAACAACACGTTCCGGACGATCGAGGCGCTCGGCCGAGGCCGGTGTGCCGCACCGGCTGCTGGCCGGGCCCTGGGCCCACATGTCGCCCGCGTCGTCGCTGCCCGGGCCGCGCATCGACCTGGTCCGCGAGATGGCGCGGTGGTGGGACCAGCATCTGCGCGGGGTGGACAACGGGCTGGAGCGCGAGCCGGCGGCCACCTGGTTCGTGCGGGAGTCCACCCGCCCCGAGCCGGACCTGGACACGCACGAGGGTCACTGGCGCTCGGACGACTGGCCGTCGAAAACCGCTGTGACACAGCCTTCTCCGCTCGACGCCCGCCCGCCGTACGACGTACGGCCGGACGTCGGCACCGCCGCCTGGATCTCCTGCGCGGGTCACCTGCCCTACGGCCAGTCCGCTCGACCAGCGGGCCGATGACGCCGCATCGATGACGCTGGGACGTCGCGGAGGCCGGGCCCGACGGGCTGGAGATCGCCGGGCACCCTCGGCTGCGGTTGCGCGTGGTCTCCGACGCGCCGGTGGCCACTCTCGCGGCGCGGCTGTGCGACGTGTTCCCGGACGGCACGTCGGCCCTGGTCACCCGAGGCACGCTCAACCTGACCCGCCGCGAGGGACTGGACCGGGCCGACGCCCCTCGAGCCCGGAGTCGCGTACGACGTCGAGGTCGAGCTGGAGGCCACGGCCTGGCGGTGGCGGCCCGGGCAGCGGGTTCGGCTGGCCCTGGCCGGTGCGGACTGGCCGAACACCGTCGCGCCGCCGGGGCCGGTGACCCTCGAGGTGCTCGGCGGCGAGCTGGTGCTGCCCGTGCTGGCCGACCGATCCCCCTATCCCGCAACGACGTTCGAGCCCGGCGGTGCGGCTCCTGAGGGTGAGGCGGACGGCGTGACCTGGCGATACGAGCACGACGTCCTGAACGCGCACGACCAGCGCCGTCATCGACCACGGCGGCAGTACCCGACGCCGTACGGCTGGTTCCGCGAGCACTACTCCGGCCGGGTCGACGTCGACCGGCGCACGTTCGCCCAGCGGGCCAGCGCCCGGGTGACCTTCGAGCTGGACCTGAGCGCCGCGCACGTCGAGCGTGGCGTCCGATCTCGACGTGCTGGCCGACGCCCGAGACGTTCACCGTGCGGATCGACCTCACGGCGAGTGAGGACGGCGAACCGGCCAGGCGACGGTCGTGGACGCGCGTCTTCCCGCGCGACCTGGCCTGACCCGCGGGTAGGGTCACGCCGTGATCAGGCGCAAGGGCGAGGTGCGGCGGGACGAGATCCTGCGGGCCACCGCCCTGGAGCTGGAGCGGCGCGGCTTCGCGCACACCCGGGTCGCCGACATCGCCGCCCAGCTCGGCGTGAGCACCGCCCTGGTCTTCTACCACTTCGACACCAAGGAGGCGCTGTTCGCCGCGGCGTTCGCCGACGCCGCCGCGCGCGACGTCGAGCGCCTCGAGGAGGCCGTCGCCTCGAGCGGTCCCGCGTCCCAGCGGCTGCGCGCGATCCTGCGCCTCTACGGACCGGTGGGCAGTGCGAGCGGCTGGCCGCTGTGGATCGACGCGTGGGCGGCGGCGCTGCGCGAGCCGGCGCTGCGCCGGGTCTCCCGTCGCCTGGACGTGCACTGGAAGAACGCGGTCGCCTCGGTCATCGAGCAGGGCGTCGCGGACGGCGAGCTGACCTGTCCCGATCCGCACGCCGCCGCGTGGCGGATCACCGCGATGCTCGACGGGCTGGCGGTGCAGGTGACCGTGCACAAGGGCGTCGTCAGCCGCCACGAGCTGACCACCTGGGTGGCGCAGCTGACCGAGCGCGAGCTGGGGCTCCCCGCCGGCTCGCTCACGTCCTGACGGTCACACCAGCCAGCTGGTCGCGGTGACCGGGCCGGTGAGGGCCGGCCGGTCGAGGCGGAACTGCTCGATCGACGTCTCGGTGCGGCCGTCACGGGCCACCTCGGCCAGCAGCCGGCCGAACGTCGGCGCGAACTTCATCCCGTGGGCGGCCGCCAGCCCGACGACCACGCCCTCGTGCCCGGGCAGCGGCCCGAGAGCGAAGTCGCGGTCGGGCGTGAGCGTGTAGAGGCAGGTCTTCGACCCGGCCACGGCTCGTGCCGGCCGCAGGCAGCAGCGTGCTGACGAAGTCGACCAGCCGGCGCTCGGCCGCCGGCTCGACCGCGCCGCTGCGGGTGTGCGGGTCGACGGCGTGGCCGCCGCAGTCCTGCGGCCGACTTGATCGTCGTCGCGCCGTAGCACGGGAAGCCGTAGTAGCTCGGGTCGTCCATCCAGATCCAGACCGGGAACCGTGTCCGGGGCGAACGCCTCCGGAGCGGCCGGCTGGAGGTAGGTCACCTGCTCCTGCAGCACGGTGAGCGGCAGCTGCACGCCGAGCTGGCCCAGCAGGTCGTTCGTCCAGGCGTCCGCCGTCACCACCACCCGGCGGCAGCGGTACGTCGGGCCGCCGTCTCCACCTCGTAGTGGTCACCGAGGTCGCGCAGGCCCAGGACCGGCGAGTGGGCGTGCAGCCGGGCGCCGGCCGCCACGGCCAGCCGCTGCGTCGTGGCGGTGCTGCGGCGCCGCCGGCACGATGCCCGGTGCGCGCCTGGTGCAGCACCGTCGTGCCGTCCGGCGAGAGCGAACTGCGGCCAGCGCCGCATCGCCTCGGCCGCCGACAGCACGTCGTACGGAACGTCGCACGCGTCCATGCTCGAGGTGTAGGTGTCGATCGGGATGGCCGCGTCCGCGCGGGAACAGGTCGACGCCGCCGGTGATCGTCACGAGCTCCTCGCCGGACGGCGCACTCCAGGTCGGCCCAGTCGTCGTACGCCGCGAACGTCAGGTCGACGTAGTCCGGCGTGTGGTAGCTGTGCCGGATGATCCGCGACGTGTCGTGCGACGCGCCGCGGGCGTGGCCGAGCTCGAACTGCTCCAGCCCGACGACGTCGGCGCCCGCGGCGGGCCAGCTGCCAGGCGGTGGCACTGCCCAGCGCACCCAGCCCGACGACGACGTACTCGACCTCCACGCAGGTCGCTCACGGGCGCTCCAGCCGCGGCAGCAGCCACCGGCGGATGTCCAGGCTGGCGTCCTCCATCGGAGCGAACCAGCCCTGGGTGTAGCCCCGCGAGGACATCCCCCGCTGGACCGACTCGCAGATCGCCCAGTCCTGGCGGTTGACCATGTCCCAGAAGTCGACGGCGTCGGAGATGTCGAAGCCGTCGCCGCGCGGCCTCCTCGGGGTCGACGAGGAGGTCGCAGACGATCGTCGTGTGCCCGGCCGAGGTCGGCACCAGCACGAAGGACGCGACGTGGTCGGCCGAGAGGCTGATCATCAGGTTGGGGTAGACCAGCTCGCCCTTGTGACGCACCTGCTCGTCCTCGTCCAGCCCGGCGAACGGCCGGCGGTTCGTCGTGCCGGTGGCGGTGAACGTCCAGGCTCCGTCACGCAGCGGGACTCCCCCGTCCCAGTCCAGCCCGGCGCCCCCGCGACCGAACGCCGGCACCAGCCGGACCAGCTCGGGATGGACGCCCGGCGCAGT
Source organism: uncultured Actinomycetota bacterium (assembly GCA_963743975.1). GTDB lineage: Bacteria > Actinomycetota > Actinomycetes > Actinomycetales > CAVURS01 > CAVURS01. The sequence goes on from CAVURS010000005.1 coordinate 582,972, forward strand.
GGTAGCACTCGTTGTAGTTCTCGGCGATCACCTTCCAGTTGGCGCGCACGGAGTACTCGATGCGCCGCCCGACGACCAGCCGCTCCAGGGGGTAGCGCACCAGCCGCGCAGGCACCTCGCCGAGAGCGGTCGCGAGATCCGGCTCGCCCGCCGGGGACAGGTGGACGAAGACGAAGCCGCCCCACGTCGCCACGCCGACCGCCGACAGACCGAAGGCCGCCGGCTCGAAGTCGTCGACGTCCTCGGTGTGCGGTGCCCGCAGCAGCCGGCCGTCCAGGCCGTACGTCCACGAGTGGTAGGGGCAGCGCAGCGACTTCGCCGCGCACGGAGCCGGTGGTTCGCCGTCCGGGTCGACCGGCACGACCTGCGATCCGCGGTGGCGGCAGACGTTGAAGAACGCGCGGAGGGCACCGGTCTCGTCCGAGGTGACGAGCACGCTCTCACCGGCAACGGCCACGACGGCCAGCCGCTGCGGCTCGGACAGGCCCAGCTCGTGCTGCCGACCGACGCAGAACCACTCGCCCTGCAGGACGACCCGACGCTCGCGTTCCCAGTGCGCCTCGTCGACGTAGTGCGGAGCCGGCAGGGCAGCCTGAAGCGCGCTCATCGAGCCTCCGGGTGAGGTCTTACTGACTCATCGATCAGTTACAGAGCCAGTATGCCGGGTCTCCTGGGCGGCGGGAAGGAAACAGGCGGCCTGGTGCCGGCGCTCGGCCGTCAGCTTCTCGACCGGCCGCGTGACGCACGCCTGCGCGATCCCCGCTGCCTCGGCCTCGCCCGATGCCAGCGCCGGGCAGCGCGGATGGAACCGGCAGCCGGTCGGGATCCGGGTCGGGTCGGGCGTCTCCCCATGCAGGACAATGGGTTCCAGCCGCTGGACCTCCGGCACGACGGAGAGCAGGGCCTTGGTGTACGGATGCGCGGGCCTCGTCGAGGACGGTCTCGGTCGACCCGATCTCCACCACGCGGCCGAGGTACATCACCGCCAGGCGGTCGGCGATGTTCCAGGCCAGCCCGAGGTCGTGGGTGACGACCAGGATGGTCAAGCCCGAGCTCCTCGCGCAGCCGCAGCAGCAGGGCGAGGATCTCGCCGCGCACGGACGCGTCCAGCGAGGAGACCGGCTCGTCGGCGACGATCACCTTGGGGTTCAGGACCAGCGCTCCGGCGATGACGACGCGCTGGCGCTGACCGCCGGACAGCTCGTGCGGGTAGCGCAGGAAGTACCGCTCCGGCGGGCGGAGCCCGGCCCGGGAGAGCGCCTCGGCCACCTGGTCCCGCTCGTTGCCGGGCACCTTGTGCACGCGCAGGCCCTCGGCCACCGCCTCGTAGACCGTGTGCCGGGGGTTCAGCGAACCGGTCGGGTCCTGCAGGACCAGCTGCACCTCGCGCCGGTAGGCCTTGAGCGCCCGCGCGCCGTAGCCCGAGCGGGCTGGCCGCGGTAGCGGACCTCGCCCGCGGAGGGGCGCTCCAGCCCCAGGATGGTCCGGGCGAGAGTCGTCTTGCCGCAGCCGGACTCGCCGGCCAGCGCGATGATCTCGCCCTCGCCGATCGCCAGGTCGACGCCGTCGACGGCTCGGGCCTGCGCCGCCGCCGCGGGTCCGGAAGGTCACGTGCAGGTCGCTGACCTCGACGATCGGCTGGCCGGTCGGCCCCGGCCGGGGAGCCGGGCTCGCGACCGGCTCGACGGTGGTGCTCATGCGGACCTCCCCTCCTGGGTCGCCCTGGTCGAGACCAGCTCGCGAGCGCGCAGGCAGGCCGCCTGCCGCCCGGGCCGGATGGTCTCCAGCCGTACGTCGATCCGCCGGCAGTCGTCGATCGCGACCGGGCAGCGCGGGTGGAAGGGACAGCCGCTGCGGCAGGTCCGTCGCGAACGGCGGGTCGCCCGGCAGGCCCTCGGGGCGCGAACCGGGACGCCGGGATCGCCGATGGTCGGGAAGGCCCCGGACAGCGCTTGCGTGTAGGGGTGGATCGGGTCCTCGAACACCTGCCGGGCCGGGCCCTCCTCGACGATGCGGCCCGGCGTACATCACCGCGACCCGGTTGCAGGACGTGCCGAGCACCGAGAGGTCGTGGCTGATCATCAGGACGCCGACGCCGGAGTCGCTGACCAGCCCGGTCAGCAGCTCGAGGACCTGGGCCTGCACCATGACGTCGAGCGCGGTGGTCGGCTCGTCGGCGACCACGAGAGCGGGCCGGCAGGCCAGCGCCATCGCGATCATGATCCGCTGCTTCTGCCCGCCGGAGAGCTGGTGCGGGTAGGACCGGGCCAGCCGGGCCGGGAGACCGACCTGGTCGAGCAGCTCGGCGACCCGGCGGTCGGCGCCGGCACGGGTCTGCGTCCGGTCGTGCAGCAGCACCGGCTCGGCGATCTGCCGACCGACGTTGCGCACCGGGTTCAGCGAGTGCAGGGCACCCTGGAACACGATCGACGCGCCCTTCCAGCGGACCGCTCGCAGCTGACCCCAGCTCATCCGGAGCACGTCCTCGCCGTTGAGCAGGACCTGGCCGGTGACCGTTGCGGAGGCGGGCGTCAGTCGCAGGATCGTGGAGGCGACCGTGGACTTGCCGCAGCCGGACTCTCCCGCCAGGCCGACCGCCTCCCCGGAGTCGACGTCCAGCGAGATGTTCCGGACGGCCGGGACCGGACCCTCGTGGGTCTGGTAGGTCACGGCAAGGTCGCGAATCTCCAGCAGGCTCATGGGCTCAGGCCTCCGTCGCCTGGTGCGGGTCGACCAGGGCCTCGAGGGCCCGGCCGACCATGGTGAACGCCAGCACGACGATCACGACGCACAGGCCCGGTGGCAGCAGGTACCACCACGCGCCGGTGGTGATCGCCCCCGAGCTGAACGCGTTCTCCAGCATGGTTCCCCAGCTGACGTCGGTGGGCTTGAACCCGCCGAGCCCGAGGAAGGTCAGCGTCGTCTCGGACAGGATGGCGATCGCGACCGTGAGCGTGGTGTTGGCCAGCACGAGCGGCATCGATGTTGGGCAGGACGTGCTTGGTGATCTGGTGCCAGTTGCCGCCGCCCAGGACGCGGGCCCGCTCGAGGAAGGGCCGCCCCTCGATGGAGAGCGTCTGGGCCCGGACCAGCCGCGCGGTGCCGGGCCAGGACGTGATGCCGATGACCAGCACGATGTTGAAGATCGACTGCCAGGGCAGCAGCGTCGAGATCACGATGGCCAGCGGCAGGAACGGGATGACCAGGAACCAGTCCGTGATCCGCTCGAGCACGGCGCCGAACCAGTTGGCGTAGTGACCGGACGCGATGCCCACCAGCGTGCCGATCACCATCGAGATGATCGTGGCCGAGACACCGACGAGCAGCGAGATCCGCGCCCCCCAGACGACCAGCGCGAGGATCGAGCGGCCACTCTCGTCGGTGCCGAGCGGGAACCCGTGACGCCGGCGGCTGCAACACACCGCCGGTGGCCTTGGTGACGTCCAGATCGTCGCTGGAGTAGAGCACCGGGGCGAGCAGGGCCATGGCGACGAAGACGAGCAGGATCACGAGGCCGACGACGCCCGACGGCTTGCTGAAGAACCCGCGGGCGAAGCGGGCCATCGTGGCCCGCCGGCGGGCCCAGGCGATCGAGCCGCGGCTGGCCGGGAGCCTCGGCGGTGACGGCGCTCATGTGCGGACCCTCGGGTCGACCGCCGCGACGATGACGTCGGCGACGGCGTTGAAGACGACGACCGCGAGCGAGAACAGCAGGAAGATCGCCTGCAGCAGCGCGATGTCCGGCCCGCGGATGGCCTCGAACGACAGCTGGCCCAGTCCGGGCCAGCTGTAGACGGTCTCCACGGTGATCGCGCCCGACACGATGAACCCGATGTTGAGGAACACCAGCGTGATCGTCGGCAGCAAGGCGTTCGGGACGGCGTGCCGCCGGCGGACCATCCGGTCCATCAGCCCTTTGGCCCGAGCCGTCTTCAGGTAGTCCTGGCCCATCTCCTCGACGAGCGACGCCCGCATGACCAGGCTGTACTCGGCCAGGTAGATGAGCGTCAGCGTCGTCACCGGCAGCACGAGGTGCCAGGCGACGTTGACGATCCCGGTGAGCCGACGCGCCGTTGACGCCGGGCGAGATCACGCCGCCGCTCGGGAAGATCCCCGGGAACGATGCCGACGCCCGTCGAGAAGCACGATCAGCAGGATCATCCCGAGCCAGAACTCCGGCATCGCGTACAGGGTCAGCGTGATCGCCGTCGACGTCCGGTCGAACCAGCGACCGCGCCGCCAGCCGCCCCTGATGCCGATCCAGATCCCGATGACGGTGGACAGGATCGTGCTGATGCCCAGCAGCAGCAACGTCGGCCGGACCCGGCTCACCGATCACGTCCCACACCGGCCGGCAGAACTGGGCCGAGCGGAAGTCGGTGGAGAACGGGTTCTTGATGTAGGTCAGGAACTGGTGCCACTTGTCGGCGCTCAGCTGCTCCTCCATCCGCCGCCGTGGCGGCCGCGTCGACGTTGCCGCCCGCGGGTGTAGAGGGCGGCCGGGTCACCGGGCAGCAGGCGGAACAGCACGAAGTTGAAGACCAGGACGAAGACCAGCGTGCCCAGCGCGGTCAGCAAGCGGCGGAGGGCGTACCGGCCCGAGGCCGCCGGACGCCGCGGTTCGGTGCTCTCCGGTGCCGCCTCGGCCCGGCCAGGGTCGGTGCATGTCGACAGGGATGCTCATCGACTCACTCCACCTCGTCCTGGCGGAGGACGTCGCGAGCCGCGTCACGCCGAACCCGACGAGCCACAGCGGGGCCAGCCCGCCGACGACGCCGCCGGCCTGGCCGGACGCTCGGCCCCTCGATCGTCGTGATCCCCCTAGAGCGGGATGATCGAGCTGTAGGAGTACGTGCCGTTCTGGAAGATCAGCGCCCGGCTTGCGGCCGGGTACTTCGTGGGGTCCGGACCGGCGGCGGCTGGGACTCGGAAGTTGGTCCAGCGGTCGGAGCGGTAGGCCTGCAGGTCGTCGTAGTAGATCGTCTCGGCGTACCGCGCGGCCTCGTAGAGCATCTTCTGCATCTGCTTCCGATCGCGATGCGCTTGGCCGGGTCGACTGCGTCGCCTGCTCGGCGTACAGCTGCGTCGTACTCCTTGTTGCAGTAGAAGGAGTCCGAGAGGTTGGCGTAGATCGTGCCGCTGTCCTTGTACGACCGGTTGTCGCAGGTGAACATCGACAGCTGGTAGTCCGGGTCCGGCTCGTCGACCCAGCCCCACTCGAACAGGTCGTAGTTGCCCTGCGCCGATGAACTCGGTCAGGGTGTCCTCGGACACGATCTTCACGTTCGCCTGGGATGCCGATCTGCTTCAGCCAGCCGGCGACGTACTGCACGGTTACCCGCTGGTGTCCTCGGAGCTGCTGCGCCCGTACAGCCGGAAGACCAGCGGCTTGCCGGTGTCCGGATCTCGGCGGATGCCGTCGCTGCCCTTGGTGTAGCCGGCCGCATCGAGGATCTGGTTGGCCTTGGCGAGGTTGAACGTGTACGTCGTGGGCCCCGGGTCCTAGTGCTGGTTGGCGTAGATCGGCGGGATGATCGATCGTGGCCGGCGTGGCCATAGCCGCCGTACACCTTCTTGACCAGCGTCTGCCGGTCGATGGCGTAGTTGATGGCCTGCCGCACCCGGATGTCCTTCAGCGCCGGGTTGCCGTTGCCGATCGGCTTGTTGTCCGTCGTCTCGGCGCGCCGGTGTTCATGCCGATCTCGTCGAAGCCCGGAGTACTTCGCGTCGACCGTGGTGATGCCCGACGTGTTCTTCAGCGCAGTTGAACACCCCGGCGTCAAGGCTGTCGGCGAAGTCGATCTCGCCGCGCTTCAGCGCCTGGGCCATCGAGTCCTCGTTGTTGAAGACCCGGAACACCAGGTGGTCGATGTGCGTGGGCGGGCCCCAGTAGTACGGGTTCCGGTCCATCCGGATGAACTGGCCCTTGACCACCTGGGTCAGCATGAACGGCCCGGTGCCCACGATCGGGTGGCCCGGCGTCGGCTCGTTGGCGTAGTTGGCGACCGCCTTCTCGCTGATCTTGCGACCAGATGTGCTGCGGGCAGGATGGGACGTCGAGGTGGTACATGACCGACGACGGCTTCTTGGTCTTCATGACGACCGTGGTCGGGTCGGTGGCGACGACCGCGTGATGTTCGCGATGTAGTTGCCGAGTTGGTCTGCTCGTACGTGCCGTTGATGATCCGGTTGAACGTGTAGGCGACGTCCGAGGCGGTGAGCGGCGACGCCGTCGGACCACTTGACGCCCGGCCGGATGTGGAAGGTCCAGATCTGCCGTCGGCCGAGGTGACGACGACGCGGCCAGGCGCGGCACGGTGGCGAAGTCCTTGGGCGCGTAGCCGGTCGAGGAAGTCGTACTGCAGCTGGTAGATCTCGTAGGACGCGGCGGCGATGCCGGTGAACGGGTTGGTCGAGTCGACGTCCTGCGTCACGCCCGATGGTGAACGTCGTCGCGGTGTGGATCGGTTGCGCCTTCGCCGTCGTCGGAGCTCGGTGTGGGCGTGGTCGCCGCGTCCGCCGCCAGCTCCCCCGGCGTACGCGCTGGCGAGCAGGGCCAGCAGCAGACCACGGCAGGCGAGGAGTCGGCGAGCGCCGGGCCGCGCTCGCGACGGCTCGTCACGCCGCGACCTGCGCTAGGTTCCGCGGATGCCCGAAGCCACCGAGCGCCCCACCGGTAGCGGCCCGCCGTCCCGTCGAGTCGGTCCTGCACGGCGTGCGCCGGGTCGACGACTACGCGTGGCTGCGCGACGCGGCGATCTCCGGACGTGCTGGAGCTATCTCGCGCCGAACGGCGCTACTACGACCACGAGTACTGCTCACTCACGGCCGCTCCAGGACGGCGCTCTTCTCCGAGATGTCCGGTCGCACCCTGCCCGCTGACTCATCAGTCAGTTGGTCGCGTGGTGGCTCTGTCTACTACACGAGGACGGTGGCGGGAAGGAGTACGCGCAGTTCTGCGCGTCGGATCGTGATCTTCGCCGAAGAGCGACTGACGGGAAGAACGAGCGCGTCCTGTTGGACCTCAACGACGTCGCCGGCGGCGTCGACTACGCCGAGCTCGGGGTCTGCGAACCGAGTCCGGATGGTCGCTGGCTCGCCTGGTCGGTCGACACCGACGGCGACGAGGTCTATCGCGCTGCGGATCCGCGACCTGGCGACCGGGCGAGGACGAGCGCCGATCGTCCGCGAGCGCAGCTACGACGATCGCGCCTGGATCGGCCGACTCGCGACGTTGCTTCTACACGGTGCCGACGCGACGCCAACCGCCCGTACCAGGTGTGGCGGCACGAGCTCGGCTCGGCGACCGGCCGACCGAGCCGCGACGAGCTGGTCCTGGCCGAGCCGGACGCAGCGCTACGAGCTGACGGTGCGGCACCACCCGCAGCGGCGAGCTGATCCTGATCCAGCGCCGACAGCCGGACCACCACGGAGATCTCCTGGCTGCCCGGCCGGCCGACCCGCCACGCGGAGCCGCGAGCTGGTCTGGCCCCGGCGCGGCCCGGCATCGAGTACGACGTCGACCACGTGGCGCGGCCACCGGGCGAGGACGGCGAGCTGCTCGTGGTCACCAACGACGGCGCGCCTGAGTTCCGGGTCGCTGCGGACGCCGCTGCGCGCGATCGGGCCGTCGCGACGTGGACCGAGCTGCTCGGCCCCGGACCCGGCGCACCCGCTGGGAGTCGGTCGACGTCGATCGGCCGGCTCGCCGTCGTCGGCCGGCCGGCGCGACGCCGATGCCGTTCCTCGGCGTGCATCAGCCTCGGACTCCGGCGCACGGCCACGACATCCGGGCCGACGCCACCGGCCGGGCAGGTCGTCCTCGCGCGCAACGAGGACCCGCACGGCCGGCTCGGTCCGCGTCCGCACCCAGAGCCTGGTCGCAGCCGCCCGAGTGGTTCGACGTCGACCTGGCCACCGGGGAGCGCGCGCTGGTCAAGCGACTCGAGGTGCCGACGTACGACGCCGGGCGCTACGTCACCGAGCGGATCTGGGCGAGGGCCGGCGACGGTGCGCGCGTCCCGGTGAGCGCTGGCCCGGCACGTGGACACGCGGCTCGACGGCACGGCGCCCTGCCTGCTCTGGGGCTACGGCGCCTACGAGTCGTGCGACTGGCCGGAGTTCGATCCGGCACTGGTCAGCCTGCTCGACCGCGGCGTGGTCTACGCCCAGGCCCACGTGCGCGGGGGCGGCGAGTGCGGCCGGCACTGGTGGGACGACGGCCATCTGGCGGCCAAGCACCACACGTTCAGCGACTTCGTGGCCGCCGCGGACGCCCTGGCGGACGGCGTGGTCGACGGCTCCCGGATCGTCTCGCGGGGGCTGTCGGCCGGCGGGCTGCTGCAGGGTGCGGCGATGGGGCTGGCCCCGCGCCGCTGGGCCGCGGTCGTGGCCGAGGTGCCGTTCGTCGACTGCGTGACGTCGATGCTCGACGAGACCGTGCCGCTGACCGTGACCGAGTGGGACGAGTGGGGAGACCCCCGCCGGCCGGAGGACTTCGCCTGGATGCTGGCGTACTCGCCGTACGACAACCCGCCCGATGGCTACCGGCCGCCGCTGCTGGTCACCGGCAGCCTGCACGACCCGCGGGTCCTGGTGCACGAGCCGGCGAAGTGGGTCGCCCGGCTGCGGGCGACAGCGGCGCCCGAGGCGACCGAGCCCGCTGCTGTTCCGGGTCGAGCTCGGCGCGGGCGCGCACGTCGGGCCGGCCGGCCGCTACGGTCACCTGCGCTACGAGGCCGAGGTGCTGGCCTTCGTGCTCGGCATCGTCTTCGGGCAGACTCGCTGACGTGCCCGAACCCGACTATCGCTACTCGCTGGCCAACGAGCGCACCGCCCTGGCGTGGGTGCGCACGTCCCTGGCCCTGCTGGCCGGTGGCATCGGGGTCACGTCGCTCGCCCGGGTCGCCGGTCTGCCCCGCGGCGTGGACATCCTGTCGGCACTGATCTGTCTCCTCGGGGCCGCCGTCGGGGTCAGCGCGCTGCGCACGTTCCAGCGCCGCGACGAGGCGATGCGCACGGGTCAGCCGTTGCCCCCTGCCCGGATGCTCCCGGTGCTCGTCGGCAGCATCCTCGTCATGGCCGTGCTGACTGCGGCGTACCTCGTCGGATCGGCCGTGTAGGCCAACGCCTGGATGAGCACCTCGAGGATGTCCCTGACGGTCCGAGGGGTGACGGTCCGCAGCGTGTCGATCCACCTGCTGGTCGCCGCTGTCGCGACGTACGCCCTGGACCGGGCGCTCGTCCGGGGCGGCGGACGGCTGATGGCCGGCACGGGCAGCGCCCTGGTCAGTGCCAGTGGTGCGACGGCCCTCGCGTGGTCCTACGCCGGCTTGCTCCTCGGCCTCCTGGTGGGCACCCACCTGCCCAGAGGAGTCGTGCGTCACCGGCACCGGCTGCTGGGCTGGCACCGCCGGCTGAACCTGACGGTCATCGGCCTGATGGCCGTGCACATCGGGGCTTTCGCGCTCGGCACTCCGGGGGGTTCGTGGGCCGTCGCGCTGGTGCCCCAGGCGTCCGCCGTGTCGAGCTTCGGCTACACCCTCGGCGTCCTCTCGCTCTACGGCGCGGTCGTGCTGGGTCCGTCGTACTACCTGCGCCGCCGGCTCGGGCCGCACGTGTGGCTGGTGGCCCACCAGCTGGCCGCGCTGGTCTACGCAATGGCGCTCTGGCACGCGCTCGCGCTGGGCCCGCACGTGCGCGCCGCCGGGCCTTGGCGTTCCGTCGTGTGGGTCGCCCAGGTGCCGCTGCTGGCGCTGTTCGCGGTGCGGCTGTGGCGTCCGCGCCGCCCCTCGGACCGGATGGACGCCCGCCTGCGCAGTCCGCGGTACCGGCGGCCGCGGTACGTGGTGCTTCGGGTCGCTGCCACCTCCGGCGTGCTGGTCGCCGCCGTCATCGTGCTGTTCGTGGCGCTGTCCGCGGTCGGCCCCGGGCTGCCGGCGGCGGGTGGCTGACCGGCCCTGAGACGCCAGCAGGCCTGACCGCGGTGTGCGGCCAGGCCTGCTGGGACGGACTTCCCGGAGCGGCTACCCGATGGTGTACCGGTACGGGATCGTCGACAGCTCCTGCGCTCCCGGCGTCAGCCCACCGAGCGGTGCGCTGAGGAACGAGATGAGCGACAGGTTGTCGACGAACAGCTGTCCGCTGACAACCGTTCCCTTGGCGCCGCTCGGCGTGATCGTCACCGGGATGGTGACCGACTTGCCGGCCGGCACGCTGATGATCCCGAACTGCGCGCTGGGGTCCACCGCGCTCTGCTCGAAGTCACCGATCGGCGTCGTCACCTGCTTGTCGAAGGCGAGGGTCGTCGCGCTGACCGACATGGTGGCGGTCGCCGCCGGCGCCGGGTTGGCGCCGTAGGGACCGATGTCGGACGGGTTGACGATCCACGGGCCGTTGGCCAGCGGCGAACCGGTCAGGGTCGCTGTGGCGTTGTGGCCCGTCGACGTCCCGGCGACGTCCGGGTCACCGAACCCGAACATCCACGTGGTGTCGAAGTTGACGTTGCGCGTGGAGTTCACGTCGACCGTCAGGCTGCTGGTCTCCGTGGGGACGCTGTACTGGATGTACGGGTCGGTCCCCTTCAGGGGCAGCGAGACCTTCGGGGTGGTGAGTGGCAGGTCCACCGTCGCCGTCCGGTTGAACCGGGCGTCGATGAAGTAGCTCGCCGCTGCGACGCCCGTGTTCTTGATCGTCACGGGCACCGTCACCGCCTTGCCGGCCTTGAGCGTCGCGCTGTTCGCGTTCGGCACCCCGGACGCCGTCGCCTTCACCGTGTTCAGAGCGACGTTGCCGGAGAACGGCACGGCCAGGTTCTGACCGGACACCTGCGGGGCGAACAGCAGGACCAGCGTCCACCGACCCGCGGCCGGGGCCCGGGTGTACAGCGACATGGTGGACACGGCCTTGACGATCGCGTTGCCCTTGGAGTCGAAGCCGGTGACCTGCTGGTCGGCGCCGAAGGCCTGAGCGTTCCCCGAGGGGTCGACCAGGTAGCCGAACACCGGGTCGGTGTCCTTGTTCGCGAAGGTGAAGTTCGCCGTGATGTCCCGCTGGGCGGCGGGCACGTCGAACTGCAGGTACGACGCCTGGCCGGTGTCGAACGAGCGCCCGTTGCCACCGGTGAGGGTGCCGCTGTAGCGACCGCCCTTGCCGACGTTGATCTCGCTGCGCAGCGAGACCGGGACGCTCGTGTGCTGACCCGAGCTCGAGGCGATCGTGACCGAGTTGGCCGCGTCGCCCGGAGTGGACGGCGTCGTCGCCTTCACGGTGACCGTCGCGGAGGCGCCGGACGCCAGCGTCACCGACGACGGCGTGACCGAGCCCGTGCTGTGGTAGTCGTGCAGCGCGAACTGCACCTTCACCGTGCCCACGGTGCCGCCGACCGTGCTCTGGCGGCTCCAGATCATCGCCGTCCAGGTGCCCGGCCGCCGGGTTGGCGACATCACCGTGGCCGGCGTTGCCCACTCCCTGCGGGATGGAGTGCGAGGCGAACTTGCCGTTCGGGTCGATCATCGCGACGCGGACGCGGGCGTTGAGCCCGTTGTTCGGGTCACCCGGGTAGACGTAGTCCTCGTCCAGCCGGTCGGCCCCCTTCGGCACCGTGAAGTGGACCACCTCGTAGTTGGTCGTCTGCCCGGCGTAGTCCGTGAAGTGCTTGCTCGCGGAGTCGCTGAGGGTGACGCTCTTCTTCTGCACGTCGTACGGGTCGCCGAGGGTGCGCTGACCGAGGGACAGCGTCTGCTTCGCGGCGCCGTTGTTGGTCAGGGTCAGCTGCCAGCTCTGCGACGAGCCGGCCAGGCCGGAGCCGTCGAGCTGGGTCCGGCTGGTGAGCACCGAGCTGCCGGTGCGCGCCGGGCTGCCGTTCGCGTCGTGGATCGACATGGCGGCCAGGACGGCCTGGTAGCTGTTCAGCAGACCTGCACCCTGCTCCTGCCCGGGGTGGTCGACGTCGGTCGCGGTGCTGGTGAGCAGCTGCTTGACCTCGGCCGGCGACGGGCTGGCCCCGCCGTGGGTGGACCGGTAGGCCTGGATGACCAGGGCGGCCGCACCCGCGGTGAGCGGAGCCGACTCGCTGGTGCCGCCGGACTCCTCGACCGGAGAGGGCAGACCGGCGAAGTTCGCGCACCCGGCGTACATCGCCTGGTTGGTGCTGCACAGCGCCCAGTCGGCGTCGCCGGGAGCGAGCAGGTCGATCGTGCGACCGTTCTGCGGTGAAGCCGCTGGAGCTCAGCGGGCTGACGTTGTCGTCGATCCAGCCGTCGTGGGCCAGCGGGTAGTACCCGCCGTACCCGGTCTGGGCGTAGAACTTGTACGTCGTGGAGCCGCCGACGGAGATGACGGCCGGGTCGGTGGCCGGGGAGCCGATGGTGTTCGTCGGTCCGGCGTCACCGCTGGAGACCGTCACCGTGACTCCGGCCGCGACGGCCGCCTCGTCGAACATGCGGACCGCGTCGGCCGCCGTCTCCGGGATCGGGTTGCCGCCGAAGGACTGGTTGATGACGTCGACCTTGTCGACGGTCACGGCGTAGTCGATCGCCTGCAGGAAGCCGGAGGTCAGCGTGGCGTTGTTCTCGCCGAAGACCTTCAGGCCGACCATCGACGCGCCCGGCGCCATGCCCTCGATCCGGATGTTGCAGGGCGTGGTCAGCGGCACCGCGGTGAAGTTCTGCACGTTGTAGGTCTGCCGGCCCTGCGCCGCGATGGCGCTGGCGTCGAGGAACGCCTCGGCACCGTCGGTCGGGGCGGCCGTGCCGTCACCGCTGAAGTCCTGGTAGTCGACGAAGACGTGCGAGCCGTTGGCCCGGATGAAGTCCGGGTTGTTGATGTCGATGCCCTCGGCCATCCAGGCGACCTTGACCCCGGCGCCGGTGGCACCCAGGCTGCGGGCGGTCTTGGCGCTGGCGTCGTCCGAGGCGGTGTTGGTGACCTGGAGCGCCTCCGGCTCGAGCATCGGCTTGCCGGTGGAGCAGGTGTTCGGCGGAGGGGTGCGCGTGGGGGGCGCCGCTGCGGCGGCCGAGGACGCGGTCGACGGGGTGGGGCCGTGGATGACCGAGTCCGGGATCACGGACGCGACCGCGGAGTTGCTGCGCAGCGCGGCCAGCTCGCTGGTGGAGACCGTGGCCGCGAGGGCGTTGACCAGCTTGTACTGCTTGCACGTTCTTGGACGTGGCCTTGAGCTGCTTGGCCACGGCGGCCTGCGAGGAGGCGATCCGGGACTGACGGGTCGCGAACGCGGCGCTGTTCTTCGACGCGGACGCCGGCTGGTCTTTCAGCAGAACGATGACCTTGTGGGTCGCTGCGCTGGACGCCGAGGAGCTGCCGGCAGCGCTCGCTGCACTGGCGCTGACTCCGATGGCGGTGACTCCCGCGAGGACCGTTGCGGTCCCGATCGCGACAGCTCTGGCTGGTCTCTTCACCAAAAACCCCTTTGCTCCGTCGGCAATGCGTGACCCCGATCGGGGGTCACGCCTGTCGCAACCTAGACCCGGGGGACCAACCGCACTACCCCAGATGACGAACGCTTCACTGCGCACCTGCGCCGTCACGGCAAGGGACGTCGGGGCCGCGGCAGGGGGCACCGGACCGCCCGTCGAGCCGCCGTCGAACTATCGCTGCGAGCACGATTTTCGTTACCGGCAGCCGGCGGTGTCCCCGGAGCGCCGGTTGTGCTCGTTCACCCGATCGGCCTAACGGCCGCCCCGGGCTGCTGGAACCCCCTGCCGAACCCCCGTGCTAGAACCCCAGGGCGGCAGCGACGACGGCGACCGCGACGAAGAGGATGCCGTACCCGAGGGCCAGCACCGCGAGCGGGCGCCGCTCGCCCCGGCCGGCTCGCCGGTGCTGCAGCGTCAGGGCTCCCCCGAGGAACAGCGCGATCAGCAGGCCGACGACGAAGGCGAAGAAGGCGATGTTGTTGGCGACGGTGGGTGGGTTGCCCGGATGGAAGAGGTGCGGGTCGACGGCATGGCCGATGGCCAGGGTGAGGAACCCGGCCAGCGAGATCGTCGCGGCGGACACGGCCACCACTCCCAGCCGATCCGGCTCGGTGCCGGACACCCGCGGCATCGACTCGTTCCCGAGATCTCTCATCGCGACCGGCTGCTAACGCGTGTAGTGCAGGGTGATGTGGACGTCGGTCGGCGACAGTGCCGTCCCGGTCAGCCGGCCGTGCGCGTGGCAGAACCGGCCGGTCCCGCCGGTCACCGATCCGGAGAGCGTGCCGTCGGCGTCGCGGAGGGCGAACCGCGCGTAGAGCAGTCCGCCGGGCTGGGCGAACGCCACGTCGCAGGCGGAGCCGCCCGCGACCACCGTGCAGGAGAGGACGTCGTGGCCGATCACGCCGCCACCCGCCACGTCCTGGTCGGCGACGACGAACCGGTCGCCCACGGTGATCGAGGGTGCGGTGGCCACGGCGTCGAACGACTGGCTGACCTGAACCGGCGCGGCCTGGGCCGCCGTCCCCCCGGCGAGCAGTGCGAGAACGGCCGACAGGCCGCCGAGGCCGAGGAGTGTCTTCCTGCGAGGCATGACGAGGTCCTTCCGGAGAGCGGGCCGAGGCCCGGGTGGCGTCGGTCGATCAGGTGTCGAGCCTGGCCGTGCAGCGCGGCGCCCGTCATCATCCGGACGGTGACTCCTGGGTCACCACAGGTCGACTCGACTGTCGTCTGCAGTCCACCGCGACACTCTCGGCGTCGGCCTATGCTCGCGGCGTGCGGGCGAACCAGGCGTGGACGCCGACCTGGTGGGACGCCGCGATCGCGGTCACCGTCGGCACGCGCCGTGCTGGCCAGCGCGTTGCTGCGGCTGAGCACTCCCCGCCCCACGGCTCTGGTCACTGCCTTCGGTGTCGCCTCGGCCGTCGCGCTGCTCGAGCGCACCCGGCATCCGCGGGCGACGCTGCTGGTGGTGAGCGCCTGCGGAGTGCTGCCCACTCTCGCCGTCGCGGCCTATCCCGACTTCTACGCCTCGTTCGTGCCGGCCCTCGTCGCGATCTACTCCGTCGCGGTGGGGTGCTCACCCAGGGAGTCGGCCATCGTGCCCGTCGTCGGCGTCGGCATCATCGTCACCTTCGGCGCGCGCGTGCCGTCATTCCTGTCGGCCGGGCAGCTGGTCTACACGGTCACCGGTGTCGTGCTCGCGTACGCCGCCGGCCGGACCATGCGGCTGCTGCGCCACCGCGCGGACATCGAGGCGGCCCGGGCCGAGGTCCTGACCCGCGAGCAGGAGGTGCTGGCCCGCGAGGCGGTGGCCGCAGAGCGCGAGCGCATCGCTCGCGAGCTGCACGACGTCGTCGCTCACGACGTCGCGGTCATGATCGTGCACGCGGGCGCCGCCGAACGCGTCCTGGCCCAACGGCCGGAGCAGGTCGCCGAGAGCCTGGCCCAGATCCAGGCCAGTGGACGCAAGGCGGTCGAAGAGCTCCATCTGCTGCTGGGCATGCTCAACGAGCCGGAGCCGGCGTTGCGCCCCCGGCCGGGACTGCACGGCGTCGGACGGCTGGTCGATGAGCTGGTCGGCGCGGGCCAGCCCGTGTCGTTGGCGGTCACCGGGCAGGTCCGCGACATCGGTGACGCGCTGGACGTCTCGGCGTACCGCCTCGTGCAGGAGGCATTGACCAACGTGCTCAAGCATGCGCCGGGCAGCCGAACCCGGATCGCCGTCGACTACGGACTCAGCGTCCTCACCATCGCGGTCGTCGACGAGGGCAGCGGAGCCGCTGAGGGGGCAGAGGGCGTCGGTGCCCGGCTGCCGTCCTCGGGCCGGGGCATCGCGGGGATGACCGAGCGGGCGCGGCTGTTCGGCGGCACCCTCACGGCCGGTTCCCGACCGGCCGGCGGCTGGGCGGTCCGGGCCACTCTGCCGATCCCCTCGGCGAGCCGATGATCCGTGTCCTGGTCGCCGACGACCAGGAGATGATCCGCGCCGGCCTGCGACTGATCCTGGAGTCCGAGCCCGACATCGAGGTCGTCGCCGAAGCCGGGGACGGCGCGGTGGTGCTCCAGTCGGTGGCCCAGGCGGCGCCCGACGTGGTCCTGATGGACCTGCAGATGCCCACGATGGATGGGCTGGAGGCGATCGCCGAGCTGCCGCCTGCGGTCAAGGTGCTCGTGCTGACCACCTTCAGCGAGGACCACCTGATCTACTCCGCCCTGCGGGCCGGGGCGAGCGGCTACCTGCTCAAGACCGCACCACCACAGCAGCTGATCGACGCCGTGCGCACCGTCGCCGCCGGCGACGCACTGCTGGACCCCCGGATCACCCGGCGACTCATCGAGAAGGTGGTGTCCGACCCGAGCCCCACCGCCCGGCGCCGGCTGGACGTGCTGACCCCACGCGAGGTCGAGGTCCTCGCCGGCGTGGCGCGCGGCCAGACGAACCGCGAGATCGCCGCCGCGATCCACCTGTCCGAGACCACGGTCAAGACCTACCTCGGACGCATCCTCACCAAGACCCAGCGGCGGGACCGGGCCCAGCTGGTGGTCCTCGCCTACGAGACCGGGCTCGTGCGGGCCACGGGCGACTGACCGGCGGCGGCCGGACCGCATCGCTGCAGGTCAGGACCGGTGGGGCGACTCGGACTTGAACCGAGGACCGACGGGTTATGAGTCCCTGCCTCGGCGGGGCGCTGACCTGCAAGAACCCCGTCCCCGTGCTCCGTGAAGGCGCCGCGTATGTCTACCGGTTGACGAACGTCGACGGCCATCGACGGCTGTCTTGCGGACTATCTGCGGACTGAATAC
The DNA here is from genome assembly GCA_963743975.1 of uncultured Actinomycetota bacterium. Taxonomy (GTDB): domain Bacteria; phylum Actinomycetota; class Actinomycetes; order Actinomycetales; family CAVURS01; genus CAVURS01. The sequence goes on from CAVURS010000005.1 coordinate 599,714, forward strand.
ACCACCTGAAAGGAATCGATCATGATCAAAATCCGCTTCGGTTGGACGCTGGCACGGGCCGGCATCTGGCTCCACGATGCCGGCATGGGGGTCCTGGGCGATGCGAGCTACCTCGAACTGATGCGCCGCTGTGGGGCCAACGGCCGGCGCCAGGCGCTCGCCGAAGTCGCGCGGGCCGGCCGCGGCTGACTGGACCCCGCACAAGTAATACGGCGCCCCGCTCACTCTGTGGGCGGGGCGTCTGTCACTGGCTACTTGGTCGTCAGTGGCAGCTGGTCGCGCTTTTGCTCAAGAGCCTTGCGCGCGAGTGCCTGGTAGTGGGGCCAGCTGTTCGCATGGACCAACTTTGCACGGTGGGCGATGAACAGGTCGGCGTGCTGCTTGGAGCGTGCCAGTGAGTGACCCCACTCTCTGAGCACGGTTTTCTCTGAAATCCAATGGCTCTCGGCGTAGAACGCGAGCACATCGAACATCGCGAGGGCCCTGTATACGCGGGTAATTTTGTCCCCGTCGTCGTCGAGCTTTGCCGACTCATCATCAGTGATCTGGTAGAGCGCTCGCCTGCCGGCAACGACCCTCGGGATCCAGCAGGGATTCGTGCATCCTCAGGAAGAGGTCACGCTTGTCGAGGCGCCGTGAGCGAAAGAAGTTCCACACACTGAGGACAAGCGCACAAGCTGAGATTGCTATGGCTAGCACGCCTGGATGCTAGCCACGCGGACACTGTAGGCGCGGGCGTGCGTGTCACGAATCAACCGGAGGGGTGACGGAGCGGCAGAGAGGGACGTGCCGGAAGGCGCCCTCGACTGGTACCTCAGCACTAATCTCGGCGGATGCACGCTGCCGCCGCCGCCCCGAGCGGGTTCGGTGCGCCCTGGTGGGGTGTGGCCGCCATCAGCGCTGGGTCGATCATCGGCGGCGTCCTCATCAAATGGCTGATCGACGTTGGGACCGAGCGTGGCCGGCGACGCCGCGAAGACCACCGGTGGTTGATCGACAAGCGCCTGGAGCTCTACGGGGACATGGCCAGCATCATGCGCGCCATCTCTCAGTACGTGAGGGCGAAACCGTACGAGGACAGCGACCCCAACGACGTTTGGTCCGTGCGCGCCTGGCGCGAGGCTGTGCATGACTTCGACGCCGCGATGGACACGTCACCGACGGTCATGGCGCGGATGGAGCTCCTCGCATCGCCCGAGGTGCTTAAGACGGTCCGCAAGGTGCACTCCGATGACGAGGATGAAATGCACGCCATCGTGGAACGCTTCCTGAAAGCTGCTCGTCGCGACCTCGGGGTGCCAGGGTCCCCTCCTTGGTGAGCCGCCCAGCGATCCCCCTCGCCCGGTGGGTGTAGCGGGCGAGCCGTGGGCGGCGCAGGATGGGGTCCGCTGCCCGGCCGGACCTCCGCGCTCGCCGTGCCCCCTGCTGGCGGCCGGAGGAAGCGCCCCTGCGTTCCCGGCCGGGCAGCGCTGTGGCTCTCAGATGCGCGACCCGGCACGGCTCCGGCTAGCGGGCTGCTCGAGAGCTCGCCCCGGACGTTGTGGAGCCCCCTGTGCCTCGCGGGTGCAGCCAAACGTGGCTTCCTCCTGCGGCGGTTTCCAGTCTCTGATCCGCCCGCACATGCCGATGAGCGGATGGAGTCGTGAGTCCGGGCGTGTCTGTGCCCGGACCATCGGTTCGGCCGGTCGATCCCAGTGGGCAGGCGACGTACGAGCCGCGAGAACTGAGCCAGCGAATGCAGGCAATCTCGGACCGCGCCGGCTAGGACCGGCCGGACAGGGCCCGGTCGAGCTTGTTCATGATCCGGGCAAGGTCGGCGAGATCTGTGTCGTCGAGCGCGTCTCCGAACCTGCCCTGCAGATAGATGTGATGCAGTTTCTGCGTCCGTCTGATCGTTGCGCGGCCGTGCGGGGTGATGCTTGCGAACGTCGACCTGGCATCGTCGGGATCGGGACGACGCTCGATGAGGGCCGACCGTTCCATGCGGTCGAGGAGCTTTGAGAGCCCGGACGGTGAGAGCACTATGGCGTCGGCCAACGCGGTGAGCCCGAGGCTGCCTCCGGCCATGTCGAGGTGCGCCAGCACGTCGTAGCGCGCGAGGGACAAACCGCTGATTTGTCGCACATCCGACTCGATGTCGTCGAACAGCCGCGCATGGGTGCGCAGGAGGAGGAGGAACGGCTCCATCCAGCGGTCGGTGTCAGGCGTGACCATGCCACCATGTTAGGGAGTTACTTGACATGCCAAGTGACCCGGCAGATAGTTGGCATGCCAACTACACCGTCGTCGTCCTCCACGTCGGTCTCGAGCTAAGGACGGATTCATGCCCACGATCGCCTTCACTGCCCCATTACTGCCGGGAATGACCGAGGTGGACCGCGAAGCATTGACCTCGTTCCACTGCGGCGACCGCAAGGACGCCTTCGAGGCGTCGCGTCGCGCGGCTGGGATCACACGCGAGGCAGCTTGGATCCAGACGACACCGTCCGGCGACTTCGCCGTGGTCTACATGGAAGCGGACGATCTCGATGCCGCATTCGCCGCCCTCGGCCAAGCGGAGGGTGTCTTCGACCGATGGTTCCGCGAACACGTGCGCCTGGTCCATGGGTTCTCTCTCGAGAGCGGATTCCACCCGCCCGAGCTCGTACTCGACTACCGGGCTGACGTGCCTGCCGCGCGTTAAGGGTCAGCGATCGCCATGTCCACTGCGCGGATCGCTGACCTCATTTGCCGCGATCCGATCGACTCGTGGTCCGGACGTCGGACATTCGTACCGATTGCTCGGCCCGGCGGCCTGGGAGGTCGCGCCGGGCCGGGCGGTGGGCGCTGGTCAGGTCACTGCCGCTCGCCATCCCTGGCCGGCTCGCTGACCATCCGTCCCCGAACCGCCGCGAAGGGGCAGCGGCCGGGGTGCGGTTGACGCCTAGCTCTCGTCGGTCAGTGCGACCTCGACGACACCGAAGGGCCGGAGCACGTCGGTGTTGAACCGCGACTCGGTGCGGCACCGGATCTGGTTCCTCTCGAAGTCGTCGTTCACGGCCTGCCAGCCGACCCGGATGATCCCGTCTGTGGACAGGTCCACCGCGTCAGGTGCGAACAGGGTCGCCGTGCCGGCGGTGGCCCGCTGGGAGACCACGACAGGCGCCCCCCACAGGCGCCGGGCGGCGATGTCGACCGGGGCGCTGGGGTTGGCGTAGAACCGCTGAACGCCGTCCTTCAGCAGCTCGATCGTCTGCCAGTCGCCCGGGGTCAGAACACCAGAACCCGGCCGCCGCGCCGGCGTCCTCGAGCTTGGTGATCGCCGATCGGGTCGTGGTCAGCAGGTCCGTGTCGAACGCCTGCGACTGCGTGCCCTCGGTGGCCGCGACGGCGGCCACGACCAGGCCCTCGACCTTGACCGCAAGGCCGTAGGCCATCTCGTTCTGGATGAACGCCTGCAGCCCCTGCACGTCGTGCAGCAGGTACTCGTCGACCGGCTCGGACAGATGCGCCACGACCGACAGCTCGCCGTCGACCGGCTCGATCGTGTAAACGCTCGTCGGCTTCGTCGCGCCGGGCGCGACCACGGCCGCGTTGTTGGTCCGCACGCTCTGCCGGATGTACCGGTAGGTCGGGACCTCCCGCCGGGTCGAGGGCAGCACGTCGAACAGGGATGTGGCCGGCCGGCCCTCCGGGACGATCTCGGGGTCGATCGGCACACCGGTGACCACGGACCCGGAGGCCAGACCGACTTGGCGCCGTGGCCGTCGTCGCGGTGCTCGCCGGCCAGGCGGCCGGCGGTGACGTGGGCGGCCTTCTGCAGCCGCAGGAAGCCCTTGCCCTCGGCGCCCCACAGGACGCCCGGAGCGGCCTGGCTGCCGTCCATGGCGGTGCGCTTCAGCCCTGAGGCGCCGAGGCGCTTCAGCAGCTGCGCGTCCTGCTCTGCGGCCCGGATCTTCGGGTCGAGGACGGTGTCGACCTCGGTGGTGATGGCCTTCACCTGCTGCCGCTCGTCCGCGGTCAGGTCGCGGCCCTCGGTCTGCGCGGTCGCGATGATGTTCTGCGCCTTGGCCAGCAGGTCCCGGCGTTCGTCGTGGAGCGTGGTTGGCATATCAGGTCCTTCCGCCGCCTCGATGGGCGTACGTCGCGTTGGTCAGTGATGACGCTGCGGTCTCGCGGCGGCCACGGCTTCGGACTTGTCGTCCTCGCGGGCGGCGGCGGCCATCTGCTTCCCGACGTGGTGCTCGCGGCGGCGGTTCTCCCCTGGAGCGGCGGCCTGACGGCGGCGGCTGTTGCGGGCGACCCACGGCGGCGGACCTGTCACGGTCCAGCAGCTGGAATCCAGCAGCGCCAGCGTATCTGGCGGTTCTGACAGCCCGTTGGACGCTCACGGCGTGTCCGTTCGGCGGCGGACGCTGGCCCGCGCCTCGAGCCACGCGAGCACGTCGGCCGGCTCGAGCAGGTCACTGCCTTGTCCGAGCCGCCAGGCCGTCACGGTGGCGGCCTCGTCGCGGTGCGCGGCGACGACGGGCCGGCCCTGGGCGTCGATGTGGGTCAGCAGCGACCCGCGGCGGTCCCGGTCCTCGCAGGGCACGAACCGGCCGAGGGCGCGATCGTGCCTTAACGTCAGCCCCCGGATCGGCGGGACTGGTGTGGTCACGAGAACGGCCCACCTTCCCCGGGCTGGTCCGTGGGCGCCTCGGCGATGCCGATGCGGGCTCGGGCGTCCGGAGTCAGGCCGAGCTCGCGCGCCCAGTACCGCAACTGCGTCGATGCCTCGCGCATCGCGACCGTGGCCGGGTTCTTCACCGTGCGGTCGCGGTCATGGTCTCCGCGGCCCTCGACCACCGGCCCCCGAGCGGCCACGTCCGCGGCCGCCGCCGCGTACGCCGACCAGAACCCGCAGAACGCCGTCAGCGCGGCCCGGTCGGCCTCACGGAAGCGCGTCGGCTGGTCCTCGAACACGCCGGCCAGCCGGCGCCACTCGGCCAGCCCCGCCGCGTCGAGCAGGGCCGGCTCGTCGTCGAAGTCCAGGCCGACGCCGCCGATCTTGGCGTCGGCGTTCAGCCACAGCACGCCGTCATCGGCCAGCCGAGCGTTCCGACGGGCGATCACCGCGCGCCTGCCCAAAACACGTTTTCAAGGGCCGTGTGTTCCGCAGGATTACCGCGGCGGTGTCCGGTCGCTTCGTTTCCCGTGATCTGGACACCCTCTCCCCTGGTGGCGTGGGTGCTCACGTTGCGCCGTCCAGCTCGATGGCGTGCAGCGCGGTGGTCAGGACGTCGCGCCAGTGCTCGCCGGTGGCGAGGCGCATCGACTCGATGCTGGCGGACGCCAGCTGCACGATGAGCTCGAGGCCTCCGGTAGGGCTGGCGTCGGAGGCCTCGTGGATGATCGCGGAGATCTGGGCGTCGTCGCGGTCGGCGACGGCGAGGATGAGGCGGCCGGCGCGGTGTGCGCCCGCGTTGACGGTCATCGGCCGGTCCTTTGGCTGGCCCAGTCGCGCACTCTGGACTGCAGCTCGCGCTCGAGTCGGCTGCCGGGGGTGAGGATCGGCTCGCCGTTCTCGTCGAGGTCCTCGGGTACGAGCACGATGGTGAACTCGATTTCGTTGCGGTCGGTCATGGGGTTGTCCTTCCTGGGGTCGTCCAGTCGCGGGTGCGCTGGCGGTTGAGGCGTGCGGTGGTGTCGGGACGGCAGACCGGGCATGGGCGTACGACGTCGCCGTCGGGCTCGAGCCATCCGTCAGTGCAGCGGTGCAGTGGTGGCTGATCGACGTCGACGACCTGGTCGTCGTCGAGTCGGTCGCCGTACCGGTCCCGGGTCCTCATGAGCTGGCCTGCTGGCCAGCCTCGAGGCGGCACCGGAGGCACTGGAAGGTGCCTGCCTTGGTCAGGTCGCGGCCGCCGGGGGTGTCGTGCTCACAGGGCTGGCGCAGGTAGAGCAGGTCTGCGCCCTCGGGCGGTGTGGCATCCGCCGGGACGGCTGCCACACCCTCCCCGCTTCCTTCGGGGCGGGGCGGGGCAGCGTCTTTCGACCCGCCTTGAGACGCGTCTCTCGACGCGCCTTGGCGCTTGCTGTCGAGCCAGCGCTTCTGCCGTTGGGCCTTTTGCTGCTGCTGCTCTCGCACCCTCTCCGTGCGGTCGGCTGATCGTTGAGGTAGCCGACGATCGCGTAACCGTCGGAGGTCCGCTCCCAAAGGCCGGCGTCGAGCAGCGCCTTGATCGCTGCCGCCGGGTCGTGGACGGACCACAGGCGCAGGGCAGTCCTGGCGGGGATAGCGCCATCGGTGAGCAGCCGGGCACAGAAGCACAGGCCGGCGATGTGCATAGCCAGCGCCTCTGGGCCGGCGCGCTCAAGGCGCGGATCGTCAGCGAACGTATCGCTGAGCTTCACCCACGGCACGGCGCACCACCAGGAAAGTTCGCGGTTCGCCTGGTCGTCACGCCGCCGGGTGGCCGTCGGCTGCGTCGTACTGCTGCTGCAGCCACGCCTCGACGTCCGCCTCGCGGTACATGATGCGCCGACCGACCTTGAACGAACGGGGGCCGGTGGCCTGCTGGCGCCAGTATCGGAGTGTCGCCGGCGGCATGTGGAGCCGCTCCGCTGCCTCCGAGAGCGTCATAAGTATCGACTCATCACGCGCAACCCTTCTGTGTTAGGCGTCTAATACGTCGGAGGTTACCAGCACAGGGCTGACAGCAAATGACACTCCTCGTGTTAGCGTGTCTTCGTGCCCGACCAGCAGCAACAAGCCGCCGATGACGTCCGGCTCGGTGGGAACGTCCGGCCGCACGCGAGCAGCTGGGCAAGTCGCAGACCTGAGCTCGCGGAGCGGATGGCGGGGCGCGGGTTCACCGCCTGGCGGCAAACCACTGTCAGCCGGCTGGAGCATGGCGAGCGTCGACTGTCAGTCGGTGAGGCCGAAGAACTCGATACGGCTTCTTGGCCCCGCAATCTGGGAGGGAACGCAGCTGCAGGCTGATGCTCGCCAAATCGGCCGGGCACTCACCGATGCGGAGATCTGAGGCAGCGACTCAGAAGCTGGCCGATGAGTCGCGAGCTTCGCACGGCTCTGGCTAGCGCAGAAGACCAGCGCCGCCGGCATGCAGCGGTTCTTCGGACCATCAGATGTGAGCAGCATCGCTAAACGTGCACGAGATGGGCGCTGGCGCGCCCGCTATCGCGACCAGGCGGGCCAGGAGCATGCGGAGCACTTCATCAGGAAGGTCGACGCCGAGCGGTGGCTGCGGCGCTGAGCAGACGAAACTCGACCGCGGCGACTGGTCCGACCCAGCCGCGCGGCAAGGTGACGGTCGGGCGCCTGGGTCGGCGCAATGGCTCGAGGGTCAGGTGCAGCTGAAGCCGTCGACGCGGCAGCGGTACGCCGGGCTGCTCCGCGTGCACGTCGACCCGCACGTGGTCGACTACGCCGCTCTCTCAGGTGTCGCACGCCGCGGTGCAATCCTGGGTCACGAAGATGACGGCGTCCGGGCTGTCCGGCTCGTCGGTGCGGCAGGCATACGGCGTGTTGGCGTTGGTCCTGGCACTAGCGGTGCGCGACCGCCGCATCTCGAGCAACCCGGCCGAGGGAGTGACGCTGCCCCGGAAGGCGAAGCCGGATAAGCGGTTCCTGACCGCCGATCAGGTCGCGCACGGCTCGCTGACGCCGCGGGCGCGCACCGGCTGGCCGTCCTGACCTTGGCGTACACCGGGCTGCGGTACGGAGAGCTGGCCGCCCTGCGGGTCAAGCGGGTCGATCTGATGCGGCGGCGCCTCGAGGTCGCCGAGTCCGTGACCGAGGTCAACGGCGTGGCCGTGTTCGGGACGCCGAAGTCACACCAGCGCCGGTCGGTGCCGCTCCCCCGCTTCCTGGTCGACGACATGGCCGCCCAGCTCGCCGGGAAGGGTCCAGAGGACCTGGTGTTCACCTCGCCGGACGGTGCGGTCATGGCGCTGATGAACTGGCGCCGGCGGGCGTTCGACCCGGCGGTGAAGGCAGCCGGCCTGGGCAAGCTCACGCCGCACGAGCTGCGGCACACCGCGGCGTCGTTGGCGGTGGCGTCGGGGGCGTCCGTGAAGGACGTGCAGCGGATGCTCGGGCACGCCTCCGCGGCCATGACCCTGGACGTCTACGCCGGCCTGTTCGAGGACGGCCTGGACGACGTCGCGGACCGGATGGATGCGACCGCTCGCGCTGCTGCGGACCGTTTGCGGACTGCGGCCCTCGCAGAGGGCACCGTGACGGCGCTTCCTGACCGCATCGCTGCAGGTCAGGGCCGGTGGGGCGACTCGGACTTGAACCGAGGACCGACGGGTTATGAGCCCGCTGCTCTAACCGGCTGAGCTACCGCCCCTTCCGGCGAGAACTCTAGGGCGCGACGTATCAGGGCGGCCGCAGCCGACTCCTGCCGGTGTCGACCAGGACGTCGTACCGGCAGTCGACCAGGCCGACCTCAGCAGTCGACCCAGGAGCTGGCCCGCCGGTTGGAGCCCAGGCGGGCATGCGAGACGCGCAGGTCGCCGAGCCTCACCGCCGGCGGCCTGCGCGTCCCATTCGCGGGCGCCTCCTGCAGGCGGGCGGCTACTGCCCGGTGTGGGGCTGGTGGGGCTGGCCGTGCGGTAATCTGACCACCGCCAATCCCGCGTAGCTCAGTTGGCAGAGCGTCCGACTGTTAATCGGATGGCCGTTGGTTCGAGTCCAACCGCGGGAGCCCCTCCGGCCCCATCCCGGCCTGTTCGCGCAGGTCGGCCAGCTCGGCCCGGATGCGCGCCGCGACCGCCGGCTCCTGCACGTCGACGCCTCGGTCGGCGATCACCTGGGTGCTCAGCTCGGCGCCGTGGTGGGCCCGGCGGACCGCCACCCGGACGCCCCGCCGCCCCTGCACGGTGAACCGGCGCGAGAGCACGACGCTGGACTCCACCCGCTCCCGGACGACCTCGGGCAGGCGCCCCTCTTCGGGAACCAGCTCGACGGTGAGCGCGCGGCGCCCGTCGACCCAGCTCACCTGGAGCATGGACGGCGGTGTCGGACCAGACCGCGCCGGCCACCTCGTCCCAGCCGTACGGCGCTCGGGCTCGGCCGCTGCCGACGGGGCCGGCGGTGTGCAGGGCCAGGTCCGTGGCGACCACCCAGCCGCCGGCGATCAGCGCGCGCGGCCGCGAGCACGCGCTCGCCGCGCCGCAGGTCGAGCTGCGGCGCGGACGTCCGCGGGCAGCGTCGTACGACGACCGAACCGGGCCACCGCGCGTCAGCCCAGCCGCTCGCGCAGCGCCCGCCGGCGCCGGACGAGCGCCTCGGCCTCGCACGAACGCCGCGCGGCTGCCGATGGCGTCACCGCTCGCGTCCAGCCGCTGGATCCGGCTGTGCACCTCGGCCTCCTGGCGGGCGAGGTCCAGCTCGGCCACGCCGACCTGCAGGGAGAGGGCGAGCCGGTGCAGGCCGTCGTCGCCGGAGTACATCAGCGGGGCCACCGCCAGCAGGGTGACGACCGGTCGGGCCTGCTCGCTGGCGGCCATCGCGACGCGCTCGACCCAGGCCTCCGCCGACATCTGACCGGCCTGCGGCCAGACCGCCGGCCGCGCGGACGGCCTGGTGGGCCAGCCGGTACGCCGGCTCGGCGAACGCCTCGGCGCTGAGCGCGTCGAACTCCTCGGCGTCCAGCTCCTTCGGTGCCTGCAGCGCGACCTGGAGCAGCTGGCGCTCGCGCGCCACGTCCGGGGTCGCGCAGGTTGGGCCGGGGCAGCGGCTGCCGGTGCGCCGTCCGCCGCGGCGCTCGCTGGCCTGTTCGGCGCCGGCGGATGCCCGGCCGCGCGTCCCGCGGCCGGCTCGCGCGGCCGGGCCGCCCCGGCTCGCGGCCGGCCGCCGGCGACCGCCTGGTTCACGGTCTCGACCGGCATCCCGAGCAGCCCGGCCAGCCGCCGGGCGTACTCCGGCCGGGAGGCCCGGTCGCGGATCCCGGCCACCACGGGCGCCGCCGCGCGAAGGGCCTGCATGCGCCCCGGCACCGAGTCGAGGTCGAACCGGCCGATCGGTCGTGCGGACGGCGAACTCGAACAGCGGCACCCGGGCCGGCGATCAGGTCGCGCACCGCGGCGTCCCCGCGCTGCTGGCGCAGCTCGCAGGGGTCCAGCCCGCTCGGCCTCGACCGCGACGTAGGTCTGGGAGACGAAGCGCTGGTCCTCGGCGAACGCCCGCATGCGCGGCCTTCTGCCCGGCCGCGTCACCGTCGAAGGTGAAGATCACCTCGGCCGGGGTGACCTCGGCCTCGTCGCGCATGATCCGGCGCAGGACCGTGATGTGGTCGGAGCCGAAAGCCGTGCCACAGGTGGCGATCGCCGTCTCGACGCCGGCCAGGTGGCAGGCCATCACGTCGGTGTAGCCCTCGACGACGACGGCCTGCCGGTCGCGGGCGATCGCCTTCTTGGCCAGGTCGAGCCCGTAGAGCACGGTGGCCTTGCGGTAGATCGGGGTCTCGGCCGTGTTGAGGTACTTCGCCTCGATCCGGTCGTCGTCGTACAGCCGGCGGGCGCCGAAGCCGACGACGTCGCCGGTGATGTCCCGGATCGGCCAGACCAGCCGGCCGCGGAACTTGTCGTAGAGGCCCCGGGACCCGCGCCCGGACAGGCCGCCCGCCACCAGCTCGTCGTCGGTGAAGCCGCGGCCGCGCAGGTGGTTGGACAGCGCCTCCCCGGCCCGGGGGGCGTAGCCGACGCCGAACCGGGTGGCCGCGTCGCGGTCGAACCCGCGCTCGGCCAGGAACTGGCGCGCCGGGGTGGCCTCGGCCACTGCGGGCCGGTCCCGGACGCCGCGCCGGACCCGCTGCCGGCCAGCTGCTCGGCGTAGAACTGGGCGGCCATCCGGTGCGCCTCCAGCAGCCGGGTCCGGCGGCCGACCTCCTCGCGCGGACGCCCGCCGCCGTCCTCGTAGCGCAGCTCGACGCCGGCCTTCGCCGCGAGCCGCTCGACGGCCTCGTGGAAGGTCAGGTGGTCGACCTTCTGGACGAACGAGATGGCGTCGCCGCCCTCACCGCAGCCGAAGCAGTGCCAGACCCCGAGCGCGGGGCGGACCTGGAACGACGGCGACTTCTCGTCGTGGAACGGGCACAGGCCCTTGAGCGAGCCGACGCCGGCCGGCCGCAGGGTGACGTGCTCCCGCACGACGTCCTCGATCGACGTCCGCTCCTTCACGAGCGCGACGTCCTCGGCCCTGATCCGACCCGCCACCGATGCTCCCGTCCGCCCCGTGCTTCGCGGGCCAGTCTAGGTGGCCGCTAGGACAGGTCGGTCAGGGCGACTCCGGTGTCCGCGAAGCGCTCGACGTCCAGCTCGACCTTGCCCTGGACCAGGGCCTTGACCGCGTCCGAGTCGTCCCAGCGGTTCACCTGCATGGCCGCGGCGACCCGGCCGTCCGCACCCAGCCAGGCCGCGACGTACTCCCCGTCGGCCGGGCTCCCGCGCAGCACGACGGTGGCCTGGCGGGGGTCGGCCCACCCCCAGTACTCCATGCCCGCGTCGTACTGGTCGGTGAAGAAGTACGGCGGGTCGGCCCACTCGTCCATGGCTCCGGCCATGCTCCGCCCGGCGAAGGCGCCCTGGTTCTTGGCGTTGGCCCAGTGCTCGACCCGCAGCGCTCGCCCGGCCCAGGCGTTCTCGGCCAGCGCGATGTCCCCGGCCGCCCAGATCCTCGGGTCGGACGTGCGCAGCCGGGTGTCCACGGGCACCCCGCCGTCCGTCGCGAGGCCGGCCGCGTCGGGCCAGCTCGAGGTTCGGCGTCGCGCCGACGCCCACGACGCACGACGTCGGCCGTCACGACCTGCCCGTTGTCCAGCACGACACCGGCGGCGCGGCCGTCCACCTCGTGGATCGCGTTGACCTGCACGCCGGTCCGGACGTCGACGCCGTGGCCGGCGGTGCAGCTCGGCCCACAGCTCCCCCACCTGCTCGCCCATCACGCCGTACAGCGGCGTGGGCTGCGGCTCGACGACCGTCACCTCGAGCCCCTTCTCGCGGGCCCCGGCGGCGACCTCCAGCCCGATCCAGCCCCCGCCGACCACCACCAGGCGACGAGCCGTTCGCGATCGCCTCGACGAGCGCCAGCGAGTCCTCGGCGGTGCGCAGGTAGTGCACCCCCGGCCGGTCGGCGCCGGGCACGTCGAGCCGGCGCGGGGTGGCGCCGGTCGCCAGCAGCAGCCGGTCGTAGGGCACCGACCGCCCGTCGGCCAGGGCGACCGTCGCGGCGTCCGGGTCGATGCCCACCACCCGCGTCCCCAGGACCAGGTCGACGCCGTTCTCGCCGTACCAGCCCTCGTCGTGGACGAAGAGGTCGTCCGGTGACTTCTTCCCGCCGATCACGCCCTTGGACAGCTCCGGTCGCTCGTACGGCCGGCGGCTCTCCGCCCCGATGAGGGTCACCGCTCCCTGCGGGTCGGCCGACCGGATCGCCTCGGCGGCCTTGGCGCCGGCCAGACCGCCGCCGACGACGACGTACGACGTGGGTTGTGTCGACGTGGTTGTGTCATGGCGGCAGCGTTCCACTGCGGAGGGTCACGGGGGTAGCGGCCGCCCGCGATACGGGTGCAGTCTGCGAGGCAGGCCTCGTCCCTGGGAGTCCTGATGCACCGCACCTCACGTCGTTCGCGCCGCGCTGCCGTCGCCGGCCTCCTCACCGCCGCGCTCGCTGCTGCGCTGGCCGCCGCCGCCGTCTCGGCCGGGTCGGCCGCAGTGGCCGCGCCGGTCGGCACCGACTGGCCGGCCTACGAGAACGGGCCGGCGCACACCAGCGCCGTGGTCGGCGACCCGGCCATCACGGTGGCCAACGCCGCATCGCTCACCCCGGCCTGGACGTTCCACGCCGACCCGAAACCGGTTCCCGCAGCGCCGGATCCGGCGTTCGACGCCAGCCCGACCGTGTTCGGCGGCCGGGTCTTCATCGGGTCACGCACCGGCATCTTCACCGCGCTCGACGCCGCGACCGGGGACGTCGACTGGCGCAAGACCCTCGACTGGGGCAGCAACACGGACTGCTCGGCCAACGGCATCCGCTCCACCGCGGCGGTGGTCCAGGACCCGACGAGCGGCAAGAACGTCCTCTACGCATCGGGCTCGCACTACCTCTACGCGCTCACCCCGTCGACCGGTCAGCAGGCGTGGAAGGTGCCGATCGGGCCGGGCACCACGGCCGCCGAGGCGCGCTTCTACAACTACTCCTCGCCGTCGATCGCGGCCAACCGCATCTTCATGGGGATGACGTCGGCCTGCAGTGACTTCATCCGGGGCGGGGTCGAGGAGCTCAACCAGCACACGGGCCAGCTGCTGCACACGTACTACACGGTGCCGAAGGGCAAGGTCGGGACGAGCGTCTGGAGCAGCATCGCGACCGACGGCACGTCGGCCTGGGTGAGCACCGGCAACCCCGACCCGGCAGCGGGTCAGGTGTACGACGCGTTCTCCGAGGTCCGCCTGTCGGTGGCCACCGGGGCCAAGGTCGAGAAGTACACACTCGGCACGCCGATCAGCCAGGACCTCGACTTCGGCAGCTCGCCGACGCTGTTCACCGCGACGATCGGCGGCGTCTCGACCGCGATGGTCGGGGCCTGCAACAAGAACGGCATCTACTACGCCTGGCGCCGCAACGACCTGGCCGCCGGTCCGGTCTGGCAGCGGCAGGTCGCGGCCAGCGCCGGCAACGAGACGGGGCCGTGCATCACCTCGGCCGCCTTCGACGCGGCCACCCAGAAGCTCTGGGTGTCGAGCGCCCAGACGACGATCAACGGCACGGTGGTCCCGGGAGCGGTCCGGCAGCTGGACCCGGCCACCGGCGCCGTGCTGTGGGCCGAACCGTTGCCCTGCAACGACCTCGGCTCTCCGACCCTCAACGCGACGACGCACGTGCTGGCCGTCCCGCTCTACGCCTGCCCCAGCGGCACGTCGCCCGGCGTGGTGCTGTTCAACGCCACCACCGGTGCCCAGCTGAAGGTCATCACCACGACGGCCCAGGTGTTCGCGCAGCCCGTCTTCGCCGAGGGGATGCTCTTCGTCGCCGACCACTCGGGGACGTTGACGGCGTACCGGCCCTGACCGGAAGCCGACCGGGACCTGACCGGCGCCGACCGGCGGTGCTAGTCGTCGGGGCCGGCGGGGACGTCGATGCCTCGCGGCAGCCGCGACGCCGGCCAGCCGAGCTCGCGCTCCGCGGTCGCGAAGGCGAACCGGTCGGTCATGCCCGCGACGTACGCCACCGCGGCCCGGACCGGGTCGGGCGCCGCGCTCGACGGCCTGGTGCTCGACCGGCAGGGACGACGGGTCCGCGGCGAAGTGCTCCACGAGGGCCCGCAGGACGGCGACGACCGCGGTGGACTGGGCCACCGACTCCGGCCGGGAGTAGATCCGCTCGTAGTTGAACGCGCCGCAGGGCGGCCAGGGCCCCGGCCGGTTCCGGGGCCATGCCGACGGCGCCGGTGTCGTTCAGGACCGCCGAGACCGCGGTCGATGAACGTGCCGAGCTGCTCGCGCCGGGTGCGCCCGCAGACGTCGGCGACCTCGTCCGGCAGGTCGCCGGAGTCCACGACTCCGGCCTGCACCGCGTCCTCGAAGTCGTGCGCGCAGTAGGCGATCCGGTCGGCCCAGCTCACCACCTCGCCCTCGGGGGTGGCGGGCGTCGGCCGGGCCCACGAGTGGTTGCGGATGCCGTCCAGCGTCTGGGTGCAGAGGTTCAGCGGCACCAGCACGACGTCCGCGCCCCAGACCGCGTGGTCGTAGCCCTCGGGCAGGAACGCGTCGAACGCCTCCTCGCTGGCGTGCCCCCCGGGCCCGTGCCCGCAGTCGTGGCCGAGGGCGATCGCCTCGGTGAGCGAGGCGTTCAGGCCGGCAGCGCGCGCGATGCCGGTCGCCACCTGGGCCACCTCGAGGGCATGGGTCAGCCGGGTGCGCTGGTGGTCGGCGGGGAAGACGAAGACCTGCGTCTTGCCGGCCAGCCGGCGGAACGCCGCCGAGTGCAGGATCCGGTCGCGGTCGCGCTCGAAGCAGGTCCGGTCCGGGTCCGGCGGCCTCGGGCCGGGCCCGGTCGCCCGCGCCGACGGCCAGGGTCGCCCCGGGCCGCAGCCACTGCCGCTCCAGCTCCTCGCGCTGCTCGCGGCCGACCGGACCGGGTACGCGACAGCGCGCGCGCCGGGGTCGGCGTGGGCCTGGACGACGCCCGCGCTCTCCGGGTGCCCGGCCATCGTCGTGGCCCAGGCCCGGGTGCGGTCGCTGGGCCCGGCGCTCGCCGATCCGGCTCATCCGCCGGAGACGCTCAGCTCGGCCTGGCGCACGTCGGCGAGCAGCCGCGTCGTCGACCTCCTGCGAGTCCAGCCAGCCGTCGGGCAGCGCGACCCGGTTCTGCGGCGTGCCGGCCCGGCCACGCTGGCCCTCGGCCGCCTCGCCGGGCCACGGCTGCGATCAGGTCGAGGGTGCCCAGCAGGTCGTCGAGCTGGGCGATGCGAGTCGACCAGCCCGAGCTGCGAGCGCAGCTGACCCGCCGGCGACGAATCCCTTGAGGTACCACGCGATGTGCTTGCGCAGGTCGCGGCAGGCCTTGCGCTCGTCGCCGTAGTGCTCGGTGAGCAGCTCGGCGTGCCGCCGCATCGTGCGCGCGACCTGCGCCCAGCGCCGGGCGGATCCGGACCTCGCGCCCGGCGAAGGCAGCGGCCAGGTCGGCGAACAGCCACGGGCCGGCCGAGGCAGCCGCGACCCACCACCACGCCGTCGCACCCGGTCTCGGCCACCATCCGCAGGGCGTCGTCCGCCGACCAGATGTCGCCGTTGCCCAGCACCGGGATCGACGTCACCGCCTCCTTGAGCCGGGCGATGGCCGACCAGTCGGCGTGCCCGGAGTAGTGCTGGGCCGCCGTCCGCGCGTGCAGCGCGACCCAGGCGACTCCCTCGCCCTCGGCGATCCGGCCGGCTTCCAGGTAGGTCACGTGGTCGGCATCGACGCCCACGCGCATCTTGACGGTGACCGGCACGCCGTACGGCGCGCGGCCGCGCCCACGGCGGCGGAGACGATCGCGCGGAACAGGTCGGTCTTCCACGGCAGCGCCGCTCCGCCGCCCTTGCGGGTGACCTTGGGCACCGGGCAGCCGAAGTTCAGGTCGACGTGGTCGGCCCGGTCCTCCTCGACCAGCATGCGTACGGCCGCCCGCACCGTGGCCGGGTCGACGCCGTACAGCTGGACGCTGCGCGGGGACTCACCGGGCGCGGGCGCGATGAGCTGCATGGAGGTCGGCGTCCGCTCGACCAGGGCGCGGGAGGTGACCATCTCGCTGACCAGCACGCCGGGACCCCCGGCGCCGGATGCCTCGGCCGACGCCTCGCGGCAGAGCTGCCGGAACGCGGCGTTCGTGATGCCCGGCCATCGGCGCGAGCACGACCGGCGTGGCGATCTCGCGGCTCCCCAGCCGGAGCGAGGTCGGGGTCGCCCGGGCGAGCGTGGCGGCGGCGGGCGGGGTCACGGTGCCATTGTGCCGTGCGCGGCTGGTGCTCAGCCCGTCTCGGCGAGCGCGACGTCCTCGCAGTCGACATCGGTGCCGGCCGTCGCGGCCCGCGGGCCGGGCGTCGGAGCGGTCGCCGCTGCGGCGGGCGTACGGCGACTGCGGGAGACCAGCACGCAGCCACCCAGGACGAGCGCGAAGCCGACGAGCGTCCACACGGTCACGGTCTCGTGCAGGACCAGCGCGCCCGCCACGATGGCCACGGCCGGGTTTACGTAGGTGATGGTCGTCGCCCGCACCGGACCCGACCTCGGCGACCAGCGCGAACAGCAGCAGGAACGCGGTCGCGGTGCAGACGACGACCAGCCCGGCGACGGACCAGAGGACCTTGGCGGCGGGGAGGTGGTGCGGGAGGCCGGGGATCGCGAACGGCGCGTAGATCATGGCCGAGACGACGAACGAGGCGGCCACGACACCGAGCCCGGGCAGCTGCCCCAGCGAACGGCCGAGCAGCGTCGCGCCGATCGCGTAGCCCAGGACCACGACCCCCATCTCGGCGACCGCGGACAGCGCCGACCCGTGCACGTCGACGCCGACGAGGAACGCCACGCCGGCCAGGCCGAGGACCAGACCGGCCGCGCCGACGCGGCCCAGGTGCTCGCGCCGCCCCGAGGCGAAGGCGACGCCGACCGACGCCAGCGGCACGGCGGCGATCAGCAGGCCGGCCAGGGAGCTGGAGAGCCGTTGCTCGGCCCGGGTCAGCAGCAGCCAGGGAACGACGATCTCGACGACGGAGTAGAGGACGAGCATCCGCCAGTGCGACAGCACGGGGCGAAGGGCGCCCTTGGCGACGGCGACGGGCACGAGGAGGACGGCGGCCAGGCCGGTGCGGGCGAAGACCAGCACGACCGGGGAGAGCTCTCCGACCGCGACCTTGATCAGCAGGTAGGGAATGCCCCACGCCAGGCCGAGCCCGATGAACAGCAGGGCGCCGCGTCGCGTCATGAGGTGAGTCTTCCGGTCATGTCCGACAGTCTGCTGGCCACCGACCGTGTAGTCCATCTAGTCTTTGCGCATGGAACCCAGCAGTCGAGACTTCACGATCGATCTGCGGCGACTGCGCATCCTGCGTGAGCTGGAGCAGCGGGGAACGGTCGCCGCGACCGCGGCGTCGCTGCACCTGACGCCCTCGGCGGTGTCGCAGCAGCTGGCCGGGCTGGCTCGCGAGGTCGGGGTGCAGCTCCTGGAGAAGCAGGGCCGGGGGGTGCGGCTGACCGGGCAGGCCAGGGTCCTGCTCGAGCACGCGACCGTGGTGCAGGAGCAGCTGGAGCGAGCGCGGGCCGACCTGGCCGCGTGGCGGGACGGGGACATCGGCGAGGTCCGGGTCGCCGCTCTGTCCACCGGCATCGCGGGGATGGTCGCGCCGGCCATCGCCCGGCTGCGTTCCGAGCGTCCGGGCCTGACGGTCCGGGCGGTCGAGGACGAGCCGCCGCAGATCTTCACCCGGCTCGACGCGGGTGACGTCGACATCGTCATCGCCGCGGACTACCGGGGGGCGCCCGGACGGCACGACCCGCACTACCACCGCGTGGACCTGCTGACCGATCGGATGGATGCCGTTCTGCCGCAAGGACATCCGCTGGTCGACCCGGACGGCATCGAGCTGGCCGCCCTGGCCGCCGAGGCGTGGGTGGCCTCGAACGCCCGGGACGCGTGCGCGCAGATCACGTTGGCCGTCTGCGCCGCCGCCGGGTTCAGCCCGGACATCCGGCACGAGAGCAAGGACTGGGACGCGGTGGGTGCGCTCGTGGCGGCCGGAGCCGGTGTCGCGCTGGTGCCTCGTCTCGCCCAGCCGCTCCGGCACGAGGGTCTGGCGGTCTGCCCGGTCGTGGGCACCAACGCCTCGCGGCTGATCTTCGCGGCCGTACGCGCGGGTGCTCAGCACGACCCGACGACGGCTGCCGTCCTGTCGACCCTGCAGGAGATGGCGGCGCGACGGGTCGACGCGGCGTAGTCACCCCGGTTCGCCGGGGACCTGGCTGTAGAGGCGGTTGGTGGCCGAGACGGTGGTCGTGGTGGCTCGGGCGGTGAACACGATCGGGTCCAGCGGGACGCTCAACGCCCCCGGACCCGTGCCCAGGGTGATGGTGGCGTCCCAGGTCAACGTCAGCGTGGCGTGCTGGGGCCCGACCTGCGGATAGGTCGCCTTGACGTAGTAGCCGTCGCTGGCCGGGTCCTGCGGGTCGACCGCCGCCGAGTACCGATGACCCGCTCCCGCGCCTTGCTGCCCATCACCCAGATCCCACGAGTACACCGGGTCCGCGACGATCCGGCCCGGCAACGGCTGGCTGATCGCCAACGTCGTCCGCCGCTGCGCCGGCGCCGAGAACAGCACGGGCAGGTTCACCAGAGCCCGGCCCCCCGGAGGCTGCACGCTGATCCTGGGCCGCCCGACCTCCTTGACCAGCTCCACCCGCACCGCCGCCACCACAGCCGCCATCGGCACCGACCGCCCCTGATACACACACACCGGCTCCCCCACCGGCACCATCGGCCCCTGCGCCTTCCCGTCCGGACCCTCGGAGCGCGCACCGCCTGCCACCGCGTTGCCGTCAGTTCGCCGCCGTTCAGGCGTCCGTGCAACGTGGGGCAAGACGTGGCATGCGAGCACAGATGAGTCCACCGTCGAGGCCTGACGTATTGGCAGAACAGGCAGCCAACAGGCGGTAGACGTATCGACGCCCGTCGCGGTCGTCCGATTGCGGTGATGCGCGTGCCAAAGCTGATACTCCGACTGCTGCGTCGGCGTCCTACCACCAGTCAGCTCGTCTGCACGTGGAGGCTCGTCCCGTACGCCGTCGAGACTTCTTCGACAAGACTGCAGTCGGCACTGGCCATCTGGGGCCAGACCGACGCAGGCACAAGAAACAGCCACGTACAGCCATGAGGCAAGCGACGGCGCAGACCTTCATCGAGCACGGTTCCACCGCTGACTAGCCACTGGTCCCGATGTCTGTCGTGACGTTCCAGCCAACGGAGGCATCCTTGAACCGCGGCGACATCTTCATGAGTCGACTTCCGTTCGTCGGATCTGGCTGTCCTTGGCTCGACGCATTCCCTGAACGGCAACGAGGTCAAGCGTCTGCAACAATGCGACCAACGACACTGAGGTCCGAGACACTGGTAGTCCGCCTCCACTGATCGTCCTCTCCCTTTCGCCGAAGACTCATCTCCAGTGTCGCGCATCTGTCGAGCGCATATGACGCAGCTCTTTGGTGAACGTGGCTCGGTAGGCTTTGGATGAGCCGGACTTGAGCATCGCGTTGTAGGCGGCGAACATGCGCTGGACGGCGGCGACAGCGGCCTTCCCGGGGTCCAAGGTTGGAGTCGCCGAGGGCGTCGAGCTCGTCGGTGCCTCTCCGGGGTGGGTCGGAGCGGACGAGGGTGGCGGGCTGCTGCTGCCGCAGGCGACGAGGCCGCCGACCGCGACGGCTCCGACCCACCCGCGAACGATTGCCCGCACTCGCGCCCTCTGCGACATGGACAAAACGTACCGAACCTGTGTGGATCCGGCACCTGGGCTGTGGAGGACGACGCGATGGAGGCCCGACCGGCGGACTGGCAGAACCCGGGGAAACGGGCCCGAATCAGCGTGGGAAGGGGCCGTCTGCCAGTCCGTCGGACCCGCCGTCAGGGCGCGAGCAGCCAGCCTCGCTCGTCGGCGAGCCGCACCGCCTCGGCGCGCGTCCGCGCACCGGTCTTGCCGATCGCCGCGGACAGGTAGTTGCGCACCGTTCCCTCGGACAGGTGCAGCGCGAACGCCAGGTCCGCCACCGTCCCCCCGTCCCGCGCCGCACGCAGCACCTCGCTCTCCCGGCCGGTCAGCGGGCTCAGACCGGTCGCGAGCGTCTCCGCGGCCAGGCTCGGATCGACGACACGCAGCCCGGCGTGCACCCGGCGTACGGCGTCGGCGAGCTGCCGGGCCGGGGTGTCCTTGACGACGAACCCGCTGGCACCCGCCTCCATGGCCCGGCGCAGGTAGCCCGGCCGCCCGAACGTGGTCACGACCAGCACCTTGCACGCGGGCAGCGCGGCGCGCAGCGCGGCCGTGGCCCCGATGCCGTCCAGGCCCGGCATCTCCACGTCCAGCAGCGCGACGTCGGGCCGGGTACGGCGAGCCGCCTCCACCACCTCGTCCCCGCGCCCGACCTCGGCCACGATCTCCAGGTCCGGCTCGAGATCGAGCAGCGCGGCGAGGGCACCGCGGACGAGCGCCTGGTCGTCGGCGATCAGCAGCCGGATCGGCGTCGGTCATCGGGCGCCGGCCAGGTCGAGGGTCAGGCGGAACCCCCGCCCGCCCTCCCCGCGCCCGATGCTCATCGTCGCGCCGGCGTCCCGCGCCCTGGCCCGCAGCCCGGCCAGCCCGTGACCGACCGCGCGAGGATCCGCCTCGGCCGGCCCGCAGTCGCTCGACCCCGCGGCCGTCGTCCTCGACCTCCACCTGGTCGCGCGTCACCCGCACGCTGCACCGGGTGGCCCCGCTGTGCCGGACGACGTTCGTGACGCCCTCCCGGACGGCCCAGCCGAACAGCTCCCGCCGCTCCCCCGGCACCTCGTCGACCGCACCGGGCAGGTCCGGCGTGATGCCGGCCGCCTCCAGCGCGGACCGCGCGTTGGCCAGCTCCCGGGACAGGGTCACCTCGCGGAAGCCGCCGATCGTGGCCCGCACGTCGGCGAGTGCCTCGCGCGACAGCCGCTCCAGGTCGGCGATCTCGGCTCCGGCCTTGACCGGGTCCACGTCGATCAGCCGGCCGGCCAGCTCGGCCTTGACGGTGATGACGGTCAGCGAGTGGCCCAGGATGTCGTGCATGTCGCGCGCCATCCGCTCGCGCTCGGCCGACACGGCCAGGGCGGCCACCTCGTCCCGGGCCATGATCAGCTGCGATGTTGCGGTCGAAGGCCAGCCGCATGCCGAACACGGCCAGACCCGCGAGCAGCACGCCCAGCGCGTTGCCGCCGCCCTCCGAGTGCCAGCCGTCGATGAGGGACGACGAGACGGCGATGGCGGCGACCATGACGGTCACCAGGCCCCAGGCGTAGCGGACCGGCAGCAGCATCATGGCCGACGCGGAGACGTAGACACCGGTCGCCGTCCCGTGCGATCCCGCCGCGGGGATCGTCAAGAGGCCCAGCGCGAGCAGCACCGCGACGAGGGCGATCCGGGCCCGCAGCGGCGCCCACCGGACACCCGGCTGCCGGTGCCGGCGCCCCCAGATGAAGATCGTGACGTACGTGACGGCGAACGCTGCCACGCGCGACGTACCCGAGGACCTGGGCCGGGCCCGACCGATGCCGGGCGATGGCCGAGATCGGGTCGGCCAGGTAGACCAGCCAGACGGCCGCGAAGATCCATCCCCAGCGGTGTCGCTCTCCCCGTCCGCCGCTCGTCCTGGTCGCCACGGCCGGGCGTGTCGTCGATCGGTCGCCAGTCGGACTGCGACACAAGCCTGCTCACGGTCGCGAACTCTACGGCCGGGCCGTCAGACCCGGGCCGTGTCCTTGCGGAACCGCCAGGCCGCGCCACCGGCGAACACGGCCAGCCAGACCAACAGGTTCACGATCCAGACGAGCTCGACGGAGTCACCGGTGAGCGGTGCGTGGACCAGCTCGTTCAGGCCGTACATCGGGGTGAACTTGGCGATGGTCCGGAAGGTGTGGTCCATCTGGCTCAGCGGGATGAACAGTCCACCGGCGAAGGCGAGCAGGGCCAGCACCGGCCCGAGGATCTGCATGACGTTCTCGCTCGGCAGCAGGTAGCCCATGAACAGCCCGAACGCCGCGAACACGATCGAGCCCACCCAGGCGATGGCCGCGGTCTCGAACCACAGGTGGCCGTCCATCTGGGCACCGTGCACGCGACCGAGGACGAAGACGACGATCACCGGGATCAGCCCCAGCACCATGGCGGTCACCAGCTTGATGGCGATGTACGCCGCGGGCGACAGCGGCGTCAGCCGCAGCTGCCGGCTCCAGCCGGCGGCCCGCTCGATCGACGACCATGGCCCCGCCGCTGGTGGTCGCCAGCATGGCGCCGTAGACCGCCATGCTGATCATCACGAACGCCGCCACGTTGCCGTGTCCCGCGCTCTGGTTCGCGTAGTTCTGGCCGGCGCCGAAGATGAGGTAGAAGAACGGCGGCAGCGCAACGGTGAAGATCAGCGTCCGCTTGTTGCGCAGCAACCGGCGCATCTCGAGGCGGACGTACGCCAGGTTGAAGCCGCCGAGCGGTGGAGCGGTGCGCTCCTGGGCCGGGGACAGCGGCGGCAGCGGGCTCGTCGTGGCGCTCATCGGGCGTCTCCGTTCGGTGGGTGCGGCCGCGTCGTCGCCGGTCAGGGCGATGAACGCGTCCTCCAGGTTCTGGGCGGTGATCTCGAGGTCGTGGGCGCCGGTGTTCGTCAGCAGGTGCCGGGCGACCGCGTCGGAGTCGCTCGCGTGGATCCGCACGGTGTCCCCGCGAACCTCGACGGCATCGACGCCGGGCACGCGCAGCAGCGCCACCTCGTCGGCCCCGGGCAGCGTCGCCCGGACCGTCCGGCCGGAGGCCAGCGACTTGATCTGGGCGGCCGTGCCGTCCGCGACGATCCGGCCGTGGCGCACCAGGACGATCCGGTCGGCGTAGAGGTCGGCCTCCTCGAGGTAGTGCGTGGCGAACAGCACGGTGCGGCCGCGCTGCGCGTCCCGGCGGATGGCCGACCAGAAGTCCCGGCGTCCCTCGACGTCCATCCCGGTGGTCGGCTCGTCGAGGACCAGCAGCTCCGGGTCGGGCAGCAGGGCCATCGCGAACCGCAGCCGCTGCTGCTGGCCGCCGGAGCACTTGCCGACCAGCCGGTCGCCGATGTCGCACGATGCCGGCCCGCTCCAGGACCTCGTCGACCGGCCGGGTCCGGGTGAACAGCGTGGCCGTGAGCTGGACCGTCTCGCTGACCGTCAGGTCCTTGAGCAGGCCCCCGGTCTGCATCACCGCCGCGACCAGCCCCTTCGAGATGGCCTGCCGCGGCGTCCATCCCGTAGCACCTCGACCGAGCCCTGCGTGGGCTGGGAGAGCCCGAGCACCATGTCGATGGTCGTGGTCTTGCCGGCGCCGTTCGGGCCGAGGAAGGCGACGATCTCGCCCGGCTCGATCGTGAGGTCGATGCCGTCGACGGCGCGCACGGCACCGAAGTGCTTGTGCAGGTCGCGGAGGGCGATCGCCGGCGCGGGGCCGGCCGAGATCGAGCTCGCGGGGCCGGCCAGGGCCGTGCCGTCGGGCGAGGCGGTGAGGTGGTCCATGCCTCAAGGATGGCGGCGCGGACGTCCCCGGTCTGCGCAAGCCGTCACGCAGACCCCGTGACACATGTCAGGGCGCCGTCGCGGCTCCCGTCACTCCCCGGGCTTGCGCGGGGTCACCATCAGCGCGGCTCGACCGCTCTCCAGGCGGGCCACCGGCACCCGGAACGGCGAGCAGGACACGTAGTCGATCAGGATCGAGGCGAAGAAGTGGATCGAGTCGGGGTCGCCGCCGTGCTCGCCGCACACGCCGATCTTCAGATCCGGGTTGGCCTCCTTGCCCTCCCAGGCGGCGATCGACACCAGGCGCCCGACACCGTCGGTGTCCAGGCTCTCGAACGGGCTGACCGCGAAGATGCCGGCCTCGATGTACTGCGCGAAGAACGCCGCCTCGACGTCGTCCCGGCTGAAGCCCCAGGCGGTCTGGGTCAGGTCGTTGGTGCCGAAGGAGAAGAAGTCGGCGGCCTCGGCGATCTGGTGCGCCGTCATCGCCGCTCGCGGCAGCTCGATCATCGTGCCGACCGGCAGCGAGATGCTCGATGCCCCGCGACTGCGCCACGTCGGCGATCGCCGCCTCGGTGCGCTCGCGGAGCAGCTCGAGCTCCTGCACCGCGGCCACGAGCGGGATCATGATCTCGGGCCGGGGATCCTGCCCCTTCTCCTTCAGGTCGGCGTACGCCTCGGCCACCGCGCGTACCTGCAGCTCGTAGAGCTCGGGGACGACGATGCCGAGCCGCACACCGCGCATGCCCAGCATGGGGTTCTGCTCGTGCAGGCGCTGGACCTGTTGCAGCAGAGCCACCTTGGCCTTGTCGACCTGCGACGTCGACCTCGTTGACGGCGACCTCGACGGACAGCGCGGTCAGGTCCGGCAGGAACTCGTGCAGCGGCGGGTCGAGCAGCCGGATCGTCACCGGCAGGCCGTCCATCGCGGTCAGGATCTCGCCGAAGTCCTTGCGCTGCAGCGGCAGCAGCTTGCGCAGGTGCTCGCGCCGCTCGTCCCCGCCCCGCGCCAGGATCACCTGCTCGACCAGCTTGCGCCGCTCCCCGAGGAACATGTGCTCGGTGCGGCAGAGCCCGATGCCCTGGGCGCCGAAGCTACGGGCCCGGGCGGCGTCCTCGCCGTTGTCGGCGTTGGCCCGTACGCCGAGCCCGGCCCGGGTGTCGGCGTGGCTCATCAGGCGTCGTACCGACCGCACCAGGTCGCTCTCGGACTCCTTGCCCTCAGGGTGCTCGTCGACCGTCAGGGCCGTCGTGACCGCGCTGGCCGCCACGGGCACCTCGCCGAGGAACACCTCCCCGGTGCTGCCGTCGATCGAGATCACGTCGCCCTCGGCGAAGCTGCGGCCGTCCGGCGTGGTCACGGTCCGCTGGCGCGGGTCGACCCGCAGCGCCTCGACCCCGACCACGCAGGTGCGGCCCATGCCCCGCGCGACGACCGCGGCGTGCGACGTCTTGCCGCCCCGGGAGGTCAGGACGCCACGCGCCGCGACCATGCCGCCCAGGTCGTCGGGGTTGGTCTCCCGCCGGACCAGGATCACGTCGTCTCCGTCGGCGGCCCACGCGATCGCGGTCGCCGAGTCGAAGGCCGCCTTGCCCACCGCCGCTCCGGGGCTGGCCGCCATGCCGGTCGCGATCAGGTCGCGCTTCGCGCCGGGGTCGAACTGCGGGAACATCAGCTGCGCCAGCTGCGCACCGGTCACCCGCTGCAGGGCCTCGTCGAGGTCGATCGTCCCCTCGTCGACGAGCTGGACGGCGATCCGGAAGGCCGCCGCCGCGGTCCGCTTGCCCACGCGGGTCTGCAGCATCCACAGCTTGCCGCGCTCGATGGTGAACTCGATGTCGCACAGGTCCCGGTAGTGCCGCTCGAGCGTCTCCATCGCCGCCAGCAGCTCCCGGTACGCCGCCGGGTCGATCTGCTCGAGGTCGGACAGCGGCACGGTGTTGCGGATGCCGGCGACGACGTCCTCGCCCTGCGCGTTCTGCAGGTAGTCGCCGTAGATGCCCTGCTCGCCGGACGCCGGGTCGCGGGTGAAGCAGACGCCGGTGCCGCTGTCCGGGCCGAGGTTGCCGAACACCATCGCAACCACGTTGACCGCGGTGCCCATGTCGTCCGGGATGCGCTCCTGACGGCGGTAGATCTTGGCCCGCTCGGTGTTCCACGAGCCGAACACCGCGCGGATCGCCAGGTCCAGCTGCTCGCTCGGCTCCTGCGGGAAGTCGTTCCCGGTCTTGTCCTTGACGATCCGCTGGAAGGTGCCGGTCAGCTCCTCGAGGTCCTCGGCGGACAGGTCGACGTCGCTTCGCGCCCCGCGGTCGTGCTTGAGGTCGTCCAGGGCCTGGGCGAACAGGTCGGCCTCGATGCCGAGCACGGTCGCCCCGAACATCTGCACGAGCCGGCGGTAGCTGTCCCAGGCGAACCGCGGGTTCTCGCTGCGTTGGGCCAGCCCGTGGACCGACCGGTCGTTCATGCCGACGTTGAGGACGGTCTCCATCATCCCGGGCATCGACACCGCGGCCCCGGAGCGGACCGACACCAGCAGCGGGTCGTCCGGGTCGCCGAGCCGCCGGCCCATCGCCGACTCCAGGGCCTCCAGGTGCTCGGTCACCTGCTCGGCGAGGCCCTCCGGCTCGGAGCCGGTCGTCAGCCAGGCCCGGCAGGCCTCGGTGGTGATGGTGAAGCCCGGCGGCACGGGCAGCCCGAGCCGGGTCATCTCGGCCAGGTTGGCGCCCTTGCCCCCGAGCAGGTCGGCCTGGTCCTTGTCGCCGTGGGAGAAGTCGTAGACGTAGGTCGTGGCCACGCGGACACTCTGCCGCTCGGCGCTCGGCCCGGCTAGTCCGTCAGCAGCCGGGCAGGCGCTGGGCCAGGTAGCCGCGCACCTGGTCCAGCGAGACCCGCTCCTGCTCCATCGAGTCGCGCGAGCGGACCGTGACCGACTGGTCCTGCGCCGTGTCGAAGTCGACGGTGACGCAGAACGGCGTACCGATCTCGTCCTGGCGGCGGTAGCGGCGGCCGATCGCGCCCGCGTCGTCGAAGTCGACGTTCCAGGACTCGCGCAGCTCGTCCGCGAGCGCACGGGCCTGCGGGCGTGAGGTCGGCGTGCCGCGACAGCGGCAGCACCGCGGCCTTGACCGGTGCCAGCCGGGGGTCGAAGCGCAGGACCACCCGCTTGTCGACGCCGCCCTTGGTGTTCGGCGCCTCGTCCTCGGCGTACGCATCGAGCAGGAAGGCGAGCGTCGCCCGGGTGAGCCCGGCCGCCGGCTCGATGACGTACGGCATCCAGCGCTCGCCGGTCGCCTGGTCCTGGTAGCTGAGGTCGGTGCCGGAGTGCTCGCGAGTGCGTCGTCAGGTCGAAGTCCGTGCGGTTCGCGATGCCCTCGAGCTCGTCGAAGTCCTTGCCGCCGAAGCCGAACCGGTACTCGATGTCGACCGTGCGGGTGGAGTAGTGCGACAGCTTCTCCTTGGGGTGCTCGTAGTAGCGCAGGTTGTCCGACCGTCATGCCGAGGCCGACGTACCAGTTCCAGCGCTCCTTCAGCCAGTACTCGTGCCACTCCTCGTCGGTGCCCGGCTGGACGAAGAACTCCATCTCCATCTGCTCGAACTCGCGGGTGCGGAAGATGAAGTTGCCCGGCGTGATCTCGTTGCGGAACGACTTGCCGGTCTGGGCGATGCCGAACGGCGGCTTCTTGCGGGCCGCGGTCATGACGTTCTTGACGTTGACGAAGATGCCCTGGGCGGTCTCCGGACGCAGGTACGCCAGCCCCTCCTCGCTCTCGACCGGGCCGAGGTAGGTCTTCAGCAGCCCGCTGAACTGCCGCGGGCTCGGTGAAGGCGCCCTTCGTGCCGCAGTGCGGGCAGGTCAGCTCGGCCAGGCTCTCCGGCGGCCGGCCCTTGCGAGCGGCGAAGGCCTCCTCGAGGTGGTCGGCGCGGAAGCGGTGGTGGCAGTTCTGGCACTCGGTGAGCGGGTCGGTGAACGTCTCGACGTGGCCGCTGGCCACCCAGACCTCGCGGGGCAGGATCACCGCGGAGTCCAGGCCGACGATGTCGTCGCGGCGCTGCACCATCGCCCGCCACCACTGGCGGCGGATGTTCTCCTTCAGCTCCACGCCCAGCGGCCCGTAGTCCCACGCGGACCGCGTGCCGCCGTAGATCTCGCCGCTGGGGAAGACGAAACCCCGGCGCTTGGCCAGGCTGACCACAGCGTCGTTGCGGGCCTCGAGCGGGCTGGCCACAGCTGATCACTCCCGACGGGCAGGTGGGTCGGAGGGGTTGGTCGATGAGGAGCACAGGCTACCGGCCTGGCATGATGCGCCGGTGAGTCGCGACCCTGACGGCAGCTCCCGGCCGGGAGGCGCCGCCCGTCCCGGCGGCCTGCGGGCCGCGGTCGAGGACGCGAGCCGGCCGCTGCTGGTCCGCCTCAGCCGGCTGCCGCGCGCCGTGCCGTTCCTGATCATGCTGGTGCTGATCGTCGCCGGCCTGTTCGTCAGCGGCGTCGTCGGCTTCGTGCTGATCATGCTCGCGCGTCGCGTTCCTGGGCTGGCTGCTCTACCTCGGTTGGCCGCAGCTGGCGGTGGCCGAGCGCCTGCTGCGGCTGGCCGTGCTCGCGCTCGCGCTGGGCATGGCCGTCATCCAGCTCGCTCCGCACTGAGGTCCCCGCCGATGGCCATCGTGCTGGCGCTGTGCACCGTGGTCTCCACGGCTCTGGGCGGGGTCTTCGCGCTGCGCAACCGCGACCGCCTGCACCTCGTCCTCGGCTTCACCGCTGGCGTCCTGCTCGGACTCGTCTCGTTCGACCTGCTGCCGGAGGTGTTCCACCTCGGCGGTGAGCTGCGCTTCCTCGGGCTGCCGTCGGTGTCCTACGGGCTGGCCCTCGGGTACCTGCTGCTGCACGTGCTCGAGCGCACCCTCGCCCTGCACCACGCGCACGAGGGCGAGTACTCCTCGCACGACCACCCCGAGGTCGGCCTGGCCTCGGCCGTCGGCGCTGGTCGTCCACTCGTTCCTCGACGGCGTCGGGATCGGCCTGGCCTTCCAGGTCAACAGCACGGTCGGGCTGGCGGTGGCCCTCGCCGTCATCGCGCACGACTTCGCCGACGGCCTCAACACGGTCAGCCTGATGGTCAGCCACGGCAACAGCGACGTGCGGGCCAAGGTCATGCTGGCCCTCGACGCGGCCGCCCCCGCCATCGGTGCCGCCAGCACGCTGCTGTTCACGCTGCCCGACCGGGTGCTGGCGCTCTACCTGGCGTTCTTCTGCGGGTTCCTGCTGTACCTCGCGACGAGCGACATCCTGCCCGAGGCCCACTCCCGCCACCCGTCCCGGCTGACGCTGCTGTGCACCGTCGGCGGCGTCGCGTTCATCGCCGCGGTCGTCTCGTTCGCCTGAGCCTACGCCGGCTCGGGCTGGTCGCGGGCCTTGCCGTAGCGCCGGTCCCGCTCGGCGTACGTCTGGATCGCCCGCCACAGGTCCCGGCGGTCGACGTCCGGCCAGAGCACGTTGTCGAAGACCAGCTCGGCGTACGCCGACTGCCACAGCTGGAAGTTGGACAGCCGCTGCTCGCCGGAGGACCGCCAGAACAGGTCGACGTCCGGCAGGTCCGGCTCGTCGAGGAACCGCTGGATCGTCCGCTCGTCGATCCGGGCCGGGTCGATCCGGCCGGCCGCGACCTGGGCCCCGATGGCCCGGACGGCGTCGGCGATCTCGGCCCGGCCGCCGTAGTTGACGCACATGGTCAGGGTCATGACCTCGTTGCCGCGGGTCAGCTCCTCGGCCGTCTCCAGCTCGCGGATCACGCTGCGCCACAGCCGCGGCCGGCGCCCGGCCCAGCGCACGCGCACCCCCCACTCGTGCATCTGGTCCCGTCGGCGGCGGATGACGTCGCGGTTGAACCCCATCAGGAAGCGCACCTCGTCCGGCGACCGGCGCCAGTTCTCGGTCGAGAACGCGTACGCCGAGATGTGCCGCACGCCGATCTCGATGCCGCCGGCCACCACGTCCAGCAGCGCGGCCTCGCCGCGCTCGTGCCCGGCCGTCCGCGGCAGGCCCTGCGCGTTGGCCCAGCGCCCGTTGCCGTCCATGACCACGGCCACGTGCGCCGGGCACCAGCTCGGGCGGCAGCTGCGGCGGCCGGGCCCCCGACGGGTGTGGGGGCGGCGGGACCGGTTCGCGACGAGCGGCCGCGGCCGTCGCCGCGGCGGGCGCGCCTCACGCTCGTTCGACGAGCCGCAGCGAGCGCAGCCCGCGCTCCAGGTGCCACTGCAGGAAGGCGGCGACGAGCCCGCTGCCCTCGCGCCGGTAGCGCGGCTCGCTGGCGTCGGCGACCGCCCAGTCGCCGGCCAGCAGGGCCGCGAGCAGCTCGAGGGTCGCCCGGGCGGGCGCGGCCGAGCCCGGCGGCCGGCAGTCGGGGCAGACCGAGCCGCCGGACGGGAGGGAGAACGCCGCGATGCGGGCCCGGCGCCCCGCACCGGGCGCAGTCGGCGAAGCTCGGCGCCCAGCCGGCGACCGAGAGCGAGCGCAGCAGGAACGCGTCCAGGACCAGGCCGGGCTCGTGCGCCCCGTCGGCCAGCGCCCGCAGGCCGCCGACCAGCAGCAGGAACTGCTGGGTCGCCGGCTCCTTCTCGACGTCGGTCAGCCGCTCGGCGGTCTCCAGCATGGCCGTGCCGGCCGTGTAGCGCCGGTAGTCCCCGATGATCCCGGCGCCGTACGGCGCGAGCGTCTCGACCTGCGTGACGACGTCGAGGGAGCGGCCCTCGTGCAGCTGGACGTCGGCCAGCATGAACGGCTCGAGCCGGCCGCCGATCCGCGAGGAGGTGCGGCGGACCCCCTTGGCCACGGCGCGCACCCGGCCGTGGTGCCGGGTCAGCAGGGTGATGATCCGGTCGGCCTCGCCGAGCTTGTGCGTGCGCAGCACGACACCCTCGTCTCGGTACACCGGCATGGCACCAGTGTCCTACCTGCGCAGGAGTCGCGGCGGGCGACCCGCTGAGGGTCAGACGGCGATCGGCTCGGCCGACCAGACGCGGTCCCGCCCGGTCCGCTTGGCGACCAGCAGGGCCTCGTCGGCTGCGGCGAGCGCGCGCTCGGCCTCCTCGGTGGCCAGCCCCACCGACACCGTGACCATCAGGCCGGGGGCCAGGTCGTCCCAGTCCAGCGAGGCGACCGAGGAGTGCACCCGCTCGGCGATCGCGCTCGCCTCCTCGCCGCTCACGCCGGGGATCAGCAGGACGAACTCGTCACCGCCGTAGCGGACGACGGTGTCGTCGGTGCGGGTGAGCTCGTGCAGGACCCCGGCCACGCGGACCAGCACCTCGTCGCCGACGTCGTGGCCGAACGTGTCGTTGACCGCCTTGAAGTGGTCGACGTCGACGAAGACGACGCACAGCTCGCCGGTGGCCACCCGCAGCCGGCGGTCGAGCAGGCGCCGGTTGCCCAGGCCGGTGAGCGGGTCCAGCAGCGCGGCCTTGCCCAGCCGGTCGGCCTCGACGGTCAGCGCGCGCAGGCTCATCCGGTCGCGCAGGGCGACGAAGCGGCTCTCCCGCTCGCCCCAGAGCCGCTGCGTGGTCTCCCGCGCGAGGGCCTGCCAGCGGCCGACCGCCGGGTGGGGGCCGTACTCGAGCACGTCCACCGTCGCCAGCTGGGCCAGCGCGGTCAGCGACCAGACCCAGCGGTCCTTGCGGATCGCCTCGTCGGCCGCCTCCTGCAGGATCTTGCGGGCCCGCGCGAACTGCTCGTCGCGGGCGTAGGAGAAGCCCAGGCCGAGCTTGGCCAGCAGGACCTCGGGCAGCTCGGGGCGCAGGTTGAACCGCGAGGTCGCCGCCCACATCCGGGCCTCGGCCAGGCGGTACTCCCCCAGGCGGCCCAGCACGTAGGCCTCCATCACCTCGGCCCGGGCCAGCATCTCGTCGTCGCCGTCCTCGACGGCGTTCATCATGGCCAGGGCCCGGCTCAGGCAGACCCGGTAGCAGGTGGCGGCCTCGGCCTCGCGCCCGTCGATCTCCAGCGCCGCACCCCAGGTGGCCTGCAGCAGCGCCGCCTCCTGCAGCACGAGCACCCGGGCCTCGTCGGCCTGCGGGCCGCTGGTCGCGACGTTGGAGGCCAGGCAGAGGGTGAAGATGTCGTCCGCGGCCTGGAACAGCTGCGCGTGGCCCAGCACGATCGCGATGCCCTGGGCGGCGCTCAGCTCGTCGTACGTCCGGGGTGTGAAGCCCTCGACCAGCGCGTAGGCCTCGGCCAGCGCGTCGATGGCGGCGGGGGTGTCGCCCTTGCGGACCCAGGCGTCGCCCAGCACCGACAGGGCCTTGGCCCGCCAGGCGTGGTCGTTCTCGTCGACCAGGCCGAGCAGCAGGTAGGAGTCGTTCGCCGCCTCGTCGTACAGGCCGAGCTCGAGCTTGGCGCAGGCCGAGGTGTAGTGCAGGTACCGCACGGTCATGACGTCGCCGACCTCGACCGCGAACGGCAGGGTGGCCTGGGCGACGCTCACGGCCCGGTCGGCGAAGCCGTCGGTGTAGTGCTCGTGGGCGATGGCCGCGATGTGGTCGTACGGTCCGAAGGGTCCGATGCGGACGAGCGCGCGCGAGGGCTCAGAACCGTCCGTCATCACACCTCCTCCTGCTCCGCCGGCCCCAGACCCCGTCGCGGTCATTGTGTCCGACGACGGGAGCGAACGGACGGGCGAATCCACAGAACCTCCCCGAACGGCGAGCCGCGGTCGAGACTACTCCCGGTATGCCCGGTTAAGTCCAGAGATGACCGCCTTGAGCGATGCCGTCACGATGTTGTGGTCGATCCCGACGCCCCACAGGATGCGGTCGCCCACCGCGCACTCGAGGTACGCCGCCGCCCGGGCGTCTCCGCCGGAGCCGAGGGCGTGCTCGTGGTAGTCCATGACCCGCACGTCGACGCCGATGGTCGACAGGGCCTGGACGAAGGCGGCGATCGGCCCGTTCCCGCGTGCCGTGCAGGGTGACCGGCTCGGTGCCGTCGACCAGCTCGACCGTGAGCCGGTCCTGACCGTCCACCGGGCTGTCCTGCTGCGTGCCCCGCAGCGCGAAGCGGCCCCACGGCGCCGCCGGGTTCGGCAGGTACTCGTCGGTGAACGAGGCCCAGATCTGGGCCCCGGTCATCTCGCCGCCGGCGTCGTCGGTCTGCCGCTGGACGACCTGGCTGAACTCGATCTGCAGCCGCCGGGGCAGGTCGAGGTTCTGCTCGCTCTTGAGCAGGTACGCGACGCCTCCCTTGCCGGACTGGCTGTTGACCCGGACGACGGCCTCGTAGCTGCGGCCGACGTCGTGCGGGTCGATCGGCAGGTACGGCACCGCCCACTGCAGGTCGTCCACGGTGCGGCCGGCCTCCGCGGCCTCCTTCGCCATCGCGTCGAAGCCCTTCTTGATGGCGTCCTGGTGCGAGCCGGAGAACGCCGTGTAGACCAGGTCGCCGCCGTACGGATGGCGCTCGTGCACGGGCAGCTGGTTGCAGTACTCGACCGTGCGCCGGATCGTGTCCAGGTCGGAGAAGTCGATCTGCGGGTCGATGCCCTGGCTGAACAGGTTCATGCCCAGCGTCACCAGGCAGACGTTGCCGGTGCGCTCGCCGTTGCCGAACAGGCAGCCCTCGATCCGGTCGGCGCCCGCCAGGTAGCCGAGCTCGGCGGCGGCCACGCCCTCGCCGCGGTCGTTGTGCGGGTGCAGGGACAGCACGATGTTCTCGCGGTGGTCCAGGTGGCGGCCCATCCACTCGATGCTGTCGGCGTACACGTTGGGCGTGGCCATCTCCACGGTCGCCGGGAGGTTCAGGATCACCTTGCGGTCCGGGCTCGGCTCGAAGACCTCGGCCACCTCGTTGCAGATCCGGGCGGCGAACTCCAGCTCGGTGCCGGTGTAGGACTCCGGCGAGTACTCGTAGTAGATCTGCGTGTCGGGGATGGTCTCCTCGAGCTTGCGGCACAGCCGGGCCCCCTGCAGGGCGATGTCGACGATGCCGTCCTGGCTCAGCCCGAAGACGACCTTGCGCTGCAGCACCGAGGTCGAGTTGTAGAGGTGCACGATCGCCTGCTTGGCGCCCCGCAGCGAGTCGTACGTCCGCTCGATCAGGTGGTCGCGGGCCTGGGTCAGCACCTGGATCGTGACGTCGTCCGGGATCAGGTCGTCGCGGATCAGCTGGCGGACGAAGTCGTAGTCGGTCTGGCTGGCCGAGGGGAAGCCGACCTCGATCTCCTTGTAGCCCATGGCCACCAGGAGGTCGAACATCCGGCGCTTGCGCTCCGGGCTCATCGGGTCGATCAGGGCCTGGTTGCCGTCGCGCAGGTCGACGGCGCACCAGCGCGGCGCGACCGGTCATCTTCTTGTCCGGCCAGGTGCGGTCGGGCAGGTCGACGACGATCTGCTGGTCGAAGGGGACGTACTTGCCGATCGGCATTCCGGACGGCTGCTGGGGGTAGTGCACGGCGGTGACCTCTCGCGAGACGTGCGGGCGACCGGCAGGCGCAATCCCCGCGGCGAGGGTCCGGTCTAGGAGACCCCGCCGCGGCGGCCAAGAAGCAGCGAGGCTGCCGTCATCGTTCGCCGGTGCACGCGGGAAGAGTAGCGCAGTTCCCTCCCGTCACTCCCTTGCGCCGCCGGGGGCTGGCGTTCACGGTGGGGAGATGAGGCACTGCTGCCCGCTCATCCCGCCGTACCTGATCGAGCGGTTGAAGGCGGTCGACGACGAGCGGATCGTGCGGGCCGCCGTCGACACCCTGGCGCACGACGTCCTGCACCGGCGCACCCGGCGGCGACTGTCCGGCCGGCCGCCGTCGACGTCGATCGCGCGGGTCGCCGTGCACCGGATGATCTTCACCACCCACGGCGGCACGGTGCTGCCCGGCATCCCGGTGCGGGCCGAGGGCTCCGGCCCGACCGGCGACGCGGCGGTCGACGAGGCGTACGACGGGCTGGGCGCCACGTGGCGGTTCTACGAGCAGGCCTACCGGCGCAACAGCCTGGACGACAAGGGCCTGCCGCTCGTGGCGTCCGTGCACTTCGGCCGCGACTACGACAACGCCTTCTGGAACGGCGAGCAGATGGTGTTCGGCGACGGCGACGGGACGTACTTCAACCGGTTCACGATCGCGGTCGACGTGATCGGGCACGAGCTCACCCACGGCTTCACGCAGTTCACATCGCGGCTGGGCTACGAGGGACAGTCCGGCGCGCTCAACGAGAGCGTCTCGGACTGCTTCGGCTCGATGGTCAAGCAGATGCAGCTCGGACAGACCGCGACCCAGGCCGACTGGCTGGTCGGGCAGGGGCTGTTCACGCCGGCCGTGCACGGGGTCGCGGTCCGGTCGCTCAAGGCGCCGGGGACGGCGTACGACGACCCGGTCCTGGGCCGGGACCCGCAGCCGTCGACGATGGACGGGTACCTCGAGGACCCGATGGACTCCGGCGAGGTGCATGCGAACTCCGGCATCCCGAACCACGCGTTCTACCTCGCCGCGACGGCGATCGGCGGCCCGACCTGGGAGGGCGCGGGCCAGATCTGGTACGACGTGCTGACCGGCGGCCGGCTGCGTCGGACGGCCGACTTCGCGCAGTTCGCCGCCGCGACCGAGGCAGCCGCGCAGGACCGGTTCGGGCCGACCTCGCGTCAGGCCCGGGCCGTGTCGAACGCCTGGCGCACGGTGAAGGTGGTGGAGTCGTGAGCCCCGGCGGCCTCGTGGAGGTGTCGCGGTCCGGCGGGTTCGCGGGGATGACCCTGCACGGCCGGGTGGACCTGGACCGACTGGACCCGGCCGTCCGCGAGCGGTGGCGGTCGGCGCTCGGCGAGGCCCTCCCGGCGCTGGCCGACGGGGCGAACGGGCCGGGCGCGGCAGGGCATCCGGGGCCGGACCGGTTCGTCTACCGGGTGCGCCACCAGGCCACCGGCCTGGACGTGACCGTCGGCGACCACCAGATCCCCGACGACCTGCGCGCCCTGCTCGACACCGCCGTCCGCCCCCCACCCTGACCTCGTGGCCGTCGAACCCGGGTTTGGCCGTCAGGACCGGAGTTTCGAGGGTCCGACCGGCACCGAAAACCCGGGTTCGACGGCCAAACCCGGGTTCGACGGCCAAGACAAGCGGGGGGTTAGAAGCCGAGGCGGGCCAGGGCTTTGGGGTCGCGCTGCCAGTCCTTGGCGACGCGCACGTGCAGGTCCAGGTACACCTGCTGGCCGAGCAGCGCCTCGATGCCGGCCCGGGCCCGGGCACCGACGTCGCGCAGCCGGGACCCGCCGCGGCCGATGACGATCGCCTTCTGGCTCGGCCGCTCGACGTAGAGCTCGACCCGGATGTCGAGCAGCGGACGGTCGGCGGGCCGGCCCTCCCGCTGGCTCATCTCCTCCACCACGACGGCCAGGCTGTGCGGCAGCTCGTCCCGGACGCCCTCGAGCGCCGCCTCCCGGACCAGCTCGGCCACCAGGACGGCCTCGGGCTCGTCGGTCAGCTCGCCGTCCGGGTACAGCGCCGGCCCGGGCGGCAGGTGCTGCACCATCAGGTCCGCGACGATCGCCACGTCGGGGTACGTCTGCCCGGGCGGCGCCAGCGCGGAGCAGGGAACGATGTCGTCCCAGTCGCCGAGCCCCTGCAGCGCGAGCAGGTGAGCGGCCAGCCGCTCGCGGTCGACCAGGTCGGCCTTGGTCGCGATCGCGATGACACCGGCCCGGCGGCGCTTGGTCCGCAGCTCGGTCAGCTCGGCCGCGATGAACGTGTCGCCCGGGCCGACCTTCTCGTTCGCCGGCACGCAGAACCCGACCACGTCGACCTGGGTGAGCGTCTCCCGGACGACGTCGTTGAGCCGTTGTCCCAGGACCGTCCGCGGCCGGTGCAGGCCGGGGGTGTCGACCAGGACCAGCTGGGCGTCCGGCCGCGTGACGATGCCGCGGATGGCGTGCCGCGTCGTCTGCGGCTTGTTCGACGTGATCGCGACCTTGGCGCCGACGAGCGCGTTGGTCAGGGTCGACTTCCCGGCGTTGGGCCGGCCGACCAGGGCGGCGAACCCCGAACGGTGCTCGCTCACGATCCGGACCTCGTGCCGGCGCCGGCGCCGGCCTCGCGCGCGGCCTCGCGAGCGGCCTCGCGCCCGCCTCGCGCCGGGTCGGTGCCGTCGTCGGCCTCGACGACGCGGCGTACGACGACCGCGGCGATCCGGTTGCGCCGGCCGGCCCGGCCCGTCCGCGACCAGCTCCAGCCCGTGCGACCCGGGCGTGCGCTCCCGGGATGGGCACCCGGCCGAGCGCCTTGGCCAGCAGGCCGCCGACCGTGTCGACGTCGTCGTCCTCGAGGTCGAGGTCGAACAGCTCGCCGAGGTCGTCGAGGTGCATGACCGCCGGGACGCGGACCGACCCGTCGTCGAGCCGCTCGACGGTGGCCGGCCTCGCGGTCGTACTCGTCGGTGATCTCCCCGACGATCTCCTCGAGGATGTCCTCGATCGTGACCAGGCCGGCCGTGCCGCCGTACTCGTCGACCACGATCGCCAGGTGGGTCTGGTCGCGCTGCATCTCGCGCAGCAGGTCGTCCGCCGGCTTGCTGTCCGGCACGAACACCGCCGGCCGCATGAGCTGCTCGACGGGGAGGGTGGCCGCCGACGGGATCGGCGTTCAGCCGCCGAGCGACGTCCTTGAGGTAGAGCACGCCCAGCACGTCGTCCGGACCGTCGCCGACGACCGGGACGCGGGAGAACCCGGAGCGCAGGAAGAGCGAGAAGCCTTGGCGCAGAGTCTTTCCCCGCTCGATCACCAGCATGTCGGTCCGCGGCACCATGACCTCACGGACGACGGTGTCACCGAGCTCGAACACCGAGTGGATCATCTCCCGCTCGCTCGCCTCGATCACCGAGTTCTCCCCGGCCAGGTCCACCAGGTCGCGCAGCTCGGACTCCGAGGCGAACGGCCCGTCGCGGAACCCGCGGCCCGGCGTCACCGCGTTGCCGAGCGCGACCAGCAGGTGCGCGATCGGGCCCAGCAGCCGGGACAGCCAGACCAGGAGCGGCGCGGCGACGAGCGAGACGACGACGGCGTGCTGCCGCCCGACGGTCCGGGGACTGACGCCGCCGAGGACGAACGACAGCACGGTCATGACACCGCCGGCGACGAGCAGCACCGACCACCAGCTGTGCAGCCAGCCGGCGCAGACGATCGTGATCATCACCGCGGCCGCCGACTCGCTGACCACGCGCAGGAACGTCGCCACCGAGAGGTACGGCGCGGTGTCGGCGACCACCAGCGAGAGCGAGCGGGACGCCGGCCGGCCCTCGGCCACCAGGTCGGCCACCGTGCTGCGGGACACCCGCGACACCGCGGCCTCGGCCGCCGCGATGAAGCCTCCGACGCCGGTCAGCAGGATGGCGAGGACGACCAGGAGCGCGCGCGGCCCCGCGTCGACCATCTCAGCGCTCCGCGGTCTTGCCCCGGCCGGCGAGGAAGGTCAGCAGGAGCTTGCGCTGCAGACCGAACATCTCGCGCTCCTCCTCCGGCTCGGCGTGGTCGTAGCCCAGCAGGTGCAGGATGCCGTGCGTCGTGAGCAGCAGCAGCTCCTCCTCCGTCGCGTGCCCGGCGTCCCGCGCCTGCCGCTCGGCCACGCTCGGGCAGAGCACGATGTCGCCCAGCAGGCCCGGCTCGGGCTCGCGGTCCTCGCTGCCCGGCCGCAGCTCGTCCATCGGGAAGCTCATCACGTCGGTCGGGCCGGGCAGGTCCATCCACTGCACGTGCAGCCGCTCCATCGCGACCTCGTCGACCAGGATGATCGACAGCTCGGCCTGCGGGTGCACCCGCAGCTCGCCGAGGACGTGACGGGCCAGCTCGACCAGCTCGTGCTCGTCGACCCGGACGTCCGTCTCGTTGTTGACCTCGATGCTCATGACCGTGCCGCCGGGTCAGCGGCGGTTGTTGCGGCCGGAGCGCGGCCGGTTGCCGGCGTCGCGCTGCGCGGAGAGTGGAGCCTGCTCGGCGTCGTACCGGCCGTAGGCGTCGACGATCGCGCTGACCAGCCGGTGCCGTACGACGTCGTGGCTGGTGAGCATCGCGAAGTGCACGTCGTCGAGACCGTCCAGGATGCTCTGGACGATCTTCAGGCCGGACTGGGTGCCGTCCGGCAGGTCGATCTGGGTGACGTCGCCGGTCACCACCATCTGCGAGCCGAACCCGAGCCGGGTCAGGAACATCTTCATCTGCTCGGGCGAGGTGTTCTGCGCCTCGTCCAGGATGATGAACGCGTCGTTCAGCGAGCGGCCGCGCATGTAGGCCAGCGGCGCGACCTCGATGGTGCCGGCGGCCATCAGCCGCGGGATCGACTCGGGGTCGATCATGTCGTGCAGGGCGTCGTACAGCGGCCGCAGATACGGGTCGATCTTCTCGGTCAGCGTGCCGGGCAGGAAGCCCAGGCGCTCCCCCGCCTCGACCGCCGGCCGGGTCAGGATGATCCGGTTGACCTGCTTGGCCTGCAGGGCCTGGACGGCCTTGGCCATGGCCAGGTAGGTCTTGCCGGTGCCGGCGGGGCCGATGC
This sequence comes from uncultured Actinomycetota bacterium, assembly GCA_963743975.1. GTDB lineage: Bacteria > Actinomycetota > Actinomycetes > Actinomycetales > CAVURS01 > CAVURS01. Next base: position 639,006 of record CAVURS010000005.1, read on the forward strand.
CGAACACGATGGTGTTGGCGTCGATCGCGTCGACGTAGCGCTTCTGGTTCAGCGTCTTGGGCCGGATGGTGCGGCCGCGGTTGGACAGGATGTTCAGCGTCAGGACGTCGGCCGGCCGCTCGGCGGTCTGCGAGCGCAGCATGCCCACCGAGCGCTCGACCGCGTCCGCGGTGAGGGTCTGGCCGACGCGGAGCACGGCCAGCAGCTCGTCGAGCAGCCGCTCGAAGAGCGCGATCTCACCGGACGAGCCGACGACCGTGACCTCGTTGCCGCGGACCCGGACGTCCAGCTTCGGGAACGCGCGCTCGACCGTGCGCAGCAGCTCGTCGCGCGGGCCGAGGAGGCTCACCATCTGCACGTCCGGCGGGATGACGATGGTGTGCGCCGGCGGCGCATCCGTCGACGCATCGTTCGGCGCGTCCATGGGCTCGGCGGTCGGCGGAGAGGTGGGCTCGCCCTCGGGCGGCTGCGGGGTGGTCAGATCTGTCATCGTGGCTACCAGCGTAACCGGCCGGAACGCCGCGAGTGGGTCGTGAACGGCCCGCTCAGCCGGGTGGCCAGGTCATCCGGCGGCCGCCGATGACGTGACCGTGCGCGTGGGCCACGCTCTGCTGGGCGTCGGCGCCGCTGTTCGCGACGAACCGGAACTGTCCGCCGCACTCCCGGTCGGCGACGTCCTGGGCCATCCGGACCAGGGCGACCAGGGCCTCGGGGGCGGACCGGGCGAGCTCGCCGATGGTCCGGTGATGCTCGCGCGGGATGACCAGCACGTGCGTGGGAGCGACCGGGTCGATGTCCCGGAAGGCCAGGACCTGCTCGCCCTCGGCCACCACGTCGGCCGGGACCTGCCCGGAGACGATCCGGCAGAACAGGCAGTCGGGGTCCGACACGTCGATCTCGCTGATCTCGGTCGCCTCAGTCACGGCCCGACCCTACCGATCGGTCAACCTCGCGGGGCGGCTGCGCGTCCTTGACTGCGTGAGACCGTACGCCGTGGGCACCCTCGAGGAACCCATCGACGCCTCGACCGGCCCCTGGCCGGCCGACGTGGCGCTCACCGCGCTGTACGCCGCCCACTGGCGCAGCCTGGTCCGGCTGGCGTGGCTGCTCGTCCGGGACCAGCAGGTGGCGGAGGACATCGCGCAGGAGGCGTTCGTGGCGACGTACCGGCGCTGGGGGTCGGTGCGCTCGCCCGAGGCCGCACTGGCCTACCTGCGCACCTGCGTCGTCAACGGCTCGCGCAGCGCGCTGCGCCGTCGCCGTGTGCGGGAGCGCTACGCCGCGGTCGAGGCCGGGGACAACCGCCCCCGTACGGCGATGAGCGCGGAGGCGTCGGCTCTGCGCGAGCGGGACCACGACGAGGTGATGGCGCTGATCGCCAGACTGCCGGCCCGGCAGCGGGAGGTGCTGGTCCTGCGTTACTACCTGGACCTGTCCGAGAGCGACATCGCCTCCACTCTCGGGATCACCCGCGGATCGGTGAAGACCCACGCCTCGCGCGGGATCTCGGCGCTGCGAGCACAGCTGGGCACCCCGGCGAACGAGGAGGACCGAGCATGACCACGCCAGCGGAGCAGGATCCCCTCCCCCACATGCTTGCCGAGGTGCTCCGGTCCGAGGCAGCGGAGATCGAGCCGGGAGAGCGGCTCGACCGGATCCGCGACGAGGCGGCCCGGGGCCGCCGCCGCTGGGTGCCGGTCGCCGCCGCAGCCGCCGCGCTCGTGCTGGTGGGAGGCGGCGTCTACGCCTCGGTCAGCCAGCACCCGCCGGCTCGTCAACGGGCCGTCACCCCCGTCACGTCGCCCACCGCGAACCCGGGGCCGTCGACGCCGGCGTCCCCCACACCGGCGTACTCGCCCTCGCCACCGACCGGTCCGACATCCCCCGTGCCGGTGTACTTCCTCGGCCGGAACGCGACCGGTCTCTACCGGGAGTTCCTCGACTCCCACATCCCCCTGTGTCCGATGAACGTCAAGGACCCGGTCTGCACCCCGCGGTACCAGGCGATGTGGCAGGCGCTGGGCCACGCGGTCGACCCCGGCTCCCCGGACCGCCCCGAGGACTTCTCCCCCTGGCTGCGGCTGACGAAGGGGTTCCTCAGGATCACGCTCGTCGGCACCTCGGAGGTCGACGTGAATCTGCCGGCCGCCGAGACCGAGGTCAACGGCCGGACGCCCGCGCAAGCCCGGCTGGCCGCCCAGCAGCTGGCCTGGACCGCGTCTGCGGTGGCCCGGGACGCCGGGCTCGGCGTGCGGATCCTGTTCGACGGCCGGCCGGGGAAGCTCTTCGGGTCGCTGTCCACGGACCAGGTCTTCCACCGGCCGCCCATGGCGCTGGCCTTCGAGGACCTGGCGCGCGATCTGGGTGCTGGCACCCGAGCAGGGGCAAGTAGTCCATGGCCAGGTGAGTGTGTCCGGCCAGGCCTGCACGTTCGAGGGGAACGTCGCGTGGGAGGTCACCGGCGGAGGGCCGACGACGCGCGGGCCGGTCCTGCGCTCCGGCCACACCACGGCGAGCTCCGGCTGTCCCCAGCGCGGGACCTGGCAGGTCACGCTCTCCGGCCTGTCGCCCGGCGTCTACACGTTCCGGGCCTACGAGCCGGACGAGCAGGGCAACGGAACGCTCGCCGGTTCGGACTCGGTGACGTTCGTCGTCCGCTAGGTCCAGCGCGACCGCGCGCTGAGGACGGCGAGCGCCGCCGGCCCAGCGGTGGACGAGCGCAGGACCGTGGAGCCCAGGCGTACGGCGACCGCCCCCGCACCGGTCAGCCGTTCCAGCTCACCGGAGCCGATGCCGCCCTCCGGCCCGACCACCACCAGCACGTCGCCCGCGGGCGGCAGCGGCACGGCGCTCAGCGGCTGGTCGGCGTCCTCGTGCAGGACCACAGCCAGCGCCGACTCGGCCACCAGCTCGGCCACCTCGGCGGTGCCGGCGACCGGGGCGACGTCCGGCACCCGCGAGCGCCGCGCACTGCTTGGCGGCGGCGAGAACCGTTGCCGCCCAACGGCTCTGACTCTTGACTGCCCGCTCCCCGCGCCAGACGACGACCGACCGCTCCGCCTGCCAGGGCACGACCACGTCCACGCCGAGCTCGGTCGCGGCCTCGACCGCCGCGACGTCGCGGTCGCCCTTGGCCAGCGCCTGGACGAGCACGAACCGTGGCGCGGGCTCCGGCTCGTCCGCCACGGCTTCGACGCGCAGGACCAGGCTGGGCGACTTCGCCGCGGCGTCGACCCGCACCACGACGCCCTCGGCGCGGCGTCCGTGACCGTCGGCGAGGTCGACCCGCTCGCCGGCCCCGAGCCGGCGGACCTGGACGGCGTGCCGGCCCTCCGGGCCGTCCAGCACGCACCTCGTGCACCGACCTCGACGGCAGTCCAGCGACGCCGCGGCCGACGAGGAACAGCGGCGCGGTCACGGCGTCAGCGGCCGGAGAAGGCGTCGCGCAGGCGCGAGAAGATCCCGCCGTGCGCCGGGGCGAGGCGGCCCTCGGCCCGCTCCTCGCCGCGCAGCGCGGCCAGCTCGCGCAGCAGCTGCTCCTGCTGCTCGTCCAGCCGGGTCGGGGTCTGCACGTCGACGTGCACGATCAGGTCGCCGCGGCCGGAGGCGCGCAGATGCGTCACGCCCCTGTCCCGCAGCGTGACGACCTGCCCGCTCTGGGTCCCGGCCGGGATGTCGACCGCCTCCGGGCCGTCCAGGGACTCCAGGCTCAGGGTCGTCCCGAGGGCGGCCGCGGTCATCGGCAGCTCGACCGTGCAGTGCAGGTCGTCGCCCCGGCGGGTGAACGTCGGGTGCTGCGCTGACGTTGATCTCGACGTACAGGTCACCGTGCGGTCCGCCGCCGGGCCCCACCTCGCCCTCGCCCGGGAGCTGGATGCGCGTGCCGGTGTCGACACCGGCCGGGATCTTCAGGGTCAGCGTGCGGCGGACCCGGACCCGGCCCTCGCCCGAGCACTCGAGACAGGGGTCGGCGATGACGCGTGCCGAAGCCGTGGCAGTTCGGGCACGGCCGCGAGGTCATGACCTGACCCAGGAACGAGCGCTGCACCTGCTGGATCTCGCCGCGCCCGCTGCAGACCTCGCACTGGCGGGTGCCGGTGCCCGGCTGGGCGCCGCTGCCGGAGCAGGTCGGGCAGACGACCGCGGTGTCGATCGCGAGCTCCCGCTCGGCGCCGAACGCCGCCGCCGCGAGGTCGACGTCGAGCCGGATGAGCGCGTCCTGGCCCCGCTGCTGGCGCGAGCGCGGGCCGCGGCCGCCGGGGGCCGCGCCGCCGCCGAAGAACGCGTCCATGATGTCGCTGAAGGAGAAGCCCTGGCCGAACCCGGCGCCGGCGCCGTTGCCGAAGCCGGTGCCGCCCAGGTCGTACGCCCGCCGCTTGTCGGCGTCGGACAGCACGTCGTAGGCCTGGCTGACCAGCCTTGAACTGCTCGCCGGCCGCCGGGTCGGGGTTGACGTCCGGATGCAGCTGTCGCGCCAGCTTGCGATAGGCCCGCTTGATCTCGTCCGGGGAGGCCTCCCGGCTCACGCCGAGCACCTCGTAGAAGTCGCTCACCACAAACCTCTCATCGACCTGCGCACCGGCCTAGTCGGCCAGGATCCGGGAGACGTACGCCGCGACGGCCCGGACCGCGGCGATCGTCGTGGGGTAGTCCATGCGGGTCGGGCCGAGGATGCCGAGACCGGCCAGCACCTCCGAGCCGCTGCCGTAGCCGGTGGAGACCATGCTCGTGGCCTGCAGGCCCTCGACGCGGTTCTCGCTGCCGATCCGCACGGCCACGGAGCTGGTGTCGGCGCGCCATCTCGCCCAGCAGGCGCAGCAGGACGACGTGCTCCTCCAGCGCCTCCAGGACCGGGGCGATCGTCTGCGGGAAGTCCTCGCCGAACCGGGTCAGGTTGGCCGTCCCGGCGAGGACCATGCGGTCCTCGCGCTCCTCGACGAGGACGTCGCTGAGGGCGGTGATGACGGCGCGCACGCAGTCCCGGTCGTCCGGCGGGAAGGCGTCCGGGCATCTCGCGCATCCGGTCGGCGGCGTCGCCGAACCGGCGCCCGACACGCGGCCGCTCCGAGCCGGGCCCGCAGCTCCCCGACCAGGACGTCGCCGCCCGGTGTCGACAGGTCGCGCCCGGCGTCGACGATCCGCTGCTCGACCCGGCCGGTGCTGGCGATCAGCACCAGCAGCAGGCGCGGGCCGCCGATCGGCACCAGCTCGATGTGCCGCACGCTGGACCGGGTCAGGCTCGGGTACTGCACCACCGCCACCTGGTGGGTCAGCGAGGCCAGCAGCCGCACGGTCCGGTCGACGACGTCGTCGAGGTCGACCGCGCCGTCGAGCAGGGTGTGGATCGCCCGCTTCTCCGGCGGCGGACAGGGGCTTCACGCCGGAGAGCCGGTCGACGAACGCCGGTAGCCCGCGTCGGTCGGCACCCGGCCGGCGCTGGTGTGGGGCTGGGCGATCAGGCCCTCCTCCTCCAGCGCGGCCATGTCGTTGCGGATGGTCGCCGGGCGACACGCCCAGGTGGTGGCGGTCGACCAGCGCGCGGGAGCCCACCGGCTCGCGGGTCTGGACGTAGTCCTGGACGATCGCGCGGAGCACGGCGAGGCGGCGGTCCTCGGTCATGCCACCCTCCCTCGCCCGTCGGACAACTGGCACTCCCATGCCTGGAGTGCCAAGTCTACGGCGCGGTGGTGGGCGGGTCCTCCGGTAGCCACGCTCGGGAGACCAGGGCGGCCACGGCGACGATGACGGTGGCCACGATGCCGTCGGTCCAGTAGTGGTTCCCGGTCACGACCACGACGGCCAGGGTCAGGATCGGGTGCAGCACGAACAGCCAGCGCCAGCGGCTGCGCAGGATGACGATGGCCCCCACGGCCACCACCACGGCCCAGCCGACGTGCAGCGAGGGCATCGCCGCGTACTGGTTGGCCAGGCCGGTGCCGACCGGCCCGAACACCGCGTGCCCGTAGATCTGCGCGGTGTCCACCACCCCGTCCCCGGGCAGCAGCCGCGGCGGGGCCATCGGGTAGAAGATCTGCCCCAGCAGGCCCAGGCCGGTCACCAGCGTCAGGAACCGGCGGTACCAGATGTAGTGCCGGGGGTGGCGCACGTAGAGCCAGACCAGGGAGCCGACCAGCGAGACGACGTAGCCGACCTGGTAGTGCAGGTTGGCCAGGTCCACGACCCGCGGAGCGTGCAGGGCCAGGCGCTGCACCCAGGCCTCGCTCGGCAGGTGGACCCACCGCTCGAAGTGCCACAGCGACTCCGCATGCGCATACGCACCGGCCGGCGCGGCCAGGTACCGACCGATGCTGTACGTCAGGTACAGCGCCGCGACCAACAGCAGCTCCGGCACCAGGTGCGGGCGGCTGACCGCCAGCGCGATCGGCTGGCCCTCGGGGACAGGAGTCTCCTGGGACCGGGCAACCGTGCTCATGCCCGCGCCCGTGCTCGCACCTGCCACCTGGCGGCGCAGCTCCCCGATCTCACCGTTGCACCCTAAGGCGAACCACCGACGATCCCCATATCGGACACGAACTGGTGACGTTCGTCATGCGGGGACCGTGGCGTCCGCGGGGGCGCTGAGCAGGGTCCGGACCACCGTGTCGGCCAGCAGCCGCCCGCGCAGCGTCAGCACCACGGAGCCGGCCGCCGCGGCGGCGGCGTCGACCAGCCCGTCGGCCACCAGGCCCTGCACGGCGCGGTCCGCCCACGCGGCCCCACTGCCTTGGCCGGTCAGGGGCAGCCCCTCGGCCAGCCGGACGCCGAGCAGCACGCGCTCGGCCTCCCGCTCGTCCGCGGTGAGCACCTCCCGGGCCTGGGCCGGGCTGACGCCGCCGTCCACCCGCCCGGCGTATGCCACGGGGTGCTTGACGTTCCACCACCGGACCCCGCCGACGTGGCTGTGCGCGCCGGGCCCGACGCCCCACCAGTTGCCGTCCCGCCAGTAGCCGAGGTTGTGCCGGCAGGCGTCGTCCGGCGTGCGGGCCCAGTTGCTGATCTCGTACCAGGACAGGCCGGCGGCGGACAGCCGCTCGTCGGCCAGCTCGTACTTGTCGGCCTCGTCGTCGTCCTCGGGCATCGGCACCTCGCCGCGGGCGACCCGTGCCGCGAGCCGGGTCCCCGCCTCGACCACCAGCGCGTACGCCGACAGGTGGTCGGGCGCGCAGCTCAGGGCCGCGTCCAGGCTGGCCGACCAGTCCGGCACCGACTCCCCCGGCGTCCCGTAGATCAGGTCGAGGCTGACCGCCAGCCCTGCCTCCCGGGCCCAGGCCACGGCCTGCGGCACCCGCTCGGGGTCGTGCGTGCGGTCGAGTGTGGCCAGCACCCGGGGCACCGCCGACTGCATTCCGAAGGACACCCGGGTCACCCCGCCCGCCGCCAGCTCGGCCAGGGACTCCCGGGTGACCGAGTCGGGGTTGGCCTCGGTCGTCACCTCGGCGCCGGGAGCCAGGCCGAAGACCGCACGCACCCGGTCCAGCAGCCGGACCAGGTCGCGGGCCGGGAGCAGCGTGGGCGTGCCGCCGCCGAAGAACACCGTCTCCGCCGCCGGGACCGCACGCGAGCCCGCGCCCAGGACCCGCTCGGCCAGGGCCAGCTCGCGGGCCGCCGTCTCGGCGTACGCCGCCTGGCTGGCACCGCCTCCGAGCTCCAGCGCCGTGTAGGTGTTGAAGTCGCAGTAGCCGCAGCGCACCGCGCAGAACGGGATGTGCAGGTAGACCCCGAACGGGCGTCCGTCGAGGGAGTCGAGCGCGCCCTGCGGCAGCGCGCCGTCGGGCGGCGCCGGGCGGCCGTCGGGCAGGGCGCTGGCCATCGGCCTACCGAGGTGCCGGAACGGCCGCCGGCCAGGCCTGGCCGAGGACCCGCACCGCCTCGTCGTACAGCTCGCCGACGACGTCGACCTCACCGCTGTCGTGCGCGCTCACCAGCGCCGATGCACTCTCCCGGCGGACGGACGGGAAGACGTCGCCGATCCGGACGCCGTGCCGGGGCCGCCGGACCACCTCGATGGGGTCGCCGGCCCGCACGTACCCGGTCTGGAGCACCCGGAGGTAGGCGCCGGGCGCGCCGTGCTCGCTGAACCGCCGGACCCAGCCCGACTCGCCCAGGAAGTCGGCGAACGTGCGGCACGGGATGCGCGGAGTGGTGACCTCGAGCTGCACGGCCTCGGGGCCGTCCCCGACGCGCCAGACCTCGCCGATGACCGCGCCGGTGACGTCGATGCCGGAGGTGGTGAGGTTCTCCCCGAACATGCCCGGGCTCAGCTCGCGCTGGAGCTGGTCCCGCCACCAGTCCAGGTCCTCCTGCGCGTAGGCGTAGGCCGCCTGCCACGGCCGCCCGTGGTCACGGGTGTCCATCTGGGCGTCTCCGGACAGGCCGCGCTCGGCGACGTAGACCCGGCCCTCGTGCGGGCGCTTGTCGATCGCGGTCCGGCCCGGCGTCCCGCCCGGGTCGTCGAGGATCTGGAACACGAGGTTCACCGACTCGAGAGTGGCCATGGCACCCATCCTGTCCTACCCGGCAAGGGCATTTCGGCGCCCGTCCGGACTCCGGCCGCACGTTCCCGCCGCCGGCTATCCGCCGGCCCCGCCGGACAGCACGACCCCCACCACCACCAGCGCCGCCGCGGCGACCGTCCCGGCGAACGCCGTCCGGCGGCCGCCCACCCCCGCGAGCACCGCCGCGACGAGCGCCAGCGCGGCGAAGACCCAGGCCGGCGCGGAGTGCGGCGTGGCGACGACGACCGCCACGCCGGCGACGGCGACGAAGGCCGCGGCCAGGGTCAGCGACCGGCGCGGCCCGATGGCCTGCGGGAAGCCCCGCACCCCGGTCCGGGCGTCGGCCTCGGTGTCCTTGACGGTGTTCGCCAGGTGGGCGGCCACCCCGAGCGCGGCGCCGGCCACCCAGATCGCGGCCGGAGGGAACGGGTGCCCCGGCCGGCTGGTGGTCACGACGGCCGGAAGGATCCCGAACGAGACGGCGAACGGCAGCCAGCTGACCATCGTCCGCTTGAGCCCGAGGTCGTAGGAGTAGGCGGAGGCGACGGCGGCCAGGTGGAGCAGGCCGGGCAGCAGACCGAGCGCGAGCGACGTCACCACGCAGGCGAGCGCGGCCGCGGCGAACGCGGCCCGGACCTGGCCGGCCGTGGCCGAGCCGACGGCGAGCGGCTTGTCCGGGCGGTCGGCCCGGCGGTCCAGGTCGCGGTCGACGTAGTCGTTCAGCCAGCCGACCGACAGCTGGCCGGTCAGCACCGCGGCTGCGAGCAGCACCACCCGCCCGGCGCCCAGTCCGGCCGAGACGGCCAGGGCGGTCGCGAACGCGGTGACCGCGAGCGACGGCATCGGATGGCAAGCACCCGCGAGGCCGCGCCCGACCGCCAGGACCGCCGTGACCGGCGAGGGCGTGGCTACTTGCGGCCCTTGTCCACGGGGACGGGCTCGTTGGACAGGGCGGCGATGAAGGCCTCCTGCGGCACCTCGACCCGGCCGACCATCTTCATCCGCTTCTTGCCCTCCTTCTGCTTCTCCAGCAGCTTGCGCTTGCGGGTGATGTCACCGCCGTAGCACTTGGCGAGCACGTCCTTGCGCATCGCCCGGATGGTCTCGCGGGCGATGATGCGAGCCCCGATCGCGGCCTGGATCGGCACCTCGAACTGCTGCCGCGGGATGAGCTTGCGCAGCTTGCCGGCCATCTCGACGCCGTACGCGTAGGCCTTGTCCCGGTGCACGATCGCGCTGAAGGCGTCGACCTGCTCGCCCTGCAGGAGGATGTCGACCTTCACCAGGTCGGCCGGCTGGTCGCCGTTCAGCTCGTAGTCCAGCGAGGCGTAGCCGCGGGTCTTGGACTTCAGCAGGTCGAAGAAGTCGAAGACGATCTCGGCCAGCGGGAGCGTGTACCGCATCTCGACGCGGTCCTCGGAGAGGTAGTCCATGCCGAGCAGCGACCCGCGCCGCCCCTGGCACAGCTCCATGATCGTGCCGATGAACTCGCTCGGCGCCAGGATCGTGGCCCGCACGACCGGCTCCCGGACCTCGGCCACCTTGCCGGTCGGGTACTCCGACGGGTTGGTCACGGTGACCTCGGTCCCGTCGTCCATCGTCACCTGGTAGACGACGTTGGGAGCGGTGGAGATGAGGTCGAGCTCGGACTCCCGCTCGAGCCGCTCGCGCACGATCTCCAGGTGCAGCAGGCCGAGGTAGCCGCAGCGGAACCCGAAGCCCAGCGCGGCCGAGGTCTCCGGCTCGTAGACCAGTGCGGCGTCGTTCAGCTTCAGCCGGTCGAGCGCGTCCCGCAGGTCCGGGTAGTCCGAGCCGTCGATCGGGTAGAGCCCGGAGAAGACCATCGGCTTGGGGTCCTGGTAGCCCGACAGCGCCTGTGTCGCAGGCCGGTTCGCGTTCGTCACCGTGTCACCCACGCGCGACTGCCGCACGTCCTTGACGCCGGTGATGAGGTAGCCGACCTCCCCGACGCCGAGGCCGTTCGTGGGCGTGGGCTCCGGCGCGATGACGCCGATCTCGAGCAGCTCGTGGGTCGCGCGGGTCGACATCATCGCGATCCGTTCCCGCGGCGACAGGTGGCCGTCGATGACGCGGACGTAGGTCACGACGCCGCGGTAGGTGTCGTAGACCGAGTCGAAGATCATCGCCCGCGCCGGTGCGGCCGGGTCGCCCTGCGGCGGGGGGAACTCGGCCACGATGTGGTCCAGCAGCGGCTCGACGCCCTGACCGGTCTTGCCGGACGTCAGCAGGACGTCGGACGGGTCGCAGCCGATGAGGCGGGACAGCTCGTCGGCGTACTTCTCGGGCTGCGCGGCCGGCAGGTCGATCTTGTTCAGCACCGGGATGACGTGCAGGTCGTTCTCCATCGCGAGGTAGAGGTTGGCCAGCGTCTGGGCCTCGATCCCCTGCGCCGCGTCGACCAGCAGCACGGCGCCCTCGCAGGCGGCCAGCGAGCGGGACACCTCGTAGGTGAAGTCGACGTGGCCCGGGGTGTCGATCATGTTCAGCGCGTACGTCGTGGAGGTCCCGTCGGCGTCCTCGACCGCCCACGGCATCCGCACGGCCTGGCTCTTGATCGTGATGCCGCGCTCGCGCTCGATGTCCATCCGGTCGAGGTACTGCGCCCGCATGGCCCGCGCGTCGACGACCCCGGTGAGCTGGAGCATCCGGTCGGCCAGGGTCGACTTGCCGTGGTCGATGTGGGCGATGATGCAGAAGTTGCGGATCAGCTCAGGTGGCGTGGCAGCAGGGACGAGCGCCGTGCGGGCCATCGGGGACACGGCTCAATCGTCCCATGGGTGGCCGAGGCCGACGTTCAGCCGAGCCGCCGGATCTGGACCTCGACGAACAGGGTCGACGGCGATGACCCCGAGTAGATGCCCTTGAGCGGGCTGACGTCGCCGTAGTCACGGCCCCGGCCGACGACGACGTGCCGGTCGTCCGGCGGGACCGCGTTGGTGGGGTCGAACGCCGTCCAGTCGCCGGCCCACCACTCGACCCAGGCGTGGCTCTGGGCGCTGGTGACCTCACCGGGCAGCGGGGCCTGGCGCGGGTCGAAGTACCCGGAGACGTAGCGGGCCGGGATGCCGAGCGACCGGATGGCGCCCACGCACAGGTGGCCGATGTCCTGGCACACCCCCTGGCCGGCCCGCCAGGCGTCGGCCGCCGTGCTGGAGACGCCACTGCTGCCCGGCACGTAGCTGACCTCGTCGTGCACGAGGTCGCAGATCCGGCGGGCGGCGTCGTCGGGCGTGCCGGAGCCCCGCCAGCCCGCGATCCGCTCCTGGAGGTCGTCGGTGGGCTCGGTCCGCGGCGTCACCATCAGCATCTCGATGTGCTCGTCGCGGACGGCCGGGGCGGCCAGCTCCGACCAGCTCAGCCGGCCGATGCCGAGACCGGTCGGCTCGGCCCCGGGGAACGGCGCCACCTCGTCGAGCTCGACCACGCTGCGCGCGGTCACCTCCAGCTGGTCGTGGGGACGCAGCACCTCGAACGCCGTCACCTGGGTGCCCCAGTAGTCGACGTACGTCGTCTCCCAGGAGTTGGGCCGGACGTCCAGGCGAGCGCGCAGGGTCTGCTGCCGGGGCGTGGTCATCGGCGTCATCCGGGCCTCGTTGTACGACGCCATGACCGGCTCGTCGTACCGGAAGCCCGTGCGGTGCACGATCTCCACCCGCACGCTCACAGGCTCTCCCCGATCCAGGACATGGCGTTCGAGCCCTCGAAGTACCGCTTGCCGATCACGTTGCTGGCCGACGAGCAGGCCAGCTGGACCTCCTCCATCAGCTCGGGCAGCCGGGTGACGATGTCGGGGACCGGGGTGTACTCCAGGCCGGCCCGCGCCGCGCCGAGCACCCGCAGGGCCTCGTCGTGCACCCCGATCCGCTGCTCCAGGCCGGCGATCTGCTCCAGGCAGGACTCGGCCTGGCCCAGGGCGTGCACGATCGAGCGCGGGAACAGCCGGTCGAGCAGGATGAACTCCGCGGCGTCGCGGTCCGCCTCCATGCCGCGGTACGTGCGCAGGAAGACCTCCCGCGCGCCGCAGGCCAGCAGCAGCGTCGGCCAGGCCGCGGTGGGGCCCCGGGAGACCACGGTCGTCGCCACCAGCCGGGCGGTCATGTCGGCCCGCTCCAGGCTGCGGCCGAGCATGAGGAAGTGCCAGCCCTCGTCCCGGCTCATCGTGCCGTCGGCGACCCCGGCGACCAGCGAGGTCCGCTCGCGCACCCAGCGGAAGAAGATCGCGTCGCGGGAGGCGCGCCAGCGGCCGGAGGGCAGGGTGTTCCAGGTCGTGTTGAGGACCTCCCACAGCTCGGTGGAGAGCGTCTCGCGGGCCCGGCGGCCGTTCTCACGGGCCCCGCTGAGGCAGCGGGCGATCGACCAGGGCGACGTCTCGTCGTACGCCAGGAGGCGCACGACGCTCGCGCGGTTCGGCTGCTTCTCGTCGCCGCAGCCCATGATGCTGAGCAGCGTGGCGCAGGCGGTCTCCTCCTCGACCCAGGGGTCCTCGACCACCATCTGCAGGTGCACGTCGAGCAGCCGGGCCGTGCACTCGGCCCGCTCGACGTAGCGGCCGATCCAGAACAGGGACTCGGCGATGCGGCTCAGCACGACCTCACCCCTGCCCCGGCCGGATCGTCGACTGCTGTTGCTGCTGCTGCTGGTCGCGGCGGGTGTCGGCCGGCCGCATGCCGCGCGGCACGACGCACCGGCGGCTGGAGCGGCCGCGTCCTGCTCGGGGTCGCGCCCGGTCGAGCCAGGGCTGGCGTGCGGCTCGGGCTCCAGCACCCAGGTGTCCTTCGACCCGCCGCCGCGGCTGCTGTTCACGACCAGCTCGCCACGGCCGAGGGCGACCCGGGTCAGGCCGCCGGGCAGCACGAAGACGTCGGAGCCGTCGTTGACCGCGAACGGCCGCAGGTCGACGTGGCGCGGCTCGAGGCGCTCACCCACGAGGGTCGGCACGGTGGAGAGCTGGACGAGTGGCTGGGCGATCCACCCGCGGGGGTCCTCCAGCAGGCGCATCCCGACGGCGGCCAGCTCGGCCGCCGTGCTGTGCGGGCCGATCACGATGCCCTTGCCGCCCGAGCCGTCGACCGGCTTGACCACGAGCTCGGCCAGCCGGTCCAGCACCTCCTCGAGGGCACCCGGCTCCTCCAGCCGCCACGTGGTGACGTTGGGCAGGATCGGCTCCTCGGCCAGGTAGTAGCGGATCAGGTCGGGCACGTAGGTGTAGAGCAGCTTGTCGTCGGCGACCCCGTTGCCGACGGCGTTGGCGATCGTGACCCGGCCGGCGCGAGCGGCGTTGATGATGCCCGGGCAGCCGAGCATCGAGTCCTCGCGGAAGTGCACCGGGTCGAGGAACTCGTCGTCGACTCGCCGGTAGATCACGTCGACCGGCTGCAGGCCGGCGGTCGTCCGCATCAGCACGCGGCCCGAGCGGCAGACCAGGTCGCTGCCGTCGACCAGCTCGATGCCCATCGTGCGGGCCAGCAGGGCGTGCTCGAAGTAGGCGCCGTTGAACACCCCCGGCGTCAGCACGACGACGGTCGGGTCCGCGACGCCCTCCGGCGCGCAGGCCCGCAGGGCGTCGAGCAGCCGCCGCGGGTACTCGCTCACCGGCGAGATGCGGTGCTGGGCGAACACCTCGGGCAGCACCGAGGACATCGCGCTGCGGTTGGTCATGACGTAGGACACGCCGCTCGGCACGCGCACGTTGTCCTCGAGGACGCGGAAGACCCCGGCGGGGTCGCGCACCAGGTCGATGCCCGCGACGTGCACCCGGACGCCGCCGGGCGGCCGGATGCCGGCGACCGCTCGATGGAAGTGGGCCGAGGACAGCAGCAGCGCCTTCGGGACCACGCCGTCGCGCACGGCCTGCTGCCCGTCGTACACGTCGGCCAGGAAGGCCTCCAGCACGCGCACCCGCTGGGCCACGCCGCGCTCGATGACCTCCCAGTCCTCCGCGTCCACCACGCGCGGGACGATGTCGAGCGGGAACGGCCGCTCCTCGCCGCCGACGTCGAAGGTCACGCCCTGGTCGAGGTACGCCCGGGCGAGGGCGTCGGCGCGGGCCTGCAGCTCCCCCGGCGGTGCGGCCGACAGCACCGAGTGGACGTCGACCAGTGCGGGCCGCACTCCCCCCTCCGCGTCGAACATCTCGTCCCAGGCCGGCCCACGCGGGTAGCCGTCGAAGAGGTCCGCCATGGCGGAAACCTAAACCACCGATGTTTCTCCAGGTAACAAGTCCGATCGCGGGCCCCCCATCGGCCGGCATCGATGCAATGGCGAGTCAGATCTGACCCGCCGTTGCATCAAGTGCGGGTGCGGCAACTTCGAGACCAACCACCTGAAGGTCAACGACGCCGACGGCAACCCGGTGGAGATCGCGGCCATCGTCGTGTGGCAGGTCGCGGACACCGCACGCGCCGTCTTCGCGGTCGACGACTACCGCGTCGTTCATCCGGGTCCAGTCCGAGGCGGCCCTGCGGCACGTCGCCACCACGCGGCCGTACGACTCCGAGGCGGGCGCGCGAGAGTCGCTGCGGGCCAACACCGACGACGTGGCGCGGACGAGCTGGCCCGCGAGGTCTCGGCCCGAATCGAGGTCGCCGGCATCGAGATCGTCGAGGTCCGGATCAGCCACCTCGCCTACTCCGCCGAGATCGCACAGGTCATGCTCCAGCGCCAGCAGGCCGGGGCGGTCATCGCGGCACGCAGCGCGGATCGTCGACGGTGCGGTCGGCATGGTCGAGATGGCGCTTGAACCGGCTGAGCGAGCGGCACGTCGTCGAACTGGACGAGGAGCGCCGGGCCGCCATGGTCAGCAACCTGCTCGTCATCTTGTGCGGCGACAGTCGGGCGACCCCGATCGTCAACACCGGGACCCTGTACCAGTGAGCCCAGCCGGATCCCGCACCGTGTCCTCGGTCGAGCGCAAGAGCGCCCTGCTCCGCCTGGATCCCGCCGTCCACGAGGCCCTGGCCAGGTGGGCGGCGGACGACCTGCGCAGCTTCAACGCGCACGTCGAGTGGCTGCTCCGCAAGGCGCTCGCGGACGCCGGGCGGCTGCGGCGATCGGGGTAATCCGGTTGACTGAGTGAGCACTCACTCACTTACACTGTCAGAGTGGTGATGGATCACTCAGTTAGGCTCGGCCCCGTGGTCGACATCCAGGCGCCTCGCTCCCGCCGGGCCGCACCCCTGCCGCCCGACGAGCGCCGGGCCGCGATCCTCACCGCCGCCCTGCCGCTGGTCCGCGAGCACGGCCGCGACGTGACGACGAAGGCCATCGCCGAGGCCGCGGAGCGTGGCCGAGGGCACGCTCTTCCGGGTCTTCAAGGACAAGGACGAGCTGATCGCCGCCGTGGTGCAGCGCTCGTTCGACACCGGCCGCCTCGAGCGCCAGCTCGCCGGCCATCGACCTCGCAGCTGCCGCTGGCCGAGCGCGTGCTGGCCGCGACGCGGCTGATGCAGCGCCGGCTGGAGGGTGTCTGGCAGCTGATGGCCGCGATGCGGATGGGCGCCCCCCGGCGCGGCCGGCGACGGTCCCGAGCCGCGCACGAGCACTGGGAGCGGGACAACCGGGTCCTCGAGCGGCTCGCCGCGGTGTTCGCCCCGGACGCCGACGACGCTGACCATGACGCCCGGAGCAGGCCGCGCGGCTGCTGCGGCTGGTCACGTTCTCCGGCAGCCACCCCCTGATCTCGCACGGCCGGCCGCTGTCCGCCGAGGAGATCGTCGACCTGCTCCTGCACGGCATCTCGGGAGGCGACCCCATGCTGATCCAGCTGCTCCGCACCTCACTGCGGCCCGTACAAGGCCCTGCTGGCGGCCGTGGTCGTGCTGCAGACGATCCAGACGATCGCCTCGCTCTACCTGCCGAGCCTGAACGCCGACATCATCGACAAGGGCATCTCGCTCGGGCGACACGTCGTACATCCTGCGCACCGGGATGACGATGCTGACGATCACGCTGGTCCAGGTCGTCTGCGCCATCGCCGCCGTCTACTTCGGCGCCCGGACGGCGATGAGCTTCGGGCGGGACGTGCGGGCCCGGATCTTCCACCGCGTCGGTGAGTTCTCCAGCCGGGAGGTCGGCCGCGTTCGGCGCGCCCTCGCTGATCACCCGGACGACGAACGACGTGCAGCAGGTGCAGGTGCTCGTGCTGATGACCTGCACGCTGCTCGTCGCCGCGCCCATCACCGGCGTCGGCGGCATCATCATGGCGCTGCACGAGGACCTCGGGCTGGCCTGGCTCGTCGTCGTCGCCGTGCCCGGTCCTGGCCATCGCGATCGGCGCCATCGTCAGCCAGATGGTGCCGCAGTTCCGGCTGATGCAGACCCGCATCGACATCGCTCAACCGGGTGCTGCGCGAGCAGATCGCCGGCATCCGGGTCGTGCGCGCCTTCGTCCGCGAGCCGATGGAGACGCGAGCGGTTCGCACGGGCCAACGGCGACGTCACGGCGACGGCCATCCGGGTCGGGCGGCTGATGGCGTTCATGTTCCCCACCGTCATGCTCGTCCTCAACGTCTCCAGCGTGGCCGTGCTCTGGTTCGGCGGCCACCGGGTCGACAACGGGCAGCATGCAGATCGGCGCCCTGACCGCGTTCCTGACCTACCTGGTCCAGATCCTGCTGGCCGTCATGATGGCGACGTTCATGGCTCGTGATGATCCCCCGCGCGGCCGTCTGCGCCGAGCGGATCCAGGAGGTGCTCGACACCGAGTCGTCCGTGGTCCTGCCCGCGTCAGCCGGTGGCCGACGTCGCCGCGACTGGGCCGCCTGGAGCTGCGTGACGTCGAGTTCAGCTATCCCGGGGCCGAGTCGCCTGTGCTGCAGGGCATCTCGCTGCTCGCCGAGCGGGGCCGGACGACGGCGGTCATCGGCAGCACCGGCGCCGGGAAGACCACGTTGGTCAACCTCGTGCCGCGCCTGTTCGACGCCACGGGCGGGCAGGTGCTGGTGGACGGCGTCGACGTCCGCGACCTGGCACCGGAGGTGCTCTGGCGGCGCGTCGGGCTGGTGCCCCAGCGGCCGCTACCTCTTCTCCGGCACCGTCGGCTCGAACCTGCGGTACGGCAACCCGGAGGCCACCGACGACGAGCTGTGGGAGGCGCTCGACATCGCGCAGGCCCGCGCCTTCGTCGAGGCCATGCCCGAACGGCCTGGAGGCCCCCATCGTCCAGGGCGGCACCAACGTCTCCGGCGGCCAGCGGCAGCGGCTGGCCATCGCCCGGGCGCTGGTCCGGCAGCCGGAGATCTACCTCTTCGACGACGCGTTCTCGGCGCTCGACCTGGCCACGGACCGCCGGCTGCGCGCCGCACTGGCCCCGATCGCCCGCAACGCCACGATCATCGTCGTGGCCCAGCGCGTCTCCACGATCATCGACGCGGACCAGATCATCGTCCTGGAGGACGGCCAGATGGTCGGGTCGCGGCCGGCACGAGGAGCTGCTGGCCAGCAGCCCGACGTACGCCGAGATCGTGCGAGTCCCAGCTGAGCGCCGAGGAGGCGGCATGAGCCACGACACCGGCCGACCGACGCCCGAACCGCCTGCCGCCGGCGGCCGCCGCGAGCCGTCGTGGCCCGGGCGGCGGCGGGCCGTGGGGCAACGCGGGCATGCCCACCGAGAAGTCGCTGGACTTCGGGCCGTCGGCCGCGCCGGCTCCTCGGGCGGCTGCGTCCGCAGCGCGACGACCGTCGTCGGCGTGGTCCTGCTGGCGCTCGCCAGCGTGGGCATGTCGGTCGCTCGGGCCCGAAGATCCTGGGTCACGCGACCGACCTCATCTTCGACGGCGTCATCGGGCGCCGGCTGCCGGCCGGCTCGACCAAGGCCCAGGCCGTGGCCGGGCTGCGCGCCCAGGGTCAGGGCCGGCTGGCCGACCTGGTGAACCGCACCTCGGTCGTGCCCGGGCAGGGCATCGACTTCCACGCCCTCGGCCTGGTGCTGGCCGGGGTGTCCTGGCCCTCTACGTCGCCGCGTCGGTGCTGTCGCTACGTCCAGGGCTACCTGCTCAACGGCGCCGTGCAGCGCACGATCCTGCAGCTGCGCGCCGACGTCGAGGACAAGGTCAACCGTCCTGCCGCTGAGCTACTTCGACCGCCAGCCGCGCGGCGAGGTGCTGAGCCGGGTGACCAACGACATCGACAACCTCGCGCAGAGCCTGCAGCAGAGCCTGAGCCAGCTGCTGACCTCGCTGCTCACCGTCATCGGCGTGGTCGACCATGATGTTCGTCGTCTCGCCGCTGCTCGCCCTCATCGCGCTGGTGACGATCCCGCTGTCGATGATCGTCACGAAGGTGATCGCCAAGCGCTCGCAGACGGCAGTTCATCGCCCAGTGGCGGCACACCGGAGTGCTCAACGGCCAGATCGAGGAGACGTTCACCGGCCACGAGCTGGTCAAGGTGTTCGGCCGCCAGCCGGAGGTCGAGGAGCGCTTCCGGCCGCAGCAACGAGGAGCTCTACGCCGCGAGCTTCAAGGCGCAGTTCATCTCCGGGATCATCATGCCGACGATGATGTTCATCGGGAACCTCAACTACGTCGCGATCGCCGTGGTCGGGGGCCTGCGGGTCGCCTCGGGCGCGATGTCGCTCGGGGACGTGCAGGCGTTCATCCAGTACTCCCGCCAGTTCACCCAGCCGCTGACGCCAGGTGGCCTCGATGGCCAACGTCCTGCAGTCCGGGGTGGCGTCGGCCGAGCGGGTCTTCGAGCTGCTCGACGCGCCGGAGCAGACGCCGGACAGCGAGCCGGCCCGGACGCTGCCGCGACGTGCACGGGCGGGTGGCCTTCGAGCACGTGTCGTTCCGCTACGACCCGGAGCGGCCGCTGATCGAGGACCTGTCGCTGAGCGTCGAGCCCGGGCCGGACGGTGGCCATCGTCGGGCAGACCGGTGCCGGCAAGACCACGCTGGTCAACCTGGTCATGCGGTTCTACGACCTGGACTCCGGGCGGATCACCATCGACGGCGTCGACATCACGCAGCTGCGCCGGGCCGACCTGCGCGCGCAGATCGGCATGGTGCTCCAGGACGCGTGGCTGTTCGGCGGCACCATCCGCGACAACATCGCGTACGGCAACCCCGCGGCCGAGCGAGGAGCAGATCCTCGAGGCGGCCCGCGCGACGTACGTCGACCGGTTCGTCCGCTCGCTGCCGGACGGGTACGACACGGTCATCGACGACGACGGCGGCAACATCAGCGCCGGCGAGCGCCAGCTGATCACGATCGCGCGGGCGTTCCTGGCCGACCCGGCGATCCTGATCCTGGACGAGGCCACCAGCTCGGTCGACACCCGGACCGAGGTGCTGGTGCAGCACGCGATGGCCGCGCTGCGCAGCGACCGGACCAGCTTCGTCATCGCGCACCGGCTCTCGACCATCCGCGACGCCGACCTGATCCTGGTGATGGACTCCGGGCAGATCGTCGAGCAGGGCACCCACGCCGAGCTGCTGGCCGCGCCAGCGGCGCCTACGAGGCGCTGTACCGCTCGCAGTTCGCCGCCGCGGCCGACGAGGAGGAGGCGGGCGCCGGTCGGCTAGCCCGAATCGCGGCTTTTGGAGCGCCTCGGCTCCCACTGGTAACCTGGGCGGCTGCCCCACGGATGTGCTGTACGGACGTGCTGTACGGACGTGCTCGCGGACATACCGGGGCGCCCGTCTCGGCAACACCCTTCGGACAACCTGGAGTACCCGGCTGTGGCCAACATCAAGTCCCAGATCAAGCGCAACGGCACCAACGCGCGCCGTCACGAGCGCAACAAGGCCGTCAAGAGCGAGCTGAAGACGTCGGTCCGCGCGGCCCGCGAGGCCACCGAGTCCGGCGACGCGGCGGCCGCGGCGGCGGCCGTGCAGGCGGCGACCCGCAAGCTCGACAAGGCCGTCAGCAAGGGCGTCATCCACAAGAACCAGGCGGCGAACCGCAAGTCGGCGCTGGCCAAGAAGGCCGCCGCGCTCTAGGTCCTCATCGACCGCTTCCCCCGCGGGCGCCGGCCACCGTCACCACGGCCCGCTCGACGGCGTACTCCGGGTCGCGCCCACCGCCCTTGACCGCGGCGTCGGCCTCGGCGACCGCGATGATCGAGCGGGCCAGGCCGTCCGGCTCCCAGCCGGACAGCTGCCGCCGTGCCTTGTCGACCTGCCACGGCGCCATGCCCGAGCTCCTTGCCCACGTCGGCCGACCGGCCGGTGCGCCCGGCCGCCGCGACCTTGGCGAGCGTGCGGAGGCTGGCGGCCAGGACGGCCACGATGGGCACCGGGTCGAGCCCGGTGGCCAGGGCGTGGCGGAGCAGGCCGAGCGCCTCGCCGGTCCGCCCGTTGACGGCCGCGTCGGCCACCCGGAAGCCGGTCGCCTCGACCTTGCCCGAGTGGTAGAGCAGCACCGACTCGACCTCCACCCGGCCCTCGGTGTCGGCGACCAGCTGGGCGCACGCGCTGGCCAGCTCGCGCAGGTCGCTGCCCGACCGCCTCGACCAGCGCCCGGACGGCGTCGTTGCTCACCTGCCGGCGGGCGGCCCGGAACTCCCGGGTGACGAAGTCGCTCTTGTCACGGTCGCTCTTGATGGCCGGGCACTCGACGACCTGGGCGCCGGCGGCCCGGGCGGCGTCCAGCACCTTCTTGCCCCGTGCCCCCCGCGATGGCAGAGCACCAGCGTCACGTCGTCGGCCGGCTCGTCGAGGTAGGCCAGCACGTCGGTGACCAGCGCCTCCCCCGCGTCCTCCAGCCCGTGCAGGACCACCAGCCGCGGCTCGGCGAACAGCGACGGGCTCGCGTGGACGGCCAGCGCACCCGCTTCGTACCCGCCGCCCTCGAGCTCCACGATCTCGGTCGCCGGATGACCGGCCCGGGCCGCCGCGGTGGCGGCCGAGACCGCCCGCTCGACCAGCAGCTCCTCCGGCCCGAGGACGAGGACGAGCGGGGTGAGCTCCACCCGCACAGCCTGTCACGCGGCGGTGTCACCTCGGTCGGGTGAGGGCGAGCAGCCGCCCGTGGCGGGACACGACGGCGATGTCGCCGTCCAGATCGGTCCGCCGGACGGCGGCGCCCGTCCCGGCGAGCAGGCGCAGCGTGCTGGCGGCCGGATGACCGTACGGGTTGCCCTTCCCCACGCTGACCAGCGCCAGCGCGCGCGTCGAGCGTCCCGCACGAGCCCCGGGTCCTGCAGCGCCGACCCGTGGTGGGCCACCTTCAGGACGTCGACCCGCGGGCCGCCCGGGACGCCTCGCAGGGCCAGGTCGACCTGGCGTGCGGCCGGCGTCTCGACGTCGCCGAGCAGCAGCAGCCGGAGGCCGTGCGAACGCACCAGCAGCACGATGCTGTCGTTGTTCGGCACCGACCCCTCGTGGATGACGTACCGCGGCCAGAGGACCTGCCAGCTCACCCCGCCGATCGACCCGGTGTCCCCGACGTGGGCGGTCCGGACCTGGCAGGTGGGCACCGGCCGCCCACCGGGCGACGCGCCGGGCCTCGGCCGGCGGGTCGTCCAGCCCGTTCATCAGCAGCTCGGCGACGCGGCGATGGTGCAGGACGGCCGGGCACCCCCTCGACGTGGTCGGCGTGGTCGTGGGTCAGCACGAGCAGGTCGACGACGCGGATGCCCAGGCGGTCCAGGCACCGCTCCATCGGCGCGGGGTCGGGCCCGGTGTCGACGACGATCGCGTGATCCCGGCCGGTGCTCAGGACCAGGCCGTCGCCCTGGCCCACGTCGCACATCACCATGACCCAGCCCGGCGGAGGCCACCCGGCCGAGCCGGCCGGCCAGATGCCGGCGACGAGCACGGGCACGAAGGCGGCGGCGGCCCACGGGTGCCGCAGGCAGGCGCGGGCCGTCGGACCGGCGCCCAGGACGGCCAGCACGGTCAGCAGCGGCGAGTGCGAGCGCGCCCGCGCCGCCGCCGGGCCACGGCAGCGACGGCGCCCGTGCCGGCCAGCCGGGCCACGGCGGCGATGCCCTCGGTCGGCAGCAGCGCCCAGCCAGGCCACCGCGTGGGCCACCTCCGGCGACAGCAGGGAGACGGCGGCCGCGGTCACCCCGGCGATCGTGGCCGGCGCCACGAGGGGCGCCACGACCAGGTTCGCCGGCACCGACACCAGGGAGACCGAGCCCTGCAGCAGGACGATCACGGGACCGCAGGCCGCCTGGGCGGCCAGGGGCACGGCGAGGGCGAGAGCGAGCCGGCCGGGGGATCCACCGCGAGCAGCCGGTCGCCCCAGGGACCGCGCGAACAGCAGCAGTCCGAGCGTGGCCAGCGTCGACAGGGCGAAGCCGTAGGAGCGGGCTGAGCCACGGGTCGACGACGAGCAGGCCGAGGACGGCCGCCGAGAGCGCCGGCAGCCCGTGATGGCCGCCGGGCGGTGGCCAGGCCGATGAGCGCGACGCCGCCCATGACGGCGGCTCGCAGCACGCTCGGGTCCGGGCGGGCGACGATCACGAAGGCGACCAGGGTCAGCCGCGGCCAGTGGCGGCCTGACCCGCCGCGGCAGGCCGAGCCGCCGGGCCAGGAGCAGCACGGCGCCGCAGACGATCGCGACGTTGCTGCCGCAGACGGCGACAGGTGGGTCAGGCCCGAGCTGCGCATCGCGTCCTGGAGGCCGGGGTCGAGGCGGCTGGTGTCCCCGACGACCAGGCCCGGCAGCAGCCCGGCGCCATCGCTCGGCGTGCACCCGGACGGCGTCCCGAAGCCCGGCCCGCAGACGGGCGGCCGCGCGCCGGACCGCGCCCGGGCGGGGCGCGGACCACCGGGCCCCCTTGCCCGGTCAGCGTCGCGACGACGTCGTCGCCCGGGCCGGCCGGGCGCCAGCCGGCCACGCACCTCCACCTGCTCACCCCACTGCAGCTGCGCCCAGCTCGGCTCGGCGAAGGCCAGCACGGAGGTGTCGACCACCGACCGGGAACCCCGACCGACGACCTGGTGCACCGCGAGGCGTCACCATCACCTCGCTGCTGTGCCGCACCCCGGGCGCGGGGAGCACGCGACGGGTCCGAGGCGACGTCGGCCCGGAGGGTGACCTCGCGCCCTGCTGCGCGAGCTCGCTCACCGTGCCGACCGAACGCAGGCCCCGCTGCAGGAGCAGCGCCACCAGCACCAGCGCGATCGCGGCCAGGGTGAGCGCCAGCGCGGGCCGGCCGCCCTTCCCGCCGGCCGGTACGAGCGGACGGCCAGGCGCGAGGCGCCGAGGGCCACGGCCACGGCGACCGACCAGCAGCCGGCCCGGGGGCGCGAGCAGGGCGCGCACGGCGATCCACCCGCGCCAGGGCGGGCAGCAGCAGCCGCAGGTCGGCCGGCTCTCGGATCGGCTCGAACCCCGGAGTGCCTGCGCGGTGGCGATCACAGCCGGACGTGGGGCCGGATCTCGGCCAGCAGCTTGTCGCCGATGCCGGACACCTCGTCGAGCTCGTCGACGCTGCTGAACCGGCCGTGCGGCGTGCGCCAGTCCAGGATCCGCTGGGCCAGCACCGGGCCCGACGCCGGGCAGGCGAGTCCAGCGCCGTCACGTCGGCGGTGTTGAGGTCGACCGGCGCCGACGCCCCGGACGCCGCGAACGCGCTGCCGACACCCCGCCCGAGCCGCCGGTCCGCCGCCGCCGCCGGCGCCGTTGACCCGGAGCCGTGGCCCGGGAGGGCGACGACGACCTGCTCGCCGTCCATCAGCGGCTGGGCCAGGTTGAGCGCGACCAGGTCCGATCCCGGCAGGGCACCCCCGGCCGCGGCCAGGGCGTCCTGCACCCGGGAGCCCGCTGGTAGCCGGACCACGCCCGGGTGCCGCACCCGCCCGGCCACGTCCACGACCAGCTCGGCCGCGCCCGTCGGCCGCTGAGACCCGGCGGTCGCCCCGGCCGCCACGGCGGTCAGTCGCACCGGCGGAGACGCCGGCTGGACGGGCCGTCGGACGCGCCGACGGTCGCACCGGGCACCCGGCCGGCCGCCGACCTGCCCGAGGAGCCGGATGGCCCGGCAGGCCGCCGGGCGGCCGGCGACGCTGTCCGGCCGTGCCGCCGCAGACGCCATGGCCAGCCGCACACCGAGCACCTCCGCCGACCGCGACGAGCACCAGCGAGCAGGCCGAGCACCGCCCGGCGGGGCGGGCATCAGACCGGGCGGCGCTGAGGCGCGCCGGCGGCCGGTCCGTCCAGGGACCGCGGCGCAGCGGCCTCCCGTGCCCGGGACCTCGCCACGACGACGGCACCGGCCGCCGACCACCGCTCCCGATGCCGTCCGATCCGGGGCAGGCGGCCACGTGCCCGAGGTCGGCGGCCGGCGGTCGGGCGGTCGGGACAGGCTGGGCAGAGGTCGACGGGAGGGACGGTGCGGCCATGTCGCGGGACGCTAGGAGTCCGAGCGGACCCGGCGGCGGCTCAGCGCCCGGCCTGTGGACGGTGGGATCGGCCTACGTGGCTGTGGACGGACACGCACCGCCGGACACGACCGCCGCCGGCCCGACTCGCGGGCCGGCGGCGGTCGGAGGATCGTGGGATGACCCGGTCAGCGGATGCGCTCACGGGAGACGGTACGAATCCGCTCGAAACGCTGTGCTGTCGACATGGCAGAACCTTTCCCTGGTGGCGGAGCGCTCACCCGCTCCGTGTGGCGCCCAGTGTGTCGTCCGAACGGGTGACGAACACAACCCGAACTGACTAGTCATTTCACGCAGTGACACGATCGCTGCCCGACTATGCCCGGGTATCGCGCAGGACCTTTCTCACTGTCCGTGAAGTGACTAGACACGCTGAGTCACTAGTCACCGCTGCCGACACCTGTTACTGCGTCCGCGTGATCGGTGCGGACGGGTGCAGACGACGACGGCGAGCATCCCGGGACCGACGTGGGCCCCGACGACGGCGCCGACCTCGGTGACGACGACTGAACGGAGGTCAGCCCGCGCACCGGCCCGCGGCCACCAGCCGCGGCCAGGGCCGCGGCTCCGTTCGCGCGCGTCCAGATGGTGCACGGCGAGGTCCACGCCGGCGCCCGCCGGCACCGCCGCGACGGCGATCTCCTCCAGCCGGGCGATCGCCCGGCCGACGTCCGGACGTTCTCCAGCCGGCACGATCCGCCCGTCGTCCAGACGCGAGCAGCGGCTTGATGGCCAGGGCCGAGCCGACGAGCGCGCTCCGGCGGCGCCGATCCGGCCACCCGCCGCAGGTGGTCCAGCGTGTCGACGTAGAAGAAGATGCGAGGAGTTGGCGGCCCGGGCCCGCGCCGCGGCTCGGCGGCCTCGGCCGCCGTCGCGCCGGCCAGCAACGCTTGTCCGGCGGCAACCACCGCGTAGCCGAGGCCCATGCCCGAGCGAGCGCGAGTCGACGACCTCGACGGGCACGGCCAGGTCGGCCGCAGCCAGCCGTGCCGCTGCCGCCGTACCGGACATCTCCGCGGACAGGTGGACCGAGACGATCGGCGTCGTAGCCCGCCGCGACGAGCCGCGGCGTACGCCGCGCGAACATGCCGGGCGAGGGCCGCGAGGTCGTCACCGGCGTGCTCGACCGCAGAGCGTCCGCGACGACGGCCGACGGACGATCTCGTTCTCGTCGAACGCTTTTCCGGCGATCAGGACCTGGAGCGGGACGACGGTGACCGCGAGGCGCTCGACCAGCTCAGGCGGCAGGTAGGCCGTGGAGTCGGTGACGAGCGCGACCCGCATCCGGGGTCAGACCGGCACGACGTTGACCAGACGGGGCGCCCGCACGATGACGGTGCGGATCGTCCCGGTCGCTCGAGCGCCTGCGCTGGACCTTCTCGCTGGCCAGCGCCATGCTCGCGCAACGCGTCCTCGGTCGATGCCGGGCGGCGACCTCGAGCCGGTCGCGCACCTTGCCGGCGACCTGGACGACGCAGGTGACCGACTCCTCGACGAGCAGGGACTCGTCGACCTCGCGGCCACCCGGCGCGGGCGACCGTCGGCTCGTGGCCGAGCCGCGACCACATGTCCTCGGCGGTGTACGGCGCGACCAGGCTGAGCAGGATCGGCGGTCGCCTCGACCGCCTCGCGGACCGCCGGATCGGCCGCTCCCGCACCGGAGTCCACCACCTTGCGGGTGGCGTTGACCAGCTCCATCAGCCGGGCGACCACGACGTTGAACTTGTGCGACTCGATCAGCTGCGCCGGCCTCGTGCACCGTGCGGTGGGTCTGCCGGCGCAGCGCCAGCGTCGCCGCCCGGACGGGTCGGCGCCGACCGCCGAGGCCACGTCGCCGGCCAGCCGCCAGGCCCGGGCCAGGAACTTGCGCGCACCGTCCGGCGAGACGTCGGCCCAGTCGATGTCGTCCTCCGGCGGGCCGGCGAAGATCATCGTCAGCCGCACCGCGTCGACGCCGTACTGCGTCGATCTGCTCGCCGAGGTCGACGCCGTTGCCCAGCGACTTGCTCATCGCCTTGCCGTGGTTGATGACCTGGCCCTGGTTGAGCAGCCGGCTGAACGGCTCGGTCGGCCTCGAGCATCCCCATGTCGTGCAGGACCTTGATGAAGAAGCGGGCGTAGAGCAGGTGCAGGATCGCGTGCTCGACGCCGCCGACGTACTGGTCGACGGGCATCCAGCGGGCGACCGCCGCCGG
Source organism: uncultured Actinomycetota bacterium (assembly GCA_963743975.1). Lineage (GTDB taxonomy): Bacteria > Actinomycetota > Actinomycetes > Actinomycetales > CAVURS01 > CAVURS01. Next base: position 666,049 of record CAVURS010000005.1, read on the forward strand.
GTCGAACGGCCCGTCGTCGTAGTGCGGCGAGCAGTAGCGCAGGAAGTACCACGACGAGTCGACGAACGTGTCCATCGTGTCGGTGTCGCGCGAGGCCGGGCCGCCGCACGTCGGGCAGGTCGTCGTTGACCCAGTCCTCGGCCGCCGCCAGCGGCGAGACGCCGCGCGGCTTCAGGTCCTGGCCGCGCAGGTCCGGCAGCAGCACCGGCAGCTGGTCGTCGGGGACCGGCACCTCGCCGTCGACCGCGCAGTGCACGATCGGGATCGGGCAGCCCCAGAACCGCTGCCGGGACAGCAGCCAGTCACGCAGCCGGTAGGTCGATCGTCGCCTCGCCCGAGCCCCTTGCCGTCCAGCCAGTCGATGATCCGGGCCTTGGCCTCAGTCGACGCCGAGCCCGTCGAGGCTGACCTCGTCGTTGGCCGAGTTGATCGCCGGGCCGTCGCCGGTGATACGCCTCGCCGTCCCAGTCCTGCAGGTGGCGCAACGGTTCTGACGACCGGCAGGTCGATGCGCCTGGGCGAAGTCCCAGTCCCGCTGGTCCTGTGCCGGCACGGCCATGATCGCGCCGTGGCCGTAGTCGGCCAGGACGTAGTCGGCGGCCTAGATCGGGATCCGCTGCGCCGTTGACCGGGTTGGTCGGCGTAGCGGTGCAGGAACACGCCGGTCTTGGGCCGGTCGGTGGCCAGCCGCTCGATCTCGGTGGCCCGCGCGACCTGCTCGCGGTACGCCGCGAAGTCGGCCTCGGCCGCGAGTCCCGGCGGCCAGCTCGGCGGCCAGGTCGGAGTCGGCCGCGACGACGAAGAACGTCGCGCCGAACAGCGTGTCCGGCCGGGTCGTGTAGACGGTGACCGGCTCCGTCGCGACCCTCGACCGACGAAGTGGACGTCAGCGCCCGTCGAGCGGCCGATCCAGTTGCGCTGCATCAGCAGTACGCGCTCGGGCCACGCCGCCCTCGAGCAGCGTCATGTCGTCCAGCAGCCGCTCGGCGTAGTCGGTGATCTTGAAGTACCACTGGGTCAGCGTCTTCTTGACCACCGCCGTGCCGCACCGCTCGCAGTGGCCGTCGATGACCTGCTCGTTGGCCAGCACGGTCTGGTCGTTGGGGCACCAGTTGACCGGCGAGGCCTTGCGGTAGGCCAGGCCGCGCTCGTAGAACCGCAGGAACAGCCACTGCGTCCAGCGGTAGTACTCCGGGTCCGAGGTGTGCAGCCGCGTCGACCAGTCGAACGAGATCGCGTAGCGCTTGAAGGACTCGGCCTGGGTCTCGATGTTGGCGTAGGTCCAGTCCGCCGGGTGCGCGTCCCGCTTGATCGCGGCGTTCTCGGCCGGCAGCCCGAAGGAGTCCCAGCCCACCGGGTGCAGGACGTCGTAGCCGCGCTAGGAACCAGTAGCGCGCGACGACGTCGCCGATCGCGAAGGCCTCGGCGTGACCCATGTGCAGGTCGCCGGAGGGGTAGGGGAACATGTCGACGATGTAGCGGCGCTCGCGGGAGCCGTCGTCCGAGCGCGACGGAACGGGTCGAGGTCGGCCCAGACCGGGCGCCAACGCTCCTGCAGGATTCGTGGGTCGTAGGTCTCGCTCATCAGACCGCGAATCCTATCGGCTCGACCTAGCCTACCGCTGAGGGGCCGGCCGATCAGGACTGCGGCGCCGCTCACCGGCCTGGGGCGCGCGCCGCTGGAGCCGGCGGCTGCTCGCTGCGGTCGAGGCTGGAGCGGACGGTACGGCTCGCCGGACGGCCTCCCGGCGCAGCGCGCGGCGCAGCAGCATCTCGCGGTGCGCCCGCTCGAGGAGCGACTCCAGCGTGTCGTCGTCCCACGGCTCCTTGACGGCCCGCCCGGCGCTGACCCGGCCGGGCCAGACCGACGGTGACGCGGGCGGGGACTCGACGATGCCGGCGCGGACGCGACGCTCGACCTCGAGCGCGGACGGGCCCGGACCCGGCGCCGATGACGACGAACTCGTCGCCGCCCCAGCGGGCGACGACGTCACCGGCGCGGGTGGCGCCGATCAGGGAGTCGGCGACGCCGACGAGGACCTCGTCCCCGACCAGCCGGCCGAGCTCGTGGTTGACGACCCCGAGGCCGTCGACGTCGAGGACGAGGCAGTGGACGGCGTCACCGTGCCGGCGGGCGGCCTCCAGGACCTGACTGCCGAGCATGGTGAGCCCCGCGTTGTTCGCGACGCCGGTCAGCGAGTCGCGGACCTCGGCGTCGGCCGCCCGCTGCCGGGCCCGGTCCAGCTCGGCGAGCGAGCCGACCCGCCAGTGGTGCAGGAGTTGCGCGAAGGCCGTCGCCGCGAGCATCGCCATGGCCAGCTGGGCGAACACCGCCGTCCGGTGACCGTCCGTCGAGCGGCTGATCGCGACGTACGACGCCGTGCCCGACAGGGCCCACAGCGCCAGCGCGGTGGCCAGGAACCATCGCCGGGACAGCAGCAGCACCCCCGCCCCGGCCATGGCGAGGACGACCCAGGCGCCGTACTGGGGCTGACCGGTCTGGGCCAGCCCGCACGCGCCGCTCAGTCCGACGGACAGGACGACGGCGGCCTCGACGGCGTGGGCGGCGCGCCGCCCCACCGGCCGCCGGCGGATGAGCAGCGCCAGGGCGGCGAGCAGGACGCCGCTGCCCGCGGCCAGGCCGCCGAGCAGGGTCCGCGAGCGCCCGGCCAGGGTGATCAGGTCGACGGCCGCCCAGGCGACGTCGAGCAGGGCGACGGAGGCGAGAAGGGCGGCCAGGATCGGCGCGACGGCATGGTCAGGTCCGTCCGGCTCGCGGTGCACCTTCTGCCTATCGGCCGGCCGGGTGCCCGAGTTGAGCCGCGGCCCGATCGGCGGTCGTTCCCGGTTCCGGCGTCATCCGCAAGGACTACGGACGCCCGCTCAGGACCGTCCTCACGGGGGACGACGCGGACGGCTGCCCATGCCTGGATGGGCTCACCACTTCATCCCCACCTGGAGGCACCGCCGTGTTCCATCGCAGATGCACGAAGCCCTTGCTCGCCCTGACCGCCGGGGCGGCCCTGACTCTCGCCGGGATGGGAGCCGCGTCGAGCGACGCGGCGGTCATCGCCGCCCCCACCACGGCCGGCTCGGCCGCCCCGGTCGTCCTCAACCAGACCGTCGAGGCGCCGTACCACCTCGCGGCCGGGAACGGACGTCTCCTCGTCGCCGACGGGGGCACCTCGACGGTCTCGCAGGTGCTGGCGCACGGGAAGCTGCGCACCATCGCCATGGGAGCGGACCCCGGTGAGGTCGCGGGCGTCGCGATGGGTGACGGAGGGGTCGGCTACACCACGAGCAGCTACCAGAACGGCACGGCCACGTTCGTCTTCCACCGCCCCGGCCGGGCCGATGTCGTCGCCGACATCTCCGGTTTCGAGGCCGCGCACAACCCCGATCACTCGGTGCACTACGGCGTCGAGGGACCGGCGAACGCCTGCGTCCGCAAGGCGCTGACGGCCGCTGGTGCCCGCATCCACTACCGGGGCCTGGTCGACTCCCACCCCTACGCCGACGCCTATGCCGGCAACGGGTCCTGGTTCGTCGCCGACGCTGCCGCCAACGACATCCTCAAGGTCTCCGCGCGCGGCCAGGTCTCCCTGGTGCGGGTGCTGCCGAAGCAGCCGGTGAAGATCACGAAGGCGCTGGCCGCGGCCAACGGCGTACCGCCCTGTGCCGTCGGCATCACCTACGACGGGGAGGCCGTGCCGACCGGCATCCAGGTCTTCGGCGGCAGGCTCTACGTCTCCACGCTGCCCGGCGGTGCCACGGCGCCCAACGGCAGCGTCTACCGGATGGATCTGGACGGCAGCCACCTGGTCCGCATCGCGACCGGCTTCCAAGGGGCGACCGATGTGGCGGTGGGGCCGGCCGGCCAGGTGTACGTCGCCGAGCTGTACGCCGGTGAGGTGACGTCGGTCTGGCACGGCCGGACGACCATGGTCGCGAGCCTGCCCGGGGTCGTCTCGGTCGCGTACGGCGACGGTCATCTGTACGCCGGGCTGATGGGGCCCACCGACCAGAACGACAACCCGACCGGACCCGGGTCCATCGTCCGGATCAGGTAGCCCCGACCGAAGGACCGGACCGGGCCACCCGGACACCGGCCGCCGGCGTTCCCTCAGCGGACCGCCGGCGGCCGGCTTGCCGGTCGTCGGACCCAGCGTCGCCCGCCGGATCACCGGGTTCTTCCTCGACGCCACCCTGCGCTACACCGACCACGCCTTCCCCGGACTGACCGACCGCGAGCGACGTGCTGGACCTGGTCGCGCGCGGCTACCTGCTCAAGGGTGCGGACCGCTGGGCATCTCGGAGAAGACCGTGCGCAACCACCTCTCCTCGATCTTCACCAAGCTCCAGATCAACGACCGCTCGGCGGCCATCGTCCGCGCCCGAGAGGCCGGACTCGGACGGTCACCGCGGCCCGACCCGACGGCGTGACGTCGTGCGCCGCCGTCACCCGGTCCGCGAGTCCTCCTCGTCCGGTGCGACGAGGGCCCCGACAAGCTGAGCACCGACCCAGACCCCGAACCGCCGCGGGCTCCAACCACGCGACATGACCAGCAGCTCGTAGAGCTCCGGAGAGCTGTACGTCCAGAGGACGTCACGCGCCTCCTGCGCCGAGACGGACGAGCGGAGCCCTCCGGTGGCGCGAAGCGACTCGGCGAACATCGTCATGCCCCGCAGTCGTTCGGCGACAACCTGGTCCCAGACGCCCGCGGCCTCGTCATCCGATCTCGCGGCATCGCGGATCATGAGCTGGACGGGGACATGGCGCGATGAGCTGTCGGCCACGAAGCGCCCGTAGAGCAGGAGCTTGCGCCGCGGGTCGGGCTCTTCGCGTACCCGGGTGAGGGCCCGTCGTTCGCGCACAGCGACGGGCTCGTGGTCCCCCGCGATGGCGGTGTCGAAGACGGCCTTGGCCAGTGCCGCCTTGGAGCTGAACTGCTTGTAGACCGTCGGCACGGACACCTGGGCAAGGGCTGCGATGGCCGGCACGGTGGCCTGGGTGTACCCGTCACGGAGGTACAACACGCCGGCCGCGTCGATGATCGCCCGCCTGGTGCTCTCGGCCTGTGCCCGCCTGCGGTCGGAGGTGTAGGCGCGGGGCACCTTGACATCATCTGTCATCTACTACAGGCTCCAGTATTAGATAGATGCCCATACACCCAATAGTGAGGAGCGCTCAGATGTATGCGTTCACCTACGAGACTCCTGGGACACCCGAACTCTATGCCGCTGTCTTCGGGCGCATCGGCAACGCCGAACCGACCGGCCTCATCGTCCGGCTGGCCACGGCCGGGCCGTCCGGTGTTCGACACACCATGGTCTGGGCCTCCGAGAGCGACTGGGTCAGGTTCCGGACCGCCCACATCGAGCCGGCCGTCTCGAGCACACTGGAAGCAAACGGCATGACCGCTCCCCAGGGCTTCCCGCCGCTGGAGATCCTCGACCTCGTGGACGTGGAGGCGCCCCTGGCGGTGCCGGCCGCGGCCACGCGCTAGCCGACCGCGGGGCTGGGTGCATCGGCCTGCTGCCCCACCGTGATCACCAGCGGGCCACGCCGACCGGCCAGCCAGACACCCAGGCCGAAGACAGACATCACCATCCCGGTCCAGGTCACCGCCCTCCACCCTCCGGCTGACCAGAGCAGACCCGCGGCTGCAGAGCCGATCGCGCCGGTGACGAAGTTGGCCGCCACGCTCGCCGTGTTGACGCGGCTGCGTGCTCCCGCGGCGACGGCGAACAGCCGGGTGGAGTTCAGGATGTTCAGCGACTGGATCGCGATGTCCAGCAGCACGATGGCGACGACCAGGACGACCAGCGAGGAGCGCGCGAAGCCGGCCAGGGCGAACGAGACCAGCACCAGCGCCCAGCCCGCCCCCGTCGCCGGAACGGACCAGCCTCGATCGTGCAGGCGCCCAGCCCGCTGTGCGGCCAAGGCCCCGGCGAGCCCGAACAGACCGAACAGACCGATCACGGTGACCGAGTAGTGGTACGGCGCGCTGCTCAGGTAGAACGTCAGGGCCGTCCAGAACATCGTGAAGAGGCCGAACTGGGTGGCACCCAGGACCAGGGACCACCGCACGGTGCGCTGTCCCGCGACGACCTGACCGATCGAGCGCAACAGCGAGCCGTAGCCGATGCGAGGGCGCGGCGGCATCCTGGGGATTCGGGTGGCGAGCAGCACCGCGAGGACGGTGACCACAACGGCCGCCGCGGCGTAGATGACCCGCCAGCCAGCGGCTCCGGCCACCAGGCCGCTCACGCTGCGGGAGACCAGGATTCCGGTGAGGATGCCGGAGGTCACGATGCCGACGACGCGACCGCGGTCGGTGTCATCTGCGAGGTCGCCGGCGAGCGGCACGATGATCTGGCCCGAGACGGTGGTGATGCCCAGGACGGCGACGGTCCCGAGCAAGGCGGTGAAGGTCGGTGCGAGTGCGCACGCGGTCAGTGCGACGGCTGACAGCAGCAGCATGGTCGGTATCAACCGGCGACGGTTGACCAGGTCACCGAGCGGCACGATCAACAGCACGCCGAGGGCATAGCCGAGCTGGGTTGCCGTGACCAGCCAGCCGGCAGCGCCGGTCGAGGCGTGCAGATCCCTGGCGATCAGGTCGAGCAGCGGCTGCGCCCAGTACAGGTTGCCGACGGCCGCGCCGCCGGTGATCGCCAGGAGGAGCAGCAGGCCGCGGGCCATGGTCGGCGGCGCGGACGTGCTCGGTCGGGGATCCGGTCGAGGCCTAATGGGCGTTGGCGGCTTGGTAGTCCTCGTCGGAGACCGGCTCCAGCCAGGTGGTCGGGTTTCCCCCGTCGTCGGTGACCTCCAGCATGGCGATGTGGCACATCATCTGCTCGGCCGTGCCACCGTGCCAGTGCTCCTCGCCCGGCCGGGTCCACACGGTGTCCCCGGCGCGCACGCGCAACACGGTGCCGTCGCGGTTCACCACGAAGCCGACGCCTTCGGTGATGTGCAGGGCTTGGCCGACCGCGTGGGAGTGCCAGTTGGTCCGCGCCGTCGGCGTGAACCGCACCAGGCTCGCCACGAGCCGGGAGGGGGTCGTCGCCGTGACGATGGGCGTGACGTAGACGTCCCCGACGAACTCCGCCCCCGGCGCCTTCACCGTGTCGGTGGGTGGTCTGAGGTCCATGTCCTGTTCTCCTTCGGTCAGTGACGTGCTGCCGGGCGGCCGTTCCCGTTCACGGCAGGAGCAGGGCCTTGATGGCGCGCCGCTCGTCCATGGCGGCGTAGCCCTCGGCGACGTCCGCCAGAGGGAGCTGCAGGTCGAACACGCGGCCGGGCTGGATCTGCCCGGTCCAGATCCGGTCGATGAGGTCGGGCAGGAACCGTCGCACCGGGGCGGGCCCACCGAGGAGCTGTACGTGTGAGCGGAACAGCTCCTGTCCCGGCAGCTGGACATCGTGGGAGACGCCGACGTAGCCCACAGCACCACCCGGACGGGTGGACCGGATGGCCTGCATCATCGACTCCTGGGTGCCCACCGCCTCGATGACCGAGTGAGCGCCCAGACCCTGCGTCAGCTCCTTGACGCGAGCCACGCCCTCATCTCCGCGCTCGGTCACGATCTCGGTCGCACCGAACTCGAGGGCCAGCTTCTGACGCGACTCGTGCCGGCTCATGGCGATGATCCGCTCGGCGCCGAGCTCGCGGGCCGCGAGCACGCCGAGAAGCCCGACCGCACCGTCGCCGACGACGACGACGGACTTCCCCGGCTGGACGTCAGCTGCGACGGCGCCGAACCAGCCGGTGCCGAGGACGTCGGACGCGGTCAGCAGGTCGGGCAGCAGGTCGTCGTCCGGCACCTCGGGCGTCGCGACGAGAGTGCCGTCAGCCAGCGGCACGCGGAGGTACTCCGACTGCGCACCTCCCGCACCGACCGGCTCCCTGTGCACACAGGAGGTCTGGAAACCGGCCTGACAGATCTCGCAGGTGTTGTCGGAGGCGAAGAACGAGCCGACGACGAACTGGCCCACCGTGACGAGGTGTACGTCGCTTCCGACCTCCTCGACGATGCCCACGTACTCGTGGCCCATGGGCGTCGGCTCGGTGATCGTGTTGATCCCGCGGTAGTCCCACAGGTCCGAGCCGCAGACGCAGCTGGCCGTCACGCGGATGATCGCGTCGGTCGGGTTGATGATCTCGGGCTCGGGACGCTGTTCGCTGCGGACGTCCCGAGGGCCGTAGATGAGGGTTCCTCGCATGGGTGCTGCTCCTTCGTCGTGACGTCTACCCATTGCTGCTGAAGACCTGCGGGGCCTCGGCCGTAGCGGGCACCGCCTTCAGCGAACCAGCGCGCGTGCAGCCGACACCCACGTCGTGCAGCCTAGCAGGTAAGCGGATATGTGATATCCGCTTACCTGCTAGGTTCGAGCCATGTCCCAGGGGACCCTCCGCAAGGACGCGGCACGGAACCGAGAGCGCCTGCTCGCGGCCGCCAGCGAGCTCTTCGCCGAGCAGGGCCTGGAGGTGACTCTCAACGACATCGCCCACCGAGCCGGCGTGGGCGTCGGCACGGCCTACCGGAGGTTTGCGAACAAGGGTGAGGTCATCGAGGCGCTCTTCGAGGAGCGACTGGAAGAGGTGGTCGCGGTCGCCCAGGAATGCCTCACCGACCCGGATGCCTGGCGCGGGATGGTGACGTTCCTGGAGCGTTCGCTGCAGATGCAGTTCGGCGACCGGGGGCTGACACAGATCATGAACTACCCCGCCCTCGGCACCTCACGTGTCGACGAGACGCGGGATCGCATCGCCCCGCTCATGACGGCTCTGGTGGACCGGGCCAAGGAGCAGGGGGTGGTGCGGCCCGACCTCGACCAGACCGACCTCTTCTTCATCCAGATGGCCCTGTCGCGGGTGGCGGAGCGCACCCACGCAGTGACCCCTGATCTCTATCGCCGGTACCTGACCATGTTCCTGGACGGTATCCGCGTCGGTGGCGAGGGGCTCACTGCACTGAGCCCGCCTCCGCTGACCGCGAACCAGGTGCACGCGCTGATGACGTCGGGGCGCCGGGCCGCAGGCGGGTGACGTCGCCATCGCGGACTGACCCGGAGGTGCACGAAACAGCTCAGCCCGGCCATCCAGAGGATGACCGGGCTGGGACCACGTCCGTGCTGTGAACGTCACTGCTTCGGTGGAGCTGAGGGGACTCGAACCCCTGACCCCCTCCATGCCATGGAGGTGCGCTACCAGCTGCGCCACAGCCCCGCGAAGTGCCCGCCGAGTCTAACCGGGTGCCCGCGCGCCGGGCCGAATCGCCGCCTCGAGGCGTCCGGACGATCCCCGGTGGGCACTGCCATCGCCGGCTACCCGCGACTCATCGCCACCAGGTTCCAGCCGAGCAGGCGCCAGCCGAAGGGCTGCTCCTCCACACGGCCCAGGCACAGTTGTGCAGGCCGCCGAGGATCCGCCAGTGCCGAACGGCAGCCCGAGGAGCAGGCCGATCCCGGCCCGCGCGGCGGCGCCGTGCGTCACCGCCGACGCCCACGGACTGCGGCGGCAGTCCGGCGGCGAAGTCCTCGAGCGCGGCCGCGACCCGCTCCCCCAGCGCGGTCCAGGTCTCGCCGTCGATCCCCCGCGGGATGTCCTCGCCGGCCCGGATCCGCTCGGCCTCGCCGGGGAACCGCTCGCGCACCTCGGCGCCGGTCAGTCCCTCCCACTGCCCGGCGTAGATCTCGCGCAGCCGCGGGTCGAGGCGCACCGCAGGGAGGTGGTGGCGGCGAGCGCGGCCGCCGTCTCCTGGGCCCGGCATCAGGTCGCTGGAGACGATCGCCACCGGGTCGATGGAGCCCACCGCGGGCGCCATCAGCGCGGCCTGGTGCCGGCCGACGTCGTCCAGCGGGACGTCGAGCTGCCCCTGCCAGCGGTCCTCGCGGTTGTACGCCGTACGGCCGTGGCGGACGACGACGACGCGCCGCCCGCTCACGGGCGAGTCACCTGGAGCACCGGCTCAGTGGTTCTCGGCAGCGGGCAGCTTGATCGGCGGGCAGTCCCGCCAGAGCCGCTCGAGGGAGTAGTACTCCCGCTCCTCCGCGTGCTGCACGTGCACCACGACGTCGACGTAGTCGAGCAGGACCCAGCGGCCCTCGCGAGCGCCCTCGCGGCGGACCGGCTTGGCGCCCGAGCCGCAGCAGGGCCTCCTCGACCGCGTCGACGATGGCCTTGACCTGGCGGTCGTTCGGCGCGGAGGCGAGCAGGAACACGTCGGTGATGACCAGCTGCTCGGAGACGTCGAGCGCCACGACGTCGGTGGCGAGCTTGTCCTCGGCGGCGGCGGCAGCGGCCGCCGCCAGCTCGACGGCACGTTCAGAGGCAGGCACGACGGCTAGCCTCTCACGGCGTCGCGACCACCCGCGGCCGGTAGTCGGAGCCGAGGATCACCTTGACGTCGGCGATGGTCGTCGGGTTGCTGTCCAGCTCGACCGCCGAGGCCGGCAGCCCGAGCAGCTGCGCGATCGCCGTTCCGACGGCCCGGCTCTGCGGGCTGCTGTCGGGCACGAGGACGACGGACGGCCCGGAGCTGAACGCCGATGCGTTGCCGCCGGAGCGGAACGTGTAGCCCTTCGCGACCAGCACCGCCCGGGCGTCGTCGCCGAGGCCGGGCGTGCCCACGCCGTTCTGGACCAGGATCCGGGCCCGTCCCCCGGCCGGAGTCGGCAGCATCGCGCCGGCCAGCCGCGCGGACACCATGGTGGCCGTGCCGCTCTCGTCCAGACCGTACGACGGGGTGCCGGACCCGCTGTCGATCTCGGTGTTCGGCACCACGGTGGAGGCGGCCTGGTCGGCGATGACGGCCTGCCGCACGTTCGCGAGCAGGGCGGCCAGCCGCACCGGCGTCAGGCCGCCGGAGATCTGGGCCGGCTGGAGCAGCGGGGCGATCTGGGCGGGCGTCTTCGGCAGCTTGGCCAGGATCGCCTCGACCAGGATCTGCTGGCGGGCCAGGCGGCTGGCCTCGGGCTCCTCGGCGCCGATCGCGACCGCGAGCTGCTCGGCCTGGGTGCCGGTGATGTGCGAGGTGCCGACACCGATGCTCAGCGCGGTCGACCCGTCGCCGGGCGAGCACGTCACTGGTCAGCGTCACGTCGACGCCGCCCTCGGCGTCGACCAGGGCGCCCAGCGCCGCCGGGTCGAGGGTCCAGGTGCCGTCCACCCGCACGTGCAGGGCGTCCTCGACGGCCGCGGCGGCCGCATCCGGGCCGGAGCGGGGAGCGGCAGCGAGCTCGGTGCTGCCCTGTCCCGGCACGTCGACCAGCAGGCGGCTGGGCAGCAGCACCTCCTGCGCCTTCGCGCCGTCGCTGGCCAGCAGGTTGGCGCCGGCCAGGCCGTCACCGCTGTCGATCGAGACGAGCACCGTGGACATCCGCGGCGCGGCCACGGTGGCCGCCGCCTTGGGCGCGGAGTGCCGGGTGAGGACCAGGGCGCCGATGCCCACCAGCAGCACGGCCGCGACCAGGATCGCGGCGAGCACCCGGCCCGGGCGGCGTACGGCCATGCGGGAGGGGCGCTTCGGCAGGACCGCCACCTCGTCCGGGTGCAGCGCCTTGAGCTCCTCCAGGAGCCGGACGAGCGAGTCGTAGGTCGCCTCCGGGTTCCACGGCTCGAGCTCGGGAGCGGCGGGCGCCTCGACCGTCAGCGTCGCCGTCGCGACGGCGGAGGGGCTCAGCGCCTCGGCGGCCGCGCGCTCGGGGACCCGATCCGGAGCCCGTTCGGGCACCCGCTCGGGCGCCCGCTCGGGCACCCGCTCGGGGACAGGGACGCGGGAGAGCAACGGACGCTCGCGCCAGACGTGGTCGGCGCGCCCGCGCTGTCCCTCGGGACGGGCGGTGTCGGAACGTGCCGTCTCGGGGTGCGCGGCGCGGGCGGCGATGGCGGCCGCCGCGGCCTCGCGGTCGGCGAGGACCTGGGTGTCACCGGTGGGCCGGCCACCCGGCCAGATGAGTGAACCCCAGTCCACTCCTGGAGGGGTCGGCTCGGCATCCGAGCGGTGCACCGTGTCCACGACATCCACGCCCCCCCATCGGCAGATCAGGGACCGCGGTAAAGCCGATGTTTGGCGATGTACTGCACGACGCCGTCCGGGACGAGGTACCAGACCGGCTGGTCGTCCCCGACGCGACGACGGCAGTCGGTGGACGAGATGGACATTGCGGGCACCTCCAGCAGGCTGACCTGCTCTCGCGGCACCTCAGGCTCGGCCAGGTGGTGTCCGGGCCGGGTGACACCGACGAAGTGCGCCAGCTCCCACAGCTCGTCGTTGTTCTTCCAGGACAGGATCTGGGCCAGGGCGTCGGCGCCGGTGATGAAGTAGAGGTCGGCGTCCGGGCGCTGGGCCCGCAGGTCGCGCAGCGTGTCGACGGTGTACGTCTCCCCCGGCCGGTCGATGTCGACCCGGCTGACCGTGAACCGGGGGTTGGACGCGGTCGCGATGACCGTCATCAGGTAGCGGTGCTCGGCCGGCGAGACCGCTCGGGCGTCCTTCTGCCAGGGCTGGCCGGTGGGGACGAAGACGACCTCGTCGAGGTCGAACACGGTCTGCACCTCGCTGGCCGCGACCAGGTGACCATGGTGGACCGGGTCGAACGTGCCGCCCATGACGCCGATCCGGGGGCGCCTGCCGCTCATCGCAGCGAGCCGCGGGTCAGTGCTTGGTGCCGGAGCTGCGGAACGCGAAGGTCACTGCCAGGAGGACCAGGAAGACGCACAGGGCGATGATCGCGAACCCGACCGGGGGGATCGGCAGGTGACGCTTGGGCTCCTCGGCCGCGGTGACCAGCAACGCCAGCTTCTCGGTCATGCGCACAGTCTGGCACGGCCCGGAGCTCCCGCCGAGGCTGACCTGGCGCCTTAGGCTTGTGGACCGTGACGGTGAGCCGTCTGCAGGGCTCTCGAGCCGCCGTCCTCGCGGGCGCCGCCGGCCCACTCGCCGTGGCCGTCGCCGCAGTGCTGGTCCTGCTCGGCACCGGGTCCTCAGTGCGCGACCTCGTCGGCTGGGTGGCTGCGCTCGGCCTGGCGGTCCTGCTCCCCGGAGCTGCGCTGGTGCGCGCCACCCGTCGTACGCCGGTCGCCCTCGGGGACGACCTGGCCTGGGCGCTGCCGGTCGGTGTCGGCGTCGCGCTGACCGGGTGGCTGGTCAGCCGGGTGGTCGGCGTGCCGGGCTGGCTCTGGGGCCTGCTGGTCACTGCCGCCCTCCTGGGGCCGGCTCGGTCCCGCGCTCGCCTGCTGGTCCGGCCGCGGGGGCGGTGGGGCCCGGCGACCAGCCTGTCCGTGTCGGCGGTGCTGGTGATGGCGCCGGCCTGGATGTGGCGGGAGTACCTGCGCTGGACCCCGGTCGACCCCGGGCCGCACGGGCACGTCTACTACGTCGACACCGTCTTCCACGCGGCGATGTACTCCGAGCTGGGCCGGCCCGGGCTGCCGCAGTACCCGATGGTCGCCGGCCAGTCGCTGAGCTACCACTGGTTCCTCTACGCCGTGCTGAGCCGGGTGTCGGCCGGCGCCGGCATCAACCGGCTCGACCTGACCCTGCGGCTGGCGCCGGCGACGCTGCTGCTCGCCGTCCTGCTGCTCACCGCCACCGTGGCCCGGCAGCTGGCCGGTCGTCGTGTCGCGGCCCCACTGGCCGCCGGGCTGATCGGCGTCACGCTGGCCACGAACCCCACCCGGTGGTCCGTGACCGGCGTCGGGACCTCGATGGTCAACACGGTCTGGTGGGGCGGGCCGCCGCAGACGCTCGGCTGGCTGACCGGCCTGGCCGTGGTCGGGGCGGGCGTCGCGGTCATCCGCCGGTCGGAGGCCGACCGGGCGGCCGCACCAGCGCTGCTCCTCCCGGGACTCGTCGCACTCACCTCTGGCTCCAAGTCCTCCCAGCTGCCGGTCATCGCCTGCGGCTTCGCCCTGGCAGCGGCAGTGGCGCTGCTGCGGCGGGACCGGGTGCAGGCGATGCGGGCAGCGCTGGTGACCCTGCTCGTGGTCGCCGTCTTCGGCCTGGCCGCGATCACCGTGTACGGCGGCCAGTCGTACGGCCTGCGCCTGGCTCCCGGCCGCAGCATGGTGACGGTGGCCAGCGCGGTCTTCCCCGGGCTCGTCCGCACCGACCCGAGCCAGAGCTACCTGCTGCGGACGCACCTCCCGGCGCTGGCGGTCGCGGCCGGGATGGGCCTGTGGCTGGTGCCCCAGCTGCTCCGGTGCGCCGCGGTCGGCTGGCTGGCCCGGCGGCGCGCGGCCGACCCGACCACCTGGGTCACCCTCGGGTCGATGCTCGGCGGCCTCGCGGCGTTCGCGCTGCTCCGCCACCCCGGCAGCAGCGAGCTGTTCTTCCCGATCTCGGCCTTCCCGATCCTGGCCGTCGGTGCGGCCTGCGGCCTGGCCTGCGTGCTGCCCCGCGGCCGGGCACTGCGCCGCTGGGCGCTGATCGGCGCGGCGGTCGCGTGCACCGGCTTCCTGGTCGCCTGGGTCGTCGCGCTCGGGGCCGGACCGTTCTCACCGCTGGTCGGCTGGACCACGAGATTCGGGCATGCCCCGACGGCGGCCGAGGTGTCCCTGGGCCGGCAGGTGTGGGCCTGGGGTTGGCCGCTGCTCGCCGTCCTGGGCACCGTGGCCCTCGCGGCAGTCGTCACCGGGCTGCTGACCCGCCGGCTGCGCACGGCGTGCCTCGCCGCGCTCGCCGTCATCCTGGGTGTGAGCGGCTTCGCCACCACGGCGCTGGTGACCGGCGCGGACCGGCCCTCGAGCCCGCAGGTCCTGGCCGCCGTGACATCGGGGCAGCCGCCCGCGCTGACCCGCGACCTCGTCCGGGCCGGAACCTGGCTGTCGCACCATGCGCGGTCGACGGACGTGGTCGCGGTCAACCGGGCCTGCCTGACCACCAGCCGAGCCAGGGACCCGCTGTTCTGCAACTCGCAGAACTTCACCGTCACGCTGGCCACCGGCCTGCGCTCGTACGTCGAGGGCTGGGCGTACGCCGGCCGCAACGTCGAGGCGGCCTGGGACAGCTCGGCCCAGCGCTACAACCACCAGGCGTTCTGGGACCAGCCGCGCCTGAACCGGGAGCTCGACGCGTTCACCGCACCCACCCCCACGGCGTACGACGCGCTGTACCGGTCCGGAGTCCGCTGGCTCCTGGCCGACCGGCCGTCGACGCCCCTGCCCCTGGCCCGGATCGACGCCCTGGCCCGCCGCGAGCTGACCCTGCCGACCGTGTTGCTCTGGCGCTTGCGACCGCCCGGCGCCGCCTCCTGATTAGGCTCGTTGCCGGCGTCCGTGGCGCGAAGGCCGCGCCGGTGCCAGCGAAGGAGCCCGCCATCGTCACGCTCAGTGCGGTGATCCCGGTCTACGACGAGGCCGAGGTCCTGCCGCTGCTCGTCGGCCGTCTGCGGCCCACCCTCGACGCGCTCGGCGAGACGTACGAGGTGCTCGTCGTGGACGACGGCAGCCGGGACGCCACGCCGGTCGTGCTCGAGCGGTTCCGGCGGGACTGGCCCGAGCTGCGCGTGGTGCGGCTGCGGGCCAACGCCGGCCACCAGGCGGCCATCTCGGCCGGCATCGCCCGCGCCCTCGGCGACTGGGTGGTCACGCTGGACGCCGACCTGCAGGACCCGCCCGAGCTGATCGGGGAGATGCTGCGCGTCGCCCGCGCCGAGCAGGTGGACGTCGTCTACGGCGTGCGCACCGACCGGTCCAGCGACTCGAGGTTCAAGCGGGTCAGCGCCCGCGGCTTCTACCGGTTGATGGCCCGGCTCACCCGGGCGAGCGGTCCGGCGGACGCGGGCGACTACCGGCTGATGAGCCGGGCCACCGTCGACGCGGTCACCTCGCTGCCCCCGCACCACCAGGTGCTCCGGCTGGTCGTGCCCGCGCTGGCCTTCCCCAGCAGCCAGGTCGGGTACGCCCGGGCCCCGCGCGCGGCCGGGACCTCGAAGTACCCGCTGTCCCGCATGCTGCGGCTGACCGTCGACAGCATGACCGGCTTCTCGACCGCTCCCCTGCGGCTGGCCACCTGGTTCGGCCTGGGTGGCTTCGCCGTGGCGGTGCTGCTGCTGCTCTATGCCCTCGTCGCGCGACTGCGCCACGAGACCGTCGCCGGGTGGACCTCGACGATCGTGATCGTCTCGGCGTTCGGTGCCGTGCAGCTGCTGTGCCTCGGGGTGCTCGGGGAGTACGTCGGGCGGGTCTACACCCAGCTGCAGGGGCGGCCGTCGTACTTCGTCGCCAGCGACAGCGCTGATCGAGGCCGCGGCGCCGGGCGGCGGTCAGCGGCCGGTCGGCCCGGCGGGCTTGCGGGCCCGGACGAGCAGCGAGACGCCGGGCAGTCGCCCGAGCGGGAGGTAGCGCTCGGCGGTGATGACCCCTCGCAGTCCCGCGTTGACCGTGGGGTGGAGCGGGACCAGGTCGCTGCCGGTCGTGGAGCGCCGCCGCAGGGCCACGACCGGGCGGAGCAGGACGTTCCAGCTCCGCACGTCCACGACCTCGAACCCGGCGGCCGACAGGGCGGTGCCGAGCGTGTCCCGCGTGTAGCGGCGGACGTGACCCACCGCGTCGTCGTGCGCCGACCAGAGCCGCTCGTCGGCCGGCACCGCGACCAGGAACCGTCCGCCCGGTGCGCAGCACCCGGTGCACCTCCGCGCGCGGCGCCGACGTCGTCGGGCAGGTGCTCCAGCACGTCGAAGGCCACGACGAGGTCGAGCCGGCCGTCGGCGAACGGGAGCCGATGGGCGTCCGCGCGCAGGACGGGCAGCCCGCGCTCGGCCGCGACCCGGGCCCCCTCCTCGCCGTACTCGAGGGCGACCGCCTGCCAGCCGAGGCCGGTGAGCACGCGGGTGTTGCCGCCACCGGCGGCGCCGACGTCCAGCGCTCGACCCGGAGGGATGTCGCGCAGCGCGGCGGCGAGCAGGTGCCGCCGCTCGCGGTACCACCAGTGCCGGTCCTCGAGGTCGACGAGCTTGCGGACCTCCGTCGCGTGCACTAGCCGCGGATCTGGCCGTCGCCGGTCACGACCCACTTGGTCGTGGTCAGCTCGGGCAGCGCCATGGGCCCCCGCGCGTGCAGCTTCTGGGTCGAGATGCCGATCTCCGCGCCGAAGCCGAACTCGCCGCCGTCGGTGAACCGGGTCGACGCGTTCACCATGACCGCCGCGGCGTCGACCTCGGCCACCCACCGCCGGGCCGACGTCTGGCTCTCGGTGACGATCGCCTCGGTGTGCCCGCTGGACCACTGCCGTACGTGCTCGATGGCCTCGTCGAGCGAGTCGACCACCCGCACCGCGAGGTCGAGGGAGAGGTACTCCCGGCTCCAGTCGTCGTCCGTGGCGGGCACGGTCGCGATGCCTTCGGCCTGCGCGAACGGCGTGACCTCGGGCGCCACGTGGACGGTCACGTCCTCGGCGTGCAGCTCGCGCAGGACGGCCGGCAGGAACGCTTCGGCGATGCCCCGGTGCACCAGCAGGGTCTCGGCCGAGTTGCAGACGCTGACCCGGTGGACCTTCGAGTTCACCGCGATGGCAACGGCTTTGGCCAGGTCGGCCGTCTCGTCGACATAGACGTGGCAGTTGCCGATGCCGGTCTCGATCACCGGCACGGTGGAGCCGTCGACGACGGTGCGGATCAGGTCGGCGCCGCCCCGCGGGATCAGGACGTCGACGTAACCACGGGCGGTCATCAGGTGCTTGACCGTGTCGCGCCCGCCCTCGTCCAGCAGCGCCACGGCGTCCGCCGGGAGCCCCTGCTTGTCGAGGGCCTCGCGCAGGACGTCGACCAGGGCCCGGTTGGTGTGGGCGGCGGCCGAGCCGCCTCGCAGCACGACGGCGTTGCCGCTCTTCAGCGCCAGGCCGGCCGCGTCCACGGTGACGTTCGGCCGGGCCTCGTAGACCATCGCGACGACGCCCATCGGCACCCGCACCTGCCGGATCTCCAGGCCGTTGGCGAGCGTCGAGCCGCGGACGACCTCGCCGACCGGGTCCGGGAGCGCCGCCAGGTCGGCGAGCGCGTCGGCCACCTGGTCGACGCGCCGTTCGTCCAGCCGCAGCCGGTCGAGCATGGCGGCCGGCAGGCCCCGCTCGGCCCCCTCCCCCAGGTCCTGCTCGTTGGCCGCGACCACCTCGGCGGCGTGGGCCCGCAGGGCCTCGGCCAGGGCCAGCAGCGCCGCGTCCTTGTCGGCCCGGGTCAGCTGGGCCAGCGCACGGGAGGCGACCCGGGCCCGTGCGCAGGTCTCCAGCACGGCGGCGCGCAGGTCGAGCCCTTCCGCCTGCTCAGTCGTGGTCTGCACGGACCCAGGGTACGGCGGAGGGCTCGCGCAGGCGGTGGCCGACGTCGGCCGCGGTGGCGGCGATCCCCACGGGCAGCGGCGTGCGGGGCACGCGGTCCAGCTCAGGCCAGACCGTCGAGCGCAGCCGCAGGTCGCGCACCTGGCCGGCGGCCGCCGGCGACGAGCCGAGGACGACGCGCGGCCGGCGGCGGAACAGCCGCGCGGACTCCCCCAGCAGCCCGGCCACGGTCGTGCTCTGCCCGGATGCCAGGATCTTGGTCACCACCGGGGAGCCGGCGTCCTCCCTGCCCGGGCGCTCCCGCAGGCCCGCGAGCCCGGCGACGATCGTCGCCGCACCGTCGCGGACGTAGAGGTAGTCCCGCAGGGTGTCCAGCGCGACGTACAGCAGCAGTGGCTGGCCGCTCAGCTGCGTGCGGCAGATGTGCGAGATGAGGCCCTGGGCCTTGCCGAGGTTCTGGCCGGGGCCGTAGAGGTTGGCGATCCGTCCGACCAGCGCGGGCATCGACGTGGCCGCGGCGAACTCCCGGACGTCGCCCTCCATCGCCAGCTTCGCCGACCCGTACGGCGTGCGCGGCCGCACGGCGGTGTCCTCCGTGAACGGCGGTCCCTCGGAGCCGGCGTACACCGCCCCGGCCGAGCTGGCGAAGAACAGCGCGCCGCGCGAGCCGCCGGTGCCGACGGCTTCGGCCAGGTCCTGCAGGAACGTCCGGAAGGTCTCCCGCTCGGCCTCGACCTGCTCGGCCCGGGTAGCCACCACGCCGGCACCGGCGCACCACGCGACGTTCCAGTCGCCGTCACCGGCGAGAGCGAGCAGGCTCCGGATCCCTTGGCGCAGAGCGGCTCTGGCTCCTTCAGGGTCGGCCCAGGGCACGGTGGGCCCGGTGGGCACGGTGGGCCCGGTCGCCGGACGCCGTGACGCACGCTGCACGTGCTGGCCGAGCAGGCCGCCCGCACCGACCACCCAGGTCGGTGCCACCGCACCGGTCACGGTCCCGGTCCCGGTCCCGGTGCCGGTCCCGGTGCCGGTGCCGGTGCCGGACCGTCCGGCTCGGAGGCGCGGCCGAGCGGGCCGCTCTGCGGGTCGGAGGTGATCAGGTACAGCGGTTTGCCCATGGCCATGTTGACCGCCACCCCGAGGTACTCGGCGACGATGCCGAGGGAGAACAGGATCGCTCCGGTGGCCAGGAGGACGACCACCATCACCGACGTCCAGCCCTGGACCACCACGGGACCGGTCAGGCGCTGAACGGCGAGGACCAGCGCGACGATGACGCCGACCGCGGCGAAGAGCACGCCGAGGACGCTGACCAGGCGCAGCAGCCGGGTCCCGCTGGTGAGGACCATCCGCCAGAAGTGCGAGGCCAGGGTCCGCATCGTGTAGCCCGACCCCTCGCGGCCTTCCTGCCGCAGCTGCACCGGGCACGTGGCGACGTCACCGGCGACCCAGCCCAGCGCCACGTCCAGGTAGACGCCGGCGCCGGCGTACGCCCCGACGCCGCGCGCCACCTCACCCAGCACGAACCGGTAGCTGTTGAACAGGCGCGAGGCACCGCCGGGCACCAGCCGGTCGACCACCCACTTGGCCGTCCGGGAGGCGAGGTTGCGGACGACGCCGTGCGGTGGGGCGTTCGTCGGCTGGGCGTAGACGACGCTGGCCTGACGCTGCAGCGCCACGTCGAGCATCGAGCCCAGGGCGGCCGGGTCGTGCTGCCCGTCCTCGTCCAGCGTGGCCACCCACTCACCGCCGGAGGACGCCATCCCGGCCAGCGTGGCCGCGTGCTGGCCGTAGTTGCGGCTGAGCCAGACCGGCCGGACGAAGGGGTGCTCGGCCGACAGGCGGCGGATGACGGCGGCCGAGCGGTCCGGCCCGTGGTCGTGGACCAGCAGCAGCTCCACGACCTGGGCCGGGTGGCCGGCCGGGGTCGTGAACGGCTCGGTCAGCGGCAGGACCTCCGCGCACAGCGCGGGCAGCGTCTGCTCCCCCTGGTAGACGGGGACGACCACCGAGATCAGGTGGGGCGCCGAGCCGCCGGCGTCGTACGCCATGGCGCCACCATAACCAGGTGGCGGGCGGCTACAGCGGACGTACGCCGGTGGCGACCAGGGGCGAGGTGTTCCGCTCGTCGCCGCGGTTGAGCATCGTGGCGTGGTCCAGAACCTCGAGCCCGACGACCCGCCAGTCCGGCAGACCGGCGCTGGCGCGGTGGTCGCCCCAGAGCCGCAGCGCGAGGGCGGCCGCGTCGTCGAGGTCGTCGGCCTCGTCCCAGTAGCGGAGCTCGGCGCGGTCCAGGCCGTAGCGCATGGACACCATGAACGGCCGCTCGGTGGCCAGGCGCTCCAGGGCGTCGCGCAACGACGTCGAGTCGACTGCGTCCCCGGCAACGGTCAGGGTCACGTGCCAGAGCGCGGGTTCACCGAGATGGGGCTCGCCCACGTTCCCTCTTTCTGATCTAGCGGCGCAGGATCACGAGGTCGTCCCGATGGACGACCTCTCGCTCGTACGCCGAACCAAGTTCGCGGGCCAGGTCCCTGGTGGACCGGCCCAGTAGTCCGGGAAGTTCCTTCGAGGCATAGTTCACCAGTCCGCGGGCGACGGCGGAGCCCTTTTCGTCACAAAGGTCGACAGGATCCCCGGCCCCGAAGTCACCGTCGACGGACAAGATACCCGCCGGGAGCAACGACATCCGGCGTTCGACAACAGCGGTGACCGCTCCGTCATCGAGCACCAGCCGGCCCTCCGGGTTCGTGGCATGGGCCAGCCACAGCAGGCGGGTCCCGCGCCGGGAGCCGGTGGGGGCGAAGAACGTCCCGACGTCCTCGCCGGCGAGGGCGGCGACGGCCAGCTCCGCGGACGTCAGGACGGTCGCGATGCCGGCCGCGGTGGCGATCCGCGCGGCCTCGACCTTGGTCTGCATCCCGCCCGTGCCGACGCCGGCCGAGCCCGCCGAGCCGGTGCGGACGTGCTGGAGCTCGGCCGGGTCGTCCACCCGCCCGATCCGCGCGGCTCCCGGCCGGGACGGCGGCCCGTCGTAGAGCGCGTCGACGTCCGAGAGCAGCACCAGCAGGTCGGCGTGGACGAGATGGGCGACGAGCGCGGCGAGCCGGTCGTTGTCGCCGAAGCGGATCTCGTGGGTGGCGACGGTGTCGTTCTCGTTGATGACCGGCACGACACCGAGACGCAGGAGGCGGTACAGGGTGCGCTGGGCATTGGCGTAGTGCGTGCGCCGGGTCACGTCCTCGGCGGTCAGCAGCACCTGCCCGACGGTCAGCCCGTGGCGGGCGAAGGCACCGGTGTAGCGCGCCACCAGGAGCCCCTGACCGACGCTGGCCGCCGCCTGCTGGGTCGCCAGGTCCCGGGGGCGCCGGGCCAGGGACAGCGGGGCCAGACCGGCGGCGATCGCCCCACTGCTGACGAGCAGCACCTCGCGCCCGGCCCCGACCTGGGCGGCCAGCACGTCGACGAGCGCGGTCAGCCGGACGTCGTCCAGGCCGCCCTCGATGTCGGTCAGCGAGCTGGAGCCGACCTTGACCACGATGCGGTGCGCCTGCGTCAGCTCGCCGCGGCCGGCGATCGAGGCCGGCGCCGGGCTCATGGCTCCTCGCCGTCGTCCGCCTCGCCGGGGCGGGCCCAGTGACCGGCGGCGCGCTCGCGGTCGAGCTCGGCCCGCGCCGCCTGCTTGCCGGCTCGCCGCTCGGCGTAGTCCTGACGCTTGGCGTCACGGGTGGGGCGAGGGGCGTCGTCGAGCCGCAGGTCCGACCCCCGCGGGCCGGCCAGCAGCTCGGCCCCGGCCGTGATCGTCGGCTCCCAGTCGAAGACCACGGCGTCCGCCCCCACGCCGATCAGCACGGTGTCGCCGGAGCGCGCCCCGGCCTTGATCAGCTCGTCCTCGACGCCGGCCCGCGCCAGACGGTCGGCGAGGTAGCCGACCGCCTCGTCGTTGCTGAAGTCGGTCTGCCGCACCCAACGGGTCGGCCGTCCGCCGACGACCCGGTAGACCGGGCCGTCCGCGGTCTCCTCACGCACGACGCTGAAGCCGCGGTCGTCGACCGCCTTCGGGCGCAGGACGACCCGCGGCTGCTCCTGGGCCGGGAGCTCGACCCGGGCCTGCGCGACGAGCTGGGCCATCGCGAACCCGAGCTCGCGCAGCCCCTCGTGGGTGGCGGCCGACACCGGAATGACGGTGAGGCCCTGGGCCTCCAGGTCCGGGCGGACCAGCTCGGCCAGCTCACGGGCGTCCGGAACGTCGATCTTGTTCAGGACGACCAGCCGGGCCCGGTCGGTCAGCGGCCGGCCGCCCAGCGACTCGTCCACGACGTACGCCGCGAGCTCCCGCTCGATGACCTCGAGATCGGTCATCGGGTCGCGACCGGGCTCCAGGGTGGCGGCGTCGACGACGTGCACCAGGACCGAGCAGCGCTCGACGTGCCGCAGGAACTCCAGGCCGAGCCCGCGGCCCTGGCTCGCGCCGGGGATGAGCCCGGGCACGTCGGCCACCGTGAACCGCTCGGAGCCCGCCTCGACCACCCCGAGGTTCGGCACCAGCGTGGTGAACGGGTAGTCGGCGATCTTGGGCCGGGCCGCCGACATGGCGGCGACCAGGCTGGACTTGCCCGCGCTGGGGAAGCCGACCAAGGCGACGTCGGCCAGGGTCTTGAGCTCCAGCTCGACATCGCCGGCCTCTCCCGGCTCGCCGAGCAGCGCGAACCCGGGGGCCTTGCGGCGGGCCGACGCGAGGGCCGCGTTCCCCAGGCCGCCGCGGCCGCCGCGGGCCACGACGAACGTCGTGCCCATGCCGACCAGGTCGACGATGACCCGGCCGTCCGCGTCCTTGACCACCGTGCCCTCGGGGACCGGGAGGATCAGGTCGGCACCCTCGGCGCCGTTGCGATGGCCGCCCTGCCCGGCCTTGCCGTCCAGGGCGGTGCGATGGGGGTGGCGGTGGTACTCGAGCAGGGTCGTGGCCTGCGGGTCGACCTGCAGCACGATGTTGCCGCCGCGGCCGCCGTTGCCGCCGTCGGGGCCACCCAGCGGCTTGAACTTCTCGCGGTGCACGGACGCCACGCCGTTCCCACCGTCGCCGGCGGCGAGGTGCAGCACGACGCGGTCGACGAACGTCGTCACGGTGCCCTCCTCGATCTGCTGGTCGTGCGGGCTGGGCGTGACGGTCGTGATGGTCGTGCTGGGGAGAGACGGCGCGAGGGGCTGGGCCGGTGTCCGGCCCAGCCCCTCGCGGGACATCTCGTGGTCGGGCGTCAGTCGCCCGACGGGGTGATGCTGATGGTGCGCCGGCCGCGCTTGCTGCCGAAGGTGACCGCACCCTGGACCAGGGCGAACAGCGTGTCGTCACTGCCACGGCCGACGCCCTCCCCCGGGTGGAAGTGGGTGCCGCGCTGGCGGACGATGATCTCGCCGGCGTTGACCTCCTGGCCGCCGAAGCGCTTCACGCCCAGACGCTGGCTGTTGGAGTCGCGGCCGTTCCTCGAGGACGACGCGCCCTTCTTGTGAGCCATTGCTCGCTCCTACTTTCCGTTGCTGCTCGTGCCGTGGGCCAGGAGATGGCTCAGACCGTGATGTCGGTGACCTTGACCTTGGTCAGGTGCTGGCGGTGACCCTGACGCTTGCGGTAACCGGTCTTGTTCTTGAACTTCATGATCGAGATCTTGGGGCCCTTGTACGGGCCGACCAGCTCTGCGGTCACCGTGACCTTGGCCAGCGCCTTGGCGTCGCTGGTCACGGTCTGGCCGTCGACGAGCAGCAGCGGCACGAGCTCCACGGAGTCACCGGCCCGGCCCTGGACCTTGTCGATCACCACGACGTCGCCGACGGCGACCTTCTCCTGGCGGCCGCCGGCGCGGACGATCGCGTACACGTGAAGCTCACTCTCTGACGTCTGTCGATGGTCGATGCGAAGCCGATCGGTCGGTCGTGCTGGAAGCACAGGCCGGGCTCTCACGACGATGGCGCGCACTCGGCGCACCGGCCGCAAGCGTATTTCGTGCGGGCGGGCCGGGTCAAACCGCCCGTCACGCGCCGTCGTGCGGGGGCGGCGGTCCGGCCGGCGCGGTGGCCCGGCCCCGGCGGCGACGGGGCTGGCCGGCGGCTGGACGGGCTCCGGCTCGGGGACGGGCTCCGGCTCGGGGACGGGCTCCGGCTCGGGGACGGGCGGAGCGGCCAGCACTCCCGGCAGCTGCTCCTCGGGCGGAGTGTCGTCGTACCGGCGCTCGGCCTGCTCGGCTGCCGCCTCGGCCGCCGCCTCGATCAGCTCGCCCGGCACCTCGGCTGCCGGCTGCTCCTGCGGCTCGCCACTGACCTCGTCCTCGGCCTCACCATCGGCCTCACCATCGGCCTCGAGCTTGGCGTTGTGCAGGGCTGCGGCGTGGGCCCGCGCGGCGATCTCGGCGGCGGTCGGACCGCTGCGCACCGGAGCCGGCTCGCTGGCCGCCGTGCGGCCACCACCGCGACGGCCCCGGCCGGAGCCGCCGCCGTTCGCCGGCTCGGACGGGGACTTCTTCTCCACCGGCTCGGTGTGCACGAGCACGCCACGGCCGTGGCAGACCTCACAGGTCTCGCTGAACACCTCGAGCAGGCCCTGGCCGACCCGCTTGCGGGTCATCTGGACCAGCCCGAGCGAGGTGACCTCGGCGACCTGGTGCTTGGTCCGGTCCCGGCCCAGGCACTCCAGGAGCCGGCGCAGCACGAGCTCGCGGTTGCTCTCGAGCACCATGTCGATGAAGTCGATGACGATGATGCCGCCGACGTCGCGCAGCCGGAGCTGGCGGACGATCTCCTCCGCGGCCTCGATGTTGTTCTTGGTCACCGTCTCCTCGAGGTTGCCCCCGCTGCCGGTGAACTTGCCGGTGTTGACGTCGACGACGGTCATCGCCTCGGTGCGGTCGATGACCAGCGAGCCGCCCGACGGCAGCCACACCTTGCGGTCCAGCGCCTTGGCCAGCTGCTCGTCGATCCGGTAGTGCGCGAAGACGTCCTCCTCGGACGTCCACTGGCTCACCCGTTCGATCAGGTCGGGTGCCACCTGCGCGACGTACGACGAGGTGGTCTGCCAGGCGTCGCTCCCGGAGACGACGAGTCCGGCGAAGTCCTCGTTGAAGACGTCGCGGATGACCCGGACGGTGAGGTCGGGCTCGCCGTGGAGCAGCGCCGGCGCGGACGCGGTCTTCGCGCCGGCCTGGATCTCCTCCCACTGCTGGGTGAGCCGCTCGACGTCACGCCGGAGCTCCTCCTCGCTGGCGCCCTCGGCGGCGGTCCGCACGATGACGCCGGCGCCCTCGGGCAGCACGGCCTTGAGGATCTGCTTGAGCCGGGTCCGCTCGTTCTCGGGGAGCTTGCGGCTGATGCCCGTCATCGAGCCCTGCGGCACGTAGACGAGGTACCGGCCGGGCAGCGAGATCTGGCTGGTCAGCCGGGCGCCCTTGTGGCCGAGCGGGTCCTTGGTCACCTGCACGAGGACCGACTCGCCGGACTTCAGCACGTTCTCGATCCGCTTGGCCTGGCCGGAGACCCCGGCCGCGTCCCAGTTGACCTCGCCGGCGTACAGCACGGCGTTGCGGCCCTTGCCGATGTCGACGAACGCCGCTTCCATGCTGGGCAGCACGTTCTGCACGCGCCCCAGGTAGACGTTGCCGGCCATCGAGGCGTTGGCGTCCCGCGAGACGTAGTGCTCGACGAGGACGTCGTCCTCGAGCACGCCGATCTGGGTACGGCCGCCGGTCTGGCGGACCACCATGACCCGCTCGACGCTCTCGCGGCGGGCCAGGAACTCGGCCTCGGTGATGACCTGCTTGCGGCGGCCCTGCTCGCGGCCCTCGCGGCGGCGCTGCTTCTTCGCCTCGAGCCGGGTGGAGCCGCGGACTCCGGTGATCTCGTCCCCGCGCGGCCGGCGCTCGCGGACCCGTACGACCGTGTTCGGCGGGTCGTCCGGTCCGGGCGCGGCGTCGCCCTGGCCCGAGCGGCGGCGGCGCCGGCGGCGACGGCTGGAGCTCGACTCGCCACCCTCGCCGCTGTCGTCGCGGTCCTCGTCGGATCCGCCCTCGGCATCGGCGTCGGCGGCGCCGCCATCGGTGCCGTCGGCCTCGCCCGACTCGGTCGCGTCGCCGTCCGATCGGCCGCGGCGGCCACGGCCACCGCGGCGGCGGCGCTTGCGCTGACCCTCGCCCGGCTCGCCGCTCCGGTCGCCGTCGTCGCCGGCCTCGGTCGCCGTCTCGGCCTCGGTGGTGCTGTCGGCGGCGCGGGGGGCCTCGTCCTGGACCCGCGGCTCACCGTCGCCGGTCGCCGGACCGGCACCGGACGTGGCCCGACGGGAGCGGCTGCGCGTGGGGGCGACCGGCTCGGGGGCCTGGAAGAGCACCATCCCGCCGACCGGGCCGCCTGCGGCCGCCGGCTGGGCGGGGGTGTCGGTGGAGGTCTGGGTGGAGGTCTGCGTGGAGGTCTCGGTGCCGGCCGCCGGTGCGGCGGCCTTCTTGCTGGCCCGCGACGCGCGCTTGGCCGTCTTCTTGGCGGCGGCGGGCGCCTCGTCGGGGGTGGTGCCGGCCGGGGCGCTGGGTTCGGCGGCCGGCTCGGCGGCGGCGCCCTCGGGCTCCGCGACGGCCTTCTTGGCCGCGCGCTTGGCCGGGGCCTTCTTGGCCGTCTTCTTGGCGGCCGGGTCGGCCACCTTGCGGGCCGCGCGCTTGCGCGGCGCGGCCGGCTCCGCGGCGGCGCCGTTGTCGGTGCCGTCCTGTGTGCCGGTGGTGTCGGTGGTGGGGGTGCTCTCGTCGAGCATGGGCTTGCTCCCGTCGCCCCCGGCGGCCGGTCACACCCAACCCGGCACCGAGGTGCGGTCGTGTCGTCTCGCGCGCTCCGCGCGGACGGAAGTCGTCGAGCTACAGCCGAGACGGTCGCGCCCGGGGGCGCGTCACGGAGCCCGGCTGCCGACGGTGTCGGGTCCAGCACCCGGCTCACTCCGGGCCGGTCGGGTTCGATCGGCCTCGAGCGGGTCGGACACTGCACCGGTTGCGCGATCTAGTGGCCCCTGTGCCAGCCGCGTCACGCGAGGCGCGAGCGGCGGCACGAGGTCAGCCACCACGCGCAGCGCGGTGAGGACGTCGTCGGGGCGTACGGCGGGTGTGCTGTGCCGTACGACCGCTCGCAGTATCGCACAAGAGACGTTCGGTGACCTCTCGACCACACCGGAGGCGGTGTCCTCCAGGGCCAGGGTGTGCACCGCGGACCGGGTGTCGAACGTCCGCAGGCCGTTCTTCATCATCCGCTGGACCAGCACCTCGGGGGCGGCCAGGAAGGCGGCCACGGCGGACGCGGCCACCTCGTCCGGCACGTCGGGCAGCTCGATCCGCCAGATACTCGCCTCGAGCCGCTCCACCAGTCCGCCGGCTCCGGCCTCGACGACCTCGAGCACGTCCAGCCCGGGCGGCATCGACTCGTCCAGGGCGCTGCGGACGGCCGCGGGGTCACAGCGGGTGGTCACCGAGATCTCCAGGTACTCCGCCTCGCTGGCCGTGCCGGTGGGCGCCGCGCCGGCGTACGACACCTTGGGGTGCGGCGAGAAGCCGGCGGAGTACGCCATCGGGATGTCCGCCCGGCGCAGGGCGCGCTCCAGCGAGCGCTGGATGTCGCGGTGGCTGGTGAACCGCAGCCGCCCGCGCTTGGCGTAGCGCACGCGGAGCTTCTGCACCGCCGGGGGCGGCGGCGGTCCGTCCGGGCTGCGGGCCATCAGAGCGTGACGCCGCGGCGGCGCGGGACGGCGACCACGAAGCAGATCAGGGAGCCGAGCAGCAGGCCGTCCCCGATGCCGCCGACGACGCCGTCCAGCACCAGCCGGGCGGCGTTCGTCGCGTTGTGCACCTCACCCAGCCGCTCGGCGACCACCACGACGAAGCCGATCAGGAACAGGACGAGGAAACACTGGCGCCAGCGGCCGCGGTACCGGCCCCAGTACGTCGCGTCGGGCCCGGCGCCGTCCGTGGCGTCCGTGGCGTCCGGGGAAGGGCGAGGGTCGAAGTCTCGGGACACGTTGCTCCGCCGGCTCGCCGGGTCAGCGAGCGGCCGGGTCGAGGACCCGCTCGCGCGCCGAGCCGAGCACGGTCAGCGGCAGCA
Source organism: uncultured Actinomycetota bacterium (assembly GCA_963743975.1). Taxonomy (GTDB): domain Bacteria; phylum Actinomycetota; class Actinomycetes; order Actinomycetales; family CAVURS01; genus CAVURS01. Next base: position 694,443 of record CAVURS010000005.1, read on the forward strand.
GCGTCTTGCCGGTGGGGCCGATCTCGATGTCGGTGCCCATCTGGGGGCAGACGCCGCAGTCGAAGCACGGCGTCCAGCGGCAGTCCTCGACCTCGACCTCGCTGAGCGAGTCCTGCCAGTCCTCCCAGAGCCAGTCCTTGTCCAGGCCGGAGTCCAGGTGGTCCCAGGGCAGGACCTCGATCTGCTCGCGCTCCCGGGTGGTGTACCAGTCGACGTCGACGGGCGTACCGGCGAACACCTCTGCGGCGCAACGCATCCAGCGGGCGAAGTCGAAGTGCTCGCTCCAGCCGTCGAAGCGGCCGCCGTCCTCCCAGACCTGCCGGATGACCGCGCCGACGCGGCGGTCGCCGCGGGAGAGCAGTCCTTCCACGATGCCGGGCTGCCCGTCGTGGTAGCGGAAGCCGATGGCCCGGGAGAACTGCCGGTCGCTGCGGATCGCGTCGCGCAGCTTGGCCAGGCGGGCGTCGGTCGCCTCGGAGCCGAGCTGCGCCGCCCACTGGAACGGCGTGTGCGGCTTGGGCACGAACCCGCCGATGCTCACCGTGCAGCGGATGTCCCGCTGGCCGCTGGCCTCTCGGCCGGCCGCGATGACCTTCTTGGCCAGCTCGGCGATCTGCAGCACGTCCTCGTCGGTCTCGGTGGGCAGGCCGCACATGAAGTAGAGCTTCACCTGCCGCCAGCCCGCGCCGTACGCCGCGGTGACGGTGCGGATCAGGTCCTCCTCGGTGACCATCTTGTTGATCACCTTGCGCATCCGCTCGCTGCCGCCCTCGGGGGCGAAGGTGAGCCCGGAGCGGCGGCCGTTGCGGGACAGCTCGTTGGCCAGGTCGATGTTGAACGCGTCGACCCGCGTGCTGGGCAGGCACAGGCCGGTCTGGGTGCCCGTCGTACCGGTCGGCCAGGCCCTTGGTGATGTCGGCGATCTCGGAGTGGTCGGCGCTGGACAGGCTGAGCAGGCCGACCTCCTCGAAACCCGTTGCGGCCAGACCCTTCTCGACCATCTCGCCGATGCCGGTGATGCTCCGCTCGCGCACCGGGCGGGTGATCATGCCGGCCTGGCAGAACCGGCAGCCGCGGGTGCAGCCGCGGAAGATCTCGACGCTCATCCGCTCGTGCACGGTCTCGGCCAGCGGGACCAGCGGCTGCTTCGGGTACGGCCACGCGTCGAGGTCCATGACCGTGTGCTTGGCCACCCGCCACGGCACCCGCGGCTGGTTCGGCACCACCCGCTGGATGCGGCCGTCGGGCAGGTAGTCGACGTCGTAGAACTGCGGGACGTAGACGCCGCCGGTCTCGGCCAGCCGCAGCAGCAGCTCCCGGCGGCCACCGGGCCGGCCCTCGGCCTTCCAGGCCTGGACGACGGCGGTGATCTGCAGGACGGCCTGCTCGCCGTCGCCGAGCACCGCGGCGTCGACGAAGTCGGCGATCGGCTCGGGGTTGAACGCCGCGTGGCCGCCCGCCACGACGACCGGGTGCTCGTCGGTGCGGTCCTTGGCCTCCAGCGGGATCCCGGCCAGGTCGAGCGCGGTGAGCAGGTTGGTGTAGCCGAGCTCGGTGGAGAAGGAGACCCCGAGCAGGTCGAAGGCGCCGACCGGCCGGTGGGCGTCCACGGTGAACTGCGGCACGCCGCTGCTCGCGCATCAGCGCCTCGAGGTCGGGCCACACGGCGTACGTCCGCTCGGCCAGCACGCCCGGCTGCTCGTTGAGCACTTCGTAGAGGATCATCACGCCCTGGTTGGGCAGGCCGACCTCGTAGGCGTCCGGGTACATCAGCGCCCAGCGGACGTCGGCCTCGTCCCAGTCCTTGACGGTGGAGTTCAGCTCGCCGCCGACGTACTGGATCGGCTTGCTGACCCGCGCCAGGAGCGGCTCCAGTCGCGGGAAGAGCGACTCGACGGGCATGCGGACGGACCTCTCAGCAGCGTGCGGGGAAGGCTCCCACCCTAACGCCGCTCAGAGGTGCGGGAACCAGATCGCGATCTCGCGCTCGGCCGACTCCGGGGAGTCCGAGCCGTGCACGATGTTCTGCTGCACGGCCAGGCCCCAGTCGCGGCCGAGGTCGCCGCGGATCGAGCCGGGCGCGGCCTTGGTGGGGTCGGTGGCGCCGGCGAGGGCCCGGAAGCCCTCGATGCACCGCTCCCCCTCGAAGACGGCGGCCACGAGCGGCCCGGAGGACATGAACTCCACGAGCGGCTCGAAGAACGGCTTGCCCTCGTGCTCGGCGTAGTGCCGCACGAGCAGCTCACGGTCGGCCTCGCGCTGCTGGAGGGCCGACAGGAGGTAGCCCTTGGCCTCGATCCGGCGCAGCACCTCGCCGGTGAGGCCGCGGCGGACGCCGTCGGGCTTGACGAGGACGAGGGTGCGTTCGGTCACGGCGCGGAGCCTACCCATCGCCCAGCTCGCCGGACTGACGCATCCGGTCGGCCTGCTCCGCGGCGAACGCGCGCATCACCTCGGCCCGCTTGCCCTGCACGAGGGCGACCACCCAGAGCGTGGCGAACACCACCCCGACCACGGCCATCAGCTGGATCCAGTACGTCGAGGCCAGGAGCAGCACCTGCACGATCGACCCGAGGACGAAGCCGACGATGCCCCGGTTCAGGGTGGCCATCGCCGCCACGCAGAGCGCGACGACGGCCGAGGCAGACCCAGAGCACGGTGTAGCCGGAGGCGTCGGACAGGCCGCGGGCCACCAGACCGGCGAAGAGCACGACGAACAGCTCGCCGACCAGCACGATCCGGGCTGCCATCCGCACGGCGTCAGCCCGCCCCGAGGAGCAGCCGCACCTCGGCCGCCGTGGTCACCGACCCGGTCGCCAGCACGCCGACGCCGCCCAGGCCGTCGGCGGTCGCGTGGCCCGAGCCGGCGGACTCGGCCAGCGTCGCGGCCAGGTCGAGGGCGTCGGGCAGGACGGTCACGACGTGCACGCGGTCCGCGCCGAAGACCTGCCCGGCGACGGCGCCCAGCTCCTCGGGGTCCAGCGCCCGGCTGGACGTGGTCCGGCTGATCACCACCTCGTCGAGCAGCGGCTCGAGGATCTCGAGCATCCCGCGGGCGTCCTTGTCGGCCAGGACGGCCACGACGCCGACCAGCCGGTCGAAGCCGAACGACTCCTCGACCGCGGCCACGAGGGCCTCGGCGCCCGCCGGGTTGTGGGCGGCGTCGACGAGGACCGTGGGGCTGCGCCGGACGACCTCCAGCCGCCCGGGCGAGGTGAAGTCGGCGAAGGCCGGCCTGCACGCGCTCGAGGTCGAGGGTCTGCTCGCCGCCGCCGAGGAACGCCTCGACCGCGGCCAGGGCGCAGGCCGCGTTGCCCGCCTGGTGCGCGCCGTACAGGGAGCAGGAACAGGTCGTCGTAGTCGCCGCCCAGGCCGCGCAGGCTGACCAGCTGGCCCGCCGACGGCGACCTCGCGGCTGCAGCACGCCGAACTCCAGGCCCTCGCGGGCCACCGTGGCGCCCACGGTCGCGGCCTTCTCCAGCAGGACCTCGGCCGCGTCGACCTCCTGCTGCGCGATGACGGCCACGGCGCCGGGCTTGATGATCCCGGACTTCTCGGTCGCGATCTCCACGACGGTCGAGCCGAGGAAGCGCTCGTGGTCCAGCGCGATCGGCGTGATGACCGCGACCTGGCCGTCGGCGACGTTGGTGGCGTCCCACTCCCCCCCGAGGCCGACCTCGATCACCGCGACGTCGACGGGGGCGTCGGCGAACGCGGCGTACGCGATCGCCACGAGCACCTCGAAGTAGCTCAGCCTCGGCTCGCCGGCCGCCGCCGACCGCTCGTCGACCACATCGAGGTACGGCCGCACCTCGTCGTACGCCGCGATGAACCGCTCCACGCTGATCGGCTCGCCGTCGAAGGCGATGCGCTCGCGGATGTCGTGCAGGTGCGGGCTGGTGAAGCGGCCGGTGCGCAGGCCGAACTCGCGCAGCAGCCGCTCGGTCATCCGCGCGGTCGAGGTCTTGCCGTTCGTGCCGGTGATGTGGATGACCGGGAACGTGCGCTGCGGCTCGCCCATCAGCTCGACCACGGCCGCGATCCGCGCGAGCGTGGGCGTCAGGTCGTGCTCGGGGGTTCGGCCCAGGATCTCGGCCTCGACCTGGCGCATCCGGGCAAGGTCGCTGTCAGCCACGATCGCCACGGTATCCGGCGACCGGTCCGGTGTCGGCGGCGGTTGGGTTGCGAGTGACCCACCTGGACGGGTCACTTCGCAACGCAACCGGCTGGAGGGCGGGTGCGCCTACCCCGCGGCGCGCTCCACCTTGACCCGCAGCGGGAGGCCGTCGCCGACCGTCGTCTCCATGACACCGTCACCGGACGGGAGGGCGTCGACCGACCCGGCCGAGCCGAACTGCACGGCGAGCGTCTCGGCCATCACCGTGTCCTGATGCGCGACCACGGCGCTCCACACCGCCTCGTCGGCGGCGACGGTGAGCCGGATCCGGTCGCTGACGTCGAGCCCGGCCTCCCGCCGGGCCTGCTGGACCGCGCGGACCACGTCGCGGGCCAGCCCCTCGGCCTCCAGCTCCGGGGTCAGCGTGGTGTCGAGGAGGGCGAACCCGCCACCGGTCAGGACGCCGATCGCCTGGTCCGCGGACGCCGTGTCGGCCACGACCGTCTCGACGCGTGAACTCCCCCTCCTGCAGCTCGATCCCGCCAGCCGTGACGACGCCGTCCGGCGTCATCGACCAGTCGCCGTTCTTGCTGCCGGCGATCGCCTGCTGCACGCCTGCGCCCAGCCGCGGCCCGGCGGCGCGCGCGTTGACGGTCAGCCGCTGGGTGACGCCGGCCGCCGCCTGCCCCGCCTCCTCGATCGTCACGAGCCGCAGCTCGCGCACGTTGACCTCGTCGGCCACGAGCTCGGCGAACGGCTCCAGCGCGGCCGCGTCCGGGCTGGCCACGGTCAGCGACAGCAACGGCAGCCGGACCCGCAGGTTGCGCGCCTTGCGCAGCCCGAGCGCCACCGAGCAGACCTCGCGGGCCCGGTCCATCGCCGCCACCAGCTCGGGGTCGGCCGGGCAGGTCGCGACGCGACCGGCCAGTCGGTCAGGTGCACGCTGCGGCCGCCGGTCAGCCCCCGCCAGATCTCCTCGGTCGACCAGCGGCAGCAACGGGGCCGCCGATCCGGGTCAGGACCTCGAGAGCAGGTGTAGAGCGTGTCGAACGCCTCGCGCCCGGCCGGCGACTCGCCGTCCCAGAACCGCTGCCGCGACCGCCGGACGTACCAGTTGGTCAGGACGTCGAGGTGCTCGCGGACGCTCTGGCAGGCACCGGCCACGTCGTACTCGTCGAGCTGCGCGCTGGACGTCGACGACGAGGTCGTGGGTCTTGGCCAGCAGGTACCGGTCGAGCACGTCGGTGCTGGCCGTCGACCACTTGGCGTCGTACGCCGGAGGCGTTGGCGTAGAGCGCGAAGAAGTACCACGCGTTCCACAGCGGCAGCAGGACCTGCCGGACGCCGTCGCGGATCCCCTGCTCGGTGACGATGAGGTTGCCGCCGCGCAGGATCGGCGAGGACATGAGGAACCAGCGCATCGCGTCGGCGCCGTCGCGGTCGAAGACCTCGGAGACGTCCGGGTAGTTGCGCAGCGACTTGCTCATCTTCTGGCCGTCGCTGCCCAGCACGATGCCGTGGCTCATGCAGGTCTCGAACGCCGGCCGGTCGAACAGCGCGGTGGCCAGCACGTGCAGCGTGTAGAACCAGCCGCGGGTCTGCCCGATGTACTCGACGATGAAGTCGCCCGGGTAGTGGTGCTCGAACCAGTCGCGCGTTCTCGAACGGGTAGTGCACCTGCGCGTACGGCATCGACCCGGAGTCGAACCACACGTCGAGCACGTCCTCGATCCGGCGCATCGTCGAGCGGCCGGTCGGGTCGTCGGGGTTGGGCCGGGTCAGCTCGTCGATGTACGGCCGGTGCAGGTCGGTGCACCGGGCACGCCGAAGTCCGCGCTCGAGCTCGGCGAGCGAGCCGTAGACGTCGACCCGCGGGTACGCCGGGTCGTCGGACTTCCAGACCGGGATCGGGCTGCCCCAGAAGCGGTTCCGGCTGATCGACCAGTCGCGCGCGTTGGCCAGCCACTTGCCGAACTGGCCGTCCTTCACGTGCTCGGGCACCCAGGCGATCTGCTGGTTGAGCTCGCCCATCCGGTCCTTGAACGGCGGTGACCTCGACGAACCAGCTGGAGACCGCCTTGTAGATCAGCGGGTTCCGGCAGCGCCAGCAGTGCGGGTAGGAGTGGTCGTACGTCTCGTGCCGCAGCAGCACCGTGCCCGGGCGTGACCGACCCGACGCGCCTCGCCGCGCCGTCGCGGCCTTGAGGTCGTCGGATGATCTCCGGCGTTGGCGTCGAAGACGTGCAGGCCGGCGTAGTCCGGCACCTCGGAGGTGAACCGGCCGCCCGCGTCCACCGGCACGACGGCCGTGATGCCCGCCGCCTGGCAGACGACCATGTCCTCCTCGCCGAAGCGCCGGCGACTCGTGCACGAGCCCGGTGCCCTCGTCGGTGCTGACGAAGTCCGCGGCCAGCACCCGGTGCGAGTTCGGCTGCCCGAGGAAGTAGGTGAACGGCGGCGTGTACGACCGCCCGACGAGCTCGGATCCCTTGAGCCGCTCGCACGATTCGCTGGTCCGCGTCCGCGCCCAGCTCCCGCGCGTACGCCGCCAGCCGGGTCTCGGCGATGACGTACCGCGCGACCTCTCGTGCTCGACGACGACGTAGTCCAGGTCGGGCCCGACGGCGACCGCCTAGGTTGCTCGGCAGGGTCCACGGCGTCGTGGTCCAGATCAGCAGCAGCTCGCCGGTGTCCAGCGGGTAGCCCGACGGTGACGGCCGGGTCCTGCCGCATCTGGTAGACGTCGTCGTCCATCCGCAGCTCGTGGTTGGACAACGGCGTCTCGTCGTTCCAGCAGTAGGGCAGCACCCGCATGCCCTCGTAGACCAGACCCTTGTCGTACAACGTCTTGAACGCCCACAGCACGCTCTCCATGAACGTCGGGTCCATGGTCTTGTAGTCGTTGTCGAAGTCGACCCAGCGGGCCTGCCGGGTGACGTAGTCCCGCCACTCGCTGGGTGTACTTCAGCACCGACGCGCGGCAGGCCTGCGTTGAACTTCTCGATGCCCAGCTCGAGGATGTCGTCCTTCGTCTTGAGCCCGAGCTGCGACATCGCCTCCAGCTCGGCCGGCAGGCCGTGCGTGTCCCAGCCGAACCGCCGCTCGACCCGGTGCCCGCGCATCGTCTGGTAGCGCGGGACGATGTCCTTGACGTACCCGGTGAGCAGGTGCCCGTAGTGCGGCAGGCCGTTCGCGAACGGCGGCCCGTCGTAGAAGACGAACTCGTTCGACCCGTTCTCCCCCGCCGGGTTGCGCTCGACCGACGCGCGGAACGTGTCGTCCTGCGCCCAGAAGGCCAGGACGCGCTGCTCGATCTCGGGGAAGCGCGGGCTCGGGACGACCTCGTCGCCGCCCTGACCGTCGACCTTGGGGTACATCGCTCTCCTCGTCAGTCCGTCCACTGCTGCAGACCACTACGAGGACGACGTCGTCCGGAGGCCGGACGGCACCGCGGTACCACCTCGCTTGCGCACCTCCGCGGGCCCGGAGGACCGCAGCGGTACGCCGCTCGTCGGGCGGTGCTGACGGACCGCTACCCCGTCCGGTTCTACTGAGCCGGCCGCCGACCGCACGACCGCGCCGTTCTTCCGGAGGCTCACCGGTGATGGCCGGGTCGACGCCTGTGCCGTCCAGCCTACCGGCCGCAGTACCGTGCCCCGGTGAACGCCGAGCACTTCCAGGTCCCGACCGTCGACATCTCCTCCTGGGTGGCACCCGACGGCTCCTCCGCGCACCGGGCCACGGCGGCCCGGGCCCTCGACGAGGCCTGCCGCGGCGTCGGGTTCGTCCAGATCCTCGGCCACGGTGTTCCCGAGGCCGTGATCGACGGGCTGACGGGCGCGATGGACGCGTTCTTCGGCCAGCCGCTGGAGGCCAAGAAGGCCTACCGGACGCCGCCGGAGATCAACCGCGGCTACACCGCGCCCAAGTCCGAGTCGCTGAGCCTGTCGCTCGGCGTCGAGTCGGCCAGCCGGATGAACGACTTCTTCGAGGCGTTCAACGTCGGCTGCGCGCTGTCCGACTACCCCGACGTACCGGGCCTGCCGGCCAGACGACTACGCCGAGAACGTCTGGCCGCAGGACGCCCCCGGCTTCGACGCGGCAGCCTTCCGAGCGGGACGTCACGGCGTACTTCGACGAGGCCGGGCGGGTGGCCCGCGTGCTGACCCGGATGTTCGCCGACGCGCTCGACGTGGACCCGTCGGTGTTCGCCTCCGTCGAGGACCACTCGATCGACGTCCTGCGGATGAACAACTACGCCCTGCCGCCCGGCACGGTGGACCTCGACGGCGACCTGACCGGCATGGGCGAGCACACCGACTACGGCATCGTCACCGTGCTGTGGGCCGACCAGGTGCCGCGGCCTGCAGGTGCTCGGCGCCGACCGCCTCTGGCACGACGTCTCCCCGGTCGACGGCGCCCTGCTGGTCAACCTCGGCGACCTGACGGCGCGCTGGACGAACGAGAAGTACCTGTCCACGCTGCACCGGGTGAAGCCGCCGATCGTGGACGGCACGATCGAGCGGCGCCGGTCGGCGGCGTTCTTCCACGACGGCAACATCGACGCCGTGATCTCGACCATCCCCTCCTGCATCGGCGAGGAGGGCGAGCTCTACCCGCCGATCACGATCGGGGACAACCTCAAGGCCAAGCTGGCCGGGTCGCGGGCCGGCCGGCCGAACACCGCGGCCGGGCGCGAGGCCGAGCGCCTCCGGCACGCCGACGCCTGACCCGCGGTCTGGGAGACTTGACCCATGCAGAGCGACACCGCGGGCTCCGGCGTGCCCGACAAGCCGTCCGTGGACGGCCTGGAGGCGAAGTGGTCGGCGATCTGGCAGGAGCAGGGCACCTACCGGTTCGACCGGACGAAGACCCGCGAGCAGATCTTCTCGATCGACACGCCGCCCCCGACCGTCTCCGGCTCGCTGCACGTCGGCCACGTCTTCTCCTACACGCACACCGACCTGCGTCGCCCGCTACCAGCGGATGACCGGCCGCGAGGTCTTCTACCCGATGGGCTGGGACGACAACGGCCTGCCGACCGAGCGCCGGGTGCAGAACTACTTCGGCGTCCGCTGCGACCCCTCGCTGCCGTACGACCCGAACTTCACGCCGCCCGAGAAGCCGGACCCCAAGCGCCAGGTCGCCGATCTCGCGCGGCAACTTCATCGAGCTGTGCCTGCGGCTGACCGGCGAGGACGAGCAGGCCTTCGAGAACCTCTGGCGCACCGCTCGGCCTGTCGGTCGACTGGTCGCTGATCTACACGACGATCAGCGACGACTCCCGGGCCGTCGCCCAGCGCGCGTTCCTGCGCAACGTCGCGCGCGGCGAGGCCTACCAGTCCGAGGCGCCCGGGCTGTGGGACGTCACGTTCCAGACCGCGGTGGCCCAGGCCGAGCTGGAGGCCCGCGAGTACCCCGGCCACTACTACCGGGTGGCCTTCCACCGCCCCGACGGCGAGCCGGTGTACATCGAGACCACCCGGCCCGAGCTCATCCCCGCGGTGGTGGCGCTGATCGCCCACCCCGACGACGAGCGCTACCAGCCGCTGTTCGGCACCACGGTGACCTCTCCGGTGTTCGGCGTCGAGGTCCCCGTCCTGGCCCACCCGGCGGCCGAGCCGGACAAGGGCGCCGGCATCGCGATGTGCTGCACGTTCGGCGACCTGACCGACGTGCAGTGGTGGCGCGAGCTGCAGCTGCCGACCCGCTCGATCATCGGGCGCGACGGCCGGATCCTGCGCCGAGACGCCGGACTGGCTGAAGGGACGCGAGCCGGCCGCGGCGGCGTACGCCGAGCTGGCGGGCAAGACGACGTTCTCGCGCCCGCGAGCAGGTCGTGGCCCAGCTGCGCGCCAGCGGCGACCTGGACGGCGAGCCCCGGCCCACCCAGCGGATGGCCAACTTCTACGAGAAGGGCGACAAGCCCCTCGAGATCGTCACCAGCCGCCAGTGGTACATCCGCAACGGCGGCCGGGACGCCGACCTGCGCGAGGCGCTCGTCGCCCGCGGCCGCGAGATCACCTGGGTGCCGACGTACATGCAGCACCGCTACGAGAACTGGGTCAACGGCCTCAACGGTGACTGGCTGATCAGCCGCCAGCGGTTCTTCGGCGTGCCCGTTCCCGGTCTGGTACCGCGTGGACGGCGACGGCGAGACCGACTACGCCGCACCGATCTTCGCCGACGACGCCGTGCTGCCGGTCGACCCCAGCAGCCAGACCCCGCCGGGGTACGACGAGGAGCCAGCGCGGCCGCCCGGGCGGGTTCGTCGGCCGACCCCGACGTCATGGACACCTGGGCGACGTCCTCGCTGTCGCCGCAGATCGTCGGCGGCTGGACGCGCGACGACGACCTGTTCGCCCGGGTCTTCCCGATGGACCTGCGGCCGCAGGCCCACGACATCATCCGGACCTGGCTGTTCTCCACGGTCGTCCGCGTCCCACCTCGAGCACGGCGTCGCGCCGTGGAGCCACGCCGCGATCTCCGGCTTCGTCGTCGACCCGGACCGCAAGAAGATGAGCAAGTCCAAGGGCAACGTCGTGGTGCCGACCGACATCCTCGAGCAGTTACGGCGCCGACGCCGTCCGCTGGCGCGCGGCCAAGGCCAGCCCGGGCACCGACAGCCCGTTCGACGAGGCCCAGATGAAGGTCGGCCGCCGGCTGGCCATCAAGGTGCTGAACGCCAGCAAGTTCGTGCTCGGCCTCGCCGCGACCCAGCCCGACCCGTCCGCGGTGACCGAGCCGCTCGACCGGGCCATGCTGGCCGGGCTGGCCGAGGTCGTCGACCGAGGCCGGCCGAGGCGTTCGCGGCGCTACGACTACACCCGCGCCCTGGACGTCACCGAGCGGTTCTTCTGGACGTTCTGCGACGACTACGTCGAGCTGGTCAAGGAGCGGGCGTACGGCGCGCAGGGCGACGCCGCCGCGGCCTCGGCCCAGGCCGCGCTGGCGCTGGCCCTGTCGGTGCAGCTGCGGCTGTTCGCGCCGGTCCTGCCCTACGTCACCGAGGAGGTCTGGTCGTGGTGGCAGGCCGGCTCGGTGCACCGGGCGGACTGGCCCGTCGTGACCGAGCTGGCGGCGCGGCCGACGGCGGCCAGGTCGGCCTCCTGGGTGCGGTCGGGGAGGCGCTCGCCGTCGTGCGCGGGGCCAAGACCGCGGCCAAGGTCTCGATGCGGACGGAGGCCACCAGCGCGGTGCTGACCGGCCCGGCCGGCCTGCTGGACGCTGGTCCGGGCGGCCGAGGGCGACCTGCGCGGTGCCGGGCGCATCGGGGCGCTGGAGCTGCGCGACGGCGGCACCGAGCTGACCCTCGAGGCGATCGAGCTCACCCCCGCCTGAGCGGCACCGGCGCCCGGGCAGGTGAGCCGGGGGCGCCGCGCCTCAAGATCCCCTCGGGCGGCACCGACAACCGCAGGCAGAGGGGCGCATGCAGCGTGCGCCGGGGTTGGGAGGCGCGCCGTGCTCGGTCCTGACCTCGCCCTGCCCATGGCGATCGCCCTCACGCCCGTGCTCGGCTGCCTGGTGACCCTGTCCGTCCTGCTGGCCCGGCAGGGCGCGCGAGCGCGAGCGGATGCTGCGCCGCGACCCGCTGACCGGGCTCGGGAACCGGGTGCAGCTGGGCGAGCTCTTCGAGCGCTGGCTGCGCGAGCAGCGCGGAGCCCTGCCCATCGGCCCGCTCGCGCCGCACCGGCCCCCCACGCCGGGTCCGGCCCTCCTGCTGGTCGACCTGGACGGGTTCAAGGAGGTCAACGACACCCTGGGCCACGCCGCCGGCGACCTCGTGCTGGTCCAGGTGGCGCACCAGCTGGTGGCCGCGGCCGGCCCGGCGGCCCACGTCCTGCGGCTGGGGGGCGACGAGTTCGCGATCTGCTACCCGCCGCCCCTGGCGGCCGAGACCGCGATGAACGAGGCCAAGCGGGTGCTCGGCATCCTGTCCTCGACCGGGTTCAGCGCCCTCGACGTCCAGCTCGACGTGCGCGCCAGCATCGGCGTGGCCCTCGCCCCCACCGACGGCAGCTCCCTGGACGAGCTGCTCCAGCACGCCGACGTCGCGATGTACCACGCCAAGCGCACCCGCTCCGGGGTCGAGCGGTACGACGCGAGCACCGACACCAACTCCACGGACCGCCTGGCCATGCTGGGCATGCTGCGCGACGCCATGGACGAGGGCCAGCTCCGGCTCTACTACCAGCCGGTCATCCGCGCCGCGGACGGCTCGCTGGTGGGCTTCGAGGCCCTCGTCCGCTGGGAGCACCCGACCCGGGGGCTGATGTACCCCGCCGACTTCATCCCGCTGGTGGAGCGGACCAGCCTGGTGCACGCCCTGACCCGCTGGGTGCTGCTCACCGCGGCCCGGCAGGCGACCACCTGGCAGCGGCAGGGCCTGGACGTGACCGTCGCGGTCAACATCAGCCCGGTCGCGCTCGAGGAGGGGCTGCTCGGCATCGTCGAGGAGGCGCTCGTGCTGTCCCAGCTGGACGCCCGGCACCTGGTCCTGGAGGTCACCGAGAGCGCCGTGTCGGACAACCCGGTGCTGGCCACGCGCGATCGTGGGTCAGCTGCGCGACCGGGGCATCGAGGTCTCGGTCGACGACTTCGGGGCGGGCTTCACCAGCCTCGGGCAGCTGCGCGGCCTGCCGGTGCAGCAGCTGAAGATCGACCGGCAGTTCGTCGAGGACCTGGAGCTGCACGACGACGACACGATCATCGCCTCGATCATCGACCTGGGTCACCGGCTGGGGCTGGTGGTGATCGCCGAGGGCGTGGAGTCCGAGATCTCGGCCCAGCGCCTGGCCGAGCTGCGCTGCGACGAGCTGCAGGGGTTCCACTTCGCGCGGCCGATGCCGGCCGCGGAGGTCGCGGCGTGGGTGGCCGAGCGGGTCGCCGCGCGCGCCCTGGCGGCCTCGGTGGCCGCGGTGCTGGCGCGCTGAGCCGGGGCTAGGCCGACTTCTCGCGCGGCGGCCGCTTGCGGGCCGGCGCGGACTCCTCGCGGCGCACGATGGTCGGCAGCACGTTGTCCAGCACGACCTCGCGGGTGACGACGACCCGGGCGATGCCGTCGTCGCTCGGCACGTCGAACATCACCGGGAGCAGCACCTCCTCCATGATCGCGCGCAGGCCCCGGGCCCCGGTGCCGCGCAGGATCGCCTGGTCGGCCACGGCCTCCAGCGCGTCCTGGGTGAACTCGAGCTCGACGCCGTCGATCTCGAACATCCGCTGGTACTGCTTGGACGAGCGCGTTGCGCGGCTCGGTGAGGATCTGCACGAGCGCGGCCTGGTCGAGGTTGGTGACGGTCGTGATGACCGGCAGGCGGCCGATGAACTCGGGGATCAGCCCGAACTTCAGCAGGTCCTCCGGCATGACGTCGCCGTAGGACTCCGACGGCTCCTTCGCGTTGTGCAGCTGCGCGCCGAAGCCCAGGCCCTTGCGGCCGGCCCGCTGCTCGATGAGCTTCTCCAGCCCGGCGAAGGCGCCGCCCACGATGAACAGCACGTTCGTCGTGTCGATCTGGATGAACTCCTGGTGCGGGTGCTTGCGGCCGCCCTGGGGCGGGCACCGACGCGGTCGTGCCCTCCAGGATCTTCAGCAGCGCCTGCTGCACGCCCTCGCCGGAGACGTCGCGGGTGATCGAGGGGTTCTCGCTCTTGCGAGCGATCTTGTCGACCTCGTCGATGTAGATGATGCCGGTCTCGGCCTTCTTGACGTCGTAGTCCGCGGCCTGGATCAGCTTGAGCAGGATGTTCTCGACGTCCTCACCGACGTAGCCGGCCTCGGTGAGCGCGGTCGCGTCGGCGATGGCGAACGGGACGTTCAGCATCTTGGCCAGCGTCTGGGCCAGGTAGGTCTTGCCGCAGCCGGTGGGGCCGATGAGCAGGATGTTGGACTTCGCGATGTCGATCGGCTCGTCGCCCTTGCGGGCCGGCTCCCCGGCCTGGATCCGCTTGTAGTGGTTGTAGACGGCCACGGACAGCGACTTCTTGGCCGCCTCCTGGCCGACGACGTACTGCTCGAGGAACTCGAAGATCTCGCGGGGCTTGGGCAGCTCCTCCAGCCCGAGCTCGGAGGTCTCGGCCAGCTCCTCCTCGATGATCTCGTTGCAGAGGTCGATGCACTCGTCGCAGATGTACACGCCAGGGCCGGCGATGAGCTTCTTGACCTGCTTCTGGCTCTTCCCGCAGAAAGAGCACTTCAGCAGGTCGCCACCGTCACCGATGCGCGCCACCCGTCAGGTCCTTCCCTCGACGATCCATCCACGTACTCGAGCCGTGCACAGGTGAGCCACCGCCCACCCGAAGGGGCCGACGCTACCGTGCGGCGGCGCGCCGTACCCCCCATTCAACGCCGTAAGTCGCTCGCGGCGCAGCCTGGTACGCCCAGAGCGGACGCCACGGCGTGTCGGCGTCCGCTCCGGCGGGGCGGGGGCTCAGGCGAAGGTGGCCTTGCGGCTGGCCAGGACCTCGTCGATCAGGCCGTACTCCAGCGCCTGCTGGGCGGTCAGGATCTTGTCCCGCTCGATGTCCTTCTCGATCTGCTCGATCGTGCGCCCGGTGTGCCCGGCGAGCGTCGACTCCAGCCACTGGCGCATCCGCAGCACCTCGTTGGCCTGGATCTCGATGTCGCTGGCCTGCCCGTAGTCGCCACCGGACATCGCCGGCTGGTGGATCAGGATCCGGGCGTTCGGCAGGGCGTACCGCTTGCCCTTGGCGCCCGCGCCCAGCAGCACGGCCGCCGCCGAGGCCGCCTGGCCGAGGCAGTACGTCGCGATGTCCGGCCGGATGTACTGCATCGTGTCGTAGATCGCGGTCAGCGCGGTGAACGAGCCACCGGGCGAGTTGATGTACATCGTGATGTCGCGGTCCGGGTCCTGGGACTCCAGCACGATCAGCTGGGCGATGATGTCGTCGGCCGAGGCGTCGTCGACCTGGACGCCCAGGAAGATGATCCGGTCCTCGAACAGCTTGGTGTACGGGTCGAGCCGCTTCATGCCGTAGGACGTGCGCTCCTCGAACTGCGGGAGGATGTAACGGCTGCTGGGCTGGTCCGGCTCGGCCGGCCGCTCGCCCCGAACCGGGGACGTAGAGGCCGCCGTACGGCGGGTGGTCGCTCATCTCAGGTCTCCTGGGTCAGGGCTCGTCGTCGTCCCGCCGCCGGTGGCGGCGTTGACCGACTCCTCGACCACGTGGTCGACGAAGCCGTAGTCCTTGGCCTGGTCCGCGGTGAACCAGCGGTCACGGTCGGAGTCGCGCCTCGATCTGGTCGACGCTCTGCCCGGTGTGCTCGGCGATCAGCGCGGCCAGCTGCTTCTTGATGTGCAGCATCTGCTCGGCCTGGATCTTGATGTCGCTCGCGGTGCCACCGATGCCGCCCGAGGGCTGGTGCATCATGATCCGCGCGTGCGGGGTGGCGTACCGCTTGCCCTTGGCGCCCGCGCTGAGCAGGAACTGGCCCATCGACGCGGCCAGGCCCATCGCGTACGTCGCGACGTCCGGCTTGACCCACTGCATGGTGTCGAAGATGGCCATGCCGGCCGTCACCGAGCCGCCCGGGCTGTTGATGTAGAGGTGGATGTCCTTGTCCGGGTCCTCGGCCGCGAGCAGCAGCAGCTGAGCGCAGATCGCGTTCGCGTTGTCGTCGCGCACCTCCGAGCCCAGGAAGATGATCCGCTCCTTGAGCAGGCGGTTGTAGATGTGGTCGTCCAGGCCACCGCCGGGGCCGTCCGCCATCCGAATATCGTCAGTCACGTCTACTCCCGACTGAGGCTGTTGCCTGATAGGTCCTTGATCTTTCGGTGACCCTAACGCCGGGCATGAGGCCGACCGTCCCGGAAAACGGCCGTGTTCGCTAGCGGCAGACGGTTCAGCCGTGGGCGTACGGCCGGCGGCCTCAGGCCTGCGGGTCCTCGCCCTCGGTCTCGCCGGCGGTCTCGGTCTCGCCCGCGGTCTCGCCCTCGGTCTCGCCGGCGGACAGGTCCTGCTCCAGCACCTCGGGCTGCTCGGGCTGCTCGGGCTGCTCGGAACGCGGGGCCAGCGCCTCGAGGTCGACCGGGCGGCCGGAGGCGTCGCTGACCGTCGCCTTCTCCAGGACCAGGGCGAGCGCCTTGCGCCGGGCGACCTCGCCGACCATCGCCGGGACCTGGCCGGCCTCCTCGACCGCCTTGGCGAACTCGTTGGGCTCCATGCCGTACTGCGCGGCGTTCATCACGAGGTACTCGATGAGCTCGGGCTGGCCGACCGAGACCTGCTCCTTCTCGACGATCGCGTCGAGGATGAACTGCGTCTGCAGCCCCTTGCGGGCGCTCTCGCCGACCTCCTCGCCGTGCTCGTGGTCGTCGAGGCGGCTCTCGTTCTCCAGGTGCGAGTGCACCTCGGCCTCGACGAGCGACTCGGGCACCGGCACGTCGCTGGCCTCGAGCAGCGCGTCGAGCACGCGGTCGCGGGCCTGGATGCCCTGCTCCATCCGCTGCGCTCTGCTCGGCCTGCGAGCGCAGGTCGTCGCGCAGCTCCTCCAGGGTGTCGAACTCGCTGGCCAGCTGGGCGAAGTCGTCGTCCAGCTCGGGCAGCTCGCGCTCCTTGACCGAGCTGCAGCGGTGACGTGGATGTGCGAGCGTCTCGCCGGCCCGGTCGCCCGCCGGCCAGCGGGGCGTCGAAGTCGGCGCGCGTCGCCGGCGCTGAGACCGGTCAGGGCCTCGTCCAGGCCCTCGATCATCGTGGCGGTGCCGATCTCGTAGGACACGCCCTTGACCGAGTCGATCTCCTCGCCGTCGATGTCGGCGGCCAGGTCGATCGAGACGAAGTCGCCGGGGCCGGCCGGCCGGTCGACGCCGACCAGCGTGCCGAACCGCTGGCGCAGCGCGGTGACGCGCTCCTCGACGTCCTCGTCAGCTGACCTCGACGTCGTCGACCGTGACGCGACAGGGACTCGTAGTCGGGCAGCTCGACGGCCGGCCGCACGTCGACCTCGGCGGTGAACTTCAGCTCGCCGCCCTCGCCGCCGTCCGGGATGTCCGTGACGTCGACGGTCGGCTGGCCGAGCGGGCGCACCTGGTTCTCCTCGACCGCCTGGCCGTAGAAGCGCGGCAGGGCGTTGTTGACGGCCTCCTCCAGCACCGCTCCGCGACCGACCCGCTGGTCGATGATCCGCGGCGGGCACGTGGCCCCGCCGGAAGCCCGGGATGCTCACCTGGCCGGCGATCGTCTTGTACGCCGCGTCCAGGCTCGGCTTGAGCTCCTCGTAGGGCACCTCGACGGTGAGCTTGACCCGGGTGGGGTTGAGGGTCTCGACGGCAGACTTCACGAGGGGTAGCTCCTGCTGGGTAGGGGGTCGGCGCACCAGGTGGTCCGGCGACCCGCAAATGCTAACGGTGCGGGCGCCGGGCGACCCAGTCCGTCGGTCCGGGCGACCCGAGCGGCCAGCACGGGGGCCCGCTAGCGTGCAGGCCATGGCAGAGCGAGCCCGGCGGGTGCGGCGGAGCGGACGTACGACGTGGTGGTCATCGGCGCCGGGCCGGTCGGTGAGAACGCCGCCGGGCGGGTCCGCCGCGGCGGCCTGTCGGCCGTGATCGTGGAGCCGCGGCTGGTCGGGCGGCGAGTGCAGCTTCTACGCCTGCATCCCGTCCAAGGCGCTGCTGCGGCCGGTGAACCTGGCGGCCGCGACCCACCGGATGCGCGGCGTGCGGCCCAGCGAGGTGGACGTCGCCGAGGTGCTGGCCCGGCGCGACTACTGGACCAGCTCCTGGGACGACTCCGGCGCGAAGACGGCTGGCTGGACGACGAGGGCATCGACCTGGTCCGCGGCCACGGGCGCCTGGCCGGGGAGCGTCGGGTCGAGGTCGAGGTGCCGGTGGCGAGCCCGTGGTGCTGGTCGCCCGGCACGCGGTGGTGCTCGCGACCGGCACCTCCGCCGCCGTGCCCCCGATCGAGGGCCTGCGCGAGGCCCGGCCCTGGACCAACATCGAGGCGACCAGCGCCGAGCAGGTGCCGGAGCGGCTGGTCGTCCTGGGCGGCGGGGTCGTCGCGTGCGAGATGGCCCAGGCGTACGCCGGACTCGGGTCGCAGGTGACCCTGCTCGAGCGGGCCGACCGGCTGCTCGGGCGGACCGAGCCGTTCGCCGGGAAGCTGGTCGCGGACGGCCTGCGTGCCGCCGGCGTCGAGGTCCGGCTCGGCACGACGGTGACCAAGGTCGTCCGCGGGCCGGAGGGTGAGGTCACGGTCACGACGTCCGACGGGCGACGGTCACCGGCGACGAGGTCCTGGCCGCTCTGGGCCGGCGCCCCACGACCGACGACATCGGCCTGGACCGGGTCGGGGTCGACGCCGGTGGATACCTCGAGGTGGACGAGTCGATGCGCGTGCCGTCGGTCGACGGCAGCTGGCTCTACGCCGTCGGGCGACGTCAACGGCCGGAACCTGCTGACCCACATGGGCAAGTACCAGGCCCGGGTCTGCGGTGACGTCATCGTCGCGCGGGCCAAGGGTGAGCCGGACGACCTGCCGTCGATGCGCGCGAGCTCGGACGCGCTGGGAGCCCCGCAGGTGGTGTTCACCGACCCGGAGGTCTGCGCGGTGGGCCTGACCGAGGAGGCGGCCCGGTCGGCCGGGCCTCGACGTCAAGGTCGTCGACGTACCCATGTCCTCGGCGTCCGGGTCGGGGCTGCAGGCCGACGACTACCAGGGCCAGGCCCGGATGGTCATCGACGAGGCGCGCCGGGTCGTGGTCGGCATGACGTTCGTGGGCCAGGACACCGTCCGAGCTGGTCCACTCGGCGACCGTGGCCGTCGTCGGCGAGGTGCCCCTGGACCGGCTGTGGCACGCGGTGCCGTCGTTCCCCACGATCAGCGAGGTCTGGCTGCGCCTGCTGGAGGCGTACGGCCTCTGATGCTCCGCCACTGATTCCGGGCGCGCAGTGTCGGGGTAGCCGGATTCGAACCGGCGGCCTTCCGCTCCCAAAGCGGACGCGCTACCAAGCTGCGCCATACCCCGCGCGGGGCTCAGCGTAGCTACCGGCCGGTGCTCCGGTGGTCAGCCCGAGCGCTCGTCGCGCCGCTCGACCTCCCACCACGGCCGGTCGTCGTGCTCCGCCGAGTCGAGGCGCGCATCCACCTCGGCCGCCTCGCGGGCGTCGGCCCGGATCCAGCGCAGCACCAGCCAGGCCAGGAACGGCAGGTCGATCGCCTCGCCGAGGAACCACAGCACGTCCCCCGACAGCTGCTGGTCGCGCAGCGGTGACGGCAGCCACGACGGGTGGGCGCCACCCGTCGTGCAGCGGCCCGATGATGCCGTTGTGCAGGCGGAGCAGGATGCCGGGGACCGCGTCGGCGAGCAGCTCGAAGAACGCGATGAGGAAGCCGATCGCCATCGTGCTGCCGCTGGCCGGCTCCTCCCCCGCGGCCACCGGGACCAGGGCCAGCAGGCCGAGGAACGGCAGCACGAGCTGGGCGATCGCCACCGCCAGGTGGTGGGTCCGCACCTCGGCCGGCAGGGGCGTCAGGAAGAGGAGCAGCAGCGCGAGCAGGAGCGCCGGGCCGCCGATCGGATGAGACAGCACCCGGACGAGACGACTGGACAGCGCCGCGTTCAGACGGCGAAGTCCCCTGTCCCCCAACGCTTCCCGGGCCAGCTCGACCGGTCGTCCGATGGCGATCAGCGTGGGCACGACGAGCAGCAGCAGCGCGGCCTGGGCCGCGAACGACCACCGCAGGTACGGGCTGTAGACCCCGAGGAACCCCAAGGTGGTCACGACGTACGAGCCGACGCCGAGCCCCACGAACATCGCGGTACGGCCGGGCGACCACCGGACGCCGCGAGCCGTCGCCCGACGGACCCCCGCGCCGTACGCCGCGAGCATCGCCACGGCGGCCACGAGCGGCACCGGGGTGAGGTGCCACTGCGTCAGGACGGCAAGAGCCGAGGGAGCGGGCGGCACACCGGTAGGCTACGTCTGCTCCGCCGCCCGGCCCCGGGCGGCGTTCGCGGGTGTAGCTCAATGGCAGAGCCCCAGCCTTCCAAGCTGGCCATGCCGGTTCGATCCCGGTCACCCGCTCCAGCATGGCTGCCGGTCAGCGACGGTGAGGGTCCGCGCCGGTCCCGCACCCGGTTGTCAGCGTCGAGCTGCACACTCATCGCATGGCTGAACGCGCTCCGTGTGGCTGCGAACCCGACCTCGAAGGCGGCGCGTACAGCCGGACGTGCGACTACTGCGGAACCACGTCGTCGAGCCCTCGTTGCGAGCACGACGTCGTCCAGCAGCCCTGTCCCGAGTGTGACGTGGTCCCGATCGCGCAGATCGCCTGAGCGAGCGTCGCCGGAGCGCAGCCACCTAGCGAGGGGCGGCTCGGATCGTCACGGCGCTCAGAGCGGGCAGGCCGACGCCCAGGGACCGGACCGTCGCCCGGGCCGGGTCGACGACGTGCAGCCGGCCGCCGGCGTCCAGGGCGAACAGCATGGCGCCGTCCGGCGACCAGACCAGCCCGCCGTTGGCCACCGCGGGGCCGGCCGGCAGTGCCACCGCCCGGACCCCGCCGGTCCGCAGGTCGACCAGCTCCAGCCGCGAGTGGCCGCCCGGGGACTGGACGACGACGGCCGCCCAGCGTCCGTCCGGCGAGAGCTGGCCGATGGTCTCGGTCGGCGCCAGGCCGGGGCCGATCACCCGGCGCGTCCCGTCGCCCAGGCCCAGGAGCACGGTGAAGCACCGGCTCTCGTCGGAGCACTCGACGGCCAGGATCCGGCCACCGCCGGCGGCGACCAGCCACCCGGCCGTGACCCGGTCGACGCCGGCCGGCCGCACGTCGTACACGCCGTCGGTCGCCAGGTACAGCACGTACCCGGTGCCGTCCGCGACGATCGGCCCGGTCCCGTCCGCCGGCGTGCTGGCCCGGATGCCGGTCTCGCTGCCGTCCGGGCGGGTCAGCACCACGCTCGGCAGCGGGTCGTCGGTCTCCCGCCAGACCAGGCCCGCGCCCGGTCCGGGCAGCATCACGCCGCCGCCGCGCAACGTCCCGGTCAGCGGTTGCGCCGCCGCGCCGTCGCGCACGGCGAATCCCGGCACGTCGTCCAGCGGCCGGACCAGCACGCGGTCGCCGCCGGCCACGAAGGCCACCGGCCCGGTGCTCTCCAGCGGCGGCAGCGGCGTGAGCGTCAGCCGCCCGGAGGCCAGCTCCAGCCGCACCACTCCGGACGGCCCCCAGCCGAACAGGTCCCAGCCGGCCCGCACGCCGAGCACGTGGGCGCCGACCGAGCGGACCCTCGGCCGCGGCGCCGGAGTCCGCTCGGTCGCGTACTCACCGAGCGTCTGCCCGGTCGGCGCGTCCGGGCCGGTGGTCTGCGTGCGCACCCGGCCGACCGGCGGAGGGCCGGCCGCAGCCGGATGGTCCGGCCCGTGGTCCAGCACCGCGAGGGCCACCAGCGCCGCGACCACGACGGCGCCCGCGAGCACCAGGCGCCGCGACGGCCGTTGCTCGGGCCGCCCTCGATGCGGTCGGCGGGGCTCGGACCCGGCCGGGGCTCAGGTCGCCGAGGTCGACCCACTCGACCTCGCCGTACCGCTCCGTGCCGCCGCGCGCCATGGCCCCATGATCACCCCCGTCAGGCCTGCAGGCCGTCCCACGACCAGTGCGGCATCGGCCGGGGGGCGGCGCTCACGGCCTCGTCGGGCGAGAACCGCACCACCTGGTCCACGGCCCAGCGCATGTACGCCGCGAGCGCCTCCCGGAACTCGCGGTCCTCCGGCAGGCCGGCGTCGTCCGCGGCGGCCACGAAGCAGCGGACGAAGCGCTCCCCCAGGTCGGTCATGTCGCCGTTGCCCGAGTGCATGGACAGCACGAGCGCCTCGTCGCCGTACCGCGAGGAGTACTCCGGCGGGCCGCCCAGGACCTCCGCCCAGTACGCCGCGAGGTGCTCCAGGTGGTGCGGGTCGCCATCCTCCTTCGAGAACGGGTGGTTCAGCATCGGGTCGGCCAGGCAGCGGGCGTGGTGGGCCGCGGCGAGCGCCGCGAACGCCGGTGCGCCGCCGGCGAACTCGTAGAGCGTGGCGCCGTCCCCGGACGTCACGGCAGGTCCAGCTCGAGGCAGACCAGCCCCCGCAGGTCGAGCCAGGCCCGGTCCGGGCCACGCACCAGCCGCAGCACCACCGACGAGCACCCGGGGCAGCGGGCGACCGCGCCCGGGCCGTCCGCGTAGACGACCGCCTCCGCCACGGCGCTGACCAGCCCGCAGCCCGTGCACCGGCCGCGCGCCGTCGTCAGGTCGACGGCGAACACCTCCCGCAGCGCGCCCGCCAGCACGTT
The DNA here is from genome assembly GCA_963743975.1 of uncultured Actinomycetota bacterium. GTDB lineage: Bacteria > Actinomycetota > Actinomycetes > Actinomycetales > CAVURS01 > CAVURS01. Next base: position 716,845 of record CAVURS010000005.1, read on the forward strand.
GCCGTCCAGGTCACCGGACATCGTCAGCCTCCCGTCGGTCCGAACCGCTCGGTCTTGACCCGCCGCGGGTCGACGCCCCTCGAGGTGAGGACATCGGCCACTGCCTCGACGAAACCCGTTGCGCCGCAGACGAAGGCGGCGGCCGGCGCTCTCCCGCCGATCGGCTGCACCAGCTGCTCGGGGCGCACCCGCCCCACGGTCCCGGCCCACCCGGGCGGCGCGGAGCGGGTGTAGACGCGCTCGACCTCCAGTCCCGAGCCGTCGGCCGCGAGCGTGTCCAGCTCCTCGCCGTACAGCGCGGACGTCGGGGAGCGCACGGAGTAGACCAGCCGGAACGGCGCACGCACGCCGGCCAGCCGTCGCGCCCGGAGCATGGCCATCAGCGGCACGATCCCGCTGCCCCCGGCGGCGAGCAGCGTCGGTGGGGCGCCCGGCCCGTCCGGCTGCGCGTCCTCGGGGCGCCAGACGAACCAGCCGCCGACCGGGCCGCGCAGCTCGATCGGGTTGCCGACCTGCATGACGTCGACGAGGTACGGCGAGACCTCGCCGTCGTCGACCTCCTCGACGGTGAGCTCGACCGTCGTCCCGTGTGCCGGGTCCCACGCCGACGCGATCGAGTACGACCGCTGGGTCGAGTAGCCGTCCGGGGCGGTCAGCCGCAGGTCGACGTGCTGCCCCGCCAGGTGGCCGGGCCAGCCCGGCACGTCGAGGACCAGGGTGCGGGCGGTCAGGCTCTCGCGGCGGGCCGCGACCAGGGTGCCGACCTGCCAGGTCAGTCGCCCCAGTACCGCTGCTCGCGCCATGGGTCTCCGTAGTTGTGGTAGCCGAGCGTCTCCCAGAAGCCGGGCTCGTCGTCGTGGCGCAGCTCGATGCCGCTGACCCACTTGGCCGACTTCCACAGGTACAGGTGCGGCACCAGGAGCCGGGCCGGCCCCCCGTGCTCGGCCGGGAGGTCGTCGCCGTCGTACCCCAGCACGATCCACGCCTTGCCGTCCTGCAGGTCCTCCAGCGGCAGGTTGGTGGTGTAGCCGCCGTAGGAGCGCACGAACGCGAACTCGGCCGCCGTCTCGACGTCGGCCAGCAGCGTGTCGAGCGAGACGCCGCGGAAGTCCATGCCGAGCTGGGACCACTTGGTCACGCAGTGCAGGTCCACCCGGATGTCGTCGACGGCGAGCGCCTGGATCTGCGGCCAGCTCCAGCGGTGCTCCCCGCCGTCCTCGGTGGTGATCGTGAACGTCCAGCTGTCCAGGTGGACGTTGGGCGTGGGCCCGGCGGACAGGACGGGGAAGTCGTTCACGAGGTACTGGCCGGGCGGGAGATGGGGCTGCTCCTCGCGGCGGCGTCCGAAGAACCCCGGCGTCACGATTCCCATCCGCCCACGCTAGCGGCGCGGGTCAGCCCGGTGAACCGTAGAAGAGGTCCAGATCGTCGTGCGCCGTCCCGCCGTCCCAGGTCAGCGCCAGGTGCCAGCAGCCGGTGTGCGGCAGCTCCAGGTACGACGGGCCCGGCCCGGTCGGCAGCTGCCGGGTCACCACGGTGGTGCCGCCCTCGAGCGTCGCCGTGATGTCCAGCGGGAGGGCCTGGGCGGTGGTCCGGGTGGCCCACAGCACCTTGTTGGCGACCGTCTTCGCCTCGGGGTAGCTGAGCGGTCCCCAGAGGATCGCGGTGATCAGCCCGTGGTCGCCGAGCACGTGCGGCTGCGGCGCCGTCGGGTCGCTGAAGCCGGTCGTCGCCCACGACGGGAGAGCGGTGTCGAGCACGGAGGAGGCGCACGCGCCGGTCGGCACCGGACTGACCGGCGCCGGCCCGGCGCCGGCCGGGGCGGGGGCGGGCGAGGTCCCCAGGCGGGGGCCCAGCGCGACGCCGACGGCGAGCACCGCCACCACCCCGGCACCGAGGGCGACCGCGGTGTGGTTGCGCCGGCGCCGCCGCCGCTCGCCCCGCTCGAGCCCAGCCCTCACCAGCTCATCGACCGGCGGGCGCACGGCGTCCGCCGCGGTCCGCAGGGCAGTCACGACCTGCTCGTCGTAGCTGTTCACCGCTCCACCTCCATGCTGTGGTCCAGTCCGTTGCCGAGCACGGTCCGCAGGCGGCCGAGGGCGCGCACGCTGCGGGTGCGGACGTTGGCCGGGCTGATCCGCAGCAGCCCCGCGGTCGTGCCGACGTCCAGGTCCTCCCAGTACCGCAGCACCAGCACCGTCCGGTCCACCCGGTCCAGCCGGGACAGCGCGTCGAGCAGGGTCAGCCGCAGATCGGCGTCCTCCGGGCGCATCTGCACCTCCGGCAGGACCCCGGCGGCCACCGGCCGTTCGTGGTTGCGTCGCAGCCGCTGGTGCGAGACGTGCACGTTGACCAGGACCCGCCGGGCGTACGCCGCGGGGTTGTCCATCCGCGCGACCGCGCGCCAGCGGACGTACACCCGGGCCAGCGTCTCCTGCACGAGGTCCTCGGCCAGGTGCCGCTCGCCGCAGAGCAGCCAGGCGGTCCGGTACAGCGCGCCGGCCCGCGCAGCGGCGAACGCCTCGAACTGCTCGACCCGCTCCATGTGCTCCGCGCCCTCCTCGTCTGCTGCCCCTACAACGCCTCGAGGACACCGTGGCGTGACACATGATGGGATGCGCGGGTGCCTGAGCGCGATGTCCGCGACCCCCTCGAGCTGGTCCTGACCGGCGTGCGGCTGTACGGCGTCGACGACCCGTCGGCCGACGCGGTCGCCGTCGCGGGCGGCCGGATCGTCGCGATCGGACCGTCGGCGGAGGTCCGCGGGTCCGTGTCCCGCACGGCCGAGGTCCGCCACCTGCCCGGCCGGCTGGTGCTGCCCGGCTTCCAGGACGCGCACGTGCACCCGCCGCAGGCCGGCCGGAACCGGCTGAGCGTCGACCTCACCGACCTCCCCGGCGCGGACGCCTACGTCGCCGCCGTCGCGTCGTACGCCGCGGCCCACCCCGAGCAGGAGTGGATCGTCGGCGGCGGCTGGTCGATGGAGCACTTCGCCGGGGGCACGCCGACCAAGGAGCTGCTGGACGCCGTCGTGCCGGACCGGCCGGTGTTCCTGTTCAACCGCGACGTCCACGGGGCGTGGGCCAACTCGGCCGCGCTGAGGCGGGCCGGCATCGACGCCACGACGCCCGACCCCGCGGACGGGCGGATCGAGCGGTCCGCCGACGGCGAGCCCAGCGGCACGCTGCACGAGGGAGCGGCCTACCGAGTGGACGAGCGGGTCGTGCCACCGCCGTCACCCGACACGCTGCGCCGGGCGATCCTGACCGCGCAGGAGCACCTGCACTCCCTCGGCATCACCGGCTGGCAGGACGCCTGGGTCTCGCCCGAGGCCCAGGCGGCGTACGAGCAGCTGGCCGCCGAGCGGGCGCTGACCGCTCGCGTGGTCGGGGCCCTGTGGTGGGATCGCAACCGCGGGGTCGAGCAGATCGCCGACCTGGTCGAGCGGCGCGGGAGCGCCTCGCACGCAACGGATCCGGCAGTTCGTTTCCGCCCGACAAGCATCAAGATCATGCTGGACGGCGTGCTGGAGAACTTCACCGGCGCGATGCTCGAGCCCTACTGCCGCGGTCACGGAGGCTCCGGCGACGACGGGGGAACGACAGGGGCCTGACCTACCTCGACCCGGCCGTGCTGCTGGCCGCCGTCACCGAGCTCGACCGGCTGGGCTTCCAGGTGCACGTGCACGCGATCGGCGACCGTGCGGTCCGGCTGGCACTCGACGCGGTCGCGGCGGCCCGGGAGGCGAACGGTCCCACCGGCAACCGGCACCATCTGGCCCACCTGCAGGTCGTGCAGCCGGACGACGTCCGCCGGTTCGCCGAGCTCGGCGTCGTTGCGAACGCGCAGGCCTACTGGGCCCAGCACGAGCCGCAGATGGACGAGCTGACGCTGCCGTTCCTGGGCCCGGACCGGGCGGCCCTGCAGTACCCCTTCGCCAGCCTGCTGCGGTCCGGGGCCCGGCTGGCGATGGGCAGCGACTGGCCGGTGACGACGCCGGACCCGCTGCAGCAGGTGCAGGTCGCGGTGACCCGGGTCGACCCCGAGAACCGCGACAACGCGCCGTTCCTGCCGCAGGAGCGGCTCGACCTGGACGACGCGCTGCGCGCCTTCACGGCCGGGTCGGCGTACGTGAACCACGACGAGGACGCCGGGCGGCTGGCCGTCGGCGCCCGGGCCGACCTGGCGGTGCTGGACCGCGACATCCGCGACCACCCGGCGCGGGAGATCGCGGACGCCGCGGTGGAGCTCACCGTCGCGAGCGGCCGCGTCGTCTTCGACTAGGTCTCGGCGAGGTACCTCAGAGACCCGGGGGCCCTACCTCAGGCGCCGCGATCCCGGGTGGCCGCGCCGCGAGATAGGGCGTCCTCCCGATGTCCGGCCCTACCTCACTCGCGCAACCTCGTGTCATCGGGTCGCCCCCACGGCGCCCGTCACGAAGGAGAGAGTGCGATGAACCCGTACGCCAGCCTGTACCTCAAGGTCGCCGACCAGTACGCCCACGACCTGGCCCGGGAGTACCGGCACGCCCAGCGCGGGTGGGCCGACCCCGACGTCCGCGGCGGCGAGTACCTGCCGGTGCGCCGGCACCGCGCCCGGGGCGCCCTCGGCCGCCTGCGTGCCCACCGCGGCCACCGCCCGGTGGTGAGCCTGAGCCGGTGACCACACCGGCGAGTCCCTCACCGGTGCCGCCGCACGTCCCGCCACGAGTCCCGCCACTGATCCCCGACGGCGTGGTGGGCGCTGTCGGCTCCGACCCCGATGATGGGGACGTGCCGCCGGAGCCCGAGCCGCGCAGCCCGTTCGTCGGGCGCGCCGCCGACCTCGACTCGCTCAGCCGCGAGATCGGGCTCGTCGACGGCCCGGCGCCCGCCCCGGCCGGCGCGTCGGTGCTCCTGGCCGGTGACGCGGGCCTGGGCAAGACCCGCCTGCTGACCGAGCTGCGCACGAACGCCGTGGCGGCCGGCTGGCGGGTGCTCGTCGGGCACTGCCTGGACTTCGGCGACAGCACCCTGCCGTACCTGCCGTTCACCGAGCTGTTCGGCGCGATCGCCCGCGACGAGCCGCTCGCCGCGGACCGCCTGGTCGCCGAGCAGCCGGCACTGTCCCGGCTGATGCCGGGCCGGCGGATGCGCCAGCCGGGACCCGAAGAGCCCGACGGCGAGAGCTTCTCGCTGGCCAACCTCGGGCGGGCCCAGCTCTTCGACGCGGTCTACGCCGGTCTGGCCCAGCTGGCCGCCGACGCGCCGCTGCTGGTGATCCTGGAGGACATCCACTGGGCCGACCAGTCCACCCGCGACCTGCTCACCGGGCTGTTCACCCGGCCGCCGGCCGGCCCGATCGCCATCGTCGCGTCGTACCGCAGTGACGACCTGCACCGGCGGCACCCGCTGCGCGCGGCCACGGCGGAGTGGGCCCGGCTGGCCCGGGTCAGCCGGATGACGCTGCAGCCCTTGCCGGACGACGAGATCCGCCGGCTGGTCCGCGCCCTGCACCCTGCGCCGATCTCGGACATGGAGGTCCGCCGCATCGTCTCCCGGGCCGAGGGCAACGCGTTCTTCACCGAGGAGCTGGTGGCCGCGGCCGGTGACGGCGGGCGGATGCTCCCGGCCGACCTGGCCGACCTGCTGCTCGTGCGGCTGGACCGGCTGGACGAGGTCACCCGGGAGATCGTCCGGGCGGCGGCGGTCGCCGGGCGCCGGGTCTCGCACGACCTGCTGGCCGGCGTTCTCCGGACGCGCGACCAGGGAGCCGGCTTCGACGCGGGCCTGCGCGCCGCGGTGGAGGCGAACGTGCTGCTGCCGATCCGCGACCAGTACGCGTTCCGGCACGCGCTGCTCGCCGAGGCGGTGTACGACGACCTGCTGCCCGGCGAGCGGGTGCGGTGGCACACCGCGTACGTCGAGGCGCTGACCGCGCCGGGTGCCCGGGCGACGGCGGCCGAGCTGGCCCGGCACGCGCGCGCACGCCGGCAACGTCCCGATCGCCCTCCGGGCCAGCATCGACGCCGGTGACGAGGCCATGTCGGTGGGCGGCCCGGACGACGCCCTGCTGCACTACGAGGCCGCGCTGGAGCTGCTGGCGATGGACGAGGTCCCGGCCGCCGACGGCCGGGACGGTCAGCAGGACCGGGTCGACCGGGTGGCCCTGGCCGTCAAGGCCTGCGAGGCCGCACTGGCCGCCGGGCGCGTGCACCGCGCGTTCCGGCTGGTCCAGCGCGAGCTGGTCGCGCTCCCGCAGAGCGAGGGACCGGTCCAGCGGGCCCGGCTGCTGCACGCCACGGCCAACGCCGCACTGCTCACCGACACCGGCATGGACGTGCTCGAGCTGACCACCGAGGCCCTGGCCCTGCTCGAGCCGGAGGAGGTCACCCCGCTGCGGGCCCGGCTGGCCAACACGCACGCCCTGGCCAGCCTGGACCGGTACCGCGACGACGAGGCCGTGCGCTGGCTGGACGTCGCGACCGACCTGGGGCGGCAGCTCGGCCTGGCCGACGTCGTGGCCGACGCCGCGGTGACCCGGTCCTACATCGAGCGCCGGGCCGGCGATCCGGACGGCTCGCGCGAGGCGCTGCAGACGACGATCGCCGCCGCCCACGGCGCGGGCGAGGTCGCGGCCGAGATCCGCAGCATCTTCGGGCTGGCCAACCTGCACTTCGACCTCGGAGAGCTGGCCGAGGCGCGCCGGACGTACGAGCAGGCCCACCGGCTGGCCCGCGACCGCGGCCGGCGGTGGGCGCCGTACGGCGTGGACGCCCGGATCATGGCCGGCATCGTGGCCTATACCGCCGGTGACTGGGCCGACGCCCTGCAGATCTGCGACACGAGCAACGAGGACGCCCCGCCGCTGGCCAAGGCCGCATTGGCCACCATCGGCCTGGCGGTGGCCGCCGGCCGCGGGGACACCGCCGCGCTCGACCAGGTGCCGCGCGTTCGCCTGCAGTGGCAGCACGACGCGCTGGTCGCCCTTCTCTCGGCGATGGCCGCCATCGACCTGTACGGCGACAGCGGCGACCTGGCGACCGCCGAGGCGGTGCACGACGAGGTCGTCGACGTCGTCAGCGAGATGTGGGACCGGTCGACGTTCCAGGCCCGGATCCGGATGAGCGCCCTGCTGATCGGCCAGCTGACCCGGTCGGCCCGGGCCGACGGCGACCGCGAGCGCCTGGTCGCCGCGCGGCGAGGACCTGGCCGCCGCCGGCCGGAAGGTCGCGCTCGACGGACGGCACCGCGGTCGGCACGGCGTCGAGGGACAGGCCTGGCTGGCGCGGATGGAGGCCGAGCTGGCCCGGCTGCACTGGGTGAGCGCGGTCGACGTCCCGGACGAGCGGGACCTGCGGGAGCGCTGGGAGGCGGCGGTCACCGGCTTCGAGCGGTTCGGGAACGTCTTCGAGCTGGCCCGGTCCCGGACCCGCCTGGCCGCCGTCCTGCGCGCGGCGGGCGACACCTCCGCCGCGGGCCGCCACCTGCAGCTCGCACGGACCTCGGCGCTCGCGCTCGGGCGCCGTCCCGCTGCTGGACGAGATCCGGGCCCTCGGGCCGGCCGGCGGTCCGACGCCGAGCGCGGCGCAGCCGGTCGAGGCGCTGACCCCTCGCGAGGTCGAGGTGCTCGCCCTGGTCGCCGAGGGACGGACCAACGGCGAGATCGGCCGGCAGCTGTTCATCAGCACCAAGACGGTCAGCGTGCACGTGTCCAACATCCTGGCCAAGCTCGGCGCGACCGGCCGCACCGAGGCGGCCGCGCTGGCCCGCCGGCGCGGGCTGCTCGACCCGTGAGTGAGCAGCCCGAGCGAGTCCCTGGGCTCAGGGGGTGGGCAGCCAGGACACGTGGCCGGCGAGCAGCGGCGTACCCGACGAAGGCCACCGTGTCGATGAGCGTGTGCGCGACGATCATCGGCCCGACCCGCCCCCAGCGCTGGAACAGCTTGCCGAACAGCAGGCCCATCACCGCGTTCCCGACCGACGCCGCCGACCCCTTGGTAGAAGTGGTAGCTGCCGCGGACCAGCGCGCTGGTGACCAGGGCCCGGCGGGGCCCCCAGCCGATCTGGTCCAGCCGGTGCATGAGGTACCCGAGGACGACGACCTCCTCGACCATGGCGTTCTGGAACGCCGACAGCACGAGGATCGGGATCCGCCACCAGACGTCCGGCAGCGCCTCCGGCACGACCGTGAGGTCCACCCCGAGCGCGTGCGTCACCAGGTAGAAGGCCAGCCCGACCCCGCCGACACCGGCGGCGATGACGGCTCCGCGGGACAGGTCGAACCGCGGCCGGCGCAGGTCGGCGCCGATGACGGGCAGGCCCTCGTGCGAGCGGAACAGCAGGTAGGCCACCAGCACCACGGGCATCAGCCCGAACCCGGTGCCCAGCAGCTGGTAGACCAGGTCCAGCCACGGCCGGCCCGGGCGCCGCGCTGCCGTTGAGCACCGCCTGCTGGCTGGCCAGGGACTTCGGCGCGGTGAGCGAGGCCAGGAAGCTGACGACGGCGTACACGCCGGACTGGCCGAGGGACAGGGCCAGGACGACCCAGACCTCCCACACGAGGACGCGACGAGGTGGCACCGGGCCAGGCTACGGTTCGGCCCATGCCGGCCCCGGTCCTGTCGCTGCGCGCTCTGGGCCGGGCCACCCTCGCCCGGCAGATGCTGCTGCACCGGCACGACGTCCGGGCGCTGACCGCGATCGAGCGCCTGGCCGGGATGCAGGCCCAGGCGCCGCTGTCGCCGTACGTCGGGCTGTGGACCCGGCTGCAGGGGTTCTCGGCCGAGGAGCTGGCCGGCCTGGTCCGGCGGCGGACCGTGGTCCGGGCCACGCTGATGCGGATGACCGTGCACCTGGTCAGCGCCCGGGACGCGCTCGCCTGGCGGCCGGTCCTGCAGCGGGTCGCCGAGGGCGGCTGGCGGGGCAGCCAGTGGTCCAAGCAGATCGGTTCCGCGACCGGGCCGGAGGTGCTCGCCGCCGCGCGCGAGCTGCTGGCCGGCACCGCCATGGGCCGCACGGAGATCGGGAGGGTCCTGGCGCGAGCGGTGGCCGGACGCCGACCCGTTCTCGCTCGGCGGGACCGTGCTGTACCTGCTGCCGACCGTGCAGCCGCCGCCGCGCGGGGTGTGGGGCGAGGGCGGCGTCACGACGCTCACCTCGATGGAGTCCTACCTGGGGCAGCGGCTGCCGGCCGAGCCGCCGGTGCGCTCGGTCGACGACCTGGTCCGCCGCGCGCTCGGCGCGATCGGGCCGGCCGGCGTCATGGACGTGCAGTCCTGGTCGCGGCTCACCCGCCTGCGCGAGGTCTTCGACCGCCTGGAGCCGTCCCTGCGCCGGTTCCGTGGCGAGGACGGCGCCGAGCTCTACGACCTGCCGCGGGCGCCGCGGCCCGACCCGGACACGCCGGCCCCGGTCCGCTTCCTGCCCGAGTACGACAACCTGCTGCTCTCGCACGCGGACCGGCGCCGGGTGAACCCGGGCGGCCGGGCGATCCCGCTCTTCCCGGGCAACGGCGCCCAGCGGGGCACGTTCCTCGTCGACGGGCTGCACTCCGGTCACTGGCAGGTACGACGCAGCCGGCTCGCCGGGAGGGGGCGCGAACGGCCGGTGCGGGCCGAGCTGGGCCTCGAGCCGTTCACCCGGCTGCAGCGGCCCGGTCGTGGACGAGCTGACCGCCGAGGGACTGGACCTGCTGGCCTTCGTCGCGCCCGACGCGGCGCAGCACGAGGTCCGCGTGCGTCCGCAGATCTGACACCGTCACGCTGCGGTTGTTCCGCATCTGCGGTTACTGTGGCGTGGTGCCGACCTATCGCATCCGGGATGCCGCCGAGCTGCTCGGGGTGAGCGACGACACCCTGCGCCGCTGGGTGGACTCGGGCCGGGTGAGCAGCGGCACCGACGACGCCGGGCGTCGGGTGATCGAGGGAGCCGCCCTCGCCGAGTTCGCCGGCGAGCTGGCCGCGCTCGGCCGAGCGGCCGGAGCCGCGGCCCGTGGTCTCCGAGTCCGCCCGCAACCGGTTCGTCGGGCTGGTCACCCGGGTCGTGCGCGACACGGTGATGGCCCAGGTCGACATCCAGGCCGGCCCGCACCGGTTCGTCTCGCTGATGAGCCGGGAGGCGGCCGACGCGCTGGCCCTCGAGCCGGGCGTGCTGGCGATCGCCGCGGTCAAGGCCACCAACGTCGTCGTGGAGGTACCCCAGCAATGAGCCCAGCAATCACCCGTTCCCGGACGACCCTGGCGGCGGCGGTGGCCACCTCGCTCGCCGTGGCCGGCCTGGCGGCCTGCGGATCCAGCTCCGGCGGCAGCCCTTCCGCCGGCGGCTCCAGCAGCTCCGGCGGGGTCAGCGGCACGATCACGGTGCTGGCCGCCTCCTCGCTGACGGAGGCCTTCACCACGCTCGGCAAGCAGTTCGAGGCGGCCCACCCCGGCACCACGGTGACGTTCAGCTTCGCGGCCAGCTCCGCCCTGGCCGAGCAGGTCACGCAGGGGGCACCGGCTGACGTCTTCGCCTCGGCCAGCCCCAAGAACATGGACCAGGTGACCTCGGCCGGTGACGCGTCGAGCCCGACGAACTTCGTCAAGAACGTCATGGAGATCGCGACGCCGCCGGACAACCCGGCGCACATCGACGCCGTCGCCGACCTGGCCAGGTCCGGCGTGAAGGTGGCGCTGTGCCAGGCGCAGGTGCCGTGCGGCGCCACGGCGGCCAAGGTCTTCACCAACGCGGGCGTCAGGGTGACCCCGGTGACCGAGGAGCCGGACGTGAAGTCGGTGCTGGCCAAGGTGACGACCGGTGAGGTCGACGCGGGCGTCGTCTACGTCACCGATGTGCGCTCGGCCGGGACGAAGGTGATGGGGGTCCAGATCCCGGCCGCCGTGAACGCGTCCACCGAGTACCCCATCGCCGCCCTCACGCACGCGCCCAACGCGTCCGGGGCCCGAGCGTTCGTGGCCTACGTGCTCTCCTCCGCCGGCCAGCGGGTGCTCACCGAGGACGGCTTCCAAGCACCCTGATGCCGGACCGCCGTCGCACCGCGACACCCACCGTGCCGATCGCCCTCGCGGTGCCGGCCGCCGTCGCGGTGCTGTTCCTGTTCGTGCCGATCCTCGCCCTGCTGGTCCGCGCGCCCGTGGCGGGGGCTGCCGCACATCCTGCGCGACAGCCAGGTGCTGCAGGCCCTGCGGCTGTCGCTGGAGTGCGCGACCGCGGCGACCGTCCTGTCCTTCCTGCTCGGCGTCCCGCTCGCCTGGGTCATGGCCCGTTCCCGGCTGCCGGGCATGGCGCTGCTGCGCGCGCTGGTCACCCTCCCGCTGGTGCTCCCGCCCGTGGTCGGCGGCCTGGCCCTGCTGCTCGCCCTCGGCCGGCTCGGCATCGTCGGGCGCTACCTCGACGACTGGACCGGGATCACGTTGCCGTTCACGACGCCGGGGGTGGTCATCGCCGAGACGTTCGTCGCGATGCCGTTCCTGGTCATCACCGTCGAGGGTGCCCTGCGCGCCGGCGACCTGGACCTGGAGGAGGCGGCGGCGACGCTCGGCGCGAACCGCATGTCCACCTTCCGCCGGGTCACGGTGCCGGCCATCGCCCCGTCGCTCCTGGCGGGTGGCGTGCTGTGCTGGGCCCGGGCGCTCGGCGAGTTCGGCGCGACGATCACGTTCGCCGGCAACTTCCCGGGGACGACCCAGACCATGCCGCTCGCGGTGTACCTCGCCCTGCAGAGCAACCCCGACGCCGCGATCGCCCTGTCCCTGGTCCTGCTGCTCGTCTCGATCGCGGTGCTGCTGGGGCTCCGCGAACGCTGGCTCGGAGCGGCCGGCCGCCCGGCCGTCGCGACGTGAGCCCGGGCGGGCCCGGACTGGAGCTCGACTGCGTCGTACGGCGGGGGTCGTTCGACCTCGCGCTCCGGCTGTCGGCCGCCCCCGGACAGGTGCTGGGCGTCCTCGGCCCGAACGGCGCCGGGAAGACCACGCTGCTGCGTGCCCTCGCCGGTCTGACCGCGCTCGACGAGGGCCGCATCACCCTGGCCGGGCAGACCCTCGACTGTCCCGCGGACGGCGTCTTCGTCCCGCCCGAGCAGCGACGGGTCGGGCTGGTGTTCCAGAACTACCGGCTGTTCCCCCACCTGAGCGTGCTCGACAACGTCGCGTTCGCCCCGCGCTCGTACGGCTCCGGGCGCCAGCAGGCGCGTGACGCTGGCCCGCCCGTGGGTCGACCAGCTCGACCTGGCCGGCCTGGCCGATCGCAAGCCGGCCGAGCTCAGCGGCGGCCAGGCCCAGCGGGTCGCCCTGGCCCGCGCGCTCGCCGCCGAGCCGGAGCTGCTGCTGCTCGACGAGCCGCTCGCCGCCCTGGACGCCCAGACCCGGCTCGACATGCGCACGCGCCTGCGGCAGTACGTCGGCGGGTTCGCCGGACCGGTGCTCATGGTCACCCACGACCCGCTCGAGGCGATGGTGCTCGCCGACCGGCTGGTCGTCGTCGAGCAGGGCCGGGTCGTGCAGGACGGCTCCCCCGCCGCGGTCGCCCGGCGGCCGAACACGCAGTACGTCGCGCGGCTCATGGGGCTGAACCTCTACACCGGGCGGCTCGGGCCGGGCGGCTCGGTGGAGCTGGACGGCGGCGGCACCCTCGTCGTACCGATGCCGGGCCCCGACGGGTCGGGCGAGGGCGTTGCCCGGCCGGGCCGGCGGGTCCTGGTCGGGCTGCGCCCGTCGAGCATCTCGCTGCACGCGCAGCGGCCGGCGCTGACCAGCCTGCGCAACGTCTGGCCGGGCACGGTCACCGGGCTGGAGCTGCTGGCCGACCGGGTCCGGGCGCAGGTCGACGGCCGGCCGAGCGCGCTGGTGGACGTGACACCGGCCGCGGTGAGCGAGCTGGGGCTCCGGCCGGGAGCCGATGTCTGGCTGGCGGCCAAGGCGACCGAGGCCGAGGTGTACCCGGCCCCCGACCGGTGAGGGTTTGGTCCCGCTTCGTCCCGCGCGTCCCCCGACGAACCTGCCATCGGCCGTCGCTGGCCCTACCGTGATGCACGAGGGAGGGGAGATGGCAACCGAAGACGACGTGCGGCGGATCGCTCTCTCGCTCCCCGAGTGCCACGAGCGCCCGTCGTACGGCACGCCCGGCTTCCGGGTGGCGGACCGGCTGTTCGCCCGCCTGCGCGACGACGGCGAGTCACTGGTCGTGTGGGTGGCCGACGAGGGCGAGAAGCGGTCCCTGGTCCAGTCGGAGCCGGAGAAGTACTTCACCACGCCGCACTACGACGGTCACGCGTCGGTGCTCGTCCGGTGCTCGCAGGTGAGCGCCGAGGAGCTGGCCGAGCTGCTGACCGAGGCCTGGCGGCTGCGGGCGCCGAGCCGGGTGCTGCGGCAGTACGCCGACCGGCTGCCCGGTCCGGGCGGCGGCCCGAGCGACGACGACTAGCCCGCTGCTCCGAGCGATCGCCAGTACGCGTTGAGCGCGCCGTTCGTCTTCACGAACCAGATCAGCGGGCCGACGAGGATGAAGATGCCCGGGAAGTACCAGAGGCCGGTCAGGCCGGTGACCGGCGGCTGCTGACCGCGCCGGGAGTACAGCCCGCCCACCTCGCTGGAGGTGACGAACGGCATGGCGACCCCGACGAAGATGACCAGGATCAGGGCCACGCCGCCGCCGATGCCCTGGCCGGTGTGCCGCTTCATCTCCGCGTGGACCTTGAACCACCACACGTAGTGGTAGATGCCGAGCGTCACGATCGACAGCAGGATGCAGATGCCGGTCGGCCGGACGCGGCCCACCGGCGGCTGGGCGGTCCCGTACGGCATGACCTGCTGCCCGAACGGCTGGTACGCGGGCGGTGGCGGCTCTCCCTCGGCGGTCATGCGGCTGACCCTAGGGCGAGACACCGGTCGTCGGAGCCCCGTTCGCGAACTCCTCCGGATCTGCCGGCTGGCCACGCCGCACGACGCGGCGGGCGGGAATGCCGACCGGGTGCGTAGGGTTTGCGACTCCATGAGCGCACCGAGATTTCCCCGGGTCCTCGACGACGTGACCGTCCGGCTGGTGGCCGGGGAGGTCCTGCTCGTCGCCGTCGTGGCAGCGCTGACCCGCCAGCCGTGGCTGTTCGCCCTGCTCGCCGCGGACTTCGTGCTGCGGGCCGGGCTGGGCCCGAAGGCGAGCCCGCTGGCCCAGCTGGCCGCCCGAGCCGTTCGGCCGCGGCTCTCGGCGGCGCCGCGCCCGACCGCCGGCCCGCCGAAGCGCTTCGCCGCGACCGTGGGAGCCGTCTTCTCCACCGCCGTCCCGGTGACCTACTACCTCGGCGCGCATGCGGTCGCCTGGGTGCTGATCGCCGTCATGCTGGTCTTCCCGGCCCTGGAGTCGCTGCTCGGCATCTGCGTCGGGTGCATCGTCTTCCGCGCGCTGATGCGGCTCGGCGTGATCCCCGAGGAGGTCTGCCTGGAGTGCGCGAACATCTCGCTGCGGCGCGCCGCTCAGCCGGCCGAGCCGACCACCCGGTCCAGGTAGTCGTTCGCGAACACCCCTGACGGGTCCAGCCGGGCCCGCACCTCCCGCCAGTCCTCGAACCGCGGGTACAGCCGCTCCAGCGTGACGGCGTCCTGGTGGTGCAGCTTGCCCCAGTGCGGCCGCCCACCGACCGCGCCGACGATCGACTCCACGGCCCGGAAGTACCGCTCGTGGTCCAGCTCGTGGAACTGGTGCACCGCGACGTACGCCGTCTCCCGCTCGTACGCCGTCGACAGCCAGATGTCGTCCGGTGCCGCCACGCGCACCTCGATCGGGAACGGCACCCGCTCGCCGCTGCCCTCGATCCAGGCCTCGACCGACCGCAGCACGTCGACGATCGACTCGCGCGGCACGGCGTACTCCATCTCGCGGAACCGGACCCGCCGCGGCGAGCAGAACACCCGGTACGACGCGTCGACGTACGTCCGGGCGGACAGCGCGCGCGAGGCCAGGCCGTTCACCCGCCCGGTGAGCCGGGGCACCCGGGCGGTGAGCCTCTGGGTCAGCCCGAAGACCGTGTTGGACAGCAGCTCGTCGTCCACCCAGCCGCGCACGCGCGGGACCGGCCGCATCGGCTCCCCGACCGGCACCCGGTTGTTCCGCTTGGTCAGCGTGCGGCGCGTGTGCGGGAACCAGTAGAACTCGAAGTGGTCGTTGCCGGACGCCAGCTCCTCGAAGCCGTCCAGCACCTCCTCGAACGGCATCGGCGCCTCGACCGCGCGCAGCGCGAACGCCGGCACGCACTGCAGCGTGATCGCCGTGACGACCCCCAGTGCCCCCAGGCCGATCCGCGCCGCCGCGAAGGTCTTCGGCGACTCCTCGGCCGAGCAGTGCACCACCGACCCGTCGGCCGTCACCAGCTCCAGCCCGATGATCTGCGTGGCCAGACCGCCCAGCGCGTGGCCCGTCCCGTGCGTCCCGGTCGCGGTCGCCCCGGCCAGGGTCTGGACGTCGATGTCGCCCAGGTTGGCGAGCGCCAGGCCGTGCGTGTCGAGCGCCGCGTTCAGCCGATGCAGCGGCATGCCGGCCTCGACCGTCACCACCCCGGACGGCACGTCGACCGACCGGATCCGGGCCATCCGGTCCAGGTGCACCATCAGGCCGTCGGTGACCGCGACCCCGGTGAACGAGTGTCCCGACCCGACCGCCTTGACCCGCAGCCCCTGCGCCACCGCGGCTCGCACGTCCGCCACGACGGCGTCGACGCCGCCCGGGTGCGTCTGCCGCACCGGGTGCGCGAGCTCGGTCGCCGCCCAGTTCGTCCAGCCCGCGGACCCGCCGGCGGGAGGAGTGGGACGGACGGGCATGGGCCGGACTATAGATTCCTCGGCATGGAGCCCGACGCGCGGCGCACGCGGATCGCCGTCGCGGCGGCGTTCGCGGCCCAGGGACTCGGCTTCTCCGTGCTGCTCACCCACCTGCCCGCCTTCAAGGACACCTACGGCGTCGGTGACGGCACCGTCACGGCGATCGTGTTCGCCGTCGCGGTCCTGGCCGGGCTGGGCACCGCGGTCGCCGACCGCCTGGCCGCCGTCCGCGGCAGCGGCGTGGCGCTGCGCGCGTCCCTGCTGACCATCGGCGTCGCCGTCGTGATCATCGCCCTCTCGCCGAGCCTGGTGCCGTTCTGCCTCGGGTTCGCCGTGTACGGCGTCGGCGTGGGCGGCGTCGACGCGTCGACGAACATGCAGGCCGTCGCGCTCCAGCACCGCTACGGCCGGAGCATCCTCACGTCGTTCCACGCCGCCTGGAGCGCCGGGGGCATCGTCGGCTCGCTGTACACCGCGGGCACCGAGGGCCTGAACCTCCCGCTCGCCCCGGTGCTGCTGGTCGCCGCCGCGGCGATCCTGGCCGTCGCCTGGTACGTCGGCGGACGCCTGGCCCCGGTCACCAGCGAGCGCGCCGCGTCGGCCGAGGACCAGCGCCCGGCCGTCCCCACCCCGTGGCGGCCGATCCTGCTGCTCGGCCTCGCCGTCGTCTGCTTCTACGTCGCCGACTCGGGCACCTCGAGCTGGAGCTCGGACTACCTGCACGAGGTCCTGCACGCCGGCAAGGGCGTCGCCCCGCTCGCCTTCGCCGGCTACACCGGCGCCTCGCTGCTGTCCCGGCTGCTCGGCGACCACGCCGTCCGCCGCTGGGGTGGCGCCGTCGTCGTCCGGACCGGAGGGGTGGTCGGCGCGGCCGGTCTGCTGCTCGTCGTGCTGGCCCACCAGACCTGGGTGGCCATCGCCGGGTTCACCGTGCTCGGTCTGGGCCTCGGCATCATCGCCCCGCTGTCGTTCGCGGCCGCGGGCGAGCTGTCGCCGGGCGACGCCGACACCGTCGTCGCGCAGGTCAACGTGTTCAACTACGTCGGGCTTCGTCGTCGGTGGCGTGGTCGTCGGGCTCTTCGGCTCGGCCGGTGTCCTGCGCGGCGGGTTCGTCGTCCCGCTGGTCGGCTCCCTGGTCATCGTGGCCCTCGCGCCGGTCTTCCATCCGCGCTCGCACGTGCCGGCGGTCGGGGTGGAGCGATGAGCCGGGGGGACCAGGCGCGGCGAGACCCAGGAGCGGCTCGACCGCGCGACCGCGGACCTCGACCCGCCGTTCGCGGTCGTGGACCTCGACGCCTTCGACGCCAACGCGCGCGACCTGGCCCGCCGGGCGACGGGAGTGCCGGTCCGGGTGGCCAGCAAGTCGGTCCGGGTGCGCTCGCTGGTCGACCGGGCCCTTGCGGCGCAAGGGTTCTCGGGGGTGATGACGTACGCGCTGCGCGAGGCGATCTGGCTCGCGCGCAACGGTCATCGGCGACCTGCTGATGGGGTACCCGACCGTCGACCGCGCCGCCCTGCGCGAGCTGGCCGGCGACGCGGAGCTGCGGTCCAGCATCGTGCTGATGGTCGACCACCCGGCCCAGCTGGGGCTGGTCCGCGCGGCCGGCGCGACGCCCGAGCAGCCGGTCCGGGTCTGCCTCGACGTCGACGCCTCGCTGCGGCTCGGGCCGCTGCACCTCGGCGTCCGCCGCTCGCCGGTCCACCGGCCCGACCAGGCGGCCGAGGCGGCGGGGGCCGTCGCCCGGCAGCCGGGCGTCGAGCTGGTCGGCCTGATGTTCTACGACGCCCAGATCGCCGGGCTGCCGGACTCCGGGCCGGCCGTGCGGTGGGTGAAGCGCCGCTCCGCCGCGGACCTGGCCCAGCGGCGTACGGCCGTGCACCGGGCCGTGCACGCGGTCCTCGGACGCCCCCTCACGCTGGTGAACGCGGGCGGCACGGGCAGCCTGGAGGTGGACGCGGCCGACCCGGTCGTCACCGAGCTCACCGCCGGCTCGGGGCTGTTCTCCCCCGGCCTGTTCGACGGGTACCGGGCGTTCGCCAGCCGGCCGGCCGCGTGGTTCGCCCTGCCGGTCGTACGCCGCCCTCACCCCCGCGTGGCGACCGCCTTCGGCGGCGGGTACATCGCGTCCGGGCCGGCCGGCCCGTCCCGCTCCCCCCGGCCCACGTTCCCGGCCGGGCTGTCACTCCTGGGCACGGAGGGCGCCGGGGAGGTGCAGACCCCACTGCGCGGGCGGGCCGCCCGCCGGCTCATGCCCGGGGACCGGGTCTGGCTGCGGCACGCCAAGGCCGGCGAGCTGGCCGAGCGGTTCGACGTCGTGCACCTGGTGCGCGGCGACGAGCGGGTCGGCACGGTGCCGACCTACCGGGGCGAGGGCCACACGTTCGGCTGACCGGCCGGCCGAGCGGCTAGGACCGCCAGATCAGCACGCAGGCCCGGTCGTCCGACTCCCCGGCCCGGGCCAGGTCCACGATGCGCTTGGCCCCGCCGCGGAACCCGCGCGAGATCAGCAGGTCGGCCTGCCCGAGCATGCGGTCGATGCCCGAGGACAGGTCGCTCGTGCGCTCCTCGACGACCCCGTCCGTGTACAGGACGAGCGCGTCCCCCGGAGCGAGCCGGCCCCGGTGCGCGAGGTACGCCGCGTCGGCCAGGACGCCGAGCAGCGGCCCGGAGGGGGCGGACAGCACGGCCCAGCGCCCGGACCCGGACTGGAAGTGCACGGCCGGCGGGTGTCCCGCGCTGTCGACGGTGAAGTCGCCGGTGACCAGGTCGATCGTCACGTGCACCGCCGTCGCGAACCCCTCCGTCCAGTGCTGGCGCAGCAGGTAGTCGTTCGCCGCCAGCAGGAACTGGCCGGGCGGCATCGCGCCGAGCAGACCGCCGAGGGCACCGGACAGCAGCAGGGCTCGCGTGCCCGCACCCACGCCCTTGCCCGACACGTCGACCAGGGCCAGCTCGAAGCTGCGGCCGTCCTGGCGGGTCGTGGCGACCAGGAAGTCACCGGAGAACTGGTCGCCGTACGCCGAGCGCAGCACCACCTCGGCGTGCCACCGGTCGGGCAGGACGGGCAGCTCGCCCTGGGCCCGGAGCCGGTCGCGCAGGTCGACCAGCATCGACTCGCCGGCGGTGCCCTGGACGCCCAGGCGGGCCCGGCTGTGCGAGATCCAGACCATGAGCAGCGCCGTCACGCCGAGCAGCAGCACCACGCTGCTGTTCAGCGGCGTCGGACCGCCGTGCCGGCGGACGGCCACCCACACCAGGGCGACAGCCATCACGAGGTAGAGCAGCGCGAGGCCGCGGACGGGCAGGAAGAAGCCGCCGAGGACGACGACCAGCACCAGGGCGGACGACGGGACGCCGGTGGGGTACGCCGCGGTCAGCACGGCCACGACGGCGGTGAGGACCGACAGCAGGAGCAGCGTGGGCCCCCAGGTGGCCCGTCCCCGGCGCCGGAACCGGCGGCCGGTCCGCGTCAGCATCGCCACGGAACGGGACCCTATCGACAGCGGGAAACCGCCTTGCCGCACCACACGCCGCACACGCATGCTGTGCCGATGCCCACACCCACGCACCTTCGGCTCGTGCCTCTGCGGCCGGAGGACCTCGGCGAGATCCTGCGGGTGGACCAGTCGGCGTTCGCGTTCGACCCGCGGGAGGGCGACGTCGTCGGCAAGGCGTCCTACTTCGACTGGGACCGCACGTGGGGGGCCGTCCGGCCCGCGCCCGGCCCGAGGCGGCACGCGGCCTCGACGTCGTGGGAGGCGGGCGAGGAGCTGGCCGGGCAGTACACGGTGTTCTCGCTCGAGCTCTCGGTACCCGGGGCCGGACTGGCCACCCGGGGCGTGCCGATGGCCGGCCTGTCGTGGGTGGCCGTCCATCCGGACCACCGCCGGCGGGGCGTGCTCAGCGCGATGATGCGGCACCACCTGCACGGCCTGCACGAGTCCGGCGGCGAGGCGATCTCCGGCCTCTTCGCGTCGGAGACCGTGATCTACCAACGGTTCGGGTACGGCGATGCCACCGGCGCGCTCTCGCTCACCCTCCCGCGCGGCGCGGCCCTGCGGCCGCTGCCGGGCGCCGCCGACGTGCGCACGCAGTTCTCGGCGATCGACCCCGACGACGACCTGGCCGAGCTCGTGCAGTCCCTGTACCACCGCACGGCCGACCGGCCCGGGCGGGTGAGCCGTCCGGAGGGCGCGACGCGGGACCTGCTGCGGGACCGGCCCTGGCGACACCGGGGCGGCGAGCCCTACCGGGTGATCGTGGCCCGCCGGGACGGCGAGGCGACCGGCTACGCGCTGCTGCGCCGTACGCCGAAGTGGGAGGACGGACGGCCGGACGGGACCGTCAACGTGGTGGAGGTCGTCGGCGGCGACGCCTCGACGCTGCACGCGCTCTGGTCCCGGATCCTCGACTTCGACCTGATGGGCTCCGTGCAGACCCACCCGCTGGGCCTGGACGACCCCCTCGTGCAGTGGCTGGTCGACATCCGCAGCGCGGCCGGCCGCCGCGAGGACGGCCTGTGGCTGCGGCTGGTCGATGTCGACCGCGCGCTGGTCGCGCGCTCGTACGCCGCCGACGTCGACGTGGTGATCGAGGTCGAGGACACGCTGTGCCCGTGGAACTCCCGGCACTGGCGGCTCAGCGCGAGCACCGAGGGCTCCACGTGCACGGCGACGACCGACCCGGCCGACCTGACCGTGCGGGTCCAGGACCTCGGCGCGGCCTACCTCGGCGGCCGCTCCCTGGCCGCCCTGGAGCGGGCCGGCCTGGTGGTGCAGCACCGCGGGGGCACGGTCGCCGCGCTGTCGGCGGCGCTGCGGGCGGCCGTCGAGCCGGCCGTGCCGCCGATGTTCTGACGAGCGGGTCTGACTAGCCCTCGCTGGCCGGGATCGGCGGCAGGTCGCCGGTCTCCTCGTAACGGCTGACCATCTCCAGGCGCCGGGCGTGCCGGGGCTCGGTGCTGAAGTGCGTGGTCAGGAACACGTCCACGATGCGGGTCGCCAGCTCGGGCTCGGTCATCCGCGCGCCGATCGAGACGATCTGCGCGTTGTTGTGCTGCCGGGCCAGCTGCGCCGTCTCCTCGGTCCAGGCCAGCGCGGCCCGGATGCCCTGGACCTTGTTGGCCGCGATCTGCTCGCCGTTGCCCGAGCCGCCGAGCACGATGCCGAAGTCGCCCACCTCTCCGGACACCGCCTCGGCGCAGCGCAGCACCGCGACCGGGTAGTCGTCGTCGGCGTCGTAGTAGTCCGGGCCGTGGTCGATGACGTCGTACCCCTTCGCCAGCAGGTGCTCGACGAGGTGCAGCTTCAGGTCGTACGCGGCGTGGTCGCCACCGATGTGGACGCGCATGCCCGCATCCTGTCAGGCCACGATCGGGTCAGTCGAAGATCGGGCCCTGCGTGCGCGAGCGCTTCAGCTCGTAGAAGCCGGGCGTCCGCGGCGACCAGCACGCAGCCGTCCCACAGCCTGGCCGCGGCCTCGCCCTTGGGGGCCGGCGTCACGACCGGGCCGAAGAACGCCACGTCGTCGATCGCGATGACCGGCGTGCCGACGTCCGTGCCGACCTTGGAGATGCCCTCCTCGTGGCTGGCCCGCAGCTGCGCGTCGTACTCGTCGCTGTCGGCGTACGCCGCGAGCTCGGCCGGCAGGCCGACCTCGTCGAGGGACTCGGCGATGACCTGCGCGTAGTCCTTGATGCCCTTCGGGTGCAGCCGGGTGCCCATCGCGTCGTAGAGCGGCTTGACGACCGCGTCGCCGTGCAGCTGCTGGGCGGCGACGACCACGCGGACCGGTCCCCAGGCCGCGTCCATCATCCGGCGGTAGTCCTCGGGCAGGTCGGCGTCCTCGTTCAGGACGGCCAGGCTCATCACGTGCCACGTGACGTCGACCGGGCGCACCTGCTCGACCTCGCCCATCCAGCGGGACGTCATCCACGCCCAGGGGCAGATCGGGTCGAACCAGAAATCCACGGACTGACGCTCGCTCACGGCGGTGCTCCTCGACGACGATGGTTGAGATTTGTACTTCGAGGGTGTCAACACATCGGACGGTCCGCAATTCCCCCCATGCCAGGATGGTCGACGTGCCCGGCATGAACCTGACCCACGACGAGGCGCGTGAGCGCGCCGCCCTCATCACGGGGGCGACGTACGACGTCACCCTCGACCTGACCACCGGAGCCGGAGACCTTCCAGGCTCGGACGGTCGCCCGCTTCGCCAGCTCCCGGACCGGCGTCCCGACCTTCATCGACCTGGTCGCGCGCTCCGTGAGCAGCGTGCGGTTCAACGGCGTGGAGCTCGACCCGGACGAGGTCTTCGACGGCGTGCGGCTGCAGCTGCCCGCGCTGGAGGCGGACAACGAGCTGGACGTCGTCGCGGACGCGGTCTACATGAACACCGGCGAGGGGCTGCACCGGTTCGTCGACCCGGTGGACGACGAGGTCTACCTCTACTCCCAGTTCGAGGTGGCGGACTCCCGGCGGGTGTTCGCCGTCTTCGAGCAGCCGGACATCAAGGGCGTCTTCACCTTCACCGTCACGACGCCGGACCACTGGACCGTCGTGTCGGTCAGCCCCACGCCCGAGCCCGAGCCGGCCGGCGACGGGCGGGCCACGTGGCGGTTCGCACCCACCCCGCTGCTGGCGTCGTACGTCACGGCGGTCATCGCCGGGCCGTACCACGTGGAGCGCGGCGAGCTGACCAGCCGGGACGGCCGGAGCATCCCGCTCGCCGTGCTGTGCCGGCGCAGCCTCGCGCGCTTCCTCGACGCGGACGAGATCGCGCAGATCACCCGGCAGGGGTTCGGTCACTTCGAGGAGATGTTCGACCTGCCCTACCCGTTCGAGAAGTACGACCAGATCTTCGTGCCGGAGTTCAACGCGGGCGCGATGGAGAACGCCGGCGCGGTGACCTTCCTGGAGTCCTACGTCTTCCGGTCCGCGGTCACCGAGGCGATGATCGAGCGCCGGGCGCTGACGATCCTGCACGAGCTGGCCCACATGTGGTTCGGCGACCTGGTGACCATGCGCTGGTGGAACGACCTGTGGCTCAACGAGTCCTTCGCCGAGTGGGCCAGCACGGTCGCGCAGGCCGAGGCGACGCGCTGGCCGTGGGCCTGGACGACCTTCAGCACCGCGGAGAAGTCCTGGGCCTACCGGCAGGACCAGCTGGGCACGACGCACCCGATCGTGGCCAACATCCGCGACCTCGAGGACGTCGAGGTGAACTTCGACGGCATCACGTACGCCAAGGGCGCCTCGGTGCTCAAGCAGCTCGTGGCCTACGTCGGCCGCGAGGAGTTCGTGCAGGGGCTGCGGCGGTACTTCAAGGACCACTCCTGGCAGAACACCGAGCTGGCCGACCTGTTGCGCGAGCTGGAGGTCACGAGCGGCCGCGACCTGGCGGCCTGGAGCGCGGACTGGCTGCAGACCGCCGGGGTGAACACGCTGCGCCCCCTCGTCGCCGTGGACGACGAGGGCCGCATCAGCAGCCTGTCCATCGAGCAGACCGCACCCGCGGACCACCCGACGCTGCGGGCGCACCGGCTGGCGGTCGGCGCGTACGACCTGCAGGGCGACCGGCTGGTGCGCACCAGCCGGGTCGAGCTCGACGTCGCGGGTCCGTCGACCCCCGTGCCCGAGCTGGTCGGCCGCCCGCGCCCGGACCTGCTGCTGGTGAACGACGACGACCTGGCCTACGCCAAGATCCGGCTCGACGCGCACTCGCTGGCGACCGCGGTCGGGCACCTCGGCGCGTTCGAGCAGTCGATGCCGCGCGCGCTGATCCTGGGCGCGTCGTGGGACATGACGCGCGACGGTGAGATGGCGGCGCGCGACTTCGTCACGCTGCTGCTGGACAACATCGCGGCCGAGACCGACTCCAGCGTGCAGCGCACGCTGCTGGCCCAGATGACGACGACCGCGCGGATCTACTCCGCACCGGAGCACCGTGCGGCGCTCGCGGCCCGGGTGACCTCGCGGCTGCGGCGGCTGATGGACGAGGCAGCAGCCGGCAGCGACTCCCAGCTGCAGCTGCTCACGGCGTACGCCGGCTGGTCCACCAGCCCGGAGGACACGGCGTACGTCCGCGACCTGCTCGAGGGCGAGCGCACGCTGCCCGGCCGCGAGATCGACACCGACCTGCGGTGGGCGCTGCTCACGGCGCTCGCCAGTGCCGGTGCGGCCGCGCCGGCCGAGATCGAGGCCGAGCTGGAGCGGGACAACACCGCGGCCGGCCAGCGGCACGCCGTCGCCGCGCGGGCGAGCGTGCCGACGCGGGCGGCCAAGGACGCGGCCTGGGCCAGCGTCGTCGACAACGACGACCTGCCGAACGCGCTGCAGGACGCCGCGATCCTCGGGTTCAACCGGGTCCACGACGCGCAGCTGCTCGCGCCGTACGTCGAGCGCTACTTCGAGACGCTCGTCCCGTCGTGGCGGTCGCGGACGAACGACAGCGCACAGCGGATCGTCACCGGGCTGTTCCCGGTGGCGCTCGCCAGCCAGGAGCTCGCCGACCGGACCCAGGCCTGGCTGGACGAGCACGCGAGCTCGGACGACACCCCGCAGTCCCTCGTGCGCCTGGTCAGCGAGAACCGCGACACGGTCGTGCGGGCCCTGCACGCCCAGCGCCGCGACGCCGAGGGCTGACCTCCGGCGTCACTCAGCCCGTCGCGGCGGCCCGGGCGAGGTCGCGCGCGCGGCGGGACCGGATGACGTCCTCGAGCAGGACCGGCTCGCCCTGCTCGTCGGCCAGGCCGAGCTGCCAGTTGGGGTACTCCTTGTCCGTGCCCGGCTGGTTGATCGTGCGCAGCTCGCCGACGGCGTCGGTCAGCGCGACCCCGATCATCCGCGCCGGGGTCCAGGCGATCAGCCGGTGCAGCGCCTCGATCGTCGCCCGGGTGCTCCCCTCGTCCTGCAGCAGCCCCCGCCGCTGCAGGACGTCGAGCACCGCGCCGCGGTCGTGCTCGTCCTCGGCCTGCACGACGTCCAGCGGCCGGGTGAGCAGACCCAGCTCCTGGCGCAGCCGGATGTGCTCCCCCGCGAGATAGCCCGCGGTCGGCGGCAGGTCGTGCGTCGTGACCGTGGCCAGGCACAGCTCGCGGTAGCGCTCGGGCTCCAACGGCCGCCCCTGGTCGTCCTTCTCGAACCACAGGATCGACGTCCCGAAGATGCCCCGGCCGCGCAGGTAGTCCCGGACCCACGGCTCGACGGTGCCCAGGTCCTCGCCGATGACGACGGCGCCGGCCCGCTGGGCCTCCAGCGCCAGGATGCCGACCAGCGCCTCGTGGTCGTACCGCACGTACGTGCCCTGGTCCGCGGACTGCCCGGCCGGCACCCACCACAGCCGGAACAGGCCGATGACGTGGTCCACCCGGACCCCGCCCGCATGCCGGAGCACCATCCGCACCATGTCGCGGTACGGCTGGTACCCGAGCTCGGCCAGCCGGTCGGGCCGCATCGGCGGCTGGCTCCAGTCCTGGCCCTTCTGGTTGTACTGGTCCGGCGGCGCGCCGACGGTCACGCCCTGCGCCAGCGAGTCGGCGAACGTCCACGCGTCCGCGCCCCGCGGATGCACGCCGACGGGGATGTCCATGATCACGCCCAGCCCCATGCCGGCCCCGCGTGCGGTCCGCTGCGCGTAGGCGAGCTGGTCGTCCGCGACCCACTGCAGCCACATGTGGAAGTCGACCCGCTCGGCCAGCCGGCTGCGCTCCTCCGCGACCTCGGGCGAGCGCGGGTCGGTCAGACCCTCCGGCCACTCCTCCGGCTCACCGTGCTCCTCGGCCAGTGCCGACCAGGTCGCGAAGTCGACCAGGCCGACGCCCTGCTGGCGCCGGAACTCGTCGTACGCCCGCTGGCGGGCCGGCGACCTCGGCAGCCGGTGCACGATCGCCAGGGCCGCGGACTTCACCGCCCACACCGCGTCCCGGTCGATCCGCTCGCTCGTGTTGGCCCGGCGCGCGTCGTCCGCGTGCCACTCGAGCAGCTGCCGCTCGGCGGAGGACATGTACGCCACCTCGCGCACGTCCTCGACCCGGATGTACACCGGGTTCACGAACCGGCGCGTCGTCGGCAGGTACGGCGACGGCTCCATCGGGGGGACCGGGGACGCGGCGCTGAGGGGGTTCACCAGCACGTAGTCCGCACCGAGCTCGCCACCGCTCCAGCCCGCGAGCTCGGCCAGGTCGGCCAGGTCGCCGATGCCCCAGGACTGCTGCGAGCGCACCGAGTACAGCTGCGTCATGAACCCCCATGCGCGGCGCTCGCGCAGCACGCTCGGCAGCTCCACGCGGTCCGGCGTCACGACCAGCGGGCACTTCGAGATCCCTTGCGGCGTCTCGGCGTTCAGCCGGTGCCAGCCGGGCTTCAGGTCGGTCGGCAGGTCGAACGTCGCCTCACCGACGAGGCGGCCGTCGATGCTCCGCGGGGGCACCCAGGCATCGGCCTGCCGCAGGTCCACCCGGCCGCCGGTCTCCCGCTCGACCCACAGCTGCACCGGGTCGCCGTCGTCGACGTGGACGCGCACCTGCTGCCCGGACCCCTCTCGCGTGACGACCACCGGCGGCAGCACCCGCCGCCACGGCCGGTCCCGGGTCGCGGCCAGTGCGGCCTCGGCCGCCTGGTCGTCCGGGGCGTCGACGTCGAAGGCCGCCAGCACCGCGCGGATGGTCCCCGCGGAGACCAGCACGTGCCGTCCCTGCCAGTCCCAGTACTCCGTCGACACGTCGTACGCCTTGGCCAGCTCGGCCAGCGCCGGAGAGGGTGGTCCTTCGTCGAACGGCTCGGAGGGTAGGTCGCTCATGGTGTGCGCCGATGATGCCACGGAGCGGCCTGCTCCACCTGCGCAGACAGCGCGAGCAGCGCGGCCCTCCCCGGCCGGGCGACCGGCCAGCATCACGCCGACCGGCAGCCCGTGGTCCGCGCCGGGCAGCGGCCCGGTGTGGTGCAGCGGCAGGCTGACCGCCGGCATCCCGGTGACGTTCCAGAGCGCGGTGAACGGCGTGAAGCTCTTCTGCGCCTCGAAGTCCGCCGCCGGGTCCTCGTCGTCGCGCAGGCTGCCGACCGGCGCCGGCAGGTCGGCCAGCGTCGGCGTCAGCACGGCGTCGTACGGCGCGAGGGTCTCGATGGCCGAACGGGCCGCGGCCTGCATGGCGCCCACGGCCTGGGCGAACTGCGTGCCGGTGACCCGCGCCCCGCGCGACCGCAGGTAGCGCGTCAGGGGCATCAGCTCGTCCTCGCGGCCGTCCGGGACCGGGGCCAGTGTCGCCAGGACGGCCCACGCGACCTCGAACAGCGGGACCAGGTCGTGGCTGAGCGGAGGCTCGATGTCGACGACCTCGTGGCCGAGGCCCACCAGCAGCGCGCTCGCGGCGTCGTACGCCGCCACGCACTCGGCGTGCACCTCGGCCCGGCCGACGACCGGCTCGCGGAACCGTGCGATCCGCAGCCGTCCCGGGTCGCGGCCGACGTGGCCGAGGAACGTCTCGCCCGGGGGCAGCGGAGGCGCCCAGGACGGATCACCCGGCTCGGGCCCGGCCATGACGTCGAGCAGGGCGGCCGCGTCGGCGACGGTCCAGGCGATCGGCCCGATCACCCCCAGGCCCGGGCCCACGTCGCCGCCGAGCGGCCCGCTGCTCACCCGCCCCCGGCTGGGCTTGAGGCCGAACAGCCCGCAGCTGGCGGCCGGGATCCGGATCGAGCCGCCGCCGTCGCTGCCCTGGGCGAGCGGCGCCAGACCGGCGGCCACGGCCGCGGCCGCTCCCCCGCTCGACCCGCCGGCGCCGCGCGAGGGGTCCCAGGGGGTCCGCGCGGGCGGCCCGACGCGGGTCTCGGTGTAGCAGGGCAGACCGAACTCCGGGGTGCTCGTCTTGCCCAGACACACGGTCCCGGCGTCGCGCATCCGGCGGACCACGTGGTCGTCGACCGGCGCGACGTACCCGGCGTAGACCGCGCTGCCGTAGCCCACCGGCACCCCGGCGACGTGGTTCAGGTCCTTCACCGGCACGGGGACCCCGGCCAGCGGCGAGGACAGCTCGCCGTCAGCCGCCCGCCGCTCCTGCTCCCGAGCCTGGGCCAGCGCGAGGTCCGCGGTGACCGTGACGAACGCGCCCAGCCGGCCGTCGTCGGCCTCGATCCGGTCCAGGAAGTGCTGCGCCAGCTCGACCGGCGACAGCTCTCGTGCCGCGACGGCCCGGCCCAGCTCGAGCGCACTCAGCTCGTGCAGCTCGCTCACCGTCCGACCCTATCGAGGCCCGCCGCCCATAGGCTCTGGCCCATGAGCGACGCCCAGGCCCACTACCCCGAGGCGACCCGGCTCGACCTCGTCGAGCAGCTCCCCGCGAGCCGGCCGACGTACGACGTGGCCGACCCCTACCGCTGGCTGGAGGACGCGGCCAGCGAGCAGACGCAGGCCTGGACCGCTGCTCAGGACGAGCTGTTCGCGAAGGCCGGGCCGACCTGGGCGGCCCGGGAGTCGCTGCGCCGCCGGGTCGGTGAGCTGCTCGGCGCCGGCGTGGTCGGCGCTCCGACCTGGCGGGGGCAGCGGCAGTTCCTGCTGCGCCGCCTGCCCGGTCAGGAGCACGCCGTCCTGCTCACCGTCGAGGCCGACGGCACGGAGCGGGTGCTGGTCGACCCCACGGAGATCGACCCCAGCGGCACCACGACCCTGGACGCCTGGCAGCCGAGCAAGGAGGGCGACCGGCTGGCCTACCAGCTCTCCGAGGGCGGCAGCGAGGACTCCGTCCTGCGGGTGATGGACGTCCGCACCGGCGAGCTGGTCGACGGGCCGATCGACCGGGCCCGCTACTCCCCCGTGGCCTGGCTGGTCGGCGGCGAGGCGTACTACTACGTCCGCCGCCTCGACCCGGCCCTGCTCCCGGCGGGCGAGGAGACCTTCCACCGGCGGGTCTGGCTGCACCGCGTCGGCACCGACCCCGACCAGGACGTGCTGGTCTTCGGCGACGGCCTGGACCCGATGAACTACTACGGCGTGCACCTGTCCTGGGACGGGCGCTGGCTGGCGGTGTCGTTCAGCAGCGGCACGGCGCCGCGGACCGACGCGTGGCTGGCCGACCTGTCGGCCAGCGCTCCGGAGCGGCCCGCGTTCGTCGAGGTGCAGGGCGGCGTGGACGCGCACACCTCGCTGTTCGTCAGCCGCGACGGCCGGGCGTACGTCTCCACCGACCGCGACGCCCCGCGCGGGCGGCTCGCGGTCGTCGACCCGGCCGACCCGGCCTACGAGAACTGGGTCGACCTGGTGCCCGAGGACGAGGAGGCGGTGCTGGAGGACTTCGCGATCCTCGACGGCCCGGAGCTCGGCGACGCCGGCGTGCTGCTCGTCGCCTGGACCCGGCATGCGATCAGCGAGCTGTCCGTGCACGACCTCGCGACCGGGGAGCGGCGCTCCTCCGTGCGGCTGCCCGGCCTGGGCTCGGTCGGCGGACTCGGCGAACGGCCCGAGGGCGGCCACGAGTCGTGGTTCGGGTACACCGACTTCGCCACCCCGAGCAGCGTCCTGCACTTCGACGCCCGGACGGCCGAGCTGACCACCTGGGCGACCGCGCCGGGCACGGTCGACGTGCCGGCCGTGCACAGCCGGCTGGTCGAGTACGCGTCGAAGGACGGCACGACGGTCCGCATGATGCTGCTCTCGCCGACCGGCGAGCCGGACCGGCCGCGGCCCACGGTCCTCTACGGGTACGGCGGCTTCGGCCTCCCGCTCGGACCGGGGTACAGCGCCGGCATCCTGTCCTGGGTCGAGGCCGGCGGGGCGTACGCCGTGGCCCAGCTCCGCGGCGGCGGCGAGGAGGGCGAGGACTGGCACCGGGCCGGCATGATGGCCAACAAGCAGAACGTGTTCGACGACTTCCACGCCGCGGCCGAGCACCTCGTGGCGACCGGATGGACGACGCCCGGACAGCTGGGCATCTCGGGCGGCTCCAACGGCGGCCTGCTCGTCGGCGCCGCGCTCACCCAGCGACCGGACCTCTACCGGGCCGTGGTCTGCTCGGCGCCACTGCTCGACATGGTGCGCTACGAGCTGTTCGGCATGGGCGCGACCTGGGCCGAGGAGTACGGCACGGCGAGCGACCCCGAGCAGCTCGGCTGGCTGCTCGGCTACTCCCCCGTGCACCACGTCGTCGACGGAACCGCTTACCCCGCAGTGCTCTTCACGATCTTCGACGGTGACACCCGGGTCGACACCATGCACGCCCGCAAGCTGGCGGCGGCCCTGCAGCACGCCACGTCGGCCGAGCTGGAGACCCACCCCGTGCTCGTCCGGCTGGAGAAGGACGTCGGGCACTCCAGCCGCGCCCTGTCCCGCAGCATCGAGCTCACCGCGGACACCTTCTCGTTCCTCGCGCACCACGTCGGCCTGGAGGTCCGATGAGCTGGCACGACGTGACCGGACTGGCTGGTGAACACCGGCCTGCCCATCCTGGTCATCCTCGTTGCGGCGACCGTCATCCGGTGGCTGCTCAACCGGCTGATCGGGCGCCTCGTCCGGCGC
Organism: uncultured Actinomycetota bacterium; assembly: GCA_963743975.1. Taxonomy (GTDB): domain Bacteria; phylum Actinomycetota; class Actinomycetes; order Actinomycetales; family CAVURS01; genus CAVURS01. The sequence continues at coordinate 747,141 of CAVURS010000005.1, forward strand.
TCCATCGAGTCGAACCTGGCCGAGCGGCTGGAGAGCAACCGCGCGACCCGCGTCCTGGCCAGCGCGTCCGGGGTGACCCACGAGCGCCGGCGGGCGCGCACCGAGACGCTCGGCACGGTGCTGCGCAGCGTCGTCACCGCGACGGTGTTCACGATCTCGTTCATCATGATCCTCGACCTGCTCGGCATCCCGATCGCGCCGCTGCTGGCCTCGGCCGGCGTGGCCGGGGTCGCCCTCGGCTTCGGCGCGCAGAGCCTGGTGAAGGACTTCCTGTCCGGCGTCTTCATGCTGTTCGAGGACCAGTACGGCGTGGGTGACGTCATCGACACCGGCGAGGCCATCGGGACGGTCGAGGACGTCACGCTGCGGGTCACCCGGCTGCGCGACGGCAACGGCGTCGTCTGGTACGTCCGCAACGGCGAGATCGTGCGGATCGGCAACCGCAGCCAGGGCTGGTCCACCGCGATCGTCGACCTGCCCGTGGCGTACACCGAGGACATCGACCGCGTGCAGGACATCATCCGCGGGGCGCTGGCCGACCTCGACGAGGACCCGGCCTGGCACGAGCGGCTGGTCGAGACGCCGACCGTCGCCGGCATCGAGCAGATCACCGGCAGCACGATCACCGTCCGGGTCATCGCCAAGTGCCTGCCCAACGAGCACCTGCCCGTCCAGCGCGAGATCCGGGAGCGGGTGAAGGCGGCGTTCGACGCGAACGGCGTCAAGGTGCCGGTGACCTTCCCGCCGTACGGCGGCGGTCCGGTGCCGGCCAAGCCCGCGCCGGGATAGCCGGCCGTCATGGGCACGGACGGCACGGACGGCACGGACGGCACGGAAGAGCGCCAGACGGCCGACCACGAGACGTACGACCTGGGGCTGCTCGAGACGGCCGGCACACCCGAGGCACCGGTCGACCGGAGGCGGCCGCCGAGCCGCGGTCGCGCCCTTCTGGTCCTCGGGGTCCTCGGTCTCGCCGTCGCTGCCGGAGTCGTCGCGAGATCCGTTGCCCCACAGAGTCATCCGCTGCCACACAGCCATCCGGCCCCCCCTACCGAGGTGGCGCCCGCGCCGGGGCCCCTCCTGGAGACCTCGGGCCCACCGGCCCTGCCCGTGACCTACCGCAGTGGCGTGCTGCTGGTCTCCGCGGGGTTCGACCTCAGCCACGGAGGCCGCTCGACCCTCAGTGCCCGGACGACCCGGCCGGGACCGGATCTCGTCGTTCGCTGCCCGCAGCGGATGTCGGGATCGGCCCAGTACGAGATCCGGGTCAACGGCCACCTGGTCCTCGGCTCGGGCTGCTCGGCCCCGGACCCGGACGGCACGCTGGGCCGGGTCGAGGGTGCGGTCGACGCCTCGGCCGCCCCGACGTCGTGGGCGTCCCTCGGCGTGCGGCTCGGGCAGACGGTCACGGTCGTCATCACCGTGACCCGGCCGTCGTTCGCCACGACGCCCGCTCCGGTGATGAGCGTCGGCCTGTACCAGGCGCGCTAGCGCGCCGACCGGATCGCGGCGAGCCCGGCCCGGCCCCAGACTGGGCGGGTGAGCGCGCGGACCGCCCTCGTCACCGGCGCCACGGGATACATCGGCGGCCGGCTGGTGCCTGAGCTGCTCGCCGCCGGCTTCCAGGTCCGGTGCCTGGCCCGTTCGCCCGGCAAGCTGCGCGACCGGGCCTGGCACGACCAGGTCGAGGTGATCGGCGGCGACGCGGCCTCGGAGGCGGATGTCGCCAAGGCCGCGGCCGGCGCCGACGTCGCGTACTACCTGGTCCACAGCCTCGGCACCGGAGCGCAGTTCGAGCGGCGGGACCGCACGACGGCCCGGGCCTTCGCGCACGGGGTGCGCGCCGCCGGGGCCGGACGGATCGTCTACCTGGGTGGCCTCTACCCGGACCACGAGGACCTCTCGCCGCACCTGGACTCCCGGCGCGAGGTCGGCGAGATCCTGCTCGACTCCGGCGTGCCGACCGCAGTGCTGCGAGCAGCCGTGATCATCGGCTCCGGCTCCGCGTCGTTCGAGATGCTGCGGCTACATCACCGACCGGCTGCCGGTCATGATCACGCCGCGCTGGGTGACCACGCGGATCCAGCCGATCGCGGTCCGGGACGTCCTGCGCTACCTGGTGCGGGCGGCCGACCTGCCCCCGGACGTCAGCCGGGGCTTCGACATCGGCGGCCCGGACGTCCTCACCTACCTGGACATGATGCAGCGGTACGCCGCCGTCGCCGGGCTGCCCCGGCGGCACGTCCGGCCGCTGCCGGTGCTGACGCCGTCCCTGTCCAGCCACTGGGTCGGCGTGGTCACCCCCGTGCCCGCCGGCATCGCCCGGCCGCTGGTCGAGAGCCTGGTGCACGAGGTCGTCGTGAAGGAGCACGACATCGCGGCGTACGTCCCGGACCCGCCCGAGGGGCTGATCGGGTTCGAGCACGCGGTCGAGCTGGCCCTGGCCAAGGTGCAGGACTTCGACGTGGCCACCAGCTGGTCCTCGGCCGCGACGCCGGGCGCGCCGAGCGACCCGCTGCCCAGCGACCCGGACTGGTCCGGCGGCTCCCTCTACGTCGACGAGCGGCGGCGCACGGTCGACGTCCCCCCTGCCGACCTGTGGGCGGTCATCGAGGGCATCGGCGGCAGCCACGGGTGGTACTCCTGGGCCCTCGGCTGGCGGGTGCGCGGGGTGCTCGACCGGATCTTCGGCGGGCCGGGCCTGCGGCGGGGCCGGCGGCACCCGGACCGGCTCGAGGTCGGCGACGCCCTCGACTGGTGGCGCGTGGAGGAGATCGAGCGGCCGCGGCTGCTGCGGCTGCGGGCCGAGATGCGGCTGCCGGGGCTGGCCTGGCTGGAGCTGGTCGTCGAGCAGCCGGAGGACTCGGGACCCACCCGCGAGCACGGCCCGACGGTCTTCCACCAGCGGGCGCTGTTCCACCCCCGCGGGCTGCTCGGCCAGCTCTACTGGCTCGGCATCAAGCCGTTCCACGGCATCGTGTTCGGCGGGATGCAGCGCAACATCGCCCGCGCCGCGCAGGAGCACGCACGACGTCGTCCCGGGTGATGCGACCATAGCCGGGTGAGCGCGCAGCCGACCTTCTACGACGAGGTCGGGGGCCACGAGATGTTCGCCGCGGCTCGTCCACCGCTTCTACCAGGGCGTGGCCGAGGACCCCGAGCTGCGCGCGCTGTACCCGGAGCAGGACCTGGGTCCGGCCGAGGAGCGGCTGCGCGGGTTCCTCGAGCAGTACTGGGGCGGCCCGACGACGTACTCCGAGGAGCGCGGGCACCCGCGGCTGCGGATGCGGCACGCGCCGTTCCTGGTGACGCCGAGCCAGCGGGACCGGTGGCTGCGGCACATGCGCGACGCCGTCGACGCGGCCGGGCTGGACGAGACCCACGCACTGGTGCTCTGGGACTACCTGGAACGGGCCGCCCACTCGATGGTCAACTCGTTCGACGAGTAGGTTGGCGTCCCGTGACTTCGTGGTGGCGAGACGCCGTGATCTACCAGGTCTACCCGCGCTCCTGGGCCGACTGCGAACGGCGACGGGATCGGTGACCTCCCGGGCATCACGTCCCGGCTGCCGCACCTGGTCGAGCTCGGCGTCGACGCGATCTGGTGCTCGCCCTTCTACACCTCCCCGCAGCACGACGCCGGGTACGACGTCGCCGACTACCGCGACATCGACCCGGTGTTCGGCACGCTGGCCGACGCCGACGAGCTGCATCGGCCGGGCCCACGAGCTGGGCCTGCGGGTGCTCATCGACCTCGTGCCCAACCACACCTCCTCCGAGCACGCGTGGTTCCGCGCCGCCCTGGCACGCCGGCCCGGGCAGCCCCGAGCGGGCGCGGTACATCTTCCGGGACGGCCGCGGGACCGACGGCGAGCTGGCCGCCGAACGACTGGGTGTCCAACTTCGGCGGCCCGGCCTGGACCCGGGTGACCGAGGCCGACGGGCGGCCCGGCGCAGTGGTACCTCCACCTGTTCGACGTCACCCAGCCCGACCTGGACTGGACCAACGAGGAGGTCCGCGAGGAGTTCGACGACGTCCTGCGGTTCTGGCTCGACCGCGGCGTCGACGGCTTCCGGGTCGACGTCGCGCACGGCCTGGTCAAGGAGCCCGGCCTGCCCGACTGGGGTCACCTGGAGCCCGAGCACCGGCTGCACGACGAGCAGGCGGAACCGCGCCGCCGATGTGGGACCAGGACGGCGTGCACGAGATCTACCAGCGCTGGCGCAAGATCCTGGACTCCTACGACGGCGACCGGATCCTGGTCGCCGAGGCCTGGGTGGAGCCGCTGGAGCGGCTGGCGCGCTACGTCCGCCCGGACGAGATGCACCAGGCGTTCAACTTCGACTACCTCAAGGCGGCGTGGGACGCGGCCGCCCTGCGCACGGTCATCGACCGGCTCGCTGGCGGCCAACGACGCGCGTCGGCGCGACCGACGACCTGGGTCCTGAGCAACCACGACGTCATGCGTCACGCCAGCCGGTTCGGGCTGCCGGACGGGCGTGGGCTGGCGCGGCGGGATCGGCATCGGCGACCCGCAGCCGGACGCCGCCCTCGGCCTGCGCCGGGCCCGGGCCGCGACCGCGCTGATGCTGGCGCTGCCCGGCTCGGCCTACCTCTACCAGGGCGAGGAGCTGGGGCTGCCCGAGCACACCGACGCTGCCCGACGACGCGCGGCAGGACCCGACGTGGGTCCGGTCCGGCCACCAGCACCGCGGGCGGGACGGGTGCCGCGTGCCCGTCCCGTGGGAGTCGGCCGACGGCCGTGGGCCGTCGTACGGGTTCGGCCCCGGGCCGCGGAGCTGGCTGCCGCAGCCGGAGTCGTTCGCCGAGCTGGCGCTGGACCGGCAGCGCGGCGTCGAGGGCTCGACGTACGAGCTGTACCGCGCGGCGGTCCGCCTGCGGCGCGAGCACGAGCTCGGCCGCGGGTCGCTGACCTGGCTGGAGGGGTACCCGGAGGGCGTCGTCGCCGCCCGCATCGGCGACGTCACGGTGCTCGCCTCGACCGGGCCGCACGGCGTCACCCTGCCGGACGGCGCGCGCGTGCTGCTGTCCAGCGGGCCGCTGGCCGATGACGGCACGCTGCCGGCCGACACGACCGTGTGGCTGGTGGGCTAGAGCAGCCCGGCCAGGCCGGGACGCGGTGCGGGCCAGCACGTGCCCGCGGGCGGTGCTGAGCCGCCACCACGCACCCGACCGGCGGACCGCGACGGCCTCCTCGGCGTCGAGGAAGCCCAGGGCGTCCAGGGCGTACGCGGCGCCGGCCGGCACACCGGGCAGCACCGGCAGCTCACGGCCCCAGACGGCGGCCCGGACCTGCGCGACGACGTGGCCGCCGGCCGCCTCGGGCAGGGCCTGGGCGATCTCCTCGACGCCGTCGCGGGCGGCCGCGAGGAGCAGCGCCGGGTCGGCCCCGGTCACCAGCTCCCAGCCGGTGCGCGGAGGCGAGACGCCGGCCCACCCCGCGTTCGTGACCCGCACGGGCGGCAGGGCGAGCACCGGGCCCGAGCCGGCGAGACGGTCGGCGAGCGCGGCCAGCGGCACGGTCACGTCCAGCGCTCCCCGGCCGAGCGCGGCGACCCGCAGCCCGATCACCGTCGGCGCCGGGCTGCCGTGCACCGGTGAGACGAAGGTCGCGAGGACGCCGTCGGCCGCCACCAGCCGGGCGGCTCCGTCGGGGTCGACCCGGCGCGCGCGGGCGACGTACGTGCCGAGGTCGTGCCAGGCCTCCGGATCGGGCAGCGTCAGCCCGTCGGCCGGCTCGGTCATCGCCGCCAGCGCATGCTGACCGGCTCGCCGCTCCACTGCTCCAGGCGGGCCCGCTCCCCCGGCGTCAGGCGCCGCGGACGGCCGGCCTGCAGGTCGTACATCACCAGCGTGCTCTCGGCCCGCGCGTACGGCGGGGAGTCGTCGTCCGGCTCGCGCACCTCGTACCCCAGCTCGATCGTCGCGCCGGACGCCTTGCTGACCCACAGGTCGATGGCGATGGGGGCGAGCCGGAAGTCGAGCTGGCGCAGGTACTCCACCTCGGTGCGGGCGACGAGGACGCCGGTCTCGAGCACCGGTCGCTCCTGCGGGTCGTCCCACGCGGTGAACGCCTGGACCCGCGCCTCCTCGAGCAGCCGGACGATCTGGACGTTGTTGATGTGGCGGTAGACGTCCTGGTCGGACCAGCGCATGGGCACGAGGGTGCGGTACGACGGCATGCGGCCCATGCTCTCAGCCCGCCCCCGCCGCCCGCGCCGTCCCGTTGCTCCAGCTGTGCCGGTGATCGGCCGGCTGAGGAGCCCGGATCACCGTCCGGGCGGGAGCATGGCCGCGAGGGGGGAGCACCACCTAGCCTCGGGACGTGCCGATGACCTCCCCCGCGACCACGCTCGAGCTGCTGGACTGGCGACGGCGGGTGGCCGCGCTGTACGCCGCGGTCCGGGCCGAGCCCCTGCCCGCCGCCGCGCACGAGACCTGGCGCCGCGGTCGCGACGCCCTGCTGCGGGAGCACCCGCAGACGCCCGCTCAAGCCCGGACGACCCCTTGCGGGAGACCGGCGTGCCGGTCTGGCCGTACGACCCCGCGCTGCGCTGGGAGCTCGAGGTGGAGCCGGCCGAGGACGTGCTGCGCGAGATGGACTCGGCCAACGACGGCGCGGATCGCCATGCGCCGGGTCGGCCTGGTCCGGCTCCCCGAGCCGGTCGCCGGGACCCTCGACCTCTGGTCGTTCGAGCAGTACGGCGGCGGGCTGTTCCTGCCGCTCAAGGACGCCACCGCGGGTGACACGTCGTACGGCGCGGGACGCTACCTGCTGGACACGGCCAAGGGTGCCGATCTCGGGGGCAGCGACGGCCGGCTGGTCGTGGACCTGAACTTCGCCTACCACCCGTCCTGCCGCTACGACGACCGCTGGCAGTGCCCGCTCGCACCGCCGGGCAACGTCCTGTCCGCCGCGGTCCGGGCCGGCGAGCGGCTCTAGCGACCGGGCTGCACGGCGGGCTGCGGGCTGTCGGCCGGGGGCTAGAGGCCGAGGTCGCGGCCGATGATCTCCTTCATGATCTCGTTGGAGCCGGCCCAGATCCGCGTGACGCGGGCGTCCCGCCAGGCCCGGGCGACGCGGTACTCGTTCATGTACCCGTAGCCGCCGTACAGCTGCACGCAGGCGTCGAGGATCTCGTTCTGCACCTGCGCCGACCACCACTTGGCCTTGGCGGCGTCGGCCGCGCCGAGCTCGCCCGCGCAGTGCGCCAGCACGCACTGGTCGATGAAGGCCTGGGCCACGTCGGCCTGGGTGACCAGCTCGGCGACGCGGAACTTGTTGTACTGGAACGAGCCGATGGCGTTGCCGAACGCCGTGCGCTCCTTCACGTACGCGATCGTCTCGTCCAGGATGCCGCGCGCGTGGGCCAGGTTGCTGACCGCGGCGCCGACCCGCTCCTGGACCAGTCGCTCCATCATGTGCGACGAACCCGCGGTTCACCTCGCCGATGACGTTGCCGACCGGCACCCGGACGTCGGTGAAGAACAGCTCCGCGGTGTCCGACTCGTCCTGGCCGACCTTGTCCAGCTTGCGGCCCCGGGTGAACCCCTCCATGCCCGACTCGACCGCCAGCAGGGTGATGCCCTTCGACCGCTGCGCCGGGTCGGTCCGCGCGGCGACGACGACCAGGTCGGCGCTGTAGCCGTTGGTGATGAACGTCTTGGCGCCGTTGACGACGTACGCGTCGCCGTCGAGGACCGCCGTCGTCGCGCAGGTTGGCCAGGTCGCTGCCGCCGCTCGGCTCGGTCATGCCGATCGCGGTGACCAGCTCGCCCGTGCAGAAGCGCGGCAGCCAGCGCTCGCGCTGCTCCGGGGTGGTCAGCTCCACCAGGTACGGCGCGACGACGTCGGAGTGGATGCCGAGGCACGAGGACAGCGACGCCGACACCCGGGCCAGCTCCTCGGCGACCACGACGGTGAACCGCCAGTCCTCGACCCCGCCGCCGCCGTACTCCTCGGGGATGTTCAGGCCGAGGAAGCCCTGCTTGCCGGCCTCGATCCACAGGTCCCGCGGGAACGCCTTGGCGTCGACGAACTCCTGCCAGCGCGGCACGACGCTGCGGGCCAGGAACTCCTTGGCCGAGGCGCGCAGTGCTTCGTGCTCCGGCTCGAAGATGGTCCGCCGCACGTGGTCTCCCGGAGAGGTGGTCGCTAGGGTTGGCCTGGACTAAGCGCTTGCTTACCAGCCTCGGCTGCCGGCCCGGGGGTGTCAAGCGCACGAGCAGACGGGGAGCGAACGGGTGGACCCGCTGGACGACCTGGTCGACGTTCTCGACCTCAACCCGCTGGACGCGGCCTCGAGCGACGGCCTGCACTACTTCTTCGTCGGGCGCAGCCAGCCGCAGCCGCACGGCCGCGCGTACGGCGGGCAGGTCCTCGCTCAGGCGCTCGTCGCGGCCGGCCGTTCGGTGCCCGAGGGGCGCCTGGCCCATTCCATGCACGGGTACTTCCTGCGGCCGGGCGACAGCAACGAGCCGATCGAGTTCAGCGTCGAGAAGCTGCGCGACGGCAACTCCTTCTCGGCCCGCCGGACCCATGCGCTGCAACGGGGAGCTCCGATCCTGTCGATGATCGCGTCGTTCCAGACCCCGGCCGAAGGGCTGGACCACCAGGAGCCGATGCCCGACGTCCCGTCGCCCGACGAGCTGACGCCGATGCACGAGCTGCTGCAGCGGATCGACAGCCCGGTCGCCCGCGCCTGGGAGACCAGCCGGCCGATCGACCTCCGGCACGTCGAGGCGCCGATCTACCTCACCCCCGACCCGCACCCGCAGCCGCACCAGTCGGTCTGGATGAAGACGTACGGCTCGCTGCCGGACGACCCGCTGCTGCACGCCGCCGTGCTGGCCTACGCGTCGGACTACTCGATCCTGGAGTCGGCACTGCGCGCGCACGGCTTCGCCTGGGGCGACCCGCGGCTGCGGATGGCGTCGCTGGATCACGCCATGTGGTTCCACCGCCCGGCCCGGGCCGACCAGTGGGTGCTCTACTCGAGCCAGAGCCCGTCCGCGCACGGCGGCCGTGGTCTGGGCCTCGGGCGGATGTTCACCGCCGACGGGACGCACGTGGCCACCGTCGGCCAGGAGGGCATGATCCGGGTGAAGGGCGACCAGGCGTGAGCGACATCAAGGCCCTGGTCGTCGACTACGGCGGCGTCCTGACCGTGCCGCTCCGGGCCGCGTTCGAGACCTGGCTGGAGCAGGAGCAGGTCTCACCGCAGGAGTTCATCGACCTGCTCGTCGAGTGGCGGGACGTGCCGGACAACCCGATGCACCAGCTGGAGACCGGTCACCTGACCGAGGACGAGTTCGCCTCGGCAGTCACCGGCCGCCTGCGTCGCACCGACGGCGGCGCGGTGCCGCCCGAGGGCCTGGTCGACCGGATGCTCCAGGGGCTGCGCTTCGACCGGGACGCGCTGGTGATGCTGCAGGCGGCGCGGGCAGGCCGGGCTGCGGACCGCTCTGCTGTCCAACAGCTGGGGCATGGCGATGTACCCCTGGGCCGACCTCGAGCCGTTGCTCGACGTGCAGGTGGTCAGCGGGCAGGTCGGCCTGCGCAAGCCGGACCCGGCGATCTACCAGCTGGCCGCCGGTGAGCTCGGCCTCACCGCCGGCCAGTGCGCGTTCGTCGACGACCTGCAGCCGAACGTCGACGCCGCCCGGGAGCTCGGCATGTTCGCCGTCCTGCACACCGACCTGCCGTCGACGCTGGCGGCTCTGGTCGCCGGCGTCCCGGAGCTGGCGCCGTACCTGTCGCTCGAGAGCCAAGGAGACTGAGATGACCGACACCGGACCCAGCGACGGAGTGGCGCGCGTCGCCCTGGTGACCGGCGGAGCCCGAGGCCTGGGCGCCGCGACCGCGATCCGCCTGGCCCAGGACGGGTACGCCGTCGGGGTGCTCGACCTGGACGCATTCGCCTGTGCGACAACGGTTTCCGCCATCGAGAACGGCGGTGGCCGTGCGCTCGCCCTGGGCGCCGATGTGGGTGACGCGGTGGCGGTGGAGGCCGCCGTCGCACGGCTGACCGAGGAGCTCGGGGGGCCGACCGTCCTGGTCAACAACGCGGGCATCACGCGGGACAACCTGCTGTTCAAGATGACCGAGGACGACTGGGACGCCGTGCTGCGCACCCACCTGCGCGGGGCGTTCCTGGTCAGCCGGGCCTGCCAGGGGTTCATGACCGCGGCCCGCTGGGGCCGCATCGTCAACCTGTCCAGCACGTCGGCTCTCGGGAACCGTGGCCAGGCGAACTACGCGGCGGCCAAGGCGGGGATGCAGGGCTTCACGAAGACGCTGGCGATCGAGCTCGGGCCGTTCGGGGTCACGGTCAACGCGATCGCGCCGGGCTTCATCGCGACCGAGATGACGGCGGCGACGGCGCAGCGGCTGAACCTGTCGGTCGAGGAGTTCCACGAGGCGGCGGCCAAGGACATCCCGCTCCGCCGCGTGGGGCAGCCGGAGGACGTGGCGAACGTCGTGTCGTTCCTCGTGAGCGAGGACGCGGCGTACGTCAGCGGGCAGGTCGTCTACGTGGCCGGCGGACCGAAGGCCTGAGGGCGAGCCTGCGCCGATGACGTCCACCGAGCAGGCGCAGCGCTCCGCCGCGGTGGAGCGGCTGCTCACCGCTGCGGTGGAGGCGTTCGCGGAGAAGGGCTTCCACGGGACGACGACCCGTGACATCGCCGCCCGCGTGGGGTTGAGCCCGGCGGCGGTCTACGTGCACTTCGCCTCCAAGGAGGAGCTGCTGCACGAGCTCAGCGTCGTGGGTCACCGGGCCGCTCTGGAGGTGGTGACGGGTGCGGCCGACCGCGCACCGGGCGACCCGTCCGCGCAGCTGCAGGCAGTCGTGGGCGACTTCGCCGCCTGGCATGCCCGGCACCGTCGGACGGCCCGCGTCGTGCAGTACGAGCAGGCCGCGCTCACCCCGGTGCACCGCGAGGAGGTGGCCGCCCTGCGCCGGGAGATCCAGGCCCGGGTGCGGCGGATCCTCGACGACGGCGCCCGGGTCGGCACGTTCGTCGTGCCCGACGTCGGGGGCACCGCCCTGGCCCTGCTGTCGCTCGCGGTCGACGTCGCGCGCTGGTACCGGCCGGAGGGGCCGCGCTCGCCGGAGGACGTGGGCGCGCTCTACGCGGACCTGGCCCTGCGGATGGTCACGGCCGGCTGACCGGGCTCAGTCGCGGGTCAGCTTGCGGTAGGTCACCCGGTGCGGACGGGCGGCCTCCAGGCCCAGCCGCTCGACCTTGTTCTTCTCGTAGGACTCGAAGTTGCCCTCGAACCAGAACCACTTCGCCGGGTCCTCGTCATCGCCCTCGTAGGCCAGGATGTGGGTGGCCACGCGGTCCAGGAACCAGCGGTCGTGGCTGATCACCACGGCGCAGCCCGGGAACTCCAGCAGCGCGTTCTCCAGGCTGCCCAGGGTCTCGACGTCCAGGTCGTTGGTCGGCTCGTCGAGCAGCAGCAGGTTCCCGCCCTGCTTGAGGGTCAGGGCGAGGTTCAGCCGGTTGCGCTCCCCGCCGGACAGCACGCCGGCGCGCTTCTGCTGGTCCGGTCCCTTGAACCCGAAGCTGCCGACGTACGCCCGGGACGGGATCTCGGTGTTGCCGACCTTGATGTAGTCCAGGCCGTCGGAGACGGTCTCCCAGACGTTCTTCGTCGGGTCCAGGCCGCCGCGGCCCTGGTCGACGTAGGAGATCGAGACGGTGTCGCCGACGCGGACCTCGCCGTCGTCCGGCTTCTCCAGCCCGACGATGGTCTTGAACAGCGTGGTCTTGCCGACGCCGTTCGGGCCGATGACGCCGACGATGCCGTTCTTGGGCAACGTGAACGACAGGCCGTCGATCAGCACCCGGTCGCCGAAGCCCTTGGTCAGGTCGTTGACCTCGATCACCAGGTTGCCCAGCCGCGGACCCATCGGGATCTGGATCTCCTCGAAGTCGAGCTTCCGGGTGCGCTCGGCCTCGGCCGCCATCTCCTCGTACCGCTCCAGCCGCGCGCGGGACTTGGTCTGCCGGCCCTTGGCGTTGGACCGCACCCACTCCAGCTCCTCGCGCAGCCGCTTCTGCAGCTTGGCGTCCTTGCGGCCGGAGACCGCGAGCCGCTCGGCCTTCTTCTCCAGGTACGTCGAGTAGTTGCCCTCGTACGGGTAGGCGCGGCCCCGGTCCAGCTCGAGGATCCACTGCGCGACGTTGTCCAGGAAGTACCGGTCGTGGGTGACGGCCAGCACCGCTCCGGCGTACGACGCCAGGTGCTGCTCGAGCCACTGCACGCTCTCCGCGTCCAGGTGGTTCGTCGGCTCGTCGAGCAGCAGCAGGTCCGGCTTCTGCAGCAACAGCTTGCACAGGGCGACCCGGCGGCGCTCGCCGCCGGAGAGCACCGTGACGTCGGCGTCCGGCGGCGGGCAGCGCAGGGCGTCCATCGCCTGCTCCAGCTGGGAGTCCAGGTCCCACGCGTCCGCGGCGTCGATGGCCTCCTGCAGCTGGCCCATCTCGGTCATCAGCGCGTCGGAGTAGTCCTCGGCCATCTGGACCGCGATCTCGTTGTAGCGGTCGAGCTTGGCCTTGATCTCGCCCACGCCCTCCTCGACGTTGCCCAGCACCGTCTTGGACTCGTTGAGCGGAGGCTCCTGCTGGAGGATCCCGACCGAGTAGCCCGGAGTCAGCCGCGCCTCGCCGTTCGAGGCCTGGTCCAGCCCGGCCATGATCCGCAGCACCGTCGACTTGCCCGCGCCGTTCGGCCCCACGACGCCGATCTTCGCGCCGGGGTAGAAGGACAGGGTGACGTCGTCGAGGATCAGCTTGTCGCCGTGGGCCTTGCGGGCCTTCTGCATGACGTAGATGAACTCTGGCACGACCCCAGGTTATCGGCCGTCTCGACGGCCCCGTGCGCCGCGACCGGGCCCGACCTACCCTGGACGACATGACGGACGCCCTCCTCTTCGTCTATCTGACGGGACTCGCGGGCTGCCTGTGGGTCAGCACGCACATGGGCCGGCGGGACGTCAGCGAGCGCAGCACCAAGGAGCTGGTGCACGGCGACCAGACCTTCCGCGGCCTGGCCGCCATGTGGACGTCCGCCTTCGCGTTCCTCTGCGTGAGCATCCTGGTCCGCGGCTAGACCGCCCCGGCTACGGCCGGCTCAGGCTCGGGCGCGGCCTCCGGAACCGGCTCGGACGTCGACTCCGCGGTCGGCTCGGCAGCCCGCTTGATCCGGGTGAACGAGGCCTGGCCCCAGCGCAGGTCGTGGCCGACGGCGAGCGCCTCGATCGCCACCTCCGTGCCCTTCCTGTCCTCGGACTCCCAGTCGCGGACGACCTGCTTGCCGTACACCACGACCGGCTGGCCCTTGATCAGCGACGCCGAGACGTTGCGCCCGAGCTCGCGGAAGCAGGTCACCGAGTACCAGGACGTCACCCCGTCGCTGAACTCCCCGGTCCGCGGGTCGCGCCGGCTGGCCGTGCAGGCCAGGCGGAACTTGGTGATCCGCACGCCGTTCACCGTCTCCACCGTGCGCGGCTCGGTCGCGATGTTGCCCCACAGCGTCACGAACGTCTCGCCCATGTCGGCTCTCCCCTGTCTGCGTCGGTCTCGTCTGGCTGAGACTGCGCCATCGCGCGGACGCCGGCGGCTCTGCGCGGACGCCCTGTGGACGGTGGGACTGAGCCGGCGCGGCTGTGGACGGCGGCGAGTACCGTCCCGGGTATGCGACGCAGCAGTCGCACCACCGCCGGCGGCCTGCCCGTCGCGCTGGCCCGCACCCTGCTGGCCGCCGCGCTGGCCGCCGCGCTGCTCGCCGCGCTGGCCGTGGGGTCCGGGTACGTCGCCGGCCGGGTCACGCTGGGCCAGGTGCGTCCTTCGGCGCGCTCGGTGCACGTGCAGGGCGCCTTCGACCTCCGGCGCGCGGCGTACACCACGGTGCAGCACCAGCTGGCCGGGTTCCAGCTGACCGAGGCCCAGTTCGAGGTGGACGTGGAGCTGGCGACCCCGCCGACGTTCGACGGGTTCGACGTCATCGGGCTCGAGGACTCGCTGTCGATGGAGCTGGCGGCCGTCGTCGAGACGGCGTCGCCGCAGGTGGGCGCGGCCGGGGAGGTCCTGCGCGTGGCGGCGCTGGCCCAGCTGCGGACCATGGCCCGGGTGGCGTCGGCGCGCCGGGCGCCGGGGGGCCGGCCGAGGGAGCTGACGGCGGACGACCTGCAGGCCCTGATGTCCGGGCAGCGGCGCCTGGCCCGGGCCGTCGACCGGTTCCTCACCGTGGCCCACGAGGACCTCGGCGCGGCCCTGACCTGAGCGGCTCAGCGCAGGGCGCGGGCCAGCGACTGCCGGGTGGTGCGGTGGGCCGTGAGCACGGCGACCACCGGCGCGAGGATGCGCTCGCGGGCCACGGTCGTCACCGCGTCGTGCAGGCGGGCGGCGGCGCGGCGCCGGCGAGCGCGGGCCTTGCGCGCGGCCACGACCCGCACGACCGCGCCGACCAGGAACCCGAGCAGGAGCCCGCCGAGCAGGAGGGCGGTCGGTATCGGCACCGGCCCCAGGTCCGGCGTCCGCAGCCGCGGCAGCTGCAGGAGGTCGAACGCCCCCACGGCGACCAGCCAGACCAGGCCGAGCAGGGCCAGCGTGGCCAGCAGCCACTGGATCGCGCCGACGACGGACCACCAGCGCGGCCGGCCGAGACCGAGGTCGGTCGCGAGCACGCCCTGGTCGAGCGCATCCGAGATCTCCGGGCCGGGCGGCGAAGCCGCGTCGTGCACCGCATCCGACCAGGAGGGCGGCAGCCCTTCCGCCGCCTGGTCGGCCAGCTGGCGGGTGGCGAGGGCGACGCGGGCCCGCTGCGACGGCGTGGGCGCGGGCAGGGAGCTGCGGCGCAGCGTCAGGTCGAGGTTCTCGATCCCCTCACCGGCGTCACCGTCGCCCCGGCCGGTGCGGGGCCCCAGGCGCAGGCGGCGCAGGGGGTCGGGGCGCAGCGATCGCACCCAGCGGGTGACCGGCCAGCCGCCGGCGGCCGTCGCGCCCCGCCGGTAGTCCTCCTCGATCGCGTCCAGCACCGGCGTCACGCCCGCCGCCTGCGCGAGCGCCTCGACGAGCTGGGGCTCGCCCTGCAGGGCGTCCGGGTCCGTCTCGGCGGTCGCGCCACCGACCGTTCCAGCCGGGCGGCCACGGTCTCGAGATCCGCCGACAGGCGCTCGCGGGACGCCGAGCCCGAGTGCACGGCGTCGGCGATCAGCGAGCGCAGCTGGGACACGCCGGCCCCCGTGACGGCGGAGGTGACCAGGACCTTCTCGACCTCCAGCCCGTCCTGCGCGAGCAGCCGGGCCAGGTCGCGCCGGCACTCCTCGACGGCCTCGCGGGGCAGTCGGTCGGCGTGGTTGAGCACCACGACCGAGACGCCGTCGTGGTGCGACATGGGCCGCAGGTAACGGTCGTGCAGCGCGGAGTCGGCGTACTTCTGCGGGTCGGTGACCCACACGAACACGTCGACGAGCTCCAGCAGGCGCTCGACCTCCTCACGATGGCCGTACGAGGTCGAGTCGAAGTCGGGCAGGTCCAGCAGCACCAGCCCCTGCAGGTCGCTCTCCCGGCCGGCGTCCAGCGCCGACTCCCGGGTGATCCGGTGCCGGGTCGGCAGGTGCAGCCAGTCCATCAGCTCGCTGGTCCCCTGGGTTCCCCAGATGCAGGCCTCGGTCTCCAGCGTGGTGGGCCGCCGCACGCCGACGACGGCGAGCTCGATCCCGGCGATCTCGTTGAACAGGCTGGACTTGCCGCTGCCGGTCGCCCCGGCGAGCGCCACGACGGTGTGCCCGCCGTGCAGGCCGAGCCGCTCGTCGACCCGGCGGACCACGGTCTCGGCCCGCTCGACGTCCTCCGGCGGCATGTGCTCGCCGCCCGCCTCCAGGGCCTCCTCCAGCGCGGCGGCACGCGCCAGCACGTCCGGGGCCTTGGCCCGGCGGCCGATCCTCATCGCAACCCGGCCACGGCGCGGACCGCGGCCTCGAGCTGCTGCGCCTGGTCCGTGGACGTCGGACGCGAGTCCAGCTCCAGCGCGTCCAGGACGTCGTCCAGGCGTTCGCGGTCGCTGCCCAGGAGGGCCTCGACCCGGTGCTCGAGGTCGGCGCGGGCCTTGGCGGCGAGCATCCGCACAGCCTGGTCACCGAACACCGCCTCCAGCAAGCGCTGCGCGACCACGGCGGTACCTCCGGCGATGCCGACCTCGGCACCGGTCAGGCCGGCGGTCTGGCTGAACACGACCAGCATCAGCACGACGCCGAGCCCGTTCACGCCGTAGGAGAGGACCCGGGCCGCCGACCGGCGCCGGCCGCCCTCCTCGCGCACCAGCCGCAGCGTCTCCTGCTGCCAGTCCCGGACCATCAGGCCGACCCGCTCGGGCAGACCCTCGGACGGGCGCTCCAGCTCGGGGTGCGCGGCCAGCAGCGCCCGGCCGGGAGCGCTCCCCCGCCAGCGCCGGGCCGCGTCGGCGGCCGCTGCCTGGGCCTGGGCGGTGACCAGGGCCGCCACGCCGGTCTGCAACGCCTCCCCGAGCTCCTCGCTGGGCGGAGGGCGGCGGCGTACGGCCGAGACGAACCGGTCCCGCAGGCGACCGACACTGGTCTCCAGGTTGCGCAGCAGGTCACCGGTGCCGACGAACTCCTGCCAGCGGGCCAGCACCTCGCCCCGCAGCACCGACCCGTCGCTGACCCCCTCGGTCGCGGCCCGGTTGGCCGCCTCGTAGGCGGCGGCGACGTCGGCCCGCAGCATCTGTACGGCGTCCCGCTGGGCCTGGGCGGCGGCGACGAGGATGGCGACCCGGTGGTCCAGCACGCGCAGGGTGCCGGTGAGCGTGCGCCGGACGACCATCGAGCGCGCCTTGGCGTCCCGGGCCAGGGCGATCAGCCACGAGCGCAGGCGGTCGATCACCTCGTCCGGCAGCCGGCCGTCGACGAGCGGGACCTCCGGGATGACGAACATCGGCGCGTTGCCCAGCTGGTGGCGCTGCAGCATCTGGGCCAGGTCGGCCCGCACCTCCTCCATGGCCTCCGGGGGCACGCGGTCGAGGACCATGGCCATCGAGGTCCCCCGGGACGCGGCGTCGGCGAGGAGGTCCCACGGCACGGCGTCGGCGTACCGGGCGGCCGTGGTGACGAACAGCCAGAGGTCGGCCGCGGCCAGCAGCTGGCGGGCGGTCAGGCGGTTGGACTCCACGACCGAGTCGATGTCCGGGGCGTCGAGCAGGGCCAGTCCCGGCGGAAGCGACCCGGAGATGACCAGCCGCAGGCCCGGTCCGTCGTCCGGCTCGGCCGCCGAGGCGTCACCGGTGATCCTGGGCAGGCCGGGGAGCACGCGCTGCCCGGAGAAGGCGGGGACGTCGTCGGGGTGGTGGACGAGCACCGGTGAGCGGGTCGTCGGCCGGAGCACGCCGCCTGGGCTGACGACCTCGCCGACGATGGAGTTGACCAGCGTCGACTTGCCGGCACCGGTCGAGCCACCGACGACGGTGAGCAGCGGCGCGGCCGGGTTGTGCAGCCTCGGCAGCACGTAGTCGTCGAGCTGGGCCAGCAGCGACCGCCGCTCGGCGCGTGCGCTCGCGACGTCCACCAGCTCCAGCGGGAGGGCCAGCTCGCCGACCTGTCGGCGCAGCGTCTCCACGGCATGGAGCAGCAGCAGATCGCGCTGGTCGTCGGCCACCACGGCGCACAGCCTGCCATGCAGCCGCCCCACCGGCCCCAAACGCCGCTTCCGGCGACCCGCACGGCGGACGTTCGCTGCCTACACTCGGTGCCGGTCCGGGCCGGTGTCGGCCCGGTCCGCCGGCCCCCGTAGCTCAGCTGGATAGAGCAGTGGACTTCTAATCCGCCGGCCGCAGGTTCGAATCCTGCCGGGGGCGCCGGACGGCCCTTCGCGACCCCCTCGACGCAGCGACCCCCGGCCCGCTCACGAGGAGGGGCCGGGGGTCACGGTCGCGCCGTCCGGGGTCGCGGAACGAGCTCTCAGGGGGTGAGCTCGCCGCAGTGGCGCGAGAGGCCAGATTAGGTGGCCGGGCTGGTGGCCCGTGGACCATTGGGCAGAACGGGTGACCGTTTCACCGCGGGGTGCAGGCGTTCGGCCCAGACGAACCGGACGAAGGCGCCGGCACCGGGGCGAGGAGGTGCCAGCGGAGCCCCGACCTAGTCAGGGGGCGACCTGGTCGGGGACGCCGCTGGCGAGTCGTCCCCTGAGCGATCTTTGGCCGGGAGCCCGGGAGTCGACTGCTCCGAACGTAGGCAGCGATCCTGGGAGAAGCCTGAGGCGGGCCTGTCGGCTCCCTGCCAGGTACCGGCCGGGTGTGCGGCTCACCCCATCGGGGCCAGCGCGGCCCGGTCGGCGGCGATCTGCCCGAGCAGCGCGCGCTCGGTGTCCTGGGCGTCGCGGCCCGCGGCCGCCCGGCTCATCCGCTCCCGGAGCAGGGCCAGCTCGCTCGCCGAGTCCTGGAACCCGCGCATCGCCCGGGCCGATGCCGCCCCGCCGTACTGCCGGGCGGCCGCCCGCGGCCCGGCGCCGGGCCGGCATCGAGGCGAGCATCTGCACCTCGGAGGGCGTCAGCCAGCCGGTCTGGGCGTAGACGGCGAGGTGCTGGCCGATGAGCTGGCCCTCCCGCCGCCGCGCCCAGAGGGCGAAGGCCAGTGCGGCCAGGAAGATCGGCACCTGCAGGACGACGTACGCGGCGACGAACCCGCGCAGCCCGGCGATCGTGGACAGGTTCCACAGGCCGTGCAGCATGACGGCGACGAGCCAGCCCGCCACCGGCGCGACGTACCGGACCCTCGGTCGGCGGGTCGTGACGGCGATCCCGAACCCGACGCCCGTCGCCATGGTGAACAGCGGGTGGGCGAACGGGCCGAAGACGCAGCGCAGCACGAAGGTCGCGGCCAGGCCCTCGGACGCCGGAGTCGGCGAGCGCCCGGCCGAGGTAGAGCACGTTCTCGGTGAAGGCGAAGCCGATGCCGGCCATCCCGGCGTAGACGATGCCGTCGATGACCCCGTCGAACTCGCGCCGCCGGTAGAGGAAGACGAGGAGCACGGCCAGGCCCTTGGACGTCTCCTCCACGATCGGGGCGATCACGTGGCCCCGACCGTGACGTCGCCGCCGGAGGCCTTGAGCAGGGCGATCGAGGTGGAGTTGACGAGGATGGCGACCAGCGTGGCCACGGCCGCGCCCCAGCCGAACGCGAACAGCAGCACGCCCGGTCGGCTCGGCCTCGAACCGGTCGAGCCAGAGCAGGGCGGGCACGACGACGAAGACGGGGATCGCGGCCAGCGCCAGTCCGACCAGCACGCCGGTCGGTCCGGTGTCCGAGCCGATGATGGCCAGGACCACCAGGCCGGACGCCAGGAACACCGTGGCCAGCAGGGCGGCGAGCAGCAGCCGCAGCACCCGGGCCCGAGCCGGCCGCGGCGCCGGCGGCGGTGGGGGCCTGGGTGCCGGCCGCGGTGCCGGCTCAATCCGCCCGTCGTACGGCGTGGTCATGGGGCAGGAGGGTATCGACCCCGCATACTGCGAAAAACCCGGCCGCGAAAGGAGATGCGACGTGCCCGGCAGTGGTCGACGGCGGCAGTCGCACGAGCCGTGGCACCGCAGGATCAGACGTGACCTGCTGGGTTGGGGGGTGCTCGCCGGGGTGGCCGCCGGGCTCGCCCTGGGGCTGACCGGGGGCGGCTGGGGCCGGGCCGCCGTGCTGGCGGGGGTCGTCGTGGGCGCGTGCGTCGTGCTCACGCTGCTGTCCGCCATGCCCGCGAAGCGGCAAGGAGGCGCGGCGAGGGGGTCCGAGCACCTAGGCTGAGCGGATGGCCGACCGACCTCAGGACAAGATCGTCTGGATCGACTGCGAGATGACCGGTCTCGACCTCGGCCGTGACGCGCTGATCGAGGTGGCCGTGCTGGTCACCGACGAGGAGCTCAACGTCCTGGGCGAGGGCGTCGACGTCGTCATCGCCAGCCCGCCCGAGGCGCTGGAGAGCATGCCCCCGGTCGTGCGCGAGATGCACGAGGCGTCCGGGCTGCTGGACGAGCTGCCGCACGGGGTGACGATGACCGAGGCCCAGGAGCGGGTGCTGGAGTACGTCCGGCAGTACGTGCCCGAGCCCGGCAAGGCCCCGCTGGGCGGGAACTCGGTGGCCACGGACCGTGGGTTCCTCGCGCGGGACATGCCGGAGCTGGACGTCGTGGCTGCACTACCGGATGATCGACGTCAGCTCGATCAAGGAGCTGGCCCGCCGCTGGTACCCGCGGGTCTACTTCAACGCCCCCAAGAAGCACGGCGGCCACCGGGCGCTGGCCGACATCACGGAGAGCATCGAGGAGCTGAAGTTCTACCGGGCGGCCGTGTTCGTGCCCCAGCCCGGGTCCGGACTCCGACGCGGCCCGGGCGCTCGCGGCCCGGTTCGAGGTCACCCCCGGGGAGGGCGAGGCGGCCTCGTAACGCCGTGCCGGCTCGACGCGGCTCAGCCGCTACGATGGTGCGCCGATCTCGTGGCCGGTCCTCGCGGCTGGCCATGGTCATGGTGGGTGTAGCTCAGCTGGTAGAGCTCCTGGTTGTGGTCCAGGTTGTCGCGGGTTCAAGTCCCGTCACTCACCCGGGGAATGGGGCCCGTGGTGCCAGCGGTGCTAGGGTCCTCTCCCGTTGCGCCGTTAGCTCAATTGGCAGAGCAGCTGACTCTTAATCAGCGGGTTCGGGGTTCGAGTCCCTGACGGCGCACTCGTCTGACCAGCAGGGATGTCTCTCGGTTGCCGACCGGCCCGGGGCCTTTCGGCTTCGGTGTCACATCGGTGTCATGGGACTGCAGCTCGGCTGCACGAGGCACCATCGCGGCGGCTGCTTCGTGGCGGCTTGGCGGCCCAACGTTCCTCGACGTGATGGGGGCCGGGAGCCAACCCGCGGATGCCCGTGCCAACGTCTGAGGGCCGCCAGTACGGAGCTTGGCTTCGTGGGAAGGTCGCCAGGGATGGTTCTTGCTTCGTGACGGGGATTGTTGTTCGTGAGGAGCGAGGGATGCAGATCAGTGGCACGACGCGGCTGTTCCCGATCATTGGCAATCCGGTCACCTACGTCGAGTCCCCGAAGCGCCTGACGCGCACGTTCGCTGAACGGGGCCACGACGGCGTGTGTGTCCCGATCGACGTGACCGAGGAGCACCTCGGCGTGGTCATCGAGGGCCTGACTGCCTCGGCGAATGTGGATGGCATCCTCGTCACGATGCCGCACAAGCACGCCGCGTTCGCATACTGCGCAACCAGTTCCGAACGTGCGCGCTTGCTCGAAGTGGTGAGCGTCCTACGTCGCAACGGCGACGGCAGCTGGCACGGCGACATGCTGGACGGCCTCGCCTTCGTCAAGGCTCAAACAGATCACGGTGCCCAGATTGATGGAGCGCGGGCACTTCTCGTGGGTGCTGGGGGCGCAGGCAGCGCGATCGCCGTGGCCGTGCTCGAAGCGGGCGTACGTGAGCTCGTCATCTACGACGCCGACAGTTCGCGCCTTGCGGAACTCCTCAACCTTCTCAGGGCCGACAGCGATGGGCGGGTGACGTCGGGACCACCTGACCCGCGAGGCTGCGACCTGGTGTTCAACGCGACCCCCTTGGGAATGGAGGACGGCGATCCTCTACCGGTCGAGGCGAACCTCCTGGACCGATCGATGTTCGTCGGCGACGTGATCGCTGGTCACGGTGTGACCCCGTTCATCGCGGCCGCGCGTGAGGCCGGGTGCAACACCGCAGACGGCGGAGACATGGTCGAGGCCGTTCAAGACCTCATGGCCGACTTCATGCTTGACGGGTAGTCAAACGTCCGGATCTGCCGCGATCCGCGCGGACATGCCGATGTGCGGGCGTTCGCGATTCCCGCATTCGACCGTTGGAGTGGGCGATGACGATGTGCGCTGACTGCTCGGCGAGCGGCGGCTTACGATGCCGCTGTGGTGAAGCCCCGGAGGTTGAGATTTCGCCGGTCGGCTGAGCTCTCCATTCCGTCTACGATCACGGCGGCTCCCAGCCAACTCGCCCCGGCATCGCCCACAAGTTGTTGACAGGCCAGGGCCTGTCCGCCGGAGGCAGCCCAGTCATCAACGAAGAGGATGCGGTCCCCTGGCCTCAGGACGGAACGGCGAACGGCTAGATCCAGGTGCCTGTCCCGGTAGTCGGGTGATGTGCGCCGTCGTAGCCACACGTCATCATCCGACCCTCGCTCTGCACCTTTCCGCACCTCCACGAAGCCGACGCCCAGGCGTTCTGCAACCAGGGGTCCTAGCAGACATCCGCGCGACTCGGTGCCCATGATCGCGGTTGGCATCAGGTCCGGGAAGAGGCGCGCGAGCGCGTCACCGATGTCCTGCAGGATCGAAGCGTCACGCCACCAAGCGCTGTAATCCGCGTAAGACGTAGACGGTTCCGGCCACACGGGGGGATCCGACCGCCAACGGAATCCCGAGACCAGTCTCGCGCGGATGGTGCCCTCGCTCACGCCCGTCAGTCTGGCATCGCGCATCGGGCTGGAACCGCCCGGACATGCCGCTGTCCGCGCGGTCGTTCACAACGATGACTGCGTGCCAGAATCCGTGAGTGCGGGTTGATTTCGACGACGTCCACCTGTGTCCGGCGTGCGGGTCGCGATGGAGGGTGCCCGTGGTGTTCCCTGCTCGGACCGATCGGCATGGCGCCGATGTCCCTCGCTGGTACGTCCCCCTGGGAACCGGATGGTGCGACAACCCTGAGTGCCCGATGACCGAACAAGAACGAGAGGCGTACCGCGCCGAACGGCGGAGCAGAGGTTGGGACCCCAGCCCTCCCACGGTCTGACGAATGATGATGTGGGCATGATCGATCCGGATGAGTTCGAGAGACTCCGTGCGCACGTTTGCGCTTCTGGCCCTGCCAGCAGCGGCGACAACCTTCTCGGTATGGAGATCGACGCGTGCGCCTATCTGGGGGATCCTGCCTACGCCGAGGACGACCCAGGGTTGTGGCACGAGATGAGCGTAAACCGGTCAGAGGGCTCGGAGTGGCTTATCACCGGGCGCGCATCCGGCAAGGCGGAGGACGCCGCAGCGATCGCTACGACTCTCGCCCAGATTTGGGACAGGCATCTCAGGTACAGCTATCAATCTGCGCACACCGTCGTATCGACACCGGACTCCATAACTCTGTGGGCCGTCACCCAGATCGACCCGGGTGGAATTTGGGTGACTGTGGAGGTTCAGGTCGCGCTCTCGTAACGCCCTCATCTGTCGCGATCCGCGTGGACAGGCGAGTGCGCGCGTCAGCAGGGAGCGTGATCAGGCGGACGACGAGCAGCGGTCGTAGCGTCGGCTCATGTGTCCGACCCCGGATCGTCGAGCCGCGCGCATTGTCAACATGGTACTTGGGAGCATCTTCGCGCTGGCTGCCCTGGTCGCCCTGATTACCTGGTTCGCCAGCCATAGCGTCGCAGTGGTCCTGGCCAGTGTGATCCTCACGGGGCCGGAGTGGCATTGATCTGCGGGGTCCTCATGATCCCGGCGCTACGCCGTGACGCCAATCGAATCCAACGAGGCGAGAAGCCCTGACCCAGCGATCCGGCCTATGTCAGCACGCAATCCCGATGACTCGGCCGAATGTAGATGCGCCCGGATCTGCCGCGATCCGCGCTCTCGCCCGATGTCAGGGCGCATCTGGCTTCTTGAACGGTGGGCTTGGAGGAGCTTGCTCGCCGAACGGGGCGTAGCGACCGAGTTTGCCGATGCTCGTTTCTGGGTCACGGTCCGCGTGCTTCCAGCCCCAACGGAGCAGCAAAGCGAGGACGACGGCGAATGCCGCCAACCCCACGACAATCGCGATGACTATCGCTGTCACGGGCCCGACGCTAGACCGGCCGGCCATGCGCCGTCTCCTTAAGCGATGCCTGCGGTATCCAGAACCGCTGGTCGACCTCCAGTGGAAACGCACTCATCTGCCGCGGCGCGCTCGCTCCGGTCTCTTCTGCTGGACACCCGCCCGCATCTGCCGATGAGACGGCTACTCGGCGGGAACGCGCGGCGTAGCGCCTTCTTCCCGAATCCAGACGAGCAAGGTCGCATGCTCCGGGTCGTGCCACGGAGTGTCTTCGTGCGCGAGCGTGCGTGGCACTGAGCCGCCACCGTCGCCGTGGGAGCCGACCCACCGTCAGCGCCTGGTGCTGGCCGCCGTGACCGTCTGCCTGTGTCTGGTAGGGGCTGTCGGGACTCTATTGGCGGGCCATGGGCGCTTAGCCGTGCTCCTAGCCGGGCTCTGTCTGGTCAATCTCTGGATTCTTCTCAGGCTGATTGGCTTGGCCAGGAGACAGCGCAACTCCGGCTGAGCGCGGGGTGCCCGCGGCGAATGTCAACGAGTCGTCCTCTCATGCCGCGATCCGCGCTCCAAGCGGGCCGAAGTCGCCGAAACCACAGCCCAGGGAGCGGCTCGATCCCGTTGACTGCCGGGCAGCGGCAGCGGCAGAGGCCGAGGCCGAGGCCGAGGCCGAGGCCCAGCGAGCCGGCTAGGTCACCGGTTGCCGGTCCTGCGGGACGAACAGCCGCGGTCCTCACTACGGACGCGCGCAGTGCGGCCTCAGCAGGTGGCACCAGTACGGCGAATGCGTCACGTCGGTCAACCCGAGCGTTCGGCCCAGTCACTGCTCAGAAGGCCGAGCCGCAATCCTGCCGTTGCTGAGCTGCGGGTAGCCCTCGGGCGAGGCGTCCGTCTGTGGTCCGCGACTGGGTCTCCGGGCGGGCGAGCTCTCAGCGTCCGGGTCATCCCGTCGTCCGCTTGAGCTCGTCGTCAACGGTGACCCTGGACCTCGCGGATTGTGTCTGACACAATGTCGCGGTGGAGGAAGTGCGGTTCACCCGCGGCGCCCGCAAGCACCGCGTCGGGCGAGCGCACGCCCTGCACGTCATGACGAACGTTGAACCGACCACCATCCCGGCCACCCAGACCGAGGATGAGCGGCTGATCTGGGTAGGACACGACGATCGAGGAATCGAGCTAGAGATCGTCGCCGTCCTCATCGAGGAGCAGTCGCTCGTGCTCGTCATCCACGTCATGCCGACCGGACTCAGGAGGAACCGATGACCAAGAAGTACAAGCTCGGCCCAGACATCGACCTCGACCGCGAGGTCGTCCGCGGCCGTGGCGGCCAGCGAATCACCGAAGCCGACGCCGAGCACATCGCCGCCGACACCCTCAAGCGCGCCGGACGGCCATCCCTGACCGGCAAGGCCGAACACTCCCCCCGGCTGTCCCTGCGGGTCAGTCCCGAGCTGGACGCCGAGCTGCACCGACGCGCCGAACTAGCCGGCACCACGCCCTCGGCGGTAGCACGCGCACTCCTGGAGTCCGCAGTACGGCCGGCGTCCCCCAGCCGCCGCGCCAGCACCAAGAGCGCGGCGCCCGCGGCCCGCAAGAGAGCCTCGGCCTAAGACCCCCGGCTGGGCCGGTACATGTCCTCACGATGTCATCACGGACCTGCAGGCATCAGGCTGGATGGGAGGACACCAGCTGGCACAGCCGCGTGGACGGCTCAGCACGCATCGACACCGCGGGCGTCTACTGATTACCCGCGGAACCGCCGTTCTTGTCTCTCTTCATCAGCGGGTTCGGGGTTCGAGTGCCTGACGGCGCATTCGTCTGACCAGGTCGTTCTTCCGTTCTGCCGCGAATGCTGGCGCGGCTCGGTCGATGTGAGCCCGGCTGTGCTCACACGGTGGGTCCATCCCGGACGAGACGCGCGACGGTCTTGGTGACGAACTCCGGGGAGAGATCTGCGCCGTCGGCGGGTGGTCAGGCCAGCACAGCGCCGATGTCGCTGAGCAGATCGTCGAGGTCGGTCTCCTCGTCGTTCGTCAGGACCACGACGGTGACCGCTGCTCGAGGTGAGTGGCCGAGGAAGGACTGGTACCCCGGGTTGTCGCCCGGGTGGAACCGGGATGGCTGCCCGAACATCGTCCCGAGGAAGTACCCGTAGCCGTAGCCGTCGGCAGCTACGCGTCGGTCCGGCACGGGTGGGCCCAGCTCCACCTGCCTGGCCACCATGGCCTGTCGGGAGTCCGCGCTGAGCACGGCGCCCTCCTCGAACGCCGCGGTGTAACGAGCCAGATCGTCAACTGGAGCCCACACGTCCCCCGTGCCGGGGAACGCCGCGAACTGGGCGGCGTCCACTCGCTCGCCGTGGCGGTAGCCCCAGGCCACCCGCTCGGTCGGGGTCTGGCCGACCAGGGTGTCGTGCATCCCGATCGGTCTGAGGATTCGTTCGGTCAGGAACCCGGCGTACGCCGTGCCGGTGACCGCCTCGACGACGCGAGCGGCCAGCAGGTAGCCGGGCGAGCTGTAGCGCCAGGTGTCGCCCGGCGCGGTCAGCAGCGGCAATCTGGCGAACCGCTCGAGGAACTCCTCAGGTGTACCGGGCCGAGTCACGTCGAAGCCGGGCAGGTCGCTCCAGTGGCCAAGCCCAGAGGTGTGGGTGAGGAGCTGATGCAACGTCAGGTCCCGCCAGCGCGCATCGCAGCTGGGCAGCAGGGCACCGATCGGGTCGGTCACGGAGAGCGCACCGTCCTGCGCCAACAGCATGACCGCCGCCGCCGTGAACTGCTTGCTCAACGAGGCGATCTGGAACCTGGTGTCCGCCGTGCACAGCTCACCGGTCAGCGCGTCCGCACAGCCTCTCGAGACGCGCAGCAGGGTCTGCTGGCCGCACGTGACCAGAAGCGAGCCCGAGAAGCCGGCCAGCGTCGCCATCACCCCACGGTAGAACCCGATTGCCTCGACCGCTGACCGCCTGCGCTGACCTGCTGCGCATCAGGGGACGGGACACCACCGGTCAGGACACCTCGAGCTGCCGGTAGTCCGGGACGAGCTCGTCCCAGCGGGCCTTCCAGGTCGACGGCCCCTCACCGGTGAGATAGCGGCCGAGATCCTCGAGGTGCGCCTGCCAGCCGGCGCCGTACGCCGGGAGGGCGCCGACGGGGAGTCCGCGCTCCTCGACGACCAGCCGGGTCCGGTCACCCTCCGCGGACAGCACAGCCTCGATGACCGTCTCGTCCTCGGTGGCCGGATCCATCGTCAGCAGGAGCCGGTGGGGCGCCTCGCACACGTCGATGCGGCCCGGGCCCTCGTAGGAGCTGGTGAACTGCGCCTGCACGATGCCACCCAGCCGCAGGTCGCCCTCGACCGTCGCGATCCACCGCGCCAGCCGCTCAGGGTCCGTGATGGCCGACCAGAGGTCAGCGATGTCGGTGTCGTAGACGTCCTCGACCCGGATGGCACCTCGGGTGTCGTCGAGGCGGTGCATGCTGCCGATGATGCGGCTCATCGTGTCCTGCCTTTCCCCCGCTTGCCGCGGGCGATCTCGGTGTGAAGGGCGTCGAGCCGCTGCTCCCACAGCGCCCGGTACGGCGCGAGCCAGGAGTCCAGCTCGGTGAGCGGCTCCGGCCGCACCCGGTAGATCCGGAACTGGGCCTGCTGCTCCACCTCGACCAGCCCGGCCGCGCGCAGCACCCTCAGGTGCCTCGAGACGCCGGGCCGGGCGATCGGGAGCGCAGCGGCCAGCTCTCCGGCCGACGCCGGATGGTCCCGCAGGATCTCGAGCATCGTCCGCCGGCTCGGGTCGGCCAGCGCCTGCAGCATCGCGTCCATGACGGCCAACGTACCCAATCAGGTACGTAACTGCAAGGGTACACAACTACAGACGACCGGTCAGTCGCGCTCGGCTTGACAGGGAGTGGTGCTCGGTCGAAGGTCGGAGGGTCGGTTGCCTCGAGCCGGGAGACACGCCATGACCGGAGTCCTCACCCGCCGTGCTGGACGGTTGCTCATCGCCGGGGGCGCCGTCGCGGCGCTCGCGCTGACCGTGGGTGCGGCCAGTCCCGCCCTGGGCAGCGTGGCCTCGGGCCGATCCGGTGGCAAGGGCGACCATCGACTGGGCCGGGTCTTCGTGATCATGGAGGAGAACCACGCCCAGGACCACGTGATCGGTGACCCGAACATGCCGTTCACCAACGCCCTGGCCAAGCGATACGGGCAGGCGACGAACTACTACGGCGTCACCCACACCAGCGAGCCCAACTACATCGCGGCGACGAGCGGCTCCAACTGGGACGTCAACAACGACAACGGGTGGAACGCCACCGCGACCAGCACCGCGGTGAACCACTACGACCACCTGAACATCGTCGACGAGCTGGAGAGCGCCCACATCTCGTGGGCGGCCTACATGGATGCCATGCCCAGCGCGGGATACCTCGAGGACTCGTGGCCAGGAGGAACCGTCGGCGCCCTGTACGCCAGCAAGCACAACCCGTTCGTCCTCTACAACGACGTGCGGAAGAACGCCGCGCGGCTGGCCAAGATCAAGCCGTACACGTCCCTGGCCAAAGACCTCGACCGGGCCAACGCTCCGCGCTACGTCTGGATCAGCCCGGACCAGTGCAACGACATCCACGGCGGCATCTACACCGCGGTGGCGGGGCACCCCGAGACGCCATGTCCGTACTCCGACGTCGCCGGCGACGCGGCCGATGAGTCCCTGAAGGCGAAGGCCGACGCCTTCCTGAAGACAACCGTGACCACGATCATGCACAGCAAGGCCTGGACGAAGAACAGCGTCATCTTCGTCACGGCCGATGAGACCGACTACGACGGCTCGGACCCCAGCGACAACTTCTACCTGTCCACCGCCGGCTGCTGCGACTCCCCCGTCCTACCGGCGGGGGACCCGGCGGTCAGCGCAACCTGGCCCGGTGGGGTGTACGGCGGCGGCCTCGTGCCGATGATCGTGGTGACCTCGAACGGGCCGCGGCACGCCACGAACGCCACGGCCTACAACCACTACTCGATGCTGCTGACCGTGGAAGAGGGCTTCGGTCTGGGGAAGCTGGCGTACACAGCGGACAGCAACCAGGTCAAGCCGATGTGGCCGCTCATCACGGGCCGCCACTGACCGTCGTAGCGTCCGCCCCCCGGTGCGCGGCTCTCACCCCACCTCCCGGGCGCAATCCGGGAGGTGGGGTGGGTGCCATCCCCTGAGTGGCACCCACCCCGTGCGCCGCCTCTCCCAGAAACGGCGCAGCCGGTGAGAACTCCCCCGCGTTCAGCCGGCCGGACAGCTCGATCCCTGTGCCGACGCGGCGATCCCGACAACCCCAGGATCGGCTCCGGCCACCGACCCGCGGATCCGCCGAGAGGGCCGCACAGGGGGTGATCCTCCGGTCCACCGATCGGCGGACCACCGGCCCCGCTCTCAGTCCGCCTGCCGTGGCGGAACGCATCACCGGTCTGGACCACGAGGTGTCGCCGGTGGTGGCATCGATGCCGGCCAGGGTGCCGCGGTCGTCGCGGCCTGGGCCGGGCCGTCCTGGTCTGGGTTACCTGCGCCACCGCGAGCTAGGCGGCGGCCGCTCCGGGCAGCCTCAGAGCTCGCCACCCACGATGAGGCCGCTGGTCGGGACCCCTGTGCCGGCGGTGACC
The DNA here is from genome assembly GCA_963743975.1 of uncultured Actinomycetota bacterium. Lineage (GTDB taxonomy): Bacteria > Actinomycetota > Actinomycetes > Actinomycetales > CAVURS01 > CAVURS01. The sequence continues at coordinate 776,647 of CAVURS010000005.1, forward strand.
ATGACGTTCTTCACGTCGGCGACCTGGTTGGCCGCCGTGCCGCGGATCTGACGGGTCGCCTCCAGGATGCCGTTGACCCCGTGGATGTAGGCCTCGCCCAGCTGCCCGCCGTTCATGTTCAACGGGAGGCGACCGGTCATCTCCAGGTTGCCGTCCTTGATGAAGTCCTTGGCCTCGCCCCGGCCGCAGAAGCCGAAGGCCTCCAGCTGGGGAAGCACGAACGGGGTGAAGTGGTCGTAGATGATCGCGGCGTCGACGTCGTCCGGCGTCAGACCGCTCATCCCGTACAGCTGCCGCGCGACCAGGGCCATCTCCGGAAGCTCCACGAACCGGTCCGGCGGACGGTAGTAGCTCATCATCATGTGCTGGTCCTCGGCCGCGCCCTGGGCCGCCGCACGCAGGTACACCGGCGGCTGCGGACGGTCGGCCGCCCGCTCGGCGCTGGTGATCACCATCGCGACGCCTCCGTCGCTCTCCTGGCAGCAGTCCAGCAGGTGCAGGGGCTCCACGATCCAGGGGGACGCCTGGTGCTCCTCGAGCGTGATCGGCTTGCCGTAGAACCAGGCCTTGGGGTTGGTCGCCGCGTGCCGCCGCGACACCACGCTGACCCGGCCGAAGTCCTCGCTGCGGACCCCGAAGTCGTGCATGTACCGGCGGGCGAACATCGCCACCCAGCTGCCCGGCGTCACCAGACCGAACGGGACGGCCCAGCTCATCTCGACGGTCTCCGCCGTGGCCGCGGCCATCTGCCCGGAGAACCCGGACCCGAAGCGGCGTCCCGAGCGCTCGTTGAACGCCCGGTAGACCACGACGTTCTTCGCCACGCCGGTGGCGACGGCGAGCATGGCCTGCTGGACGATCGCGCAGGCCGCGCCGCCGCCGTAGTGGACCCTCGACATGAACGTCAGCTCGGGGATGCCCAGGGCCCGGGCGACGTCGATCTCGGGGTTCGTGTCCGCGGTGTACGTCACGAGACCGTCGATGTCGGAGGCTTCGAGGCCGGCGTCCGCGATGGCCGCCTTCGCCGCCTCCACCGCGAGCCGGAGCTCGCTGCGCCCGGACTTCTTGGAGAACTCCGTGGCGCCGATCCCGATGATCGCCGTCGTGTTGTTCAGGCTGTGTGTCATGGTCGGGGTAGTCCCTTCGCCGGGGCGGTAGGCAGCGACGTCACGCGGAGCTGGCGATCGCGGCGCCGATGGACGCCAGGTGAGCGTGGCCCGCTCCCAGGCTCAGCTCGTTGCGCTTGCACCACAGGGTGTAGCGGTAGAGCGGGTAGTCGAGGTCGACGCCGATGCCGCCGTGCAGCTGCTGTGCGGCTGCCGTCACCGTCTCCGCGCCCTCCGAGGCCCAGAACTTCGCGACGTCGATCGCCCGCCCGACGTCGCGGCCCTCGCTGACCAGCCACGCGGCCTGCAGGAGCGTGTTGCGGACGCAGTCGACGGCGATGTACGCGTCGGCGGCGCGCAGCGCGACCGCCTGGAAGGTCGCGATCGGCTTGCCGAACTGCTCACGCGTGGACGTGTACGCCGCGGTCATCGCCAAGGCCTGCTCGATGACGCCCAGCTGCACGGCACAGGTCGCCAGCACGGCCCGGTCGACCAGCCACGCGAGGAGCTCCAGCCCCGGGACGTCGGCCCCCAGGCGGTGGGTGTCCTCGACCGCCACGGCATCCATCCGCAGGGACGACTCGGGCTGGCCGTTGGTCGTCTCCTGCGCTGCCAGGACGACGCCGCTCGCCGTGGGGTCGACGGCGAGGACCACGATCTCCCCGGACGCGGTGGCCGCCGGGACGATCACCAGGTCGGCCTGGGCGGCGAAGGGCACGCAGGTCTTCTCCCCCGTCACCGTCCACCCGGAGTCCGTCCGGGTGGCGGTCGTGGTGAGGACCGTCGGGTCGTAGGAGTCCGGCTCCACGAGGGCGAAGGTCAGCACCGACTCACCCGTCACGACGCGCGGCAGCACGCCGGCCCGCAGCTCGGCCGAGCCGAAGGCGTCCACGGCGGGTGCGGCCACTCCGAGCGTGGCGATTCCCGGCACGCGGGCGAGGTGCCGGCCCATCTCCTCGAGCAGGACCCCGGTCTCGAGCAGCCCGAGACCGCTGCCGTCCACGTCCTCGGCCAGGTTCAGGCCCAGGAGGTTCGACGACGCGAGCCGGGCCCAGGTGGCCCGGTCGAACCACTCGTCGCCCGTGGGCGGCGGTTCGGCGTCGATGCGCGAGCCGGAGACTCGGGAGAGCACGTCGGAGGCCGCGCTGCGCACAGCCTCCTGCTCCTCAGTGGGTGCGAAGTCCATGGGTGGTCCTCAATCGCCGTCGGTACGAGGTACGAAGAGCGGGAGCACGTAGTCGGCCTCCACCTGCTCGAAGCTGACCTCCACCGGCAGGTCGATGTGCACCTCGTCCGCCGCGATGCCGATCACCTGGGAGATCATCCGGACGCCTTCGTCCAGCTCGATCACCGCGACGTCGTAGGGCTCGGTGTACGGCGGGACCAGCGGCTTGTGCATCGTCACGTAGCTGAAGACGTGCCCCTTGCCGCTCGCCACGCGGTAGCCGAGCTCCAGCGATCCGCACGTGGCGCAGGCCGGCCGCGGCGGGTGGACCAGCGTGTGACAGGACAGGCACTCCTGGATCCGCAGCTCCTGCGCCTCGACGCCCTCCCAGAAGTACGCGTTGTCCTCGGTGACCGCCGGTCGCGTGCGGACCGGCTGTGCGTCGCTCATCGCGCCCCCCGGGTCATCTTCAGCCCGGTCCAGGCGACGATCTCGCGCTGGATCTCGTTGTTGCCGCCACCGAACGTCTGGATGACGGCGCCGCGGTACTCCTGCTCGAGCTTGCCCCTGACGACCGCACCGGGCGAGCCGTCCTTGAGGTAGCCGGCCGGGCCGAGCACCTCCAGCAGCATGCGCGAGACCTTCTGGTGCGCCTCGGTGCCGAGCACCTTGGTCGCCGAGGAGTCGGCCGGGGTGAGGCTGCCCGAGTTCAGCGCGGCCGCCATCTTCCAGTTGGCGAGGCGGACCGCCTCGATGGTCGCGTACGACCGGGCGAGCAGCAGCTGCACCCACGGCAGGTCGACGACCCGTTGTCCTGTGGTCGTCTTGGTCTCCCTGGCCCAGCTGACGACCTCGTCGTACGCCGCGAACCACCGGCTCGCGAACGCGGCCAGGGCCACCCGCTCGTGGTTGAGCTGACTGGTGATCAGCCGCCATCCCTGGTTCTCGCCGAGCACCAGGTTCTCCGCCGGCACGTGCAGGTCCTCGTAGTAGGTGAACGTCGTGTGGCCACCGGCGATCGTGTGCAACGGGACGGCGCTGAAGCCGGGTGAGTCCGTGGGCACGATGAAGACCGAGATGCCCCGGTGGCGGTCCTCGACGGCACCGGTGCGCGCGGCCAGCCAGATGAAGTCGGCCGAGTCGCCGCCGCTGGTGAAGATCTTGCTGCCGTTGATGACGTACTCGCCACCGTCCCGCACCGCTCGGGTCGTGAGCGAGGCCAGGTCGGTGCCGGCCGACGGCTCCGAGTACCCGATCGCCCAGTCCTCCTCACCGGAGAGGATCTTCGGCAGGTAGCGCTGCTTCTGCTCCTCGGTGCCGTACGCCATCAGCGTGGGGCCGACGGTGTTCAGGGCGATCAGCGGGAGCGGCGCCCGGGCGCGGTTGGCCTCGTCGAAGAAGATGAACTGCTCGAGGGCGGACATCGCCCGGCCGCCGTACTCCTGGGGCCAGCCCACGCCCAGCCACTTGTCGCTGCCCATCTGCTGACGGACGCGCAGGGTGACCGGACCGGAGTGACCGCCCTCCTCGGCCAGCGCCGCGAGGACGTCAGGGGTGAGGAGCTCGTGGAAGTAGGCGCGGAGCTCGCGCTGCAGCTCGAGCTGCGCGTCGGTATAGGCGAGATACACGGCGTCTCCTCGTCAGACCAGCTCGAGGGTCATGCGCGCGACCACGGCGTCCGACTGGATCTGGTTGTCGATGCGGACGTCCAGGTCGACCAGCTGGAGGCCTTCGCGCTCATAGACCTTGGTGACCGTGCCGTGCACCGAGAGCGTGTCACCGGGGCAGTTGGTCCCCCTCATGTCGAAGCCGAGGGACCGCACGAACGACTCCGGACCGCCCCAGTCGGTGACGTACCGGCCGAGCAGGCCCTGGTACCACATCGTGTTGAGGAAGATGTTGCGCGCACCGTTGGAGCGCGCGAACTCCGGGTCGTGGTGGATGGGGTAGATGTCCCGGGTTCCGGCGACATCCTTGGCCAGGGTCGTGAGCGTCACCGGGAAGGTGAGGGGCGGCAGCTCGGTGCCCACCTCGACGTCGCCCCATGTCAGCGTGGACACCGTCATGCCTGCTCCTCTCGCGGAGTGCCCGAGTCGTACATCAACAAGACGTTCTTCGCTCGCGCGATGAGGCGCTCGTCCTTCTCGGCGACGTAGTCGATCGACGTGGTGATGAAGACGCCCCGGCCGACCTTCGTCTGCTTCACCGGGCTGACGTCGACCAACGTGTCCGACGAGCCGATGCGACCGTCACCGGGGCCGTACGGCGAGAGGTACTCCTCGTCGCGAGTGACGTTGGTGGCCGTCACGAAGCCGAAGTCACGGACCACCTCGCCCGCCCGCATCGACGGGCCCGGCCCCACAGCCTCCTGCTCCTGCGCGGCCCGGACGGCCAGGAACTCGGGGAGCCACCAGCTGCCCATCGAGAACGCCATCAGCCCCTGCGGCGGAGCGATCCGCCGCCCGAAGCGGCTGGCCTCGGCGATCTCGTCGTCCCAGTACACCGGGTTCGCGTCCTCGACCGCCTCGCAGAAGTTCCAGATCGCCGATGTCTCGAGCGGCCGCGGCGACCAGCGGCGCGGACCGGGCTGGCCCAGGAACGGCGCGATGCGCTGCTGCAGCTGAGCGTTGACGTCCTCAGTCATTGAGCCGTCCTCTGACGTGGGTGGGGGGATGGGAACGACCATAGGAACTTACTAACCGGCCGTCAAGTATGTGCACCTACCACAGATGTCACAGGGACCGAGATCTGTGCATCGCACATGGATCGGCGTATCGTGCGCAGATGCCGGCGTCCCGTATGTCCCGCGTGGAGGGCCTGGACTCTGCGCTGCTGTCGATCCGCGGGCTGTGGCGCCGGGCGGGGATCGGCGCCTTCCTGGCCGAGCGGCTGGACCCGCGGATCGAGATCGAGCACTATCGCGCCCTCCGCGCGATCGAGCACGAGCCGACCTCGCTGTCGGTCGGTGAGCTGGCCGAGCGCCTGCAGGTCGACGCCTCCACCAGCAGCCGTCTGGTCGACCGTCTGGTCGCCCGCGGTTACGTCGAACGGGTCCGCGACCCGGAGGACCGGCGGCGGCTGATCGTGCGCCTGCTCCCGAGCGGCAAGGCGGTGTGGCAGAAGCTGCGTGACGCGCGGGTCGCGGGCCTGGAGATCCTGACCCGGGACTGGCCGGTGGCCGACATCGCCGCGCTCGCCGAGCTGCTCGCACGGTTGGACGACGAGGCGCGAAAGGACCTGGGTCGCCGCACCTGGTCCCGGGGCGAGGCGTCCTCGATCGATAGGATCGGGCGCCCGTAGCCCGGCATCCGGTCATCGGTCGAGGCGGCGGCGGAATCGGGAGGGACGTGCGTCATGCCTAGGAAGACGGGGGCAGCTGCGGCAGCGGCGCCAGCCACCACGCGCGAGCTCGCGCTCGACGCGGCCGCGGAGCTGTTCGTCGAACGGGGATACATCCAGGCCCCCCTGAGCGAGCTGGCCGCCCGGTTGAACATCACGAAGGCGGCGCTGTACTACCACTTCGACAGCAAGGAGCACATCCTCCTGGCGCTGGTCGGCCCGTTGCTCGACCGCATCGATGCCCTGGTCGCCGACTCGGCGCGGTTCGGCTCCACTCCGGCCGGGCGCCGGGACTTCCTCGAGGTCTATGCGGAGACGCTCACGTCCGATCCGCGCGCGGTCGCGCTGCTGGGCCGTGATCTCAATGTCGCGCAACAGCCTTCGGTCGCCCCGCGCATCGAGCGGCACGTCTCTGCGGTGACCCGGGTGCTGGCCGGGCCGCGGCCGAGCCAGGAGGCGCTGATGCGGGCCCACGTGGCGATGACCATCGTGCAGCGCGGCCTGGTGGTGCCGGCCGACAACGACGTGATCCTGGCCAACGTCAGCACCCGCAACTACCGCCGCTACCTGGTGGAGCTCGCGAAGGACATCCTCGTCCGGCCGCGAGCCGACGCCGGCCGCCCGGAACCGGACGCCCTGCCGGAGAGCTGAGCAGGTGAGCCGGCCGGTGCTCCTGGCTCGGGCCGACCTGGGCCGGGGTCGGCTGGAGCAGGCGCGCTGCACTCACGGCCGCGTCGCGGAGATCGGCACCGACCTCCGGCCGGGCGCCGACGACGAGCTGGTCGACTGCGCGGGCGGCCGCGTGCTGCACGGGCTGCACGACCACCACATCCATCTCCTGTCGGCCGCGGCCAGGTCGACGTCGTTCGCCTTCGACGACCTGGCGCCGGCCAGCGCGGACCGGCAGCTCGGCCGGCTGGCGGAGTACGCATCGCGGGTGCCCGCCGGCTCGTGGATCCGTGCCGTCGGGTTCGACGAGACGGTCGGCGGCTGGATCGACCGCACGATGCTCGACGCGGCCGTGCCCGGGCGGCCGGTCCGGGTCCAGCACCGGTCCGGACACGCCTGGCTGGCGAGCACCGCCGCCGTGGACCGTCTCCACGACGCGTCCGGTCGTCGTCCGGACGAGGGCGGACCGGGCGACCTGCCGGGCGGCTGGTCGACCGACGACCCGGCGCCGTGGCCGGTCGATGACGGGGCCGCGCCGGACCTCGCGCCTCTCGGCCGGCAGCTCGCGGCGTACGGCGTCTCGAGCGTGACCGATGCGACACCCCAGCTCTCCCCTGCGGCCATCGCCCTGCTCGACACCGCCCGGCGCAGCGGCGACCTTCCGCAGGCCGTCGAGCTGATGTGCGCGGACGAGGTCGAGCCCTCCAGCCTGCGTCGCGGGCCGTACAAGATCCTGCTGCCGGCCGACACCGAGAACAGCCTGGCGATGCTGGCGGCGGGACTGCCCGAGGCCCGCCGGCAGCGGCGAGCCGTCGCCGTGCACTGCGTGACCGTCGAGCAGCTCGTCCTGACGCTCGAGGCGATCGAGGCGGCCGGCCCGCTGCCGGGTGACCGCATCGAGCACGCGAGCCTGGTGCCGGACCCGCTGATCCCCCGCCTTCGCCGGTCGGCGCTCACCGTGGTCACCCAGCCCGGTTTCGTCGCCGACCGGGGCGACCGCTACCTGGACGATCCCGACGTCGACGAGTCCGATCTCTACCGGCTGGCCTCGCTGCGGTCGGCCGGGATCGCGGTGCTGGCCGGCAGCGACGCGCCGTTCGGGCCGATGGACCCGTGGGCGATCATGCGCAGTGCGGTGTGCCGCCGCACGCCTCGCGGCCGTCCGCTCGGCCCGGACGAGGCGGTGGACGTCCCGACCGCCCTCGACCTGTTCCGCCGTCCGGCGGGCACCGGCTCGTCGTCGACCGGGCCGGCCGACCCGGTCGTCGTGGGCGATGCCGCGGACCTGTGCGTGCTGCGCACGTCGTGGCCGGTCCCGGTCGCGGACCTGGACGCCTCGCTGGTGGCCGCAACGGTCATCGACGGCCGGCTCGCCCACCGGGCCGCGGCACCGACGTGAGCGCGACCGAGCCGCCCCGGCCCCTCACCCTGCGCGTGGCGGCGTCCGCGCTGCGCGAGCTCGTCTCATCGGCCTGGTTCCGCGGGACGCTGGGCGTGGCGCGCGAGGGGGTCAGCGTCCTGGTCGTCGAGATCGACGACGCGGGTGCGCTGGCGGCGGTGGGCGACCGGCTGCGTGCCCTGCCCTGCGTGCTCGTCGGGTGGGCGCCGGCCGGTGACGTCCCACCGGTCAGCGACCTCGACCTCCTGCTGACGACATCACCGCTCCCGCCCCGGCCCTGGGTCACCGTCCCGTCGATCGAGCAGGCGGTCGAGGACATCGAGACGATGGTGGCCCGGGCACCGCTGGCCGCCACCACCGTCGTGCGGCTGCTCCGGCTCCAGGAGCCCCTACCCGTCTCCGACGCGCTGGCCGCCGAGTCGTTCGCCTACGCCACCCTGCAGGGCGGCTCGGAGTTCCAGGCCTGGCTGGCCCGGCGACCGGCCGGACCGGGCGCCCGACCGGTCGACACGCCGGTCATCGTCGAGCATCACGACGACGGTCTCACCGAGCTGATCCTCAACCGGCCCTCGGTGCGCAACGCCTACAGCACGGCCATGCGGGACGCGCTGGTAGCCGCACTCGAGGACTTCGCGACCCGGCCGTCGGGCCGGCTGTTGTTGAGGGGCAACGGTCCGGCGTTCAGCGCGGGCGGTGATCTCGGCGAGTTCGGCGCCACTCGGGACGCCGCCCTCGCCCACGCGATCCGGATGGAGTCCAGCCCGGCCCTGCTGCTCGCGGAGTCCGCGACCCGCGTGTCGGCCCGGGTGCACGGGGCCTGCGTCGGGGCCGGCATCGAGCTACCGGCGTACGCCGGTCACGTCACCGCCGACACCGACGCCTACTTCCTGCTGCCCGAAGTGGGCATGGGCCTGCTGCCGGGCGCCGGCGGCACGGTCAGCATCAGCCGTCGCTGCGGACGGCAGCGCACGGCGTTCCTGGCCCTGACCGGCCGGCCGATCGACGCCGAGACCGCACTGGCGTGGGGACTCGTCGATCAGCTGGTGGCCGCGGCCCGCCCCTGACCGGCCGAGGCGGACATCGTCTCACCGCAACAGGTGAACTCGGTCGCGGACGGGCGGATCACGACGATCTGGTTGCCGCAGTCGGCGCACTGCAGCTTCTTGCCGACGGTCTGGTCACCGGGCATGAGCAATCTCCTGTCTTCTGTGAGGGTCGCGGAGCCGTCAGTCCGACGACGGCAGCGACTTCGCCTGCAGCTCGCTCATCGGCTGGGCGCAGCACTCCACCGTGCCGTCACCCGGCGAGGTGCACAGAGCGACGCTGTTGCACTCCGTGCAGGTGTATCGCTTTCCGAGCAGGGCCATGCGATCTCCGATCTATCTCGTGGGCGTCGTAACGTCCTTGCCGTCCTCGGTGAGCTCCCAGATGTCGACGTCCTCCGTCGTCCGCCGCAGGACCCCCCGGCGTTCCAGCGTGCGCAGGTGGGCCTCCGCCTCGCTCAAGGCCATCCGCATCGTCATGCCGCCCAGGCGTGACCAGTCCCTGCTCCACGTCATGCACGAGGCGATCTGGTACGTCGTCCGCTCACCGGCGGCGACGGCCGCCCGGATCTCCGCGAAGCGCGCGTCATGGTGGTTGCTGATGTCGTCGGCGCGCTTGGTGAGCGTGCTGAACCGGTACTCGTGCGCCGGCAGCGCTCGCTCGTACCCAAGGTCCCGCACCAGCGCCAACGACTCCAGGTACTCCGACAGGGGATCCTCGTCCCGGTCCAGGTCGACCGTGATGTTCGGCGTGATGCGCGGCAGGATGTGGTCGCCGGTCAGCACGCTCCCCCGGTCGGGCAGGACGAAGCACAGGTGCCCCGGGGTGTGGCCGGGAGTCCAGAGGGCCTGGACGTCCCAGCCGGGGAAGTCCAGCCGGTCGTGGTCGTTGATCTCCCGGTCCGGCACTGCCATCTCGGGGGGCCGGGGGAACGTCGCCATGGTCGTCCGCAGGGCTTCGACGTCGGCCGCGGGTGCCCCTGCACGAAGCATCCGCTCGGACTGCGCGTCCGGCCCGGACGTGCGCGGCTCCATCGGCGACGCGACGTTCGCGATGTCCGCCGGGTGCATGCCGATCCAGCAGCCGGACATCTCACGCAACCGCGCACCCAGACCCAGGTGGTCCAGGTGGAAGTGAGTGACGGCAACGCCTTTGACGTCGGCGACCCGGTAGCCGATGGTCTCGATCCCCCGGACGAGCGCGTCCCAGCCCTCCTCCGTGTCCCACCCCGTGTCGATCAGGTAGAGACCGTCGTCCGTCGTGAAGCAGTAGGCGAAGACGAAGGCCGGCGAGGGGATGGGCAGCGGGACCTGGATGCTGAACAGGCCGTCGCCGAGATCGACGACATCGGTCGCCGCATCGAATGTCATAGCTGCCTCTCGACGAACTGCCGGAGCTGGCGGAGCGTCCGGCACTCGGCCACCGCGTCGCAGTGGACGGCGTACTCACCGATCACCGAGTCACCGTCGTCCCAGTTCCGGCGGGCCTCCGGGTTCAGCCAGAAGATCTGGTGCACACCCTGCTTGACCGCGCCGAGGACGTGGGCGTTGGTGAGGTGGTAGTTGTTGCGCGCATCCCCGAGCACGATGACCGTGGAGCGACGGTGGAGCTGGGAACCATGCCGCTCCCAGAAGGACGTCAGCGAGTGCCCGTAGTCCGAGTGCCCGTCGAGCCAGACCGTCTTGGCCTCGCGACCCACCCGGTCGGACACCGCCGACGCCGTGGCCTCCTCGGCGAACAGGTGCGTGATCTCGGTGATGTCGTCGGTGAAGGCGAAGCACCGGATCTTGCTGAACGACGCCTGCAGCGCGAACAGCAGCTGCATGGTGAAGGTCGCGAAGGCCGAGACCGAGCCCGAGACGTCGGCGAGCACGATCAGCTCCGGCCGGATCGGGCGAGGTCGCCTCCACCGGAGCGTCGCCGGCACCCCGCCGTACGACATCGAGGCCCGGGCGGTCCGGCCGTAGTCCAGCCGCGTGGGGCGGCGGCGGTGCTTGCGGGCCAGCGACGCCGTGAGCGCTCGGGACAACGAGTCGAGCGCGACGTCGAGCTGTTGGAGCGTCGCACGGTCGGCGTTCATCAGATCGACGTCCTCGGGCACGGTGTACGCCGTGGCGGCGGCGACGGCGACCGCACCGCGGTCCTGGACCAGTCGCTCACGGACAGCACTCTCGACGTGCCGCCGCAGGACCTCCACCCGTGAGGTGAACTGTCGTCGCCGCACCTCGGCCGTGAGCGCCCCGACCGGCTCGGCGTCGTCGCCCGGCAGGAAGCGCTGCGCGAGCCCACCGGTGTCCAGCGCGCTCATGGTCCGGGCGATGTACTGCGTGCCCGCCACCGGACGCCCGGGCTCGAACCCCGACCACCGCTCGACGTACTCCCTGGAAACCTGGGTGAGCAGGTCCGCCGACCCGCTGGTGAAGGCCTGGTAGGCCAGCTCGGACAACGCGGCCTGGTCGAGCGCCCGCAGGCCCTCCGGCTGGTCGGCCGCGGCGCCGCTCAGCCCGACGACCGAGAAGAACATGTCGAACAGGACGTCGAACACCGGCAGGTGGTCGGCCCGCTTGATCAGGGTGACCGCCAGGGCCCGGCGGAGCTGGTCGCGGTCACTCAGACCCAGGGCATCGACGGCCGCCGCCGCATCGCACTCCTCGGCCAAGGACACCTGGATCCCCGTCTGCCGCAACCTCTCGACGAACTCGATCAACCGATCGATCATCGCAACGGTGACCGCTTCAGGAGCGTGCCGAGCGCCTCGTCGACGTCGCCCTTGCTCTTCAGCAGGACATTGATCGTCGACTCGACCAGCTCGGGCGAGATCTCGTCGGCACCCAGGTACAGCAGCGTGGACGCCCAGTCGATGCTCTCCGAGACCGACGGCCGCTTCTTCAGGTCCAGGCCCCGCAGGCTCTGCACGAGATCGACGACACCCTCCACGAGCCGGGCCGGCAGGTCGGGGACGCGGGACTCGATGATCGCCCGCTCCCGTGCCGCGTCGGGGTAGTCGATGTGCAGGAAGAGGCATCGGCGGCGCAGCGCCTCGGACAGCTCCCGGGTGCTGTTGGAGGTCAGGAACACGGCCGGGACCTGCGTGGCCTGCACGGTGCCGAGCTCCGGGATCGAGACCTGGTAGTCGGAGAGCACCTCCAGCAGCAGGGCCTCGGTCTCCACCTCCAGGCGGTCGACCTCGTCGATCAGCAGGAGCACCGGATCGGTGGCGCTGATGGCCTCCAGCAGCGGCCGGCTGAGCAGGAACTCCTTGCCGAAGATGTCGCGGTCGGCCACCTCGGCCCCCGCCGCCCGCTCCCCTTGCAGGAACAGCAGCTGCTTGCGGAAGTTCCACTCGTAGAGTGCCTTCGACTCGTCCAGACCCTCGTAGCACTGCAGCCGGACGAGCCGGCGCCCGGTGCAGGCGGCCCACGTCTTGGCCAGCTCGGTCTTGCCCGTCCCGGCCGGACCCTCCACCAGGATCGGCTTGCTCAGGACCTGGCTCAGGACGACGGCGGTCGCCACCTGGGTGTCCGCGATGTAGCCCAGCCGCATCAGGTCGGCGCGAACCTCGTCGACCGTTCCGGGGCGCGCGGGGTCGTGGGCGGTGGCCGGCGAGAGCGTCATGCGGTCGCCCGCCCCGCGGCACCGTGCTGGGCCACCTCGGCCTTGAGCACCCGGCGGAGCAGCTTGCCCGTCTCGTTGTACGGGCAGCTCGCTGCGGAACTCCACCCGGGCCGGGCGACGCGACGACCGCAGCCGGGCGCTGACCCAGTCCATCAGCTCGATCTCCTCGACGTGATGGCCGGCCCGGACCACGACGACTGCGACGACGGCCTCGCCCCACTCGACGTCCGGGGCACACCGATGACCGCGGCGTCGGCGACGGCCGGATGCGTGACGAGCACGTCCTCGACCTCTCCCGGTGAGATGTTCTCGCCCCCCCGCACGATCACGTCGTCGAGCCGGCCGTCCATGAACAGGTAGCCGTCCTCGTCCAGGAGGCCGCCGTCCCGGGTGGGGAACCAGCCGTCGGCCAGCACGGCGCTGCCGAGGCTCTGGTACTCGCCGGCGACCTGGTCCCCGCGGACCTAGATCTCGCCGGACTCCCGCTCGGGACCGACCGCCCCGTCGTCGTCGCGGATCGACACCTCGATGGATCGCAGGGGCCGGCCGACCGAGCCCAGCCTCCGGCGCACCTGCGGGTCGTCGCTGCGCACCGCGTCGCGGTGGTCCTGCGGGGTCAGCACGGTGATGGTCGAGCTGGTCTCGGTCAGGCCGTAGGCGTTGACGAAGTCGACGTGCGGCATGAGGCCGAGGGCTCGTTCGATGAGCTGGACCGGCATCCGCCCGCCGCCGTAGGCTCAGGTGCCGCAGGTCGGGGAGCGAGACGCCGCTGCTCGTCCATCACGTCGAGGATCCGCCCGAGCATCGTCGGCACCACCATGGCGTGGGTGACCCGCTCGCCGCGGGCCGTCTCCACCCAGGCTTCCGCGTCGAACTGGGGCAGGTAGCACAGCCGTCGTCCCACGTACACCGAGCTGAGCACCGCCGACAGCCCGGCGATGTGGTAGCTCGGGACGCTGACCAGCGTGCACTCCTCCTCGCCGGCGCCCATGAACTCCAGCGGACTCGGAGACGTAGGAGAACAGGTGGCGGTGACGCAGCAGCGCCGCCTTCGGCTCGGCCGTGGTGCCACTGGTGAAGAGCAGCACCGCCACGTCGTCCGCGTCGGCGCGCGGCTCACCCCGCTCCCCCGGCTCGTCGGGCGCCGTCGCGCCGGCGATGAGGTCGGGGACGCTGACCGCGGTCATGCCGTCGATCGGGCCCAGCCGCTCGGCCAGACCATCGCCCAGCACCGCCAGCGACGGCGTCGTACGGCGCATGATCGCCTGCAGCTGCGGGTCGGCCAGCCGGAAGTTCAACGAGGTGAACGGGATCCCCGCGACAGCTGCGCCGAAGAGCAGGATCGGGACCGCGGCGGAGTTGGTGTCCACGAGCACGGCCGTGCCGACCTCTCGCCCGGTCAGGTCCGCGGCGACCTCGTGGGCGGCCGACAGCAGCCCGTCGTAGGTCAGTCCTCCTTGTCGTGGTCCCACGGCGACCCGGTCAGGGGCGCCTCCCGCCATCATTTCCAGCAGCAGAGCGATGTTCACGTTTTCCCTAGTTGAGATATAGGTCGTAGGCCTCGTCGGCGACCTCTGCCGGCCGGCCGATGCGTTCGATCCGTCCGTGCGAGACGATCGCCACCCGGTCGGCGATGGACAGGGCGGCGCTGATCGACTGCTCGACCAGGAGCACCGACGTCCCCTGCTCGGCGATCTGCTTCACGACGCCGTACAGCTCGGCGACGAGCGCTGGCGCCAGACCCATGGAGAGCTCGTCCAGCATGAGCAGCCGCGGGTCCGTGGCCAGGGCCCGGGACAGGGCGAGCATCTGCTGCTCCCCGCCGGACAGGGTGCCCGCGGTCTGCTTGCGCCGCTTGCCCAGCACGGGGAACTGCTCGAACGCCCGCTCGGCGATCAGGGCCCGGGTGCCCTTGCGGGCATGGGTCCACATCCACAGGTTCTCCTCCACCGTGAGGTTCGGGAAGATGCCGCGCCCTTCCGGGACCAGGCAGATGCCCATCCGGGTGAGGCGGGAGGAGTCGGTCCGCGTGACGTCGTCGGAGCCGTAGCTGATCGAGCCCTTGGTCACCCGGAACTGCCCCGTCACGTGGCTCATCACCGAGCGCAGCGTGGTGGTCTTGCCGGCGCCGTTGGTGCCCAGGAGGGCGACGACCTCACCGGGCTGCACGGAGAAGCTGATGCCGTGCAGGACCTGGATCTCGCCGTACGCCGCGTGCAGGTCGTCGACGGCCAGGGCCTTGGGCGCCGAGTCGGTGCCGGCGTCTGTCGTGGTGGTCGTCATCGGTCCGCCCCCGCCGGGTTGGTCTCGGTCAGCTCGGTGCCGCTCGCCGGCACGCCCAGGTAGGCCTCCTGGACGGCCGGATCGGCCTTCACCTCGGCCGGTGCTCCCTGAGCGATCAGGTGCCCGAAGTTCAGGACGTACACCCGGGTCGAGATGTCCATGACCAGCCCGACGTCGTGCTCGACGAGCAGGACGCCGACACCGCTGCTGGCGACCTGCTTGATCGTGTCGCCGAACCGTCCGGTCTCGGTGTTGTCCAGACCCGCGCTGGGCTCGTCGAGCAGCAGGTAGCGCGGCCGGGACACCAGGGCCCGAGCGACCTCCAGGAGGCGCGCGCTGCCGGTGGGCAGCGAGTCGGCCTGCCGGTCGGCGAACTCGGTCAGTCGCAGCTGCTCCAACGTCGCGTCGACGCTCTCGTTCATCTCGACCTTGTTGGCGTACTTCTTGCGGTTGAGCTCGGCGACGACGAGCACGTTGTCGCGGACCGTGAGCGAGTTGAACAGCGCCAGCCGCTGGAACGTCCGGGAGACGCCGAGCCGGTGCCGCTGGTGGGGCCGGAGCCTCGTCACGTCGGTGTCGTCCAGCAGGACCTGTCCCGACTTCGGGGTGATGAAGCCGGTGATCACGTTGAACAGGGTCGACTTGCCCGCGCCGTTCGGCCCGATCAGTCCGGTCACCGACCCGCGCTCCACCGTCACGCCCACCTCGTTGAGGGCGTTCAGGCCTCCGAACCTCACGGTGACGCCCTCGGCGCGCAGCTGCTCAGGCACTGGTCACCCGCGTCTGCTCGACGGCCTGCGTCGCCGCGGCCTCCGCTGCGCTGTTCTCGCGGGCCATCTGTGCGGCCAGTCGTCTCCGTCGTATGGTCGCGGCCGGGGTGTCCCCGCCCACGGCGCCGTTCGGGTTCTTGACGATCGACACCGCGCCCAGCCCGGTGAGCAGGTACCCGAAGTCCCGCAGCACCGAGAAGCGGTCCTGGATGATCGGGAAGACACCCAGGGAGATGCCGCCCAGCAGGGCTCCGGTCACGGTGCGGGTACCCATGATCGTGAGGATCAGCAGCGCGGACAGGCTGACCAGGAGACCGAAGTCCGTCGGCCCGACCAGCCCGTTCTGCCCGCCGAGCAGGGCACCGGCGAACCCGGCGAGACCGGCCGAGCCACCGAAGACGGAGAGCTTGACCAGCGTGAGGTTCATGCCGAACGCCGTCGCGCCCACCTCGCTGTCGCTGATCGCCACCAGGTAGCGGCCCCAGCGCGACCGCCGGACGGCCAGCATCGCGACGGCGAGGATGGCGAAGACGACCACGAGGAACGTGAAGTAGTCCGGATCGCTCTGGGTCGGGATGAAGCCGAGCCGCACCCGGCCGACGGTGACCGCCCCCTCGATGCCCATCACGTTCCCGTTGTTGAAGAACGCCGAGTCCATCGCCTGCGCGAAGGCGAGGGTGAGCAGCGCGAGGTAGAGGCCGCGCAGCCGCAGGGCCGGCAGGGCGATGATCACGCCCGCGATGGCGGCCGCGAGGGTGCCGGCGATCAGGCCGGTCAAGGTGTCCCCCGCCCCGAAGCGGGACATGACGACCGCGCCGATGCCGGCGAAGGTGAACTGGCAGAGGGATATCTGACCGGCGTAGCCGGTGAGCGGCACCATGGACAGCAGCACCAGGCCGATCGCCACCGAGTACCCCAGATGCTGGAGCGTGGACTCCGACACGACCCAGGTCAACGAGTAGCCGACGACGATCAGGACGGCGGCGGCGATGAGGGACTCCCTCAGGCCCGGCACGCGCGGGGCCACGAACCGCGTCACCGATGTCTCCAGGCGCCGCTCGGCGAAGACCAGCAGCACGATGAAGAGGAAGACCATCGGGATGATCGGCCCGACCTCGCTCAGCAGCGCACCCTCCGGCAGGTAGCCGATCGCGTAGGAGTTGGCCAGGCCCAGGGCCAGGCCGCCCACGAAGGTCATCGGCAGGTTCTTCAGCCGGCCGAGAAGAGCCGCGGCGTACGCGTTGACGACCAGCAGCGTCAGGGTCTGGATGTCGAGGTTCACCAGCGGCGCGAGCAGCAGCCCGGCCAGGCCGGCCAGGAAGCTGCCGAGCATCCAGCCGAACTGCGAGTAGCGGCTGGACGGCGCTCCGGACAGCCGGACCAGCGAGGGGTCGTCCACGGTCGCGCGCATGGTGACGCCGGGGCGCGTGTGGTACAGGAAGAGCCGCAGCCCGATAGCCACCGCGATCGCGCAGATGACGATGATCAGCTGGTGCCAGGTCACCGTCGTGTCGAACAGCCGGACCGACCGGCCGGAGAAGAAGTGCGGGATGGACCGGGCCTGCTGCGGGCTCCAGATCGTCGCGGCCATGCCGACGAAGAGGACCAGCAGCCCCAGGGTCACGGTCATCGACAGGGCTGTGGTGCCGACGCCGAGGGGTCGGATCAGGACCCGTTCGATCACCGCGCCCAGCAGGGGCGCCATGACGAGGAGCACGACCAGGATGGCGAGCGGCACCGGCCACCCGTGCTGCACCGAGAGCGTCCAGTAGACGTAGGCGCACAGCATGCCCACGGCCCCGTGGGCGAAGTTGAAGACGCCTGAGGTCGTGTACGTGACGACCAGGCCGCAGGCGGCGATGGCGTAGATGCATCCCGTGATCAGTCCGGTGATGCCCAGCGCGAGGAACTCGGACACTTTTGTCCCATCATGATCGGCACGAAGGGTTGGACGGACGAACAACCGTCGGCTTGCTGCCCCACTCCAGCTAGATAGCGGGGCGGTTTACACGCACCGACCGGTAAGTAAGTGCCTATCGAAAGTCGAGTCCGTCGGCGACGATAGATGACCGTTTCGGGCTGGTCAAGGGTTTGGAACATCCAGGGACACGGGACGCCCGACGCCGGGCGGCGTCGGCCCGGTGCCCGGCTCGTTCCTGCTCACTTTCCCCACGAAACAGCAGCAAAAATCGTATGACGGCGTCGCGATCGACCGTCGCCTCCGGAGCTTCGACGTGCGGCCCCCCCACCCGGAGGGCACACTCCTGTTACCAACACGTTGCGTCAGCCCCTTCCCAAAGATAGGTGTCTTGGGGCACGCTTTTCGCAGTCGCCGTCCCACCCGGAGCCCTGAGTCCACCCGAGTGCGGTTGTCGGCGCAGACAACGAATCGTCCGAACTCAATGAGGTGTTCAGGTGTCAGTGATCGTCGATGACGAGCGAACGCACCCCGAGATCCCCTGGCTGAACCCGCCCCGCAACCGCGACACGGCGTTCTTCTGGGAGGGCACGTCGGTCGGCGAGCTGAGGATCCAGCGGTGCACGTCGTGTGAGGCTCTGCGCCATCCGCCTCGGCCCTGCTGCCCGAAGTGCCTGTCCTTCGACTGGGACTTCGTCACGTCGGCCGGGCAGGGAACCGTCGTCAGCTACGCGATCTACCACTACCCGCCCATGCCACCCCTCGAGCTGCCGCTCGCGGTCGTGCTGGTCGAGCTGACGGAGGGCACGCGCATCGTCGGCAACACGGTCGGCATCGAGCCCTCGGACGTGGCGATCGGTCAGCAGGTCGAGCTCGAGTTCCACCGGGTCGACGAGAACCTGGTCCTTCCGCAGTGGCGCGTCCGATGAGGGCGACGTTCCCCGGTCAGGCGGCCATCGTCGGGATCGGTGCCACGGACTTCTCCAAGGACTCGGGGCGATCGGAGCTGCACCTGGCCGTCGAGGCGGCCAAGTACGCCCTGGCCGACGCCGGGCTCAAGCCGAGCGACGTCGACGGGTTCGTGACGTTCGACATCGACACCAACCCGGAGAACGACCTGGCGCGCAACCTCGGCGTACCGGAGTACCGGTTCTTCAGCCGGATCAGCCACGGTGGTGGTGCGGCCTGTGCGCTGGTCCACCAGGCAGCCATGGCCGTCACCAGCGGTGCGGCCGACGTCGTGCTCTGCTACCGGGCGTTCAACGAGCGCTCGGGGATGCGCTTCGGGCGCGGACAACGGCCCAACGAGCTGCAGGTGACCGCCGACGCCGTCGCGCGCAGCTGGTACCCGCCCTTCGGGCTCGTCACGCCGGCCTCGTGGGTCGCGATGTTCGCGACGCGCTACATGCACGTGTCCGGCGCCAAGAGCTCCGACTTCGGCGCGGTCGCGGTCGCCGACCGCAAGCACGCGGCGACGAACCCGGCCGCGTGGTTCTACCAGAAGCCGATCACGATCGAGGAGCACCAGGCCTCGCGCTGGATCGTCGAGCCCCTGCATCTGCTGGACTGCTGCCAGGAGAGCGACGGGGGTGTCGCGTTCATCGTGACCACCGCCGAGCGGGCCAAGGACCTGGACGTCACGCCGGTGATCATCGAGGCCGCCGCCCAGGGCGCGTCGTACGACCAGGAGTCGATGACCAGCTACTACCGGTCCCTGGACGACCTGGCGACGCTGCCCGAGATGAGTGTCGTCGGCCGTCAGCTGTGGGAGCAGTCGGGCCTCACGCCGCAGGACATCCAGACCGCGATCCTGTACGACCACTTCACGCCGTTCACGCTCGTGCAGCTCGAGGACCTCGGCTTCTGCGCCCGAGGTGACGCGAAGGACTTCGTCGCCAACGGCAACATCGAGCTCGGTGGCGGCCTGCCCATCAACCCCCACGGGGGACAGCTGGGCGAGGCGTACATCCACGGCGTCAACGGGATTCTCGAGGGCGTCCGGCAGGTGCGCGGCACCGCCGCCAACCCCGTGCCGGACGTCGAGCACGTCCTCGTCACCGCCGGGACCGGCGTGCCGACGAGCGGCACGATCCTCGGCCGAGCACGCGACTGACAGGGAAAGGTAGAACATGGACTTCGGTTTCTCCGAGGTGCAGGACGAGATCCGCACCCTGGCCCGCCAGCTGCTGACCGCTGAGGTGACTCAGGACCGGCTCAAGGCGCTGACCGCGAGCGACGACCGGTTCGACAAGCAGACCTGGGACCGGCTGGTCGAGGCCAACCTGGTCGGGCTGGCCCTGCCGGAGTCGGCGGGCGGCAGCGGGCTCGGCCTGCTCGACCTGGCCGTCGTCCTGGAGGAGGTGGGGCGAGCAACGGCGTTCGTCCCGCTGCTGGCCAGCGCCGGTCAGGCCGGACTGGCCATCGCCGAGCTGGGCACCGAGGCCCAGCAGTCGGCCCTGCTGCCGGGCATCGTGGACGGCTCGTCCCTGACCGTCGGCGCGTTCGACGAGCCGGTGGCCGACGACCCCAACCGGCCTCGGACCTCCGCGGTCCGGGTCGACGGCGGTTGGCGGCTGTCCGGCACGAAGTCCCCCGTCGCCTGGGCGACGCTCGCGGCGCGGGTGCTGGTCACGGCGACGACCGACTCCGGCGCCGTCGCCCTCTTCCTCGTCGACCCGGCCGGGGAGGGTGCACGCCTGAGCAATGGCGTGAGCACCAGCTTCCATCCGGCGAGCGAGCTGGAGCTGGACGGCTACGTCGTCCCCGACTCCGACGTGCTGGGGGACCCGACGACGTCGGACGCCGCGACCTGGGCCTTCGAGCGCGCCCTGGCCTGCAACCTGGCCGTGGCCCTCGGCAACCTCACCCGCGACCTGGAGCTCACCGCCGAGTACACGTCGCAGCGCGAGGTCTTCGGCAAGCCGATCGCGACCTACCAGGGTCCCGCGCTGCGCCTCGCCGACGCGTACATCGACCTCGAGGCCTCGCGCGTGACGGTCTGGTCCGCCCTCTGGCGGCTCAGCGAGGGGCTGCCGGCCAGTGACGCCCTGTCGATCGCCAAGTTCTGGCTGGCCGACGGCGGTCACCGCGTGGTCCACACGGCGCAGCACCTGCACGGCGGGATCGGGGTCGACACCGACTACCCGCTCCACCGGCACTTCGTTCTCGACAAGGAACTGGAGTTCAGCCTCGGTGGTGCCACCCAGCACCTCCTGCGGCTCGGCCAGTCCATCGTTTCGGCCCAGTAGCGGAGGCACGCATGTTCATCGACCTCACCGACGACCAGCGCAAGCTGCAGGCCGAGCTGCGCGAGTACTTCGCCGCTCTCCTGTCCAACCAGCCCTCCTCCGCCGAGGAGAGCGAGGGCATGGGCGGCAGCTCGAAGCAGATCATCCAGCAGATGGGCCGGGACGGCTGGCTCGGCGTCGGCTGGCCGAAGGAGTACGGCGGCCACGGCAAGGGGCCGCTCGAGCAGCTGATCTTCCTCGAGGAGGCGGCCAAGGCCGGCGCCCCGGTCCCCATGATCACCCTCAACACCGTCGGGCCGACCATCCAGCAGTACGGGACGGACGAGCAGAAGGAGCGGTTCCTGCCGGCCATCCTGGCCGGTGACCTCGAGGTCGCGATCGGCTACTCCGAGCCGTACTCCGGCACCGACCTCGCGTCGCTGAAGACGCGGGCCGTTCGCGACGGCGACGAGTACGTCGTCAACGGGCAGAAGATCTGGACGTCCGGCGGCAACATGGCGGACTTCATCTGGCTGGCCGTGCGGACCGACCCGGACGCCCCGAAGCACAAGGGCATCTCGCTGCTCCTGGTCGACACCAAGACCGAGGGCTTCAAGTGGACGCCGATCCACATCGTCGGCGGCGGCTTCACCACCGCGACGTACTACGACGACGTGCGGGTGCCGGTCTCCATGCGCGTCGGCCCGGAGAACGGCGGCTGGCAGATGTTCACCAGCCAGATCAACCGTGAACGGGTCGCGCTCGGCCCGTCGGCCAGCCTGCAGCGCGAGCTCGACCGCGTCGTCGAGTGGGCCCGGACGACCGAGGCCGCCGGCGGAGGTGTCGTCGCCGACAAGGAGTGGGTGCGCATCGCGTTCGCGCGCCTGCAGGCCCGTATCGAGGCCGCCCGGCTCTTCAACTGGCGGGTGGCGTGGCGCAGCGAGAACAAGGACATCAACCCCGCCGACGCCTCCGCCATGAAGGTCTACGGCACCGAGCTGCACGTCGAGGTGGCGCACACCCTGATGGAGATCATCGGAGCGGCCGCGACGCTGCGCCCGAACTCGCCGGGGGCCGTCCTGCGCGGTCGCGTCGAGCAGTCGGCCCGAGGCGCTCTGGCCGCGACCTTCGGCGGCGGCACCAACGAGATCCAGCGCGAGATCATCGCCATGGCCGGCCTGCGCACGCCGAGGGTCCCCCGGTGATGACGCCGGAGGAGCAGGCGAGCTTCCTGGCGACCGTACGGGCCGACATCGGGGTCGAGGGCGAGCGGACCGACTACCGCGACCCGGTCAGCGTCCTGCGGATCAACCTGTGGTGCGACGCCATGGAGGACCAGAACCCGGTCTACACCGACGAGAAGCTCGCCCTCGCCTCGGTGCACGGTGGCCTGGTCGCTCCCCCGGCCGCTCTGCAGACCTGGAGCATGCGGCCGCTGCGGTACCAGCACACCGCGCCACCGGCCACCGACGCGGTGGAGTCGGCCGCCGCCAAGCCGTACCACCTCCTGAACGCCGCGGGGTACTTCGGGGTCGTCGCGACCAACTGCGAGCAGGAGTACTTCCGCTACCTGCGTCCCGGTGACGTGGTCAGCACGACGACGTCGCTCGACGAGGTCTCCGACGAGAAGCAGACGCTCATCGGTCGCGGCTTCTTCGTCACCACCAAGACGACCTTCTACGTCGGCGACGAGGCCGTGGGCACGTTGCGGTTCCGCACCCTGCACTACCTCCCGAACAGTGGCCGGGTCAGCGCGGACGCGGCCGGGCAACCGGCGGCTCCTGCACTCGGCGTGGACGACCTGGAGCGGGCCGAACGGCGGCCGCCGACCCTGACCACGAAGCGCTTCTCCGACGTGGCCGTGGGCGAGCAGCTGCCCGAGCTCGTGCTCCCCCTGAGTCCCTTGCGGATCGTCGCGACCGCACTGGCGTCCGGCGACTTCGAGGACGTCCATCACGACCGGGACGCCGCCAACCGCAAGGGAATGAAGGACATCTTCATGAACATCCTGACGAGCAACGGGCTCGTCGGACGGTACGCAACCGACTGGTCGGGACCCGACAGTGTCTTGCGAACCATCAGCATTCGTCTGGGCGCCACCAACTTCGCCTACGACACGATGCGCGTCAACGGAGAGGTCGTCGGCGTCTCGCCCGAGGACCGCCTCATCACCCTCGCCGTCACCGGCTCCAACAGCATCGGCGACCACGTCGTGGCCACGGTGACCCTGACGCTGCCCGAATGACCTGCCCGATTGACCTGCCCCAACTGACCTACCCGACTGCTCGCTCGATGGTCGACAGCACGTTGCCCGTCCGTCCTCACATCCTCTGAAGGGCTGAAGCTCATGAAAGAACGACGCAGATTGCGCTCTCTCGTTGTTGGCGTCGCGGCCGTGGCGCTTCTCGCTGCCGGTTGCGGAGGTGGCGCACGAGGTGGGGGCTCGAGCAAGAGCGACTCCTCCGTGCCCGGCGTCACGAAGACGACAGTGACCGTGGGAAACATCTCCGTCCTGGGCGGCCCGATCCCGGGCCTGTTCCAGAACGCGCCGTACGCCGTCGACGCCTACTTCGCCTACATCAACAGCAAGGGCGGGGTCAACGGTCGCCAGCTCAAGCTGGACTCCGAAGACGACGCGTACTCCTGCCCGCAGAACAAGGCCCAGACCGAGGCCCTCAAGAACAAGGTGTTCGCGCTCGTCGGCGACTTCTCGGTCTTCGACAACTGCGGGGTGCCGACCCTGAAGGCCAACCCGACCTTCCCGGACGTGTCCGCGGTCATCGCCGACCCGACCGAGTACGGGCTGCCGAACGTCTACTCCGCATCGCCCTCGGTTCCCGGTGGGGCCGCCGGACCGCTGCGGTGGATCAAGGCGAACTACCCGAACACCACCAAGGTCGGGACCATGATCACCAACAACCCCGGTGCGATCGAGAGCTTCAACCGCAACGGCAAGCCGCTGCTCAAGGCGCTCGGGTTCGACCTGGTCTACTCCCGCATCTACAACGCGACGGAGACCGACTTCACCTCGGACATCATCCGGATGCGCCAGAAGGGCGTGAACTTCATCTACACGCCGTCCGGCACGCCGCAGATGTACGGACGCCTGCTCGCCGCCGGAGCCCAGCAGAACTACCACCCGCTGAGCTACAACGGCAGCTCGTACACCAACGCCTTCGCCCAGCTCGCGCCGGGCGGCGTCGGTGAGGGTGCGATCGGCTACCTGAGCACCGCGCCGTTCCTCGAGGGACCGACCTCCTCGATCCCGTCGGTGCAGCTGCTGAACGAGTGGATGACCAAGACCCACCCGAAGACGGTCATCGACAGCTATGCCGCCTCCGGTTGGGCGAACGCCGCGCTGTTCGTCCAGGCGCTCACGCAGGCCGGGCCGAACCCGACCCGGCAGAAGCTGCTCGACGCGCTGAAGAGCATGCACAGCTTCAACGCCGGCGGCTTCCTGCCGACGACCGACGTCGGGGGCAAGCAGCCGGTCACCTGCTACCTGATGGTGCAGTACAAGGGTGGCAAGTGGGTCACGGTCGGTACGCCGGGACCCACCGGCTTCCAGTGCGACCCGGGTGGCTACTACTACGCCCAGCAGAACAAGATCGTCGGCTGACCGCGGCTGGCGGGACCAGCTGACGACGGCGGCTCCCGAGTCCACACCGGGCTCGGGGGCCGCCGTCGTGCTGTCGGTAGGTGGCGTGAGCGGCCGCGGTCAGGCGGACCGGCCGGCTCCGCGCGGGATGAACGCGGCGAACGAGGCCGCCAGCAGAGCCGCCGCCCCGCAGCAGATGAAGATCAGGCGGTACGCCGTGTCGCTCGGCAGGGAGGCACCGGCCACCACCACGCTGAAGCTGGCGAACAGACTCGCGGCCACGGCGCTCGACACCGTGTTGCCCAGGGAGCGAGCCAGCGAGTTCAGGCCGTTGGCGGACGCGAGCTCCTGCGCCGGCGTGAAGGCGTTGACGAGAGCGGGCATGGAGGCGTAGCCGATGCCGGTGCCCATGCCGACGAGCGTGGTGCCGGCGATCACGTCGACGATGCTGCCCGTCAGGACGAGGCGCACGACGAACCCGGCAACCATGACCAGTGCGCCCACCTGCAGGGTCGTCCGAGCACCGACGAGGTTGATCAGCCGGGCCGCGACGGGCGCGAGGAAGAGCATGGACAGCCCACCCGGCAACGCGCAGAGCCCGCCGACGACGATCGAGGCCCCGAAGCCGTAGCCCGTGACCCGGGGCGCCTGCACGTAGGGCGCGGTGCCGATCAGGCTGGCGAACAGCGCGAAGCCGAACATGAGTGACGCGATGTTCGTCAGCAGGCTGGGCCGGCGCCGGGCCACGCGCAGATCGACGAGGGGCATGGCCGTTCGCATCTCCCACCACAGGAAGACGCCGATCACGATCACAGCGCTGAGCAGCAGCACGATGGTCCGGGGCGCGGTCCATCCCCAGGCCGCAGCCTTGGTGAGGGGCAGCAGGAGGCAGACCAGCCCGACGGCCAGCAGAGCCGCCCCCACCGCGTCGATCCGCCCGCCCGAGCGGACCAGCGACTCCGGGACGACGAGGAGGATCCCCACCAGCGTCGGGACGCCCAGGGCCACGCAGAGCCAGAACAGCGTGTGGAAGCTCTCCCGTTCACCGACCAGGCCGGCGAACGGCAGGCCGAGGGCTCCGCCGACGCCGAGCATCGCGCTGACCAGGGCGATGCCCGACGCGACCTGGCCTCGCGGCAGGAGCGAGCCGACCAGGCTGATGCCGAGCGGCACGGCGGCGAGCGACATCCCCATGAAGACGCGGCCCAGGATGAGCAGCGGGATGTCGTCCGTGAGGGCCATCAACAGCGAGCCCGCGACGAGCAACGCCACCGACACCACGAGCATCAGGCGCTTGCCGTACATGTCTCCCAGCCGGCCGAACACCGGAACGGCGACGACACCGGCCATCAGCGTGCTGGTCAGCAGCCACTCGACCGTGGTCGGTGACGTTCCCAGCTCCCGGGGCAGGATCGACAGGATGGGGATCAGCAGGGACTGGGAGAGCGACACCAGCAGCGCGGCGGTCGCGACGATCAACAGCTCCAGCTGCGCCCGGCGGCGCGGGGTCGCTCGGCGGACCGCCTCGTCGGCCCCGACAGCCTTCCCGGCCCCGGCCCGGGCCGCGGTGAGGTCGTCGTCCTCCAGGCGCGTCACCTGATGGCTGCGCTCCGGCTCACGCCACTCGGAGCGCTCCTCGTCGCGTACTGCACGGCGAGCTGGTCGGGGAAGATGAACTTGTACAGGAGGCGCCCGAACTCGGCGCGTTCGTCCTTGGACCACGTGGCCAGGCTGGCCCGCACCGAGTCGCGCCCGTCCTGGAAGGCCTTGTCCAGGCTGCGCTTGGCCAGCACGGTGAGCCTGACGACGACGGCGCGGCGATCGTCGGGGTCGGCCGTCCGCTCGATCAGACCACGGCTCTCCAGCTCGTCGAGATGGCGCGTCACGGTCGTGCGGTCGAGCCCGAGCGCGCCGGCCATCACGGTGACCCGCGCAGGACCGGCTCGGTGCAGCAGGATCAGCGGGACGAGAGCGCCCCGCTTCATGCCGGGCGACACTGCTTCCGCGAGCCCGGTGTACCAGGCCTCGTTCATCTGAGCCATCTCGATCAGCGCTTCGAGTATGAGGTTCTCCCAGCGTCGCGCTGGCATGGTAACCGCCTTAAGTGTCACGTACACATAGTGTGCTAGTACAGTTAGTTAGAGCACCCTGAACCCTGCGTGTCATCCTCGCCTCGGCTGACCCCGGACCGTCGGCCTGTCGATGCCGCTCCGTGGCGGCTCGCGGCGTTCCGGCCCGGCAGTGAGCCTACAACGCCCGTATCAGGCGGGGATAGATGCTGAACCTGGATCGGTCCAGATGTCGGACCGCACGCCGCGTTGCGTGGTCGGTTACACCGATATCAGACGTGTGCGGCCCACGCCGCCGAGTTGCTGAGCGAGACCTCCACCCGCCAGCTCCCCCGGGCCCGCAGACAGGCCGACGCGGCGACCGCGGCCAGCCATCCGGTGAGCGGATCGGCGATGGCGTCGCCGGCGAACACCGGGCCGTCCGCGTCCCGCGCCGTCAGCCCGCCGGCCACCGCGGCGTCGTCCCCGAAGGCCACCCGTTCGCTCGACAGACCATGCCCCGTGATGTGCACCCACACCCGCTCCGCGGGGTCGGCCAGGGCCTCAGCCGTCGCCCCCATCCGTCGTAGAGCCGACTGACGGCTCCCCGTGACGACGACATCGGCGGTGCGCAGCAGCTCGCCGAGTGCCCGTCGGCCCTCGGCGGTGGCCGGGTCGAGGACCACCCGCTCGTTCCCGGCATGCAGGCGCGCGTAGAAGGCCGGCGACCCCGACCGGGCCCCGTCCGGACGATGCGGCCCCTCGACGTCGATGACCGTCGCGCCCGGCCGCCCGGCGACCAGCCGCGCGCACAGCGGGCTGGCCCACAGGGAGCCGAGGTTGACCACGCGCAGGCCGCCTCGCGACCGGGGTCGCGGCGTGGGTGAAGGGCCGCCGCCGTAGCCATCGAGCCGGTCCAGGCGGAACGGCGCCGGCGACGGGAGCCGCTCCCCCAGCAGGCCCACCGGCAGGCCCAGGGTGGTGCCCTGCTCGAGCAGCTCGCGGCCGGCCACACCGCTCGCCCACCGGGTGATCCGCGACCAGTCGAGGTCCCGAACCGCCCCGTGGGTCAGCGCGGGGAGGAGCTCGGCGTCCTCGGGCCGGGAGAGGTTCAGCGCGACCCACCCGTCGCGCGTGCGGACCAGCCGCGCCGCACCGCCGCAGCTGATGTCGCCGCCGCGGACCAGACCCACGAGCCGGGCCCGTTCGCCCAGGGAGCGGTGTGCCTCGTCCGCGTGGTGCGACTCCCCGCCGGACAGCCGGGCGAGGAGGTCGAGAACCAGCCCGCCGGCACGGACCACCGAGGCCGGTGCCCCGCGCGGGGAGAGCGCCGGGCCGTGCCCGCGGCCGGTCAGCCCGGCCGCGCCCGAGCTCGACCAGTCCTCCTCGGCTGATGCGGCGCGAGCGCCGACCGCCGCGCCCCCCTCGCACGTGACGGCATCCGCCGTGGCGTCGGAGAGCCGCACCTCGCCCCCCAGCGCCGCCAACAGCCGGCCGGCGATCCGGGCCGCCGGCCAGGTCCCGCAGGTGAACCTGCGGTCGGCCAGCGGTGCCGGCTCAGTGCGCGTCGGCGTCACTCCGCATCCGCAGGCACGTGGCCTGGGCCTCGGCGATCAGCTGGCCCCGGCACGAGGCGGTGGCCCAGGTGAAGACCTTGCGGCCGTCGACCCGGTCGGTGCCGGCGGCGAACTCGATCAGCGTGTCGATCGGCGTCATCGCTCGGAGCCGTACCGTCACCGTCCCGGTCATGCCGATGCCGCCGGAGGGCAGCTGCCCGGCCGCCAGGACCTCGTCGAAGGCGGCGAGCAGGTAGCCGCCGTGCACGCAGCCCGCCGGCCCCTCGTACGCCGAGGAGAAGACGGCCGACGCGTGCACGGTCTCGGCGCCGTCGACGATCCGGTAGGTCAGCGGTGGCGCCAGGGGGTTGCTCAGCCCGCTGAGCGGGCCCCGCTCGACGAGCAGCTCGTCGATCGGCCCGGCCCGCTGCGGGCCGCCCTTGGCCGTCAGGCTGGGCAGCTCGGCGATCCGCTGCTGGACGGCGGCGACGGCGTCGCGCAGGTCCGCCAGCTGCTGGTCGCCGCTGAGCTCACTGTCGACCAGGGCCAGCCCGGCCAGCGCCTCGCGGAAGGTCTGCACGGTCGCGTGCTTCTGCCGTCGCCGCTCACTGGGCGGCTCGGGCGTTCGCCAGGGATGGTCCATCCGGCTCAGCGCCCCGTCACAGACCGAGCGGTGTCGTGCCGATGACCTGCCGCTCGGCGAGATCGGCGATCTCCTCCTCGCTCAGGTCCAGCTCTCCCGCCAGGATCTCGTGGTTGTGCTGCCCCAACGTGGGGGCCACGGTCCGGTGCGGTCCGACCCCGGGCTGCTCGAACGAGAAGTGCATCGGGTACGTCGGGTACAGCCGGGGACCGCTCAACGGATGCACGAGCCGCTGGTAGTAGCCACGCGCCGCGAGCTGCGGGTCCTCGTTGAAGCCCATCGGGGTGAGCACCGCGGCGGCCGGGATGCCCGCGTCCCGCAGGGCGCCGACCGCCTCGTCGGCGCTGCGTCCGGCCATCCAGGCGCCGAGGGCACGGTCGAGGTCGTCCTGGCGCGACCTCCTGTCGGCGAGGCGCTCCAGGTCCGCGAGGTCGTCGGGCCGCCCGAGCAGCTCGTACAGGGCGGCCCAGTCCCTGGAGTTCCGCACCGTCACGGCGACGTTGCGCGCCTCGGCGGACTGGTAGACGCCTTGCGGCGCATAGTCGTTGCTGCGGTTGCCCTGCCGCATCTGCGCCTCACCGCGCAGCTGCGCGTAGAACACCTGCTCGGCGGTCAACGCGGCGCCGACCTCGATCTGCGCCACCTCCACCAGCTGTCCCTCACCGGTGCGGTCCCGGTGCTCCAGGGCCGCGAGCAGGGCCACCGCGGCGTGCATGCCGACCGTCGGGTCGATGTACCCGCCCGGCGTCTGTGGAGGGCCGTCCGGCTGCCCGGTGATCCAGGCGTGTCCGGCCAGCTGCTCGAAGGCGTTGCCCCAGCCCACGAAGTCGCGCCACGGACCGGTCAGGCCGAACCCGGGCACCCGCAGGACGACCATGCTCGGGTTGATCTCGGCGATCTGCTCGTACCCGAAGCCGAACTGCTCGACGACGCGCGCCGCGTAGTTCTCGACGAACACGTCGCCACCGGCGATGAGGCGGGTGAGCAGCGCCTTGCCCTCCGCCGTGTTGAGGGCCAGGGTGATGTCCCGCTTGTTGTGGTTGGTGCCCTGCCACATCAGGCTCCGGTCGTGCCACAGGTCGCCGAGCAGCGGGCCGCTGCCGGAGAACCGGAAGCCGTCCGGCCGCTGGATCGACTCGATCTTGATCACGTCGGCCCCGAAGGCCCCCAGGTACTCCGTGAGGTACGGCGCGGCCCAGAAGCTGCCGAGGTCGATGACCCGGACACCCGAGAGCGGAAGGCTCGACCCGCCGTCGACACTCATCAGGCCCTCCCCGCCATCAGCTCGTCGAGCAGCTGGCCGTCCTTGTCGACGGTCGGCACCGACCGCTGGGCGTGGGCCGGCGTGATCGCCAGCCGCCACGGCGGACCGGGACGCTGCAACCGGCCGTCGTCGCCGAGCGGCACGAACCATGGCCGCTCGAGCCATTGGGCCGACTCGGTGATGGTCTGGCCGTTCGCGACCGGCACGACCGGGATCCGCAGGCTCTGGCCCAGGTCGACCACCTCGCTCACGGTGCGGTGGCTCAGCCACTCCAGCAGCCGGACCTGGAAGTCGGCCAGGTTGCCGCGGCCGAGGTAGAAGTCGAGCTGCTGGTCGGCGTAGTCGTCGAGCTCGGTGAGCAGGCACGCGTCGATCCACTGCTGGCCGGTGAGGATGTTGATCCCCACCCAGCCGTCGGCGCACGGGCGGACGCCGAACGGCGTGACCTGGCTCGGTGCGGCCGGACCGCCCATGTCGGCGTTGGTGTCCGCCACGAGCCGGGAGTACGGCAGGGTGCTGTGCAGGCACTCCATCATCGAGAAGTCCACGGTCACCGGCGGGCCGGTCCGCTGAGCCCGCCACGCCATCAAGGCGGCCGAGGCCACGAAGCTGCCCGCTGACCACTCGTGGATGTTGCCGCCGACCTGCACCACGGGCGAGCTCGGGTCCATCCGGTTGCCGACCCACCCGGCTGCCGCCTGCAGCACCAGGCCGGAGGCGGCGTACCCGGCATACGGTCCGTCCAGCCCCCACGGCGTCACGAAGACGACGACTCGGCCGGCACCCCCGTCGGCCACGTCGACACCCAGCTCGGCCAGCTCCTCCGGCCGGAGGTCGGTCAACAGGACGTCGGCGCTCGCCAGGACTCCGGCCAGTCGGCGGTCGTCCGAGGACAGGTCCACGGCCACGCTCTTCTTGCCACTGGCCAGGTAGGCGAAGACCGCGGAGGCCAGCTCCTGCGACGCCTCGTCCCCGTGGACCGACTCGCGCAGCGGGTGACCCAAGGACGGCTCGACGATCACCACCTCTGCCCCCAGGTCGCCCAGGAGCCGGGCGGCGTAGGGAATCGTGACCGAACGGTCGCGCGAGATCTCGATGACCCGCAGGTCGGTGAGCGCAGTGGGCGTCGTCATGGTTGTGCGAGTATGGGTACTGACTTACCGGCCGGTCAATAGTAGATTCGCCGGGTGCAGATCCTCGGCCCACAGTCAGCCGGACCGGGCCGCTCGCGATGACATCCGTCAGCCACCTGCGCGACGAGCCCCCGAACGGCGCCGGCAGCTCCGAGACCGACGCACCGGATCTCCACACCGCGGCGGGCAAGTTGCGGGATCTGGGGCGTCGTCGTGATGAGGCGGTGCATGCGGGGTCGGCGCGGGCGGTGGAGCGTCAGCATGCGCGGGGGAAGAAGACGGCTCGGGAGCGGATCGAGTTGTTGGTGGATGAGGGCTCGTTCGTGGAGATCGGTGAGCTGGCTCGGCATCGGTCGACGAACTTCGGTCTGGCCGGGCAGCGCCCGTACGGCGATGGGGTGGTCACCGGGTACGGGACGGTGGATGGGCGTGCGGTGTGTGTGTTCAGCCAGGACGTGACGGTGTTCGGGGGCAGTTTGGGGGAGGTGTACGGGGAGAAGATCGTCAAGGTGCTGGATCTGGCGATGAAGACCGGCTGCCCGGTGGTGGGGATCAACGAGGGCGGCGGGGCGCGGATCCAGGAGGGGGTGGTCTCCCTGGGCCTGTACGGGCAGATCTTCCGCCGTAACGTGCACGCCTCGGGGGTGATCCCGCAGATCTCGCTGATCATGGGTGCCGCGGCCGGCGGGCACGTGTACTCCCCGGCGCTGACCGACTTCACGGTGATGGTCGACCAGACCTCGCACATGTTCATCACCGGCCCGGACGTGATCAAGACGGTGACCGGTGAGGAGGTCACCTTCGAGGACCTGGGCGGGGCCCGGACCCACAACACCCGCAGCGGCAACGCCCACTACCTGGGCCGCGATGAGACCGACGCCATCGACTACGTCAAGGCCCTGCTGTCCTACCTGCCCAGCAACAACCTGGACGAGCCCCCCACCTACCCCACCCCCACCAACAGCGGGGGGCCGGGCGGTGGGCCCGGCGGGGAAGGGCCGGGCGGGGAAGGGCCGGGCGAGGTCAGCGAGGTGGACCGGGAGCTGGACACCCTGATCCCGGACTCGGCCAACCAGCCCTACGACATGCACACCGTGATCGGGCACGTGGTCGATGACGGGGAGTTCTTGGAGGTCCAGGAGCTGTTCGCCCCCAACATCCTGGTCGGGTTCGCCCGCATCGAAGGACACAGCATCGGGATCGTGGCCAACCAGCCCCTGCAGCTGGCCGGCACCCTGGACATCGACGCCAGCGAGAAAGCCGCCCGCTTCGTGCGCACCTGCGACGCGTTCAACCTGCCCGTGCTCACCTTCGTCGACGTCCCCGGCTTCCTACCCGGCACCGACCAGGAATGGGACGGCATCATCCGCCGCGGCGCCAAACTCATCTACGCCTACGCCGAAGCCACCGTCCCCCTGCTGACCGTCATCACCCGCAAGGCCTACGGCGGCGCCTACGACGTCATGGGCTCCAAACACCTCGGCGCCGACATCAACCTGGCCTGGCCCACCGCCCAGATCGCCGTCATGGGCGCCCAAGGCGCCGTCAACATCCTCTACCGCACCGAACTAGCCACCGCCAGCGAGAACGGCCAAGACGTCCAAGCCCTCCGCCAACAACTCATCACCGACTACGAAGACACCCTGGCCAACCCCTACATCGCCGCCGAACGCGGCTACATCGACGCCGTCATCCCCCCCTCCCACACCCGCACCCACATCGCCCGCGCCCTGCGCGCCCTACGCACCAAACGCGAAACCCTGCCCCCCAAAAAACACGGAAACATCCCCCTATGAGCGAGCGGATCATCTCGAAGGTTCTGATTGCTAACCGTGGTGAGATCGCGGTGCGGGTGGCGCGGGCGTGTCGGGATGCTGGTGTGGGGTCGGTGGCGGTGTATGCGGTGCCGGATCGGGATGCGTTGCATGTGAAGGTCGCCGATGAGGCGTATGCGTTGGGGGGGAGCACGCCGGGCGATTCGTATCTGGTGGTCTCGGCGTTGCTGGATGTGGCTGCCCGTTCGGGTGCGGATGCGGTGCATCCGGGGTATGGGTTCTTGTCGGAGAACGCGGGGTTTGCTCAGGCGGTGCTGGATGCGGGGCTGGTGTGGATCGGGCCGCCGCCGGAGGCGATCGAGGCGTTGGGGGACAAGGTCAAGGCCCGCCACATCGCCCAGCAGGCCGGGGCGCCGCTGGTGGCCGGGACCGCCGAGCCGGTGTCCGGGGCCCAGGAGATCGTGGCGTTCGCCCGCGAGCACGGCCTGCCGGTGGCGATCAAGGCCGCCTACGGCGGTGGGGGGCGGGGGTTGAAGGTGGCCCGCACCATCGAGGAGATCCCCGAGCTGTTCGACTCCGCGGTCCGTGAGGCGGTGGCCGCGTTCGGGCGCGGGGAGTGCTTCGTGGAGCGCTACCTGGACCAGCCCCGCCACGTGGAGACCCAGTGCCTGGCCGATACCCACGGCAACGTGGTCGTGGTCTCCACCCGCGACTGCTCCCTGCAACGCCGCCACCAAAAGCTGGTCGAGGAGGCCCCCGCCCCCTACCTCAGTAAGGAGCAGAACCAGCAGCTGTACCAGGCGTCCAAGGCCATCTTGCGCCAGGCCGGGTACGTGGGCGCCGGCACGTGTGAGTTCCTGGTCGGCCAGGACGGCACGATCTCCTTCCTGGAAGTCAACACCCGCCTACAGGTCGAGCACCCGGTCTCCGAAGAAGTCACCGGCATCGACCTGGTCCGCGAACAGCTCCGGATCGCCAGCGGCCAGGAGCTCGGCTACGAGGACCCACCCGCCCGCGGACACTCCTTCGAGTTCCGGATCAACGGCGAGGACCCCGGACGCGGCTTCCTGCCCGCCCCCGGCACCGTCGCGGTCTTCAACCCCCCCTCCGGGCCCGGAGTACGAGTGGACTCCGGCGTGGTCTCCGGAGACGTCATCGGCGGAGCGTTCGACTCCATGCTGGCCAAGCTCATCATCACCGGCGCCACCCGCACCCAAGCCCTGGAACGCTCCCGCCGCGCCCTGAACGAGTTCGTCGTGGACGGCATGGCCACCGTCCTGCCCTTCCACCGCGCCGTCGTGACCGACCCCGCCTTCGCCACCAACGACACCACCCCCTTCCAGGTGCACACCCGCTGGATCGAAACCCAATGGGACAACACCATCACCCCCTTCGACCCCACCACCGCCGCCACCACCCCCGAAGCTCCCCAACGCGAAAGCGTCGTCGTCGAAGTCGCCGGCAAACGCCTCGAAGTCACCCTGCCCGCCGGCCTCGGCGCCACCACCGGCGCCGGGACCCAGCAGCGGGCCCGCGCCCCACGCCGCACCACCAACACCGCCAGCGCGGGCGCCGGTGGCGCCGGTGGCGGGGCCGGCGGTGACGTGCTCGCCGCGCCCATGCAAGGAACCATCGTCAAGATCGCCGTCGAGGAAGGACAACACGTCACCCACGGCGACCTCGTCCTGGTCCTGGAAGCCATGAAAATGGAACAACCCATCACCGCCCACAAAGACGGCACCATCACCGGCCTGACCGCCACCATCGGCGAAACCGTCACCAACGGAGCACCCCTGCTCAAGATCCTCAACCCGTGATCGCCCCGCCGTCAGACGCGACGCGCGGCCCGCACCGGGAGCCAGACGACCAGCCCCATCAGCAGCATGGCCAGGGGCACATGGATGGCGGTGACCGCGTCGTGGCCGTCGGAGATCGTCCCGCCGAGGTAGGCCTCGAGGACGAGCGCGACGGTGAGGACGGCGGTGCCGGCCCAGAGGTCGCGCCGGGCTCGGAGCTTGACGAACGCCGTGACGGCCGCTCCCGCCGCCAGCAGGATCGCCACCTCGGCTCCACGGGCGTGGACGTCGATCCAGGTCTGCGCCGCGTCACGGTGTCCGTCGTGCTCGAGGAAGACACCGGCCCAGACTCCTTGCAGCACCACGTCGAGCGCGGTCAGTCCCAGGAGGACGTCGTACAGCGTGCTGCGTCCCCTCGCCGTCGTCACGCCGGCGCCGTCGGTCGATACCTGTGCCAAGACAACCCCCTGATAGACATCCACGAACGCGCTCCGACCGGCGGGCGCGCTGCCTGACGCCGGTGAGTCTAATGTCCGATAGGTCCGTATTCCGCCAGGCCACACCCGCAGCGGGCTGGGCGGTGCTCCTCCGAGGGGACGGTGCGGACTAGTCCTGCAGCGGGCGCGGTCCCGGATCGGCCGGCCAGCCGCTCTTGCGCAGCTCCTCGATCACCCGGCCGGCGATGTCACGCAGCTTGACGTTCTGCTGCTGCGAGGTCCGGGCCAGGAACGCGAACGACTGCTCCTCGTCCAAGCCGTAGCGCAGCATCAGCATCCCCTGCGCCATCCCGATCAGGTGCCGGGTCTGGATGGCCGTACGCAGGCCCTCGACCCGCTCGACCACTGCGACGGCCGTCCCGGCCGGCTCGGCGTACCGGTGGGCGATCTGCACCGCGTCCTCGTCGAACGCCGAGGGACGCGTGGAGTACATGTTGAGCCCACCGACGACCTGGGCCCCCGTCGCCAGCCGGACGCTCAGCACGCTGCGCGCCCCGAGCTCGGCGGCCCGCGGTCCCCACCGCGGCCAGCGCGGGTCGGTCGAGGTGTCCTCGATCAGGACGGTGTCCGTGACGCGGATCGCGTCCAGACACGGCCCCTCGTTGAGCTCGTACTGCGCGCCGTCCAGCGCCATGACCACGTCGTCGGTGTGAGCCGGCGTCTCCACGCGACCCCGGCCGCGCCGGATCGAGATGCCGGCGAAGTCGCACGCCGTGACCAGGCTCATCAGGCCGTCCAGGACCCGCGGGAGGGCGTAGTCCTCCTCGGGCTCGGCCAGCAGCTCGCGGACCAGGGCGTAGTCCTGGGGCAGCACCTCGGACTGGGCGTCAAGCACGAATTCCTCCCACCACCGTCCGCCGGCGTCACCCGGGAGTGCAGAGCGGCGTCAGACGTTCACACGGTGGCGGGCCTCACTATTGAAGTCGCGCGGCGTTCCGTCAGTATGCACTAGTCACGCACGCTCACCATCCGTGCCGTCGCGAACGCTGAGCGTCGAATGATGGCTCCAGTTGGCACATTCCGCGGTCGAGGGACCGCCACGCTCACTACGGTTCGCTGTCGAGTACCTCGTCATCGCCGTCCCCGTCCCTCGCGGAGAGTTCCTGTGCGCACCACTGCTCGTCTGCTCGCCGTCCTGCTGCTCGCCGCGGTCCCCGTCGTCGGGGCCGGACTGCTGCCGGCGTCCGCCGCGACCGGTGACCAGGTCTGGACCGGCACCATGCCCACCGCCTCCGGGACGTCGAGCGCCGTGACGGCGACCTGGAACACCTCGACGTACGCGTTGTCGCTCTCGGTGCAGACCGGGACGCTCGGACGCCGACAAGTGCGTGACCGCGTTCTTCGACTGGACGGCCAAGGGCCATCACGACGCGAGGGCCCTGCGGGACTGCGTCAGCGCGGACACGGTGACCTTCTCGTTCCCCGACGCGACGCCGTCCAACATCACCGGCGGGCCGGACAAGCTCGGCCTGTGCTACGCCCCGCTCGACAAGAAGGGCGTCTGCGTCCACGCCATCGGCACCGAGGTCCCGACCATGGACTGGAGTCCGTGGCCCGACCTGACCCGCTCCACCCCCTGCGACCTCAGCTGGGCGAGCCGCGCGGGCGACGGCACCTTCAGCAGCTTCACGGACCCGCACTCGCAGCTGGCGAAGACCTCGACGTACCAGGGGTGTTGAGCGGGGCGCTAGGCCGGCGGGTCCTCAGCGGCGTTCTGCGCGGCCTGCTCCTCGCCGGCGGCCTGCTCGCCGTGGCCCGGGTACGGCGACCGCCCGGCCTCGGTGTCCGGGGCGGCCTGGTCGTCCCCCTGCTCGTCTGACTGCTTCTCCGGTGCCTGCTCGGTCATGGTCGGACCTCCATCGAGGATCGGGTGTCGACGAGCCCGCCGGCACCGCAAAGCGCGGCGCCTGAAGCGGGATCCGGCCCGGCCGGCCGGCAGGGTGCGGGCCATGCAGCCGGTTGCTCGACCGCCGTCAGCATAGGCGACGATGAGAGCAGCATCCACGGTCAGGAGGTGGGCTGCGTGCCCAAGACAGGACGGAACGGCGAACCGGTCGAGGACGAGCTCCCGAGCACCCTGCAGCGCTCCGGGGAGTGGGCGCAGCGGACCTTCGCCGCCGCGCACGACTCGGCGCTCGAGGAGTACGGCGACGAGGAGCGCGCCTACCGGGTGGGCTACGCGGCTCTGAAGCACACGCACGAGAAGGTCGGCGACCACTGGGAGCCGAAGGAGCGGCCGGGCCCCTCGGACCGGCAGGCCGAGGGCGGCGTGGACACGTCGGACGAGACGGCCGGCGGGGTGGACGCCAACGCCAGCCGGGCGCACCTGCAGGAGCTGGCCCGCCGGTTGCAGGTCAAGGGCCGCTCGACGATGACCAAGGCGCAGCTGGTCGACGCGCTGCGCCGGGCGAACGACCGCGAGACGGCGGCGGCCCGCCGCCGCGACCAGGACGACTGACGTCCCTGGTGTCGCGGCCGCGGGCCGACCGGCCGGCGGTACGTCAGCGCGCGTTCGCGCCGTCGGGCCTCAGCTGTCCTGGACCGTCTGCCTGGCCTCCTGGGCGTCGTTGCGGACGTCCACGGCGGCCGACTGGCCCTCCTCCTTGACCGTCGAGGCGGCGTCCTGCGCCGCCTGCTTCACCGACTGGGCGGCGTCCTGCGCGGCCGGCTTCAGGTGCTCGGCCGCGTCCTGCGCGACCTCCTTGGCCTCCTCCACGAGCGGCTGCGCCTTGTCCTTCACCTGGTCGGCCAGCCGGCGCTCCTTCTCGCTGACCGGCATCAGGCTGGCCACCAGCAGGCCGGCGCCGAACGCGATCAGCCCGGCCGCCAGCGGGTTGCCCTGCGTGCGCCGGGCGACCTGGGTCGGCGTGCCGGTCACGGTGCTGCCGACCGAGCTGCCGACGGAGTGCATGGTGTCCCCCGCTGCGTGCAGGGTGTCCCCCGCTGCGCTCTGGGCGTCCGAGGCGCTGCCCATCACCCGGTCCTTGACGCTGCCGAGCGCGCCGGTGACCTTGCTGGTCTGCCGGTGCACGATGTTCTTCGGGTTGACCTCGTCGGCGAGCGCGTTCACGTCGTCGCTCAGGCTCTCGCGGGTCTGCTCGATCTGGGCCCGGATCACCTCGGGGTTGTTGCTGCTCATGCGTTCTCCTCCTCATGGCCCTTCATGGCGGGCGGGATCTTCTTCACGGTCTCGGCGGTGCGCGGGAGGCCCCGCACGGACGACAGCTGCTTCTTGCCGACCAGCCCGAGGACGGCCGCGACCACCGCCCAGATGACGGCCACGATGACCGCCGACCACGTGCGGCCGGTGGCACTGCCGAGCCCCCACCACAACGCGATGGACAGGAACAGCAGGACGAAGTACCCGCCCACCGCGGCGCCGCCGAGCAGGCCGGCGCCCTTGCCGGCCCGGGTGGCGGACTGCGTGGCCTCGGCCTTGGCCAGCGCGATCTCCTGCCGGACGAGGTCGGACAGGTCCCGGCTGACGTCGCTCAGCAGGCCGCCGATCGAGGGCCGGTCCTGGCTGCCGTTGCCGGTGTCCACGGTGACCTCCGGTGCGCCCACGGAGTGCCCTCCCGGCGCGCTCACGAGGAGTACCTCGGGTCGCCGGTCCCCGGGGCGCCGGCGGACGAACCGCCGTGGCCACCAGCGGATTCCGTGGTCTGCGGCGCACCTTCCTTGATCCCGCGCCCGAGCCGGCCGATCACGATGCCGGCCGCCGCAGCGAGCCCGAGGAAGGCGCCCGGGCGCTCCCGGGCGAACGACTTCACGTCGTCGAGCAGCTCGCCGCCCTGCCGGCGGTCCAGCCAGTCGGCCACCGCGTCGGTGCGCTGGGCCGCCTCGCGGGCCAGGTCCGTGGCCAGTCCCTGCTCCTCGGAGCGCGCGGACATCGAGTGCAGCTCACGCGACAGCGCGTGCAGGCTGGTGGCCAGCCGGTCCTGCTGCTGCGACGCCTGCTGCCGGATCTCCTCGCGGCCCTGCGAGAGCAGGTCCTTGGCCTGGGCCTTGGTCTCCTGGGCCACCTGCGCGGCCTGGTCCTTGGCCACGCCGGCGACGTGCTCGCCGGCCTCCTGCGCGCTGCCGGCCAGCTCACCGGCCTGCTGCTTGGCGGCGTCGGCCTTGCCGCCGGTGCCGACCTGGTCCTCGTGGACCTCGGTGACGACGGTGGGCAGCGGCTCCTCCTGCTGGCCCACTCCGGCGTCGTACTGCTGCGGGTACTGCGTCATGGTGCTTCCTCTCAAGACGGACACTGGGGTCGGGGGGTTGTTACTCGACGGGCTCTCGTTCTGGACGGTCGGAGCTGCGGCGCAGGTCGACCGCTTCGGCCCGCGCCTTGTCCTCCTTGCGGGCCTTCTTGACCAGCTGGCGGTCGTCCCTCGCGGGCAGCTGCAGGGAGTCCTCCGCGGCCATGCCGGCCTGGAGCTGGCGGCTGCGCTCCATCTCGGAGTCCAGCTCGGCCCCGAACAGCAGAGCCAGGTTGGTGAGCCACAGCCACAGCAGGAACACGACGGCGCCGGCCAGGCTGCCGTAGGTCTTGTCGTAGCTGCCGAAGTTGGCGACGTAGAGGCCGAACAGGACCGACGCGACCACCCAGACGACAAGGGCGACGAACGAGCCCACGCTCATCCAGCGGAACTTCGGCTGCTGCACGTTCGGTGTCGCGTAGTACAGGATCGCGATCACCAGGACGACCACCGCCACGATCAACGGCCACTTGACGATCGAGAAGACGGTGACCGTCGTGCTGCCCAGCCCGATCGCGTTGCCGATCGCCGTGGCCAAGGGACCGGTCACCACCAGGCTCAGCCCGATCAGAGCCGTCAGCACGACCGCGACCAGCGTGATCACGACCTGGAGTGGCCGCAGCTTCCAGAACGGACGGCCCTCGCCGATCTCGTAGATGCGGTTCATCGCGCGACCGAAGGCCCCGACGTAGTTCGAGGCCGACCACAGCGCCGCCACCAGTCCGACGACCAGGCCGACTCCGGCCGACCGGGAGCTCGATATCTGGCTCAGTGCGGGCTGCAGGGTCGTGGCGACCGACGACGCGCCGACTTCTCGCAGGACGCCGAGCACCGAGCTCACCGTGCTCGGCCCCTTTCCGGTCACGCCGAGCAGCGACACGACCGCGATGGCGGCCGGGAAGATCGACAGCACCGAGTAGTACGTGAGCGCCGCCGCCAGGTCGGTGCACTGGTCGTCGGAGAACTCGCTGAACGTCCGCTTGAGGGCGAACCGCCAGGACCTCGCGTGCAGGTCGGTCGGGGCGTCCGGCTTGCGGCTGTCGTCCGGGTCCGGAGCGTCCCCAGGGATCCCGCCTGCGGTGCCGACGTACGGCGCGGCGCCATGAAACCTCCGACGGAGCGATGGTGCATCAGGCGCCTGCATCACCTGTGTACCAACGTAGAGGCTCAGGTCCAGCCCGCAACTG
Organism: uncultured Actinomycetota bacterium; assembly: GCA_963743975.1. GTDB lineage: Bacteria > Actinomycetota > Actinomycetes > Actinomycetales > CAVURS01 > CAVURS01. The sequence continues at coordinate 816,923 of CAVURS010000005.1, forward strand.
GAAGGCATGGTGCCGGTGGGCCCGGCCGCCGTCCGGGACGTCGTCGCGAGGTCAGCGCACCGCGGCGCAGGTGACGCACAGGTCCGCGCTCGGGCGCGCCTCCAGCCGCTCCGCGCCGATGGGGCGGCCGCATCGTGAGCAGAGCCCGTACCGTTGTGCGGCAACCCTTTCCAGGGCCGCGTCGATCTCGCTCACCCGGCGACGTACAGCGTCGGCGAGCGCCTGCGTCTGGGCCCGCTCGAACGCGATCGTCGAGCCCTCCGGGTCGTGCTCGTCGTCGCTGTTCGACCCCTCGGACGCCGCAACGATGGCCGCGACGTCGGCGCTCAGCTGGGCCAGCTGCGACTCCGCGGCCGCGCGCTCGGCCAGCAGCCGCTGCCGGGCCACGGCGAGCTGCTCTAGGCTCCCCGCCATGTCAGCGACCCGGGTGAGCGGTCATGTGGACGCGTCGCCGGAAGCCGTCTACCGCGCCCTCGTGGACCCGGCGGCGATCGCCCGGTGGCGGGTGCCCGACGGGATGACCAGCGAGGTGCACGAGCTGGACGCGCGCGAGGGGGGCTTCTTCCGGGTCTCGCTCACCTACGACGCCACCGACGCCACCGACCCCAACAGCGCCGTCGGGAAGTCGGCCGAGCGGACGGACACCTACCACGGACACTTCGTCCGGCTCGTCCCCGGCCGCCTCGTGGTCGAGGCGATCGAGTTCGAGGCCGCCACGCCGGAGCTGGCCGGGCAGATGACGATCACGACCACGCTGACGGCCTCGGCCGGTGGCACCGACGTGGAGGTCCTGCACGAGGGGCTGCCGGACGTCGTACCCACCGACGACAACGAGACCGGCACCCGCATGGCCCTGGCCAAGCTGGCCCGGCTGGTCGAGGGAGAGACTGGCTGACATGTACCTCATTGTCGTCAAGTTCCAGACCAGGCCCGAATGGACCGACCGGTGGCTCGACCTGGTGGCCGACTTCACCGCGGCGACGCGGGCCGAGCCCGGCAACCTGTGGTTCGAGTGGTCGCGCAGCGTCGAGGACCCGGCCGAGTTCGTCCTGGTCGAGGCGTTCACCGACGACGGGGCCGCCCCGCACGTGTCCAGCGAGCACTTCCGGCGGGCGACCGCCGAGCTGGGTCAGGCCCTGGTCCGCACGCCGCTCATCGTGAGCCGGCAGGTGGACGGTCAGGGCTGGGAGGAGATGGGCGAGATCACCGTGCCCTGACCGGTGCCGGCCCGCTGCTCGACACGAGCGTGTTCCACTCCGAGATCGACGGCTGGTCCAGCAGCCGGTAGTCCGTCTTCTTGCCGTCGATGTCGAAGTAGGAGACGAACGACGCGCCCTGCTGCTGCAGGTACGACGCGCAGCTGGCCAGCCAGGCCGCCCGGCCCGAGCCGGTCGGGTCGCCGCTGACCTTCACGCTGCCGAGCTCGGCGATCCCCCACTCCAGGCCGAGCTGCTGGGAGATCGCGATCGCCGGACCCATGATCGTCGCGGGCTTGCCGTACTGCGCGGTGCGGTACTTGGCGTTGTAGCAGTCCCACGCGATGACCTGGATGCTGCCCGGGGAGTAGTAGTCCTGCCAGTTCCGGTGCGCGGCCGGGCGCACCGACCAGCACATGAGGATGAGCGTCGCGCGCAGCGCCGGGTTGTTCACCGACGCCGCGATGGCGGCGATGTGGGCCCAGGCCGCTCGGTAGTCGGCCGCCGTGAACGACCCGCGGGCGATGTCGTCCTCGGGCTCGTGCATGTAGCTCCAGTACACGAGGTGGTCGGTCGGTGCCGATGCGAACCAGGCCTGCAGCTCGGCGTCGTGGGAGCCGTTGAGGATGGTCGAGGGCAGGTAGCGGAACGAGACGATCGACGTGTGGTCGGTCAGCTTGGCGTTCAGCGCCGACCAGGGCTCGGGCGCCGAGCCGTCGAAGTAGCGGATGACGCCCAGCCGGCCGTACTTCGCCTCGGACGCGGCCAGCGCCTGCTGGTAGGTCTGGCTCCCGGTCGGCTTGACCAGCGCCCCGTAGATCGGCCCGTCGGCCGACGCCGTCGGCGTGCTCGCGGTGACGCTGGACCGGGTGAGGACGGCGTTCGCCGTACCACCGCCCAGGGGGCCGACGAGACCGGCGACCAGACCGGTCGACAGGACCAACACGGACAACCTGATGAACCGTCGCCTCATGGCCGGCCTTCCATCCACTCACGCGCAAGGGGGGACGCCGTCGGTTCGACGCTCACGCGAGCGGTGACGACCCTAGTCACACCCCGGGCCCCTGTGGAGGGGAATGCCCAGACTCGCCGCAGCGAGGGGCCGGTCTTCCGTTTGACAAGGGACTGCATCCCGCGAGGATGGCGACCGGGTTCCGACCGGCAGCCCCTCGCTCGCGCAACGACGCGCGGACTGAAAGGTGTCCTCGTGCGACTGGACGTCAACGCGTTCGACTACGTGCTGCTGGGGATCTACTTCGCACTGGTGATCGCGATCGGCGTGCTGGCCCGCCGCGCGATCGCCACCAGCGAGGACTTCCTGCTGTCCGGCCGCTCACTGCCGGCGTGGGTCACCGGGCTGGCGTTCATCTCGGCGAACCTCGGCGCCATCGAGATCCTCGGCATGGCCGCGAACGGCGCGCAGTACGGCATCGCCGACGGTGCACTTCTACTGGATCGGCGCCGTGCCGGCGATGATCTTCCTCGGCCTCGTGATGATGCCGTTCTACTACGGCTCGCGGGTGCGCAGCGTGCCGGAGTTCCTGCGGCGGCGGTTCAACCGGCTCGACGCACCTGTTCAACGCCGTCTCCTTCGCCGCCGCGTCGGTGCTCACCGCCGGCGTCAACCTCTACGCGCTCGCCCTGGTCATCCACGCCCTGATCGGCTGGCCGACCTGGCTGTCGATCATCGTGTCGGCCGCGTTCGTGCTCGCCTACATCACCGCTCGGCGGGCTGTCCGGCGCGATCTACAACGAGGTGCTGCAGTTCTTCGTGATCATCGCCGGCCTGGTGCCGCTGGTGATCATCGGGCTCAAGGACGTCGGCGGGCTGGGGCGGCCTGAAGACCAAGGTCCACAACGAGGCGCTGTTCAACGCCTGGGGCGGCATCGCACGTCGGCACGTGGACCAACCCGCTCGGCGACTGGATCGGCATCGTCATGGGCCTGGGCTTCGTGCTGTCCTTCGGCTACTGGACGACGAACTTCGCCGAGGTGCAGCGCGCACTGTCGGCCAAGGACCTGTCCGCGGCGCAGCGCACGCCGCTGATCGGCTCGTTCCCGAAGATCTTCATCCCGGCCCTGACGATCATCCCGGGCCTGATCGCGGTGGCCGTCGTGCCGAAGCTGCGGCACGACCGGCGGCACCTACAACGACGCCATCCCGCTGCTGATGAACAAGTACCTGCCGAACGGCACGCTGGGCATCGCCCTGGCCGGGCTGCTCGCCGCGTTCATGGCCGGCATGGCGGCCAACGTCAGCTCGTTCAACACCGTGTTCACCTACGACATCTGGCAGGACTACGTCGTCAAGGGACCGCCGCGACGGCTACTACCTGAGGGTCGGCCGCGATCGTCACCGTCGTCGGCATCGTCATCGGCATCGGCACCGCGTTCATCGCCTCCGGCTACAGCAACATCATGAACTACATCCAGTTGCTGTTCTCCTACTTCAACGCCCCGCTGTTCGCGACGTTCATCATCGCGATGTTCTGGAAGCGGGCGAGCCGTGGTCGGGCGTCGCGGGGCTGGCGACCGGCACGCTCGGCGCCGCCGTGATGCACTTCGCCGCCTACCACATCGGCTACTTCTATCCCGGTGGCAGCGTGCTCGCGCACGCCAAGATCAACGCGCAGATGGCCAACTTCTACGGCGCCATCGTGGCCTTCGTCGCCGACGCCGTCGTGACCGTGCATCGTCAGCCTGGTCACCAAGCCCAAGCCGGTGGAGGAGCTGGCCGGGCTGGTGTGGGGCATCCCCGACCCGAACGCGCCCGACCCGGCTCGGTGCCCAAGCCGAAGTGGTGGGCCTCGCCCAAGGTGCTCGGCGGCGTCGTCGGCCGGCATCGTCATCGTCCTGTCGGTGATCTTCATCGTGACCCGCCCCGTCGACGAGTGCAGGGAGGTCGGCATGACCCATGAGCCTGAGCAAGGAGCCCGACGCCGAGTCGACCCCGACGTCGGCGGCCGCCGAAGCTGTTCGACATCCGCATCCTGATCGGGGGCCTGTTCCTCGTCTACGGCGTGATGCTGACGATCGCCGGCTTCTTCGTGTCCGACAAGGCGCGCGCCAAGGCGGCCGGCATCAACATCAACCTGTGGCTCGGGCATCGGCATGCTGTCGTCGGGCTCATCTTCCTGGTCTGGCGGGCGCTGAACCCGCAGCAAGGTCGACGCCAACCCGGTCGACGCGCCGCGAGGCGTCCGGAGGGTCCGGCCATGGCCACTGACCAGGTGATCGTCGTCGGGGTCGACGGCTCGACGGGCAGCCGGGACGCCCTGACCTGGGCCGCCGGGCAGGCCGAGCTCACGGGCGCCGCCGCTGCGCGTCGTGGGCAGCTGGCGCTGGCCGAACTACCTCACCCGCGTGCCGCCCGGCGTCGACCTGCAGGCCGACACCGAGCAGCACGCTGCGCGAGATGGTCGAGCCGCGTCCAGCAGGCGCACCCGCAGCTGACGATCACCCAGCACGTCATCGAGGGGCCGGCCGGCCCGTCGCTGCTGACGCAGGCCGGCAGGACGCCGCGCTGCTGGTGGTCGGCGCCCGGGGACGGGCGGCCTTCCCGGGCATGCTGCTCGGCTCGGTGGCGGAGTACTGCGTGCGCAAGGGCCCGTGCCCGGTCGTCGTGGTGCGCACGCTCGCGCAGGACGCCGTACCCAGCCCGGGCTGACCGTCGTCAGTCCGGCCAGGCGCCTCAGCTCGGTCGGGCGGCTCAGCCGGCCCGACGGGCGGCGGTGAGGCTGCGCGCCTCGAGGCGAGCGCGCTCCAGCCGGTCGGCGATCGACGCGTCGGACCGGGCCGGCTCGTGCGCCGGCTCGTGCGCGGACTCGTGCGCGGACTCGCGCGCGGACCGGCTCGAGGCGGCGCTCGCCTGGCTGCTGACGCTGCCGAGCTGGGCGGCGCGCACGGCGTCCGCGACCAGGTGCGAGAGCCGCGCGGTCTCGGCGAGCTCCGCCGGGTCGACCGGGGGCGACAGCTCGAGGAGCGACGTGGCTGCGGACATCGGACACCACCCTTCTTCCAGCGTTCGGTGACAGCGATCGGTGACGACTGTGGTGGCCGCCGAGACGACCCGGGCCGGGGACCCGGCTACAGCACACATCGACACGAAGCGAGCGCACATGAGCCATTCGGGGGAAGAGAATCCGTCCTCGCTGGGCCGATCGGGTGAACGGACGGCCGACGACGGCCCCTCAGACCTCGAGCTCGGTCAGGACGCGCGGCAGGACGTCGAGCACCTCGCGGGCCAGGAACCCGATGCGGCCGACCTCCACGGCCAGCCGGTCCCCCGCCGCGGCATGCAGGTAGGTGCCCCAGCACGCGGCCTGGGCCGGCTCCGCACCGCGGGCCAGCAGGCCCACGACCGCGCCGGCCAGCACGTCGCCGCTCCCGGACGTTCCCAGACCGGCGTGCCCGCTCGGCACGACCCAGCTGCGGCCGTCGCCGTGGACGTGCCCCTGGTAGGAGACCGTCGCGCCGTACCGGTCGGCGACCGCGGCGGCGACCGCGGCGGCGTCCTCGTCCAGCTCCTCCACGTCGACGTCCAGGAGGCGGGCCGCCTCGTCCCGGTTGGGCGTCAGGAGCAGCCGCCCGCGACAGCGCTCCAGCGCGGTCACCTGGCCCAGCACGCCCAGCGCGTAGGCGTCGAGGACCACGGGCTGGCCATCGGGGACCTCCGGCAGCAGCGCGTCCAGCAGCTCCCTCGTCCCGTCGGCGTCGTCCAGCCCGGGCCCGACGAGGAGGGCGTCCAGGCCGCCGACGCGGTCGGCCAGGGCGGCCGCGGCCGGACCGGCGATGACGCCGCCGCCGTCGAGCGGCAGCGCGACGACCGCCGCCTCCCACAGGGCTGCGGCCACCGGGGCGGCGACGGTCTCGGCCACGGCCAGGCTGAGCACTCCCGCGCCGACCCGGAGGGCGGCCAGGCCGGCCACCATCGCGGCGCCCGGCGTGCCGGGCGCCCCACCGACGACGAGGACGTCGCCGCGACCGTGCTTGGAGTCGCCGACCGCGGGGAGCGGCCAGGCCCGCAGCGCGTGCGGGGTGAGGATCTCAGCCGATGTCGGCAACGCGCCGTACCTCCATGTCGTCCGCCTCCAGGTGGTCGACCGCGTTGAACGCCGACGCCGACCAGAGCGCGTGGTCCTGCGCGCTGCGGACCAGGCGGGTGACCGACGCGTTGGCCACCTCGGTGCTGGCAACCGTGTCCATCAGCGTCGCCTCGTCCCAGCCCTCGCAGACGTAGCGCATCAGCATGATCACCGCGTCGTGGCTGACCACGAGCACGCGTTGCGACCCCGCCGCCGCCGCGTCCAGGTCGCCCAGGAACGAGCGCAGCCGCAGGGCGACGTCCGCCCACGACTCGCCTCCCGGCGGCCGGTAGTACAGCTTGCCCAGCCACCGGCGGCGCTCGGCCTCCTCGGGAAAGCGGTTCGTCACACCGAGGCCGGTCAGCAGGTCGAGCACCCCGAGCTCACGGTCGCGCAGCCGCTCGTCGACGAGCACCCGGCGCTGCACCCCGGCCGCCTCGAGGGCGAGGTCGGTGGTCTGCCGGGCCCGCACGTACGGCGAGGAGATGACGGCCTCGGGGACCGCCCCCGGCTCGTCGGCCAGCCAGCTCCCGAGCGCCCGGGCCTGGCTCTCGCCGAGGGGGCTGAGCGGGACGTCGGGGTCGCGGCGGTCGACGTCGATCGTCTCCGCGCCGAGCGCGAGCGCCCGATCCCGAGCGACGTTGCCCGTGCTCTGCCCGTGGCGCACCAGCACCAGCTCGGTGACGGTCATCAGCAGTCCCCTCCTGGCCGCCCGGTCAGGACGGGTCCGGCCCGGTCGGCTCCTCGGCCAGCGCCGCCAGCCGGGCCAGGGACTCGTCGTTGCGGGCCTTCAGTCCCGCGTCCAGCAGCCGGTTGTGCAAGGTCTTGCCGATCCCGCTCACCGGCTCCTCGGTCATCGACACCCGGGTCCCGCCGCCGTCCGGCTCCAGCCGCAACGTGACCCGCGCCTCGCCCAGGGGACGGCCGCGGGCCAGCAGCACCAGCCGGTTCGGCGGCTCGCTGACCTCGACCTTGGTCTCGTCGCTCAGCATGACCGGCCAGGCGCCGAAGGAGTGGTGGATCCGGCTGCCCGCAGCCGGCCACTCGGACTCCACCGCCCGGATGTGCGACGCACCCACCACCCACGCGGTGTACAGCCAGCCGTTGGCCAGCACGTCGAACACCTTCTGGGGTGGTGCGTCGATCCGTCTCGTCGATCCCGCCATGACCACAGCGTCGCGTACCCGGACCGGTCGCGCATGGCGACACGATCGCTCTCTGGACTGGCGCCGCCCGGACGGGTGGGTGAGGCTCGCACCCGAGGGTTTCGGTCAGGGAGGCGCGCGTGAGTGAGTACCCGACGCAGGTCGACGCCGTCGTCATCGGTGCCGGACCCAACGGCCTGGTGGCGGCGAACGCGCTCGGCGACGCCGGCTGGGACGTCCTCGTGCTGGAGGCGGAGGACGCCGTGGGCGGGGCCGTGCGCAGCGCCGAGCTGGTCCGCGAGGGCTACGTCAGCGACCTGTACAGCGCGTTCTACCCGCTGGCCGCCGCGTCCCCGGTGATCCGCGACCTGGAGCTGGAGCGGCACGGCCTGCACTGGGAGCACGCCCCCGAGGTCCTGGCCCACCCGCTGGAGGACGGCCGCTGCGCCCTGCTGTCCCGGTCGCTGGACCGCACGGCGGCGAACCTGGAGACGTTCGCGCCGGGCGACGGCGAGGCGTGGGTCGAGCTGTTCGGGCTCTGGCAGCGGGTGCGGGACCCCCTGCTGGACGCGCTGTTCACGCCGTTCCCGCCGGTCGTGTCGATGCTGCGCCTGTTGCGGCGGCTCGGCACCGCGGACGCCCTGGACCTGGCCCGGTTCCTCATGCTGCCGGTACGCCGGATGGTCGCCGAGCGCTTCACCGGCGACGGCGCGATGCTGCTGATGTCCGGCAACGCGCTGCACGCCGACGTGATCCCGGACGGCGCGATCAGCGGGGTCTTCGGCTGGCTGCTGTGCATGCTGGGCCAGGACGTCGGCTTCCCCGTGCCGCGCGGAGGGGCCCAGCAGCTGGCCGACGCGCTGGCCGCGCGCGCGACGGCCGGGGGCGCCGACATCCGGGTCGGCCGCCGGGTCAGCCGCATCCTGGTCGAGGGCGGCCGGGCCGCCGGCGTACGGCTCCAGGACGGCTCGACGGTCCGGGCCCGCCGGGCGGTGCTCGCCGACGTGTCGGCTCCCTCCCTCTACCGGGAGCTGGTCGGCGACGAGCTGCTCCCGCCGGTGCTGCGGCGGCGGCTGGACCGCTTCGAGCTGGACTGGCCGACGCTGAAGCTGAACTGGGCACTGGACCGGCCCGTCCCCTGGCGCTCGAGCGAGGCGACGGGCGCGGGGACCGTGCACCTGGGCGTGGACCCGGACGGCTTCGTCGACTTCGCCGGGCAGCTGGCCAAGGGGCAGGCGCCGGAGCGGCCGTTCGTGCTGTTCGGCCAGATGACGACGTCCGACCCCTCCCGGTCACCGGCGGGCACCGAGTCGGCCTGGGCGTACACCCACCTCCCGCGGGACGTCGCGCAGGACGAGGCCGCGGTCGCCCGGCAGGCCGAGCGCGTCGAGCAGGCCCTGGAGGCGGTGGCCCCCGGCTTCCGAGACACGGTGACCGGCCGGGTCCTGCAGACGCCCGCCGGCCTGGAGGCGGCGGACGCGAACCTGCTCGGCGGGGCGGTCAACGGCGGGACGGCGGGCATCCACCAGCAGGCGATGTTCCGGCCGGTGCCGGGCACCGGCCGGCCCCAGACGCCGTTCCCCGGGCTGTACCTCGCGAGTGCGGCCGCCCATCCCGGCGGCGGGGTGCACGGCGCTCCCGGCTGGAACGCCGCGCGGTCGGCCCTGCTGGACAACGGCGCCCTCGGGCCGGTCCGCCGCCAGCTCCACCGGACCGTGTGGTCCCGGCTCCTGCACTCCCAGAGCTGAGCCCACCCCGTCCTTCTTGGCCGTCGAACCCGGGTTTGGCGGTGGGAACCGGAGTCTCAGTCCGCAGATCCGGCCGTCGAACCCGGATTCGACGGCCAAACCCGGGTTCGACGGCCAGGACAGGTGGGGGGCTAGGCGCCTTTGCGGGCGGGGCGGCGGGCGCCCGACTTCGCGGCCCGCCGGGCGGCGGTCTTCTCGGTCCGGGCCGGCGTCGTCGAGAGCTGCCCGCTCGCCGACTCCAGGTGGGCCCGCACGAACCAGTGGAACTGCTCGAGCTGCGTGGCCTGGCCGATCAGCATGTCCTGCGTGACCGGGTCCGGCTCGTCGGTCTCCTCGATCGCCGAGCGGTGGGCCTCGATCACCCCGGCGTACACCAGGTCCAGCGCGCCCAGGTGGGCGATGGCGTCCGCGCGCCCGATGTCGTAGTCGTCCCACGAGCGGGCGGCGACGAGGGCACCGGGCGTACCGACGGGGGCGCCGCCGAGCGTGGCGATCCGCTCCGCGGTCTCGTCGACCATCAGCCGGACGGCGTCCACCTGCGGGTCGAGCATCGTGTGCACCGCGATGAACTGCGGTCCGACGACGTTCCAGTGGACGTGCTTGAGCGTCAGGGCCAGGTCGTTCAGGGCGTTCAGCCGGTCCTGGAGCAGGTCGACCACCTGACGGGCGTCGGATGTGCTCATCCCGGGGATCGTGAACGAGATGTCAGAGCTCTTGCGCGCGGCCACGCCGCACCTCCGTTGGTGGGTTCGTCGTCGGACCGCCGGACAGCGGTCGAACCCATCGCAGCACGGGTGCGCGGTCGCAGCGAGTCGAGAGCGGCTGCCCCGCCGCCGTCGCGGTCACTGCGTGTGGGTGCTCTCCGTCCGGAACTCGGTGTACGTGTACGGGTTGTCCAGGATCTTGGTCTCCGGGATCTCGGGGTTCATGCCCGCGACCCAGGCCTCCTCGCCCATCTCCGAGCGCAGGTGCTCGATCGTCGCCTCGACCGCCGAGCGCGCGCGGTCCAGGTCGACGTCGACCAGCCGGCCGGCCCGCTTCACGACCCGGCCGTTCACCAGCACCGTGTCGACGTCGGCCCGCTGGGCCTGCAACGCGACGTGGCCGTACGGGTTGAGGATCGGGAACATCACCGGCGAGCGGTCGTTCTTCAGCAGCACCAGGTCGGCCTGCTTGCCCACCTCGATGCTGCCGATCCGGTCGTCGCAGCCCGAGGGCCCGCGCGCCGCCGCGGGTGGCCCAGTCGACGACCTGCTCGGCGCGCAGGTGGTGGTTGGTGACGGTCTCGCTGCGGCGTGCGCCTCGAGGTGCTCGCGGGAGCGGTCGGCGCCGAGGGTCGCCCGCATCGCCGAGAACAGGTCGCCGCTCCACCAGACGCTGGTGTCCATCGAGAGCGAGACCGGGATGTCGTACGACCGCAGGGCCCAGGTGGGCGGGTAGCCCTGGCCGCCGCTCTGCTCGCTCTCGGTCGAGACCGACACCGAGCCGCCGGTCGCGGCGATCCGCTGGTAGGAGTCGGCGCTCAGCGAGGCCGCGTGCACGTAGATCGTCCGGGGCGTCATGAAGCCGTCCTCGTACATCAGCCGGATGCCGTCGTCGTTCGTCGCGCCCCAGACGCCGGCGTGCGTGGTGACGGGCACGTCCAGCTCGCGGGCCACCTCGAACGCCGCCTGCTCCGGGAACGCCGGGTCGCCGGTCACGTCGAAGGCCATCTGGAAGCCGAGCAGGTCGCGCGGTGCATCCGCCGCTCGACGAAGTCGCGGAACTCCGGGGTGGCCGACCACTCCCACGGGCCCGGCCTGGATGTTGCCGTACGCCAGCACGAACCGGCCCGGCACGGACTCCAGAGCGTCCACCGCGGCGTCGGCGTGCTGCGCGGTCTGCAGGCCGTGCGACCAGTCCACGGTCGTGGTGACGCCGGCGTCGAGGGCCTCGATCGCCGACAGCAGGTTGCCGGCGTAGATGTCCTCGGGCCGGAACGCCCTTCCGTGCTCGAGGTAGTACCAGACGAAGTACTGCGTCAGCGTCCAGTCGGCGCCGTACCCCCGCATCGCGGTCTGCCACATGTGCCGGTGGGTGTCGACGTGCCCGGGCAGCACGATCCCGCCGGTGCAGTCGATCTCGACGGTGCCCTCCGGAGCCGCGAGGTCGGTGCCGACGGCCGCGACCTGCTGGCCGACGACGAGGACGTCCCCGCCGGGGATGCTGGTGTGCCGGTCGTCCATCGTCAGCACCAGGCCGCCCTTGAGCAGCACGGAGTCCGGCAGGGGCATCGCAATCTCCTCGGGGTCGGCTCCGCGTCACTCTGGGTCCGCCGCCGCGCCGTGTCAACGCCCCCGGCCTCCGGCCCGGAGCCGATGGCAGGATTGCCGGATGACCGGTGACGACGCGGCCGCCCGCGGCCCGCTCGACGGCCTGCTCGTCGCCGACTTCTCCCGCGTCCTGGCCGGGCCGTACGCCACGATGCTGCTCGGCGACCTCGGTGCCGACGTGGTCAAGGTGGAGAGCCCGGGCGGCGACGACACCCGGACCTGGATGCCGCCCGCTCGTGGTGACGTCGCGACGTACTACCTGGCGATCAACCGCAACAAGCGCTCGATCGCGCTGGACTTCGCCGACCCGGCCGACCAGGCGCTGGCCCAGGAGCTGGCCCGGCGCGCCGACGTCGTCATCGAGAACTTCAAGCCCGGCGGCCTGGCCAAGTACGGCCTGGACCACGCCACGGTGTCGGCCGGCAACCCCGGCGTCGTCTACGCCTCGATCACCGGCTTCGGCGCGGGAGCGGGAGCCGCGCTGCCCGGCTACGACCTCATGGTGCAGGCCATGTCCGGCCTGATGAGCCTCACCGGCGACCCGGACGGCCCGCCGTACCGGGCGGGCATCTCGGTGTTCGACGTGATGTCGGGGATGCAGACGGCGATCGGGATCCTGGCCGCCCTGCGGCACCGCGAGCGCACCGGGTCCGGACAGCGGGTCGAGGTCGACCTCATGTCAGCCGCCCTGTCGGGACTGGTCAACCACACCAGCGCGTACGTCGCCGGCGGGGCCGTGCCGCACCGCATGGGCAACGCGCACCCGAGCCTGTTCCCGTACGAGCCGCTGCCGACCGCCGACGGCGAGCTGATCGTGATCGCGGGCAACGACGGCCAGTTCGCCCGGCTGTGCCGGGTGCTGGACGTCGAGCACCTCGTGGCCGACCCGCGCTTCCGCCGCAACCAGGACCGGACGGCCAACCGGGCCGAGCTGCGGCCACTGCTGGTCGAGGCGCTGGCCGGCCGCACCCGGCAGGAGTGGTACGACGCCCTGATCGCGGCCGGGGTGCCCTGCGCGCCGATCAACAGCGTGGCGGAGGGCGTGCAGTTCGCGACCGACCTCGGCCTGGAGCCCGTGGTCGTCGTGGGCTCGGGTGAGGCCGCCGTGCCGACGGTCCGCAACCCGGTCCGCCTGTCCCGCACGCCGACCCGCTACCGCCTGCCGCCGCCCGGCCTCGACGAGCACGGCGCCGAGCTGCGCGCATGGCTGTCCGCACCGTCCGCACTGTCCGCGCCGTCCGCGCCGTCGCCGTGCCGGCCGGCCGACCCGAAGGAGACGCCGTGAGCCCGTCGCCCGGCGACCACCCGCCCTACCCCACCTCGCTCGGCGTCTCGGACGCCACGACGATCCGGCTGCTGGGGCACGACCTGGCCGGTGACCTCATGGGCCAGGTCGGCTTCGGCGAGCTGGCGCTGTGGATGCTGGCCCGGCGCCGACCGTCGGCCGGCGAGGTGCGCGTGTTCGAGTCGGTGCTCGTCGCGCTGGCCGACCACGGATTCACGCCGACCGCGATCGCCGCGCGGCTGACCTACCTCTCGGCGCCGGACTCGCTGCAGGGCGCGCTCGCCGCCGGCCTGCTCGGCGGCGGCTCGCGGTTCCTCGGCGTGACCGAGGACTGCGCGCGGTTCCTGGCCGACGAGCTGGCCGGCCTCGACGACCCGCCGTCGGACGAGGCGGGCTGGGACGCCGTCGCGCTCGAGGCGGTACGGCGGGCGCGGGCGGCCGGGCGCTTCGTGCCGGGCCTGGGCCACCCGGTGCACAAGGAGCTGGACCCGAGGACCCCGGCCCTGATCGCGATCGCGACCGCAGGAGGGCACGCGCGGCCCGCACCTGCAGCTCTTCGAGGCCATCGGCCGGGTGCACCCGCAGGTCCTGGGGCGCACGCTGCCGCTCAACGGCGCCGGCGTCTGCGGAGCCGCCCTGGCCGACCTGGGCCTGCCGGTCGACCTGCTGCGCGGCGTGTCCCTGCTGGCCCGCACGGCCGGCCTGCTCGGGCAGCTGGCCGAGGAGCGCGCCCGGCCGCTGGGGATGGAGATGTACCTCGACGTCGAGCACCATGCGGTCGAGGTCCCGCTCGAGGAAACGGAGTAGTGCATGGCCGAGCTCGTCGCCGTCATCGCCTCGACCCATCACCCGTTCTACTACCGGGCCAGCACCGCGACCGGCGCCGACCGGCCGCCGTTCGCAGACGAGTGGGTGGCCAAGATCGAGCGGTTCCGGGAGACGCTCACCGCGGCGCGACCGGACGTCCTGGTGATGGTCGGCAGCGACCACTTCCACCAGCTGTGGCTGGACAACATGCCGCAGTTCCTCGTCGGCAAGGCGCCGTTCTACGACGCCAACTGGTACAACGAGGAGCGCGAGTTCGGGCTGCCGAGGTTCCGGCTGGCCGGCGACGAGGACCTCTCTGCGCACATCCTGCGGGGCGGCCTGGACGCGGGCTTCGACCTGGCGTTCAGCAACGAGCTGCGCATCGACCACAGCATCACCTGCCCGATCATCACGCTGCGGCCGCAGGCCGACCTGCCGATCGTGCCGATCTACACCAACATCTTCGCGCCGCCACTGCCGCGCCCTGAGCGCTTCGTGCAGCTCGGGCGCACGATCCGCCAGCTCGTGGAGTCGATGCCCGGCGACCAGCGGGTCGCGGTGATCGGCACCGGCCACCTCTCGCTCGAGCTCGGCGGCCCCCGCCAGTTCGGGCCGCACGGACCGGACCCGGAGTTCGACGCCCGCGCGGTCGAGTGGATCGCGAACGGGGACATCGAGGGCTGCTGCGCCGACGTGTCGCTCGACAGCCTGCACCTGCCGGGCAACGCCACCCACGGCTTCATGGACTTCATGCTGATGATGGGCGTCGCCGGCGACGGCGCGAAGGCCGACTACGCCGACCACCTCGACCTGTTCCACACCATGGAGGCGTACTTCACCTGGTACCCGAACGGAGACCCGAGAGGTCAGGAGAGCCGATGAGCAAGTACCTGGTGAACAAGTTCCTCTACACCGTCGACCGCGACCCCGAGCTGGTCGAGCGCTACCGCACCGAGCCGGCGGCCACCGTCGAGTGGTGGGAGGGCGAGAAGGCCAACGAGCTGCTGAACTGCACGACCGGCGAGCGCTCGACCTGGCAGCGGCTGACCGACGAGGAGCGCACGGCCCTGGCCGGCCACGACTACGCGAAGCTGTTCGAGCTGGGCGCGCACCCGTTCCTGACGCTGACGCTGTTCATCGCCATGTTCGAGCGTGACCACGACCAGCCGCTCGGCTTCCAGCTCGAGTACGCGCAGCGCCTCGCGTCGTACGGCCTGCCCTACCCCGACATCGCGACCTGACCGGTGCGCGCCGCCGTCATCCACGCGCTGGGGCAGTCCCCCGCGGCGCGCGAGCACCCCGCGGCGAGGACCCGGGACGGCCACACCCTCGTCGACGTCCTCGCGGCGCCGATCACGCCGCTCGACCTGCTCTGCGCGAGCGGCACGTCGTACTTCGGCGCGCCCTCGACGCCGTACGTCCCCGGCGTCCAGGGAGTCGGGGTCGTGCGCGAGTCCGCGACGCTGCCGGCCGGCACCCGGGTGTGGTTCGCGACGCCGGCCGGGATGAGCTCCGGCGACGGAAGCATGGCCGAGACCTGCGTGGCCGCCGATGTCGACGTGGTCGCGGTGCCGGACGACGTGGACGTGAGCACCGTTGCGGCACTGGGGCTCTCGGCGGTGGCGGCCTGGAGCGTGCTGACCCTGCGCGGTGGCCTCGCTCCCGGCGAGCAGGTGCTCGTGCTGGGCGCGGGGGGCGTGGTCGGGCAGGTGGCGGTCCAGGCCGCCCGCCTCCTGGGCGCTCGCCGGGTCGTGGCGGCGGCCCGCAGTGCCGCCGCCCAGGAGCGGGCCCGCGGGGCCGGCGCGGACGCGGTCGTCGCGCTGCCCGCGGACGCGGACCCGCACGACCCCGCAGCCGTCACCGCCCTCGCCGAGGCGATGGCCGACGCGCTGGACGGGGCGGTCGACCTGGTCGTCGACCCGCTCTGCGGCCTGCCCGCCACCGCCGCCGCGACCCTGCTGGCCCGGCACGGGCGGCTGGTCAACCTCGGCAGCAGTGCCGGCCCGCACGCGGTCTGGGACTCGGCGTCCCTGCGCAGCCGGTCGGCCGCTGTCCTGGGCTACACGAACAACGACCTCACCCCGGACCAGCGCCGGGACGCGCTGCTGGCCGTGCTCGGGCACGCCGCCCGGGGCGACATCGAGGTCACTCACGAGCGCGTGCCGCTCGCCGAGGCCGCCCGCGGGTGGGAGCGTCAGCGGGCCGGCGAGGCCGCCGGACGGGTCGTGCTCACCGTCGGGTGACCTGCGGTCGGGCTTGCGGTCGGGCTTGCGGTCGGGCCCGGACGTGCAGTCGCTCGCCCTGCGGGCCGAACAGGGTGAGCAGCTCCACCGGCCGGTTCCCGGCGCTGCCGAACCAGTGCGGCGTGTGGGTGTCGAACTCGGCGACCTCGCCCTTGGCCAGCACCAGGTCGAGCTCGCCGAGGAGCAGCCGGAGCCGGCCGGACAGGACGTACATCCACTCGTACCCCTCGTGGCTGCGCAGCTCCCCCGGCCGCTCGCCGGGCGGCCCGACCAGCTTGTACGCCTGCAGCCCACCGGGGTGGGCACTCAGGGGGTAGAGCGTGCGGCCGCTGCGCCGGATCGGCCGGGCCTGAACGCGCGGGTCCCCGGTGGGCGGCGCGCCCACGAGCTCGTCGAGGGGCAGGTGGTGGGCCCGGGCCAGCGGCAGCAGGAGCTCGAGCGTCGGGCGGCGCTCGCCGGACTCCAGCCGCGACAGCGTGCTCACCGAGATGCCCGTCGCCGCCGACAGCTGGGCCAGGGTGGTCCGGCGTTGCTGGCGGGCGGCGCGCAGCCTCGGCCCGACGTCGCGCAGGACGTCCTCGTCCTCGACACTGCCGGCCCTGGATGCCTTTGCCATTCCGGCAACAGTACTTGCTGTCGGGTCAGAGGTCCGCGCACAGTGCAGCCATGAGCGATGACGCGTACGACGTGGTGGTGGTCGGTGGCGGGCCGGCCGGGCTGAGTGGAGCGACCGCGCTGGCCCGGTTCCGCCGGAGGGTGCTGGTCGTGGACTCCGGCGAGCCCCGGAACGCCGCCGCCGGTCACGTCCACAACTTCCTGGCCCACGACGGGACGCCGCCGGCAGAGCTGGCCGAGGTCGCCCGCCGGCAGCTCGCGGCATACGGCGGTCAGCTCGAGACGGCGTACGTCGAGGCGGTCGGCCGCGACGACGACGGCTTCCGGCTGGAGGTGGGCGGCCGTACGGTCCGCGGCCGCCGGCTCCTGGTGACCACCGGGCTGGCCGACGAGCTCCCGGACGTCCCGGGCCTGGCCGCGCGCTGGGGACGGGACGTGCTGCACTGCCCGTACTGCCACGGCTGGGAGGTGCGGGACCAGCGGATCGGCGTGCTGGTCACCGGCCCGTCGGCCGTCCACCAGGCCCTGCTCTTCCGCCAGCTCAGCCCGCGGGTCACGGTGCTGCAGCACACCGGGCCGGCCCTGGCCGAGGACCAGCTGGAGCAGCTGGCCGCACTCGGCGTCACGGTCGTCGAGGGCGTCGTCACCGGCCTGCTCACCGAGGACAGCGCCGACGGCTCGCTCACCGGGGTCCGGCTCGGCGGCGGGGCGGCGGTGGCCCTCGACGCGCTCGTGGTCGCGCCGCGGCTGCGGGCCCGGGCCGAGCTGCTCGCACCGCTGGGCATCCGTCCGGTCGACATCGAGTTCGAGGGGCAGGCCATCGGCACGCGGGTGGACGCCGACCCCACCGGCGCCACCGTGGTGCCCGGGCTCTTCGTCGCCGGCAACCTCACCGACCCGCAGGCGCAGGTGGTGACCTCGGCCGCGGCCGGGCTGCGGGCCGCGTCGATGATCAACGCCGACCTGGTGAGCGAGGACGCGGCGGCCGCGCTGCGCCACTACCGCCAGGCGCGGGTTTTCGGCGAGCAGGCGTGGGACGAGCGGTACGGCGTCGCCGACCGGATCTGGAGCGGCAACCCGAACGCCGTGCTCGTCGACGAGGTCGCCGACCTCCCGCCGGGGACCGCGCTCGAGGCCGGCTGCGGCGAGGGCGGCGACGCGATCTGGCTGGCTCAGCAGGGCTGGGAGGTCACCGCCGCCGACCTCTCGTCGGTGGCGCTCGCGCGGGCGGCCGAGCAGGCCGGGCGACTGGGAGCCCGGGTGACCTGGACGCACCTCGACCTGACCCAGGAGCCGGCCGGGGGCACGTACGACCTGGTCTCCGCCTTCTTCCTGCACCTGCCGAAGCCGGCCCGGGCGCAGCTGTGGCGGCACCTGGCCGAGGCGGTGGCGCCCGGCGGCACCCTGCTCGTCGTGGGCCATGACTTCAGCGACCAGGCGACTCCGGTGGAGCGGCCGGGGCTGGCCGAGATGGGCTGGACGACCAACGAGGTCGTCGAGGCGCTCGGCCCGGGCTGGACGGTCGTCACCACGGAGTCCCGGCCCCGCACCCAGGCCGACCACCAGGGGCACGAGGCCCACATCCACGACGCGGTCGTCCGGGCGGTGCGGGTCGCGGACGCCCGGCCCGCGGCGGTCTAGGCCCGACGGCGCTTCCCGTCAGGCCGGGCGGCCGCCGGCGAAGACCGCCCGCACGACGCTGACCGGCTGCAGGTGGTTGGCCGCCAGCAACGCCTCCGGCGCGACGCCGGTCATCCAGTCCAGCAGCTCGTGCGACGGGTCGTCCAGCATCCGCTGCAGCACCTCGGTCTCCAGGACGCGACCGGGCGAGTACCGCGAGAGCCGGGTGGCCAGGTTGCCTTCCAGCACCCGGTAGGCCCCCACGTCGACGATGCCGATCACCTGCGCGGCCAGCACGCCGTCCACGTGCAGGGTGGCGACCTCGATCCGCCCGGCCTCCGCCAGCCCGGTGATGCGGTCGCGCCACAGGCGCAGGGCCGCCGGGTCGTCCAGCTCGCTCGGCCGGCCGCGGTCGTGGTCGCGCTCGCGGTGCAGCTGCTCCAGCGCCGGCAGCAGCGCGGCGACCCGCAGCGGGTCGCCGGTGAACGCCACGCTCAGGTCCACGCCGTCCCGCGCGGCCCGGTTCGCGGCCTTGCGCAAGGTCCGCTGCAGGGACGGGCCGAGGTAGTCCCGCGCCGACACCGCGTCGGTCCGGCGAACCGCCGGCACGCCACCGGCGGGGGCCAGCTCGCCCCCCGGCAGCGTCGCCACGAAGTCGGCCAGCCAGGGCGTGCGGTCCGGCACCGGTCCGAGCAGCGTCCAGACCGGGCCACCACGCTCCTGCAGCGCGCGGCCGAACCCGTAGCCGAGCAGGGCGGCCGCCTCCGCGCTGTCGGCGAGCACCGCGCCGCAGTGGCCCGAGCCGCAGCCGGCGAGGGTCACCGACCGGTGGCTCTGGTGCGCCTGCTCGTGCACGACGAGCGCCGCCCGCAGGCCGTGCTGCGCGTCGCGGACCGCGACCGCCCAGCTGGCCTCCGGCGGCAGCGCCTGGACCGAAGCCCGCAGCCAGGCCGGACGGGCGGTCGACGGCGCCGCGCAGCGGTCCGCCAAGGCGTCGAGCTCATCCCCCAGCAGGGCCAGCACGCCGGCTCCCGCGCGCACCTCCAGGCCCAGTGGGCTGAGCCGGGACGCGGTGTCCTGCGCCGGGGCGGCCGGCACGCGCTGGGGCGTGCCCGGCTCGATGGCGTCGATTCTCGATGGCCGACTCGATGCCGATGTCCGAGAGCCGCCTCACAGCACGTCCTCGACGACGCGCGCGGTCACCGGCTCGGGCGGGGCCGGGGGCGCACCGGTGGCGAGGGCGTCCCGGCCGTCCAGCCAGCTCTCCAGGTCGGCCGCCGGGAGGGCCTTGGAGAAGTAGAAGCCCTGGGACTCGTCGCAGCCGGAGACGGCCAGCTGCCCGGCGGTGGCCTCGTCCTCGACGCCCTCCGCCACGAGCGTCATGCCGAGCGAGTGGGCCAGCTCGATGGTCGACCGGACGATGGCCGCCGCCCGGGGGTCCTCGGACATCGGCAGCACGAACGACCGGTCCAGCTTCAGCTGGTCGATCGGCAGCTCGCGCAGGTAGGCCAGGGAGGAGTACCCGGTGCCGAAGTCGTCGACGGACAGCCGGATGCCCAGCGCGCGCAGCTCGGTCAGGATCTGCCGGGCCCGCTCGCGGTCCTCCATCAGGAAGTCCTCGGTGATCTCGAGCTCGAGGCAGTCGGCCGGCAGCCGGCGGCTCTCCAGGAAGCCTGCGACGCGCTGCGGCAGCTCGACGTCGACCAGCGACGAGGCGTGCAGGTTGACCGCCACGCGGAGGTGGCGGCCCTCGTCCCGCCAGAGCCGGATCTGGTCCAGCGACTGCTCCAGGACCGCGCTGGTGAGGTCCCGCATCAGGCCGGACTGCTCGGCGAGCGGCAGGAAGGCCGCCGGCAGCAGCAGTCCGCGCGTGGGGTGCGGCCAGCGCACCAGCGCCTCGACGCCGCCCACGCGCATCGTGCGCGAGTCGACCTTGGGCTGGTAGAAGACGGCCAGGCCTCCGCTGAGGACGGCCTCGCGCAGCTCCTCGAGGGTGCGCAGCCTCTCCTCGCCGCCACCGGCGTCGTCCTGGCTGGTGTACGCGTAGTGCCCGCTGCGCGCGGACTTGGCGTGGTACATCGCGATGTCGGCGCGCCGCAACAGGTTCGCCACCTCGCGGCCGTGCTCGGGGAACAGGGCGATGCCGACGCTGGCGTCAACCCGCACGGTCACGCCGTCGACCGTGAAGGGCGGCGTCAGGACGTCGTGCACGCACTGCGCCACGCGCTCGGCCTCGGCCGCGTCCACGTCGGTGATGAACACGGCGAACTCGTCACCGCCCAGCCGGGCCAGCACCTCGCTCCTGCCGTGCATGCACTCGCTCAGGCGATCGGCCACCAGGCACAGCAGGTCGTCACCGGCGTGGTGCCCGAGGCTGTCGTTGACCTCCTTGAACCGGTCGAGGTCGAGCAGCAGCAGGGCGGCGGTCGCTCCCGGCTCCATCGCGTGGGTGACGTTCTCCACCTGCTCGTAGAACGCGCGGCGGTTGCCCAGACCGGTCAGCTCGTCGGTCAGCGCGAGCTGCCGGCTGTGCGCCAGCGTGCGGACCTCGCGGAACGTCACGATCAACCGGCCGAGCGCTGCCACGATGGTGGCCGCGGCCAGGCCGACCGCGACCGGGTGCAGCGCGTGCGAGTTCGAGAAGACCAGCAGCCAGACGGCCATCAGCGTGGCGCCGATCGGGATGCCGAGGAGCACCAGGGAGGGCAGGCCGACCCCGGTCGGGCGCCGCGGCCAGCCCGGCGCGAGCGCCATGAGCAGCGTGGCCAGGACCCAGACGCTGTCGTCGATCCCGCCCGGCTGGTAGGTGCCGTTGGCGGCGTGGAACAGGTAGACCATGTCGGCGACCACGAAGGCGGTGAGCCCGGCCGCGAGGAACCACAGGCCGGCCGGTGGCCGCCAGTGGAACAGCGCCAGGACGGCCGTCACGATCAGCAGCAGCAGGACGTCGAGCAACGGGTACGCCAGCGTGGTGATCACCGCGGCCAGGCTCCCGCCGGTGACGGCGAGCACGGGCCCGGCGACCGCGGCCACCACGGCGGCCACGGCCAGACCGCCGACGATGCCGTCGAGCCACAGGCTCAGCGGAAGCCGCTCGGCGATCTCCTTGACCACGAGCAGCAGCGCGACGAACGCGAATCCGTAGAAGGACAGCCACAGTCCGTCGGCCGGGGACGGGAACGGCTCCGGGTCCAGCGGCCGGACGAAGATCGTCCAGTACACGTTCCCCAGGCCGTACAGCGCGAGGCCCAGTGCGAGGATCCGCCAGCTGGCCCGGAACGATGTCGCCCGACGCGAGCGGACCAGGCAGACGACGGGGCTCAGCATGTAGGCGATGTTGTTCAGCCAGCCGTCGAGCTGGAGGTTGTAGCCGGTCGTGGGCCGTACGCCGGGGATCGTCGAGACGACGAACGTCACGAAGACGGCGCACACCACGACCATGAACACGCGGTGCAGACGGCGCGCGGGCAGCGCGCAGCGCAGCGCACGCCAGGGAGCCACCACGCTCATCGCCGGACCTTTCGACAGACCGATCTCTCCGGACCACCATCGGCCCGGCCGCGGCACACTTGAGATCGGCGTTCCCAAACTCCCCTGGGCGGCTCAGCGTGCGTGAGCGGCGGTGTATCAGCCGGGGCCGGCCCGGCTCCTCCTGCTGCTGGAAACCCCGGCCTGAAGTCTGCTGACCATGCCGACCACTGGAAGGAACGACGCCATGGACCGCGCCCGAGCTCGCCTGCTCATCGCTGTTGTCGCCGCCTCGATCTGCGTCCTGGCCACCGGCGTGACCGGCGCCGTGGCCGCACCAGGGGGCGCGGCCACGACATCCGGTTCGACACCCAGTCCGTGGTACCAGTCGGGCTGGAACCAGGGCCGCACCGGGTTCAACCCGCTCGAGAGCACGCTGACCGCCGCGAACGCCCCCGGCCTGCACCAGGTCTGGTCGCTCACCACCCCCGAGCCCTGCTGCGACGCCGCACAGACCACCGGCGTCGTCTCGTCGGGCGGCACGGCGTACGTCATGGGCGCCGCCGCCGACGTGCACGCCGTCGACGCCACGACGGGCGTCACCCGCTGGACGCGGCAGGCGCCGGAGTGCGGGATCGCCTCGGCCGGGCCGGCTTTCACGATGGGGCTCCTGCTGGTCCCGACCCAGGAGTGCACGCCGGACGACGCGAACAGCTGGCTCACGGCGTACGACGCGTCGACCGGCGCGGTGCGCTGGTCGCTCCTGCAGGGCAACCAGATGAGCTCGCCGATCACGTTCAACGGCATCGCGGTGGTCGCCGCCGACCCGCCCAGCGAGATCCAGCCGAACCGGCTGGTCGCGGTCGACGTCCACACCGGAGCCGTTCTGTGGCACCGTTCCCTGCCCGGCCAGGCCGGCGCGCTGGCCTCGGACAGCACCCGGCTCTACGTCTCGACCGGCTCGGCGCTGGCCGCCGTCAACCCCTCGACCGGTGCGACCGAGTGGACCCGGTCGGTGCCGGGCGGGCACGTGCTCTTCAGCAACGGCAACGTCGTGACGGCAGGCTCGCACGGGAGCTCGCGGGTCGTCACGGCGTACACACCGGCCGGCGCCCGGCGCTGGTCGGTGACGATCGCCGGCACCGCGGCGTTCAGCCTCTCGGCCACCACGACCGAGCTGATCCTCGCCGACGCGAGCGGCCAGCTGCGGGCCCGGAGCCTCGGGAGCGGTGCGGCCACCTGGTCGACCACCCTGCCCGGCGGTGTCGTGACGCAGCCGGCCATCGCCGGGGGCGTCGTCTACGCCACGGTCGCCCGCCCGGCGACATCGGCGCTGTACGCCCTGCGGGACGGCTCGGGTGCGGTGCTCTGGCACTTCACCGAGCCGGGCTCGACCCACGGGGCCGACGTCACCGCGGCACCCTCGGTCGCCGCGGGCACCCTGTTCGCCTCGCTCGGGTCGGGGACCGTGCGGGCCTTCCGGCCCTGAGCCTCAGCCGCCGGCGAAGCTGCGCACGGCGAACGAGTCGCCCCACCGCAGGAACGGCCAGTACTGCGTGGTGGCGTCCAGGATGTGCACGTCGGCCCGTTCCCCGGCCACGGTCATCGGGTGGACGGCCAGGCCCTCCATCTCGTGGAAGCCGAGGCCGGACAGCACATCCAGGACGCCGCCGTCGTCGACGGCGTAGCTGAACAGCCGGCCCTGGCCGGCGCTCGACGTGAGCAGCACGCGGCCGTCACCGGTGAAGGCGCCGCCCTGCACCCGGTCCGGTGCCGGGGTGGTGGGGGCGAGGTGGATGTCGGCCGCGGGCACCCGGCGAAGGGTGCGGTCCTCGAGCGCCTGCAGCTCGCGTGGATGCCAGTGGATGCTGGTGTAGAGCAAGCCGTTTCGCGGATGGCGGGCGATCCAGGAGAACCGCTCCGGGTGCACCGGCTCGGGGTCGGGCCACCACTCCTGGCGGGTCAGCCCGTCGGAGATCACCCACACGCCGGAGGGCCGCTGCGTCGGCACCAGCAGCGAGCCGTCCGACCAGTCCGGAGCTCCCAGGTGCACGTCCTGCTTGCCGGGCCACCCCCGGTTGCGGCGCAGCAGCTCGGCCCACACCGGCTCGGTCGGCGCGATCTCGCCGAGCTTGGTGCCGCCGGCGTCGTAGACCCCCACCCGGCGGCAGTTGCGGTGCGGCTGCAGCACCGCCCGCGGGTCGGTGATCTTGCGCATCGGGCCGACGACGGCGCGGTTGGAGACCACGAACCACCGCCGGCCGTCGGTCGCCACCCCTTGGGCCGACTCGGCGAAGTCGGTGCGGATCTCGCGGACGGCGATGCCGACCTCGCGCCAGACCGGTCTCGCCACGCCAGGACCCTAGCCAGCGGTCGGGTGCAGGACCGGCCGGTACCCCGCCGCGAGCGCGGCCACGGTGGACCGCGGCGTGATCACCCGGACGGCGCCGATGGCGGCCCGGGGCCGCCGCCCGGCGTACCCGCCGGGGGTCCAGGCCAGCAGCTCGCCGCCGCGCACGAGCAGCGGCCGGCCGGCCAGCTCGACCATCGCGCCGTCCGGCAGGCCGGACAGCTCCGCCTCGTGGCGGCGATGGACACCCGGCCCGCGGTCGTCGAGGCGGTCGTGGTGCAGGCGCAGGTCCATGGCGGTGACGCCCGGCGGGTCGGACGGGTGGGCGCTGCGCCAGGCCGCCGCGAACGCGCGGTGCGCCTCCAGCCGGCACTCGGCGCACGGCCGGTGGCCCGCCGCCAGCGCGGTCGCCTCGTCCAGGAAGTACAGCTCGGTCAGCCGTCCGGGCTGCCACTGCACCCGGCGCCGGCCCTTGAACTCCAGCACGCAGACGATCCAGCGCCGCCCGCCGGAGTGCCGGGACGGCTCGCCGTGCCGGTCGAGCAGGGGCCCGCGGTTGCCCCAGAACAGCCCGCGGTCGGGGACGGCGAGCAGCCGGCCGTCCGGGGTCACGCGGTTGGGCCGGGGCACCCGACCAGTGTCGCCGGTGCCGCCGACAGGGCTAGCGTCCCCACATGGTCCTGCATCTGCGCCGTCGCCGGGCGGCCTGCGCCGCCCTCACGGCCGCCGCCGTCCTCGTCGGCACCGCGTCGTACGCCGCCGCCGGCGCCGGTGTGCCCCGGCCGGGAGCGCCCGGGCTCGGGGACCGGCTCTACCCCAAGCTGGGCAACGGCGGGTACGACGTGCAGCACTACGACCTGGCCCTCCGCTACGCCACCCGGTCCCCCGCGCAGGGCATCGACGGCACCGTCACCGTGTCCGCCGTGGCGACCCAGTCGCTGTCCCGCTTCGACCTCGACTTCCGCGGCGGCGGTCCGGGGGCGGTCACCGTCGACGGCGCGACCGCGGCCTTCGAGCGCCGGGGCGGGGAGCTCGTCATCACCCCGCCGCGGCCGATCCGCGACGGGGCGGCCTTCGTCGTCCAGGTCCGCCACTTCACGGCCGTGCCCACCACGGCCGACCCGGCCGTGGAGAAGGACGACGTGTTCTTCCGGACGGCCGAGGGCTCGGCGATGGCCGGCCAGCCCAACCTGATGAACCTGGTGTACCCCTCGAACGACCACCCGTCCGACCTGGCGACGTTCTCCTTCCGCATCGACGTACCGGCCGGGGAGACGGCCGTCGCCAACGGGGTGCTGACCGGCGAGCGCACCCGCGCCGGGCGCACGGTGTGGACCTACGAGGAGCGGCAGCCGATGGCCACCGAGCTCACCCAGGTGGTGGTCGGTCGCTACAGCGTGATCCAGCGCGGCACGGTCGACGGCGTCCAGGTCCGCGACGTGGTGCCGACCGACCAGCGCGCGACGTACGCCCGGCTGCTCGCGGTCGAGCCGAGCCAGCTGCGCTGGATGATCGCGCGGGCCGGGCCGTACCCGTTCCCGCTCTACGGCACGCTGGTCGTCACCGCGAACATCGGCTTCGCGCTGGAGACGCAGACGCTCTCGCTGTTCGACAGCACCTGGTGGACCGGCGAGCCGCGCGCCGTCTGGGCCCCGACGATGACCCACGAGCTCGCCCACCAGTGGTACGGCGACAGCGTGACGCCCCGCACCTGGAGCGACATCTGGCTCAACGAGGGGCACGCCACCTGGTACGAGCTGACCTGGGCCGCGCCCCGCGGCTACCTCGCCGGGGACAGCGGGGTCGACGTGCGGACACTGCCCGCGCTGATGAGGTGGATCTACGCGCGCGGTGACCGCTACCGCGCGCAGACCGGTCCGGTCGCGCGGCCGAAGAACGCCTCCGACCAGTTCAGCGACAACGTGTACTTCGGCGGCGCGCTCGTCCTCTACGCGCTGCGGCAGAAGGTGGGCGTCACGGCGTTCGACCGGCTGGAGCGCGGCTGGGCCCAGGACGAGGCCGGGACCTCCCGGTCCACGGACGACTTCATCGCCTACGCCTCGGCCTCGACCGGTCAGGACCTCACCGCCTTCCTGCGGGACTGGCTGTACGGCACCCGGACGCCTCCGATGCCCGGTCACCCGGACTGGACGGTCCTGCCGGTCCACTGACCGTCCACTGACCGGGCGGCCAGCGTCTCGAGTCGCGCTTTTCGTCGTCGTGGCTACGTTGGACGAACCACTCATGCCGCGCCGCTGACGGCCGGCCGAGGTCTCAGGGGCCCGACGATGCGTTCCTTCCGCACCACCCTGACCGTCCTCGCCTCCGCCGCCGCGCTCGCGGTCGTGCCGACCCTGTCCTCGGGGGCGGCGACCCAGCCCACGGCGGCCCAGCCGGCCGCCGCCACCCCGGCCGCGCAGCTGACCGGTGCCTCCTGCGGCACGACCACGAACACCGAGTACGCCACCGGCACGACGGCGGCCGCCATCGGCTGGGCCGGCAACCAGCAGGCGGTCGTGGCCTGTCTCACCGGCAGCTTCGTGGTGATCAACAACCAGCAGACCTACGGCTACGGTGTCTACGACGGCAGCCGCACCACGTGGGTCAACGCGGGCGGGTACCTGCCCGCGCTGGTCACCGGCTTCCACCACGGCGGCGCGGCCGTCACCATCACCAACTTCGGCGACAAGGTCACGATCGGCGGCCACCCGTACGTCGTGATCTACAGCCGGGTGAGCGTGACCAACCCGACCGGCAAGGCGCTGACCGTCGACCCGCAGCCGACCTCGAACCTGACCGCGCTCGGCAGTGCGTCCACCACCGTGCCCGCGCACCGCACGGTCAACCACGACTACGCCGCGGTGTCGGACGAGTTCGGCGGCTCCTACGCCGCACCGACCGCCGCGCAGCTGCGGGCGGCCGGCGGCTACGCGCAGCACTACGCCCACATGCGGTCGTTCTGGAACGGCCAGCTCAGCCACCTCGTGCAGATCCGCAAGCTGCCGGACATGAGGCTGGCCGACGCGTACCGGACCGGCTTCATCTACACCCAGATCACCCGCGCGGGAGCCGACCTGAAGACCGGCGTCAACGGCTACGACAAGGAGTACAGCCACGACGTCATCGGCATCCTGGCCAACATGCTGACCCAGGGGTTCCGGTCCGACGGCACGACCTCGGCGCTGGACCTGCTGCTGCAGGCGCGCGACGTCGTCGGCACCCAGGCGCAGTACGACGACGGCATCTGGAAGTACTCCTGGCCGTGGGCGATCTACCTGCAGAAGACCGGTGACCTGACGTCGGTGCAAGGCCAACTTCGACACCCCCGGGCCCGGCGGGGACGCCCTGCAGCCGAGCATCAAGGACAGCGCGCACGCGATCGCGGCGGCCCGCACCGGCCCCGGCGGGATCATCGAGAACACGCCGGACATCGACGCCAACGGCTACTGGACGATCGACGACTACTCCGCGCTCATGGGGCTGGCGTCGTACAAGCTGGCTGGCCCAGCAGGTCGGCGACACCACCGAGGCCACCTGGGCCAACAACGAGTACAACAGCCTGCTCGGCGCCGTGAACCAGACGCTGACCACCACCATCACCACGAACCACCTGAACTACCTGCCGTGCTCGATGGTCGAGCCCGAACACCGCCAACCGGTGCTCCAACCCGCAGGACGCCAACTGGGCGCGCGCCGTTCCTGTTCGGCCGGTGGGCGTGGGACGGGTACCTGTTCGACGCCGCGATCAACGGCCCGGGCTACGACCTGATCGACGCGACGTACGACTACGGGTTCGGCCGGCTCAAGGGCATCCTGCCGCCGAACACCCTCGGCGGGTACGGCGACACGGACTACAGCACCGGCTACAACGCCGGGTACGGCGAGTGGGGACTGGCCGAGCAACGCAGCACCGCGACCAGGGGATCCTCGGACTACCAGTTCATGATCGAGAACACCCAGAGCGGGCCGTACTCGTGGTGGGAGAGCGTCGAGGCGCCCGACCCGAGCTCGCCCTGGGTCGGGCAACCACCCGACGTCCGGCGCCGGCGCCTCCCCGCACGCGTGGGGCTCGGCCGACGCCAACCTGACGCTGCTGGACTCCCTGGTCGCCGAGCGCGGCGACGGCACACTGATCGTCGGGCGCGGCGTCCCGAAGTCCTGGACCTGCTCCGGTCAGCAGATCGCGCTGACCAACGTCCCGATCACCGGCGGGCAGCACCTCGGCGTCACGGTCAGCGCGAAGGGCCGGACGGTCACCTTCACCCTGCACCGGGCACGCGCCGGCCGGGCCGGTGCTGTTCCAGCTGCCCGGCGTTCGTCGGCAACCTGGCCGGCTCCTCGGCCGGGGCGATCGACCCGGCGACCGGCACGGTGACCCTGTCGGCGAGCACGCACAGCGTGCGGGTGCAGCTCCGGCACCCCGCCTGCTGACCGGTCAGGCCGTCGGGCCGAGCCGGACCGGCAGGTGCTCGACGCCGTAGACGAGCGAGAGCTTGCGGAAGGTGAGGTCGGCGGCCGGCACCTCCAGCCGGAGCTCGGGGAAGCGCCGCAGCAGGCGCCGGGTAGGCCGTGCGGAGCTCCATCCGGGCCAGCTCGGCGCCCACGCAGCGGTGGAAGCCGTGCCCGAACGCCATGTGGGAGCGCCGTGCCGCCGCGGGTCGAACTCTCCCATGCCCGGTCCCAGCCGCGGGTCGCGGTTGGCCCCGCTGAGCGAGAACATCACGACGTCGCCGGCCTTGATGTGCTGGCCGAACAGCTCCATGTCGTGCCGGGCGAACCGGGGGAAGGCCACCTGCACGACCGACAGGTAGCGCAGCAGCTCCTCGACCGCGTCGGCGACCGGCTGGTCGCCGTCGAGCATGGCCTGGCCGCCCCTCCGGGCTCTGCAGCAGGACCAGGGTCCCGAGGGCGAGCATGTTGGCCGTCGTCTCGAACCCGCCCAGGAAGACCCCGTCGGCCAGGCCGCTGAGCGTGATGTCGTCGATGTCGTCGCCCAGCTCGGTGATGATCGCGCCGATCAGGCCGTCACCCGGGCGTCGCCCGCTGCTTGCGGGTCGGCGGCGAGCAGGAAGTCGCGCGAGCACCGAGGCCGCGTCGAACGCGCCGACGCCGCCCGTGGGTGAGGTCGAACCGGGCCGTGCCGATCCGCTGGAACTCTCGCC
Organism: uncultured Actinomycetota bacterium; assembly: GCA_963743975.1. Classification (GTDB taxonomy): domain Bacteria; phylum Actinomycetota; class Actinomycetes; order Actinomycetales; family CAVURS01; genus CAVURS01. Next base: position 845,958 of record CAVURS010000005.1, read on the forward strand.
GGTCCTCGTCCGGCAGGCCGAGCAGCTCGCAGATCACCAGGAACGGGATCGGGAACGCGAAGTCCTGCACCAGGTCGCCGACCGGGCCGGCCGCCTCGAGCTCCTCGCAGCTGCTGCTCGACGATGTCGATCGATCCGCGGGCGCAGCCGCTCCAGCCGCCGGACCGTGAACTCCGGGGTCAGGATGCGGCGCAGCCGGGTGTGCTCGGGCGGGTCGGTGAACCCCAGGCCGCCGATGCCGTACTCGGGGTTGGCCGTGGCCGTCCCGACGAACGGCCGCACGTCGTTGCTGAAGCTGGTGGGGTCGGCCAGCGCGGCGCGGACCTCCTCCGAGCCGGTGGCCAGCCAGATGGTGCGGCCGAAGAAGCGGGCCAGCCGCCCGACCGGAGCCCGCTCGCGCATCTCGGCCAGCCGGGGCGTGGGGTCGACCCCGTCCCGGATCAGGGGCATCCGCAGCGAGCGAGGGACGACCCGCATGCGGGACAGGTCGAACACCTGCCCCATCAGCCGCGCCATGAGGCCACGCCCGTGCTGTTGGTCGGCCTGCGACAGCTTGCCCGGCATCGTGCTCCTCGTCGTGACGGTCTCCCCTGACCGGGCAGAGCCGTCGATGGCGGGCTGGTGGCCCCTCGTGATTCTGCCCGAGCCCCGACCACAGGGTAGGCCGCCGCGCTGGGACCGCCCGTCACGACCCGCGAGGGCCCCGCGGAGCGGCCCGGCACTACGCTTCCTGATCGACCGGTCAGGATGACGGCGCAGCCGAGAGACAGGGGGCCGGTGGTGGGTGAGCAGCTCCCCGCGCTCCGCCTGGTCCGCCTGGTGAAGGTGCTGTTCCTGCTCGAGTCCTCGCTGTACTCGGCCGTGACGCCGATGCTGCCGCACTTCGCCGCCTCGACCGGCGCCTCCAAGGCCCAGGTCGGCGTGCTCGCCGCGTCGTACACGGCGGGCCTGATCCCGGGCGCCCTGCTCGGCGGCTGGCTGGCGATCCGGTTCGGCGTACGGCGCACGACGGTCGTCGGCCTGCTCATCTTCGCGACCGCGCTGACGGCGTTCGGCTTCGCGTCCTCGCTGCCCTGGCTGGACGGCCTGCGGGCCGTGCAGGGCGTGGCCTCGGGCTGCATCTGGGGCGGTGCGCTCACCTGGGTGGTGGCGGCCACGCCGACCGACCGGCGCGGACACGTCCTGGGCTCGGTCATCGGCGCCGCGATCTTCGGCACGCTGATCGGGCCGGTGCTGGGTACGGCCGCGGTCGCCTTCGGGGGCGACGTGCTGTTCACGGTGGTCGCGGCCGCGTCCCTGCTCCTCGTGCCGTGGGTCGTCCGCAGCCCGGTGCCGCCCTGGCCGGAGCCGGCCCCCCGGCCACCGCTGCGGCACGTCGTGCGGACGCCGGGACTCGTGCTGGGTGGGTGGCTGGTCATGCTCGACGCCCTCACCATCGGCGCCACCAACACCCTGATCCCGTTGCGGCTCAACCGCTTCGGCGCCTCGGCGGTGGTGATCGGCGGCACCTTCCTGTGCGCGTCGGCGGTCAGCACGGTGGTCTCGCCGCTGACCGGGCGCCTGTCCGACCGGCGCGGCGCGACATTGCCGATCGCGACCGGGCTGGCCGCGGCGGCGGTCCTGCTGGCGGTCCTCCCGCTCCCCCACGGGGTGGCTCCGCTGGTCGCCCTGATGGTCGTGCTCATGGGCACCTGCGTCACGTCCTTCGGCATCCCCGCGGCCTGGCTGCTGACCGACGCCTCCGAGCGGGCCGGGCTGGCGGTGGCGGTGGGCACGACGCTGTTCAACCTGGCCTTCGCGGGCGGCGAGACCATCGGCGCCCCGGTCGCCGCCACCGTGTCCCAGCACAGCAGCGACGTCGTCCCGCTGCTCGGCCTGGCCGTGCTCATGCTCGGCTCGCTGACCGTCGTGCTGGCCCGCTCGGAGCGCTGAGGACGGAGTCCCGTGGGGCTCGCTCAGGCGAGCGCGGTGGCCCGGCGGCCGAGGGACTGGGCGTGCATCGTGCACAGGGGCAGGGTCAGCTCCAGGTCGCCGCGCGCGCTGGACGCCGTGGCCACCGCCACCGTGTAGATCGCCGCCGCCCGGCGACAGCTGCGCTCGCAGCAGGACTGGTCGGTGTCCTGCGGCTCCCCCGGTGCGGTCAGGTCCACCACCTGCCGGCGGCCACCGGTGAGGTCGACCTGCGGCGCGCGCGGCGGGTCGCTCTCGACGACGTCGACGTGCACGTGGATCGGGCCGGCGTACACCTTGGCCATCGCGTCGTGGACGATCTGCTGCGCGCGGCTGTCGGCCCGGGCGCCGTCGGCGAGCTGGAAGGCGAACGAGACGTCGACCTCGTTGAGGTGCTGGAAGGCGGTGGCCGGTCCGGCCGAGCCGTCGTGACCGGACTCGGTCAGTGCCGCCAGCAGGGCGTGCATCTCGATCGTCGGGGGCGGCCAGCCGTCCAGCGCGATCGTGGCGGTCGACGTCACGAGCATGCAACGACGCTAGGCCGGAAGAGTCGGGAGCACCACCCGATGAGCACGGAACGGTCACAGAACCATGACCAGAGGTCCCGGCGGGTGACCGCGGCACCCCCGTCCCGGCACTCGTGCGGAATTCGTTGCCTTCGGGCGCTCACGAAGCGTGGTTCGTTGGACTAACGTGCCCTTCCATGTCCAACGCGGAAGCGACGAAGCCCTCCGACACCGTCCCGGCGATCGAGCTGGTCGGCATCGCCAAGCACTTCCAGTCCCGCCGGGGCGTGGTCGCGGCTGTGGAGCGGGTCGACCTGGTCATCGGCGAGGGCGAGTTCTTCTCCCTGCTCGGCCCGTCCGGGTGCGGCAAGACCACGACCCTGCGGATGATCGGCGGCTTCGAGGAGCCGACCGAGGGCCAGATCCTGCTGTACGGCGACGACGTGGTCGGGGTCGCGCCCAACCACCGCGACGTCAACATGGTCTTCCAGTCCTACGCGCTGTTCCCGCACATGAACGTGTTCGAGAACGTCGCCTTCGGCCTCAAGCGCAAGTCGGTGGACCGGGACGAGACGAACCGCCGGGTCAACGAGATGCTCGACCTCGTCCAGCTCGACGGGAAGTCGGACCGGATGCCGCGCGAGCTGTCCGGCGGCCAGCAGCAGCGGGTCGCGCTGGCCCGCGCGCTGGTCAACCGGCCCCGCGCGCTGCTGCTGGACGAGCCGCTCGCCGCGCTCGACCTCAAGCTCCGGCAGACCATGCAGCTGGAGCTCAAGCGGATCCAGCGCGAGGTCGGGATCACGTTCGTCTTCGTGACCCACGACCAGAACGAGGCCCTGACCATGTCCGACCGGCTGGTCGTGATGAACGCCGGGCGGATCGAGCAGCTCGGCTCGCCCCGAGAGGTGTACGAACGGCCCCGCACCCGGTTCGTCGCCGGCTTCATCGGCACCTCGAACCTCATGACCGGCACCGTGACGCGGATGGACGGCGGCACCGCGGTCCTCGAGTCCGGCCCGGACGAGTCGATCGTCGTGCCCGACGCGGCCGGGGTCGGTGCGGCCGTGGGTCGCCCCCTCGACCTCACCGTGCGCCCGGAGAAGATCGTGCTGGGCCAGAACCGGCCGGCCCCGGGGATGTGCGCGCTGCGCTGCCGGGTCCACGAGGTCGTCTACCTCGGCACCTCCACCCAGTACGACGTGGTCACGCCGGACGGCGCCACGCTGACGGTCTTCGTGCAGAACGCCTCGGACGCCGAGGACGTCGCCGTCCGCGGCGACAGCGTGTGGCTGTCCTGGCGGCCGGAGCACTCCCTCGCCCTGGGCTCGGATCCCGAGCCCTCCGCCCCCACCTCCGTGGAGCTCGCCTCATGATCGACCGACCCGCCCCGTCGACCGCCGTCGATGCCCCCGGCCGACCTGCTCCGGGGCCTGGCGGCGCCGCGCCTCACCCGCCGGCAGGCCATGCAGGGCGGCGGCCTCGGTGCGCTCGGCCTGCTGCTGGCGGCGTGCAGCATCCCCGGCCAGAAGGGCAGCGCGCTCGGTGGTCAGGCCGCCCGCGCGGCGATCACGACGTACTGGGCCAAGGCCAGGAAGACGGGCACCCTCGACTTCGCGAACTGGCCGCTCTACATCGACGTCGACTCCAAGAACCAGAACGACCACCCCTCGATCGACCTGTTCACCAAGCAGACCGGGATCAAGGTCAAGTACGACGAGATCATCCAGGAGAACGACTCCTACTTCGGGAAGATCCAGCCGGTGCTCGCCTCCGGCCAGGGCACGGGCTACGACCTCATGGTCATCACCAACGGCATCTACCTGGACAAGCTGCTGCAGCTGGACTACCTGGTCCCGCTGAACCAGAACGCGATGCCGAACTTCTACACCTACGCCAGCGACCTGGTGAAGGACCCGAGCTACGACCGCGGCAACGTCTACACGATGGCCTGGCAGTCCGGCATCACCGGGATCGGCTACGACCGCAAGCGGGTCGGCCACGAGATCACCAGCTGGGAGGACCTGCAGGACCCCAAGCTCAAGGGCAAGATCGGCATGTTCGGCGACACCGCCGACCTGCCCAGCGCCGGTCTGCTGGCCGTCGGGGTGAACCCGGAGAACTCCCAGGAGGCGGACTGGAAGAAGGCGGCGGCCTGGCTGCAGAAGCAGCGGCCGCTGGTGCGCAAGTACTACCAGCAGGACTACATCGACCCGCTGTCCAAGGGCGACATCTGGGCCTCGATGGCCTGGTCCGGCGACATCTTCCAGGCCAACGCGTCCGGCGCGAACCTGGAGTTCGTGGTCCCCAAGGAGGGGGCGCCGATCTGGACCGACAACATGTGCATCCCGGTCCACGCCCAGCACCCGGTCGACGCGATGACCTACATGGACTTCGTCTACGACCCGAAGATCCAGGCGATGATCACCGAGTACGTCAGCTACATCACCCCCGTGCCGGCGACCCAGCCGATCATCAAGAAGGACGCGGCGGCGGCTGACCGGCGACGACCGGGCGTACCTCGAGGCGGTCGCGACCAGCCCGCTGATCTACCCCGCGGTGAGCGACTACTCGCGGCTGCACCGCTACCGGGTCCTCAGTGCCGAAGAGGAGAAGACCTGGGAGTCCATCTTCGAGCCGATCTACCAGTCATGAGCGCCCGGCTGCGCGCGCGGCTCGCGCCGTACTACCTGGCCCTTCCCGGCTGGCTGTGGCTGGTGATCTTCTTCGTCGTGCCGACGCTGGTCATGCTGTCGGTGTCGACGATGACCGGCGACCTGGTCAGTGGCTTCAAGCAGACGTTCCACTGGAGCACCTACAGCACGGGCTGGACGCAGTTCCACACCCAGTTCATCCGCTCGATCGTCTTCGGGCTGATCTCCACGGCGCTGTGCCTGCTGATCGCCTACCCGGTGGCGTACTGGATCGCCTTCCGCGGCGGGGCGCACAAGGCCAGCCTGCTGTTCCTGCTGCTGCTGCCGTTCTTCGTCTCGTTCGTGATCCGGACCCAGTCCTGGAACCAGATCCTCTCCGACAACGGCATGGTGCTCTCACCGCTGAAGAGCCTGCACATCGTCGGGGCCGACTTCCACATCCTGGCCACGCCGGCCGCGGTGATCGGCGGGCTGACCTACAACTTCATGCCGTTCATGGTGCTGCCGATCTACGTCGCGCTGGAGCGGGTCGACCCCGCGCTGCTGGAGGCCTCGGCCGACCTGTACGCCTCGAAGGTCTCGGCCTTCCTGCGCGTGGTGTTCCCGCTGTCGATCCCCGGGGTCTTCGCCGGGGTGCTGCTGACCTTCGTGCCCGTCGCGTCGGACTACGTCAACGCCTCGATCCTCGGAGGGACGAACACGACGATGATCGGCAACGTCATCCAGACCGAGTACTTCACCAACCTGGACTACCCGACGGCCGCGGCGCTGTCGTTCATCCTGATGGCCGCGCTGCTGATCGGCGTGTTCCTGTACGCCCGGCTGCTCGGGACCGAGGACGCGCTCGAGATGGCGGGCGCCTGATGAGCGCGCTCGCCGGGCCGGCGCTGGAGCGCACGGTCGAGGAGCCGGCCGGCCGGAGCGGCGGACCCGGCGCAGCCGCCGCGGTGCCGGCTCCTGGGTGCTGCCGGCCTGGGGCTGGCTGGTCATCCTGTGGCTCAGCTCGCCGATCATCGTGATGATCGTGTTCGGCTTCAACAACGCCAAGGGCAAGTTCAACATCACCTGGCAGGGCTTCACCCTGCACTGGTACCGCGACCTGTTCGCGATCCCCGACCTGACCACGGCCCTGCGGAACTCGCTGGTGATCGCCGTCATCGTCACCGTGATCGCGACGATCCTGGGCACCGGGGTCGGCATGGCCCTGGGCAAGTACCGGTTCCGCGGCGCCGGCTCGGTGAACCTGCTGCTGTTCGCCAACATCGCCGCTCCGGAGGTCGTCCTCGGCGCGGCGCTGCTGTCGCATGTTCCTGACCCTGGGCATCCCGCGCGGCTTCCTGCACGATCGTGCTGGCCCAGGTGATGTTCAGCATCGCGTACGTCGCGGTGACCGTCCGGGCCCGGATGGCCGGGCTCGACCCCTCCCTGGAGGAGGCGGCCCGCGACCTCGGCGCCGGCCCGGTCACGACGTTCTTCAAGGTGACGCTGCCGATCATCATGCCGGGCGTGATGGCCGGCGCCCTGCTGGCGTTCGCGCTCTCGATCGACGACTACATCATCACCAGCTTCAACAACGGCTCGACCCAGACGTTCCCCCTGTGGGTGTACGCCGCGGCCCAGCGCACCGGTGGCAGCGTGCCGCCTCAGGTCAACGTCATGGGCACGCTGATCTTCGCCTTCGGCGTGCTGCTGGCCGTCGCGGGCTACGTGTCCTCGCGCCGGAGACTGGCCCAGGTCAAGGCGATCGACGAGTAGCCGGTGCCGGCGGCCGGTTCACGCCCGGGCGAACAGCCGCAGCAGGTCCGCCCCCAGCGGCACGCCCAGCCCGGTGCACGGGTCCCACCCCGCGCCCGCCGAGTAGTCGCCGTTGCTGCCGCTGGTGATGTCGCGGAAGCCGGTGGCGGTCGCGCCCCGGCCGGCCGAGGCGTAGAGCGTCGGCTGCAGCAACCCGAGCGGCCGGCCGGCGGACTGGGCCAGCCGGGCGACGAGCGCGGCCCACAGCGGCGCGACGGCGCTGGTGCCGCCGATCACCAGGTCGCTGGCCGTCGACCCGCACCTGGTAGCCGGTCTGCGGGTCGGCGTCGCCGGCGACGTCCGGCACACCGCGGCCGGCCGTCGTGCCCCTCGGGCGGGACGCCGGCCGACCCCTGCCAGGCGGGCAGCGGGAAGACGTCGCTCACGCCGCCACCGGTCGCGCCTCCCGCGCTGCCGTCGTTCCAGACCGTCTCGGACTGGACCGCGCCGGACGCCGGGTCCGCGCGCAGCGACGTGCCGCCGCAGGCCAGGACGTGCGGGCTGGAGGACGGGAAGTCCACGTGCGCGCTGCCGTCGCTGCTCGCCGTCGGCGCTGCCGTTGTCGCCGGCGGCGGCCGTCACGGTCACGCCCAGGCTGACCGCGTCGGCGAACGCGTCGTCCATCGCGGTGCGGGCCTGCTGCGGTCCACTGGTCCTCGCTCTGCCCCCAGCTGATGCTCATCGCCACCGGAGCCGGGCTGGCCTGCGCCGCCGTCGTCACCGCGTCGAGGAAGCCGGCGTCGGTGTTGGGCGCGAAGTAGACGACGACCTCGGCCTTCGGGGCCAGCGCACCGACCACCTCGATGTCGAGCATGACCTCGCCGTCGGCGCCCTGCGGGTCCTTCCCGGGCACGTTGGCCGCGCCGTCGACGCCGACGGCGCGCACCGAGACCCCGGACAGCCCGAGTCCGCCGAAGTACGTGTCGAGGTCGGCCTGCTCGTAGCCCCCGCCGAGCTCGATGATCGCGACCGTCTGGCCGGAGCCGTCGGTGCCCTCCGGGAAGCCGTAGACGGCGCCGAGCTGCACCGGGGTGTAGCTGGTCGACGCCGCGGCCGCCGGCGTGATCCGGAACTGCGCGCGGGACTGGGGCCGGTCGTCCAGGCCGAGCACCGCGGTCACCACGCCGTCCAGCACGCCCGGCACGCTCAGCCCGCCGGTGCGGTGCCGGTGGGTGACCTCCTCGCCGGCCGGCCCCGTGCTGCTGACCTGCTCCAGGCTGGTGCCGAAGACCCGGCTCAGCAGGTCCACCGGGCCGGCCACCCGCACCCGGCGACCGGCCGGGTCGACCTCGATCACCTCCAGGCCCAGGCCGGTGAGCGTGCGCGTGACCAGGTCGACGTCGTCGGGGTCCGCGCCGGAGCGCCGGGCCAGCTCCTCGCGGGTGAGCGGCGCGGCGGCCGCCTGGCCGGCACCTTGGCCGGCACCTTCGGCCGGCACCTTGGCCGGCACCTTGGTCGGCAGCGTGAGCGCGGCGGCGGAGCACCAGCGTCACCTCGACCCGCTGGTCCGCGGGGAGGCCGGCCGCCTGCCCGCGGACACCGGGCGCCGGTGGGCGCTCGCTCCCGGGCAGCGGGCGAAGGTCGAGTTGGGCCGGATCGGGCAAACTGGTCATGTCTTGGTCTACCGCGCCGGGCCGACAGTCGCCACCTCCTAGCAGGAGCGGCCGGCGCGGCGCGGCGCTCTAGGATCGGCCGGTGAGCAGCCCCGGCACCGGAGCCCTCCGCGGTCTGCGCGCGGGGCTGCTGGGCGTGGTCTGCGTCGTGCTGGCCCTGGCCGGCCACCTGCTCGGCGGGGGGCGGGCCCCGTCCGCCTGGGCCGTCCTGATCCTCGCGCTGCCGATGGCCGGGGTCTGCCTGGCCCTCACCGCCCGCCGCCGCGGGGTGGCCTCGATCGGCGCGGTCGTCGCCGGCTCCCAGCTCGCGCTGCACGAGGCGCTGATGTGGTTCCAGGCCGGCGCGGCGTGCACCGGGCCGGCCGACGTGCACGCCCACCTCGGGCACCACGCCGCCGCGGTCACCGGCTGCCTCCCGATGGCCGGCATGTCGCCCCGGCTCTCCGGGCTGCCGGCGGGCTCGGCGGCCACGGCGCTGATGGTCCTCGGTCACGTGCTGGCGGCGGCGGTGACGACCCTGGTCCTCGCCCACGGCGAGGCGCTGCTGTGGCGCCTCTGGCACCGGCTGACCCGCGCCGTACCCGACGTGGGTGCCGCGCCCGTGCCCGCACCGCGCCTCCCGATCCCCCTGCCGCGCAACGCTCCTCGCGGCCGGCCGGACCGCGGTTCGGCCCGGCGGCGCGCTCCGCCGAGGACCGCGGTCCCCGCCTGACCCGGCCTCGGGTCGAGGCGGCGGACCGGCACCGCCGCCCCCAACCCGTCTCCCGCGCGACCGCTCGGTCCGCGGCGTACCTGCGAGGACCCGACATGCCCGCACGACTGTCATCGAACCCACCACCACCGCGGTCGCGGCGACGCGCGCGCCGGGCGGCGCTCGTCCTGGCCGCCGCCATCGCCGCGCCCGCGGCCGTCGTCGTCGCGGCCGGCCCCGCCTCGGCCCACGTGGTCGTCCACGCCGACAGCACGACCCCCGGCAGCGAGGCCGAGCTGACGTTCCGCGTGCCGAGCGAGGAGCCGACGGCCAGCACGGTCGCCGTCACCGTGACGCTGCCGACCGACCATCCGCTGGCCGAGGTCGACGTGAAACCCGTTGCCGGCTGGCGGATCACGGTGCGGGACGCGCCGCTGAACCCGCCGGTCGTCGACGAGGGCACGACGATCACGACGGCACCGCACACGGTGACCTGGACGGCGACGGACAAGGCGGCCTGGATCGCGCCGGACCAGTTCCTGGACTTCTCGGTCAGCGCCGGACCGCTGCCGGCGTCCGGGACGCTGACGTTCGCGGCGCGACAGGTCTACTCCGACGGCAGCGTGGTGACCTGGGACCAGCCGACCGTCGCCGGCCGGCCCGAGCCCGAGCACCCGGCGCCGAGCCTGACCATCGCCGCGGCCTCCCGGCCCGCACCGTCGGCGACCGGGCGGAGGCCGGCCCCCGCCGACGCCACGGCCCGCTGGCTGGCCGGCGCCGCCCTCGTGGTGGCCCTGGCCGGTCTCAGCCTGTCCGCGGTCCAGGGACTGGGCCGCCGGGGGGTCCGATGAGGCGGCGGACCGCGGCCCTGTCCCTCGGGGTGGCCGTCCTCGCCGCCGCGGCGCAGCTGTCGCTGCTGCTGGCCACGGCCCTCCCCGCGTCCGCGCACGACGTGCTGGAGTCGACGACGCCGGCCGACCGGGCCAGCATCCAGGTCACGCCGTCGCAGGTGACGCTGACGTTCGACAAGGTGGCGTTCGCCGTGGGCAGCCAGGTCCTGGTCGACGGGCCGAGCGGCAACGTCGCCCAGGGACCGGTCAGGATCGTGAACAACGTGGTGACGCAGCCGATCCAGCCCGGCGCCCCCGCCGGCAGCTACACCGTCGAGTGGCGGGTGACCTCGGCCGACGGGCACCCGGTCTCGGGTGAGTTCCGGTTCACGTCGGCGCAGGCCGCGGCCGGGACGCCCGCCCCGAGCACCGCGACGGCGTCACCGGCGGCGGGCGGCGGGTCGTCGTCCGGCTCGGGAACGGCGTGGGTGCTTCCCGTGGTCGTGCTCGCAGCGGTCTGGCTGGTGGTCGTGGTGTTCGGGGTCCGGCACAAGCAGCGCTCGATCACCCCGAAGGTGGATCGGCGCAGGGAGCGGGCCGAGCGGCGCCGGCGCGGGTTCACCGGCCGATGAGCGACGTCGAGGTCCTGGTCGTCGGCGGCGGCGTCGCGGGCGCCTCGATCGCCTCCGAGCTCGCGCTCGAGCACTCGGTCCTGCTGCTGGAGCGGGAGCAGGACCTGGGCCGGCACGCGACCGGCCGGTCGGCGGCGACGTTCGTCGAGACGCTGGGCGGCCGCGAGATCCGCGCGCTCACCCGGGCCAGCCGGCCGTTCCTGGAGGCGCCGCCGGACGGGTTCGGCCCGAGCCCGCTCTCGCCGATGTCGCTGCTGTACGTCGGCCGGCGGGGCGGCCGGCAGGAGAGCCTGCAGGCGCTGTACGACGAGGTGCGCGCGGAGGTGCCGGACGTGCAGCTGCTCGACGCGGCGCAGACCGAGGCGGTCGCCGGGTACCTGCGCCCCGGTCTCGCCGCGGCCGGCCTGTACGAGCCGCGGGCGATGGAGCTCGACGTCGCCGGGCTGCACCAGGGGTACGTCCGCGCCCTGCGGTCCCGGGGTGGCGAGGTGCTGCGGCAGCGGGAGCTGGCCGACGCGGCGTACGACGGCCGGTGGCTGGTGACCGACAGTGCGGGCGAGCAGCACCGCGCGCGGTTCGTGGTGGACGCGGCGGGGGCGTGGTGCGACGAGGTGGCGCGGCGCTGCGGCGTCCGGCCGATCGGCATCCGGCCGCTGCGCCGCACGGTGTTCACGGTCCCGTCGAGGGACGTCCAGCCCGGCGCGTGGCCGATGGTCGTCGACGCGGACGAGACGTTCTACGTCAAGCCGGAGACCGGCCAGCTGCTGTGCTCGCCGATGGACGAGACCCCGGAGCCGCCCGGCGACGCGCGGCCGGAGACCCTGGACATCGCGCGGACGATGGACGTGCTGGACGAGGTGACCACGCTCGCCCCGCGGCGGGTCCTGACGTCCTGGGCCGGCCAGCGCAGCTTCGCCCCGGACCGCCTTCCGGTGGTCGGAACGGCACCGGACCACCCGGGCTTCTTCTGGTTCGCCGGTCAGGGCGGCGTGGGCGTGCAGACCTCGCCCGCGCTGTCCCGGACCGGTGCGGCACTGCTGTCCGGCCGCGAGCTGCCCTCCGACCTGCAGGAGGCCGGGGTGCGGGCCGACGACCTGGCCGCCGACCGCCCGGGCCTGGGCGAGGGATCTTCCCGGTCCGGGGCGCCCGGCGGCGCATTCGAGCGGCCGGACGGCGGCCGTCACTGAATTGTTGCCGTGGTCGACCGATTTGCCCGGTTGGCTATGGCTAGGCTCGCGGGACTCACGTGGCTTCACTGACCACAGCCGGGTACGCCAGCGGGCACCTCCGTGCTCGTCGAAGAGAGGAAGACATGCGGGGAACACCGATGAGGAGAGCGGGACTGGTGCTGGTCGTAGCAGCGTCCCTCGTCGTCGCGCTGGGGGCGTGCGGCCAAGGCAAGAAGAGCTCCGGCTCCACGAGCAGCAGCAGCGCCGGCAAGCCGATCACGATCGGGACGACCGACAACGTGATCGCGCTCGACCCGGCCGGCTCGTACGACAACGGCTCGCTGCTGCTCGAGGACAACATCTACCAGTTCCTGATGAACGTCCCGGCCGGCGCCAAGGCCCCGCAGCCCGACGCCGCGCAGAGCTGCTCCTTCACCTCGCCGAAGGAGTACACCTGCAAGCTGAAGCCGAACCAGAAGTTCTCCAACGGTGACGTGATGACGTCGGCCGACGTGGTGTTCTCGTTCAACCGGATCAACAAGATCAACGACCCGAACGGGCCCGCCTCGCTCATCGGCAACATGGCCTCGGTCGCCGCTCCGGACGCCAACACGGTGGTCTTCACGCTGAAGAACCCGAACGACCAGACCTGGCCGTTCGTGCTCGGCACGTCGGCGGGACCGATCGTCGACAGCAAGGTCTTCCCGGCCGACAAGGAGCTCCCGGACGGCCAGGTCGTCGGCTCCGGGCCGTACAAGATCGTGAACTACGACAAGAACCAGCTGGTCCGGCTCGCCGCCAACCCGAACTACTCCGGGCCGAACAAGGCCAAGACCAGCGACATCACGCTGAAGTACTACACGCAGTCGCAGAACCTCAAGCTCGACGTGCAGTCGGGGGCGATCGACATCGCGTGGCGCAGCATGACGCCGACCGACGTCAACAGCCTGAAGAGCGCGAGCGGCGTCAAGGTGCTCACCGGCGCCGGTGGCGAGCTGCGCTACCTCGTCTTCAACCTCAAGACGATGCCGGGCGGCACGCCGGCCAAGCAGGAGGCGATCCGGCACGCGATGGCGTACTCGATCGACCGGCAGGCCCTCGCGACCGACGTCTACAAGGGCACGTACCAGCCGGCGTACTCGATGATCCCCAACGGGATCGCCGGTGCGACCGAGGCCTTCAAGGACGCGTACGGCTCCACGCCGGACAAGGCCAAGGCGGCCCAGGTGCTGCAGCAGGCCGGGGTCTCCACCCCGGTGAACCTGAACATCGACTACACGACGGACCACTACGGCCCGACGTCGGACCAGGAGTACGCCGAGATCAAGCGCCAGCTGGAGGCGACCGGCCTGTTCAAGGTCAAGCTCTCCTCGACGGCGTGGGCGACGTACAACCCGGCCCGGGTCAAGGACACCTACCAGATCTACCAGCTGGGCTGGTTCCCGGACTTCGTGGACGGCGACAACTACCTCGGCCCGTTCATCTCGGAGAACAACTTCGTGCACGCTCACTACTGCGACCAGGGCGAGAAGAACCGCCCCTGCGACCAGGAGAAGACCACGCCGTTGCTGACCCAGGAGGAGACGCAGACCGGAGACGCCCGCACCCAGGCGTTCCAGAAGCTGCAGACCATCCTGGCGACGGGAGTCATGCCGTTCCTGCCCCTGCTCTCGGGCAACCAGGTCGCGGCCGTGCGCTCCGACATCAGCGGCGTGCAGGAGACGCTGGACCCGACGTACCAGTTCCGGTTCTGGCTGTTCAGCAAGAGCTGACCTGACCAGCACCGGCTGCTCGCCCGTCGTCCGGCGGACCGGCCGTGGCACCTGCCACGCCGGGCCGCCGGGCGCTCGGGCCACCGGCTCCGGCCTACCGCTAGGGTCCCGCTGATGTCCACGACGAAGAGCTCCACGGGCTCCCTTCGCACCTACCTGATCACCCGGCTGCTGCTGGTGGTCCCCATGGTCTGGGTGCTGGTGACGCTCGTCTTCTTCGTCATGCGCGTGATCGGCGACCCGATCGTGTCCGAGTTCGGCGGCCGGCTCAGCGCCGCGCAGATCGCCGAGAAGCGCCACGCGGCCGGGCTGGACCGCCCTCTGCTCCAGCAGTACTGGGAGTACATCACCGGCATCGTGCACGGGAACTTCGGCACGGCGCTGACCGACCACGAGCAGATCAGCCACGTGCTGATCGTCAAGGGCGCGGCCACGCTCGAGCTCAGCGCATGGGCCCTGCTGGTCGCCCTCCTGGTCGGAGTGCCCCTCGGCCGGATCGCCGCGCGGTACCGCGACCGCACCCCCGACGTCGCGCTGCGGCTGTTCGCGGTGCTCGCGTACGCGACGCCGGTCTTCTTCCTCGGGCTGCTGCTCAAGCTGCTGTTCGCCATCAAGCTGAACTGGTTCTTCGCGTCCGGCCGGGCCTCCCCCGACGTCGAGTTCGACATCACCGGGATCACCCCCGACACGCACATCTTCATCCTCGACGCGCTGATCCACGGCAACCTGCACGACGTGGTGGACGTGCTGCGGCACACCGTGCTCCCGGCCGTGACCCTGGGCCTGCTCGTCGGCGGCGTGTTCATCCGCCTCGTCCGGGTGAACCTGCTGCAGACGCTGAAGTCGGACTACGTCGAGGCCGCCCGCGCACGCGGCGTGCCCGAACGGCAGGTGATGCGCCGGCACGCGTTCCGCAACGCGCTGATCCCGGTGGTCACCGTCATGGGGCTGCAGATCGCCTCGCTGCTGTCCGGTGCCGTCCTCACCGAGGAGACCTTCGAGTGGAAGGGCATCGGGTACGCCCTCGCGCAGTACCTGATCAACCTCGACTTCATCGCGGTCCAGGGCATCGTCACGGCGATCGCCGTCGTCGTCGCCATCATCAGCTTCGTCATCGACGTCATCGCCGCCGTCATCGACCCGAGAGTGAGGTACTGATGACCGCCGCCCTCCCCGAGGTCGAGGCCAGCGAGCAGGGCCTGACCTCCCGCCGGAGCCGGGTGCCGGGCCTGGCCGCGATCCGGGCGACGACCGGGTTCCAGCGGGCCATGCTCTTCGCCGGCCTCGGCATCGTCGCGTTCTTCATCGTGCTCGCGGTGTTCGCCCCGCTGATCGCGCCGTACAGCTTCGACGCGGCCGCCGCGCACGGCAAGGAGTTCGGCACGCTGGAGGCGCCGTCGAGCGCCCACTGGTTCGGCACGACGGTCAGCGGCACCGACGTCCTGTCCCGGGTGATCTTCGGCGCGCAGACCGCGCTCGAGGTGATCGTGCTCGCCGTGCTGCTCTCGATCGTCGTCGGTGTGCCGGTCGGCCTGGTGTCCGGCTACTTCGGCGGCTGGCTGGACCGGGTGCTGGTGCTGATCGCCGACGCGCTCTTCTCGTTCCCGTCGCTGCTGCTGGC
This sequence comes from uncultured Actinomycetota bacterium, assembly GCA_963743975.1. Taxonomy (GTDB): domain Bacteria; phylum Actinomycetota; class Actinomycetes; order Actinomycetales; family CAVURS01; genus CAVURS01. Next base: position 861,187 of record CAVURS010000005.1, read on the forward strand.
GATCGTCATCTCGGTGTCGGTGTCCAACGGGTCCAGCGGCAAGAACGCCGGCATCCTGTCGGCCGCGGTGGCGATCACCGTCGTCTACGTCCCGCAGTACTTCCGCGTCGTCCGCAACGCCACGGTCGCCGCGCGCGAGGAGCCGTACGTCGAGGCGGCCCGGGCCCTCGGCGCCTCCCCCGGCGCGATCATGCGGCGCTACGTCTTCGGCAACGTCGTGCAGACCGTGCCGGTCATCGCGACGCTCAACGCCGGCGACGCCATCCTGACCCTGGCCGGCCTGGGGTTCCTGGGCTTCGGCATCGAGCCGACCTCGGCCGCCGAGTGGGGCTACGACCTGAACAAGGCGCTGTCCGACACCGCCGCCGGCATCTGGTGGACCGGCCTGTTCCCCGGGCTCGCCATCGTGCTGCTGGTGGTGGGTGTCACCCTCGTCGGCGAGAGCCTGAACGACGTGCTCAACCCGCTGCTGCGCACCCGCAAGCTCACGCAGGTCGTCCTGCCCCGGCGCAAGGGGGCGGAGCAGTGAGCAACGTCCTCGACGTCGACGACCTCCGGGTCTGGTACGCCGGGCCCGGGGGCCCGGTGCGCGCGGTCGACGGCGTCAGCTTCAGCCTGGCGCCGGGCGAGGTGCTCGGCCTGGTCGGTGAGTCCGGTTGCGGCAAGTCCACGCTGGGCCGCGGGCTGATGGGACTGCTGCCCCGCGGCGCCGCGGTCGACGGTGCGCTGCGCTTCGAGGGCCGCGACCTGCTCACCCTGCCGACCAAGGAGCGCGAGCGCCTGCGCGGGGCCGGCATGGGGCTGATCTTCCAGGAGCCGATGACGCGGCTCGACCCGCTGATGCGGGTGAGCGACCACTTCGACGAGGTGCTGCGCGCGCACGAGCCCGACCTGAGCAAGGGCGAGCGGCGCACTCGCGCCCTGGATGCGTTGCGTGCGTTGGGTATTCCGCCCACCCGGTACTCCAACTACCCGCACGAGTTCTCCGGCGGCATGCGGCAGCGGATCATGATCGCGCTGGCCCTCTCCCTGCGGCCGCGGTTCATCGTCGCCGACGAGCCGACCACCGCGCTCGACGTGCTGGTCGAGGCCCAGATCCTGCGGATCATCGAGGACGTCCGCCAGCGCTTCCAGCCGGCGATCCTGCTGATCACCCACAACCTCGGGATCGTCGCGGAGGCCTGCGACCAGGTCGCGGTGATGTACGCCGGGCGGATCGTCGAGCAGGGGCCGGTGCGGGAGATCTTCGCCCACCCCCAGCACCCGTACACCCAGGCCCTGCTGCAGTCGACGATCTCGCTGTCGACCCAGCAGCTGCACTCCATCCCCGGTGCGCCGCCCGACCTGGTCCGGCCGCCGACCGGCTGCCGGTTCCACCCGCGGTGCCCGCACGCCATGCAGGTCTGCGCCACCGACCAGCTGCCGCCGCTGGTCGTCCGCGGGCCGCAGCAGGCCGAGTGCTGGCTGCTCGACCGCCCCGCCGGCGAGCTGGGCGCGCCGCTGGAGCGACAGGAGGTGTCCGTTGCCGACGAGGCCTGACGAGGCGACCGTGGCACCGGCCCGCGAGGGCGCCGCACCGCTGCTGTCCATCCGTGACCTGAACGTCCACTTCGCGTTGCGCAGCAACGCGGTCGCCCGGCTCGTGGGCGGCTCCGCCGGCACCGTACGGGCGGTCGACGGGATCAACCTCGACCTGGCCGAGGGCGAGGTGCTCGGGCTGGTCGGCGAGTCCGGCTCGGGCAAGTCCACCCTCGGCCGCGCCCTGCTCGGCCTGGTCCGGCCGACCAGCGGCAGCATCACCTACCGCGGCCGCGAGCTGGTCGGGCTGTCCGAGTCCTCGCTGCGACCGCTGCGCCGCAAGCTGCAGATGGTGTTCCAGGACCCGCACGCCTCGCTGAACCCCTCGATGACCGTGGGCAAGGCCATCTCCGACGCGCTGCGGATCCACGGGCTGCACGACACCAAGCGCTCGGGCGACGGCCCGAGCGAGCGGGACCGCGCCGTCGACACCGCTCTGGAGCGGGTCGGCCTGGCCCCGGCCGGGCGGTTCTCCAACAAGTACCCCGGCGAGCTGTCCGGCGGGCAGAAGCAGCGGGCGGTGATCGCCCGGGCGATCTCGCTCGGACCCGAGCTGCTGGTGGCCGACGAGCCGATCTCCATGCTCGACATGAGCGTGCGGGCCAAGATCCTGGGCCTGCTGGAGGAGCTCAAGCGCGACCTCGGCCTGACCTACGTCTACATCACGCACGACCTGGCGAGCGCGCGGTTCTTCTGCGACCGGATCGCGATCATGTACCTCGGCAAGATCGTCGAGATCGGCCCCACCGCCGAGATCTTCGACCACCCGCGGCACCCGTACACCCAGGCGCTGCTGCGCGCCGTGCCCGACCCCGATCCCTCGCGGGGGGTGGCACGAGACCTGCCCCGCGGCGAGGTCCCGGACGCCGCGCACCCGCCGGCCGGCTGCCCCTTCCACCCGCGGTGCCCCAACGCCTTCGAGCCGTGTGGCTGGGAGACCCGGGACGTCCGGATGGTGCTGGAGCAGCGCTGGACCGCCGTACCCGCCCAGCAGTACGCCGAGGAGGCCGAGCTGGTCGGGCCGGAGGCCAACTTCGACGAGGCCGAGGGAAGGACCGGTGTGGGGCTGTTGCGCCCCGGCACCGGCGACGCGGCGGCCGAGCTCGCCCTGCTGGAGCAGGAGCGCGACGCCAACCCGGCCGAGCCGCTGTGGACCGGGGTGCGGGGGTTGAGCGCCGAGGACGGCCGGGTCCGCGTCGAGTTCGCCCCGCGCGCGGTGCCGCAGCTGCTGCCCGTGGCCGACGCGCCGGTCGAGGTCTCCTGCCACCTCTACCACCCGCCGGAGGTCTGACCCTCCCCGGCGATCCTGCCGCCGACCGGCGGCCGTCGGGTCACTCGTCGACGAACTCCATGCCGTAGCGGTTCCGCACCCGCTCGCGCACCTGCTCGTCACCGCGCGGAACCGGCTCGATGAAGATCTCCCCCAGCACCGGGAACTCCTCGCGCAGGTGGTTCCCGATCCGCACGCAGGCCTCCTCGATCTGACCGGAGGACACGGCCTCCTCGAAGTCGACCCGCGCGCACAGCAGGATGCTCTGCACACCCATCCGCATCGTCAGCAGGTCCACGACGTCCAGGACCTCCGGCTCGCTCTCCAGGACGGTCTCGATCTCCCGCACGAACGACCCGTCGGCCTGCTGTCCGATGAGCAGCCCCTTGCAGGTCTGGGCCAGCGCGATCGACGCGGCCAGCAGCAGCAACCCGATGGCGATCGAGGCGGCGCCGTCGTACGTCGCCGAGCCGGTGATCTCGTGCAGGCCGACGCCGGCCGCGGCCAGGGCCAGGCCGACCAGGGCGGCGGAGTCCTCGACGACCACGCTCTTCACCGTCGGGTCGTCCGGGTTGCGCACGTGGGAGGCCAGCGAGCGGCGGCGGCGCCGGGCTCCGCTCTTGGCCTGCCGCAGCCCCTGCCGCAGCGACGTCCCCTCCAGGACGGCGGCCAGGCCCAGCACCGCGTAGTTCACCCACGGCTTGGTCAGCGACGGCTGGTCCAGGATCGTGCGGACGCCTTCGTTGAAGGAGAACAGCGCGCCCGACACGAAGATGGCCATCGCGGCGAGCAGCGACCAGAAGTAGCGCTCCTTGCCGTACCCGAACGGGTGCTGGCGGTCCGCTGCCCGGTCCGAGCGCCGCAGCGCGGTGAGCAGGAACAGCTCGGTCGAGGTGTCGCCGAAGGAGTGCGCGGCCTCGGACAGCAGGGCCCCCGAGCCCGTGACGAGACCCGCGGCGAGCTTGAGGACCGCGACCCCGGCGTTCGCGGCGAGGGCGAGCAGGACCGTCGCGAGGCTCTCGTCGTGGCTCGCGCCGCCGCCGGTGTCCTCCTGCCTGGCCTGCGCTCCCTCCGCCGTCATCTCACCCAGCCTCGGGCAGCTGGGCCTCGATGGCCGCGACGACCGCCGGGTCGTCCGGCACGGTCTGCGGGCGGAACCGGGCGACGACCTCGCCCGCCGGCGAGACCAGGAACTTCTCGAAGTTCCACGTCACGTCCCCGGCCGTGCCCTCCACGTCGGGCTGGCGGGTCAGCTCGTCGTACAGCGGGTGCCGGCCGGGGCCGTTGACCTCGAGCTTCTCGAACAGGGGGAAGCTCACGCCGTACGTCGTCGAGCAGAACTCCTGGATCTCCTCGGCGCTGCCCGGCTCCTGGCCCCCGAACTGGTTGCACGGGAAGCCCAGCACGCTGAACCCCTTGCCGCCGTAGTCCTCCTGCAGCTGCTCCAGGGCGGTGTACTGCGGGGTCAGCCCGCACCGGGACGCGACGTTGACGAGCAGCAGCGCCTTCCCCTCGTACTCGCCGAGCGTCGCCTCGCGGCCGTCCAGGGTGTGCAGGGGTACGTCGTACAGGGACATGCAGCCTCGTCTCGGTCTGGGGTTTCCCACCATCCTGCCTCGCCATCGGCCGGGCGGTGCGACAGGGTGGAGGCATGAGCGACGTACCCACCATCACCCTCAACAACGGCGTCGAGATCCCCCAGCTGGGGTTCGGGGTCTTCCAGATCGAGCCGGAGAACACCCGGCAGGCGACGCTCACCGCGCTCGAGACCGGCTACCGGCACATCGACACGGCCGAGATGTACGGCAACGAGCGAGAGGTCGGCGAGGCGGTCCGCGACTCGGGCATCCCGCGAGAAGAGATCTTCGTCACCAGCAAGCTCAACAACGGCTTCCATGCCCATGACGACGCGCTCGCGGCCTTCGACCTCACCCTCGACGCGCTGCAGCTGGAGCGGATCGACCTGTTCCTGGTGCACTGGCCGCTCCCCGGCATCGGCGACTTCGTCGAGACCTGGCGGGCCATGGAGGAGATCTACCGCTCGGGCCGCTCCCGGGCCATCGGCGTCTCCAACTTCCAGGCCCACCACCTGCGGCGGCTGCACGAGGAGACCGACATCACGCCGGCGGTCAACCAGATCGAGATCCACCCCTACCTGACCCAGGACCCGCTGCGGGCCTTCGACGCCGAGCACGGCATCGCGACCGAGGCGTGGTCGCCGATCGCGCAGGGGAAGGTCCTCGACGACCCCACGATCGTGCGCATCGCGCACGCGCACGACCGCACGCCGGCCCAGGTCACGCTGCGCTGGCACGTCCAGCGGGGCGACATCGTGTTCCCCAAGTCGGTGACGCCGAGCCGGATCGCGGAGAACTTCGCGCTGTTCGACTTCGAGCTGGACGAGGTGGAGATGGCCGACATCACCGGGCTGAACCGCGACGAGCGCACCGGCCCGGACCCGGACCACTTCAACTACGTTCCGAGCTGACGGTTCACGCGGGCGCCGGTCTCCCGGCGCCCGCGTGAACCGATAGCAGTCCCCCGCCGTACCTACCTGGGGGCCTGCTCCGGCCGGCGCGGGCCCTGGCCCGTGACCGAGTCACCAGGAGCAGACCATGACCGCTCACTCCCGCCCGCACCCGCCGTACCGCCGCCAGCTCGGGCTGGCCGCAGCCGCCGCCGGAGCACTGGCCCTCGCCGTGCCCGCCGCGGCGGCCGGTGCGCAGACCGCGGCGACCGGGCCCGGGTTCGTCCAGACCAACCTGGTCTCCGACGTGCCCGGGCTCGCGCAGGTCACCGACCCGAACCTGGTCAACGCCTGGGGTGCGTCGTACCTCGGGACCAGCCCCCTGTGGGTCTCGGACAACGGCACCGGCGTCAGCACGCTCTACAGCGGCGGCGTCCACGGCGGGCCGCAGAGCATCGTGCCGCTCGTCGTGAGCATCCCGGGCGGCGCGCCCACCGGGCAGGTGTCCAACCCGACCTCCGACTTCGTGGTGACCGCCAAGGACGGCACGAGCGGCCCGGCCACGTTCATCTTCGTCGGGGAGACCGGCCACATCAGCGGCTGGAACCCGGCCGTGCAGCCGGCCTCCGGCGGCGGCACCTCGACCCACGCCCAGAACGCCGTGAAGCCCTCGAAGAACGTCTACAAGGGCGTGGCCATGGGCAGCCCGCCGGCCGGCCCCCGGCTCTACGTCGCCAACTTCAGCACCGGGAACGTCGACATGTACGACGGGTCGTGGCAGCGCCTGCACCGCCCGGGCGCGTTCACCGACCCCACGCTGCCCCGGGGCTTCGCGCCGTTCAACGTCATGGTGAGCGGCAACCGGGTCTACGTCGCGTACGCCAAGGCCCACGGGCTGGACGAGGTGGACGGCCCGGGCCTGGGCCGGGTCGACGAGTTCAGCCTCGACGGCGGGCTGCTGCAGCGGCTGACCAAGCACTCGACCCTCGACGCGCCGTGGGGGCTGGCCATCGCCCCTGCGGGGTTCGGTGCACTGGCCGGAGACCTGCTGGTCGGCAACTTCGGGAACGGCGAGATCCACGCGTTCACGGCCGGCGACATGGGGTACCGCGGCGTCCTGCGGGCGCCGTCCGACCACCCGGTCGTGATCGACGGCCTGTGGGCCCTGCTGCCCGGCAACGGCACCGAGGGCGGGACGGACGAGGTGCTCTTCACCGCCGGACCGGACGGCGAGGCGCACGGCCTGCTCGGCACCCTGCACTGGGGCTCCTGAGCCGTCAGCCCCACCGGCCGCCCGGCGGGCCGCTCTAGGCTCGGCCGGTGGACATCGTGCCGATGACCGACGACCATGCCGGCGCCGTACTCGCCATCTACGGCGCCGGCATCGCCGAGGGGCAGGCGACCTTCGAGACCGAGGTGCCGCCCTGGGCCGGGTTCAGCGCCCGGCGGCTGCCGGACCACCGGTACGTCGCGCTCGACGACCAGGGGCGGGTCATCGGCTGGGTGGCCGTGAGCGCCGTCTCCTCGCGGCCGGCGTACGCGGGAGTCGTCGAGCACTCGGTGTACGTCGACCCGGCCACGCGCGGGCGCGGCGTGGGTCTGGCCCTGCTCCAGCACCTGGTCGCCTCGACCGAGGCCGCCGGCATCTGGACCATCCAGTCCGGCGTGTTCCCGGAGAACGGCGCCAGCCTGGCCCTGCACGACCGGGCCGGCTTCCGGGTGGTCGGCGTCCGCGAGCGCATCGGCCGCCACCACGGCCGGTGGCGCGACGTCGTGCTGGTCGAGCGGCGCTCGGCGGCCAGATGAGCGCCGACCGTGCGAGCCGCCCCTCGCTGTGGCGGGGGCTGGTCGCCGACCCCCGGCACGGACGGCTGCCGCTGATCCTGGTCGTCCTCACCGCGGTGACCGGCGTCGTCGACGCGGTCAGCATCCTGGCCCTGGGCCGGGTCTTCGTCGCCAACATGACCGGGAACGTGGTCTTCGTCGGCTTCGCGCTGGCCGGTGCGCCGGGATTCTCGCTGAGTGCGTCGCTCGCCGCGCTGGGCGGGTTCCTCGTCGGCGCGCTGGCGGGCGGCGCGATCACCGGGCGCCTGGCCCAGCGCCGGACCGTGCTCGTGCGGACCGTCACGACGTTCGAGCTGGTCCTGCTGGCCGCGGCTCTCGCCACCGCCGGGGTCGCCGGCTCGCACCTCGGAGTGGTGGTCACCGGTGCTCTCGCGGCCGTCGCCGCCATCGCGATGGGCGCGCAGAACGCGACGGCCCGCTACCTCGCGGTACCCGACCTCACCACGACGGTGCTGACGATGACACTGACCGGGATCGCGGCCGACGTGCACTCCCGGAAGGGCGCCGGTGCCATCGGCCGCCGGCTGCTCGCCGTCCTCACGATGTTCGCCGGGGCGGTGGCGGGAGCACTGCTCGTCCTCCACGTCAGCGTGACCTCGGCCCTCGGCGTCGCGGTAGGCCTGCTCGGGCTGGCCGCGGTGCTCGCCTGGACCACCTCGGGCAGCGGGGACGACGCGTCGCCGCCGCCGGCCTAGCGGGGCAGGATGTCGGCATGCAGGACGAAGGGGGCACCGACATCCGGGTCGGCATCTCGGGCTGGCGGTACCCGCCCTGGCGCGGTGACTTCTACCCCCAGGGCCTGCCCCAGCGCAGCGAGCTGCAGTTCGCCTCCAGCCGGCTGCGCACGATCGAGGTCAACGGCTCCTTCTACTCGCTGCAGCCGCCGATGAGCTGGCGGCAGTGGCGGGACAGCGTGCCGGAGGACTTCGAGTTCTCGGTCAAGGGCGGCCGCTTCATCACGCACATGAAGCGGCTGCGCGACCCGCGCGACTCGCTGGCGCCGTTCTTCGCCTCCGGCCCGATGCTGCTCGGCGAGCGCCTCGGCCCGTTCCTGTGGCAGCTGCCGCCGAACTTCCAGTTCGACGAGCCGCTGCTGGCCGACTTCTTCGACGTGCTGCCCCGCACCGAGACGCAGGCGGCGGCGCTGGCCCGGCTGAACCAGCGGACCATGCGCCGCGCCGGCGACGACCCGCTGTGGCAACGAGCCCGGAGGGGCAGTGCACACCGGCGGATCCGTCATGCCCTCGAGGTCCGGCACCTCAGCTTCCTCGACGACCGGTTCCTGGACCTGTGCCGGCGCAAGGACGTCGCGATCGTGGTGTCCGACGGCGCCGCGTCGTGGCCCCGCATCGACGCCGTCACATCGGACCACGTGTACGTGCGCCTGCACGGCGCGGACGAGCTCTACGTCAGCGGCTACCCGGAGGCCGACCTGGACCAGTGGGCCGACCGCGTTCGTGGCTGGTCGGCCGACCCCTCGGTTCGCTCGATCCGGGTGTACTTCGACAACGACGTGAAGGTCCGGGCGCCGTACGACGCGATGTCGCTGGCCCGCAGGCTGGGGGTCGCGGCCCCGGACGCGGCCTGACCCCCGTCAGCAGCTCAGTGGGCAGCTCAGTGGCCGAAGTCGTCGGAGTCGACGGCCTCCGACTCACCGCGGTCCAGGGCGTTGAGGGCGTCGACGTCGGCCGGCTCCAGCTCGAAGTCGAAGACCTGGAAGTTCTCCCGGATCCGGTCCGGGTGGCTGGACTTCGGGATCACCGACAGCCCCAGCTGCAGGTGCCAGCGCAGCACCACCTGGGCCGGCGTACGGCCGACCCGCCGGGCGATCTCGACGACCACCGGCTCCTCACGCACCTCGCCGCGACCTCCGCCGATCGGGCTCCACGACTGGGTCACGATCCCGTGCTCCTCGTCGTAGGCCCGGACCGCCCCCCGGGTGGTGAAGGGGCTGAGCTGCACCTGGTTCACGTCGGGCGTGACACCGGTCGCCTCGATCACCCGGTCCAGGTGGGCCGGCTTGAAGTTCGACATGCCGATCGCCCGCACCCGCTTCTGCTCCAGCAGCCGGACCAGGCCGCGCCAGGCATCGACGTACCGGTCCTGCTGCGGGTTCGGCCAGTGGATGAGGAACAGGTCGGCGTACTCCAGCCCCAGCCGGTCGAGGCTGTGCTCGTACGCCTCGGCGGCGAGGTCGACGCCGTGCCAGCGCTTGTTCATCTTGGTCGTGACGAAGAGCTCGTCGCGAGGGACGCCGGAGGCCGCGAGACCGCGCCCGACACCGCGCTCGTTACCGTAGTTCTCGGCGGTGTCGACCAGCCGGTAGCCGACCTCGACCGCCTGTGCCACAGCACGTTCGGCGTCACGGTCGTCCATCGGCGAGGTGCCGAAGCCCAGCCGGGGCATGCGTGCACCGTTGGTCAGGTCGAAGGTCGTGGGGATGTCGGTCACGGGTTCTCCTCAGTCGTCGGCGAGCGGCGGGAAGGCCGCCCCGCCCAGCAGGTCGCCGGCCAGCGCGGCCAGCGCGTTCATCGCCACCATCTGTGAGTACGGTCCGCACGACACCCGGGCGACCCCGAGCCGTTCCAGCTCGGCCAGGCGCGGGCCACCGGGCGGCGCGATGAGGCTGACCTTCTGCCGGCCGAGGGCGTCCACCAGCCGCTCCACCGTGTCCAGGTCGCGCACCCCCGGCACGAAGACGCATCCCGCACCCTCGGCGAGGAACGCGCGGCCGCGCTCCACTGCGTCGGAGAAGACCGCCTCGCGGTCGCGGTCGCCGGCGAGCAGGTAGGCGTCGGTCCGGGCGTTGAGGACGAACGGGATGCCCTCGGCCTGCGCGGCCCGCACCGCATCCCGCACGGCGGCAACCGATTCGGCGAGCGGGCGCATCTCGTCCTCGAGGTTGCCGCCGACCGCCCCGGCCGCGATCGCCCGCCGGATCGTCGTGCCCGGGTCGCCGTACCCCGCTTCGAGGTCGGCCGTCACCGGCAGGTCCACTCCCGCCGCCACGCGCTGAACCGCCGCCAGCATCAGGTCGAGCGGGATGTTCTCGCCGTCCTCGTAGCCGTGGGCCTCGGCCACCGAGTGGCTGGCCGTCGCGATCGCGGTCGTCCCTGGGACGGTGGCCACCGCGCGAGCGCTCGCGACGTCCCACACGTTCACCAGCACCAGCAGCTCGGGCGCATCGTGCAGGGCCTGCAGCGTGCGCGCGCGTTCGACGATGCTCATGCCCGACAGGCTAGGCGGTGGCCACCTGCACGTCGGGGCCGGAGCCGTGACCGGATCGCTGGGTGGCCGACAGCGGGCTGGCGATGTCCTCCAGGGACCGCTGCTCCGCGTTGACACCCAGGAACGCCTCGATCACCCCACCGGCGATCATCAGCACGGCGCCGAGGTAGTAGCCGAGCGCCACGTCGTGCAGGTGCTTGGTGGCCACCAGCTTGCCGAACAGCAGCGGCCCGATGATGCCGCCGAGGCCGGTGCCGACCGCGTAGAACAGGGCGATCGACATGGCCCGGGTCTCCATCGGGAAGATCTCGCTGACCGTGAGGTACGCCGCGCTGGTCCCCGCCGAGGCGAAGAAGAACACCGCGCACCACATCACCGTCAGCGTGGTCGCATTGAGGCTGCCGAGGACCAGCGCCGTGACGACCAGCAGCACCCCGCTGCCGACGTAGGTCACCGTGATCATCATCCGGCGCCCGACCGTGTCGAACAGGTGCCCGAGCAGCACCGGGCCGAGCGAAGTTCCCGAGGGCGAGCGGCAGGATGTACCACCCGGCCGAGCCGGAGCCGACGCCGAAGAACGTCGTCAGGACGAGCCCCTGGGTGAAGAACACCGCGTTGTAGAGGAACGCCTGGCCGATGAACAGGCCGAGCCCGAGCAGGGTCCGGCGCGGGTACGTCGACAGCAGCGTCCGGCCGATCTCGATGAAGCTGGTGCTGTCGCGCTGCTGGATCTCGATCGCCTTGTCGTCGGGCACCCGGCTGAGGGACTCGCCGGTCTCGTCCTCGACCGTGCCCTCGATGCTGCGGACGATCTCCTCGGCCTCCTCGTCGCGGCCGTGGATGAACAGCCAGCGCGGGCTCTCCGGGACGCTGCGGCGGACCAGCAGCACGGCCAGGCCGAGGAGCGCGCCCAGACCGAAGGCGACCCGCCAGCCGATGTCCTTCGGCAGCACGCTGGGGTTCAGCAGCACGATGGTCAGGGCCGCGCCGGCCGCGGCGCCCAGCCAGTACGAGCCGTTGATCGACCAGGTCGATCCGGCCGCGCAGCCGGGCCGGCATCGAGCTCGTCGATGGCCGAGTTGATCGCGGAGTACTCCCCACCGATCCCGGCGCCGGTGAGGAACCGGCAGGCGAAGAAGAACCACGGAGCGAACGAGAACGCGGTGAGGACCGTGGCGAGCAGGTAGACCCCGAGGGTCACCATGAACAGCCGCTTGCGGCCGTACTTCTCGGTGAGGTGGCCGAACAGCAGCGCGCCGAGGCACGCGCCCACGACGTACATCGCGGCGGCGAAGCCGATGTCGCCGGCGGCCAGCCCCAGACCGCTGGACTTCTCGGTCAGCCGGTCGGAGAGCGACCCGACGATGGTGACCTCGAGGCCGTCCAGGATCCATGCGGTGCCCAGCCCGATGAGCACCAGGCGGTGCCACGGCGACCAGGGCAGGCGGTCCAGGCGGGCAGGGACTCTCGTCTCGATGGTTGCGGCAGCCACAGGTTTCAGCGTGGCCCCAGTCCCGCGTTCGCGCACTCCGAAGGCAGGTCGGGCGGCCGGAGGTCACACGGTGACGGAGGTCCCGGCGCGGTCCGGGGCGGGGGCGTCCAGCGGCGGTGCCGCCACCGTGGGCTCGCGAGCCTCGAGCAGCGCGAAGATGCCGACCGAGCCACAGATGAGCAGGGCCCCGCCGACGTCGTACGGCGTGAGGGGCTCGCCGAGCAGCCCCACGGCACTGAGGAAGCCGACCGCGGGGATCAGGTTGACGATGACCGCCGCGGGCGCCGCTCGCACACAGGTGATCGCCTGGTTGTAGAGCACGAAGCTGCCGGCGTAGCCCACGACCCCCACGAGGGCCGCCACGACGAGGAACGACCGGCCGACGTGGGTGGGCGCCGGCTCCGCGCCGCTCGCGACGGCGAACCACCCCAGCGGGACCGACACCGCTGCGGCCACGGCGAACTGGACCGCCGTGACGCTCAGCGGGTCGTCGTCCGGGTCCAGCCCGCGGGCCAGGATCGTGTACGTCGCGGCACTGAGCGCGCCGAACAGGACCAGCGCGTCCCCGACACCCGGACCGGTGATGCTGCCGCCGCCCTCCAGCACCACCAGGCCGGCGGTGGCGAGCGCGATCGCGACCGCGACCGAGCGACCGATCACCTCGCGCAGCAGCACCGCCGCCAGGACCACCACGAACACCGACTCCAGCCCCTGGATGAGCGCGCCGTCGGTCGCGGTCGTCCGGGTCAGCCCGAGGGTCTCGCCGAGGTAGGCCAGGGCCGGCTCGCACAGGCCCATCAGCACGACCCGGCCCAGCGAGCGCGGGCGGCGGAATCCGCGGGCCGCCGTCACGGCCCACAGCGTCACGGCGGCCAGAGCGAGCTCCAGGGCGAGCAGGGACAGCGGCCCGAGCCCGCCGAGGGCGTACTTCGTGCCGGTGGTGGCGACGCCCCAGGACACGGCCGCCGCCACCAGGGCCAGGACGGGCGCTCGTCGGGTCACCGCACGAGGAGGGCCCCCCACCCGCGGCAGATACCTGCCCCCGTCGGCCGGGGGCGCGCAGCCGTAGGTTGTCCCGGTGCGCACCCTGGAGCTCGCTCGCGAGATGGGACCCGACCTGATCGGCCTGCGCCGGGCGCTGCACGAGGTGCCCGAGCTCGGGCTGGACCTGCCCCGGACCCAGCAGCTGGTCCTGGACGCCCTGGCCGGGCTGGACCTGGAGGTCCATCGGGGCGAGGGCCTGTCCTCGGTGACCGCGGTGCTGCGCGGGGGCCGGAGGCGGACCGACCGTGCTGCTGCGCGGTGACATGGACGCCCTGCCGGTCACCGAGCAGGTCGACGTGCCGTACGCCTCGACGTCGCCGGGGCTGATGCACGCGTGCGGTCACGACCTGCACGTCGCCGCCCTCGTCGGCGCCGCCCGCATCCTCGACCGGATGCGCTCGAGCTGCGCGGGGACGTCGTGCTGATGTTCCAGCCCGGGGAGGAGGGGCCGGGCGGCGCCGAGCCGATGCTCGACGAGGGGCTGCTCGACGTGTCCGGCCGCCGGGTCGACGCGGCGTACGCGCTGCACGTCGCGTCCTCGACCGACCCGTACGGGGTCTGGGGCGGCCGTCCCGGCCCGCTCTTCGCCGCCTGCGACGAGCTGAACGTCCGCGTGGTCGGTGCGGGCGGCCACGGCTCGGTGCCGTTCCGTGCCAAGGACCCGGTGCCGGTGGCCTGCGAGATGGTGCTGGCCCTGCAGGCGATGGTCACCCGCCAGTTCGACATCTTCGATCCGGTCGTGGTCACCGTCGGGACCATCACCAGCGGCACCAAGGAGAACATCATCCCGGCTCGTCCGCGGACTTCGCGGCGACCGTGCGCAGCTTCACCCCGCAGACGCGGCGACCGGCTGGAGGCGGCGACACTGCGGACGGTGCAGGGCATCGCGCTGGCCCACGGGCTCGAGGTCGAGGCGTCGTACGTCAGGGGCTACCCGAGCACGGTCAACGACGCCGGACGAGTACGCCCTGGCGGTGGAGACCATCACCGACCTCTTCGGCTCCGACCGGTACCGCGAGTGGGCCAACCCCGATCCGGGCGGAGAGGACATGTCCTATGTCCTGCAACAGGTTCCGGGCGCCTACGTGATGGTGAGCGCGTGCCCTCCGGAGGCCGATCCGCTCACGGCGCCGGACAACCACTCACCGCTGGCCGCCTTCGACGACGCCATCGTGCCCGACTGCGCGGCCTTCCTGGCCGAGATGGCGCTGCGGCGCACCTCACGCTGACCGGACGAGCCCGACCACCCGCCCGTGCAGGTGGTCGACGTATGTCTCGTGCTCCGGCTTCATCAGCACGCTGCGCAGGATCCGGGCGCCCGTCCGCATCGGAGCGCACCGACGGGTGCCGGGCCCGCATCGCGTCGGCCGTCACCCGCAAGGTGCTGAGGTAGACCGGGTCCTCCGGCGCGCTCATGCCGGCCGTCAGCACCGCGGCGCTGACGGCGTCGATCTCCTTGAGCGACAACGGTTCCACCGTCGGGAAGTAGCTGACGATGTCGAGCTCCGGCGGCTGGAACAGCGTCAGCTCCTCGGTCGCGCGGATCAGCTCGGCCCAGCGCAGCGCCGCGCGCCGGCCGGCGGCCAGCACCGCACCGAGTCCCTCGCCCGTCGGAGGCAGGACCTGGAAGGTCAGCCACAGCGCGGCGGCCGAGGCTCCGGCCCGCGAGCACTCGAGACTGATCTCCCCCAGGTGCAGCTCGTCGGAGGTGAAGTACGTGTACGGCGAGTCGTGGACGTAGAAGCGGCCGACCTCCGGGTCGGCGAACAGCACGGCGCCGCAGCCGTACGGCTGCAGACCGTGCTTGTGCGGGTCCACGACCACCGAGTCGCAGCGCGGCGATCGCGGCCCACGGCTCGGGCGCGAGGCCGGCGGCGTCGGAGCGGCCGGCCAGCAGCGTGAAGAAGCCGCCGTACGCCGCGTCGACGTGCACCCGCACCCCGTGCCGGCGGGCCACGGCGAGCACCTCGTGCACCGGCTCCACCACCCCCAGCCCGGTCGTGCCGGCCGTGACGACGACGGTGCCGACCTCACCGCCGGAGAGCAGGTCCTCCAGCGCGGCCAGGTCCATCCGGCCGGTGCCGTCGACCGGGACCGGCCGGCCGGTCACCCCGAGCACGCCGCACATCCGCCCGTGCGTGTAGTGCGCCTCGGTGCTGTAGGCGATGCCGCGGTCGGGGTGCAGCGACCGCGCGACGTACAGCGCCTCGAGGTTGGCGATGGTGCCGCTGGTCGTCAGGTGTCCGAGGTGGTCGTTGAAGCCGAACATCGTCGCCAGCGACGCCACGACCTCGCGCTCCATGCGGGCGGTCGCCGGGCCCCCGTCGAGCGCGTGGTTGTTGGGGTTCAGCAGCATCGCGGAGAGGTAGCCGACGACCGCGGCCGGGTGCGCCGGCTTGACCATCTGTCCGGCGTAGCGCGGGTGAGCGAACGGGTAGTTCTCGGTCAGCCGCTCCTGCAGCGCGGCGAAGGCCGGGGCGAACGCCTCGTCGGTCACGGCCGTCGCCGCGTGCTCGGGGAACGGGCCGAACCCGTCGGTCCACGCGCGGTTCGCGGCCACGGCGCGGCGCGTCCACTCGGTGAGGTCCACGGGACGTCCCTTCCTAGGTTGTCGCGCCGCGGGCGGCCAGCATCTGCGTCATCTGGTCGATCTCGTTCTGCTGGTCGGTGACCATCGCGGCCGCCAGCCGGTCGACGACTCCCACACCGGTCAGCGCCTGGGCCATCCGGGCCATCGCCACGCCCGCGCGGTGATGGGCGATCATCAGCTGCAGGAACAGCACGTCGGCCCGGTCCGGCGGCAGGGTGGTCAGCTGCCTGACCTGCGCGGCCGTGGCCAGGCCGGGCATCCGGCCGTCGGGTTGCAGGCGCATCAGCGCGGGGTCCATCGCCGGCAGCTTCGTCCCGCTGGCGTGCGCCATGTCCATCCGCTGCTGGGTCATCCACTGCATCGGCGGTCCGGTCCGGCCGAGCGAGAGGCCCCACTGGTTCAGCCAGCCCTGCATCTGGCCCATCTGGTTGGTCTGGGTCAGCGCGATGTCGGTCGCCAGCGTCCGGATCTGCGGGCTCTTCGTGCGCTGGCCGATGATCGTCGCCATGTCGACCGCCTGCGCGTGGTGGTCGGTCATGTCCCGGGCGAAGCCGGCGGCGACCGAGGAGTCGCCCGGCGCATGCGCACCGGCGGTCGCGTTGCCCACCACCCCGGCCGTGACGAGGGCGAGCACACCGGCCGTCAGGAGGGCCGCGACCTGCAGCCAGCGCCGGCCACCGTGGGGTGCGTCCTCATCCATCGGGGCTGCCGGTGCCACCGGTGCACGGCGCACCCGGCTCCGGGGTCTGGGGTCCCTGCTTGTACTTCTTGACGAACGCGCCCAGCCGCGGGTCGCTCGCGCCGGTCAGCCGCAGCTGCTTGCCCCAGGCCGAGACGACCACCGGGGAGGGGATGCCGGGGTACGGCGAGAGGTCGAGGTAGGTCTGGCCGCGGGCGAACGTGGTGAGCGTGTCGACCTGGGCCTTGGGCAGCGACGGCTGGTACGTGATCCACACGGCGCCGTGCTCGAGGTCGTGCACGGCGTTCTCGTTGCGGACGGGAGAGGTGTAGATGCCGCAGTTCAGCCAGGTCGGGTCGTGGTCGCCCCCGACCGGAGGGGTCTGGGGGTAGTTCACGGTGCCGGTGACGTGGTTGCGGGTCAGGCCGCTGAACGTCTGCACCCCCGCCAGGCTGACCTGGGGCCCGCGTCCGACGAGCACCGCGGCCGTGATCCCGCCGCCGACGACGAGGACGGCCGCCACGACCGAGGCGACGACGACCGTCCGGCGACGGCGTGCCGCAGCGGCCTGCTCGGCGCGGACGCGCTCGAGCTTCTCGCGGGCCGTCTCGCGCGACTTGCGGGCATTCGTCATGGGGTCAATAGGGTAACCGGCGGCGAGAACCGCTCAGGCCCGCACAGGATCGAGGCACCCCGCATGCCCCAGCTGGACCTGTGGCAGTGGCTGGTGCTCGGGCTCGCCGCGTTCCTCGTGGGCTACTCCAAGACCGCCATCACCGGCGTCGGCTCGGTGGCGGTCGTGCTCTTCGCCGCGGTGCTGCCGGCCCGCGAGTCGACCGGCACGCTCCTGCCGCTGCTCATCGCGGGCGACCTGACCGCCATCTGGGTCTACCGGCGACACGCGGACTGGGGCCTGGTCGCGCGGCTGCTGCCGTGGGTGGTGGCCGGGCTGGTGGTCGGGGCCCTGTTCATCGGCCACGTCGACGACCACCAGATGCGGGTCGCCATCGGCGTGCTGCTCCTGGTGCTGCTCGCGGCCCAGGTGTGGAGCTCGCGCCGGCGGCTGGTGGCCGGCCCCGACGACCCGGGGCCCGGGCCGGCGACGCCCCACCGCGTGCTCTCGGGGGCGGCCGGCCTCGCGACCGGGTTCGCGACCATGGTCGCCAACGCCTCGGGCCCGGTCATGACGCTCTACCTGCTGGCGTCGGGGTACGCCGTCGTCGAGCTGGTCGGGGCCGCGGCCTGGCTGTACTTCGTGGTGAACCTGGTCAAGGTGCCGTTCAGCATCGGGCTCGGGCTGATCCACCCCGGCTCGGTGGTCACCGACCTGCTCCTGCTGCCGGCGATGGGCCTCGGCGCGTGGCTCGGGGCGGTCACGATCCGCAGGATCAGCCGCCCGCAGTTCGAGCGCTACGTCCTCGTCCTGGTCGCCGTCTCGGCACTGCTGTTGCTGCTGTGACCGCTGGGGCAGACCCGGCGCAGTGTTAACGCCAGGGTTACGGACACGCGAACGGATCAGGTCTAGCGTCCTCCCCGGCAGCACTCCGCTCACGAGAAGGCAGGCTCGATGACCACGGCTCCGACCCCTCCCCCGGCCGCCGCGGCCGGCATGCATGCCGACACCCTGACCGTCACGGGCGACGTCCGGGAAGGGGTGTACGGCGACGCCGTCGTCGCCATCGAGCCCGGGGGCGCCGAGTTCATCCCGCTGACGGAGCGGCACGGCTCGCCCAACCGGCTGTTCTTCACGTGGGTGTCGCCGAACATGGAGTTCGCCACCG
This sequence comes from uncultured Actinomycetota bacterium, assembly GCA_963743975.1. GTDB lineage: Bacteria > Actinomycetota > Actinomycetes > Actinomycetales > CAVURS01 > CAVURS01. The sequence continues at coordinate 879,161 of CAVURS010000005.1, forward strand.
TGTTCGTCGGCGTCATCGCCGTCGCCTTCTTCGGCCAGTCGTTCTGGCTGGCCGCCCTCGCCATCCTGCTCGGCAGCGCGCTCGGCAGCCTGAGCCACGGCCTGCTGTCGGCCCGCGGGCCCGGAGGCCGGCGTCCCGCAGATGGTGCTCTCGCGCATCTCGTTCGGGTACTTCGGCAACATCCTCCCGGCCGGGCTGAACGCGGTCATCGCGGGCATCGGCTGGTTCGCGGTCAACAGCGTCAGCGGCACGTTCGCCCTCAACTCGCTGACCCACATCCCCAAGCTGCTCTCGCTGCTCATCGTCGTGGTGGCCCAGATCGCGATCGCCTTCCTGGGGCACAACTTCCTGCACGCGTTCGAGCGCGTGGTGTTCCCCCTCCTGGTCGTGGTCTTCGTCCTCGGCGGCATCGCGATCATCGCCAAGTCGCATCCCGGCTCGGCCCACCAGACCGGCGGGCTCGGCGGCTTCCTGGTCGCTCTCGGCGCGGCGTTCGGGTACGCCGCCGGCTGGAACCCGTACGCCACCGACTACACCCGCTACCTGCCGCCCAGCGTGAGCAAGAAGGCGGTCGGGCTGTGGGCCGGGCTCGGCGTGTTCGCGTCCTGCGCGGCCCTCGAGCTGGTCGGCGCGCTGTCCGCGACGATCGCGACCAAGGACACCAACCCCACCACCGCGTTCACCGGCGTGATGCCGACCTGGATCGGCAAGCTGGTGCTGCTCGGCATCGTCATCGGCGCGATCGGCGCCAACGCGATCAACGTCTACTCCGGCACGATGTCGTTCCTGGCACTGGGGATCCAGCTGCCGCTGGCCCTGCGCCGGGCGATCGTCGCCGGCGTCTTCGGCGTGATCGGCTTCTTCGTCGCCTGGTCGGGTCTGTCCGACGCGGGCAGCAAGTACGAGAACTTCCTGCTGGTGATCTCGTACTGGATCGGGCCCTGGCTCGGTGTGTTCTTCACCGACCAGCTGCTGCGCCGGGGGCACCGGGTCGACGGCTTCCTGTTCGACAAGAAGCACAACCCGTGGGGCGGGGCCGCGGCGATGCTGATCGCGATGGTCCTCTCGATCTGGCTGTTCTCCAACCAGACCAAGTACGTCGGCGTGCTGCCGAAGCACTGGAGCTCGTTCGGCGACCTGACGTTCGAGGTCGGCTTCCTGCTCGCCGCCGGCCTGTACTACCTGTTCTACCGGCTGCAGCCCGGGCGGCAGGACGAGGTCCTGGTCCTGCCGAGCTGAGTCCTCCCGCGCTCCTAGGACCGGCCTCCGGGCTCGGGTCGCAGGAACGTCACCGGCTCCTCGACGCCGTCCCGCACGAGCACCGTGCGGGACGGCGTCGTGCGAGCGACCACGGTGCCGCCGCGCAGCACCAGGTAGCGCGGGGCGAGCAGCCGCAGCGCGTCCGCCGCGGACGGTGCGTCGAACACCACCAGGTCCGCCGGGCCGCCGACCCGCAGCCCGTAGTCCGGCAGGCCGAGCGCGGCCGCGGGGTTCGTGGTCACCATCTCCATCAGCGTGGTCAGCTCGGCCGCGCCGCTCATGTGCCCGGTGTGCGCCAGCATGAACGCCGCCTGGACCGGGTCGCCGTAGCCGAGGGGGTACCACGGGTCCATCACCGAGTCGTGCCCGATGGCGACGTTCACCCCGGCGGCGAGGAGCTGCTTGACCCGCGTCGTACCGCGGCGGACCGGGCCCTGGTCGAAGCGGCCCTGCAGGACCGCGTTGTCCAGCGGGTTGGTGACCATGTGCAGGCCGGCCCGGGCGATGTTCGTGATCAGCCGGCTCGCGTACGCCGCGTTGTAGGAGTGCATGGCGGTGGTGTGGCTGGCGGTGACCCGGCCCGACAGGCCGCGCTTGATCGTCTCGGCCGCCATCACCTCGACGAACCGCGCGTGGTCGTCGTCGGTCTCGTCGCAGTGGATGTCGATCGGCCGGCCGAACTCCTCGGCCAGGTCGAACGCGAGCTGCACGGACGCGACCCCGTCCTCGCGGGTCAGCTCGAAGTGCGGGATGCCGCCCACCACGTCGGCGCCGAGCTCCAGGGCCTGCCGCATCAGGCCGGGGCCGCCGTCGAAGCCGAAGACGGACTGCTGCGGGAACGCCACGAGCTGCAGGTCGACCTCGCCCCGCAGCTCCTCGCGCAGCGCGGACAGCGCCCGCAGCGCGCGCAGGTCCGGGTCGCACACGTCGACGTGGGTCCGCACGTGCTGCACGCCGCAGGCCAGCTGCCAGCGCAGCACCTCCCGGGCCCGCTCGGAGACGTCCTCGACCGTGAGGCTGGCCATCCGCTCACCCCAGACGGCGATGCCCTCGAAGAGCGAGCCGGACAGGTTCGGCCGCGGCTGGCCCTCGGTCAGCACCGCGTCGAGGTGGATGTGCGGCTCGACGAGCGGCGGCGTGACCAGCCGGCCCTCCAGGTCGAGGACCTCCACGCCTTGCGGGGCAACGAGTTCGGGGCCGATCTGGCGCAGGGTCGTCCCCTCGACGAGGAGGTCGACGACGTCGGGCTCGGTCAGCAGCCGGGCGTTCCGCAGCAACATGCCGCACAGCATGTCATCCGGTTCACTCCGGGACGCTGTGGCTCCGCTCGCGGTGCTCGGGCGGCGCGCTGACCCGGCCGCGACCGCCCCGCTTGGCCTGGTACAGGGCCTGGTCGGCCACCGTGTACAGCCGGGCGACGTCGTCCGCGTGGACGGGCACCTGGGCCACGCCCATGCTGACCGAGATCGCGATGAGCGTCCCGTCGCTCAGCTGGAACGGGTGGGCGTGCACGGCGTCGAGCAGGTCCTGCGCACGACGCAGAGCGGTCTCGTGCGAGCAGCCCGGCAGCAGCACGGCGATCTCGTCGCCACCCATCCGGCACACGACCGTGTCCGACCGCGTCTGGCGCCCGAGCACCTCGGCGACGTGCACGAGCACCGCGTCGCCCACCGGGTGGCCGTACGTGTCGTTGATGCTCTTGAACCGGTCGAGGTCGATCAGGACCAGCGCCGTGCCGTCGTCCTGGCCGGCACCGGACAGCGCGGTGAGCGCCGCCTCGTCCAGCACCCGGCGGGTGACCAGTCCGGTCAGGGGGTCGACGGCCGCCGCCCGCTGCAGCTGGATCACCAGCCGCTCCTGGTGGCTGCGCGCCCTGACCAGCACGTAGGCCATCGTCAGGCAGGTGACCGAGACGTAGCCGAAGTCGGCTGCGCCCCGGCCGCCACCTTCGACCCCGAAGACGACGGCCGCGTCGCCGGCGACGGCCGCGACGGCCACGACGGACGCGCCGAGCCATCGCAGCTGGGCCGCGGCGTACAGGACCGGAAGGCAGAGGAAGACCTGGCCGGCGGCGGAGGCGTCGGAGGTCATCAGGTCGAGGGCCACAACCGCCGTGACGCCCATGAGCGGCGGCAGCACCCAGACGACCGTCGGCCACGACTCGGTCGCGCGGCGGAACAGGAAGCCGGCGCCGAGCAGCACGGCGGGCACGATCAGTGCGGCCAGCCGGCCGGCCACGTCCGACGACGGGGGCTGCACGATGGCGAAGAACAGGCTGACGCCGGCTCCGAGCAGGGTGAGCAGGCCCGCGGTGCGGGCAGCCGTGACCGGGTCACGGGGCTGGAGGCCGGCGCGTACGTCCATGTCTGCTGCATCGGTCGAGGGTGGTCACGGGATGAGGTCGCCGGTACCGGGAGCCGCAGAATTGGGCCGGTCGGGTGAGTCCGCCACGGGCCGGAAGGGTCACGGTCACCCGGACGGCCGCGCCTGTCCCGTCGTTCGGACCAGGTCAGGACCGCCCACTAGGGTGAGTTCGCCGTCACGATCGGCAGCGCTGAAGGGCAGTCAGGGGGAGGTCAGGCGTGCGCGTCCTGTGCACCGCGTTTCCGGCGATCGGGCACCTGCACCCGCTGCTGCCGCTCGCGCTGGCCGCGCGCAGCGCCGGGCACGAGGTCTGCGTCGCCACCGCGCCCGACCTGGTGCCCTGGACGGTGACCTGCGGCGTGCCGGCCCGGCCGGTGGGTCCGCTGGTCCGGCATCTCGTGGCGGCCACCGACCCCCGTCACCCCGAGCGCCTGCTGACCGATACCTGGCCCGACGCGGTCACGCCCGACCTGTCCCGGCTGGTGCAGGAGTGGCGGCCGGACGTCGTCGTCCACGAGGAGGGTGAGTACGCCGGGGTGCTGGTCGCCACGCGGCTCGGCGTCCCCTGCGCGACGCACTCGTGGGCCACGCCGGCCCGCTCCCCGTTCGACCGGGCCGAGGCCGTCGCCCGCCTGGCCCCTCTGTGGGAGCGCACCGGTGCCGCCGCCGGGCGGGAGCCTCGGGTGACCGGCGACCTGTACCTCGACGCGTGTCCCCCGCCGTTCCAGCTCGGCCTGCGCGGGGTCGACCACGTCGTCCCGGTGCGCGGGGTGCCGTTCGACGGGCCGCCCCAGGCCCGGCCGGCGTGGCTGGACCGGGTCGAGCGGCCCACGGCGTACGTCACGCTCGGCGCGGACCCGGAGTTCAGCCGGCGCGAGCTGTTGCGGCGGCTGGCCTCGGCCGTGGCTCCCCTGGTGGCCACCGTGGTGCTGACGACCGGCCCGCACGACCCGCGCTCGCTCGGGGCGCTGCCGTCGAACGTCCGCGCCCGGTCCTACCTCCCCCAGTCGCTGGTGCTGCCGTCCGCGGCCCTGGTCGTGTCGCAGGGTGGCGCGGGCGGCCTGCTCGGGAGCCTGCAGCACGCACTGCCGCACCTGGTCGTGCCGGCGCACGAGCCGCGGCAGCAGGAGGTCGCCTCGGTCACCGCGGGCATCGGCACCGGGCTGCGCCTGCCGGCCGACGACGTGACGCCGGACGCGGTCGCCGCGGCCGTGACCGAGCTGCTGTCCGACCTGCGCTTCGAGCTGGCCGCCAGCAAGGTCCGCGCGCAGGTCGAGCGGCTGCCGGGGCCGGAGAAGGCGCTGGAGCTGGTCCTCGCGCTGGCCGGCTGAAGGTCCGGTCGGCTGAAGGTCCGGCCGGCCGGCGTCCGGCTCAGGCGCCCATGCCGTAGCGGTTCAGCGGCCCCACCAGCTGCTCCTCCTCGTACCGCAGGTGCGAGGTGAGGCGCTGGGACAGCAGGTCGACGGCGTCCTGCAGGCCGTCCATCGCCGCCGGCTGGGTGACGATCGCGACCAGTGCCGCGTCGACCGCCTCCAGCACGTCGTGGATCACCAGGTGCTCCGCGCTCAGCCGGTCCAGGACCGGGCCGAGGGCCGGGTCGGCGTCGCGCAGGTCGGGAAAGACCCGGCGGTCCTCGAGGGTGTGGTGGATGGTGACGACCCGGCAGTAGCTCTCGCAGTAGGCCCCGACCGACCAGGCGTTCTGCCGCATGGTCATCCGGTTGATGGAGGAGCGGGCGGCCGCCACGTCCATCGCGCCGGCCCGCACCTGGCCGATCAGGTCGCGCACCTGCTCGAGCTCGCTGCGCAGGTGGTCGTGGATCTCGACCAGCCGGGTGCCGTCGCCGTACGTCGGGTGCTCGCCGTCCAGCGGCTCCGACCGGCGCGGGCGGGTCGACTCGTCCCAGTCCGGGGCCACCAAGGCGGTGCCGCCGTCCGGCGCCCCGGCGGCCGGCGTGCGGTCGCGCTCGGCGGCGACCAGCCGGCGGACCGCGGGCGCCACCTCCTCGGCGAACCGGGCCATCTCCCGTCCCCCGCCGAGCTCGACGCTCACGACGAAGCCGCTGATGCCCTCCTTGAGCGCGAGCCCGGCCAGCTGCTCGGCCCACGCGGTGCTGGGCTCCCGGCTCGGGTCGACGTTGTAGTAGCGGCGCACGTCGGCCACCGACCGGCCGGCCGCGAGTGCCGCCTCGTCGATGACCGCGTTCATCGCGGCGAGCCGCTCCGGACCGGCGTACCCCATGCTGGGCAGCCAGCCGTCGGCGAGCCGTCCGGTCAGCGCGAGCATCCGCGGCCCGTACGCCCCGAGCCAGATGCCGATGTCGTGCGCGGGGACCGGCCCGGGCTTGGCCCCGGCCAGCCGGTAGTGGCGGCCCTCGACGTGCGGCGTCCGGGCGTCCGACCACAGCGCCCGGATGATCGTGATGGCCTCCTCGAGCGCCTCGACCGCCTCGCCGGGGGTGCGGCGCGGGCCGCCCATCGCCTCGATCGCGTCCCAGAACGCGCCCGTGCCGAGGCCGAGCTCGACCCGGCCGCCCGAGATCAGGTCCAGGGACGCCGCGCTGCGGGCGAGGACCGCGGGAGGGCGCAGCGGCAGGTTGGCGACGTTCGGCATCACCGACACCCGCGTGGTCCGCGCGGAGATCACCGAGAGCAGCGTCCAGGCGTCCAGGAACGCCGCCTGGTAGGGGTGGTCCTGCACCGTGACCAGGTCCAGCCCCAGGCGGTCCGCGTCCTCGGCGAGGGTGATCACCTCGGCCGCCGCCGCGGCCACCGGCGGCAGGAAGCAGCCGAACGTCAGCTCGTGTCCGTAGTCCGGCATCCGTCCCTAGAGTCCTTCCCGATGAGAGCCGCGCCCCGGCAGCGCGACGACGTTCTGCACCAGGCGCCGCAGCTCCCGGGCCGGGTCGTCGGTGAGCCCGGAGTGCACGACCGACGGCTGCACCACCGTGCTACGGGGCGCGACGAGCCACCGGAACCGTTCTCCCGCCGAGCGGCTCGCGTTCGGGCCCGACGCCACGGCGCCGGCGCAGAGGGCGACGACGGCGTCCAGGTGCTGCCCGACGGCGACCAGGTCGAGATCCGGGTCCAGCGCCAGGGCGCGCTGCTCGGACAGCGCCACCTGCGCGGCCAGGAACTCCAGCGGTCGGCAGTAGAGCACCACGCCGGCGTTGACGAACTCCGCGCGCTCCACCCGCGGCACGACGCGCAGGACCGCCCACTCATACGGCTGCGGCACGGGCCACCTCCAGCGGGTCCAGCCAGGACGCGCGCGCCGCCACCCGGTCGACGAGCAGGTCGACGTACGCCGCCCGCACCGACGCCAGGTCGGGCGCGTCCGGCTCCAGCGCCAGCCACGCGTCCGGCACGGCGGCCAGGATGTCGGTGAGCAGGCCGCGCGTCACCAGGGAGCCCAGCAGGGGGTCGACCTCACGCAGGGAGGCGGCCCGGCCGAGCAGCACGTGCTCCTCAGCGGTCCGCAACGGCCGGGTGACCGCGCCCTGGCGGGTGGCCCAGTGGTGCTGCCAGTACAGCGCCGCGCCGTGGTCGATCAGCCACGGGCGACGGTGCCAGGTGAGCAGGTTCGGGTTGCGCCAGGTCCGGTCGACGTTGTCGGTCAGGCCGTCGACCCACAGGACCTGGGCCGCCAGCTCGGGGTCGATCCGGTCCACCGACGGCTCGAAGCCGAGGGAGCCGGGCAGGTAGTCCAGACCGAGGTTCGCGCCGGGACTGGCCCGCAGCAGGTCCTGCACCTCCTGGTCGGGCTCGGCCGGGGCCAGCCGGGGGTCCATCTCGACGACGACCAGCTCCGGCACGGGCAGCCCCAGCGCGCGGGCCAGCTCGCCGACGACGACCTCGGCGACCAGGACCTTGGGGCCCTGGCCCGCACCGTGGAACTTCACGACGTACATGCCGAGGTCGTCCGCCTCGACCAGGCCCGGCAGGGAGCCCCCCTCGCGCAGCGGCGCGACGTACCGCGTCGCAGCGACGTGGCGCAGGGTCAGGCTCACCCGCGGAGCGTAGCCGCGGTCCGCTCGGTGTTGGCCGGGTACCCGGGAACCGTCGCACAATGGGCGCATGAGCGCGCCTGCGCACGGACCGGCACGGATCGCACGGTCTCGATCGGTCGGCCCTGGTCGAGGACGTCGCCGTGGGCCTGCGGGCCCGGGGCGAGCGGATGACCGAGCCCCGGCGCGCGGTCGTGAACGCCCTGGCCGGGAGCGCCGAGCACCTGTCGGCCGAGGAGATCCTGGTCGACGCCGGCAAGGCCTACCCGGGGGTCAACCGCTCGACGATCTACCGGGCCCTGGAGACGCTCACCGACCTGGGAGTCGTCCAGCACATCCACTCCGGCCGGGCCGCGACGCTCTACCACCTGACGACGGAGGGCGGCCCGCACGCGCACGCGACGTGCGACGGCTGCGGGCTGGTCATCGACCTTCCCGGCGAGGTGCTGCAGACGGCCGCCGCCCGGCTGCGGCGGGACGCCGGCTTCGTCCTCGATCCCGGGCACGTGGCCCTGTCCGGGCTCTGCAAGGAGTGCGCGGCGACGCACGATCGGTGAGCGCCGTCCACCGGTCGGGGGAAGTACGGGGAACCTAACCTGCTATCCCTATAGGACTGCTAGCCTTTTTTCATGTCCGTCTCGCTCGATGCTCCCGCCTCCGCCGCACTGTCCATCGCCGCTCTCCGGCGGATCGCCCGCGCCGCCGCGGCCGACCCCGACCTGGTCGACCAGATCCCCGTCGACCAGCACGAGCGCACCTGGCTGCGGCTGCACACCGCGCCCGGCGTCGCGGCCTGGGCCATCCGCTGGCCGGCCGGCACGTCCACCGGCTGGCACGACCACATCGGCGAGGACGGACCGGTCCGCGGGACGTTCGTGGTCGTCGACGGCCTGCTGCTGGAGTCCAGCTGGTCGGGCACCGGGGCGGTGCACCGGCGGCTCGGCCGCGGCGGGATCCGCAGCTTCGGCCCGTCCTACGTCCACGACGTGACGTCCATCGGCGACCACGCCGCGGTGTCCGTGCACGTCTACTCCCCCGCGCTGACCGCCATGCGGACCTACAGCACGGAGAGCGGCGAGCTCGTGCTGACCGGCGTCGGCCCGCTGGACGAGTGGTGACCGCGCCCGCCGACTCGGTCGGCATCGACGACCTGCTCGAGCAGGCCCGGTCGCTGCTGCAGCGGGTGACACCGCTGCAGGCCGCCGACGAGCTGTACGACCGCGGATTCGAGGGCGTCGTGCTGGTGGACATCCGGCCGGAGGCCCAGCGGCGGGCCGAGGGCGAGGTCCACCCGGCGTACCGGCCGCTGGTCATCGAGCGCAACGTCCTGGAGTGGCGGCTCGACCCGCGCTCGCAGGCCCGGCTGCCGATCGCGGCGTACGACCTGCGGGTGTTCGTGCTCTGCCAGGAGGGCTACACCTCCTCGCTCGCCGCCGCCGCCCTGCACCACCTCGGCGTGCGCCACGCGACCGACGTCGAGGGCGGGTTCGCGGCCTGGCGAGCGGCCGCCCTGCCCGTGGCCTGAGCCTCGCCCGGAGCCCGGAGCCCGGAACCGGAGCCGGGAGCCGGGAGGTGCAGCCCTACAGGTAGAGGCCGGTCTGGCCGGACTCGATCCGGACCGACGCGACGGCGTGCAGGTCGCGCTCGCGGAGCAGGAGGTACTCCCGGCCGTGCAGCTCGACCTCGCCGCGGTCGTCGGGGTCGAACAGCACCCGGTCGCCGACCTGCACCTGGCGCACGTGCTGCCCGACCGCCTGCACGCTGGCCCAGGCCAGCCGCTTGCCGACCGCCGCCGTGGCCGGGATCACGATGCCGCCACCGCTGCGCCGCTCGCCCGGCTCGCCCTCCTGGGAGACCAGCACGCGGTCACCGAGCATCCGGACCGGCAGGCCGGGAGGTTCCGTCTCGCTCATCGTCCGGTCGTCGCCCGCGCTCAGGAGTGCTGGCGGCCGCGGCGCACCACGCGCAGGGCGACCAGACCGGCCAGCAGCGCGAACGCCCCGCCGGCGGCCGCCACGCGCTCGGTGCGCAGGGAGCCGTCGGGGGCGTGGGTGGCCGACTGGACCTTGGTCTTCACGTCGTCGACCGAGCGGCGGGCGATCTCCTTCGGCGCCACCCGGGTCGCGAGCTCGTCCACGGTCCCGGCCAGTCGCTCGCGGGTCGCCTCGATGTCGGCCTCGATCTCGGCGGGGCTCTGGCTCACGGGGTCCTCCGGCGCTCTGGGTGGCTGTGCTGCGATGGTGCTGGCTCCCGAGGCTAGGCGATCATGGGCCGGACCACACTTCCCCCGCCTCGCTCGCCCTCACGTCCGCCCACCCACCCCCCAACCGCACCACCAGGAGACCTCGTGCCGAAGCTGGCCGCCGGAGACGTCGCACCGGCCTTCACCCTCACGGACGCCGACGGCCGCGAGGTGTCGCTGTCCGACTTCGCCGGGCGCAAGGTCGTCGTCTACTTCTACCCGGCCGCGATGACGCCGGGCTGCACCACGCAGGCCTGCGACTTCCGGGACAGCCTGGCCCGGCTGCAGTCCGCGGGGTACGACGTGGTCGGCATCTCACCGGACCAGCCGGGCAAGCTGGCCACGTTCGCCGAGAAGGAGCACCTGACGTACCCGCTGCTGTCCGACCCGGACCACGCGGTGCTCGAGGCGTACGGCGCGTGGGGCGAGAAGTCGCTCTACGGCAAGACCGTGGTGGGGGTGATCCGCTCGACCGTCGTCGTCGACGAGCAGGGGCGGGTCGAGGTCGCGCGGTACAACGTCAAGGCCAAGGGGCACGTCGCCGCGCTCGCCAAGGCGTTGGGCCTGGCCGCCTGAGTCCGGCCGCTCGGGGCCGGCCGCCGCTCACTGCCGCGGGTAGGCTCCCGGCCGTACCGGCGGGAGTGGTGTAACTGGCAGCCACGCAGGATTTAGGTTCCTGTGTCTTCGGACGTGGGGGTTCGAGTCCCCCCTCCCGCACCACGATCACGCCGGCCTCGCGGTGCTTCGCTGCCCTTGCCCGATGAGGGCCCTTCGACAACCGTCGTGCTTGCGGCTAGGAGCAGACGACGCCGAGGCAGTTGGGTAGCGGGGTGTTGTGGCGGGCCGCGTTGCGCCCACCGTCGACCGTCCCGCTCACCACGTCGATCCCGTGCGCGCGGTTGCGGTTCGCGGTGTTGGCGGTCAGGACGTTTCCGGTCGAGTCCCCAGGAGTGTTCTCGAACACGCCGATGCCGACGTCCAGGTTGTCGTCGGCCACGTTGCCCCTCAGCCGGTTGCCGGTCACGCCGACGAGGATGATGCCGCCGCCCTGGCCGGGCGCGCCCTGGTTGGCGTCGGACACGTTGCCCGACAGCGTGTTCCGGTCGGCGCTGTCGCCGACCTCGAGGCCGACCTCCCGGTTGCGGCTGGTGTCGTTGCTCCGGATCTCGTTGCCGCGTGAGCCGTGCTGTCCGCCGTCGAGGTTGATGCCGACGCCGTTGCCACCGGCCCGGTTGCCGCTGACCCGGCTGTTCAGGAGGTCGAACATGAACACCCCGGTGTCGCCGTTGCCGGTCAGGGTGTTGTCCTGGACGACGGCGTCGGACACCGCCCCGACGACCAGGCCATCGCTGACGTTGTTCCTGGCGTGGTTGTGGGCCAGGACGAGGTGATCGGACCCGGCGTTCACCTCGATGCCCTGGTTCTGGTTGCCGTCCAGTGCGTTGCCGACGACCGTGGCCCACGGGGAGGAGATGACCGCCATGCCGTCCCAGGAGTTCCTGGCGATGGTGTTCCCGCGGACGGCGACCAGGGCGGAGGACAGCACGTCCACGCCGTCGGACTGGTACGCCGACACGTCGTTGGTGATCACGCTCCCCGTCACCGTGCTGTGCGGCGAGTGGTCGAGCAGGACGCCCGCCGAGGCGTCACCCTCGACACCCCCGGCGCCGATCGTGCGGATCCGCAGGTCACGCACGACGGTGCCCGGTGCGTGGTGCACGCCCACGCCGTTGACGAAGAAGCTGCGGATCGTGCCGTTGCGCACCGTCAGGCCTCGGTGACCGTGGTCCGCGATGCCCTCGCTCCCGGCGGCGTTCCTGCCGCTGACCGTGTGGCCGTTCAGGTCCAGCGTGATGTCGTCGGCGCCGATCACCAGGCCGTCGCCCCGGCAGCTCACCAGGTCGTGCGTGAGACGGACGCTGCTGGTCAGGGTCTGCCCGCAGCTCACCGGGGCGGACGAGGCAGCCTGCGCCGATGCCGGTGCCGCCATGGCGGCCAGGGGGAGGACGGACGCCGCGACGGCGGCTAGGACACCTTTGCGCACAGTGATCACTCCCGACCCTCGCTGAGTGAAGGATGACGGCGGAGTCTCGCGGTGGTCAAGGACGCCCTCGTCCGGTGACACGCAGTGCCGGAGGCGCCACCCGGTGTCCGCTGTCGGTCGTCGGGGGCCGGTCCCGGACACGCACGTCGGGTCCAGTCCGGCTCGCCGTTCGGCTCGTCCTAGGACGCGGCGCTCTGAGCCGCGTTCCCGGCGCGCTCGGTCGGCGGGTTGTGGCGCTCCTGGTTCTCGTGTCCGGGCGTCAGGCCCTCGGCGTGGGACAGCCGCAGCGGCTCGAACGGACCGCTGCTGTGGACGGTCAGCGGCTCGGTGACGACGCACACGTGGTCACCTCCCTCGTCGAGCAGCGCGACCCGGCGGGCCACCAGCCATCTCGGCCAGTCCTGCAGGATCGGCACGCCGCCCGGGCCCGACGTCGTCGGAACGTCCGCGAACTTGTCGGTCGTGTCGCCGGTGAGCGTGCCGAAGTGCTCGGCCACCGCGAGGTCGCCGATGCTGAGGAAGTGGACGGCCAGGTGGCTGGCCCGCAGCGCCACCCGGTAGGTGTGGTTGGCCTTGGACAGCCAGATCGTGAAGCGGCCCGGGTCCATGCTGGACTGGCTGTGGAAGCCGACGACGCAGCCGGCCCGCTCCGAGCCGATGGCCGTCGTCACCACGACCAGCGGCGTGTCCAGGCTGGTCAGGATCTCGCTCCAGGAGTCCTCGTCCGATGGGTTCACGGCTCCAGACAAGCACGTGGGGACCGCGCACGCAGGCGGGCGCACGGGAGGATGCGCCCATGAACGTCACCGGTTTCTCCTGGGCCGACGTGGCCGCGCGCCTGGCGCCGTCGCCCAGCTACTGGCTGGCCACGACGGCGCCGGACGGTGCCCCGCACACCGTCCCCGTCTGGGGTGCCGTCGTCTCCGAGACCCTCTACCTCTACTCCGAGCGGAGAACGGCCAAGGCCCGCAACGTCATTCGCGACCCTCGGGTCGTGATCCACCTACCCGAGCCCCGCGATGTGCTCATCGTGCACGGCATCCTGACCGACGAGGGCCGTCCTGACGAGCACCCCGAGGTGATGGCCGCGCTCGACCGGAAGTACGCCGACCCGGCCGACCGGCCATACCTGCCGTCGGCCGACCCGGACTTCGACGTCCTGTGGTCGCTGGACCCGCTGCGCGCGCTGACGTGGCGGCTGTCCGACTGGGACGGCTCGCACGCCCGCTGGGGTCGCTGACGCCTGACGACGTTCATCCGGCTTGTCGTTGACTGCACCTGCCCCACGCGCCGCCCGCTAAGGACTCACCAGCCCGGTGTTGTACGCCGCGATGACGGCCTGCGCGCGGTCGCGGACGTCGAGCTTGGCGAAGATACGGCTGACGTGGGTCTTCACCGTCGCCGGGCTCACCACCAGTGCAGCGGCGATGTCGGCGTTGGACAGCCCCCGCGCGATCAGGGTGAGGACCTCCCGCTCCCGGTCGGTCAACGCATCGACGGCCGCGGTCGTCGCCGGCTCGACCGGCCGCTGCGCCACGAAGCGCGCGATGAGCCGCTTGGTCACCGACGGCGCGAGAAGGGCCTCGCCGCGGTGCGCGGTGCGGATCGCGTCGGCGAGCACCGAGGCCTTCACGTCCTTGAGCAGGAACCCGCTCGCCCCCGCGGCCAGGGCGCTGTAGACGTAGTCGTCGAGGTCGAACGTGGTCAGGATGACCACGCGGACCAGGCTGTCCTCCCGCGTCAGCTCACGGGTGGCGGCGATGCCGTCCAGCACCGGCATCCGGATGTCCATCAGCACCACGTCCGGCGCCGCCTGCTGGGCGAGTCGGACCGCCGCGGCGCCGTCAGCCGCCTCGCCGACGACGTCGATGTCGGGCTCGCCCTGCAGGATCAGCCGGAAGCCGGTGCGGACGAGCTCCTGGTCGTCGGCGATCAGGACCCGGATCACGACGCGGGCTCGGTCGACGGAAGGGTCGGCTGCTGGGTCGGGATCATCGCCCGGACCCGGAACCCGCCGCCGTGGTGGCCCGCTTCGAGGAGCCGGCCGCCGGCCAGGGCGAGCCGCTCCCGCATCCCGATCAGCCCGCGACCGGCTCCGGTCAGCCCGGGCGCCCCCGCCGCCCGGGCGGGACCGCTGTCCTGCGCGAGCAGCTCCAGGACGTCCCCGCGACGGTCGACGCTGATCCGCGCCCTGGCGCCGGGGGCGTGCCGCATGGTGTTGGTCAACGCCTCCTGGATCACCCGGTACGCCGCGAGGTCGGCGACGGGCGGCAGCGGCCCGAGGGTCGGGTCGATCTCCGCCTCCACGCTCAGGCCCGCGGCCCGGCACGAGTCGAGCAGCTCGTCCAGCTGGCGCAGGGACGCCACCGGTGCCACGGTCACCGGCTCGCTGTCCGTGGAGAGCAGGCTCAGCAGCTGCCGGAGCTCGGTCATCGCGCCCCGGGCGCTGGTCTCGATGGCGGTCAGGGCCTCGGCTGCGACGTCGAGCTGCCCGGCCGGCAGTGCCCGGCTCCCGACCTGGGACTGGATGACGATGACCGACACGGCGTGGCTGACGATGTCGTGCAGCTCCCGCGCGATGCTGGCCCGTTCCGCCGCCGTCGCCGCGGCGACCAGACGGGCGTGCCGCTCCTCGGCCGAGGCGGCGTCATCCTCCAGCGACACGATCCGGTGCTGGCGGACCCAGACGGCCCGGCCGATCAGGACGCTGAGCGCGACCAGGCCGTAGGTCCAGGTGAGGTCGGCGATGCCCTCCGCCGACGGGTCGTTCAGGCCGTGCGCGACGCTGCCGACCAGCGCCGCGACGATCACGAGCACCAGGTGGCGGGAGTACGCGCTGCCGGAGTACGTCGCCACGATGAGGACGATGAACGTCGTCGTGGCCTCGGCCGCGCCCAGCGTCAGGCTGGAGAGCGTCATCACCACGAAGATCACCAGGACGGTGGTCAACGGCCGGGTACGACGCCAGGCCAGCGGGACAGTCAGCGCAAGGACGAGGGCGGCACTGACCCCCACGGGTCCGGGCCACACCGGCCGGCCGTTGTACGTCTCGTGGCCGAACAGCTCGAGCAGCCCCAGCGCGCAGAGGGCCCCGGCGAGCGCGACATCCCGCCACTTCGCGGCCTGAGCCAGCCACGCGGACCGAGCGCTCACCGCGCCACCCTAGGACCGGCCACCGGCCGGCGACGTCCCCCCACGGGGTGATCCTGACTCGGCGCGTCATCTCCTACTCCTACGCCCGAGTTCGGTCCTCGCTCCGATGCGACGTCGCCGCTCCGGCTCCTACGGTCGGCCTCCTCACATCGACTTCTCCGAGGAGCAACGCCATGACGTCCCTGACCACCTCGAGCTCCCCCACCCGCGCCGGCCACCGGGCGGCGGCGGTCGCCGGCCTGGTCGCCGGCGCCGGGTTCGCCGTCGCCGGAGTGATCTCCCTCGTGCACCACACCGGCGACGACCACTGGGACGGCCTCAGCCAGGTCCTGGGCATCGCCTTCCTCGTCGCCTGCCTCGCGCTGATCGTGGCCCTGCCCGCCGTCGGCGGCTGGCTCGGTGCCGGGCGGGTGGCACGGGCCGGGATCATCGCCGCCCAGGTCGGGTATGCCGCCATGACGGTCGAGTCGATCGCCAGCGCCGTCAACGACGGCAACACCCTGGGCGCCCTGTTCTTCGGGGGTCTGCTCCTCGCGCTGGCCGGCCTGCTCACGCTGGGCATCGCGACCACCGTCACCGGCCGCCGGCGTTGGGCGGCGCCCCTGCCGTTCGTCGGCATGCTCGTCGGCATCGGCGGCGGCGACCATGGCGGCTTGATCGTGCTCGGCGCGGTGTGGGTCGTCCTCGTGGGGGCGCTCGTTCGCGCCGAGCCCTGAGGTCGCCTCAAGCCCTCGACTGCGCGCTCGGCAGCACCAGCGCCGGAGCAGCCCTAGGCCGGGCCGACCGGACGACGCAGCTGCCAGACGTCGATCTCGGTGCCGCTGAACCGCAGGGTCGCCAGCCGGTCCAGTGCTGGCACGTCGACCGGGCCCGGCCTTGAGGTCCGCGACCAGCCACCGCACCCGGTGGCCACGCCAGAGCCCCGCCAGGACAAGGGGGGTGGGCGCGGTGAACGCTCGGTTCTCCTGCCGCAGCCGGGCCGGGTTCCAGAACGCGGAGCGGGTGAAGTAGACGTGGGAGGTCCAGGCGCCCTTCAGGGCCTGGATGGCGTAGGCCCAGCCGGAGACGTCGACCCGCCGGCCGGTGAAGGCCGAGACCGTGAAGTCCTCGGCCACGCAGCCGGGACGCGGCACCCGGGTCGGCGAGGCGGTCAGGCAGTAGCGGTTGGTCGCCACGACGTCGTCCGGTGCCGAGCTTCGCCGGACCAGCGCACCCGCCCGGATCAGCTCGGGCGTGACGACCAGAGCACCCGCACGCTCCCCGGCCGCGGACCAGGCGAGCGCTCCCTTCCGGTCGGCCACGCCGCCGCTCTGCAGGTGCAGCCACGTCCCGAAGCACCCGGTGCCGAGCACTGCGGCGACCAGCCCCAGGCCGACCACGGACCAGGGCACCGGCCGCTCGCCCCGCCGGCGCACCCTGCGGACTCCCACCGTCACCAGCGCCGCCAGCACCCCGGCGACCGCCACGCCGGACCACAGCAGGACGTGCGGTCGCAGCCAGGTCCACAGCTGCTCTCCCTCGGAGACCGGGACGACGCCCCCGATCTGCGCCGCGGCCAGCCAGCCCGGCCGCGGCGAGTCCAGCGGCTGGCGGTAGGCGACGCCGGCCGCCACCGCGAAGCCGACGGCCGCGCCGGCGGCGGGCACCGACCAGGGCGCCGCCCGGGACCACGCGGACAGGCGGCGCCAGGCCGGCTCCAGGCCGACGGCGAATCCCGCGGCCGACCCCACGACCGCGACCGGGTACGCCGACACGAGGAAGAACACCTCGGCATCGGACGGGTGCCGCAGCATGAGCGTCGCCACGAGGCCGCCGAGCAGGGTGCCGAGCGGGATCCACAGCGCCGGCTCGGCCTTCCGGACGCGGGCGAGCAGGACGAGCCCGAGTACGCGCGGCAGGCTCGGCAGCAGGTAGACGATCCCGGCCACGACGAGGGCCGAGGTCGGTGCGCTGAGCCGGGCACCGGTCGCCGCGTTCCGCACGGTCGTCACACCGACCGTGAGCTCGGACACCACGACGGCCAGGCGGCCCCATGGCTGGAGGATCAGGCCGTAGCTGCCGGCCGCGTAGATGGTCAGGAGGGCGACCCCGAACACGCCGACGGCGGCCAGCAGCACGATGCCCGCTCGCCGGGCCTGAACCCAGTCGCGCAGCACGAGGGCGACCAGGACGGCCAACGCCACTCCGGCGGCGAGGACCGGGAGCTCGGAGGACTTCGCCCCCGCCGCGAAGACCAGGAACGGCACGAGCAGCCAGGTCGGCGCGACCCGGTCCTGCGGTGCGCGCCGGACGAACGCGACCGCCAGACCCAGCACGGCAACGCCCGCCACCCAGCCGAGTGCCTGCGGTGGGCTGTCCTGCCAGTAGACGGTCAGGCCGTCCCACGAGCCCCCGTCGGCGTTCCAGCGGGTCGGGATGCCGGTGGGCACCACCCACCGGGTCGCCAGGCTGTTGCCGACGACGCCGAGCAGGGCGGCGGCCAGCACACCGGCGGCGACGCGGCCGGCGAGCTGACGGCCCACGACGGCGGCCAGCGAGATCAGCATCGGCACCAGCAGCGCCGGCATCATCCGCAGCACGGTGTCCATCTGGTCGACACCGGGTGCGGCGATCAGGTGCGCCTGCACCGCGTAGATGAACCAGTGGTAGGACAGCGGCTCCCCCGACACCATCGGGTACGTCGGCACGACGGTGTGCTGGAGCTCCCCGGTCATCGCCAGCTCGAACACCGAGTCGTGGATGTAGTCGAAGCCGGACGGCCCGGGACGCGGGGGCAGCGCGCGCAGCGCCGTGGCGAAGACCCAGCCGAGACGCGACCAGGTGGCACACGGCCAGGGCCACCGTGGCGCGGACCCCCCACCCCGGTGCCGGCCGGGCCAGCACGCGGCGCCGGGTCGCCGGCACGGCCACGAGCACGGCAGTGACGAGCAGTCCCCACCCGAGCGAGCCCGGCGACCACGGCAGGATGCGGTCGAGGAACCAGCCCGGCAGGGCCAGGACCAGTCCGGTGGCCGCCCCCCACGACAGGTCCTCCACGGGGGCGGCCGGCGCGCGTCGTACGGCTCGGACGACGGCGACACCGGGCAGGAGCAGCCCGACCGAGACCGACACCAGCCAGGCCAGGACCTGGAGAGGACGGCTGCCGGTGCCGACCAGCGCCACCACGTAGGCAGCCACCACGACGACGACGGCGAGGCCGGCGACCAGGCGCCGGCTGGCAGCCGCCGTCACGCCGTCCGGCGTTGCGGCT
Source organism: uncultured Actinomycetota bacterium (assembly GCA_963743975.1). GTDB lineage: Bacteria > Actinomycetota > Actinomycetes > Actinomycetales > CAVURS01 > CAVURS01. The sequence continues at coordinate 897,480 of CAVURS010000005.1, forward strand.
GGGCTGCCCGGAACATGACACACCTCTCGGGGTGGAGCGCGAAGCCTCACAGTAGGTCATCCCCGGGCCGGTGCCCCGGATGCGCGAGCCCGAGCCGAGCTGGGCGGCCGGGGCGGCTGGCTACGCTGCCACCATGGCCGGTCCACCCGCCGCCGTGGGCTCGGCGTCCATCGCCCAGCCGCGGTACTGGTGGTACCAGGCCCGCGAGTCACTGCTGCAGGCCGCCCTCAGCCCGTACGTCGCCGGGGCCGGGCGCATCCTGGACGTGGGCAGCGCGGACGGCCCGAGCGTGTCCTGGCTGCGCGGCTCCGGCCGGCTGGCCTCGCTCGACATCGACCCGAGGGGCCTGGCTGCCGGCGGCGTCTGCGGGTCGGCCCTCGCGCTGCCGTTCGCCGACGCCTCGTTCGACGTCGTGGCCGCCTTCGACGTCGTCGAGCACTGCGAGCCGGAGGATACGGCGATCCAGGAGCTGGCCCGGGTCCTCGTCCCCGGCGGCCGGCTGCTCGATGTCCGTGCCGGCGTACCAGTGGGCGTGGACCCACTTCGACGACGTGAACGGCCACCACCGGCGGTACACCCGCGGTCGGGCCGTGGCCGCCCTCGAGGCGCACGGCCTCCAGGTTCAGCGCGCGACGTACGCGTTCATGGCGACGTTCCCGCTGTTCGCGGCCGAGCGGCTCTACCGCCGGGTCCGGGAGCGAGCCGCCGGACGCCATCCCGGGCTCGACGCCGGCGAGGTGCCGCCACTGCCGCGGGTGAGCCCCTTGGTCCACCGCGTGCTGGTCGGCCTGTGCGGCGTCGACCGGCGGCTGCTCCGCCGGCAGGATCTGCCGTTCGGGTCGTCCGTGCTGGTCGTGGCGACCAAGCCGGCCTGATCGCCGGGAGCCGCCGGCGACCGTCAGTACCAGTGGCGGCGGCCGCCGATCTCGCGGCCGGCGGCGCCGAGCAGCGCGAGGACGACGCCGATCACGAGCAGGATCAGCCCGAGGACGAACAGGATGTGCAGGCCCCCGATCAGCAGGCCCAGCACGAGCAGGATGATTCCCAGGACGATCATTCGCGGTCTCCCATGGTGTCGAGATTGGTGTCGTGATTGGTGTCGTGGTGGTGCTGTGGGGATCTGGCTGGTCGAGGGTTCGGGGAACCGGCGCCGAGCTCGGCGGCGAAGCGCTCGCGGAGGGCGTCGTCACCGGCGAAGTCCAGGTCCGCGTGACCCGAGCTGCCGTTGGCCGTGAGCCAGGCGTCCAGCCAGGCCGCGTTCTCGATCCGCTGCGCGGCACCGGGACCGCCGACGAACCACTGGTCGTCGAGGAGCTGGACGGTGAACCGGCCGGCCGGGCCCGCGGGCAGCAGCGGTGTGCTCCCGGCCTCGGCCTGGTCCGAGGGGGTCTCGGCCGCGGCGCCGTCCGCCACCCGGTGCCGTCCCTCGCTGCGCGAGCTCACCGTGCGGCCGTCCCGGACCGGACGAGGGACACCCGGTCGGACAGCCCGGAGAACGCGAGGATGTCGGCGAAGATCTGACTCGGGCGGCGTACGGTCACCGGCATCGAGGCCGACACGATCGCGATGAACCGCAGGAGCGTCGAGTCGCAGAACGTCACGCGCGAGCCGTCCACGACCAGCCGGCGGGCCACCCGGGGCGCCTCCTGCGCGACATCGTGCAGCTGCAGGCTCAGGTTGACGTCGACGTCCCCCACCAGCCAGACGATGACCTCGTCCCGCTTCACGACGACCAGCATCGAACCCGGCGGTTGGGGCTCGGCGCCGGCTCGGTGCCGTGCTCAGGGCCGTCGTCAGGGGCTGCTCGCCCGCTGCTCCCTCTCATGCGCGAACTCCGTACGCGTGGCCGGCCGCCAGCCGTGGTCCCGACTGTCGTGTCTGGTGAACGACACGGCGCCGGCCAGCGTTACACCGCGCCTCGCCGGGCCGGGCGGGGTGGCTGGGGCGGCTCGGGCGGCTCTTCTTCGGGCGCCTTCTTCGCCGGTGCGCAGGCGCCTGGCCCGGCGGCTTGCCCTGCTGCTTGCTGTCCGGCGCGTTCGCACCCTTGCTCCGCCGCCTGGGCCGGGTGCGCCGCACGGCCGGCGGTCGTGGTGGCGGTGCTCGTGGTCGTGCTCCCCGGCGTCTCCCCCAGCACGCCGGCGCAGTACGACGAGCACGCGGTCACTGCCTCCCGCGGCCGCGGCCAGGCGCGCGTACGACGGCGAGGTGGTCGCCAGGCCGCCCTTCGACCACGCGGTGCACAGGCCGCGGACACCGGCCGGCGTGGCCGGCGTCGGCGCGGTCGAGGCGGTCAGCCCACTGCTGGGACCCGAGCTGCCGGTGGCGACGGGGCCGCGGGACGCGCCGGCGCTCGACGGACCGGCCGTCGCGGAGACCCCGGTGGTCGGGCTCGACGCCGGCCCGGCCGAGGAGGTCACCGCCGGCGGCGCTTGCGCGCCGAGGTAACGGTGGGCCGAGGACTGCAGGCCACGCGGGAGGTTGCCGGTGTACGCCGCCGCAGCCGACACGGCGGCCACCAGGACCACCGCTGCTGCTGCGGCCACGGGTGCGCCGATCCGGATGGTGCGCAAGGCTTTTCGGTCGTCGTGCTCCAGCGGTTCGGGAGTCCGGCCCGGCGCCGGACCGACCGCGTCGAAGGCCTCGAGGTACTGGTCCTGGTTGCGGAGCTCCTCCGGCGTCGCGGGTGCACGCAGCGCCTCGACGACCTGTGCGATCTCGAGGTCCACCTGGTCCGGCTTCCGGCCCGGACGTCGCTTGTCGCTCACCGGGGTGGTAACGCCGTCGAAGGGGTCACTGTTACACCGGCCCGACCGTGGTGGGCTCGGGCGATCGGGCCAGCGCGTCCGCGAGGGAGTGCAGGCCGCGATGGACGGCGACGCGCACCGCTCCCGGACGGCGCCCGACCAGCTCGGCGACCTGGGCCACGTCCAGTCCGACGATGACCCGCAGGACGACCATCTCGGCGACGGCGGGAGGCAGCGTCGCGACCAGCTCCAGAGCCGCCCGCGTCGAGGCCGCGTCGACCGCCAGGTCCGCCGGGTCGGCCGGGTCCGCGACCCCCCGCGGCTGCTCGTGGGGGGAGAGGCCGTCGAGACGCTCCTGGTGGCGGGCCAGCCGGCGGCCGCGGTCGATGGCGACGTTCCTCGCCACCGTGGCCAGCCAGCCGCGGAACGCCTGCTCCTCGCCGGTGAAGGTGGCCAGGCTGCGCAGGACCTTGAGCCAGGTCTCGGAGGCGACGTCTTCCGCGGCGTCGCCGCCGCACACGACGTACAGGTAGCGCAGCAGGCCGGGGTGCGCCGAGCGCCAGAGCAGCGCGAACGCGTCGCGGTCGCCGTCCCGCGCTCGCTCCAGCACGCCGGGAAAGGCCGGACCCAGCTCGTGCGCCGGCCGCTCGCTGGGGACGAGCAGCCGCTCGGGGGGGTCGGTGCCGGGCATCTCGACTCGATGGTCCCCAGGTTCGTCGCATTCGGCCATTCGAACGGGCACCCGGCGGCTCAGCCGGCGCGGCTCAGCAGGCGCGGCCCCGCGCGTTCACCTGGTAGATCCTGATCCCGCCGACCCGGTGCACCAGGTCGACGTTGGGGCTGCGGGCCAGGCGCTGCCGGTTGTAGGTGACGCCCCAGGTGCCGGCGATGCGCGTGGTGCCGACCACGACGTACTTCACGTGGTAGCGCTGCACCAGGCATCCCTGCGGGGCGACCTTCTCCCCCGTCAGCCAGTGCCAGGCGAGATAGCGGTCGCGGTAGTGCGGCGCCTCGGACGCGACGAGCGGCGGGATGCCGATCAGGGGGTGGACGCCGTAGTCGGCGTAGGCCCAGGTGATGAACTCGAGGTTGCGGTTGTAGCCGATGTCGTCGTCGACCGTCGTGTGCGCCGCGAGCCAGGTGAACGCGCGCGTGTAGGAGTCACCGTGGGGTGCTTGCACCGACAGGTCCTTGCGGGTCTGCAGGCTCGTCCCCGGCACCAGCGAGATCAGCAGCAGCGTGGCCACCGGCAGCACGGCGCCCAGAGCCGGTGTCCAGACGGGGACCCCGCTCCCCTCGGTACGGCGTGGGCGACGAGCCAGCACCCGGCGGGCCACGATCGCGAGCGCGCATCCGCCGGCCACCGTGAGGACGCCGTACACCGGGAAGACCATCACCCGCAGGCGATCCGGGTTGCCGTACCAGAGGCCGTTCATCCACTGCGCCGCGCCGGAGCCGGAGGTGGTCGTGAAGATGCCGATCAGCGTCCAGAAGGCCCAGACGGCCAGCCAGGGCCGGGCCCAGCGCAGCTCGCGCTCGACGAGGCACAGCGGTGCCGCGAGCAGACACGGCACGGTGACGACCAGCCCGGCGATCGCGAGGTGGCCCAGCTTGATGTCCGCGCCAGGGGCGGGGTCGCCGAAGAGCACGTAGCGGCGCGGGTCGACCAGCCAGAAGTACAGGGACTCGCCGAGGTGACCCTGGTAGATCGGCTTCACCGTCAGGCGCGCACTGTCGGCGCTCAGCAGGGAGCGGACGAAGGGCAGCATGCTCAGGACGCTGCTCACGACGATGACGCCCACCGCCGCGACGGCCGGCCTCAGCCGCGGACGGCCGGGCAGCGTCACGGCCGCGGCGATGCCCAGCGTGGCCACGAACATGATCTCGTAGGTGTGGGTCATCAGGACACCGCTGCCGGCCAGACCGGCCAGCAGCGACAGGGCCACGAAACCCTTGCGGCGCAGGGCCAGCGCCACCAGCAGAGCCACCGCCACCGAGAAGCCGGGGACGTCCTGCTCGGGGACCCGGCCGGAGACCTCGGACGCCCAGAACGGGCCGATCACCAGGGTGGCCATGGCCGCTGCGCTCGCCACCGCCGGACGCGCGCCCAGCGCGCGGGTGAACGCGAAGATCGCCACGACCAGGCCCAGCGGACCGAGCACCGCCGACCACGCCGTCATGGCCGTGCTCACGTGGTCGTTGCCCAGCAGGGCGGCCTGGGCCCAGGCCACGTCGCCGGCGAGCGGGTAGAAGTGGCACGAGACCTCCGGCAGCACCCACCCGGTCGTGCACGCGGACGTGATCGCCGTGCTCCCGGACTCCATGACGTTGCGGGTCAGGATCGAGTGGTTCATCGCGTCCCAGCCCGGTGGGTACGCGTAACGGCCGAGCATGACCCAGCCCAGCGCCAGTCCCGCGACACCCGGTATCGACAGGGCCACCCAGTCGCGGCGCCCGGGCAGCCGGTACGGCCGAGCCGACCGGCCAGCGGTCCGCCGACCGGTCTGCGGGACGCTGCGGCGGCGCAGCAGGACGACTCCGACCGCGGCCACGAGTGCGATCAGCACCTCGGCGACGAGGACGGCCAGCGCACTGTTCGGCAGGTGGAGGACCGGCAGCCAGCCCATGGCTGCGGCCGTCAGGCCCATCGTGAGCATGGGTGCGGCCGCCCACACCACCCAGCGGTCGCGGCCCGGTGGCACGACGAACCCGAGGAGTGCGGCGGGCGCGACGGCCACGAGCACGGCGATGACGGTCGTCAGCACCCGAGACCCCCCTCTGTGGCCGATCGATGCGCGCCTGCGCGGCACCCTAACCCGGTTCCGCTGTCCGAGTTGTCAGCCTGAGCAGCGCTGTCAGCCTGAGCAGCGCTGCGTGGTCGCGCTGGGGCTGGCCGCTCCACGGTCACGGCCCGTGTCCGGCCGGACCGGCTTCTCACACGGACCGGGCGGCCGGGTGAACCGGGGCCGCATCCGGCAGGACGACACGAGCCGACCGGAGCATGCCTGACGACCACCTCAACGAAGGAGACCGCCATGAGCGCTCCGGCTCAGCCCGCCAGCAAGTCGCCGTCGACCGGCGTCCTCGTGCTGCTGATCATCCTCACCCTGCTGTTCTCGCCGGTGGGGATCGTCGCCGGGATCGTCTACCTGGTGAAGGGCAGCCGGGGCGCGGGACTCGCCCTGCTGATCCTCGGCGTGGTGCTGTTCGTGGGCGGGATCGCGATCCTGCACCACTGACCCGGTCAGTCCGGAAGGTCGATCTCCTCGACCGTCCGGTCGGCCAGCAGCGGCAGGATGCGGCCGAGGACCAGCGACGTGAAGTGCTCCGACGCGCGGTGCTCGGCGAAGGCCTCCCGGGAGGCGTAGCGCTCCAGCAGCACGTACGTCTGCGGCTCGTCCAGCTGCCGGTAGGCGACGTAGGAGACGTTGCCGGGCTCCTCGCGCGAGGCCGCGACGAGCTGGTCGAGGAGCGCGAGCACCTCGTCCTCCGAGCCGGCCTTCATCGTGTGCCGGGCGATGACGAGCAGCTGCGACATGAACCTTGGCCTCCTCGGCCTTCTGCCGGACCGGCGCCGGCGGCGGCGCGTCCGGGCCAGTGAACCAGGCGCCCTCGAGGGGTCGGTCAGCAGCCGGGCAGACCCGCCCCGCGGGACGGTCGCGCGGGGCACCGAACCGGGCAGAACCGGGCACAACCGTTACCTCTTCGACATCCCGGCCACGTTGTCTGTCCCAAAATCGCGTCACAGACTCGTCCCGTTCGGGCAACAACGGATCGAACCGGCTGGGGAGGTGGACGCCGAGATGTACGTGATCGAGCGCCGCCGCTGGCTGATCGAGCAGGCCCGGACGAACGGCCGGGTCGACGTGCAGATGGTGTCCACCGAGCTGGGCCTCGCGCCGGAGACCATCCGCCGCGACCTCAAGGATCTGGCTCGCCAGGGCCTGCTCCGGCGGGTGTACGGCGGGGCCGTGCCGGTCGAGCGGCTGGCCTTCGAGAGCCCGCTGGCCATGCGGGAGAGCCGCCGGCAGGCCGAGAAGCAGCGCATCGCGGAGGCCGCCGCCTCCTACGTCAACGTCGCCGAGTCGATCTATCTCGACGAGGGCAACCTGCCGCAGCTGATCGCCCAGCACCTGCATCCCGACCGCCCGATCACCGTCGTGACCTCGTCCCTGCCCATCGCCTCACTGCTGGCCGGCCGCGAGCACATCGAGGTCATCGCCACCGGCGGGCGGGTCCGCGCCCAGACCCTCGGCGCGATCGACCACTGGGCCACCACGATGCTCGAGACGCGTCGTCCTCGACCTGGCGTTCATGGGTGGCAACGGGATCAGCCTCGAGCACGGCGTCACGGTCCCCGACAGCGCGATCGCCGCCGTGAAGATGATGGCGATGCGGGTCTCCCGCCGCCGGATCCTGGTCGGGGACAGCTCGAAGTACGGCTCGGACTCCTTCGTCCGCTTCGCCCAGCTGAGCGACTTCGAGCGGTTCATCACCGACGACGGCCTGCCCGTCGAGCAGGCCGCCGAGCTGCACCTGCGCGGCTGGAGGTCTGAGGTTGACCACACGACGTCTAGCACGCTGACCAGATCACCGACCCGACACCTCCACCGAGGCACCACCCGGCACCCCAGCGTCGAGACCCGCACCGGGTCAGCGCAGCGCGATACCGAACGCCCTCATAGCCCGTGAACCAGCCATCTACAGGAGGAAATGTGAGCCCGACAGTCCGGCGTCCGGGCCAGGGCGTCACCATCGCCGCTGCCGCTGCGACCCTGGCGGTAGCCCTCGCCGCCTGCGGGTCCTCCAGCGGAGGGGCCAAGCAGTCGACCTCCGCACGTGCAGACCATCACGGTCGCGGTCACCGCGAACCCGCTGATGACCACCATCGAGCAGCTGACCCCGGCCGGCTTCGAGGCGAGCCACCCCAACATCAAGGTCAAGTTCGTCACCTACGACGAGAACACCGAGCGGTCCAACGTCGAGAAGGACGTCGCCGCCAACGGCGGGCAGTACGACGTCGTCATGATCGGCCCGAACGACATCGCGACGTGGGCCAAGAACAAGTGGATCGACGACCTCACCGCGGACGCGACCAACGACGCGTCGTACGACGTCAACGACCTGCTGCCACCGATCAAGCACGGCCCTGTCGTCGAACGGCAAGCTCTACGCCGTGCCGTTCTACGGCGAGTCCTCGTTCCTCATGTACCGCAAGGACATGCTGCAGAAGGCCGGCGTCACCATGCCGACCAACCCGACGTGGGCCCAGGTCGCCACAGGCCGCGATCAAGGTCAAGGACGCCAACCCCGGCGTGGCCGGCATCTGCCTGCGCGGCCTCACCGGCTGGGGCGACAACCTCGCGTCGTTCGACACCGTCGTCAACACCTTCGGCGGCCAGTGGTTCGACACGAACTGGAACGCGCACCTGACCGACCCGCCGTTCGCTGACGCGGCGAACTTCTACGTCAACCTGATCAAGCAGGCCGGGCGAGCCCGGAGCGGGCAACGACAGCTTCAACCAGTGCCTCAACATCATGGAGCAGGGCAAGGTCGGCCATGTGGTACGACGCCACCGTCGCTGCGTCGACGATCGACGCCCCCGGCAGCCCGATCCAGGGCAAGCTCGGCTTCGCCGCCGCGCCGGTCGAGAAGACGCCGTCGTCCGGCTGGCTGTGGAGCTGGGCCCTGGCCCAGGAGGCCGCGTCGAAGCACAAGTCGGCCGCCTGGACGTTCATGGACTGGGCCACGTCGAAGGCGTACATCGCCTACGACGCCTCGAAGAACGGCTGGGCCAGCGTGCCCCCCGGCACCCGCGCCTCGACGTACGCCAACCCGACCTACCAGAAGGCAGCCGGTGACTTCGCGGCCCTGACGCTGAAGGAGATCGACTCGGTCAACGTCAACCAGCCCGGCGTCGCGCCGCAGCCGGTGCCGGGCGTGCAGTACGTCGGGATCCCCGAGTTCGAGAACTTCGGGCAGCAGGTCTCGGCCGAGCTGACCGCGGCCATCGACGGCAAGGAGTCGGTCGCCGACTTCCTGAAGAAGAGCCAGCAGATCGCCCAGCAGGCCGTGACCCTGGCCGGCTACAAGAAGTAGGCCGAGGGGCTGCCCGCGCCGCGGCGGGGCAGCCCCGACGCCGCGGCCGCTCTCATCACCCGCAGGCTCGATTCCGCGCAAGCGAGGGGACGGAAGGACAGATCGGTGACGACCACGCCATTGACGCCGCCGCGAACGCAGCCGCCGAACGCGAAGGACCCGAGCTGCGCCTGCGCGGCTGGGGCAACCTGAGCGAGTGGGCTGCGCCGCGCGCCGCTGCTGCCGGCCCTGGTGTTCACGATCGCCGTCACCCAGGTCCCGTTCCTGCTGACGCTCTGGTACAGCCTCCAGAAGTACAACCTGAACTACCCCACCGCCCCGCGGCACTTCCCGACGCTGGCCAACTACAAGCTGGTCTTCCAGGACCACATCTTCCGCGTGGCCGTGCTGAACACGTTGCTGCTGACCGTCGTCCCGGTCTGCTGTCGCTGTGCTTCGGCGTCGGCATCGCGGTCCTGCTGAACCGGCACGTGTTCGGCCGGGGCTTGCTGCGGACGCTGATCATCAGCCCGTTCCTCGTGATGTCGACCGCGGCCGCGCTGGTCTGGAAGTTCACCATCCTCGACACCAGCTTCGGCATCCTGAACTGGTTCGTGAAGCTGCTCGGGTTCGCGCCGGTCAACTGGATCGGCGTCCACCCGCAGCTGGTCATCATCAGCTTCCTGACCTGGCAGTGGACGCCGTTCATGGTGCTGCTGGCCCTGGCCGGCCTGCAGAGCCAGGGCGACGACATCCTCGAGGCGGCCCGCGTCGACGGCGCCGGAGCGCTGGCGCATCTTCCGCTCGCTGACCCTGCCGCACCTGCGGCCGTACATCGAGCTGGGCGTGCTGCTGGGCACGATCTACATCGTGCAGGCCTTCGACGGCATCTACATCATCACGCAGGGCGGCCCGTCGACGGACACGACCAACCTGCCCTACTACATCTACGAGGTGGCGTTCCAGGCCTACGACATCGGCCGCGCCTCGGCCATGTCCGTCGTCGTGGTCATCGCCACGATCATCGTCGCGACGTTCGCCCTGCGGATGATCTCGGGCCTGCTGAGCGAGGAAGGGCTGGCCGGACGATGAGCCGCGCGCACGCTCACCCTGGCCGAGCGGCAGACCAAGCCGGTCACCCGGCTGTTGCTGGGCGTCCTGACCTGGCTGATCGTCCTGGTCTTCTTCTTCCCGGTGCTCTGGATGGCGCTGACCGGGTTCAAGACCGAGACCGACGCCAACACCACCACGCCGCACTTCATCTTCAAGCCGACGCTCGCGCGAGTACAAGGGCGTCTGGAAGGGCGCCGGCGGCCTCAACGGCCTGCGGCCGTACCTCGAGCACTCGATCCTGATCACGCTGCTCTCGACGGTCATCGTGCTGCTGCTGGCCTTCCCCGCGGCGTACGCGCTGGCGATCGCGCCGGTGCGCAAGTGGAGCGACGTGCTGTTCTTCTTCATCTCCACGAAGATGCTGCCGATCGTCGGCGCGATCATCCCGCTCTACATCATCGCCCGGGACCTGCACATCCTCGACACCCAGCGGCTGCTGGTCATGCTGTACACGGCGATGAACCTGCCCATCGCCGTGTGGATGCTGCGCTCGTTCCTGCTGGAGGTGCCGAAGGAGGTCGTCGAGGCGTCGCGGGTCGACGGCGCCGGGGTGCTGCGCCAGATGCGGTCGGTGATCCTGCCGATCACCAGCCCGGGCCTGGCCGCCACCTGCGCTGATCTGCTTCATCTTCGCCTGGAACGAGTTCTTCCTCGCCGTCAACCTGACCACGCTCAAGGGCGCGACGGTGCCGATCTACCTGGTCGGGTTCGTCCAGCCCGAGGGCCCGTTCCTCGCCCACCTGTCGGCGGCCGCGACCGTCGCCTGCCTGCCCGGTGCTCATCGCCGGCTGGGTCGCGCAGGACAAGCTCGTGCGCGGCCTGTCGATGGGCGCGGTGAAGTGACGCCGACTCGAGCAACGACGCCCTGCGACGAGCTCTCCGCCTGTCGTCACGGTTCCCACGTACGACCGGTCGAAGGTCTCGGTCGGCATCGTCCACTTCGGCGTCGGTGCGTTCCACCGCGCGCACCAGGCGATGTACGTCGACCGGCTGATGAACGCCGGCGACCGACCTGGACTGGGGCATCTGCGGCGTGGGCGTGCATGCCCGGCGACCGGCGCGATGGCCGAGGTGCTGAGCGCCGCAGGACGGCCTCTACACGCTGGTCGTCAAGCACGCGGACGGGACCAGGGAGCCGCGCGTCATCGGCTCCATGGTCGAGGTCCTCTACGCGCCGGACGACCCGGAGCTGGTGCTCGACCGGCTGACGGCGGAGAGCACCCGGCTCGTGTCGCTGACGATCACCGAGGGCGGCTACAACTTCAACCAGGTCACCCACGAGTTCGACGAGACCAACCCCGCGGTCGTCGCCGACCTGCAGGACGGCCCGCCCACGACGGTGTTCGGGTACGTGATCGAGGCGCTGCGGCGGCGGCGGGAGCTCGGGCCGGCCGCCGTTCACGATCATGTCCTGCGACAACATCCAGTCCAACGGCCACATCGCCCGGCAGATGTTCACGGCGTTCGCACGGCTGAAGGACCCGGAGCTGGCCGCCTGGATGGACGAGCACGTCCGCTTCCCGAACTCGATGGTCGACCGGATCACCCCGGCCACCACGGACGACGGACGTGGCCGAGCTGCGCGAGCAGTTCGGGGTCGACGACCGCTGGCCGGTGGTGTGTGAGCCGTTCACCCAGTGGGTGCTCGAGGACGACTTCTCACTGGGCCGTCCGGCCGTTCGAAACCGTTGGCGTGCAGCTGGTTCCGTCGGTCGAGCCGTACGAGCTGATGAAGCTGCGGCTGCTCAACGCCGGTCATCAGGCGCTGGGCTACCTCGGCTACCTGTGCGGCTACGAGTACGTGCACGAGGCCGCCGCCGACCCGCGGCTGGCTCAGTTCGTCCGGGCGTACATGGACCGCGAGGCCACGCCGACGCTGCTGCCCGATGCCCGGGGTCGACCTCGCCGGCGTACAAGACCGAGCTGCTGCGAGCGCTTCTCCAACCCGGAGGTCCGGGACACCCTCAAGCGCCTGTGCGCCGAGAGCTCCGACCGCATCCCGAAGTGGGTGCTGCCCGTGCTGCGGCACAACCTCGAGCACGACGGCCCGATCTCGCACACCACCGCGATCGTCGCCGGCTGGGGCCGGTACGTCGAGGGCGTCGACGAGCACGGGCGGCCGATCGAGGTGGTGGACCGGCTGGCCGCGGAGATCACCGCGACGGCCCGGCGGGCCGCCGGCGACCCGCTGGCCCTGCTCTCGCTGCACGCAGCTGTTCGGGGACCTGGCCCGCTCCGAGCGGTTCACCGCGGCGTACGTGGCGACCATGGAGTGGCTCCACCGCGAGGGTGCGGCCCGCACGCTCGTGGCCCTGAACGACGGGACGCTAGCCGGCTGACCCGCCCCCGGGCAGCGGCACGGCGTCGAGCAGGTACAGCGTCGCGTCGCGCGTCCGCAGGCCGCCACAGACGACGTGCGCGTCCCCGACCTGGAGACCGGCGGCGGTGCTCCTCACCCGCAGCGGGCTGCCGGCGAGCGTCGCGTGCGTTCCCTGCACACCCGCCGGGTCCAGCCGGCCGCGCACCACGAGCAGCGACAGTGCCTTCCGCCATCCGGCCGTGTCCGCGGTGAGGCGCTGCAGGCTCGCGGCCGGGATCGCGGCGTACGCCGAGTCGAGCGGCGCGAAGACCGTGAGGTTCCCCGCGCCCAACGTCGCGGTCAGGCTCACCTTCGGGTTCAGGCCACCGGTGACCGCCCGGTCGAAGGTGCCCAGCAGCGGATCGTGGGCCAGCGCCGCGGTGAGCGGCTCGGTGCCCATCCCCGTGATCGACCCGGGGCCGCTGGGCACCGCGGCCAGGTAGTCGGCACAGCCCGGACCCACCAGCCCGCGCAGCGCGGGGTCGGCCGTCCCGCTCTCTCCTGCCGATCCGCCGGCGGTGGCACCGGACGTCCCCGAGCCCACCGGACCCGCGGGACGACCGCTGGGAGCCGCCGGGGCTCGGGTCGTGGCCCATCCGGACGGCCAGCACGACGGCGACGGCCATGACCAGCGCGGCGCCGACCGCCACCACGGCCCGCCGGTCCGTCACTGCTCCGCCCTCGATCGTCCCGGCCGGTCAGCCGACGGTCACGTGGATGCTGTCGTAGCCGGACGCGCCGTTGGGCGGAGGGGGCGCGTTGACCGAGGTCTGCACCGCGCCGGTGCCGTCGGTCGCGCGAACCTGGAGCCGGTGCGAGCCCGCCGTCGCCGGCCACGAGTAGACCCACTGGCGCCAGGTGTCGATGCTGACGTCCTCGGCCAGCCGGGCCGGCTGCCACGGCGCCGTCGTCGACCCGCACCTCGACCTTCGAGACGCCGCGGTGCACCGCCCACGCGACGCCGGCGACCGTGACGGTGCCCGCCGCCGACGTGCGAGCCGTCACCGCGGCACGTCGATCCGCGACTCGGTCTTGATCGGCCCCATCGCCGACCACCCGCGCGGCGTCCAGTAGCCCTGCGCCTGGTCGAACCGGGTGACCTCGAGGTCGACGACCCACTTGGTCGCCGACACGTAGCCGTAGAGACCGGGCACGACCAGCCGCACGGGGAAGCCGTGCTCCTGCGGCAGCACCTTGCCGTCCATGGCGACCGCGAGCATCGCGTCCCGGCCGTCGGTCAGCGCGGCCAGCGGCGACCCGGCCGTGAAGCCGTCGATGCTCGTCGACAGGACCATGTCGGCGTCGCCGCTCGGCTTGGCCTGGGCCAGCAGGTCCTTGAGCGGGTAGCCGAGCCACCGGGCGTTGCCGATCAGGTTGCCGCCGACGTCGTTCGACACGCAGCTCAGGGTCACGTAGCGCTCGATGAGCGGCAGGGCGAGCAGCTGGTCGTAGGTGAGGTGCACCTCGCTGCTCGACCATGCCGTGCATGCGCAGCCGCCACTCGTTCGTGGTCAGTCGCGGCAGCGACGAGCGCCGTGTCGATCCGGTAGAAGTCGCCGCGCGAGGTGACGTACGGCGTGAGGCCCTTGAGGTGCAGGTCCGCGCCGGCCGGGACGGCGGGCGCCGGGCTCGGCCGGCACGGGAAGGCGGACCGCGTCGGCGCTGGCCTGGACGCTCCGCTCCCCCTTGCCCAGCCAGATCGCGCCGCCGCCGGCCAGCACCGAGATGGCACCGGTGATCACGCCGGCCCGCAGGAACGCCCGGCGGTCGTGCCCCCGGTACGCCGCGCTGTCCGGGGCGGCGGCCCGGTCCAGCAGGGCGGCGAGCACGCCCATGCCGGCGACGGCACCGACGACGGCCGGCAGGACGTCGATCGCGGTGGCGTTCGGCCGGGTCGCCGCGGCGCAGCGCCGCCACGGCGCCGAGGGCGACCACGGCGGCGAGCCCGGCGGTCGCGGTTCCGGGCCGCCAGCACGCCGATGCCCGCCGCCAGGACGGCCAGCACGAGCGCCATCCCGGCCAGCAGCACGGTCTTGTCGTTGGTCCCGAACGTCGAGGTGGCGAAGTCCTTCAGCCACGGCGGGGTCCGGTCGACGAAGGCCGACCCGATGGCCAGGACCGGGGACGGCGTGCCCTTGGTCCCGGACCACTGGAGGGCGGCGGCGAAGATCTCACCGACGGCGACGTCGAGGGCGCCGGCCAGGAGACCGGCCAGGGCCGCGCGCCGCACGTTCACCGGGCCGGCCCTCAGCCCAGCGCGGCGAGCACGTGGGGGGCCAGCGCGCGGAACGCCTGGCTGCGATGGCTGATGGCGTTCTTCTCCGCTGCCCCGAGCTCGGCCAGCGTGCGCCCGTCCGGCAGCTCGAGGATCGGGTCGTAGCCGAAGCCGTTGCCGCCCCGCGCGGACCTCGTCAGCCGCCCGTCGATCCGGCCGTGCTCGACGTGTTCCAGGCCGGCCGGTGTCACCAGCGCGGCGGCGCAGACGAACCCGGCGCCGCGATGCTCGTCCGGCACGTCGGAGAGCTGGGCCAGCAGCAGGTCGAGGTTGGCCCGGTCGTCTGCCGTGGACCCCTGACCACCGGGCCGAGAAGATGCCCGGCGAGCCACCGAGGACGTCGACCGCCAGTCCGGAGTCGTCGGCGAGGGCGGCCAGACCCGTTGCGGCACAGACCGCTCGGGCCTTCAGCAGAGCGTTCTCCGCGTAGGTCACCCCGGACTCCACGACGTCCTCGACGTCCGGGAAGGACGTGACGCCGACCAGGTCCGTGTCCAGGTCGAGGTCGACGCCCGGCGTCCGGGAGCGCCTCGGCCAGGATCGCCCGCAGCTCCTCGACCTTGTGCGCGTTGCGGGTGGCCAGGACCAGCCGGGGCGGCGTACCGCTGTGGTCGCTCATCCCGCCGCCCGCGCCACGGGCTGGGCCAGCGCGTCCTGCTGCAGCCGGGTCAGCGTCGAGCAGCCTCCGGCGGCGAGGTCGAGCAGCTGGTCGAGCAGCGCCCGGTCGAACGGCTCGGCCTCCGCCGTGCCCTGCACCTCGACGTACCGGCCGTCGCCGGTCATCACGACGTTCATGTCCGTGTCGGCGGTGCTGTCCTCGACGTACTCGAGGTCGAGCACGGGCTCGCCCTTGACGACGCCGACGCTCACCGCGGCGACCGAGCCGGTCAGCGGGCGGGCCGCCGCGCTGACGATGCCCTGCCCCCGCGCCCACTCGACCGCGTCGGCGAGCGCGACGTACGCGCCGGTGATCGCCGCCGTCCGCGTGCCGCCGTCGGCCTGCAGGACGTCGCAGTCCAGCACGATGGTGTTCTCGCCCAGCGAGGACACGTCGATGACGGCGCGCAGGCTGCGCCCGACGAGCCGGGAGATCTCGTGGGTGCGGCCGCCGATGCGCCCCTTGACCGACTCACGGTCCGACCGGGTGTTCGTCGAGCGCGGCAGCATGGCGTACTCGGCGGTGACCCAGCCCTGGCCGGATCCCTTGCGCCAGCGCGGGACTCCCTGCGTGAAGCTGGCGGCGCAGAGCACCCGGGTCCGGCCGAACTCGACCAGCACGCTGCCCTCGGCGTGGTCCAGCCAGCCCCTCGTGATGGTCACGGCGCGGAGCTCGTCATGGGAGCGACCCTCTGGTCTGGTCATGACGGCGACCCTACGTCGAGCGGCCGGGAAGCTCGTACGTCGCCCCGGGCGCGGCCAGCTCCAGCGGCCCGGCCCAGGTCTCGCGGGCCTCCCGGCGGGCCGTCTCCGGGTCGTTCCACGGCGGCAGGTGGGTCAGGACGAGCCGGCACACCCCGCCGGCGTCCGTCACCGCCTGCCCGGCCCGCCGGGCGGTGAGGTGCACGCCGCGGGTGGCGTCCCGTCCCTCGACGAACGCGCAGTCGCTGAGCACCAGGTCGGCGTCCGCGCACAGCGGGCTCAGCTCGCCGGTCGCGTCGGTGTCACCGGTGTAGGCGAGGACCGCGCCCTCGCACTCCACCCGCAGGCCGTACGCCTCGACCGGGTGCTCGACCCGGTACGGCGTCACGGCGAACGGCCCGACCCGGACCGGCTCGCGGGCCTGCCAGGTGCGGACGTCGAGCTGCGCGCTCATCCCGGTCTCCGGGAGGCCGCCGTACGCCAGGCGCAGCCGCTCGCTGGTGCCGGCCGGCCCGTAGACGGCCACCGCGGGGGCCGGGCCGGCCGGGCGGTACTTCAGCGCGACGTACAGCCCGGTGAGGTCCAGGCAGTGGTCCGGGTGCAGGTGGCTGAGCAGGACGGCGTCGATCTCGTACAGCGAGGCGTAGCGCTGGAGCGGGCCGAGCGCGCCGCTGCCGAGGTCGAGCAGGATCCGCCAGGTGCGGGCGCCCCCGAGCCGTCGTCGCCCGGGCCTCGACCAGGTAGCAGGACGCGGCCGAGTCCGGGACCGGGAAAGCTGCCCGAGCAGCCGACGACGGTGAGCCTCACGGCACGCCGCACCTCGGCCGCCGCGGAGGACGCGGTGACCACCTCCGGGCCCAGGAACCGGCGGGCCAGCGCGGCGAACTCCTGGGGGTCACCGGTCGTGAGGAACCGGTGCCGCGGAGCGGCCAGGTCGTCGGGACGGGCCAGCCGGTGCTCGACCAGGAGGCGGTAGACGTCCTTGGCCGTCTCCTCGGCCGAGCTGACCAGCGTGACCCCGTCACCCATCACGTAGGAGATGACGCCGGTCAGCAGCGGGTAGTGCGTGCAGCCCAGGATCAACGTGTCGATCGCCTTGCGCCGCAACGGGATCCAGGTACTCGCGGGCCACGCCGAGCAGCTCGGGACCGGACGTGACGCCGGCCTCGACGAACTCCACGAACCGCGGGCAGGCCTGGCTCGCACCGTCACGTGCGGGCGCTGCGGCGAACGCGTCCGGGTACGCGCCCGACGTCGCGGTCGCCTCGGTGGAGATGACGCCGACCCGGCCGTTCGCGGGTCGCGGCCACCGCCCGGCGCACGGCCGGCCGGATCACCTCGACGACCGGGACGTCGTAGCGCTCGCGGGCGTCGTGCAGGACGGCCGCGCTCGCCGAGTTGCAGGCCACGACGAGCAGCTTGACGCCGTGGTCGACCAGCTCGTCGAGACAGCCCAGGGCGAACGCGCGGACCTCCGCGATCGGCCGGGGCCCGTACGGCTGGCGCGCGGTGTCGCCGAGGTAGAGCACCGGCTCGTGCGGCAGCTGGTCGAGCACCGCCCGGGCGACGGTCAGGCCGCCGTACCCGGAGTCGAAGATCCCGATCGGTGCGTCCGCCACGACCGCCCAGCCTAGGTCCTGCGGTCGTCGCGGACGGGCAGGCTCAGCGCATCAGGGCGTGGACCAGGCTCTCCTGCAGCCAGGTCAGGAAGTCGTAGATGGCCACCAGGAACACCTGGGGGTCGTCCGCGTCCAGGCTGCCCAGCCGGTCGGCGAGCGCGGAGGCGTCCTCGTCCGTGCGCAGCGCCAGCCGCTCGCCGAGCACCAGCCGCACGTCCGTGAGCGCGACCACCCAGGCCGCGGCCTCCGCGGCGTCGAGCTCCATGGCGCCGTCCCGGGCCAGGGTCTGCCGCGCGGTCTCGAGCCCGGCCCGCTTGCGCGCCCGCAGCCCCTGCTCGGTGTAGCGGCGGAACTCGGCCGCCGACCTCGTCGTCCTCGCGGTGCGCCGAGGGCAGCAGCCGGGCCAGCGCGGGGTCGGCCGGCTCCGAGGTCGAGGTCCCGATGCCGACCATGGCCTCGAGCGGGTCGGCCGCGCCCTCGCCGACGTCGCCACCGGCCGCGCCGTCCTCGCCGCCGAGCAGCTCCCAGACCTCGACGAACAGGTGGGCGAGCAGGGTGCGCTCGCCGTCGTCGAGGCGGGCGCTCACCCCGCGCCGGGTCCGCCGGAAGCCCTTCGCCATCAGCGCCTCAGCTGTCCTTCTGGAACGTCGCCCAGAGCCCGTACCCGTGCATGGCCTCGGTGTCCCGCTCCATCTCCTCGCGGGAGCCGTTCGACACCACGGCCCGGCCCTTCTCGTGCACGTCCAGCATCAGCCTCTCGGCCTTGGCCTTGTCGTACCCGAAGTACTCCTGGAAGACGTAGGCGACGTAGGACATCAGGTTGACCGGGTCGTTCCACACCAACGTGATCCAGGGTGGCTCGGTCTGCGGACGTCCTCCTCCGACGCGGGCTGGTCGAGCTCGACGGGTGCGGTGGACACGGCCCCACTCTAGGGACCGGCGGCCCGACCCGAGCAGCCCTGCCGATGACCCCTAGGCTCGACGAGTGACCGGCGGATCGCGCAGCACCGCGCTGCTCACGGACCAGTACGAGCTGACCATGCTCCAGGCCGGCCTGCGCAGCGGTGCCGCCCAGCGCCGGAGCGTCTTCGAGGTGTTCGCCCGGCGGCTGCCCGACGGCCGGCGGTACGGCGTGGTGGCCGGCACCGGGCGGCTGCTCGACGCCCTGGAGTCGTTCCGCTTCGACGGCGGCCGAGCTCGACCGCCTGGCCGAGGCCGACGTCGTCGACCGGGCCACCCTCGACTGGCTCTCGACGTACTCGCTTCGGCGGCTCGATCTGGGGGTACGGCGAGGGCGACTGCTACTTCCCCGGCTCCCCGATCCTGGTCGTCGAGGGCACGTTCGCCGAGGCCGTGCTCCTCGAGACGCTCGTGCTGAGCATCCTCAACCACGACAGCGCGGTCGCCGCGGCGGCCAGCCGCATGGTCGCGGCGGCGGCCGGGCGGCCCTGCATCGAGATGGGCTCGCGGCGCACCCACGAGTGGGCGGCGGTGGCCGCCGCCCGGGCGGCGTACGTCGCCGGCTTCGCCACCACCAGCAACCTGGAGGCCGGGCGCTCGTACGGCGTGCCGACCGGCGGCACCGCGGCGCACGCGTTCACGCTGCTGCACGACGGCGAGCGGGAGGCGTTCGCGGCCCAGGTGGCCAGCCTCGGCCCGCAGACCACCCTGCTGGTCGACACCTACGACGTGGAGCGGGCGGTCCGGACCGCGGTCGAGATCGCCGGCCCCGAGCTGGGCGCGGTGCGCCTGGACTCCGGCGACCTCATCGCCCAGGCCCGCACCGTGCGGGCCCTGCTGGACGACCTGGGCGCCACCAGCACCCGGATCGTCGTGACGAGCGACCTCGACGAGTTCGCGATCGCCGGGCTGGCCGCGGCGCCGGTGGACGACGTACGGCGTCGGGACCTCGCTCGTGACCGGCTCCGGCGCCCCCACCGCCGGCCTGGTCTACAAGCTGGTGGCCCGCGAGGCCGAGGTCGGCAGCGCGGCAGCCGGCGTACCGATGGTGTCGGTCGCCAAGCGCAGCCTGGACAAGGTCAGCATCGGCGGCCGCAAGTGGGCGATGCGGCGCCGCGACCCGAGCGGCACGGCCCAGGCCGAGGTGATCGGCATCGGCAGTCCCGCCCGGTGGACGACGGGGACGACCGGATGCTGCTTGCGCGAGCTCGTGGTCGACGGCAAGGTCGTCGGGCAGGGAGCGTCTCGCCGAGGCGCGGGCCCGCCACGCCGGTGCCTTCGCCGAGCTCCCGCTACCGGCGCACCAGCTCTCGCGCGGCGAGCCGGCCATCCCGACGACGTACGAGGGAGCGCACCGATGACCACCGGGGGCCTCGCGAGCAGCGCACCGAGGGCGCTCGTGATCGTCGACGTGCAGAACGACTTCTGCGAGGGGGGCTCGCTGGCCGTCGCCGGTGGCGCGGCGGTGGCCGGCGCGATCTCCGACTACCTGCACGACCGGGGCGAGGAGTACGCCGCGATCGCCGCCACCCAGGACTGGCACCTGGACCCGGGCGCGCACTTCGCGCAGCCCCCGCCCGGCCGGACTTCGTGGACTCCTGGCCGCCGCACTGCGTGGCCGGCACGCCGGGAGCGGCGCTGCACCCGAACCTGGACACGGACCTGGTGATGGCGACGTTCCGCAAGGGCCTGCACTCGGCGGCGTACTCCGGCTTCGAGGGGGTCACGCACGGCGTGCACGGCCAGGAGGAGGGCCTGGCCGGATGGCTGCGCGACTACGACATCGAGTCGGTCGACGTCGTCGGCATCGCCACCGACTACTGCGTGCTGCAGACGGCCCTGGACGCGGTCCGTGAGGGGTTCCACACCCGCGTGCTGCTCGACCTGACCGCGGGCGTCGCGCGGGACAGCACCGACAGCGCGCTCGGGCAGCTCCGGACGGCGGACATCGACCTGCGCGGCGCCCCGGTCGTCGCCGCGGCGCCTCGCGGATGACCCCCGGCCGGCGCTCCGGGCGGCTCGCCCACCGGCCCCGGGAAATCGGCTGATACCCCGACAGACCCGGACGGCGCGTCCGGGCCGGCGCTGCCGTGCGCGGCAGGCTGGCGAGGTGTCGGCACTGCCTCGGCGGGCAGAAAGCGCGCATACTGTCAGTCGGCCGGTTCCGAAGGTGCATGGGGGCGGGCCGACTGTCCCTGCCCACCAGCATGCCCATCGACACCGACCGGCCCGACCGCTTGGGGGAAACACCGTGTCCGTCCTCGCCGGGGCCTCCGCCGCGACGGGTGCCTCACCGGCCGAGCCGGGCTCGCACCGTCGCCGTGCGCGCCGACGGGGCGGGCCGCTCCTGCGCGTCCTGCGGCCGGTCATCTGGGCCGCCGCGGTCAGCGTCGGCGTGACGATCATCGTGCTGCTGCCGCGCACCACGGGCACGACCTGGGCCGACATCGCCGAGATCCTCGAGCAGGTCACCTTCTCCGACGTCGTGCTGCTCACCGTGCTGTGGGGCCTGGGCCTGTTCGCGTACTCGTTCGTCCTCAGCGGCTCGCTGCCCGGCCTGCGCCGCCGCCGCGCGCTCACGCTGAACCTCACCGGCAGCGCGGTCGCCAACGTCGCGCCGCTCGGCGGCGCCTGGGGCGTCGGGCTGAACACCCTGATGCTGCGCCGCTGGGGGTACGCCGGCAAGGAGATCGCCAGCTTCATGATGGTCAGCAACATCTGGAACGTGCTGGCCAAGCTCGGGGTCTCGGCCGTGGTCATCGGGTTCCTCGCGATGGGCGGTGTCGCCGTCCCGCTGTCGACGCACGGCGCGCACGCCGTCGTGACCTCCGCCGTCCTGGCCGTCGTGGTGATCCTGGCCATGCTGGCCAGCAACCGGGTGATGACCGCGGCCGGCTGGCTGGCCGACCTCGTGGTCAACGGCTCCCTGCGGCTGGTCCGCGTGACCGCCCGGACCCGCCTGGCGACGCAGCTGCCCGCCGTCCGGCTGGCCATGCTGCGGGTCGTGCGGGCGCGCTGGCCGCAGATGAGCGCCGGGATGATCGTCTACCTCGCGCTCCAGGCCGCCCTGCTGTGGACCTGCCTGCACATCCTGGGCAACCAGTTCACCGGTGCGGCGGTCCTCACCGCCTTCGCGGTCGACCGGCTGCTGACCGCGGTGCCGCTGACGCCCGGTGGGTCCGGCGTCGTCGAGGCCGGCACGGCTGCCGCGCTGATCGCGCTCGGCGGCGCTCCGGCCCAGGTGGCGGCCGCGGTCCTGCTCTACCGCTCGTTCACGTTCCTCGCCGAGATCCCCGTCGGCGGGGCCTGGGCGATCGGCTGGTTCGCCTCCCAGCGACGGACGGCGTCGGGCGGGACGGCCCCTGCCGGCGGCCTGGGATGAGGATCGCGCACGTCACGGACGTCTTCCTGCCCCGCCTCGGTGGCATCGAGATGCAGGTGCACGACCTGGCCCTGCGCCAGCAGGAGGCCGGGCACGACGTGACGGTGTTCACGTCGGCCGAGCGGGCCGGCCGGCCGGACGACACGCTCCGGACCGTGCGGCTGCCGCGCCGCGTGGGCTGGGTGACGCCGGGTGGCCTGCGCCAGGCCGGTCGCGAGCTGGTCGAGGGCGGCTACGACGTCGTGCACGCGCACACCTCCCTGGTGTCACCGCTGGCCTGGCACGGCGCCCGAGCCGCCTCGGCCGCCGGTGTCCCCGCCGTCATGACCATGCACTCGCTGTGCAAGGTGCCGACCCCCCTGCTGCGGATGAAGGCGCCGCTGTGGGGCTGGACCGACCTGCCCGGTGCAGTGGACCGCCGTCTCGAAGGTCGCGGCCCACGCGGTCAACCGGATGCTGCCCGGGCACGACGTGATCACGCTCCCGAACGGCATCGACCCGTCGGTGTGGCGGGTCGACCCCCGGCCCACCGACCCGCAGCGGCTGCAGATCGTCAGCGTCATGCGGCTGATGCCCCGCAAGCGGCCGATCCACCTGCTGCGGATCCTGCTCGACATCCGCCGCCGGGTGCCCGAGTCGATCGAGCTCAAGGCCGTGATCATCGGGACCGGCCAGGAGCGGCCGACCATGGAGCGCTTCCTCGCGCGGCACCAGATGCGCGGCTGGGTCGAGCTGGCCGGCCTGTGCGACCGGGAGACGATCCGGCGGGTGCACGAGCAGTCCGACGTCTACCTCGCCCCCGCGACGCTGGAGTCGTTCGGCATCGCGGCGCTGGAGGCGCGCTGCGCCGGTGTCCCCGTCGTGGCCATGCGGGTGGGCGGCGTCGGCGAGTTCGTCGAGGACGGCCGCGAGGGCCTGCTCGTGGGCAGTGACGCGCACATGGCCGAGGCCACCGCGGCGCTGCTGACCTCGCCCGAGCGGCTGCAGGCGATGCGCGACCACAACCGGACGACCGAGCCGGCGACGAACTGGGCCCGCGTGCTGGAGCTGACCGAGGCGGCCTACCGGCGGGCCGGGGTCCCCGACGTCGTCGACGTCCGCCGGCCGATGGACGGCGTCGCGTCGGTACGGCGCTTCGTGCACCGGGCGGCCGGCGACCGGTCCTGAGCCTGCCGCCCGTGACGTCCCCCGGCCCGGACGCCGTGCTGGGTGCCGAGCGACGGCAGCTCGAGCTGGCCTTCCGGTGCATGGCCGCCATGCGAGCCGATGCCGACCAGCTGGTCGGCGCCGGTGTGGACGAGCTGGCCGCGATCGGACTGGCCCGGCTGCGGGCCCAGCGCCTGGCCTCCCTGGCCGCCGACCCCGGCACGCCGCCGTTCTTCGCGCGGATCGACCGGGACGGCGCCGAGACCTTCCACATCGGGCGCCGGCACATCCGGGACGCGAACGGCGACCCGGTGGTCATCGACTGGCGGGTGCCGGTCGCCCGGGCGTTCTACCAGGCGACCGCGGCCGACCGGATGGACCTGCGGCTGCGCCGGCGGTTCGGCTTCCACGACGGCACGCTGACGTCGTACGAGGACGAGCACCTCGACCAGGGGGAGAACCTCGGCCTGGCCAGCGACCTGCTGCGCGAGGAGATCGAGCGCCCGCGCGTGGGGCCGATGCGCGACATCGTGGCCACGATCCAGCCCGACCAGGACGACCTGGTCCGGGCGCCGTTCGAGCACTCGCTGTGCATCCAGGGCGCGCCGGGCACCGGCAAGACGGCCGTGGGCCTGCACCGGGCGGCGTACCTGCTCTACACCTACCCGGCCCGGCTGCGCCGTTCCGGAGTGCTCGTGGTCGGGCCCGAACGCCGCGTTCCTGCACTACACCGCCGAGGTGCTGCCCACGCTGGGCGAGGTCGGCGTCGCGCAGGCCACCGTCGGCGAGCTGCTCGAGGCCGGGCGGGGAACGGTGGCCGAGGACGACGAGCCGGCCACGCTGAAGGGCGACCCGCGGATGGCCGACGTGCTGCGCCGGGCCGTGCTGTCGGTACATCCGGCGAGCCGGACGAGGACCTCATGGTGCCGACCCGCTCGGTGCGCTACCGCGTGCCGGCCTCCCGGCTGCGCCGCTACGTCGACGACATCCGGCGCTCGGGCGTGCGCTGGACGGTGGCCCGCGAGCGCCTGCACCACCAGATCGCCTCCGACGTCCGGCGCCAGCAGGAGGACGGCGGCGGCGCCCCCACCGACGCCGAGACGGCCCGGATCGCGCGCTCGCCGGGGGTCAAGGCGTTCGTGAACGAGGTGTGGCCGGCGCTGACGCCCGAGGCCGTGCTGATCCGCCTGTTCAGCGAGCCGGACCACCTGCGGGCCTGCGCCCGAGGCGCGCTCACCGACGACGAGCTGACCCTGCTCGCCTGGCCGGCCGCCCCCCGGTCCGCCCGCCAGGCGCCGCTGGACGGCCGCCGACCTGGTGCTGCTCGACGAGCTGACCGCGGCCATCGACGGGGTGCCGGGCTTCGACCACATCGTCGTGGACGAGGCGCAGGACCTCTCGGCCATGCAGTGCCGCGCGATCGGGCGGCGGTGTCCCCTCGGGTCGGTGACGGTGCTGGGCGACCTGGCGCAGGCGACCACGCCGTGGGCGCCCGGCTCGTGGGCCGCGACGCTGGGCCACCTCGGGCATCCGGGCGCGGAGGTCCGCCCGCTGACCGCGGGGTACCGCGTGCCGCAGGCGATCCTCGACCTGGCCAACCGCCTGCTGCCGCACATCGCGACCGACGTCCCTCCGGCCACGTCGGTGCGGTCCGGGCAGCACGCGCTCGCGTTCGCGCCGCTCGGCCAGCTCACCGACGTCGTACGCCGCGCGCTGGCCGAGGAGGGGTCGATCGGGGTGATCGCCCCGGACGCCATGGCCGACGAGGTGCTCGAGCGGCTGCGGGCGGCCGGCCTGGAGGCGCAGCCGCTGGCCGCCGACGCGGACGAGCGGGTCACCGTCGTGCCGGCCGGCGCGGCCAAGGGACTGGAGTACGACGCGGTCGTGCTGGTCGAGCCGGCCGCCATCGTCGACGGCGAGTCACGCCGTGCGGTGGGGCTGCGCCGCCTCTACGTCACGATGACGCGGGCGGTGTCGCACCTGACGCTCGTCCACGACAACCCGCTGCCGGCCGAGCTGGCCTGACCCGCGGGTCCGCCCGGCAGCGCGTCACGTGCCGGAGGAGCCGGGCCGTGTCACGTGCCGGCGGGACCGCGGCCGCTCCAGCTCCAGGCGTAGCCCTCGTCCTCGCTGGCGACCGCGCCCTCGCCGAGCTCGAGCGGGCGGAACGTGTCCACCATGACCGCCAGCTCGTCGAAGAACTCGGCCCCGATGCTCCGCTCGTACGCCCCCGGCTGCGGTCCGTGGGCGTGGCCGCCGGGATGCAGCGAGATCGAGCCCTGCCCGATGCCCGAACCCTTGCGCGCCTCGTAGTCGCCGCCGCAGTAGAACATGACCTCGTCGCTGTCGACGTTCGAGTGGTAGTACGGCACCGGGATCGACAGCGGGTGGTAGTCCACCTTGCGCGGCACGAAGTTGCAGATGACGAAGTTGTAGCCCTCGAACACCTGGTGCGCGGGCGGCGGCTGGTGGATGCGGCCGGTGATCGGCTCGTAGTCGGCCACGTTGAACGCGTAGGGGTAGAGGCACCCGTCCCAGCCGACGACGTCGAACGGGTGGTACGGGTAGGTGTACACCGTGCCGACCAGCCCGCCCGGCCCGTCGCCGCGGTGCTTGATGTAGACGTCGGTGTCCTCGCCCGCCGCGTCGTCGTCGGCCAGCAACGGCCCGGACGGCACCCGCAGGTCGCGCTCGCAGTAGGGCGCGTTCTCCAGCAGCTGCCCGTACCGCGACAGGTAGCGCTTGGGCGGTGCGATGTGGCTGCTGCCCTCGATGCAGTACGCCCGCAGCGGGCCGGCGCTCTCGACGTCGCGCGGCACCCACCGGTGCGTGGTGGCCCGGGGCAGGATCACGTAGTCGCCCGTCCCCACCTCCAGACGGCCGAACACGGTCTCGACGGTCGCGGCGCCGCTCTCGACGTAGACGCACTCGTCGCCGATCCCGTTGCGGTAGAACGGCGACGGGGTGTCACTGACCGCGTAGGAGATGCGGACGTCGCCGTTGGCGAGCACCAGCCGGCGGCCGCGGACGACGTCGATCCCACGCCACGCGTCGCCCGGGAACAGCTCGTGCAGCTTGAGGTGGCGGGGCTTCAGCGGGTAGTTCGGATGCGTCTTCAGCTCGGGCTGGTGCCACGGGCGGGCGTCGACGATCGCCGACGGGAGCTCGCGGTGGTAGAGCAGCGAGGAGTCGCTGGTGAAGCCCTCCTCCCCCATCAGCTCCTCGTAGTAGAGGCCGCCGTCGGGCCGTCGGTGCTGGGTGTGCCGCTTGTGCGGGACGTCCCCCACGCTGAGGTAGTGCGCCATTGCTCTCCTCCTCGCCCTTCACCTGCCGGGTCAGCGTAACCTGCCGACATGCCTCCGATCGGCCCGGACGACGCGGCCCTGCACCCCGGTCAGGTGGGTCGGGCCAGCCCCCACCTGTTCGCCGGGCTGATCGACGACGCCGCGATGTTCCCGCCGGGCAACGCACCGCTCGACCGCGCGCTCGACGAGCACCTGGGACACCGGCGCGGCTGGTACGCCGAGCTGGTCGGCCCGCTGCTCGTCCCCGCCGCGCGGCTGGCCGACCTGGCCGAAGCCGTTGCCGCAGAGGGACTCTCGGAGCCCCTGGCGGTGGCCGTCGTGGCGCCGGGGGGCGTGCCGGAGGCCGCCGCGGCCGTCGAGACGGCCTCGGCGGCGCGGTCGGTCGAGCTGGTCGCGGTCGAGCTCCCGCTCGGCTCGAGCCGCGACGTGGGAGCGGACTGGGCGGCCCTCGGCTCCGGCCGGCGAGCCGTGTGGTGGGAGGTCGACCGCGAGCGGGACCTGACCGCCCAGCTCGACCGGCTGGCCGCCGCCTCCCGGGCCGACCGGCCCGGGAGGCGCGAAGCTGCGGACCGGTGGCGCGACGCCCGAGGCGCACACCGGACGACCGGACGCTGGCGAGCGTTCCTGCGGCGCGCGATCGACGTCGACCTGACGTTCAAGCTGACCGCCGGACTGCACCACGCGGTCCGGACGACGGATCCGCGCCACGGGCGCCGAGCAGCACGGCGTGCTCAACATCCTGTGCGCGATCAAGGCGGCGCTGAACGGCGCCGAGGAGGACGAGCTGGAAAGCTGTTCTGGCGCAACGTGATCCGGCCGTCCTGGTCGAGCGGACGAACGGGATGAGCGAGGCCGATGCCAGCGTGACCCGCGCGTTCTGGTCCTCGTTCGGCTGCTGCGGGGTCACCGACCCGGTCGAGGACCTGGCCGCCCTGGGTCTGCTGCAGGCGCCGTCGGCAGCGCGGAGCGGGTCGTGACGTCGAGCTGGATGGAGCTGCCGCAGGACACGCCGTTCGGCGTCGACAACCTGCCGTTCGGCGTCTTCTCGACCGAGGACGAGAGCCCCCGGGTCGGCGTCGCGATCGGGGACCAGGTCCTGGACCTGGCTCCGCTGGCCGCGGCCGAGGGCCTGGACGGCGCACACGTCTTCGAGTCGCCGACGCTGAACGACTTCCTCGCCCTCGGGCGGCCGGCGTGGACGGCCGTCCGCTCCTGGCTCACCGAGCTGCTCACCCACAGCGGGTACGCCGACATCGTGGAGGCCCACCTGGTCGACCGGTCGGCGGTGCGGCTGCACCTGCCGGTCGACGTCGCCGACTACGTCGACTTCTACGCCAGCGAGCACCACGCCACCAACGTCGGGCAGATCTTCCGTCCGGACGTCGCCCGCCCTGACCGCCGAACTGGCGATACCTGCCGATCGGCTACCACGGGCGCGCCGGGACCGTCGTCGTGTCCGGCACGGACGTCGTCCGGCCGATGGGGCAACGCCGGGACGACGACGGCGACCGCTCCGTCGTACGGCCCGAGCGTCCGGCTGGACATCGAGGCCGAGGTCGCCTACATCGTCGGCGTGCCAACGGATCTCGGCCGACAGGTGAGCGTCGACGACGTTCGAGGACCACGTGTTCGGGGTCTGCCTGCTCAACGACTGGAGCGCCCGCGACATCCAGGCCTGGGAGTACGCAGCCGCTCGGACCGTTCCTGGGCAAGTCGTTCGGCACCAGCCTCAGCGCCGTGGGTGGTGCCGCTGGAGGCGCTGCGGCCCGACGCGGGTGCCGCTGCCGGGCCAGGACCCCGAGCCCGCGGCGTACCTGCGCGGACACGGCGGACGGTGCGGGCTGGGGCTACGACCTGCGGCTCGAGGTCCGGGTCAACGGCACCCTGGTCTCCTCGCCGCCGTACGCGACGATGTACTGGTCACCGGCGCAGATGCTGGCCCACCTCACGGTCAACGGCGCGAGCCTGCGCACCGGCGACGTCTTCGCGTCCGGCACGGTGTCCGGACCCGAGACGGCGCAACGGGGTTCGCTGCTGGAGCTGACCTGGAACGGCACCGAGCCGATCGCGCTGGACGACGGGACGCAGCGCGGCTTCCTGCTCGACGGCGACGAGGTGACGATCAGCGGGTGGGCGGTCGCCGCCGACGGCCGGCGGATCGGCCTCGGCGAGGTCAGCGGCCGGGTGCGGCCTGCTCGCCGCGTCCTGACGACCGCCGTGCCCGCGACCTTGTCGTGCAGCGCCTGCTTGTTGCCGTCCCACAGCGGCCACAGGCACGTCGATCAGGACGTAGAGCGGACCGACGGTCGGCACGGCGTAGGCCACCTGGTAGGTCAGGACCCGCCGGGCGATGGCGCCCCAGCCCAGCCGGCCGCGCTGCGACCAGGGGCGCACCCGGAGGCCGCAGACCAGCTTGCCGACCGTGGCCGACCAGAGCCTTGAGCATCACGACCTCGTAGACGATCCACACCACGGCGTAGATCAGCGGCCAGCAGCGTCGCCGCCGGAGGTAGTCGCTGTTGTTGATGACGTCGAACGACGGGACCGGGGTGCCGGCGTCGGTGGCCGCCTGCACCTGGTTCATGTAGTCGCGGAAGATGTCGAAGATCCGGTGGATCTGCCGCGGCGCCGATGATCGACGCCGGGACCCAGACCAGGATGCCGTCGATGACCCGGGCCAGCACGCGCCACCACCAGCCGGCCACCCGTGCGCCGTCGGGGAGCACACCCCGGGCCGGCGCCGCCACCTGGCCGCCGCCGTACCCGTAGCCGTAGCCGTAGGCGCGGGCTGGCCGTACGAGGGCTGGTGGTGCTGGTGGTAGGACGACTGCGGCGGTTGGGCGTACGGCTGCTGGCCGTAGGGCTGCTGGCCGTACGGCTGTTGGGCGTACGGCTGTGGTCCGGCGGCGGGCTGCTGGCCGTACGGCTGCTGGGCGTACGGCTGTGGTCCGGCGGCGGGGCTCGGTGGCTGCACCGGCTGCTGCCCCGGCACGTGCGGGACCGCGCCGGGCGCCAGCGGGGCGCCGACCGCGACGTGCTCGGTCCAGGCGCTGCCGTCCCACCAGCGTTCCTGCTCGGGGTTCTCCGGGTTCGGGTACCAGCCCTCCGGAGGCAGCCCGGGCTGGCGGATCGGCGGCTGCGTCATGCGAGAAGCCTCCCACGGTGCGGCCGCCGGTACGGCGCAACCACGAGGAGTCAGAGGTTGCCGCGCCGCTCCTGCTCGCGCTCGATGGCCTGGAACAGCGCCTTGAAGTTGCCCTTGCCGAAGCCCAGCGACCCGTGCCGCTCGATCAGCTCGAAGAACACGGTCGGGCGGTCACCGATCGGCCGGGTGAAGATCTGCAGCAGGTAGCCGTCCTCGTCGCGGTCGACCAGGATGCCGCGGCTCTGCAGCTCCTCGATCGGCACCCGCACCTCGCCGATCCGCTCGCGCAGCTCCGGGTCCTCGTAGTAGGAGTCCGGCGTCTCGAGGAACTCCACACCCGCGGGCCCGCATCTGGTCGACGGTCGTCAGGATGTCGTTGGTCGCCAGCGCGAGGTGCTGCGCCCCGGGCCCGCGGTAGAACTCGAGGAACTCGTCGATCTGGCTGCGCTTCTTGGCGATCGCCGGCTCGTTGAGCGGGAACTTCACCCGGTGGTTGCCGTTCGCGACGACCTTGCTCATCAGCGCCGAGTAGTCGGTCGCGATGTCGTCGCCGACGAACTCGGCCATGTTCACGAAGCCCATCACCTTGTTGTAGAAGGCGACCCACTCGTCCATGTGGCCCAGCTCGACGTTGCCGACGACGTGGTCGAGCGCCTGGAACAGCCGCTTCGGGCTGCCCGGCGCGCTGGACCAGCGTGGAGCGCGCGCTCGACGAAGCCGGGCAGGTACGGCCCGTCGTACCGGCTGCGGTCGACCAGCGTGTGCCGGGTGTCGCCGTACGCCGCGATCGCGGCGATCCGCACGGTGCCGTGCTCGTCGGACACGTCGTGCGGCTCGGCCAGGACGGTCGCGCCGACGCTGCGCGCGTGCGCGATGCAGCGGTCGACGTCCGGCACCTCGAGCGCGATGTCGCTGACGCCGTCGCCGTGGCGGCGGTGGTGGTCGAGCAGCGGGCTGTCGGGGTCGACCCCGCCCGTGATGACGAACCGGCAGGAGCCGCTGCGCAGGACGAACGCCTTGTGGTCGCGGTTGCCGGTCTCCGGCCCGCTGTACGCCTCGAGCTCCATGCCGTACGCCGACTGGTAGAAGTGCGCGGTCTGGGTGGCGTTGCCGACGACGAAGACGATGGCGTCCCACCCGGTCACCGGGAAGACGTCCGCGTGCTCGTCGTACTCGACCAGGCCGACCAGCTGCTTCAGCTGCTGCAGGTCCAGCTCGGCCTGCCGCTCGTCCGGGGTCAGCTCGAGGTGGGCGCTGGTGGGGGTGGTCGTCTCGGTGCTCATGACCGGAGGGTGGCGCGGCGCGGACGACCTGGCAACAGTACGTCGACACGGTGGCCAACCTGCGCAGAGTGCCCGCTCGTTGCCCAGTAGGACTGGACAGGGTGTACAGCCGCCGGGCACGCTGGACCGGTGCCGGTCGACCGTCTGGATGCGGAGATCATCGAGCTGTTCGCCGCCGAGCCGCGGGTCGGCGTGCTGGAGGCCTCGCGCCGGCTCGGCGTGGCCCGGGGCACCGTGCAGTCCCGGCTCGACCGGATGGCCCGCGAGGGCGTGATCCGCGGGTTCGGGCCGGAGCTGGACCCGGCGGCGATGGGCTACCCCGTGACGGCGTACTGCTCGCTGGAGATCCGCCAGGGCCTGGGGCACGAGGCGGCGTGCGTGCACCTCGCGGCGATCCCCGAGGTGCTCGAGGCACACACGATCACCGGCTCGGGCGACCTCCTCGTCCGCGTCGTCGCCCGGTCCAACGCCGACCTGCAGCGGGTCATCGACCGCGTGGTGGACGACGAGCACGTGCTGCGCACCTCCACCGTGATCGCCCTGGACACGCAGGTGCCGCACCGCGTCCTGCCCCTGCTGCGCGACGCCGTCCGCCGCGAGTAGCGCTCTGCCGGCTCGACCGTCCACAGCCCTCGAGTCCGCTCTGCCGGTTGTCGGACGGTATGTCTAGTATCGAACACATGTCCGAAGACGACCATCACTGCACCGGTGACCCGGCGCTCGACGATGCGCTCGAGCGGTTGGACCAGGCGGTCGTCGACGTCGCCGCCGCCGGGCTCGACGCCCTCGTCCGCGTCGACGGGCCCTCCAGCGGGCTGCACGCCGCCGCGCGTGCCGTGGAGACCGCGCGCCGGCAGCTGAGCACGTTCGACAACCACTACGTCGCCGCCCTGGAGCTCGGCGGTGACCCGGCCCGGTTCGCGTACGCGTCGACCGCGGCATTCCTGCGTGAGCAGCTCCGGCTGCCCCTGCAGGAGGCGAGACGCCGGGTGGTGGTGGCCCACGGCTGCCTTCCGCGGCCCGGCTTGTCCGGCGAGCCCCTCGCCCCCGAGGCACCCGTCGTCGCCGAGGCGCTGGCGCGGGGCACGATCTCCAGCGCCCATGCGGACGCCGTCCTGCACGTGCTGGAGCGGTTGCCCGCGCGGCTGCGCGAGGAGCACGGGGCAGCGGTGGAGGCCGAGCTGGTGGAGGTGGCGGAGGGCACCGATCCCGGCCGGCTGTCAGCCTTCGGGGAGCAGGTCATCGAGCGGGCCGACCCGGACGGCGTGCTCCGCGACATGGAGTACCGCCACACGCACCGCGGCGGCTTCCTGCGGCGCCGGCGCGGAGGCGGTGGGCGGATGGAGCTGGACCTCGACGACGTGGGTCTCGAGAAGCTGCAGACCGCCCTCGGGCCGCTGCTGAAGCCGCTGCCGGAGGGCCCCGACGGGAAGGATCCGCGCAGCCCGGGCGCGCGGCTGCACGACGCCGTGGTGGCACTCGCCGACCGGGCACTGTCCGCTGGCGACCTTCCGGCCTGCGGCGGGACGCCGACCACGCTGGTGATCCACGTGACCGTGGACCAGCTGCGCTCGCGGGCCGGGTTCGCCACCACCGATCACGGCAACCGCCTGCCGTTGACCGAAGCCCTCCGGCTCGCCGACAACGCGGCCGTCTACACGTTGTTGTCCGACAGCAAGGGTGTGCCGCTCGAGCTGCACCGGACGGCGCGCATCGCGAGCCCCGGACAGACACTCGCGCTGGCCGCCCGTGACCGCGGGTGCACCTTCCCCGGTTGCGACCGCCCGCCGTCATGGTGTCAGCGACATCACGTCGACGACTGGTTGGACGACGGGCCGACCGACGTGGCCAACCTGACGCTGCTCTGCGGTCACCACCACCGCGAGTTCGCCCGCCGCGGCTGGTCGGTCACCATGCTTGACGGCCTGCCCTGGTGGACGCCGCCGGCCTGGCTCGACCCGTCACGGACGCCGGTCCGCAACCACGCGCATCGGCGGATCTCGTGAGCGGATGTCTAGATGCCGAAGCGGGCCACCGCGCGGAGCTTGTTGGCCACGTCGAGGGCGGCGACCTTGTACGCCTCGGAGAGCGTCGGGTAGTTGAACACCGTGTCGACGAGATAGTCGACGGTTCCGCCGCAGCCCATGACGGCCTGGCCGATGTGCACGAGATCCGTTGCCGCAGTCCCGAAGACGTGCACCCCGAGCAGTGACCGGTCCTCCGCGTGCACCAGCAGCTTCAGCATGCCGTAGGGGTCTCCCACGATCTGGCCCCGGGCCAGCTCGCGATACCGGGAGACACCGACCTCGTACGGGACCGCCTCCGCGGTGAGCTCCTCCTCGGTCCGGCCGCAGTAGGAGATCTCCGGGATCGTGTAGATGCCGATCGGCTGCAACCCGCGCAGCTCGTTGGCCGGCTCGTCGAAGGCATGACTGGCGGCGAGCCGACCCTGGTCCATCGAGGTGGCGGCGAGCGCCGGGAAGCCGATCACGTCGCCGACCGCGTAGATGTGCTCGACCTTGGTCCGGTAGTGCTCGTCGACGTGCAGCCGCCCCCGCGAGTCGGCTTCCAGCCCGGCCGCCTCGAGGTTCAGGTCCGCGGTCACGCCCTGGCGTCCGGCGGAGTACATCACGGTGTCCGCGGCCACGCGCTTGCCGGAGACCAGCGTGGTGATGGTGCCGCTGCTGCTGTTGACGACCGACGCGACCTCCTCGCCGAAGCGGAAGGACACGGCATGGTCGCGGAGGTGGAACTTCAGCGACTCGACGATCTCGGGGTCGCAGAACTCGAGCATCGACGGCCGCTTCTCGACCACCGTGACCCGCGTGCCCGAGCGCCGCGAACATCGAGGCGTACTCGATGCCGATCACCCCGGCGCCGACGACGACCATGGAGTCCGGCACCTTCTCCAGCTCGCAGGATGCCGTCGGAGTCCAGGACGTACCGCCCGTCGAAGTCGACCTCGCTCGGCCGGGCCGGCTTGGTGCCGGTCGCGATCACGATCTTGTCCGCGCTGATGATCGAGCGCTCCCCGCGGTCCACGCCGTCGACAGCGACCGTGTGGTCGTCGATGAACCGCGCCGACCCCGACACCAGCTCGACGTGGTTGCGGAACAGCTGGGCCCGGACGACCTCGATCTCCCGGCCGATCACCTGCTGGGTGCGCGCGAGCAGGTCCTGCACGGTGATGTCCTGCTTGACCCGGTAGCTCGCGCCGTACAGCTCGCGCATCGACGTGCCGCTGAGGTACAGCACGGCCTCGCGCAGCGTCTTGCTGGGGATGGTGCCGGTGTTGACGCAGACCCCACCCACCATGTGGCGGCGCTCCACGACGCAGACCCGCTTGCCGAGCTTGGCCGCCGCGATGGCCGCCTTCTGACCGCCCGGTCCGGACCCGATGACGAGCAGGTCGACGTCGTACTCGTGTTCTGCCACCCAGCGAGCGTGACGCCTGTGCGGTCAGGCCCGCAAGCGGGCCCGCGACCCGGCCGCCATCGCACCGACCGCCACGACCGCCAGCCCGGCCCAGATGGCGGCCAGCGAGGGTCCGTCGTCGCCGCCGTGGTGGCTCACCGCGAAGACGGCCCCGGCGATGCCGATGCCCAGCACGCCGCCCAGACCGTCGCAGAGCTGCAACGAGGCCGACGCGCGGCCCTCCTCGCCCTCGTCGGCGAGCAGCAACGCCATGACCGACGTCCCGGAGTACGCCAGGCCCATCCCGAGCCCGGCCACGCACCAGATCGGGATGACGGCGTACGGCGACACCCAGGACAGGCCGACGGTGACCAGCGCCAGCACGCCCACGGCGAGCACCAGCGACCCGGTCACCAGCATGCGCCGGCGGGACCAGTGCAGCCACGGCCGGCTGAGCAGCCAGGAGCCGGTGGCCCAGCCGATCGCGCCGCCCGTCAGCACCAGTCCCGCGCGGGCCGGGGACAGACCCCGTTCGGTGACCAGCAGCAACGGCAGGAAGGTCTCGGCCGCGTAGAAGCTGGCGGTCAGCAGCCCGCGGGTGATGACCACGCTCGGCAGCCCCAGCCGCAGCCGGAAGGCGCCGCGGGGCAGCAGTCGCGGCGCGCAGACCCCGATGGCGGCCAGGCCGCCGACCGCGACCGGCAGGCCGTACAGCTGGCTCACGTGCTGGCTGCCGAGCTGCATGAGCAGCGCTCCGGCCGCGACGCCCAGCCCCCACAGGGCGCGCCGACCGGGCGAGTCGTCGCCGCGATCGGCGCGCGGCGCGGTGTCGGCGGCGCCGCCGCCGATGGAGGACATCCCGCGCAGCATGACGAGCCAGGCGACCACCGCCATCGGCGGAACGGCGAGGAAGACCAGCCGCCAGGTCCAGCTCTGGGCCGCGGCGACCCAGCCGGCGATGGCCGGGCCGACGATCGCGGGCACGACCCAGGCGGCCGACAGCCGCGCGAAGACCTGCGGGTGCTTCTCCGGCGGGTACCCGTCGGACACCGCGACGTATACGGCGACGATCTGCAGGCCGGCCCCGAAGCCGGCCACGGCCCGGCCGGCGAGGAGGACCGCGAACGACGGCGCCACGCCGCACACCAGCAGACCGACCACGAAGGTCCCCAGGCCGGCGACCAGAGGCCCGCGCGGCCCGTTGGCGTCGGCCCAGCCGCCGGCCAGCACCGTGCCCAGCAGGCTGGTCGTGATGAAGAGGGAGAACGCGAGCGCGTACTCGCGGACGCCGCCCAGGGCCGTGGCGGCAACGGGCATCGCGGTCGAGACGGCCAGCTCCTCGAACGCGGTCAGCGTGACGAGCGCGACCATGCCGATCGTGAGTGACCGGGTCGATCCCGGCTCCGAGGAGCCGGGCGGGAGAGCGGTCACGGGACCCAACCTGCCACACGCCCGCCGGCTGTTGACTCCCCGGTCAGCAAGGGTCGTGGCCGGACCGGCCGGGTGAGCTCCGATGGGCCCTACGTGCCGCCGTCCTGCGGATCGCGCAGCCCGTCGTAGATCTCCTTGCAGATCGGGCAGACCGGGAAGCGGTCCGGGTTCGCGGTTCGGCAGCCACACCTTGCCGCACAGCGCGATGACCGGTTCGCCGGTGACCGCGCTCTCCACGATCTTCTCCTTGCGCACGTAGTGCGCGAAGCGCTCGTGGTCGCCCGGCTCGGACAGCTGCGGCTCCTCGACCAGCTCGCGCTCGAGGACCGCCGTCCGGCTCGGAGCGGACTCGCGCTGCGGGTCCGGGGCTCCGGGGCCGCCCGGGGCGGAGGGGTCGGCGTACGGGTCGCTCATGCGGCGAGTGTACGAGCGCTAGTTGAGCGAGGGGTCCTCGGGAAAGGTGGCGACCATGGCCAGGTCACCGCCCTGGCGGCGCAGCACGGTCCGCCACAGCTGCTCCGGCTCGTCGGTGAAGGCGTCCCGCGCCTCGCCGTCGACGACGTACCAGGCGCCCTCCGCGATCTCCTCCTCGACCTGCCCCTCCCCCCACCCGGCGTACCCGGCGAAGATCCGCAGTCCGGACAGCTCGGCCACGACGACCTCCGGCGGGCGTGTCGAGGTCGACCAGGCCGAGCGAGCCGATGATCCGGCGGACCCCGAGCGGCTCTTCGTCGTCGCCCGGGACGGCGACCAGCCCGAGGGCCGAGTCGAGCGACACCGGGCCGCCCTGGAACAGGACGCCGGGCGAGGTGAGGTACGGCTGCCAGGCCGGCAGCACCGCGGCCACCTCCACCTCCAGCGGCCGGTTCACCACGACCCCCATGGCCCCCTCGTCGTCGTGGTTGAGCATCAGGACCACGCTGCGGCGGAACGTCGGGTCCTCGAGCTTCGGCGTCGCGAGCAGCAGGCGACCCGTGAGGTTGCCCAGGGAGTCGATGCTCACCGGTCCATCCTGCCCGGTCCGGCGTTGCCGCGCGGCACGGGCAGCAGGGCGCCGGCGGCCACACCGGCCAGGTCGGCCAGGGCATCCCCCACGGTCCCGTCCCGGTGCGGCAGCAGGTACCCCTGGATCAGCTCGCTGACGGGCGCGTGCACCGCGCACAGGACGACCAGCCAGACGGGAGGCAGCCCGGCTCGCCGACCGGTCCAGACGACTCCGGCGAACAGTGCCGCGTGCACCACCTTGTCCAGACCCCAGCCGGAGCCCGTGCTCGGTGCGCGGGGGGCGTAGAGCGCGACGAGCTGGACCGCCAGGACCACGGCGAAGAGCAGGCGGCGAGCGGCCGTTCGGGTCACCCGGCGGAGAGCCCGGGGTCGCCGGAGCCGATCGGAGGCAGCGGCTCGAGCCCGTCAGCGGCACCGCCACCCTCGGCCCGCTCCCGGGCCTGCATCGCGGCGTGCTGGACGGCGGAGGCCACGGCCTTGGTCACCTCGGGGTGGAACACGCTCGGCACGATGTACGCCGCGTTGAGCTCCTCGTCGGAGACCACCGCCGCCAGGGCCCGGGCCGCCGCGAGCAGCACGTCGTCCTCGATGGAGCGTCGAGCGGGCGTCGAGCAGGCCGCGGAAGACCCCGGGGAACGCGAGCACGTTGTTGATCTGGTTGGGGAAGTCACTGCGTCCGGTCGCGACGACCGCCGCGTGCTGAGCGGCCTCGTTGGGGTCGACCTCGGGGTCGGGGTTGGCCATGGCGAAGACGATCGCGTCGTCCGCCATCCGGGCGATGTCGGCGCCGTCGAGGATGCCCGGACCGGAGACTCCGATGAAGACGTCCGCGTCGACGACGGCCTCGCGCAGCGAGCCGCTGACCCGGCGCGGGTTGGTGTGGCTCGGCGACCCAGGCCAGCTCCGAGCCCGGGCTGGCGGCGATGTCGGCCCGGTCCGGGGTCGCGACTCCCTTGCGGTCGCAGACGACGACGTCCGTGGCACCGGCCCCCATGAGCAGCTTGAGGATCGCCGTGCCGGCGGCTCCCGCACCGGCCATCACGATCCGGACCGCAGCCATGTCCTTCTTGACGACCTTCAGGGCGTTCATCAGCGCGGCCAGCGTGACGATCGCGGTGCCGTGCTGGTCGTCGTGGAAGACCGGGATGTCGAGCTCGTCGCGCAGCCGCTTCTCGACCTCGAAGCACCGCGGGGCGGAGATGTCCTCGAGGTTGATGCCGGCGAAGCCCGGCGCGATCGCCTTGACCGCGGCCACGATCTCCTCGACGTCCTGGGTGTCCAGGCAGATCGGGAACGCGTCGATGTCGCGCGAACCGCTTGAACAGCGCCGCCTTGCCCTCCATCACCGGCATGGCGGCCAGCGGCCCGATGTTGCCGAGCCCCAGCACCGCCGAGCCGTCGGTGACGACGGCCACCGTGTTGCGCTTGATCGTCAGCCGCCGGGCGTCCTCGGGGTTGGCCGCGATGGCCATGCAGACGCGGGCGACTCCGGGCGTGTAGATGAGGGACAGGTCGTCGCGGTTGCGGATCGGCACCTTCGGGACGACCTCGAGCTTGCCGCCGAGGTGCACGAGGAACGTGCGGTCGCTGACCTTGCCGATCTCGACGCCGTGCAGCTCGCGCATCGCGGCGACGATCTCGTCCGCGTGCTCGACGCTGCGGGTCATGATCGTGACGTCGACCCGGAGCCGGCTGTGCCCGGACGCGGTGACGTCCAGACCACTGACCAGACCGCCGGCCCGCTCGATCAGCGTGGACAGCTCGCTGACCGCCGTCGGGCGACCCGGCAGCTCGAGCCGGACGGTGATCGAGTTCGAGACGCTGGGCGCTGCCGTCATGG
This sequence comes from uncultured Actinomycetota bacterium, assembly GCA_963743975.1. Classification (GTDB taxonomy): domain Bacteria; phylum Actinomycetota; class Actinomycetes; order Actinomycetales; family CAVURS01; genus CAVURS01. The sequence continues at coordinate 935,939 of CAVURS010000005.1, forward strand.
TGCGGAGCCTAGACCCCGCGTCCGTGACCGCTTCGCAGGCTCAGACCGAGCCCCAGTCCGGGCGCAGCGGGAAGGCCGCGTCGCCGCTCGTCGGGGTGTTCACGGCGAGCACCTGGTGCAGCTGGATCCGGTTGCGCTCGAACGACAGTCGGGAGCCGGCCATGTACAGGCCCCAGACCCGCGCCGTACCCTCGACCGACCTCCTCGACCGCCTCGTCCCAGTGCTCGCGCAGGTTGCGGCACCAGTCGCGCAGCGTCATCGCGTAGTGCTCGCGCAGGCTCTCCTCGTGGCGGACCTCCAGGCCGGTGTCCTGCATCACGGTGATGATGTGGCCGGAGCCGGCCAGCTCGCCGTCGGGGAACACGTAGCGGTCGATGAAGCCGCCGCGGGTGATGCCGTCGTGCTGACGTTGTCCGGACGCGTGATGCAGTGGTTCAGCAGCCGTCCGCCCGGACGCAGTCGCGACTTGCAGGAACGGGAAGTACGCCGGGTAGTTCTTCACGCCGATGTGCTCGGTCAGGCCGATCGAGCTGATCGCGTCGAACCCGCCCTCCCGCACGTCGCGGTAGTCCATGAACCGGACCTCGGCCAGCTCGGACAGACCCTCGCGCTCGATGGCGGCCTGCGCCCACTCGGCCTGCTCCCGGGAGAGCGTGACGCCGAGGGCCTTGACCCCGTAGTTCTTCGCCGCGTGCCGGACCATGCCGCCCCAGCCGCAGCCGACGTCGAGCAGCCGCATGCCCGGCTGCAGCGCGAGCTTGCGCGCCACCAGGTCGTACTTGTTGGCCTGCGCCTCCTCCAGCGTGGAGTCCAGCTGCGGGAAGCAGGCGCAGGTGTAGGTCATCGACGGGCCGAGCACCCACTCGTAGAACGTGTTCGACACGTCGTAGTGGTGGTGGATGGCCTCGGCGTCGCGCGATCTTGGAGTGCCGGAGGCCGTGCAGGGCCCGGCGCCACGGCGGCACGACCTCCTGGGGCGGCGGCGGCGGCGGCTTGAGCGAGCGCAGGCCGGTGTTGCGCACCAGGTCGACCACGGCCCGCACGGTCGGGCCGCGGGAGGGTGACGTTCTCCTCCATGTAGCGCAGGAAGTCGTACGGGTCGCCCGGGTGCGTGCCGGTCACGTCGAGGTCGCCCGCGACGTACGCCCGGGCCAGGCCCAGCTCCCCGGGTGCGGTGAGCAGGTAGGACAGGCCGCGCTCGTTGGTCAGGTGCAGCGTGTACGGCGCGTCGGCCGGCCCGGCACTGCTCCCGTCGTACGCCGTGATCCTGATCCGCGGACTCCGGGCCGAGGACGCCGGAGAGCATCTGACCGACGCTGCATCCTGGCCATCCGCCGAGTCCCGACCTCGCTCCAGTCGCAAGCTCATGCCGCGTGTCACCCCTCCGTCTCGTCCCGATCCCCAGTCAACACCCTGGCGCCTCGCCGTCAGCGGCGCGCGGACCGCCTTCGCGTAGAGGTCCAGCAGCCGGCCCTTCGGGTCGTAGCGCGGCTTGGCCGCCGCGTACACGCCGCCGCCGTACCGCGGCCAGAAGTCGGCCTCGTCGTAGTAGGCGTCGGAGTACAGCGACTTGTGGCCGCCGACCGCGTCGACCTCGGCCTCGATCATCCGGTTGACGTCGCCGTCGGCCCGTCCGGGCTCGATCGGCCACGGTGGACCAGAAGCCGACGTTGACGTAGAGCTGTCCCTGCTCCAGCGGGTAGAGCGGCCAGACCTGCTCCCCGGCGGCGATGGGCGCCGTTGTCGCGCAGCTGGATCGGGCACAGCCAGACCGGCTCGATCGGCACCTCGCGGTCGAACCAGCGCAGGAAGTCGGCCAGTCCGGTCGATCGGGATCTCGACGTCCTGGATGACCCGCTCGCGCGCCGGCAGACCGCGCCGGGCGTCGATCCGGCGCCATCACGTGGTGCCGGTCCTCGAACGCGACCATCTTCCAGTAGACGTTGCTGCGCAGCCACTTCCGCGGCCAGACCCGGCGGATCCGCGGGTTCTGCGCGCCGAACGCCCGCGAGCACCAGAACCAGTCCGTGTCCCAGCGCCACAGGTAGTCGTGGACGGTCAGGAAGTCGACCGACGCGCTGCTGGATCGAGCGGTAGTAGATCTGCTGGCCGGTGTAGTCACTGGTGTACGGCGCCTGTGTCGGCCCAGCGACCCGAGCGTCAGGTAGACCTCGGTCCGGCGAGAACACCGTGCCGTCGAGGAAGTCGACCGGCTCGCCGTCGAACGACCGCTCGCTGCCACGATGCGGGCGATGGCGGCCTGCACGTCGTCGAGGTCGGTGAACCGGATGTGCCGCAGCTTGACGAACGGGTGCACCGGCTCGAGCTCGATCTTGATCCGCAGGGCGTAGCCGAGCGTGCCGTAGGAGTTCGGGAAGGCCCGGAACAGGTCGGCGTGCTCGCCCGTCCGGGCGTGGCGACGACGACCTCGCCGTCACCGGTCAGGATCTCGATCTCGAGCGCCGACTCGTGCGGCAGCCCGTTGCGGAACGACGTCGACTCGATGCCCAGGCCGGTCACCGCCCCGCCGAGGGTGATGGTCTTCAGCTGGGGCACCACGAGCGGCATCAGCCCGTGCGGCAGGGTGGCGTCGACCAGCTCCTCGTACGTCGTCATCCCCTGGACGTCGGCGGTGCGGGCGACCGGGTCGACCGAGAGCACCTGGTCCAGGCCGGACACGTCCAGCCCCGGGCGGGTCGGTGTCGGGCGCGGTTGCGGAACAGGTTCGAGGTCCGCTTGGCCAGCCGGACCGGCTCGCCCGGCGGGATCGCGGCGTACTGCTCGAGCAGCCGCCGGGTCGCATCGTCGTGCCGGCCCGAGGTGCCCGAAGCGTGCGTCGGGGTCTGGGTCACGGGACAGACCCTAGCGAGTCCCCTCGCCGGTGCGCTCCCCCAGGCCCCTGGCTCCGGCTCCGGGCCCCTGCTGGCTGAGAGGCCGCCACAGGCGGACCATCCGGATCACCCGTTGCTCGGCCAGCTCCTGGGCGTGCAGGGCCAGCCACCAGCACAGGGCGCTCAGCGGCAGCTCGACGAGCGACCGCCATGAGCGATGGCCACCACGCGCTCCGAGCCGGCGCTGCCGACGACGTCGAACCAGGCGTCGGTGATCAGGCTGGCACCGGTCGCGGCGGCCGCGAGCGGCAGCGACGGGTGACGTCCGAGCGCGGCCCACGCGGTCCAGGTCAGCCCGGCCAGCAGCCCCACGTCGAAGCCGACCCACACGACGTCCTCGTCCTGCAGGACTCCGCGAGTGGGCAGGGTGATGGCCAGGATGGCGATCCAGACGACCAGGACCACCGCGAAGACGAGGAACATCGGGCCGATCAACCGGGCCGTCCGCTGGTCGCCGGACAGCACTCGGCCGGCCACCTTCTCGGCGGGCAGACCGGCCACCGGCTCCCGCTCTCGGTCCCGCTCGCGCTCCTGGTCGAAGGCCTCGCGGCTCATGGCGAGCGCACCAGGCAGTCGCGACCGAGGTCGGCCGGTCGGGCGTGACCGCACAGGGCCAGGGTGATGTCGATCTCGGCCTGCAGATCGCCGAAGTGCGCCACTCACGAAGGCTAACCGAGCAGCCGGCCCGACCCGTTCGCCACCGTGCTGAGTTGACGGCACGGCGGCGGCCGGTGACGCTTGAAATGTGCATCAACCGTGTGACGCCTGCGATCCCCGCCGGTGAGCCCCGCTTCCGAGGACACGCCCGACCCCCGCCGCTGGAAGGCCCTGGCGGTCTGCCTGGTGGCCGGCTTCATGGCTCTGCTCGACGTCAGCATCGTGAACGTCGCGCTGCCGTCGATCCGCACCGGACTGCACGCCTCGGCGAGCGACCTGCAGTGGGTCGTGTCCGGATACGCGCTCGCCTTCGGCCTGCTGCTCGTGCCCTCGGGACGCCTCGGCGACGTGCGCGGGCGCCGCGCGATGTTCGTCTTCGGCGTCGCCCTGTTCACCATCAGCAGCATCGCCTGCGGGGTGGCCCAGAGCTCCTTGTGGCTGGTCGTGGCCCGGCTGGCGCAGGGTCTCGGTGGGGGTGCGCTGAACCCGCAGGTGTCCGGGATCATCCAGTCGATGTTCCACGGCCGCGAGCGCGGGAAGGCGTTCGGCCTGCTCGGCGCCACGATCGGGCTGTCCACGGCGGTCGGCCCGGTGGTCGGTGGCGCCCTCATCAGCATCTTCGGGGTGGAGCACGGCTGGCGGTGGATCTTCTTCGTCAACGGGCCGATCGGCCTGGTCGCCATCGTCCTGGCCCTGCGGCTGATCCCCGGCCCCAGCGAGGCCCAGAGCCGGGAGCGTCACTCCCTCGACCCGGTCGGGGTCGGGCTGCTCGGCATGGCGGTGCTCGCCTTCCTGCTGCCACTTGTCGAGCAGCAACAGTGGCACTCGCACCTGAAGTGGCTGCTGATCCTCGTCGGCCTGGTGCTGCTCCTCGCCTTCTGGCTGTGGGAGCGCCGGTACGCCGCGCGCGGGCAGGAGCCGCTGGTGGAGCCCGCCCTGCTGGAGATCCCGTCGTACACGCGGGGTGTGCTCGTCGGCACCGTCTACTTCAGCGGCTTCGCCGGGATCTTCTTCGTGCTGGCCGTGTTCTTCCAGACCGGCCTCGGCTACACCGCGCTGCAGTCCGGCCTCGCCGTGACGCCGTTCGCCTTGGGATCGGCCGTCTCCGCGGCGGTCAGCGGGCGGTTCGTGCACCGGTTCGGCCGGCCGCTGGTGGTCCTGGGGCTGCTGACCGTCTGCGTCGGGCTGGTCGCCGCCGACCTCGCGATCAGCTGGCACGGCGAGCGGGACATGGGGGCCTGGACGGCCCTGCCCCTGTTGGTGGCCGGGCTCGGCAGCGGCATGGTGATCTCGCCCAACGTCACGCTCTCCCTGTCCGACATCCCGGTCCGCCGAGCGGGGACGGCGGGCGGCGTGCTGCAGACCGGTCAGCGGCTGGGCACCGCCGTCGGCGTGGCCGCCGTCGGGTCGACGTTCTTCCAGACCCTGGCCTCGCACCGGGGCAACTACGGGGTTGCCGCGAGCTACGGCATGCGGGTCGCCACGGTGCTCACGGCCGCGGCCCTGGTGATCGGGATCCTCGACGTGCTCTCCACCGGACGCACCCGGCGCAAGGAGGGGCAGCACCAGGCCGAGCACCTGGCGGTCTCCGGCTAGGACGTCGGCCGGCTCCCGGGTGCGAAGTCCACCTCGGCCGTGGTCACCGTCCCCGCCGTGCGCCCGGGCGCCTGGTGGTACTGCCAGTACAGGTTGGTGTGGGCGATCACCTTGTCCGGCGTCGGAGCGCCGAACGAGGACAGGTCCTCCGTCGTGTGGGCGTCACTGACCAGCGTCGCGTCGTACCCCCGGACGATCGCACCGTGCAGCGTCGAGCGGATGCACTCGTCGGTCTGCGCTCCGGCCACCACCAGCCGGCCGATGCCCCGCTCGGCCAGCACGGCCTCGAGGTCGGTGTCCTCGAACGAGTCGCCGTAGCGCTTCTGCACGACCGGCTCCGCGTCCCGCCGCTGGAGCTGCGCGACGTACTGCCAGCTCTCGCTGCCCTCGGCCAGCTCGTCGCTGTTGTGCTGCACCCAGACGACGGGGACGTCGTCCGCGCGGGCCTTGTCCACCAAGGTGGCGATGTTGCCGACGACGGCGTCTCGTTCATGGGCGTGTCCGACGACACCGTTCTGGACGTCGATGACCAGCAGGGCGGTGTTCGGTCGGTTGTCCAGCGTGGTCATGACGTGCTCCCTGGTCGTCGACGGTACGACGCGATCGACCCTAGGGCCGGGCACCGACAGCCGCGACGGCGAGCGTCACCAGGACCGGGGCCAGTGTCTGCTGCCGACGCACAGCGGCCCTCCGTAGAGGAGGGCCGCATCGGTGGAGGTGGCGGGAATCGAACCCGCGTCCGTCGGTGAGGAGCCAGGACTTCTCCGGGCGCAGCTTGCTGTGGTTTTTCTCGGCCCCAGCGATCACGCAAGCAAGTCGCTGCCGGGCTCAGTCACGAAAGTGTTCCCTCGGGCCCCGTGACATGGACCGAGAGCAGTGGCTCCCTAGCTGATGCCAGCTACCGGGTCGGAAGCACCCCCGGGCTGACAGACCTCACTCTGGCTTAGGCAGCGAGAGCGAAGTCGGTGCGAGTGGAATCGGCACCTATTGGTTTACACGGGTCGTTTACGAGATAACCGTGTGTCCTCGGCCCGCTTCTCCTGGAACGACGACCGACGTCGAAACCGTTCACCCCCTGTTGAGTTGTGTGTGCAGCCTACCCGTCAGCGCCGACGGGGTCGCCCGCATTCCCAGCCGGGGCCGCTCACCAGGGCCCGCTCACCAGGGCCCGCTCACCAGGGCCGCTCACCAGGAGCCGCCGCCCCCTCCGCCGCCTCCGCCACCGGAGAACCCGCCGCCACCGGAGAACCCGCTGGACCCGGACGACGCGGGCGAGGACACCAGCGCGCCCGACGCGACGGTGGAGAAGGACTCCATGGCCGAGCCGAACCCGCCGAAGTTGAAGGAGCTGGCCGCCCAGTAGCCGACGTACCAGTTCGGGATGCCGACGTTCACGCCGGAGGCGGCCAGCTGGGCGAAGATGCCGGCCCAGCGCTCCGCGACGCCGAAGACGATCGCGTACGGCAGGTACCGGCTGAAGATGTCCTGCCCCTCCTCGAACTTGATCTGGCTCGCCTCGGCCGTCTCGAGGTAGAGCCGGAAGCCGTTCGCCTGGGTCAGTGCGGCCGAGCCGGCGGCGGTCCGCGCGGGCATCCGCTTGGCCATCCACCGGGCCACCAGCCCGCCGAGGGCGAGCGCCAGGCCGGGGATCACGATGTTGACGCTCTGCCGGCTGAACCCGAGCCAGGTCACCGCGACCCCGGCGACGATCGCGGCCAGGCCGGCCCAGCCCCACTGGGCCCGGACCGACTGCGGGTTGCCGCGGAACCAGCCGCGCGCCGTCACGTCGTCGTACAGGCGGTTCTGGGTGGCCTTGAGGTCGGAGGCGAAGGTGTTCTTGAGGTCGGACAGCAGCACCTCGTTCCGGCCCTTGAAGATCGCCTGCATCAGCGACATCTCGTACGGCAGCAGCTCACCGCTCGGCGCCGGCAGCACGACCTGCAGGTTCCAGTCCTGCTTGCCGAAGTGGCCTTCCCGGGGGATCTCGACGATCTTGAGGTACCCGCGGACCGCCAGGTCGACGATCGTGGCCGTGACGTCGACGACGTTCGCCTCCTCGTCGATCAGCGTGCCGAGCTGGCCGACCCGCATCCCCTCCGGCGGGGTGAACTGGACCGCCACCGGGCCGTGCCGCAGCCCCACCTTCTGGGTGGCGTCCGGCTGGCCGGCGAGCGGCGTCAGGCCGGGCGTCAGCCCGACGTACTGCTCGTCGCGACCTCGGGTCCAGACCAGGAAGGTCATCAGGCCGCCGACGCCGAGCAGCAGCAGCGCGGCCAGCCCCACGGCGTACGGCGAGACGTCGAGCACCCGCGCGATGCCGGTGTGCCGCAGGATCGGAGCGGTGTGCGAGAACGTCCCGAGCGGGTACGACAGCACCATGGTCAGGCCCTCGCCCGGCTCCAGGGTGTCCGTGGAGAAGGTCGAGGTGGCCCCCGCGTTGCCCGCGCAGGTCTGCGTGCTGCCGTACCCACCGCGGTAGCAGGCCACCTTCGTCGCGGCCTGCGGGGCGCGGACCGTGACGGTGGCCCGCTCGATCGGGACCTCCCACTCCGCGCCGGTGATGTTCCAGTACAGCTCCTGGTGGTCGGCGAACCCGTTGGGCGCGCCCTTGACCGTGTACTTCAGCACGTACGTCTGCGTGCCGCTGACCGTCTGGTTCGGGTCGCCGATCCGGATCTCGGTGAGGTTCCCGTTCGTGGACACCTTGGCCGACGACGGCGCACCGGTCGGGCTGCTGACGCTCACGTCCGAGACGGGGTAGACGCGGACCTTGCTGGTGTTTCCCGGCCCGTACGACGAGTCGGACTGGCCGGCGGTGGCGCTCGGGTCGTAGGCGAAGACGGTCCGCAGCTCGCGGTAGATCCCGTGGTGGTCGCTCCCGGCGAACGTGTACTGGATCGTCTCCTGGACGTGCATCGTGCCGTCCTTGTCGAGCGTGACGACCGCGGCGTACGACGGGATGGACTCACCGACGTCGGCCCGGGCCACTCCCGCCGGGAGGACGACGAGGGCGAGCAGCGCGACGAGCCCGGCGACGACCGAGCCGGCCGCCGCGAGCCGAGCCCGCATCACATCTCCCGCCGCTGGCCCATGGCCCGGTCGGCCTCACGGCGGTCCTGACGCTCGCGCAGAGCCTGCCGCTTGTCGTAGTTGCGCTTGCCGCGTGCGACCGCGATCTCCACCTTGGCCCGCCCGTCCTTGAAGTAGAGCGCGAGCGGGACCAGGGTCTCCCCGGTCTCGCGGGTGTCGTTGGCCAGCCGGGCGATCTCGTCCTTGTGCAGCAGCAGCTTTCGCCGGCGGCGGGGTTCGTGGTTGGTCCAGGTGCCCTCGGTGTACTCCGGGATGTGGACGTTCTCCAGCCACACCTCGCCGTCGCGGACGGTGGCGAACCCGTCGACCAGGGAGGCCCGGCCCGGCCCGCAGCGACTTCACCTCGGTGCCGGTCAGCACCATGCCGGCCTCGTACACGTCGTCGATGTGATAGTCGTGGCGCGCCTTGCGGTTGCTGGCGACGAGCTTGCGGCCCTGCTCCCTGGACACGTCCGACCTCCTCTTCCCGGCCGGAAGGCTACCGGTACGCGCGCCCGCCCGCCGAGGAGGTGCGAGCGCTAGACCCGCAGGTAGAAGCGCAGGGTGACGAGGGAGACCAGAGCGGCCAGCACGATGCCGCCGACGACGATGGCCGGCGCGATCGCGAACACCTCTCCGACGCCGATCCAGTTGGTGAAGGTCAGTGAGGTCGCCAGCCGGTGCCGGACGAGGAGCAGCACGAAGCCCCAGAGCACCCCGACCGCGAGCACCCCGCCGATGAACGTCGCGATGATGTTCTCGAGCACGAACGGCAGCTGGATGGTGAAGTTCGAGGCGCCGACGAGCCGCATGATGCCGGTCTCCCGCCGTCGGCTGAAGGCCGACAGCCGGATCATGATGACGTTGAGCAGCACGAAGACGACGACCATGAAGACGGCGACGATGACCGCGAACCAGGAGATGCCCGAGATCGTGTTGAACAGCGGTCTCAGCAGAGCCCTCTGGTCCTGCACCAGGTCGACGCCGGGTGCCCCCTGGAACGAGCTGGCGATCACGGCGTACTTCTTCGGGTCGGACAGCTTGACCCGGTAGCTCTCCGGCATCTGGTCGGCGGTGACGCCCTTGAGGATCGCCGAGCCCTTGAACTGCTGCTGGAACCGCACGAAGGCCTGCGCCTGCGACTCGTAGTAGACCCGCTGCACCAACGGCTTCAGGCTGTTCAGCTGCTGCTCGATCTGGTCCTTCTGGGCCTGGGTGACCGCATCCGCCGGAGCAGCTGGCCACCGTGCTGGTCGGGCCGCACAGGAAGATCGAGACCTCGACCTTGTTGTACCAGTAGTCCTTGCTCTGGTTCACCTGGATGTGCAGCAGCCAGCCGACTCCGACGAAGACGAGGGTCAGGGCCGCCACGAGGACGATCGACACGACCATCGAGACGTTGCGGCGCAGACCGGTGAGGGTCTCGCTCAGGATGAACTGCAGGCGCATGGGTTCCTCTGTGTCGCAGGCTGTTTCGCGGGTGGGTCCGGCGGCTCAGCGCTCGGATCCGTAGACGCCACGGCTCTGGTCGCGGACCAGCCGGCCGTCCTGGAGCTCGACGACCCGCTTGCGCATCTGGTCGACGATCTCGTCGTCGTGGGTGGCCATGACGATCGTCGTGCCGGTCCGGTTGATCCGGTCGAGCAGCTTCATGATCCCGAGGCTGGTGGTCGGGTCGAGGTTCCCGGTGGGCTCGTCGGCGAGCAGGATCGGCGGCCGGTTGACGAAGGCCCGCGCGATCGCGACCCGCTGCTGCTCACCGCCGGACAGCTCGTGCGGGTACCGCTTCTCCTTGCCGCCGAGGCCCGACCAGGTCCAGCGTCTCCGGGACGACCTTGGCGATGGTGTGCCGGGGCCGGCCGATGACCGCGAGCGAGAACGCGACGTTCTCGGCGACCGTGCGGTCGGGCAGCAGGCGGAAGTCCTGGAAGACCGTGCCGATCTGCCGCCGGTGCGCCGGCACCTTGCGGTAGGGCAGCCGGCCCGAGGTCCTTGCCGGCGACGAGCACCGAGCCCGACGTGACGCCTTCCTCGCGCAGCACCAGGCGCAGCATGGTCGACTTGCCGGAGCCGGACTGGCACCGACGACGAAGAGGAAGTCGCCCCGCTCGACGTCAGGCTGACGGCCTCCAGCGCCGGGCGGTGCCCGCTCGCGTAGACCTTCGTGACGTTCTCGAACCGGATCATGCCGGGGTGTGCCTCGCAGGTTGGGTGGGTGCGTCCTCGCGCGGTCGATGTCGCCCCCCGACCGGCTCTGCGAGTGTACGTCGGCCGGATCGGCCGGACCTGAAGCCCGAGTTGCTCGGCGTTGCGCCGGTTGCCGGCCTGTTGACGGGCCGGTTGCTGGCCGGTTGCTGGGCCGGCTACTGGGCCGCGCGCTCCTGCGTGCGCCGCCACCGGATGCCGGCCTCCAGGAAGCCGTCGATGTCGCCGTCGAAGACCGCCGAGGGGTTGCCGACCTCGTACTCCGTGCGCAGGTCCTTGACCATCTGGTACGGGTGCAGGACGTACGACCGCATCTGGTCGCCCCAGCTGGCCTTCACGTCGCCGGCCATGGCCTTCTTGGTCGCGGCCTCCTCCTCCTGCCGCAGCACGAGCAGCCGGGCCTGCATGACCTTCAGCGCCGCCGCGCGGTTCTGGATCTGCGACTTCTCGTTCTGCATCGACACCACGATGCCGGTCGGCAGGTGGGTCATCCGGACCGCGGAGTCGGTCGTGTTGACGCTCTGGCCGCCGGGGCCGGAGGAGCGGAAGACGTCGATCTTCAGCTCGTTCTCAGGGATGTCGATGTGGTCGGTCTGCTCGACCAGCGGGAGCACCTCGACGGCGGCGAAGCTGGTCTGCCGGCGGCCCTGGTTGTCGAACGGCGAGATCCGCACCAGCCGGTGGGTGCCCGCCTCGACCGAGAGCGTGCCGAACGCGTACGGCGCGTCGATCTCGAACGTCGCCGACTTCAGCCCGGCCTCCTCGGCGTACGACGTGTCGAGCACCGTGGTCGGGTAGCCGTGCCGCTCGGCCCAGCGCAGGTACATCCGCATCAGCATCTCGGCGAAGTCGGCCGCGTCGACGCCACCCGCTCCGGAGCGGATCGTGATGACCGCCTCCCGGGCGTCGAACTCGCCGTTGAGCAGGGTGCGGACCTCGAGCTCGCCGACGGTCTTGGTGAGGGCGGCCAGCTCCCGCTCGGCCTCGACGATGGTCTGCTCGTCGCCCTCCTCCTCCCCGAGCTGGACCATGATCTCCAGGTCGTCCAGCCGGGAGACCACCCCGGTGATCCGGTCCAGCTCGGCCTGCTGGTGGGAGAGCTTGCTGGTCACCGCCTGGGCCGCCTCGGGGTCGTCCCAGAGATCAGGAGCCGAGGACTGCCTCTCCAGCTCGGCGATCTCGCCCCGGAGCCGGTCGAGGTCGGTCACCTGCTGGATCGACTCGACGGTGGCGCGCAGGGCCTTGATCTCGTTCGGGAAGTCGACGGCCACGACGTCAGGCTATCCGCGCGAAGGGCGGCCGGTGACTGACGCCTAGGCGCGGTGGGCCTGCTGGGCGTGCGTGACGGGCGGCCCGGCCTTGCGTGCCCCCGGGGTGCCGGGGGCCGTGGGCGTCGTGGGGACCGCGGCCGTCGTGGGGGCCGTGGGCACCGGCGGCGGCTCGGGCGCCCCCTCGAGCATCCGGAGCGGCGGAACGCCGAGCCGCTCGGCCAGCCGCTCGACCGACCGCAGGGTCAGGTTGCGCTCCCCGCGCTCCAGCCCGCCCAGGTAGGTGCGGTGGACTCCCACGGCCTCGGCGAAGGCCTCCTGGGACAGGTCCCGCGCCTGCCGGTACGCACGCAGGGTGCGCCCGACGGCTCGCTGCAGGTCCCCTTCCATGACGCCTTGCAGCGTCGTGCGGCATGGGCGGCCGGTCTACAGACCGATAGGTGGCATTCCGGACATACCGGGTGATGACCCGGGCCGCGTCTCGGTCTCCAGGCCACCCATCGAAGGGCCACAGGTGTCCGACCCGCTACTGATCGGTCTGTAGACCGACAAGTAGCGCCCGCAGAACGCTGCCAGCGACATGGAGGGCGACCTGCAGCGAGCCGTGGGGCGGCATCTGCGCGCCTATCGGCAGGCCCGGCACCTGTCCCAGGAGGCGTTCGCCGAAGTGGTCGGCGTCCACCGGACGTACATGGGCGGCCTGGAGCGCGGCGAGCGCAACCTCACCCTGAAGTCCGTGGAGCGTTTGGCCGAACGGCTCGGCCTGCCCCCGCTGCAGCTGTTCGAGCCGCCGTCCGGGATGGACGCGTCCTGGCCGTCCCAGGTCTCGGTCGAGGTGCCGGTGGACGCCGCCGAGGGCACCCACGCCCGGCCCGGCCGTCCCCCGCGGTAGCCGGGTCACGGCGGGTCGATGTCGGCCCGGGCCTGCGACCGGACGGTGACGGTGATCCCGCCGGACCAGGCGCGCACGACCGGCCCGAGCAGAGGCAGGCGCACCCGCCCACTGAGCTGGACGACGGCGGTCGTACCGTCCGGCGTCCCGGTCGCCGGAGCCGAGCCGGATCTGGTCGACCCGCGCGGGCCGGACCTCGTCCTGCAGGTACGACCGCGCGGCCGCCTGGACGCTCCGGTCGGTGAGCGGCACGGCCGAGGTGACCCCGTGCTGGTACACCGACGCGGCGTCCGCGGCGTCGGCCGCGTCGAGCGCGGCCGCGTCGCAGGCGTCGAGGAGCTGGGTGCGGGCCAGGTGGACGGCGGTGATGTCGACGGCGACCACGACCAGGCTGACCGCGACCACGACGTACCCCAGGAGCAGGATCAGGATCTGCCCGTCCTCGTCACGGTCCCGCCCCGGCCCGGCGCTGCTCATCGCACCGCGAACCGGTCCACGGTGGCGATGTGCGTGGCGTGCAGCCGGACCTGCAGCGGGATCGCGCGGGACAGGAACCGTGGCACGCCGGGCAGCACCACGGCCAGCGACGCGCTGACCCGCACCCGCGCACCGGCGGTCAGGCAGGGGTTCGAGCCGCACTGCGCGACGAGCTCTCCGGGCTCCGGTCCGGCGAAGCCCTGGTCGCCGTACGCCAGGGTCGCTGCCGCTCGGGCCCGGCCCTCGGCGGACCCCTCGTCGGGCGCGGTGACGAACGCCCGTCCCGCTTCGCGGGCGCCCTGTTCGACGGCTAGGGCACCGGCCTGGATGCGGCCCAGCGCGAGCACCAGGTAGATCAGGGGGATGAGCAGCAGCACGGCGAGGAACACGAACTCGACGATCGCGCTGCCCTCGTCGGTGCCCCCGGACGGCCGGCGGCCCCCGCACCATCGTCGGCGCGGCCGGGCGCGACGCCGACTCACTGCACCTCCGCGAAGGCGTGGCCGGTGACGTGCACGGCGCGACCGGGCCCGAGCAGCCCCACCAGCGGGAGCGGCGCGGCGACGCGGACGACGACCGTGCGCACGCCGTCGACCTCCTCGACGGAGGAGGTGATCTGCCGGGCGTACCGGGCGCCCAGCGTCGCCCGGACCAGCTCGGCCGTCTCCGGCACCGCGTCGCCGGGTGTGCGATCGGCCCGTGCGGCGTACCGAGCGCCCTCGGCCGCGCAGGACACCAGCATGGTGCGGACGTACATGGCGAGCGCGAGCTGCAGGACGCCGGCGAAGAGCACGGTGAGCAGGCCGCCCACGAGGGCGAAGTCGACGACCGCCGACCCGCGGTCTGCCTCCGTGCCGCGCGGTGATCACGGCCCGGTGACGCCGTCCATGGCATCGCTGAACAGCTGGGCCAGCTTGGGCCCGGCGATCGCCCACAACGCGACGACCAGGCCCGCCGTCATGATCGTGACCAGCACCCAGCCCGGCACGTCACCGCGGTCGTCCCGGGTGACGAGGCGCCGGGCGCGGCGGCCGCACACCGACAGCCCGGCGCAGCGCCGCCAACGGCCCCGCGGTCCGAGAGTCGCAGAGCCAGCTCGAGAAGCGGTGTCGCGCAGCGCACTTCGTCATCGCGTCTCCTAGACCTGGAACGACAGGTAGGCGATCCCGGGGAAGACGGCGAACAGGACGGTGACCGGAAGGACCAGGAAGACGACGGGGACCATCATCGCGATCTCCTTGCGGCCGCCGGCCTCCATGAGGGCGCGCCGGCCGACCTCGCGGACGTCCTCGGCCTGCGCGCCGCAGCACGTCGGCCAGCGGCGTCCCGCGCTCGACCGCGACGACGATGCCGTCGACGAAGCGGGCCAGGCTGGGCAGCCCGGTCCGCTCCCCCAGCCGTTGCAGGGCGGCCGGCAGGGAGGCGCCGGCCCGCGCATCGGCGAGGCAGCGGCGCAGCTCGTCGGCCAGCTCACCGCGGCTGAAGCGGCAGACCCGCTCGAGCGCGCCCACGGCCCCTTCGCCGGCGCCGACCGCCAGTGCCAGCAGCTCGGCGGTCGTGGGGAACTCGGCCAGGATCCGCTCCTCGCGGGCGTCGGCCCGTCCGGCTCAGCACCTGGTCGCGGCGCCAGCACCCCGGCCGGCCGCGGCCAGCACGACCAGCACGGCCGCGGCCGCGGGTCCGAGCGAGCCGCGGCTCCACAGCAGGCCGGCCACGACGGTGGCCGCGCAGCCGCAGACCACGGCCCAGACGACCTGCTCGGCCCGGAAGGCGTCGACGTCCGGGTCCAGCCCGGCCCGCTCCAGTCGGCGCCGGGCCGAGCCCGACCCGCCGACCACCCGCTCGACCGCCGCGACGGCGTCGGCCATCACCGGCGCGCAGCAGCCGCTCGACCACCGGGAACGGCGACCGCGGCGGCGGGCCGGCTGGCCCAGCAGACGGCTCGGCCGGGGCGTGTCCCGCAGGTACGGCGCCAGCCGGTCGTCCAGGGTGGGCCGCCGCGGCGTACGGCACCCGGCACGCGACCAGCCACCCACCGAGCCCGAACAGCCAGTCCGAGCAGGCCGCCGGTCAGCCAGCCGGTCAGGCCGCCGGACTCATCGCAGCACCCGCTGCTCCTCGGGCAGCCGCCCGATCCGGATCATCGACGCGGTAGGCGACGCAGCGAGCAGAGCCGCCCCGACGGCCAGCACGAGAGCCCCGGCCGGGCGGTCGTACGCCGCGACGGCCTGTCGGCCGAGTCGCCAGCATGGCCAGCACGATCCACGGCGCGGCGACGGCCAGCCGGGCGCCGTTGACCGTCCAGCTCTGCCGGGTCTCCAGCTCGCCACGGGTGCGGGCGTCCTCGCGCAGGAAGGCCGACAGGGTGCGCAGCAGCCGGCCGAGGTCGCTGCCGCCGACCTCGCGGGCGATGCGCAGGGCCTCGACCAGCCGGTCGGCCGACCGGGTCGGCCAGCCGGTCCTTGAGCCGGTCGAGGCAGTCGGCGAACCGGCCGGTGGCCCGGTAGTCCTCGGCGAACGCCGCGAACGCGGGCCGCAGCTCCGCCGGCCCGCGGACCGCCAGCTGCGCCAGCGCCTCGGGCAGGGACAGACCGGCCCGCACGGCGGACGCGAGGTTGTCGACCGCGTCCGGCCACACGTCGCGCAGCGCCGCTCGTCGGCGCCGGGCCCGGCATGCGCACCAGCGCCAGCGGCGCCTAGCCGGCCATGGCGCCGAAGCAGACGCCGATCGCCGGGCACGTGGGTCGCCGACCGTCACGACGAGCGCCACCAGCCGCGAAGGCGACGCAGCAGGTCGATCAGCAGCCCGCGCGGGACGACGTTCGCACGCCGGCCTGGGCCAGCTCGTCCGCTCAGCCGGGACGACGGCGCCGCCCACCGGCGCCGCCGCGCGGCCGAGGACGCTGCGGGCCAGAACGACCACCAGATGCAGAACAGGCCGGCGCCCAGCAGCAGCCCGACCAGCGCGCCGCTCACCCGAGCGCCGGTCCCGGCTCGGGGGCCAGCAGCTTCGCCAGGTCGAAGCCGCGGGCGCGCGAACCGCTCGCCGTGCGGCGGGAAGCCCTCGGCCCGCGACCAGGCGCCCGCCCCGGGTCGCGAAGATGTCGGCCGTCTCGACGACGTCGCCCTCGACCCGGCCCGGCAGCGCGACGATCTCGCGCACCCGGCGTACGCCGTCGCGTCCAGCACGACGTGGACCACGAGGTCGACGCTGCTGGCCACGGTGGGGACGACGAAGCGAGGCGCTGACGTTGTCCCCGGCCAGCAGCGGCAGCGTGCACATCTTGGTGACCGCCTCGCGAGCGCTGTTGGCGTGCACCGTGCACATGCCGGGCAGGCCGGAGTTCAGGGCGATCAGCAGGTCCAGGCTCTCGGCCTGCCGGACCTCGCCGACGATGATCCGGGAGGGGCGCATCCGCAGGGCCTCCTTGACCAGCCGGCGCAGCGGGATCTCCCCGGTGCCCTCGAGGCTCGGCTGGCGGCACTGCATGGACACCACGTCGCGCAGCGGGAGCCGCAGCTCGAAGACCTCCTCGCAGGTGACGACCCGGTCGCGGCCCGGGATCGCCGCGGCCAGGCAGTTGAGCAGCGTCGTCTTGCCGGCCTGGGTGCCCCCTGCGACCAGGATGTTCAGACCGCTCGCCGACCGCCGCAGCCAGGAACTCGCGCTGCCTGGCCGGTCAGCGTCCCGAGGCGGACCAGGTCGTCGAGGTGGTCGGCCTTGACGACGAACTTGCGGATGTTGACCGCCCAGTGCCTCCCGGGTGATGTCCGGGATGACCACGTGCAGGCGGGAGCCGTCGGCGAGCATCGCGTCGACGAACGGTGAGCTGAGGTCGACCCGGCGGCCGGAGGCCTTGAGCATCCGCTCGACCAGGTCGCGCACCTGGTCGGCGGTCAGGATCGTCGTGGTGAGCTCGGCCATGCCCGCCGCGGGCGACGAACACCTTGCTCGGCTCGTTGACCCAGATCTCCTCGACCGTCGGGTCGTCGAGGTACTGCTGCAACGGGCCCCAGACCCGGCGACCGCGTCGAAGCACGTGCTTGACCGTCGCCGAGACGTCGACCAGCGCCGGCAGCCCGCCGGCCAGCGACCGCTCGTCGTAGTCCAGGACGGCGCTCTGGACCAGCGTGCGCATCTCGGCCAGGTCGCGGGCGGGGTCGATCCCGCCGCGGCGCACCAGCTCGCGCACCTCGGCCTCGACGATGTCCACGCCGCCGCTCACGCGCACCTCCCCGAGCCTGAGAACCCCTCCTGGAGGAAGCCAGAGTGTCGTAATTCAGGTATTTCGTCCAGATACCGACAGGGGGGTGTGGACAACGCTTCCGGGACCCCGTCCGGCCGCCAGCATCGGCAGATGCGGCTCTGGCTCACCCTCGTCGACCCCGGCCGGCCCGAGCACCCGCGCGAGGTGCTCGTCACCGCCGCCGCCGGAGCCCGCGTGGTCGACGTACGGCCCCAGCTGACCGTGGCCGCTCACCCCGGCGACGGCCCCCCGGGCCCCGCGCTGTACGTCGGCGGCCGGGCCCTCACGGACGACGACCGGCTCGGGCTCCCGCCGCTGCTCGACGGGGCCGTGGTGTCGGTCGGGCGACCGCTGGCCGACCCGACGGAGGGGGACGGCCAGCGACCGGCGCTGCTGCGGCTGGAGGTGACCGGCGGCCCCGACTCGGGCCGCTCGTTCCCACTGCCGCCCGGCCGCTACGTCGTGGGCCGGGCGGCGGACGCGGCGCTGCGGATCGACGACCCCGACCTGTCGCGGGCCCACCTGCGCGTCGAGGTCTCCACGGCCGGCACGCTCGTGGCCGACCTCGGCACGACGAACGGCACGCTCCTGCAGCACGGCGAGCCCGATCCCGGCGGCCCCGGCGACCCCGGCGACCCCGGCGACCCCGGCGACCCCCATCTCGACGACGGCACCGGCCGGCAGGCGCTGAGCGTCGGACCGGTCGCCGTCCCCTGGCCGACGACGGCCACGCTGCGCGCCGGCAGCTCGGCATTTCGCCTCCGGGTGCACCGATCCCCTTCGGCCGCAACGGTGTACGACGGCGAGGGTCACGTCCTCGTCAACCGGCAGCCACGGTCGTACCTCCCGCTGGAGCGGGTGGAGGTCCCGCGACCGGCGGCGCCGGAGAGCGGGCCCCGCGCCCGGCTCCCCCTGCTGCCGATGCTCGTCCCGCTGCTCCTCGCCGTGCCGATGGCGTGGCTGCAGCGGGCTCCGGCCTATCTGCTGTTCGGCCTGATGAGCCCGGCCATGATGCTGGCCAGCCACGTGAGCGACCGCAGGGGTGGCCGCCGCGCCGACCGCCGACGCCGTGCCGCGTGGGCCCGCGAGTCCGCCTGTGCCGCAACCGATCTACGCCGTGCCGTCGTCCAGGAACGCGAGCGACGGCACGCGGCCGCCCCGGACGCCGCCCTGCTGGCCCGGACGGTGGCCGTGCCGTTGTCCGCGCTCTGGGAGCGCCGCCCGCAGGACGAGGACTTCCTGTCGTTGCGGCTCGGCCTCGGGGACGCACCGTCCCTCGCCCGGTGGACCGGGTCCGACTCCGGGCCCAACTCCGGCCTCGGCGCCGGCCTCGACTCCGGGCTCGACCTGGGCCTGCGCCGCTCTTGGTCGACGTGCCGGTCAGCGTGCGGCTCCCCGAGGTCGGCGTCCTCGGTCTGGCCGGCGAACGGGACGACGTCGGCCGGCTGGCCCGCGCGCTGGTGGCCCAGGTCGCCACCTGGCACAGCCCGCGCGACGTCGGGCTGGTGGTGCTGGCCGCCGATCCGGACGGCCTCGACGACTGGGCCTGGGCGGCCCGGCTCCCCCACGCGCGCGGTTCCCGCACCGGCGACGCGGGGGCCGTCGGCGCGCGGGTAGGTCTGCTCGCCCGGCCCGGACAGGTCGGCACCCGGGTGGCCGAGCTCCTGACCGAGCTGGACGAGCGCAGCGCGCTGGCCACGACCGGCCCGGGGCAGCGCTGGGCCGGGCCGGCGGTGGTGCTGCTCCTGGCCGGTGCCCGCCGGCTGCGCCAGGTGCCCGGGCTGTCCCGGGTCCTCGACGAGGGACCCGCCGCCGGCATCTACGCCATCTGCCTGGACGACCACCGCACCCGCCTGCCGGTCGAGTGCGGGGCCGTGCTGCAGCTCCCCGGCCGCGAGGCTCGGCCCGGCACCGGACCGGTCGTCTTCGGGGTACAGCTGGGGATCGGTGAGCTGCGTCTCGACGGCGTGAGCGGGGCGTGGGCCGAGCGCCTCGGCCGGGCCCTCGCGCCGCTGCGGGAGGCGACGCCCGACCCGGGCCGTGCCGGTGTGCCGGAGGTGGCGCGACTGGTGGACCTGCTGGACGTCGACCCCGCCGAGCCGGCCGCGCTCGCGGCGCACTGGCGACGGGGTGCCGGCTCGACGGTCGCGGTGATCGGCGCCACCGCCGACGGCCCCTACGCCGTGGATCTGCGCAGCGACGGCCCCCACGTCCTGATCGGCGGGACGACCGGCGCCGGCAAGTCCGAGCTGCTGCAGACCCTCATCACCAGCCTCGCTGCGAACAACTCCCCCCAGCAGCTGGGGTTCGTCCTCGTCGACTACAAGGGGGGTGCGGCCTTCCAGCAGTGCGCCGAGCTCCCGCACACGCTGGGGCTCGTCACCGACCTCGACCCGCAGCTGACCGAGCGGGCGCTGTCCTCCCTGCGCGCCGAGCTGCGGCGGCGCGAGGAGCTGTTGCGCACCGCCGGGGCGAAGGACGTCGAGGAGTACGCCCGGTGCCGCCCCGGTGCGAGCTTCCCGCGGCTGGTCCTGGTCGTCGACGAGTTCCGCATGCTCGCCCAGGAGCAGCCCGCGTTCCTGGACGGCGTGCTGCGGATCGCCGCGCTGGGGCGCTCGCTGGGCGTCCACCTCGTGCTGGCCACCCAACGGCCGGCCGGCGTCGTCTCGGCCGACATCGCGGCGAACGTCAACCTGCGGATCGCCCTGCGGGTGCGCGACCGCGCCGACTCCGAGGACGTGATCGACGCGCCGGACGCCGCGGAGATCGGCACGGCGAGCCCCGGCCGCGCGTACGCCCGTTCCGGAGCCCAGCCGCTGGTGCTGTTCCAGACCGCTCGCGTCGCCGGGCCGCGCACCCCCGGCGGCAGCGACGCCACGGTGCGGACGGTGACTGTCGCCGACCTGGGGGAGCTGGGGGAGCTGGACCGCGGGGCCGCGCCCGTCGACACCGAGGACACCGACCTGCGGGCGATCGTGGCCGCCGCCCGGGAGGCCAGCCGGCGGCTGGGGCTCCCGCCGGTGCCCAGCCCGTGGCTGCCGCCGCTGCCGGAGATCGTCACGCTGGCCGAGCTCGCCTCCGGCCGCTCCGGCTGGCGGGTGCCGTACGCCGTGGTGGACCGTCCGGAGCAGCAGGCCCAGGAGACCTTGGCCTGGGACCTCGAGCACGACGGCCACCTGCTGGTCGTCGGTGGCCTGCGCAGCGGCCGGTCCAGCTGCCTGCGCACGCTCGCCGGGTCCGCGGCCTGCCGGTTCACCGCGGCCGAGGTCCACGTCCACGGGATCGACGGCGGCACCGGCGCCCTGCTCCCGCTGTCCCGGCTGCCGCACGCCGGCGTGCTGGCCGGGGCGGACGACGTGGCCCGCGGGGTACGGCTGGTGGACCGGCTGCTCGAGGAGGTCGCGGCCCGGCAGGCCGCGATGTCGGCCGCGGGCCTGGCCGCGGTCGCCGAGCAGTACGCCCGGCTGGACGACGGGTGCCGCCAGCCCTACCTCGTGCTGTTGCTCGACGGCTGGGAGAGCATCAGCGCGGCCTGGGAGCAGGTCGAGCACGGACGGCCGATCGACGCGCTCCTGCAGCTGATGCGGGACGGCGCGAGCGTCGGCCTGCGCGTGGTGGTCAGCGGTGACCGTGGGCTGCTGCTGTCCCGGATGGCCTCCCTCGCCCGCGACCGCCTGGTGCTGCGGCTCGCCGACCCGGGCGACCTGCTGCTGGCCGGGGTGGCGCCCGGCGCCGTACCCGTCCACCAGCCGCCGGGGCGCGGCCTGCGCCTGCCGGGCCAGACCGAGGTGCAGGTGGCCCTGCTCGCATCCGACCCCTCGCCCGCCGCGCAGGTCGCGGCGCTCGCCGAGATCGCCGGGCGGGCCGCCGTGGTGACGGCCGGTGCGGGCCACCAGAGCGGGCCGCTGCACATCGAGCCCCTGCCGCCCCTGGTCACGGCCACCGAGCTGACCGACACAGCCGGCCAGGCCCGGCGGGGCTGGGCCCTCGTGGGCGCAGGCGGGGACACGGCCCAGGCGGTGGGCCTGGACGTGGCCGGTACGTCGGTGACCGTGGCCGGCCCCCGGCGCAGCGGCCGGACGACGGCCCTGGGCACGATGGCGCGCTGGCTGGCCGAGCACGGGACCGACGTGGTCCTCCTGACCGGCGGACCCTCGCCGCTGGAGGAGCTGGGGCGGCTGGAGTGCGTCCGGGGCGTGGTGCCGGCCACCGAGCCGGGGTCCGTCCAGGCCCTGCTCGAGCGGCATCCCGCCTGCTGCGTGCTGGTCGACGACGTCGAGCGGATCGCGGACTCCGCGGCGGAGGACCTGGTCGTGCAGTGGTTCAGGGAGGCCGAGCGCGCGGGCGGCGGGCTGGTGGTGGCCGGCTCCTCGCCGGACCTGGCCGCGATGTTCCGTGGGCTGACGGTCGTGAGCCGCCGCTCGGCCCAGGGCGTCCTGCTCTGCCCTGGCAGCCCCACGGACGGCGACCTGCTCGGCGTACGGGTCAGCCCCACGCCCGGCGTGCCGCGCCCCGGCCGCGGGCTGCTCGTCCGGCGCGGAGCCGCCGTGCCGGTCCAGGTCGCCGTCTGACCCACCCGAGCACGCCCGGGTGGGAGGATGCGCGGCGTGACGGACAGCGCGAGCGCAGTGGATGCCGGCCGGCGGGTGCGGGACGCGGTGCCCGAGGACGTGGGCCGGATCGCCGAGCTGGTGCGCGAGCTCGCGACGTACGAGCGGGCGGCCGACCAGGTGGAGTCGACGCCGGAGTCGTTCGCCCGGCTGATGTTCCCGGACGACGGCAGCGACCCGATGGCGTTCTGCCTGATCGCCGAGGTCCGCGGGGACGACGGCCGGTGGCAGCCGGTCGGTTTCGCCGCGTGGTACCTCACGTTCTCCACCTGGACCGGCGAGAAGGGCATCTGGCTCGAGGACCTGTTCGTCTCCCCCGAGGTCCGCGGCTCCGGCCTCGGCAGGGCCCTGCTGGCCCGGCTGGCCGAGATCGCCGTGCAGCGCGGGTACCAGCGGCTGGAGTGGTGGGTGCTCACCTGGAACGAGCCGGCCCTCGGCTTCTACCGCTCCCTGGGCGCCGTCCCGCTCGATGACTGGGTCCACTACCGGATCGACCGGGAGGCGCTGCGGCAGCTGGGGTCCGGGCAGTAGGCGCGCGCATGCCCGAGCGCGCGATCGACCCCGACGTCGACCTGCAGGTGCCCGCCCAGCGGGCCGAGCTGCACCACCACCACCCCCTGCTGCTGGGGGCCGTCGCGGTCGGCGGCGTGCTGGGGGCGGAGGCCCGGTACGGCCTGGCCCGCGCCGTCCCGCACCCGGCCGGGGCCTGGCCGTGGTCCACGCTGCTCGTCAACGCGCTGGGCAGCCTGCTGATCGGCGTGCTGATGGCCGGGCTGGCCAGCCGGGCCGCACCCCCACGGCTGGCCCGGCCGTTCTTCGGCACGGGCGTGCTCGGTGGCTTCACGACTTTCTCGACGTACGCCGTCGACCTGCGCACGCTCGCCGCCCACGGGCGCCCGGGACTGGCCCTGGGGTACGCCGGCAGCACCGTGGTCTGCTGCCTGCTGGCCGCCGCGGCGGGGCTGGCCGCGACCCGCGCGGCGCTGGGCCGCGGACCGGACGGCCCGTGATCACCGCCCTCGTCGTCGCCGCCGGGGCGGCCGTCGGCGCCCCCCTGCGCTACGTCACCGACCGTGCGGTCCAGAGTGCGGTCCGGACCCGCCGCAGCTCCTCGTTCCCCTACGGCACGCTGTTGGTCAACGTGGTCGCCTCGCTGGTGCTCGGCCTGGTGACCGGGGCGACCAGCCTGTCGCCCACGCTGTTCGCCCTCGTCGCGACCGGCTTCTGCGGTGCGCTGAGCACCTACAGCACCTACGCCTACGAGACCCTGCGCCTGGCCGAGGACGGCCGGTGGTCCGAGGCCCTCCTGTACGTCGCGGTCAGCATCGCCCTCGGGCTGGCCGCGGCGTCACTGGGAGTCTGGGTCGGCGGCCTGCTCTGAGTCCGGCGACTCCCCCGGGCCGGGTCGGGGGGCGGTGGCGAAGAGCAGCACCAGCGTCCCCAGCAGGATCACGACCATCGGCAGGCCGAGCCACCAGCCGCCGAACTCGAACAGCCGCCCGGAGATGGGCAGGCCGACCAGCTGCAGCGTGATGGCCGGCGAGCGCGGCCAGCGGCGGCCGTCGCGCACGCCCCGCGCCATGAGGGCCAGGGCGGCCGCGACCAGCAGGCACAGGCCGATCTCGGCCAGGGTGAAGCCGACCTGCGTCTGCCGGCGGGCGGTGGCCAGGGCGACCACCAGGACCACCCCGAGGGCGCCCATCAGCACCGCCTCGAGGAGCAGCAGCCGGACGAGCGCCATCGTCCGGGCGGTGGGGGTGGACGGCACGCAGGGACGCTACCCGAGCACGCTCCGCGTACGACCCCTGACGCTGCGCGCACGCTTCAGGACCCCGCCGACTCACCCTTTCGGGTGTGGACCGGGTCACATCTGGTGCGCAAAGGCCCCGACTTGTCGTGAATCCCCGCTTGTGCGCCACCGGAGACTGGAGGAGGCTGGGTCACCCGCTCGCTCAGCACCATCCGAGCACGGACCGAGCCAGGAACACTCGAGCCCGTCAGCACGTTGCGCACCGTGGACACCACGTGAAGAAGGCGTGGGATCCCTTGAGTGTGGTTGACGCTCGTGAAAGAATGCACAAGCAAGGCCCAGCAGTGTCCACCCGTGCAACGAGACTCAACGGCGACTCTCACCACACGACACCTGACCGAACCGCACCCGAACCCGACGAGAACCGAAAGCCGACGAGAACCACTGCGTCGACACCGACGATGAGTACGAGGAGCACGATCCTGATGGACTGGCGCAACCGCGCTGCCTGCCTGGACGAGGACCCGGAGCTGTTCTTCCCGATCGGGAACACCGGACCCGCCCTGTCGCAGATCGAGGAGGCCAAGGCGGTCTGCCGACGCTGCGAGGTCATCGACACCTGCCTGAAGTGGGCGCTGGAGTCCGGACAGGACGCCGGTGTCTGGGGCGGGTTGTCCGAGGACGAGCGCCGCGCGCTCAAGCGCCGCAACGCGCGCGCCCGCCGGGCCGGCTGAGCGCACCCCCCACGAACGTTCGAGGCCCTGACCGCTCTGCGGTCAGGGCCTCACTCATGCCGGCTCGCTCAGGCCCGCTCGCGCACCGGCGGCCGCTCAGGTCTGGCCGAGCGGGCGCGGATGCAGCTCCAGCGTCACCAGGGTGCCCGCCGCCCGGGCGCGGCCCCCAGTCGATGACCCCGCGCAGCTCGCGGACCAGCGCCTGGACGATCTGGGTGCCCAGGCCGGCCCGCGCGGGCTCGAAGGCCGGGCGGCAGCCCGGTGCCGTCGTCGCCCACGCACACCCGCAGCACGTCCCGGCCGTCGTCGGCCGAGCTCGCGCTGGGCGTCCACCTCCACCGCGCCGCTGCCGCCGGCCAGTCCGTGCTCCACCGCGTTGGTCAGCAGCTCGGTCAGCACCAGGGCCAGCGGCGTCGCGTCCTCGGCGCGCAGCAGGCCGAACGAGCCGGTCCGGTGGATGTCGACCCGACCGTCCTGGCCGGCCATCTCGATCAGCATGGTCGAGGCTCTGGCTGGCGATGTCGTCGAAGGCGACGGTCTCGTCCAGCCCCTGCGAGAGCGTCTGGTGGACCAGGGCGATCGCGCCCACGCGGCGTACCGCCTCCTCCAGCGCACCGCGGCCGGCGGCGTCCTCGGGCAGCCGCCGGGCCTGCAGCCGCAGCAGCGCGGCGACCGTCTGCAGGTTGTTCTTCACCCGGTGGTGGATCTCGCGGATGGTCGCGTCCTTGGTCATCAGCTCGCGCTCGCGGCGGCGCAGCTCGCTGACGTCGCGCAGCAGCACCAGCGCAGCGGTCCGGACGCCCTCGTGCACGATCGGGATCGCGCGCAGCGACAGCGAGGTGCCGTTGGCCTCCAGCTCGGCCCGCCACGGGGCGCGGCCGCGGACGACCAGGGCCAGGCTCTCGTCGACGCCGTCGCCGCCCCGGATCAGCGGCGTGACCACCTCGGCCAGCGACGCCGCCGACCACCTCGCCGGGGTGACCGATCCGGTGCACGCCGACACGGCGTTCGGGCTGGCGTACTCCACCACCCCCTCGGCGTCGAGCCGGACGAAGCCGTCACCGACCCGCGGCGCCCCGCGGCGGGAACCGGTCGGTGCGCCGGCCACCGGGAACGTCCCCGCCGCGATCATCCGGGCCAGGTCGTCCGCCGCCGAGAGGTAGCTCAGCTCCAGCCGGCTGGGCATCCGGGCCGTCGCCAGGTTGGTGTGCCGGGTCAGCACCGCGATCGGCCGCCCGTCCCGCACGACCGGGATGGCCTCCTCGCGGACGGGCACGTCGGCGTCGTTCCACTCCGGGTCGCGCTCGCGCAGGATCCGGCCCTCGTCGTACGCCCGGTCGATCTGCGGCCGCCGGCCCCGCTCCAGCCGGATGCCCACCTGGTCCTCGAAGAACGACCATCGGCCCGGTGACCGGCCGCACGTGCGCCCCGGCCACCCAGCGGTGCAGTCGTCCTCGGGCAGCCACAGCACCAGGTCGGCGAAGGACAGGTCGGACAGCAGCTGCCAGTCCCCGACGAGCAGGTGCAGCCACTCGGCGTCCTGGGCCGACAGGCGGGTGCGCTCGCGCACGAGGTCGGCAAGCGTCGGCACAACCGCGAGGGTACGACGGTCAGCTGGTCGCCGTGCCGCTGCGGATCACGGCGCGCAGGCTGCGCAGGGCCACCGAGAGCGCCGCGATGCCCTGTGGTCGAGCCGGGCCGTGACCTCCTCGATCGGTCTTGCGGGCCCGGGCCAGCGCGGCGGCGTTGGCCTTCTCCCAGGCGGCGATCCGGTGCTGCGGATCGCCCGTCGCGGCGTCGAGCGCAGCACGGCGACGGTGAGCGACTCCAGCGCGGCGTACAGGTCGATGCGCAGCGACGCCGCGGGCCAGCGCGTCCCAGCGGTCCTCGCGGGGCAGCGCGGTGATCCGGCCGAGCATCGCGTCGACGCCGTACCGCTCGGACAGCGTGAAGTAGACCGGCGCGACCTCGTCGGCGGGCACGCCGGTCTCGGCCGGCGATCTCCGTGACGTCGAGCAGCGAGAACGCGTCCAGCATCGCCGCGGTCCGCAGGGCCAGCTCCTCCGGTGCCCCGACCCTGACCAGCTCCTTGGCCCGGCGCTCCAGCCGGCGGCGCTCGGCGCCCGACCAGCAGCTCGCGGCAGCCGGGGCTCGATGGCGCGCACCGTCTCCCGGAACTGCTCGACCTCGGCCGCGATGTCGAGCTGGCGCCGGCCGGTTCTGGATGAACCAGCGGACCGCCCGGTCCAGCAGCCGGCGGAACTCCAGGTAGAGCTGGGTCTGGCGCGGCCGTCGGCACCTTGTTGTCCAGCGCCTCCACGTCGGCGACGAACTCGGAGAGGCCGAACACCTCGCGAGCCGACGAGGTACGCCCGGGCGACCTGCTCGGCGTCGGCGGCGGTCTCGTCCTCGGCCCGGAAGGCGAACGTGATGCCGCCGCGGTTGACCATCGAGTTCACCACGGAGTTGACGACGATCTCCCGGCGCAGCGGGTGCGACTGCAGCCGGTCGCCGTACCGCTCGACCAGCTCCGGCGGGAAGTACGCCCGCAGGGTGCGCTCGAACCACGGGTCGTCCGGCAGCCCGGTCGCGATGAGGTCGCGCTTGAGGACCAGCTTGGCGTAGGCGACGAGCACCGAGAACTCGGGCGACGTCAGGCCCAGGTGCTCCTCGTGCCGGCGGGCGATCTCGGCGTCCGACGGGCAGGTACTCGATGGCCCGGTCCAGGTCGCCGCGCTCCTCCATCCAGTGGATCAGCCGCTGGTGCACCGGGAGCATCGAGTGCTCCTGGGCGCGGGCGTTGCCGAGCAGGACGTTCTGCTCGTAGTTGTCGCGCAGCACCAGTCGCGAGACGTCGTCGGTCATGTCGACCAGCAGCTCGTTGCGCTGCTTGATGGTGAGGTCGCCGTCGGCCACGACCTGGCCGAGCATGATCTTGATGTTGACCTCGTGGTCGGAGCAGTCGACGCCGGCCGAGTTGTCGATGGCGTCGGTGTTGACCCGGACGCCGTGCAGCGCGGCCTCGATCCGGCCGAGCTGGGTCAGCCCGAGGTTGCCGCCCTCGCCGACGACGCGGCAGCGCAGCGCGGCGCCGTTGACCCGGATCGCGTCGTTCGCCCGGTCGCCGACCTCGGCGTTGGACTCGGTGGACGCCTTGACGTAGGTGCCGATCCCGCCGTTCCACAGCAGGTCGACGGGCGCGGCGAGGATCGCCTTCATCAGCTCGGCCGGCGTCAGCGTGGTCGCGCCGCCCTCGGCAGTCCCGAGCGCGGCCGCCATCTGCTCGCTGACCGGCACCGACTTCGCGCCGCGCGGCGAAGATGCCGCCGCCCTCGGAGATCAGCGCGCGGTCGTAGTCGGCCCACGAGGAGCGGGGCAGGTCGAACAGCCGGCGCCGCTCGGCGAACGAGGACTCGCGGGTCCGGGTCCGGGTCGAGGAAGACGTGCCGGTGGTCGAACGCCGCCACCAGCCGGATGTGCTCCGACAGCAGCATGCCGTTGCCGAAGACGTCGCCGCGACATGTCGCCGACGCCGACCACGGTGAAGTCCTGCGCTCTGCGTGTCGACGCCGAGCTCGCGGAAGTGCCGCTTGACCGACTCCCACGCGCCCTTGGCGGTGATGCCCATGGCCTTGTGGTCGTAGCCGGCCGACCCGCCGGAGGCGAACGCGTCGCCCAGCCAGAAGCCGTACTCGATCGCGACGCCGTTGGCGATGTCGGAGAACGTCGCCGTGCCCTTGTCGGCCGCCACCACCAGGTAGGTGTCGTCGCCGTCGTGCCGCACGACGCGCTGCGGGCGGCGTCCACCTGGCCGGCGACCAGGTTGTCGGTGATGTCGAGCAGCGCCGAGATGAACGTCGTGTAGCAGGCGACGCCCTCGGCCAGCCAGCCCTCGCGGTCGGCCGTCATCGACGGACCCTGCTTGGGGACGAAGCCGCCCTTGGCGCCGGTCGGCACGATGACGGCGTTCTTGACCATCTGGGCCTTGACCAGGCCGAGGATCTCGGTGCGGAAGTCCTCGCGCCGGTCGCTCCAGCGCAGCCCGCCGCGGGCGACCTTGCCGAACCG
Source organism: uncultured Actinomycetota bacterium (assembly GCA_963743975.1). Classification (GTDB taxonomy): domain Bacteria; phylum Actinomycetota; class Actinomycetes; order Actinomycetales; family CAVURS01; genus CAVURS01. Next base: position 964,404 of record CAVURS010000005.1, read on the forward strand.
CAGGTGCACGCCCTCGACCCGCGGCGAGTAGACCCAGATCTCGTACGCCGGCCGCGGCGCGGGCAGGTCGGGCACCGCCTTCGGGTCGAGCTTGAACGACACGTAGCTCTTGGGGCCGCCGCCCGGCTCGGGCTGGAAGTAGTTGGTGCGCAACGTCGCCCGGATCAGGGCGAGCAGCGAGCGCAGGATCCGGTCCTGGTCCAGGCTGTCCACGCCGTCGAGCGCCGACTTGACCCGCTGCGACCAGCGCGGTCGACGCCTCCGCCCGCGACGGCTCGTCGGCCACGCCGCCGTACCGGTCGGGGTCGAAGCGCTCCTCGAACAGCGAGACCAGGTCGCGAGGCGATGCCGCAGTTGGCGAGCAGCGCCGACTCGACGTACTCCTGGCTGAACGTCGAGCCGGTCTGGCGCAGGTACTTCGAGTAGGCCCGCAGCACGACGATCTGGCGCCAGGTCAGACCGGCGCCGAGGACCAGGCCGTTGAGGCCGTCGCTCTCGGCCGCACCCGCTCCAGACGGCGGCGAAGGCCTGCTGGAACAGCTCGCGCGCGGTCTCGTGGTGCTGCCGTCGACCACTGGCGCGCGGACGGCCGGGAGAGCCCGAAGTCGTAGACGTGGACGGTCACCCCGTCACTGCGCTCGAGCTCGTACGGCCGCTCGTCCACCACCTCGACGCCCAGGTGGCTGAACACCGGGAGCACCCGGGTGAGCGACAGCGGCGCCGGTCGTGTAGAGCTTGAACCGGCGCTCGTTCGGCTGGCCGCCCGGCTCCTCGTACAGGTTGAGCCGCAACGCATCCGGGCCTTCGAGCGACTCGATGTGCCGCAGGTCGGACACCGCGACGCGAGCCGGGAAGTCCTCCTTGTACGCCTCCGGGAACGCGGTGCCGTAGAGCCCGATGAGCCGGGCCGCGCGCTCCTCGCCCTGGTCCACCCGCAGCGCCTCGGCCAGGTCCTCGACCCAGGTGCGCGTGGCGTCGACCAGCCGCCGCTCCAGCTGCGCCGCATCGACATCCGGCAGCGCCTGCCCGGGCGGCGTCCGGACCACGAAGTGCAGACGGGCGAGCAGCGACTCCGACACCCGGGTGGTGTAGTCGACGCTCGAGCCCGCGAACGCCGCCTTGAGGATCTCCTCCATCCGGAGCCGGACCGCGGTGGTGTAGCGGTCCCGCGGGATGTAGACGAGGCAGGACATGAAGCGGCCGTAGTCGTCGCGGCGCAGGAACAGCCGGGTCCGGCGGCGCTCCTCGAGGTGCATCACCGCGGTGACCGTCTCGTACAGGTCGTCGACGCCGATCTGGAACAGCTCGTCGCGCGGGTAGTCCTCCAGGATCGTCAGGAGGTCCTTGCCGGAGTGGCTGAACGGCGAGAAGCCGGACCGGGCCAGGACCGCGGCGACCTTGCGGCCGAGGACCGGCACGTCGCGAACGCTCTCGGTGTACGCCGTGGAGGTGAACAGCCCGAGGAACCGTCGCTCCCCCGTGACCTCGCCCTGCTCGTCGAAGCTCTTGATCCCCACGTAGTCCAGGTAGATCGGCCGGTGCACGGTGGACCGGGAGTTGGCCTTGGTCACGATGAGGACGTGCGGTTCGCGGGCCCGCGCCTGCGCGCCGGGCGAGAGCCGGGTGAGGCTGCGGGCCATCGGCCGGTCGTAGCGCAGGATGCCCAGCCCCGTCCCGGAGACCGGCTGCAGCGCATCCCCGTCGTCCTCGCGGACCAGGGCGTACTCGCGGTAGCCGATGAACGTGAAGTGCCCGTCCGCCAGCCACTCCAGCAGGTCGTGCGCGTCCTGCGACCTCGGAGGGGTCCACCGACGCCGGCGGGCTGCTCGGCCAGGCTCGGCGGCGAGCGTCGGTCGCGGCGCGGCACATCGACCGCCAGTCCTCGACGGCGACGCGGACGTCGCCCAGCACCGACTCGACGCGGGCCGTGAGCCGGTCCACCGCGGCCGGGCTGCTCTCGCGGTCGATCTCCAGGTGCATCCAGGACTCGACGACCGCGTCCGGCGGCAGCTCGGCCGGTCAGGCCGGGGTCGACGTCGAGGATCTCCAGCAGCGCACCGGTCGCGTCCCGCCGGACCGCGAGCTGGGGGTGCACCAGCGAGGTGCAGCGTGCGCTGCTCCTCGTCCAGCGCCGCGGTGACCGAGTCGACGAGGAACGGCATGTCGTCGGTGACGATCTCCAGGACCGTGTGGCCGGTGCGACCAGCCGTGCTCGTCCACGCTGGGCGTGAACACCCGCACGTTCGCCGTCCCGATCGGGCGCGGTCTGGGCCAGCGCCCGGTGGCTGAGCGCCGCGCCGAGGACGTCCTCCGGCTGGCGGGCCAGGAGGTCCTCGGTGGCCACGTGCCGGTAGTACCGGTCGAGGAACCGGTCGAGCCTTCCGTCGTGCCGGCCGGCACCGCCCTGTCGTTCGGCCAGCTCCGCCGCCTGGCGGAGCAGCTGGGTCCGGGACTCCTCCAGCGCGCGCGACATGGCGAATTCCTCGTCAGCTCAGGCCGGCGTCGTTGCCCGCCACCACGGCGACACTATCTCCTGATCTGCCCAGGACACGGGACCGGCTACAGCGCTCCGCGCAGCTCCCACAGGAGGGGGTAGAACCGCAGCGGGAGACGGCTGCGCAGGTACGGCGCGCCGGAGGAGCCGCCGGTGCCGGACTTCGTGCCGATCTGCCGCTCGACCATCGTCACGTGCCGGGCCCGCCAGCGCGGCCTGCTTCTCGTCGTGCTCCAGCAGCGCCTCGCCGAGCTCCCACGCGTCGCCGTACCGGCCGCGGTCCCGGGCCACCGCCAGCAGCGAGCGGCGTACCTCCTCCTCGTCGCCCACGGCCAGGCCGGCCCGCGCGAGCACGCCGACGTACGCGTCCCAGAGCGTCGGCTCGGCCAGGCGCCGCTCCAGCCGGGTCCGCTCCTCGTCGGTGAGCCCGCGGAACCGGGCCAGGAACCCGCGGTCCTGGTGCCCGGAGATGAACTCGACCTCCCGGAACTGCACCGACTGGAAGCCGCTCGCCGGGGCCAGCCGGTGCCGGAACTCCAGGAAGTCCTGCGGGGTCATCGTCTCCAGCACGTCGATCTGGTGCACGAGCACGCCCTCGATGACCGCGACCCGGCCGAGCAGGTGGCGGGCCCACCACAGCCGCCCGTCCGCCATCGCGTCGCGGGCCGCCTCCAGCTCGTGCAGCAGCTGCTGGAACCACAGCTCGTAGACCTGGTGGATGGTGATGAACAGCAGCTCGTCGTGCGCCGGCGGGCTCGGACTCGAGCACCTGGGCGCTCAGCAGCTGGGGCAGCCGCAGGTAGGAGCCGTACGTCAGCCGGGCCCCCTCCTCGCCGAAGGCGCGCGACCCGTCCGGCTGCCTCTCGGTCATGGCGAGCACTGTAGGCGCCGGGTGCCGTCCCCCGTCTGGCCGACGCCGCCGCGTCCGCCGCCCCAGTAGGGTCCGGATATGCCCTCTTGGTCCGAGCCGGCGGACCGTGACGCGGTCCGGCCCGTGCTGATCCGGCTCGCGCAGCTCGACGCCGAGGTGCAGGCCGTGACCCAGACGGTCCTGGACGACCTGATGTCGGTCGATGCCGGCCCGGCCCAGCAGACGCTCACCGACATCGGGAACACCCTCGTCGACGCGTTCGCCACGCTGGCCGACAGCCTGGAGGAGACCCACCGGCTGGCCGCCGGGAGCCGGCCCGGCGAGATCGACCTGACCGTCGTGCGCCTCCGGGCCGGGTCCGAGGCGCGTCCCCGCAGCGCCTGGCCCGGTGAACGACGTCGAGGTCGTCGCCGGCGACGAGGTCTCCTGCTCGATGCTCGGGAGCCCTGCTGCGCCGACGGGCCGAGTCGCTGCGGGAGCGCCGGACGGCGCTGTGGCAGAGCGCGACCGCCCTGCAGGGCTGGACCGGCCCCGAGGCCGACGCGATGGTCGAACGGCTGCGCCGGCAGCTGGCCGAGGTGGACCAGATGGTGAGCCGGCTCGACGACATCGGCGCCGCGCTGCAGGCCTACGCCACCGACCTCGGTCATGCGCGGGGCCAGGCCGAGGTCGCGCAGGAGTACGTCGACCGGCACGGCCTGACCGTCGGCTCCGACGGGACGGTCGCGCCCCGCGGCGGGCCGGTCAGCCTCGCGGCCGCGCTCGGCCGGCGCACGGCCCAGCCGCTGGCCCAGCACGCGGTGGACGCCGCACGCGGCGAGGCGCGGGCCGCGGCCGGTCGGCTGCGCCGCCGGACCTCCACGTCGCTCCAGGCGCTGCGCTCCGACGCGGGCCGGCTGGCCTCCGTCGACGGGCCCACGAGCCGCCGCGACTGGTGACCGTCGGGCCGGTAGGTTGCCCGCCGTGGACATCGACGCCGAGATGCACTACGCCGCACCGCCGGACCGGGTGATGGCGGTCCTGTCCGACCCGGCGTTCCAGGAGGAGAAGTGCGTGCAGACCGGCGCCCTGTCCTCCGACGTGGAGGTGACGACGCCGGGTGACCGGATCGTGCTCGACACCCGTCGGCGGATGCCGATGGACGCCGTGCCCGACTACGCGCGCGCGTTCCTCGGCGGCCGGCTCGAGGTCCACGAGACCCAGGACTGGGGCCCGGCGGCCGCCGACGGCTCCCGCGACGGGCAGCTGACGGTGGAGATCACCGGGGCGCCGATCAGGCTGGACGGCACGCTGGCCATGCGGCCGGCCGCTGCCGGGACGACCGTGACCATCCGGTCGGTCCTCAAGGCCAAGATCCCGTTCCTGGCGGCAAGGCCGAGCAGGCCGCGGCCGGCCCGATCCGCGCGGCGGTGGCCAAGGAGGAGCAGCTCGCCGGGGAGTGGCTGGCCCGCTAGAGCATCTTCCCGGGGTTCAGGATGCCCTGCGGGTCCAGCAGGTCCTTGATCTGCCGGGACAGCCGCAGCACGTCCGGGCCGAGCTGGTCGAGCAGGTACGGCGACTTGACCACGCCGACCCCGTGCTCGCCGGTGATCGTGCCGCCCAGCTCGAGCGCCAGGGCGATGACTCCCGCGAACGACCGCTCGGCCCGGCGTACCGCGTCGGGGTCGGAGCCGTCGAAGCTGATGAACGGGTGGAAGTTGCCGTCCCCGGCATGGCCGACGGTCGCGATCAGCGTGTCGTGCTCGGCGGCGATCCGCTCGACGCCCTGCACCAGCTCGGCGATCCGGTCGATCGGCACGCCGACGTCCTCGATGAGCGGTGTGCCGAGGTCGAAGAGCGGCGCTGAAGCTCAGCCGCCGCGCCTGCAGGAACATCTCGCCCTCGTCCGGGTCGCTCGTCGCGGCGACGTAGGTCGCCCGGTTCCCGGCCGCGAGCCGCTCCATGCCGGCGATCTCCTCGGCCCCCTGGGCGCCGCCGCTGTCGCTCTGCGCGATCAGCGTCGCGCCGGCCTCGGTGTCCAGGCCCATGCGACCGGTAGCCTCGACCGCGCGCACCGTGGTGCGGTCCATCATCTCCAGCGTCGCGGGCCGGGTGACGGCCATGATCGCGCTGACCGTCCGCCCGGCGTCGGCGACGTCCGCGAACGTCGCCACCATCGTGCAGGCCGGCGGGCGGCAGGGGACGCAGCCGCAGCGTCGCCTCGGTGATGACGCCGAGCGTGCCCTCGGAGCCGACGAACAGCCGCTTGAGGTCGTAGCCCGCGACGTCCTTGATCGTGCGGCCGCCCAGCCGGACGGCCCGGCCGTCGGCCAGGACGACCTCGAGCGCGAGCACGTAGTCCGTGGTCACGCCGTACTTCACGCAGCACAGCCCACCGGCGTTCGTCGCGAGGTTGCCCCCGATCGAGCAGAACTCGTAGGACGAGGGGTCGGGCGGGTACCAGAGGCCGTGCCGGCGCGCCGCCTGCTTGACCTCGGCGTTCATCAGCCCGGGCTGCACCACGGCGTACATGCCCTGGGGGTCGACGTGGATCTCCCGCATCCGCTCGAGGCTGAGCAGGATGCAGCCGTCGATCGCGCTGGCCCCGCCGGCCAGGCCGGAGCCGGCACCGCGGGGTACGACCGGGATGCCATGTGCCGCAGCGACTCTCACCGTCGCCTGCACGTCCGCGGTGCTGGTCGCGCGAACGAGAGCGACCGGCCAGCCGGCCTCGACCGTCTCGGCCCGGTCCGACCGGTACGTCGCGACGACGTCGGGGTCCACGACCACCGCGCCCGCGGGCAGCGCCGACGTCAGCTCGTCGACGGCGTCCTCGCGGGCACGGGCGAGGGTCACCGGACCAGGCCCTGGTGCGGGTAGGTGTGGTCGACCGGCGGGACGAAGGTCTCCTTGATCGATCGGGTGCTGGTCCAGCGCAGCAGGTTCTGCGCGGCACCGGCCTTGTCGTTGGTGCCGGACGCCCGGGCCCCGCCGAACGGCTGCTGTCCGACAACCGCGCCGGTCGGCTTGTCGTTGACGTAGAAGTTGCCCGCGGCGTAGCGCAGCCGCTGCGCTCGCGTCGTCGATCGCCCGCCGGTCCTGCGCGATGATCGAGCCGGTCAGGGCGTAGGGCGCGACCGACTCCAGCTGGTCGAGCACCCGGTCGTAGGTCCGGTCGGGGTAGACGTAGACGGACAGGATCGGGCCGAAGTACTCCGTGGTGAAGACCTGGTCCTCCGGGTCGGTGCGACTGCAGCACGGTCGGCCGGACGAAGTAGCCCTCGCTGTCGTCGTAGCGTGCCGCCGGCCAGCGACGGAGAGGGAGGACGTGGCCCGGGCGCGGTCGATGGCCGCCTTGTGCTTGGCGAAGGCCCGCTCGTCGATGACCGCCCCCATGAAGTTGGACAGGTCGGTGACCGGCCCCATGGTCGAGGCTGTCGGTCACGTCGACGAGGTCGGAGCTGCAGCCGAGCGCCAGATCGACTGCGGCACATACGCCCTCGACGCCGCGGAGCACTTCTGACCCTGGTACTCGAACGCGCCGCGCACCATCGCGGTGCGCAGCACGTCCGGATCGGCGCTGGGATGGGCCAGGATGAAGTCCTTGCCGCCGGTCTCGCCGACGATCCGCGGGTAGCTGCGGTAGTCGGCGATGTTCGGCGCCGACCGTCGACCACAGCTTCTGGAAGACGGGCGTCGAGCCGGTGAAGTGGATGCCGGCCAGGTCCGGGTCGTCGAGCAGCACGTCGGAGACCGCGATGCCGGTCGCCGGTCACGAGGTTGATGACGCCGGGCGGCAGCCCGGCCGCCTCCAGCAGCCGCATCGTCAAGTACGCCGCGAAGGTCTGCGTCGGCGCCGGCTTCCAGACGACCGTGTTGCCCATCAGCGCCGGCGCGGTCGGCAGGTTGCCCGCGATCGCGGTGAAGTTGAACGGCGTCACCGCGTAGACGAAGCCCTCCAGCGGCCGGTGGTCCATGCGGTTCCAGACGCCCTTGGCGTTGGCCGGCGGCTGCTCGGAGAGGATCTGCTCGGCGAAGTGGACGTTGAACCGCCAGAAGTCGATCAGCTCGCAGGCCGCGTCGATCTCGGCCTGGTACGCCGTCTTCGACTGGCCGAGCATCGTGGCCGCGTTGAGGGTCGAGCGCCACGGACCGGACAGCAGCTCGGCCGCCTTGAGGAAGACCGCCGCCCGCTCGTCGAACGGCAGCTCGCGCCAGCCCGGGGCGGCCGCCTTCGCCGCTGCGACCGCGTCGGCCGCGTCCGCCTTCGTCGCGTCCCGCGTCGTGCCGAGCACGCGGCGGTGGGCGTGCGGCTGGCGGACCGCGATCCGCGCGCCGCGGCCCATCCGCTGCCGGCCGCCGATCGTCATGGTCAGGTCGAGCCGGTCGGACTGCAGCTCGGCCAGGCGGACCTCGAGGGCGGCCCGCTCCGGGCTTCCCGGCGCGTAGTCCAGGACCGGCTCGTTGCTGGGGGTGGGAACGGTGGTGCGAGCGTCCATGCCGCCCAGCCTGTCACGCCCCCCGCAGCGCGAGCACGTCGTCCAGCTCGGTGACGTCGTACCAGAGCAGGTCGTGACCCTCGGCGCCGTCGACGACGAACCGGGCGTCCTCGTCGCCTCCGTCGAGATCGGCCAGCGCCAGGACCGCGGCCGCGACGTCCGGCTCGGCCACCGGCTCGTCGACGTGGATGCTGGCCACCGCGGTCAGCGGGACCGCCGCATCCAGCAGCACCAGGGCGCGGTCGGCGTCGTCCGTACCGCCGGCCGGGCGGACGGAGCCGTCGGGCACGTCGGCCGACAGCACGACCCGCAGCCGGCGGGCCTGCGGCTGAGCGGCCAGGCTGCGCAGCGACCGCCGCTCGGCGTCGAGGAACGCGGCGTTCTCCAGCTCGTCGGTGTCGCTCCCGGCGTACCACTCCCGCAGCGCGGGGGTGACGGCGTGGGCCCGGCGGCCGGCCGGGACCTCGCCCGCGCGGCGCAGCTCCTGCAGCTCGTCGAGGGTGGCGGACAGGTAGACGCGGGTCATCCGGCCGCCGAGTCCGGGTGCGGCTCGCCGAGGACCGCGGCGTCGTGCAGGGCGACGGGCGTGGTCTCCAGCGCGGTGCGCAGCACCAGCTCGCGGCGGCCGACGTCCATCAGGTTCCCGCCGATGCTCTCCAGGTCGCGCGGCCCCGGCCCGACCACGGTGACCTCGGCCCCGTCCCGGTGCACGGTCGCGACCTCGTGCAGGCAGCGGCGGGTCACCCGGGCGCGCCACCTGCGCTCCAGGCGGGTCGTGAGCTGGGCCGGCCGGTCGATGGCGAAGCTGACCATCGGCGCGACGACGTAGACCTCGGCCAGGTCGAGCCCGGCCATCAGGTCGACGCTCGTGGCCGACCACGCGCCGCCGTCGATGTAGCGGCGACCGCCGATCCGGACCGGCTGGTACCAGCCGGGGATCGCGCACGAGGCCATGACCGCGTCGGCCAGGTCGGCCTGCGGCGCGTCGCTCGCACCGAAGCAGACCCGCTGGCCGGAGCTCGTAGTCCATCGCGACGATCCGCACGCCGTCCCGCTGCAGCCATCCGCTCGGGGACCACGTGCCGGACGAGCGCGCCCACGCTGTCCAGGCGGCCGCGACCCTCGGGGAGCAGGGCGGACAGCACCGCGGTCGGCGGCAGCCGGCGCAGGTGCCGCGCGTTGCGCACGATCAGGCCGCCGCGAGCCGAGCCGGGCCCGGGGCCGCTCGGGCAGGTCGCCGCCGGTCGCGTTGTCGTAGTCCCAGTGGAAGCCGGCGAGCGGTCCGTGGTCGAGGGGCTCGCCGAGCTGGTGCCGGCGCAGGTCCTCGACGCTCACGCCGGCGCCGAGCAGTGCGGCCAGGACCGAGCCGGCCGACGTGCCGACCATCTCGTCCATCTCCCGCAGGTCGACGCCGAGCTCGTCCTGCAGCACGCTGAGGGCGCCGACCATCCAGGCCGCGCCGAGGACGCCGCCGCCGCCGAGCACCAGGCCCGCGCCGGGCTCACCGGGTCACCCCGCGGCTCCTTCAGCTCGGCCAGCGCATCGACGAGGCACTGGGCCAGGACGTCGACGTCGGACATCGCGTCGCGGTCGGCGTTCAGGCCGTAGCAGCACCTTCCCGTCGTACGACGTCAGGCCGATGCTCACCGCCTGGCCCTTGGCCAGCGGGCATGACCGGGTACGACGCGAGCATCCGCGCGCCCGCGGCGTACACCGGGTGCTGCGGGCCCGGCACGTTGGTGACGACCAGGTTGAACATCCGGCGCGACATCGCGCTGGCCACGCGCGCGCCGAGGGAGTGCAGGGTCGGCGGTGCGAAGCCGGCCAGCCCGACCAGGGCCTCGGCGCCGACGGCCCGGCCGGTGTCCTGGTGCGCCCGCATCGCGTACGCCACCTGGTGCAGCCGCATGACCGGGCTGGACTCGCCCACGGGCAGCCGCACGACGAAGGCCTGCACCGCTGTTGCCCAGGCGCATCCCGCCGTCGTCGCGCACGCTCAGGGGCACCATCGCGCTCACCGTGGTCGAGGGCCGGACCGGTTCGCCCCGGGTGAGCAGCCAGCTGCGCAGGGCCCCGGCCACGGTGGCCAGCACCACGTCGTTGACCGTGACCTCGTCCTCACCGGGCCGGCTGAGCCGGGTGCGGATCGTCGCGGTAGTCGTCCAGGTCCGTCGTCACCGTGACGAACCGGCGCGCCGTGCCGATCTCGGCGTTGAGCGGGCTGGTGGGCGCCGGGCGGGCCGCGGTGCGGGCGACGACCGAGGCCACCCGGCCGAGCTGCTCGGCCGCCCGCAGGCCCACCGCCCGCACCTCGTCCCAGGCCGGCGACCACGGCGTCCACGACGTCGCCGGGCCGCTGGACGACGTCGGTGAGCGCGTCGACCACCAGGTCGAGGTCGCTGGGCTCCGGCTCGGGCTCCCACGCGGCGACCGTGACCTTCCGGGCCCGCTTCGGTGGGGTCGAGGATCAGCTGACCGATGTCGACCGCGTTGACGCCGTCGACCAGGGCCTGGTGGGTCTTGGTCACGATGGCGAACCGGCCGCCGTCCAGGCCCTCGACGAGGTAGACCTCCCACAGCGGGCGCGCGCGGTCCAGCGGCCGGGCCTCCAGACGCGCGACCAGGTCGAGCAGCTGCTGCTCGGTGCCCGGCCTCGGCAGCGCCGAGCGGCGCACGTGGTAGGTCAGGTCGAAGTCCTCGTCGTCCACCCAGACCGGGTTGGCCAGGTGGCCGGCACCGCACGCACCTTCTGGCGGTACCGCGGGACGTTCGCGATCCGGTCCGAGACCAGGTCGACCAGCCGTTCGTAGTCGAAGCCGCCCGGCGGCGCCGGAACGTCATCAGCGACCCGACGTGCATCGCCGTCGTGTCCTCCTCCAGGTAGAGGAAGGACGCGTCCAGCGTCGTCAGGCGTTGCGGCACCCGGCCATCGTGGCACGCGCCCGGAGCCCGACCGCCAGGCGCCGGCCAGCCCGGGGTGGCTCGCGCCGATGGTCAGCCGGTGGTCAGCCGGTCGCCAGCCGGGCGGCCAGGGCGGCGAGCGCCAGCCGGGCCGGGGACGACGGGCTGAGCTCCGGCAGGGTGCGCCCGGCGAGCACGGCGGCATCGAGCGCCGGGCGGTCCTCGGCCACGAACACCGGGTCCGGCACGCCCGCGTAGCGCTCGAGGGCATCGCGGACGACGCGCTCGGGGCGGCCCCCGACGGCCGAGGCGCGCAGCCGGTTGACCACGACGACCGGGCGCACGCCCGGGACGGCCTCGGCCAGCTCGGCCAGGCCGCGGACCAGGCGCTGCAGGCCGACCGGGTCGGCCGACCCGACCGCGACCACCGTGTCGGCCCCGCCGAGCGCCGCCAGGGTGGCGCCGTTGCGCCGCGGGGCCGCGGTGTCGAACATCAGCTCCTCGTCCTGCTCCAGGCAGAAGCCGCAGTCGACGACGGTCCAGGCCGCCAGGAGCCGCGAGCAGGGTGAAGACCCGGCGCAGGGCGGCCGGCCGCAGCTCGGGCCAGCGCTGCGGGCGGGCGATGCCGGTGAGCACCCGCAGGCCGGGCGCGACCACGGGGGCCGCCCGGGCCAGGTGCTCCAGGTCCAGGCTGCCGTGGTCCGCGGCCCGCGCCGCGGCGGCCAGTCCGGGCGCCTCGTCCAGCAGCCCCAGCAGCTGGGCGATGCTCCCGCCGTAGGTGTCCGCGTCGGCGACCAGGGTGGAGCGTCCCCGCGCGGCCAGCTCGGCCGCCAGCGTGACCGCCACCGTGGTCCGGCCCGGTGCGCCCGCCGGGCCCCAGACGGCGACCAGCCGGCCCGGTGCGGCTGCCGCGTCCCCGCCCGCGGCGGCCTCGGAGACCCCGGCGGCCCCGGCGGCCTCGGCGTGCCGCGCGGCAGGCAGCGCCCGGGCCGGGTCGGCCAGGTCCTCCCCCGCGTCGACCGCCTCGCGCTGCTCGCGGTGCTCCCGCTGCTCGACGGCCCGGGTGACGGCCTCAGCCACCGCGGTCGCCGGGCTGTCCGCGGGCAGCACCTCGTCGATGCCGAGCTGGCGCAGGCGCTGCTCGGCCCCTTCGTCCCCCGGGTCGACGAGGCCGACGACGGCCACCCGGGCGCTGGCCAGCAGGGCGAGAGCCGCCGCCGTCGAGACGGCGCAGGCCGGCCGACACCAGGACGGCCCGCGCCTGTCCGGTCGCAGCGGTGGCCAGCAGGTCGGCCAGGTCGAGGCAGCGCCGGACGACGACGACGTCAGCCTGCAGCCGCTCGAGCCCGCTGACCAGCGGCGCCTCCCACGCGCCGGTCACGGCGGTGACGACCGGAACGCTCACGAACCGCCTCGGGGCACCGAGCCGGGCACCGCGACCAGGTCGATGCGCGCACCGTTGTCCATCGCCGAGAGGACCTGGGCGACGAGGTCCTGCGCCAGCAGCACCCGGACCGTCGCCTCGCTGCCGGTCCCCGACAGCACTCCTGACTCCGAGGTCACCGAGAGGACCTGGGCGGCCGCGGCGGACAGCTGCGGCGGCGCGTAGCTCTGCGGCTGCTCACCCTTCGCCGCGATCCACAGGTCCACCAGGGACCCGGCCCGCAGGCCGTGCGCCGTCTCCGCGGGAACGCCGACCGCGACCGGCCGGGTCGTGACCGACAGCCGGTCGCCGACCGCCGAGACCGGCACCAGCTCGCCGGCCAGCACGCTGCGGATCACCACGCCGTCGGTGGGCGGCGGCCGGCTCGCGGTCAGGTAGCCGCCCGGCCTGCCCGCCGAGCCGCACCCGGACCACCCGCAGGTCGGCCGCGCTCAAGGCCTGTCCCGGCGCGAGGACGTGCCGCGCGGCGTACACGGGTCGGGTGGAGTCGCTGCGCGCCACGACGGCCGCCCCGAGCACGACGGAGAGGAGGACCAGCGCCACGCCGACGAGGAGCCGGGCGTCGCGCCAGCCCGGCGGCCGCAGCCGTCGCGCGAGCGCGGCCGGTGGCTCGGACATCGCGCCTCCCTGAGCTCGACCTGGGTCGGGCCGCCGTCGCCGGCGCGCCCGATATGCGGCTATCGTGCCGCACGCCTGCGACAGCCGACGGGTTGTCCACAGACTGGGCGAGCAGGCCCGGGAGCGGCTCCGGGCGCTGCCAGACTGCCGCCATGCCGCCCCGGTTCCTCCAGCTCGCCGACGTCGCGGAGCTGCTGAACATCTCCACCGCGCAGGCCTACGCCCTGGTCCGCTCCGGCGAGCTGGCGGCGATCAAGGTCGGCGGCCGCGGTCAGTGGCGGGTCGAGGCCAGCGAGCTGGAGGCCTACATCCAGCGGATGTACTCCCAGACCCGCGAGTTCGTGCAGGCGCACCCGTTCGGCGCGGAGGCCTGAGCCCGGCCCCGCCCGGTCAGCTGCCGTCGTCGTACCGGACGGCCACGACCGCCGACTGAGGGACCACCCGAACGCCGGACAGGGAACCCCGGCGGCGCGGCTCGTCGGCAGCGTGCAGGGCGATGTCGAGGTGGTCCGCGGCCGACCCGGTCGATCGTGCCCTCGAGGACGGTGCCCCCGCGCAGGTGCAGCGCGGTCGCGACCCGGCGCGCGGCCAGGACCCGCAGAGCCGTGCCGAGCGTGGCCCGGCGGGTCACCGGGCCCGCCGGGGCCGAGACGGTGCGGCCGAGGCCGTCCACCCAGAGCCAGGCGTGGGCCGGGACGAGCACCGAGCGTCCGGCACCCTCGGACAGCACGAGCCAGGCGCCCACGGCGTCCGCCAGCCGTCCGGTGACGGCCCCCATGCCGGCGACGCCGACCCTGACCTCCTGCCCGAGCTGGGCGGCCAGGCGCTCGACCAGCATGAGGCGGGCCTGCTCGGCCCGGCTGCGCTCGGCCACCTCCGCCTGCAGCTCCGCCGCCTCGGCGGCCCCGAGCTGGCCGTCGAGGTCTGCGAACAGGTCGTCCCAGCGCACCGCGTCATGCTGCCAGCCGACGGCGGTGGATGGCACCGGTATGCACCGATTGACCGGAAGGGTTGACTCCACCCGATACGCCCGTGAGAGCCTACTCGAAGCAAATGGACATAAACGTAGAGATCGGGGCAAGTCCATGGTGTCATCGGTTCCGCCACGACCCGCCGCCGCGGCCGGGCTCGTCCTGGCGGCCGGCGGGGCGCTGGCCGGGGTGCTGCTGCTGCGCGAGGGCGTGAGCCGGGCCGGCGCGGCGGTGCGGGCGGCCGGCCCGGCCGGCCGCCCGGACCAGCTCCTCGCCGTGCCGGCCGCGCTCGCCGCGGGACTCCTGCTGTGCTGGCTGGGCACCGGCGTCGCGCTGGCCCTGGCCGGCGCCCTGACCCGCCGGGACCGGGTGGCGCGGGCCGGGGCCCGGCTGCTCCCCCGGCTGCTGCACGGCCTGCTCGCCGCGGCCCTCGGCGGCGCGCTGGTGCTGGGGGCGGGCCCCGACGCGCTCGCCGCAGGGTCTCCGTCCCCCTCGCCCGCGGCGCCGGCCGGCACCTCCACCGCGCCGGCCCGTCCGGCCTCGGCCGCCCTCGGTCCGGCGTACGGGTCGCCCGCGCCGGCGCCGGACCTTCCCGACCCCGGCTGGACCCCCCAGCAGCCGCCGGCCCCGCCGGTGCTGCCCGCGGCCGACGTCGGCCTGGTCAGCGCGCACGGTCGGGCCGGACCGGTCGAGGACCGCGTGGTCGTCCGCCGCGGGGACACCCTGTGGGCGATCGCCGCCCGGCACCTGGGGGCCGGCGCCTCCGCCGGGCAGATCGCCCGCGAGTGGCCCCGCTGGTACGCCGCGAACCGCGCCGTCATCGGCCCGGACCCGGACCTGCTGCGTCCCGGGCAGCACCTGCGACCCCCACCTGGGTCCGATGAGCCGTCCGATGAGCGCCGAATGGTCCGACGAGCCGTCCGACGAGCCGCCCGATCGACCGTTCGAGGAGCACCCGATGACCGCGACGCTGATCGAGCGGCACGAGCCGGCCGAGTCCCACCACGCGAGCCACCTGCGCCTGCTGCCCATCCCGGACACCGAGCCGGCACCGGACCTGGAGCCGTACCCGCCGGACCTGCAGCCCGGGCTGACGGGCCGGGACGAGCCGGCCGGTGACCAGCCGCAGCAGCCGGCTCTGGCGCTCGCGCTGGTGCCGGCGCCGCCGGTGCGGTTCGAGAGCTTCGGGCCCCGGGCCACGCCGACCCGGGAGCTGCCGGACCCTCAGGCCTGGACCCGTCGCCTGGTCCAGGCGATGGTCGAGGTGCTGTCCGGGGTGCGGCCGCCGGCGCAGCTGGCCCGCTGGACGAGTCCCGACGTGTACGCCGGGCTGCAGCGGCGGATCGCCCCGCGCGGGCGCCCGGCCCGGGTCGAGGCCGGCCGCCGGCCGGTGGTCCGCAGCGTGCACGTCTGCCAGCCGGCGGACGGCGTCGTCGAGGCCTGCGCTGTGCTGGTCGGTGGCAGTCGGGTGCGCGCCGTCGCGCTGCGGCTCGAGGGGCTGGACGGCCGGTGGCGGATGACCGCCGTCCAGCTCGGCTAGCCGGGCTGGACGGGCTCAGGCGCTGTCGACCCGGCGGCGGCCCGCACCGTGACAGCGCTTGTACTTCTTGCCGGACCCGCACGGGCACGGCGCGTTCAGCGAGGCGCCGGGGAACGGGTTGGCCTCGGTCGGCTCGCCCGAGGCGGCCGGCTCGGCCTCCTCGCGGACCTCCACGCCGCTGATCCCGGCCTCACCGTCGACGCTGGGTGCGGAGTACTGCAGCGCGCTGCGGCTCTCCTGCACCTCCAGGCCCTTGGCCACGAAGGCCGGCTGGACCTCGTCGGCCTCCTCCTCGGTGGGCGGCTGCACCTGAACCTCGAGCTGGAACAGGTAGCCGACCGACTCCTCCTTGATGGCCTCGGTCATGGCCTGGAACAGCAGGAAGCCCTCGCGCTGGTACTCCACCAGCGGGTCGCGCTGGGCCATGGCCCGCAGGCCGATGCCCTCCTGGAGGTAGTCCATCTCGTAGAGGTGCTCGCGCCACTTGCGGTCGAGGACCGACAGCACGACGCGGCGCTCGAGGTCGCGGGCGATCTCCTCGCCGAGGGCCTCCTCGCGCCGGTCGTACGCGAACTGGATGTCCGAGCGGAGCTCGGTGAGCAGCATCTCCTGGGTGATGCCGGCTCGGCCGCCGGCCTCCTCCTCGACCTCCTGCACCGTGATGCCGACCGGGTACAAGCGTGCCGAGCGCCGTCCAGAGCTGGTCGAGGTCCCAGTCGTCGGCGTACCCGTCGCTGGTCGCGGCCGTGACGTAGCCGGTCACGACGTCGTCCATGAAGTGCCGGATCTGCTCGTGCAGGTCGGCTCCGTGCAGGACCTCGCGCCGCTCGGCGTAGATGACCTCGCGCTGGCGGTTCAGCACGTCGTCGTACTTCAGGACGTTCTTGCGGATCTCGAAGTTCTGCGCCTCGACCTGGCTCTGCGCCGACTGGATCGAGCGGGTGACGATCTTGGACTCCAGCGGCACGTCGTCGCCGATCCCGGCCGTCGACATGAAGCGGTCGACCATGCCGGCGTTGAACAGCCGCATCAGGTCGTCCTGCATCGACAGGTAGAAGCGGCTCTCGCCCGGGTCGCCCTGCCGGCCGGAGCGCCCGCGGAGCTGGTTGTCGATCCGCCGCGACTCGTGCCGCTCGGTGCCCAGGACGTACAGCCCACCGGCCTCGACGACCTCATCGTGCTCTGTCGCAACGGCTTTCGTCGCCTTCTCCAGCGCGTCGCCCCAGGCCGCCTCGTACTCCTCGGGGTTCTCGACCGGGTCCAGCCCGCGCGCGTGCAGGTCGGCCACCGCGTTGAACTCGGCGTTGCCGCCCAGCATGATGTCGGTGCCGCGGCCGGCCATGTTGGTCGCGACCGTGACCGCGCCCTTGCGGCCGGCCTGGGCCACGATCTCGGCCTCGCGCGCGTGGTGCTTGGCGTTGAGGACGTTGGGCCGCACGCCGCGCTTCTTCAGCAGCCCGGCCAGGTGCTCGCTCTTCTCGACGCTGACCGTGCCGACGAGGACCGGCTGGCCGTTCTCGTTCCGCTCGACGATGTCGTCGACGACCGCGGCGAACTTCGCGTCCTCCGTGCGGTAGACCAGGTCGGGCTGGTCGGCCCGGATCATCGGGCGGTTGGTCGGGATCGGGACGACGCCGAGCTTGTAGATCTGGTGGAACTCCGAGGCCTCGGTCATCGCCGTGCCGGTCATGCCGGCGAGCTTGTCGTACATGCGGAAGTAGTTCTGCAAGGTGATCGTGGCCAGCGTCTGGTTCTCGTTCTTGATCTCCACCCCCTCCTTGGCCTCGATCGCCTGGTGCATGCCCTCGTTGTAGCGGCGGCCGGCGAGCAGGCGGCCGGTGTGCTCGTCGACGATCAGCACCTCGCCGTTCATCACGACGTAGTCCTTGTCGCGCTTGAACAGCTCCTTGGCCTTCACCGCGTTGTTGAGGAAGCCGACCAGCGGGGTGTTCACCGACTCGTAGAGGTTGTCGATGCCGAGGTAGTCCTCGACCCGCTCGATGCCGGCCTCCAGCACGCCGACGGTGCGCTTCTTCTCGTCGACCTCGTAGTCGCGGTCGCGCTGCAGCCGCTGGACCACCTTGGCGAACTCGACGTACCACTTGGTGGCCAGGTCGGCCGGCCCGCTGATGATCAGCGGCGTCCGCGCCTCGTCGACCAGGATCGAGTCGACCTCGTCGACGATCGCGAAGTTGTGGCCGCGCTGGACGAGCTCGTCCGCCGACCAGGCCATGTTGTCGCGCAGGTAGTCGAAGCCGAACTCGTTGTTCGTGCCGTAGGTGATGTCCTTCGCGTACTGCCAGCCGGCGCTGCGCCGGGTCCTGCGAGCCGAGGATGCAGCCGGTGGTCAGCCCGAGGAAGCGGTGCACGCGGCCCATCAGCTCGGACTGGTACTCGGCCAGGTAGTCGTTGACCGTGACGACGTGGACGCCCTTGCCGCTCAACGCGTTCAGGTAGCTCGGGGCGGTGGCGACCAGCGTCTTGCCCTCGCCGGTCTTCATCTCGGCGATGTTGCCCAGGTGCAGCGCGGCGCCGCCCATGATCTGCACGTCGAAGTGCCGCTGGCCGAGGGTGCGGGTGGCCGCCTCGCGGACCGGCGCGAACGCCTCGGGCAGCAGGTCGTCGAGGCTCTCGCCGTCGGCGAGCCGCTCCTTGAAGCGGTCGGTCTCCTCGCGCAGCTCGGCGTCGGAGAGCCGCTCGAAGTCCTCCGCGAGCGCGTTGACCTGGTCGGTCAGGCCGGAGAGCTTCTTGATGATGCGGCCTTCACCGGCCCGCAGCATTCGCTCGACGATCTTCGGCACGCACCGCTCCCACCGTGGTCTGCTCCCGGTGCACACCGGGCCACGACCATCGTACGCACTGCGCCTAGGTGGTCAGGTCCGCGTACTCGGGGTGGCGGCGGATGTACGCGCCGATGAACGGGCACATCGCGATCACGCCCAGACCCTTGCGCCGGACGTCGTCCAGGGCGCCGCGGGCCAGCGCCGACCCCACGCCCTGCCCCTCGAACTGCGGGTCGACCTCGGTGTGCGTGAAGACCACGTGGTCTCCGCGCAGCCGGTACGCCGCGAAGCCGGCCACCGCACCGCCGACCACGGCCTCGTAGCGCGCGTGCTCCGGGTCCTCACGCACCTCGACCGCCGTCTCGTCGCCGCTCACCCGGCCACCCTAGGCCGAACCGGGTTGCCCGGGCCCGGCCCGGTCGGACATGGTCACGGGATGACCGGCTGGCCGACGACGGCACCCGTCCTGTCCGACGGGGTGGTGACCCTGCGCGCCCACCGGGCGGCCGACATCGACGCCGTCTGGGCCCAGTGCCAGGACCCCGAGATCCAGCGCTGGACCAGCGTCCCGTTGCCCTACGAACGGGCCAACGCCGAGTACTTCGTCACCGTCGCGCTGCCCTCCGGGTGGCAGGCGCCGCTGGGCACCAAGGGCTTCGCCATCGAGGCGCTCGACGCGGGCCGGCCCCGGTTCGCGGGCACGGTCGAGCTCCGGCCGGACGGGACGCGGGGGGCCGAGGTCGGCTTCGGGCTCGCGCCGTGGGCCCGAGGCCGCGGGGTGATGGCCCGGGCGCTGCGCATCGCGCTGCGGTGGGCGTTCGGCGTGGTCGGGATCGAGGTCGTCCTGTGGCGCGCGCCGGTCGGCAACTGGGCCTCCCGCCGGGTGGCCTGGGCCTGCGGCTTCCAGGTGGAGGGCGCCGTCCGCGGGCTGCTGGAGTCGCGGGGCGTGCGCTCCGACGGCTGGGTCGGCTCGTTGCGCCGCGGCGAGGAGATGCAGTCGCGCGGCCCGTGGCTGGACGTTCCGGAGATCCACGGCGAGCGCGTTCACCTGCGCCCGTGGCGGGACGAGGACGTGCCGCGGATGGTGGAGGTCGTGCTCCGACCCGGTGTCCCGGCGCTGGCTGTCGCACCTGCCCCGGCCGTACGGGCCGGCGGACGCCGAAGCCTTCCTGCTGCGCGTAGCGGACCGCCGCCGCCGAGGGGTCGGCGCTGGGCTGGTGCGCTCGCCGACCCGGCGACGGGGACTTCGCTGGGGTCTGTTGACGCTGTTCGGGCTGGACCGGCCCGGTCACGAGGCCGAGATCGGCTACTGCTGAACCCGGACGCTCGAGGTCGCGGCCTGATGACCGACGCCGTCCGGATGGTGGTCCGGCACGCCGTCCTGCCGGTCGCCGACGGCGGGCTCGGGCTGCCGCGGCTGTCCGTGCGAGCCGCGACGGGGAACGTCCCCTCGTGCCGGGTGGCGGAGGCGGCCGGGTTCCGCCGGCTCGGGGTGCAGCGGGCGGTCGACCCGCAGCCGGACGGTCCCGCCGACGACCTGGTCTGCTACGACCTGCTCGCGAGCGAGGTCGGTCGGCGGCTAGGCCGCCTCGCCGGTCAGCGCGCCGGCCAGCCCGGGAGCGAGGTCGCCGGCCCCGGCGACCCGGACCTCGGCCAGCCCGAGCCACCCGGCGAGGTCGCGCAGCTCCTGCGCCAGCTCGCTCGCGGTGTCGGCCGGCGCATCGGGCTGGGCGTGGGCGGCGTTGACCCGCAGCACGCCCGGCGCCGCCGTTCGCCGATCGGTCGGACTTGAGGTCGACCCGCGCCACCAGCTCGTCGCCGAGCAGGAACGGCAGCACGTAGTAGCCGTGGACCCGCAGGTGGGCCGGCACGTAGATCTCCAGCCGGAAGGCCATCCCGAACAGCCTCTCGGTGCGGTCGCGCTGCCAGATCAGCGAGTCGAACGGGCTGAGCAGCGCGCGGGCGCGCACCCGGCGGGGCCGTCGCGCGTCCCGGTGCAGGTACGCCGGGCGGTTCCACCCGTCGATCACCGCCGGCACCAGCTCGCCCTCCTCGACCAGCGCGGCGATCGCCGGGCGGGCGTCCTGGGGGGACAGGCGGAAGTAGTCGCGCAGGCACTGCTCGGTGCCGATGCCGTGGGCCCGGGCGGCGATGCGGATCAGCTCGCGGAAGGACTCGTCCTCCGTCCGCCGCGGCGCGGCGAGCACCTCCGGGGGGAAGACCCGCTCCGGCACGGCGTACCGCCGTTCGAACTGCGCGTTGCGCCCGGCCGAGGTGACCTGCCCGGACCAGAACAGGTGCTCGAGGGCCTGCTTGACCACGCTCCAGTTCCAGCCCCACTGGTCGCGCTCGCGCGGAGCGTCGTGGGCCAGCCGCGCCTCGACCTGCCGGGCGGTCAGCGGGCCGGCGGCGCGTACCTCCTCCAGCACGGCCGCGACCACGTCGCCGTGCTCGGCGAGCACGCGGCGCATGCCGCCCCACGCCTCCTGCTGCCAGCGGTCCATCCGCCAGCGCAGCAGCGGGATCGTCGTGCGGCGGGCACCAGGCTGGCCTCGTGCGCCCAGTACTCCACCAGGCGGCGCGGCGGGCGGTCCCGGGCCCGGTCGAGCAGCGCGACGTCGTACGGCCCGAGCCGGGAGAACGCCGGGAGGTACTGGCTGCGGGCCAGGACGTTGACGCTGTCGACCTGGATCACGCCGACCCGGTCGATGACGCGCTGCAGGTGCCGGGCCGTGACCCGGCCGCTCGGGCGGGCGTCGGTGAAACCCTGTGCGGCCAACGCGATCCGGCGGGCCTGCGGGATCGAGATCCGCTCCCGCGCCGGCCCCGCGCTACTCGCCGGTGACGCCATCGATCCGCTCGCGCAGGAGGTCGGCGTGGCCGTTGTGCCGGGCGTACTCCTCGATCATGTGAGATCCGCGTCCAGCGCACGTCGAGCGGGTGCGCGGCGACCGGGGAAGGTCTCGTCCAGGCCGTGCCCGGCCGCGGCCTCGCGGGCCAGCTCGACCTCGGCGCGGTACGCGCTCGAGGTCGGCCCGCGCGTCGGCCGGTCGCACGTCGTCGAAGTCGCCGTCGAGGTTGTCCGTCGGTGCAGTAGATGTCGACCACGTCCTGGCCGTCGATCCTCGACCGCAGCCACCAGCGCTCGACCTCGGTCAGGTGGCGGACCAGGCCCAGCAACGACAGCTTCGACGGCGGCACGCTGCGCTCGCAGAGCTGCTCTGCGGTCAGGCCCGCGCACTTCACGAGCAGCGTCTGGCGGTGGTAGTCCAGCCACGCGTCCAGGGCCTCGCGCTCGGGCGCGACGTTCGGAGGATAGGTGCGCTCGACGGCCGGCGCGGTCCAGGGCTGTTCGCTCATGCCGCGACCCTAGGGCGCCGCACCCACACCCCGCCCCGCGACCGGTCAGCTCCCGGTCGGCTCCCGGTCGGGTCAGGAGATGTCGAGGATCTTCTCGCGGACGGCGTAGACGACGGCCTCCATGCGCGAGTGCAGCTGGAGCTTCTCCAGGATGTTGCGCACGTGGTTCTTGACCGTGTTCTCCGAGATGAACAGCTCCTTGGCGATGTCCCGGTTGGCCATGCCGCGGGCCACCAGCCGGAGCACCTCCATCTCGCGGTCGGTCAGCCGTGGCACCGGCAGCTGCTGGCGCTCCTCGGCCCGCTTGATCATCGCGCCGAACTCGGTCAGCAGCTTGGAGGCCATCGACGGCGAGATCAGCGACTGCCCGCCGGCGACCGCGCGGATGCCGGCCGCGATCTCCTCGCCGGGCACGTCCTTGAGGAGGTAGCCGTTGGCGCCGGCGCGGACCGCCTCGTACAGGTCCGACTCCTCGTCGGAGATGGTGAGGATGACGATCTTGGTGGAGGGTGCGACGTCCTTGATCGCCGTGCACGCCTCGATGCCCGAGCGGCGCGGCATCCGGATGTCCATCAGGACGACGTCGGGCAGCAGCTCCTCGGCCCGGCGGATCGCCTCGGCGCCGTCACTGGCCTCGCCGATGATCTCGATGCCCGGCTTCCTGGTTGAGCACCATCTCCAGGCCCCGGCGGTACAGCGCGTGGTCGTCGGCGACGAGGACGCGGATGGGTCGGGTCGCCGGCACCTGGATGCGGCACGTACCGCCCTCCCGCGCTGCCCGCTGCGCATCACCGCGCCATCATGACACGCCGGACGCCGCAGGCATCAGACGCCGGCGCTCGACCCGGCGTGGCCGCGGCCTCGCCGGCGCCGTCGCGTCGGCCGACTCCGCGGTCCAGCCGGATCACGCCGTAGGACCAGCCGCGCCGGCGGTAGACCACGCTCGGCACCCGTGTCTCGGCGTCGACGAACAGGAAGAAGTCGTGCCCGACCAGCTCCATCTCGTACAGCGCCTGGTCCAGGCTCATCGGGTCGGGCGCTGTGCGTCTTCTCCCGGATCACGACCGGGCTCTCGTCGGTCGTCGAAGCCGCGCGGCGACGTCCGAGCCCGCCTCGGCGCCCGCGCCGTCGTCGCCGGCCGGCGGCCTCGCGGGGCCGGCACCGTTCGAGCCCCGCAGCGCCCGGGTCGACCCGGGCCGACACCTCGGACAGACCCTCGGGAGCGTGCCGGCCGCGGTGCACCCGCTTGCGGTCCCGCATCCGCCGCAGGCGCTCGGCGAGCTTGCCGTACGCCACGTCCAGCGCGGCGTACGGGTCGTCGGCGCACGCCTCGGCCCGCACCACCGGCCCGCGGTCGACGCAGGTGATCTCCACCCGGTCGCAGGCCTTGGACTGCCGTCGGTTGGGCTCGTGGGAGACACGACGTCGAGGCGCTGCACCTTGGGCGCGAGCTGCGTGACCTTGGCGAGCTTCTCCTCGAGGTGCCGGCGGAACCGCTCGGGCACCTCGGTGTGCCGACCGGTGACAACGATCTCCACGATGATCCTCCTGCGGTCGATGGGAGTCGGTGACCCGCTCGCGCATGCGGCGGGTGACGTCTGCGGGGGCGGCCGACGCCGCGTCAGCGGCGGCACCACCTCCCCGACCGGCGCGACCATGAACCGACGCTAGACCCTCCGCGCCGGTCGCGTCACCGCGGACGCGGCCGTCGCCCGTTCCGCGGTACGCCGGGTGGCGGCCACCACCGCTGCGCCGAACGGGTGACCCCCGGCCCGCACGACGGCCGCGGCCGCCTCGGTCAGCGTGGACCCGGTCGTCACCACGTCGTCGACCAGCAGGCACGGCGCCGTGCGGAGCCGGCGCACCGCACCGGGCCGGACGGCCAGGGCCCCGCGAACGTTCGCCGCGCGCGCGGCGGCGTCCAGCCCGGCCTGGTCGGCCACCGCCCGCACGTGACGCAGGGCCGCCAGCACCCGGACGTCGCAGCCGCTCCGCCCGTCCGCCCGGACCCGGCGCGCGGCCCGGGCGGCCAGCTCGCGCACCGGGTCGCCGCCCGCGCTCGCGACGGGCCGCCGGCGCGGGAGGGCATCGGCACCAGCCAGACCGGCGCCGGGACCGGGAGCCCCGAACGCACCGAGCCGTCCCGAGCCTCCCGACCCCCGCGGCAGCACTGGCAGCGCCGCGGTCACCGCGGCGGCCAGCCCCCCGGCGAGCACGCCGGTGAGGTCGTGCCGGCCGTCGTCCTTCCAGGCGACGATCGCCCGGCGGACGGACCCGCCGTAGGCCGCGACGGCCCACACGGGCGGCAGTCCGGCCGGCCGCGGGATGGGGCTCGTCGGTGTCGCGGTCATCGCCAGGGCGGCGGCGCAGTCCGGGCACCAGCGCTCCCCCGCGCGCTCACAGCCGGCACAGGACAGCGGCCACACGAGGTCCGCGACCGCAGCGGCCGGCTCTCGAGAGGGACATCACCCCACCCTGCCCGGCGGCCCCGCCGGGCGCAGTGCGCCTGCGGGAAGGTTGTGGACGGCGGCGTCAGCCCGGGAAGGCGACGTCGGTGCCGGTGCCGGAGCTCACCCAGCCGGTCGGCCCTCCGGGCGCCAGCACCTGACCCTTCGCGGTGACCACCGTGATCGTCGACTGCGCCGTCGCCGGAGGAGATCCCCACCGCTCCCGACACCCGCGGCAGCGGGGTGGTCTCGGCACCGATCCCGATCAGGTACGGCTCGACCTCGGTGTCACCGGACCCCTTGCGCCAGGACCACGACGGTCGTCGGGTCCACCCACGCCGCGTCGACCACGTCCTGCAGTCCCGCCCCGATCGTCAGCGGCGTCGTCAGGCTGACCGGCCGCCCGTGGCCGTCCCGGACGACCCCGGTGACGTCGATCCGCGAGACCCCGCGCCGGACCGACGTGACCAGCGCCCGCGCGCCGTCCCGGGAGACGCGCAGGGCGGTGACGTCCCGCCCGGCCAGCCACGGTGCCGCGACCGCGGTGGCGCTGCCCGTGACGTCCTTGGGCGCCAGGCCGGGGCCGGTGAGCACGGCGCGGACCCGGGTCACGGTGCCGCCGACCGGAGGAGGCGGTCCACAGCCAGCGGCGGTCGTCGTACGACGGCCGGGTCAGGTCCTCCCCGGTGAGGACGACGGAGGTGTGACCGTCCACCAGGCGCACCAGGGTCCGCCGGTCGGCGGTCACCCCGGCGAACTCGCGCACGTCGGTCGAGCGGGCCAGCGAGCGCAGCCGGACGGTGGGCTCGGGCAGGTCGGTCGTGGTCGTCGCCCCCTCGACCTCGGCGAGGGCGGCGAGGTCGGTCAGCACCGAGCGGTTCCCCTTCGCGGAGACCGCGACCGGTCCGGCGGCCACCGGCAGGGACGTGACGTAGCCGAGGGAGAACGCCGTCGCGCCCCCCGCCACCGAGGAGCCGGGCAGCTCGAGCAGCTTGCCGTTCACGAGCACCCGGACCGAGGTGACCGACGGCGCCGCGGTGACCGACGCCGCGAGCTGGGCCCAGAGCATGCTGCGGGCGGTCGAGCTCGGCTGCCTGCGCGCTGGAGGTCAGGTCGATGGAGGCGACCGACCCCGAGGTCGGCACGCTGTCCAGCAGCAGGGCGGTCCCGGCCGGGATGCCCGTGGCGACCGCCCCGCGCAGGTACGGCGGGGGCGGGGCGAGCTGGGCCTGCGCGATGACCGTCGCCAGGCCCGACGTCTGCCCGAACCACCGGACGTCCGGGACGAGCACCCGCGAGCCCGGGGCGACGTAGTAGAGCGGCACCTCGGCGAACACCCGGTCGATGTCGTAGCTGGTCAGCCACAGCTGCTGGGCGTTGTCCAGCCCGGTGATCCGCCACTGGCCGAGCACCTTGGCCAGCTTGACCTGCAGGCTGGCCTTGGCGCCCGGCGGCGGCGGCGGTGTAGACGCCGTTCTCGTCCACGGTCGCGTCGATCGGCGTCGACACGCTGTAGGTGCTGTTCGGCTCGGCGGCGATGTGCAGGGTCGATCTCGTCGGGGTAGACCACGACCTTGGCCCGGGTGGCCCAGGACTGGGCCAGCGGGCCGCTCAGGAACGCCCGCGCGACGGCCTCGTCCTCGTCCAGGCCCGGCTGGGCCCGCAGGAAGCCGGTGATGATGTCGCCGGGCGACGAACCGGCCCGCGGCGGCGCGGCGAGCACGCGCACCGGTGGTGGTCCTTCCAGCGTCGCGCCGGCGTGCACCGGCCCGCTGCTGGGGATCCCGCCACAGCGCCGTCGTGAGCGACGTGAGCGCGACGAGCACCACCGCGAGCAGCGAGCGCCCGTCGGCTCAGCCATCGGAGCCGCGCAGCGAGGTGACCGGCGGGCCGGCCGGGTGCGGGCAGGTCGGAGGGCCGGATCCGCTCGTACGGCCTCCCCGACGTTCGGCGCGGTGCTGGTCGGCCCGAGCGGGAGCGGCGAGGCCGTGAGCGGCACGCCGACCTCGCGCGGCAGGGTCAGGCGGAACGACCGACCCGACCCCGGGCCGGCCCCAGGCCTGCAGCCAGCCACCGTGCAGGCGCGCGTCCTCCAGGGCGATGGCCAGGCCGAGCCCCGTCCCGCCGCTGGTCCGGGCCCGGGCCGGGTCGGCCCGCCAGAACCGGTTGAAGACCAGCTTGGTCCTCGCCCTCGCGCAGCCCGACCCCGCGGTCCTCGACCGAGACCGCGACCGCGTGCGCGGACGAGCCCGAGGCGGACGGTGACCGGGCGCCCCTCGCCGTGCTCGATCGGCGTTGACGACGAGGTTGACCAGGATCCGCTCGACCCGTCGCGGGTCGATGGTCGCGACGCACGGCTGATCGCCGCCCTCGACGACGACCCGGCTGCCCCGGCGGTCGGCCAGGGGCTGGGAGGCCTCCACGGCCCGCGCCACGACGTCGCGCAGGTCGACCGGCTCGAGGTCCAGCGCCGCCGCCCCGGCGTCGAACCGGCTGATCTCCAGCAGGTCGCCGAGCAGTGACTCGAACCGGTCCAGCTGGTTCTGCAGCAGCTCGGCCGAGCGCGCGACCGACGGCGTGAAGTCGTGCCGGGCGTCGTGCAGGATCTCCCCCGCCATCCGGATCGTGGTCATCGGGGTGCGCAGCTCGTGCGAGACGTCGCTGACGAACCGCTGCTGGACGCGGGACAGCTCCTCCAGGCGGCGGATCTGGTCCTGCAGGTTGGCGGCCATGCGCGTTGAACGACGCCCCGAGCCGGGCCAGGTCGTCCTCGCCCTTCGTCCTCATCCGCTCCTGCAGCTGTCCGGACGACAGCCGCTCGGCGACCACCACGGCGCGGCGGACCGGCGAGACGACCTGCCGGGTGACGACGTAGGCGACCGCGCCGACCAGCAGGACCAGGACGAAGCCGCCGAGCAGGAAGGTCCGGCGCACCAGGTCCACCGTGGCCGTCTCGCGCTGCAGGCTGAAGACGAAGTACAGCTCGTACGCCCCGGCGCGCGGCAGCTGGACGACCGAGCCGATCGCGACCCCGGAGGCGGTCGGTCCGCCGCCCTCGTCGTGCAGGGTCACGAAGCGCCAGTGCTGCTGGCGCGGCGCGGCGTCCACCGCCGTCCGCAGGTCGTCGGGGATGGCCTTGGTCACCGAGCCGGTCGACAGGTCGGAGACGATCGGCTCGCCGCGCTGGCCCTTCTCGCGCAGCAGGATGACGTCGCGCTGGTCCTCGGTGCTGGCCATCTGCTGGACGATGTCGAACACCGAGAGGTTGAGGGCCGGGGTCTCCAGGTGCGGGATGGCGTTGAACGAGAGCTGGGCCTCCTGTCGCCGCGCGCGCCGCCTCGGCCCGGGCCGCGCGGACCCGGTCCTGGACCAGGCCGTCGGCGATCCGGAAGTACAGGAAGCTGCCCAGGCTGGTCACCACGATCAGCCCGAGCAGCATCGTCGCGGTGACCACGCGCAGCTGCAGCGAGCGCCGCCACAGGTGCAGCAGGAACGACGGCACGGCCACCAGCCGGCGACGCATGGGCTAGGCCGGCCCTGCCTTGTACCCGACGCCGCGGACGGTGACCACGATGTCCGGGTGCTCGGGGTCGCGCTCGATCTTGGAGCGCAGCCGCTGCACGTGGACGTTGACCAGCCGGGTGTCGCCCGCGTGCCGGTACCCCCAGACCTGCTCCAGCAGCACCTCGCGCGAGAACACCTGCCAGGGCTTGCGGGCGAGCGCGACGAGCAGGTCGAACTCCAGCGGCGTCAGGCTGATCTGCGCTCCGTCGCGGCGCACCGAGTGACCGGCCACGTCGATGGACAGGTCGCCGATCTCCAGCTTCTCGGGGGCCGAGTCGCCGCCGCCGCGCAGCCGGGCCCGGATCCGGGCGACCAGCTCCTGGGGCTTGAACGGCTTCATCACGTAGTCGTCCGCGCCCGACTCCAGGCCGACGACGACGTCGACCGTGTCGGTCTTGGCGGTCAGCATCACGATCGGGACGCCGGACTCGGCCCGCAGCCGCCGGCAGACCTCGATGCCGTCGACCCCGGGGAGCATCACGTCGAGCAGGACCAGGTCGGGCTGGGTCGTCGCGGAAGGTCTCCAGTGCCGCCTCGCCGTCGGCGCAGTGCACCGGCTCGTAGCCCTCGCTGCGCAGCACGATGCCCAGCATCTCGGCGAGGGCCTGGTCGTCGTCGACCACCAGCACGCGACCCTTCATGACCACGGACCTCCAGATCCCTCAGACGTCGAGGACGCCCCTGTGCTCGCCGGGGATGCGAGGGATGTCGGGACCATCGTGACATGGGAAAGCTCCCCGCCGGCACAGCGCGCGCGCTCTGGCACGATGGGGCACTCGGCAGCGCTGCTTGGGGGTTTGCGATGAGCCAGGACCCGCCTGGGTGGGAGCCGCCGTCGCCGCACGGCCAGCCACCGCCTCCCGCCCTCGTACGGGCCGCCTCCCCCGTCGTACGGCCCCCCGCCGCAGTCCTGGGGCACGCCGGCGCCGCAGTACGGGTACGGGCAGCTGCCGGGGTACGGTCCGCCGCCCTCGCCCAAGCCCGGCGTCGTGCCGCTGCGCCCGCTGACCCTCGGGGAGATCCTGGACGGCGCGGTGCAGACCATCCGGCAGAACCCGAAGGTCATGCTCGGCCTGTCGGCCGTCGTGAACCTGGTCCTGAGCGTGGTCGTCGTCGGCGCTCCAGGTCGGGACGCTGCGCGCGGACCTCGGCCAGCTGGACGGCGGCCCGAGCTCGGACAGCGCGACGGCCGGCGCGGCCCAGGTCGTGTCGTCCCTGGTGGCCGCGCTGCTGCAGGCGGTCGGCACCACGGTGCTCACCGGCCTGCTGGTGATCGCGGTCAGCGACGCGGTGCTGGGCCGCCGGCCGGGGATCGGCGAGGTGTGGCAGCGGGCCCGCGGCCGGATCTGGGCACTGCTCGGGGTGACCGTGCTGGTCTTCCTGGCGGTGGCGGCCATCATCACCGCGGTCGTCGTGCCCGGCGTCGTCGTCCTCGTCGCCGGTGGCGCGGGTCCCGTGGGCATCCTGCTCCTGGTCGTGGGCATCCTGGCGCGGTCGTGCTGGTGCCCTGGGTGGCGATCCGCTGGCTGTTCGCGCCCCCGACCGTGCTCCTGGAGCGGACCGGCGTCCTGGCCTCGATGCGACGGTCCTGGCGCCTGGTCGGGGGGTCGTGGTGGCGCTGCTTCGGCATCGTGCTGCTCGCCCAGCTGATCGCGGGCGTCCTGAGCGGGGTGCTGCAGGTGCCGTTCGTCCTCGCCGGCCTCGCGGTCCGGGACGCCGGCTCGGACACCGTCGGGGTCATCCTCACCGTGGTCGGGGGGGCGATCGCGCGCACGCTCATCGCGCCGTTCTCCGCCGTCGATCCTCGCCCTGCTCTACATCGACCTGCGGATGCGCCGGGAGGGGCTCGACGTCACGCTGCAGCGCGCCGCGGCCGGCCCGGCACCGACGGCCGGCCGGTGAGGCTCGCCCTCCTCGCCGCCGGCACCCCCGTCGCGCCCGGCCGGCAGACCGGGCAGGCCTGGGCCCGCGAGGAGCTGGCCCGCCCGGCGTACGCCCGGGCCCGGCCGAGCCTGTTCCTGCGGGTCGTCGAGTGGCTGCTGCGACCGCCTGGACCAGGTGGCCGCGCGCACGGGCCTGGGCGCCGGCCAGCTGGTCGCCGTCCTGCTCGTGGCGGCGGTGGTCGTCGTCGCCGGGGCCGTCCTCGTCCGCCGCCGGGTCCGCTTCTCCGTGGCGGCCGCCGGTGCGGCACAGGGCGTGCTCGGCACCAGCGCCCGCACCGGCGCCGAGCACCGCGCGGCCGCGGCGCGCGCCCGGGCCGAGGGCCGCTACGCCGACGCGGTGCGCGAGTCCATGCGGGCGGTGGCCCGCCGGCTGGACGAGCGCGGGCTGCTCGAGCCCCGGGCCGGGCGCACCGCCGACGAGCTGGCCGGGGAGGCCGCGCGCCTGCTGCCGGGACTGCGGCGGCTGCTCCGGTCGGCCGCGCGCGACCTTCGACGACGTGGTCTACGGCCAGCGGCCCGCGACCGCCGCCGCGGCCGAGCAGCTGCACCAGCTGGACGAGCAGGTCGAGGCCGCCCACCCGGCGACCCGGCCCGAGCCGGCGCCGGCCCGATGACCGCGGTCCTGGACGCGCCGGCGCCCGCCGGCGGGCCGGCCGCGCCCGGGCCGCCCGCGCCGGCCGGCCGCGCGACACTCCTCGGCCGGGAGCGGCTCCGGCGCTGGGCCTGGCCGGCCGCGGTGGTCCTCGCCGTCCTGCTCGCGGTGGGGGTGACGGTCCTCGCCAACGGCCGCGGGAACGGTGTGCCGCTCGACCCGGACGGCGTCGGCCCCGACGGGTCGAAGGCGCTGGCCCAGGTGCTGCGCACGCACGGCGTCGACGTCCGGGTCGTGCGCTCGGACCGGGCGCTGACCATCGCCCTGGACGACCGGCCGGGCGTCACCGTCCTGGTCAGCCGCAGCGACCTGCTCGGCCCGGGCGACGTCCAGGGCCTGCGGGACCTGGGCACGCAGCCGGGGCGCTCGCTGGTGCTGGTGGCACCGACGTCGTTCGCGCTGGCCGCCCTCGCCCCCGGGGTCCACGTCGCCGGCGTCCACGACCGGGTGACCGCCGCCGCCGCGGTGCCCGGAGCCGGCACCGGTGCGCGCCGGCCGGGCCGACGCCGGAGGCGTGACGTACGACGTGCCGGCCGGTGCCGGCACCGGCTGCTACCCGGCCGGCGGCCACTCCTCGTACGTCGTCCTGGACGGGACGGTGCCGGTGACCCTCGTGGGGCAGCCGAGCCTGTTGACCAACGACCGCCTGGCCAAGGAGGGCAACGCCAGCCTCATGCTCGGCACGCTCGGGAGCACCGGCGAGGTCGTGTGGTTCGTCCCCCCGGGCAGCCGCCGCCGCGACCGGGCAGCAGTCGCTGCCCTCGGTGCTGCCGGGCTGGGTGCGCTGGGTCGCCCTCCAGCTCCTCGTCGTGGTCGGCGTCTGCATGCTCTGGCGGGGGCGGCGGCTGGGCCGGCTGGTGCCGGAGCCGCTGCCCGTCGCCGTGCGCGCGGTGGAGACCACGGAGGGCCGGGCCCGGATGTACCGTCGCGGCCGGGCCCACGCCCGGGCGGCCGCCCAGCTGCGCGAGGCCGAGCTCGTCCGGCTGCGGCAGCGGACCGGGCTCCCCCGCTCGGCACCGGCCGCCGACGTGGCCGCCGTGCTGGCGCAGCGAACCGGCATCCCCGGGGCCGAGCTGCACGCCTGCTGGCGGGACCCCCGCCGACCGACGACGCCGGGCTGGTGCGCCTGGCCCGGACCTTGGACCAGCTCGACAGAGAGGTACGCCGACCGTGACCGAGCCCTTCCCGCCCGACCGCGAGACCCAGCCCGACCGCGACAGCGCCGACCGGGCGCGAGATGCGCTGCGCGCCGTACGGACCGAGGTGGGCAAGGCCGTCGTCGGGCAGGACGCCGCCGTGACCGGGCTGGTGATCGCGTTGCTCGCTCGCGGTCACGTGCTGCTCGAGGGAGTGCCCGGAGTGGCGAAGACCCTTCTGGTCCGGGCGCTTTCGGCCTCCCTCGCGCTGCAGACCACCCGCGTGCAGTTCACCCCCGACCTGATGCCCGGTGACGTGACCGGCTCCCTCGTGTACGACGCGCGGACCGCGGAGTTCTCCTTCCGCGAGGGCCCGGTGTTCACCAACCTGCTGCTCGCCGACGAGATCAACCGGACGCCGCCGAAGACCCAGGCCTCGCTGCTCGAGGCCATGGAGGAGCGCCAGGTCACGGTCGACGGACGACCGCGACGGCTGCCGGAGCCGTTCGTGGTGGCCGCGACCCAGAACCCGGTCGAGTACGAAGGCACCTACCCGCTGCCCGAGGCCCAGCTCGACCGCTTCCTGCTCAAGCTCACGCTGCCGCTGCCCGCCGCGCGAGGACGAGGTGGAGGTGCTGGCCCGGCACGCCCAGGGGTTCGACCCGCGCGACCTGGCCGCCGCCGGGCGTGCGTGCCGTGGCCGGTCCGGACGAGCTGGCGCTCGCCTCGGCCGCCGTCCGCCGGGTCCAGGTCCATCCCGAGGTGCTCGGGCTACATCGTGGACCTGGCCCGCGCCACCCGGGTCTCGCCCTCGCTGGCCCTGGGCGTCAGCCCGCGCGGTGCGACCGCCCTGCTGGCCACCAGCCGGGCCTGGGCCTGGCTCAGCGCCCGCGACTACGTCACGCCGGACGACGTCAAGGCCCTGGCCGTGCCGACCCTGCGGCACCGGCTCAGCCTGCGTCCGGAGGCCGAGCTGGAGGGGGTCACGGTCGAGTCCGTGCTCGACAGCGTCCTCGCCTCCGTGCCGGTGCCCCGGTGAGCTCGCGGCCCAGATGGCGCTGACCGGGCGGACCGCCCTGCTCGCCCTGGTCGGCGCCGGGGCACTCGCGGCCGCGCCCGGACTGGGCACGTTCCTGGCCGCGCTGGCCGTCCTCGCCGGGCTCGTGCTCGTCGACGTCCTGCTGGCCGCATCGCCGAGAAGCCTGACGTACCAGCGCTCTCAGCCGTCGGCCCTCCGCCTCGGTGGCACGACCGAGTCCACGCTCACCATCACGAACGAGGGGCCGCGGCGGCTCGTCGGCGTCGTCCGGGACGCCTGGCCGCCGTCGGCCGGTGCGCACGAGGACCGGCACCCGCTGGACCTGCCGCCGGGTGAGCGGCGGCGCGTGACCACGCTGCTCACGCCGACCCGCCGCGGCGACCGGCCGGCCGACCGGGTGACGGTCCGCAGCCGGGGGCCGCTGGGACTGGCGGCCCGGCAACGGTCCACCGACGTGCCGGGGCAGGTCCGCGCGCTGCCGCCGTTCACGTCGCGGCGCCACCTGCCCAGCCGGCTGTCCCGGCTGCGCGAGCTGGACGGCCGGACGAGCGTGAACGTCCGCGGCCAGGGCACCGAGTTCGACTCCCTGCGCGAGTACGTCGTCGGGGACGACGTGCGCTCGATCGACTGGCGGGCCACCGCTCGCTCCCAGACCGTGGCCGTGCGCACCTGGCGCCCGGAGCGCGATCGGCGCGTGCTGCTCGTGCTGGACACCTCGCGGACCAGCGCCGGCCGGGTCGGTGACGCCCCGCGGCTCGACGCGGCCATGGACGCGGCCCTGCTGCTGGCCGCCCTCGCCTCGCGGGCCGGTGACCGGGTGGACCTGCTCGCGGCCGACCGGCGGGTCCGGGCGAGCGTGCAGGGTGCCACGGGGGCCGCAGTGCTGCCGGCGCTGGTGGACGCGATGGCCACCCTCGAGCCCGAGCTGCTCGAGGCCGACTGGTTCGCGATCGTCGGCGCGATCCGGGCCCGGACCAACCGGCGCTGCCTCGTGGTGCTGCTGACCGCGCTGGAGACGGCGGCCGTGGAGGAGGGGCTGCTGCCGGTGCTCACCCAGCTCACCACGCACCACCAGGTGGTGGTCGCGGCGGTGGCCGACCCGGCGGTGTCGGCGATGGCCGCGAGCCGGGCGGACGCCGACGCGGTGTTCTCCGCCGCGGCCGCCGAGCGGACCACCGCCGAGCGGACCCGGCTGGCCGAGCTGCTGGGCCGGCTCGGGGTGGACGTCGTCGACGCCTCCCCCGAGCTCCTGCCGCCGGCCCTGGCCGACCACTACCTCGCGCTGAAGGCGGCCGGCCGGCTGTGACCCGCGCTCGCTAGGCGAACGGATCCGGCAGGTACATCAGCACGTTGCGGTCGCGCAGCGAGCCGACCCGCGGGTGGGACTCGTGGTGCCGCCACTGCCAGTCGTTGGCCGCGATCTCGCGCGAGAGCCCGGCCAGCGCCTCGACCGAGTCGATGGTGCCGTCCCAGGGCGCCGAGCCGGTGTGGTCGAGCATCGTGGCCGCGATCTCCAGCACTCCGTCGCGCCGGGACAGCTCGACGATGCGCCCCTGCTGCGGCCAGTCCACCAGCGAGGGCGCCACGACCTGCCACAGCGTGCCGTGGGCCGAGACGCCGACGGCGTGCGTGTGCCCGGCCAGCCAGAGGACCGCGCTGGGATGGGAGCTCAGGACGGCCAGCAGCTCCGGCCCCAGCACCCGGTCGCCGCCCGTGCCGTTGACCAGCGTCTCCAGCGGGTGGTGGCTGAGCAGCACGACGTACCGGCCCTCCGCGTCCGCCGCGGCCAGCTCGGCGTCCAGCCAGGACAGCTGCGCATGGTCCAGCGAGCCCTCCCAGCCGCCGTTCGCGTTCACGGTGTCCATGGCCAGGAACCGCACGGCGCCGTGCTCCTGGTGCTGGTCGTGGCGGTAGTACGCCTGGCCCGAGGCGGTGAAGCCGTGCCCGGCCGGCCGGGCCGCCGCGTGGTGGTGGGCCGCGACGAACTCCGCGCGGGTCACCAGGCGCCGGTCGGGGTCCGGCGTGACGTCGCGGGCCTCGGCGGCGAGCAGCGCTCGCAGCGCCCGGGGGTCGCACACGGCCAGCCCGGCCATCAGCTCGAGCACCTGCTCGCCGGTCCAGTGGGCCGGGAGGGCCACCGCCTTGCGGCTGCCCACCGGAGCCGCCGCGAGCGCACCGTCGCCCGGCACCGTCCCCTGGATCAGCCGGTCGTGGTTGCCGTGCACCGCCAGCCACGGCACCTGCAGGCCGTCGGAGCGGAACGGCCGGCGGACGGCGGCCAGCAGCCCGGGCACGGCAGGAAGGCCGTACCGCTCCCGGGGGAGGTCGGGCTTCAGGCTCTCCGGGTGCCAGAACCGCTCGTCCCAGACCTGCTCGTCCGCGACCCCCTCGTACCGCGCCGGGTCACCGGAGTCGGGGACGACGTCGCCGCCGTCCAGCAGGGCGAGGTACCAGGCCAGCTCGTTGGCCTGCGAGTTGTCGGTGTTGTCCCCGGTCACCACCGCGATGTCCACGGGGGCGCCGGAGACCGGCCCGGCCGCCGTGGCGTTGACGGCGTGCACCGTCGCCGCGACCACCTGGGCGTTCAGCAGCTCCTGGGCGCGGTAGGCGCCCACCTCGCCCAGCCGGTCGAGGATCGGGGAGTCGGGGTCGGCCCACCGGTCCAGGAACTCCACCCGCGCCGGCGACTGGTGGTCGCACACGTGCAGGTCGGACAGGTGCGCGACGACCAGCAGGGGCTCGCTGGTGCCGCCCTCGGGCTGCGCTGCGAGGTCGGTGCGGACGGTGTGGGCCTCCCCGGCCGCCCGGACGAGCGGGCGGTAGCCGGTCGGCCCCGCTGCGCCGGGGCGCAGCACGGAGCGGTCGGTCGTCACCGTCAGTCGGTGGCCCGCAGCACCGGGCGGTCGAGCAGCGCGGTCGACACGGTCGTACCGGGCTGCAGCTCGGTGGCGCGGTGCGAGGGCACGTCGGCGAGCAGGGAGGTGCCGTCCTTGCGGCGGCGCAGGTCGAGCCGGATCGTGGCGCCGCGGAAGGTCGCCGCCTCGACGACGGCGTCCCCGTCGGCCGAGGCCGCGACGGTGACCGCCTCGGGCCGGACCAGGATCACCACGTTCCCTCCGGGCGCCGGCAGCTCGCCGTCCGCCGGCAGCGTCTGCGAGCCCACCCGGACCTGGGCCACGCCGGACACGGTGGCGTCGATGCGGTTCATCGTGCCGACGAACGTCGCCACGAACGGCGTCGCCGGCCGGTCGTAGAGCTCGCTGGGCGGCGCGCACTGCTCGAGCTGGCCGGCCCGCATGACGCCGACCCGGTCGGCCATGGACAGCGCCTCCTCCTGGTCGTGCGTCACGAAGACCGTCGTCACGCCGAGCTCCTGCTGGATCCGCCGGATCTCCTCGCGCAGCTGCTCGCGGACCTTGGCGTCCAGCGCGGACAGGGGCTCGTCGAGCAGCAGGACCCGCGGCGAGATGGCCAGCGCCCGGGCGAGCGCCACCCGCTGCTGCTGTCCGCCGGACATCTGGTGCGGGTACTTCTTGACGTGCTCGGACAGCCCCACCAGGTCGAGCAGCTCGGCCGCCCGCTTGCGCCGGGCCCCGCCGGACTCCCCGCGC
Organism: uncultured Actinomycetota bacterium; assembly: GCA_963743975.1. Taxonomy (GTDB): domain Bacteria; phylum Actinomycetota; class Actinomycetes; order Actinomycetales; family CAVURS01; genus CAVURS01. Next base: position 1,000,256 of record CAVURS010000005.1, read on the forward strand.
AGCCGCAGGCCGAAGGCCACGTTGTCCTGGGCGCTCATCGTCGGGAACAGGCTGTAGGACTGGAAGACCATGCCCATGTCGCGCTTGTTCGCCGGCACCCGGGACACGTCCTGGCCGTCGACCATCACCTCCCCCGACGTCGGCTGGTCGAACCCGGCCAGGAGCCGCAGGGCCGTGGTCTTGCCGCAGCCGGACGGACCCAGCAGGGCCAGCAGCTCGCCGGCCCCGATCTGCAGGTCCAGGCCGGCCAGCGCGGACATCTGCCCGAACACCCGCCGGACGTTGCGGTACTCCACGGTGGCGCCCTCTTGCTGGGCGATGGCCTCGACGGCACTCATCGTCAGGCTCTCCCTTCTTGTCGGCTGCGCCAGTTCAGCGCGCCGATGAGCAGCAGCAGCAGCTCGACGACGATCAGGCTGAGCAACGAGGTGGCGGACTGGACCTGGCCGGAGGTCGTCGGCAGCTGGGCCAGCCAGACGGGGAACGGCCGGGTGAACAGCAGGATCTTGGCGATGGTGTACTCACCCATCACCAGGGCGAAGCACAGGAACGACGCGTTGATGATCGCCGTGCGCAGGCTCGGCATCAGCACCCGCCACAGCGTGATGAACCAGCTCGCCCCGAGGTTGCGGGACGCCTCGACGAGCGTGGTGACGTCCACCGACCGGATGCCGGCGTCGAGCGCGCGGTAGACGAACGGGAGCGCCAGCGTCACGTAGAGGAAGGCCAGCACGAGCGGCAGGGTCTCGCTGCGGATGTCCCGCATCACCGCGGCCACCGGCCCGCTCGTGAAGTGGTTGCCGGTGAAGGTGAACACGTCGGACACGCCGACGACGAGCACCACCGGCGGGAAGACCAGCGGCAGCAGGGTGATGACCTCGACCACCGGCCGTACCTTGCGGTAGCGCAGGTGCAGCAACAGCATCGTCGGCAGCATCAGCGCGAGCGTGATCAGGATGGACAGGACGGCCAGCTCCACCGACGTGCGCAGGGCGGTGCCGATCCCGATCAGGCCGCCCGGCTGCTTGGCGAAGATCTGGCCGTACGCCGAGAAGCTGATGTGCCCGGTGTTGCTGTTCCTGATCGTGAAGACGAAGGCGGCGATCAGCGGCCCGATGAAGTAGATCGCGGCGAGCGCGAGCACGATGCGCCGCGTGGTGCCGCCGCGGCGGCCCGCGCGTCCGGGCTGTCGCCCCTTGGCCGGCAGGGGGGCCGGCATCATCTCCGGCGCGGCCGCGCTCCCGTAGCCCGTGGTGGTCATCGGGGCATCACGTCAGCCACTTGGAGGTCCGGCGTTGCAGGAGCTGGTAGATGACGGTCAGCGGCAGCACGATCACCACCATGTCGAAGGCGAGGGCGGCGCCGAGGTTCTCCTGACCGGAGAGCACGTTGCCGGAGAGCACGTTCGAGATCTGGGTCGGGATGAGGGGGAACGAGTCGCCCACCAGGGCGTCCGCCGTCGCGTACGCCGAGAAGGCCGAGCAGAAGAGCAGCAGGACCGAGCCGAGGAAGCTCGGCAGCAGCACCGGGCCGGCGACGTACCGCCAGTAGTGCCAGCGGTTCGCCCCGAGGTTCTCCGCGGCCTCGGCCCACTGCGGCTTGAGGCCCTCGAGGGCCGGCGACATCACCAGGACCATGAGCGGGATCAGGAAGTAGAGGTAGACCAGCGCGATGCCGGTGACGGTCGTCAGCTGGAAGTGCAGGTCGTCCGCCAGCGAGACGTGCAGGTCGTCCTGCAGGAAGACGGTCAGCGCGCCGGCCGGGAAGCCCACCGTCGCGATGAACAGGAAGGCCAGCGGGATGCCACCGAAGTTGGCCATGACCGCGGCCGCCGCGATGACGATCTGGCGCAGGGCGCCGCTGTGGCTGGTCACGACGGCGTACGCCAGGAACATCCCGAACACCGCGCCGATCACGGCGGTGGCCGCGGACAGCTCGATGCTGTTGACCATCGAGGTGCGGTAGATGCCGTGCAGCGTCGCCGTCAGGTTCGAGGTCGTGTAGACGTGCGACTGCACGAACTGCTGGGTGACCGGGTCCCGGGCGTGCACCTGCTTGCGGAACGCCGAGTACAGGATCACCCCGATCGGCAGCAGGAAGAAGATGAAGACGTAGACGAAGAAGGGCAGCAACCCGGCCCAGGCGAAGCTGAGACGGCGGGACCGGCTGGTGCCGGTCCCGCTCGCCTCGGTCGCCGGGGTGGCCTGCGTCGTCGTCTGCAGGCCACCCCCCGCGAGCTCCTCGGTGGCCATCAGGCGACCGCTGCCGCCCACTTCTGGGTCACGACGTTCTTGGCTGCCGTGACCTGGTCCTGCGTGGGGTTGAACGGGTTGGTGTCGTTGACCTTCGGCTGAGCCGCCGCCGCCGTGGCGTCAGCCGTGCCCTTGGCCAGCATGGCCACCAGCTCGATCGGCCGGGCGAACCCGCGCAGCCAGCCGTTCTGGCCTCCGTCCGCGTCCTGGCTGTAGAGGAACTCCTCCCACAGCCGGGCCGCCGCCGGGTGCGCCGCGTTGATGCTGATCGCCTGGGCGTAGAAGCCCGAGACCAGGCCGTCCGCCGGGTCGTTGGTCACCCAGTTGACCCCGCTCTTCTTCAGCGTCTGCGCGTTGCCGACGTTGAGGTAGTCCCAGTCGAGCACGATCGGCGTCTGGCCCGAGGCCACCGTGGCCGGCGTGACCTTGGTCTTGTTGAAGATCTTCTCCGAGTTCAGCTTCTTGAAGAAGTCGATGCCGGGCTGGATGTCGGTCGCCGAGCCACCGTTGGCCAGCGCCGCCGCCCAGACCGCCTCGAACGCGGCGTTGGCGCTCGTCGGGTCGCCGTTCAGCGCGACGTCACCCTTGAACGCCGGGTTGTCCAGGCCCTTGATCGTCGTGGGGCAGTTCTTGATCTTGGTGGCGTTGCAGCCGATCGAGATGTATCCCCCGTAGTCGCTGTACCAGAGGCCACCGGAGTCCTTCTGCCCGTCGGGGATGTCGGCCCACGTCGCCACCTTGTACGGCGCGAACAGACCGCTCTGTGCTCCCTGGAGCGCGTAGCTGTTGCCGACGTCGACGACGTCCGGCGCGCTGGGCTGCCCCTTGGTCGACTTCACGGCGTTGATCTCGTCACCGCTGGAGCCGTCCGGGTTCTCGCTGTTGATCTTGATCCCGTACTTCGCGGTGAAGGCGTCGATGATCGCCCCGTAGCCGGCCCACGTCCGCGGGACGGCGATCAGGTTGAGCGTGCCTTCCTTCTTCGCCGCGGCGACGAGGGCGTCCATGCCGCCCATGTCCGCCGCGGACTGAGCGGTCTTGGCGCTCTTCGCGCTGCCGCCGCTACCCCCGGAGCTGGACGACTTGCCGCCGCTGCTGCTTCCACAAGCCGTGACCGCGAGGCTGGCCGCCAGGCCGACGCTCGCGAGTGCTACCCACCGTTGACGCACGTTGTCTCCATCTCACCGTTGCTCAGATCGGGCCGACGCCCGCGGACGACACCATTACTTCGTTGTGAGCGAAAGATTGAACCGCCACCTGTCCGGGGGGCAAACATCCGGCAACAGTTCCACATCGGGGCTCCGCGTATTGCCGGTTTCGTCCCGTGTTCCGGGCCGAGTTGTTTCAAATCGTTATCTGCGTTGCTCAGCATGCGACGACAGAGGCGCTGCCGCAAGGGTCCCGGCCCCCCGGTTTCGGGGCCGCCTCAGCCCCGGATCGGCACGGTGTCGCCGGCCTCCTCGGCCACCATGTCGCCGGTGACCCCGGCCCGTGCGGCCCGCCCGCCGAGACCGAAGACGTAGAGCAGGAACGCGCCCTCCGCCACCAGCCCGATCCCGACCTTCACGCCGGTGGGGAGGCCGGAGGGGGTGACGAACCCCTCGATGAAGCCGGAGACCGCCAGCACGCCGACCAGGCCCAGCACGACGGCCATCGCGGCCCGGCCCTCCTCGGCCAGCGCCTGGGCCCGCGGCCGCGGCCCGGGAGCGACCCACGACCAGAACAGCCGCAGCCCGGTCCCCGCCGCGATGAAGACGGCCGTCAGCTCGAGGATGCCGTGGGGCAGGATCAGCCCGAAGAACAGCCCGGCGCGGCCGTGGCTGACCATGATCCCGCCGATCACCGCGACGTTGGCGACGTTCTGCCAGAGCAGGTACAGCACCGGCACCCCGAGGATGCCGAGCGCGATGCACAGCGCGGCGATCCAGGCGTTGTGCGTCCAGACCTGCGCCGCGAAGCTGCCATGGGCGTACGTCGAGTAATAGGTCTGGAAGTCGGTGTGGACCAGGCTGTCCAGCTCCTCCTGCGGCACCAGCCGGGACTGCACGCCGGGGTTCGCGGCGACCCACGCGCCGAGCCCGAACGAGACCGCGACGCAGGCCAGCAGCACCGAGCCCCACCAGGCGCGGCCGCGGTAGAGCGCGGCGGGCAGGGCCGTGGTCAGGAACCGCGTCGCGTCCCGCCAGGCCGGGTCGGAGCTGCCGGTCACTGCGGCCCGGCCGCGCGCCACGAGGCGGGAGAGCCGGCCGACCAGCATCGGGTCGGGGGCGGCCGAGCGGACGACCGACAGGTGCGTGGCCGCCCGCTGGTAGAGCGTGATGAGCTCGTCGGCCTGCTCGCCCGTACGGCGGCGGGTGTGCAGCAGCTCCTCCAGCCGCTGCCACTCACGCTCGTGCGCCGCGACGTACGCGTCGAGATCCACCGAAGCAGGCTAGCCGCCGCCGCCCGCCGGATAGCCTGCTGCGGTGAGCTCGCCGATCGTGACCGGCGAGGCCGTCGCCCTCGACCTGCAGCCGGCGACGTTCGCCTCGCGGGCGGTGTCCGGGTTCCTCGACCTGGCCCTGCAGACCGCGGCGCTGTTCGCGGTCGTCTACCTGGACAGCAAGGTGACCCGGTCCATGGACGACGCGGCCGCGACCGCCTTCGTCCTGGTCACGCTGGTGGCGGTGGTCGTCGGCTACCCCCTGGTCATGGAGACGCTCACCCGCGGGCGCACGCTGGGCAAGCTGGCGATGGGGCTGCGGACCGTTCGGGACGACGGCGGGCCGATCCGCTTCCGCCAGGCGCTGGTGCGCGCCCTCCTCGAGGTCGTCGAGGTGTGGGTCCTCGTCGGGTCGCCCGCGCTGGTCTGCTCGCTCGCCTCGTCCCGCGGCAAGCGGCTCGGGGATCTCCTCGCCGGCACGTACGTCGTCCGCGAGCGCGGGGTCGCCCAACGGTCACGTCCGCCGCAGATGCCGTACGAGCTGGCCGACTGGGCCCGGCTGGCCGACATCGGCCGCATCCCCGGCGACGTGGCGGTGGGCGCGCGCCAGTTCCTCTCCCGCGCGCCGCGGATGCACCCCGACGCCCGCGCCGGCATGGGCTGGGCGCTGGCGACCCAGGTCGCGTCGTACGTCGCGCCGCCGCCGCCCGTCGGCACGCATCCGGAGGCCTACCTGGCCGCCGTGCTGGCCGAACGGCGCCGACGGGACGAGGTCCGCCTGGCGCGCGACGCCGAGCTGGTGAGACGGCTGACCGGCCGCCCCGTCTGAGGCGGCCGGTCAGTGACCCGTGGGTACGCCGGTCAGTAGCGGTAGTGGTCCGGCTTGTAGGGGCCGGCCACGTCGACGCCGATGTAGTCGGCCTGGTCCTTGCTGAGCTCGGTGAGGTGCACGCCGAGCGCGGCCAGGTGCAGCCGGGCGACCTTCTCGTCCAGGTGCTTGGGGAGCACGTAGACCTGCTTCTCGTAGTCGCCGGTCCGGGTGAACAGCTCGATCTGCGCGATGGTCTGGTTGGCGAACGAGTTGCTCATCACGAAGCTCGGGTGGCCGGTGGCGTTGCCCAGGTTCAGCAGCCGGCCCTCCGAGAGCACGATGATGCTGTGGGCCGGGCGGTCGCCGGCGGCCGGGAACCGCCACTCGTGGACCTGCGGCTTGATCTCGATCTTCTCGATGCCCGGGAACTCCTCGAGCCCGGCCATGTCGATCTCGTTGTCGAAGTGGCCGATGTTGCCGACGATCGCCTGGTGCTTCATCCGCGCCATGTCGTCGACCGTGAGGATGTCCTTGTTGCCGGTGGCGGTCACGAAGATGTCCGCGGTCTCGACGACGTCGTCGACGGTTGCCACCTGGAAACCGTCCATCGCGGCCTGCAGCGCGCAGATCGGGTCGATCTCGGTGACGATGACCCGGGCACCCTGGCCGCGCAGCGACTCGGCCGACCCCTTGCCCACGTCGCCGTACCCGCACACGACCGCGACCTTGCCGCCGATGAGCGTGTCGGTGGCCCGGTTGATGCCGTCGATCAGGCTGTGCCGGGTGCCGTACTTGTTGTCGAACTTCGACTTGGTGACCGAGTCGTTGACGTTGATCGCCGGGAAGAGCAGCCGCCCGACGCTCGCCAGCTCGTAGAGCCGGTGGACGCCCGTCGTGGTCTCCTCGGTGACGCCCTTGATGCCGGCCGCCATCTCGGTGAACCGCTGCGGGTCCTTGGCGAGCGAGGCCCGCAGGACGTCGAGGATCACGCGGTACTCGTGCGAGTCCGTGTCCTCGGTGGCCGGGACCGCGCCCGCGGCCTCGAACTCCACGCCCTTGTGCACGAGCAGGGTGGCGTCGCCGCCGTCGTCCAGGATCATGTTCGGGCCGGAGAACCCGGAGTCCTCGGGCCAGCTGAGCGCCTGCTCGGTGCACCACCAGTACTCCTCGAGCGTCTCGCCCTTCCAGGCGAACACCGGCACGCCGGCCGGGCTCTCAGGGGTGCCCGTCGGGCCGACGGCGACGGCCGCGGCGGCCTCGTCCTGGGTGGAGAAGATGTTGCACGAGCACCAGCGCACGTCGGCGCCCAGTGCGGTCAGCGTCTCGATCAGCACGGCCGTCTGCACGGTCATGTGCAGCGAGCCCATGATGCGCGCGCCGGCCAGCGGCTGGGCCGCGGCGTACTCCTCGCGCAGCGCCATCAGTCCCGGCATCTCGTGCTCGGCGAGGCGGATCTGGTGCCGGCCGGCCTCGGCCAGCGCGAAGTCCTTGACCTTGTAGTCCATGAAGCAGCGTTCCCTTCCAGTGGTATCGGTTCGTCCGGGTCCGGGGACGGCGCACGGCAGGGCCGGTGCGAGCGTCACCACGGTCGACCCGGCGTGGCCCCTCTGGGCCTGTGGCATCACCTGCGCCGGAAGACGTCCCGAGTCTAGCCGTGGTCGGCCGGCGTGGCAGCCCTGACGCGTCCGGCGTCGTAGATGTCCGGCTCCAGGTAGATGACCCGCGCGATCGGCACGGCGGCCCGCACCCGGCGCTCGGCGGCGTCGATGGCCCGGGCCACGTCGCCGGCCGACTCCCCTGCGTCCACCGCGATCTTGGCGGCGACCAGCAGCTCCTCCGGCCCCAGGTGCATGGTCCGCAGGTGGATCACCCGCGGCACGCCCGGCCCGGGCAGCGCCCGCTCGATGGCCGCGACGTGCTCGGCGGTCGCCGACTCCCCGAGCAGCAGGGACTTCATCTCGGTGGCCAGCACGGCGGCGATCGTCACGAGCAGCAGGCCGATCATCGCCGTACCGGCCGCGTCCCACCGGCCGTTGCCGGTCGCCAGCGTGAGGCTCACGCCGGCCAGCGCGAAGACCAGGCCGAGCAGTGCGCCGGAGTCCTCCAGGAGCACGACCGGCAGCTCGGGCGCCTTGGCCGTACGGACGAACGCCACCCACGACCGGCCGCCCTTGGCCGGCCGGGACTCGCGGACGGCCGTGCGGAAGGAGAAGCCCTCCAGGCCGATCGAGGCCACCAGCACCACGATGGGGACCCACTGCCAGGAGTGGATCCCGTGCGGGTGGCGGAACTTGTGCCAGGCCTCGTACAGCGCGAACAGCCCGCCCACGCTGAACAGCACCACCGAGACGATGAACGCGTAGACGTAGCGCTCGCGGCCGTAGCCGAACGGGTGCTCGGGCGTGGCCCGGCGCCGCGCGCGCCGGCCGCCGACGAGCAGCAGCAGCTGGTTCCCCGAGTCGGCCAGCGAGTGGATCGACTCGGCCAGCATCGAGCTGGACCGGGTCAGCAGGAAGGCCACGAACTTGGTGATCGCGATGCCCACGTTGGCCGCGAGCGCCGCGAGGATCGCGGTCGTGCCGCCTTCGGAGGACATGGCCCAACCCTAGGGCGGGCGGTGAGGGGCCGGTTTGCCCCTGTCGGACATGTCCGTTATATTCGTACGCATGATCGAATCTTCCCTTTCGCCGGGCGAGGCCGTTCGGCACCAGCTGGTCGAGATCGCGCTCGCCGCCGAGCGGCTCCAGGGATGGGCGGCGGCCGCCCAGGCCCGGGCGATCACCGCGCTGCTGCACCAGTTCGAGGCCGAGCACCTGCCCCACGAGCCTCGTCCGGTCAGCGCGGCCGAGAAGTGCCAGGCCGAGGAGCGCGCCGCCCGCTCCACGGCACTGTCGCGCACCGTCCACGAGGGGACGCTGTCCCTGCCGGGCGAGCCGCGGCACCGGCTGGTCGACGCCGTCGCGGGGCCGGCGCCGACGCTGCTGCCGGACGGGGTCACGCTCTGGTCGCTCCCTCCGCATCGACTGCGGCCCCTGCTGGCCGCCGCGGTCGCGCCGGCCTGTCCCGAGCAGGTGGCCGACCGGAGCGAGGTGGCTCGCAGCCGGCGCCGGGTCGACCACGACGCCTCCAGGGTCGACCGCCCCGGAGCCCTGGTCCTGCACGGGCCGGACGAGCTGCTCGCGGCGACCTTCGCGGGCCTGGACGCCACGGCCCGCGCCGCCCGTCGCCGTTGTTCCCGAGACCCTCGACCAGCTGGGCTTCGACCTGGCGGTGGGCGCGATCACCGGCGGCGCGCACGGGCTGACCGTGAACCGGCCCGCGGTGGGGGGCGGCTCGCCCGCCCCACCCCCGGCGCGGCCCCGCGGAACGACCCTGGTCAACATCACCATCCCGGCGTCGTCGCTGTTCGGCCTGGACGACCGCCCGGCGGCCTTGCCCACCCCGTCCGGCGACGTCCCGCTGCCGGCCGAGGTGGCCCGCGGCCTGGCCCACGACGCGAGTCAGGCCACCTGGCGCCGGATCCTCCGCCGCCGGACGAGCCACCCTTCTGATGACGTCGCAGTCAACTCCGCAGGCAACTGCGCGGCTGACTCGGCCGACGGCTCAGCCCGTGGCGTCGCGCAGATCGGCCAGGTGGGCGGACACGGCGGGGTCGAAGCCCTGGCCGAGGGCGAGGTACGCCGAGGCGAAGTCGGTGAGCGCCACCAGGCCGGCCAGCCGGGCGAGGGGGTGCCCGGGCAGCGCGGTCTGCTCGGAGACGCGCACGCCCGCGTCCTCGGCCGTCATCTTCACCGCGTCGGCCAGGCGGGCCGCAGCGGCCGCGGCCGGGGTCATCGGGTCGGGCAGGGCGTCCCGCAGCAGCAGCAGCCGCAGACGGGGCGCCGCCGCGCCGTCGACGAACGGGTCGGCGAAGAGGTCGTCGGTGGCCGAGCCGCCGGAGCCGGCCGCGGTGAACGGACCGTCGAACGCGGCCACGACCTGGCTGGCGTCGTCCGGCAGCTCGCCCCACACGGCGGGGGTGCGCGCCGTCCGGGAGAGCATGGCGGCCACCCGCTGGGCCGCCACGCCGGCCAGGTCGCCGTCACCGAGCACCACGGGCACCGAGCCGGCCAGCTCGACGGCGAGGACCTTGGCCGGGTTCACGAACGACTCCGAGGACGGCCGGGCGGCGTCGGCCACCTCGTCCAGCCGGTCCGCCGTGTCCGCGAAGGCGGACGGCGGGGCGTCGACCAGACCCATCGAACCGGCGGCGACGAGCACGGGCACGAGGAGCGACCAGAGCGCCGTCCGGGACGACGTCCGGCCCTGCCCGACCGCAACGTGGGTGCCCCGGGCCTGGCGGCTCACCGCGGCCAGCGGGGAGTCGTCCGCGCCGACCGTGAGCAGCGTGGAGCCGCGGCGGGCCGCCTCCGCGGCGAGGGCCAGCGGCCCGGCGGCGCGGCCGGACAGCGAGACGGCCACGACCAGGTCGAGCGGACCGACCCATCCGGGCAGCGGCAGGTTGCGCCGGACCGACACCGGCCACCGGGGAGCCCGGTCCGGCCAGCAGCCCGAGCACGTCGCCGACCAGCGCCGAGCCGCCGAGGGAGGCGACGAGCACCGAGCGGGGCCGGTCACCGGCGCCGAACCGGTCGGCTCCGGCCTCGGTGGCCAGGGTCACCGCCTCACGCACCTGGGCGCCGGCCGTGGCCAGGGCCCGCAGCACCTGGCGCGAGTCCCCGAGCGCGAGGGCCTCGGCGTCGTCCAGCCGGGCCTCGTCCAGCGCCATCAGGCGGATCCCGTCATGCGCGCGGCGCCGGTGGCCGCGCCTCGTCGATCAGCAGGACGGGGATGCCGTCATCGACCCGGTAGGCCAGGCCGCACGAGGCCGAGGTGCAGCGCAGCTCCGGCGTCCCCGTCGGGCTCACCTCGTCGGCCAGTGCCGAGTGGCAGTTCGGGCAGACCAGAATCTCCCGCAGCCACGGCTCGATCGTCGTCATCGCCCCTCCTTCGACGGGTCCGGGCCGGCGACGCCCCGGACCAGCGCCAGCACAGCATCGCGTACCCGCGCCATGGTGGCAGCATCCCCGGCCTCCGCGTTGAGCCGCAGCAACGGCTCGGTGTTGCTCGGCCGCAGGTTGAACCACCACATCGGATCGGCCGCCGACCGCGGGCGGTGGGTCACCGTGAGCCCGTCCAGGCCGTCCTGCTCCTCGGCCGCGTACGCCGAGCGGACCCGGGCCGTGGCGGCCGGCACGTCGTCGACGCGCGAGTTGATCTCGCCCGAGGCGACGTACCGCTCGTACCCGGCGGCCAGGCGGCTCAGCGGGAGCGGCTGCCCCCCGAGCGCGGCCAGCACGTGCAGCGCGGCCAGCATGCCGGTGTCGGCGTTCCAGAAGTCGCGGAAGTAGTAGTGGCCGGAGTGCTCGCCGCCGAAGACCGCGCCCTCGGCCGCCATCTGGGCCTTGATGTAGGAGTGGCCGACCCGCGTGCGCACCGGGCGGCCGCCGGCCTCGGCGATCAGCTCCGGCACCGCCGCCGAGCTGATCAGGTTGTGCAGCACGGTCGCCGAGCGCCCGGCCGCGCGCTCCCGGGCGATCTCCCGGGCGGCGACGAGGGCGGTCACCGCGCTGGGGCTGACCGGCCGGCCCAGCTCGTCGATCACGAAGCACCGGTCGGCGTCGCCGTCGAAGGCCAGCCCGGCGTCGGCACCGTGCGCGGTGACCGCGGCCTGCAGGTCGGCGAGGTTCGCCGGCTCCAGCGGGTTGGCCTCGTGGTTCGGGAACGTCCCGTCCAGCTCGAAGTACAGCGGCACCACCTCGAGCGGGAGGGCGGGCAAGCCGGCCGCGGTGCCCAGCACGGCGGGGGCGGTCAGCCCGGCCATGCCGTTCCCGGCGTCGACGACGACCTTCAGCGGCCGGATCCCGGTGAGGTCCACCAGCGAGCGCAGGTGCGCGGCGTAGGCCGGGAGCAGGTCCTGCTCGCGGACCGTGCCGGTCTCCGCCACGGCCGGGACGCCCGATCCGAGGTACCTCTCGGCCGCCGAGCGGACGTCGGTCAGCCCGGTGTCCGCACCGACCGGCCGGGCGCCCGAGCGGCACAGCTTGATCCCGTTGTACTGCGCCGGGTTGTGGCTGGCCGTGAACATCGCCCCGGCCCGCTCCAGATGCCCGCTGGCGAAGTACAGGCCGTCGGTCGAGCACAGCCCGATCGCCGTCACCGCGAAGCCGCGGTCGGTCACGCCCTGCGCGAAGGCGCGGGCCAGGCCGGGCGAGGACGGCCGCATGTCGTGGCCGACGACGACGTCGGACCCCACGAGGTCGGCGAACGCGGCACCGATCGCCCGGGCCACGGTCTCGTCCAGCTGCTCGGGCACCAGGCCCCGGACGTCGTACGCCTTGACCAGCGCGGACAGGTCGGGCATGCGGCCCAGCCTAGGGAGCCGCAGGAGGTGGGGTCAGGCCGGCTTCTGGGTCCGGGCCAGCACGTGCTCCCGGGTCAGCTCGGCGCCCTCGGTCTCCCAGGTGCGGTGGTCGCACTGGTGGCAGGACGTGAACTGCACCGGCGTGCCGTCGGTCAGCCGCATGGTCAGCCGGGTGACGCGGAACGAGCCGCACTCCGAACAGGCCGCGCCGTGGCGGTTGTCTCGCTGGGTCAGGGACCCCAGGGGTACCTGGTGGGCCGTCCCAGAGTGCTGGACGCGCGAACGAGCCATGAACGTGCCTTCCGGTCTCACCGCTGGCACCCAGGGGTCGCCGCCCACGGGGCGGCGAGGTGCTCCGAATGGGCTATCGGCCGGGCGTCGCGGGCCCTTGAACACCCGGCGGTTCGCGGCGTAGGCGGCACAGCGGGGCGAAAGGGGCGACAAGGGCGACAACTGCCACGGGGGTCGACAGGAACTCGGCGGCCGGTCAGTTCGCGGGGTCGCGCAGCACCCGCAGGTGCCCCCGGCGGCCGACCTCGACCGCCGACTGCTCCGTCCCCTGGGCCGCTCCCGGCCCGGTGCCGCGCCGCGGGCGGCCGGCCTCCCGGACGGCGTCGGCCAGGGCCAGCAGGTCGTCCGGCGTGGGACCGGGGTCGTCCAGCTCGGGCGACAGGCGCACGACCTCCCACCCGCGCGGGGCGGTCAGCCGCTCGGCGTGAGCGGTGCACAGGTCGTACGTGTGCGGCTCGGCGTACAGCGCCAGCGGCCCGAGGACGGCGGTGGAGTCCGAGTACACGTAGGTCAGGGTGGCGACGGCCGAGCTCCCGCAGGCGGTGCGGGAACAGCGGCGCAGGGAGCTCACCTCGGCGACGCTACCTCGGGGGCCGGACGGCTCCGGGCATTGGTCCCGCGAGCGCGACCGTGTCGTCCCGCGCGCCCGCACCTAGGCTGGGCCGGTGGCATCGACCGCCCCCCGCCGGGCTCGCTCGGCCCCCCGCGACCGTCACGGGCGCGGGCTGCGCGGGCCGCTCGTGCCCAGCGGGCTCCCCCTGGCGCGCAGCCGGGCCGAGCAGTTCGACGGGCTGGTGCTGGACGCGGCCGAGCGGCTGGACCAGCGCTGGGGCGAGCAGCTGGCCGAGGTCGAGTTCGCGGTCGAGGACGTGCCGCCCAGCGACCCGGCACCGTGGGAGCACGGGGAGGTGCCGCTCGGGCGCCTGTTCCCCCGCTCCGGCGGCCACCCGGCGCGGATCGTGGTCTACCGGCGCCCGGTGGAGACGCGCAGCACGGACCTGCGCGACACGGCCCGGCTGGTGCACGACGTCGTGGTCGAGCAGGTCGCCCACCTGATCGGGGTCGAGCCGACCGAGGTCGACCCGCGCTACGGCACCGGCGACTGACCTCAGCCCGGCAGCGGGTGCACGGCCACCGTGGCGTACCGCAGCGGCGCGTCGGTGAGCGGCGCGACCGACAGCAGGAGGCCGGCCGGGTCGGAGTACGCCGTGGCCAGCGCGGCCACGACCGAGCCGGTGCGCGGGCGCAGCCACGCGCTCACCGGGACGCTCGTCGCTCCGGTGGTGACCGTGGAGGGGACGGTGGACGGCAGCGCCACCTCGGCCGTCGTCCCGGCCGGCACCGCGAGCGCCCGGGTGGACTGCGACCCGTCGGCGCCCACCACCACCAGGTCGAGCGCCGCGTCGTCGCCGTCGGCCGTCAAGGACAGCACCGTGGCCTGGTTCGGCGCCGCCGGGGCGAGGGCGACCCCGCCCAAGCTGCGGATCGCCGGCTCGGCCGCCGTCCAGGCGAAGTCGCGGGAGCCGCCGGCGGTGCGCGCCGCGGTGCTCATCTGCAGCCCGGCGACGACCGGTGCCGACGAGGTCACCTCGATGCCGCTGTACCCGACGGGCAGCGCGGTGAGGACGATCTCCTTCACCTGTCCCTGCGCGACCTGGAACGTGCCGTTGGCCACCGAGGATGCCACCGGGCCGGTCGATCCGAGCACCCGCAGGTGGACCACGGCCGGACCGTCGACGGCCGCGACCCGCAGCCGCCCGCTGCCGTCGGGAAGCGAGGCCAGCACCCCCGGAACCACCAGCCGGCGCCCCGGCTGGGTCCCGACGGCGTCGTCCGAGCCGGCCGGGGTGGTGCCGTCGAGCCAGGTGTCGCTGAGGGTCGCGGAGACGACCCCGCCGGAGGCGGTCACGTGGATCACCGGCGTCGCCTCGCCGTGCGCGATCGCGTCGAGCAGCACGACCGTACGGCGGTGGGCCTTGACCACGATGCCGCGCGCGGCGGTCGACGTGATCGGTCCCCTGGCTCCGAACACGCCGAGGTTCACGGTGACCGGGCTCGGTGTCGGGTTGGCCAGGATCAGGCGGCCGCGGTGGCCGATCGTCGCGGCACCCCCCACGAGCCAGGTGTCGGCCGACGGCGCCTGGCAGGACACCGTGGAGAGCCCGCGCAGGTCGCTCGTCTGGATCAGCGTGGTCTGCGTGGCGACCAGGCCCGGAGCCAGCGAACCGTTGCCGGAGAACAGGATCGAGCGCGGCTGGCTGGTCTGCGTGCCGGCGGCGCCGGGTGCCGACATCGGGCTGAACGGCAGCGCGGGCGTGCCGGTCGGGACCGAGCCGGCCAGCGCGGCCGCGGTGAGCTGCCCGGGCGCACCGGACAGGGCGGCCGCGCCGGGGGTCGAGCCCAGGACGGCGGACAGCAGCTCGCTCGGCGGCGTCGCGACGCGGGCACTGGCCGGACTCAGGGCGGTGGCCGCGTCGATCCGCCTGACCCCCACCGACTCCGGTCCCGGGCAGACGAGCGAGGTCCGGCTGACGGTGCGCGCCGGCGCGGTCTCGGCCGCGGCCGCGGTCACGCCGGTCCCCGCCCCCGCCAGCTGCGTGTGCAGTCCGGGCAGCCGGACCGCGCCGACGACGAGGAGGGCACCGAGGGCCAGCACGACGACCGTGCGGACCACCGCTCTCACGCCATCACCCGCTCCGGGCGGCGACGCCGGCCGACCGGGAGGGCCAGCAGCACGACCACGACCAGCGCCACGCCCTGGCCGATCAGCAGGCGATGCCGCCCGTCGACGGAGTACACGTGCAGGTGACCGCCGGTGGCCGGGAGCGTGAAGGCCTGCAGGCCGCCGCGACTCGCGGCCGGCAGCGGGACGCCGTTGAGCGTGGCCCGCCAGGCCGCGTCCCCCGGCTGGGCGAGGACCACCTGCCGCCCGGACGTACCGCTCGGGATGGTGGTGCTCACCCGGGTGTCCGGCCCGGACACCGGAATGTCCTGCACCAGGCGGCCGGTGGCGTCCACCAGCCGCACCCGGGCCGGTGGCTGCGGCTGGCCGCCCGCCGGGGTGGCCGGCTCGACCCGCCAGAGGGCGTACCCGCCGTTCTGGCCGAGCCGGGTCAGCCCGGTCGTGGTGTCGAGCTGCTGCTGCAGCGACCCGGGCACGGGAAGGGTCACGACGACGAAGCCGATCCCCAGCTGCTGCAGGGCGGCCGAGGCGGCGCTCGCGCGGACGTCGCCGCTCGTGTCGGCCAGGGTCTCGGTGACCTGGGCCACCGCCGGGTCGTCGGTGGGCAGCGGCTCGGTGACCGCGGCGTCGCCCACCTCGGCGCCGACCAGCCGGTAGCCCAGCGCGGAGGACCCGCGGTCGGCGGACAGCACCAGCGTCCGGGTCGCGAGCGGGCCGTTCGCCTGGTCCACCGCGACCGCCGGCATGGTGAGCGCGGCACTGCGGTGCACCGGGCCGGCAGCCGGACGGGCCACGAGCAGCACGGCCGTCGCGAGCGTCGCCGCCACCGCCGCCAGGGCGAGCGGAGCGAGGACGAGCTGGCGCCAGCCGAACCGGAACCGCGACAGCCGCGCCGGCAGCCCGTCGATGCCGTGCAGCGCGGCCACGAGGGCGGCGATCGCCAGGAGGTCGATGCCGGTGCCGGACCAGGAGGCCAGCGAGCCGGACAGCCCGGCCGGCGCGGTGGCCGACGTCCCGGTGGCCACCGCGACGCGCGGCAGGCCGAGCGCCAGGCCCAGGCCGGCGAGGGCCAGCAGCCCGCACGCGGCGAGCAGCCAGGAGCCGCCCCGTCGCAGCAGTCCGGCCGCGCCGGCAGCGAGCAGCGGGACGGTGAGCCAGAGGTAGCCGCCGGCGGTACCGGCCGGGTGGAGCAGCGCGATCTCGACCGGATGCTCCGGTCCGGCCGGGGTCAGCAGCCCGGGGCCGACGAACAGCAGCCGCGGCTCGTCCCACAGGGCCGGCAGCCAGGGGGCGAGCAGGAGCAGGGGCACGGCGAGCAGCAGCAGGGCGCGGGCCCGGCGGGCCCAGCCGCCGAGGACGAGCGCGACGAGCGTCGTGGCCGCGCCCACCAGCAGCAGCACCGGCACGAAGGCGGCGGTGATCGCCAGCGCCAGCCCTCCGGCGTACGCCGCGGTGCTCGAGCCGGGCCGGCGCAGCGTGCGGGCGAAGCCCAGCACCACCAGGGGCAGCATCACGTGCAGGACGCTCGCCGCGAGCCGCCCGGAGTTCAGCGCGGAGGTGACGGTCGGGAGAGTGGCCCAGGCCAGCGCGGCCCAGGCGCGGACCCACCGGTTCCGCAGCACCGTGCGCGCGCAGAGGTACGCCGTGAGGGCGGACAGCGGGATGGCCCCGAGCAGCAGGACCTCGACCGCCAGCTGGCTCGGCGTCGAGGACAGCGGGCGCAGCCCCCAGGACAGTGCGGCCAGCACCGCGCGGTACGGCGACGGCGAGGCGTCCGTGCCGAGCCCGCCGCCGTGCCAGGCGTCCACGTAGGAGTGCCAGACCTGGCCGGGTGAGCCCGCGTAGCCGAGCAGCTGGCCGCCGTGCAGCGTGCCGGCGCCGATCAGCCGGCGGCCGGCGCCCACCATCACGGCGGTGGCCACCGCGACCACGATCACTCCGGGATTGGTCAGGATGCGGCTGGTCAGCCGGGTCCGGACGACCTCGGCGTTCTGCGCCTCCTCCGCCGCGGGACCGGTCTCGGCGCCCGGACCGCCGAGCACCTCCACCCGGTGTCCCGCGAGCGAGCCGGAGAACGCCTCGGCCAGCCCGCGGAAGGCCGTGCTGCGCGGCGCCAGGAGCTGGGCGATGTCGCGCCGGGGGACCTCGCGCGTCCCGCGGGTGCGCCACCTGCTGGCCACCACCCGCCACGGGGTGAGCACCACGCCCGCCACCGACACCAGCTCGTCGTACGCCCGGCGCGGCGACTTGGCGACCAGCAGCCCGGCCGTGCGCAGCAGGCCGCCGAGGGCGAACCAGAGGAAGAGGAAGGGAACGGCCAGCAGCGGCGCGCCCGCCAGCATGACCTGCAGCCCGTGGGTGCGGTCCACCCGGCGAGGGGCACCGCGCACCGCGTCCACCGGGCGCAGGCCGCGAGCGCTGGCCTGGGCGTCGGCCACCTTGGCGTTCGGGACCACGACCACGCGGTGACCGGCCAGCTGGGCCCGCCAACCGAAGTCGAGGTCGTCGCGGAAGAGCGGGTACGCCGGGTCCAGGCCGCCCAGGCGGTCCCAGACGTCCCGGCGGACCAGGAGCCCGGCCGTGCCGACCGCGAGCACGTCCTGACGATGGTCCTGCTGTCCCTGGTCCCGCTCCCCCGGCTCGATCCCGGTCAGCCGGCGGCCGCCCCGGGTGCTCGTCAGGCCGACCTCGAGCAGCACCTCGGGGTCGTCCCAGTCCACCAGCTTCGGCCCGGCGACCCCGATCGAGGGCGAGCGGCGGACGACGTCCAGCAGGCGGGCCAGCGCATCGGGCTCCGGGGCGCAGTCGTCGTGCAGCAGCCACAGCCACTCGACGGCGGCCGGGCTCTCGTCGGGGGGGTTCAGCGCACCCAGCCCGGCCCGCACGGCGTCACCGAAGCCGAGCTCGCGGCCGGCCGTGACGACGTGGTCCGGGCCGAGTGTCCGGCGCAGCAGCCCGGGGGTCTCGTCGCGCGAGCCGGTGTCGACCGCGACCAGGCGGTCGGGCAGCCGGGTCTGGGCCGCGACGGCGGCCAGTGCGCGCGGCAGCCAGCGGGCGCCGTCGTGCGCGACGAGGACGGCCGTGACGACGGGGGCCGGGGCGCGGACCCGGGGAGCGCCCGGGTCGTCGACCGAGACGGCGGACGAGCTAGCGGTCAGCGTCATGCACTCAGACGGCGCGCTTCTTCAGCTTGCGCCGCTCGCGCTCGCTCAGGCCGCCCCAGATGCCGAACCGCTCGTCGTTGGCGAGCGCGTACTCCAGGCACTCGCCGCGGACGTCGCACCCGATGCAGACCTTCTTGGCCTCACGGGTCGAGCCGCCCTTCTCCGGGAAGAACGCCTCGGGGTCGGTCTGGGCGCACAGCGCGCGCTCCTGCCAGCCCAGCTCCCCCTCGTCGCCGTCGCCGACATCATGGACGAGCTCGTCGGTGACGTCGGTGACGTCCGAGATCAGTGTCAGCTCGTGCACGGCTCTCTCCTTGCCCTGGCCCTTGCCCGGACGCTGGTGCGTCCCCACCCCGATGACATGGATGGAATTACACGCGTGTCATACGCCCGGCGTCAAGCCGAACAGTGATATCTCCACAACTCGCGGGTGACAGTCGAACAGGCGGCCGAATTCCGATCACCGCACCGACGGCAACGATCGCCCCCCGACAACCGTTGTCGTGCGGCCGTCGGCCCACCGCAACCTGCGGCACGACCCGCCGTCAGCGGCTGACAGACTTGTCCGATGCGGATCACGGCCCTGGCCGGAGGTGTGGGCGGCGCGCGCTTCCTGCGCGGCCTGCGCGCGCACCTCGACACGAGCGACGACCCGGACCGGCGCGCGGCCGAGATCACGGTGATCGGGAACACCGGCGACGACATCACGCTGTTCGGCCTGCGGGTCTGCCCCGACCTCGACACGGTGATGTACACCCTCGGCGGCGGCATCGACGAGGGCCAGGGCTGGGGCCGCGCCGACGAGACCCACGTGGTGCAGGGCGAGCTGGCGGCGTACGGCGTGCAGCCGCAGTGGTTCGGGCTCGGCGACCGTGACGTCGCGACCCACGTGGCGCGCAGCCAGCTGCTCGGCCTGGGCTACCCGCTGAGCCAGGTCACCGAGGTGCTCTGCGCGCGCTGGGGGCTGCCCGACCTCGGGGTGCGGCTGCTGCCGATGACCGACGACCCGGTCGAGACCCACGTCGTCATCGACGGCGAGGACGGCGAGCCACGAGCCATCCACTTCCAGGAGTGGTGGGTCCGGCTGCGCGCGGCCGTTCCGGCCCGGCAGATCGTCGGGGTCGGGCTGGAGCAGTGCCGGCCCGGGCCGGGAGTGCTGGCCGCGATCCGGGACGCCGACGTGGTGCTGCTCCCACCCTCGAACCCGGTCGTCTCGATCGGCATCATCCTCGGCGTGCCCGAGGTGCGGGAGGCGCTGCGCGGCGTCCGCGCGCCCGTCGTCGGCGTATCTCCGCTCGTCGGCGGCCGGCCGGTGCGTGGCCACGCCGACGCCTGCCTCGCCGCGATCGGCGTCGAGTCGACGGCGGAGGCGGTCGCCGGGCTGTACGCCGACTTCCTGGACGGCTGGCTGGTCGACACCGCGGACCGGCCCGCGCCGGGCACCGTCGACGAGCGGCTCGAGGTGCGCGCCCGTCCGCTGCTCATGCACGACGTCGGCGCGGCGGCCGAGATCGCCGGCGCGGCGCTCGACCTCGCGCTCGCCCTGCCCGCCGCCGCCGCCCGGTGAGCCGGCCGACGGAGCGGCCCGGGCTGTCGGTCTGGCCGGTCGAGGGCCTGCCCGACGTGCGGCCGGGTGACGACCTCGTGGCGCTGCTGGCCCGCGGGCTCGCCGACGGCGGCCTGGACCTGCGCGACGGCGACGTCCTGGTCGTGGCCAGCAAGGTGGTCTCGAAGGCGGCCGGGCTGACCCGCACGGGGACCGACCGGGCCGCGGTCGTGGCCGAGGAGACCGTGCGGGTGGTGGCCCGCCGGCGCAGCGCGGCGGGCGACACGGTCGTCGTCGAGTCGGCGGCCGGGCCGGTGATGGCCGCCGCGGGCGCGGACACCTCGAACGCCCGCCCCGGCGAGGTGCTGCTCCTCCCCCACGACTGCGACGAGGTGGCCCGGTCGCTGAGAGCGGGACTGGCGGCGTCGTTCCCCGGCGTGCGGTTCGCCGTCGTCGTCGCCGACACTGCGGGGCGCCCGTGGCGCGACGGCGTGACCGACTTCGCCCTCGGCGCGGCCGGCGTGGTCGTGCTGGAGGACCTCCGGGGCCGGGACGACACCCACGGCCGGCCGCTCGAGGTGACCGTGCGGGCCATCGCCGACGAGCTGGCGGCCGCGGCCGACCTGGTGAAGGGCAAGCTGGCCGCGGTGCCGGCGGCCGTCGTCCGCGGCGCCGGCGCCTACGTGACCGACGAGGACGGCCCGGGAGCCCGCTCCGCGCTGCGCGGGACCGGGAACAGCTGGTGGCAGGACTGGTTCCGCTACGGGCACGTGGAGGCGGTGCGCGCCGCCCTGGCCGCCGGCGTGACCGAGCCGCCGAACCACGTCGCGGCACCGTCCGTGCAGCCGGAAACCGTTGCGGTGCGGGCCAACCGGGCGCTCGAGCTGGCGCTCGCGGCGTTCCCCACGCTGGTCACGGGTGCCGTGACCGAGGCGATGGAGGAGGTCACGGTCGAGGTGACGGCCGGCTCGGCCTACGCGATGGGGGTGACCGCGGCCCGGCTCCACGTAGCCCTGTGGTCTGAGCATCTCAGCACCTCGCCGCGCGGTGAGGAGGAGACCCAGGCCCGCTTCACCGTGCGCGAGCTCGTCGACTGACTCAGCGCACCGGCAGGTGGGTGCGCGGCGCCATCCGCGGGCCGTGCCGCGGACGGGTCGGTGCGAACAGCTCGAGCAGGCGCTGCACGCGGTACCGGTGCGGGCGGTACGGCTCGAGCAGCTCGGCGAGCCCGTCGTCGTCGATCAGCTCGCCCAGCAGCGCCCAGCCGATGTTCTTGGCGACGTGGTAGTCGCCGAAGCTCACCGCGTCGGGGTCGCCGTGCGCGCGCTGGCGGACCTCGGCCGCGGTCCAGACGCCCACGCCGGGCAGCGTGCGCAGCACCCGCTCGGCCTCGGGCCCGTCGAGGCCGACCGTCGCCTCCAGCCGCCCGGCCACCGCGGCCGCGCGGACCACGACCGCCGAGCGCTTCGGGTCCACCCCCGCCTGCAGCCACTCCCACGACGGGACGGCCCGCCACTGGGCGGCGGACGGCGTGACCCGCATCCCCCGCTGCGCGCCGGGGCCTGGAGCGGCCTCCCCGTGCCGCAGGAGCAGCAGCCGCCAGCCCTTGAACGCCTCCTGGCCCGTGACCAGCTGCTCGACGGCGGCGGCGGCGAGGGACTCCAGCACCAGGCCGGAGCGCGGAACCCGCCAGCCGCCGTGCCGGCGCAGGGCCTGCCGGACCAGCTCGTGCCGGGGCTCGAAGCCGGTCGGGTCGTCCTCGTCGCCGAGCAGCCGGGGCAGGCCGTCCAGGACCCAGGCCGCACCCGGCCCCCACGCCGTGGCCTCGACCTCCGCCTCGCCCGGCCGGGCACGGACGCGCAGCGTCGCCGGGCCCTCCGGCGTCCGGCAGGTGCGCCAGATCGTGCCGTCCGGGTCCCGCTGGAAGGCCGGGTCATGGCCGCCGTGCCGGAAGATGCTCAGGATCGTGCCCACCGGCACCGGCCGGCCCGGGCGCCAGGTGCGGGACCGCCCGGCGTCGCTCATTCCCGCACCCTGTCACCGCGGGCCGACAGCCAGCCGGCGCCGCCGGCGACGACGTCGGCGACGAGCACGACGAACCGGGAGACGATCGCGGCCGCGGTGGCCGCCGACCGGGGCATGACCGAGCCCAGCGTGAGCACGACCATCACGTCGCGGGCGCCCAGACCGGCCGGGGTGAACACCACGAGCAGCCCCACCGAGGCCGCGAGCACGTAGCCGAACACCGCGGCCAGCAGGGTGCGGCCCGGCGGCGCGTGCAGGGCCACCGCGAGCACCCACAGGTGCAGGCCGATCAGCAGCCAGGCGAGCACGCTGGCCACGGCCGCCACGCCCACCGCCCGGCCGCTGAAGTCGTGCTCGAGCGGCTCGCGGCGCAGCACCCGCAGGGCCCGGGCCACGACCCGGTTCAGCACGGCCGGGTAGAGCACCACGGCGCCGATCGGGAGCGCGACGAGGGCCAGCAGCCAGAGCCGGTTCCGGCCGCCGGACACGAACGCCGGGACGGCCAGCACCCCGAGGGCGAGCCCGACGACGATCGAGATGCCGACCTGCACGAGGGCCACGACCGCGGTCCGGCGGCGCGGGATGCCGTGCCGGGCGGCCAGGTCGGACTGGGCCAGGACCACCCACAGCGACCCGGGCAGGTACTTGCCCAGCTGGCCGACGAAGAACACGCCGACCGAGGGCCGCACGGCCAGGTCGGACCCGAGGTCGGACAGCAGCGTGCGCCAGGCGGCGAGCGTCGGGACCAGGCCGAGCAGCACGAACCCGACGGAGGCCAGCACGGCCCAGACCGGCATGCGGGCCAGGTCGGGCCCGACCGAGTGCCAGGTGCGGACGAGGGCGAGGACGACGGCGGCGAGGACCAGCACGGCCGCGACGGCCCGAGCCACGCGCAGCACCCGGACAGGCTAGGCCAACTACGGTGGGGCGGTGCGCTGGCTGGCCTTCGGCACCTACGACGTCCGCGCGCACCCGCGCGTCGCGGTCCTGCTCCAGGGGCTGTCCGACCACGGGCACGAGGTGGAGGAGGTCGTCGCGCCCCTCGGGCTGCCGACCGCCCGGCGGGTGCAGCTGCTCCGGCAGCCCTGGCGGCTCCCCCTCACCGTGGCCCGCCTGCTCGGCTGCTGGCTCGTCCTGGTCCGCGGCGCGACTCCCCGGCTCCTGGGCCCCGAGCCGTACGACGCGGTCCTGGTCGGCTACCTCGGCCACCTCGACGTGCTGCTGGCCCGCACGCTGCTCGGGCTGGCCCGGCTGCGGCACCCCCGCCGCCCCCGGCCGGTCCTGGTGCTCGACCACCTGGTGTCGGCGGCGGGCACGGCCGCGGACCGCGGGCTGGCCGGGTCCGGGAGCGGCAAGGACCGGCTGCTGCGGGCGCTGGACGCCGCCGCCCTGCGCGCGGCCGACGTCGTGGTCCTCGACACCGACGAGCGCCGGGCCGAGCTGGACGGCGGCGCGCGGGAGCGGGCCGTCGTCGTGCCGGTGGGCGCGACCCACGAGTGGTTCGCCGCCGGCGCGGCGCGGGCGAGGGACACCACGGACCGTCCGCTGACGGTCGTGTTCGTCGGGCTCTTCACCCCGTTGCAGGGGGTCGGCACGATCGCCGAGGCACTGCACCTGCTCGGCACCGGCCCGGACGCGGACCGGGTGCGGGTGACGATGGCCGGCACCGGGCAGGAGCTCGCGAGCGCGCGACGGGTCGCCGGCTCGTGGCCCGGTGTCACGTGGGTCGACTGGGTGGCCGCGGAGGAGCTCCCGGCGATGGTGAGCCGGTTCGACGTCGGCCTGGGGATCTTCGGCACGACGCCGAAGGCTCGGTCGGTGGTACCCACCAAGGTGTTCCAGGCGGCCGCCGCGGGGTGTGCCGTGGTCACGAGCGACACCGCGCCGCAACGTCTTTCGCTCGGGGACGCCGCGGTGTTCGTGCCCCCGGGCGACGCGGCCGCACTGGCCGAGACACTGCGCAAGCTGGCCGCCGACCGCGCCGAGGTGACCCGGCTCGGGGTGGCGGCCTTCGAGCGGGCCCGCGCGGCGTACACCCCGTACGCCGTCGTCGGCCCGCTGCTGGACCACCTGCGGCGGCGGACCGGGCAGGGGCTCGCATGAGGCCACCGCTCCCCGCAGCGGACCCACCGCTGACCGCCCGCGGGTCGCTGCGCTGGGGCGTCGTCGAGCCGCTGCTCGCCGGGCTGCACCCGGCCACGGTCCTGGAGATCGGCTGCGGCCAGGGGGCGGTGGGCGCGCGGATCGCGCGGCACGCGACGTACATCGGTGTGGAGCCGGACGACGCGTCGTACGCCGTGGCCGCCGGGCGCGTCACCCCGCGCGGCGGCACCGTCCTGCACGGGGACGCGACCGTGCTGCCCTGGGGCCGGAAGTACGACGTGGTCTGCGCGTTCGAGGTGCTGGAGCACATCGAGGACGACCTGGGCGCGCTGCGGACCTGGCTCGGCCACCTGCGCAAGGGCGGCCACGTCGTCGTGTCGGTGCCGGAGGGCCCCGAGCGGTTCGGCCCCTCCGACGTGCTGGTCGGCCACCACCGCCGGTACACCGGGGAGAGCCTGCGCGCGCTGCTCGGCGGGGCCGGGCTCGAGGTGACCGAGGTCGTCCACTACGGGTGGCCGCTGGGGTACCTGCTCGAGCGGGTGTCGAACCGGGCGGCCGGGGCGGCGAGCGCGCAGGCCCCCGCCGAGCAGCGCAGCGCTGGGTCCGGGCGGTGGCTGCAGCCGGGCCGGGTGGCCGGCCTGGCCGTGCGGCTCGGGGTGGTGCCGTTCGTCGCCCTGCAGGGCCGGCGGCCGGAGGAGGGCACCGGCCTGGTCGCGGTCGCCCGCCGGCCGGCCTGACCCGCTCAGCCGTCGCGGGAGCGCACCACCAGGTCGGACAGCAGAGCCAGGGAGCCGATGATCATGCCGGTCACGACCAGCAGCACGGTGCTCGCGGGGAAGTAGAAGGGGTGGCGGACCATGTCCACCACGCCCTTGAGGAAGCCGAGGACGATCAACGCCAGGGCGGGCGGCATCAGCACCTTGAGCGGGTCGAAGTACATGACCATGCGCAGCACCTGGAGGATGTACCGGTAGGCGTCGCGCAGGAAGTGGAACTTGCTCGCCCCGGCCCGCTTGGCGTAGCCGATGTCGACGTACTTGATGTCGTGCTGGTTGGCCAGGAAGGCCAGCGTGATCGTCGTGACGCAGGAGAAGCCGGGGGGCAGCAGCCGCAGGTACGGCAGCGAGACCTGGCGGCGGAAGGCCCGCAGGCCGGAGTTCAGGTCGGGGATCCGCTGGTTGGTCAGCCGCTCGGCGACCTTGCGGATGAACCACTTCGCGGGCACCCGCAGGATCTTGTGGGTGCCCTCCTCGCTGGTCCGGGCACCGACCACCTGGTCGTACGTCGTGTCGTCGCGCAGCAGCCGGACCAGCTCCGGGATGCGCTCGTTCGGGTAGGTCAGGTCGGCGTCGGTCCACACGACGATCTCGCCGCGGGCGGCGAGCGTCCCGATCCGGCGGGCGGTCCCGGAGCCGCCGTTGCGCCGGAAGCCCATGACCCGCAGGTGCGGGAACCGGTCCCTGGCGCCCTCCAGCACCGCGAGCGTGTCGTCGCTGGAGGCGTCGTCGATCGCCAGCAGCTCGTAGGTCAGCTCGCTGCCGTCCAGGGCGGCCGTGATCCGCTCCAGCTCCTGCAGCACGTGCGCGCCCTCGTTGTAGCAGGGCAGCACGACGGTGACGTACGGCGCCGGCCCGAGGTCGGTGTCGGCTTCGGCGGGCAGCTCTTCAGGAGGGGCCATGGCAGCGGCGAGCCTAGCCGGGCGCGGGCGCCGACCAGAGCGTGACGACCAGCGGGACCGCCGCCTCGGGCCGGCGGGTCAGCAGCCGGGCGTCCTCGGTGGTCTGCAGGTTCACCAGGTGCGTCGGCGTGAGGCCGAGCGAGGCGAGCAGCTCCCCGCGGTCGCTGACCAGCACCACGTGCCGGCCGCCGGCCCGGACCTTCGGCAGCACCCGGTCGAGCGCGCCGGCGAGGGCCTGCTGCCCGGCCGCGGTCTGGGTCGAGGTGTGCGGCACGCGCACGACCAGGGCCGGGACCGAGCAGGTGCCGCGGATCACCTGCGGCCACTCGTTGGCCGCCCGCTCCCCGACCAGGACCGCGACGTCCCCGGGCCGGAACGACCGGCAGACCGCGTGCACCGCGGCCACCTCGCCCTGCTCGGTCCGCTGGTCGCGGATCGGCCAGGTCGCGGACACAGCCGGCCCGACCACGGCGACCACCCCGACCACGACGGCCACCGCGAGCACGGGCAGCGGGGCGTGCCGCCGGGCCAGGCGGACCAGGGTCGCGACAGCCGCGGTGGCCAGCAGCAGCACGCCGGGCAGCACCGAGACCACCAGGCGGCGGTCGGCCCAGGGGTGGTCCGGGGTGATCCCCGGCCGGTAGAGGACCAGGACCAGCGAGCCCAGCCCGACGACGTACGGTCCGATCCAGGCCAGCAGGGTGCGCCCGCGCACCACCACCACCCCGAGCCGGTACGCGGCGAGCACGGCCCCGGCGAGCGCGAGCGCCAGCGCGGTCCAGCCCACCCACCAGCTGACCCAGGTGAGCGAGTGCTCGGCGTAGGTCTGGGTGCCGTCACCGCTGAGCCCCTGCGCGGTCTGCAGCACCTTCACCGTGCCCTTGCTCGGGTCGTGCTGCGTGGTGTGGCCGGTCATCCACCACGGCCGCGTGGCCAGCGCCACGCCCGCGACCAGCACCAGGCCGGCCAGCAGGTACGGGACGGCCGCCGCCGCCCGCGGGCTGCGCGGCCACCATCCCGGGGGTGTCGGCCGTCGGGTGGCCCGCAGCACCAGCAGCCCGGCGCCGGCGAAGACCACGGCACCGGCGAACAGCGGCAGGAGCGAGCCGGCGAGCAGCCGCAGGTAGGGCCGGTCCAGCAGCAGGTCGGCCAGCAGGCAGAAGGCGGTGCTGCCCGCCGCTGCGAGGGCCAGCGGCCGGGCCGCCGGATGCCGGCGGGTGGCCAGCAGCACGGCCACCGGGATCGCCAGGACGACCTCGCGCAGGGCGTCCAGCCGGACCAGGCCGGCCCCGCCGAGCAGCAGCCCGCCGAACAGCGCCATCCGCGCGGACACGCGCGGGTGGCGCCCGCCCACCTCGGTCGCGGTGGCCAGCAGGGTGAGGGCGGCGGCGAGGACCAGCAGGGCCGCCGGCTCGGAGTACGTCGAGCGGGCCGCGTGCAGCACCGGGGCGGCCGAGGCGACGGCGGCCGCGGCCAGCGGAGCCCACCGCGGGCCGATGGTGGCCGTGGTCAGCGCGCCGAGCGCGGCGACGCCCAGCGCGATGAACACCGCGGGCACCAGGAACAGCCCGGTCCAGCCGCCGAGCCACATGCCCACGGACAGCCAGGCGGGGACGCCGATCAGGAACTGCGGCACGACGCGGGTGTGGGCCCCGTGACCCTGCTGGTAGAAGCCGGGGCTGCCCACGGTCACGTCCGGGTCGTTCAGCACCGGAGCCCCGCCGAGCGCGCGGACGTCCACGTCGACCGGCACCTGGTGGGCCGAGGCGAGCTGCTGGCCGTAGAGCGCGTAGGACCCGGCGTCGCGACGCAGGACGACGTGCTCGGCGTGCGTCGTGCCGGCCCAGACGCCGGCGCCCACGGCGACGAGCAGCACCAGCACCAGGGACCACGGCGGCATCGGGCGGGCGACGACCGCGCGCGACGCGCGGACCGACACCGCGACGACGACGAGCAGCACCGGCAGGGCGACGACCGGGCGCCACAGGTGGGCCAGCGCCAGCGGCACGGCGACCGCACCGCCGAGCAGCGTCGTGGCGGCCGACGCCGCGGTCAGCCGGGCCAGCAGCCGGCCGGCCCGCCGCTCCCCCCGCAGCAACGGGCCCCACTCGTCGGCCTCCGCGCCGACGGGGTGGGAGCGGACCGTCGCACTCGTCACGAGGCGGGACGCTATCCCCTCTCCCTAGGCTGTCCCGGTGCCCTCCCCGAACGACACCCCGTGGGGGCTGCTCACCGCGATGGCGGGGTCCGACCCGACCCGCCCACGGCTCACCTGGTACGACGACGCGCCCGGCCCCACTGCCGGTGAGCGGATCGAGCTGTCCGGCCGGGTGCTGGCCACCTGGGCGGCCAAGGCGGCCAACCTCCTGCAGGAGGACCTGGACGCCGGCCCGGGCTCGGTCGTGGCCGTCGACCTCCCGGTGCACTGGCGGGCGGCGTACTGGCTGTTCGCGGTCTGGGGGGTCGGCGCGCAGGCGGTCGTGGGGCCGGCCGAGGGCACGCGGCCGCCGGACGTGGTCGTCACCGGCACCCCGCAGCGGTGGGCCGCCGGCGGGGTCCCCGTCGTCGCCGTGTCGCTGCCGGCGCTGGCCCGCGAGTGGGCCGGTGACCCGCTGCCCGGCGGGACGGTCGACGAGGCGCGCGAGCTGGCGTCGTACGGCGACCGGTTCGAGCCCTGGTCGCCACCCCCAGCGGACGGCTCGGTGCCGGCGGCGGCGCGGGCCGCGGCCCAGGCCGCCGCTCTGCGCCCGGGTGCCCGGGTCATGACGTCGGCCGGGCCGGCGGAGGCGGTGCGCGCCTGGCTGCCGGCGTGGGCGGTGGACGGGTCGCTGGTGCTCGTCCGCGGGGCCGGTGACGGCCGGGACGACGAGCGCGCCGCGCAGCGGTCGGCGGTGGAGCGGGTCACCGACCGGCTCTGAGCCCTACCAGCGCTTGTGGCCGAGCGGGTAGTTGCGCGCCTCGAGCGCGATCCAGGTCTGCACGGCGACCACGCCGGTCGGGGCCAGGTGCACGCTCCTCTGGAACGCCTTCACCGCCGCGACCGTGTTCGCGCCGTACTCCCCGTCAGCGGTGACCCTGAGCTGCTTCTGCAGGAGGGTGACCGCCGACCCCGTCGCGCCCGGGCGCAGCACGGTCATGCGGTAGCCCAGCAGCGGGTAGGCGACCTTCTGCACCTGGGCCCAGGTCGCGGCGTCGACCACCCCGGTCGCCTTGAGGTGCCGTGAGGTCTGGAACGCCTTGACCGCCTTCAGCGTGATCGGCCCGAACTGCCCGTCGTACGGCGCGATGGCCAGGGCGACCTGCAGCGCGCGCACCGCCTTGCCCGAAGACCCTTCTCGCACAACGGTTCTCAGGTACGGCGACACGCTCGTCGTGTGGGCCAGGTGGTCCAAGGTGGCGGTCGACATCGACCCCGGCGGAACGTAGATCGACCCGCGGCCCACGGGCGCGACGATGTGGGCCGGTGGCGGCGGGGTCGCCGGCACCAGCTTGGCCCAGGTCGCGTTGTCGAGCACGCCCGTCACCGGGACCCGGTTGGCCTTCTGCCAGGCGATCAGTGCCGTGCGGGTGCTCGCGCCGAACGTGCCGTCGGCCGTGACGTGCAGCGCCCGCTGCGCCACCTTGACGCTGCTCGTCGTCTGCCCGGGCCAGACCAGCGCGTACGCCGAGTGCGGCGCAGCCGGCGGGGTGGTGCAGGCCGCGGTGTTCCGGCCGGTGTAGATCGGCGCCGGCTGCCCGGCGTACGGCTCGCAGGGCCCGCGGTCGGCGACGGTGACGGGAACGCCCGTCCACCACGAGGTGCGCTTCTCCGCGCCGTCCCAGCTGAAGCTGAAGTGCACGTGGTCGGTGTGCGCGGACTCGCCGCTGTACGGCCGCCAGCCGTCCTGCGGCCGGTACACGCCCCAGATGTGGCGGTTCCAGATGATGTACATGATCCCGAAGCGCCGGGCCATCTGACCGTTGCCGGCCGACAACCAGTTGACGACGTACTGCGCGGTCGCCCGGTCCTGGGTCGTGGCCGGGATGGCCCAGTCCCAGGCCCGGCCCTCCTTGTGCTCGCTGGTCGCGCCGATGCCGCAGTCGCGGACGATGCCGTCGCTGAACCCCACGTGGTACGTCGCGAGGATGAGGTTCATGAACGCGGTGACCCCCGGCTTCGCGGACGGGTCGCAGCTGTCCTGCGGCAGGTAGCTGGAGGCGATGTCGAGGCCGGCGCTGAGCGGCCTCGGCGGCACCGGGGTCGGGAAGAGCGGCGCCGGTGCCGTGAGCACGGGCTTCAGCGGCGCGGTGCTCGGCAGCGCCCCCGGGACGGCGACGGCGGCGGGCAGGGCGAGCGCCACCGAGCCGATGGTCAGGGCGCGCGTGCCGCCACCTCCGGGCCCCTCCGGCATGGGGACCGACCGGTGCCGGGGCCGGTACCGCTTCGTCGGGCTGGCGGTGCGGTGGACGCGGCTCATAGTCCCCCTTCGGCCGCCCGGCGCCGGGACTTGACCGGGCGGACTAGTCCCCCGTCACCCGTTCGGCGTACGGATAGGGTCCGGCCATGGACAAGGTGGTCTCCTCCGCGGCCGAGGCCGTGGCCGACATCCCTGACGGTGCCTCCGTGGCGGTGGGGGGCTTCGGGCTGTGCGGCATCCCCAGCGTGCTGATCGGCGCCCTGCTGGAGGCCGGGACCGGCGACCTGGAGGTCGTGTCGAACAACTGCGGCGTGGACGACTGGGGGCTGGGCCTGCTGCTGCGCGAGCACCGGATCCGCCGGGTCGTGGCCAGCTACGTGGGCGAGAACAAGGAGTTCGAGCGGCAGTACCTGCACGGCGAGCTGGAGGTCGAGCTGACCCCGCAGGGCACGCTGGCCGAGCGGCTGCGGGCCGGCGGCGCCGGGATCCCGGCGTTCTTCACCGCCACCGGGGTCGGCACCCAGGTCGCCGACGGCGGCCTGCCCTGGCGGTACGCCGCGGACGGCAGCGTGGCGCTGTCCTCACCCCCCAAGGAGACCCGGGAGATGGCCTTCGCCGGGCAGACCCGCGGCTACGTGCTGGAGCTGGCGCTCGCGCCGGACTTCGCGCTGGTGCGGGCCCGGCGCGGTGACCGGCACGGGAACCTGGTGTTCCACGAGAGCGCCCGCAACTTCAACCCGCTGTGCGCGATGGCCGGCCGGGTCACGGTGGCCGAGGTCGAGGAGCTGGTCGAGCCCGGGGACCTGGACCCCGATGCCGTGCACCTGCCCGGCATCTTCGTCCAGCGGGTGGTGGCCCTGACGCCCGAGCAGGCGGCGGACAAGCGGATCGAGCGGCGTACGACGAGGGAGCGCTGAGCATGGGTCTCACCCGGGAGGAGATGGCCGCGCGGGCGGCCCGGGAGCTGACCGACGGCTCGTACGTCAACCTGGGCATCGGGCTGCCGACGCTGGTCCCGAACTACGTCCCCGACGACGTGGAGATCGTCCTGCAGTCCGAGAACGGCATCCTGGGCGTCGGCGCCTATCCCGTTGCGGGAGAAGAGGATCCGGACCTGATCAACGCCGGCAAGGAGACCGTCACCCTCCGCCGCGGTGCGTCGTTCTTCGACTCCGCCACCAGCTTCGGGATGATCCGTGGCGGCAAGGTCGACGCCGCCATCCTGGGCGCCATGCAGGTCTCCGCGACCGGCGACATCGCCAACTGGATGATCCCCGGCAAGATGGTCAAGGGCATGGGCGGCGCGATGGACCTGGTCCACGGGGCCCGTCACGTGATCGTCCTGATGGAGCACGTCGCCCGGGACGGGTCGCCCAAGATCCTGCGTGAGTGCACCCTGCCCCTCACCGGTCAGCAGGTCGTGCACCGCATCATCACCGACCTGTGCGTGCTCGACGTCACCGACCACGGGCTGGTCCTGCGCGAGCTCGCCCCCGGCGTCACCGTCGAGGAGGTCCGCGAGAAGACCGACGCGCCGGTGAGCGCCGAGGGCGTCGCGCAGGGCTAGCTCGGCGCGAAGTACTTGACCACCGTCGACGCGCCGCCGTTCAGGTCGTTGCGGGACAGCCAGCGGTCGGTCTTGACCGCGGCCGGCGTGACCGACCCGTTGCCGTCCCAGTCCCCGGCGCTGGCCACCGCCAGGAAGGTGCCGTAGGGGATCACCGTCTCCCTCGACGAGGCGACCAGGCTCTGGATGAGGTACCACTTCTGGCCCAGCCGGAGCACCCCGGGCGTCGTGCTGCCGTCGCCGTCCCAGTCCGCGGCGATCGGCTCGTCCCCGATCTGGCCGTAGGTGAAGCCGGTCAGCGAGCTGCCGGCCGACATCGTCGAGCGGAACGACCAGACGTTGCCCTTGTTCACCCCGATGCCCAGGGTCGTGGTGCCCGGCCACACCCCCACCAGGGGCAGCATGCCGGCCCCGCCGTACTGCCAGGTGCCCTGGATGGAGGCGTCACCGGCGGGCAGCTGGTTCGTGACGTACCAGGTGCCGCTCGCGTAGACCCCGAGCCCCGTGACGCCGTCGCCGTCCCAGTCCCCGACCACGGGGAAGTCCCCGACCACGCCGAAGTGCACGTGGCGGGTCGTGCCGTTGGCCTGCGGGATCCACCAGTAGCCGGCGCGGTACCACGCCGGGAGCATCGGGCCGCCGGCCCACCACACCCCGGTGACCGGCGTGTAGCCGGTGCCCACCGGCTCCCTGGCCACGATGGCCGCCGCCTGGCTGCGGATGGAGCCGAGCTGGGCCCACAGGGCGTCGCCCGGGCACTCGGTGGCGCCGAACGTCCGGTGCCCGGTGACCGTCGGGACCGTGACCACCGTCCCGGCCGGGTACCGGCTCGTCCCGCCGCCGGAGGACCGCAGGGAGACGGTCCCGTTGACGTTGGCGCCGTACTGGCTCATCTTCCAGGCGACCACCTGAGCGATCGAGCTGACCATCGCGGCGGGCGGCGCCGCGGTCGTGAAGGTGCCCAGCGCGGCGACGCCCATCGTGTACGTGTTGAAGCCCCCGGTGTGCGCACCCAGCACCGACTTGGTGATGCTGCCCGCGCGGCCCTCGAAGATGTGGCCGAACCGGTCGACCACGAAGTTGTAGCCGATGTCGGACCAGCCGCGGCCCTCGACGTGGAACGCGTAGACCGCCCGCACCTGCTGCTCGGCCTGGGCCAGCGTCGTGTAGCTGTTCGTCGTGTCGGTGTGGTGGATGACCATCGCCTTGACGGTCGTGTTGAAGTCCACCGGCTTGCGGATCGACTCGTCCGCGCCCCACTGGGCCCGGGTGATGATCGCCGGGGCGCTGTTGACCGCCATCGGCGACGCGGTCCCGAGGGCGGAGGGCTGGCCGGCCACCCGGGGTGCCGCCCGCACGGCCGAGGCGGCGACGCCCGCGCGCGACGCGGTGGTCGCAGCGGTGGTCGCAGCGGTGGTCTGGGCCTGGGCCGGTGCCGGCGCCGCCGCCGGCTCGCCGTCCGCGGCCGAGGTGCCGGCGTTGATCAGGTCGACCTTGAGGCCGGCCGGTGCCTTCCCGGTCGCCGTGTGGACCACGACCTGCACGCCGTCGGCCCCGTCCGACAGGAGCGGGTCGCTGCCGGCGGTGGCGGCGGCCCGCCGCCCCTCGGCCGTGTCCGGATCCGGGCCGGCGTCCTCGACCCCGAGGGTCTGCCAGCTGCCCCAGCGGCCCTGCTCGCGGAGCCGGACGTCGATCGTGATGCCGGCGGGCGCTCCCTTCGCCGCCCAGGTCAGCCCGACCAGCTGGAACGGGCTGGTGGCGGTCGGCGCGGTGACGAGCGCGGGGGCGGTGCCGGCGAGGGCGGCCGTGCTGCCGGCGGCGGTCGTGGTGCGGGCGGCGGTCCGCAGCGCGGACATCGCGTGCTGGTCGACGCCGCGGGGCCGCAGGACCTGCATCTTCGGCGCGACCGGGTGGGGCTGGGGCGCCGCCGGCCGCGCGGCGACGACCGGCGCCGGCTGCGCGGCGGCCGGCGCCGTCGGGCCCACGACGGCGACGACCCCCACCGTGAGCAGCGCCGCCAGGAGCGGTGCTCCGGCGCGGGCAGAGCGGGCAGCTAAGGGGGACATCGCAGACCTTCCGGGAGACGGCAACGACTCAGGAAGGCCCGGCCCAGCCCCCCGACTTCTCGTTTCACGGTAACCCGGGGACCCGCACCCGAGGCCGTGCCACGCCCGGGAAAGTCGCTCAGTGGCCCGCTCGGTGGCGCCTCGGTGACGCCTCAGTGACGGGGCGGCGCCTCAGTGACGGGGCGGCGCGAACCGGATCGTCGTGGCGGCCAGGGAGCCGGTCAGGTGGTTGGTGACGAGGAACTCCGACCCGGCGCGGGCCACGCCGAACGTCGTGCTCCGGTTCCCGTCCCAGTCCCCCGGCGCGGCGACGTCGGTGGGGCGGCCGTACGTCGTGTGCGCGACCGAGCCCGGCACGAGCGTGTTCGTCCAGTACCAGGTGGCGCCCGACTGGCGGCCCGGCGTGTCGTACCCGTCGCCGTTCCAGTCGCCGACCAGCGGCCGGTCCGTCGGGCGGCCGAAGGTGAAGCTCACGTCCACCGGCCCGGTGGTCGGCGTCCGGCGCAGCAGCCAGCGGTTGCCCCGGACGACGCCGATCGAGGAGACGCGGGACCCGGGCCAGCGGCCGACGACCGGCGTGTCGCCGGCGTAGCCGTACCGGAACCCGGTGCCGCAGCGGCCGCCGAGGTAGGTGCACAGGTACCACCGGCCCTGCCGGAAGATCCCGATGTCGTCCTTGCCGTCGCCGTTCCAGTCGCCGACGACCGCCACGTCCCCCGGGTACCCGAGGCGGTAGCTGATCCGCCGGCCGTTGACCAGCAGGTCGACGTAGTTGTCGTCGTACCAGCCGACGTCGGTCCGGCCGTCGCCGTTGAAGTCCCCGACGAGCGGCTGCGGCGCCCGCTCGAACGTCATGCCGGGCGAGCGCGTGCCCAGGATCGACTTCAGCGCGCTCCCGGAGTAGTGCTCGGCCGCCGGCCGCCCGTGCAGCGACCCGTACACGGTGGCGCCGGCGTCCCGGGCGGCGCTGCCCTGCGGCGCCAGGACGATGTTCGTGACGCTGTCCAGCCCGAACCGCGCGGCCAGCTGCGACCAGGTGAACCCCGCGGTCCAGGTGCGGTACGGGTTGGCGGAGGCGAGGTCCCAGCGGCTGTCGTCGACGCCCTTGAGGTAGCTGACGCCCGACCCGCCGTAGACGTAGGCGTAGTCCTCGCTGTGGCCGCCGTGGCTCGAGGTGAACATCGCCGTGATCAGGTGCCCGGAGCGGTCCTCCAGGACCGTGTTCAGCGTCGCGTCGACCGCGGCCTTCCAGTGGCCGCCGCTGCGCGCGTCGGCCAGCTCGCGGGCGTACCCGCGGTTGACCTGGGTCGCCGAGGTGGTGCCGATGACGTACCCGCCGTACGCCGCGTCGTAGCGGGCCGCCAGGTAGGTCCGGGCGGCGATGGCCTGGGCCCGCAGCGCCTGCGCGGGCCACGACGCGGGCACCTCGTCCACCCCGTCGAGGTACTTCTGCACCGCGCGACCGTGGCTGTCGTCGACCAGCACCTGGCGCATCTGCAGGCCGCCGCGAGGTCAGCACGAAGCTCGTGTAGTCCCAGCGGGTCTGGAACGACGGCAGCGCGGAGCCGCCCGAGCCGTGCACGGTGGCCACCGTGCCGTTCTCGGCCGCCCGCACCTCCTGGCCCGGCCGCAGCGTGAACATCACGTGCCCGGTCGTGCTGCGGACGACGGCCGTCCCGCCGCTGCGGGTGACCGTCCAGGTGCCGGTGGCCGCCTGGCTGTGGCTCGCCGCGCTGCCGACGGCGGTCCAGGTCAGCGGCCCGCTCTGGGCGTGCACCGTCGCCGAGGAGCCGTTGGTCAGCAGCGTGAGGACGACGCGGCCCTTGAGGACCGGCGCGACCACCTCGGCGCCGCTGTAGTAGGTCGTGAGGATCTGGGTGGCCGAGCACCCGAGGAGCGCGGCCCCCTGGGCGCCGTACTGGCTCATGCCGAGCGAGTGACCCCAGCCGTGGCCGACGACCACCAGGTCGTCGGCGGTGGGCAGCGCGGGGGTCCGCAGCGTCGCGCCTCCCGGCTTCGGGCAGCTGGTCGTGGTCGCCCGGGCCCGCGGCAGCGCGCCCCCGCTGCCCCCGACGACGGTGAGGGCGACGGCGAGCCCCAGGGTCCCGGCCACCAGCGCCCCCAGCGCTCTGTTCCTCACCCGGTGACCATCGGGCGGGGTCGCGGATCCCTTGACCGGGTCCGCCCGGATGGCGGTCAGACCACCGGTGGCCGGCCCAGCCGGGTCATCCGCCAGGACGGTCCGCCAGCTCATCGGCCGGCGCTCCCCCGGGTCGGTGCGCCAGCCCTCGACGAACCCGGCGGCCCAGGTGCGCAGCAGGCGCGGGTCGCGGGTGCGGGCGGCGGTGAGCACGGTCCAGACGCCGAGGTAGGCCGGGACCAGCGGCGCGGGCAGCCGGCGGCGGGCCAGCCAGACCCGGTTGCGGGCGTTCATCCGGTAGTACGACGCGTGCCGGGCCGGGCTGGTGGCCGGGTGCAGCATCTCGGTGCCGGCGTCGTACCGGATCGACCAGCCCGCGTCGAGCGCGCGCCAGGCCAGGTCGGTCTCCTCGTGGGCGTAGAAGAACGGTCCGGCAGCCCGCCGACCTGGTCGAGCACGGCGCGGCGCACCATGCTCGCCCCGCCGAGGAACGTCGTGACCTCGACCCGACTGCAGCGGGTCGCCGGCCCGCAGCCGGGGCACGTGCCGGCGCTGGGTGACGCCGGTGTCGGGGTCGGCGATGCGCAACGACACGATGCCCAGTCGCGGGTCGGCCGAACTGCGCCCGCAGCCGCTCCAGGGCGTCGGTCCCGGGCAGCCAGCCGTCGTCGTCCAGGAACAGCACGAGCTCGCCGCCGGTCTCCCGGACCCCGGCGTTGCGGCCGGCCGGGATGCCGACGTTCTCGGGCAGGCTCACGGCGCGGGCGCCGGACGGCACCGACGACAGCTCGACGCCGTTGCCCACCACGACGATCTCGGCCGGATCTCCTTGCTGCGCAACGACGCTGGCCATCGCGCGGTCGAGCTCGGCCGGGCCGGTCGCCCATCGTGAGGATCACGCAGGAGAGCTCAGCTCACTGCAGGCGCCGCGACGCCAGGATGCTCGCGAGGTGCAGCACGACCATGGTGGCCGCGATGGCCAGCATCGCCCCCGCCAGCACCTGGGAGCCGTGACGGGTGCCGGTCGCGGCGTCGACGACCGCCGCCACCAGCAGCAGGAACGAGGACTCGAGCGCGCCGGTGAGCTGGTGGACCTTCAGCACCTGCGCCGCGCGGCGCACCGCGCCCAGCGCCGCGCTGCGCGGGGCCGCCGCGTCATCGTCCGCCGCCGGGTGGCCGGAGCGGACCCGCGCGACGTCGACCAGGTCGGTCTCGGCCTTGACCAGCACGGCGCACAGGGCGGCCGCGACGCCCGCCGTCGACCAGCCGCCGAGCTGGTGGCCGCCGGCGCGGAACCCGTACGCCGACAGCAGCGCCGCCTCGACCAGGTAGTGCCCGACCCGGTCCAGGTAGACGCCGGTGACGCTCTTGGTGTCCCGCCAGCGCGCGACCTCGCCGTCGCACAGGTCGAGCATGAAGTAGATCTGGACGCCGAGGAACGCGACGACCGCCCAGACCAGCCCGGGCGCACCGGCGGCGACGGCCGCCAGCAGGCCGACGACGATCATCAGCCCGGTCAGCTGGTTGGCCGAGACCGGCGTGCGCAGGAGCTCGCGGGTGATCCGCAGCGAGATCTTGCGCAGCAGCAGCCGGGCCAGCCAGTGCTCGGCGTTGCGCCGGCTACATCGTCGACTCGGGCTGGGCCACCGCGCGCAGCGTCGTCGCAGCCGACGGCCGCTCCGGGCACCCTCGCGCTCACGGGGCCCGAGCGTACAAAGGCGCGCCACCACCGGAGGCTGTCGACACCCGCGGCGACGAGCAGCACCGCGCCGGCGCCGGCCAGGACGGCGGTCAGGGCGGCAGAGGACAGCAGCAGGGTGAGCAGCACCACGACCGCGACGCGGACCGGCCACGGGACCCGGCCGAGCCATCCGGGCTCGGCGTCCGCGGCCGCCACCCCGGTCAGCCGCTGCCGGTAGACCACGTCGTACTGGTGGCAGCGCGACGGCGGCCAGCAGCAGGTACGCCGCCGGGCAGCGCGCCCGGGCGGTGCCAGCCCGACGAGCGGCGGCCACCCGCCCTGCTCGACCGCACGCGCCCGGCCAGGGCCGGAGCCAGCCCAGCCGCCGCGCCGGCCAGCGTGCGGCCGACCCGGCCCAGCCGAGCGTGTACACGGCGGCCACGCAGCCGGCGGCCAGCAGCAGGCCGAGGGTCCAGCGCGGCGCCGACGATCGGAGCCAGCACGGCGAGCAGCGATGGTCCGCTCGCCGACCGGCATGATGACCGCCCGCTTGGCCCACATCAGGGCCGGGCGCTCCGGACGTCCGCGCGGACCAGGCGGCGACCGCACCCGCAGCCGGGCGGCCGCCGGTGCGGTTCGCGGCCCCGGAGGCCGTGCGGCGTAGCCGAAGTCGACGAAGTGCCGGACGACCAGGACGGCGAACGCGGCCGCGGCCAGGCCCCAGGCCGACGGGCGGGCCCCGGCCGCCAGGCCGGCGTAGACGGCGTACTCCTTGAGCCGGTCCGAGCCGCACGTCGAGCCACCCGCCGAGCGGGGAGAAGGTGCGGGTGTAGCGCGCCACCTCACCGTCGACGCAGTCCACGACGAGCGAGACCAGCAGCAGCACCGAGCCCGGTCAGCCAGCCAGGCGCAGCGCCGAGCCGTTGCCGGCGAGCGCGTAGGCGACCGCGGCCAGCAGGCCGAGCAGCCCCGAGCACAGCGGTGATCACGTCGGGTCGCAGCCCGCGGGCGACCGCCCGCCGGGTGAGCCGCCGGGACAGCGGACGGACCAGGAACGTCGACAGGAAGCCGTCGTCGGCGCGCGAGGACCGGCGCAGCCGCAGCGCGGCCTCGTCCACGACCGACTCCGCCGCCAGTGCCTCGGCGAGCGCCGCCTCGTCCCCCACCACCCGCAGCGGGAACGGCCCGGGCCGGACGTCGCGCACGGCCACGCCGGCCGCCGCCAGCAGGAGCACGACGGCATGCCCGAGCTCGGCCAGGGACCGGCCCGGAGCGGCCCCCGCCACCGCGGCCGTGACCGTCTCCTCCACCGGACCGGCCGCGGCCGCCCCGGGCGCCAGCGGGCCGTCCAGCCGGACCCCCACCACGCGTCCCGTCGGCGGTCCGCAGGACGGCCGGCTCGGCGCGCGGATCGGCGACCAGGTCGCCGTACGTCGTGGGGAGGGCGAGCGCGCGCGCCGTCGAGGAGGCACAGCGGTCCCTCGGCGCTGCCGCCGGGCGCGGCGAAGTCCCGGGACAGCAGGCCGGCCAGGTCGCGCCGCGCCGTGACAGTGCCCTCGCGCCCGGCCCCGCTCGGCCGTGGCCCGCTCGGCGACCGGGCGGCGAGCGACGGTCCCGCCGGCGGGCAGCGCGAGGCGGTCGGCCGGGAGGGCTCCCGGCGCGCGGGTCGAGCACCAGCACGACGCGCGGCGGTCCGGTCACGACGGCGCGACGCCCGATGTCGACGTTGTAGGCGTCGAGCGCGTCCTCGATCGGGCCGTCGCACGATCAGCTCGCCCTGGCCGCAGGTAGAGCCCGCGGCGTGCAGAACCGGCGCAGGTCGGCCTCGTTGTGCGACACCAGGAACAGCGTCCGGCCGTCGGAGACGATGCTGCTCCATCCGCGATGTAGCACTTCTCGCGGAAGCGCTTGTCCCCCACCGCCAGGACCTCGTCGACCAGGATGATCGGCTCGTCCAGCTGGGTCACGACCGAGAAGCCGAGCCGCACCTGCATGCCGCTGGAGAAGTGCCGGAACGGCGTGTCCAGGAAGTCGCCGATCTCGGCGAACCCGACGATGTCGTCGAACCGCTCCTCGATCTGGCCGCCTGGCTAGCCCGTGCAGGCCCGCGGTCAGCCAGATGTTGTCGCGGGCGGTCAGCTCGGGCACGAAGCCGCCGGTGAGCTCGATCAGCGGCGCGACGCCGGCGTGGACGCCGACGTCGCCCTCGTCGGGCAGGATCACGCCGGCCAGCAGCTGCAGCAGCGTGCTCTTGCCGCAGCCGTTGGCACCGACCAGGCCGACGGCCTCGCCCTCGCTGGACGGTGAAGGAGATGTTGCGCAGCGCCCAGAAGCTGCCCTGTGGGCGCGGTGTTGATGCCCTTGAGGACGATCTCGCGCAGGGACAGCCGGCGCTTGCGGTTGCGCAGGAACTCGATGCCGAGGTTGTCGGCCTCGATGAGCTGCAGTCACTCAGATCTCCTTCAGCACGGCGCGCTCGAGCCGGCTGAAGACGACTGAGACCGATCCACAGCACCACGAAGGACAGACGACGACCGTCGATCACCGAAGGCGTGCCAGCCGCCGAACTGCTTGGGGAAGGACGACCGCCCGGTACAGCTCGATGATCCCGGCCAGCGGGTTGAGCTCCAGGATCTGGCGCAGGTGGTGCTTCTTCGGGATGTGCGAGAGCGAGTAGACGATCGGGGAGAAGTAGAACCCGACCCGCAGCGCGATCCGCACGATCCGCTGCAGGTCGTTGACCATGACGGTCGCAGCGAGGCCAGGGCCAGCCCGACGCCGGTCAGCAGGACGCACTCGAGGAAGACCCGAGCGGGACGAACACGATGTAGTGCGACGGCGGCTTCAGGTAGAGCACCATGAAGAAGCACGATCACCGGCAGCGAGAAGAGGAACTCCAGCGCCCTTGGACCCCACGGTCTTCAGCACCCAGATCTCGCGCGGGATGTTGGTCGAGCGCACCAGCCGGCTGTCGGCGACCAGGGCCCGGGTGGTGTCGGTCACGGTGCCGTTGAACCACTGCCAGGCCAGCAGCCCGAGCACCAGGAACAGGATGTACGGGTCCTCGCCGGCGCCTTGCGCACGAAGACCTGGGTGAAGACGAACCAGTAGACGCCGGTCATCAGCAGCGGGTCGAGGATCGGTCCAGATGTAGCCCAGGACGGACCCGGCGTACCGGACCTTCAGGTCACGGACGATCAGCAGCCACAGGATGCGCCGATAGGCGAAGACGGCTCGGGTGCGCCGCACCAGAAGCATGTCGCCGTCCACTCCCATCGGGGCCTCAGCGGGCCCGCTCGAGAGCCGCCCGGGCAGTTACCCGGCGAGGCATCGGCCCGGGAAAGTTATCACGCAGCCGGCGTGCTGCCCGGCCGGATCGAGGGTGACAGCCGCGGTCTACCCTGTCCGGATGAGCGCGCTGGATGGTGCGGTCCAGGTCACCATCCTGGCCGCCGGCATGGGCACCCGGCTGGGGCGGCCGTTTCCCGAAGCCGCTGACCCCGCTGGACGACGGCCGGAGCATCCTGGCCCAGCAGCTGGCCAACGTCGCGACGGCGTTCGGCGAGCGGGCCCGGGTGATGGTCGTCGTCGGGTTCAAGCTGGAGCTGGTCATGGAGGCGGCGCCGGACGCGGTGTTCGTCTACAACGAGAGCTACGACCAGACCAACACCAACCGCAGCCTGCTCAAGGCGCTGCGCGCCTCAGCCACGACGGCCCGGTCATCTGGATGAACGGCGACGTCGTCTTCGACCCCGAGGTGCTGCGCCGGCTGCGCGCCGTACGTCGAGGACGGACCGGTCCGCGATCGCGGTCAACACCGCCGCCAGGTCGCCGACGAGGAGGTCAAGTACACCGTCGACGGCGACGGCTTCGTGCGCGAGCTGTCCAAGACCGTGACCGGCGCCCTCGGCGAGGCCGTCGGGATCAACGTCGTCGCCGGCGCGCGACAAGGCCGCGCTGATCGCCCGGCTGGCCGAGTGCGAGGAGCAGGACTACTTCGAGCGCGGCATCGAGCTGGCGATCGAGCAGGACGGGCTGCGGGTCGTGCCGGTCGACATCTCCGACCTGTTCGCCGTCGAGGTCGACTTCGAGGAGGACCTGGCCCGGGCCAACGCGGCCGCGACCGCCCATGCCCGAGGCGGCGGTGAGCCCGGCGCATGAGCGCTCCCCCACGGCTGCGCAACGTCGCGGTGGTCCTCGCCGGCGGCACCGGCACGCGGGTCGGCCTGCACATCCCGAAGCAGCTGGTGAAGGTCGCCGGCAAGACGATCCTCGAGCACACGCTCGACGTGTTCGAGGACGCCGAGGAGATCGACGAGATCGTCGTGCTGATGGCTCCGGGTTTCCTGGCCGAGGCCGAGGCCATCGTCGGGCCGGCGCACCCCAAGGTGACGACCGTGGTCGAGGGCGGTGAGACCCGCAACGACAGCACCCGGATCGCGCTGTCGGTCCTCGGCGAGGAGGAGTGCAACGTGCTCTTCCACGACGCGGTCCGGCCGCTGGTCGACCACCGGATCATCAGCGACTGCGTCGAGGCGCTGCAGACGTACGAGGCCGTCGACGTCGCCATCCCCTCGGCCGACACGATCGTCGTCGTCGACGCGCGCGGGTGCATCGAGCAGCATCCCGAGCCGGGAGACGCTGCGCCGCGGGCAGACCCCGCAGGCGTTCCGGCTCTCGGTGATCCGCCGGGCGTACGAGATCGGGTTCGCAGGACCCGGACTTCCCCGCGACCGACGACTGCGGCGTGGTGCTGCGGTACCTGCCCGACGTGCCGATCTTCGTCGTGGAGGGCACCGACCAGAACATGAAGATCACCCAGCCGATCGACATCTTCGTCGCCGACAAGCTGTTCCAGCTCGGCTCGACGATCGCCCCCGACCCGGTCGGCGAGCGCGTCTACGCCGAGCGGCTCAGCGGCACGACGGTGGTCGTCCTCGGCGGCAGCTACGGCATCGGCGCCGACATCGCCGCGCTGGCCAAGGGCTTCGGCGCCAACGTCTTCACGTTCAGCCGCAGCCAGGGCGGGGTGGACGTCGAGCGCCCGGAGGACGTCGAGCGGGCCCTGGCCGAGGTGCACGCGGCGACCGGCCGGATCGACCACGTCGTGGTCACCGCCGGCGTGCTGCGCCGCGGCGCCCTGCACGAGACCTCGCCCGAGCAGATCGAGGAGGCCGTGCGGATCAACTACCTGGCGCCGGTGATGGTGGCCCGCGCGGCCCTTCCCTACCTGCAAGGAGACGCGCGGCTCGCTGCTGCTGTTCACCTCCAGCTCCTACACGCGCGGCCGGGCCGGCTACAGCCTCTACTCCTCGGCCAAGGCGGCCGTCGTCAACCTGACCCAGGCCCTCGCCGACGAGTGGAGCGCGCTGCGCGTCCGGGTCAACTGCATCAACCCCGAGCGCACGGCAACTCCCATGCGTACCAACGCTTTCGGAGCCGAGGACCCGACGACGCTGCTGAGCAGCTCGGCCGTCGCGCTGACCTCGATCGACGTGCTGGTGTCGCGGATGACCGGCCAGGTCATCGACGTACGGCGGGTGGAGCCGCAGGGTGCCGGCATCACCCGCACCGAGCGCGAGGCGGCCCGCATCGCGGCCGCGCTCGCCGCCGCCGAGGCGCCCGATGACCAGCACGACGTCTGACGGCGGCATCACCCGCACGCGGGTCGAGACCGTCCCGCTGCCGGGCCGCCGCACCGACCTGGCCCGCAACCTGTTCGCGGTCACCGCGGCGTACGCCGTCCTGGTCGTGGGCGCGCTGCTCGGCCGGCCCTGGGTGTTCGCGGTCGGGGCGGTGGGTGCTCTGGCCGCCGAGGCCGTGCTCGGCCGGCGCCGTCCCCTGGGCTGGGTGCTGGGCGAGGTGCGGCTCGGCCCCGCGCTGCGGCTGGCGGTCCGGGGGCTGCTCGCGCTGACGCTGCTCGGCCGCTGCCTGTCCGGTGGCGGGAGCCTCTCGGGGGCGGCGGCCGGCTGGCTCGCGCTCCTGGTGCTCGCCGCCGCGGCGTACGGCGGGGCCGAGACGATCGCCGTGCTGGGCCGGGCGCCGGTGCTCTCCCGCGGGATCGACCTCGGTCACCTCGGCCTGCCCCCCGGCCCCTCCGCGTGGCTGGTCGACGAGCGCACGCCCGCCCTGGCCGACCTGCCGCTGCTGGTGGGGGTCGTGGCCGTCGCCGCGGGCTCCGGTGGCGTCGTCCTGCTCGTCGGCGTCCTGGTCGCGCTGGCCGCCTCGCTGGCTCTGCTGTCCGCCCTGACGGTCGCCCTGCGCCGGGTCCGGGCCGCGGACCCCCGCCACCGGGTGCCCGAGGCCGTGGCCGCCCGGGTGGCCGAGCTGAGGCCGGAGGTCGTGCTCTACCACGCCGGCGAGCCGGCGACGGCGTACCAGGTGGAGAGCTGGCTGCGCGTGGTCGAGGGCCTCGGCCGCCCGGCCCTGGTCCTGCTGCGCGACCCGGGGACGCTGCGGGTGCTCGCGCCGACGACGCTGCCGGTGGTCTGCGTGCCCGGCTCGACCACGCTGGTCGGGTTCCCGCTGCCGGGCACGCGTGTGGCGCTGTTCGTGGCCAACGGGACCGGCAACATCCACCTGCTGCGGCGCGGCGGCATCGGGTTCGCCTTCGTCGGGCACGGCGACAGCGACAAGGCCTCCAGCTCGACCCCCTTCGCCCGCGTCTACGACGAGGTCTGGGTGGCCGGCCCGGCCGGCCGGGACCGGTACGAGCGCAGCGGCGCCCGGCTGCTCCCCGGAGCCGTCGTCGAGGTCGGGCGGCCGCAGCTGGCCGGTCTGTCCGTCGGCCCGCGGGCCGGGGACGGACCCCTCGCGGTGCTCTACGCGCCGACGTGGGAGGGCTGGGGCGAGGAGCCCTACCACTCCTCCCTGGTGCACGGGGGCCTCGAGCTGGTGCGCCGGCTGCTGGCCGAGCCGGACCTGCGGGTGGTCTACCGACCGCACCCGCTGACCGGAAGCCGGGACGGCGCCACCCGGCGGGCCCACCGCGCGATCCTCGACCTGCTGCGCGCCGCGGGGGCCACGGTCGTGCCCGACGCGCCGGACGCGGACCGCCCGCTCCCCCTGGACGGACACCTCGTCGTGCCGGGTCGCGAGCCCGGGCTCCTCGCCTGCTTCGAGGCCTCGGACCTGCTGGTGGCCGACGTCTCGGCCGTCGTGACCGACTGGCTGGCCACCGGGCGGCCGTACGCGGTGCTCAACCCCTCCGGGCGCCCGGCGGACGAGCTGCACGCGGCGGCACCGTCGACGGCGGCGGCCACGCTGCTGGGGGCGGACCTGGACGGGCTGGACGGCCTGCTGGCCGACCTGCGCGCCGGCCGTGAC
Source organism: uncultured Actinomycetota bacterium (assembly GCA_963743975.1). GTDB lineage: Bacteria > Actinomycetota > Actinomycetes > Actinomycetales > CAVURS01 > CAVURS01. The sequence continues at coordinate 1,044,811 of CAVURS010000005.1, forward strand.
CCGTGGGGGCCGGCCCGCGCGGAGCTGGCGGCCTACCTGCTGGGCCCGACCGGCCCGGCCGCGGTGGAGCGGTTCGCCGCGGCCGTCACGGCGCTGGGTGAGCGGATCGCACCTCTCGCTTGAGCTCCTGCGGCACCAGCGACGCCGGGCTGGTGAGGAAGCCCACACCCCACGACAGGTGCATGGTGGCCAGCACCACGGGCAGCCGGGCCCGCTCGCGCAGCCCCAGCCCCGAGCCGGTGACGGCCGAGCCGGCGACGACCAGCGCGACGTACCCGGCCGGCAGCACGAAGGCCCAGGGCGTGAGGGTGAGCCCGGCCAGCGTGCCGACCACGACGCCGGTGACGGCCGCCGGGGCGGCGAGGTAGCGCAGGTTCACCGTGCCGGGGTGGGCCCGGGAGACCACCCGACGCCACCGGCCGTACTCGAAGTACTGCCGGGACAGCGCCTTCAGCGTGGCCCGCGGCCGGTACCGCACCCGCAGCTCGGGGGTGAACCAGACCAGCCCGCCGGCCTGCCGGATCCGGTGGTTCATCTCCCAGTCCTGGGCCCGGACGAACTGCGGGTCGTAGCCGCCGACCCGGTCCAGCCACTCGCGGCGGAAGACCCCGAGGTAGACCGTGTCGGCCGGGCCCGGGTCGCCACCGGTGTGGAAGCGCGCGGCACCGACCCCGAGCACCGAGGTCATCGCCGCGGCGACCGCCCGCTCGAACGGCGTGGTGCCCTCCGCCGCCATCAGTCCACCGACGTTCGCGGCTCCGGTGCGGTCGAGGGTGTCGACCGCGGTCCGCACGTAGTCGGCGTCCAGCAGGCCGTGACCGTCGACCCGGACGACGACGTCACCGCGACCGGCGGCGACCGCGGCGTTGAGGCCGTCCGCCGTTCGCCCGGAAGGGTTGCGCACCAGCCGGACTCGCGGATCAGCGGCGGCGAGGTCCTGCGCGATGCGGTCGGTGTCGTCGCTGCTCGGGCCCAGCGCGAGGACGACCTCGAGCGGGCCGTCGTAGGACTGGTCGAGGGCGGCCCCGACGGCCTCCTCGAGATGCCGCTCCTCGTTGAGGATGGGCATCACCACGGTGACCGGCCGGCTCATGCCGCGGAGCACACGGCCTTGGCGTCGACCTCACCGCTCGTGGCCCCACTCGTAGCCTGCTCGCGCTGCTGCCGGTGCCGCTGCTCGCATGCGAGGTGGCGGACGGCGCAGCGGTGTGGGAGGCCGTGGCCGGCGGCTTCTCCGCGGTGGCGATGGCGGCGGCCACCCGGGCCCTGATCGCGGCGAAGTCGGGGTGCTTGGGCACCACCAGCGGCGGCACGAACTGCACGCTGGTGACCTTCTGCGACTTGGCCTTGATGGCCAGGTCGACGAACGTGCCCAGGTCCCCCTCCGGGATGCTGGTGCTGATCACCTTGCTGGACGCGGACGCGATCCCGTTGAACTTCAGCAGCACGGTCTCCGGGTTCAGCTGCTGCAGCATCGCGGTCATCACGCAGCGCTGGCGCGCCATGCGGACGTAGTCGCTCGACCCGGTGCGGGAGCGCGCGTACCAGAGCGCGTGGTAGCCGTTGAGGTGCTGGGTGCCGCGTCTTGATGTACCCGCTGATCGGGGTGGTCTCGCCGCCGATCGGCACGCGCTGCTTGACGTCGACCGTGATGCCGCCGACGGCGTCGATCAGGCCCTGGAAGCCCTTGAGGTCGATCAGCGCGTAGTAGTTGACCTTCAGCCCGGTGATGGCCGACACGGCGTCCATCGTGGCCTGCGCCCCGGGGTCCTTCACGGTCGAGGGGTAGAGCCCCTTGTGCGTCGATGCGTAGGTGTAGACGGCGTTGAGCAGGCAGCTGTCACCGCAGTCGTACCCGTTCGGGAAGACCCGGTGCATCGGCGAGGACACCGGGAAGGGCACGTTCTGCATGTTGCGCGGGAAGGAGAACATCACGGTCCGGCCGGAGTCCGCGTCGATGCTGACCAGCGTCATGCTGTCCGGCCGCAGGCCCTCGCGGTCGCTGCCCGCGTCGCCGCCGAGCAGCAGGACGTTGTAGCGGCCGGCCACCGCGGCCGAGTGCTTGTTGCCGCCGAACACCGTGGAGATCAGGGCCCGGCCGGCACTCGCCTGCTTGGCCGCGAACAGCAGCGGGCCGGCGGTGAGCAGGACGAGGAGCACCGAGAGCACCGCGGTGGCCCGCTGGGCGCCGCCGGTCTGCAGCCTCGGCGCACCGAGCCGCCAGGCGTCCGCGAACAGCACCGCCCACAGCAGGGCCAGCACCACGAGGCCGGCGATCAGCAGCAGCAGCGTGCTGCTGCGGGTGAACAGCCCGATCGCGAACGGCCGGTCGAGCAGGTAGGCGACGCCGAGCAGCAGCGGCGAGCAGGATCAGCGTGAACCAGACCCGCAGGCCGATCCGGCCGAGGCGGCGGTTCCCCGCGGTGACCTGCGCGCTGCCCGGCAGGACCAGCGTCATCAGCAGCAGGGTGACGGCGCGCCGGGTGAGCATCGGCGGCTCGAGCGCGGCCGGGTCGCGCAGCGGTCGGGTCGTCGGCCGGTAGGACCGCTCGACCTCGAGGCCGTGGCGCGCCGCGGCGCCCGGCGGCGGGGGCCGCGTGCTCGTGCTCATAGGCGGCCAGTATCCGCCACGGTGCTGGGTTCACCGGCCAGGCGAGCAGCAGCGTGTCGGGCTCGTACAGGATCTGCACACTTCGTCACCCGCAGGCGGTGATCCGCCACAGGGCGTACGGCGCGGACCGGGCCACCAGCGCGAAGCCCGGCCGTCCCGGCACGAGGTCGACGCCGAGGAACTGGTCGCGGCCGTTCCGGTTCGGCAGCTCGTTGCGCCCGCCGGTGATGACGTACGTCGCACCCAGCGCCCGCACCGCCGGGCAGACCTCGGGATGCTGCGGCGACGCGGCGAGGAACAGCGCGTCGGCCACGACCTGGCGGTCCGGCGTGGTGACGGCCTTCTCGCTGTAGAAGACCACCCGCCGCGCGGTGAAGGCGTAGAGCAGGGCGTGCCCCCGCCAGGGGTTGTCGGCCACCACCGCATCCCGGGGATCGAGCGGGCCAGCACCTGCAGGGCGTCCGCCTCCTGCGGAGTCAGCAGGGCCGCCGACGGGTTCCGCGGGTGGTAGTACGGGCGCAGCGTCGACACCTGCGCGCCGTGGTTGTTGCCCAGCGTCGCGACGACGTAGAGCACGGCGACGGCCAGCGCTGACAGGGCACCGGGCCGCCGCACCCCGACACCGGGCCGGCCCCGCAGGTGCGCCGGACAGGGCCAGCAAGCCTGCGGCCAGCGCCGGCGCCCCCGCCAGCGGGACGAGCGCGGCCAGTCGCGGCGGGTCGTTGTACCAGTAGACGGTCAGCGCGCGGGTGTACCCGTCCTGCACCGCGGCCACACCGACGGAGACGAGGGCCAGGACGACGTACGCCGCGCCGAGCCAGCGCAGTCGCCGCCGCCACAGGCAGGCGAGAACGCCGAGCAGCGCCACCGCCGAGGTCACCCAGAGGGCGGTGTGCGCGTGGTACGGCCGGTTCAGCAGCGCATCGGCGAGGCCGCGGCCGTGGGACACCACCGGCCCGACCCGGTAGGCCCGGCTCATCGCGCGGGCCCGGGGCAGCTGCAGCACCGCGACCCAGAGCAGCGGCGGCAGGGCGAGGGCGAGCACGGCGGCGGTCGCGCGCCCGGGCGTCCGCGGGCCGCGCACGAGAGCGGTGAGGGCACTCACGACGGCGACGACGTACGTCAGGACCACCAGCGAGGCCAGCGCGTCCGGGTGGACGAAGGCCAGGCCGGCGACCGCGGCGGCCAGCAGGACCGCGGCCCGGGGGCGGCCGACGACGTCGGCGGCGGCCAGGCCGAAGAGCGGGAGCAGCAGTCCGAGCAGGCTCGGCAGGAGCGACAGGCCGAGCAGCAGCGGCCACAGCGGCCCGTAGCCGGCGACGAGGAAGGGCATCGCGGTGAACGACGACGCGGCCAGACCCGAGAAGACCAGCGCTGCGCGGCTGGGGCCGAACAGCTGCCGGCCGAGGAACACGCAGCCGCCCGTCCAGACCACCGCCGGCGCCAGCAGCGCGAGCACGTTGGCCAGGACGATCGGCTGGGCGTGGACCACCAGTCCGGCGGTGGCGGCGACACCCTGGAACGTCGAGGGGTAGAAGCTGTGCGGCCGGCCGTACAGGAACGCCCCGCCGTCCAGGCTCGAGAAGTCGCCGCCGGCCAGCATGCTGCGGATCGAGTTCAGGTGGTAGGTCGCGTCCGGCTGCGCGGGCACGGCGGACGCCGAGCCGATCGCCCGCGACATCGCGAACGCGAGGAAGGCCGCGCCGACCAGCGTGCCCAGGACCGCCGCCCGGCGGACCCGCCACCGGTCCCGGCGCGGAGCCGGCCCGAGCCACCGCCGGACCACCCGGGCCACGACCACCGCCACGAGCGTCGCGAGCAGCAGCAGCCCGACCGACCACCGCACACCGGCGTACGCGGCCAGGACCGCTCCGCAGCCGAGCAGGCTGCAGCTCAGCGCGGGAGCCACGGCGACGGCCCCGATGCCCCTGAGCTGGAGCGCATACGTCATTGCCAGACCGGGAAGCCAGAGGACACCGAGGATCACGACCGCGCTCGCCACGACCTCGGGAGCGGACATCGGCGCCGATGCTAGCCGTCGATGGTTGGATGTCCGCGTGTTCCGGGCTGAGCTGGCCGAGTCGCAGCAGGAGCAGTGGGAGCTGCTGCGCGCGTACGTCGAGTCCTACGCCGTGCACCGCCCGGTGCGCTCGGTCGCGGTCGTCGGGAACAAGCCGCTCGAGCCCGACGCGGAGCGGGCCGCGGCCATCGACGCGAGCGACCTGGTGATGCGGGTCAACTCGCTGAAGCTCGACGAGCCCGGTGACCCTCCGACCCTGGGCAGCGCGTGCCACGTGGTGCTGTTGTCGCGTCGCGTCCGGTCCACCCGCTGGGTCTTCCAGGACTACCGCCGACGCGCGTATCTCGTTCCGCAGATGGGGTTTCCGCTGTTGCGGGGGGTCCGGCTCAACCCGCTGTTCTGGCCCCGCGACCTCGGCGCGATGCCCCTGCCGAACGGCGTCGTGATGAAGCGTCTGGCCGACCGGCTCGACCCCGGTCACCGGCCCGGACGGCTCATCCCGACCAGTGGCATGACGCTCGTCTACCTGGCCCACGAGATGTTCCCGGACGCCCGCCTCGTCGCGACCGGCTTCTCGTTCCTGACCCAGACCGAGCAGACCGAATGGGCCCACCACAGTGGCGGTTCGACGCAGGTGAACCCCTATCACGACCTGGTCCGGGAGGGCGCGCTGCTGGGCTCCTGGGTCGCCGACGGGAGCGTGCGGTTCTATGACTGAGCACGAATTCGGGCCGGATCGGGTTCGACCTCGACGGAAGGCGAACAATGAGTGAACAGTCCGCTGGGATCCGGCGCCGGCTGGCCCGAGCGCGCCGCGCGGTGTTCGTCCCGAGCTCGGTGACGGCCGCGCAGGAGCGGACGAGCAAGCAGGTGGCGCGCCAGGCGCGGCAGCTGGAGCAGGTCGCCACGCGGCTGTCCGACATCCACGAACAGCTGCGGCCGTTGACGATCGCCTCCAACCACCGGGACGCCGAGCACGAGGTGCTCACCGCGCAGATGGGTGCGCTCGAGGAGCGGATGGGCCGGATCGAGGAGCGCCTCGGCACCGGCCGGTTCGTCGCCGACGAGGACGAGCAGGTGGAGGCCCGCCGGCTGGTCGAGGAGATCCGCGCCCAGCACGAGCAGATCCGGGTGCGGATGCAGATCGTCAGCCACTACGAGGAGCGGCTGCGCCGGCTCGAGGGCACGGTGCGCACGCTGTCCGACCTCACCGAGGGCGAGGCTCGCCACCTCGTCTGAGCCACGGCAGCACGATCACGCCCTGGGTGATCAGCGCCTCCAGGCGGTCGAACTCCTCCAGGTAGTCGATCGCGTAGGCGCGGCCCTCGGGTGTCTCGACCATGCCGTGCACGCCCTCGTCCATCCAGGACGTCTCCATCCGGCGCACGAACTCGCTGCGCCAGACGTAGAAGCTGCCGTTGACCCGGAGGTAGCGCGGCAGCTGCTGGCGCCGCGTGATGCCCACGCCGTCCGGGAAGTACCGCTCCATCCGGCCCGACCCGTCGTCGGCCGCGCGGACGCCGACCCACACCGGATGGAAGGTCGGCGCCGAGACGCTCACCACGCCGTCCCACTCGGGCCGCTCGACGAGCAGCTGCACGGCCCGCTCGACCTCCTCCGGATCGCGGGCCGGGCTGGTGGGGTCGAGCAGGACCAGCAGGTCGTACGGCGTGCCCTCGTCGGCCTCGACGGTGGCGAGGGCGTGCACCAGCACCGGAGCCATCGGCGTCTCGTCCCGCGCCAGCTCCTCCGGCCGCAGGAACGGCACGTCGCCCCCGAGGTCGCGGGCCACCAGGGCGATGCGCCGGTCGTCGGTGCTCACCACGCACCGGTCGATGGACGGGACGAGCGCGGCCGCCCGCAGCGAGTGGCCGATCAGGGGGATGCCGGCCAGCGGCCGGATGTTCTTGCCGGGAAGGCCCTTCGACCCGCCGCGGGCGGGGACCACGGCGAGCACGCGCATGCACCTATCCTGGCGCGGATGACCGCGTTCTCACTCACCGACCGGCCCGATCTGTACGTCGTCGCCGAGGCCGGGGTGAACCACGACGGGTCGGTCGCCGACGCGCACGCGCTCGTCGACCTGGCCGCGGACTGCGGCGCGGACGCGATCAAGTTCCAGACGTTCGACCCGGCCGCACTGGTCTCGCCGACCGCGCAGACCGCGGCCTACCAGGCGGCGAGCACCGGGATCGGGACGCAGCGCGAGCTGCTGGAGCGGCTCGTGCTGCCCGAGGCGGCCTGGCCGGAGCTGCGCGACCATGCGGTCGAGCGGGACATCGACTTCCTGTCGACGGCCTTCGACCTCGGCAGCCTGGACCTGGTGTGCCGGCTGGGCGTCCACGCACTGAAGCTCGGATCGGGCGAGCTGACCAACAAGCCGCTCCTGACCGAGGTCGCGACCCGCGGCCTGCCGGTGCTCTGCTCGACCGGCATGGGCACCGAGGCGGAGGTCGCGGACGCCGTGGACTGGCTGGCCGGCGCGCCCGGTCTGCTGCTGCTGCACTGCGTCTCGAGCTACCCCGCTCCCGTCGAGCAGGCGAACCTGCGGGCGATGGTCACGATGCGCCGGACCTTCGGCGTCCCCGTCGGCTGGTCCGACCACACGGTCGGCACGGTCACCGCGGTCGCCGCGGTCGCCCTCGGCGCGGCCGCCCTGGAGAAGCACATCACCCTCGACCGGTCGCGCCCCGGGCCGGACCACGCGGCGAGCGCCGACGCGGAGGGCTTCACGGCGTACGTCGCCGACGTCCGGGCCGCCCACGCCGCTCTCGGGGACGGGCGCAAGGTCCCGGTCCCGGCCGAGGCCGGCAACGTGCCGCTGGTCCGGCGGAGCTGGCACGCCGCCCGCGACCTGGCCCCGGGTGAGCGGCTCGGGCCTGGAGACGTCGCCCTGCTCCGCCCGGCGTCCGGCATCTTGCCGGCCCGGGACGTGGTCGGGGCCGAGCTGGTCCGAGCGGTCCGCCGCGGCGAGCCGCTGCACGAGGACGACCTGGCCGGACGGCCCGGATGAGCGCCACGCCGGCCACCGCGCCGCGGGTGGCGGTGTTCGCCGCCACGCGGGCCGACCTGTTCCCGCTCGCTCCGGTGCTCGCGGCCCTGGCCGAGTCGCCGGACCTCGACGTCACGCTGCTGGCCCCGGGCGCGCTGGACGAGGCGCTCGCCGACCTCGGGCTGGCCGCGGCCGGCGTCGCTGTCCGGCACCTGCCGGACAGCCGGGCCGGGGCCGGGGACGGGCTGGACCGGCTCACGAGCGCCGGCGCGGACCTGTCGGCGGCGGTCGCCACCGCCCTGCAGGAGCTCGATCCCGCCGCGCTCGTGGTCCTCGGCGACCGGTGGGAGCTGCTGTACGCCGTGCCGCCCGCGGTGCTCGGCGGGGTGCCCGTCGTGCACCTGCACGGCGGCGAGGTGACCGAGGGGGCCGTGGACGACCGGGTGCGGCACGCGATGACCAAGCTCGCGGACCTGCACGCCGTCAGCACCGAGGACGCGGCGGCCCGGGTCCGCCGACTCGGAGAGCCGCCGGACCGGGTGACCGTCACCGGCGCGCCGTCGCTGGACCACCTGGTCACGGTCGAGCCGGCCACCGACGACGAGCTGGCCCGGCTGCTCGGCCGTCCCGTGACCCGCCCGCTGGCGCTGGTCACCTACCACCCGGTGACCGCGGCCGGGCCCGACCCGGCGACCGGGGCCGGCCACGTGCTCGAGGCCGTCGCCGCCACCGCCGGCACGGCGGTCGTCACCCATCCCGGCCCCGACCTGGGCCAGGGTGCGGTGCGGCAGCGGATCGCCGAGGCCGTCGCGGCGTACCCCCAGCTGGTCGAGCGCGCCTCCCTCGGCACGGCGTACCTGCCGGTGATGGCGGCCGCCGACGTGGTGGTGGGCAACAGCTCGAGCGGGATCCTCGAGGCGGCCAGCTTCGGCGTGCCCGTCGTCAACGTCGGCGACCGCCAGCGCGGCCGGGTCAGCGGCCGCAACGTCATCGACTCCGTCGAGGACCGGGCCTCGATCGAGGCGGCGATCCGCGCGGCCCTCGAGCCGGCGTTCCGCGAGCAGGCCCGCTCGGCGGTGAACGTGTACGGCGACGGCAAGGCCGCCCCCCGGATCGTCGACGTCATCCGTCGTGCGGTCGCAGGAGGCTTGCAGCGCAAGGCTTTCCACGATGAGTGAGCTGCCGATCTGGGTGCTCGGCGCGGGCGGTCAGGCCCGCGAGACGCGTGACCTCATCGCGGCCGTCGGGCACGACCGAGCCGGACGGGCGCTGGCGTTCCAGTCGCTGCTGACCGAGGAGGACGAGGCCGGGCTGTCCGGCCGGACCGGGGCGCTCGCGCTCGGGCTCGGCTTCCCGGCCGTCCGCGACGCGGTGCTGCGCCGGTACGAGCAGCGCGAGGGCTTCGAGCTGCCGGTCCTGGTCCACCCGCACTCCGACGTCGGCGCCGGCTCCCGGCTGTCCGACGCGGTGGTCGTCTCCTCGGGCTGCGTGGTCACCACCGACGTCCGGCTCGGGGCCGGCACGCTGTTGAACCCGCGGTCCGGGGTCGGTCACGACAGCGTGCTCGGCCGCTGCTGCGTGGTGAACCCCGGCGCGAACGTCTCGGGGCACGTCACGATCGGCGACCGCGTGCTGGTCGGCAGCGGCGCGACGGTGCTGCAGGGCCTCACGATCGGTGCGGACGCCGTGGTCGGCGCGGGCGCGGTCGTCACCCGCGACGTGCCGGCCGGCGCGACGGTGGTCGGCGTCCCCGCGAGGAGCAGGACGTGACCCGGCACGCGCTCGGTGCGGCCACCGCGCCCACGTCCGCGACCCTGCACGACGTCCTCGCGGTCATCGACCGCTCGGCGCTGGCGGTGGCCCTGATCGTGGACGACGAGCAGCGGCTGGTCGGGCTGCTGACCGACGGCGACGTCCGCCGGGCGCTGCTCGGCGGCGCCGCGCTCTCGGCCGCGGCGCTGCCGTTCGCCACGGCAGCGCCGCAGACCGTCCCGGCCGGGTCGGGGCGGGCCAAGGTGCTCGACCTGATGCGCGCGCTGCACATCGCCGCGGTGCCCGAGGTGGACACCTCCGGCCGGCTGGTCGGGCTGCACACCCTCTCCGACGTCATCGGCGTCGAGCCGCTCCCGAACCCGGCGGTGATCATGGCCGGTGGCCGCGGCACCCGGCTCGGCGAGCTGGCCCGCGACACCCCCAAGCCGCTGATGGAGGTCGCCGACCGCAGCATCCTGGAGTGGATCGTGCTGAACCTGGTCGGCGGCGGCGTGCGCGACCTCTACGTCAGCGTCAACCACCTGGCCGACCAGATCGAGTCGCACCTCGGTGACGGCAGCCGGCTGGGCTGCTCGGTGACCTACCTGCGCGAGGACCCGGACCGGCCGCTCGGCACGGCCGGGTCGCTCGCGCTGTTCCGCGCCACGCGGCCGGACCTGGCCGTGCCCACCCTCGTCCTGAACGGTGACCTGATGTTCCGCTTCGAGCCCGACCAGCTGCTCGCGTTCCACGACCGCTGCGCGGCCACCATCACGGTGGCCACCCGGCCGTACCAGCACGAGGTGCCGTTCGGCGTGGTCGAGACCAGCGGGACCTCGGTCACGCAGGTACGGGAGAAGCCGAGCCTGTCGATGAACGTCAACGCCGGGGTGTACGCCGTCGCGCCGGAGGCACTCGACCTGGTCGAGCCCGGGGCGCCGTCGACGATGCCGGAGCTGATCCAGACCTGCCTGGACAAGGGGGCGACGGTCGCCGCATGGCCGCTGCGGTCGGACTGGATCGACGTCGGCACGCCCGGCGACCTGGCCCGGGCCAAGGGGCAGGCGTGAGCGGCTCCGGCCTCACCGGGCTCACCGGCCGGGTCGGCCTCGCCGGGCAGACGGTGCTCGTCACCGGTGCCGACGGCTTCATCGGCAGCCACCTGACCGAGGCCCTGCTGGACGCCGGCGCCCGGGTCCGCGCGTTCTGCCTGTACACCTCGTTCGGCACGGCCGGCTGGCTGGAGGAGTCCGAGCCGTTTCGCCGGGCACGCGAGGAGGGCCGGGCCGAGCTCGTGCTCGGCGACGTCCGCGACGCCGAGCTGGTGGACTAGGCCGTCGCCGGGGTCGACGTCGTCCTGCACCTCGCGGCGCTGATCGCGATCCCCTACTCCTACGTCGCGCCGCGGTCGTACGTCGACACCAACGTGACCGGCACGCTGAACGTCCTCGAGGCCGTCCGGCGGCGCGAGATCCCGCGCATGGTGCACACGTCGACGTCCGAGGTGTACGGCACGCCGGACACCGTGCCGATCACCGAGACGCATCCCTTGCGTGGTCAATCCCCTTACAGTGCAACGAAGATCGCGGCCGACAAGATGTGCGAGTCGTTCGCCCTCTCGTTCGGCACGCCGGTCGTCACCCTGCGGCCGTTCAACACCTACGGCCCGCGGCAGTCGGCGCGCGCGGTGATCCCGACGGTGCTCGGGCAGCTGCTGGCCGGTGCCCGCCAGCTGCACCTCGGCGCGCTGACGCCGCGCCGGGACTTCACGTTCGTCAGCGACACCTGCGCGGGCTTCCTGGCCGCGGCGGTCGCCGACCTGGAGCCGGGCGAGACCGTCCAGCTCGGGACGGGCAGCACGCACTCGATCGGCGAGGTCGTGCAGATGTGCCTGGCCGTCACCGGGTCCAGCGCCGAGGTGGTGACCGACGAGGACCGCGTGCGGCCGGCGGCCTCGGAGGTCGAGGTGCTGCTGTCCGACCCGGCGAAGGCCAAGGAGCGGCTGGGCTGGTCGGCGTCGGTGCCGCTCGAGGAGGGGCTGCGGCGTACGGCCGAGTGGCTGGCCCCCCGGGCCGACGCCGGCGCGGCCGCGCGGTACCAGCGGTGATCCCGCTCGCCGTACCGAACATCGGTCCGCGGGAGCGGGAGCTGGTGGCGGAGGCGATGGCCTCCGGCTACGTCTCGTCCGTGGGGTCGTTCGTCAGCGACTTCGAACGGCAGTTCGCCGAGGCGGTCGGGGCTCGGTTCGCCGTCGCCTGCGCGTCGGGGACGGCCGCCATCCACGTGGGCCTGGTGCTGCTGGGTGTCGGACCGGGCGACGTGGTGCCGGTGTCCGACTTCACGTTCGTCGGGTCGTCGAACCCCGTGCGGTACCAGGGGGCCGACGTCGTCCTGGTCGACTCCGAGCGGTCGACCTGGACGATGGACCCGGACGCGCTGGCCGAGCTGCTGGAGCGGCGTTCGGGCGGCGACGGCCCGATGCCGAAGGTGGTCGAGGTGGTTCACGTGCTCGGGCAGCCGGCGCGGCTGGCGGAGATCCTCGACGTCTGCGAGCGGTACGGCGTCGCCGTCCTCGAGGACGCCGCGGAGTCGCTCGGCGCGGGGTGGTCGGCCGGCCCGCTGGCCGGCCGCCAGACCGGTGCCGTGGGGCGGATCGGCGCATTCTCGTTCAACGGCAACAAGATCGTGACGACCGGCGGCGGCGGGATGCTGGTCACCGACGACGAGCAGCTGGCCGCGCGGGCCAAGCACCTCACCACGCAGGCCAAGGTGCCGGACACCGGGTACCTGCACGACGAGGTCGGCTACAACTACCGGCTCACGAACCTGTCCGCCGCCCTGGGCGTGGCCCAGCTGGAGCGGCTGCCGGAGTTCGTCCGGCGCAAGCGGGAGATCGCGGCCCGGTACGACACGGCGTTCGCCGGCACCGGCCTGGAGCTGCCGCCACGGGTGCCGGGGCTCGACTCGACGTACTGGCTGTACTCGGTGCTGGTCCCGGACGACCTGCCGGGCGGCCGGGACGGGCTGCTCGACCACCTGGACCGGGCTGGCGTCATGGCCCGGGCGCTGTGGCGGCCCTTGCACGCGCAGCCGCCGTACGCCGCGGACGAGCGGGTGGGGGGCGCGGTGGGCGACGACCTGTTCGCCCGCGGGCTGTCACTGCCCTGCTCGACCGATCTCACCGACGCCGACCAGGACCGCGTGATCGACGCCGTGCTGGAGCATCTAGCCGTCTGAGGAGGCCTTGGGCTCCGGCTCGGCCTGCGACTCGGGCTCCAGTGCGGGCAGGCCCTTCTCGGCCAGCTCGTCCACGTAGCGGCGGTGAGCCTCGGCCCGTTCCTCGTCGGTCGGCTCCTCGCGGGAGAACTCCGCGCTCATGAAGTCGCCCAGACCGCCGTTGGCGGCGTCGGTGTCCCGCATCCCCTGGAGCAGCCGCTCCACCACTGCCTCGCGCACCTCGCTCATGGCCGAAGGCTACCCGCGGCGAGATGCCCGTGCGCGTTCCGCTACCGGAGGAGCTGGCGGGCCATCACCACGCGCTGGATCTGGTTCGTGCCCTCGTAGATCTGGGTGATCTTGGCGTCCCGCATCATCCGCTCGACCGGGAAGTCCTTCGTGTAGCCGTACCCGCCGAGCAGCTGCACGGCGTCGGTCGTGACCTCCATCGCGACGTCCGAGGCGTAGCACTTGGCCGCGGCGCCGAAGAACGGCAGGTCGGGGTCGTCGCGCTCGCTCTTGGCGGCCGCGGCGTACACCATCTGGCGGGCCGCCTCGAGCTTCATCGCCATGTCCGCGAGCATGAACTGGATGCCCTGGAAGTCGGCGATCGGCCGGCCGAACTGCTGCCGCTCCTTGACGTAGCCGACCGCGAAGTCCAGTGCGCCCTGGGCGATCCCGACCGCCTGCGCGCCGATGGTGACCCGCGTGTGGTCCAGCGTCCGCAGGGCGATCTTCAGACCCTGGCCGACCTCGCCGACCACCCGGTCGCCCGGGATGCGGCAGGCGTCGAAGTGCAGCTCGCGGGTCGGGCTGCCCTTGATCCCGAGCTTGCGCTCGAGCGCCCCGAACCCGAAGCCCTCGTCGTCCTTCTCGACGACGAACGCGGTGATGTTGCGGCCCCGCGGGCCGTCCGGGTCGGTGACGGCGAGGACCGTGTAGTACTGCGAGACACCGGCATTGGTGATCCAGGACTTCTGCCCGTCGAGCACCCAGCCGTCCCCGTCGGCGCGCGGCCCGGCACCGCATCGAGGCCGTGTCACTGCCGGCCTCCCGCTCGGACAGCCCGTAGGAGAACATCGCCTCGCCCGACGCGACCGGCGGCAGGTAGCGCGCCCTGAGCTCGTCCGAGCCGGCCAGCAGCAGCGGCATCGTGCCGAGCTTGTTGACCCCCGGGATGAGCGAGGACGAGGCGCAGACCCGGGCCACCTCCTCGATCACGATGCAGGTCGCGAGCGCGTCGGCGCCGACCCCGCCGTACTCCTCGGGCAGGTGCGGCGCGTGGAAGTCGCCGGCGCGCAACGCGTCGTACGCCGCCTGCGGGAACTCCGAGCGCTCGTCGACCTCGGCCGCGTGCGGCGCGATCTTGTCCTCGCAGACCGCGCGGACCGCCGCGCGCAGCGCCTCGTGGTCCTCGCTCGGCCGGTAGAGGTCGAAGTCCGGGTTCGCGTGGTAGCCGCTCATCCCCGCAGCGTACGGCGCGAGCGGTCAGGGCAGCGGCTCGCCGAGGACGATCCGGGTGACGCCGGCCCAGCCCTGCTCGGACGTGATCCGGCGGCCGTCCACCAGGGCCTGCACTCCCGGCAGGTCGGCCGGCACCAGCTCGCGGTACATCGCGTGGTCGGCCTGCACGACGGCCGCGTCGACCGGCTCGCCGTAGTGGTACGGCGTGAACCCGAGTGCGGCCAGCTCCCCGTCGTCGTACAGCGGGTCGTGCACCAGCACCTCGGCGCCCCGTGCGAGCAGGGCGGCCACGGTGTCGTGCACGCCGGAGAACGACGTCTCCTTCACCCCGCCGCGGTACGCCGCGCCCAGCACCACCACCCGGCGGCCGGCCAGCGCGCCCATCACCGGCTCCAGCAGCGCGACGGTCCGCTCCGGCATCTGGGCGTTGGCCTCCCGGGCCGCACGGACCACCGTGGCGTCCGGGTCCTTCCACAGGTACAGCCGCGGGTAGACCGGGATGCAGTGGCCGCCGACGGCGATGCCGGGCCGGTGGATGTGGCTGAACGGCTGGGAGTTCGAGGCCTCGATCACCCGGTGGATGTCGATGCCGGCCCGCGAGGCGTAGAGCGCGAACTGGTTGGCCAGCCCGATGTTGACGTCGCGGTACGTCGTCTCGGCCAGCTTGGCCAGCTCGGCCCCCTCGGCGCTGCCCAGGTCCCACACGCCGTTCGGGCGCTCGAGGTCCGGGCGGTCGTCGAAGTCGAGCACCTGCCGGTAGAACTCGACGCCCCGGCGCGCGCTCTCCTCGTCCACGCCGCCGACCAGCTTGGGGTAGCGGCGCAGGTCCGCGAACACGCGCCCGGTCAGCACTCGCTCGGGCGAGAAGACCAGGAACAGGTCCCGCCCGCAGAGCAGCCCGGTGGCCTCCAGCATCGGGCCGAACCGGTCGCGCGTGGTGCCGATCGGCAGCGTGGTCTCGTACGACACCAGCGTCCCCGGCTGCAGGCCCTGGGCGATCGCCCCGGTGGCGGCGTCCATCGGCCCGAAGTCCGGCTCCCCGGCCAGGTCGACGAACAGGGGCACGACCACGACGACGGCGTCCGCAGCGCGCACGGCCGCCGCCGTGTCGGTGGTGGCGGTCAGCCGGCCGTCCGCCACCACGGCCTTGAGCCGCTCGGCCAGCTCGCTCTCCCCCGGGAAGGGCTCGATCCCGGAGCCGACCAGGTCGACGAGGGCCGGGTTGACGTCCGCGCCCACGACGGTGTGGCCCTTGCCCGCGAACTGGACCGCGAGGGGGAGGCCGATCTTGCCGAGGCCCACGACGGCGATCTGCACGCCGCACAGTATCCGCGCCCGGGGCGCGCCCGTACGATGCGCGGGTGGGTCGGCCGAGGATTCTCTGCGTCTCCTTCTCGCCACTGACCCGCGACGCCCGGGTGCTGCGCCAGATCGGCGTCCTGTCCCGGATCGGCGACGTCACGACGATCGGGTACGGCCCGCCGCCGCCCGGCTCGAGCCGCCACCTGGAGATCGACTCCGCGAACAACTCCCTGCCGCGGCACTCCTCCGGCGTGCTCAAGCTGGCCACCCGGCGGCTGCGGTCGGCCGAGCTGGCGGCACCGGCGGCCCAGCAGGCGCTCGCCCTGGCCGGCGGCGTCCCCTCCGCCGACCTGGTCGTGGCCAACGACGCGCGGGCGCTGCCCGTGGCCCACCGGTTGGCCGGAGATGCACCGGTCTGGGCCGACATGCACGAGTGGGCGGCCGAGGAGTTCTCCCACGACCGGGTCTGGCGGACGTTCGTCGCGCCGTTGATGGCGCACAACTGCGCGACGTACCTGCCGCGCAGCGCCGCCGTCACGACGGTCTGCGACGCGCTGGCCCAGCGGTACGACGCGGCGTACGGCGTGCGCACGCAGGTGGTGCGCAACGCGGGCGCCTGGGTCGACCTGCACCCCTCACCGGTCGCCGACGACCACCTCCGGCTCGTGCACAGCGGAGGCGCCCAGGCGGGGCGGTACATCGACCTGCTGATCCGCGCGACCGTCGCCCTGGGGGCTCGGTTCAGCCTCGACCTGTTCCTCGTGCCCGGCGGTGACGGCGGGCGGCACCTCACCTACCTGCGCGAGCTCGCCGGCGGCAACGAGCGGGTGCGGTTCCACGACCCGGTGCCGCCGGCCGAGCTGCCGTTCGCGATGAACGCCTGCGACGTCGGCGTGTTCTGCATGCCCCCGATCAACGTCAACGCGCGCTACGCCCTGCCGAACAAGTTCTTCGACTTCGTCCAGGCCCGCCTGGCGGTGGCGGTCGGGCCGGCCGAGGAGATGGCCCGGCTGACCCGCGACCTCGGGCTGGGACCGGTGTCCGAGGACTTCAGCGAGGCGTCGTTCACCGCGGCGCTGGACCGGCTGGACGCGCCGGCGGTCCGGGAGTTCAAGGCCGCCGCCCACCGGCATGCCCGGGAGCTGAGCTCCGAGCGGGACGAGCAGGTCGAGCTGGACCTGGTCACCCGGCTGGTCGGCCGATGAGCGAGCCGGTGCGGGCCCTGCACGTCAACGACTGCGCGTTCACCGCGAAGCACCTCGTCGCGGAGGCGCACCGCCGGGGGCTGCCGTGGTCCTTCCTGCCGCTCGCTGCGACCGGCCGCAGCTGGGACGGCCCGGTGGGCCAGGGCCGGCGGGCCGTGCTGGGGGCCGCGTGGCTGAGCCGGCTCGCCGCACGCGCCGCCCGCAGCGACCTGCTGCACGTGCACTCCGGCGGCGTCGTCCAGCACACCCGCCTGGTGCCGCGCCGCTTCGTCGTCCACCTGCACGGCACCGACATCCGCACCCTGCAGTACGACCCCGGCTGGCAGGGCACGATCGACCGGGCCCTGGACGGCGCGCTGCACGTCTTCTACTCCACGCCCGACCTGGCCGAGCACACCCTGCCGCGGCGGCCGGACGCGACGTACCTCCCGGTTCCGGTGGACGCGGACGCGCTGCCCCGGCCGGTGCCGGCCCCCGGACCGCCCACCGTGCTCGCCGTCTCGCGCTGGGAGAGCGTCAAGGGGGTCGAGCGCCAGCTGGCGACGGCCCGCGAGCTGGTCCGGGCCGCCGGTGACCGGGTCCAGATCGTGGGCCTGGACTGGGGGCCGGCCGCCGGCGAGGCGGCCCGGGCCGGCGTCCGGCTCGTCCCCACCCGGCCGCACGGGGCCTTCCTGCGGCTGGTGGCGGGCGCGACGGTGGTCCTCGGCCAGTCCGGGGGCATCCTGTCGGCCAGCGAGCTGGAGGCGATCGGCATCGGCGTGCCGGTGGTCGTGCCGGTCCCGCTCCCGCTGTACGCCGAGACCCGGCCGCCCGTGCTCGGCGACTCCCCCGCCGCCGCGACCGAGGCGGTGCTGGCCGTCCTCGACGGCTCGCTGCGCCCCGACCCCGGGACGGCCCGGGAGTGGGTCCGGCGCCACCACTCCCCCGCATCGGGCGTCGACGCCGTGACCGCGGTCTACGACCGGCTGGCGGCCGGCGGCTGGCGGTCGAGCCCATGAAGGTGCTCAGCGTCGTGGGCGCCCGGCCCCAGTTCGTGAAGCTGGCGCCGGTCGCGCGGGCCCTGGCCGGCCGCTGCGACCACGTGATCGTGCACACCGGGCAGCACTACGACGCGGAGCTGTCCGCGGTGTTCTTCACCGACCTCGGCATCCCGGCGCCGGACGTCGACCTGGGGGTCGGCTCCGGCAGCCACGCCACCCAGACCGCCGCCATCCTCGCCGCGATGGAACCCGTTCTGCAGCAACAGGATCCGGACTGGGTGCTGGTGTACGGCGACACCAACTCCACGCTGGCCGGCGCCCTCGCGGCGGTCAAGCTGCACCTGCCCGTGGCCCACCTCGAGGCCGGCCTGCGGTCGTTCAACCGGCGGATGCCCGAGGAGCACAACCGGGTCCTGACCGACCACGCCGCGGACCTGTGCCTGGCCCCCACCGAGACCGCCATGCGGCGCTTGGCCGAGGAGGGGCTGGCCGACCGGAGCGTGCTCGTCGGCGACGTGATGACCGACGTCTGCCTGGCGACGGCCCGAGCGGTCGAGGGGGCGCCCTGGCCCGGGCCGCCGGACCTCGCGGGCCGGCCGTACACGGTGGCGACCGTCCACCGGCCGGACAACACCGACGACCCGGACCGGCTGGACCGGATCGTGGCCGCGCTGGCCGGCCTGGACCACCCGGTCCTGCTGCTGGCCCACCCGCGACTGCGGGCCTGCGCCGAGCGGCACGGGACCGAGCTGCAGCGCGGGGCGATCCGCGTGCTGGACGGGCAGCCGTACCCCCAGCTCATCTCTCTGGTGCGCGGCGCCGCCGGCGTGGTCACCGACTCGGGTGGCCTGCAGAAGGAGGCCTTCCTGCTGCGGGTGCCGTGCACCACGCTGCGCGCCGAGACCGAGTGGCCGGAGACGGTCGAGCTGGGCTGGAACGTCCTGTGCCCCCGGCCGGAGGATCTGGCTCGCCGGGCCGGCCGGGCCGGGCGTCCCGCACCGCCGCCGACGGACGCGACGCCGTACGGCGACGGGCACGCCGCCGACCGGGTCGCCGACGTGCTGCTGGCCTGACTCAGCCGGCGAGCAGCTGCCGGGCCGCAGCCTGCGAAACCGCTGCGAGAGAGGCGTTCTCGCGGGTCCAGGCGACCAGGCGTGCCCGCTCGGCGCCCGACGGCTCCGGTCCGGTCAGCGCCTCCTGCATGGCGCCGCCCACGGCCGCCTCGTCGTGGTCGACGGCCCAGCCCAGCCCCTCCGACGCCACCAGGTCGTAGCCGGCACCCCGGCCGGCGAAGATCACCGGCACCCCGCAGGCCGTCGCGGCGTACACCTTGGTCGGGCGGGCGAAGTCGTAGCCGATGCCGGGCCGGATCGAGACCACCGCGGCCCGCGCGC
The DNA here is from genome assembly GCA_963743975.1 of uncultured Actinomycetota bacterium. Lineage (GTDB taxonomy): Bacteria > Actinomycetota > Actinomycetes > Actinomycetales > CAVURS01 > CAVURS01. Next base: position 1,063,747 of record CAVURS010000005.1, read on the forward strand.
CACGCACCCAGGCGGCGGCCTCCTCGGGGGGCACGACGCCGTGGAACTCCACGCCCCCGGGGCAGACCCGGGCGGCCAGCGCCCGCAGGGCCTCCTCGTCCGCGCCCTGGCCGAGGAACACCAGCCGGCACCCCGGGTTCGACGGCCAGACCCGCGCGAAGGCCCGGACCAGCACGTCGACGCCCTGCCACTGCGACATGGTCCCCGCGTAGAGCAGGTACGGCTCGGGGCGCTCGTGCACCGGGCCGTCGGGCCGGAACACCTCGGTGTCCACGCCGTTCCCGACGACCGACACCCGCTCCGGGGACGCACCCAGCGCCTCGACCCGCTCGGCCACGCCGTCGGACACGGCGAGGACCCGCTGCGCCCCGCGCAGGACCCACGACTCCAGCCGGCGCAGCACCCGGACCAGCGGCGCCGGGGCGCCCCCACTGGCGAGCGCGTCGGTGAGCACGTCGGCGGCGTAGTAGGCGTACGGCGTCCGCCGCAGCGCGCAGACCAGGCGCACCACGAGGCCCGTGGTGGGCGGCGGCTCGGCCAGCACGAGCGCCGGCCGCGGCCGGGTGAGCAGCCGGGCGCCCAGCCGGACGGCGAGGGGCAGGTCGAAGCTGAGGTACGGCAGGTACCCGCGCACCACCCCCGCCTTGTCCCGCAGGGCCGGGCGGCGCCGGACGACGATCCGCGGGTCGTCGGCGATCGGGCCGGACCCGGGTGGCGGGGTGGTGGTCAGCACCTCGACCCGGCAGCCCAGGTCGGCCAGCGCGCTGGTGAGCCAGCGCAGGCGCAGCGAGGCCGCGGCGACCTCGGGAGCGAACAGGCGGGTGGCCAGCACGATCGTGGGTGCACCGCCCGGTTGCGCCGACACCCGCCCGCCTTCCCAGCCCGCCGCTGGCCCGCGACCTGACCGCCGGGCGACAATAGCAACGTGCCCGACACCTGGGTCGTCATCCCCCTCTACAACGAGGCGGTGGTCGTCGGCGACGTCGTGCGCGACCTGCGGAAGGCACTCGAGGCCGGCGGCCCCCCCGACTCCGGCTGGGGCGTGGTCTGCGTGGACGACGGCAGCTCGGACGGCAGCGCGGCCGTGGCCGCGGCCGCCGGCGCGGTCGTCCTGCGGCACGCGGTGAACCTCGGGCAGGGGGCGGCCCTGCAGACCGGGCTGACCTACGCGCTGCGCGACCCGGACGCCCGCTGGTTCGTGACCTACGACGCGGACGGCCAGCACCAGCCGGCGGACGCGCTGGCCATGCTGGACGTGCTGCGCGCGGGCGAGGCCGACATCGTGTTCGGGTCGCGGTTCCTGGGTCAGAGCACCCGGCCCGGGCCGGCGCGGCGGCTGCTGCTGCGGCTCGCCGTCGCGTACACGAACCTGTCCACGCACGTCCGGCTCAGCGACGCGCACAACGGGCTCCGGGCCATGAACCGCACCGCGGCGCAGACCCTCGACATCCGCCAGGACCGGATGGCCCACGCGAGCGAGATCGTCGCCCAGGTCGGGCAGGCCCGGCTGCGCTGGGCCGAGCACGGCGTGCACGTGCTGTACACCGACTACTCCCGTCGCAAGGGGCAGCCCGGCCTGAACGCCGTGAACATCGTCGTGGACCTGCTGTTCAAGTGAGGAAGCCATGCTGACCATCCAGGTCCTGCTGATCGTCGCGGTGGGCGCCGTCGCCCTCGTCCTGCTGCGCGCGAGTGCCGGAGTCGCGCACCTGGCCATCCGGCGGGTGCTGCTGCTGGGGTTCGCGATCGTCGCGATCGTGTCGATCCTGGCGCCGGGCTGGGTGACCCGGCTGGCCAACCTGGTCGGCGTCGGCCGCGGCACCGACCTGCTGCTGTACGGCCTGATCGTCGCCTTCCTGGGCTACACCGCCACGTCGTACCGCCGGTTCCGGCTGATCGAGCGGCGGCTCACCGAGCTGACCCGCCAGATCGCGCTGGACGAGGCGCCGCCGCCCGGCCGCGTGGGCGAGCGGCTCAGCGCCGAGTGAGCAGCGGCAGCACCCGCCGGACGTCCCCGGCAGCTCAGGGCCAGCCAGACGACCAGGAACCCGGCGGCGAGCGCGACCGACCCGAGCGCTCCCGTGCCCCGGTGGTCCTCGACCACGGCCAGCACGACGAGCGCGGCCACCGCGGCCACGAACCGCAGCGGCGAGCCCGGCCCAGTGGTGGTGCTCGCGCACCCAGACCAGCACGAGGATCGGCAGCGAGATGAACGCCGAGCCGATCAGGTAGCCGACCGCCACGCCGGTGACGTCGTACGCCGGCACGAGCACGGCCCAGGCCACGCAGCCGATCAGCAGCCCGACCACGCTGGTGCCGGCCGAGATCCGCATGCCGCGCTGGCTGGTGCTGGTCAGGAAGTTCACGCCGGCCACCACGACGGTGCCGAGCAGCACGGCGACCAGCATGATCGGCAGGATCGTGCCGGCGCCGTGGAAGTCGGCCGAGTAGGCGACCCGCAGGACGACCCGGCTGAGCAGGATCACACGACGCCGAAGACCGCGACCATGACCAGCACGAGGGCCCGGGTGCCGAGGTCGGTCTGGGCGCGCAGCGACGCGCGGTCGGCCCGGCCGTGCGCCTCGGACATCGAGGGGAACAGCACCAGCCCGAACGACCGCGAGATCAGCGACGCCGGTGTCGCCAGCGAGAGCGCGGCGGCGTAGAGACCGGCCTCGTGCGGTGAGTTCGCCGCGCGGGCCAGCACGTTGGACAGCTGCAGGAAGCCGGTGCTGGCCAGCGTGCCGACCACCCCGAGCAGCACGAACGCGTCCATCTCGCGGCGCAGCGCCGGGTCGAGCACCGCCGAGCTCGGGCGCGGCCAGTTGGCCGCCGTGTAGACGGCGTACCCGACGACCAGCGGGAGCAGCAGCACGGCGACCGCGTGCGAGGTGACGACGAGCACCAGCACCACGAGCGAGAGCAGCGCGGTGCCGACGTCCCAGGCCGTGGCCCGCGGGACCTGGCCGGCGCCGAACTGCAGGCCGCGGGTGAAGGCGTAGCCCGAGTAGGCCAGCGTGAGCAGCCCGGTCGCGCCGGCCGCGGCCCACCCGGTGTGCAGCACGGTGACCGCCACCACGGCGGCGCACGCGCCCAGCACGAGCGACGACAGCGCGGTCCGGCGGGCCAGGTGGGCCGCGACGCCCTCGACGTCCTGCGGGCGGCCGGCGCCGCGGGCGATGGCGACGAACTTCGCGGCCGCCGTGCCGGTCGCGGTCGGCCACAGCAGGCTGGCGAACAGCGCGAGCGAGACCGGGGCCGAGGCGGCGCCGAGGACCGCCGGGCCCGACGAGCGGCCGATCAGCAGGCTGTACAGGAAGCGGACGACGCCCTGGACGGCCACGCCGACCGTGCTGAGCAGGGCTCGCAGGGGCACGCCGGCCGGCGAGCGCGCCGCCAGGTCCAGGCGGCCCAGGATCTCGCGCGGCCCGAGCCGTGACGGCGCGGGCTCGCTGAGGTCGCTCATCGCCGGGAGCCCATCTCAGGCCCGTCGCGCGAACAGGAACAGGTCCGAGACCAGGTCGACGCCTGCGGGCGGGCTCACCCGCTCCAGCAGCGACCACTCCGGGGCGTTCGCGGCCACCCACGGCGTGAACGGCCGGTACCGCTCGTGCGGCCCGTCCACCCGCTCGCCGGGCAGCGCACCGTCGCGGGCGCAGACGACCACGAACCGCTCGGCGCTGGCGAACAGCTGCCGCAGGTAGGCCTCGAAGGCTGCCGGCTCGACCAGGTGGAACAGCACCTCCAGGGACAGGGCGAGGTCGGCCCGCAGCCACCCGGCCGGGTCGTGGGTGGTGGCCGGGTCGAGGGCCAGGAAGCTCTTGCTCGGGTCGGTGCCGAACCGCTCGATGCAGCGCCGGACGGCCGAGGGTGCGACGTCGACGCCGAGGTAGCGCGGGTACTCGGCCAGGCCGAGCTGGTTGCCGTCGCCGCAGCCGAGGTCCACCACCGAGCGGACGTCGTGCCGCCGCACCCAGCCGTTGACGACGTCGGCCTTCCAGCGGGCCTGCGGGCCGTACGACCCGGCGCCCGACGTGCCGCCGGCGGCGTACCGCTGCTCCCAGTAGCCGGCCGAGCCGGGGAACCGCACCCGGCCCACCACCCGCCTCAGCGTCGCTCGGGCCTCCACGGCGACGAGGCTATCGCCGGGCCGGTGCTCAACCGGCCAGGGCGGGGATCACCTGCTGCTCGAACAGCTCGAGGCCGGACAGGTCGTACGCGAGCTCGGGGAAGTTGGTGATGACGTAGCCCAGGCCCAGGTCGCGCATGCCCTGCAGCCGCTCGACCAGCTGCTCGGGCGTGCCGAACAGCAGGCTGTCGCGGGCCGTCCGCAGGTTCGACTCGACCTGCTCGGCGGGGACCAGCGGCTCGTAGTGCTCGCGCAGCCAGCGGACCCGGCGCTCGACGTCCGCGTCGGTCTCGCCCACCACGACGTTGTAGTTGGCGGACCGGGTGATCTCGCCGTAGTCCCGGCCCAGCTCCCGGCAGTGCTCGGCCAGCACCTGCGACTTGTGCCGGAACTCCTCCGGCTCGCCCGCGAAGTTCGTGTACGCCGCGTGCTGGGCCGCGATCCGCAGGGTCTTGCGCTCACCGCCGCCGGCCACCCACAGCGGCACGCCGCCCGGCTGCAGGGGCTGCGGGTAGCAGCGGGCGCCGTCCACGTCGTACTGCTCGCCGTGGAACGTCGCGGTGCCCTCGGTCCACATCTGGCGCATGATCTGCACGCCCTCGTCCAGCCGCGCCAGCCGCACGCCCGCGGACGGGAAGCCGTAGCCGTACGCCCGCCACTCGTGCTCGTACCAGCCGGCGCCGATGCCCATCTCCAGCCGGCCGCCCGAGATGACGTCGACGGTGGCCGCGACCTTCGCCAGGTAGGCCGGGGGGCGGTAGGACATGCAGGTGCACATCTGCCCCAGGCGGACCCGCGACGTGGCCGCCGCGAACGCGGCCATCAACGTCCACGCCTCGTGCGTCGCCTCCTGGGTCGGGACCGGCACCGTGTGGAAGTGGTCGTAGACCCAGATCGACTCCCACGGGCCCTCCTCGGCGCGCAGGGCCAGGCGCAGCATCGTGCGCCACTGCTCGGCCGGCTCGATGCCGGCCAGGTCCAGCCGCCAGCCTTGGGGGACGAAGACTCCGAAGCGCATGGTGCCAACGTATCGGCCAGTACGATCCAGCGGTGGCTCAGCGCATCTCCGTGGTCGGCACGGGCTATCTCGGCGCGGTGCACGCCGCGTGCATGGCCCAGCTCGGCCACACGGTCGTCGGCATCGACGTCGACGAGGAGAAGGTGGCCGCCCTCGCGGCGGCCCACGCGCCGTTCTACGAGCCCGGACTGGACGACCTGCTCGCCGCCGCCCTGGCCACCGGCCGGCTGACGTTCACCTCGGACTACGCCGCCGCGGCCGACGCGGACGTGCACTTCATCTGCGTGGGCACCCCGCAGCAGCGTGGGCGAGTTCGCGGCCGACCTGACCTACGTCGACGCCGCCGTCGCCCAGCTCGCCCCGCACCTGGCCCGGCCGACGCTGGTCGTCGGCAAGTCCACGGTGCCGGTCGGGACGGCCGGCCGGATCGCCGGGCGCCTGGCCGCGACCGCACCGGCCGGCCCCGCCGTCGAGCTGGCGTGGAACCCGGAGTTCCTGCGCGAGGGCCACGCCATCGAGGACACCCTGCACCCCGACCGTCTGGTCTACGGCGTCTCCTCGGCCGCGGCCCAGCAGCGGCTGGACGAGGTGTACGCCGACTGCCTCGCCGCCGGGACGCCGCGGATCGTCACCGACCTGGCCACGGCCGAGCTGGTCAAGGCGGCGGCGAACTCGTTCCTGGCGACGAAGATCTCGTTCATCAACGCGATGTCGGAGGTGTGCGAGGCCGTCGGCGCCGACGTGGTCGCGCTGGCCGACGCCATCGGGCACGACGACCGGATCGGGCGCAAGTTCCTCGGAGCGGGGCTGGGGTTCGGCGGCGGCTGCCTGCCCAAGGACATCCGGGCCTTCATGGCCCGGGCCGGGGAGCTCGGCGCCGACCAGGCCCTGACCTTCCTGCGCGAGGTCGACGCGATCAACCAGCGCCGCCGGTCGCGGATGGTCGACCTGGCCCGGGACCAGTGCGGCGGGTCGTTCCTCGGCCACCGGATCGGGGTCCTCGGGGCCGCGTTCAAGCCGGACAGCGACGACATCCGGGACTCCCCGGCGCTGAACGTCGCCGCCCAGATCCGGCTCCAGGGCGGTCACGTCACCGTGCACGACCCGCGGGCGCTCGACAACGCCCGGAAGGTGTGGCCCGACCTCGCGTACGCCGACTCGATCGAGGAGACCTGCGACGGCGCGGCCGTGGTGCTGCACCTCACCGAGTGGCCGGTCTACCGCGAGATCGACCCGGTCGCGCTCGGGGAGGTCGTGCTCCAGCGGCGGCTGGTCGACGGGCGCAACGTGCTCGACCCGGTGGCCTGGCGCGCGGCCGGCTGGACCTACCGGGCGCTCGGGCCGCCCGGGCTAGGCGGGCAGCGCCGCCCGGGCCTTGAGCGACTCCCACCAGGCGCGGTTGTCGCGGTACCACGCCACGACCTGCTCGATGCCCTCCTCGAACGGCACCCGCGGCGCGTAGCCGAGCTCGGCCGAGATCTTGCCGATGTCGACCGAGTACCTCAGGTCGTGGCCCTTGCGGTCCTCGACCTGCCGCACGCTGGACCAGTCCGCGCCGACGGCCTCGAGCAGCCGCGCGGTCAGCTCCTTGTTGCTCAGCTCGGTGCCGCCGCCGATGTTGTACACCTCGCCGTTCCGGCCGCCGGCCCGCACCAGCTCGATGCCGCGGCAGTGGTCGTCGACGTGCAGCCAGTCGCGCACGTTGCGGCCGTCGCCGTACAGCGGCACGGTGCCGCCGTCGAGCAGGTTGGTGACGAACAGCGGGATGACCTTCTCCGGGAACTGGTAGGGCCCGTAGTTGTTCGAGCAGCGGGTGACCGAGACCGGCACGCCGTGCGTCCGGGCGTACGCGAGCGCGATCAGGTCGCTGCCGGCCTTGCTCGCGGCGTACGGCGAGTTCGGCTGCAGCGGGTCCGTCTCGGGCCACGACCCGCTCTCGATCGAGCCGTACACCTCGTCCGTGGACACGTGCACGAAGCGCTCCACGCCGTGCCGCTGGGCGGCGTCCAGCAGGGTCTGCGTGCCGAGCACGTTGGTGCGCACGAAGTCGGCCGCGCCGAGGATGGACCGGTCGACGTGGCTCTCGGCCGCGAAGTGCACGACCTGGTCCACCTCGCCGAGCAGGCCGTCGACCAGGTCGGTGTCGCAGATGTCGCCGTGCACGAACCGCAGCCGCGGGGAGTCCGCCACCGGGTCCAGGTTGCTCCGGCTGCCGGCGTAGGTCAGGGCGTCCAGCACGATGACATCGGCGTCGGCCAGCCCGTCGTACGCGCCGGAGAGGGCCTCCCGCACGTAGTGGGAGCCGATGAACCCGGCACCGCCGGTCACGAGCAGCTTCACGGGGTCAGGCTAACGGGCGGCTACCGTGTGGCCCCATGCGCGGGATCATCCTGGCCGGCGGCTCCGGCACCCGGCTGCACCCGATCACGCTCGGGCTCAGCAAGCAGCTGGTCCCGGTCTACGACAAGCCGATGGTCTACTACCCGCTCTCGACGCTGATCATGGCCGGCATCCGGGACGTGCTGGTGATCACGACGCCGCACGACGCGGAGCCGTTCCAGCGGCTGCTCGGGGACGGCTCGGCCTTCGGGATCTCGATCGCGTACGCCCAGCAGCCGTCGCCGGACGGGCTGGCCCAGGCGTTCGTGATCGGCGCCGACTTCGTGGGCTCCGACAAGGTCGCGCTCGTCCTCGGCGACAACGTCTTCTACGGGCCGGGGCTGGGCACCCGGCTGGCCCGGCACACGGACGTCGACGGCGGGCTGGTGTTCGCGTACCACGTCGCCGACCCGCAGGCGTACGGCGTCGTGGAGTTCGACGCCGCCGGCCGGGCCGTCTCGCTGGAGGAGAAGCCGGCGCACCCGCGCAGCAACTACGCCGTGCCCGGGCTGTACTTCTACGACAACGACGTCCTCGGGATCGCCCGCGAGCTGCGCCCCTCGCCGCGCGGCGAGCTGGAGATCACCGACGTCAACCGGGCCTACCTCGAGCAGGGCCGGCTCGCGGTCGAGGTGCTGCCGCGGGGCACGGCCTGGCTGGACACCGGCACGTTCGACTCGCTGATGGCGGCCGGGGAGTTCGTCCGGGTGGTGGAGTCGCGGCAGGGGCTGAAGATCGGCTGCCCGGAGGAGGTCGCCTGGCGGCAGGGTTTCCTGTCCGACGAGGACCTGCGGCGGCGGGCCGAGCCGCTGGTGAAGTCCGGCTACGGCGGGTACCTGCTCGGACTCCTCGGCCAGCGGTCGGCCGGAGACCGGCTGGAGCTCGGCTAGAGATCGGCTAGAGATCGGCCAGCACGGTGCCGGCGGCGGCCGCCCAGCGCTCCTGCCAGCTGCCGATCGGCTCGACCCCGGCCTGCTCCAGCGCCCGGTGCCCCAGCACGGAGTACGCGGGTCGCGGCGCGGGGCGGACGAACGTGGCGGACGTCGTCTCCCGCACCCGCGCCGGGTCGGCGCCGGTGGCGACCGCGACCGCCTGCGCGAAGCCGTGCCACGAGGTCTGCCCGGACGACGTCGCGTGGTACGTGCCGGCGGGTGCGCGGACCGCGAGCAGCTCGCGCACCACCTCGGCGACGTCGCGGGTCCAGGTCGGCTGCCCGACCTGGTCGGCGACCACGTCCAGCGTCGGCCGGCGGAGCAGGGCCGAGGCGATGGTCCGCGGGAAGCAGGACCCGTGGGCGCCGTACAGCCAGGCGGTGCGCACGACCAGGCTGTCCGGGCACAGGGCCCGCACCGCCCACTCGCCGGCCGCCTTGCCCCGCCCGTACGCCGATGCCGGTGCGGGCAGCGCGCTCTCGTCGTACGGCCGGGTCGCGGTGCCGTCGAACACGTAGTCGGTCGAGATGTGCACCAGGCGCGCCCCGGCCTGGTCGCACGCCCGGGCCAGGTTCGCCGCACCGGTCGCGTTGACCGCGAAGGCCTGCCCCTCGTGCTCCTCGGCGGCGTCGACGGCCGTCCACGCGGCGGCGTTGACCACGACGTCGTGCCGCTCGACCGCCTTGGCGCAGGCCGGGGCGTCGGTCAGGTCCAGCTCGGCCCGGGTCACGGTGCTCAGCTCGGCGCCGGCCACGCCCAGGTCGGCGAGCAGGTCCCGGCCGAGCATGCCGGCCGCGCCGGTGATCAGGATGCGCACTCGACTAGCCTGCCACTGTGGAGATCTCCCCTCTGCGCATCGAGGGTGCGTGGGTGCTGACCCCCCGCCAGTTCCGCGACGACCGCGGCCTGTTCCTGGAGTGGTTCGCCGGGACGGCGTTCGAGGAGGCGGTGGGCCACCCGCTCGACCTGCGCCAGGCCAACCTGTCGGTCTCGGCGGCCGGCGTCGTCCGCGGGCGTGCACTTCGCGCAGCTGCCGCCGAGCCAGGCGAAGTACGTCACCTGCCCGAGCGGAGCGGTCCTCGACGTGGTCGTCGACGTGCGGACCGGCTCCCCGACCTACGGCCGGTGGGAGGGCGTGCTGCTCGACGACGTGGACCGACGCGCGGTGTACCTCTCCGAGGGGCTGGGCCACGCGTTCGTCTCGCTGGCCGACGGCTCGGTGGTGAGCTACCTCTGCTCGGCGCCGTTCGCCCCCGACGCGCGAGCACGGCATCGACCCCTACGACGCCGACCTGGCCATCGACTGGCCGACGGTCGGGCGCGACGGCAGCCCGCTGCAGCACCGGCTCTTCGCCCAAGGACGCGGCCGCCCCCAGCCTGGCCGAGGTCGCGGCGGCCGGGCTGCTGCCGTCGTACGACGACGTGCTCGCCTTCCGCCGCCGGGCGGCGGTGCCCGCATGATCGGGGACGCCGGCACCGTCGAGCGGCTGCTGCGGACGCCCGGCACCTGGGCCGTCGTCGGGCTGTCCCAGGACCGCTCGCGCGACGCCTACTCGATCGCCGCGCTGCTGCAGCGGCTCGGCCAGCGGATCGTCCCGGTGCACCCGCGGGCGGTCGAGGTGCACGGCGAGCCGGGCTACCGCACCTGGCCGAGGTCCCCGACGGCACGCGGGTCGACGTCGTGGACTGCTTCGTGAACTCCAGCCGGGTCGGGCGGGTGGTCGACGACGCGATCGCCGAGCGCGAGCGGCTCGGGATCGGCGCGATCTGGATGCAGCTCGGGGTCGTCGACCAGGCCGCGGCCGAGCGGGCCCGGGACGCCGGCCTGGACGTCGTCATGGACGCCTGCCCGGCGATCGAGGCGCCGCGCCTCGGCCTGCCCACCGGCTGAGCTCAGCCGCCGAAGCCGACCCGGCCCTCGCGCCGGGCCCGCAGCCGCTCCCCCTTGGCCTGCGCCTTGCCGCGCAGGTCCTCCTGGAAGGCCGCCATCAGCCGGCGCAGGGTCTGCGCGTGCTCGTCACCGCCCGCGGCGAGGATCCGGACGGCGAGCAGCCCGGCGTTGCGGGCACCGCCCACCGAGACCGTCGCCACCGGGACACCGGCCGGCATCTGCACGATCGACAGCAGCGAGTCCATGCCGTCGAGGTGGGCGAGCGGCACGGGGACGCCGATCACCGGCAGCGGGGTCACCGCGGCCAGCATCCCCGGCAGGTGGGCCGCTCCCCCCGCACCGGCGACGATCACCCGCAGGCCGCGCTCGGCCGCGGAGGCGCCGTACTGCAGCATGTCGTGCGGCATCCGGTGGGCCGAGACCACGTCGACCTCGCACGGCGACGTCGAACTCCTCGAGGGCGCTCGACCGCCTCGCTCATCACCGGCCAGTCCGAGTCGCTGCCCATCACGACGCCGACCAGCGGCTGGGGTTCGCTCATGCCGTCCACATCCTCAGGCTGTCCTCACGCTCGTGCTCACTCGGTGATCGTCCCGCGGATGTAGTCGGCCGCGTGCCGGGCCCGCGCCCGCAGCTCGGCCAGCTGGTCCACGCCGTTGCCGGACACGGTGACGTGGCCGATCTTGCGGCCCGGCCGCACCTACTTGCCGTACAGGTGCACCTTGAGCTCCGGGTCGCGCGCCATCACGTGCAGGTAGGACGCGGTACAGGTCCGGGTGGTCGCCGCCGAGCACGTTGGCCATGACCGTCCAGCGGGCGGTGGGCCGGGTCGAGCCCAGCGGGAGGTCCAGCACGGCCCGCAGGTGCTGCTCGAACTGGCTGGTCACGCGCCGTCGATCGTCCAGTGCCCGGAGTTGTGCGGACGCATCGCCAGCTCGTTCACCACGAAGCCCGAGCGCCCCCCGGCCTCGCGCACCTCGAACATCTCGACGGCCAGGATGCCGGTCACGTCGAGCTCACCGGCGATCCGCAGGGCGGCCGCGCTGGCCCGCGCCGCCAGGTCGGGGTCCAGGCCGGGAGCCGGGGCGATCACCTCGGTGCAGATGCCGTCGGCCTGCACGGTCTCCACGACCGGCCACACCGCCGCCTGCCCCATCGGGCTGCGCGCCACCAGCACGGCCAGCTCGCGGACGAAGTCGACCCGGGCCTCGGCCAGCAGGGCCGCGCCGGAGCGCTCGGCCCGGGCCAGCCACGACGCCGCGTCGTCCGGGCCGGCGGCGACGAGCACGCCCTTGCCGTCGTACCCGCCGGTGGGCGTCTTGAGCACCACCGGCCAGCCGGCCCGCTCGGCGAACGCCGCGAGCTCGCCGGGTCGAGCGGACCAGGGCCCACTCGGGGCACGGCAGCCCGGCGGCGGACAGCCGGGCGCGCATCGCGGCCTTGTCCTGCGCGTAGAGCAGCGCCGCCGGCGCCGGTCGCAGGACCACTCCCCGGGCGGCCAGCTCGGCCAGCACGGGCTGCGGCACGTGCTCGTGGTCGAAGGTCACGACGTCGCAGCCGTCGGCGAACGCCGCCAGCGCCGCGAGGTCGTCGGCCGCACCCACCGGGGCGTCGGGAACCACCTGGGCCGCGCTGGCGTCCGCGTCCTCGGCCAGCACGCGCAGGCGGACCGACAGCGGCACCGCGGCGGGAGCGAGCATCCGGGCCAGCTGGCCCCCTCCGACGACCCCGACCCGGGGGAACCCACCGGCAGAGGTCATGCGGCGCTCACGGTCGGCGAGCCTACCGGCGCCGGGTTAGGCTCGACGATCGTGACTGCAGCGGGGGACGCCGAGGGGCGGGCCGAGCGAGCCCCCTCCGGGCCGGTCCGGCGGATCGGCCATCTGCGTGGTGCGGTCGACGTCTTCTACCGCGAGCTGCTGAAGTTCGGCGTGGTCGGCGCGGCCGCGTTCGTCGTCGACGCCGGCGGCTACAACCTGCTGGTGTACGGCGGCGGCGACGGCCCGCTGCGGAACAAGCCGATCACCGCCACGGTCATCTCGGTGTCGGCGTCGGTGGTCGTCTCGTGGATCGGCAGCCGCTGGTGGACGTTCCGCCACCGCGAGCGCGTGCCGGTCCACCACGAGCTGGCCCTGTTCGTCCTGATCAACGCGATCGGGCTGCTGATCGCCGCCGGCTGCCTGGGCTTCTCCCGCTACGTGCTGGGCGTGGACGGCGTCGTGGCCGACAACATCAGCAAGACGATCGTCGGCACCGGGCTGGCCACCGTGTTCCGGTTCTGGGCCTACCGCACGTACGTCTTCAAGGGCGCTCCCGGGGTGCCGCGATGAGGAACACCGCGAACGTCGGCGGCACACCGTGCAGCAGCTCGAGCCGGCCGCCGTCGGCGGTGGCCAGGTCGCGGGCCAGGGCCAGGCCCAGGCCGGTGCTGCCGGCGCTGCTGACGTTGCGCGCGAAGATCCGCTGACCCAGCTCGGGCGGCACCCCGCGGCCCTCGTCCCGCACCTCGACGATCACCGAGGTCCCCGCGCTGCGGGTGGTCACGACGACCGTGCCCGCGCCGTGCGCCAGGCTGTTGTCCAGCAGCGTCGCCAGCACCTGGGCCAGGGCGCCGGACGTCGCCTGCACCCGTAGCCCCCGCTCCCCGTCCACCACCAGCGTCCGGCGGGCGGCGTCGAACGCCGTCGACCACTCCTGCTGCTGCTGCAGCACCACGTCGTCGATCTCGATCGACTGGGTCGAGTCCTGGTGGGCCCGGCGGGAGCGGGCCAGCAGGTCCTGCACGACCTGGGTGAGCCGCTCGACCTGGACCAGCGCGATCCGCGCCTCCTCCTGGGCCGCCGACACGGTCTCGGAGGCCGCGATCTCCTCGAGCCGCATCGACAGCGCGGTCAGCGGCGTGCGCAGCTGGTGCGAGGCGTCGGAGGTGAAGTCGCGCTCGGCCGCGAGCGTCAGCGCCATCCGGCGCGCGCTGCGCTCCAGCTCGGCCGCCACCTGGTCGACCTCGGCCACGCCGCTCTCGACCGGCTCCAGCCGCGACTCGCCGGCCCCGAGCCGCTGGGCGTTCTCGGCCAGCTGGACCAGCGGCCGCGCGAGCCGGCGGGCCTGCACGACCCCCAGGGCGACCGCCGCGGCCGCGGCGACCACCGAGATCCCGAGGACGACGGCCGCGGCCCGGATCATGTCGAGCTGCACGTCGTCGCGCGCGACGAGGACGCGGACGACCACGCCGTTCGCCGTCTCGTAGTCGCCGCTGTAGGACGGGCCGGAGGGGATCCGCCCGACCCGGAAGCTGCCGGTCGGCGTCGTCACCGTGGCCCCCAGCCGGTGGCCGCGCACCGAGCCGCCGAGCGCCTCGGTCAGCTGGGCGGCGTCGACCGTCTCGTGCTCGGCCAGCAGGTGGTCCACCGACAGGGCGAGCGTCCGCGCGCGCTGCTGGACCTCGTGCCGGCTCTGGTCGGCGAGCAGCAGGTCGCCCGCGACCGCGAGCGGCACGCCGAGCAGGAAGACGGCCAGCAGGACGGCCGTGAGCGTCGAGAGAACCAGCCGCCGGCGCACGTCAGGAGGGGGTCAGTCGCCGCGCTCGAACCGGAACCCGACGCCGCGCACCGTCTTGATGTACTGCGGGTTCGCCGACGTCGTCGCCGAGCTTGCGGCGCAGCCAGGACACGTGCATGTCCAGCGTCTTCGTGGAGCCGAGCCACCGCTGCGCCCAGACCTCGCGCAGCAGCTGCTCGCGCGGCACGACCTTGCCCGCCTCCCGCACCAGCACGCGGAGCACGTCGAACTCCTTGGCGGTGAGCTGCAGCTCCCGGTCGTCCAGGAAGGCCCGCCGGCCCTGCTGGTCGATCCGGACGGCCGGGGCCCGGTCGAGGTCGGGGTCGTTGCCGCCCCGCCGGAGCAGGGCCCGGACCCGCGCCAGCAGCTCGGCCAGCCGGAACGGCTTGGTGACGTAGTCGTCGGCCCCCGCGTCCAGGCCGACCACCGTGTCGACCTCCTCGGCCCGGGCGGTGAGGATCAGCACGGGCACGACGTTGCTGCCGGCCCGGATCTGACGGCAGACCTCCAGGCCGTCCATGCCGGGCAGGCCGAGGTCGAGCACGACCAGGTCGGCGCCGTCCTCGGCGCCGGCGATGGCGGCCGGCCCGTCGCCGAACACCTCGACGTCGTAGCCCTCGCGCTTGAGGGCCCGGGCCAGCGGGTCGGCGATCGCGGTGTCGTCCTCGACGAGCAGCACCCGGGTCATGGCGGCATCGTATGCGCGCCGCGGCCGGCCCCGGCCCCTCCGGCTCGGGCCTCCTACGGCTCCGGCCAGGCCGGCGGCCGGCGCTCGGCGAACGCCCGCACGCCCTCGGCCCGGTCGGGCGAGAACGCGGTGGCGGCCCAGCACTCGTCCTCGACGTCCAGGCCCTCGGCCAGCGGCCGGTCCAGGCCCTCGCGCATGGCCCGCTTGGCGTTGCGGACCCCGACCGGCGAGTTGGCCGCGATCGCCGCCGCCACCTCCAGGGCGACCGCGCGGTCCTCGCCCTGCGCCGCGGTCCGGTCCACCAGCCCCAGGGCCACGGCGGCCGTCGCGTCGAGCCGTCGCGCGGTGAACACCAGGTCGGCCGCCCGCGACCACCCGACCCGGCGGGCCAGCAGCTGCGTCCCCCCGCCGCCCGGGATCACCCCGACGCTCACCTCGGGCAGCCCCACGACCGCCGTCGGGTCGGCCACGATCAGGTCGCAGGACAGCGCCAGCTCGAACCCGCCGCCGAGGGCGAAGCCGTGGACGGCGGCGACCGCCGGCACCGGCAGGTCCAGCACCGCCCGGTACGCCGCCCGGGCCAGCGGGCGCTGGGCCCGCAGCTCCTCGTCGGTCAGCCGGTTGCGCTCCTTCAGGTCCGCGCCGACACAGAACGCCTGGGGTACGGCCGACGTGAGCACCACGGCGCGGACCGACGGGTCGGCAGCGATGCCGGCGCACGCCCGGGTGATCTGGCCGGCGCTGAGGGTCGACACGGCGTTCAGGGCGTCGGGCCGGTCCAGGCAGATCTCGGCGACGTGCTCGAGCGGGCGGCCGACCCGCACGTACACCGGCCCGCCGTCGTCCATGCCGTCAGTGGGGCTGCTCATCGACCGCGACCCTAGACCGGGTGGTGCTCGCCCGGCGCAGCCGCCAGGGCCGCAGCCGGCCCAGCCCGCGCACCGGGCGGCGGCGCATGACGTCGAGGTCGAAGCCCGAGACGGCGGCCAGCGCGGCGGCCGTCGTGTCGTCGACGAGGACGGCGCCCGGTTGCGCGATGCCGGTGAGGCGGCTGGCCCGGTTGACCGTGGTGCCGAACACGTCACCCAGGCGCATCACGACCGGGCCGGTCGCGAGGCCCGCCCGCACGTCGGGCAGCAGGTCGTCCTCGGCCATCGTGGCCGCGATGTCCAGGGCGATCGCCGCCGCGGCCGCCGGGGTGCCCGCGGCGAACAGCACCTCGTCCCCGACCGTCTTGATCACCCGCCCGCCGTGGGCGGCCACGATGTCGGACACCAGCGCCTCGAACCGCTGGACGAGCGCGGCCAGCTCCCGCTCGTCGAGCGTGCGCACCAGCCGGGTGAAGGAGACCAGGTCGGCGAAGCCGATGCTGCGGACCCCGCCGTGCTGCTCGACCTCGGGCTGGGCGTCGGCGACCAGCCGGCCCACGGCCGCGGCCAGGTGGCGGCGCCAGGCGTACGTCACGAGCGGTTCGAGCCGGTCGGCCAGCTCGACCACGGCCGCGGCGACCTGGGCCGCGTGGCGCGGGTCCGGCGGCGGCGTCTCCTCACCGCTCGCCGGTGCCGGTCCGGCGGCCCTGCCCGCGCGCGCGGCGGCCACCCGTTCGGCGGCGACGGTCTCGGCGAGCAGCTGCACCTGCCAGGACGCCATCCGGTCGGTGGACCGGCCCACCGACCGGGTGAGCGCGAGCGCCGTCGCCGCGTCGACGGTGCCGTCCCGGACCAGCTCCACCATGAGCTGCAGCGCGCTCAGGTCGGCGAGCGGTGAACGCGGCGTACTCGTCGTCGACGTTCGGGAAGCCCAGCGCCCGCCAGAAGCGGCGGGCCGAGCGCAGCGAGACACCGGCGCTCGCGCTGACCTCGCGGCGGCGCCGTCGCCGCGCCTCCCCCAGGAGGGCCTGCTCGACCTCGCCAGCCAGGCCGAACGGGGTCGACGGGTCGCTCACCGGTGGGCGGGCTCCGCGCCGTCCTCGTCGCGGCGGCGCTCGTCGTCGGCCTCGACCAGCTCGTAGAGCCGGCGCTGCACCTGCTCGACGTGCGGGATGTCGGTGAGGGTGAGCTGCCCGCGCTCCCCCGCCGACTCGACCACGAGGGTGCCGCAGCCGAGCAGCCGCTCGAACGCCGTGTGCGAGAACGACACGTCGTTGATCCGGGCCAGCGGGATGTCCCGGCCGCTGCGGGCGATGATGCCCTGCCGCAGGATCAGCCGGTGGTCGGTCAGCACGTAGACCGTGGTGAGCCAGCGCAGGAACGGCGCGACGGTCAGCCAGACCAGGGCGACCAGGACGACGACCAGGATCACCAGGCGCAGGGCCTTCTGGCTGGAGCCGGAGGGGATCCGGGCCGCGGCGTACGACCCGACCGGCACGATGACGAGCAGCGCCACGACCGGGCCGACCAGGGCCTTCCAGTGCGTGTGCAGCTCCTCGTCGACCTGCTCACCGTCGGCCAGCAGCCTGCGGGGGTATGCCATGGGCAGATCATGCCGTGTCACCGCACCTGGGTGACATCACCGGCGGACAGCGCATGCGTGCGTGCCGCCCCGTCGTGCACCAGCAGCCGGCCCTCGTCGTCGACGCCCTCGGCCGTTCCCTCGACGGTCTCACCGGAGGGCACGGCGACCCGGACCGTCCGGCCGATCGTCGAACAGCTCTCCCGGTACGCCGCGGCGATGTCGCTGGCCCGGGCGTCGCCACCCGTCGAGCGCCAGCGGCCGTACCGGTGCTCCAGGGCTCGCAGGTACGCGCGCAGCAGCACCTCGCGGTCCGTGGTGGCCGATCCCTCCAGGGCCAGCGAGGTCGCCGTCGGCACGGGGAGCTCCTCCGCCGTGAGGCTCACGTTCAGGCCGGTGCCCACCACGACGGCCGGACCGGACGGCGCCTCGACCCGCTCGGCCAGGATCCCGCTGACCTTGCGCTCCCCGACCGCCTCCCCGACGCCCTCCCCGACCAGCACGTCGTTCGGCCACTTGAGCGTCGCCGGCAGCCCGCAGACCCGCTGGAGCACGTCGACCACCGCCAGGCCGGTGAGCAGCGGCAGCCAGGACCACCGCGCGGCGGCGACCTCCCGGGGCGTCAGGAGCACCGAGACGGCCAGCCCGCTGCGCGGCGGGGCGGACCACGTGCGGCCGAGCCGGCCCCGCCCGGCGGCCTGGTGGTCGGCGGTGAGCACGACCCCCTCGGCCAGGTCCTCCCCGACGGCGCGCGCGGCCAGGTCGGCGTTCGTCGAGCCGGTCTCGGCGACGACCGTCAGCTCGCGCCAGAGCCGGCTGTCCGCGAGCACCTGCCGGCTGACCTCGGCGCGCAGCGGCGGGCGTTCGAGGTCGCTCCACCGCTCGCGGGCGTCGGGGGTCACCGCGCCAGGCTAGGCGTCTAGGCTGCACGCCGTGCAGCCGGAGCAGAGCGAGGACACCGAGCAGCCCATCGACATCCACACCGCGGCGGGCAAGTTGCGGGATCTGGGGCGTCGTCGTGATGAGGCGGTGCATGCGGGGTCGGCGCGGGCGGTGGAGCGTCAGCATGCGCGGGGGAAGAAGACGGCTCGGGAGCGGATCGAGTTGTTGGTGGATGAGGGCTCGTTCGTGGAGATCGGTGAGCTGGCTCGGCATCGGTCGACGAACTTCGGTCTGGCCGGGCAGCGCCCGTACGGCGATGGGGTGGTCACCGGGTACGGGACGGTGGATGGGCGTGCGGTGTGTGTGTTCAGCCAGGACGTGACGGTGTTCGGGGGCAGTTTGGGGGAGGTGTACGGGGAGAAGATCGTCAAGGTGCTGGATCTGGCGATGAAGACCGGCTGCCCGGTGGTGGGGATCAACGAGGGCGGCGGGGCGCGGATCCAGGAGGGGGTGGTCTCCCTGGGCCTGTACGGGCAGATCTTCCGCCGTAACGTGCACGCCTCGGGGGTGATCCCGCAGATCTCGCTGATCATGGGTGCCGCGGCCGGCGGGCACGTGTACTCCCCGGCGCTGACCGACTTCACGGTGATGGTCGACCAGACCTCGCACATGTTCATCACCGGCCCGGACGTGATCAAGACGGTGACCGGTGAGGAGGTCACCTTCGAGGACCTGGGCGGGGCCCGGACCCACAACACCCGCAGCGGCAACGCCCACTACCTGGGCCGCGATGAGACCGACGCCATCGACTACGTCAAGGCCCTGCTGTCCTACCTGCCCAGCAACAACCTGGACGAGCCCCCCACCTACCCCACCCCCACCAACAGCAGGGGGCCGGCGGTGGGGCCCGGCGGGGAAGGGCCGGGCGGGGAAGGGCCGGGCGAGGTCAGCGAGGTGGACCGGGAGCTGGACACCCTGATCCCGGACTCGGCCAACCAGCCCTACGACATGCACACCGTGATCGGGCACGTGGTCGATGACGGGGAGTTCTTGGAGGTCCAGGAGCTGTTCGCCCCCAACATCCTGGTCGGGTTCGCCCGCATCGAAGGACACAGCATCGGGATCGTGGCCAACCAGCCCCTGCAGCTGGCCGGCACCCTGGACATCGACGCCAGCGAGAAAGCCGCCCGCTTCGTGCGCACCTGCGACGCGTTCAACCTGCCCGTGCTCACCTTCGTCGACGTCCCCGGCTTCCTACCCGGCACCGACCAGGAATGGGACGGCATCATCCGCCGCGGCGCCAAACTCATCTACGCCTACGCCGAAGCCACCGTCCCCCTGCTGACCGTCATCACCCGCAAGGCCTACGGCGGCGCCTACGACGTCATGGGCTCCAAACACCTCGGCGCCGACATCAACCTGGCCTGGCCCACCGCCCAGATCGCCGTCATGGGCGCCCAAGGCGCCGTCAACATCCTCTACCGCACCGAACTAGCCACCGCCAGCGAGAACGGCCAAGACGTCCAAGCCCTGCGCCAACAACTCATCACCGACTACGAAGACACCCTGGCCAACCCCTACATCGCCGCCGAACGCGGCTACATCGACGCCGTCATCCCCCCCTCCCACACCCGCACCCACATCGCCCGCGCCCTGCGCGCCCTGCGCACCAAACGCGAAACCCTGCCCCCCAAAAAACACGGAAACATCCCCCTATGAGCGAGCAGCCGGACCCCCGCCCCACGCTGCGGCTGGTCCGTGGCGACGCGGCCCCCGAGGAGATCGCCGCACTGCTGGCCGTGCTCGCGGCCCGCTCGTCCGCAGCCGACCCCGGCAGCACCGGACCGGCGCGCGGCGGCTGGGCCGAGGCGGCGCGGACCCCCGGCCTGGGGCGCGGTCCGGGATCCGGGCTGCTGCGGCCGGGCCCGGGGGCCTGGCGCGCGTCCGGCCGCCCTCGCTAGCCGGCCCGCACTAGGGTCGCCCGGTGACCTCTGCACCCCGACCCGACCGAGCAGCGACCGGGGTCGACCGGCTCGCCGACGACTACCTCGACCAGTCGCTCGCGCTGAACCCCGGCAAGGCGACCCGGATCGGCGCGCCGGGCTACGACCACCTGCTCGCCGACTACTCCCCGGACGGCATCGCCGCGCGGGCCGACCTCGACCGGCGGACCATCGCGGCGCTGGACGGCGTGGCCCCGCAGGACGCCGTGGACCGGGTCAGCATCGACGCCATGCGCGAGCGGCTCGGCGTCGCCGTCGAGCTGGTCGACGCCGGCGCCGAGGAGTCCCAGCTCAACGTCATCGCCAGCCCGGTCCAGGAGGTCCGGTCGATCTTCGACCTGATGCCGACCGACACCGCGGAGCAGTGGGCCACGATCGCCGCCCGCCTGCGCGCCGTCCCCGATGCGATGCGCGGCTACGCCCGGTCGCTCGCCGAGGCCGCGGGGCGCTCCCACGTCTCACCGCGGCGGCAGGTGGAGTGCGTGATCGACCAGTGCGCGTCGTACGGCGGCGACCACGGCTTCTTCGTCACCTTCGCCGAGTCGGCCGCTGCCGCCCCCGACGTCAGCCCCGGGCTCGCGGCCGAGGTCCTCGACGCCGGACGCCAGGCGGCGAGCGGCTATCTCGAGCTCGGCCGGTTCCTCGGCGAGGAGATCCTCCCGCAGGCGCCGGAGGCCGACGGGTGCGGGCGCGAGCAGTACGCCATGTGGTCGCGGGCCTTCCTCGGTGCCGCCGTCGACTTCGAGGAGGCGTACGCCTGGGGCCAGGACGAGCTGGCCCGGATCACCGCCGAGATGGAGCGCACGGCGCGAGCTGATCTCGCCCGGGTCGACGGTGCGCGAGGCCATGGACGTGCTGGACCGGGACCCGGCCAACGTGCTGCGCGGCCCCGACGAGCTGCAGCGCTGGATGCAGCTGCGCGCCGACGAGGCGGTCGCCGAGCTCGACGGGCACGCACTTCGACATCCCGCAGCCGCTGCGGACCATCGAGTGCCGGATCGCCCCGACGAACGAGGGCGGCATCTACTACACCGCGCCCAGCGACGACTTGTCCCGCCCGGGCCGGATGTGGTGGTCGGTGCCGAGCGACGTGGACTCGTTCACGACCTGGCGCGAGCTGACCACCGTCTACCACGAGGGCGTGCCGGGACATCACCTCCAGGTCGGCCAGACGGTGTACAACCGGGCCGAGCTGAACCGCTGGCGCCGGCTCGACTGCTGGGTCTCCGGCCACGGCGAGGGCTGGGCGCTGTACGCCGAGCGGCTGATGGACGACCTGGGCTACCTCGCCGACCCCGGTGCGCGGCTCGGCATGCTCGACGGGCAGTCGCTGCGGGCGGCCCGCGTGGTCATCGACATCGGCGTCCACCTCGGGCTGCCGGCGCCGGCCTCGGTGGGCGGCGGGGAGTGGGACCTACGACAAGGCGTGGACCTATCCTGACCGCGCAGCTCGGCGATGGCCGAGGGCTTCCTGCGCTTCGAGCTGAACCGCTACCTCGGCTGGCCCGGCCAGGCTCCGTCGTACAAGCTCGGCGAGCGGCTCTGGCTGCAGCTGCGCGACGACGCGAAGGCGAGCGCGGGTGCCGGCTTCGACCTCAAGGAGTTCCACCGCGCGACGCTGGACGTCGGTTCGCTGCCGCTGGACGTGCTGCGCACCGCTCTGCTGCCCCAGTGACACCGGCACCGGAGCACGCACCGTCGCTGGTCCTCGCCTCGGCGTCGCCCGCCCGCCTGAAGACGCTGCGCGACGCCGGTCTGGACCCCCGCGTCATCGTGTCCGACGTCGACGAGCCGGCGGTCGTCGCGGAGTACGGCGGCCCGGCCCTGGAGGCGGCGGACGTGTGCCTGGTGCTGGCCCGGCGCAAGGCGGAGACCGTCGCGGCGCGGGTGGACGACGCGCTCGTCCTCGGCTGCGACTCGGTGCTCGAGCTGGACGGCGCGGTGCACGGCAAGCCCTCCGGTCCGGACGAGGCGACCGAGCGCTGGCGCCTGATGCGGGGCCGGGACGGGATCCTGCACACCGGCCACTGGCTGGTCGACGCCCGCTCCGGCGCAGGCACCGGGCTCACCACGGGTGCGGTGGCGTCCACGGTGGTGCACTTCGCCGACGTGAGCGACGGCGAGATCGCGGCGTACGTCGCGTCCGGCGAGCCGCTCGTCGTGGCCGGCGCGTTCACCATCGACGGGCTGGGCGGAGCGTTCGTGGACGGCGTCGAGGGCGACCCGCACGCGGTGGTCGGGGTGAGCCTGCCCCTGCTGCGGCGCCTGATGGCCGAGGCCGGGGTGTCCTGGCCGTCCCTGTGGCGGGGGCCCGGCCATTTGACAGCCCCGCCGAGGCCGGGGTTAGGTTAGGCGAACCTTAGTTCGTCGTCACCGCCTCGGAAGGGTCCGCGCGTGCTTCCCACCTTCGTGATCGGCCTGCGGGAGGGACTCGAGGCCGCGCTGATCGTCGGCATCATCGCCGCCTTCCTCGCTCGCCAGGGCCGCCGCGACGCGCTGCGTCAGGTCTGGGTCGGCGTCGGCATCGCGGTCCTGATCTGCCTGGGGATCGCCGTCGGCCTCCAGCTGCTCGAGCGCTCCCTGCCGCAGCGCCAGCAGGAGATGCTCGAGACGGTCGTGGGCGTCCTCGCCGTCGTCATGGTGACCGGGATGATCGTCTGGATGCGGCACCACGCCCGCGCCCTGAAGGGCGAGCTGGAGGGTGCGGCGGCCGCCGCGCTCGCCCGCGGCTCGGCCCGGGCGCTGGTCGCGATGGCGTTCCTGGCCGTCCTGCGCGAGGGCTTCGAGACCTGCGGTCTTCCTGCTCGCGACCTTCCAGGCCAGCGGCAACGCCCTCACGGCCGGCATCGGCGCCCTGCTCGGCGTGCTGGTCGCGGTGGGCCTGGGCTTCGGCATCTTCCGCGGCGGCGTGCGGCTGAACATGGCCCGGTTCTTCACCCTCACCAGCGTGGTCCTGGTCGTCGTCGCGGCCGGACTGGTGATGACCGCGGTGCACACCGCGCACGAAGCGGGCTGGGTCACCTTCGGGCAGACCCAGGCGGCCGACCTGAGCTGGCTGGTGCGGCCCGGCACCCCCGTCGCCGCGCTGCTGACCGGCGTGCTGGGCATCCAGCCCCAGCCGGTGGTCGTGGAGGTCGTGGCCTGGGCGCTGTACGTCGTCCCCATGCTGGTGTTCGTGCTGCGGCCGCCGGCCCGGCCGGCCACCCCGCGTCCGGTCGCTGCCAGCACCGTCCGGTCCACCGCCTCCGCGACGTACCGGCGAAGGAGCCCGCCGTCGTCCGTCACTGACGACGACTGACGACGAGGTCCGTCCCCCTGCCCTTCCCCCTTCCGTCCGGCATTCCGCTCACCCTGCCCGAGAGGCTCCGATGACCCCCCGCCGTCTGCTCGCCGTCCTGGCCGCGACGACCGCGATCCCGCTGGTCGCCACCGGGTGCGCCTCCTCCTCGGGCTCCTCGTCGGCCGGCTCCGCGAAGGGAGCCGCGGCCACCGTCCGGATCGAGTTCACCGACGACGGCTGCACCCCGTCGCCGGCGACGATCGGTGCCGGCGCACTGAGCTTCTCGGTGACCAACAAGGGGGCCGACCGGGTGACCGAGGCCGAGATCATGCAGGACGGCCGGATCCTGGGCGAGAAGGAGAACCTCACGCCCGGCCTGTCCGGGCAGTTCAGCCTGCGTCTGGCCCCGGGCCAGTACGTCGTGTACTGCCCCAACGCCAAGACCGACCGGGCCACGCTCACCGTCACCCCGTCCGCCGGCTCGACGGCCGGCGCCACGACCGACGCCTCGCTGGCGGCCGCCGTGACGACGTACCGCGGGTTCCTGCAGGACGAGGCCAACGAGCTGGTGCCGGCGACCAAGGCGTTCGTCACGGCGGTCAAGGCCGGTGACATCGCCAAGGCCAAGGCCCTGTACGCCCCGGCCCGATCCCACTACGAGACGATCGAGCCGGTCGCCGAGAGCTTCGGCGACCTCGACCCGCGGATCGACGCCCGGGTCAACGACGTCGCCAGCCCGAGCCAGTGGACCGGGTTCCACCGGATCGAGAAGGCGCTCTGGGCCGACAAGAGCCTGAAGGGCATGGACCCGTACGCCGACCAGCTGATGGCCGACGTCACCAAGCTGCAGCAGCTGATCCCGACGGCCAAGCTGCAGCCGGCCGCCATCGCGAACGGCGCCGTCGAGCTGCTCGGCGAGGTGGCCAACAGCAAGATCACCGGCGAGGAGGACCGGTACAGCCACACCGACCTGTGGGACTTCGAGGCCAACGTGGCCGGAGTGCGGGAGGCCATCGACGTCCTCTCCCCCGCCCTGCGCCAGCGCGACCCGGCTCTGCTGTCCACGGCGAACAGCCAGTTCCAGACCGTGCTGTCCACGCTGTCGACGTACAAGACGGCCGACGGCTACGTGAACTACACGACGGTGACCGCACCGGAGCGGCGCACGATGACGACTCAGGTGAACGCCCTCGCCGAGACGCTGAGCAAGGTCGCGCCGGCGATCGTATGAGCGAACGCAGGCCCCATCTGACCCGCCGGGGCTTCCTCGGCGGGTCGGCGCTCGTCGGTGCCGCGGCCGTCGGGGCGGCCGGTGGGGCCCTGGCCACCCGCTCGTCGGGCGACGGTTCGGGCGACGGTTCGGGCGACCGTTCGGGCGACCGGGTGGCGTTCTACGGGACGCACCAGGCGGGCATCGCCACGCCGGCCCAGGACCGGCTGGCCTTCGCGGCGTTCGACCTGACCACGACCAGCCGCGGGCGACCTGCAGGACCTGCTGCGCGAGTGGTCGCAGGCGGCGCGGGCGATGTGCGCCGGCTCGGCGGTGCCCGGCAGCTCGACCGACCCGATCGCACCGCCGGCCGACACCGGTGAGGCGCAGGGGCTGGGGGCCGCGCAGCTGACCATCACCGCCGGGCTCGGCCCGTCCGTGTTCGACCACCGGTTCGGGCTCGCCGCCCGGCGCCCGGCGGCTCTCGCCGACATCCCGGCGCTGCCCCGGGACGAGCTCGACCCGTCCCGGTCGAACGGCGACATCGGCATCCAGGCCTGCTCGAACGACCCGCAGGTCGCGTTCCACGCCATCCGCAACCTGGCCCGGATCGGCCGCGACGTGGTGTCGATGCGCTGGTCCCAGCTGGGGTTCGGCCGGACCTCCTCGACCAGCACGAGCCAGGCCACGCCGCGCAACCTCATGGGCTTCAAGGACGGCACGCGCAACATCAAGGCCGAGGACACCAGCGACATGGACGGCTACGTCTGGGTCGGCGCCGAGGGTGACCAGGCCTGGATGCGCGGCGGGTCGTACGTCGTGACCCGCCGGATCCGGATGCACATCGAGGGCTGGGACCGCGACTTCCTGCAGGACCAGGAGAACGTCTTCGGCCGCACGAAGGTCGTCGGCGCCCCGCTCGGCGCCCGGCACGAGTTCGACGCCCCCGACTTCCACGCCACCGCCGCGGACGGCAGCCCGGTGATCCCGGCGGACGCCCACATCCGGCTGGCCAGCCACGAGCAGAACGGCGGCCTGCGGATCCTGCGCCGCGGCTACTCGTTCACCGACGGGACCGATCCCGCCACCGGCGAGCTCGACGCGGGGCTGTTCTTCATCTGCTACCAGAAGGACCCGCGCACCCAGTTCGTCCCGCTGCAGCGGCGCCTCGGCGCCAACGACGCGCTCAACGAGTACATCGAGCACACCAGCAGCGCGGTCTTCGCCTGCCCCCCGGGGGTTCGCGCGGCCGGCGACTACTGGGCCAGCGGCCTCTTCGCCTAGCCGCCTCCCGTCAGCCGGTGTCGGGTGGGCCGGTGCTGTCGGGTGGGCCGGTGCTGTCGGGTGGGCCGGTGTCCACGGGCCAGGTCGGGTCCGGGCCAGCCACCGCAGGGCCAGGTGGCGCAGCTGCTGCTCGATCTCGGCCGCGTGCGCGTTGGCCGGCTGGTCCGGCGCACCGGGTGGCCGCCAGACCACGTGACCGTCGACGATCCGGCCGACCCAGCCGTGCGCGTGGACGAACCGGTGATGGCGGCCGCAGAGCAGCGTGCCGTTCGCCTCCGCGGTCCACCGGCTCCGGGAGAACGGCACCAGGTGGTGGGCGTCGCACCAGGAGGGAGGCGCCGTGCACGCGGTGAACGTGCAGTGGCCGTCCCGCGCCTCGATCGCGCGGCGCACCCTGGGCGGGAACGGGTAGGTGGTGTCCCCGACGTCGAGCGGTCGCCCGGTCTCGCCGTCGAGCAGCATCGGCACCAGCTCGGCGTCGCACGCCATGGTCTGCAGGGTCAGCGGGCTCACGTCCCACCCGCCGGGGTCACCGGTCTCCACCACCGCCGGGGGCGTGCCCGCGCCGTCGGTGGCCGACGTGACGTCGGCCAGCAGGGTCCGCACGTCGCCGGTCAGCAGCACCCGGGTCGGCGAGCCGCCCCGGCGGGGCAGGGCACCCGGCTCCCCCGCGCGAGCGGCCAGGGAGAGCTCGGCCAGCGTCGTGAGGGCGTCGGCGGTGCGCTGGCGTGCGCTCCGCGGGTCGGGGGTGCCGTCGGCCGCGGGCCGCGGTGCCGTGAAGACGTCGAGGGCCGACCGGACCATCGCTCCGGCCACGGGCGCCAGCACCGCGCGCATGTTCCACCGGCCCGAGGTCTCCTGGACCAGCCAGGCGTCGCGCGCGGCCCACTGCGCGTCCTCGTCCCGGGCCAGCCGATCGGCCGCCTGGGGGTCCAGCCGGTGCCGCACCCGCACCCCGGCCTTCGCCAGCTGGCTCGGGTCGAGCCGGGTGGCCGCGTCGAGCAGCGGGACCTGGACCTCCTGGCGGGTCTGCGGGTCCACCGCGGGTCCGCCGTCGGGAGAGGGGATCTGGTCGAGCGCGGCCAGCGTGCGCACGACGACGCCGGCTGAGCCGGGCGACACGTCACCGGCCCGGAACGCGGGGTCAGCGGCACCAGCGAGCGCAGCCAGGCCGCACCGCTCCGGCAGCCCGCGGCCACGGGCAGTCCGCGGCGCAGGCCCTCGCCGACCGCCTCCACCTGGGTCGCGACGATCCGGCTCTCGGCCCGGTGGCAGGCCTGGATCGTCGCGGCCACCTGGGCGTCGGACTGCCGCCACCACTCGGCACCGGTGAGCGCGTCCAGGACGCGGGGCAGGGCGGCGAGCGCCTCGTCGACGGTCATCGCCACACCGGTCGCGCCGTGTCGGACGGCCGGGTCACCCCCGCTGAAGCTACCGCTGCTGGTCATGAAGGGAACGTAACCGGCACCTCCGACAATAGGTCTACAACGGGCAGCGGCGAAGCCCTACGGTGAGGGTGTGATGTTCAGCCCCGACCTGCGCCCGGCGGTGGCCGCCGGCGAGATCACCGTCTCCTTCCGGCTCTGGAGCCGCCCCCAGGTGAGGGCCGGCGGGCGCTACCGGACGGCAGGCGTCGTCATCGAGGTCGACGCGCTGGAGGTGATGCCGTTCTCCGCCGTCACCGACGACGACGTACGCGATGCAGGGGAGCCCGACCGCGAGGCACTGCGGGCCCGGGCGGCGCACGCAGGCCCGATCACCGACGACACGCTGGTCTACCGGGTGGACTTCCACGTGGTCTGAGCCAGGGCGGCCAGCCGGGTCCGGCGCCAGGCGGCGTACCCGCCGGGTGCCGAGCCGGTCGGCTCGCCGGCCGCTCGATCCTCCAGCGCGGACAGGACGGCGACCACCGCGGCCAGCTCCTCCGGCGCCGCGGCGCCGCGCACCACCTCGACCTGATCCATCAGCCGGCCTCGAGCATCAGACGGGCGGCACGCCGTGCCGTCGGTCCGAGAAGTGGCGGGACCGGCCGACGGCGTACCGGTAGCGGTTGACCAGCTCGGCCCGCAGCTCGGCCGGCTCCACGACGCCGTCCAGGACGAGGTCGGACAGCCAGCCGCTCGAGGTCGACGTCGGTCTCGTACTCGGCGCGGCGCTCGGCCACGAACGCCTGCCGCTCGGCCTCGTCGGCGATCGCCTCGATCTTGTTGGCGTACACCGCATTGACCGCCGCCTCGGGTCCCATGACCGCGATCCGGGCGGTCGGCAGCGCGAGGCAGGCGTCCGGCCCGAAGCCCGGGACCGGCCATGGCGTAGAGCCCGGCGCCGTACGCCTTGCGGACGACCACGCAGACCTGGGGCACGGTGGCCTCGGCGACCGCCGAGATCATCTTGGCGCCGTGCCGGATGATGCCGCCGCGCTCGACCTCGGAGCCGATCATGAAGCCGGGGACGTCGGCCAGGTAGAGCAGCGGGACGTTGAAGGCGTCGCACAGCCAGATGAACCGGGCCGCCTTGTCGGCGCTGTCGGAGAACAGCACCCCGCCGCGCACCGCCGAGTTGTTCGCGACGACACCGACGACCTCGCCGTCGAGCCGGCCGAAGCCGACCACGAGCTCGGCCGCGAACAGCGGCTTGATCTCGAAGAACGACCCGTCGTCGACCAGGCCGTCGATGACCTCGTGCACGTCGAACGGCTGGCTCTCCACCTCCGGGCACGACCGTGACGTCCAGCTCGCGCACCGGCGCCTCCGCCGGGTACGACGGCGGCTGCTCGCGCCAGCAGGTCGGCAGGTAGGAGAACAGCAGACGGGCCTGCTCGATGGCGTCGGCGTCGTCGACGGCGAGCAGGTCGCCGCAGCCGGAGACGGTGCAGTGCATCCGCGCGCCGCCCATCTCCTCGAGCGACACTTTCTCTCCGACAACCATCTCGGCCATCCGCGGAGAGCCGAGGTACATCGAGGCGTTGCCCTCGACCATGATCACGACGTCGGTGAACGCCGGGATGTACGCGCCGCCGGCGGCCGACGGCCCGAACAGGCAGCAGATCTGCGGCACCTTGCCGGACAGCGCGACCTGGTTGTGGAAGATCCGCCCGGCGCCCCGGCGGCCCGGGGAAGAGGTCGACCTGGTCGGTGATCCGGGCCCCGGCCGAGTCGATCAGCCAGAAGACCGGCAGCTCGTCGCGCAGGGCCGACTCCGTGGCCCGGACGATCTTCTCGACCGTGCGCGCCCCCCAGGAACCGGCCTTGACCGTCGGGTCGTTGGCGACCACGATCACCGGCCGTCCGTCGACCAGGCCCTGCCCGCGTGACCACGCCGTCGGCCGGCAGCCCGTCGGCGAGCGCGTTGGCGTAGCGACCGTCCTCGACGAACGAGCCCTCGTCGATGCAGCAGCGAGATCCGTTCTCGCACATAGAGCTTGCCGCTGGCCGCCAGCTTCTCGGCCGCCTTCTCCGGCGGCGCGGCCGAGGCGTCGTACGCCGCCTGCGAGGCGCTTGCGGACGTCGGCGACCCGCGGGTCGCCGACGCGTGCGGTGCGGCGTCGGTCACCGGCAGCAGCCCGAGCCCGCGGGCGATCACCATGCGCTGCACCTCGCTCGTCCCTTCGCCGATCTCCAGGATCTTGGCATCACGGTAGAACCGGGCGACCGGGTACTCCTCCATGAAGCCGTTGCCGCCGAAGATCTGGGTCGCGACCCGGGTCGCGGTCACCGCGGCCTCGCTGGAGTGCAGCTTGGCGATGGCGGCGGCGGCCTTGACCTCGGCCAGGCCGCGCCGGCCCGGCGCCGTGCTCGTCGCGCAGCCAGGCCGCCTTGTAGGTCAGCAGGCGGGCCGCCTCGACGGCCACGGCCAGGTCGGCCACCTGGAAGGCCACGCCCTGGTTGGCGCCGATCGGGCGGCCGAAGGCCTGGCCGGGTCCGCGCGTAGTCGGCGGACAGGCTCGAGGCAGGCCTGGGCCAGCCCCACGGCGAGGGCCGAGATGGCGATCCGGCCGTCGTCCAGGGTCTTCAGGAACTGCCGGAACCCGTCCCCCCGTCGGCCGAGCAGGTTCGCGGCCGGCACCCGGACGCCCTCGAAGGACAGGCCGTGGGTGTCGGAGGCGTGCCAGCCGAGCTTGTCGTAGGCCGGCTCGACGGTGAACCCGGGCGTGCCGCTCGGCACGAGGATCGCGCTGATCTCGGGGCTGCCGTCCTCGCTCTCCCCGGTGCGGGCGGTCACCGTCACGACCGAGGTGATGTCGGTGCCCGAGTTCGTGATGAACGCCTTGGCGCCGTCGACGACCCACTGCGTGCCGTCCTCGGACAGGGCGGCGCGGGTCCGCGTGGCGCCGGCGTCGGACCCGCCGTCGGGCTCGGTCAGCCCGAACGCCGCGAGCGCCCGCCCGGCGACCAGGTCGGGCAGCCAGCGCGCCTTCTGCTCGTCGGTGCCGAAGGTCAGGATCGGGTTGATGCCGAGGCCGACGCCGGCCGACAGCGTGATGCCGACGCTCTGGTCGACCCGGCCCAGCTCCTCGATCGCGACGCAGAGCGAGGTGAACGGGCCGCCCTCGTCACCGGCGGCGCTCTCCAGGCTGCCGCCGTACTCCTCCGGCACCACCAGGCCGAACAGCCCGAGCTCGCCCATGCGGGGCACCAGCTCGACCGGGAAGCGGTGCTCGCGGTCCCAGCGCGCGACGTGCGGCGCGACGTGGTCCTGGGCGAACTCCCGCACCACCGCGCGGAAGTCCTCGTGGTCCTTGCTCAGCTCGAACGGCACCGTCAGCCTCCGGGGATCGCCCTGCTCTTGACGTTGACGTCAAGGTAAGGCACCACTCCCCCGGGCCGCTTGCGCGGCGGGGCCGCCTCAGCTGGAGAAGTCCTGCACGACGTACCAGGTCGTGCCCGACCGCACGGCGCCGATCCCGATGTGCTTGTACTGCGTGCCGAGGACGTTGGCCCGGTGCGCCGCGTCGCCCATGAACAGCGAGACCATCTGGGCCGCTGTGACGTTGCCGTCGCCGATGTTCTCCGCCGCCCACGACACGTGGCAGGTGGACAGGAACGGCGACAGCGACTGGTGCACGAGCGTGTGGGTTCCCGCCAGGTGGCTGGACCACTTGCCGGCGAAGCTGTTCAGGCAGCTGCTCGCGGTCAGCGCACCGAGGCCGTGCGCCTTGCGCTGCGCGTTGGTCGCACTGAGGACCTGGGAGCTGTACGACGCGGCCGTGGTGCTCAGCGGCGCGACCGAGAGCACGGGGGCGCTGGTCGTGCTGGCTGACCAGAGATGGGGGGTCGAGCTGGTCGAGGCCTGCGCCGGGCCGCTCGCCAACACCAGGCCGGCGGCCGTGGCGACGGCGGCCACGGCACCGGCGAACCGGACCGACCGCGAGGAGCGCGAGGCTCTGAAAGAACGCAGAGTGATCGACATGACTCGTACGGTGACAGGTCACGTTTTGAGATCGGAAGACCTCGGAGAGTCATCGTTATCGTTCCGTGATCATATTCAGGTGTGTCGCCGCCTCCATGTCCGACGATCGGGTGAAAATCCCGCCCCACCCCTCCCCCATTTGCCACAAGCGCGGTTCCCGACGCCCCGGCCCGTGCCCACCGAGCACGAGCGTGGCGCCGCAGTAGGCTCCCTGGCGTCGGGACGGCGAGCATCGAGGAGCAGGCGTGGCAGGTCGGCGGAGCAACCGGATCATCTCGAAGGTTCTGATCGCTAACCGTGGTGAGATCGCGGTGCGGGTGGCGCGGGCGTGTCGGGATGCTGGTGTGGGGTCGGTGGCGGTGTATGCGGTGCCGGATCGGGATGCGTTGCATGTGAAGGTCGCCGATGAGGCGTATGCGTTGGGGGGGAGCACGCCGGGCGATTCGTATCTGGTGGTCTCGGCGTTGCTGGATGTGGCTGCCCGTTCGGGTGCGGATGCGGTGCATCCGGGGTATGGGTTCTTGTCGGAGAACGCGGGGTTTGCTCAGGCGGTGCTGGATGCGGGGCTGGTGTGGATCGGGCCGCCGCCGGAGGCGATCGAGGCGTTGGGGGACAAGGTCAAGGCCCGCCACATCGCCCAGCAGGCCGGGGCGCCGCTGGTGGCCGGGACCGCCGAGCCGGTGTCCGGGGCCCAGGAGATCGTGGCGTTCGCCCGCGAGCACGGCCTGCCGGTGGCGATCAAGGCCGCCTACGGCGGCGGGGGGCGGGGGTTGAAGGTGGCCCGCACCATCGAGGAGATCCCCGAGCTGTTCGACTCCGCGGTCCGTGAGGCGGTGGCCGCGTTCGGGCGCGGGGAGTGCTTCGTGGAGCGCTACCTGGACCAGCCCCGCCACGTGGAGACCCAGTGCCTGGCCGATACCCACGGCAACGTGGTCGTGGTCTCCACCCGCGACTGCTCCCTGCAACGCCGCCACCAAAAGCTGGTCGAGGAGGCCCCCGCCCCCTACCTCAGTAAGGAGCAGAACCAGCAGCTGTACCAGGCGTCCAAGGCCATCTTGCGCCAGGCCGGGTACGTGGGCGCCGGCACGTGTGAGTTCCTGGTCGGCCAGGACGGCACGATCTCCTTCCTGGAAGTCAACACCCGCCTACAGGTCGAGCACCCGGTCTCCGAAGAGGTCACCGGCATCGACCTGGTCCGCGAACAGCTCCGGATCGCCAGCGGCCAGGAGCTCGGCTACGAGGACCCACCCGCCCGCGGACACTCCTTCGAGTTCCGGATCAACGGCGAGGACCCCGGACGCGGCTTCCTGCCCGCCCCCGGCACCGTCGCGGTCTTCAACCCCCCCTCCGGGCCCGGAGTACGAGTGGACTCCGGCGTGGTCTCCGGAGACGT
Organism: uncultured Actinomycetota bacterium; assembly: GCA_963743975.1. Lineage (GTDB taxonomy): Bacteria > Actinomycetota > Actinomycetes > Actinomycetales > CAVURS01 > CAVURS01. The sequence goes on from CAVURS010000005.1 coordinate 1,096,254, forward strand.
CATCGGCGGAGCGTTCGACTCCATGCTGGCCAAGCTCATCATCACCGGCGCCACCCGCACCCAAGCCCTGGAACGCTCCCGCCGCGCCCTGAACGAGTTCGTCGTGGACGGCATGGCCACCGTCCTGCCCTTCCACCGCGCCGTCGTGACCGACCCCGCCTTCGCCACCAACGACACCACCCCCTTCCAGGTGCACACCCGCTGGATCGAAACCCAGTGGGACAACACCATCACCCCCTTCGACCCCACCACCGCCGCCACCACCCCCGAAGCTCCGCCGAACGCGAAAGCGTCGTCGTCGAAGTCGCCGGCAAACGCCTCGAAGTCACCCTGCCCGCCGGCCTCGGCGCCACCACCGGCGCCGGGACCCAGCAGCGGGCCCGCGCCCCACGACGCACCACCAACACCGCCAGCGCGGGCGCCGGGGCGCCGGTGGCGGGGCCGGCGGTGACGTGCTCGCCGCGCCCATGCAAGGAACCATCGTCAAGATCGCCGTCGAGGAAGGACAACACGTCACCCACGGCGACCTCGTCCTGGTCCTGGAAGCCATGAAAATGGAACAACCCATCACCGCCCACAAAGACGGCACCATCACCGGCCTAACCGCCACCATCGGCGAAACCGTCACCAACGGAGCACCCCTGCTCAAGATCCTCAACCCGTGATCGCCGCGCCGTCAGCGGCCGGGGCACGCGCGGCGCTGACGGACCGGCTGCGGCCCGGCGCGAGCCGCGTGTTCCGTGACGGCGCGGTGGGCTGGGTCGCGTTCCTGACCTGGGCCGGGTGCCTGCTGGTCGGAGCCGTGGCCGTCCACCTGCTCGACGTCAACCCGCTCACCAGCCGCGGCGTCGTGCTCCCCCTGGCGATCGGCATCCCGCTGGGCATGCTCGGCTTCGGCCTGGCCACGCGGGTCCGCAGCCCGTGGCTGGTCGGTGCCGCGGCCGGCGGGTACGCCGCGTGGGCCGGCACGACCATCGCGGCCGCGCTCGTCGGCACGCCGTTCGGGTTCGGCATCATCGCCGGTGACGCCGGCCGGATGTCGGCCCTGGCCATGCACTTCTCGACGACCTGGCATCCCGGTGACGCCGCCGACCCGTCGCTGGCTCCCGAGTACCCGCCGCTCTACCCGATGCTGATCGGTCGCGTGGCGGCGTGGACCGGACGCCCGGCGTGGACGCTGCTGCAGCCGGCCCAGGTCGTGGTGACCAGCTTCGCCGTGGTGGCGGCGTTCCTGCTGTGGCGGCGGCTGCTCGACGACGTGCCGGCGTTCCTGGCCAGCGCGTCGGTCTTCGTCAGCATGGTCGAGCCGAGCAAGGGCAACGAGATCCTGTCCCTCGCGGTCTACCTGCCGTGGCTGCTGGGCACCTTCGCCGTGCTGCCCGCGCGGTCCGGAGCACGACCGCGGGCGCTGCACCCGGTGGCCAGCGGCGTGCTGATCGGGCTGATCGTGCCCTGGTCGCCGCAGGTGCTGTTCCTGTCGCTGCTGGCGCTGCGTGCTGGTGGCCGGGCACACCTGGTGGACCTCGGAGCCGGCGGCCCGGTCCCGCCTCCTGCTCCGCTGGGGCGTCACGGTGCTGGTCGCGTTCGTGGTCGCCTCGTGGTTCGTGGTCCCGCTGGCCCTGGCCTACCTCTCGGGGAAGGTCCAGGTGGTCGCCGACCTCTGGCTGGGCTCGCCGCTCGTCGCCGAGCCGTTCACCGTGATCTCGCCCCGGCCGCTCGTCGTGACGGTCCTGCAGATCGCCGGGCTGCTCGGCACGGCCGCCCTGGTGCGGCACCGGTGGTGGGCGGCGCCGGTCGCGCTGTACATCGCCGGCGTGCTGGTGGAACGGCTGCTGATGCTGGTCCGGTTCACCGGCACCGGCCACGCGTTCATGCTCTACTACGTCGCCGCGTCGCTGTCCTACGCGCTGGACCTGGCCGGGATCCTCACCCTCGTCGAGGTCTGGCAGTGGGCCCGGCCGCACCTGGCCGTCCGGGGCATGCAGGTGCGGCTGGTCGCCGTCACCCTGGTCAGCCTGCTCGTCGGGACCACGGCCTACTCGGCGTACGTCGCGTGGGCGCCGTCCCCGCGCGGGGTGGTGGACAACGTGACCAACCCAGTCACGGCGTACTCGATGTCGATGCTGGCCCACGCCCAGCGGCTGCCCAGCGGGCGCCGGGTCCACTACCCGGCGCCGCAGTCACCGCCGGGCTTCCCGACCGACCAGGTCGTGGCGTTCGTGCGCGGCAGCCTCGGCCGCACGGCGGAGCCGGACGTGGTCAGCGACAACCAGGCGATCTTCGCGTTCACCCCCTGGCGGGACTGGCTGATGCCGGACCGGGTGGCCGCGAGCGGCCTGACCCGCTGGGACTACCGGCACGGGCTGCTCCAGCACCTGGCCGCCACCACGGACCCGGCGGCGATGGCGTCCGGGCTGCAACACCTGCAGTTCGGGCCGGTCGACGTGCTGGTGCTCAAGGCCACCCCGGGGGCGTCGACCTGGTCGTTCGTCGACATCCGGTTCAGCCCGAGCGCGTTCGCCGGGCCGCAGTTCCGCGTCTCGGCGCCGATCCAGGGCTACGTCGTCGTCGTGCGCACCTAGCTGCGCACGTGCAGCTGCCGGGCGGCCTCGGCGACCGAGCCGCTCAGCGAGGGGTAGATCGTGAACGTGCCGGCGATCTGGTCGACCGTGAGCCGCTGGGCGACCGCCAGCGTCACCGGGAAGATCAGCTCCGAGGCCCGGGGTGCGACGACCACACCCCCGACCACGATGCCGGTCCCCTGGCGGGCGAACAGCTTCACGAACCCGTCGGTCAGGTGCTCCATCTTGGCCCGGGCGTTGGTGGCCAGCGGCAGCACGATGGTCTCGGCCTCCACCTTGCCCTCGTGGATCTCCTTCTCGGAGTAGCCGACCGTGGCGATCTCGGGGTCGGTGAAGATGTTGGCCGCGACCGCCTTGAGGTTGATCGGTGTGACCGCGTCGCCGAGGGCGTGCCACATCGCGATCCGGCCCTGCATGGCGGCGACCGAGGCGAGCGGGAGGACCCCGGTGCAGTCGCCCGCGGCGTAGACCCCGCGCACGCGGGTCCGGGACACGCGGTCCACCTCGATGTGCCCGGAGCCGGTCAGCTCCACCCCGGCCCTGACCAGGCCGATCCCCGCGGTGTTCGGGACCGACCCGACGGCCAGCAGGCAGTGACTGCCCTCGACCGTCCGGCCGTCCTGCAGCTCGACCACCACGCCGTCGTCCGTGCGGCGCACCGCCGCGGCCCGGGACCGGTTGAGCACCTCCATCCCCCGGCGGCGGAACACGTTCTCCACCACCTCGGCCGCGTCCGGGTCCTCGCCGGGCAGCACCCGGTCGCGGCTGGAGACCAGCACGACCTGGCAGCCCAGCCCGAGGTACCCGTGGGCCAGCTCGGCCCCGGTCACGCCGGAGCCCACGACGACCAGCCGCTCGGGCAGCGCGGGCAGCTCGTAGATCTGCTGCCAGGTGAGGATCCGCTCGCCGTCCGGCTCGGCGCCCGGCATCGTCCGGGGCGCGGCGCCGGTCGCGATGAGGACGAAGTCGGCCCCGAGCCGCTCGGTGCCGGAGCCGGCCCCGTCGACCTCGACGGTCAGCTCGCTGCCGGCCGCGGCGGTGCCGGCCAGCCGGCCGCTCCCCCGGACGACCTGGACTCCCTCGCGCTTCAGCCGCAGCTCGATGTCCTCGCTCTGCGCGGAGGCCAGGCTCTTGATCTGGGCGTTCACCGCACTCAGGTCGGGCACCGGGGCGCTGGTCCCACCGCCGGTGCCGTGCTGCTCGACGTACCTCGTGCGGGCGTCCGCGGTGGCGATCAGGGCCTTGCTCGGTACGCAGTCGGTGAGGACGCAGGCGCCGCCGACGCCGTCCCGGTCCACGACCGTGACGTCACCGCCCAGCTGGGCCGCCACGAGCGCCGCCTCGTAGCCGCCGGGACCGGCGCCCAGGATCACCACCCGATCGCGTCGCGAGCTCACCCCTGCATCCAACCAGTCATCCGGCCAGCGGTTCGCTGCCGAGGTCACCGAGGACGGCGCACCGGACAACTACGCTGCGGGCCATGGCGCTGTATGCCGCGTATGCCGTCAGTCTCGACCCCCGCCGCATGTCGGAGCGCGCCCCCCACTCACCGCTGCAGGGCTGCGGCTGGGTCAACGGCTGGCGCCTCACCTTCGGCGGCGAGGAGCTCGGGTGGGACGGCGCCCTCGCCACGCTCGTCGAGGACCCGACCGAGCAGGTGTTCGTCGCGGTCTACGACCTGACCGCCGAGGACGAGCGGTCGCTGGACCAGTGGGAGAGCATCGACCTCGGCCACTTCCACAAGGTGAAGCTGCGGGTGCACCTGCTGGAGGGCGACGTGCTGGCCTGGGTGTACCTGCTCGACGCCTACGAGGGCGGCCTGCCCTCCGCCGGCTACCTGGCCGACGTGGCCCAGAGCGCCGAGCGCGCGGGCGCCCCCGACGACTACGTGGCCTCCCTGCGCTCGCGGCCGCACGGCTAGCCCGACCACGGGCCGGTGCCCTCTGGCACCATCGGCCCATGACGCCGACGACGACGTTGGACCAGGCCGCGGACCCCATGGACGTGGCCCGGGCCGCCGCCGAGCAGCTGGCCGAGCGCACCGGGGCCGCGCGGCACGACGTCGCGCTGGTCCTGGGCTCGGGCTGGGGACCGGCCGCCGACCTGCTCGGCCGCACGCTGGCCGAGGTCGACGCCACGGACCTGGACGGCTTCCACGCGCCCTCCGTCGCCGGGCACGCCGGCACCGTCCGCTCGGTCGCGATCGGCGACAGCGGACGTCGGGCGCTGGTGCTGCCCCGCACCCACTTCTACGAGGGCAAGGGCGTGCGGGCGGTCGTCCACGGCGTCCGGACGGCGGCCGCCGCCGGCTGCAGCGTCGTCGTGCTGACCAACGGCTGCGGTGGCCTCGACCGCGACTGGCCGCCCGGGCACCCCGGTGCTCATCTCCGACCACCTCAACCTCACCGGGCGTCTCGCCGATCGAGGGCGCCACGTTCGTCGACCTCACCGACCTGTACTCCGCGCCGGCTGCGGGCGCTGTGCCGCGAGGTCGACCCGGACCTGGCCGAGGGCGTCTACGCGCAGTTCCGCGGGCCGCAGTACGAGACCCCGGCCGAGGTCCGGATGGCCGGCGATCCTCGGCGCCGACCTGGTCGGGATGTCCACGGCCCTCGAGGCGATCGCCGCGCCGGCCGGCGGGCGTGGAGGTCCTCGGCCTGTCCCTCGTCACCAACCTGGCCGCCGGCATCAGCGACCGCGCCGCTCGACCACGCCGAGGTCCTCGCGGCCGGCCGCGCGGCGGCCGAGCGGTGCGGCCGGATGCTGGCCGACGTGGTCCAGCGGCTGTGAGCCGCGCCGATGACCGAGGCCGCGGACCTGCCCGGGCTGCTGGAGCGGGCCGAGGCGCTGGCGGGACGACGACCCCGACCCGGCGACCCGCGCCGAGCTGGCCGCGCTGGTCGAGCGCCGCGCGGGACGGTGACGACGGCGCGCGGCGCGGAGCTGCAGGACCGGTTCTGCGGGCTGCTGGAGTTCGGCACGGCCGGCCTGCGCGGCGCGCTCGGCGCCGGCCCGAACCGGATGAACCGCTCGGTCGTCATCCGCGCCGCCGCCGGCCTGACGGCGTACCTGCAGGCCCGCGGCCACGCCCCGGGCGTCGTCATCGGGTACGACGCCCGGCACGGCTCGGACGACTTCGCCCGCGACACCGCCGCCGTCGTCACCGCGGCCGGGGGCAGCGCGATGGTGCTGCCCCACCCGCTGCCGACACCGGTGCTGGCGTTCGCGATCCGCCACCTCGGCTGCGACGCGGGCGTCATGGTCACCGCCAGCCACAACCCGCCGCAGGACAACGGCTACAAGGTCTACCTCGGCGACGGCAGCCAGATCGTGCCGCCCGCCGACGCCGGGATCGCCGCGGCGATCGCGGCCGTCCGAGCGCACCGTCGGACGTCGCCGCTGGCCGACGACGGCTGGGTCACCCTCGACGACGAGCCGCTGCTGGCCTACCTCGACGCGCGTCGCCGGCGTGCCCGCACCGGACACGCCGCGCGACCTGTCGATCGTGCACACGCCCCTGCACGGCGTCGGCCGCGACGTGCTCGTCGCCGCACTGGTCGCGCGCCGGCTTCCCGGCGCCGTACGTCGTTGCCTCGCAAGGCGATCCGGACCCCGACTTCCCGACCGTGGCCTTCCCCAACCCGGAGGAGCCGGGAGCGATCGACGCGGCCCTGGACGCCGCGCGCGGCGCAGGGCGCCGACATCGTGCTGGCCAACGACCCGGACGCGGACCGCTGCGCGGTGGCCGTTCCCGACGCCGGCGCGGACGGCGGCTGGCGGATGCTGCGCGGCGACGAGGTCGGCGTGCTGCTGGGCGCGCACCTGATCGAGCGCGGCGTGCCGGACGGGGCGGTCTTCGCCAGCTCGATCGTCTCCTCGCGCTGGCTCGGCGGTGGTCTGCGCCGCGGCCGGCATCGCCCACGAGGAGACGCTGACCGGGTTCAAGTGGATCGGCCGCGTGCCCGGGCCTGCGCTACGGCTACGAGGAGGCGCTCGGCTACTGCGTCGACCCGGCCCACGTGCGGGACAAGGACGGGGTGTCCGCGGCCCTGCTGATGGCCGAGCTCGCCGCCGGGCCTGAAGGCGCAGGGCCGCACGCTGCTCGACCGGCTGGACGAGCTGGCCCGCGACCACGGCCTGCACGCGACCGACCAGCTGTCGGTGCGGGTGGACGACCTGACCCGGATCGCGGCCGCGATGCGCGCGCTGCGCGAGCGGCCGCCGCACCGGCTCGGCGGCCGTGCGGTCGGCCGGGTCGACGACCTGGAGCAGCCGGACGGCGACCTGCCGCCGACCGACGGCCTGCGCTATCCTGCTGGACGACGGCTCCCGCGTCGTCGTCCGGCCGAGCGGCACCGAGCCCAAGCTCAAGTGCTACCTCGAGGTCGTCGTGCCGGTGGCCGACGACGTCCCGGCCGCCCGGGCCGAGGCCCGCCGGAGGCTGGCCGCGATCCGGTCCGACCTGGCCACCGCGCTCGGGCTGGGGTGAGCGCCGGCGCCGTAGACTGGGCCGAGTGACGACCGCCGCTGACGTCTCCCCCCTGGCCCGCGCCCGGGAGCTGGTCGGCACCGCGGAGCTGACCGACGCGGCACTGCGCCGCTTCCTGCACGGCCTGCCCGGCGTCGACCAGGTCGGCGCGCAGGCGCGCGCGGCCGACCTGGCCACCCGGTCGATCAAGACCACGGCCAAGGCCTGGGCCATCGACCTGGCCATCTCGATGATCGACCTCACCACGCTCGAGGGCGCCGACACCCCCGGCAAGGTGCGCTCGCTGTGCGCCAAGGCGACCACGCCCGACCCGGCCGACCTGAGCTGCCCGCGGGTGGCCGCGGTCTGCGTCTACGGCGACCTGGTCGGGACGGCGATCGACGCCCTGCAGGGTACGGCGGCCGGCACCGGCGCCTCGTGGGTCAACGTCGCCGCCGTGGCGACGGCCTTCCCCTCCGGCCGGGCCAGCGCGCGCGGTCAAGCTGGCCGACACCGCGGACGCCGTGCGCGCCGGCGCGGACGAGATCGACATGGTGATCGACCGCGGGGCGTTCCTGTCCGGCCGCTACCTGCAGGTCTTCGAGGAGATCGCGGCCATCCGGCGAGGCCTGCCACGCCGACGGCCACAGCGCCCACCTCAAGGTGATCCTGGAGACGGGCGAGCTGGCGACCTACGACAACGTCCGGCGCGCGTCGTGGCTGGCGATGCTGGCCGGCGCCGACTTCATCAAGACCAGCACCGGCAAGGTCAGCCCGGCCGCGACCCTGCCCGGTGACCCTGGTGATGCTGGAGGCGGTCCGCGACTTCCGGGCCGCCAGACCGGGCACCAGGTCGGGCGTCAAGCCGGCCGGCGGGATCCGCACCAGCAAGGACGCGCTGCGCTACCTCGTGACGGTCAACGAGACCGCCGGGCCCGACTGGCTCGACCCGGCGTGGTTCCGGTTCGGCGCCTCCAGCCTGCTCGAACGACCTGCTGCTGCAGCGGCAGAAGCTCGCGACCGGCCACTACTCCGGACCCGACTACGTGACGGTGGACTGATGGCAGACCTTCGAGTACGCGCCGGCGCCCGAGTCGCGCGACGTCGTGCACCTGCGACAGCAGCTACGGGCTGTTCATCGACGGCGAGTTCGTCGACCGGCGTCGCGGCACGTCGTTCAAGACCGTCAACCCGGCGACCGAGGAGGTCCTCGCCGAGGTCTCCGAGGCGGGCGACGCCGACGTCGACCGCGCGGTCGCCGCCGCCCGCCGGGCGTACGAGCAGGTCTGGTCGCGGCTGCCCGGTCGCGAGCGCGGCAAGTACCTCTTCCGGATCGCCCGGCATCATGCCAGGAGCGGTCCCGCGAGTTCGCCGTCCTGGAGACCCTCGACAACGGCAAGCCGATCCGGGAGAGCCGCGACGTCGACATCCCGCTCGCCGCGGCGCACTTCTTCTACTACGCCGGCTGGGCCGACAAGCTGGAGCACGCCGGCCTCGGGCCCGACCCGCAGCCGCTCGGCGTGGCGGGACAGGTCATCCCGTGGAACTTCCCGCTGATGATGCTGGCCTGGAAGATCGCCCCCGCGCTCGCCTGCGGCAACACCGTCGTCCTCAAGCCGGCCGAGACCACGCCGCTGACCGCGCTGCTGTTCGCCGAGATCTGCCAGCAGGCCGACCTGCCGCCGGGCGTGGTCAACATCCTGACCGGCGCCGGCGCCACCGGCCGCGCCCTGGTCGAGCACCCCGACGTCGACAAGGTCGCGTTCACCGGGTCGACCGAGGTCGGCAAGGCCGATCGCCCGGTCCATCGCCGGCACCCGCAAGCGGGCCACCCTCGAGCTCGGCGGCAAGGCGGCCAACATCGTCTTCGACGACGCGCCGCTCGACCAGGCGGTCGAGGGCATCGTCAACGGCATCTTCTTCAACCAGGGCCACGTCTGCTGCGCCGGCTCGCGGCTGCTGGTGCAGGAGACCGTGGCCGACGAGGTCGTGGACCGGCTCAAGCAGCGGCATCGCCACCCTGCGCGTCGGCGACCCGCTCGACAAGAACACCGACGTCGGCGCGATCAACTCGGCCGACCAGCTGGCCCGGATCCGGGAGCTGCCGCAGGTCGGCGAGGACGAGGGCGCCGAGCGCTGGAGCCCGCCGTGCGAGCTGCCCGACCGCGGGTTCTGGTTCGCCCCAACGGTTTTCACCGGTGTCTCGCAGACCCACCGGATCGCCCAGGAGGAGATCTTCGGCCCGGTCCTGTCGGTGCTGACCTTCCGCACGCCGGACGAGGCGGTCGCGAAGGCCAACAACACGCCGTACGGGCTGTCGGCCGGCGTCTGGACCGACAAGGGCTCGCGCATCCTCTGGATGGCCGACCGGCTGCGGGCCGGCGTGGTGTGGGCCAACACGTTCAACCGGTTCGACCCGACGTCGCCGTTCGGCGGCTACAAGGAGTCGGGCTACGGCCGCGAGGGCGGCCGGCACGGTCTGGAGGCCTACCTTGCCCACTAGGACACGCTCGGCGACGACGGGTGCGGACGCGCGGATCGACGTCCGCAAGACCTACAAGCTCTACATCGGCGGGGCGTTCCCGCGCAGCGAGTCCGGGCGCTCGTACGACGTCGCAGGACGCGCAAGGGCCGCTTCCTGGCCAACGCGGCGCGCGCCTCCCGCAAGGACGCCCGGGACGCGGTCGTCGCGGCCCGCGCGGCGTTCCGCGGCTGGTCCGGCGCGACGGCGTACAACCGGGGCCAGGTCCTCTACCGCGTGGCCGAGGTGATGGAGGGCCGGCGGGCCCAGTTCGTCGACGAGGTCGTCCGCAGCGAGGGGCTGACCTCTGCCCGGGCCGCCCGGCGTCGTCGACGCGGCCATCGACCGCTGGGTCTGGTACGCCGGCTGGAGCGACAAGGTGGCCCAGGTGTTCGGCGGCGCTCAACCCGGTGGCCGGGCCGTACTTCGACATCTCGGCGCCCGAGCCGACCGGCGTCGTGGCGGTGCTGGCGCCGCAGCGCTCCTCGCTGCTCGGCCTGGTCTCCGTCGTCGCGCCGGTCGTGGTGACCGGCAACACCTGCGTGGTCCTGTCCAGCGAGCGGCGGCCGCTGCCCGCGGTCACCCTGGCCGAGGTGCTGGCCACGTCCGACGTCCCCGGCGGCGTGGTCAACGTCCTGACCGGCCGTACGGCGGAGGTCGCGCCGTGGCTGGCCTCGCACGCCGACGTCAACGGCATCGACCTGGCCGGTGCGGTCGAGGCCGAGGACGTCTCGTGGGGCGACCTGGAGCGGGCGGCCGCCGACAACCTCAAGCGCGTGCTGCGTCCGGTGGACGCCACCGAGCCGGACTGGGCGCCGACCCCGGGCACCGAGCGGCTGCGGGCCTGGCTGGAGACCAAGACGGTCTGGCACCCCAAGGGCAGCTGAGCAGCTGAGCCGCCCTCACCACTGGACGCCGTGCGTGGTGAGCGCGGCCTCGGTCTCCAGTCGGACGTACTGCGGCAGGGGACGTCGCGTGGGCGGGTCGAGCCCCACCGCCCGGCAGGCGTCGGCCAGCGCGGCGTCGTACGCCAGGCTGGCCGCCAGCAGCCGGTGGTAGCGCGCCGGAAGCTTCGGGTCGCCGAGCACCTTGGCGATCTCGTCGTTGATCCGGTGCAGGTCGGCGCAGATCTGCTCCAAGGGCGGCCCGGTGACCGGGGACGGGCGCCGGGTGACGCCCGCGGCGGCGAGGAAGGCCATGCCCAGCTCTCCGGCGACGGACCAGCGCTGCATGCGGTGGTCACATCCCGGAGGTACTGCTCGGCGCCGTCGCCCGAGCCGGTCCAGCAGGCTCACCCGACCAGCATGCATGCCGGTCGGCCGATCTGGAAGCCGGTTACCGAACTGCTACCTCAGGTGCGCGGATCTCTACCTCAGGGCAAGGCACAGGACGTACTGCGCCCTCCCGTCCCGGGTCGAGGCGTACGACGCGTCCGCCCCGGACACCCGGTCGCAGTCCTTCGGGGCGCCGCCGTCGATCCGGGTCAGCACGGTGTACCGCGCCCGGGTGTCCGAACAGTCCACTGAGTGCAGTTTCGGGCTCCTGCCGGTCGCGCCCTCGGCGTACACGCAGGCGCCCCTTCCGGGCACCGAGGCGGTGGTGTGGTGCCGCCAGGCCGTCCAGCCGAGGGCCAGCGCGACGACGACCAGCACGGCGGCAGCGGCCCGCAGGGCGGCGCTGCCCGGCCGGCCCGGCGCGGCCTCAGGGGTCGGCTCCGGCTCGGCTGGTGCCTCCGGATCGGCTGGTGCCTCCGGCTCCGCGGCGTCGTCCTCGGTCATGGCTGACCTCCCGGTCAGCGCTCACCTTACGGGCGCCAGACCCTCTCAAGACGAGCGCGCCGGCGCAGCGGGCGCCGGCTCAGGACTCGTGCCCGCTCGTCACCGAGGTGCGGCTCGCCGGCGGTCGGGCGGCCGGCCGGGCGCAGGCCTCCGCGGCGATGGCCGAGCGGGGAAGCCCGGCCCGGCACCCCGGCGGATCGGCGCGTCCGCGGGCCGGGCTCCGGCGGCGCAGATGGCTGCGGCGAACGTTCGCGCCCGCGCGGCCTGCTGCGGCGCGCAGGGCACGACGAACTGGAAGTCACGGCCCTCGACGATCAGGAACAGCTCGCGGGGTGCGGACCGCCCGGCCAGGGCCGCGCGCAGGCCGCGCCACAGCGCACTGCCGGGCCCGTCCCGGTGGACGACGTCGCCGTCCTCCTCGACGTACGCGCGGGCCCCGGCCACCAGGGCGCTCTGCCCCTGGAAGCTGATCCGGACGTCGCTGAGCGAGACCCCCGCGAACCACAGTGCCGACACACTCCTGGGTTCGGCCCCGCCGCGGCCGGCCTTGAGCGGGCGTCCGGCAGGTGGAGCAACGGGCGAGGGACGCCCCTAGACGCCGAGCGCGGCGTACCCCGGCTTGATCACCTCGTCGATCAGCGCCAGGCGCTCGTCGAACGGGACGAACGCCGACTTCATCGCGTTGATCGTCACCCAGCGCAGGTCGGCCATGGTCCAGCCCAGCTCGCTCACCAGCAGGCCCATCTCCCGCGACATGCCGGTGCCGCTCATCAGGCGGTTGTCCGTGTTGACCGTGACCCGGAACCGCAGCCGGGCCAGCAGCCCGATCGGGTGGTGGGCGATCGACCCGGCCGCACCGGTCTGCACGTTGCTGCTCGGGCACATCTCCAGCGGGATCCGCTTGTCCCGCACGTACGCCGCCAGCCGGCCGAGCCGCACGTCCTCCAGCCCGGCCGCCACGTCCGCGTCGACGTCCTCGCCCCAGGGCCGCGAACCGACCCGGAGGTCGTCGACGATCCGGACGCCGTGGCCGAGCCGGTCGGCGCCGCACCACTGGATCGCCTCCCAGATGCTGGGCAGGCCGAACGCCTCCCCGGCGTGGATCGTGAAGTGCGCGTTCTCCCGTCGCAGGTACTCGAAGGCGTCCAGGTGCCGGGTCGGGGGGTAGCCGGCCTCGGCGCCGGCGATGTCGAAGCCGAGGGCGCCCTCGTCGCGGTAGCGCACGACCAGCCGGGCGATCTCGGTGCTGTTGGCCGCGTGCCGCATGGCGGTCAGCAGAGAGCCGACGCGGATCCGGTTCCCCTGGGCGGCAGCCGATCTGGTGCCCTGGGCCATGCCCTCGTGCACCGCCTCGACGACGTCCTCCAGGGACAGGCCGCGCATCAGGTGCTGCTCGGGTGCGTAGCGGATCTCGGCGTAGACCACGCCGTCCGCGGCCAGGTCCTGGACGCACTCGCTGGCCACGCGGACCAGCGACTCGCGCGTCTGCATGACGCCGACGGTGTGCTGGAACGTCTCGAGGTACCGGACCAGCGATCCCGAGTCGGCGGCCTCCCGGAACCACGACCCGAGCTCCTCCGGGTCCCGGGTCGGCAGGTCGCCGTACCCGTCCTGCTCGGCCAGCTCGACGACCGTGGCCGGCCGCAGCCCGCCGTCCAGGTGGTCGTGCAGCAGCGCCTTCGGGGCGCGCAGGATCTCGTCGGTCGAGGGGCTCGCGGGAGCGGTGGTGGGTGGAGTGGTCACGCCCGCAGGCTAGCCGGGCGGCGCAGGAGTCAGGTGCCGCTCAGGAGCTCCACGACCGGCGCGAGCGCGACGGCGAACGCGGCGTTGGTCACGACGTAGCTCACGCCACAGCGGTCCCGGCGCCGCCGGAGGGTGTCGGCCATCTCGGGCACCGACCCGGTCAGCACCGCGGCCGAGCCGGCCGCCACGAGATCCTTCACCTCGACCCCCACGTACTGCCGCAGCCACGGTGGCGTCTCGGCGCCGACGGCGACCAGGTTGACGTTCAGCTCGATCTCGTCGAAGCGGTCTCCGGCCAGGGTGCGCAGCCGGTCGACCGTCGCCGCCAGCGCGTCCTCGCCGGCCGGCGGCGGGAGACCGATCGCGACCACGTCGGCCCGCTCCGCGGCGACGCCCAGCAGCCGCTCGCCCGTCCCCGCGACCAGGACGGGGAGGCCCGGAGCCCGCTCGGCCACGGCGTCGATGGTCGCGCGCACCTGCCCGACGCGGTCGGCGAACGAGCCGAACGGCCGGCCGAGGCGCTCGGCCTCGCCCGCGGCCGCCGGCCGGCCGGCCCCGATGCCGAGCTCGAACCGGTGGCCGGACAGCAGGTCCAGCGACGCCGCCTGCCAGGCCACGTCGGCCGGGGAGCGGTACGGCGCCGCGACCACGTAGGTCCCGAGCCGAAGGGTGGTCGTCGCCGCGGCGGCGCTCGCCAGCCCGGCGAAGGGCGACAGCCCGTGAAGGTTGTCGGGCATCACGAGTGTGCTGTAGCCGAGCGACTCGACCTCGCGCGCCGTCGCCGCCCACTGGTCGGCGTCCCGTGCCTGCGCCGCCACGATGCCGAACCGGAACGGTCGCCGGGTGTCCTGAGCCATCCGCCCACGATCCCGCCCGAGCCGTCCCGTGGCGTCCCCCCAGGGGCGGCATCGGCCGTACGCCGGCGGGAGTGCCCGGCTCAGGCGTCGTCGGCCGTGACCCGCTCGATCACCAGGGGCAGCAGGTCCGGACGCGAGCCGTAGGGTGCGATGAAGTAGGCGCCCTCGAGCGCCTCCAGGGCCCGGTCGAACCGCTCCGGGGTGTCGGTGTGCAGCGTCAGCAGGCGCTCGCCGCCGCGGACCGCCGCCCCGGGCTTGACGTGCAGCTCGACGCCGGCCGCCGCCTGCACGGCGTCCTCCTTGCGCGCCCGCCCGGCGCCCAGCCGCCAGGCCGCGACACCGACGGCGTACGCGTCGAGGGACGTCAGCACGCCGTCGGCCGGCGCGAGCACGACATGGGTCTCCCGCGCCCGGGGCAGCTCGGCGTCCGGGTCACCGCCCTGCGCCGCGACCATCCGGCGCCAGACGTCCATCGCCGAGCCGTCCTTGAGCCGGTCCGCCGGGTCGAGGTCGTCCCTCCCGGCCCCCGCCAGCATCTCCCGGGCCAGGGCGAGGGTGAGCTCGACGACGTCCTCCGGGCCCCCGCCCGCCAGGACCTCGACCGACTCGCGGACCTCCAGGGCGTTCCCCGCCGTCAGGCCGAGCGGCGTCTGCATGTTGGTGAGCAGGGCCACGGTGTGCACTCCCGCGTCCGTGCCGAGCGCGACCATCGTGCGGGCCAGCTCCTGCGCGCTGGCGACGTCCTTCATGAACGCGCCGGACCCGACCTTGACGTCGAGCACCAGGGACCCGGTGCCCTCGGCGATCTTCTTGCTCATGATCGAGCTGGCGATCAACGGGATCGACTCCACCGTGCCGGTGACGTCGCGCAGGGCGTACAGCTTCTTGTCGGCCGGAGCGAGCCCGTCGCCCGCCGCGCAGATCACCGCGCCGACGTCCTCGAGCTGGGCCATCATCGCCTCGTTGCTGAGCGCGGCCCGCCAGCCCGGGATCGACTCGAGCTTGTCCAGGGTGCCTCCGGTGTGCCCGAGCCCGCGGCCGGACAGCTGGGGCACCGCGACCCCGCAGGCGGCGACCAGCGGCGCCAGCGGGAGGGTGATCTTGTCGCCCACCCCACCCGTCGAGTGCTTGTCGGACGTCGGGCGGGACAGACCGGAGAAGTCCAGCCGCTCGCCCGACGCGATCATGGCCGCGGTCCACCGCGCGATCTCACGCCGGGTCATCCCCCGCAGCAGCACGGCCATGGCCAGGGCGGCCATCTGCTCCTCGGCCACCCGGCCCCGGGTGTACGCGTCGACCACCCAGTCGACCTGCTCGTCGGACAGCTCGTGGCCGTCGCGCTTGGCCCGGATGACGTCGACCGCGTCGAAGGACTCGCTCACCTCGCCGATCCTGCCGCAGCGCCGGGCCGCCGTGGGCGCCGTTCGCGCCCGGCGTACCTCAGCGACGCGAGGTCGTCCGGTCCGAAGGCCCACGGCAGCAGGTCGGACAGCCCCATCGGGCCGTCCGGACCGTCCATCACGCACTCGGGACCGCCGTGCTCCCACAGCAGCTGGCGGCAGCGGCCGCACGGCGCCAGCGCGTTGCCGTCGGCGTCCACGCACGCGATCGCGACGAGCCGGCCCCCGCCGCTGCGCACCAGCTCGCTGACCAGCCCGCACTCGGCGCACAGCGTCACGCCGTACGACGCGTTCTCGACGTTGCAGCCGGAGACGATGCGACCGTCGTCGACCAGGGCGGCAACGCCGACCGCGAACCCGGAGTACGGCACGTACGCCGTGTGCATGGCCTCGATCGCCTTGCCCCGCAACAGATCCCAGTTGATCGTCCGGCTCTCGCTCACGTCGCTCATTTCACGTAGGGCTCTCCGTCGGCGGCTGGGGCTCGGACCCGCCCGACCAGGCCGGCCACGGCGACGATCGTCGCGACGTACGGCAGCATCGCGAGGAAGTACGTCGGGATGGTGACCGGCGTGGACAGGAAGGACAGGACGACCTGGAGGGCCTCCGCGAAGCCGAAGAACAGGGCGGCGACCACTGCTCCGCGCGGGCTCCAGCGGCCGAAGATCAGCGCGGCCAGGGCGATGAACCCGTTGCCGGCGCTGACGTTCTTCTGGAACGCACCGGTCGAGCCGATCGTCAGCGAGGCACCGGCCAGACCGGCGACGAAGCCGCCCATCACCACGTTGCGGTAGCGCGTCCGCAGCACGTTGATGCCCACGGTGTCCGCGGCCTTCGGGTGCTCCCCGACGGCTCGCGTGCGCAGCCCCCAGCGGGTCCGGAAGAGCGCGACGTCGATCACGACGATCAGCACGTAGGTCAGGTAGACGATCACGTTGGCGTCGAACAGCAGCGGGCCGAGGATCGGGATGTCGCCGAGCACCGGCAGCTTGACCGGCGAGAAGAAGCCGGGGTCGTTGAGCGTGTTCTGGTTCGGCTGCATCAGGGCGTCGTAGATGAACCCGGTCAGCCCCAGCGCCAGCAGGTTGATCACGACGCCGAGCACGACCTGGTTGACCAGGTAGCGGATCGAGAACACCGCGAGCAGCAGCCCGACCAGCCCGCCGGAGATCATCGCCGCGACCACGCCGACACCGAGGTTGTGGGCGATCGTGCCGAACAGCGCGCCGGCCCAGGCCCCGGTGAGCATCTGGCCCTCGATCGCGACGTTGATGACGCCGGAGCGCTCGCAGAGCACGCCGGCCAGGGCCCCGAGGATCAGCGGCGTGGCCAGGAAGATGGCCTGCTGCAGCAGACCCAGCAGGTCGATCGTCGTGCCCTTCTGCCCGGTCGCGGCCCAGCACAGGAAGGCCACGACGAACGCCACGACGGTCACGGCCAGGACCCACCGCAGCGCGCGCCGGGAGAACCCGCGCAGGATCTGCACCAGCCCCAGCACGACGACGAGCAGGCCGAGCAGGATGCAGGTCAGCCGGGCCGGCACGGTGATCGTCGGCACGTGGATCGCGGCGCCCTGCTGGGACAGCTGGAACCCCGTGGAGTAGCCGGCCTTCGAGCCCAGGCCGAGCAGCAGCGCGCAGAACAGCCCGACGACGACGAGGACCGCGCCCGTGACCAGTCGGCGGGTCCGGCTCATCGGCAGGTCGACGACCTCGTGGACGACGACCTCGCTCGCCGGCTCCTGCACGCGGGGCGCTCACCCGTTCCATCCCTTCGCCAGCGAGGCCGCGCTGCCGCCGGACTGCACGTCCCGCAGCCGGAAGATCGCGCGGATCAGGGCCGGCGCCGCGATGAACAGCACGATCAGGGCCTGCAGCACCGTGACCAGGTCGATCGGGGTGCCCGTGCTGGACTGCATCTGCACGCCGCCCGCGGTGAGCGCGCCGAACAGCAGCCCGGCCCAGACGATGCCACCGGGCTTGGCCCGGCCCAGCAGGGCGACCGTGATCGCGTTGAACCCGATGCCGGCGTCGATGTCGCCGGTGATCGCCGGGTTCGTGCCGAGGATCTGGGCCGCCCCGGCCAGACCGGCGAGCGCCCCGGCGAGCAGCATCACCGTGATGTACGCCCGCGAGACGCTCATCCCCGCGGTGCGGGCGGCGAACTGGTTCGCGCCCACGGCCCGCAGCTCGAACCCGACCGTGCTCCGGCCGAGCAGCCACCAGACGGCCACCGCGGCCCCGAGCGCGACGAACAGGCCGAGGTTGACCCGCATCGTCGAGCCGAGCAGCGCCGGATACCGGGCGTTGGAGTCGACGACGTTCGAGATGGCCTGCCCGTACGGCGGGCGCTGGAAGCCCCGGACCGACAGGAGGTAGCCCAGGAAGTTCAGCGCGACGTAGTTGAGCATGATCGTCGTGATGACCTCGTGGGCGCCGGTGCGCGCCTTCAGCCAGCCGGCCAGCCCACCCCAGAGCGCGCCGCCGACCACGCCGCCGATCACCGCGACCACCAGGTGGACGACCACCGGCAGGTGCCAGGCGAAGCCGATCCAGCCGGCGCAGAGTGGCGCCCATGATGATCTGGCCCTGCGCACCGATGTTGAACAGGCCGGCGCGGAAGGCCAGGCCGACCGACAGCCCGGCCAGGATCAGCGGCGTCGCGTTGTTCAGCGTCTCCGAGATCGGGCCGAAGATGCCGGCCAGCGTGCCGTTCCCGGCCGTCCTCGGGTTGAAGATCGCCCCTTCGAACAGCGCCTGGTAGCTGCTGCCGATCGCGTGCCAGGCGGCGGAGAACGTGTCCGCGGGCGCCGCCGTGAAGTACTTCGAGGCCGCTCTGGTCGCCGGGTCGCCGACCGCGATGAGGAGCGCGCCGAAGACCAGCGCCACCACGAGGGCCAGGACGGTCACGACCGCCGAGTTGCCGTTCCGGTACGCCGCCCAGAGCCGCTTCACGGGCCCACCGCGTGCTCGGTCACCGATCCGGCCATCAGCAGCCCGATCTCCTCAGCCGACGTCCCGCCGGGCACCTCACCGATGATCCGGCCGCGGTACATCACGCCGATCCGGTCGGCCAGGCCGAGCACCTCGTCCAGCTCGGTCGAGACCAGCACCACCGCCGCGCCGCGGTCGCGCTCGGCCACGATCCGCCGGTGCACGAACTCCATCGAGCCCACGTCCAGCCCGCGGGTCGGCTGGGCCACCACCAGCAGCGTGAGCGGCCGGGACAGCTCGCGGGCCAGGACGACCTTCTGCTGGTTGCCGCCGGACAGGGTCGAGGCGAGCGCGCCCGTGGACTGGGTGCGGACGTCGAACTCGCTGACCCGCTGCTCGGCGTTGCGCCCGACGGCGTCCAGGTCCAGGGCGATCCCCTTGGCGTAGGGGGGCGAGTCGTACGTGTCGAGCACGAGGTTCTCGGCGATCGAGAAGCCACCGACGAGTCCGTCGTGGAGCCGGTCCTCGGGGACGTACCCCACGCCGAGGTCGAGGATGTCGTCGACGCTGTGGTCGGTGATGTCGTTGCCCTGCAACGCGATCGAGCCGGTGGTCGGGAGCGTCAGTCCGACGAGGGCCTCGGTGAGCTCGGTCTGGCCGTTGCCCTGGACGCCGGCGAGCGCGTAGATCTCGCCCGAGCGGACCTGCAGTGACACGTCGTCGACGACGACCTGCGCCTTGTCGTCGAGCACGGTGAGGCCGGCGACGTCGAGCACCACCTCACCGGGCTCGGCCGCCGCCTTGTCGACGGTGAGCTGCACCGGCCGCCCCACCATGAGCGAGGCCAGCTCGTCCGGCGTGGCCTGGGGGCTCGCCTCGCCGACGACGCGCCCCCGGCGGATCACCGTGATCCGGTCGGCGATCGCCTTGACCTCGCGCAGCTTGTGGGTGATGAACACGATCGACGTCCCGCCGTCGCGCAGCGAGGCCATGACCGCCATCAGGTCGTCCGTCTCCTGCGGTGTCAGCACGGCCGTGGGCTCGTCCAGGATGAGCACCTGGGCGTCGCGCATCAGCGCCTTGACGATCTCGACCCGCTGCTGCACCCCGACCGGCAGGTCGCCGACCAGGGCGTCCGGCGGCACCTGCAGGCCGGTAGCGCGCGGACACCTCGGCCACCTCGACGGCGGGTCCGGCGCCGGTCGAGGAAGCCCACCGGCCCGGTGTCCTCGTGGCCGAGGGCGACGTTCTCGGCGACGGTGAACACGGGGATCAGCATGAAGTGCTGGTGCACCATGCCGATCCCGGCGGCGATCGCGTCGCCGGGACCGCGGAAGGTGACCGCCCGGCCGTCGACGAGGATCTCGCCGCCGTCGGGCTGGTAGAGGCCGTAGAGCACGTTCATCAACGTGCTCTTGCCGGCGCCGTTCTCCCCGAGCAGGGCGTGGATCTCGCCGGGCTCGACCGTGAGGTCGATCGCGTCGTTGGCCACGAACGCGCCGAAGCGCTTCGTGATGCCCGCGCAGCTCCAGCCTCACCCGCGACCTCCTCGTCGTCCGCCCGTCGACCTGCCGGCTCCAGCCACCCGGAGCGTCCACCGGCGCGGACGAAGGGGGAGCAGCACGCAGCCGCTCCCCCTCACGTCCGAGCCGACGCTACGCCCGGGTCAGCTCGCCGCGGGCTGGCTGGGCGAGGTGATCTTGATCGCGCCCGAGATGATGTCGGCCTTGACCTTGTCCAGCTGGGTCTGCAGGGACGCCGGCACGGAGCTGCCGAGGTCCTTGCCGAGCACCAGGCCGGTGCCGTTGTTGCTCAGCGTCCCGATGAAGTTGCCCGTCGGCGACGCACCGCTGGCGGCCTGGGTCGCGTAGGACTGCACCGAGCTGGTCAGGCCCTTGGTGACGCTGGCCAGGAAGTACTTGCAGTACTGCGCGGCGCTGACGCAGCCGTCGGTGTCGACCCAGATGACGCTGACGTGACCGCCGGACGCGGCCGCCGCGGCGGCCGCACCCAGGCCGGTGCCACCGGCGACCGGGAAGATGATGTCCGCCTTCTGGCCGATGAACGCCTGGGAGATCGACTTGCCCTTGTTCTGGTCGGTGAACGACTGGGCGAACGTGCCGGACTTCTGCTTCTTCTCGTCCCAGCCGAGGACCTGGACGCTCTTCTTGTTCTGCTGGTTGTAGTACTGCACGCCCTCCCAGAACCCGTCCATGTAGATCGTGACGGGCGGGATGTTCAGGCCGCCGAACGTGGCCACCTTGCCGGTCTTCGTCATGCCGGCCGCGAGGTAGCCGCCGAGGAAGCCGCCCTGGGCGGTGTTGTACTCCAGGCCGTAGACGTTGGGGCCGCTGGACGGCGCGTCGACCTCGGCGAACTTCTGGTTCGGGTGCGCGGCGGCGATGGCCTTGACCGCGTCCGACATCAGGCCACCGACGGCCACGATCGTGTTGCAGCCCTTGGCGACCTCGGCCGTGAGGTTCGGCGTGTAGTCGTTCTGGGAGTTCGACGAGACGTAGCTCGGCTTGATGTTCGGGTTGGCCGCCGCGGCCGCGGTGAAGCCGGCCCAGGAGGACTGGTTGAACGAGCGGTCGTCGACACCGCCGGTGTCGAGGACCATGCAGGCGTTGAAAGCCTTGGTGGCTGCCGTGGAACTACCCCCGGAGCTGCTGGTGGTGCTGGGCTTGCTGCTGCACGCGGCGGCAAGCGATGCGACCGCCACGACGGCGATCGTCACGGAAAATGCCCTGCGCAAGGGGGTCTCCTTCGATGTTCTTCCGGCCGGCTCGCGGGCCGGCCGGTGCGGCGGCGCCGGACGCGCGACTCTACCCGGCTGTCTCAGCCCGTGGGCAGGGCCGCCGGGCGGCGTTCACCGATTCGTGACCGGTCCGTTGTTGTTCTCTGCGGTGTGCAGGTCGGTGTGCAGGGCGGTGGCGGCGGTCTGGGCCAGCAGGGCGGCGCCCACCGGCAGGCAGGCGTCGTCGACCCGCAGGTCGCCCTGGTGCAGGTCGAACACCGGGCCGCCGGGCGAGCGGGTGCCGAGCCGGGCCATCGCGCCCCGCACGGTCTGCAGGTACCACGAGAAGTCCTCGCCGCCGAGGCTCTGCTCGGTGCTGCCGACCGCCGCGCTGCCGCCGTACGTCGTGGCCGCGGCGGCCAGCTCGGCGGCCGCGCGCGGCTCGTTGACGACCGGGGGCACGCCGCGGACGTAGGTCACCTCCGCCTGCACGCCGTACGGCGCGACGACGTCGTGGACCAGGCCGGTGACGATGTCGCCGACGCGCGCCCACGACTGCTCGTCGAGGACGCGGACCGTGCCGCCGACCTCGCCGAGGCTCGGGATCACGTTCTGCGCGACGCCGGACCGGACGTACCCCCAGACGAGCGTGGCGCCGGCCCGCGGGTCGAGCCGGCGGGACAGTGCGGCGGGCACGTCGGTCACCACCTTGCCCAGGGCGTACGTCAGGTCCTCGGTCAGGTGCGGGCGCGAGGTGTGGCCGCCGCGGCCGGTCAGCCGGACGGTGATGGCGTCCGCGGCCGAGGTGAGCGGCCCCTCGCGCAGGCCCACCGAGCCGACCTCGCGGGAGGGGTCGCAGTGCAGCGCGAAGATCGAGCTGACGCCGTCGAGCACTCCGGAGTCCACCAGCTCGTACGCACCGCCCGGCATGACCTCCTCGGCCGGCTGGAAGATCAGCCGCACCCGGCCGGGCAGGCCGTCCCGCTCGTGCAGCCGCTGCAGGGTCAGCCCGGCCCCGAGCAGGCAGGCGGCGTGGACGTCGTGCCCGCAGGCGTGCGCCAGGCCGTCCACGGTGGCCCGCCAGGGATCGGGCGTCCGGTCGTCGAGCGGCAGCGCGTCGAGGTCGGCCCGCAGGGCCACGGTCGGGACGTCGCTCGCGCCGGTCCCCGCGTCGCGGCCGACCTCGGCCACCAGGCCGGTGACCGGCAGCGTCTGGACGGACAGGCCGGCGGCGGCGAGCCGCTCGGCCAGGACGGCCGTCGTGCGGTGCTCCTGCCAGGCCAGCTCGGGATGGGCGTGCAGGTCGTGGCGCACGGCGACGAGGGAGTCGTCGAGCTCCCCGACGATCTGGCGTACGGCGTCGGGACGGGGCGGTGCAGGTGTGCTCACGGTGGCACCCACCCTAGTCGGGAGTCAGAAGGTGTCCCGCGGGACGTAGGTGCCCCAGACCTCCCGCAGGGCGTGGCAGACCTCGCCGACGGTCGCGCGGGCCGCGAGCGCGTCCCGCATGGGGGGCAGCACGTTGTCGGTGCCCTTGGCCGCGGCCCTCAGGTCGTCCAGGGCTCGCTCGACCGCATCGCCGTCGCGCTCGGCCCGCAGGACGGCGAGACGCTCGCGCTGGTCGGCCTCGATGCGCGGGTCGACCCGCAGCGGCTCGTACGGCTCCTCCTCCTCGATCCGGAACCGGTTGAGCCCGACCACCGTCCGCTGGCCGGCGTCGATCTCCTGGGCGATGGCGTACGCCGAGCGCTCGATCTCGCTCTTCTGGAAGCCCTGCTCGATCGCCGCGACCGCCCCGCCCTTGTCCTCGACCACGGTCATCAGGTCGACGATCGCCTCCTCGATGTCGTCGGTCAGCGACTCCACGACGTAGGAGCCGGCGAACGGGTCGACGGTCTTGGTGACGTCGGTCTCGAAGGCGATGACCTGCTGGGTGCGCAGCGCGAGCCGGGCCGCCTTGGCCGTCGGCAGCGCGATCGCCTCGTCGAAGGCGTTCGTGTGCAGGCTCTGCGTGCCGCCGAGCACGGCGCCGAGCCCCTGCAGCGCGACCCGGACCAGGTTGACCTCCGGCTGCTGGGCGGTGAGCTGGACGCCCGCGGTCTGGGTGTGGAAGCGCAGGGCCTGGCTCTTCGGGTTCTGCGCGTGGAACTGCTCCCGCATCACCCGGGCCCAGATCCGCCGGGCCGCGCGGAACTTCGCGACCTCCTCGAGCAGCGTCGTCCGGGCCACGAAGAAGAACGACAGCCGCGGGGCGATGTCGTCGACGGCCAGCCCCGCGGCCTGGGCGGCCCGGACGTACTCGACGGCGTTGGCCAGGGTGAACGCGATCTCCTGCGCGGGCGTCGCCCCGGCCTCGGCCATGTGGTAGCCCGAGATCGAGATCGTGTTCCAGCGGGGAATCTCCCTGTGGCAGTAGGCGAACACGTCACTGACCAGCCGGAGGGACTGGGCCGGCGGGAAGATGTACGTGCCCCGGGCGATGTACTCCTTGAGCACGTCGTTCTGGATCGTGCCGGTCAGCGCGTCACCCGCGACGCCCTGCTCCGCGCCGACCAGCTGGTAGAGCAGGAGCAGGGCACTGGCCGGCGCGTTGATCGTCATCGACGTCGACACCTCGCCCAGCGGGAGGCCGCCGAACAGCACCCGCATGTCGTCCAGGGAGTCGATCGCGACGCCGACCTTGCCGACCTCCCCGTGAGGCGACCGGGTCGTCGGA
Organism: uncultured Actinomycetota bacterium; assembly: GCA_963743975.1. GTDB lineage: Bacteria > Actinomycetota > Actinomycetes > Actinomycetales > CAVURS01 > CAVURS01. Next base: position 1,119,989 of record CAVURS010000005.1, read on the forward strand.
GTCGTAGCCCATCTGGGTGGGCAGGTCGAAGGCCACGCTCAGGCCGCCGGTGCCGGCCGCCACCAGCTCGTGGTACCGCGCGTTCGACTCCCGCGCGGTCCCGAACCCGGCGTACTGCCGCATGGTCCACGGGCGGGTGGTGTACATCGAGGCGTACGGCCCGCGGGTGAACGGGTACCGCCCCGGCTCGCCGAGCGCGGTGGCGGGGTCGAAGCCCTCGAGGTCGCCCGGGCCGTAGAGATCCTTCAGCTCGCGGCCGGACTCGGTCTCACCCATGGCCGCAGGCTAACGGCGCTCACAGCAGGTCGCTGCGGCCGAGGGACGTGACTTCGGCCACCACGGCCTTGACGTCCTGCGACCGGGACCGGGGGAGCACGAGCACCGCGTCCTCGGTGTCGACGACCACGACGTCGTCCAGCCCGACCACCACGACGGTCCGCCCGGCCGCGGGCACGACGAGCCCGGCGCTGTCCAGCGACAGCACCCGCCCGGCCGGTCCGAGGACGCGCGGACCGCCGTTCGCGGGGGCCGGGAGCAGGTCGTACAGCGAGGCCCAGTCCCCGATGTCGCTCCAGCCGAGGGCGGCCGGCACGCAGGCCACCCGGCCGGCCGCGGCCGCCGGCTCGGCGACTGCGTGGTCGATCGCGACCCTCTCCACGTCGGGCCACAACCGGTCGAGGGCCTCCTGCCGCTGCGCGCCCGGGCTCGCGCGGGCGATCTCCCGCAGCGCCGCCTCCAGGTCCGGATGCTCCCGGCGCAGCAGCTCCAGCAGGACCTCGGCCCGGACGACGAACATGCCGGCGTTCCACCGGAAGCCGCCGTCGCGGACGTACGACTCGGCCGTCACCAGGTCCGGCTTCTCGACGAAGGACACGGCCCGGCGGGCGGTCGGGCAGCCCGGCGCTGCGAGCGGCTCCCCCAGCCGGACGTACCCGAAGCCGGTGGCCGGACCGGTCGGCGTGATGCCGATCGTCACCAGCCAGCCGGCGCGGGCGGCGGTCACCGCCTCCTCGACCGCCGCGGCGAACGCGGCGCCGTCCGTGACCACGTGGTCGGCCGCGAACGAGCCGATCACGGCGTCCGGGTCCCGCTCGGCCAGGAGGGCGGCGGCCAGGCCGATCGCCGGCATCGAGTCGCGCGGCGCCGGCTCGACCACCAGATCGGGCTCGGCCAGCTCGGGGAGCTGCTCGCGGACGGCGCCGGCGTGGGCGGCCCCGGTCACGACCATCACCCCGCTGCCGGCCAGCGGCGCCAGCCGGTCCCAGGTCTGCTGCAGCAGTGAGCGCCCGGAGCCGGTGAGGTCGAGCAGGAACTTCGGGGAGCCGCTCCGCGACAGCGGCCACAGCCGGGTGCCCGCACCGCCCGCCGGCACGACCGCGGTGAAGCCGGGGATGCTCATGGCGTGACGCTACCGAGCGCGGTGGGCCGGCCGCCGCCCCGCTCCTGGGTACCCTCGGCGGGCCATGTCTGTCCGCTCCCGACTGATCGCCGCGACGGCCGCCGCCCTGCTGCTGGGCGCCACCGGCTGCACCGCCGGCCACCCGGCGTCGGTGGCTCCCGTCGCGGGAGGCGGCCCGACCGCCTCGGGCCCCCCCACCGCCTCCTCCCCCACACCGACCCCCGTCGGCGGGCCGCGGCTGTCGGCCACCGCGGAGATCTGGCAGGTGCCGGCGGGGGTGCCGCGGCCACCGGCCGTGCCGGCCCGCGGCTACCTGCTGGCCGACCTGACCACGGGTCGCATCCTGGTCGCGCGGGACGTCCACCTCCCCCTGCGCACCGCCAGCACGCTCAAGGTGCTGACCGCGCTGACCTTGCTGCCGCGACTGTCGCCGACCGCCGTCTACCGGGCCCGCCGGGCCGACGAGGACGTCGACGGCAGCAAGGTGGGGATCGTCGCCGGCTCGACGTACACCGTCGGCCAGCTCTTCCTCGGCATGATGTTGTCGTCCGGCAATGACGCCGCCACCGCCCTGGCCGACGCCGCCGGCGGCGTGCCGGCGACCGTCGGGCTCATGCAGCAGGAGGCCACGTCGCTCGGGGCGGCCGACACCGTCGTGCGCGATCCCAGCGGGCTGGACTCGCCCGGCCAGCACACCACCGCGTACGACCTCGCGCTGATCGCCCGGGCGGCCATGCAGCGACCGGACTTCCGGGCGCTCGTCGCGACCCGGACGGCGCGCTTCCCCGGCCGGGTCGTGAAGGGCAAGCCCCGGACGACGTTCCAGATCCAGAACCACAACGAGCTGCTGACGTCCTACCCCGGCGCGATCGGGGTCAAGACCGGGTACACGGTGGCCGCGCGCTGGACCTACGTCGGCGCCGCGCGCCGCGGCGGCCACGCCTACCTGGTCACCGAGCTGGGCCTGAGCGAGGTCGGGTGGAAGCCGGCCGAGCGCCTGCTCGACTGGGCGTTCGCGTACGGCGCCCGGGCCCTCCCCGTCGGCGAGCTGGTCACCCCCGGCTGAGCCGGCCTCAGCTGCGGCGGGCGAGGGCGACCACGGAGCCGGCCGCGCGGCGGAGCGCCCCGAGGCCCAGGGCGGCGGCCGCACCGAGCACGGCGCCGGCCGCGATCGCCGTACGGTCGGCCGACCGGGCGCCGAAGGTCGGGGCCATCTGCGCCGGGTGGGGCAGCCGGACCGGCCGGCTCGGCCGGCCTGCCGGGGACGCCGGGGACGCCGGGGACGTGGCGGACGCGGCGGCCGAGGTGGCCTCCCGCGGCGCCAGGCCGAACGAGAGGGCGGCCCAGGCGGCGGCGACGAGCGTGACCCGGCTCATCAGGTTCATCACGATCAGCAGCCCGACCAGGATGGCGAACGAGGCCAGCAGCGGGTTGGACGAGCTGCCGACGATGCCGTAGGACACGGCGACCTTCAGCACGCCGACGCCGAGCGCCCCGAGCACGGACGCCGGCCAGAGGGCGCGCCAGGGCATCGGCACGCCGCTCAGCAGGCGCAGCAGCACCATGAAGATCGCCGTGTCGACGGCCAGCACCACGACGAACCCCGCGAGCGGCAGGACCACCCGGCCGGCCAGGCTGCCCGACGACGCGCCGAGCCAGGACAGCACCTTGCCGGTGGCGGTGTTCGCCAGCCCGGACAGGACCGCGGAGACGAGCATCGACAGGCCGAGCAGGACCAGCACACCGAGGTCGCGCGCCCGGCTGGCCACGGCGTTCGCCTTCAGCAGCGGCTGGCCGAACATCGCCCGGATGCCCTCCCGCAGCGCGGACATCCAGCCGAGCCCGGACATCAGCAGGACGACGGCGGAGACGGCGCCGGTGATGGTCAGCACGTCGGGCGCCGGTGGCTTGGAGGCGTCGATCACGCCGTCCGGGTGGCCCGCGTCCTTGACGATGCCCGGCAGCGTGCTGGACACCGAGTCCACGACGCTGTGGAACAGCGACGGCTGCCCACGCAGCACGAAGCCGAAGACCGCGAACCCCAGCGTCAGCGCGGGGAAGACCGAGAAGAACGCGAAGAAGGCGATCCCGCCGGCCATCAGGCCGCCCCGGGCACTGGTGTACCGCTGGTACGACCGGTAGGCGTGCGTGTCCTTCGCCCGGCTCAGCGCCCGCTGCAGCCGGGCCTTCACCGCGGGCTCACCGGCACCAGCGCCGGCTCACTCGCCCTCACAGGGCCCCGAACCAGAAGTCCTGCACGACCCGCCACACGCCGTCCATGCCGTGCAGGTACAGCTGGAACCCCTCGACGACGAACCGGCAGTCCCAGTCGGCCAGCTGCTCCTGCGCGGCGTCCAGGACGTCCTCGGGCAGGTGGTGGGCCACCGTGACGTGGGGGTGGTACGGGAAGTCGAGCGAGCGGCCGATCAGCGGGCCGTCGCGCACGTCCTTCTCCAGCGTCTCGCACTCACCGATGCCGGTGGACAGCTGGACGAAGACGACGGGTGACACCGGACGGAACGTCGCCGATCCGCGCAGCCGGATGTCGAACGGCGAGTGCCGCGAGGCCACCTTGTCCAGGTGCTCGGTGACCAGCTCGAGGCCGCCCTCCTCGATCTCGGTGGGCGGCAGCAGCGTGACGTGCGTGGGGATGGCGTCGGCCAGCGGGTCCCCGAACGAGGCCCGCATCTGCTGCAGCCGCGAGCCGAACGGCTCGGGGATGGCGATGGCGACCCCGATCGACCCGGGGCTGAAGATGGACCCGGTCAGGGTGGGCGGACCGCTGTCGGTCACCTCAGTGCTTCCCGGCCAGGAAGCCGACCCGGTCGTACACGCGGGCCAGCGTGGTGGCGGCGATCTCCCGCGCCCGGTCCGCCCCCTCGGCCAGGACCGTGTCCAGCGACTCGCGGTCGTCGAGCAGGGCCATGGTGCGCTCCCGGAACGGCCCGGCCACGCTCACGACCAGGTCGGCCAGGTCGCCCTTCAGGTCGCCGTACCCCTTGCCGGAGTAAGCGTCGACGAGCTCGGGGATGCTGCGGCCGGAGAACGCGGAGTAGATCGTCAGCAGGTTGGAGATGCCGGGCTTGGCCACCGGGTCGTAGCGGATCGAGCGCTCGGCGTCGGTCACGGCGGACCGGATCTTCTTGGCGATCGACGACGGGTCGTCGAGCAGGTCGATGACCCCGGCCTGGGACGGCGAGGACTTGCTCATCTTCGCGGTCGGCTCCTGCAGGTCGCAGATCTTGGCCGTCGAGGCGACGATGTAGGGCTCCGGGACCCGCAGCGTCGGGCCGTAGCGCGCATTGAACCGCTGGGCCAGGTCGCGGGTCAGCTCGAGGTGCTGGCGCTGGTCCTCGCCGACCGGGACCTGGTCCGCGTCGTACAGGACGATGTCGGCGGCCTGCAGGACCGGGTAGGTGAACAGGCCGACGGACGCCCGGTCGGACCCCTGGCGGGCCGCCTTGTCCTTGAACTGGGTCATCCGCGACGCCTCGCCGAAGCCGGTCAGGCAGCCCAGGACCCACGCCAGCTGGGCGTGCTCGGCGACGTGGCTCTGCACGAAGAGCGTCGAGCGGGTGGCGTCGATGCCCCCCGCGAGGTACTGCGCGGCCGTCCGCCGGGTGCGCTCGCGCAGCAGGTCCGGCGCCACCTCGACGGTGATCGCGTGCAGGTCGACCACGCAGTAGAACGCGTCGTGCGTGTCCTGCATGGCAACCCACTGGACCAGCGCGCCGAGGTAGTTGCCGATGTGCAGGGAGTCGTAGGTCGGCTGCATCCCGGAGAACAGGCGAGGCCGGCCGGTGCTCGGCTGGGCGTCGGACATGCCCGCCATTGTGTCAGGGGTCGGAGGGGGCCGCCGTCAGCTGCAGGACCACGACCTCGCCCGGCTGCAGGATCGGCAGGGCCAGCCCGGCGTGGCCCAGCACGCGACCGGACAGCCGGACGCCGGCCGGGCCGGCCCAGTCCGGAGCCGACCCGCGGGACGCGCCCCGGCCGGCCGGGCTGCTCGCCTCGTCGCGGACCCGCACGTGGTAGGTCGACTCCGGGTCGAGCCCGGGCAGCGGGGTCCGTCCGGGCCCGGCCGCCGGCGACGTGGCCGTCCGGGCGAAGCTGAACACCGCGGCCGACCGGTCGGCCGCGACGACACCGTGCAGCAGGGTCCCCTCGTCGGTGTGGTCGGCCCGGACGACGGTCCCGCTGTGCAGCAGGGGGCGCAGCTCGCGGTACAGCGCCGACCAGGCGGTCAGCCGGTCCAGCTCCTCGGGAGAGCAGCGCGGAGATGTCCCACTCCAGCCCGGCGTGGCCGAAGAGCGCGGTCGCCAGCCGCAGCTCGAGGTCCACGACCCGGCCGGTCGTGTGGGCGCGGGGCGGCCCGACGTGCGCGCCGACCAGCTCCGGCGGCAGCAGCAGCCCGGTCCAGCGCTGGATGTGCTGGCGCTCGACCGCGTCGTTCGTGTCCGAGGCCCAGACCCGGTCGGTGCGGGCCAGGATGCCCAGGTCGACCCGGGCCCCGCCGCTCGCGCACGACTCGATCTCCAGGCCCGGGTGGCGGCGCCGCAGCTCGTCCAGCAGGGCGTACGTCGCCAGCGTCTGCACCCGCACGCCCGGCCGCCCGTCGTGCCGTGCGGCGTGGATGTCCCGGTTGTGGTCCCACTTGAGGTAGTCCAGCCGGTACTCCGCCACCAGCGAGCTCAGCCGCTCGAGCAGGTACGCGGAGACCTCCGGCCGGGCCAGGTCGAGCACGTGCTGGTGCCGCCACGGCGGCGTGCCCGGGTCCAGCAGCCAGTCCGGGTGGTCGCGGGCCAGGTCGGAGTCGGGGTTCACCATCTCCGGCTCGACCCACAGGCCGAGCTGCAGGCCGCGGCCGTGCACGTGGTCGGCGATCGGGTGCAGGCCCTGCGGCCACACGTCCGGGTCGACGTACCAGTCGCCCAGGCCGGCCCGGTCGTGGCGCCGGTGCCGGAACCACCCGTCGTCGATCACGAACCGCTCCACGCCGATGGCGGCCGCCGTGTCGGCCAGCCCGCGCAGCCGGTCCAGGTCGTGGTCGAAGTAGACGGCCTCCCACGTGTTGAGCACGAGCGGGCGGGGCGAGCGCGGATGACCCGCGCGGCCGCGGACGTGCCGGTGCAGCCGGCCGGACAGACCGTCCAGCCCCTCGCCGGACCACGCGAACAGCACCGGGGGCGCGTCGTACGTCTGTCCCGGCTCCAGCCGCACCTCGCCGGGCCGGAGCAGCTCACCGCCTCCGAGCACGCCGCTCAGGGCGCCGGCCCCCTCGGGCAGCCGTTCGGCCAGGTGCTCGTGGTCTCCGCTCCAGGCCACGTGCACCGCCCACAGCTCGCCCGCCCGGAAGCCGAAGCCGGGCGTGCCGGCGACGAGCACGAGCGTGGCGTCGTGGCCGGTCCGCCCGCGGCGCGAGCTGCGCTGGTGGGTGCCCTGACCGAGCAGCCGGCGCTGCGGCGAGCGCTCGCGGCACCACCGGCCGGTCAGGTCCAGGACGTCCTGGGCCCGGGCCGGCAGCGGGAGCAGCGCGCGCAGCGCCCCGACGTCGTAGGGGCCGGTGCCGTCGTTGCGCACTCCCGCCCGCCAGGTCAGCACGCCCTGCGGGTCGAGCTCCAGCCGCAGGCTCAGCGCCAGAGCGGTCCCGGCGTCGCCGGCGAGGACCTCCAGCGTCCCGCCCCCCGCGGGGTCGGTCACGACCGAGGCCGGTGCGGTCAGCTGCCACGAGGGGAAGGCGTCGCGACCGGAGCGGTGGCCGGCCAGGCCCGGGGTCCCGGACCAGCCGTCGAGCTCACCGGGCACGAGGGTCAGCGGCCAGCGCTCGTCCAGCCCGCTGATCGGCACCGGAGCGGACCAGGCGTCGCGCAGCGCACCGGCGTCCTGATCCTCGACCGGCCCGAGGTCGGCTCCCCAGTGCAGGACGGCCGGCAGCCCCGGACCGGCGACGTCGACGACGAGGGCCGTGCCCGCGGCCCGCAGGACGGCGAGGGAGACGTCGGTCACCGGCTGCTAGCCCTTGCTGGAGCCGAGGGACAGGCCGGCGACGAACTGCTTCTGCAGCAGGACGTAGACGAGCAGCGTCGGCACGGCGGTGATCAGCGCGCCGGCGGCCAGCAGGTTCTGGTTGGTGAAGTACTGGCCCTGCAGGTTGGCCAGCGCCGAGGTGATCGGCCGCTTGTCGCCGGAGGAGATCAGCGTGATGGCCCAGAAGAAGTCGTTGTAGATCCAGGTCGTCAGCAAGCGTGGCCAGCGCGGCGAGCGCCGGCCGGCACAGCGGGATCGTCAGCTTCCAGTAGCGCGTCCACACCGACGCGCCGTCCAGCAGCGCGGCCTCGGTGATCTCCTGCGGGATGGTCTTCATGTAGTTGCTCAGCACGAAGACGCAGAAGCCCAGCTGGAACGTCGTGTTGATGACGATCAGCCCGAAGAACGAGTTGTAGAGCAGCCCGCTCGCGCTGAGGAACGTCGGGACGTGGATCGAGAGGTAGAGCCGGAACAGCGGGGTGATCAGCACCTGCGGCGGCAGCAGGTTGCCGGCGATGAACAGCAGGAGCATCGGGACGGTGAACCAGTAGCTGAACCGGCTGAGCGACGTACGCGACGCAGGAGGCCAGGAACAGGCAGATGATCACCGACGGGATCGGTGATGATCACCGAGTTCTTGAAGTAGTGGACCATGTCGCCGCCGGTCCAGGCCGCGCTGAAGTTGGCGAACGTCAGGTGCCGGGGCCAGGACAGGTACCCGTACTTGGCCGTCTCGGCGTACGGCCGCAGCGCGGTGAACAGGGCCCAGAGGATCGGGGTGATCCACAGCAGCGTGGCGCCGATCATGATGACGTACGCCGCGAGGCGGCCCGCCGACATCCGCGGCTTCGGGCGTCCGCACCGGCTCGGGGTCCAGCGCCGTTCGCTCGGTGAGGATCGTCATCGTCGTCTCCTCGTTCCGGAACTGGTTGTTGAGGAAGACGATGATCGGCCCCAGGGCGATCACGCAGCAGGACCACGCCGAGGGCCGAGCCGAAGCCGATCCGGCTGAACTGGCCGACGATGTTCTGGGTCACCAGCGCCGACAGCAGCTCCAGGCCGTTCGTGCCGCCGTTGGTGATGTAGACCAGGTCGAAGGCGCGCAGCGACTCGATCACCGTCACGACGATGATGACGATGTTGATCGGCCGCAGGACGGGGAAGACGACCTTCCAGAAGGTCTGCCAGGCATTGGCGCCGTCGACGATGGCCGCCTCCTTCAGGGTCGGGTCCACCGACTTCAGCCCGGCGAGGTACAGGATCATGACGTACGCCGCCTGGCGCCAGCAGGCCTCGACCATCACGGCCCAGAGGTTCAGCTTGGGGTTGCCCAGCCAGTCGATCAGGTTGGTCTGGCCGTTGCGGCCGATCAGGCTGTTCAGCAGGCCGTAGTTCGGCGAGTAGATCAGCTGCCACATGATGCCGATCAGGGCCAGCGAGAGCATGACCGGCAGGAAGATCACGCTCTGGTAGATCCGGCTGCCCTTGAGGTTGCGGTCGATCAGGACGGCGAAGAGCATGCCGAGCGGCGTCGCGATCACCATGAAGACCACGAGCCAGATCACGTTGTGCCGCACCGCCGGCCAGAACGGCGCGTAGTTGTGGATCGCGTTGTCGTAGTTCTGCAGCCCGACCCACTTGGCCGTCCGCAGGCCCCCGATGCCGGTCCAGCTGGTGAACGACAGCAGGATCGTGGCGACCGCCGGGAACCAGATGAACACCAGGTCCAGGACCAGCGGGACCCCGACCATGAGGCCGAGGATGACGACGTCGCGCCGGGACAGCACGCGCACGTGGCGCCGCCGACGGGAGCGGCCGGCCGAGGGCGGCGCGGGGCCGCTGCCCGCGCTGCCCTCGGCGCTGGCCTGCACCTCCGAGGTCGACATCAGCTCGTGAAGACCGTCTTCGCCTGTGCCTCGAGCGACTTCAGCTGCGAGGAGACCTGGGTCGGGTTGTTGAAGAAGCTCTGGATCATCGCGGCGACCGTCGTGTCCGCGAACCCGGGGTCGGTGTCACGGTCGAGGAACTGCGCGATGTTCTTGGACGAGGCGATGAGCTTGGCCGACTTGGTCTGGATCGCGTTGTAGTGGCTGGTGTCGGCGTTGGTCGCCGCCGCCACGTCGCTGGGGTCGGTCTTGCCATAGATCGCCTCCGCGTCAGCGGTCCCGATGTACTCGAGCAGCGCCTTGGCCGCGCCCTGGTTCTTCGCCTTCTTGCTCATCATGAACCCGTCGATCGGCGCGTCGATGGAGTCCTGCCCGTTCGCGGTGTCGATCGTCGGGTACGGGAAGAAGTCGAGGTCGGCCAGGTCGGCACCGGTGAACTGCTGGGCCACGAACGACCCGAGCAGGTACATCCCGGCCTGCTTGTTGAGCAGCGTCTTGGCCGCGTCCTGCCAGATCCGGCCGTTGGCGCCGGGCTGCTGGTAGGGCAGGATCTCCTGCCACTGCTTGAACACGGCCAGCACCTTCGGGTCGTCCCAGTGCACCTTGTGGGCCATCAGGTCCTGGTGGAACTGGTAGCCGTTGAGCCGCATGTTGATGATGTCGAACGTGCCCAGGGCCGGCCAGCCGTCCTTCTGGCCCATGGCCATCGGCACCAGGCCGTCGCTCTTCATCTTCTTCTGCAGCGTGACGAAGTCGTCCCACGTCGTCGGCACCTGTGTAGCCCTTCTGGGCCCACACGCTCTTGCGGTAGAAGACCGCCCACGGGTAGTTGTACAGCGGCACGAAGTAGTAGTGCCCGTCGTCGCCCTTGGACGCGGCCTTGAAGGCGTCCGAGAAGTTGGCCCCGATGCTGTCCCAGACGTCGTCGATCGGCGTGGCCAGCCCCTGCTTGGCGAAGAACCGCATCCGGTAGCCGGCGAACCAGGTGAACAGGTCGTCCGGCGTGCCCTGCAGGTAGTTGCTGATGTTGTTCTGGAACGTGTTGTGGTCGACCGTGTTGATGTTGACCTTCGCGCCGGTGTTCTTCGTGGTGAACCCGTTGATCATGGCCGCGAACGCCGCCTTCGGCACCGGGTCGGAGTAGTTCGACCCGAAGGTGATCGTGCCGGTCGCCGCGCCGGCCGCGGCCGCCGTGCCCCCGCCCGAGCTGGTGCTGCCCCCACTGGACGAGCCACAGGCAGCGAGCAGGAGGGACGGCGTCACAGCGAGCGCGGCCCCACCGGTCAGTGCCTTGAGGACGGACCGGCGACTGACGCCGGTCGGCTCGGACGTCCCCGGGAAGACTTGCGACATTGCTGCCTCCTAGGCGGTGCGGCTGGGCGGTGCGACAGGGCGATGCTGACAGGTGGGAGCGCCTGACACTAAAACCGAACAGAGTCAAGCGAGAGCGATCAGCGTTGAGCATAGTTCCCCGCAATCGCCTGTCAAGAGTCCGTTTCCGGTCAACGGGCGGACCTCTGAGCGGGCGGATCTGAGAATCGTTGTTGATTTGTGTTGACGGCGCTGGTGCGCTCGGCGAGGCTGTCGCCCATGCGAACCTGGCCGACGGAGGGCATCAGCTTCGGGGGCGACTACAACCCCGAGCAGTGGCCGGAGTCCGTGCAGGAGGAGGACGCCCGCCTCATGCGCGAGGCGCACGTCAACTTCGTGAGCGTCGGGATCTTCTCCTGGGCGCTGCTGGAGCCCGTGCCCGGCCGGTTCGAGCTCGACTGGCTGGACCGGGTGCTGGACCGGATGCACGCGGCGGGGGTCCGGGTCGACCTCGCGACGGCCACCGCCTCGCCGCCGCCCTGGATGGCCCGGCTGCACCCCGAGACGCTGCCGGTCGACCGGGACGGGCACCGGCTGTGGCCGGGGAGCCGGCAGACGTTCTGCCCGTCCTCCCCCGTCTACCGCGACCTGTCGCTGCAGCTGGTGGAGCGGCTGGCGAGCCGGTACGCCGGGCATCCGGCGCTGGCCATGTGGCACGTCGGCAACGAGCTCGGGAACCACAACGTCCACTGCTACTGCGACGTCAGCGCGGCGGCCTTCCGGCGCTGGCTGACGGACCGGTACGGCGAGGGCGACGCCGGCCTGGCCGCCCTGAACGCCGCGTGGGGCACGACGTTCTGGAGCCAGCACTACGCCGACTGGGCCGACGTGCTGCCCCCCCGGCGTACGGCGACCTTCGGCAACCCGACGCAGGAGCTCGACTTCTGGCGGTTCTCCTCCGACGAGGTCCTGGCCTCCTTCGTCCGCGAGCGCGACCTGCTGCACCGCATCACGCCGGACGTGCCGGTCACCACGAACTTCATGGCGATGGCCCACACCCGCGGCATGGACTACTGGTCGTGGGCGCCCGAGCAGGACATCGTGAGCAACGACCACTACCTGGACGGCCGGCTGGAGCGACCGCGGGTCGAGCTGGCCTGGTCCGCGGACCTGTCCCGCAACCTGGCCGCCCGCAGTGCCGGCGGCAGTGCCGGCGTCAGTGCCGGCGGTACCGGACCCGGACGCCCTGGCTGCTGATGGAGCACTCGACCTCGGCGGTCAACTGGCAGCCGGTCAACTTCGCCAAGGCCCCGGGCGAGCTGGCCCGGACCTCGCTCGCGCACCTGGCCCGCGGCGCGGACGGCATCGCGTACTTCCAGTGGCGGGCGTCCGCTGGCCGGTGCCGAGAAGTTCCACTCGGCCCTGGTCCCGCACGCCGGGCAGGACACCAAGGTCTGGCGCGAGGTGGTGCGAGCTCGGGGCCCTGCTGGCCCGGCTGGCCGACCTGCGCGGCACGGCGGTGAAGGCCCGGGCCGCGGTCGTCTTCGACTGGCAGGCGCAGTGGGCCAGCGGGCTGACCGGGCACCCGAGCTCGCTGGTCGACTACGACCGCGAGGTCCAGGAGTGGTACGCCGCGTTCTGGGACGCCGGCATCACGGTCGACGTCGTCCCGCCCGACGCCTCGCTGGCGACGTACGACGTCGTGGTGGTGCCCGGGCTGTACTCCTGCACGGACGAGGCGGCGGAGAACGTCGCCCGTGCCGCCCGCGCGGGTGCGCAGGTCGTGGTCACCTACTTCTCCGGGGTCGTGGACGAGCACGAGCACGTGCGCCCGGGCGGGTACCCGGGCGCGTTCCGCGAGCTCCTCGGCGTCCGCACCGAGGAGTTCTTCCCGTTGCGCGCGCGGACCAGACCGTCCACCTGGACGACGGGTCCACGGCCACGGTCTGGACCGAGCTGACCCGGCTCGAGGGCGCCACCGCCGTGGCGTCGTACCGGGACGGCCCGGTGGCCGGCGGCCCCGCCGTCACCCGGCGGGAGGCCGGCGCCGGACAGGCGTGGTACGTCGCGACCCGGCTCGACGCCGCGGCCCGGAGCGCCCTGCTCGCCGCGGATCTGCGCGGCAGCCGGTGTGGGACCGGTCCTGGAGGTGCCGGCGGGCGTCGAGGTCGTCCGCCGCGAGAGCGACGCGCGGTCCTTCCTGTTCGTCCTCAACCACCTGGACCGGGAGGTGGGCGTCACCGTCTCCGGCCACGACATGCTGAAGGATGAGCACGTGGACGGTGCCCTGACGGTCGCCGCCGGCGCGTTCACCGTGATCCGCGAGAGAGGCTGAGATGCTCGCGAGACAGCGACAGGAGCGGATCCTCGAAGAGGTCCAGCGGCACGGCGGGGCCCGGGTGTCGGACCTCGTCGCCGCGCTGGGGGTCTCCGACATGACCATCCGGCGCGACATCCAGGAGCTGGCCCGGCGCGACCTGGTCCTGCGGGTCCACGGCGGGGCCACCTCGGTCACCGGCCGCAGCGCCGAGGAGCCGGGGTTCCTGGTGAAGTCCGCCCTGCACCCGGTGCCCAAGTCGGCGATCGCCGTGGCGGCGGCGGCGCTGGTCGAGCCCGGCGCGTCGATCGCGCTGTCGGCGGGCACGACGACGTACGGGCTGGCCCAGCAGCTGCTCACCGTGCCGGGTCTGACCGTCGTGACGAACTCTCCCCCGGCGGCCAACCTGTTCCACGAGGCCGGCCGCGACGACCTGACGGTCATCCTCACCGGGGGCGTCCGCACGCCGTCCAACGCGCTCGTCGGGCCGATCGCCCTGGGGGCGCTGCGGATGCTGCACGTGGACATGCTCTTCCTCGGCGTGCACGGCATGGACGAGCGCGCCGGGCTGACCACGCCCAACCTGGTCGAGGCGGAGACCGACCGGGCGCTGGTCGCGGCCGCGCGGCGCCTCGTGGTGGTCGCCGACCACAGCAAGTGGGGCGTCGTCGGGCTGTCGACGATCGCCGAGCTCGGTCAGGTCGACACGCTGGTCACCGACGACGGCATCGACGAGCGGGCGGAACAGGTTCTCTCGCAACGGGTTCGGCGCCTCGTCGTGGCCTCCCCCGCCGCCCTCGACGAGAAGGCGACGTGACGCACCGGGTCCGCCGGACGAGCGGGCGGCTGGCCGACGGCCGGGAGATCGTGTACTTCGACGACACCGAGCCGTACGTGTCGGGCCAGGTGACGCGCGAGCTGGTCGACAAGCGGCTGCTCGGGCGAGGCGGCCCGGGCCGGGCAGATGCGCCGCGACCCGTTGAGCGGGGCGTGGATCGCGATGGCGACGCACCGCCTGGACCGGACCTACATGCCGCCGGCGGACGAGTGCCCGCTGTGCCCCACCGGGCGCGGCACCGAGCCCTCGGAGGTGCCGGCCGACGACTACGACGTCGTGGTGTTCGAGAACCGGTTTCCCAGCTTCAGCACCCGGGTGGCCGACACCAGCGAGGGCCAGGACGGCGTCTGGGCGCACGCGCCGGCGCGCGGGCGGTGCGAGGTCGTCTGCTTCACGAGCGACCACGACGCGACGTTCGCCGACCTCGACCCCTCGCGCGTCCGGACGGTGATCGACGCGTGGGCCGACCGCACCGAGGCGCTCGGCGCGATGCCCGAGGTGGCCCAGGTCTTCCCGTTCGAGAACCGCGGCAAGGAGATCGGCGTCACGCTGCAGCACCCGCACGGCCAGATCTACGGCTACCCGCTGGTCACGCCGCGCACCGCCACCCTGCTCGCCCGCTCGGCCGAGCACCGGGAGCGGACCGGGCGGCTGCTGCTGCGCGACGTGCTGGACGCCGAGCGCGCGGACGGCTCGCGCGTCGTGCTCACCGGGGAGCACTGGACGGCGTACGTCCCCTATGCCGCGCGCTGGCCGGTCGAGGTCCACCTGGCCCCCCACCGCGACGTCCCCGACCTGCCGGCGCTGGAGGAGGAGGAGCGCGACGAGCTGGCCCGGGTCTACCTCGACCTGCTGCGCCGGCTGGACCGCTACTACGTGGACGGCGACGGCGGCCCGGTCCGGCTGCCGTACATCGCCGGCTGGCACCAGGCGCCGGCCCGGCAGGGCCGGGACCTGGCCCGGCTGCACCTGCAGCTGACGTCGGTGCTGCGCGCCCCGGGCAAGCTGAAGTACCTCGCCGGCTCGGAGTCGGGCATGGGTGCGTGGGTCAACGACACGACCCCGGAGCGGATCGCCGACCGGCTGCGCGCGGTGGCGGCCGCGGCGCGCGGTGAGCGGGGCGAGCGCCGCCGACCGAGGCGGCGCGGGGCTTCGCGGCGTCGTACGGCGGGCCGCCGGCGGGCGTGTGGTCCGCGCCCGGCCGGGTCAACCTCATGGGCGAGCACACCGACTACAACGCCGGGCTGTGCCTGCCGATCGCGTTGCCGCACCGCACGTTCGCCGCCTGCGCGCCGCGGACGGACGGGCGGCTGGCGGGTGCGCTCGGCGCAGGACGATCCGAGGCTGGGAGGGCTCGCTCGAGGACGTCGGGGCCCGGGCCGCCCGAGCGGGTGGTTCGCCTACGTCGCGGGCGTGCCGTGGGCGCTGGCCGACGGCCGGCTACCGAGGCTGCCGGGCCTGGACGTGTGGGTCGACGGGCGGGTGCCCGTCGGGCGCCGGCCTGTCGTCCTCGGCCGCGCTGGAGTGCGCCGTCGCCCTCGCCCTCGACGACCTGGCCGGGCTCGGACCTCGGCGGCTCGGACGACGGGCGGGCCCGGCTGGCCACCGCCTGCGACCGGCGCGAGAACGTCGTCGCCGGCGCCCCGACCGGCGGCATGGACCAGGCCGCGTCCCTGCGCTGCACGGCCGGGCACGCCCTGCTGCTGGACTGCCGCGACGGCAGTCACGGGCAGGTGCCGCTCGACCTGGACGCCGCGGGCTGGCCTGCTGGTGGTCGACACCCGGGCCGCGCACCGGCTGGTCGACGGGCAGTACGGCGAGCGCCGGCGAGTCGTGCGAGCGGCGGCGGCCCGCGCGCTGGGCTGTCGCCAGCCTGCGCGAGATCGACCCGCGACGGCCTGGACGCCGCGCTGCGACGCGCTCTGCGGACGAGGTGATGCGCCGGCGGGTGCGGCACGTCGTGACCGAGATCGAGCGGGTCCGCGCAGTGCGTCGCGCTGGTCCGGGCCGGCCGGCTGGCGCGACCTCGGGCCGGTCGTTCGACGCCTCCCACGCCTCGATGCGCGACGACTACGAGATCTCCTGCCGCGAGCTCGATCTCGTCGTCGAGGCCGCGCGCGGCGCCGGTGCGCTCGGCGCGCGGATGACCGGCGGCGGGTTCGGCGGCTCGGCCATCGCTCTGGTGCCCGCCGAGCGGTACGACGCGATCGCGGCCGCCGTCCTCGACGCCTTCGAGCGCCAGGGTCTGCGCGAGCCCGCGGTCGTGACCGCCTACGCCGCTCCCGGCGCCGCCCGCGACCGCTGAGCCGTCAGCGGTGGGAGCGCAGGACCTCGAGGCGGGCGCGGTACTCCTCCTCGGTCACCTCGCCCCGCGCGTACCGCTCGGCCAGCACGGCCTCGGCCCGCCCGCTCGCCGACCAGCCCGACGACCAGCCCGACGACCAGGGGCCCATGCCCCGGCGGCGCCAGACCAGCGGCCGTACGACGAGGAAGAGGATCACCCAGAAACCGAGGAAGAACAACGGGATCAGCGGGAACCAGAAGAACCCGTGGTACCCGGGGTACCCCGGATGACAGAAGGTCTGAGCCACCATGGCCGATCGAGCTCCTTCACGCAGCCGCCGGGAGCCGGCGGTCCGGCCGCTGTGGCCGGCACCGCCCAACCTCCCCCGATCCGCGCGCCGGGTCGTCCCACCCCGGACTGAACCGCGACTACGCCGGCCGCGGTACGCCGCAGCGGCCGGCCGCAGTCAGCCCAGCCAGCCCGGCCGGACCAGGCCCGCCTCGTAGGCCAGCACGACGAGCTGGGCCCGGTCGCGGACGCCGAGCTTGACCATCGCCCGGCTGACGTGGGTCTTGGCCGTGGCCGGGCTGAGGACCAGCCGCCGGGCGATCTCCTCGTTGCTGAGGCCCTCGCCGACCAGCGTCGACGATCTCCCGCTCGCGCTCGGTGAGCCGGGCGACGTCCGGGCGCTCGTGCGGCAGCGGCTTGGCCGCGACGGCGACGTGCTCGATCAGCCGCCGGGTCACCGACGGCGAGAGCAGCGCGTCCCCGGCGGCGACCGCCCGCACGGCGCGCGACCAGGTCGGCCGGCTCGGTGTCCTTGACCAGGAAGCCGCTGGCCCCGACCCGCAGCGCCTCGAAGACGTACTCGTCCAGCTCGAACGTCGTCAGCACCAGCACCCGGGTCGCCGGCCAGCTCCGGGTCGCTGCACGATCCGGCGGGTCGCCTCCAGCCCGTCGACGCCCGGCATCCGGATGTCCATCAGCACGACGTCGGGCCGGGTCGCGCGCACCAGCCGCCAGGGCCGCCGCGCCGTCGCCGGCCTCGCCGACCACCTCGATGTCGGGCTCGGCGTCGAGCAGGGCGCGGAAGCCGGCCCGGACCAGCGCCTGGTCGTCGGCCACGACGACCCGGATCACGCGCGCCCAGCCGTCCGCGTCGGTCCGCGTGCCGTTGTCTGGTCGAGCGGAAACTGTACGGCTCGACGCGGAAGCCGCCACCGTCCAGCGGACCGGCCTCGCACCGAGCCGCCGAGCGCCGCGGCGCGCTCGCGCATGCCCCTGAGGCCGCCACCCTCGACGACCGCCTCCGACACCCAGGCCGTCGTCGGCGACGCTGACCTCCAGCAGCTCGGCCGACCGCTGCACGGCACCGTCGCGTGGGCGGCCGCGGAGTGCCGGGCGACGTTGGTCAGCCCCTCCTGGACGACGCGGAACGCCGCCGCGTCGACCCGGCGGGCAGCCCGGACGCGTTGCTGCCGCCAACGGCTCCGGCACGATCTGCGACGGCGAGCCCACCCACGCGCGCGGCCGCGACCAGGTCCCCGACGCGGGCCAGGCCGGGAGCCGGGCGGCCCTCGAAGTCCTCCTCGCGCAGGATCGACAGCGTGGCCCGGACCTCCTCCAGGGCCTCCTTGCTCGCCGTCCGGATCGCGGTCAGCGCCGGGCGGGCCTGCTCGGGGTGCTCGTCGAGCAGGTGCAGCGCGACCCCGGCCTGCACCGTGATCATCGACAGGCTGTGGCCGATCGTGTCGTGCAGGTCGCGGGCCAGGGCCAGGCGCTCGGCGCTCGCTGCGACCCGGGTCTCGGCCGCCCGGGCCCGGCGCGCGGCCGGCGAACTGCGCGGCCCGGTAGCGCGGCACCTCGGCCGACGGCGAGCAGCACGACGAGCCAGACCGCGAACACCGACCGCCCGCCCAGCCGGCACGGGTGGCCGGTCGCCGCGCCCAGGCCCAGCCACCCGCGCGAACCCGGCCAGCCGACGCAGCCCAGGCGCCCCACCGGCGCCCGCACGGCGACGGCGACGACGAGGGACAGGCCGGCACCGGCCAGGACCGGGCCGGCGGGGTAGCCGAGCCCGAGGTACGCCGACGCCGCACCGACCGCGACCGCGCAGACCACGAGCGGCCGGCGGCGCAGGAAGATCCAGGCCAGCGGCCCGAGGGTCAGCAGCAGGTACCCCGGCGGCGTCCAGCGGGCGGGCCTGCGGCTGGCGGTGCCCGGCGACGGTCGACCCGGCCAGCTGGACAGAGCAGGAGCAGGACGCCGAACGCGGACCGGGCGCCGGCCGGCCCGGGGCGCCGGAAGGTCGCGGCGGACGCCCGGACCCCAGCCCCGTCCCCAGCCGCCGTCGCGGCCGCCGGCCCAGTCGATCCGTCGCCACGGGTCCTCGCCGGGGCCGTCGCGTGGCCTCGCCAGCCGGCTCTCACCGCTCGAACCTAACCGGCCACCGGGCCGACGCGGCATCCACCCGCCGGGAGCCAGCGCCGCGTACGCCCGCCGGGGTAGGGCCGCGCCGGGCGCCGGCCCGGGCGCGGCGAGGAGACTGGCCGCTGATGTCCCGAGCTCGACGACGCCGCGCTGGCGGGCGCTCGGGCGTCTGCGTCGGCGCGCTGTTCATGACGCTGCTCGACGTCAGCGTCACCAACGTCGCGCTGCCGGCTCGATCGGCGACGCGATCCAGCGCCGGTCCCGGCCGAGCTGCAGTGGGTGGTCTCCGGCTACGCCCTCGCCTTCGGCCTGGTGCCGATCATCGCCGGGCGGCTCGGCGACGACCACGGCCGGCGCCGGATGTTCCTGATCGGCGTGGCCGGCTTCGTGGTCACCAGCGCGCTGGCCGGGATCTCGCCCGGCGCCGGAGCTGCTCATCGCCGCCCGCGTCCTGCAGGGACTGGCCGGCGGCCTGATCAACCCGCAGGTCTCCGGGCTGGTCCAGCAGATGTTCACCGGCGCCGACCGGGGCCGCGCGTTCGGCGCCATCGGCACCGTCGTCGGCGTCGCCACCGCCGTCGGGCCGCTCGTCGGCGGCGCGCTGATCGCCCTCGGCGGCCCGACGCTCGGCTGGCGGCTGGTGTTCTTCGTCAACATCCCGGTCGGCATCGTGATCGTGGTCGCTGGCCCGGCGCTGGCTGCCGCCACCGCCGAGCGACGGCCGGCGGCACCGGCTCGACGTGCCCGGCGCGGTCCTGCTCGGGCTGGCCACCCTCTGCGTGCTCTTCGCCGCAGTCGAGTACGACGCGGCGCACGACGCCCGGCTGGCCCTGCTGGGCCTCCCGGCCGCCGTCCTGCTCGCCGTCTTCTCCCGGCGCGAGCGGCGGCTGACCCGGGCGGAGGCCGGACCCGCTGGTCGACCTGCGGCTGTTCAGCCGGCCGTCGTACTCGGTCGGGGTGGGGCTGGCGCTGCTCTACTTCGCCGGCGCCACCGGGCTGCCGCTGGTGCTCGCGCTGTACTACCAGCGCGGGCTGGGCTACTCCGCGCTGCAGTCCGGCCTCGGGGTGACCGCGTTCGCCGCTCGGCTCGGTGATCGCGGCACCGCTGGCCGGCCGGGCCGTGACCCGCCTCGGCCGCCCGCTGGTCGTGGGCGGCCTGCTCGCGTTCGGCCTCGGAGCCCTCGCGGTGGACCTGGCCGCCCGGCACGCGCACGGGCCGCAGGCCGCGCTGTGGCTGGCCGCGCCCGCTGTTCGTGATCGGCCTCGGCGCAGGCGCGGTGATCACCCCGAACCAGACGCTTGTCGCTGATGGACGTCGACGCCCGGATGGGCAGCACGGCCGGCGGCGTGCTGCAGACCGCCCAGCGGATCGGCTCGGCCGTCGGTCAGGCGGTCATCGGCGCCGCGTTCTTCGCCGCGCTGGGACCCGCGGCGTCGAGCACCTCGCCCACGCTCCGGCACGCGGCGTACGGCGTGGGGCTGACGCACGCGACGTACGTCACGCTCGCGTTCGTCGCGGCGGCGCTGCTGTTCGGGCTGGTCGACCTGTTCAGCCGCGGCGGGCCTGGGCCGCCGGCGGCGCCGGCCGCGGACGCGTCACGGCCCGGCCGGAGGCTCCGGCCGGACCGTGACGTCAGTGCTGCTGGTCAGTGCTGGTCAGTGCTGGTCAGTGCTGGTCAGTGGCGGCGCGGCGAGCTGGGCAGCTGGACGCCCACCAGGAGCAGGATCCCCGCGCCCACCAGCAGCGCGGCGACCAGCAGGGCCGACCCGACGTTGCTGCCGGTGAAGGCCAGCGCGGTCGGCGAGCTGCCGGCGGTCAGCTTCTCCCCCAGGACCGTGGGCGCGCCGATCGCGGTGCCGTGGGTCGAGGTCGGGGACACCGACGAGGTCGTGCGTCGACGTCGGGGACACGGTGCTGCTGGTGTGCGTCGAGGTCGGCGACGTGTGGGTCGACGTCGGCGAGGTGTGGGTCGAGGTCGGCGACCCGCTGCTGCCGCTGCCGTTGCCGCCGGCCGCGTGCACCTGCACCGAGCGCGACACCGTGCTCGTCGTGCTGCCGTTGATCGTGATCTGGGCCGAGTTGGAGTACGCCGAGAGGCTGCCGTCGGTCACGTTCGTCCGGTAGAAGAGCTGCAGCACCTCGCCGCTCGATGCCGGGCCCAGCGTCGCGCTCAGCGAGCTGGTGGAGCAGCTGTGGGCGATGACCCGCCCGGACGGCAGCGTGCTGACCGACGTGACGGCGCCGCTGGAGCCGATCGTGACCAGCCGGTAGGCGACCGACCCGCAGTCGTAGGTCTGGCCGGGGCCGAGGTGGTCGGTGAACCGCGCCGTCGTGAACGGGCCGCTGGAGCTGTCCAGCGTCCAGGTCAGCGCGTCGGTGCCGGTCACGGTGCCGATGTGCGTGAAGAAGCCGTTCTTGTGCGGCGCCGTGTGCGGCCGGCCGGTGGTGCCGGTCTTGGTCACGGTGTCGTGGAAGGTCTCGCTGCCGGCCTTGAAGGTGAGGGTCACCGGGCCGGTCACCGCCGACTCGCTCTTGCTCCACCGGACCGAGAAGTACGCGGTGCCGTGGACCTTCACGTGCGTGTCGACGTAGTTGGTGAGCGTGAAGGTCACCAGGCCGTTCACCACCTTGGCGGTCGCCACCAGCGAGCCGTCCGGCGCCTTGAGGTCGAAGCCGGTCGTCAGCGAGGTCAGCGCCCCGGGCAGCTGCAGGGTGAAGGTGTCACCGGCCCGGGCCGTGGCCGGGACGGCCCAGGTCAGGTCCAGCCGCATGGCCTCGCTCTGCGAGGCGGTGGTCTCGACGACGTTGACCCCGGTGACCGCGTTGCCGATCGAGGCGGCCGACGCCCGCGTCAGGTGGGAGGCCCCCACCACCCAGGCCAGCACGAGCATGAGGGCCGCGGCGGTGACCGCGACACGACGCGGAAGGACCTTGACGGTGGGCAACACGATGGGACTCCCCGCATCCGATTTCGCCTGACGGCTTGCTCGACGCAGCGTAGCGGACGGTCTGCCCCAGACCGGTGATTCGCCCGTCAGGGTGACCCGAAGTAGTCAGTCACCGGCTAGTCCTGCCCGACATTCCGGAAAACTTCCGGTTGTCCCATTTCGATCACCGTGGCATCGTCACCGAGGGTGAGCGCTCAGCGTGTCGCGGCCGCCAGGTTCGTGTCGAGGGCGGCCAGGAAGTCCTCGGTGGTCAGCCACTCCTGGTCCGGGCCGACGAGCAGCGCCAGGTCCTTGGTCATCGCGCCCGACTCGACGGTCTGCACGCAGACCTGCTCCAGGGTCTCGGCGAACCCGGTCACCTCGGGCGTGCCGTCCAGGGCGCCGCGGTGCTTCAGGCCACCGGTCCAGGCGAAGATCGACGCGATCGGGTTGGTCGAGGTCGGCTTGCCCTGCTGGTGCTGGCGGTAGTGCCGGGTCACGGTGCCGTGCGCCGCCTCGGCCTCCACCGTCCTGCCGTCGGGGGTCATCAGCACCGACGTCATCAGGCCCAGCGAGCCGAACCCCTGCGCCACCGTGTCGGACTGGACGTCGCCGTCGTAGTTCTTGCAGGCCCACACGTAGCCGCCCTCCCACTTCAGCGCGGCCGCGACCATGTCGTCGATCAGCCGGTGCTCGTAGGTCAGGCCGGCGGCCTCGAAGTCGGCCTTGAACTCGGACTCGTAGATCTGCTCGAAGATGTCCTTGAAGGCGCCGTCGTACGCCTTGAGGATCGTGTTCTTCGTGGACAGGTAGACCGGGTAGTCGCGGTTCAGGCCGTAGTCGAGCGAGGCCCGCGCGAAGTCGGTGATCGACTGGGTGAAGTTGTACATGCCCATCGCGACGCCGCCGTCGTCGCCGTAGTCGGCCACCACGTGCTGGATCGGCTCCGAGCCGTCCGTCGGCGTGAACGTGATGGTCAGCTGGCCGGCGCCGGGGACCTTGAAGTTGGTCGCCTTGTACTGGTCGCCGTGGGCGTGCCGGCCGATGATGATCGGCTTGGTCCAGCCCGGGGACCAGCCGCGGGATGTTGCTGATGATGATCGGCTCGCGGAAGATCGACGCCGCCGAGGATGTTGCGGATCGTGCCGTTCGGCGAGACCCACATCTTCTTCAGCCCGAACTCCTCGACCCGCGCCTCGTCCGGCGTGATCGTCGCGCACTTGACGCCGACGCCGTACTGCTTGATGGCGTTCGCGGCGTCGACCGTCACCTGGTCGTCGGTGGCGTCCCGGTGCTCGATGCCGAGGTCGTAGTACTTGAGGTCGACGTCGAGGTAGGGGTGGATCAGGCGCTCCTTGATGAACTGCCAGATGATCCGGGTCATCTCGTCGCCGTCGATCTCGACGACCGGGTTCGCGACCTTGATCTTGGAGCTGGGCATCTCAGGAGTCCTCACGACGGCGGGTGACGGCGTCGGCCGTCGGCGGGCAGGTAGTTCGACGTCAAGATATCGGACCCACCCGTTTCAGGGGATGGGCGGCGCGGGCGGCGCTGCCAGGGTGGCCGGATGGCTACGACACCGGCGCTGGGTCACCGCCTCGGAGCAGAGGCGATCGGCACGTTCTGGCTCGTGCTCGCGGGCTGCGGCACCGCCGTGCTCGCGGCCGGCTTCCCGAAGGTCGGCGTGGGCCTGCTCGGCGTGGCCCTGGCCTTCGGCCTGTCCGTGCTGACGATGGCGTACGCCGTCGGGCACGTCTCCGGCGGTCACTTCAACCCGGCGGTCACCGTCGGCCTGGCCGTCGGGCGCCGGTTCCCCTGGCGGGACGTCGGGCCCGTACGTCGTGACCCAGGTGGTCGCCGCGACGGCCGCGGCCACCGTGCTGTTCGTCATCGCGAACGGCCAGAAGGGGTTCAGCGCGCACCGCAGCGGGTTCGCCGCCAACGGGTACGGCTCGCACTCGCCGGGGCGGTACTCGCTGGCTGCCTGCCTGGTCTGCGAGGTCGTGATGACGGCGGTCTTCGTCTACGTGATCCTCGGGGTCACGGACCGGCGGGCGCCCGTCGGGTTCGCCCCGATCGCGATCGGCCTGGCGCTCACGCTGATCCACCTGGTCTCGATCCCGGTGACCAACACCTCGGTGAACCCGGCCCGCTCCACGGGGGTGGCGTTCTTCGCCGGTGGCTGGGCGCTCGGGCAGCTCTGGCTGTTCTGGCTGGCACCGCTGGTCGGGGCCGCGGTCGCCGGCGCGTCGTACGCCGTCGTGTCCGGCGAGCGCAGCGCCGTGCCGGTCGAGGGGTCGACCGGCGCCTCGCCCTCGGCCGGGACCGCTCCGGCCTGACCGGAGGCCCGTGGGCTCGCTTTGCTAGCGTCGCTGACGTGACCGAGTCCTCTGCCCACGCCCGCACGTCCCCCGTCAAGATCGCCGTCACCGGCGCCGCGGGGCAGATCGGGTACAGCCTGCTGTTCCGCATCGCCAGCGGCGCGATGCTCGGACCGGACACCCCGGTCGAGCTGCAGCCTGCTGGAGATCCCGGCGGCGGTCGGGACCGCGGAGGGCGTCGCGATGGAGCTGGACGACTGCGCCTTCCCGCTGCTGCACCGGATCTCGATCAGCGACGACCCGAACGACGCGTTCGACGGCGTGAACATCGCGCTGCTCGTCGGCTCCCGGCCCCGCACGAAGGGCATGGAGCGGGGCGACCTGCTCGAGGCGAACGGCGCGATCTTCACCGTGCAGGGCAAGGCGCTGTCGGAGCACGCGGCCGACGACGTACGGATCCTGGTGGTCGGCAACCCGGCCAACACCAACGCGCTGATCGCGATGAACAACGCGCCCGGACATCCCGCGCGAGCGCTTCACGGCGATGACCCGCCTGGACCACAACCGGGCGATCGCCCAGCTGGCCAACAAGACCGAGCAGCCGGTCTCGGCCATCACGCACATGACGATCTGGGGCAACCACTCGGCCACGCAGTACCCCGACCTGTTCCACGCCGAGGTCGCCGGCCAGATCGCCGCGGACGTCGTCGACGACCAGGCCTGGATCGAGGGCGACTTCATCCCGACCGTGCAGAAGCGCGGCGCCGCGATCATCGAGGCCCGGGGCTCCTCCTCGGCCGCCTCCGCCGCGTCGGCGGCGATCGACCACGTCCGCGACTGGGTGCACGGGTCGGCCGAGGGCGACTGGGTCTCGATGGCCGTCCCGTCCGACGGCTCGTACGGCGTCGCCGAGGGGCTGATGTCCTCGTTCCCCGTGACGACGTCCGGCGGCTCCTACTCGATCGTCACCGGCCTGGAGATCGACGACTTCTCCCGGGCCCGGATCGACGCCTCCGTCGCCGAGCTGGCCGAGGAGCGCGACGCCGTCCAGTCCATGGGCCTGCTCTAGCTGGGCTTGAGGACGGCCGCGAGCAGCAGGCAGGCGACGGCCAGGGCGAGCATGGCCACGGTGTCGAACAGGCGGGACCGTACGACGAGGCCGCCCACCTTGCGCGACGGCGCCAGCGCCCGCAGCAGCGCGCCGACCCCGAGGGTGAGCGCCATCGTGATGCCGCCGCCGACGACGTGGCCGCCGGCGACCAGCAGCAGGGCCACGGCGCTGCCCGCCAGCACGCCCCACCAGGGTCCGAGCCCCCGGGGCGGCGCCATGAGCGGGTGCGCGCTCAGCTGACGCCCGCGCCGCTGACGCCGGCGCGCGCGGCCGCGTCGCGCTCGGCCCGGTCGACCACGTTGGCCAGCAGCATGGCCCGGGTCATCGGCCCGACCCCGCCCGGCATCGGCGCGAGGTACGACGCGACCTCACGCACGTCCTCGGCGACGTCCCCGACGATCCGGGCCTTGCCGTCGTCTCCGACGACGCGGGTGGTCCCGACGTCCAGGACGACGGCACCGGGCCGGACCATGTCCGCGGTGATCAGCCCGGCGCTGCCGGCGGCGCCGACGACGATGTCACCGGTCCGGACGACGGCCGCCAGGTCGCGCGTGCCGGTGTGGCACGAGGTCACGGTGGCGTTCTCGGTCCGCCGGGTGAGCAGCAGCCCGAGCGGGCGGCCGCTCGTCGTGCCGCGCCCGACGATCACGACGTGGGCGCCGTCCAGCTCGACGCCGTAGCGCCGCAACAGCTCGACGATCCCCCGGGGCGTGCACGGCAGGGGCGCGTCCCCGGTCGCCGCCACGTCCAGCACCAGCCGGCCGAGGTTCGTGGGGTGCAGGCCGTCGGCGTCCTTGTCCGGGTCGATCCGGGCCAGCACGGCCTGCTCGTCCAGGCCGCGGGGCAGCGGCAGCTGGACGATGAAGCCGGTGCAGGCCGGGTCGGCGTTGAGCTCGTCGACCACCGCCTCGACGTCGGCCTGGGTGGCGTCCGCGGGGAGCTCGCGCTGGATCGACCCGATGCCGACGGCGGCGCAGTCCCGGTGCTTGCCGGCGACGTACGCGTGGCTCCCGGGGTCGTCGCCGACGATCAGCGTGCCGAGCCCCGGCACGATGCCGGCGGCTCGCAGCCGGTCGACGCGCTCGGTCAGCTCCACCCGAATCGCCGCTGCCGTCGCCGAACCGTCCAGGAGGGTGGCCGTCACGCGGGTCATCCTTCCACGAACGGCTCAAGGGCTGGCCCAAGCCTGCCGAGACATGGGCCCATGGACGAGACCTACTCGCGCACATCCGACCTGGAGTCGTTCGCTCACCCTGAGTCGGCAGTCAGCACCGACGACCTGACGGTCGCGCCCGACGGTTCACCCTGTTGGGCGGGCGACTGGGCGCGCGTCGGCGGTCCGCACCCAGGTCTGGGCGCAGGGCGCCGTGCTGCGAACGGTCGGCGCGCTGCCCGGCACGCACCCGTGGCGGCTCGGCGGCGACGCCGGCTCGGTCCGGCAGCTGCAGTGGTCCGGACGGCCGGCCACCGTGCCCGGCGAGCGTCCTCGGCATCCTCAGCATCACCGCCGTCGACCCGGGGCTGTCGGCCTCCGACACCCCGGACGCCCTCGGGGACGGCATGGGCGACACGATCCGCCGCCTGGGCCTGGGCCGTGACCAGCAGTGGGCCGGAGCGCTCGTCCGGATGCCGGGCACGTGGCTGCCCGCCGCCGCCCTGCTCCCCCGGGGCCTGTCCCCGGTGCCGGCTCCGCGCACCAGCTGGGCCACCGAGTCGGTCGACTTCGACCGGCGCTGGGTCGTCCAGACCGGCGACCAGCGCACGACCGCCGCGCTGCTCAGCCCCTCGGTGATGTCGGTGCTCATGGACGCCGTGCCCACCGAGTCGGCCGTGACCGTCGCCGGCGACGCCCTGCAGGTGTGGTGGCCGTACGACGACCGGGCCAGGGCCGACCTCGGCCGGGTGCAGCGGGCGGCCCTCGCCGCGCTGCTGCTCGTCAAGACGTTCCCCCGCTTCGTGCTGGCCGACCACCCCGACCGCAGCGCCGAGATCGAGCAGTCGCTGGCCCGCCGGGCCGACGAGGCGCACAGCTACCAGGCCCACCTGGCGTACGGCCGCAGCCCCGACCCGGTGCTGCAGCGCATCTACGACCAGGCGCGCGCCAGCGTGATGGTCTGAGCGACCCCCCTGAGGGCAGCCCTGGAGGCTCGGCCCTCAGTGGGTGAAGTGGCGGGTGCCGGTCAGGTACATCGTCACGCCCGCCGCCCGGGCCGCCGCGATCACGTCCTCGTCGCGGATCGACCCTCCGGGCTGCACCACGGCGCGCACCCCCGCCTCCAGCAGCACCTCGAGCCCGTCCGCGAACGGGAAGAACGCGTCGGAGGCCGCGACGCTGCCGCGCGCCCTGTCCTCGCCCGCGCGGGCGACGGCCAGGCGGCAGGAGTCCACCCGGTTCACCTGGCCCATGCCGACACCGACGCTCGCCCCGTCGTCGGCCAGCAGGATCGCGTTCGAGCGGACGGCGCGGATGGCCCGCCAGGCGAACGACAGGTCGGCCAGCGTGGCCTCGTCGGCCGGCTCCCCGCTGACCAGGCGCCAGCGGGACGGGTCGTCACCGCCGGGCTCGACGCCCTCGCCGGCCTCGACCACGGCGTCCACCCGGTCGACCGTCTGCATGAGCAGGCCGCCGGAGATCGGGCGGAACTCCACGGGGTCGGGCGCCGAGTCGGCCGGCAGCTCCAGCAGCCGGACGTTCTTGCGCCCGCTCAGCAGCTGGTAGGCGTCGTCGTCGAACGACGGGGCGGCGACCACCTCGGTGAAGACGCCGGCGAGCTGCTCGGCCATCGCCAGCGACACCGGCCGGTTGGCCGCGACCACACCGCCGTACGCCGACCCCGGGTCGCACGCATGCGCCTTGGCGTGGGCCTGCGCGATGTCCGAGCCGACCGCGATGCCGCAGGGGTTGGCGTGCTTGATGATCGCCACCGCCGGGTGCTCGAACCCGAAGGCCGCCCGCACCGCCGCGTCGGTGTCGACGTAGTTGTTGTAGGACATCGCCTTGCCGTGCAGCACCTCGGCCTGGGCGACGCCCGGACGCCAGTGTGCGTAGAGCGCGGCCCGTTGGTGCGGGTTCTCGCCGTACCGCAGGACGTCGCGCTTCTCCCACGTGCCGCCGGTCCAGTCCGGGAAGGACGAGCCGTCGGCCGGCGGGGCCAGGACACTGCCCATCCAGGAGGCGACGGCCACGTCGTACGACGCGGTGTGGGCGAACGCCTCGGCCGCGAGCCGCCGGCGCTGGACCAGCGAGAACCCGCCCGCCGCAACGGCATCCGCCACCTCGGCGTACCGCTCGGGCGAGACCACGACGGCGACGTTCGCGTGGTTCTTGGCCGCCGCACGCACCATCGACGGACCGCCGATGTCGATCTGCTCGACGCACTCGGCCGGGCTCGCGCCGGAGCGCACCGTGTCGCGGAACGGGTACAGGTTGGACACCACGAGCTCGAACGGCTCGATGTCCAGCTCGGCCAGCTGACGCGGCGTGGTCGGGGTTGCCCATGTCGGCGAGCAGCCCCGCGTGCACCCGCGGGTGCAGGGTCTTGACCCGGCCGTCCAGGCACTCGGGGAAGCCGGTCAGCTCCTCCACCGGCGTCACCGGCACGCCGGCCGCGGCGATCCGCGCCGCCGTCGACCCGGTCGAGACGATCGACACCCCGGCCGCGTGCAGGGCCGTGGCCAGCTCCTCCAGCCCGGTCTTGTCGTAGACGGAGACCAGCGCCCGCCGGACCGCCCGGCGTCCCTCATCGGCGGCTGCCTGCTCGCTCACGGGATGACGACCTTCCTGCCAGTGACGGTCCAGCCGTTCCGGACCATCCTTCCGACGTACTCGACGAGCTGGGTCCGCTCGGCCACCTTGATCCGCTCGGTCAGGGTGTCCTCGGTGTCGTCGTCCAGGACCGGTACGGCGACCTGCGCGATGATCGCGCCCGTGTCGACTCCCTCGTCGACGACGAAAAGCGTTGCGCCCGTGACCTTCACGCCGTACGCGAGAGCGTCGCGCGGGCCGTGGACGCCCGGGAAGGCCGGCAGCAGCGCGTTGTGGGTGTTGACGTAGCGACCGCCGAAGGCCCGCAGGAAGGCCGGCCCGGCCAGGCGCAGGAAGCCGGCCGAGACGACCAGGTCGGGCTCGTGCGCAGCTGACGGCGGCGGTCAGCGCGGCGTCCCAGTCCGCCCGGGTCGCGTGACCGGCGAGGGTCTCCACGAACGTCGGCACCCCGAGGGCCTCGGCCCGGGCGACGCCCCCGGTGCCGGGCCGGTCCGCGCCCACGGCGACCACGCGGGCGCCGTACGCCGGGTCCTGGCCCGCGTCGAGCAGCGCCTGGAGGTTCGATCCGCCACCGGAGACCAGGACGACCAGGCGGCGCACCGCCCCCTCGGTTCCCGGACCCGTCACGTTCGGAGACCATAGCGGGGTGAGCGGTCCGACCCTCGAGCGGGACAGCCGCCCGCCGGTGCTCGCCTCGCGACGGCACGGCGGGTGGTTCGCCGTGCTGGCGCTGGCCGCGCTGCTCGCCGCCCGCCTGCCGCTGCCGTGGCTGGCCGCAGCCGTGGTGCTCACCGTCGCCGCGGACTGGAAGGGAGTGCTCACGGCCCGCGCCATCGCCCGCGAACGGCGCGGGCGGGGCCTGCTCGCCTGGTGCGTCGCCGGGATCCTGGCGATCAGCCTGGTCGGCCTGGGCGCCGCGGCCACGCTCGCCCTCTACCCGATCACCTACCAGCGGCAGCAGTGCCTGGCCGGCGCGAACACCCAGGTGGCCAAGGCGGCCTGCCAGTCACAGTTCGACCGCCGGATCGGGAGCCTGCACAGCGGCTTCCGCGGCTGACCGCGAGCGCCACCAGCCGGTCAGGGCCGCCACCGGCGCCGCGCCGGCGGCCAGGGCCAGCGCGAGGAACGGCGTCACGAGCAACGGGTTCGCACCGACGTGCGCCATCCGGCCCGGGCCGATCGCACCGCGGGAGAGCGCGACCGCCACACCGACCAGCAGCGCCGCTCCGACCGACGCGAGCAGCGCGTCCAGCAGCCGGCTGACCGGGCCCAGGTCCGTGGGCGCGGCCCGCCGGGCGGTCCACCAGCCGACCAGTCCCCCGGCGGCGACCGGCACGGCGTAGGCGGCGAGCACGAGCCATCGGGCACCCGCCGGTGACGTCGGCAGGGCGCCGAGGGCGGGGACCACGGGCAGCACGCCGAGCTTGACCGTCCCGGCCGAGACCAGGGAGCCCGAGCCGACCGCGAAGCCGGGGCCGGCCAGCCACGCCACGGCCCAGGCCGCGAAGTCGGGAAGGTACCCGGCCTGGCCGGCGACCAGCACCGCGCCGCCGAGCGCTCCGGGGTCCAGGGCCCGGTGCAGCGACTCCACCCGGGCCAGGTTCGTGACCAGGGCGTACGCGACGGCCACCAGCCCGGTGCCCAGGATCACGGCCGCCGACCACACGGCCGGGCGCAGCGTGGAGCGCAGCCGCACCGGCAGCCGGCCCAGCACGTGCTCCCGCAGGGCCGCCCGGCGCGGATGCCCGCGGAGCAGTCCGGCCGCTCCGGCCCCGGCGGCCAGCAGGGCCGGCCCGATGGGCGCCTGCCAGAGCACGGCGTGCACGCCGCCCGACCAGGTGACCAGGGCGAGCAGCAGGGCCAGCCCGGCGTACGCGACGGTCAGGCCGGCCAGCGCCTGGGCGGCCGGCCGGGCACTGGCCGTCGACGAGGAGAACCCTTGGGACAGCAGCGGTTCGGCGGCCAGCCGGCGCGACGAGCGGTAGACGGCGAGGACCGGGACGAGCGTCAGCCCGAGCGGCGTCAGCGCCACCTGGCCGCCCGGGAAGGCGACCGCCACGTGGTGCACCAGGAGCCAGCCGGCGACCGAGACGCGCAGGGCCTGGGTCCAGCCGGCGGTGACCTGGGCCGCCGTCGCCCACACGGCCAGCAGCGGCACGGTGATGACGGCCAGCGAGATGCCGGCGGCGCGCAGCCCGCTCATCGCCCCGAGCAGGTACGCCGAGGTGGAGGCCGCCGGGGGGCCCGGAGGGGAGGCCGGAGGTCGGACGCGTTCGAGCAGGGTCATGGTTCCCCCATCGTCGCCGCGCGGACCGGCTGCCCCGCGCACCCCAGCCCGTTCGGGGTGTCGCCGACGGGGCGCCCGGACCCCGGACCTACGGTTGACCTGCCCGGCGACTGCCGGCGACGCGGATCGCGGATCGGGAACCATGCCGAAACGGACGTTCGCGGGGGCGCTGGTCGCTGCGGGTGCGGCGGCCGGCATCGTGCTGTCCGGATGCTCGGGTGGCTCGACCGGCGCGGCCGCGAGCCCCGGTGGACCGGGGTCCACCACCTCCTCGGCCGCCGGGACGCCGAGCGCCACCGCCCCGGCCCCGACGACGACGACGGCTCCGTCGCCCGCGCGGACGGCCTTCGTCACCACGTCCGACCCGCACGCCACGCCGTGGACCGACCAGGACGCCGACTTCGGCTGGGTCCGCTCGGCCCGGACGGTCAGCGGCGGCGTGGAGATCACGTTCGACCGGGCCACCTGGCTGCTGCCCGCGCAGATCCCGGCGTGGAACAAGGCCAACCCCGGCCACCGGGTGGTCGCGGCCGACGACTACGCGATCGGCAACGTCTCGACCCGGCTGCGGACGTTCCTGCGTGCGCCAGGACGCGGTGATCTTCGGCTCGGTCGCCCTCACCGGCAACGAGGCGCCGTCCCGGATGACCACGGACGCGTTCGCGCGCGCCGTCGCCCGGAACCCGGACGGCGTCACCTGCTGGCTGTTCCACCAGTACGGCGGCCTGACCGGCGACGTCGTGCAGCTCGAGGAGCAGTTCCGGCCCTGACGCCGGGCTCAGCGCGACTGCATGATCTCCCGCATCAGCGCCGCGGTGGCGCACGGCGTCTGCCGACCCGGACGCCGGCCGCCTCGAGCGCCTCCGCCTTGGCCGCGGCCGTGCCGGACGAGCCGGACACGATCGCCCCGGCGTGCCCCATGGTCTTGCCCTCCGGCGCGGTGAAGCCCGCGACGTAGCCGACGACCGGCTTGGTCACGTGCTCGGAGATGTACGCCGCGGCCCGCTCCTCGGCGTCGCCGCCGATCTCGCCGATCATCACGATCGCGTCGGTGTCGGGGTCGGCCTGGAAGGCCTCGAGCGCGTCGATGTGGGTGGTCCCGATGACCGGGTCGCCGCCGATGCCGATCGCGGTGGAGAAGCCGAAGTCCCGCAGCTCGTACATCATCTGGTAGGTCAGCGTGCCCGACTTCGAGACCAGCCCGATCCGGCCCGGGCCGGTGATGTCGGCCGGGATGATGCCGGCGTTGGACTGGCCGGGGCTGATCAGGCCCGGGCAGTTCGGCCCGATGATCCGGGTGGCGCTGCCCTGCGCGTAGGCCCAGAACGACGTCGAGTCGTGCACCGGGATGCCCTCGGTGATCACGACGGCCAGCGGCATCCGCGCGTCGATCGCCTCGACGACCGCGTCCTTCGCGAACGGCGGCGGCACGAACAGCACGGACACGTCGGCGCCGGTCTCGGCCATCGCCTCGGCCGACGGTGCCGAAGACCGGGAGCTGGTGCCGTCGAAGTCGACTGTCGTCCCGGCCTTGCGGGCGTTGACGCCGCCGACGACCTGCGTGCCCGAGGCCAGCATGCGCGCGGTGTGCTTGGTGCCCTCCGAGCCGGTCATGCCCTGGACGATGACCTTGGAGTCCTTGGTCAGGAAGATCGCCATCGAGTGTCAGACCCCCGCGTTCGCGAGCTGCGCGGCCTGGTCGGCCCCGTCGTCCATCGTGTCGGCCAGTGTCACCAGCGGGTGCGCGGCCTCGGCGAGGATGCGCCGGCCCTCCTCGACGTTGTTGCCGTCCAGGCGGACGACGAGCGGCTTGGTGGCCGCGTCGCCCAGGATCCCGAGCGCCGCGACGATGCCGTTGGCCACCGCGTCGCAGGCGGTGATGCCGCCGAACACGTTGACGAACACCGACCGGACGTCGTGGTCGGACAGGATGATGTCGAGCCCGTT
The DNA here is from genome assembly GCA_963743975.1 of uncultured Actinomycetota bacterium. Taxonomy (GTDB): domain Bacteria; phylum Actinomycetota; class Actinomycetes; order Actinomycetales; family CAVURS01; genus CAVURS01. The sequence goes on from CAVURS010000005.1 coordinate 1,152,841, forward strand.
GGCCATGACCTCGGCCGAGGCGCCGCCGCCGATGTCGAGGAAGTTGGCCGGCCGTACGCCGCCGTGCCGCTCACCGGCGTACGCGACGACGTCGAGGGTCGACATGACCAGGCCGGCGCCGTTGCCGATGATGCCCGACCTCGCCGTCGAGCTTGACGTAGTTGAGGTGCTTGGCCTTGGCCCGGGCCTCCAGCGGGTCGTCGGCCTCGGCGTCGGCCAGGTCCGCGTTGCCCGGCTGGCGGAAGCTCGCGTTGTCGTCGAGCGTGACCTTGCCGTCCAGGGCCACGACCCGGGTGGTGCCGTCCGGCCCGGCGATCCGGGCGAGCGGGTTGACCTCGACCAGCGTCGCGTCGGCGCCGACGAAGGCGTCCCAGAGCTTGACCAGCACGTCCGCGACCTCGTCCGCGACCTCGTCCGGGAAGCTGGCCGCGGCGACGATCTCGCGGGCCTTGGCCTCGTCGACGCCGGCCAGCGCGTCGACCGGGACCCGGGCCAGCGCCTCCGGGCCGCTCGACCGCGAGCTGCTCGATCTCCATGCCGCCCTCGTACGACGCCATGGCCAGGAAGGTGCGGCCGGCGCGGTCGAGCAGGAAGGAGACGTAGTACTCCTCCTGGATGTCCGCGCCCGGGTCGACCAGGACGCGGTGCACGGTGTGGCCCTTGATGTCCATGCCGAGGATCTGCCCGGCCAGCTCGCGCGGCCTCCGCGGGCGTCTTCGCGACCTTGACCCCGCCGGCCTTGCCGCGGCCGCCGACCTTGACCTGCGCCTTGACGACCGTCACGCCGCCGATCCGCTCGGCCGCGGCCTGCGCCTCGTCCGGCGTCGGTCGCCACCTCGCCCAGCGAGACGGGCACGCCGTACCGGTCGAACAGCTGCTTGGCTTGGTACTCGAAGAGATCCACGAACCATCCGTCCTGCGGGGCTATCGGGCCTCGGCGAGCCTATCCGCCGCGCACGGCCGGCGAGGTGTGGCCCTGGTCACCCCTGACGGACGTTGGCGCGCACCCAGTCGACGATCTCGCGGGTGGGTGCGCCCGGGGTGAACACGCGTGCGACGCCCATCGCGGCCAGCTCCTCGAGGTCGGCCTCGGGGATGATCCCGCCGCCGAAGACGACGATGTCGCTCGCGTCCCGCTCGCGCAGCAGCTCGACGACGCGCGCGAACAGCGTCATGTGGGCGCCGGAGAGCACGGACAGGCCGACGGCGTCGGCGTCCTCCTGGATCGCCGCCTCGACGATCTGCTCCGGCGTCTGGTGCAGCCCGGTGTAGATGACCTCCATGCCGGCGTCGCGCAGGGCCCGGGCGACGACCTTGGCGCCGCGGTCGTGGCCGTCGAGACCGGGTTTGGCCACGACCACGCGCAGGGGGGCTGTCTCTGGCATGACCGGCAGGGTACGCCGGGCCGCTCACCCGTCCGGACGCACCTCGACACCGGCGGGACGCTCGCGGACGTGTCCGACCTGCGACGGCCGGTCCGCCGGGTTAGGTTCGCCGCGTGTCACCCGAGCCCCAGCCGCGGCGCCTGAGCCCGTGGATCTCCCCGCGCGGGCTGCGGGCGGCGGCGCGCGAGGCGGCCTGGGTCGGGGCCCACGTCACGACGTACCCGCTCGGCCTGATCGCCGGCCGGGCCGGCCGGGCCGGCCGCGGACCCGGGGTACGCCGTGCAGGGGCTTCCGCCCGTGCAGCGCGGCCTGGTCATCGGGGACGTCGAGGCCGCCGGCACGCCGATCCTGCTGCTGCACGGGATGGTCGACAACGCCTCGATCTTCGCCGTGCTGCGCCGCGGGCTGCTCCGCCGGGGGTTCGGCCGGGTCGTCACGCTGAACTACTCGCCGCTGACGATGGACGTCCGGGTGGCCGCCCGCCGGCTGGCCGAGGCGGTCGAGGACCTCGTCGCGACGCACCGGCTACCACCGGATCCACGTCGTCGGCCACAGCCTCGGCGGCCTGGTCGCGCGGTACTACGTCCAGCGCCTCGGCGGCGACGCCCGCGTGCACACGCTCGTCACCCTGGGCACGCCGCACACCGGCACCGTCCCGGCGTACTTCCTGCCGCTGCGGCTGGGCCGGCAGCTGCGCCCGGGCAGCGACCTGATGACCGAGCTGGCCGGCCCGGCGCCCGGGTGCCGCACCCGGTTCCTGTCCTTCTGGTCCGACCTCGACCAGATGATCGTGCCCAAGAGCGCGGCGATGCTCCGGCACCCCGACCTGACCGCGCGGAACATCCCCGTGCGCGGGGTCGGCCACCTGTCCCTCGCGATCGACGGCCGGGTGGTCCACGAGATCGGGGTCGAGCTGGCCCAGCTCGACGTCGAGGGACACGCCCTGGACAGCGGTGTGGCCGTGCTCGGCAACCGCGGCGGCTGACCGGCGTCCAGCACCTCGACGGTGACGGGGTGCCTCCGTTAGCCTCCTGATCCGTGCCCGCCGAGACCGCCGCCCCCTACGTCGGGCGACGTCGCGCGAACGCCTCCGCACCAGCCCCCGCACCCGTCCCCGAACCGGCTCCGGCCGCGGCGCCGGTCCCGGCCCGCAAGCCCCCACGCCGCGTCTCGCTGTCCGGCGCGACCGTGCCGGCGACCGCCGCCGCCGCGCTGAGCCTGGTCGCCACCGGCGCCGGCGTGGCCGCGGGTGTGGACGGCGCGGCCGTCGCCCAGACCCGCCATCTCGACCTGGCCCGGACGAGCGCGGCCACCGGCACGGCGGCGACCGCCGACATCACCCGGACCCCGCAGGACGTCCTGAACTCGGTGAGCGACCGCGCGCTGGAGGCCAGCCGGGGCGCCCGGCGGACCGACATCGCCGCGGCCGCCGCGGCGGTGGCGGCCCAGACCGCACGCGCCCAGCGCTGGGTCCTCCCGCTGACGCACTACGTCCTGACCTCGCCGTTCGGCATGCGCTGGGGCAAGCTGCACGCCGGCGAGGACTTCGCCGCACCGATCGGCACGCCGGTGCACGCCATCTCGGCCGGAACCATCGTGTTCGCCGGCGTCGAGAGCGGCTACGGCAACAAGATCGAGATCCGGCACTGGGACGGCACCTGCAGCTGGTACGGCCACCTGTCCAGGATCGACGTCAAGGTCGGGCAGAAGGTCGAGGCCGACCAGCTGATCGGGCTGGTGGGCGACACCGGCCACTCGACCGGCCCCCACCTGCACCTGGAGATCCACCCGCACGGCGGCGGACCGGTCGACCCGCTGCCGTGGCTGCGGGCGCACGGCCTGCACCCCTGACCGGTGGATCGCGTTCCGTAGCAGGCGAATTCACCCTGACGGCCCAACCTCGCCCGTCCCTTGCTGTGATCGCCTCTTAACCCTGGGTGAACTTCGGGGTCAATTGGACCAAGTCGGTGGACAGCCGTCCGGGGGCCAGCGACAGTGGGCCAGCACGCACGTTTCCCCAGCCGAAGGCTCCCCCTGCTGATGTCTTTCTCCCGCACCCTGGCCGCCTCCGTCGCCGGCCTCGCCCTCTCGATCGCGGGCGTCGGCGCCGCGGCCGGTGCCGCCCAGGCCGCCGTGAGCCCCGCCGTCGCCAGCCATGGCTTCACCGCGGTCGCGCAGACCCGGCTCCTGGACACCCGAACGGACCCCGCGATCCACAAGCTCGGGCCGGCGGGGACCGCGGACCTCACGGTCACCGGGGTCGCCGGCGTGCCGTCGACCGGGGTGTCGGCCGTCGTGCTGAACGTCACCGCGATCGCCCGGACGACCTCGACGTACATCACGGTCTACCCGGCCGGCACGACCAAGCCGAACTCCTCGAACCTCAACGTGCTGGCCGGCGTGACCCGGGCCAACCAGGTCATCGCCCAGGTGGGTGCGGGCGGGGCCATCACGCTCTACAACTACAACGGCAACACCGACGTGATCGTCGACATCACGGGGTACTTCGCGACCGGGTCGACGTACACCGGGCAGGCCCCCGCGCGCATCCTGGACACCCGCGTCACCCATACGCCGCTGGCGGCGAGGACCACCCGCGTGGTCCAGGTCACCGGTCACGGCAACGTGCCGAGCGGCGTGACGTCGGTCGTGGTCAACATGACCGGCCTGTCCACGACGCAGGGTGGCTACCTCACCGCGTACCCCACGGGGACCACGCGGCCGGTGGCGTCGAACCTCAACCTCACGACCAGCCAGACCTCGGCCGTGCTCGTCATCGCCAAGCTGAGCTCCACGGGCTCGCTGACGCTGTACAGCAACGGCGGCCCGACCAACGTGCTGCTCGACGTGCAGGGCTGGTTCACCGGCACCGGTGACTACACCTCGCTCAACCCGGTGCGCATCCTGGACAGCCGGGTCACGACGAGCGCCGCGCCGTACGGCACGGACTACGAGATGCAGGTCAGCGGCAAGGGCGGCGTGCCGGCCAGCGCCGGAGCGGTCGCGCTGAGCGTGACGTCGGTCGACCCGTCCAGCACCGGGACGGTCACCGTGCACCCCGGCGGCACCAAGGTGCCCGGGACCTCGAGCATCAACGCGCCGTCGGGCAAGGCGACACCGAACCTTGTCATCGTGCAACTCTCGTCGACCGGGACGATCTCGATCTACAACCACGCACCGGGCGCGATCCTGGTCGACGTCGAGGGGTGGTTCGCCACGAACCCGGCGCTGACGCCACCCAACGCCGGTGTGGTCCCGGGTGTCGTGGGTCAGTCCTACGACTACACGATCGCGGCGCCCGGCGGCCTGGCCCCGCTCACCTGGTCGGTCGTCAGCGGCACCCTCCCCGACGGGCTGATGCTCAACGCCTCGACGGGAGAGGTGACCGGCACCCCGACCACGGCCGGACCGGTCACGGTCAAGATCGCGATCGCCGACAGCAGCAACGAGACCGCCCAGCAGTCGATCACGTTCACCGTGTACACCGCGGCGTCCCGGCAGGTCTGGGGCTGGGGCAGCACCGGTTCCGGCATCCTCGGCAGCGCCGCTCCCGGCAACGCCAGCTCCTCCGCCATCCCGCTGAGCAACATCAACGGGTACACGCAGGTCGCCGACGGTGGCTCCACGGCGTACGGGCTCAAGGCGGACGGCACGGTCGAGGCGTGGGGCAAGGGCACCAACGGCCAGCTCGGCAACGGCAGCACGACGACCAGCACCACGACGCCGGTTCAGGTCAGCGGACTGACCAACGTCGTGCAGGTCGCGTCCGGCGGCGCCGGCGGCACCGGGTACGCACTGGAGCAGAACGGTACGGTCTGGGCCTGGGGCAAGGGCCAGTCCGGCCAGCTCGGCAACGGCAGCACCACCGCCGTCGTGACCACCCCGGTGCAGGTGCACACCGTGACCAACGTGACCGCGATCGGCACCGGACCGACGACGACGTACGCCGTCGAGGGTGACGGCACGGTGTGGGCCTGGGGCTCGGGCGGTGGCGGCCAGATCGGCAACGGGCTCAAGGTGAGCGAGACCTCCCCGGTCAAGGTGAACACCATCACCGGTGCGGTCGCGGTCGCCGGCGCCTACCAGGTCGGCTACGCGCTGAAGGGCGACGGGACGGTCTGGGCCTGGGGCACCGGCACGGCCGGACAGCTCGGCAACGGCACGCTCAGCACGGTGACCGCGCCGGTCCAGGTGCACAACCTGACCGACATCACGCAGATCGCCGCCGGCTACGGTGACGCCTACGCCCTGCACGCCGACGGCACGGTCTCGGCCTGGGGAGCCGGCCCCGGAGGCGCCCTGGGCAGCGGCGGCCTGGCCAACGCCAGCACGCCGGTCACGGTGAGCGGTCTCTCGCAGGCCACGCAGCTGGCCGGCGGCAACGGCGAGGGCTACGCGCTGGACAGCAGCGGCAACGTCTGGGCCTGGGGCCTGAACACCGCGTCCAGCCTGGGCCTCGGCGCGTTCGGTCACCCGGCCACGTCCGTCCAGGCCACCCCGGCCCGGGTGCTCGCGCCCCGGCTGACCTCGATCGCGGCCAACCACTCCGGCAACACGGTGCTCGGCATCGGCCCGAGCTGACCGCAGGCGCGAGACGCCGGGCCCTCTGACCTGGTCAGAGGGCCCGGACCATCTCCCGCTCGCGGGTGGACGGGTCCAGGTCGTACGGCCGGGTGGCGCCGGTGAGCTCGTAGCCCCGCCGCCGGTAGAACGCGTGGGCCCGCGGTGTTGACCTCGTGCACCTCGAGCCACAGCCGCTCGTGGCCCCGGCCGCGGGCCCACTCCTCGACGCCGTCCAGCAGCGCGTCGGCGACGCCGTGGTCGCGCCCGCGGTGGTCCGGGGCGACGTAGACCGCGACCAGCCACGCGCGACCCACCGTCCTGGCCGGCCCGGCTGAACCTCGACGTACCCGCTCATCGTGCCGACCCACCGGCCGCCCGGATCGCTCGCGACCAGGTTCAGGCGAGCCGTCGGCGGTGTAGCGGCGGGCCCGGTCACGCCACTGCGCGTCCGCCAGCTCGCGCGCCGACTCCAGCGACTCGACGTACGCGAGCGGTGAGTCGGCGAGCATCTCCAGGCGCAGCGCGCGCAGCTCGCGCCACTGGTCGGGCCGCATCGGCGTCACCACGACGTGCCCGTTCATCGGCCGCGGCGGCTAAAGCTTCTCGACCGGGGCGTAGCGCAGCAGCAGCCGCTTGACCCCCTGGTCGCCGAACTCGACGTGGGCCATCGCCCCGTCGCCGCTGCCCTCGACCCGCACGACGGTGCCGAGGCCGAAGCTGTCGTGCGTGACCCGGTCGCCCGGCTCCAGGTGGATGACCGGCCGGTTGCCCGGGCGAGCGCACCCCGGCCCGCTGGGCCAGCCGCGCGATCGCGGGTGCGGTCGAGCCGCGCACCCCGCTGGTCTCGGTCCGCCGCCAGTCGATCAGCTCCTCCGGGATCTCGTCCAGGAACCGCGACGGCGGGTTGTACTGCGGCGCGCCCCAGGCGCTGCGCACGCCGGCCCGGGTGAGGTAGAGCCGCTCGCGGGCCCGGGTCACCCCGACGTAGGCCAGCCGGCGCTCCTCCTCCAGCTCGGCGTTGTCGGTCATCGCCCGCATGTGCGGGAAGACGCCGTCCTCCATGCCGGTCAGGAAGACGACGGGGAACTCCAGGCCCTTGGCGGTGTGCAGGGTCATCAGCACGACGACCCCCTGGTCCTCCTTGGGCGCCTGCTCGTCGGCACCGTCGCTGATCGCCTCGTCCGGCACCTGGTCGGCGTCCGCGACGAGGGAGACCCGCTCCAGGAAGTCGGTCAGCGAGCCCTCGGGCGACGCCTCCTCGAACTCGCGCGCGACCGCGACCAGCTCGGAGAGGTTCTCCACCCGGGTCTCGTCCTGCGGGTCCGGGCTGGCCACCAGCTCGGTGAGGTACCCGGTCTGCTCCAGCACCGCCTCCAGCACGGTCGCCGGCCCGGCGCCACCCTCGACGACCGTGGCCAGCGCCTCCAGCAGCGCGGTGAACTCGGCGGATGGCAGGCCAGGCTCCGGGTGGCCAGGCCCGGTGCCTCGTCGGCCCGGGCCAGGGCCTCGACGAACCCGATCCGCTCGCGCTCGGCCGAGCAGCGGTCGAGCGCGGCCTCGGCCCGCTCGCCGATCCCCCGCTTGGGCACGTTGAGGATCCGGCGCAGGTTGACGGTGTCGGCCGGGTTGGCCAGCACGCGCAGGTAGGCCAGGGCGTCCTTGATCTCGCGCCGCTCGTAGAAGCGGGTGCCGCCGACGACCTTGTACGGCAGGCCGACCCGGACGAACACCTCCTCCAGCGCTCGGCGACTGGGCGTTGGTGCGGTAGAACACGGCCACGTCGCCCGGCCGTACGCCCGCGGTGTCGGTCAGCCGGTCGATCTCCTCGGCGACGAACGACGCCTCGTCGTGCTCGTTGTCGGCGACGTACCCGACGATCGGCTCGCCGCTGCCGCTCGAGGTCCAGAGGTTCTTGGGCCGGCGGGTCGGGTTCTTGGCGATCACGGCGTTGGCCGCGGACAGGATGGTCTGCGTGGAGCGGTAGTTCTGCTCGAGCAGGATCGTCTTCGCGCTCGGGTAGTCGTCCTCGAACTCGGCGATGTTGCGGATCGTCGCGCCGCGGAAGGCGTAGATCGACTGGTCGGCGTCGCCCACGACCACCAGCTCGCCCGGCGGCACGTCCGGCGTACCCGCCCCGACCAGCTCGCGGACCAGGACGTACTGCGCGTGGTTGGTGTCCTGGTACTCGTCGACCAGGACGTGCCGGAAGCGGCGGCGGTAGTGCTCGGCCACGTCCGGGAAAGCTTGCAGGATGTTGACTGTTGTCATGATGAGGTCGTCGAAGTCCAGCGCGTTGGCCTGGCGCAGCCGGCGCTGGTACATCGTGTAGGCCTCGGCGAGCATCCGCTGGGCGTGGTCGGCCTCGCCGACCCGGGAGGCGAACGGTCTCCTCGTCGACCAGCTCGTTCTTGAGGTTCGACACCTGGTGCGCTGAACGCCCGCGGCGGGTAGCGCTTGGGGTCGAGGTCGAGCTCGCGCAGGACCAGCGTCATCAGCCGCTGCGAGTCGGCGGCGTCGTAGATCGAGAAGGACGACTTGAGCCCGACGCTGCCCGCCTCGCGGCGCAGGATCCGCACGCAGGCCGAGTGGAACGTCGAGACCCACATGCCGGTTGGCCCGCGGCCCGACCAGGCCGATCACCCGCTCGCGCATCTCGCCGGCGGCCTTGTTGGTGAAGGTGATGGCCAGGACCTCGCCCGGCTGCACGCCGCGGGCGGCCAGCAGGTAGGCGATCCGGTGGGTGAGCACGCGGGTCTTGCCCGAGCCGGCGCCGGCCACGATGAGCAGCGGCGAGCCCTCGTGGACGACGGCCTCGCGCTGCTGGGGGTTGAGCCCCTCCAGCAGCGCCTCGGGGTCGCGGTCGGGAGCGGGCGGCGGCTCGGCGGCGGACCGGATCTCCCGGGGGGACAGGAAGTCCGGCCCGGGGAGCGGAAGGTCGGGCAGGTCGAAGAGGGTGCTCATCGCCGGACCAGCCTACGTGCCCGGTACGACGGCCGGCCGACTCGTCACTACAGTTCCCGCGTGACGAACATCCCGGACAGCGAGGTGCGGCGGGCCCTGGTCGTCGTCGCCCATCCCGACGACGCGGACTTCGGTGCGGCCGGCACGGTCGCGACCTGGGTCGACGCCGGGATCGAGGTGACGTACCTGCTGGTCACCCGCGGTGACGCCGGCGGTTTCGACGACACGCCGCGCGAGCAGATGCCGGTGCTGCGCGAGTCCGAGCAGCGGGCCGCCGCGGCCGAGGTGGGCGTGCACGACGTCCGGTTCCTGGACGGCTACCAGGACGGCGCTGCTCGAGGTCAGCCACGCGCTGGTGCGCGACATCTCCCGGGTGATCCGGCAGGTCCGCCCGCGGCGGGTGCTCACGTCGAGCCCGGAGCGCTGGTGGGAGCGGCTGGGCGCCTCGCACCCGGACCACCTGGCGACCGGTGAGGCGACCGTACGGGCGGTCTACCCGGCGGCGCGCAACCCGTTCGCCTTCCCCGAGCTGCTGTCCGAGGAGGGGCTGGAGGCCTGGACCGTGCCGGAGCTGTGGCTGATGGCCGACCCGCACTCCGACCACGCGGTGGACATCACCGACACCTTCCCCCGCAAGCTGGCCGCGCTGCGGGCCCACGCCAGCCAGACGGCGCACAACCCGGACCTGGAGACGATGCTCCGGACGTGGAGCGGCGGCACCGCCACCCGCCTGGGCCTGCCCCACGGCCGCCTCGCCGAGGCCTTCCGGGTCATCCCCATCGCCTGACCTCGTGGCCGTCGAACCCGGGTTTGGCCGTCGAAACCGGAGTGAACAGCCTCCCGCATCCCCTCCGAACCCGGAACCGACGGCCAAACCCGGAACCGACGGCCAGGACCAGCGGGGGGGTCAGAGGAGGCGGCGGTCGGCGGCCCAGCGGGTCAGCTCGTGGCGGCTGGAGAGCTGGAGCTTGCGCAGCACCGAGGACACGTGCGTCTCGACCGTCTTCACCGAGATGAACAGCTCCTTGGCCACCTCCTTGTACGCATAGCCCCGGGCGATCAGCCGCATCACCTCCCGCTCCCGGGCACTGAGCCGGTCCAGCTCCTCGTCGACGACGGCCAGGTCGCCGGCGCCGGTCCCGAACGCGTCCAGCACGAACCCGGCCAGCCGCGGGCTGAACACCGCGTCCCCGCCGGCCACCCGGCGCACGGCGCTGGACAGCTCCTCGCCGTCGACGGTCTTCGTGACGTAGCCGCGGGCCCCGGCCCGGATCACCGCGATGACGTCCTCGGCCGCATCGGACACGCTCAGGGCCAGGAACCGCACGGGCTGCCCGGACGGCGTCGTCAGGCCGGCCGACCGGGTCAGGACCTCGGCCCCTCCACCGCCGTCGCCGCCCGGCAGGTGGACGTCGAGCAGCACGACGTCCGGTCGCAGCCGGGCCACCACCTCGACCGCGGTGTCGACCGAGTCGGCCTCGCCCACGACGTCGAGGTCGCGCGCCAGCTCGGCCCGCACTCCCGTGCGGAACATCCGGTGGTCGTCGACCAGCACCACGCGCATCGCTCACTCGCCTCCCGAATCGGACGGCGCCGGGTCGGGCGCCACCTGCGGTACGCCGCCGCTCTCGGCGGGCAGCTCCAGCCGGACCTCGGTGCCCCCGACCTCGGGCCGCCGGACCTCGGCCCGCCCCCCGTGGCGGTGCATCCGGCCGATGATCGACTCCCGCACCCCGAGCCGGTCCGGCGGCACGTCCTCCGGCCGGAACCCCTCGCCCCGGTCGCGGACGTACGCACTCACGCCCTCCGGTCCGGACTCGACGTAGGCCGAGACCGGCGGCCGGCCGTGCCGTACGGCGTTGAGCAGCGCCTCGCGCAGGGCCTGGACCAGCGCCCGGGACGCCTCGTCGATGGGCCGGTCGCCGACGACGACCAGGTCGACGGGGACGCCGTGGCCGTCCTCGACCTCGGCCGCGACCTCGCGCACCGCGGCCTGCAGGGTGTCGGCCCCGGCCGGTGTCGCGTCGTACAGCCAGTCCCGCAGCTCGCGCTCCTGCGCACGGGCCAGGCGAGCGACCTCCGCCGCGTCGCCGGGCCGGCGCTGGATCAGGGCCAGCGTCTGCAGCACCGAGTCGTGCAGGTGAGCGGCGATCTCGGCCCGCTCGACCTCCCGCGCGCGCAACGCCCGCTCGCGCTCGAGGTCGCGCCACAGCCGCAGGCCCCACGGCGCCAGCACCAGGCCGACGCCGAGCAGCACGGCGAGGGAGGCCACCACGATCGGGAGGAGGTCGCTCGTGCGCGTCCCCCGCGCCACCAGCAGCAGGATGCCCACCACGGCGAGGACGACCCCGGCCCCCAGCCGCAGCAGCCCCATCCGCTGGGACCCGCCGGCCGGGGCGAACCACCGCGCGCGCTCGCTGATGTCGAGCTGCCGCAGCGCGATGACCGCGCCGATCAGCAGCACGAGCAGGGGCACCCAGATCTCCGGGTGCACGTCCAGGCCGGCGCGGGACAGCAGCAGGACCACGCCGGCGACGAGCAGGACGGTGCCGCCGACCACGGCCTGCATCCGCTCCCGGCTGACCGCCCACCCCGGCCGGGTCTCCCTCGGCGGCGCCGGCTCGCGAGCGACCCGTCCGGGCCGGCGCGGGGCGGCCGGGTCGGCGTTCTCCTGCGGCGTCAGCGCCCACAGCAGGACGTACGCCACGACGCCGCCCCCGCCCGTCGCGACGGACGCCACCACGAACGCGATGCGGATCGCGCGCACGGGCAGGCCCAGGTGCTCGGCCAGCCCGGCCGCCACGCCCGCGACCATCCGGCCCTGCGTGGGACGGCGCAGCGGTGGGCGTGCCGGGCCGGTGCCGGTGCCGGCGGCGGCACTGGTCCGGGGCGGCCGGACTCCGGCTCCGGCCGGCTCGACGACGGCCCGTGCCCGGAGCCGAACACCGGCACGCCGGGCGGCGGAGCCGGGGCGGCGGGGCCGGGCCGCAGCACCGGCCCGGTGGGTTCGGGCACGGGTCCATCCTGGCCCGCCGACGCACCGGCAAGCGTCAGGGAGCGACCCTGGCGCACCCCCGAGCGGCCGGCACGCTCGCGGGCGGCCGGACCAGGGTCGGCTCAGGGTCACGCCCGATGGTGCGAGCGGTCCGCCGGGCCGGACAGTGGAGCCATGAGCGACACGACCGACGACGGCGCCACGAGCGCCGGACCGCAACCGCCGTACGGCGCCCCGCCGCCACCTCCGCCGCCCCCGCCGGGCCCGCCGGGCCCGACCGCCGGCAGCGGCCCCGCCGGGCCACCGCCCGGCTCCCCCGGCCCGTCGGACGACCGGCGGTCCATGGTCAAGGTGTTCGAGCCGATCCGCGGCATCGGGCTGGTCCGGTCCGAGCACCGCATCGTCGGAGGTGTCTGCGGCGGCGTGGCCGAGCGCACCGGCATCGACCCGACGGTGGTGCGCGTGGTCGCGGTCGTCCTGGCCGTCTTCGGCGGCGTCGGGGTCCTGCTGTACGGCCTGGCCTGGCTGCTGCTCCCCGAGCCCGACGGGCGGATCCACGCCGAGGAGCTCCTGCACGGCCGGGTGGAGGCCGGCGGCGTCGGCGCGATCGTCCTGACCGTGCTCTCGCTCGGCGGCGGTGGCGGCCGCTGGGGACACTGGGGCTGGGGCGCCGGCTGGACCAACGGCCCGATCGGGTTCCTGTGGAGCCTGACCGGCTCGGTGGTCGCCCTCGCCGTCATCGTCGTCGTCGTGTACGCCCTGGTCCGCGGGCGCGGGCGGCGCGCGACCACCTACCCGCCGCCGCCTCCGCCCGCGGCCGGGCCGCCCCCGGCGCCGCCGAGCCCGGCCGGCGCCGGTCCGGCCGACGGCTCGGGCGTCGCGACGCTCCTCGCGCCGGCCCCGCCGGTCGCCGCGGCCACGCCCACGACGCCGCGCCGGGAGTCCCTCGGCGGGTACGGCGCACTGGTGGGCGGCCTGGCCCTGCTCGGTGCGGGCATCGCCGTCCTGGTCACCCGCAGCGGTGACTACCGGGTCAGCACGGCCGCCGTCGCCTGGTCGGTGGCGCTCGCCGTCATCGCGCTGGTCCTCGTGGTCGGCGGCCTGCTGGGGCGGCGCTCGGGCATCGTGACGCTGTTCGCGCTGGTCGCCCTGGTCGGGACGCTGACCACGAGCGTGATGCCGAAGGCCGCACACACCCAGGCCATCGGGCAGCGGCTGTGGGAGCCCACGTCGGCCACCCGGGCGAGCGACGGGTTCGCCCTCGGCATCGGCCACGGCACCCTCGACCTCTCGCAGATCACGCCGGCGTCCGCGAGCACCGGCGGGCCGCAACGGATCACCGCCTCCGTCGGCATCGGCCAGCTCACGGTGACCGTGCCCGAGGGCCTCACCGTGGTCGTCCACACGAAGGCGTCCGCCGGGTCCCTGCCCGCCCCGTTCGGGGACAACATCACCGTCACGAACGAGACGCAGGACAACGGCGGCACGTTCAACGGCCGGGACGCAGGTGGCGACCTCGGCGGCCTGGGCATCGGGCGCACGGTCACGGTGGGCACCGGCACCCCCCAGCTGGTCGTCGACGCCAAGGTCGGAGTCGGCGAGATCGAGGTCCACGAGGTGACCCCATGAGCGAGCAGGAGACCAGGCCGATGAGCGCGTACCCGACCACCCCGATCCCCGAGCCGGCCGAGACCCAGGCGACCGAGACCCAGGCGACCGAGACCCAGGCAACCACGTCCAGGCAGCCGAGATTCAGGCGACCGGGCAGCCACCGCCCGCCGGGCCGCCTGCTCCCTCGGGGCCGTCCGTGCCGACCGTCCTGTGGGGCCTGCTGCTCGGGCTGGTGGCGGCGGCGGCGATCGCCCACCAGGTCAGCAACGTGGACGTCAACCTGACGGTCGGGCTGCCGCTCGTCCTCCTGGCGACCGGCGCCGTGCTGGTGGCCTGGGGCCTGGCCGGGGTCGTCCGCCGCCGCTCCTCCTGACAGCAGGACACCCGCGGACCGGCGCTAGAGCGGCTGCTCCCAGACGGCCGGGTCCGGCCCCTTGGGCACGATGCCGGTCGGGTTGATCGTGTCGTGGGTCACGTAGTAGTGGCGTTTGATGTGGTCGAAGTCGACGGTGTCGCCGAAACCGTTGTGGGAGAACAGGTCTCGCGCATACCGCCACAGGTTCGGCAGCTCGGTCAGCTTCTGCCGGTTGCACTTGAAGTGGCCGTGGTAGACCGCGTCGAACCGCACCAGCGTGGTGAAGAGCCGGACATCCACCTCGGTGATGTCCTCGCCCATGAGGAACCGACGGTCGGCCAGGCGGGCCTCGAGCTCGTCCAGCCGGGCGAAGAGCGCGTCGTACGCCCGCTCGTACGCCGCCTGGCTGGTGGCGAAGCCGCAGCGGTACACGCCGTTGTTGACGTCCTGGAAGATCGCTTCGATGAGCGGGTCCATCTCGGCCCGCAGCCGCTCGGGGTAGAGGTCGGGCGCGCCGGGACGGTGGAGGGCCTTCCACTGGGTCGACAGGTCGAGGCTGATCTGCGGGTAGTCGTTCGTGACCACCAGGCCGGTCCGGGTGTCCACGATCGCGGGGACGGTCACCCGTCCCTCGTACGTCGGGTCGGAGCGCAGGTAGGCCTCGGACAGGTACTCGATGCCGAGCACCGGGTCGCGGTGCCCGTCGTCGAGCCAGAACCGCCAGCCGCGCTCGTCGCGGACCGGGTCGACCACGGCCAGGCTGATCGCGTCCTGCAGGCCGAGCAGCCGGCGCACGATGACCTGCCGGTGGGCCCACGGGCAGGCCAGCGAGACGACGAGCCGGTACCGGCCGGCCTCGACCGGCCAGCGGCCCTGGGCGTCCGGGCCGTCGCCGGGTGCGCTGTCGCTGTCGGCGGTGATCCGGTCCGTGAACCGGTTCCCCTGCCGCGTGAACTCCCCGCTGCGCGATGACTCCGCGCTGAACTGCGCGCTGCTGGTGGTCGTCATGCTCCGACGGTACGTCCCGTCACCGGGTGGCGCGAAGGCGCGCGACCGCGGTCCGGGCCAGGCGCACGAGATCCATGCCGTCCGTCTCCTCCAGCGGCACCCACCGCGCCTGCGAGGTGGTCCCGCCGACGTCGAGCACCACCGGCTCGGTCGGGTCGGCGATCCGGCCGGTGAACAGCAGCCGGACGGCGTGGAAGTCCTCGAGCACGCCGTTCGGCGCCGTGCCCTCGAAGTGGTCGGACTCCACGTCCACGAGCACCGGGTCGCTGAGGTGCTGGCCGGTCTCCTCGTAGGTCTCCCGGACGACCGCGTCGTACGGGTCCTCCCCGTGGTCGACCCCACCTCCCGGCAGCGTCCAGCCGCCCGGCCAGCCGGTCCGGTGGGACAGCTGGGTGAGCAGGATCCGCCCCTCCCACTCGACCATGGCGTACGCCGCCAGCCGCTGCCGGCGCACCGGCCGCACCGGCTGCACCGGCTCGTCGGCGCTCACGCCGCGCGCTCCAGCAGACCGGCCGCCCGCGCGTACTCCTCCTGGGCCCGAGCCTGGACGAACTGCCAGTCCTGCACGGGCGGCACGGCCTGGTTGTGCCGCGAGATGTCCTGCCGCAGAACGGGATCCATCACCAGCCGGGTGACGGCGTCCACCAGGCCGGCGTCGTCCTGCGCCAGCAGTCCCTCGACGCCGTCGTGCACGAACTCCCGGATGCCGCTGTCCACGC
This sequence comes from uncultured Actinomycetota bacterium, assembly GCA_963743975.1. Classification (GTDB taxonomy): domain Bacteria; phylum Actinomycetota; class Actinomycetes; order Actinomycetales; family CAVURS01; genus CAVURS01. Next base: position 1,168,438 of record CAVURS010000005.1, read on the forward strand.
GCGCGACCACCGGCAGCCCCGCGGTCCGCGCCTCGATGGCGGCGATGCCGAACGACTCCAGGACGGCCGGCGCGATGTAGACGTCGCTGCGGCGGTACGTCTCGAGCATGGCCGGGCGGTCCAGCCGGCCGGTCAGCTGCACCCAGGACGACATCCCGTGCCGGCGGGCGAACGCCGTCATGAGCGGCCGCTGCGGACCGTCACCGAGCACGGTCAGCCGGAGCCGGGTCGACGCCGGCACCCGCTCGCGCACGGCCCGCGCCATGCCCAGCAACGGGATCGGGCGCTTGCGCCGGGCCAGCCGCATCGCGCTCACCAGCCGCACCTCGCCGGCCGCCGCGTCGCGCCCGGTGCCCGCCCCACGCCACTCCCCGGTGTCCACGCCGTTGGGCAGCACCGTCACCTCGCGCCCCAGGATGCGGCGGACCGGCTCGGCGGCGAGGTCGCTGACCGCGGTGTACGCGACCGGCCCCTCGGTCCAGCGGTGGCGACGGGCCCACAGCCGCCCCAGGGGCTCGGCGTGGCCCAGCAGGCAGTGCCAGGTGACCACCATGGGCAGTCCCAGGTCGAGGACCACGGCCGCGCCGTCGTAGGCGAAGGGCGAGACGACTCCCGCGTGGACGTGCACGACGTCGTACCTGCCCGGCCAGCAGGATGGCCCGGACCTGGCGCGGTGCGAACGGGTTGACCGGCGTGCCGAACGGCAGGGGCAGGGCCAGCCGGTGCACCAGCACCCCCTCGACGCGGTCCCGCGCGCCGTGCCGCTCCCCGTGCGGGCCGGCCGTCGCGGTGAGGACCGTGACCTCGTGCCCGGCCTCGGTCTGCCGCCGGGCCAGGCCGTGCACCTGCGCCTCGATGCCGCCCAGGCGCGGCAGGTAGCAGTCCGAGATGTGGGCGATCCGCACGGGCCCGATCCTCGCACCACCGCCGGATGGGCGAGGATGTCGAGATGCCGGGCACGCTGGTCAGCTTCCACGCGCACCCCGACGACGAGGCGCTGCTGGTCTCCGGCACGCTGGCCCGGGCCGCGGCGGAGGGGCATCGGGTCGTGGTCGTCGTCGCCACCGCCGGCGAGGCGGGCCTGACCGACGACGCCCATGCCGCGGACGGCCGGCTGGGCGAGCGCCGGATGGCCGAGCTGCAGCGCAGCGCGGACACGCTGGGGGTCGCCCGGGTGGTGTGCCTCGGGTACGCCGACTCCGGGCTGCCGCCCGACGTCCGGGACGACCCACCGGGCAACGTCTGCTTCGTGCGCGCCGACCTGGACGAGGCGGCCGGGCGGCTGGCCGGCATCCTCGTCGAGGAGCAGGCCGACGTCCTCACGACGTACGACCGCAACGGGGGGTACGGGCATCCCGACCACGTGCAGGTGCACCACGTCGGCGCCCGGGCCGCGCAGCTGGCCGGCACGCCCGTGGTGCTGCAGGCCACCGTCCCGCGCGACCTGCTGCTGAAGGGCATCCGGCTCGCGGCCCGCGTGTACCGGTTCCCGCCCGAGTTCGACCCGACGGCCTTCGAGCGCGCGTTCAGCCCGAGCACCGACATCACGCACCGCATCGACGTCCGGCGGTTCGCCGGCGCCAAGCGAGCCGCCATGGCCGCCCACGCCAGCCAGGCCACGGGTGGCGGCGGCGACCGCACCCTGGCAGCGTTCCTGCGCATGCCCCGGTTGCTCTACACCCGCGTCTTCGGCCGCGAGTGGTTCGTGCAGTCCGGGCTCACCTCCGAGCAGCAGGCCGCCACCCCGTACGACGACGTGTTCGCCACCGTCCCCAGACCGGCCCGGCATGGCTGACCGCTCGCTGGTGAGATCGCCGAAGGCGTTGTGGCGCAAGGTTGTCCGCACGACCTACCGCACCGGCCTGATCGGGTTCGGCCGCCTCCCACACCGGGTCCAGCGGTGGGTCGTCCGGGCTGCCACCCCGACGTACACGGTCGGCGCGCTGCTGGTGCTCGAGCACGACGACGCGATCCTGGTCCTGCGCCAGCTGCACCGGGAGGGGTGGACCCTCCCGGGTGGCCTGCTCGGGCACGGGGAGTCCCCGGCCGAGGCCGTCGTCCGCGAGATCGGCGAGGAGCTCGCGGTCGAGCTGACGCTCGACACCGACCTGCCCGCCGCCACCCTGGTGGAGCCGCACGCCCAGCGGGTCGACGTGATCTTCCAGCAGCGGGTCCGCGAGCGCCCGGCGGTCCGCCCCCGCGGAGAGGCGTTCCGGGTGGCCTGGCGGACGTTCGAGGAGCTGACGGCGCCGGAGGAGGACCCGGTCACGCGCGACGTCCTGCTGCTGCTGCGCCGAGCCCAGCACCGGTGAGCCGGTGAGCGCCTCCGGGCCCGACCTGGCCGGGGTGGTGCTCGCGGCCGGGCGCGGCAACCGGCTGCGCCCGCTGACCGACCTGCGACCGAAGCCGTTGTGCCCCATCGCGAACCGCCCGCTGCTGGACCTGGCCCTGGCCCGCGCTCACGCCGTACGCCGGCTCCGGCCCCGAGCGGGTGGCGGTCAACGCCCACTACCGGGCAGCAGAGGTCCGGGCCCACGTGGGCGAGGCGGCGACCGTCAGCGAGGAGCAGCCCGAGGCGCTCGGCACGGCGGGTGCCCTCGGCGCGCTGCGGACGTGGCTGGCGGGCCGGCCGGTGCTGGTGACCAATGCCGACACGTACCTGCCGGGTGGTGTCGCCGCACTGGTGGACGGCTGGGACGAGCGGCGCATCCGGCTGCTGTGCCGGGACGTCGGGCGCCCGGCCGACTTCGGCGACCTGCGCTACGTGGGGGCCTGCCTGATGCCCTGGGCGTTCGTCGCCCCGCTCGCCGCCGAGCCCAGCGGCCTGTACGAGGTCCTCTGGCGGCGGGAGCTCGAGCGCGGGACCGTCGAGCTGGTGACCACGGCCGACGTCGCGATCGACTGCGGCACGCCGGACGACTACCTCGCGGCCAACCTGCACGCGAGCGGGGGCGCCTCGGTCGTCGGCCCGGGCGCGGTGGTCGAGGGCACGCTGGACCGCTCGGTGGTCTGGCCCGGCGCGTACGTCGCCCCGGGCGAGCACCTCAGCCGGACGGTGCGGGCCGGCACGCGAGCGGCGCCGGTCACCGTCCCGGCCCAGACCTGAGCGCCCGGTTCTGGTTCGCGCCCGGTTCGCTGCTCCCCCGGCGTCGCCGTGCTCCCGCCCCGACGGTGATCGGGGCCCCGAAGGGGGTCGATCACCGTCGGGCGAGGAGCAGCGCGGCGTGCGGGGAGCAGCGCGGCGTGCGGGGAGCAGCGTGCAAAGAACTCTTTGCAAAGAAGTCTTTGCATTGCTAGCGTGACGCCATGGCCACTGACCAGCCGGGCGCACAGCCCGATCCGGACCGGGTCGTCGTCGACAGCCGGACCCTGCGCGGCCTGGCCCACCCGGTGCGGGTCCGGCTGCTGGGCATGCTCCGGCTGGACGGCCCCTCCACCGCCACCAAGCTGGGGCAGCGCCTCGGCCTGTCCAGCGCGGCGACCAGCTATCACCTGCGCCAGCTGGCGACGTACGGGTTCATCGTCGACGCGGAGGACCTCAGCGAGGGGCGCGAGCGCTGGTGGCGCGCGGCGCACCGGGTCACGACGTTCGACCTCACCCCCTCGGCCGACCCGGACTCGGCCGCGGAGGGCGAGGTCTACCTGCGCAGCGCGGCCCAGATCTGGATGGACAACCTCAACCGCTACCTCGACGAGCGGCCGACGCTCCCGGCCGAGTGGCAGGGCGCCGGGACCCTGAGCGACATGGTCCTCCAGCTGACGCCGGAGCAGGCCGACGAGCTGGCCCGGCGGATGTGGGCCTTCGTCGACGAGCGGTGGGCGGCACAGAGCGCCGGTGACGAGCAGCCCGACGGCACCCGTCGCGTCAACGTCCAGCTGCACATCTACCCGCGGGCGGGGGACGGGCGGTGAGCGTCGGACGGCCGTCGCGGCGGCCGCTGGTGGCGATCCTGGTCGCCTCCGGCATCTCGCTCGTCGGCACCCGGCTCTCGGCGATCGCGCTGCCGCTCTTCGTCCTCATCACGACCGGGTCGGCCACCCGCACCGGTCTGGTGGGGTTCGCCGAGATGGCGCCGTACGTCGTGTGCCAGGCGCTGCTCGGCCCGGTCATGGACCGGGTGGGGCCCCGCCGGGTCAGCATCGTGAGCGACCTGGTGAGCGCCGTGGTCGTGGCCGGCATCCCGATCCTGCACGCGGCCGGTCGCCTGCACTTCGGGGCGCTCCTCGTCCTGGTGGCGGTCGCCGGGCTGGTGCGTGGCCCCGGGGACATGTCCAAGCACGTGATGTCACCGGCCGTCGCCGAGGCGACCGGGCAGCCGCGGGAGCGGGTGCTCGGGCTGGCCGACGGCATCAGCCGGGCCTCGGGCATCGTCGGCCCGCTCGGTGCCGCTGCTCTCGTCGTCGCGATCGGGGCTCCGACCGCCATCGCGGTGGACGCCGCGTCGTTCGCCGTCTGCGGGCTGCTCGTCGCCGTCGCCGTGCCCCGCAGCATCGGCCGCGGCACCCGGCACGCCGAGGACGACGGCCTGACGTACGCCGGGCGGCTGCGCAGCGGCGCGGCGTTCCTGCGCCGGGACGGCCTGCTGCGCTCCATCGCGGGGATGGTGGCGGTGACCAACCTGCTGGACGCGGCCCTGGCCATGGTGCTGATCGCCGTGTGGGCCCGCTCACAGGGCGGCGGGGCCGGGCGCATGGGTGCGGTCTCCGCGGCGATGGGGGCCGGGGCGGTGATCGGCGCGCTCGTCGCCGCCTCCCGCGGCCACCGGCTGCCGCGCCGGGCGACGTTCGGCTGGGGGTTCTTCCTCATCGGCGGCCCGCGGTTCCTCGTGCTGGCCCTCGGGGCTCCGCTGTGGGTGGTGCTCGGCGTCATCTTCGTCGGTGGCCTCGGCGCGGGCACGATCAACCCGATCCTGGCCGCAGTCGAGCTGGAGCGGATCCCCGAGCACCTCCGGGGCCGGGTGATGGCCCTGCTGAACAGCGTGGCGTGGGCGCTGATCCCGTTCGGCGGCCTGGTGGGCGGAGTCCTCAGCGACCGCCTGGGCATCAGTGCCGCCCTGGCGATCTGCGGCGGCGCCTACACCGTGGCGACGACGCTGCCGGCACTGCGCCCGGAGTGGCGGTCGATGGACCGGGCGTCCGCACCGGTCGTCAGCGAGGGCGCGCAGGGGACGGACAGCCGGGTCACCGGCTAGCGTTCCGGACGTCCGTCCCGGTCGCCGTCGGAGGTGGGAGTGCACGCAGATGCGGTGGCCGGTCGGCGACGCCGTACGACCGGGAGCGGCACCCGGTGGGGCCGGATCCTCGCCGCGGCACTGCTCGTGGGCGTGGCGGTCGTCCTGGTGGGCGGCTTCGGCTTCGGCTGGGCCTGGACCGGCTTCCGCAGCAACCGCGACCTGTGGGACATCCTGCACCTGGTCGTCCTGCCACTGGCGCTGACGATCGTGCCGTTCTCCTACCGTCGAGCCGGCCGGATGCACCCGGCGTTGCTGGTCCTCCTGGCCGTGCTGGCGGTGGGGTTCATCCTGACTGTTGTCGGGGGTTACTGGTTGGGCTGGGCCTGGACCGGCTATCCGGGGAACACGCTGTGGGACTGGCTCGAGCTGCTCGTCCTCCCCGTCACCGTCGCCCTGCTGCCCATCTGGCTGGAGACCCACGAGCGGCTCGAACGCGAGTGGCTGGCCGGCGGGCTGGCCTTCCTCGCCGTGATCGCGCTGCTGGCGGTCGGCGGGTACGCGTTCGACTGGTCGTGGACCGGCTTCCCCGGCAACACGCTGTGGGACTGGCTGGAGCTGTGCCTGGTGCCGTTCGCGGTGCCGGCGGTCGTGACCTGGGTGTCCGCGCAGGACCGCCGGCGGCGTGCGGTACCCTGATCTCACCGGCTCGCTCAGTTCTGCCTCGAGCCGATTGCACGTCGACCACCACGCGCCGCGACCGTCACGGTCTGCGCCGGGCAGGACGACCCTTTTCAACGTTCGGAGAAACCATGGCGGCCCGCCGCCCTCGTCACACCCCCATGCCCTCGACCACCTCGACGCCCGTCCCCACCTCGACCACCGGCTCAGCCGCCGCGTCCGACTCCGGCTTCGCCGGCTTCGCGCTGCCGGCCACGATGCTGGAAGCCCTTGCCGCGCAAGGGATCACGACGCCGTTCCCGATCCAGCAGGCCACCCTGCCCGACTCGCTCGCCGGGCGGGACGTGCTCGGTCGCGGCCGTACCGGGTCGGGCAAGACCTACGCGTTCGCCATCCCCCTGGTGGCGCGGCTCGCCGCCAGCCCCGAGCGGCGCCGTCCCGGCCGCCCGCGGGGTCTGATCCTCGCACCGACCCGGGAGCTGGCCACCCAGATCGACGCCACGCTCGCGCCCCTGGCCGAGGCCCACGGCCTGCGCACGACCACGATCTTCGGTGGCGTCAGCCCGGCCCGGCAGATCGCCGCGCTGCGTGCGGGCGTCGACATCGTGGTCGCCTGCCCCGGGCGGCTGGCCGACCACCTGCAGAGCGGCCACCTGCACCTGGACGCGGTGGAGATCACGGTCCTGGACGAGGCCGACCACATGGCCGACCTCGGCTTCCTGCCCGTCGTACGCCGCCTGATGGACCAGACCCCCGAGGTCGGCCAGCGGATGCTGTTCTCGGCCACGCTGGACGGCGGGGTGAACGTGCTCGTCAAGCGGTTCCTGTCGAACCCGGTGACCCACAGCGTCGACTCCGAGCTGTCGCCGGTCGGCGCGATCACCCACCACGTGCTGCACGTCCAGCCGGACGAGCGCCTCGCCGTCCTGACCGACCTGGCCTCCGCTCCCGGACGGACGCTGGTCTTCACCCGGACCAAGCGCGGGGCGAAGACGCTGACCCGCCGGCTGGTCACGGCCGGCGTCCCGGCGGTGGAGCTGCACGGGAACCTCGCGCAGAACGCGCGCGACCGCAACCTCGAGGCGTTCGCGACCGGCCGCGTCAAGACCTTGGTGGCGACCGACATCGCGGCCCGTGGCATCCACGTCGACGACATCGGGCTGGTCGTGCACTTCGACCCGCCGATGGAGCACAAGGCGTACCTGCACCGCTCCGGCCGCACGGCCCGCGCCGGCGCCAGCGGCACCGTCGTGACCCTGATGACCGACGACCAGGTGCGCGACGTGCGCGACCTGACCCGCAAGGCCGCGATCGCTCCGACGACCACCCGCCTCGGCCCCGGCCACCAGCTGCTCTCCGAGCTCGTCCCCGGCGAGCGGGCGTTCGTGCCGCCGCCGGCCGGCGCCCCCGTCGCCGAGCGGGAGACCCCGCGCAGCGGTGGCGGTGGCGGTCGCCGTCGCCCGAGCGGTGGCCAGAAGAGCGGTCGCCGCACGGGCGGGTCCGGCGGGTCCGGCGGGTCCGCCAACCGCTCGGCCGCCGGGTCCGCCAACCGCTCGTCCGGCGGCTCCGCAGGGAGGCCGGTCGGCGGTGCCGCGGGCTTCTCCGCGTCAGCCCGGGCCGGCGGCCGCCGCGGCGGCCGCTGAACCAGGCCGACCTCAGGCCGGGCTCAGGCCGCCCTCACCACCAGGGCCGCTCCAGGGCGCGCTCGGTCCCGCCGGTGCGGTCCAGCCCGTCCAGCGTGGCCATGTCCTCGTCGGAGAGCTCGATGTCGAAGACCTGCGCGTTCTGCTCGATGCGCTCCCGGTGCGTCGACTTCGGCAGCACGATCAGGTGGCGTTGGAGCGCCCAGCGGATCAGCACCTGCGCCGGTGTGCGTCCCAGGCGCTCGGCGACGGCCGCCACCTGGCGGTCGTCGAGGTGCCGGCCGGTGCCGAGCGGGCTGTAGGCCTCGATCGCGACGCCGTGGCCGGTGCAGGCGTCCAGCAGCGCCCGGCGGAACTCGAACGGGCTGAACTGCACCTGGTTGACCACCGGCGGCACGTCGGCGACCTTCAGCAGGGCCTGCAGCTCGGACACGCTGTAGTTCGAGACGCCGATGGAGCGGGCGTACCCGCGCTGGTGTGAGCGCTGCATGCCGTCCCACGCCCACGTCGGTCCGCCCTGCGGCCAGTGCACGATGTACAGGTCGACCGACTCGACGCCGAGCCGCTCGAGGCTGCGTTGCACCTCGGCCTCCGGGTCCCGGCGCGAGGGGTCGAACTTCGTGGTGATGAACACGTGCTCACGGGGGACGCCGCTGTCGCGCAACGCCTTCCCGACGCTGCCCTCGTTGCCGTAGCCCTGCGCCGTGTCGATGTGGCGGTAGCCGACCTCCAGCGCCCACCGCACGGCGTTCTCGCACTCGCGCCCGTCGGCCGCCTGCCACACGCCGAGCCCCAGCAGGGGGATCTCGTTGCCGTCGGCCAGCACCCGCTTGCGGCCGTCCGCCGTCACGTCTCCTGCAGTCATCACACGCTCCTCGACCTCATCGTCGGGCCAGACCTACTCCCACTCGATCGTGCCGGGCGGCTTGCTCGTCACGTCGAGCACGACCCGGTTGACCTCGGGCACCTCGTTGGTGATCCGGGTGGAGATGCGGGCCAGCACGTCGTAGGGCACGCGCGTCCAGTCGGCCGTCATCGCGTCCTCGGAGGACACCGGGCGCAGGACGACCGGGTGGCCGTAGGTGCGGCCGTCACCCTGGACGCCGACCGAGCGGACGTCGGCCAGCAGGACGACCGGGCACTGCCAGATCTCGCGGTCCAGCCCGGCGGCCGAAAGCTCTTCGCGGGCAATGAGATCCGCCGCGCGCAGGATGGCCAGCCGCTCGGCGGTGACCTCGCCGACGATCCGGATGCCGAGGCCCGGGCCGGGGAACGGCTGGCGCCAGACGATGGCCTCGGGCACGTCCAGCTCCAGGCCGACCGCGCGCACCTCGTCCTTGAACAGCCGGCGCAGCGGCTCGACCAGCTCGAACTGCAGGTCGTCCGGCAGTCCGCCGACGTTGTGGTGCGACTTGATGGTGGCCGCCCCCTCGCCCCCGCCGGACTCCACGACGTCCGGGTAGAGCGTGCCCTGCACCAGGAACCGCACCTCCGTGGCCGGCCGCGCATGTCACGGGCCGCGCCCTCGAACGCGCGGATGAACTCGCGGCCGATCGCCTTGCGCTTGGCCTCGGGGTCGGTCACGCCGGCGAGCGCGGCCAGGAACTGCCGGCTCGCGTCGACGACCACGAGGTCCACGCCGGTCGCCGCGACGAAGTCCTTCTCGACCTGCTCGGCCTCGCCGGCCCGCAGCAGCCCGTGGTCGACGAAGACGCAGGTGAGCTGGTCGCCCACGGCCCGCTGGACCAGCGCGGCGGCGACCGAGGAGTCCACCCCGCCGGACAGCGCGCAGATGACCTGGGCGTCGCCGACCTGGGCGCGGACGGCGGCGACCAGGTCCTCGACGACCCCGGCCGTCGTCCAGTTCGGCGCGATGCGCGCGCCCCGGGCCAGGAAGTTCTCCAGCACCCGCTGCCCGTACGCCGAGTGGGCGACCTCGGGGTGCCACTGCAGGCCGTACAGCCGGCGCTCGTCGTCCTCGAACGCGGCGACCGGCGACCCGGCCGACTCCCCCGTGACCCGGAAGCCCTCGGGTGCCGCGGTGCACCGCGTCGCCGTGGCTCATCCAGACCGACTGCTCGGTGGCCTGGCCGTCGAACAGCGTGGAGCCCTCGGCCTGCACCGAGGCGACGGTCCCGCCGTACTCGCGCAGCCCGGTCTGCGCGACGTCGCCGCCGAGCGCGAGGGCCATGGCCTGGAAGCCGTAGCAGATGCCGAGCACCGGGACGCCGGCGGAGAACAGGGCCGGGTCGACCGACGGCGCGCCCTCGGCGTACACGCTGCTCGGGCCGCCGGACAGGACGACCGCGGAGGGGTTGCGGGCGAGCAGGTCGGCCACCGGCAGCGTGTGGGGGACGATCTCGCTGTAGACGCCGGCCTCGCGGACGCGGCGGGCGATCAGCTGCGCGTACTGCGCGCCGAAGTCGACGACGAGCACGGGCCGGGCCGGGCCCTCGGGACTGCCGTGGAGCGGCTGGTCGGTCACCCGTTCAGGTTATCCGCCGCCGCGGGCGCTCCGGTCAGCTCGGGGCGCTCGGTGCGGATCCGCTTCATCACCTGGCTCTCGGCGATGAAGGAGCAGAACGGCACCGTGCCGGCCAGCGCGACGAGCACCAGCCGCAGCAGGCCCCAGCGCAGCCGCAGCCCGAGGTCGGCTGCGGTCAGCAGGTAGATGACGTAGCCCCAGCCGTGGATGAACCCGAACACGTGCACCAGCGCGTCGTTGTGCGCCCAGATCTGCATCGGGATCGCCACGAAGGTCAGGATCAGCAGCATCACGCCGGTGAAGAAGGCCATGAACCGGTAGCGCCGCAGGGCGCTGCGGGCCGAGCGCAGTCGGCGGTCCGCCGGCGGGGGCGTGCGGGGGTCGGTGGCGGGCTGGGTCACGACGGGCTGAGCTCCTTGGTCGGGGCGGGGCTGGCGGCCAGAGCGCTCTCCACCGCGTCCTGGCGGACCATCCTCCACCAGAGCAGCAGCGCGAAGAGCCCGAAGATCCACCACTGGACGGCGTACGCCGCGTTCCTCAGGTCCAGCCCGCCGCCCTGGTCGGCGCTCGGGGGCGGCACGGGCCGCAGCACACCGGTCCCCGACGGGTCCCCGGCCGCGCCGGCGCCGGCGACCACGAGCACGTTGTAGATCGGGCTCCCCCACAGGTTCACGACGTCCGCCGTGTCGGCGGCGGGGATCTGGCCGGCCGGCACGTCGGGCGCGTCGCCACCGGAGGGTGCGGCGTCGGGCGCGTCCAGCACCCCGCTCAGCTCGACCGGACCGGACGGCGGGGCCGGCACGGCGGACGCCGAGGCGGTGCCCACGAACCCGCGCACCACGGGAACGAGCGCCCCGGACGGCACCCGGAGCGCGGTCAGCACCCAGAAGCCGCCGGCGCCGTCCTGCCGCTTGCCCGAGACGAGCAGCTGCCGGGCGGCGTCGTACTCCCCGCTCACCGTGACCGGCCGGCCGAGCATGTCGTTGCGGAACGTCTGCTGCGGCCGCACGACCTGGTCGAGGGACGCGGTGGCCAGGACGTGGGGGTGCTTCGGCTTCTCGTGCGAGCGGGCCACGTCGAGCTGCCATCGGCCGAGGAAGGTGAACGCGACGCACAGCCCGAGGACGACCGCGAGCACCCCGAGCCAGCGCGGCTGCAGCGCCGTGCGCAGCACGGACCCCGGCGGCGGGCCCGGCGCGGTGGTCTCGGTCACCTCAGCACGGTAACCGCCGCGCCTGGGCGCGTTCGCGCCCGCCGATAAACCGGTGTCGCGGATCGCCGTCCGTTCAATAGCGTGGAGCCTCGTGCGCACCCTCCCCTACCCGGACCCGGGGCGCCCTGACCTGCGGTCGCCGGGGCGCCTGCTGTGGTGGACCGGCCGGCAGCAGTGGCGCGCGCAGCTGAGCGGCATGACCTGGGGCGTGCTGTGGTTCGTCGCCCAGGCACTGATGCCGGTGACGATCGGTGCGGCGATCGACCAGGGTGTCGTCGCCCGCGACGGCGGGGCGCTGCTGCGCTGGGCCGGGGTCGCCCTCGCCCTCGCCGTGGCGGTCGCGATCTGCGGCACGATGCGCCACCGGTCGGCCGTCGCCAGCTGGATGCAGGCGGCGTTCCGGATGATCCAGCTGCTCGGCGACCACACGGCGTCGACCGGCGCGGCGCTGCCCCAGCAGGTGCCCACCGGCGAGGTGGTGGCCACGGTGGCCAGCGACGCCCAGCACGTCGGCGGGGCGTACGACACGTTCGCCCGCTTCTCCGGCGGCGTCGTCGCCTACGTGCTGGTCGCGGTCATCCTGCTGCGCATCTCGGTGCCGCTCGGGCTGCTCGTGCTCGTCGGCGTCCCCATCGTCACCGCCGCGCTGGGCGGCCTGATCGCCCCGCTGCACCACCGCCAGGCCGAGCAGCGCGAGCAGGTGGGCCGGCTCACCACGCTGGGCGCCGACACGGTCACCGGCCTGCGCGTCCTGCGCGGCATCGGCGGTGAGGAGATCTTCGCCCGCCGGTACGCCGAGCAGTCCCGCCGGGTCTGCGAGCAGGGCATTCGGGTCGGCGCCGTCCAGTCGCTGCTCGAGTCGGCCCAGGTCCTGCTGCCGGGCGTCTTCGTCGTGCTGATCACCTGGATCGGCGCGCGCTTCGCCATCGAGGGGCGCATCTCGGCCGGCCAGCTGGTCGCCGCGTACGGGTACGCCGCGTTCCTCGTCGGCCCGCTCAGCACGACGGTCGAGATGGCCGACCGGACCACCCGGGCGTACGTCGGGGCCCGCCGGATCATCCGGGTGCTCACGGTCGAGCCGGGGGTCCGCGAGCCGCTGGTCACGGCCGTCCCGCCGCCCGCCGGCTCGATGCTGCTCGACCCGGAGTCCGGCCTGGCGGTCGAGCCCGGCCGGCTGACCGCCGTCGTGTCGGCCTACCCCGAGGAGTCGGCCGCGCTGGCCGACCGGCTCGGGCGGTTCGGCGAGCGCGACGCGGCACGCGCCGTCCGGCTCGGCGGCGTCCCGCTCGCCGCGCTGCCCGCTGGCCGAGGTCCGGCGGCGGGTCCTGGTCAGCGAGACCGAGCCGCGGCTGTTCACCGGCGTGCTGCGCGAGGAGCTGCTCGGGCCGGACGCCGAGGACGTCACCGACGAGCAGATCTGGGCCGCGGTCGAGGCGGCGAGCGCGGCCGACGCCGTCGACGCCCTGCCCGGACGGGCTGGACAGCCGGATCGAGGAGCGCGGCCGCTCGCTGTCCGGCGGCCAGCGCCAGCGGCTGGCCCTGGCCCGGGCCCTGCTGCGCGACGCCGAGACGCTCGTGCTCGTCGAGCCGACCAGCGCGGTCGACGCGCACACCGAGGCCCGGATCGGCCAGCGGCTGCGGGCCGCCCGGGCCGGCCGGTCGACCGTCGTCGTGACGTCCAGCCCGCTCATGCTCGAGCACGCCGACCGGGTCGTGTTCCTGGCCGGCGGCCGGGTGCGCGCGACCGGGACCCACGACGAGCTCTTGGCCAGCCTCCCGGCGTACCGCTCGATCGTGAACTGCGCGGAGAGGACGTCGTGACCCGCATCAGCCCGACCCGGGCTGGGCCCGAAGCGGGGCTCCGGCGACCGGCTGCCGGTCGCCACGTCGGCCGAGGTCCGCGCCGAGGCCCGGCGCCTGTTCCGGAAGCACCGCCGCGCGATGACCGTGGTCCTGGTGCTGCACGGGCTGGCCGCCCTGGCCGGGCTGGTCGGCGCCGCCCGTCCTCGGCCGCCTGGTCCAGGAGCTCGGGGACCACCGGCTCACCGTGGGCGGCGCCGACCGGTACGCCGCGCTGCTGGGCGTCGCCGTCCTCGTCCAGTCGGTGCTGACGCGGTACGCGCGGTTCGCGTCGTTCGTCGCTGGGCGAGCGGGTCTTCGCCGAGCTGCGCGAGCAGTTCGTCGACCGGGTGCTGGCGCTGCCGCTGTCCACCGTCGAGCGGGCCGGCACCGGCGACCTGATCTCGCGGACCACCAACGACATCGACGCGCTGTCCGAGACCGTCCGCTTCGCCGTGCCCTCGGTGCTCGTCGCCGGGGTCACGACCACGCTGACCCTGGCCGCGACGTTCCTCGCCGGCTGGCTGGTCGCGCTGCCGGTGCTGGTCGGCGTGCCGCTGCTGTGGTTCTCGACCCGGTGGTACCTGCGGCGGGCCCCCGACGGCTACCTGGCCGAGCGCGCGGCGTACGCCGAGCTCAACGGCACGATCACCGAGACCGTCGACGGCGCCCGGACCGTCGACGCGCTGAGCCTGGGCCGGCGCCGGGTCCGGCGCACGCTGGAGGACCTGCGGACGGCGTACGGCGTCGAGCGCTACACGCTGCGGCTGCGCGTGCGTGTGGTTCCCCACCGTGGAGCTCACCTACCTGCTGCCGGTCTCGCTCTGCCTGCTGTGGGGCGGGTTCCTCGTCGATGCACGGCCGGGCCAGCGTCGCGGCGGTCACGGCCGTGACGCTGTACGTCGTGCAGCTGGTCGACCCGGTCGACGAGCTGCTGTCGTGGCTGGACGAGGTGCAGGTCGGCGCCGCCTCGCTCGGCCGGATCATCGGGGTGGCGAGCGTCCCGCCGGACCGGGCACCGAGCGGCCGCGAGCCGGCCGACGACCGGGTCGCGCGCGAGCGAGGCGTCGTACGCCTACCGGCCGGGCCACGACGTGCTGCACTCGGTCTCCCTGGAGCTGCAGCCGGGCGAGCGGCTGGCGGTCGTCGGGCCGTCCGGCGCGGGCAAGTCGACGCTCGGCCGCCTGCTGGCCGGGATCCACCCGCCGACCCGCGGCTCGGTGACCGTCGGCGGCGTGCCGCTGGTCGACCTGCCGCTGGACCAGCTGCGGGGCGAGGTCGCGCTGGTCACGCAGGAGCACCACGTGTTCGTCGGCACGCTCGAGGACAACCTGCGGCTGGGCCGCGACCGGACGCCTCGGCCGGTGACCTCGAGGCCGCGCTGCACTCGGTCGACGCCCTGGGCTGGGTGCAGGACCTGCCCGCTCGGGCTGCGCACGGTCGTCGGCACCGGCGGCCACGAGCTCACGCCGGCCCAGGCCCAGCAGGTCGCGCTCGCCCGGCTGGTGCTGGCCGACCCGCACACGCTGGTGCTCGACGAGGCGACCTCGCTGCTCGACCCGCGCGCCGCCCGGCACCTGGAGCGCTCGCTGTCCGCCGTGCTGTCCGGCCGCACGGTCGTCGCGATCGCGCACCGGCTGCACACCGCCCACGACGCCGACCGGGTGGCCGTGGTCGAGGACGGCCGGATCACCGAGCTCGGCAGCCACGACGAGCTGCTCGCCTCCGACGGCGCCTACGCCGCGCTGTGGCGGTCCTGGCGCCGCACCCCGAACGACCCGGCGGGCGGCGGCGCGGACGACCCGGCGGGCGGCGCGGCTCAGCCGAGCGCGCGGTAGTCCACGCCGGTGAGCGCGACCGACCGGGCCCACAGCGCGGCGGCGAGGTCCGGGTCGTAGGCGGCAGCGGCGGCCCGCACCACGGCCGGCGCACCCCGCCACTCACCCGGGCCGTCCGGGCCGACGTACTCCCCGCCGGCCAGGCCGGGCCAGGTGGCGGCGTAGAGCAGCGGCCATGCGCCCATCGCGGCCGGCTGGGCCCACAGCCCGTTCACCGCGCTGCCGACCGCGGACAGGCCGGGGATGCGGCGCAGCGGCCCGGAGGCGACCAGGTTGGTCGCGGCCACGCCCGGGTGCGCCACGACGCTGAGCGCGTCGGCTCCGGCCCGGTCGGCGCGCCGCTGCAGCTCCATCGTGAACAGCAGGTTGGCCAGCTTGCTGCGGCCGTACGCCGGCCAGGCGAGAGTAGCGCGCCCGCTCCCCCAGCGGGTCGTCGGGACTCAGCCGGCCGAGACGGTGGGCGTTGCTGCTGACGTTGACCACCCGCGCGCCCGGCGCCGCGAGCAGCAGCGGCAGCAGCCGGCCGGTCAGCGCGAAGTGCCCGAGGTGGTTCGTGGCCATCTGCAGCTCGAACCCGTCGACCGTGCGGCGCGGCGGCGTGGCCATGACGCCCGCGTTGTTGACCAGCAGGTCGAGCCGGTCCACCCGGCCGGCCAGCTCCTGCGCGGCGGCCCGGACGGAGGACTGGTCGGCCAGGTCGAGCGACAGCAGCTCGGCCGCTCCCTCGCGGCGGACCAGCTCCAGGGCCCGCGCTCCCCGCTCGGGGTCGCGCACGGCCAGGACCACGCGAGCGCCGCGGCCGGCCAGCACCCGGGCCACCTCGAGCCCGAGGCCGGAGCTGGCACCGGTGACGACCGCCGTACGACCGCCCTGGTCCGGGACGTCGGCCGGGGACCAGGCGGGCGGCTGCGTCATCGGGTCGACGGCCGCTCGCAGCTCGCCGGGGCACCGGCCGGGACCGCCGGCCGGACGGGCGCGACCGGAGCCACGCGGACGTACGCATCCGCCCTGCGCCGGGCGCGGGTCGGGCTCGGATCGGTTGGGCCACAACGACATCGCCCGCTCGGCCTGCGCGGTGATCGTGAGCGAGGGGTTGACGCCGAGGTTGGCCGAGACGGCCGACCCGTCCACCACGTGCAGCCCGGGATAGCCGTGCACCCGGTGGTAGGGGTCGACGACGCCGCGTGCGGTCCGAGTCGCCGATCACGCAGCCGCCGAGGAAGTGCGCCGTCATCGGCACGTCGGCCACGTCACCGACCGTGCCCCCCGGCGTCGGCCGGCACGCCGGTGCGGGCCTGGAGCAGCGGCGGCCACGCCGGCGGATCGCCTGATGCCCCAGCGGGATCCACGTCGGGTTGGGCACGCCCGTGACCCGGGCGCGACGTCAGCCGGGTGCCCCGTGCCGAGCCGACGCCGGCCGGCCGGACACCGTCAGCGAGTTGTCGAGGCTCTGCATGACCAGGCCGATGACCGTGCGCTCGCTCCAGCGGCGTACCCACAGCGTGCGCGGCCAGCTGGTCGGGGCGGCGCAGCCGGCCTGCCCGGCCCAGCGCAGCCACCGCGGGACGCGGCCGCCCCCGTCGACCAGCAGCGAGCCGAGCAGGCCCATCGCGTTGGAGCCCTTGCCGTAGCGCACGTTCTCGACGTGGGTGTTCTCGTCCGGATGGAACGACGACGTGATCGCGACACCGCGGGCCAGGTCGACGCCGGCCGGGCACGCGCGCGGGTCACCGCTCCGAGCAGCGCCTCGGAGTTGGTCCGGGTCAGCTCGCCCAGCCGCGGCGACAGGTCCGGCAGCGAGCCGGACGCCCGCAGCGCCGTGCAGCAGCTTCTGGGTGCCCCAGGTCCCCGCGGCGAAGCACCACCTGACCGGCCGTGACCGTGCGCCGGTCGCGCCGCAGCCAGGCCCCGGTGCGCTCGGACGTGACCGCGAACCCGGCCTCCGGGCGGGCGGGGTCCAGCGGGCGGACGTCGACGACCGTGCGCATCGGCTCGACCCGCGCCCCGAGCCGACTCGGCGAGCGCCAGGTAGTTCTTGACCAGCGTGTTCTTGGCCCCGACCCGGCAGCCGACCATGCAGTTGCCGCACTCCGTGCAGCCGGTGCGGGCCGGGTCCGGCGCCACCGAAGAACGGGTCGGGCACGGTGACCCCGGGCTCGCGGCGCTGACTCGCCGGTCGCCGGGTCGGGCCGGCCGAAGAACACGCCGACCGGCGTCTGCCGGAACGTGTGGCCGACGCCCATGTCGTCGGCCACCGCCCGCATGATCTCCTCGACCGGGCCCGCGCAGACGGGTTCTCGCACCACGCCCAGCATCCGCGCCGCCTGGTCGTAGTGCGGCGCCAGCTCGTCGGCCCAGTCGGTGATCCGGCTCCACTGCGGGTCGTCGAAGAAGGCCTTCGGCGGCACGTACAGCGTGTTGGCGTAGTTCAGCGACCCACCGCCCACACCGGCGCCGGCCAGCAGCACCACGTCGGGCAGCTGGTGGATCCGCTGCACGCCGTAGCAGCCGAGGCGGGGGGCCCAGAAGTAGCGGCGGACGTCCCAGGAGGTCCGGGCGAGCTCGTCGTCGTCGAACCGGCGTCCGGACTCCAGAACCGTGACGCCGTAACCCTTCTCGCTCAGCCGCAGCGCGGCCACCGAGCCGCCGAAGCCGGAGCCGACGACCACGACGTCGACGTCGTACGTCGCGTGGCGGTCCGCGGCGGTCACCGGAGACCGGCGCGCTTCATCGCCTTCAGCGACAGCGGTCAGGGCCGTGGCCCAGGCCTGCGCCGAGAGCCCGAGCGGCGCGCCCAGCCCCAGCCGGTACTGCGACCGTGACGTTCTGCGACGTCGGTGTACTTCGTGATCCCCTCGCTCGCCGTGCCGGCGGGACAGCCCGGAGTCCTTCATGCCGCCCATCGGTGCGCCCACGCTGCCCCACGCCGCGGCGTACCCCTCGTTGACGTTGACCGTCCCGGCCTTGATCCGGGCCGCGATCCCGCGCGCCGCGCGGGACGTCGCGGGTCCAGATGCTCGCGTTGAGCCCGTACGCCGTGTCGTTGGCCAGCGCGACGGCCTCCTCGTCGGAGCCCGACCCGGTAGACCGCGACGACCGGGCCGAACGTCTCCTCGTCGCGGCAGGCCATCTGCTCGGTCACGCCGTCCAGCACCGTGGGCTCGTAGAACAGCGGCCCGACGTCGGGCCGCGGCCGGCCACCGGCGAGAACCGTTGCACCGTGGGCCTTCGCGTCCTCGACGTGGCGAACGACCGGTCTCCAGCTGGGCCGTCGACAGCAGCGACCCCATGTCCGCCGACCAGTCCAGCCCGACGACCGAGGCGCAGGCCGCGCACCCGGTTCAGGAAGCGCCCGAGGAAGTCGGTCGGCGACGGTCTCGTGCACGATCAGCCGCTCCATCGACACGCAGAGCTGGCCGGCGCCGTTGAAGCAGGCCCGCACGGCGCCCTCGGCCGCGCGGGTCGAGGTTGGCGTCGGCGGCGACGTACATCGAGTTCTTGCCGCCGAGCTCCAGCGAGACGCCGACCAGCCGCCGGGCGGCGGCCTGGGCCACCTGCCGTCCGGTGGCGGTCGAGCCGGTGTAGCAGACGTAGTCGGTCGACTGCACGACCGCGTCGCCCACCGATCGGCCCGGGGCCGAGGACGACCTGCACGCACGTCCTCCGGGCAGCGCCGGCCTCGACCAGCAGCTCGACGCCGAGCAGGGCGGTCAGCGAGGTCTGCGGGTCCGGGCGCAGCACGACGGCGTTGCCCGGCCAGCAGCGCCGGCACCGCGTCCGAGATGGCCAGCGTCAGCGGGTAGTTCCACGGCGAGACGACGCCGACCACGCCCTTGGGGTGGCGCAGCTCGCGGCTCTGGGTCAGGAGCGGGAAGAGCCCGCCGCGCCGGCGCGGCTCGCAGGTAGCCGGCTCGCGCGGCGGGCGTAGTGCCGGGCCACCAGCGCCACGTCGGCGACCTCCTCGAACGCGTGGGCGCGGGCCTTGCCGCACTCGATCTGGATCAGGTCGAGCAGCTCGCTCTGCCGGTCCAGCACCAGGTCGTGGAAGCGCAGCAGCATCGAGGACCGGTCGCGCAGCCGGCACCCGGGCCCAGCGGCGCTGGGCCACACGGGCCAGCTCGACCGCACGGGCGACGTCGGCCGCGTCGAGACCGGCAGCATCGCGATCGGGGCGCCGGTGAACGGCGCGGTCGGGGTGTGCGTGGCTCCCGCGGAGCCGGCCACGACCCGGCGGTCAGCCGCCGGGCCAGCGCCGGGTCGACGCGCATAGGTGGCCGTGATGTCGTGCTGCGGGTCCGCCACGGTGTCCGGCATGGCTCCAGCGTAGGCGCGCCAGCACGCGTGGCGCGGTCCATCGCTCGGGGCGGGGGCGGCTAGGTCGTCGCGGCCAGCACGAGCGGGTACGCCGCGGTGGCGCCGGCCCGGCGCAGCGCCCGGGCGCAGACGGCGAGGGTCCAGCCGGTGTCGGTGCGGTCGTCGAGGAGCAGCACCCGCCGGCCGGCCACCGCATCGGGGTCGGTCAGCCGGTGCCGCGCGGCGACCGCCCGCAGCCGCTGGGCCGAGTTCACGTCGTGCGGCGACGGGGCGTCCGGGTCGAGCACGTCGAACCGGGCCAGCACCGGCAGGTCGAGGTAGCGGGACAGGCCGTCCGCGAGGTGCGCGACCAGCCGCGGCCGGGTCGCGGAGCCGATCGGCGACCAGGCCGTCCGGCCGGCCGCCCGGGAGGTCCCAGGCGTCGAGCGTCTGCACCAGCGCGTGCCGCAGCGGCACCGGGAGCTCGCCGTCCGGTGCCGCGGCGCGCAGCAGGTCGTACAGCGCCCGCCCCCAGCCCGAGGTCGGTCAGCCGGGCCACCGCCCGCCCCGGCTCGGCCTGCTCGTCCGGCGGGGATCTTGCCGGACAGGTCGAGCCCCGACCGCGGACAGGCCGGTCGGCCACAGCTTGCCGCGGCTCGACCTCCACGCCGGGCCGGTCCAGTCGCTGCCTGGGCCTGGCTCGACCAGCTCGTCCGAGGCCGTGCGGCCGACAGCTCGAGGCCGCCGCAGCGGTCGCACCGGCCGCAGGCGCCGGCGTCCGGGTCGTCGAGGGCCTCGGCGCAGGAACTCCATCCGGCAGCCCGGGCGCCGCGACGTAGTCCAGCATCGCCGCCTGCTCGGCGCGGCGGGTCTCGCGCACCCGGGCGTAGCGCTCGGCGTCGTACGCCCAGGGCTCGCCGGTGGCCTCCCAGCCGCCCCGGACCCGCCGGACGGCGCCGTCGACGTCGAGCACCTTGAGCATCGTCTCCAGGCGGTTGCGGCGCAGCGTGACGTGCGGCTCCAGGGCGGCGGTGGACAGCGGCGCGGCCGGCCTCGGCCGAGGACCGCGAGCGCCTGGCGGACCTCGGGCTCGGGCGGGAAGGCCAGCGAGCCGAAGTAGTCCCAGATGTCGCGGTCCTCGCGGCCCGGGCAGCAGCACCGCGACGGCCCGGTCGATGCCGCGGCCGGCCCGGCCGACCTGCTGGTAGTACGCGATCGGCGAGGCCGGCGCGCCGAGGTTGACCACCCACCCGAGGTCCGGCTTGTCGAAGCCCATGCCGAGCGCCGACGTGGCGACCAGCGCCTTGAGCCGGCCGCGCCAGCAGGTCGTCCTCGGCGGCCAGCCGCTCGGCCGGGTCGGTCTGCCCGGAGTACGCCGCGACGTCGTACCCCGCACCGCGCAGGTGCTCGGCCACCTCCTGGGTCGCGGCGACCGTGAGGCAGTAGACGATGCCCGATCCGGGCAGCTCGCCGAGGTGCTCGGCCAGCCAGGCCAGCCGGGCCGCCTGGCGTGGGCAGCTCGACCACGGCCAGGTGCAGCGACTCGCGGTCGAGGGTGCCGCGCAGGACGAGCACGTCGTCGAGGCGTCGGTGCCCGTGACCGACAGCTGCTCGGCGACGTCCGCGGTGACGCGGGCGTTGGCGGTCGCGGTCGTGGCCAGCACCGGGATGCCGTCCGGGCAGGTCGGCCAGCATCGTGCGGATCCGGCGGTAGTCCGGGCGGAAGTCGTGCCCCCAGTCGGAGATGCAGTGCGCCTCGTCGACCACGAGCAGCCCGGCGGCGCGCGGCCAGCCGGGGCAGCACCTCGTCGCGGAACTCGGGGTTGTTCAGCCGCTCGGGGCTGACCAGCAGGACGTCGACCTCCCCGCGGTGGATCGCGGCGTAGGTCTGCGACCAGTCGTCGCTGTTGGTCGAGTTGATCGTGACCGCGTGGATGCCGGCCCGCTCGGCGGCCGCGATCTGGTTGCGCATCAGCGCCAGCAGCGGCGAGACGATCACCGTCGGGCCGGCGCCCGCCGGCCCGCAGCAGCGCCGTGGCCACGAAGTAGACCGCCGACTTGCCCCAGCCGGTGCGCTGGACGACCAGGGCGCGGCGGTGGTCGGCGACCAGCGCCTCGATCGCGGTCCACTGGTCCTCGCGCAGGACGGCGTCGGGCGCGCCCGACCAGGGCTCGCAGGTGGCTGCTCGGCCTCGGCCCGCAGCCCGGCTCGCGTCGTCGTCGTCACCCGGCCCAGCATGCCCTGCGCCGCCCACACCC
Source organism: uncultured Actinomycetota bacterium (assembly GCA_963743975.1). Classification (GTDB taxonomy): domain Bacteria; phylum Actinomycetota; class Actinomycetes; order Actinomycetales; family CAVURS01; genus CAVURS01. Next base: position 1,189,860 of record CAVURS010000005.1, read on the forward strand.
CCCACCTCGTGCTCCCGCCCGCGCGCGGTGCTCCCGGTACGACGGTGATCGCGGCCGTTCTCGGCCCGGATCACCGTCACAGCGGGAGCACGGGCGGCTGGGCCGCGGGCGGGGTCAGGCCAGCGGGACGATCTCGGGCGCGCCGAGGCGGGCGCGAGTCGGCGGTCTCGTCGTCCGGCTGCTCCTGGGAGAGGCGCTCGGCCTCGACCCGGGCCAGGTAGTGCTCGACCTCCTTGTCCCGCTGCTCGTGCGCTCCAGCCGAGCACGACGGCCATCAGCTCCGCCGCGACCGGCGCGGCGCCGACGCCGCGGTCCCAGGACTCGATCGAGATCCGGGTCCGGCGGGTCAGCACGTCGTCGAGGTGCCGGGCGCCCTCGTGCGTGCAGGCGTAGACGACCTCGGCCGCGAGGTAGTCGTCGGCGCCGGGCAGCGGCGCGCCCAGCGTCGGCGTCGTCCTCGACCAGCTCGAGCACCTCCGGAGCCAGCGAGCCGTACCGCCGCAGCAGGTGCTCGACCCGCGCGACGTGCACGCCGTACCGGGTGGCCGTGCGCTGCCGGGAGTTCCAGGCGGCGTCGTACCCGTCGGCCCCGAGCAGCGGGATGCGCTCCGTGCACGAGGGCGGCACCCGGCCGTCCAGCGCGCGCGCCACCTCGTCGACCGCGTCGGCGGCCATCACGCGGTACGTCGTGTACTTGCCGCCGGCCACGACGACCAGGCCCGGCACGGGGTGGCCGACGACGTGCTCGCGGGACAGCTTGGACGTGGACTCCGACTCCCCGGCCAGCAGCGGCCGCAGCCCGGCGTACACGCCCTCGACGTCCTCGCGGTTCAGCGGCCGCGAGAGCACTCGGTTGACCTGTGACAACAGATAGTCGATGTCGTGGCTGCTCGCCGCCGGGTGCGACTTGTCCAGGTGCCAGTCGGTGTCGGTGGTGCCGATGATCCAGTGCCGGCCCCACGGGATCACGAACAGCACCGAGGTCGGCGGTCCGCAGGATGATCCCGCTGGAGCTCTGCACGCGGTCGCGCGGCACGACCAGGTGGATGCCCTTGCTGGCCCGCACGCGGAACTGCCCGCGCTCGCCGACCATGGCCTGCGTGTCGTCGGTCCACACGCCGGTCGCGTTGAGCACCTGCTTGGCCCGGACCTCCAGCAGCGCACCGCTCTCCAGGTCCTGCACGCGGACGCCGGTCACGCGCTCGCCCTGGCGCAGGAACCCCACGACCCGCGTGCGGTTGGCGACCAGCGCGCCGTACGCCGCGGCCGTGCGCACCAGCGTGACCGTGTGCCGGGCGTCGTCGACCTGCGCGTCGTAGTACTGGACGGCGCCGACCATCGAGTCGCGGCGCAGGCCGGGCGCGATGCGCAGCGCGGCCCGGCGGGTGAGGTGCCGGTGCAGCGGCAGGCCCCGGGCGCCCGGCGCCAGCGAGGCCATCGCGTCGTACAGCGCCAGGCCGGCACCGACGTACGGCCGCTCCCACACCCGGTGGGTCAGGGGGTAGAGGAACGGCACCGGCCGGACCAGGTGCGGCGCGAGACGCTGCAGCAGCAGGCCCCGCTCGTGCAGCGCCTCGTGCACCAGGCCGAAGTCGAGCATCTCGAGGTACCGCAGGCCGCCGTGGATCAGCTTGCTGGACCGGCTCGACGTGCCGCTGGCCCAGTCGCGCGCCTCGACCAGCCCGACCCGCAGCCCACGGGTCGCGGCGTCGAGCGCCGCCCCCGCACCCACGACCCCGCCGCCGACGACCACGACGTCGAGCTCGTCCTCGACCAGGCCGGCCAGCGCCTCGGTCCGGGCGGCCGGCGACAGCTCTCCGCGGTCCATGTCCTACCTCCGGGCTCGGGCTGGTGGCGGTCAGCTCGGCGGGTACGGCGCGACGACGACCTCGACCCGCTGGAACTCCTTGACGTCGGAGTAGCCCGTGGTCGCCATCGCGCGGCGCAAGCGCGCCCACCAGGTTCGTCATGCCGTCGGCGGCGCGGCCCGGACCGGCCAGGATCTCGGTCAGCGGGCGCCACCGTGCCGACCCGGACCCGGTCGCCGCGCGGCAGCTCGCGGTGGTGCGCCTCCGGGCCCCAGTGCCAGCCGCGGCCGGGAGCCTCGGCCGACCGGGCGAGGACGGCGCCGAGCATCACCGCGTCGGCGCCGCAGGCGATCGCCTTGACCAGGTCGCCCGAGGTGCCCATGCCGCCGTCGGCGATGACGTGGACGTAGCGGCCGCCGCTCTCGTCGAGGTAGTCCCGCCGCGCCGCGGCGACATCGGCGACGGCGCTGGCCATCGGCACGTGGATGCCGAGCGTCGTCCGCGTCGTGTGCGCGGCGCCCCCACCGAAGCCGACCAGCACGCCGGCCGCCCCGGTGCGCATCAGGTGCAGCGCCGCGGTGTACGTCGCGCAGCCGCCGACGATGACCGGCACGTCGAGCTCGTAGATGAAGCGCTTGAGGTTCAGCGGCTCGGCCCGGCCCGGACACGTGCTCGGCCGAGACCGTGGTGCCGCGGATCACGAACAGGTCGCACCCGGAGTCGACGACGACCCGCCACAGCTCCTGGGTCCGTTGCGGCGTCAGCGCACCGGCCACGGTCACGCCCGCGTCGCGAATCTCCTTGAGCCGCGCGGAGACCAGCTCGGGCTTGATCGGCTCGGCGTAGATCTCCTGCATCCGCGGCGTCGCCGTCGCCGGGTCGAGACCGGCGATCTCGGCCAGCAGCGGCTCGGGGTCGTCGTACCGCGTCCAGAGTCCTTCGAGGTCGAGGACGCCCAGGCCGCCGAGCTGTCCGAGCGCGATGGCGGTGGCCGGCGACATGACGCTGTCCATCGGCGCGGCCATGACGGGCAGCTCGAACCGGTAGGCGTCGATCTGCCAGGCGACCGAGACCTCCTCCGGGTCGCGGGTGCGCCGGCTCGGCACGACGGCCACGTCGTCGAACGCGTAGGCGCGGCGGCCGCGCTTGCCCCGCCCGATCTCGATCTCGGTCACCGCGAAACCCTACCCAGGTGACCCCGCGACGCCGCCCGGGGTCAGCGGGAGGAGTAGTTGGGCGCCTCGACGGTCATCATGATGTCGTGCGGGTGGGACTCCTTGAGCCCGGCCGGCGTGATCCGCACGAACCGGCCGTTGGCCTGCAGCTCGGGCACGGTCCGCGCGCCGCAGTAGAACATCGACTGCCGCAGCCCGCCGATCAGCTGGTACGCCACGGCGGCGAGCGGGCCGCGGAACGGCACCTGACCCTCGACGCCCTCCGGGACGAGCTTGTCGTCGCTCGGCACGTCGCCCTGGAAGTACCGGTCCTTGGAGAACGACTTCTGCTGCCCGCGGCTCTGCATCGCGCCGAGCGAGCCCATGCCCCGGTAGACCTTGAACTGCTTGCCGTTGATGAACACCAGGTCGCCCGGGCTCTCCTCGCAGCCGGCGAGCAGCGAGCCGAGCATCACCGTGTCGCCGCCCGCGACAAGGGCTTTCGCGATGTCGCCGCTGTACTGCAGGCCGCCGTCGGCGATGACCGGCACGCCCGCCGCACGGCAGGCCTGGGCCGCGTCGTAGATCGCGGTCACCTGCGGGACGCCGACCCCGGCGACCACCCGGGTCGTGCAGATCGAGCCCGGGCCGACGCCGACCTTGACGCCGTCCGCCCCCGCGTCGATCAGCGACTGGGCGCCCGCGCGGGTGGCGACGTTGCCGCCGACGATGTCGACGTGTGCGGCAGCCGGGTCGGCCTTCAGCCGGGCCACCATGTCGGCGACGCCGCGGGAGTGGCCGTGGGCGGTGTCGACGACGAGCACGTCGACCCCCGCCTCGACGAGCGACATCGCCCGCTTCCAGCCCTCGTCGAAGAAGCCGACGGCCGCGCCGACGCGCAGCCGGCCGGCGTCGTCCTTGGTGGCGAGGGGGTACTGCTCGGACTTGGTGAAGTCCTTGACCGTGATCAGCCCGCGCAGCCGGCCGGTGTCGTCGACCAGGGGCAGCTTCTCGATCTTGTGCTTGGCCAGCAGGGCCATCGCGTCGATGCCCGAGATGCCCGGGGCGGCCGTGACCAGCGGCATCCGGGTCATGATCTCGCCGGCCGTCTTGGAGTGGTCGGTCTCGAACCGCAGGTCGCGGTTGGTGACGATGCCGAGCAGGTGGCCCGCGCCGTCGACGACCGGCAGGCCGGAGACCTTGTACCGGCCGCAGAGCGCGTCGACCTCGGCCAGCGTGGCGTCGGGGTGGGTGACCACCGGGTGGCTGACCATCCCCGCCTCGGACCGCTTCACGATGTCGACCTGGGCCGCCTGGTCCTCGATCGACAGGTTGCGGTGCAGCACCCCGATGCCGCCCTGGCGGGCCATCGCGATCGCCATCCGGGACTCGGTCACGGTGTCCATCGGCGAGGACACGAGCGGCAGGCGCAGGGAGACCCGGCGGGACAGCTGGCTGGAGGTGTCCACCTCGGAGGGCACGACGTCGCTCTCCACCGGCACCAGCAGCACGTCGTCGAAGGTCAGGCCGACGGCCTCGAACATGGCGGGGACGCCGCTGCTTGCCTGGGTGAACTCCGACATCGAAAGCCTTCCGCCCCGGTCCGTTCGGCTGAGACCTCGATGGTAACCGCCGGACCGCCCCCGTCCGGCGACCGGCTCAGGCCTGGGTCGACGTGGTCGCCGTCCCCGTCCCCGCCGTCGGTGCCGAGCTGGCGGTCGAACCGGTCGAGCCGGTCGAGCCGGTCGAGCCGGTCGAGCCGGTCGAGTCCGCCGGCGTGGCGTCCGGCGCGCTCGCCGGAGGCGGCGACAGGACCGGCGGCGGGGTCACCGAGACGGGTGTGGCCGCGGGGGTCGGTGCCGTGCCGGTGGCCGGCGGCGGCGTGGCGGCCGGCGGAAGGCGGTGGTGCCCGGTGTGGGCCCGGTGCCGGCCGTGGTGGTGCGCGGCCTTCGTGCCGGTGCCCGTTCCCGTGCCCGTTCCCGTGCCCGTTCCTGTGCCGGTTCCTGGCCCGGTGGGGTCGTTGGGGGTGGAGCCCAGCGGCGTACCGCCGGTGGGGGCCACGGTCGGGCCACCGGGCACACCGGCCACGGGCGGCCCGGCGGTCGTGCTGCCGCCCGACGGGTCGGTCACCGGCGGGGTGGTGACCGGCGTCGTCACCGGCGGCGTGGTGACCGGCGGGTCGGTGACCGGGGTGGTGACCGGCGGCGTCGTCACCGGGGCCGTCGTGCCGTCGCCCGTCCCGGGGTCGGCCGGCGGCCCGAGGAGCGGTGGCGGCGTCGGCAGCAGCGTGCCGGGAGCGGTGCCGTCGACCGGGTCGCCGACCCCGCCGTCGGAGGACTGCCCGTCTCCGGGGACGCCCGGCAGCCCGGTGAGGCCCGGCAGGCCGCCGGGTCCGGTCGGCAGGGCCGTCCCCGCGGGGCCGGTGGGCGTGCCGCCGTCCGTCACCGGCACGGTGGCGATCGGCAGCGGAGTGGCCGCGGCGATGCCGCCGCCGGCGGCCGATGGGGCCACGCCGTTGTCGGTGATCCCGAGCTCACGGGCGACGGCGTCCAGCTGGGCCCGCACCGTGGAGTCGGGCCCGCTCGGCAGCTGGCGCGCGTGGGCGCTGGCCGAGCCGTACGTCGCGACCGCGGCCGCCTTCTGCCCGTCCTGGGACTGCCGTGCGGCCTCGGCGAGCTCGCGCAGGACGACCTCGCGCTGCGCGCTGAGCCCGTCGTCGCTCCATCCGCTGTGCAGCACCCGCGACAGCGGCTTCAGCGGCCCCCACCCGTGCTGGGGGTTGGTGGCCGCCGCCGCCAGCCCGCCACCGCTGAGCAGGATCATGGCGCCGGCCGCCGCGGCGAGCAGGCGGTTCGCGGTGGGACGCGGCACGGCCCGGCGGGCCACCCGGAAGAAGGCCGAGCCCACCTGGTCCGATCCCAGGCCGGGATCGCCCGAGACCAGCCGCAACGACCCGTCGCCGGCCACGGCCGGACCCCTTGCGACCGGACCCCTTGCGACCCGGCCGGTCGCGTCGTCCGCGACGGGAGCGGCGAGCGCCGCGGCGAGCCGCTCGTCGCGGTCCAGGCACTCCAGCCGGTCCAGGTGGTGGGTCAGCGAGTGCAGGAGGAGCACCGCCCGGTCGTCGTCGTACGACGGGACGGCATCCCCTCGTCCGAGCGCGTCGAGCAGCGCGTCGGAGTCGAACAGGTCGGTCAGCGAGACCGGAGGCTCGGGCCGACGGCGCTCGCGCGGGCGCCGGGACGGGGTGAGGCGGGGCGTGCTCATCGGCCCACCTGCCCCTGCGGGACCGGCGCGTCGGCCGTGGCCGCCGCGGTGAGGTCGATCGTGGCCGCGCACTCCCGCAGCCGGCGCAGCGCCCGGTGCTGGGCGACCCGCACCGCGCCGGGCGTCAGGCTCAGGGCGCGCCCGGTCTCCTCGGCGGACAGCCCGACGGCGACCCGCAGCAGCAGGATCTCGCGCTGCTGGTCGGGGAGGGTCTGCAGCAGCGCGCGGGCCAGGTCGGCGTCGCTGGAGCGGACGGCCAGGGCCTCCGGCCCGTCCGAGAGGTCGGCGCCGTCCGGGACCTCGGCGACGGGCACGGCCCGGCGCACCGCGGCGCGGTGGATGTCGGCCAGCTTGCGGGCGGCGATGGAGTAGACGAACGCCTCGAACGGCACGCCCTCGTCGCGGTAGCGCGGCAGCGCGGACAGCACCGCGATGCAGACCTCCTGGGCGGCGTCGTCGGCCGCTCCGTCGTCGCCGTACGGGCCGCCGAGCCGGGCCCGCAGGTAGCGGTGCACCATCCGGCGGACCGAGCGCAGCAGGTCGTCGGTGGCGCCGGCGTCACCGCGCAGCGCCTGGGTCACCAGGCCGCGCAGGTCGGGTCCGAGGGCGAGCGGATCCTCCGCGGGGCTGACCGCGGGTTGGCGTGGCGTGACGCCACGGAGCTCACTCACGCGCAGGGGACCTCTCGTCGGCCAGAACGGCTGACTGTTTCACCTGGGCGGAGCCTACGCGGCGAGCCCGCGGGCGCAAAGAGTGATCGGGGAACTGCTGCCCGCCGTGACGGGCCCGTGACCTGAGAGCTGTCGGCCGGCTAGCGGACCAGCCCGGTCCGGAACCCGACGGCCACGGCCTGGGCCCGGTCGGCCGCCCCCAGCTTGCGGAACAGCCGCCGCGCGTGGGTCTTGACCGTGTCCTCGGACAGGTAGAGCTCCTTGCCGATCTCGGAGTTGCTGCGGCCGCGGCTCATCCCGCCGAGGACCTGCAGCTCGCGCTCGGTCAGGCTCGGCAGCGCGTTCACGGCCACCGGCCGGGACGGCGCGGGCGCCTGGCGCCGGTAGGAGTCGGTCAGGGTCTGCACGATCGCCAGCGCGATCTCCTCACGGCCGGCGTCCTTGACGACGTAGCCGCGGGCACCGAAGGTGATCGCCCGGGCGACGCCGTCGACGTCCTCGGCCGTCGTGACCATCAGCACGCAGGCGTCGGGGTGCAGGGAGAGCAGGCGTCGCGTGGTCTCGACGCCGCCGAGCCCGGGCATCCGGACGTCGACCAGGGCGAGAGCGGGCCGCTCGGTTCCCCACCGTCCCAGCAGCTCCTCACCGGACGCCGCACCCAGGACACGGGTCACGCCCGGCACGGTGGCAACCACCCGGCGTACGGTCTCCCGCGCGATCGGGGCGTCGTCACAGACGATCACGGTGGCCACAGCACTCCTCGGCTTCTTGGATCCGGCTCTCCCTGCGACCGGTGGGTGGGTCTCACCCCTCCGGCCTCGAGTGATGTATCGGCCGGGAACGCGCGCACCCTTAGCGTTCGCGAGCACGAAGCCGCGGCGAGAATCCGGTCAGAGGTGGGTCAGGCGGCGACGATGTCGCAGATGCGGGTCACCGCACGGTCCAGCGAGTCGACGGTCTCGGCGTACGGCGGCAGCGTGGGTGAGCCCCAGCCCGGGCCGCCGAGCAGAATGCGGGAGTTCGGGCGGGTACGCCGGAGCAGCTCGCTCGAGGTCGGCGGCCGGCACGGGCATCGCGGCGTAGAGCAGCGTGACCGCCGGGCCGGTCCGCCGGACCGCGGCGGCGAGGGCGTCGGTCGGCACCCGGGCACCGAGCTGGCGGCAGGAGATGCCGCGCTCGGCCAGGCCGGCCGAGACGGCGTGCAGCGGCAGGCTGTGCTGCTCGTCCTCGACGCAGCTGAGCAGGACCTGGGCGGTGTTGCGCGGCTGCTCCAGCCGGCCGGACACCGCGGTGAGGGTGGCGATGGCCGCCTCGGAGAACAGGTGCTCGATCTCCACGCCCTCGCCCGTGGTCTGCCAGCGGCGGCCGATGTTCTCCAGCACCGGCACCATCACGTCGTCCCACGTGGCCACGACGCCGGCGGCGGCGATGTGCCGCTGGATCAGCTGCGGCCACCCCCCGCGCGTCCAGGGTCAGGGCCGCGCGGTTGAGGCCGCGGGCCACCCGGCGGGCGTCCTGGATCGGCACGAGGCGCCCGAGCGTGCGGACCGTCTGCTCGCTCGACGGCGTCGTCGCTGGTGCGCCGGTCGAGCAGGGAGACCTCGTTCAGGCCGACGTCGTCGAGGGACGCGGCGGGGGTGCTCAGCGCGGCCTGCGCCGCCTCCGCCGGCGAGACGCCCTCGTGGGTCAGCCGGCGCATGACCACCAGGCGGGCGAAGTCGGCCGAGGTGTACCGCCGGTGCGAGCCGGCCGTGTGCAAGGAGGGGCCCGAGGTCGTAGCGGCGGGCCCAGGTGCGCAGCGTGGCCGGCGCGACGCCCAGACGGCGAGCCACGACGGCGACCGTGAGGGTCCGTGGTGGTGCCTGACGTGTGCTGTCCGCCGTGGCGACCTCCAGCCCGCTCTCCCCGGCCCGACTCGCTGCCATTCGCCCAGTGTGGTCCGCGCGGGTCCGGCGTGCCACCCCCTATCGCGTCACGATCTGGTGCTGAAGCGCTTCGGGCCTCTCGCGTTCGGGTGAACCGGGCGCTTCGTCCGCTTTCTCCGGCTCGAATCGACGGGCCCGGCGCGGTTGGCCAATCTCTGGCGCGATTCCCTTGAATAACCGCTGACGCGGTTGTACGGTCCAGACAACCGCAGGGCGACGAACCACGGGACCCGGCGGTGGGTGAACGTCAGAGCAGTTCCTCCAGCAGCTGGCCGGTCCGACCGGGCAGCATCCGGCCCCCGGACATGATCCGGGCGGCCGACACAGAAGGAGACACGACATGGCTGAGATCTCCCGGCTTCCCGGTCCGATCGCCGACCTCTGGGACTGGCAGATGGACGGTGCGTGCCGACGCACCAACCCGGACGTGTTCTTCCACCCGGAGGGCGAGCGCGGCCCGGCCCGCCGCAACCGGGACGAGGCCGCCAAGGCGGTCTGCCTGACCTGCCCGGTCCTGAACGAGTGCCGCACCCACGCCCTGACCGTGCGCGAGCCGTACGGCGTGTGGGGCGCGATGACCGAGGACGAGCGCGAGCAGATCTACGCCGGCACGCGCCGGTGCCCACCGCCGTCTAGGCCCTCGGGTCCGGGCCCCGAGGACGGACCAGGCCCCGAAGAACGCATCAGGCCCTGCGTACCGATCCGGTACGCAGGGCCTGACTCGTGTGTGTCGGGTGCAGCCGCGGGTGGCTAGTGGCCGTGCCCGTGGCCGTGGCCGGCGCCGGCGGTCTCCTCGACCGGCTCCTTCTTCTCCACGACCAGCGTGTCGGTCGTCAGCACCATCGCGGCGATCGAGGCGGCGTTGCGCAGCGCCGACCGGGTCACCTTGACCGGGTCGATGACGCCGGCGGCGAGCAGGTCGCCGTACTCGTCGGTGGCCGCGTTGTAACCCGTGGCCGACCGGGCAGCTCGCGGACCCGGGCGGTCACGACGTAGCCCTCCTGGCCGGCGTTCTCGGCGATCCAGCGCAGCGGCTCGGCGGCGGCGCGGCGCACGATGTTCACGCCGGTCGCCTCGTCACCGGTGAGGCCGAGGTCGCCGTCGAGCACCGAGGCGGCGTGGATGAGGGCCGAGCCGCCACCGGCGACGATGCCCTCCTCGATGGCCGCGCGGGTCGCGGACACGGCGTCCTCGATCCGGTGCTTCTTCTCCTTGAGCTCGACCTCGGTGTACGCGCCGACCTTGATCACGCAGACGCCGCCGGCCAGCTTGGCCAGCCGCTCCTGCAGCTTCTCGCGGTCCCAGTCGGAGTCGGTCCGCTCGATCTCGGCCCGGATCTGCGCGACCCGGCCGGCGACCTCGGACGGCCTCGCCGGCGCCCTCGATCACGGTGGTGTCGTCCTTGGTGACGACGACCCGGCGGGCCGTGCCGAGCACCTCGAGGCCGACCGGGTCGAGCTTGAGCCCGACCTCCTCGGACACGACCTGGCCGCCGGTCAGGACGGCGAGGTCCTGCAGCATCGCCTTGCGGCGGTCACCGAAGCCCGGGGCCTTGACCGCGACGGCGTTGAACGTGCCGCGGATCTTGTTGACCACCAGCGTCGACAGCGCCTCGCCGTCGACGTCCTCGGCCACGATCACCAGCGGCTTGCCGGCGCCGACGACCTTCTCCAGCAGCGGCAGCAGGTCCTGCACCGAGGAGATCTTGCTCTGGTGGACCAGCACGTAGGCGTCCTCGAGGACGGCCTCCATGCGCTCCGGGTCGGTCACGAAGTACGGCGAGATGTAGCCCTTGTCGAACTGCATGCCCTCGGTGAAGTCGAGCTCCATCGCGGTCGTCGAGGCCTCCTCGACGGTGATGACGCCGTCCTTGCCGACCTTGTCGAACGCGGTGGCGATGAGCTCGCCCATCTCCGGGTCCTGCGCCGAGATGGTCGCGACCTGGGCGATCTCCGCGGTGCTGCCGTCGACCTCCTTGGCCACCTCGAGCAGCCGGTCGTTGACGGCCTGGACCGCCTTGTCGATGCCGCGCTTGAGGCTGGCCGGGCCGGCGCCCGCCGCAACGTTGCGCAGGCCCTCCTTGACCATGGCCTGGGCGAGCACGGTCGCGGTCGTCGTGCCGTCGCCGGCGACGTCGTTGGTCTTGGTGGCGACCTCCTTGGCGAGCTGGGCGCCGAGGTTCTCGTACGGGTCCTCGAGCTCCACCTCACGGGCGATGGTCACGCCGTCGTTGGTGATGGTCGGGGCGCCCCACTTCTTGTCGATGACGACGTTGCGGCCCTTCGGGCCGAGCGTCACCTTGACGGCGTTGGCCAGCGCGTTGACGCCGCGCTCCAGCGAGCGACGGGCGTTCTCGTCGAACTCCAGTGTCTTGGCCATGGGCTACTGCTGTCCCTTCAGGGGTTCTGACTGGTCCTGCAGGTGACGAGTACTCAGACGCGCACCGCCCCGGTACGACCGGCGGGTCGCCGGCCCACCGGGGCGGTGCGTCAGATCACTTCTCGACGACGGCGAGGACGTCGCGCGCCGAGAGGATGAGGTACTCCTCGCCGGCGTACTTGACCTCGGTGCCGCCGTACTTGCTGTAGATGACCTTGTCGCCGACCTTGACGTCCAGCGGGACGCGCTGGCCGTTGTCGTCGATGCGGCCGGGGCCGATCGCCAGGACCTCGCCCTCCTGGGGCTTCTCCTTGGCGGTGTCCGGGATGACCAGGCCGGAGGCCGTCGTCTGCTCGGCCTCGAGGGCCTTGACGACGATCCGGTCCTCGAGCGGCTTGATGGAGACCGACACGTGTCGCCTCTTTCATGCGTGGGAGCTGGTTGGCAAGCGTTCATGGGTTGGCACACTCACAAGGAGAGTGCCAACAAGAATCTATGTCGGCGGTTAGCACTCGGTCAACCTGAGTGCCAGTCGGCGCGGCGGGGCGGCCTGGCAGGATCGCCCGCATGGACCTGGCCGGACTGGCGAGCCTGCTCACCCCCGAGGGCTGGGCGCTGCTCGAGGCCCTCCCCCCGTACGACGAGGGCACGGCCATCCGGCTCGGCGAGCACCTGCGGGAGCAGGGTCACGACCCCGTGACGGTGGCGGCCGCGCTCACCCAGTCCCGGCTGCGCGCGCGGGCGGCGGCCAAGTTCGGCGCCTTCGCCGCCGGCATGCTGTTCACTCCCGACGGGCTCGAGCAGGCGACCCGGCTGGAGGTGGCCGCGCGGCACGCCCAGCGCTTCGTCAGCGCCGGGCTCGAGCGGGTGCTCGACCTGGGCTGCGGCATCGGCTCGGACGCGATGGCCCTGGCCACCTTCGACCGTGAGGTCGTCGGCGGTCGAGCGGGACGACCTCACGGCGGCGGTCGCCACCGTGAACCTGCGGCACTGGCCGACCGCCACCGTCCAGGCCGGCGGACGTGACCACGCATGGACCTGGAGGCGCTCGGCGCCTTCCGCGCCGGGACCGGCCTGTGGCTGGACCCGGCACGCCGGACACCCGGGCGTACGACGTCCACGGGGGCGACCCGACGGGTGAGCGACCCGGAGTCCTTCGCGCCGCCGTGGTCGTTCGTCCGCTCGCTCGCCGCGCGCAACCCGGCCACGGGCGTGAAGCTGCCACCCGGGATCGCTCACCGGTACCTCCCCGACCCGGCCGCGGAACCCGTTGAGCTGCAATGGGTCTCGGTCGGTGGCGAGGCCGTGGAGTGCAGTGTCTGGTGGGGCGGCCTGGCCCGGGACGGTGTCGGGCGCTCAGCCCTGGTGCTCGGCCCGGACAGCGCCGCCGAGCTCAGGGAGCCCCGCGCCGAGGCGAGGACACCGGCGTCGGCCGGGCTGCGGGTCGCTCCCGCGAGCGACGTCCGTCCGGGGACCTGGCTGCACGAGCCGGACCCGGCCGTGGTGAGCGCCGGGCTCGTGCCTCTGCTGGCCGAGGACCTGGACGCGGCCGCGGTGTCGAAGGGGCCGACCTACCTGGTCGGTCCGGTGCCGGCCGCCTCGCCGTTCGCGCGCACGTACGCCGTCGAGGACGTCCTGCCGTTCCAGCTGAAGTCCCTGCGGGCGTACCTGCGAGACCGCGACGTCGGACGGCTCACGGTGAAGAAGCGCGGGGTGTCGGTCGATCCCGAGCAGCTGCGACGGCAGCTGCGACCGACGGGTGACGGCGGAGGCGACGATCGCGGTGACCCGGGTGGGGGGTCAGCAGACGGTCCTGGTGCTGCGGCCGGCCGCGGACCGCTAGCCGCGGTGGACGGCGACGAGCGTCGCCGCGGGGGCGAACATCAGCTCTTCGCGCATCGGCACCCGCTGCGTGGGGACGTCCCAGCGCAGCCGCGGCGCGAGCAGGTCGCGAGGCCCGACGAGCGAGTGGTGCGCGATGCAGGTCACGAGCACCGTGTCGTCCGGTCCGTCACCGTCGCGGACGGTCGAGGGGGCGCCGCAGGCCGGGCAACCGGGCAGCTCCTCCATGACCTGCACCTCCTCTCTGTCGTCGCGTCGAGCGGATGTCCTTGCCGGACAAGCGCTCTGCATCACGTCCTGCTATCGGCATGAGCATGCTCCTGCTGAAGGTGATACCGCAGGCACTCGGCAGCCGACACGCCCAATCGGCCGGGATCGGCCGTACAGATGGTCCCGACGGGCCACGTCCGTCTAGTCCGGTCCGACCAGGTGAGCGGCTGGTCACCGGGCCTGGCGCGCGTCCAGATGACGTTCGAGCGGGCCGCACGCGTCCGGATCGGGCTGGCACAGCGAGGAGCCGCTGAGGGTCTCCAGCTCCACGGTCGCGTGGTCGATGCCGAACTGCCCGTGCAGCAGGTCCTTGACCGCCTCCGTGCTCTCCCGGGCCGCGGTCAGCGTCGGATCGCCCTCGACGCAGACGTGCACCGACGCCGCGTGCATCCGGTCGGACAGGCTCCAGACGTGGACGTCGTGGACCCCGACGACGCCCGGGCAGCGCGGTCAGCCGGGCCCGGACGTCCGCGACGTCGAGGCCTGCCGGAGGGGCCTCGAGCAGCACCACGGACGACCGCCGCAGGAGGCGGACGCCCTGGCGCCGACGAGCAGCGCGACGACGAGGGACACGGCCGGGTCGAGGCGGTACCACCCGCCGACGGCCCAGATGACCGCCCCCGCCGCGGCCACGGCGAGCGAGACCGCGGCGTCGGAGGCGAGGTGCAGCGACGGCGGCCCGCGTGTTCAGGTCGGCGCCGCGCTCGTGGACCAGCGCGGCGCCGGCGCCGTTGACCAGGGCGGCCGCGCCGGCGCGACCACGAGCACCACGGCGCCGGTGACCGGCTCGGGATGGGCCAGGCGGCGGACGGCCTCGACGGCGAGCCACAGGGTGACGACGAGCAGGGTCGCCGCGTTGGCCTGCGCGGCCAGGACCGGCCAGCGCAGTCCGCCGAACGTGGCGCGGCTGGACGCCGAGCGCTGCGACAGGCGCAGGGCGACGAGCGGCCAGGACGACCGCGAGCGAGTCGGCCAGGTTGTGCCCGGCGTCGGCCAGCAGGCCGAGCGAGCCGGCGAGCAGGCCGGCGACGACCTGACCGGCCACGATCAGCAGGTTCAGCCCCGCGGCGACGCCGAGCCGGCGGGACTGCTCGGCCGGGGTCCGGGCGCTCACCCGTGACCGCCCCCGGTGTCGTGCAGCGGGTCGCGTGCTCGACGTGGGCCAGCGCGACGTCGAGCAGCTGGCGGACGTGGTCGTCGGTCAGCCGGTAGTAGGCCTGGCGGCCGTCCCGGCGGACCGCCACCACGCGGTGGGCGCGCAGCAGGCGCAGGGCGTGGGAGGTGCCGGACTCGCTCGCGCCGGTCGCGGCGGCGAGCTCCCCCACGTTGCGCTCGCCGGCCAGCAGCTCGGCGAGCAGGCTGAGCCGGCGCGGGTCGGACAGCAGGTCGAACACGTCCGCGACCTGGGACAGCTGCGCCGGGGCCGTCGGCCGCCGGTGCGGCCGGCTCGACGTCTGCACGACTGTTCATATGAGCCAGTGTGACAGATCTCGGTCAGACCAGCACGGTGGTCACCGGAAGGGAGGAGTCGGCGGGCAGGTCGAGGGCCGAGACCGGCCGGCCGCGGGACACCGCGAGCGAGCCGAGGGCCGCGACCATCGCCCCGTTGTCGGTGCACAGGCCCGGGCGCGGCACCCGGACCCGGATGCCGGCCTCGGCGCAGCGCTGCTCGGCCACGACGCGCAGGCGGGAGTTGGCGGCCACGCCCCCGCCGATCAGCAGGTGGTCGACGCCGCTCTCCCGGCAGGCCAGCACCGCCTTGCGGGTCAGCACGTCGACGACCGCGTCCTGGAAGCTCGCCGACACGTCGGCCACCGGCACCGGCTCGCCGTCGGCCTCGCGCTGCTCGACCCAGCGGGCGACCGCGGTCTTCAGGCCGGAGAAGGAGAAGTCGAACCGGTGCCGCTGCATGTCCCGCCCCGAGGTGAGCCCGCGCGGGAACGTGACGTACGCCGGGTCGCCCTCCTTCGCCGCGCGGTCGATGTACGGCCCGCCGGGGAAGGGCAGGCCGAGCAGCCGGGCCACCTTGTCGAACGCCTCGCCGGCCGCGTCGTCGATCGTGGCGCCGAGCGGGCGTACGTCCGAGGTCACGTCCGGGACCAGCAGCAGCGAGGAGTGGCCGCCGGACACGAGCAGCGCGACGGCCGGCTCCGGCAGCGGCCCGTGCTCGAGGACGTCGACGGCGACGTGGGCGGCCAGATGGTTGACGCCATACAACGGTTTGCCGAGCCCAAGGGCGAGGGACTTGGCCGCGGCCACCCCGACGAGCAGGGCGCCGGCCAGGCCGGGGCCGGCGGTCACGGCGATCGCGTCGACGTCGGCGAGCCGCACCTGGGCCAGGTCGCACGCCCGCTCGAGCGCGGGGACCATCGCCTCGACGTGCGCCCTCGAGGCCACCTCCGGCACGACGCCGCCGAACCGCGCGTGCTCCTCCACGCTGCTGGCCACGGCGTCGGCGAGGAGGGTCCCGCCGCGGACGATGCCGACACCGGTCTCGTCGCAGGACGTCTCGATGCCCAGGACCAGAGGGCCGTCGGTGCTCACGTCGCCACGCTATCCGCGGTGGCCGGCAGCCTCAGCGACAGCACCAGGGCATCCACCCGGCCCGGCCGCTCGCTGCCGCCCTCTCCCCCGGCGCCGGTGCGGTAGTACGCCGCGCGCCGGCCGACCTGCTCGAAGCCCAGCCGGGCGTACAGGTTCCGGGCGGGCTCGTTGTCGGCCCGCACCTCGAGCAGCAGCCGACCGGCGCCGCGCTCCCCGGCGGCGGTGCGCAGCGCGTCGACCAGCGCCCGGCCGAGGCCGCGGCCCTGGGCCGCGGGAGCCACGCCGACCGTCATGACCTCGGCGTCGCCGCCCCGGGCGCGCGCGGCGCAGCTCAGGCCGGCGTAGCCGACGATGCCCTCCCCCGGCTCCTCCGCGACCAGGTAGACCCGGTCCGGGTCCAGCGCCAGCTCGGCCCAGAACCCCTCGGCGGTCCAGGGGTCGTCGGGGAACAGCCCGCGCTCCAGCTCCATCACGGCAGCGACGTCCCACCAGCGCATCGGCCGCAGCCTCACGACCCGACCGGCTTCGGCGGACCGGGCACGACGGCGTCCGGGCGGCGGAGGTACAGCGGCACCGGCGGCAGCAGCGGCCGGCCGGCCGCCAGCTCGGCCGAGACGAGGGCCGCGAGGACGGCGGCCGAGGGGTCCAGCGGCCCGAGCGGCCGGCCCAGCGCGTCCGGGTAGAGCTCGGCTCCGCGGCCGACGACCGGCCGGCCGTCGACCGGCACGTCTGCGGGTGCGGCGACCCGAGGGTCTCCGGCCCGCACCGCCCGGTCGCCCTCCACGTCGTACGCCGCCCAGTGCACCTCGCGCCGGCGGGCATCGGTTGCCACCAGGAAACTGTCAGTGAGTCCGGTGGAGCGCACCGCCTCGGCGGCCAGCACGTCGAGCGTGCAGACCCCGACGGCCTCGATGCCCAGCGTCGCCGCGAGCACCCGCGCGGTCACGACACCCACCCGCAGCCCGGTGAACGGCCCGGGGCCGACCCCCACGGCGACCCGGGACAGGTCGCCCGGAGCGGCCCCCGCCTCGGCCAGGACCTCGGCGACGTACGGCGCGAGCAGCTCGCCCTGGCGGCGGCTGTCGACGGTGGTGCGCTCGGCCAGCACCCGGGTCCCGTCGTGCAGCGCGACGGTGACCGCCGGGGTGGCGGTGTCGAAGGCGAGCAGCAGCACGGGGGGAAGGCTACGCGGCGCCCTCGTCGAGTCCGGGCAGGGCGGTGCCGGCCCACCGGTCGCCGAACGCGCGCCAGGTGACCGTGCGCCCCTCGTCGCCGGACGCCAGCGCCCGCGGGCGGGTCAGGTCGAGCTCGAGCCGGGCCTCGGCCAGGTCCTCGGCCATCCCGCGACCCCACTCGACGACGGTCACGGACTCGGCCTGGCCGGCGTCGAGGTCCAGGTCGTCGAGCTCGGCCAGCGAGCCGAGCCGGTAGGCGTCCACGTGCACCAGCGGCACGCCGCCGGGCGGTCCGGGGTGGACGCGGGCGATCACGAACGTCGGGGAGGTCACGGCCCCGCGGACCCCCAGGCCCTGGCCGATGCCCTGGGTCAGCGTGGTCTTGCCCGCCCCGAGGTCGCCGCTGAGCACGACCAGGTCACCGGCCCGCAGCCCGGCCGCCAGCGAGCGGCCCAGCTCGGTCATCGCCTCGGCGGTGGGCACGTGCAGCTCACCGGCCCGGACCTCGCGGGCCGCTGCCGTGGCGCTCATGCCGGCGCCTGCCGGCGGCGCTTGCGCCGGGCGGCACCGAGGCCGACGACCGTCCGCCGGCGGCCCGACCCGGCCCGGCGCTCGTGCTCGGCCCGCCGCATCCCCCGCTCGACCAGCGCGAACAGCGCCCGGTCCACGACCTCCGGGTGCTCGAGCATCACCAGGTGGCCCGCGTCCTGGACGACGACGTGCTCGGCCTGCGGGAGGAGCTGGGCCAGCTCGTCGCTGTGGGCGGGCGGTGTCATCAGGTCCTCGGCGCCGCCCAGCACCAGCACCTCGGTGTCGATGAGCGCGGCGAGCGCCTCGCGGGCGTCGTGCAGGTCGAAGGTCGGCAGGAAGTCGGCCACGACCTCGATCCGGGTCGAGGCGATCATCTCCGCGGCGAACCGGACCAGGGAGGCCGGCACCGGTGAGGCGAAGGAGTACCGCCGGACCAGGATCGCCTCCAGGTCGCTGCCCAGCTTGCGGGTGCGCGAGACCAGGTCGCCGGTCCGGGCCAGCACGGACAGCGCTCCCGGAGCGACCCGGTGCGCCACCTTGCTGACCAGCTGGCTGCGCGACCACGGCACGTCGGCGAGGCCGCCCGCGCTGGTGGCGATGAAGGCCACGGCCTGCACCCGTTCGTGGACGAGGTCGGGCTGCTGGTCGGCGAGCGACATGATCGTCATGCCGCCCATCGAGTGGCCGACGAGCACGATCGGGCCCTCCGGCACGACGGTCTGCAGGACCCGCGCCAGGTCCGAGCCGATGGTCTCGATCGTGGAGCTGCCGCGCGGGCCGGTCGCCGACCGCCCGTGGCCGCGCTGGTCCCACAGGACCAGCCGGTAGTGGCCGCGCAGGGCGAGCCGCTGGAAGTGCCAGGCGTCGAGGTTCAGCGCGAAGCCGTGCGTGAACACGATCGTCGGCAACGGCCCCCCGTCGTCCGTGGCCACGTCGCGGGGCAGGTCGTCGACCTCGACGTGCAGCCGGGTGCCGTCCGCGGCGAGCACCGTGCGCGGTCGGCCGCGCAGCGCGCCGTACGGCGTCAGGCCGGCCGCGCCGTCCTCGTCGGCGACGGCCCGCCCGGCCGTGACCCGCTCGGCGGCCAGCCCGAGAGCCGCCCCGACGCCCGCGGCGGCCAGCCCGATGCCGACCTTGGCCAGGGTCCGGGTCGCGCTCACCGCGGGCCGCCCACGAACCGGCGCGGGACCCGCGCGCCGACCCGGGTGACGATCTCGTAGGAGATCGTCCCGGCCGCGCGGGCCCAGTCCTCGGCCGTCGGCTCCCCGGCCGCACCGGGCCCGAAGAGCACCGCCGGGTCACCGGCGCGCACGGCGCCGGCGTCCGGCCCGGTGCCCAGGTCGACGACGTACTGGTCCATGCAGACGCGCCCGGCCATCGGCCGGCGGGCTCCGGCCACCCACGTCTGGCCCCGGTTGCCGGCGTGGCGGGGCACACCGTCGGCGTACCCGAGCGGGACCAGCCCGAGCGTGGTGTCGCGGTCGGTGTGGTACTCGTGCCCGTACGACACGCCCTCCCCCGCCGGCACCCGCTTGACCAGGGCCAGCCGGCCGCGCAGCGTCATGGCCGGGGTCAGGCCGTACGCCGCGGGGTCGCCCAGGTCGGGCACCGGCGACAGGCCGTAGACCGCGAGGCCGGGCCGGACCACGTCGAAGTGCGACGCCGGGTCGGTCAGCGTGGCCGCCGAGTTGGCCAGGTGGCGCAGGGGCACGGGGAGGCCGGCCCGCTCGACCGCGTCGGCCATCTCCAGGAAGAGCGCGCGCTGGCGCCGGACCGTCGGGTGCTGGGGCGCGTCGGCCCAGGCCAGGTGCGACCAGACGGCGGCCACCTCCACCCAGCCCTCCGCCTGCGCCTTCCCGACCGCGGCCACCAGCTCCGGCCAGTCCGCGGGCTGGCAGCCGTTGCGGGACAGCCCGCTGTCGGCCTTGAGGTGGATCCGGGCCGTCCGGCCGGTCGACCCGGCCGCCGCCGCGATCTCCTCCAGCGCCCAGGTCGCGGACACCGACAGGTCGATGTCCGCGGCGAGCGCCTCGGCGAACGCGTCCCCCGGCACGTGCAGCCAGGAGAGCATCCGGCCCCCGACCCCGGCCGCCCGCAGGGCCAGCCCCTCGGCCAGCTGGGCCACGCCGAGCCAGGTGGCGCCGCCGGCCTGCGCGGCCCGGGCGCACGGCACCAGGCCGTGGCCGTAGGCGTCGGCCTTGACCACCGCCATCACCTCGGCCGCCCCCGACCGGCGGTCGAGCTCGGCGACGTTCGCCTGCACCGCCGCGAGGTCGACCTCGGCCACCGCCGGCAGTCCCGCGTCTGTCGTGCTCATCGCCGCCAGTCTGACAGGACGCCGACCCCCCGCACCGGCCCGCCGCTCCCCCGCGCGCGCCGTGCTCCCGCACCGACGGTGAATCGACCGCCGGGACGGCCGGATCACCGTCCGGAGGGGAGCACCGCGGCGCGAGGGGAGCGCGAACGGGGTCAGGCGAGCAGGGCGGCGATCGTCGCCGGCACCGCGTGCAGCAGGCCCTCGGCGTGCACCGGTCCGCCGGGGTTCGCCCGGGGCGCGGCCAGCCCGTGCACCGTGACCGCCATCGACGCCGCGTCCAGGGGGTCCAGCCCGGCGGCGAGCAGGGCTCCCGCGATGCCGGCCAGCACGTCGCCCGACCCGGCCGTGGCCAGCCAGCCCGGGCCGTCCGGCGCGGTGCGGACGCGCCCGTCCGGAGCCACGACCACGCAGGTGGCCCCCTTCAGCAGCACGGTGGCGCCGGTCAGCTCGGCCGCCCGCCGGGCGTGGGCGAGCGGCCCCGCTTCGACCTCGGCCCGCTGCACCTCCCGGTCACCGCGGGCGGACAGCAGCCGGGCCAGCTCGCCCGCGTGCGGCGTCAGCAGCGTGGGCGCCGCCCGGTCGCCGAGCAGCGACAGCGCGCCGGCGTCGACCACGCACGGGACGTCCTCGGCCAGTGCCGACTCCGCGGCGTCCCGCTGGTCGGCGTCGGCGTCCGGGTCCAGGCCCGGTCCGACCACCCAGGCCTGCACGCGGCCCGGACCCGGCACGACCTCGGGCCAGCGGGCCCGGACCAGGTCGGTCGGCGGCTGGGGCCCGACGTAGCGCACCATCCCGGCGCCGGTCCGCACCGCGGCGCCGGTGCACAGCACGGCGGCACCGGTGTACGTCGAGCCGCCGGCCACCACGCCGAGCACGCCCCGCGAGTACTTGTCGTCCCGCGGGCCCGGCACCGGCCAGGCCGCGGCGACGTCCGCGGGCTCCCACTGCTCGATGGCCGGGGTGAGCCCGCGCAGGTGCGCCCCGAGACCGATGTCGACCAGGCGGACCTGTCCGGCGGCTTGGTCGGCCGGCGGGAGCAGGAGGCACGGCTTGGCCAGCCCGAAGGTCACGGTGACATCGGCCCAGACGTGGTCCTGCGGCGTCTCGCCGGTGTCCGTGGCCACTCCGCTGGGCAGGTCGACGGCCACCACCACCGCGTCGTCCGGGACCACCGCGACCAGCCGCGCCGCGAGCTCGGACAGTCCCGGGCGCCCGCCGATGCCGAGCAGGCCGTCGACCACCACCTGAGCGCTCGCCAGCGCGGCCCGGGTCCCCGTCCCGTCCCCCCGCCAGACCCGGCCGCCGGCCGCGGTCAGCGCGGCCAGCCCCTCGTCATGGGCCTCGCCGGCCACCAGCACCGCGTCGACCCGCGCGCCGCGCGCGGCCAGCCGAGCGCCGGCCCAGAGCGCGTCACCGCCGTTGTTGCCGCCACCGACGAGCAGCACGACCCGCGCGCCGTACACGCCGGCCGGCAGCAGCTCGGCCACCGCGACGGCGAGACCACTGGCCGCGCGCTGCATCAGCAGGCCGTCCGGGAGGCCGGACATGGCCCGGCCCTCGGCCGTCCGGACGTCCTCGACGGAGTAGGCCGCGATCACGCCATGCCCTCGCTGCTCTCCGCGACGACGACCGCGGAGGCGATCCCCGCGTCGTGCGAGAGCGACACGTGCAGGGCACCGACCGCGAGCTCGGCGACGCGCGCCGCGACCGTGCCCTGGACCTGCAGGTACGGCCGCCCGGCGTCGTCCCGACGCACCCACGCGTCGGTCCAGTGCAGGCCGGCCGGGGCGCCGAGGGACTTGGCGAGCGCCTCCTTGGCCGCGAACGTCGCGGCGAGGGAGTTGATCGGCAGCCGGCGCTCGGCCTCGGTGAACAGCCGGTCGGCCAGCGCGGGCGTACGGCGCAGCGTCTGCTCGAACCGGGCCACGTCGACCACGTCGATGCCCACGCCCACGATCACGGCCGCTACTCGACCGTGACCGACTTGGCCAGGTTCCGCGGCTGGTCGACGTCCAGCCCCTTGGCCGTGGCCAGCTCGCAGGCGAAGACCTGCAAGCGGCACGGTCGTGACCAGCGGGGCGAGCAGCGGCGGGCAGACCGGCACGCGGATCACGATGTCGGCGTAGGCGGTGACGTCCTCGTCGCCCTCCTCGGCGATGACCAGCGTGCGCGCGCCGCGGGCCCGGATCTCCTGGATGTTGGAGACCACCTTGGCGTGCAGGCCGTGCGGCATGGACGGCGACGGGACGATCACGAACACCGGCTGCCCGGGCTCGATCAGCGCGATCGGGCCGTGCTTGAGCTCCCCGGCGGCGAAGCCCTCGGCGTGGATGTACGCCAGCTCCTTGAGCTTCAGCGCGCCCTCGAGCGCCACCGGGTAGCCCACGTGCCGCCCGAGGAACAGCACCGAGCGGGTGTCGGCCATCCAGTGCGCGATCTCGCGGACCTGCTCCAGGCCGTCGAGCACCTTCTGCACCTTGGCCGGCATCGCGTGCAGCTCGCGCAGGACGGCCGCCGCGTCGTCGGCGTACGAGCCGCCGCGCAGCGAGGCGAGGTAGAGGCCGAGGAGGTAGCAGGCGGTGATCTGGGCCAGGAACGCCTTGGTCGAGGCGACCGCGATCTCCGGGCCGGCGTGCGTGTAGAGCACGGCGTCGGACTCCCGCGGGATCGACGAGCCGTGGGTGTTGCAGATCGCCAGCACCAGCGCGCCGAGCTCGCGCGCGTGGCGGACCGCCATCAGCGTGTCCATGGTCTCGCCGGACTGGGAGATGGCCACGACGAGCGTGCGCTCGTCGAGCACCGGGTCGCTGTAGCGGAACTCGTGGGCGAGGGCGACCTCGGTGGGGACGCGGCACCAGTGCTCGAGCGCGTACTTGGCCACCGACCCGGCGTACGACGCGGTGCCGCACGCGATCACCACGACCCGGTCGATCGCGCGCAGCTGCTCGACCGGGATGCGCAGCTCGTCGAGGGTCAGCCGGCCCTCGGCGTCGGTGCGGCCGAGCAGGGTGTCGGCCACCGCCTGCGGCTGCTCGTTGATCTCCTTGGCCATGAACGAGGGGTAGCCGCCCTTCTCGGCGGCGGCGGCGTCCCAGTCGACGTGGAACGCCTTGCCCTCGGCCGGTGCGCCGTCGAAGTCGGTGATCACGACCGCGTCCGGGGTGATCTGCACGACCTGGTCCTGGCCCAGCTCGACCGCCTCGCGGGTGCGGCTGATGAACGCCGCGACGTCGGAGCCGAGGAAGTTCTCGCCCTCGCCGACGCCGACCACCAGCGGGGAGTTCCGCCGGGCGCCGACCACGACGCCCGGGGGCGTCGGCGTGCACGGCCAGCAGCGTGAACGCGCCGTCCAGCCGGCGGCAGACCTGGCGCATCGCCTCGGCCAGGTCACCGGTCTCGACGAAGGCCGCGGCGACCAGGTGGGCGGCCACCTCGGTGTCGGTCTCCGACTCGAACTCCACGCCGGTGGCCATCAGCTCGGCCTTCAGCGGCGCGTAGTTCTCGATGATCCCGTTGTGGATCAGGGCCAGCTTGCGGTCCTTGCCGCCCCGGTGCGGGTGGGCGTTGGCGTCGGTCGGCGCCGCCGTGCGTGGCCCAGCGGGTGTGGCCGATCGCCGTACGGGCCCGCGGCAGCGAGCAGTCGGCCGAGGGCGTCGGTGAGGTTGACCAGCTTGCCCGCGCGCTTCTCGGTCACCAGGCCCTCGTCGGCGACGATCGCGATGCCGGCCGAGTCGTAGCCGCGGTACTCCAGCCGGCGCAGGCCCTCCAGCACCACGGTGAGCGCGACGTCGTCATCGGCCGGCCCGACGTAGCCCACGATCCCGCACATGGTGCCCAGGCTAACGGGCGGGATGGGACACAATGGCGCACCGTGGCCAACGGCGGCAGCCTTCCTTCCCCCTACGTCGAGCTGGACCGCGACGCGTGGGCGCGGCTGCGGGACCAGACGCCGCTGACCCTGACCGAGCCCGACCTGGCCCGGCTGCGCGGCCTCGGCGAGCGGATCGACCTGCGCGAGGTCGAGGAGGTGTACCTCCCGCTGTCGCGGCTGCTCAACCCTGTTCGTCCGCGGCGCCGGGGCCCTGCACCGGGTCACCGGCCAGTTCCTCGGCGAGCAGCCGGAGCGGACGCCGTTCGTCATCGGCATCGCCGGCTCGGTCGCGGTCGGCAAGTCGACGACGGCCCGCATCCTGCGCGAGCTGCTGGCCCGGTGGCCGGAGACGCCGCGGGTCGAGCTGGTCACGACCGACGGCTTCCTGCTGCCGAACGCCGAGCTGTAGCGTCGGGGACTGTTGCAGCGCAAGGGCTTTCCCGAGTCCTACGACCGGCGGGCGCTGTTGCGGTTCATCGCGGCGGTGAAGTCGGGCCAGGCCGAGGTGCCGGCGCCCGTCTACTCCCACCTGACCTACGACATCGTGCCCGACGAGCGCATCGTCGTGCACCGGCCGGACGTGCTGATCGTCGAGGGGCTGAACGTCCTGCAGCCGCCGTTCGCGCGGCCGGACGGGCGGCAGCAGCCTGGCGGTGAGCGACTTCTTCGACTTCTCGATCTACGTCGACGCCCGGCCCGAGGACGTCCGGCAGTGGTACGTCGAGCGGTTCCTGCGGCTGCGGCAGACCGCCTTCGCCGACCCGGGGTCGTACTTCCACCGGTACGCCGGGCTGAGCGACGAGGAGGCCGTGCAGACCGCGAGTCGATCTGGCAGACGATCAACGGCGTGAACCTGGTGCAGAACATCCTGCCCACCCGCAGCCGGGCCTCGCTCGTGCTGGCCAAGGGCCCGGACCACGCCGTGACCCGGATCCGCCTCCGCAAGCTCTGACCGCTCAGAGCGAGAGGCGCTCGCGCACCACGGTGGCCAGCCGGTCGGCCACGGCCTGCGCCTGCCCGGCGTCACTCGCCTCGACCATGACGCGGACCAGGCTCTCCGTGCCGGACGGCCGCAGCAGCACGCGCCCCTGGCCGCCGAGCTCGCTCTGCGCGCTGGCGACCGCGGCCGCGACCAGCTCGTCGTCCCCGGCCCGCGCCTTGTCGACGCCGGCGACGTTCACCAGGACCTGCGGGAGGCGCTCGACCACCGAGGCCAGCGCGTCCAGGCTGCGGCCGGTCTCGGCCATCCGGGCCAGCAGCATCAGGCCGGTCAGCACGCCGTCGCCCGTCGTCGCGTGGTCGGCGAAGACCACGTGCCCGGACTGCTCGCCGCCGATGCTGTACCCGCCCGCCCGCATCTCTTCGAGCACGTACCGGTCACCGACCGCGGTCTGCCGCACCCGGATGCCCTCGGCCTCCATGGCCAGCAGCAGCCCGAGGTTGCTCATCACCGTCGCGACGAGCGTGTCCCGCGGCCAGGCGTCCGCGCTCGCGCAGGGCCAGGGCCAGGACGGCCATGATCTGGTCCCCGTCGACGACCTGTCCGGCCGCGTCGACGGCCAGGCAGCGGTCGGCGTCGCCGTCGTGGGCGATGCCGGCGTCCGCGCCGTGCGCCACCACCGCGGCCTGCAACGGCTCCAGGTGCGTCGACCCGCAGCCCTCGTTGATGTTCAGCCCGTCCGGGGCCGCGCCGATCACCACGACCTCGGCGCCGGCCGCGCGCAGCGCCTGCGGGGCGACCTCGCTCGCCGCGCCGTTCGCGCAGTCGACGACGACCTTGAGCCCGTCCAGCCGGTGGGGCAGGACGGACAGCAGGTGGGCGACGTACGCCTGCGGCCCCTCCGGGTACGGGCGAGACCCGGCCCACGGCGGCACCGGTCGGGCGCTGCCAGGCCTCGCGCAGCCGGCTCTCGATCATCGCCTCGAGGTCGTCCTCGAGCTTCAGGCCGCCGCGGGCGAAGAACTTGATGCCGTTGTCCGGCATGGGGTTGTGCGACGCGGAGAGCATCACGCCGAGGTCGGCCTGGCTCTCGGCGGTCAGGAAGGCGAGCGCGGGAGTCGGCAGGATCCCGGCGTCGAGCACGTCGACGCCGGCGCTGGCCAGACCGGCGATGACCGCGGCCGACAGGAACTCCCCCGAAGCCCTCGGGTCGCGGCCGACCACGGCCCGGGCCCGGTGTCCGGCGAAGGCACCCGCATCGCCCAGCACGTGCGCGGCCGCCACCGACAGGTCGAGGGCCAGCTCGGCAGTGACGTCGACGTTGGCCAGCCCGCGGACGCCGTCGGTGCCGAAGATCGATCCCACTGCTGCCCTCCGTAGCTCCCGAGCGGTGGACCCGCCGGGGACCGGCGGGCCGAGCGTCAGCGCTTGGAGTACTGCGGAGCCTTGCGGGCCTTCTTCAGACCGGCCTTCTTGCGCTCCTTGATCCGCGCGTCGCGGGTCAGGAAGCCGGCCCGCTTGAGCGCGGGCCGGTTGGCCTCGGCGTCGACCTCGTTGAGCGCAGCGGGCGATCCCGAGCCGCAGCGCACCGGCCTGGCCGGACGCGCCGCCGCCGTGCACGCGGGCCAGGACGTCGTACGCCCCGGTCAGCTCGAGCACGGTGAACGGCTCGGCGACGGCCTGCTGGTGCACCTTGTTGGGGAAGTACGTCTCCAGGTCGCGGCCGTTGATCAGCCAGCGGCCGCTGCCGGGCACGATGCGCACGCGGGCGATGGCCTCCTTGCGGCGGCCGGTCGCCGCGCCCGGGCCGGACGCGCTGGGCCGGCGGGCCGGGACAGCGGCCTCGCTGGACTCGCTCGTGTAGCTGCTGGGGGCGGCCTCGCCGTCGAAGTCGTCGTCGACTCCGCCGAGACCGTCGGTTCCCTCGATCGTGCTGGTGGGCTGGGCCACGCCTTCTCCTATGTCCTGCTGCTTGTGCGACTGCGGCAACGTGCGGTGCGCGCTACTGCGCGACCTGGCTGATCTCGAACGGCTGGGGCTGCTGGGCCTGGTGCGGGTGCTCCGGCCCGGCGTACACCTTGAGCTTGCTGAGCTGGGCGCGGCCGAGCGAGTTCTTCGGCAGCATGCCGCGGACGGCCTTCTCGACCGCCTTGGCCGGGTGCTTGTCCAGCATCTCGGTGTACGTCCGCGACTTCAGGCCGCCCGGGTAGCCGGAGTGACGGTACGCCCGCTTCTGCTCCAGCTTGGAGCCGGTGAGGGCGACCTTGTCGGCGTTGACGATCACGACGAAGTCGCCGGTGTCGACGTGGGGCGCGAACGTCGCCTTGTGCTTGCCGCGCAGGAGCACGGCCACCTGGCTGGCCAGCCGGCCGAGCACGACGTCCGTGGCGTCGATGACGAGCCACTGGCGCGTCACGTCGCCGGCCTTCGGGGTGTAGGTGCGCACGGTCATAGCCTTCGGTCGAGAGGTGGATCTGGCTGAGGCGGCCTGACTGCACCGCAACGCCGCCGAGGTCCGAGGACGAACCTGGGGCGACCTCCGAGAGTACCGGTGCGCAGGTCAGAGGGTCAAAACGGCTGCGGCCTTGACAGTGGCTAACACCGTTAGCCACACTGGGCTAACAACGTTAGCCATCGCTCGCAGCACCCTCAGGAGACGGCCATGACCAGCCCGGACACCCCCCAGCCTCCCACCGACGGACCCGGCCGGCCGCACTACCAGGCGCCGGGCTGGCTCACCCGGAACGTCTTCAACCGCCTCGTCGCCGCGCTGACCCGCGCCGGCGTCAGCGTCCTCGGCAGCCGGGTGCTGGAGACGAAGGGCCGCACCAGCGGCCTGCCCCGCCGTACCCCGGTCAACCTGCTCGTCCTCGACGGGCGCCGCTACCTCGTGGCGCCGCGCGGCGAGGCCCAGTGGGTCCGCAACGTCCGCGCGGACGGCGGCCGGCTCGCCCTGCTGCTCGGCCGTCGGCGCGAGGAGCTGGTCGGCGCCGAGGTCCCCGTCGGCGAGCGCGAGGCGGTGCTGCGGGCGTACCTGCGGCGGTGGAAGGCCGAGGTGGGCGTCTTCTTCGACGGCGTCGACGCCACGTCCAGCCCGGCCGAGCTGGCCCGCATCGCGCCCCGGCACCCGGTGTTCCTGCTGTCGGCGCCGGCGGCCCGGTGACGGCGGGCGGCGCCCGGCTCGACCCGCCGGCGCCCCCGCCGGCGCGGTCCGCCCGGGCCGAGCAGATCGTGCGCGCGGCCGGGCGCCTGCTCGAGCAGGAGGGGGCGGAGGCCCTGACCATGCGGCGCCTGGCCGACGAGCTCGGCATCCAGGCGCCGTCGATCTACAAGCACTTCCCGAGCAAGGCCGCGGTCGAGCTCGCGCTCGTCTCGGACGCGCTCTGGGAGATCGGCCGGATCTCGCACGCCGCCGGCCCGCGGCTGGCCGAGACGTACCGCGAGTACGCCACGGCCGCCCCGAACCTCTACCGCCTGGCCACGCAGGGCCCGCTCGACCGGGCGTCCTTGCCGCCCGGGCTCGAGGAGTGGGCCGGCAACCCGTGGTACGTCGCGACCGGCGATCCCGCTCTGGCCCAGGCGTTCTGGTCGTTCGCGCACGGCATGGTGATGCTGGAGATCGACGACCGCTACCCGCCCGGCTCCGACCTCGACGCGACCTGGCGGGCCGGGGTCGCCGCCTTCACGGCCGCGGCCGGCTGACCCGGCCCTCGTCCCAGACCGGCTCGGTCGCCTCGTAGACCTCGCCGTCGGTCGCCGAAGACCAGGAACCGGTCGAACCCGCGCGCGAACCAGCGGTCGTGCGTCACCGCGAGCACCGTGCCCTCGAACGCGTCGAGGCCGGCCTCCAGCGCCTCCGCCGAGTCCAGGTCGAGGTTGTCCGTCGGCTCGTCGAGCAGGAGCATCGTCGCGCCGGACAGCTCGAGCAGCAGGATCTGCAGCCGGGCCTGCTGGCCGCCGGACAGCGAGTCGAACGTCTGCTCGCTGGCCCGGCGCCAGCTCGTAGCGGTCGAGGGCCCGGGCCGCCTGCTCGCGGCCCATGCCGTCCCGGTAGGCGTCGCCCCGGTGCAGGATCTCCAGCAGGGTGCGGCCGGCCAGCTCGGCGTGCTCGTGCGTCTGGGCGAACCATCCCGGGCGGACGCGGGCGCCCAGCCGCGCATGGCCGGTGTGCCGGACCGGGGCGATCCGGAGGTCCTCGACCGGCCGGTGCTCCACGTCGGGGTCGCTGCCGCCGGCGGCGAGCAGGCGCAGGAAGTGGGACTTGCCCGAGCCGTTCGAGCCGAGGACGGCGACCCGCTCGCCGAACCAGACCTCGAGGTCGAACGGCCGCATCAGCCCGGTCAGCTCGAGCTGCTCGCAGACGAGGGCGCGCTTGCCCGTGCGGCCGCCCTTCAGCCGCATGGTCACCTGCTGCTCGCGCGGCCGCTCCTCCGGCGGCCCCTCGGCCTCGAACTTGGCCAGCCGGGTCATCGCCGCCTGCAGCCGGCTGGCCATGCCGTCGTTGTAGGTCGCCTTCTGCCGGTACATCAGCACGAGGGCCTTGAGCTTGGCCTGCTCCTCGTCCCAGCGCCGCCGCAGCTCCTCCAGGCGGCGAGATCCGCTCCTCCCGGGCCGCGGCGTACGTCGCGAAGCCGCCGCCGTGCGATCCAGGCGGTCGAGCCGGCCGGGCCGGGCTCCAGGGTCACGATGCGGGTCGCCGTCCGGTCCAGCAGCTCGCGGTCGTGGCTGACGTAGAGCACGGTCTTCGAGGACTCGCGCAGCTGCTCCTCGAGCCAGCGCTTGGCCGGCACGTCGAGGTAGTTGTCCGGCTCGTCGAGCATGCAGCACCTCGTCCGGCCCCCGCAGCAGCGCCTCGAGCACCAGCCGCTTCTGCTCGCCGCCGGACAGCGTCCGCACCTCGCGCCACTGGGCCCGCTCGTACGGCACACCCAGGGCTGCGACCGTGCACACGTCCCACAGCGTCTCGGCGTCGTACCCGCCGACGTCGCCCCAGTCGGCCAGGGCCTGGGCGTACCGCATCTGGACCGGCTCGTCGTCGCCGCTCCATCATCGCGGCCTCGGCGGCGTCCAGCTCGCGCGCCGCGTCGTGGATCCGTTGCGGGGCAACGGACAGCAGCAGGTCGCGCACCGAGGTGTCGTCGCGCACCTTGCCGACGAACTGGCGCATGACGCCCAGGCCGCCGGCCCGGCTGACCGCCCCGCCGTGCGGTGCGAGGTCGCCGGCGACGATCCTCAGCAGCGTGGTCTTGCCGGCGCCGTTGGGGCCGACCAGCGCCACCTTGACGCCCTCCCCCACGCGGAAGGACACGTCGTCGAGGAGCCGCCGGCCGTCCGGCAGGTCGAAGACGATCGTGTTCAGGTCGACGTAGCCCACGGTCATGCAGTGTGGCGGCGGGGGCCCTCGGGCGCCAACGACTTTGCCCTGCTGTCCGGGCTGAGGGCTGGGCCGCCGCCGGGCTCGATGTCCCCGGCGGCGGGCGGCTACTCCTCCTCGACGACGTGGACCGCTGCCTCCTCGGCCGAGGCGCCCGCGCCGTCGATGCCGACGTCGCCGGCCACCAGGTCCTTCTCGGTGTCCGGGTGCGCGCCCTCGTCCGGGCTCACCAGCCGGCCGGCCCGCCGGTCGCCGACCTCGCCGTCGAACTCGTCCCCCAGCTCCTCCTCGTCGATGCGGGAGTCCAGGTCCAGGTCGTCCACGGTCCCGTCGCGCTCCTGCTCCGGCGTCGGCTCGGAGCCGTCAGCCAGCGCGTCATCGGCGAGCGGGTCGTCGACGGCCAGGTTCGGGTCCGGCACCTCCTCGGACAGCCGCTGGTCCAGCGACTCGCCCTCGCGTTCCTCCTCGGCGGTGTTGCCGAACCGCTCCAGCACCGAGTACTTCTCCGGCGGGGAGTAGCCCTCGTCGAGGATGTCGTCGACCCCCCGGTCGTCGAGGGTGTCCCCGGGCTGCTGCTGGTCGTCACCGTCGACCGAGTACTCACCGTCGCCGTAGCCTTCGTTCTCGCTCATGAGCCTCAGGTTCGCACGTCCGGCGGCGCAGCGCCGCACCGAGGTCAGGGGATGGTGATCGTGCCGTCCGGGGCGAGGGGGAAGCCCGGGTTGTGCGCCACCTCCCACAGGTGCCCGTCGGGATCGGCGAAGTACCCGGACAACCCGTCGAACACCGCGGGTGCCGGCTCCTTGACCGTCGTCGCTCCCGCCGCCAGCGCGGTCCGGAAGGCGTCGACCACGGCCTCGTCGGAGGGCAGGTTCATCGCGAGCGTCATGCCCCGGTACGCCGGGAGGTCCCCGGCCCCCTCCCGCGGCAACGACGCGTCCGCGGCCAGGTCGCCGTGCGGGAAGAGCCCCAGCCAGACCGCGCCTGCGCTCATCCCGAACCAGGCGATCTCGGCCATCGAGGACTCGGCCTTCACCCAGCCCAGCGCCTCGTAGAACGCCACCGCCCGCGGGAGGTCCGCGACGCCGAGGGTCACGATGCTGAGGTGCGCCGGGATGCTCATGCAGCGGACGCTAGCCCGGGGCCCCGACAGCGGGTGCATCCCGGCGGGCTCGGGCCTGGGTCACCCGCTCGGCGAGCTGGTCGTCCGGCGGGTAGGCGACCTCCTCCAGGCACAGCCCGTGGGGCGGCACGACGGGCGCGGCCGGGTCCCGCACCTGCGCCGCGAGCAGGCCGGCCGGCCAGGCGGGGTCACGGCGGCCGCGGCCGACCTCGAGCACCGCGCCGACCAGGGCGCGCACCATCGAGTGGCAGAACGCGTCGGCCACGACGGTCGCCACGACGGCGCCTCCCGCTTCGGCGGTCCACGCATACTCCAGCAGCGTCCGGACCGTGCTCGCCCCCTCGCGGCGGCGGCAGAAGGCGGCGAAGTCGGCCAGTCCCAGCAACCGCGCGGAGGCGTCGTTCATCGCGGCAAGATCGAGCGGGCCGCGCACGACCAGGACCTCGCGCCGCCGCAACGGGTCCAGTGCCGCGCGGGTCGGGACAGACCCGGTAGGAGTACCGGCGGCGCAGCGCGGCGAAGCGGGCGTCGAATCCGGGCGGCGCGACCCGTACGCCACGGACGACCACGTCGCCGGGCACGACGCCGGCCAGGCGGTCCCGCAGCGCGTCGGCCGGAGCGCGCTCGCTGCGGCCGGGTGCGCCGGCGAGCGCGGGCTCGGGCAGGTCCACGTGGACGACCTGCCCGCGGGCGTGCACGCCCGCGTCGGTCCGGCCGGCCACGACGAGCCGCGGCGCCGCATCCAGCCGCAGCACCCGCTGCAGCCCCTCACCCAGCACGTCCTCGACCGTGCGCAGGCCCGGCTGGGCCGCCCACCCGCTGAAGTCGGTGCCGTCGTAGGCGAGGTCGACCCGGACGCGCACGAGCCCGCCGGCCCCCTCGGCGGGGGCGGCGGGCTCGGTGCGAGCGTCAGTGCCGGCGCTCAGGCGTCGGCCTCGTCGGACTCGGCCTCAGCGGCCTCCTCGGCCTCAGCGGCGTCCGGCATCGACTCCGGCGCCTCGAAGCCGGCGGCCTCGGCCGCCTCCTGCGTGGCGAACCACACCTCGGCGACGGTCTGGTCGTACCACGGGGAGTCGGGCGTGTGGTACTTCATCGAGTCGGTGTTGCCCTTGATGGCGAAGCCCTCGGGCGCACTGCCGTCGGCCAGCGGCGCGGCCGACCCCTCGCCGTACGGCGCGTCCGCCACCGCCGGCTCGGCCGGAGCCGAGTCGGCCGAGGACGCCGCGGGCGCCGACTTCTTGGCCGCGCGCTTGGTCGCCGCCTCGGCCTCGCGGACCGTGGCCTGCTTGCGCGACAACGGCTCCCGCACCAGCTCGATGACCGCCATCGGGGCGTTGTCGCCCTTGCGCGGACCGATCTTGGTGATCCGGGTGTAGCCGCCCGGCCGCTCGGCCACGTCGGGCGCGATCTCGGTGAACAGGCGGTGGACGACACCCTTGTCGTGGATCACGGCGAGCACCTTGCGACGCGAGTGCAGGTCACCGCGCTTGGCGAAGGTGACCAGCCGCTCGGCCAGCGGGCGCAGCCGCTTGGCCTTCGCCTGGGTGGTGGTGATCCGGTCGTGCTCGAACAGCGCCTGGGCGAGGTTCCCCAGGATCAGCCGCTCGTGCGCCGGACCCCCGCCGAGGCGAGGACCCTTCGTGGGCGTAGGCATTCTCGAGTCTCTTCTCTCGTCGTTACGTCGGAGGAGCTGGCCGGCTCAACGCCGGCCAGCTCCGGCCAGCACCGATCAGTACTGCTCGTCCTCGGCGTACGCCGCGTCGTCGTCGAAGCTGTCGACGACCGCGCTCGGGTCGAACCCGGGCGGGCTGTCCTTCAGGGCCAGGCCCATGCCGACCAGCTTGGCCTTGACCTCGTCGATCGACTTCGCACCGAAGTTGCGGATGTCCAGCAGGTCGGCCTCGCTGCGCGAGACGAGCTCGCCCACCGTGTGGATGCCCTCGCGCTTGAGGCAGTTGTAGGACCGGACCGTGAGGTCCAGCTCCTCGATCGGCAGGGCGAGGTCGGCCGCGAGGGCCGCGTCGGTCGGCGACGGGCCCATGTCGATGCCCTCGGCCTCGACGTTGAGCTCGCGGGCCAGGCCGAACAGCTCGACCAGCGTCTTGCCGGCCGACGCCATCGCGTCACGCGGCAGCATCGAGCGCTTGGTCTCGACGTCGACGACCAGCCGGTCGAAGTCGGTGCGCTGCTCGACGCGGGTCGCCTCGACCTTGTAGGTCACCTTGAGCACCGGGGAGTAGATCGAGTCGACCGGGATCCGGCCGATCTCGGCGTCGCCGGCCTTGTTCTGGGCGGCGGAGACGTAGCCGCGGCCACGCTCGACGGTGAGCTCCATCTCCAGCTTGCCCTTGCCGTTCAGCGTGGCCAGGTGCAGCTCCGGGTTGTGGACCTCGACACCGGCCGGCGGCGCGATGTCGGCGGCGGTGACGGCGCCCGGGCCCTGCTTGCGCAGGTACATGACGACCGGCTCGTCGTGCTCGCTGGAGACCACGAGGTTCTTGATGTTCAGGATCAGGTCGGTGACGTCCTCCTTGACCCCCGGCACGGTCGAGAACTCGTGCAGCACGCCGTCGATCCGCAGGCTGGTCACAGCCGCGCCGGGGATCGAGGACAGGAGGGTACGGCGCAGGGAGTTGCCGAGGGTGTAGCCGAAGCCGGGCTCGAGCGGCTCGATGACGAACCGGGAGCGGTAGTCGTCGACCGTGTCCTCGGTCAGGCTGGGGCGCTGGGCGATGAGCACTGTTCATTCCTTCCCACGGGCATCCGCTATTTGATGCCTCGTGACGCGTCCCCACCGCGGTGGGGACCGGCGCTGCGGATCTCTGTCCGCCCGCAGCGCCGTACTGCCGTCGTGCTGCTAGTGCGTGGTGCTGTCGTACCGCTTACTTGCTGTAGAGCTCGACGATCATCTGCTCCTGGACCTGGGTGTCGATCACCTGGCGCGAGGGCAGCGCGTGCACGAGGATCCGCATCCGGTTCGGGTTGACCTCGAGCCACGCCGGGACGCGTCCGCTCGCCGGCCTCGGCCCGCGCGATGACGAACGGCGTCATCTCGTAGGACTTCTCCCGCACGGTCACGATGTCGTTCTCGCTGACCCGGGCGCTGGGGATGTCGACCTTGTGGCCGTTGACCAGGATGTGGCCGTGCCGGACCAGCTGGCGGGCCATGTCGCGCGACTTGGCGAAGCCGGCCCGGTAGACCACGTTGTCGAGCCGCGACTCCAGGATGCGGAGCAGGTTCTCGCCGGTCTTGCCCGGACGGCGGTGCGCCTCCTCGTAGTAGCCGCGGAACTGCTTCTCCAGCACGCCGTAGATGCGGGCGGCCTTCTGCTTCTCGCGCATCTGCAGGAGGTACTCGCTCTCCTTGATGCGCGCGCGGCCGTGCTCACCCGGGGGGTAGGGACGGATCTCGATCGGGCACTTGGGGCCGTCGCACTTGGAGCCCTTGAGGTAGAGCTTGACCTTCTCGCGGCGGCAACGCTTGCAGTCGGGGCCGGTGTACCGAGCCATGTGTTTCTCAGATCTCCTGTGTAGTCATGACGGTCGGCCGGGTCAGACGCGGCGGCGCTTGGGCGGGCGGCAGCCGTTGTGCGGCACCGGGGTGACGTCGCTGATCACGCCGACCTCGAGGCCGGCCGCGGTCAGGGAGCGGATCGCCGTCTCGCGGCCCGAGCCCGGGCCCTTCACGAAGACGTCGACCTTGCGCATGCCGTGCTCCATGGCCCGGCGCGCGGCGGCCTCGGCCGCCATCTGGGCCGCGAACGGCGTGGACTTGCGCGAGCCCTTGAACCCGACCTGTCCGGCCGAGGACCAGGCGATGACCGCGCCGGCCGGGTCGGTGATCGAGACGATCGTGTTGTTGAACGTGCTCTTGATGTGAGCGTGCCCGTGGGCGACGTTCTTCTTCTCCTTGCGGCGCACCTTCTTGGCGGCCGCGCGCTTCTGGGGGGGCATTACTTGCGGCCTGCCTTCTTCTTGCCGGCGACGGTGCGCTTCGGGCCCTTGCGGGTACGGGCGTTGGTCTTGGTGCGCTGTCCGCGCACCGGAAGGCCGCGGCGGTGCCGCAGACCCTCGTAGCTGCCGATCTCGACCTTGCGGCGGATGTCGGCGGCGACCTCACGGCGGAGGTCACCTTCGAGCTTGTAGCTGGCCTCGAGGTAGTCGCGGAGCTTCACCAGCTCGTCGTCACCGAGGTCCTTGACCCGCAGGTCCGGGTTGACCCCGGTCTCCTTGAGGGTCTGCTGCGCGCGGGTGCGACCCACGCCGTAGATGTAGGTCAGGGCGACCTCGACGCGCTTGTCGCGCGGGAGGTCGACGCCGATGAGGCGAGCCATGGTCCTTCTTCCCGGGCCGCTCGGCCCGTCCGTCGCGAAGTCCTGGTACATCACCGTTCCCGGGGCGGGGCCCCGGGTCTCCGGCTTCGCTCCGGAGGTGTCGTCCGCGGTCGCTAGGTCGGGTGCTGCGGTGTCGTGGTGATGCGTGCTCTTCTGGGGTGGTGCGTCAGCCCTGGCGCTGCTTGTGGCGCAGGTTCTCGCAGATGACCATGACCCGCCCGTGACGGCGGATCACCTTGCACTTGTCGCAGATCTTCTTGACGCTCGGCTTGACCTTCATCGCCCTGTGCTTCTCGAGTCGGGGTTGGACTGGCGGTTCACTCGTCGTGGTGCGTGCTCAGCGGTAGCGGAAGACGATGCGGCCGCGGGACAGGTCGTACGGGCTGAGCTCCACCACCACGCGGTCCTCGGGGAGGATCCGGATGTAGTGCTGGCGCATCTTCCCCGAGATGTGGGCGAGAACCTTGTGGCCGTTGCTCAGCTCGACGCGAAATGTCGCGTTCGGCAGGGCTTCGACCACGGTGCCCTCGATCTCGATGACGCCGTCCTTCTTGGCCATGTCCTCCACAATCCGTGCCTGTCCCGCCCTCGGAGAAGGGTCGGGAGATGGGTTTGCCGCAGCGCACGTGTGACGGCGTCCCATCCAGCCACTCCAGCCGCGGGGCCTGGCCTGGGACGAAAGTGCTCGTGAGCCGACTGCTAAGACTACCTGCTGAGCACGAAATGCTGAAATCCGGGCCTCCCCCGCTCCGTGCTCCCGCCCGCGCGCCATGCTCCCGTCCCGGCGGTGATCCGCCAGGGTACGGCCGCTGATCACCGTCGGCGCGGGAGCAGCGCGGCGCAGGGGGAGCAGGGGTCAGGCGAGGGAGGCGGCGGTGGCGCCCACGGAGGCCAGCCCGGCCACGCCGCCGTCGAGCGCGGTCAGCACCCACGGCCCGTGCTCGGTGACCGCCACCGAGTGCTCGGTGTGCGCGGCCCGGCGGCCGTCGACCGTGACCACGGTCCAGCCGTCGTCGAGGGTGCGGGTCCGCGGCGCCCCGGCGGTCAGCATCGGCTCGACCGCCACGCACAGGCCGGCCTGCGATCCGCGGGCCGCGGGTGCGGACCCGGTAGTTCGGGACCTGCGGGTCCTCGTGCATCGAGCGGCCGATGCCGTGCCCGACGTAGTCCTCGACGATGCCGTACGCCGTGCCCGTCGAGGAGCCGAGGGAGGTCACGTAGTCCTCGACGGCCGCGCCGACGTCGTACAGCCGCCCGCCGGGCTGCAGGGTGGCGATCCCCCGCCACATGGACGTGGCGGTGTGCTCGACCAGCGCGAGGTCCTCCGGGGCCGCCGTGCCGACCACGACCGAGATCGCGGCGTCGCCGTGCCACCCGTCGACGATCGCGCCGCAGTCGATGGAGACCAGGTCCCCGTCGGCCAGCACCCGCTCGCCCGGGATGCCGTGGACGACCTGCTCGTTCACCGACACGCACAGGCTGGCCGGGAAGTCGGCCGCGCCGGGTCCGCCGGGGACCCCGATGAACGACGGGATGCCCCCGCCGTCGCGGATGTGCCGCTCGGCGATCTCGTCCAGCTCGCGGGTGCTCATGCCCACCCGGGCCGACTCCCGCAGCAGCTCCAGCGTCTCGCCGACGAGCACGCCGGCGCGGCGCATCCGCTGCACGTCCTCCCGGGACTTCAGGTCCGGGCCGCTTCGACCGAGCACGATCCGACCGCTCAGCTCTCCGGGTGACCCGGGCTCGCGGGGACCGCACCGGCCGGGGCGCCGTCGAGGGCGGCGATCAGCCGCTCGCTGACCTCCTCGACCGGGCCCAGCCCGTCGACCTGCACCAGCAGGCCGCGCTCGGCGGTAGACGTCGACCAACGGTGCGGTCTCGTCGGCGTACACCTTCTGCCGGTTCCGGATGACGTCCTCGGTGTCGTCGGTGCGGCCCTGCGTGGTCGCCCGCTCGAGCAGCCGCTGGACGACGACGTCGCGGGTCGACCACCAGCTCGACCACCCGGTCCAGCCGGTGTCCCCCGGCGGTCAGCATGTCGTCCAGCTCGTCGACCTGGGCCCGGGTGCGGGGGTAGCCGTCCAGCAGGAAGCCCGGACTCGGTGTCCGGCTGGGCCAGCCGGTCGCGGACCAGCTCGTTGGTGATCGAGTCCGGCACGTAGTCGCCGGAGTCGACGATGGCCTGGACCTTCTGGCCGAGCGGCGTCCGGTCCGCGATGTTGCTGCGGAAGATGTCGCCGGTCGAGATCGCCGGGATGCCGTAGTGCGCGGCCAGCCGGGTCGCCTGAGTGCCCTTGCCTGCACCGGGAGGGCCGAGGATGAGCAGGCGCATCAGCGCAGGAAGCCTTCGTAGTGCCGCTGCTGCAGCTGCGACTCGATCTGCTTCACGGTCTCCAGGCCGACGCCCACGATGATCAGGATCGACGTGCCGCCGAACGGGAAGTTCTGGTTCGCGTTCACCAGCACCAGGGCGATGATCGGGATCAGCGAGATGATCCCGAGGTAGAGCGAGCCCGGGAACGTGATGCGGGTCAGGATGTAGTCGAGGTACTCCGCGGTCGGCCGGCCGGCCCGGATGCCCGGGATGAACCCGCCGTACTTCTTCATGTTGTCCGCGACCTCGTCCGGGTTGAACGTGATCGAGACGTAGAAGTAGGTGAAGAACACGATCAGCGCGAAGTAGCTGATCATGTAGACCGGGTGGTCACCGCGCACCAGGTTGATCTGCACCCACTTCGCCCAGCCCGGCGGGTGGGTCTGGCTCTGGAACTGCGTCAGCAGCGCCGGGAGGTACAGCAGCGAGCTGGCGAAGATCACCGGGATCACGCCGGCCATGTTGAGCTTCAGCGGGATGTACGTCGTCGTCCCGCCGTACATCTTCCGGCCGATCATGCGCTTGGCGTACTGGACCGGCACCCGTCTCTGGCACTGCTCGACGAACACCACGAGCGCCATCACCACGATGCCGACCGCGATCACCAGCAGGAAGATCGCCCAGCTGTCCTTGCTCGTCTTGATCGACCACAGCGAGGTCGGGAAGCGGGCAGCGATCTGGGTGAAGATCAGCAGCGACATGCCGTTGCCGATGCCGCGGTCGGTGATCAGCTCGCCCAGCCACATGATCACGCCGGTGCCGGCGGTCATCGTCAGCACCATGATCAGGATCGTCGGCGCCGAGGTGTTCGGCACGACCGGGTTGGCGCACTGGACGCCGAACAGGTTCTGCGGGTTGCGGGCGAGCGTGACCAGCGTCGCCGACTGCAGCACGGCCAGCCCGATCGTCAGGTAGCGCGTGTACTGCGTGAGCTTCGCCGTGCCGGCCTGACCCTCCTTCTTGAGGGTCTCGAACCGGGGGATCACGACGGTCAGCAGCTGCACGATGATGCTGGCCGTGATGTACGGCATGATCCCGAGCGCGAAGATCGACAGCTGCAGCAGCGCGCCGCCGCTGAACAGGTTGACCAGCCCGAGGACGCCGGAGGCGTTCGCCGACGGCAGGCACTGCCTGCACCGCCGTGTAGTCCACACCGGCGACGGGGATGAACGAGCCGAGCCGGAAGATCGCCATGATGGCGATCGTGAACAGCAGCTTCTTGCGCAGGTCCGGCGTACGGAACGCCCGAGCGAACGCAGTGAGCACGAGAACTCCTGACTACCTACGTGGTCGGGCTACAGCTGAGTAGTCGTCCCACCAGCCGCGGCGATCTTGTCCCTGGCCGACCCGGAGAACCGGTGTGCGGTCACGTCGAGCTTCACGGACACCTCGCCCGTCCCGAGAACCTTAACCGGCTGCCCCTTGCGGACCGCGCCTTTCGCCACGAGTTCATCCACGCCGACCGTGCCCCCCTCGGGGAACAGCGCGCCCAGCTTGTCCAGGTTGACGACCTGGTACTCGACGCGGAACGGGTTGGTGAAGCCGCGCAGCTTGGGCAGGCGCATGTGCAGCGGCATCTGGCCGCCCTCGAAGGACTCCGGCACCTGGTAGCGCGCCTTGGTGCCCTTCGTGCCGCGACCGGCGGTCTTGCCCTTGCTGCCCTCACCGCGGCCGACGCGGGTCTTGGCCGTCTTGGCCCCGGGGGCCGGGCGCAGGTGGTGCACCTTCAGCACGGGCCCGCCGACTGCCCGGACGCGCGCTCGCTTCGCTGGCTGTCCGCCATGACTACTCGACCTCCTCGACGGTGACCAGGTGGATCACCGTGTTGACCATGCCCCGGATCTCGGGCCGGTCCTCCTTGACGACGACGTCGCCGATCCGCTTCAGGCCCAGGCTGCGCAGGGTCTGCCGCTGGTTGTCCTTGCCGCCGATGCCGGACTTGCGCTGGGTGACCTTCAGCCGCGGCATCACGCCCCCGTCCCGGCCGCCCGGGCGCGCAGCAGCGCGGCCGGTGCGACCTGCTCGAGCGGGAGACCGCGGCGCAGGGCCACGGCCTCGGGCCGCTCCAGGCCCTTCAGCGCGGCCACCGTGGCGTGCACGATGTTGATGGCGTTGTCCGAGCCGAGGGACTTGCTCAGCACGTCGTGGACGCCGGCGCACTCCAGCACGGCGCGGACCGGACCACCGGCGATGACACCGGTACCGGGCGCCGCCGGGCGCAGCAGGACCACGCCGGCCGCCGCCTCGCCCTGGATCGGGTGCGGGATGGTGCCCTGGATCCGCGGGACCTTGAAGAAGGCCTTCTTGGCCTCCTCGACGCCCTTGGCGATCGCCGCGGGCACCTCCTTGGCCTTGCCGTAGCCGACGCCGACCGTGCCGTCGCCGTCGCCGACGACGACCAGCGCCGTGAAGCTGAACCGCCGGCCGCCCTTGACGACCTTGGCGACCCGGTTGATCGTGACGACGCGCTCGATGTACGCGGTCTTCTCCGCGCCACCGTCGCGGCGGTTGTCACGGTCGCGACCGCCGCCGCGGCGCTCGCCGCCACCGGCACCCGTGGCGCCCCTTCGCTGGGGACCTGGCATCAGACGTTCCTCATCTCTTGTACGACGTGTGCGGTCGGGCGGTCACAGGGACAGCCCTCCCTCGCGGGCGCCGTCGGCGATCGCGGCGACCCGGCCGTGGTAGCGGTTGCCACCGCGGTCGAACACCACGGCCTCGACGCCGGCGGCCTTGGCCCGCTCGGCCACGAGCTCGCCGACCCGCTTGGCCTTGGCCGTCTTGTCGCCGTCGACCGAGCGCAGGTCGGCCTCCATCGTCGAGGCGGACGCGAGCGTCCGTGCCGGCGACGTCGTCGACGACCTGGACGTAGACGTGGCGCGCCGAGCGGCTGACCACGAGCCGCGGACGGCTCGGCGTGCCGTTGACCTTCTTGCGCACCCGCAGGTGGCGCCGACCTCGGGCGGCGACGCTGCCCTTGCCGCGCTTGACCGTGACTGCCATGACTTACTTCCCAGCCTTTCCGACCTTGCGGCGGACCTGCTCGCCGGCGTACCGGACGCCCTTGCCCTTGTACGGGTCGGGCTTGCGCAGCTTGCGGATGTTCGCGGCGACCTCGCCGACCTGCTGCTTGTCGATGCCCTGCACGCTGAACCGGGTGGGCGACTCGACCGCGAACGAGATGCCCTCCGGCGGGCTGATCACGATCGGGTGGCTGTAGCCGAGCGCGAACTCCAGGTCGCTGCCCCTGGCCACCACGCGGTAGCCGGTGCCGACGATCTCGAGCTTCTTCTCGTAGCCGTCGGTGACGCCGACGACCATGTTGTTGATCAGCGTGCGGGTCAGCCCGTGCAGCGAGCGGCTCGCCCGCTCGTCGTCCGGACGGGTCACCGCGATGGTGCCGTCGTCGGACCTGGCGACGCGTGATGGGTGCGGCCACGAGTGTGCGACAGGGTGCCCTTGGGGCCCTTCACCGTGACGGCGCTGCCGTCGATGGCGACGTCGACACCGCTGGGCACGGTGACCGGGAGACGACCGATGCGCGACATGTCAGCTCCTCACCAGACGTAGGCGAGGACTTCCCCACCCACGCCCTTCTGCGATGCCTGCCGGTCGGTCATCAGGCCACCCGACGTCGAGATGATCGCGACGCCGAGGCCGCCGAGGACCTTGGGCAGGTTGGTGGACTTGGCGTAGACGCGCAGCCCCGGCTTGGAGACCCGGCGGATGCCGGCGATCGAGCGCTCGCGGTTCGGGCCGAACTTCAGCTCGAGGGTCAGGGTCT
Source organism: uncultured Actinomycetota bacterium (assembly GCA_963743975.1). GTDB lineage: Bacteria > Actinomycetota > Actinomycetes > Actinomycetales > CAVURS01 > CAVURS01. Next base: position 1,231,543 of record CAVURS010000005.1, read on the forward strand.
TGCCGACCTCGGCGTCCTCGACCTTCCAGGAGGAGATGTAGCCCTCGGCCTGGAGGATCTCCGCCACGTGGCTCTTCAGCTTGCTGAAGGGCATCGAGACGCTGTCGTGGTACGCCGAGTTGGCGTTGCGCAGACGGGTCAGCATGTCTGCGATCGGGTCGGTCATCATGGGGCTTCGGGCCCTTTCTCGCCGTGGTTTCCGCGCCCTGGGGGGCGGACCTTCGGCGTACGTCCGGATCCGGGCCTACCAGCTGGTCGGCTTACCAGCTGCTCGGGCTTACCAGCTGCTCTTGGTGACGCCGGGGAGCTCGCCGCGGTGTGCCATCTCGCGCAGGCAGATGCGGCAGAGGCCGAACTTGCGGTACACCGAGCGCGGTCGCCCGCACCGCTGGCAGCGGGTGTACCCGCGCACGCCGAACTTCGGCTTGCGGTTCGCCTTGTTGACGAGGGCGGTCTTGGCCACGGTCAGTTCTCCTTGAACGGGAAGCCGAGGTGGCGCAGCAACGCGCGGCCCTCGTCGTCGGTCTGCGCGGTCGTGACGATGGTGATGTCCATGCCGCGGACCCGGTCGGTGCGGTCCTGGTCGATCTCGTAGAACATCGCCTGCTCGTTGAGACCGAAGGTGTAGTTGCCACGGCCGTCGAACTGCCGGGGCGACAGCCCGCGGAAGTCGCGGATCCGGGGCAGCGCGACCGACAGCAGCCGGTCGAGGAACTCCCACATCCGGTCGCCGCGCAGCGTCGTGTGGGCGCCGATCGGCATGCCCTCGCGCAGCTTGAACTGGGCGATGGACTTGCGGGCCCGGGTGACCTGCGGCTTCTGGCCGGTGATCGCCGCCAGGTCGCGGATCGCCGCCGTCGATCAGCTTGGAGTCGCGGGCCGCCTCGCCGACGCCCATGTTGACGATGACCTTGGTCACCGTCGGGATCTGCATCACGTTGCCGAAGGAGAACTCCTCGCGCAGGGCGGGGGCGATCTCCTCGCGGTAGCGCAGCTTCAGCCGCGGCGGCGTCCGGGTCTCGTGCTCGGTGCCGGTCTCAGTCTGCGTGCTCATGTCAGATGTCCTCGCCGGAACGCTTCGCGAACCGCACGCGCACCGTGCGCTCGACGCCGTCACGGGTGACGGTGTCCTCGCGCAGGCCGACGCGGGTCCGCTTCTTGGTGTCGGGGTCGACCAGCATCACGTTGCTGACGTGGATCGCGGCCTCCTGGGTCACGATGCCGCCGGTCTTGGTGCCACGGCCGCTGGTGCCGAGCTTGGTGTGCCGCTTGACCCGGTTGATGCCCTCGACGAGGACCCGCGAGCGTCTCGGGGTAGACGGCCATGACCTTGCCCTGCTTGCCGCGGTCGCCGCCGTTCTGCTGCGACGCCCCGGTGATGACCTCGACCAGGTCACCCTTCTTGATCTTCATCTTGGCCACGGTGCGCTATGGTCATCACAGCACCTCCGGTGCCAGCGAGATGATCTTCATGAAGCGCTTCTCGCGCAGCTCGCGGCCGACCGGGCCGAAGATGCGCGTGCCGCGCGGGTCGCCGTCGGCGCGCAGGATGACCGCGGCGTTCTCGTCGAAGCGGATGTACGACCCGTCCGGACGGCGGCGCTCCTTCGTCGGTGCGCACGATGACGGCCTTGACGACGTCGCCCTTCTTGACGTTGCCGCCGGGGATGGCGTCCTTGACGGTCGCCACGATGACGTCACCGATGCCGGCGTACCGGCGGCCGGAGCCGCCGAGCACCCGGATGCACAGGATCTCCTTGGCACCGGTGTTGTCGGCGACCTTCAGTCGCGACTCCTGCTGGATCACTTCGCTTCTCCTACTTCGCCTTTTCGAGGATCTCGACGAGACGCCAGCGCTTGGTGGCCGACATCGGTCGGGTCTCCATGATCAGGACGCGGTCACCGACGCCGGCGCTGTTGGCCTCGTCGTGCGCCTTGACCTTGCTGGTCCGCCGCAGCACCTTGCCGTAGAGGGGGTGCTTGACCCGGTCCTCGACGGCGACCACGACGGTCTTGTCCATCTTGTCGCTGACGACCAGGCCGAGCCGCGTCTTGCGGTCGTTGCGGCCGGTCGTCGGTGCTGTCAGCGGCTGCGGCGCTCTGGTGTTCTCGGTGGTCTCGCTCATGCTTCGTCCTCCTCGGGTGGCTTCGGTGATGCCCAGCTCGCGCTCGCGCATGATCGTGTAGATCCGCGCGATGTCCCGCCGGACGGCGCGCAGCCGGCCGTGGCTCTCCAGCTGGCCGGTGGCCGACTGGAAGCGCAGGTTGAACAGCTCCTCCTTGGCCTTGCGCAGCTCCTCGACCAGACGCTCGTCGTCGAAGCCCGCGCAGCTCGCCCGGCGGCCAGCTCCGGGGTACCGATGGCCATCAGGAGTCACCACCCTCACGCTGGACGAACCGGCACTTCATCGGCAGCTTGTGCATCGCCAGGCGCAGGGCCTCGCGGGCGATCGGCTCGGCGACGCCGGCCAGCTCGAACATGACCCGGCCCGGCTTGACGTTGGCGATCCACCACTCCGGCGAGCCCTTGCCCGAGCCCATCCGGGTCTCGGCCGGCTTCTTGGTCAGCGGGCGGTCCGGGTAGATGTTGACCCAGACCTTGCCGCCACGCTTGATGTAGCGGGTCATCGCGATACGAGCCGACTCGATCTGCCGGTTCGTGACGTACGCCGGCTCGACGGCCTGGATGCCGTAGTCGCCGAACGCGATGCGGGTGCCACCGGTGGCCGCGCCCGAGCGGGTCGGCCGGTGCTGCTTGCGGTGCTTGACCCGACGCGGGATCAACATGTCAGGCCTCCGTTCCGCTGGTCGTCTCGGCGGCGCCGGTCGTCTCCGGCTGGGTGGCCGGCTGGCTCGGTCGCCTCGGTCGCGGCCGCGACGGGCGCGGTCGAGGTCGGCTCGGGGCCGGTCGCCGGCGCGGCGTCCGCGGCCGGAGCACCGTCGGCGGCCGGACGGCGACCGCGGGTCGGGCGCTCGGCCCGGTCGCCGCGCTCGGCCCGGGGGCCGCGCGGCGGGCGCGGTGCGGCGGCCTGCTCGCGAGCGAGCTCCTTGGCCGTCACGTCGCCCTTGTAGATCCAGACCTTGACGCCGATCCGGCCGAACGTCGTCCGCGCCTCGTAGAAGCCGTAGTCGATGTTGGCCCGCAGCGTGTGCAGGGGCACGCGGCCCTCGCGGTAGAACTCCGAGCGCGACATCTCGGCGCCACCGAGGCGGCCGGAGCACTGCACCCGGATGCCCTTGGCGCCGGCGCGGACCGACGTCTGCATGCCCTTGCGCATCGCGCGGCGGAACGCCACGCGGGCGGAGAGCTGCTCGGCGATGCCCTGGGCGACCAGCTGGGCGTCGATCTCGGGGTTCTTGACCTCGAGGATGTTCAGCTGCACCTGCTTGCCGGTGAGGTTCTCCAGCTCGCCGCGGATGCGGTCGGCCTCGGCGCCACGGCGGCCGATGACGATGCCCGGGCGGGCGGTGTGGATGTCGACGCGCACCCGGTCACGGGTGCGCTCGATCTCGACCTTGGAGATGCCGGCGCGCTCCATGCCCTTGGACATGAGCCGCCGGATCTCCACGTCTTCCTTGACGTAGTCGCGGTAGCGCTGCCCGGGCTTGGTGCTGTCGGCGAACCACCGGCTGCGGTGGTCGGTCGTGATGCCGAGGCGGAACCCGTAAGGGTTGACCTTCTGTCCCACTACTGGGCACTTCCCTTCGAACTCTCCGCCTGGTCACCGGAGGTGTCAGCGGTCTTCTTCGCGGTGGCCTTCTTGGCCGCCTTCTCAGCAGGCTTCTTGGCCGCCGACTTCTCGGCCGCCGCCTTCTTGGCCGGCTTGTCGGCGGTCTTGGCGGCCGTCGACTCGGCGCTCTTGCTCGCGCTCTTGCTCGCACTCTTGCTTGCGGTGGAGGCGACCGACTTCTGCGCCGCCTTCTTGGCGGCGGCCTTCTCGGCCCGGCGCGCCGGACGCTCCTCGGCGTCCGGGTGCAGCACGGTCACGGTGATGTGGCTGGTCCGCTTGTTGATCCGCGACGCACGGCCCTGGGCCCGCGGGCGGAACCGCTTGAGCGTCGGGCCCTCGTCGACGTACGCCTCGGTGATGACCAGCTCGCGCTCGTCGAACGCCTGCGACGCGGCGTCGGCCTTGACGCGGGCGTTGGCGATCGCGCTCTGCAGCACCTTGAAGACGGGCTCGCTGGCCGCCTGCGGCGCGAACTGCAGCACCGCCAGCGACTCACTCGCCTGCTTGCCCCTGATCAGGTCCACGACGCGGCGGGCCTTCTGGGGCGTGACACGGACGTACCGTGCCTGCGCCTTGGCTTCCATCAGCGACGACGCCCCTTCCGGTCGTCCTTCTCGTGACCCCGGAAGGTCCGCGTCGGCGCGAACTCGCCGAGCTTGTGACCGACCATCGACTCGGTCACGAAGACCGGGACGTGCTTGCGGCCGTCGTGCACGGCGATCGTGTGCCCGAGCATGTCGGGGATGATCATCGAGCGGCGCGACCAGGTCTTGATCACGTTCTTCGTGCCCTTGTCGTTCTGCACCTCGACCTTCTTGGCGAGGTGGTCGTCGACGAAGGGCCCCTTCTTCAGACTGCGCGGCATCTCAGGCGCCTCCTATCAACGCTTCTTGCGACGACGACGAACGATGAGCTGGTCGCTGGCCTTGCCAGGACGACGGGTGCGGCCCTCGGGCTGCCCCCACGGGCTGACCGGGTGGCGACCACCGGAGGTCTTGCCCTCGCCACCACCGTGCGGGTGGTCGATCGGGTTCATGGCGACACCGCGGACGGTGGGGCGCTTGCCCTTCCAGCGCATCCGCCCGGCCTTGCCCCAGTTGATGTTCGACTGCTCGGCGTTGCCGACCTCGCCGACGGTCGCGCGGCAGCGGACGTCGACGTTGCGGATCTCGCCCGAGGGCATCCGGAGCTGGGCGTACGGGCCGTCCTTGGCGACCAGCTGCACGCGGGCGCCGGCCGAGCGGGCGATCTTCGCCCCGCCGCCGGGCCGCAGCTCGATCGCGTGGATCACGGTGCCGACGGGGATGTTGCGCATCGGCAGCGCGTTGCCCGGCTTGATGTCGGCGCCCGGGCCGTTCTCCACGGTGTCGCCCTGGCTCAGCCGGTTCGGCGCCAGGATGTAGCGCTTCTCGCCGTCCGCGTAGTGCAGCAGCGCGATGCGGGCGGTGCGGTTCGGGTCGTACTCGATGTGCGCGACCTTCGCCGGCACGCCGTCCTTGTCGCTGCGCCGGAAGTCGATGACCCGGTACGCGCGCTTGTGGCCGCCGCCCTGGTGCCGGGTGGTGATCCGGCCGGCGTTGTTGCGGCCGCCCTTCTTGGGCAGCGGGCGCACCAGGGACTTCTCCGGCGTCGTCCGGGTGACCTCGACGAAGTCGGCGACGCTGGAGCCACGGCGCCCTGGCGTCGTCGGCTTGTACTTGCGGATACCCATGAGTCCTTGTCCTCAGTCTCTGTCGGCAGTCTCGAGTCACCCGGTCAGGAGACCGGGCCCCCGAAGATGTCGATGGTCCCGTCCTTGAGGGTCACGATCGCGCGCTTGGTGTCCTTGCGCTTGCCCGGACCGAACCGGGTCTTGCGCGTCTTGCCCTTGCGGTTGATCGTGTTCACCGAGGCGACCTTGACCCCGAAGACCTTCTCCACCGCGACCTTGATCTCGGTCTTGTTGGCGCGCGGGTCGACGACGAACGTGTACTTGCCCTCGTCCAGCAGGCCGTAGCTCTTCTCGGAGACGACCGGCGCGAGCAGCACCTGGCGCGGGTCCTTCGACACGGTGCTCACTGGGCGTCCTCCTCGGTGGGCTCGTCGGCCGGCTGGTCAGCGGCCTTGTTGGCCGCCGCCTTCTTGGCGGTGGTCTTCTTGGCGGCCGTCTTCTTGGCCGGCGCCTCGGCATCCGGCTCGGCGGCGGCCTCGTCGATCGGGGCGTCCACGGTCGCGGCCTCGGACTCGGTGGCCACGGCGGTCGCGGCCTTGCCGGTCGGCGCCCCGGACAGGAACGCCTCCAGCGAGCCGGACGTGAAGACCACGTCGTCGGAGACCAGGACGTCGTAGGTGTTCAGCTGGTCGACGCTGAGCACGTGCACGTGGTCCAGGTTGCGCAGGCTCTTCCAGCTGACCACGTCGCTGCGCTCGAGGACGACCAGCAGGTGACGCCGGTCGGCGACCCCGGACAGGCCCTCCAGCGCGGCGATCGCGGCCTTGGTCGAGGGGGTGTCACCCTCGACCAGCGAGCTGAGCACGTGCACGCGGCCGTTGCGGCTGCGGTCGGAGAGGGCACCGCGCAGGGCGGCGGCCTTCATCTTCTTGGGCGTCCGCTGGGCGTAGTCGCGCGGCTGGGGGCCGTGCACGACGCCACCACCGGCGAACTGCGGGGCCCGGGTCGAGCCCTGGCGGGCCCGGCCGGTGCCCTTCTGGCGGTACGGCTTCTTGCCACCGCCGCGGACCTCGCCACGGGTCTTGGTCGCGTGGGTGCCCTGGCGGGCGGCGGCCAGCTGGGCCACGACCACCTGGTGGATCAGCGGGACGTTGGTCTGCACGTCGAAGATCTCCGCGGGGAGCTCGACGGTGCCCTCGGCCTGGCCGGAGGGGGTCAGTACGTCGACGGTCGTCATGCGGGTCAGGCCCCCTTGCCGGTGAGCTGCTTGACCGCACCGCGGACGAGGACCGTGCCGCCCTTGGGGCCGGGAACGGCGCCCTTGACGAGCAGCAGGCCGCGCTCGGTGTCGATGCGCGTGCAGCGTGAGGTTCAGCGTGGTCTGGCGGACGCCGCCCATCCGGCCGGCCATCCGCAGGCCCTTGAAGACCCGGCCCGGGGTGGCGCAGCCGCCGATCGAGCCCGGCTTGCGGTGGTTGCGGTGGGCGCCGTGCGAGGAGCTGACGCCGTGCGAAGCCGTGCCGCTTCATGACGCCGGCGAAGCCCTTGCCCTTGGTCGTGCCGACGACGTCGACGTCCTCGCCGGCCTCGAACACCTCGACCGTGACCTGCTGGCCGAGCGAGTACTCGCCGGCGTCGCTGGTGCGGAGCTCGACCAGGTGCCGCCGCGGCGTGACGCCGGCCTTGGCGAAGTGCCCGCTCATCGGCTGGTTCACCTTGCGGGGGTCGATGGCGCCGTACGCGATCTGGACCGCGTCGTACCCGTCGGTCTCGCCGGTGCGGACCTGGGTGACGACGCAGGGCCCGGCCTCGATCACCGTCACCGGCACCAGCCGGCCGTTGTCGTCCCAGACCTGGGTCATCCCCAGCTTGGTGCCGAGCACCGCGCGGGTGCGGCCCGTGAATCCTGTGGTCATCGTCAGTGCCTCAGAGCTTGATCTCGATGTTCACGTCGGCCGGCAGGTCGAGCCGCATCAGCGAGTCGACGGCCTTGGGCGTGGGGTCGATGATGTCGATCAGCCGCTTGTGCGTGCGCATCTCGAAGTGCTCGCGGCTGTCCTTGTACTTGTGCGGCGAGCGGATGACGCAGAACACGTTCTTCTCCGTCGGCAGCGGCACGGGGCCGACCACGGTCGCGCCGGCGCGCGTCACCGTGTCGACGATCTTGCGGGCCGAGGAGTCGATGACCTCGTGGTCGTACGACTTCAGCCGGATGCGGATCTTCTGTCCCGCCATCGCTCGATGTCTCTCTTTCGTAGCCGCTACTGCTCTGCTCCGACCCCCGCGGTCGGGTGTGTCGAGAACTTCGACACGCGCTGCCGCCCGGCACCGTGGTGCCTGTGGGTCGTGATCGGTGGTGGTCTGAACCTGCTGCGCGCCCCGGCACCCTGCCGGCCGGAGCTTGAGCACGAGCCGAGACGGCCCGCGTGCCCACAGCAACCGGGACAGTCTGCCAGAGGCGGCCAGGGGTTGGCCAATCCGGCGACTGCAGCGAGCGGCCCGGGACGGGCTCCCGTCCGGGCCGCTCGTGCCGTGCTACTTGTTGATCGCGGTGACCTGGCCGGCGCCCACGGTGCGACCACCCTCGCGGATGGCGAACTGCAGGCCCTCCTCCATGGCGATCGGCTGGATGAGGTCGACCTTCATGGTGGTGTTGTCGCCCGGCATGACCATCTCGACGCCCTCGGGGAGGTGCACCACGCCGGTCACGTCCGTCGTCCGGAAGTAGAACTGCGGGCGGTAGTTGTCGTAGAACGGCGTGTGCCGGCCGCCCTCGTCCTTGGACAGGATGTAGACCTGGCCCTCGAACTCGGTGTGCGGCGTGATCGAGCCCGGCTTGCAGATGACCTGGCCGCGCTCGACGTCCTCGCGCTTGGTGCCACGAAGCAGCAGGCCGACGTTCTCGCCGGCGCGGGCCTCGTCGAGCAGCTTGCGGAACATCTCGACGCCGGTGACGGTCGTCTTGCTGCTGGTGTCCTTGATGCCGACGATCTCGATCTCCTCGTTGACCTTGAGGACACCGCGCTCGACGCGACCGGTGACGACCGTGCCGCGACCGGTGATCGTGAAGACGTCCTCGACCGGCATGAGGAACGGCTTGTCGATGTCGCGCTCCGGCTCCGGGACCGACTCGTCCACGGCGTTCATCAGGTCCATGAGCTTCTCGCCCCACTCGGCGTCGCCCTCGAGGGCCTTCAGCGCCGAGACGCGGACCACGGGGACGTCGTCACCGGGGAACTCGTAGGACGAGAGCAGCTCCCGGACCTCCAGCTCGACGAGCTCGAGGATCTCCTCGTCGTCGACCATGTCGGCCTTGTTGAGCGCCACGACGATGTAGGGGACGCCGACCTGGCGGGCCAGGATGACGTGCTCCTTCGTCTGCGGCATCGGGCCGTCGGTCGCCGCGACCACGAGGATCGCGCCGTCCATCTGCGCCGCGCCGGTGATCATGTTCTTGATGTAGTCGGCGTGACCGGGGCAGTCGACGTGCGCGTAGTGGCGCTTCTCGGTCTGGTACTCGACGTGCGCGATCGAGATCGTGATGCCGCGCTGCTTCTCCTCGGGCGCCTTGTCGATCTGGTCGAACGCGGACGCCTCGTTGAGGGTCGGGTACTTGTCGTGCAGCACCTTGGTGATCGCCGCGGTCAGCGTGGTCTTGCCGTGGTCGATGTGACCGATGGTGCCGATGTTCACGTGCGGCTTGGTCCGCTCGAACTTCGCCTTCGCCACTGGGGTCCTCCTCGGGACTCGGTGATTGTCGCCGTGTGTCCTGGTCAGTGGTCGTTCCGGACCGGCGGTGGTGCTTGTCGTGCGGTGGTGCTGGTCGTGCGTGGGCTCGGGGCCTACTCGCCCCGGGCCTTCTTGATGATCTCCTCGCTGACGTTCCGCGGAACCTCAGCGTAGGAGTCGAACTGCATGGTGTAGTTCGCCCGACCCTGGGTCTTCGACCGCAGGTCGCCAACGTAGCCGAACATCTCCGAAAGGGGCACCAGTGCTCGCACGACCTTCGCGCCGCTGATGTCCTCCATCGACTGGATCTGGCCACGCCGGGAGTTCAGGTCGCCGATCACGTCGCCCATGTACGTCTCGGGCGTGCGGACCTCGACTGCCATGATCGGCTCGAGGAGCGCGGGGTCGGCCTTGCGGACGGCCTCCTTCAGCACCATCGAGCCGGCGATCTTGAACGCCATCTCCGAGGAGTCGACGTCGTGGGCCGCACCGTCGAGCAGCGTGGCCTTGATGCCGACGAGCGGGTACCCGGCCAGCACGCCGTACTGCATGGCGTCCTGGATGCCGTGGTCCACGCTGGGGATGTACTCCCGCGGGATCCGGCCACCGGTGACCTTGTTGACGAACTCGTAGAACGTGCCGTCGGAGGTGTCCAGCGGCTCGATCGTGACCTGGACCTTGGCGTACTGACCCGAGCCACCGGTCTGCTTCTTGTGGGTGTAGTCGTACTTCTCGACGGCCCGGCGGATCGTCTCGCGGTAGGCCACCTGCGGCTTGCCGACGTTGGCCTCGACCTTGAACTCGCGGCGCATCCGGTCGACCAGGATGTCCAGGTGGAGCTCGCCCATGCCGGCGATGATCGTCTGGCCGGTCTCCTCGTCGTGGTTGACCTGGAAGGTCGGGTCCTCCTCGGCGAGCTTCTGGATCGCGGTGCCCAGCTTCTCCTGGTCGCCCTTGGTCTTGGGCTCGATGGCCACGCGGAGCACCGGCTCCGGGAAGGTCATCGACTCCAGGACGACCTGGTCGCTGCGGGTCGCACAGGGTGTCGCCGGTCGTCGTGTCCTTGAGGCCGATCATCGCGTAGATGTGGCCGGCCCGGTGCCTCGTCGACCGGGTTCTCCTTGTTGGCGTGCATCTGGAACAGCTTGCCGATGCGCTCCTTCTTGCCCTTGGTCGAGTTGATGACCTGCGAGCCGGCGGCGACCTGGCCGGAGTAGACCCGGACGTAGGTCAGCTTGCCGAAGAACGGGTGCGTGGCGACCTTGAACGCCAGGGCCGAGAACGGCGCCGAGCTGTCCGGCGCGCGCTGGACGACTCGACGTCCTCCTTGCCCGGCGTCGTGGCCGGTCGTCGGCGGGACGTCGAGCGGCGAGGGCAGGTAGTCGATGACGGCGTCGAGCATGGGCTGGACGCCCTTGTTCTTGAACGCCGAGCCGCACAGCACCGGGTAGAGCCGTCGAGCTGACCGTCAGCTTGCGGATGCGCGCGCCTTGATCTCCTCGACCGTGAGCTCCTCGCCGCCGAGGTACTTCTCGAGCAGCTGGTCGTCGGACTCGGCGACCGCCTCGATCAGCTGCGTGGCGGTACTCCGCGGCCTTGTCGGCCAGGTCGGCCGGGATCTCCTCGATCTCGTACGCCTCGCCCTTGCCGGTCTCGCCGCGCCAGGTCAGCGCGCGCATCTCGACCAGGTCGACGACGCCGACGAAGTCGTTCTCGGCCCCGATCGGCAGCTGGATGACCAGCGGCCGGGCGCCGAGGCGGTCGATGATCGTCTGCACGGTGAAGTAGAAGTCCGCGCCCAGCTTGTCCATCTTGTTGACGAAGCAGATGCGCGGGCACGTCGTACTTGTCGGCCTGGCGCCACACCGTCTCGGACTGGGGCTCGACGCCCTCCTTGCCGTCGAACACGGCCACCGCGCCGTCGAGGACGCGCAGGTTGCGCTCGACCTCGACGGTGAAGTCGACGTGGCCGGGGGTGTCGATGAGGTTGATCTGGGTGTCCTTCCAGAAGGCGGTCGTCGCGGCCGACGTGATCGTGATGCCGCGCTCCTGCTCCTGCTCCATCCAGTCCATCGTGGCGGCGCCGTCGTGGACCTCGCCGATCTTGTAGTTGATGCCGGTGTAGAACAGCACCCGCTCGGTGGTCGTGGTCTTGCCGGCGTCGATGTGCGCCATGATGCCGATGTTGCGGACCTTCGTGAGGTCCGTCAGCACGTCCTGTGCCACGGTTCTCTCTCGCCTCTTGTCTTGGCTCAGTAAGTCTGGGTGCGGGTGGTGGACGGAGCGGTCGGCTCCCGCCGGCTCACCAGCGGTAGTGGGCGAACGCCTTGTTGGCCTCGGCCATCTTGTGGGTGTCCTCGCGACGCTTGACCGCGGCACCGAGGCCGTTGCTGGCGTCGAGGATCTCGTTCATCAGCCGGTCGGTCATCGACTTCTCGCGGCGCTGCCGGGAGAAGCCCACGAGCCAGCGCAGCGCGAGGGTCGTCGACCGGTTGGCCTTGACCTCGACCGGCACCTGGTACGTCGCACCGCCGACGCGGCGGGACTTGACCTCGAGGGTCGGCTTGACGTTGTCCAGCGCCCGCTTGAGGGTCAGCACCGGGTCGGTGCCGGTCTTCTCGCGGCAGCCCTCCAGCGCGCCGTACACGATCGACTCGGCGACCGACTTCTTGCCGGCCGTGAGGATCTTGTTGACCAGCTGGGTCACCAGGGGCGACTGGTAGACCGGGTCGACGACGAGTGGCCGCTTCGGGGCGGGTCCCTTGCGGGGCATCAGCTCTTCTCCCTCTTCGCGCCGTACCGGCTGCGAGCCTGCTTGCGGCCACGGACACCCTGGGTGTCCAGCGAGCCGCGGACGATCTTGTACCGGACACCGGGCAGGTCCTTCACGCGGCCACCGCGCACGAGCACGATCGAGTGCTCCTGCAGGTTGTGGCCGACACCCGGGATGTACGCCGTGACCTCGATGCCGCTGGTGAGCCGGACGCGCGCGACCTTGCGCAGGGCGGAGTTCGGCTTCTTGGGCGTGGTCGTGTAGACCCGCGTGCAGACGCCGCGCCGCTGCGGGCTGGCCTTCAGCGCGGGGGTCTTGGTCTTGTCGACCTTGTCCTGCCGGCCCTTGCGGACCAGCTGCTGGATCGTGGGCACCGAGTCTCCGTCTCCTACGTGCAAGTGCTGGCGTACCGCTGGCATACATGCTGCGTCGTACTGGCGTCGTGCTTCCGAAACCCGAGGTCGGGTGTGTCGGAGGTGGTGGAGCGGCTTCGCCCTCCAGCTCCGGCGGACCGGAGCGGGCACAGCACGCATCCGCAACCCGAGTCGACCTCGGGCACGGAGGCACAGATTACCCGTCCGTGCCGCACCAGGGTCAAAGCGGCGAGCACGGCCGGTATTCCCGCTGCTCCCCCCACCGCGCGCTGCTCCCGCTCCGACGGTGGTTCCGGCCCGGAATCGGGCCGTCTGCCGTCAGAACGGGAGCAACGGGTGCAGCGCGGGGTCGCTGCGGGCCTAGCGGAAGTCGCCGAGGTCGAGGTCCTCGAGCGGCACGGCCTGGCCGGAGCCCGGGCCGAACGGCGCGAAGTCCAGGTCCTCGTAGCCGGGCATCGAGTACATCGCTGCCTTGGCCTCCTCGGTGGGCTCCACCCGGATGTTGCGGTACCGGGGAAGACCGGTGCCGGCCGGGATCAGCTTGCCCAGGATGACGTTCTCCTTCAGGCCGAGCAGCGGGTCGGACTTGGCGTGGATCGCCGCGTCCGTGAGCACCCGGGTCGTCTCCTGGAAGGAGGCCGCCGACAGCCACGACTCGGTCGCGAGCGAGGCCTTGGTGATGCCCATGAGCTCGGGCCGGCCGGAAGCCGGCGTCCCGCCCTCGGAGACCACCCGACGGTTCTCGTCCTCGAAGCGCGAGCGCTCCGCGAGCTCACCCGGCAGCAGGTCGGCGTCGCCCGACTCGATGATCGTCACCCGGCGCAGCATCTGCCGGACGATGACCTCGATGTGCTTGTCGTGGATCGACACGCCCTGGCTGCGGTAGACCTCCTGGACCTCGTCGACCAGGTGGGTCTGCACGGCCCGGGGGCCGAGCACGCGCAGCACCTGCTTCGGGTCGATCGCACCCTGGATCAGCTGGGTGCCGACCTCGACGCGGTCGCCGTCGGCCACCAGCAGGCGGGAGCGGCGGGAGACCGGGAAGGCCATCTCCTCCGAGCCGTCGTCCGGCGTGATCACCAGGCGGCGGGTCTTGTCGGTGTCCTCGACCGCCACCCGTCCGGCCGCCTCCGAGATCGGAGCGACGCCCTTCGGGGTGCGGGCCTCGAACAGCTCGACCACACGCGGCAGGCCGTGCGTGATGTCGTCACCCGCCACACCACCGGTGTGGAAGGTCCGCATGGTCAGCTGCGTGCCGGGCTCACCGATCGACTGGGCCGCGATGATGCCGACGGCCTCTCCGATGTCGACCAGCTTGCCGGTGGCCAGCGAGCGGCCGTAGCAGGCGGCGCAGGTGCCGACCTTGGACTCGCAGGTCAGGACCGAGCGGACCCGGACCTCGCGCACGCCGAGCTCGAGCAGGTGGTTGATCTCGACGTCGCCGAGGTCACCGCCGGCCGTGAGCACGACGCTGACCGTCGACCTGCACGTCCTCGGCCAGGCTGCGGGCGTAGACGCTCGTCTCGACGTCGTCGTGCTTGCGCAGCTTGCCGTCGGCGCCGTCGGTCGCCGATCGGGAGCAGCAGCCCCCGCTCGGTGCCGCAGTCGTCCTCGCGGACGATGACGTCCTGGGAGACGTCGACCAGGCGCCGGGTGAGGTACCCGGAGTCGGCCGTCCGCAGCGCGGTGTCGGCCAGACCCTTGCGGGCGCCGTGCGTCGAGATGAAGAACTCGACGACCGACAGACCCTCGCGGAAGTTGGCCTTGATCGGGCGCGGGATGATCTCGCCCTTCGGGTTGGCCACCAGGCCGCGCATGCCGGCCAGCTGGCGCATCTGCATCCAGTTACCGCGGGCGCCGGAGGACACCATCTTGTAGATGGAGTTCGTCGGGGAGAGGTTGGCCTCCATCTCCTTGGCGACCTCGTTGGTGGCCTGGGTCCAGATCTCGATGAGCTCCTGACGGCGCTCGTCGTCGGTGATCAGACCGCGCTCGTACTGGCCCTGGACCTTGGCCGCCTTGGCCTCGTAGCCCTCGAGGATCTCGCCCTTGCGGGGCGGTACGACGACGTCCGCGATGGAGACCGTCGTCCCGGAGCGGGTGGCCCAGTGGAAGCCGGCCTCCTTCAGCGCGTCCAGCGTCGCCGCGACCTGGACCTTGGGGTAGCGCTCGGCCAGGTCGTTGACGATGGCGCCGAGGCGCTTCTTGTCGACGTCCTCGTCGATGAACGCGTAGTCCTCGGGCAGCGTCTCGTTGAACAGCGCGCGGCCCAGCGTGGTCTCGAGCACCAGCTCGGGGACCAGGCCGTCCGGGCCGGCCTCGACGTCGTCCGGCAGCTCGTAGCCGGCCGGCGGGACCAGGTCGACCAGGCGGATCCGGATCCGGGCCCGCAGGTCGAGCTCGCTTGGCGTCGAAGGCCATGATCGCCTCGGCGACCGAGGAGAACGAGCGGCCCTCGCCGAGCGCCTTGCCCTCGTCGTCGAGCTGGTCCGCGGCCGACGTCAGGTGGAACAGGCCGATGATCATGTCCTGGGTGGGCATGGTCACCGGACGGCCGTCCGCCGGCTTGAGGATGTTGTTGCTCGACAGCATCAGGATGCGGGCCTCGGCCTGAGCCTCGGCCGACAGCGGCACGTGGACGGCCATCTGGTCACCGTCGAAGTCCGCGTTGAACGCGGTGCAGACGAGCGGGTGGATCTGGATGGCCTTGCCCTCGACCAGCTGCGGCTCGAAGGCCTGGATGCCGAGGCGGTGCAGCGTCGGTGCGCGGTTCAGCAGCACCGGGTGCTCGGTGATGACCTCCTCGAGCACGTCCCAGACGACCGGGACGGGCCCGCTCGACCATGCGCTTGGCGCTCTTGATGTTCTGCGCGTGGTTGAGGTCGACCAGCCGCTTCATGACGAACGGCTTGAACAGCTCGAGCGCCATCGCCTTGGGCAGGCCGCACTGGTGCAGCTTGAGCTGCGGGCCGACCACGATGACCGAACGGCCGGAGTAGTCGACGCGCTTGCCGAGCAGGTTCTGGCGGAACCGGCCCTGCTTGCCCTTGAGCATGTCGGACAGCGACTTCAGCGGGCGGTTGCCCGGGCCGGTGACCGGCCGGCCGCGGCGGCCGTTGTCGAACAGCGCGTCGACGGCCTCCTGCAGCATCCGCTTCTCGTTGTTGACGATGATCTCGGGCGCGCCCAGGTCGAGCAGCCGCTTGAGCCGGTTGTTCCGGTTGATCACCCGGCGGTACAGGTCGTTCAGGTCGCTGGTGGCGAACCGGCCACCGTCGAGCTGGACCATCGGGCGCAGGTCCGGCGGGATGACCGGGACGCAGTCCAGGACCATGCCGTTCGGGCTGTTGCGGGTGGTCAGGAACGCCGAGACCACCTTGAGCCGCTTGAGGGCACGCGTCTTGCGCTGTCCCCGGCCGGTCCGGATGATCTCGCGCAGCGACTCGGCCTCGGCCTCGAGGTCGAAGTCCTCGAGCCGCCGCTGGATCGCGGCCGCGCCCATGCTGCCCTCGAAGTACAGGCCGAAGCGCTCCCGCATCTCGCGGTAGAGCACCTCGTCGCCCTCGAGGTCCTGGACCTTCAGGGCCTTGAAGCGGTCCCAGACGTTGGAGAGCCGGTCGATCTCGGCGTCGGCGCGGCGCCGGATCTGCGCCATCTCGCGCTCGGCCGACTCCTTGACCTTGCGCCGCGCGTCGCTCTTGGCGCCCTCGGCCTCGAGGGTCGCGACGTCACCCTCGAGCCGCTTGGCCCGGGCGTCGACGTCGCTGTCGCGGCGGTTCTCGATCTCCTTCTTCTCCACGTCGATCTGCGCCTCGAGCGAGGGCAGGTCGCGGTGGCGGCCCTCCACGTCGACGGACGTGATCATGTACGCCGCGAAGTAGATGACCTTCTCCAGGTCCTTCGGGGCCAGGTCGAGCAGGTAGCCGAGCCGGCTGGGCACGCCCTTGAAGTACCAGATGTGCGTGACCGGGGCGGCCAGCTCGATGTGGCCCATCCGCTCACGGCGGACCTTCGCGCGGGTCACCTCGACGCCGCAGCGCTCGCAGATGATGCCCTTGAACCGGACCCGCTTGTACTTGCCGCAGTAGCACTCCCAGTCCCGGGTGGGGCCGAAGATCTTCTCGCAGAAGAGCCCGTCCTTCTCCGGCTTCAGGGTGCGGTAGTTGATCGTCTCCGGCTTCTTGACCTCGCCGTGCGACCACTGGCGGATGTCCTCCGCCGTGGCCAGCCCGATGCGCAGCTCGTCGAACAGGTTGACGTCGAGCACGTGTGTCCTTCTCTCGCTTCAGTCTTCGCGATGTGTCGTGAGTCGCTGGGTGTCGTCGTACGTGGTGGGTGTCAGACCTCTTCGACGCTGCTCGGCTCACGCCGGGACAGGTCGATGCCGAGCTCCTCGGCCGCACGGAACACGTCCTCGTCGCTGTCGCGCATCTCGACCTGCATGCCGTCGCTGGAGAGCACCTCGACGTTCAGGCACAGCGACTGCATCTCCTTGATGAGCACCTTGAACGACTCGGGGATGCCGGGCTCGGGGATGTTCTCGCCCTTGACGATGGCCTCGTAGACCTTGACCCGGCCCACGACGTCGTCGGACTTGATCGTCAGCAGCTCCTGCAGCGCGTACGCCGCGCCGTAGGCCTCGAGGGCCCAGACCTCCATCTCGCCGAACCGCTGGCCGCCGAACTGGGCCTTACCGCCCAGGGGCTGCTGCGTGATCATCGAGTAGGGGCCGGTGGAGCGGGCGTGGATCTTGTCGTCGACCAGGTGGTGCAGCTTCAGGATGTACATGTAGCCGACCGAGACCGCCTCGGGGAACAGCTCACCGGTGCGGCCGTCGAACAGCATCGCCTTGCCGCTGCCGTCGACCAGCCGGACGCCGTCCCGCGTCTTGAGGGTCGAGTCGAGCAGGCCGATGATCTCGTCCTCGCGCGCGCCGTCGAAGACCGGCGAGGCGACCCGGGTGCCGGCGTCGGCCTGCCGCGCGTCGGCCGGCATGCCCTCCGCCCAGTCCGGGCTGCCCTCGATCTTCCAGCCGCGGCTGGCCACCCAGCCGAGGTGGGTCTCGAGGACCTGGCCGATGTTCATCCGGCTCGGCACGCCGAGCGGGTTGAGCACGACGTCGACGGGGGTGCCGTCCTCCAGGAACGGCATGTCCTCGACCGGCAGGATCTTGGAGATGACGCCCTTGTTGCCGTGGCGGCCGGCCAGCTTGTCGCCGTCGGTGATCTTGCGCTTCTGGGCGACGTAGACGCGCACCAGCTGGTTGACACCCGGCGGCAGCTCGTCGCCCTCCTCGCGGTCGAAGACCTTGACGCCGATGACCGTGCCGGACTCGCCGTGCGGGACCTTCAGCGACGTGTCGCGGACCTCGCGCGCCTTCTCACCGAAGATCGCGCGGAGCAGCCGCTCCTCCGGGGTCAGCTCGGTCTCGCCCTTGGGCGTGACCTTGCCGACGAGGATGTCGCCGTTGCCGACCTCGGCACCGATCCGGATGATCCCGCGCTCGTCGAGGTCCGCGAGGACCTCCTCGGAGACGTTGGGGATGTCCCGGGTGATCTCCTCCGGGCCCAGCTTGGTGTCGCGGGCGTCGACCTCGTGCTCCTCGATGTGGATCGAGGACAGGACGTCGTCCTGCACGAGGCGCTGGCGACAGGATGATCGCGTCCTCGTAGTTGTGGCCCTCCCACGGCATGAACGCCACCAGCAGGTTGCGGCCCAGGGCCATCTCGCCCTGGTCGGTCGACGGACCGTCGGCGAGGACGGAGCCGACCTCGACCCGCTGGCCCTCGTCCACGGTGGTGTGCTGGTTGTACGCCGTGCCCTGGTTGGAGCGGCGGAACTTCGCGATCCGGTACGTCGTGGAGGTCCCGTCGTCGTTGGCCACCGTGACGGTGTCGGCGGAGACCTCCTGCACGACGCCGGGCTTCTCGGCCCGGACCACGTCACCGCTGTCGAGGGCGGCGCGGAACTCCATGCCGGTGCCGACCAGCGGCGCCTCGGCCCGCACCAGCGGCACGGCCTGGCGCTGCATGTTCGAGCCCATCAGGGCGCGGTTGGCGTCGTCGTGCTCCAGGAACGGGATCATCGCGGTCGCGGCGGAGACCATCTGCCGGGCCGAGACGTCCATGAAGTCGACGTCGACGGCCGGGACGTACTCGACCTCGCCGCCCTTGGTGCGGACCAGCACGCGCTCCTCGGCGAAGTGGTTGTCGGCCGTCAGCGGCGCGTTGGCCTGCGCGATGACGTGCTCGTCCTCCTCGTCGGCGGTCAGGTAGCGAACGTCGTCGCTGACCTTGCCCTTGGTGACGATGCGGTACGGCGTCTCGACGAACCCGAACGCGTTGATCCGGCCGTACGCCGACAGCGACCCGATCAGGCCGATGTTCGGGCCTTCCGGGGTCTCGATCGGGCACATCCGGCCGTAGTGGCTCGGGTGGACGTCGCGGACCTCCATGCCGGCGCGGTCACGGGACAGGCCGCCCGGGCCCAGCGCGGACAGGCGCCGCTTGTGGGTCAGACCGGCGAGCGGGTTGGTCTGGTCCATGAACTGCGAGAGCTGGCTGGTGCCGAAGAACTCCTTGATGGAGGCGACGACCGGGCGGATGTTGATCAGGGTCTGCGGCGTGATGGCCTCGACGTCCTGGGTCGTCATCCGCTCGCGCACGACCCGCTCCATGCGGGACAGGCCGGTGCGGACCTGGTTCTGGATCAGCTCGCCGACCGTGCGCAGGCGCCGGTTGCCGAAGTGGTCGATGTCGTCGACCTCGACCCGGACGTCGTACGGCTTGCCGCCGCGCGTGCCCGGCATCGTGGCGTCTGCCCGGCGTGCAGCGTGACCAGGAGCTTGATCGTGGCGACGATGTCGTCGAGGTTCAGCACGCTGGCCGACAGCGGCTGCTCCAGGCCGAGCTTCTTGTTGATCTTGTAGCGGCCGACCTTGGCCAGGTCGTAGCGCTTGGGGTTGAAGTACAGGTTGTCGAGCAGGTTCTGCGCGGCCTCGCGCGTGGGCGGCTCGCCCGGGCGCAGCTTGCGGTAGATGTCGAGCAGGGCGTCGTCCTGACCCGTGGTGTGGTCCTTCTCCAGGGTCTGGCGCATCGACTCGAACTCGCCGAACTGCTCGAGGATGTCGGCCTCGCTCAGGCCGAGGGCCTTGAGCAGCACGGTGACCGACTGCTTGCGCTTGCGGTCGACGCGGACGCCGACCATGTCGCGCTTGTCGATCTCGAACTCCAGCCAGGCCCCGCGCGAGCGGGATGACCTTGGAGGTGTAGATGTCCTTGTCGGAGGTCTTGTCGGCGGTGCGCTCGAAGTAGACACCCGGGGAGCGGACCAGCTGGCTGACCACGACGCGCTCGGTGCCGTTGATCACGAACGTGCCGCGCTCGGTCATGAGCGGGAAGTCACCCATGAACACGGTCTGGCTCTTGATCTCACCGGTGGTGGCGTTCATGAACTCGGCCGTGACGAACAGCGGCGCCGAGTAGGTCATGTCCCGCTCCTTGCACTCCTCGATGGAGTACTTGGCGGGCTCGAAGCGGTGGTCGCGGAAGGACAGGCTCATCGAGCCGGAGAAGTCCTCGATCGGGGAGATCTCCTCGAAGATCTCCTCCAGACCCGACTTCTCGTTCATGTCCTCGCGGCCGGCCGCCTTGCCGGCGGCCAGGCGGGCCGCCCAGCGCTCGTTCCCGAGCAGCCAGTCGAAGCTGTCCGTCTGCAGAGCCAGCAGGTCGGGAACCTCGAGTGGCTCCCGGATCTTGGCGAAGGAGATACGGCCGGAGGCCGTGCGTGCGGTGGTGACGATCTGGTGGGCGGTGCGCGAGGCAGCCAAGGAGGGTCCTTCCACGGGCCTGTGTGTCAATCCCAATGAGGTGCGGATCTCACTGCGATGTCCTCCATGCGCATGGCGACCGCCCCGGATCCGAATCGCGTTTCAGCAGTCCGCTGAGAGCGAGAAGGGCGGGGACGGAAGACAGCGCAAGGCGCCACAGTAACACGTGCTCAGGAGCACGTCCAGTGGCCTCCGGCAGCCCGGCGCAGACCCAGCCGCGCGGTGCCCAGAGGCTCGCCGACAAAGATGACCCGCGCCGGGCCGTCCGTCAAGGGCAACGCGCAGATTCCGCCCGGCCGTACCCACCCGCCCTCGCTGCCTCCCGCTGCTCCCCTCGCGCCGCGGTGCTCCCCTGCCGACGGTGATGCGCGCGGCTCGGCCGCGTCATCACCGTCGCAGCGGGAGCACGGCGCGCGGTGGGGAGTACGGCGGGAGACTGGGGGCGTGGGCAGCGAGCCGGCGGTGATCCCGGACCCGGCCCTCGTCGTGCTCGTCGGAGCCTCCGGCTCGGGCAAGTCGGCCTGGGCGGCCGCCCACTACCGGGCCAGCGAGGTGGTGTCCTCGGACGCGCTGCGGGCCGTCGTCGGCAGCGGGGAGCACGACCTGGACGCCTCGGCCGACGCCTTCGCGGTCCTGGAGTCGGTCGTCCTGGCCCGGGCCGGCCGGGGGCTGACGACCGTGGTCGACACCCTCGGGCTGGACCCGGGACGCCGGGCCGGCTGGCTGCGCGCCGCACGGGCCGCCGGCCTGCCGGCCGTCGCCGTGCGCCTCGACACCCCGGCCGAGCTGTGCCGGGCGCGGAACCGGCAGCGCACGGTGCCCGTCCCGGCCGCCGCCCTCACCGACCAGCTGCGCCGGATGCGCTCGATCCCGCACGAGCTGCGCACGGAGGGCTGGGACCTGGTCGTGCCCGTGCGGGCGGCCGCGGCAACGGTCGAGCCGGCCCACTCCCCCGGCGCGGCCGCGGCGGCCGAGAGCCAGCGGACCGACGCCCAGCGGCTCGGCTTCGTGCTCCAGCTGTCCCGGTTCCCGTGGGGGCCGGACCCGGTGGCCTGGCTGGCGTCGGTGGCCCGAGCCGCGCAGGAGGCCGGCCTGGAGGGCATCGCCCTCATGGACCACCTGATCCAGATCCCGCAGGTGGGCCGCGAGTGGGAGGACCTGCCGGAGCCGTTCGTCACCCTGGGCCTGCTGGCCGCACTCGCTCCCGGGCTGCGGCTCGGCACGCTGGTGTCCCCGATGTCGCTGCGCGCGCCCGGGCCGCTGGCCAAGACCGTCGCCACCCTCGACGTGCTCACCGGTGGCCGGGCGTTCTGCGGGGTGGGCGCGGGCTGGTGGGAGCGCGAGCACGCGGCGTACGGCCTGCCCTTCGCCCCGCCCGGGGAGCGGCTGCGGCAGCTGGAGTCCGGCATCCGCACCCTGCGCGCCCTCTGGGCGCCGGGGACCGGGCCGTACGACGACGGTCTGGTCGCGCTGCCGGAGACCACCTGTTACCCCCGGCCGGTCGGCCCGGTGCCGGTGGTCGTCGGCGGCCGCGGGCCGCGGTTGCTGGCGCTGGCCGCTCGCCTCGGGGATGCGGTCAACCTGCCCAGCGACGCCGAGCGCCTGGCCAGCGGTGTCGCGACCCTGCGCCGGGCCTGCGCGCAGACCGGGCGCGATCCGGCCGAGGTCGCGGTGACGGTGCTGGACGTGCCGGTGATCGGCGCCGACCGCGAGCAGTGCGCCGCGCTGGTGGAGCGGCTGCGGGGGCGCACGACGGCGGCGGCGTACGGCCGGGACCACCACGCCGGGACCGTGGGTGACCACATCGGGCGGTTCCGCCAGCTGGCCGA
The DNA here is from genome assembly GCA_963743975.1 of uncultured Actinomycetota bacterium. Taxonomy (GTDB): domain Bacteria; phylum Actinomycetota; class Actinomycetes; order Actinomycetales; family CAVURS01; genus CAVURS01. The sequence continues at coordinate 1,253,458 of CAVURS010000005.1, forward strand.
CCTCGGGGTGTCGACCGCCTTCGTGTCCCTGCCCGGCCTGCGCGGGCCGGAGGACCTCGAGCAGCTGGCCGGCGTGGTCGCGGCCTTCCGCTGACCCGTACGGCGACCGACCGGTCCGAGGACCTGAGGACCTACAGGGCTTTCAGGCCACTGACCAGCCAGTGCCGGCCCGACCTGCGCATCGTCAGCTCGACCCGGTTCTGATCGGTCTGCGGGGCGCTGAGCCGGTTCGAGGTGGTGGTCTGGTCCACGAACAGGAGCACGGTCGCAGTCGTGGAGGTCGACGCGACGACCCCGCCGGCCACCACCTTGGCGCTGACGACGGCGTGCGTCTGGGCGGCCAGCTGGGCCACGGCCTTGCTGGTGGTGGCCTGGTAGTCGGTGCGCAGCGAGCCCGTCGTCAGCGCGGTCGCCGCCGCGAAGTCGGCGTCCAGGTGGCGGTAGTCGTAGCTGAGGATCGTCACGGCGCTGGTCCGGGCCGCGGTGAGCGCGGAGCTGCCCCCGGCCACGTCGGCCCGGTCGCCTCGCACGGTCACGGCGCACAGGGCGGCGGCGAGCAGCACGGCGACCAGGCAGGCGGCCAGCCCCGCGGTCACCACCCACGAACGGCTGCGCGGCGGTGGCCCGGCCACCGGCTCCTCCGGCTCGACCACCGGGTGGGCATCCGTCAGCAGCTCGGCGTCGCGGGGAGGCCGGACCGCGGTGGCAGGCGGCACTGCCTCACCACTGCCACCGCGGCGTACCTCCCGGACCCCGGCATCGGCCATCCGGCGCCGGCCGGCCACTGTCGCCATCGCGTTCCTTCCCATCTCGTCCGCCCCTCAGCCGACGAACTGCAGCTGGCTGGCCAGCCAGCGGCCGTGGACCTTGGCCAGGTCCAGCTGCACCCGGTAGTGCCGGGCGGCCGGGGTGGCGGTGGCGGTGTTGGTCACGTTCGCGTCCAGGACGACGAGGACGCGGGCCGTGGTCGGCGAGGAGGAGACGACGGCTACCGGCCCGACCTGCCCGGTGGAGACCGACTGGTCCTGCACCACGACCTTCTTGATCTGGGCCGCCTGCGCGGCGAAGTCCTGGTGGAACGACCCGGTCGTCTCGGCCGCCACGCGGGCGATGTCCTGGTCGAAGGTGCGGTAGCTGAGGGTCGAGAAGTTGGCGGCGACCTGTCGGGCGGCGGCCACCGCGTCGGCCCGGTCCTGCGCGCGGGAGCGCTCGGCCTGGAGCTGGCGGCCGAGCACGACGGCCAGCACGAGGGCGGCGACCAGGGCGAGCCCGAGGGCGAACCGCACGCCGGGCGGGCGTCGCAGCGAGCGGCGGTGACCGGCGGCCGCGTCGGCAGCCGGGTCGTCGACCGGGTCGTGAACCGGGGCCGTGGCCTGCTGCACCAGGGCGGTCATGGTGGTCCTTCCTCTGCCACTGCTGACGCTCGCCGGCGGTTTGCGCCGACACCGGGTGAACGACGCGAGCGGCCGAAGGTTACGGATCAGCCGTGCGGCGCGTGCTGGGCGCCGCGGACGTCGGTGCCGGAGGAGGAGGGTGCCGCGCAGTGGGCCCCGGTGTTGAGCGGCGGCAGGTTCGTGGTCTGTGCCGGGTCGGTGCGCTGGGTGCCGCCGTACCCCTGCAGGCACGGGGCGGGGTCGTTCGCGTTCAGCACCAGGCCGAAGTGGGCGGTGCCGTCCCCGGGCAGCACGGTGTAGGCCCCGGCCACCGTGTCGGGGTACGTCACCAGGATCTGCCGCAGCCCGGCGTTGTTCTGCGCGGTGACCTGACCGACGGTGACCAGGTTCGTCAGCAGCGTGGAGATCCCGGTCCGGTTGTCCTGCAACAGCTTCACGACCTGTGAGCTGGCCAGGGTCCCCCGGTCCAGGATCGTCGCGACGTCGTTGTCGTGGTCCTTCAGCGTGCCGCTCAGCAGCGCGAGGTTCCGGCTGAAGGCGAGGATGTCCGCGGAGCTGGCCTGCTGCGTCGCCAGCACCGTGCTCCCGTCGTCGATCAGCCCGACGGTCTGCGGGAGGGCCTCGGTCGCCGAGCGGGTGAGGGCGTTCCCGGCGTCGAGCAGGCGCTGCAGGTCGGCGGCGCTGCCGCTGAACGCGGTGCCGAGCTCGTCCACGACGGTGACCAGCTGCTGGCGTCCCACCGAGTTCACCGTGCTGTCGACGTCCTGCAGCACGTTCGCCACGGGCACCGGGATGCGGGTGGCCGACCGCGGGATCCGGCTGCCGGCCGCCAGGTACGGCGCCCCACTGCGGCTGGGCTGCAGGTCGACGTACTGCTCCCCCACCACCGAGCGGTCGGCGACGACGGCGACGGCGCCGGTCGGCACGTGCGTGCCGCTGTCCAGCCGGAGGTCGACCAGCACGCCGCCGCGCGTGAGGTGGAGCTGGTCGACCCGGCCGACCTGGACCCCCCGGTAGGTGACCTCCGCACCGGAGAAGATGCCGCCGCTGTCCGCGAAGTCGGCCGTGACGACGTACCCGCCGCCGAAGAACAGACGGCCGAGCCCGACGTACCGGGCCGACAGGAAGGAGACGGCGAGCAGCGTGATCGCCGCGAAGGCGACCAGCTGGACCTTGACCGAGCGACGGATCATCCGGACAGCCCTCCGAGCAGGAGCGTGAGCAGCTGGCCCTGGGTGCCCGTGCTGCCCCCGGGCGAGGCCTGGCCCAGCGACTTCAGCAGCGCCGACAGGTCCGGGAGCTGGCGTCGGGATCGTGACCGGGCCCGGGCCCGGGGACCCGCCGGAGCCGCCCGTGCCGGTCGAGCCGCAGGGGACCAGCGGGATGCACAGGCCGGGCAGGCTGGGCAGCGCGGGCTGGGTCGGCAGTGCGCTCAGCGGGGACGACGGCAGACCGGACAGGCCGCTGGTCCTGAGCCCGGCGGCGTTCTGCTTGAGCAGCTCGGCGACGTTGAGGTCGAGGGTCGCGTGCAGGTTGGCGTAGTCGCCCTTGATGGCGCCGGTCGCCGCGTTGTCCGGGAAGGGGAACGTCAGCAGCAGCCGCAGCGAGTTGGGCAGGTCGTCGCCGGCCTTGGTCAGCTGGGTCAGCGTCGGGCGCAGCGCGGTCAGGTCGGCCACGGTGTCGGTCTTGCTGGCCTCGATGACCTTCGTGCCCACCGCACCCAGCCGGTCGAGCGCCGACAGCATGGCGGTCAGCTGCGCGCGCTGGTCGGCGAGCAGCTTCAGGCCAGCGGGCAGGTGGTCCAGGGCCGTGGCCAGGTCGGCCTTCTGGGCGTCCAGCCGGGTCGCGAGCCGGTCCACCGCGTCCAGCGCCTTGACGATCTGCGAGCGCTGGGCGTCCAGGCCGCCGACGAAGGTGTTCAGCTGCCCGATCAGGTCGCGGATGGACGACTCGTTGCCGTGGGTCGCCTTGTTCAGCTCGGTGGTGATGATCTTCAGCTGCGCCACGCCGCCGCCGTTGAGCAGCAGCGACAGGGCGCCGAGGACGTCCTCGACCTGGGGGTCGCGCCCGGTCCGCGCCAACGGGATCACCGCACCGTCGGTCAGCCGGCCCTGAGCGGCCACGCCCTCGGGCGGGCTCAGCTCGACGTACTTCTCCCCGAGCAGGCTGGTCTGCTGCAGCTGCGCGGTGGCGTTCGCGGGCAGGTGCACGGAGCTGTCGACGTGCAGGGTCACGCTGGCCGTCCACCCGTGGACCGCGATCCGCTCCACGCGGCCGACCGTGACGTCGTCGACCTTCACCGCCGACTGCGGCACCAGGTCCAGCACGTCGGAGAACTCCGCGGTCACCTGGTACCCCTTGCCGTCCATCGCCTTGCCGCCGGGCAGGGGCAGGTCGTACGCGCCCTGGCACCCGGACAGGACCACGGCCAGCACGCCGGCGAGGAGAGCGGCGAGCGGGACGAGAGGCCGCCGGCGCCGGCCGGTCGGGCGCGCCGGGACCGGGGCCCTCATGAGCCGCTCCCCAGCAGGCCCAGCGGCAGCGAGCCGGTGTGGGTGTCGCCGAGCGCACCGAGGCGGTCGCTCAGGGAGCCGAGCAGCGTGCAGGCCTGCCCCGCGGTGGTCGGCGTGGTGCCGTGGGCGACCAGCGCGCAGAGCAGCTGGCTGACTCCCTCGGCACCGGGCAGGTCGACCCGGTTGTCCAGGGTGCCGGACGCCGGGTCGTAGGCGTGGCCGAGGTCGGACAGCGCGACCGGCGCGTTGCGCAGCGTCTCGGCCAGCGCGTCCTTCTGGCGGGCGACGGCCGTCGTCACCGAGGCCAGCTGGGACACGTCGGTGGTCAGCACCGAGCGGTTGTCGCGCACGAACGTCGAGATCTCGCCGAGCGCCACCGCCAGGTTCTGCAGGGCCGCGCCCAGGTCGCCGCGCTCGCCCGACAGCTGGTCGGACACGCTGGCCAGCTGGGTGTTGAGCGAGCGCACCTGCGGGTCGTTCGCGGCGAGCGTGCTCGTGAACGACTGGAGGTTCTTCACCGTGGTGAAGAGGTCGTCCTTGCCGCCGGCCAGGGTGGCCGTGGCCCGGGACAGGTCGGCGACCGTGTCGTGCAGCTGCTGGCCGTTGCCGTCGAGGTTCTGCGCGGCCGTGTCCAGCACGTCGGACAGCGCGCCGTTCTTGTTGGCGCCGTCCGGGCCGAGCGCCTTGGTGAGCTGGTCGAGGTTCCCGGTGACCTGGTCCAGCTCGACCGGCACCGCTGTGCGGGACAGCGGGATGTCACCGCCGCTGCGCATCGCCGGTCCGCCGGTGTACGCCGGCAGGAGCTGGAGGTACCGGTCGCTGACGAGGGACGGCGAGACCACGGCGGCCTGCGCGTCGGCGGGCACGCGGTACTTGCCGTCGTACTCGAGGGTGACGGTGTCGCTGGTGCCGTCCGGCGTGATGGACAGGACCCGCCCGACCCGTACGCCGAGGATGCGCACGTCCGAGCCCGGGTAGAGGCCGACGGCGCTGGCCAGGTGCGCGGTGACCTTGACCTGCGACCCCCGGGGCCACCAGACCAGGGCCGCGCCCATGGCGAGGACGAGCACGAGGGCGAGCGCGATCAGCGACGTGGGCTTCACCCGCGCGAGGGCCCGGCGCACCCCGTTCCCGATGGCGCGTGCCCGGCGTTCCCGGCGTTCACTTCGCACCACCTCCGGGGCAGCCGGCGCTCGGCAGGCCGGGGACGACCGACGGGACGACGAGGTTCGGCACGCAGGCGTCGAACCACGGGCCGTTGCCGAGGGCGTTGGCGAAGACCCGGGTGAACGGGGCCAGGAGCTTGATGCCCTTGCTCAGCGAGTCCTGCTCCCCCTGCAGCGTGGTGAGCACCTGGTGCAGCTGGGTCAGCGCGGGCTGGAGCTGGGCCCGGTTGTCCTGGACCAGCCCGGTCAGCTGCTCGGCCAGCTGCGAGGTGTTGAGGAACAGCGTGTGGATGGCGGCCCGGCGGTCGCTGAGCTCCTGCAGCAGCAGGTCGCCGTTCTGGACCAGGGAGGCGACCTGGGCGTTGCGGCTGGCCACCGTCCCGCTGACCGCACTCGCCCGCGAGAGCAGCTGGCGCAGCTCGTCGTCCCGCGAGGCGATGGTCCGGGACAGCCGGGACAGGCCGTCGAGGGAGGCCTTCACGTCGGCCGGACTGTCCTTGAACGTCGTGGCCAGGGTCTCCAGCGACGTCGCCAGCTGCTGGGAGTCGATCTGCTCCGTGGTCGTGGTCAGGTCGGAGAACGCGTCCACCACGTCGTACGACGGGGTCGTCCGCGACAACGGGATCTCCCGGCCCGCGGACAGGTGGCCCGGCCCGGCCGGAGTCACCGCGAGGTACTTCTTTCCCAGCAGCGTCTGCAGCTTGACCGCGGCCGAGGTCTCGGTGCCGAGGCGCTGGGAGCCCTTGACCGTGAAGGTGACCATGACGTGGGCGTTCTCGAGGTCGACGCCGGTGACCTTGCCGACGTCGACGCCGGCGATCTTGACCGGGTCGCCGGACGCGATCCCCCCGGCCTCGCTGAACGCCGCGTGGTACGTCGTGCCCTGGCCCAGGAACGGCAGCTTCTGGATGTTGAAGGCCAGCAGCACCAGCACGGCCAGCAGGGCCAGCCCGATCGCACCGATCGGCCGGGGGTCGCGCTCGCGGAACGGCAGGCTCATGAGCACCTCGCCGAGTCCACGTTGCCGATGCCGCCGCCGACCGGGATCGTCACGTCCTTCGTCGCCGTCGGCAGCACCACCGTGCCGTCGAACTGGCAGAGGTAGAAGTTGAAGAACGAGCCGTACGTCGCGGTGCGGGTGATCGTGGCCAGCTTGTCCGGCAGGTTCTGCGCGAACTGCTGGAAGACCTTGGTGTTGGCCGGCTTGTTGAGCAGCGCCGCCAGGTCGCGCAGCTGGCCGATGTCGCCCTTCAGCGGCGGCCGGGCGGTGACGAGCAGGTCCGCGGTCTGCGCGGCCAGGGCGTTGATGTTGGTCAGCGAGTCACCGATGACGTGGCGGTCCTGCGCCAGGCCGGAGACGAACCGGTCGAGCTGGTCCACCAGGTCGCCGAGCTGGCTGTCGTGCTGCTGGACGGTGCCGAGCACCGCGTTGAGGTTGGTGATCGTCTGGCCGATCACCTGGTCGCGGTCGGCCAGCGTCGACGTGAGCGAGGCGGTGTGGGCCAGGAGCTGGTCGATGCTCCCGCCCTCGCCCTGCAGGACCTGGATGATCTCCCCGGACAGCTCGTTGACGTCCTTCGGGTCGAGCGCGGCGAACAGCGGCTTGAAGCCGTTGAACAGCGCGTCGAGGTCGAGCGCCGGCTGGGTGCGGGTGACCGGGATCGTGCCGCCGGAGGGCAGCGGGGCGCTGGAGCCGGAGCCCTCGGTCAGGGCGACGAACCGCTGCCCGATGAGGTTGCGGTAGCGGATGACCGCTCCGGTGCCCTCGGTGAGCGGTGAGCTGCGCAGCACCTCGATGCCGACCGTGGCCTCCGGCCGCCCGGCGGCGTAGCGCAACCCGATGCTCGTGACCTCACCGACCCGCACCCCGGCGATCCGGACGTCGTCGCCCTTCTGCAGCCCCGTGGCGTCGGTGAACACGGCCGTGTAGTGCAGCTTGTCCCCGAGCTGCACGTTCGCGACGGTGGCGGCGAGCACGCCGAAGGCCAGCAGCGTCACCACCGCGAAGGCGACGAGCTTGACCAGGCTGGCGGTGGTCTTCATTGCTGGTTCACCACCGTGCCGCGGACCATCGGCCCGAGCAGGAGGTCGGAGACCGGGGCGGCGTGCGAGCCGAGCTCGGGCGCGAACAGCGCGTTCGTCACCCGCTGCTCGGCGGGCGTGCCCGCGTCGCCCATCGTCAGGGCCCCGGGCAGGTCGCTGCCCGCGGTGCTGGACCCGCCGGCCCCGTCGTTGAACTGCTCCGGCTGGTAGGGGTGGCTCTGGCTGCCCGCCGGGTGCGGCAGGCCGCGGCACTCGGGGGCGGAGGTGTCGGCGAACACCGGCTCCTGGCCCGGCTGGTAGGCCGGCCGGGGGGTGATGACCTCCAGGGTGATGTGCAGCGCGCCGCCCGCGAAGGCCTGGGTGAGCCGCGGCTCGATGCCGGTCAGGCCCTTGGTCAGGCAGGAGAACTCGGGCGAGTACCGGGCGAGCGTCTCCAGCGTCGGGCGGCTGAGCCGGCCGACCTCGATGATCCGGCTGCCGTCCTGCTGGAGCACCGACGTGCCGGTGTCGCCGAGAGCGGTGACGCCGCGCAGGAACGGCCCGAGCTGGCTCTGGTGGGCCACGAGGGTGTCCGACGTGGCGGACAGGTTCCGCACGGTGGTCAGCAGGTCGGGCACGGCGGCGGTGTAGGTGTCGGCCACGGACGTGAGGCGGCGGATGTCACTGGTCAGCGTGGGCAGGTGCGGGTTGAGGCCCTTGAGGTAGGCGTCGAGCGCGACCAGGTTCTGCCCCAGCTGCTCGCCGCGCCCCTCCAGGGCCGTGGCGAGCGCGTTGAGCGTCGCCGAGAGCTCGGCCGGCTTGACCGCCTGCAGGAGCGGCAGCAGGTCGTCGAAGACCTGCTCCAGCTCCAGGGCGCTGGAGCTGCGGTCCTGGGGGATGACCGCTCCGCTGCGGATCGCCGGGCCCGGCGCGGACGGCAGGACCAGCTCGACGTACCGCTCGCCGAACAGGGTCTTGGGCAGCAGCCGGGCCGAGACGTTGTCCGGGATGCTCTTGGCCGCGCCGGGCTGCAGGGCCAGCTCGATCCGGGCGCCGTTCCCGGTGGTGCTCACGGACCGGACCTCGCCGACGATCAGCCCGCGGATCTTGACGTCGGAGCGGCTCTGCAGCTGGTTGCCGATGCTGTCGGTCATCAGGGTGACGGGCACGACCGGGGTGAACCGCTGCTGGAAGACCGCCACCGACAGCCCGACCAGCAGGGCCAGCACGAGCAGGAAGGCCAGTCCGGCCGCCCGGCGCCCGAGGCGGGGCAGGGACGGGCGGGAGCGGGCAGCCGCCAGCAGCATCGCGCTACCCCGCTATCCGGACCGTCGTCGTGGCCCCCCAGATGGCGAGGGACAGGAAGAAGTCGATGACGTTGATCGCGACGATCGAGGTCCGCACGGCCTTGCCGACGGCGATGCCGACGCCGGCCGGTCCGCCGGACGCGTGGTAGCCGTAGTAGCAGTGGATCGCGATGATCACGACCGCGAAGACCAGCACCTTGACGAACGACCACAGCACGTCGCCGGGTGGCAGGAACAGGTGGAAGTAGTGGTCGTACGTCCCCTTCGACTGCCCGTAGTACGACGTGGTGATGAACCGGGTCGCGGCGTACGACGAGAGCAGCCCGACGACGTACAGCGGGACGACCGCGACCAGGCCGGCGATCATCCGGGCCGTGACCAGGAAGGGCAGGCTCGGGATGCCCATGACCTCGAGGGCGTCGACCTCCTCGGAGATCCGCATGGCGCCGAGCTGGGCGGTGAACCCGCAGCCGACCGTCGCCGCGAGCGCCAGCCCGGCGACGAGCGGCGCGATCTCGCGGGTGTTGAAGTAGGCCGAGATGAACCCGGCGAACGCCCCCGTGCCGATCTGGTTCAGCGCCTGGTAGCCCTGCAGCCCGACCTCGGTGCCGGTGAAGAACGCGAGGAAGCCGATGACGCCGACGGTGCCGCCGATGACCGACAGCGCACCGGACCCGAGGCTCACCTCGGCCAGCAGCCGGATGACCTCCTTGCGGTACCGGTGGACCGTCCGCGCGCTCCACCCGATGCTGCGGACGTAGAACACCAGCTGGCCGCCCAGGTCCTCGACGGCGTCGAGCGGGCGGCGGACGGTGCGGTTGACCGCGTCCAGGATGCTCACGGTCAGCCGAGCTTCGGGGGGACGACCTGGAAGTAGACCGCGGTCAGCACGAAGTTGGTGACGAACAGCAGCATGAACGTGATCACCACCGACTGGTTGACGGCGTCCCCGACGCCCTTCGGACCACCCCCCGCGGTCAGTCCCTTGTACGACGCCACGACGGCCGCGATCAGCCCGAAGATCAAGCGCCTTGACCTCTCCGGCCCACAGGTCCGGCAGCTGGGCGACGGCCGTGAACGAGGCCAGGTAGGCCCCCGGGGTACCGCCCTGCAGGACGACGTTGAACACGTAGCCGCCGACGGTCCCGACGACCGAGACCAGGCCGTTGAGCAGCACCGAGACGAGCATCGTGGCCAGGACGCGCGGCACGACCAGGCGCTGGATCGGGCTGATGCCCAGCACCTCCATCGCGTCGATCTCCTCACGGATCTTGCGCGATGCCCAGGTCGGCGCAGATCGCCGAGCCGCCGGCACCGGCGATCAGCAGCGCGGTGACGATCGGGCTGGCCTCGCGCAGGATGGCGAGCACGCTGGCCGCGCCGGTGAAGACTGCGCGCCGAACTGCTGGGTCAGCGTGCCCAGCTGGAGCGCGATGACCGCGCCGAAGGGGATCGACGACCAGCGCGGTCGGCAGGATCGTCACGCTGGCGATGAACCACGCCTGGTGGATGAACTCCTTGCCCTGGAACGGGCGGCGGGGCAGCGCCCGGACGACGTCGAGGAACAGCGCGAACAGGCTGCCGGTCGAGCGCAGGGTCGCCGACGACGGGAGCGCTCACGGCGTCACCGCCGCGACGCTGGCCGGGGTCGACGAACGAACCGGGAGGCGGCTCGACCCCGTTGGCGCGGCACCACTCCCCCGGCTGGCGCTGGGTCGCCGCGGCGACCCGTCGCTGGGGGTCGAGCTGCAGCGGGATCGGCGGCAGCGGCGGCAGCTCGGTGTCGCGCTCCTCGGCGCCAGCTCCTCGGCGTCCTTCTCCTCGGACATGCCGATCGGGCCGACCCGCTGGGCGTTGAGGAACTGCCGGACCACCGGCTCCTGGCTGGACAGCAGCATCTCCCGCGGCCCGAACATGGCCAGGTGCCGGTGGTAGAGCAGCCCGATGTTGTCGGGCACGGTCCGGGCGGTGTTGATGTCGTGGGTGACGATCAGGAACGTCGCGCCGGATCTGAGCGTTGAGGTCGACGATCAGCTGGTTGAGGTACGCCGTGCGGACCGGGTCGAGGCCGGAGTCCGGCTCGTCGAACAGGATGATCTCGGGGTCGAGCACCAGCGCCCGGGCCAGACCGGCCCGCTTGCGCATGCCGCCGGAGATCTCACCCGGGAGCTTCTTCTCGGCGCCCGGAGCCCGACCAGCTCGAACTTCTCCATCGACGATCGCGCGGATCTCGGTCTCGGACTTGCGGGTGTGCTCGCGCAGCGGGAAGGCGATGTTGTCGTAGAGGTTCATCGAGCCGAACAGCGCGCCGTCCTGGAACAGCACGCCGAACAGCTTGCGGACCTCGTAGAGGTCGCGCTCGCGCAGCCGCGGGACGTCGCGGCCCTCGATCCAGACGCTGCCGCGGTCGGGCCGCAGCAGCCCGACGAGGGTCTTGAGGAACACCGACTTGCCGGTGCCGGAGGGCCCGAGCAGGACGGAGATCTCCCCGGCCGGGAGGGTCGAGCGAGACGTCCTGCCAGATGACCTGGGGGCCGAAGCTCTTGGTCAGCCCCTCGATCTGCGATCTCCACGCCCACACCGGAGGTAACGAGAACGGGTCCTGGAGGTTACGCACTCCGCGCCGGACGCCCCGGGGACGGCGAAGGGGCGGACCCGGCGTGCGGGTCCGCCCCTCCTGACGGTGGTGCCTTACTTGACGGTCACCGAGGCGCCGGCGCCCTCGAGCGCGGCCTTGGCCTTCTCGGCGGCCTCCTTGTTGACCTTCTCCAGGACCGGCTTGGGCGCGCCGTCCACCAGGTCCTTGGCCTCCTTCAGACCGAGGTTGGTGAGCCCGCGCACCTCCTTGATGACCTGGATCTTCTTCTCGCCGGCGCCCTCGAGGATGACGTCGAACTCGTCCTGCTCCTCGGCGGCCTCGGCCGGGGCGGCGGCAGCGCCACCGCCCGCGGCGGCGACGGCGACCGGAGCGGCCGCGGTCACGCCGAAGGTGTCCTCGAACTGCTTCACGAACTCCGACAGCTCGAGCAGCGTCATCTCCTTGAACGCGTCGAGCAGCTCGTCGGTACCCAGCTTCGCCATGGTGGCGTTTCCTTCCTGTCTGTCCGCGGCAGCGCGGGACCGCTGCCGAAGGTGGTGGTGGCCGGTCAGCCCTGTTCCTGCTCGCGCTGCGCGCGCAGCGCCTCCACGAGACGCGCCGTCTGCGACAGCGGTGCGGCGAAGAGGTAGACGGCCTTGCTCAGCGAGGCGTTCATCGCCCCGGCCAGCTTGGCCAGCAGGACCTCGCGGGACTCGAGGTCCGCGAGCTTGGTGATCTCGTCGGACGAGAGCGGCTTCCCGTCGAGGTAGCCGCTCTTGATGACGAGTGCGGGATGGGCCCGCGCGAAGTCGCGAAGGCCCTTGGCGGTCTCGACCGCATCGCCGGTGATGAAGGCGATGGCGCTCGGGCCGGCGAGCTGACCGTCGAACGCGGTCACCCCTGCTTCCTTGGCCGCGAGCTCGGTGAGCGTGTTCTTCACGACGGCGTACGTCGCGTTGGCAGCTGATCGAGCGGCGCAGCTCGGTGAGCTGGGCCACGGTGAGACCGCGGTACTCGGTCAGCACTGCACCGCCGGACTCGCGGAACCGGTCCGTGAGCTCGGCAACGGTGGCTGCCTTGTCCGACCTCGCCATGGGTCTCCTTCCAGATTCGGGTGCTGGCCCGACGAACCCGTCCGGAGAAAGAACGACGCCCCGGCGCAGATGCACGGGGCGTAGGAGCCGGTGGGCGGGACGGCCCGGAGGCCGGTCCGCACAGCGGCGCTGCACGACGTTCACCTGCGCGGGTCGCCCACCGGAGCGGGACCTTCGGACCCACCCGAGGTTCCGGGCGGGATGACCAGCGGTCTGTGGCTCCGCTCAGGGTACGGGCCGCCCGCGGCGCCGGTCAAAACCGCCTGCGCGACGCCGGCAGGGAGCCAAGCGGGTGTCGGGCCGGGGCCGGCGCTCAACCGCGCGGGTCCCACCGACGATACGGACGCCGACAGCATCGATCGAGGGGGCACCGATGGCGGTGGGACGACGCACGACGGCCGGTCTGGCATCGGTGGCCGGGCTGGCTGCCCTGGCGGCCGTCGGGTTGCCCGCGGCCAGCTCGTCCGCCGTCGACGCCGCCGGGCGCCCGACCGATGTGACGGCGACGTTCGTGCAGTGGCACGACGGCGACGACGAGTTCCAGCTGTCCTGGACCCCGCCGGCCGAGGCCGTGGGGCACTACGCGGTGTTCGAGCAGGGCGGCCCGAACCCACCGACGCCGCCCTCGACGCCGCTCGCCACGGTCGACGCGGACCAGAGCAGCGTGACCGTGGACGTGCCCGTGGACACCGCGGACGTCAACGTCGACGACGAGGTCAGCTTCGCGGTCTACGCGTGGAACGACACCGACGACGCCTGGGCCGCCTCGGACCCGGTGGTGGTGCCCACCGCGCTCGGCGCCGCGCTGAGCGTGACCCCGGAGTCCGGCGTCGCCGGGAAGGTGCGGGTCTCGTGGGCTGCGCCGGCCGCCGGCGACCACGTGATCCTGACCGAGGCCGGGTCCACCGACCCGATCACGCTGCCGGACGACACCCAGGCCGGGTCGTTGGCCGTCGACATCGGGACGGCCGCGTACTCGCCGCAGTTCTCCCTCGCCGAGCAGGTCAGCGCCGACCCGGACCAGACCTCACCGGCCCGGGTCGCCGAGAGCCCGCCGGCGCCGAAGCCACTGGGCGCCATCTCCGTGCAGACCCTCAGCCCCACGAGCATCGGCGTGAGCGCGACGTCGATGCCGGCCGGCTGCGCCGCCTCGTCGCACTGGGTCACCCACTGCGTCAACGTGCGGGTGGTGGCCAAGGAGGGCACGGTCGCTCCGACGTCCCCGACCGACGGGGTCGCGGTCTTCCCGGCCCCCGACGCGGCGGCGACCGACCTCGTCGGTGGCACCCTGTCCGGCCTGGTGCCCCGCCGGACGTACACGGTGGCGGCGTTCAACACGACCTGGACCGGCGCGCCGGCGTACAGCCCAGCGGTCACCCAGCAGGTGGACCTCCTGGACGGCGCCGTGCCGCGCGTGCTCACCCGGCCGCCGACGACGATCACGTACGGCAGCGCGGCCACCTTCGAGGTCCGGCTGACCCGGGCCAGTGACGGCAGCGCGCTGCCGGCGTACCCGGTACGGCTCTACGACGTGGTGAACCTCGCGGTGTCGCACCTCCTGGCCCAGGCGTCCACGGGGTCGACCGGCCTGGCCGTCCTGACCGTCCGGCCCGCGCACACCACCCGGTTCTCGGTGCTCGTCCCCGAGCAGCCGTGGTACGTCAGCCAGGACGACCCGGGCTACCAGCCGGTCGTCTCGGTCCGCCCCGTCCTCAGCCTCGCCTCGGCGCACCACACGTACGGCCGCGGCGCCACGGCGACGCTGTCCGGGACGCTGAGCCCGCACCTGGCCGCCACCATCCGGCTGCAGCACTACAGCGGCGGGGCGTGGCACACGGTCGCGAGCGTCCGGACGACGAGCAGCGGACGGTACGGCTTCCACGTCCGGCTGACCAGCTCGGGCCACCCGGCCTACCGCGTGGAGCGCGGCGGTGACGCCCTCCTGGTGACCGGCGCCAGCCCGACGCTGCACCTGACGGTGACCTAGCCGAACGGGTCCGGCCGGTCCGGGCGAACCGGCCGTCAGGGCAGGGTGCCCACCTGCGAGGCGGGGGGCGCCGTCACGGACACCGGCTGGTTGAGCTTGCTCAGCAGCACGGTGACCGTGGTGGCCCCCGTCTTCGCGGTGAACGACTGCACGATCTTGATCGGGATGTCCTGGCTGGTGACGTACAGGTCCATGTGCTCGTCCTTGAGACCGAGCTGCTGGACCATCTGCTGGTACTGCGTCCGGGCCGACCCGGTCAGCGACGGGTAGACCTTGGCCACGTCGACGGTGCCGCTCAGGTGGGTGGTCGGAACACCGGACACGGTCGCGCTGCCGAGGTTCTTCAGGTCCGCGGACTTCTCCAGCAGCTGCACGGCCTGGGCCGGGTTCGAGCTGTCGACCGAGCTGTTCATGTCCACGCCCAGGGACTTGGCGACCGCGGCGAGGTTCAGCTTGACCCACGGCTTGGCCGACGACCCGGCCGGCAGCTTGAGGTAGGCGACGTCACCGATGATCCGCTCCTCCAGGGTCTTGCCGGCGACTCCGACCGTCAGGGCCAGGCGCAGCGGGTCGTAGCTGACGTCCCCGGAGAACGTGCTGCCCTTGCCCGCGGTGGAGCTCGTCACGACGATGTGCGCGCTCTTCAGCTGCCCGCTCGCCGAGGACACCCGGGCCACCAGGGCGGCGGCGTCCGCGGTCGCCGCGCTCGACGGGGACGGGGAGGCGGTCGACGGGCCCCCGGACGAGGCCGCCCCCGAGGAGCTGCTGCCCGAGCAGCCGGTCAGGGCGACGCCGGCGAGCAGAGCCGTGAGGGTGCACAGGACGGCCGGGCCACGGCGCATGAGGATCTCCAGGTCGGCTGACGGGACGGGGCCGGATCCTTCGTAAGGTAGCGCCCGATCCGCCGTCGCGCCGGTCGTCGGACGATTCCGTGGGCGAGGCTCAGGAGCTGGACGCGGGGATGACGTCCCCGGCCGCCGGGGGGACGACGGTGGGAGCGGACCCCCAGTCCGTGTAGGTCACCGTGACCCGGTCCGGGCGGCCGGCGTAGCTGCCCGAGGTGACCAGCTGGACCGGCCGCTGCCGGGCGTCCAGCCACAGCTGCAGTCGGCTGTCACCGGTGATGTCCTGCTGCATGACCGAGCGGAACTGGGGCGGCAGGTTGGCCCGGACCGCGGCCACCGGGATCGTCGCGTCGTACTCGGTCACCGGCACGCCGCCGATGAGGCCGGTCGCGGCGCTGGTGAAGCCGTCGGCGGAGGTCCAGCTGCCGGTCTGCGAGGAGACGTCGGCGGAGTTCGTCATGTAGCTGAGCAGTGGGGCCATGGCACTGGACAGCGGGTCGGTCGCGCCGGCCTCCACCTTCAGCCAGTGCTTGCCCTCGACGACCTGCCCGACGTCCGCGTACAGCACTCCCGGCACGGAGATCACGCGCAGCCGGTCACTGCCGTTGCTGAACTCCAGGCTGACCCGGATGGTCCGGCCGGAGAAGTTCAGCACGCCGGTGGCGTCCTGGCCGGACGTGGTCGAGCTCTGCAGCGAGAAGCGGGCCGAGCCCGAGCCGGCCATCGCCGAGCGCACCCGGGCCGCCATCGCAGCGCCCGCCAGGTGGGCGGGCAGAGCCGCGGTCGCCGGGCCTGACCCACCGCCGGAGCCGCTGACGGGACCGGAGGACGAGGTGACCTGACCGGCGGGAGCCAGCCGGGGCGGCGGCGCCGACCCCGAACACCCCGCGGTGAGCGCGAGCGCCCCGACGGCGAGCGCCGGCACGAGCAGTGCTCGCGGCGTACCTGCCATGAGCCCGTCCCCCGTCTTCGCGACCGAAAACCCTGGAGACGCGGCATCGGGCCGTCGCCTCCGGCGACGGCCCGATCCGGCTCAGCTGTCGCTGTCGTCGGTGAGCAGATTGCGCGTACGGCCCGGGTCGAGCGGGATGCCCGGGCCCATGGTCGTCGTGAGCGTCGCCTTCTGTACGTATCGGCCCTTGGCGGCCGACGGCTTGAGCCGTAGGACCTCCTCGAGTGCGGCGGCGTAGTTCTCGACCAGCTGCTGCTCGGAGAACGACGTCTTGCCGATGATGAAGTGCAGGTTGGCGTGCTTGTCCACGCGGAACTCGATCTTGCCGCCCTTGATCTCCGAGACCGCCTTGGCGACGTCCATCGTGACCGTGCCGGTCTTCGGGTTCGGCATCAGGCCGCGCGGCCCGAGGACCTTGCCCAGCCGGCCGACCTTGCCCATCAGGTCGGGGGTGGCGACGACGGCGTCGAAGTCGAGCCAGCCGCCCTGGATGCGCTCCAGGAGGTCGTCGGACCCGACGTAGTCGGCGCCGGCCGCCTTCGCCTGCTCGGCGCGGTCACCGGTGGCGAGCACCAGGACGCGGGCGGTCTTGCCCGTGCCGTTGGGGAGGTTGACCGTGCCGCGGACCATCTGGTCGGCCTTGCGCGGGTCGACACCCAGCCGCATGGCGACCTCGACGGTCGCGTCGTACTTGGTCGTGGAGGTGTCCTTGGCCAGCCGGACGGCTTCGAGCCGGGGCGTAGAGCCGGTCGGCGTCGATCTTCTCGGCTGCGGCCCGGTAGGCCTTGCTGCGCTTCATCGTGCTGCTCCTTCTCGAGTGGCGTGCGTCGTGCGCCGCCGGGGTGTGGTCGTGCGGGCCGAAGCTGGCCCTGCCACGTGGTGCTGGTCGTACGGGTCGTGCTGGTCGTGTCGCGGCGAAGCTCAGCCGTCGACGGTGATGCCCATCGACCGGGCGGTGCCGGCGATGATCTTGGCCGCCGCGTCGATGTCGGAGGCGTTCAGGTCCTCCATCTTGGTCTGCGCGATGGTGCGGACCTGCTCCTGGGTCAGCCGGCCGACCTTGGTCTTGTGCGGCTCGCCCGAGCCCTTGGGGACGCCGGCGGCCTTCTTGATCAGCTCGGCGGCGGGCGGCGTCTTGGTGACGAAGGTGAAGGAGCGGTCCTCGTAGACCGTGATCTCCACCGGGATGACGTTGCCGCGCTCGGACTCCGTCTGGGCGTTGTACGCCTTGACGAACTCCATGATGTTCACGCCGTGCTGGCCCAGCGCGGGGCCGACCGGCGGGGCCGGGGTCGCGGCGCCGGCCTGGATCTGCAGCTTGATCAGCGCTGCAACCTTCTTCTTGGGAGGCATCTCGTTCCTTGTTCTGCTGGACGTGCTGATGGACGTACTGCTGGACGTTCTGATGGACCTGCTGGTGGACGTGCTGGTCGGGAGGGGACGGGCGCGGCTCGGGTCAGATCTTGGCGACCTGGCTGAAGGACAGCTCGACCGGCGTCTCGCGGCCGAAGATCGAGACCAGCACCTTGAGCTTCTGCCCGTCGACGCTGATCTCGGAGATGCGTGGCCGGAAGCGTCTCGAACGGGCCTTCCATGACCGTGACCGACTCGCCGACCTCGAAGTCCACGACCTTGATCTCGGGGGTCTTCGGCCGGTCCTTCGGCTCCAGCGACGGCGCGAGCATCGAGAAGACCTCGTCCAGGCTGAGCGGCACCGGCTGGTGGGTGTGGCCCACGAACCCGGTCACGCCCGGCGTGTGCCGCACGGCGCCCCACGACTCGTCGGTGAGGTCCATCCGGACCAGCACGTAGCCGGGCATCCGTACGCGGCGGACCAGCTTGCGCTGGCCGTTCTTGATCTCGGTCACCTCTTCCATGGGGACCTCCACCTGGTAGATGAAGTCCTCCATGTTGAGGCTGACGATCCGGGTCTCGAGGTTGGCCTTGACCCGGTTCTCGTAGCCCGGCGTAGCTGTGGATGACGAACCACTCGCCGGGCGCCCGACGCAGCTCGGCCTTGAACGTCTCGACCGGGTCCTCGTCCTCGTCCTCGTCGGCGCCGGCGACCTCGTCCGCCTCGGCGACCGTCACCTCGTCGGCCTCAGCCGCCTCGTCCGCCTCAGCCACCTCGTCGGTGTCAGCGACCTCGGTGGCCGCAACAGCATCGTCGACCTCGGTGGTCTCTGCGGCCTCTGGAGCCTCGGCGACGTCCGTCGACGGCTCGTCCCGGTCGAGCTGGTCGACCGGCGAGCTCTGCGGAGCATCGGAGAACTGCTGGGACACTGCGGACCTGCTTCCTTCGGAGTACGGGGGTCTGGTGCTTCTCGTGCGGGGTCCTGCGGCGGTGCGGTCCGGCGTCAGCTCCCGCCGCCGAAGACGAACAGGACCAGGTGGCCGAACCCGTAGTCGAGCACCGAGACGAACGCCATCACGGCCGCCACGAAGACCAGCACGACGCTGGTGTAGGTGATCAGCTCGCTGCGCGTCGGCCGGACGACCTTGCGCAGCTCGGCGATCACCTGCCGGAAGAACAACGCGATCCGGCCGAAGAATCCCCGGCGGTCGGTGGCGCCCCTACCGCCGGCGCCCCGGCCGTCACGGGCGGCGCGCGGGTCCCGCTCGTCCGCCGTGCTGATGTCGGTCACAGCTGTCGTCCTCGCCTCGTCCGCGTTTCTCTCTCGGTGTTCGCAGGGCAGGAGGGACTCGAACCCCCAACCGCCGGTTTTGGAGACCGGTGCTCTACCAATTGAGCCACTGCCCTACGGGGGCGAACGCCTACCGAGCCGGCCGCCGGCCCGTCCGGATCTCGGGACGAACCGATGTCAGGGCAGGCGACAGCATGGCGGTCGTCAACCACCCGAGAGGCCACTGTACGCGAGTGGGACCGGGCCGGGCGACTTCCCGGCGTCCCCGGGTGGGACGATGGGCGACGTGAGCACGCAGAGCACCCAGCCCGAAGCCCAGCTCCAGGTCGGCGCGGCGGCACGCCGGCGCGTCTCGGCCCGGATCGGCGCCATCTCCGAGTCGGCCACGCTGGCCGTGGACGCCAAGGCCAAGGCGCTGAAGGCGGCCGGGCGCCCGGTGATCGGGTTCGGCGCCGGGGAGCCGGACTTCCCGACGCCGGACTACATCGTCGCCGCGGCGGTGGCCGCAGCCGCCGACCCGGCGAACCACCGCTACACCCCGGCCGGCGGCCTGCCCGCCCTGAAGGCCGCGATCGCCGCCAAGACGGCTCGCGACTCCGGGTACGAGGTGGGCCCGGACCAGATCCTGGTCACCAACGGCGGCAAGCAGGCGGTCTACCAGGCGTTCGCGACCGTGGTGGACCCGGGCGACGAGGTGCTCCTGCCCGCGCCGTTCTGGACGACCTACCCGGAGGCGATCACGCTGGCCGGCGGCGTACCGGTCGAGGTCTTCGCGGGCGAGGACCAGGGGTACCTGGTGACCGTCGAGCAGCTGGAGGCGGCCCGTACGGACCGGACCAAGGCGCTGCTGTTCTGCTCCCCCAGCAACCCGACCGGCGCGGTGTACCCGCCCGAGCAGGTGCAGGCCATCGGCCAGTGGGCCCTGGAGCACGGCATCTGGGTGATCACCGACGAGATCTACGAGCACCTGACGTACGACGACGCGCAGTTCAGCTCGATGCCGGTGCAGGTGCCGGAGCTGGCCGAGACCTGCATCGTGCTCAACGGCGTGGCCAAGACCTACGCGATGACTGGATGGCGGGTCGGCTGGCTGCTCGCGCCGCGCGACGTGACCAAGGCGGCGACGAACCTCCAGTCGCACCTGACGTCCAACGTCGCCAACGTCTCCCAGCTCGCGGCGATCGCGGCCCTGACCGGTGACCTGTCCGCCGTGGCCCGGATGCGGGAGGCGTTCGACCGGCGGCGGCGCACCATGGTCGCGATGCTGAACGAGATCGACGGCGTCGTGTGCCCGACCCCGCAGGGCGCGTTCTACGCCTACCCGTCGGTCAAGGGCGTGCTCGGTCGCGAGGTCGCCGGCCGGACGCCGCGGAGCTCGATGGAGCTGGCCGACATCATCCTGGACGAGGTCGAGGTGGCGGTCGTGCCCGGCGAGGCGTTCGGCCCGAGCGGGTACCTCCGGCTGTCCTACGCGCTGGGCGACGACGACCTGGTCGAGGGCGTCGGCCGGATCCAGAAGCTGCTGGGCTAGTCCCGCGGCGCGGGAGGGTAGGTCCATGCACACGCCAGGGGACACGCCAGGGGATATCGTCCGGGGGACTTTCCGGGTGACACGGTCGTGCGGGTCCGGGGCCTGACCAAGACGTACGCCGGCCAGCCCGCCGTCGACGGCATCGACCTCGACATCGCCGCCGGCGAGATCTTCGCCCTCCTGGGGCCCAACGGCGCCGGGAAGACCACGACGGTGGAGATCCTGGAGGGTTTCCGCCCGCGCGACGGCGGCGAGGTCTCGGTGCTCGGTCACGACCCGGCCGACCGGGACCGTGGCTGGCGGGCCCGGCTGGGCGTGGTCCTGCAGACGACCGGCGAGACGGGCGAGCTCACCGTCGCCGAGCTGGTGCGCCACTTCGCCGGCTTCTACCCCCGGCCCCGGGACCCGGCCGAGGTCATGGAGATGGTCGGCCTCACCGCCAAGAGCCGGGCCCGGGCCGGGTCCCTGTCCGGGGGCCAGCGCCGCCGGCTCGACGTGGCGCTCGGCATCGTCGGTGACCCCGAGCTGCTGTTCCTGGACGAGCCGACGACCGGGTTCGACCCGCAGGCCCGGCGCTCGTTCTGGGACCTGCTGGGCCGCCTGCGCTCGGCCGGCACCACGATGATCCTCACCACGCACTACCTGGACGAGGCGGAGCACCTGGCCGACCGGGTGGGCGTGATCGCGGCCGGACGGCTGCTCGACGTCGACACCGTGCAGCGGCTGGGCGGCGCGGGGCGGCGCACGCCGTACGTCCGGTGGCGTGAGGGCGGCGAGCTGCGCGAGGAGCGGACGGACGACCCGACCGGCACGGTGGTCGCCCTGGCCCGGCGGCTCGGCGACGTCCCGGACCTGGAGGTGCGCCGGCCGGGCCTGGAGGAGGTCTACCTGTCGATGATCGCCGACGCCGGGCTCGAGCCGGCCCGACCGGTCGACGTGACGAGCGCAACGACGACGGGAGCGCCGTGAGTCAGCAGGCGTCCCCGAGAAGCACTGCGGCCATGGGGTTCTCGCGGGCCAAGATCGAGCTCCTGCAGTTCTCGCGCGAGACCCAGGCCCTGATCTTCATCTTCTTCTTCCCCGTCGTGATGCTGGTGATCTTCGCGTCCGTCTTCAACCGTCACGACTTCCTCGAGAGCAACGGCGTGGGCATCACGGGCGCGCAGTACTACATCACCGGCATGATCGCGACGGGGGTCATGCTCTCGAGCTTCCAGGCCCTGTCGATCGCGATCGCGGTCGAGCGGGACAACGGGACGCTGAAGCTGCTGCACGCCACGCCGATGCCGGCGATGGCCTACTTCATCGGCAAGGTCGGCCAGGTCGTGGTCACCACCGCCATCCAGATCGCGCTTCCTGCTGGCCGTGGCCCGCCTCGCGTACGGCGTCGACCTTCCCGGCTCGATCGACGGCTGGACCCGGCTGGTCGGCCTGGTGGTCCTGGGTGCCGCGGCGGGGACGTCGCTGGGCATCGCCTTCGCCTCGGTGCCCCGGTCGGGGCGGACGGCGGCGAACGTCGTCACTCCGGTCGTGCTCGTGCTGGAGTTCATCTCCGGCGTGTACTTCCCCTACAGCCAGCTGCCGTCGTGGATGCAGGCCCTCGCGTCGCTGTTCCCGCTCAAGTGGATGGCCCAGGGCATCCGCTCGGTCTTCCTGCCCGCACCGATGGTCGCCGCGGAGCCGGGCGGGTCGTGGCACCTGACCACCGGCGTGGTCGTCCTGGTCGTCTGGCTGGTCGCCGGCCTGTTCGTGGCCTCCCGGACGTTCCGCTGGGTGCGGGACCGGCGGGCCTGAGGGGTGCGCGACCTCTCGACCCTGCCGAAGGCACATCTGCACCTGCACTTCACCGGCTCGATGCGGCCGGCGACGCTGCTGGAGCTCGCGCAGAAGCACCGGATCCACCTGCCGGAGGCCCTGACCTCCGGGCCGCCCGCCGACGTTGCGGGCGACCGACGAGAAGGGCTGGTTCCGGTTCCAGCGCCTGTACGACATCGCCCGGTCCTGCGTCCGTGACGAGTCGGACGTCCGCCGGCTGGTGCTGGAGGCGGCGCAGGACGACGCCCGGGACGGGTCGCGCTGGCTGGAGCTGCAGGTCGACCCCACGTCGTACGCCGTCCACCTGGGCGGCATCACGCCCACCCTGGAGATCATCCAGGACGCGGCCCGGAACGCCTCTGCCGCAACGGGGGTGACCCTGGTGCTGATCGTCGCGGCCAGCCGGATGCGGCACCCCTTCGACGCCCGGACGCTGGCCCGGCTGGCCGCCCACCACGCCGGGGACGGGCCGGGCGGCGTGGTCGGGTTCGGGCTGAGCAACGACGAGCGGCGCGGCGACACCGCGGAGTTCGCGGGGGCGTTCCGCATCGCCCGCCGGGCCGGCCTGGCCTCGGTGCCGCACAGCGGCGAGCTGCTCGGACCGGACCACGTGCGCACGACGCTCGAGCACCTGGCACCGGACCGGATCGGGCACGGCGTCCGGTCGCGTGGAGGACCGCCGAGGTGCTGGACGAGATCGTCCGAGCGGGGCATCACCCTGGAGGTCTGCCCGGGCAGCAACGTCGCGCTCGGCGTCTACGGCGAGCAGGCCGCCGTGCCGCTGCGTGCCCTGCGGGCGGCCGGCGCCCAGCTGGCCCTGGGCGCCGACGACCCGCTGCTGTTCGGGTCCCGCCTGGCCGACCAGTACGCCTTCGCCCGGGAGGCGCACGGGTTCAACGACGAGGACGCTGGCCGAGCTGGCCCGCGACTCCCTGCGCGGCGCGCGGGCGCCGGACGGGCTGCGCCGCGACCTGCTGGCCGAGGTCGACGCGTGGCTGGCGGTCAGAGGCTGAGGCCGACCAGGCGCGGCTCGGGCTCCAGCGTGACCCCGAACCGGTCGCGCACCCCGTCGCGCAGCGTGCGGGCGAGCACCACGAGGTCGGCCGCGCTCGCCCTGCCCCGGTTGGTCAGGGCCAGGGTGTGCTTGGTCGACAGGGCGGCCGGGCCGGGCAGGCCGTACCCCTTCCCGAAGCCGGCGCGCTCGATCAGCCAGGCCGCACTGGTCTTCACCCCGCCCTCGGACGGGTAGGTCGGCGGAGTGCCGGCCCCGGCCAGCGTGGCCCGTGCGGACAGCCGGGCGAACGCCGCCGGCGAGAGCACCGGGTTGGTGAAGAACGAGCCGGCGCTCCAGGTGTCGTGGTCGTCCTCGTCCAGCACCATCCCGCGCGACCGGCGCTGCGCGAGGACCGCCTCGCGCGCATCGGACAACGGCACGCGCTCGCCGAGGGAGACACCCAGCTCGCGAGCCAGGTCGGCGTACGCGAGCGGGGTCGAGCGGTCGCCGAGAGGCAGCTGGAAGGTGACGTCCAGGACGACGTACCGGCTGGAGGTCTTGAAGGCCGAGGTGCGGTAGCCGAAACCGCACTCCCCCACCGCGAACGTGCGGACCCGCTCGTCCCGGCGGTCCCAGGTCCGCAGCGAGCTGATGGTCTGGGCGACCTCCTGACCGTAGGCGCCGACGTTCTGCACGGGCGTGGCCCCGGCCGAGCCGGGGATGCCGGACAGGGTCTCGATGCCGACCCAGCCCTCGGCGACCGCACGCCGGACGACGTCGTCCCAGGGCTCTCCCGCCGCCACCCGGAGCGAGACACCGCTGCACGCGTCGGCCGAGGAGACCTCCTGCCCGCGGGTGGCGACCACGACCACGGTGCCGCCGAAGCCCTCGTCGGCGACCAGCAGGTTGGAGCCGCCCGCGACCAGCAGCAGCGGCTCGTCGGCGTCGTCGACCTCGCGAACGGCGTCGACCAGCTCGTCGGTCGTCGTGGCCGTCACCACGCGCGCCGCCGGCCCCCCGACCCGCAGCGTGGTCAGGTCGGACAGCGAGGTGGGCACGCCGGAACGCTACCCAGTGCCGGGGGTCAGGCGGCGACGGCCCAGCGGTCCAGGACGAGCGAGTCGGCCGAGACGTCCTCGAGCGACCAGTCCCCGGCCGGCACGGACCGCAGCGTCCGGCGGGGTTCCGGATCGGGCGTCGGGTCGGTCTGGGGTGCGCGCTCGGCCGGCGCGGTGGCCGCCATGGTGCTCAGCGCCACGCCGGCGACGATGGCCAGCCCGGCGCCGACCTGCAGCGGGCCGAGCGGGTCGGCGAAGAACGACGCGCCGAGCACGGCGCCGACGAGCGGCTCGATGTTCAGGAACGCGCCGGCGAAGGCCGCGGGCACGCGGGCCTGGCCGAAGGCGAACAGGACCCACGGCGCCAGCGTGCCGACCACGGCCAGCGCCAGGACGCCGAGGACCGGGCCCACCGCGCGTGGGCGTGGCGGGAGCGCCTTCGCCGAGGACGGCGATCGGCAGGGCGCCGGCGGCCGCGGCGATGAACTGCACCGCGGTGACCGCCATCGGGTCACGCCCGTCGAGCATGTCGACCTGAGCGACCGTCATCGCGGCGTTCACGGCCAGGGAGAACAGGACCAGGCCGTCACCCAGGACGCTGGACCGGCCACCGCCGCCACCGGCGACGACAGCCACCCCGAGCAGGGACACGGCCAGGCCGACCCAGGCTGCGGCGCTGATCCGGTGCCGGTGCCAGACGGCCGCGATGGCCGCGACGAGCACGGGCATCGAGCCGACCATCATCGAGGCGTGGCTGACGCTGGTCAGGCCGACGCCGACGTTCTGCACGACGACGCAGACGCCCACGCCGAAGACGCCCCAGAGCAGGATCGCCGGGGTGAACGCCGCGCGCAGGTGGGCCCGGGCCGGGAAGGCCAGGAGAGCCGCGGCCAGCCCGAACCGGACGACCGTGAGCCAGCCCGGCTGCAGCCAGCCCAGCGACACCTTGGACAGGGCCATGCTGGAACCCCACAGCACTCCGGCTGCGGTCAGGGCGCTGATGGCGGGCATCGCGGGCATCGTGGGCATCGTGGGCATGGTCGTGCGCTTCATGCCTCTATGATCCGCTCTGCCGACGTGAAAACTGGCAGATGTGCGTGTTGGCCAACTATTGTTCGGTGCTATGGCCATTTCGCTTGATGAAGTTGACCTGCAGTTGCTCGCGTTGCTCCAGACGGATGCCGACGTCACGAACGTGGACCTGGCCCGCTCGATCGGCCTGTCCCCCGCCGCGACGCTGCACCGGGTGCGCCGCCTGAAGGATTCGGGGGTCATCCGCACGATCAGCGCCCGGCTCGACCCGGCCGCCTCGGGCTTCGCCCTCCAGGTGTACGTCGCGGCCACGCTGACCCGCCACGATCCCCGCTCCAGCCAGGCCTTCGAGGACATGCTCCGCGGGATGCCGCAGGTGATCGCGGCCGACCTGGTCGCCGGCGAGATGGACTACCTGCTGACGGTCGTGACGCGGGACGTGGCCGAGCTGCAACAGGTGCTGAACCACCTGGCCTTCCGCGGCGGACAGCAGCTCACGACCTACCTGAAGCTTCAGGAGGTCAAGGCGCCCTCGCCGCTGCCGCTGGGCGCTCCCTTGGTGCCGCCGGTTCCCAGCACGAGCGGACGCTCGACGGGAGCCAGGACGACCATGACCACGAGGACGACGAGGACCACACCCACCGCCCGCCGGACGCCGACCCCGTCGGCGACGAAGCCGACCAGGGGTGGTCCGGCCAGGAAGGCGACGTAGCCGATCGAGGCCACCACTCCCACCCGCGGAGCGGACCAGACCGGGTCGTCGGCCGCGGCGCTCATGCCCATCGGGAAGCCGAGAGCCGCGCCCGCCCCCCAGAGCACGCCCCCGAGCAGCGCGATGCCGAGCCACGGCCCGACGACGACGAGCAGGATGCCGGCCGCGGCCACCGTCGCGGTCAGCCGCAGCGTGCGCACCCGGCCCAGCCGGTCGATGACCGACGTCCCGACGGTCCGGCCGACGGTCATGCTGGCGACGAACACCCCGAACCCGAGGGCCCCGACCCCCTGGCTCTGGTGGTAGCCCTTCACGAGGGACAGGCCGAACCAGTCGTTGGCCACGCCCTCGTCCAGCCCGGCACAGAGCGTCACCACGCCGATCAGCAGCGTCCGGCGCTCCATCCAGGCGCGCAGCGCGGCCCGCGGCGGCGTGCTCTGCGACGACCCGTGCGGATCGGCCTCGATGAACCAGTGCAGCGCCACCTGGGTCGCGACCAGCGCGACCGCGCAGGCCACGGTCAGGTGCAGCGCGACCGGCACGTCGAGGGTCGCCATCACCCAGCCCAGGCCCGCGCCGAGGACCGTGCCGATGCTCCAGCCGGCGTGGAACCGCGGCATGATCGAGCGGCGCAGCAGCTGCTCGACGGCCGCCCCCTCGACGTTCATCGCCACGTCCCACGTGCCGGTCCCGAGCCCGAAGAAGAACAGGCCCACGGCGGTGAGCGGCACGTGGTGGCTGCTCACCCCGATGCCGGCGAGGGCGACGCCGCCCGTGCAGAGCACCGAGAACAGCCGGATCGCCCCGCGGGCGCCCAGGCGCAGCACGATCTGGCCGGCCGAGGGCAGGGACAGCACCGACCCGACCGCCGGGCACAGCAGGAGCAGGCCGAGCCGGCCGGGAGCCAGGTGCAGCTCCGAGCTGACCGCCGGGATGCGCGAGAGCCAGACGGCGGCGACGAAGCCGTTGAGCAGGAACGCGGTGGCGGCTGCGTTGCGGGACCGGAGCAGCCGCTCGGTCACCGGAGGCGGACCGTGGCCTGGGCGCGGCCCAGGACCGTCACGTCGTCACAGCGGGCGGTGATGTCCACCCGGACCGTCCGGCTCTCGTCGTCCTTGGCGGCCACGACGGCGGTCACGTCCAGCGCCGCCGCCCCCGGGTCCGGGACGACGACCGGCTTGGTGAACCGCACGCCGTACGCCGCGACGGCGCCGGGGTCCCCGGCCCACGACGTCACGATCTGCACCGCTGTGCCCATGGTGAACATGCCGTGCGCGATGACGTCCGGCAGGCCCACCTCGACGGCGAAGCGGGGGTTCCAGTGGATCGGGTTGAAGTCGCCGCTGGCGCCGGCGTAGCGCACCAGCGCCTCGCGGGTGATCTCGATGTGCAGGGGCGGCAGCTCGTCCCCGACCTGCACCTCGTCGTACGCCGGGGAGCCGGTCACGATCAGGGCGCTCACCCGTCACCTCGCACGACGATCGTCCCGGTCGCCGTACAGACCGGGTCCCCGGACTCGTCGCCGATCTCGGTCCGCAGGACGACCATGCTGTGGCCGCCGGCCCCGCGGATGGTGTCGACGTTCAGGACGGCGACCAGCCGGTCGCCGGCCACGATCGGCCGGTGGTGGACGAACTTCTGCTCGCCGTGGACCACCCGGCTGTAGTCGATGCCTGCCTCGGGGTCCTCGGTGTACTGGAAGTTGGCCCGGTGGGCGACGATCATCGCCATCGTCGGCGGCGCGATCACGTCCGGGTAGCCCAGGGCCTGGGCGGCGGCGGTGTCGAGGTGCGCCGGGTGCACCGGTCCGCCGGCGGCGAGCGCCTCGGCGAACGAGCGGATCGCCTCACGGCTGATCTCGTAGAACGGGGTGGGCGGGTAGGAGCGGCCGACGAAGTCCTCGTTGACGGGCACTCGGCTAGCCCGAGTGCGAGGTCAGGAAGAGCCGGGCCGGAGCCGGCACCATCTCAGCGGGTCTCGCGGTGCAGCGTGTGCCGGCCGTCGCGGGGGCAGAACTTCTTCATCTCGAGCCGGTCGGGGTCGTTGCGCCGGTTCTTCTTCGTGATGTAGTTGCGTTCCTTGCACTCCACGCAGGCCAGCGTGATCTTCGGACGCACATCCGTGCTCTTGCTCGCCACGGGACAGCCTTCCTCGCGTTGCGTGTGTGGTTCGGGTGCCCGACGACCGCCGGGGCGCGCACGCCCCGGCGCGCGACGTTCCAGGGTAAAGGATCGCCGGGCGCAGTCGAACTGCCGGTCGAACTGCCGAACTGCCGAGCTGTCGAACTGCCGGACTGCGTAGCGGGGGCGGGACTCGAACCCGCGACACAACGATTATGAGCCGTTTGCTCTAACCACCTGAGCTACCCCGCCGCGTGCTGCCACCGGGCGGTGCAGCGCAGAGCCCCAATAGGGAATCGAACCCTAGACCTTCTCCTTACCATGGAGACGCTCTGCCGTCTGAGCTATTGGGGCGCGGCAGCAGGTTACACGCTACTGGGCGACGCCGTAGCCGAGCTGGATCGCCGTCTGCCGGGCGCCCTCGGTGACGGGGACCGCCACGACGGCCGTGCCGTAGGCGCAGATCTCGGTCCAGACGTCGCCCATCTCCGAGGTGTCGAAGCGCATGGCGACGATCGCGTTGCCGCCCCGGGCCCGGGCCTCCTCGATCATCCGGCCCATCACCTCGTTCCGGCTGTCGGCGAGGGCCTTGGTCATGCCGGCCAGCTCGCCGCCGAACATGGACTTCAGGCCAGCGCCCATCTGGGAGAAGACGTTCCGCGAGCGCACGGTCAGGCCGAAGACCTCACCGCAGACACGCTGGATGTCCCATCCGGGGATGTCGTTGGACGTGACGACGAGCATGGGCCGCACCTCTCTGCACGGTTTCCGGGACGAGCCGCCAGCAAGTGTGACAGCCCGGGACCGCGCAACGGCGCAACCGCGGGTCGTTCGCGACGCGCGGTGACGTCAGTCCAGGCTCTCCAGGCGGGCGCCGGCGTCCTCGAGCCGGCGAGCGGCGGCGCGCATCGCCTGGGTGGCCTTGTCGAGCGCCGCCGTGGCCTTGGCCCGCTCGCGGTCGGCCCGGGCCTGGTCGCTGCGGGCGGACTCCAGCTCGGAGCGCAGCCGCTCGACGCGGCCGCGAAGCTCGGTCACCGCCCCGTCCGCGTCGCTCACCCGGCTCGCGGCCGCCTTGCGCGCCGCGACGGCCTCCTCGAGCGCCGTCTCGGCGGCGGCCAGCGCCTGCTCGGCGCGGGCCCGCTCCCGGGCCGCCCGACCGTCCAGCGCAGGCGCCGCAGATTGCTCCGCGGGCTCGTCCCGGTCGCGGGGCCGGACCTGGCCGCGCTCCGGCGGCCCGCCCCGGGCCGGGGGAGCCGGTCGCCGCGCGCCCCCACCGCCGGGTACGACGGTCAGGTGGGCCCCGGGGGCCGACCCGAAGCCGGTGTGCTCCAGCGGACCGGTGAGGCAGCCGGCCATCAGCTGCTCGGCCGCGCCGTCGTCCGCGATCGCCGCCCGCAGCGTCTCCTCCAGCTCCCGCAGGGTCTGCTCGCTGACCTTCTCGCCGTTGTCGGCGGCCAGGGCGCGGGCCCGGCGCAGGACCGGCGTGACGGCGTCGCGCTGCTGGCGCGAGAGCGTGCGCATGGCCGGCCCGTCGAGCGAGGCCGAGGCCTGGCGCAGCGCGACGCCGAGGTCGAGCACGGGCTGCAGCACCTCGGGGTCGTGCCGCACGAGCTGGTTGGCGAGCGCGGCCGCCGCGCTGGGCCGTCCCAGCTTGCGGACGGCCGCGGCGAGGGGCTTGTCACCGCCCGCCTGAAGCTCCTTGGCCCGGGCGTTGCGGGCGGCGGTGAACTCGCCGGCGGGCAGCCCGTACAGCTCGGTGGCCACCTCCTCCAGCGTCACGACCGCTGCGGTGCGTACGCCTCGACCAGCCGGTCCATCAGCGCGTCGAGTCCAGGGTCGACGACGCCACGGCTCGGGTCCGCGTCGTACCAGTCGAGGATCTCGCGTGCGCCGGTGGCGAAGGGCACGGTCGCGGTCCACCCGGGGACGGCGGCCTTGACCTTGCTGTTGTCGAACACCATCGAGTGCGCCTTGTCCCCCAGCAGCCCGGCCCCCCACTCGGGGTCGGCCGCGGCGATGGCGTCCGAGGGCACGTGCACGATCCGCGGCTCGACGCCCGCGGCCGCCGCGAGGAGCCGGGTGATCTCGTCCCAGGGGAGCGCCTCGTCCGACGTGATGTGGAAGCTGTCGCCGACGACGTGCGGGTTGGCGAGGAGCCCGACGAAGGCCGGGGCGAAGTCGGTGTGGTGGGTGAGGGTCCACAGCGAGGTGCCGTCACCGTGCACGACGACCGGCACGCCACGGCGCATCCGGTCGATCGCCGTCCACTTCCCGTCCAGCGGCAGCGACGTGTGGTCGTACGTGTGCGACGGCCGGACGATCGTCGCCGGGAAGCCCTCGTCCCGGTACGCCGCCACGAGGACGTCCTCGCCGGCGATCTTGTCCCTGGAGTACTGCCAGAACGGGTTCCGCAGCGGGGTCGACTCCAGGACGGGCACCCGCCTCGGTGGCTTCTGGTACGCCGAGGCCGAGCTGATGAAGACGTACTGGCCGGTCCGGCCGCGGAACAGCTCGACGTCGTCCTTCACCTGGTCCGGCGTGAAGGCCAGGAAGTTGGCCACCACGTCGAAGTCCGCGCCGCCGAGCGCATCCGCGACCGCCGCCCGGTCGTGCACGTCCGCGGTGACGACCCGGGCGCCCTCGGGCACCGGGCGCACCGCGGTCGAGCCGCGGTTGAGCAGCGTCACCTCGAACCCGGCCTCCACCGCGCGATGGCTGCAGGCCGTGCTGATGACGCCCGTGCCGCCGATGAAGAGTGCCCTCGGTGCCGTCATGCACCCAGGCTAGTCAGCCGGCCAGCCGGTGCGCCGCCGCGAGCAGGGCCGTCCCCTCGGCGTCGAGCCGTTGGAGCTGGGCCGGCGTGGCAGTGCGATGGTCGAACGCGGCACCCAGCAGCACCGCGCTCATCTGCCCGGTCACCGCGTCGCGCAACCGGTCCAGAGCCGCCAGCTCGGCCTCGGTCGCCCGGTAGCGACGGTCGTCCGTGGCCGACCCGCTGCGCAGGCCGGCCGTCGAGGCGGCGAGCGTGTCCAGCGCGAACCGGCCGTCCGAGCCCAGCAGCTGCTTGTACACCCGGCCCAGCGCCAGCAGGCCGGATCGGTTGTCCCGCAACGACTTCGGCAGGGCGCTCGGGGACAGGTCCTCGATCAGGACCCTCCCGTCGCTGGCGTAGTCGTCGCGCAGGCCGGTCAGCGCCAGGACCGTCGGACGGGTGTCGACCTGGTCCGACCAGGTGGTGCGGTCGACTCCCCTGCTGCGAACTCCCGGTCCGGCGTACGCCGACCAGATGTCCTGCATGTCGGGCCACAGGCCGCCGTGGTTCCACGCGAAGCCCTGCGACGTGGACACGCACGGCGTCGCGCAGCTCGCGGCCCCGCCGCCGACGTACTCGTCCTCGCCGGAGAAGGCCGTCAGCGTCGGCGTCCGCGCGGGGTCGGAGGACACGAAGTGCAGGATCTTCTCCTCCACCGGGTCGGCCAGCTGGTAGGCCACCCGGTCCGTGCCGCCGGTGAGCGGGTTGGTGATCCGCAGGGAGAGGAGGTCACGGTCCAGCGTGCGGACGGCCGCACTCGAGGGCGCGGGGTCGCCGGTCACCCAGAGGGCCGGCGCCGGGTCGCTGTGGATGGCGAACGGCGTGGTGTCGCCGCGCTGGGTGGCCAGCAGCCCGGGCAGGTTGACGTTGACCTCGGAGCGGGTGGCGTAGGTGCAGTAGTTCCCCGGCGCTCCCGTGCAGCCTGCAGGCGTGGGAGCGCTGCCCGAGAAGTGGTCACCCTCGTCGGTGGTGACCGCGAACAGCGTGTTCGCGGGCGTGATGCCGTCGTGGGCGAGCCGGGTGAGGAACTGGCCGAAGGCGGTGTCGTAGTCGTGCAGCTGCTGCTCGTAGGTCTGCTCGCCGGGGCCGAGGTCACCGGTCGCGGCAGCGGTGTGGTCGCCGTGGACGTCGGAGAGGTAGATGTTGTCGACCTGGACGCCGTGCTCGAGAAGCGTTGCGGCGTAACCGAGGGAGTTCGTCGCGGTCAGCGAGTCGAACCCCGGGAAGCCGGGGTTGCCGTGGGCGTCGGCGATGGTGCTGCCGTCGAGCGCCCGCACCGGTCCGGAGGGGCTGACGACCGGCTGGATCTGCGCGTTGCCGAACAGTGCCTGGTACCCGTGGTAGCCGCCCGGCTCGTCCGGCAGGGCGTCCTTCTCACCGGTCGCGCAGGTGCTCGACGTCGCCGCGCAGTGCACGGCGAGCCCGACGATGTCGGCCGTCGCCTTCGCCGGGTTCGCGGCCGCCTCCGCGGCCTGCGGTGAGCCGGAGCCGAAGACGGTCGGGATGTCCGTGGCCAGGTTCTCCAGGACCGTGTTGGACATCCCGACCTCACCGACGTTGCAGCCGGCCCGCGTGTACGGGACCCAGGGGGCGGGTGCGTTGACGTTCCGGCCGGACGGCACGTCGGCCCGGTCGGCGGCGTACTCGATGTTGTAGCGCGTGTCCTGGGGTGCGCCGCTCGGGTCGTACAGCGGGTCGGTCCAGTAGGCGAACGAGACGCCGGTGTGGGTGGCGCCGGCCGGGTCGTAGTAGCTGAAGCTGTTGGACTGGGTGATGCCGGTGCGGTCCGGGTAGAGGCCGGTCTGGTTCGACACGAAGTTCGTCGCCGTGTGCACGAGCACGTCGTGGGTGTTGGCCAGCACGACGCCGTTGCGCTTGAGGAAGCCGTAGAGGTGCGGCATCTGCTCGAGGTCGCTCGCGACGTTCGGGTCGTCCCGGGTGAGGTGCACGTTGTCGAACTGGATCTGCACGACGTGCTTGATGCCGTTCGCCAGGTGGCAGCCGGTGGTCGGCGATGCGCTCGCCGACCCGGTCGCGTGGGCCGGCGCGGTGACGGCGACCAGGGCGGCGGTGGTCGCGCCGACGGCCAGCAGCGCCTGCAGTCTCGTCGTTGCTCTGTGCATGACGTCTCCCCTGTCTTCGGCCGGAGCTCGGGCCCGTCCACCCTCGTCCCGTGTGGTGATCAGCGAGTGACGGCGCCCGGTCCGCTCGGTGAACGCCGCTCACCCAGCACGTGCTAGGTCCCTTGCAGCACGGCGATGATGTTCCCGGCCGGGTCGGTGAACCAGGCGATGTCCGGGCCCTGTCCAGCCGCTCGGCCGCGCGCGATCCCCCGGTCGTCCTGCGGCAGGCCGTCGTAGCGCAGCATCGTGACGCCGCGCCGGACGAGCTCATCGACCGCGGAGTCGATGTCGTCCACGGGCAGGTTGAGCATCGTGTACGACGCCGGGTCGCGGGTCGGCTTGGGATAGGCCAGGACCGCGACGTCGTCGGTCAGGTGGATGCTGAGCATCCCGTGCTCCTCGGTGACGTGCAGGCCCAGCACGTCGGCGTAGAAGGAGCGGGCGGCCGCGATGTCGTCGACCGAGAACCCGCTGAACGGCGTACCGCTGGCGATCGGACCCGGCATGGCTGCCTCCCCGTTCTGTCGCGTGCTGCTGTCGCGTGACCAGACTAGGCGCCGGCCGAACGACGGGCGCGGTAGGCGGCGACGTTCGCACGGTTCCCGCAGCCGTTGTCGCAGTACCGCCGCGACCGGTTCTTCGACAGGTCGACGACCACGTCGGCGCAGTCGTCCGCCGCGCAGACGCGGAGCCGGTCCAGCTCCCCCTGGCGAACCACGTCGGTCAGGGCCATCGCGGCCTCGACCGCCATCCGGTCGGCGAGCGGCGCGTCCGGGGCGGTCGCGTGCAGGTGGTAGTCCCACCGGCCGTGCCGGACCAGCTGGGGCAGCGCGCGGAAGTCCCGCAGCAGCTCGTTGACGATCCCGACCACCTCGTCCGGGCCGGCGGCCCAGACCTGGGCCAGGCGAGGACGCAGCCGGCGGACGGCGGCCAGCTCGGCCGGGTCGTGGTCGCGGCGGCCGGTCCACTCCCAGCGCTGGACGAACCGGGCGAGGTCCTCGAGGTCGGCCAGCTGCTCCTCGCGGCCGGTCACCGGCTCGGGGGCGGTGTTCACCAGGGCCGCGGCCGCGGCCAGCGCCACCTCGGTGTCATGAGCGAAAATCATCTTGACTCCTGTCAGGGGCCTCCCCTAGCGTCATGAGTGTACGGCGGTTGACCAGTTACCGGCCATCCCTCGAGGGGATCCACGGCGAGACGGGGTGCAGCGCATGACCACGACCGATGCCGGCCCCGGCAGTGCCGGGCGGACCGCTCGCTGGGGCGGCACCGGCCTCCCGCTGGCCCTGCTCTCGGCCTCGACGTTCGGCACCTCGGGCTCGTTCGCGACGTCGCTCACCCGCATCGGCTGGACCCCCGGCGCGGCGGTGACGGCGCGGGTCGGTCTGGCCGCCCTGGTGCTCGCCGTCCCTGCCCTGGTCCAGGTGCGGCGCCGGTGGCCCGAGCTGCGGCGGCGCGGCCGGACCAGCCTGGCCCGCAGCGCTCGCCTCGTCACGCTGTACGGCGTCGTCGCCGTCGCCCTGTGCCAGCTCTGCTTCTTCCAGGCCGTGGAGCGGCTGTCGGTCGGCGTCGCCCTCCTGCTGGAGTACCTCGGGATCGTGCTCGTCGTCGGGTGGCAGTGGCTGCGGCACGGCGAGCGGCCGCGGCCGTTGACCGTGGCCGGTTCCACCGGTGCCCTCGCCGGGCTGGTGCTGGTCCTGGACCTGACCGGCGGCCAGCACGTCGACCCGGTCGGAGTGCTCTGGGGCCTGGGCGCGGCCGTGGGGCTGGCGACCTTCTACCTGGTCTCGGCGAGGACCGAGGAGCCGTTGCCGCCACTGGCGATGGCCTGGGCGGCGATGACCGTGGGGGCCGTGCTGCTGGTCGTGGCCGCGCTGGTCGGAGTGCTGCCGGTGCACGCGACGTTCGGGCCGGTGCGGATCGCCGGGCGCACGACGAGCTGGCTCGTGCCGGTGCTGGGCCTCTCGCTGGTCGCCGCCGTCGTCTCCTACGTCGCCGGCATCGGAGCGGCCCGCCGCCTCGGCGCTCGCCTCGCGTCGTTCGTCGGGCTGACCGAGGTGCTGTTCGCGGTGCTCTTCGCCTGGCTGCTGCTGGGCCAGCTGCCGACCGGGATGCAGCTCGCCGGCGGCGTCCTCATCGTCGCGGGCGTCGCGCTCGTCCGGGTCGACGAGCTGCGCACCCCGGCGCCGGAGCCGCAGCCGGTCGGAGCGACGATGGGGTCATGACTCCGAGAACCTGGTTCATCACCGGCGCGTCCAAGGGCTTCGGCCGGGAGTGGGCGATGGCGGCCCTCGAACGGGGCGACTCGGTCGCCGCGACCGCCCGCGACGTCTCCACCCTGATCGACCTGGAGGAGCTGTTCGGCGACCAGGTCATGGCCATCCAGCTGGACGTGACCGACCGCGACGCGGTGTTCGACGCCGTCCGCCGGGCCCACGCCCAGCTGGGCCGGCTCGACGTCATCGTCAACAACGCCGGGTACGGCCAGTTCGGCATGGTCGAGGAGCTGAGCGAGGCGGACGCCCGGGACCAGATCGAGACCAACCTGTTCGGCGCCCTGTGGGTCACCCAGGCGGCGCTGCCGTTCCTGCGGGCCCAGCACTCCGGGCACATCCTGCAGGTGTCCTCGATCGGCGGGATCACGGCCTTCCCCGGCATCGGGATGTACCACGCGTCGAAGTGGGCGCTGGAGGGCCTGAGCCAGGCCCTGGCCGCTGAGGTCGCGAGCTTCGGGATCAGGGTGACGATCATCGAGCCGACCGGCTACGCCACCGACTGGGCCGGCCCGTCCTCCCGGACCGCGACACCGCTCCCGGCGTACGACGAGGTCCGGGAGGAGAACGCCGAGCGGATGGCGGCCCGGCGCGCCCGGCCCGGCGACCCCGACGGCGACGCGGGCGGCGATCCTGGCCGTCGTCGACGCGGACGAGCCGCCGTTGCGGATCTTCCTCGGGGACGGCCCGCTCGCCCTGGCCGAGGCCGACTACCAGTCGCGGCTGGCGACCTGGCACGAGTGGGAGCCGGTCTCGGTGGCGGCCCACGGCAACGCGGGGTGAGCGAGGGCCCCAGCGGCTCGGAGGCCGGCGTCGTCGCCGACCTGCTGGACCGGATCCCGGCGGCGCTCGAGGCGGTCCGGCCGCACGTCGTACGGACCCCGCTGGTGCGGCTGGAGCGGGCCGATGGCTCGGCGGCCGTCCAGGTCAAGTGCGAGCACCTGCAGCGCACCGGCTCGTTCAAGGCGCGCGGGGCGATCGCCAAGCTCTCGGCGCTGGGCGCCGAGCAGCGCGAGCGCGGCGTGGTGGCGGCGTCGTCGGGGAACCACGGGCTCGGCGTCGCGTACGCGCTGTCCGTCCTCGGCGGCCGCGGCCTGGTCTGCGTGCCGGAGAGCGCCTCACCGGTCAAGGTGGCGGCGATCCGGCGTCTCGGCGTCGAGGTGCGCCACCTCGGCGAGGAGTCGGGCCGGACCGAGACGCTGACCCGGGAGTACGCCGCGGAGCACGGGCTGGCCTACGTGAGCCCGTACAACGACCTCGACGTCGTCGCCGGCCAGGCCACCGTGGGCGTCGAGCTGGCCGAGCAGACCTCCGGTGAGGGGCTGGACACCGTCGTGGTCGCGGTCGGCGGGGGTGGCCTGGTCTCCGGCGTGGCCGCCGCCGTCCGCGCGGCCCGGCCCGGTGTGCGGGTGGTGGGCGCGTCACCCGCGAACGACGCGGCGATGGCGGCAGCCGTCGCCGCCGGTCACGTCGTCCCCGCGCCGGCCCGGCCGACGGTCAGCGACGGCACCGCCGGCGGCATCGAGGCCGATGCCGTGACCCTCGACCTGTGCCGCCGGCTGGTCGACGAGTGGGTGCTCGTCGAGGAGGACCGGATCGCCGCCGCCATGCGGCTGATGATCGACACCCACCACCAGCTCGTGGAGGGCGCGGCCGGGGTGGCCCTGGCCGCCGGGCTGGACGTGGCGGCGCGGCATCCGGACCGGCACGTCGCCGTCGTCTCCTGCGGGGCCAACATCTCCACGGACACCCTGCTGGCGGCCCTGGACGGCGCCTACTCCTGACGGCTCAGCATCCCTGCGGAGCGCTCAGAACCGCTGAGGACCGCTCTCACACCACGGCGCCCAGCAGCAGGATGAAGCACGAGGGCGACGACGGAGACGGCGGTCTCCATCAGCGACCACGACTTGATGGTCTCCCACAGGCTCAGCCCGAAGTACTGCTTCACCAGCCAGAACCCGGCGTCGTTCACGTGGCTGAAGAACAGCGAGCCGGCGCCGACCGCGAGGGCCATCAGCGCCAGGTGCGGCTGGTCCAGGGTGCTGGGCACGCTGCTGACGATGCCGGCCGCGGTGATCGTCGCGACGGTGGCCGAGCCGGTCGCGACCCGGATGATGACCGCGACCAGCCAGCCGAAGATCAACGGGGACAGGTGCGAGCCCTGGGCCATGTCGCCGATGACCTTGCCGACGCCCGCGTCGACGATCATCTGCTTGAACCCGCCGCCGGCCGCGACGATCAGCATGATGCCAGCGAGCGGGGGCAGTCCGGATGCCAGCGAGTCGTTGATCCGGCCGCGGTCCCAGTGGGCGCCACGGCCGAGGGTCAGCATGCCGACGAGCACCGCGGCCAGCAGCGCCACCGCCGGGGTGCCGATGAAGTCGAGGAACTTGCGGGTGCCGCTGTCGGCGTTCATCGTCAGGTCCGAGATGGCCCGGGCCAGCATCAGGACCACCGGCAGCAGGATCGCGACCAGGGCTCCGAGGAACGACGGCCGGGGGCCGTGCGCCTCCTCGCGGTACGTCCTCGGTGCGTCGTCGGTCTCCGTCACCGTGCGGAGGTCCTCGCCGGCCCCGCCCGGGCTGCGCCGTCCGCTCCCCACCCCCTCCGACCCCCTTCGGGCCCACCGCGTTCGTGGCCGCCGCATTCGGGCCTGCCGCGTCCGGGCTTGCGGCATCCGCGTCCGCCGGCTCCACACCGATCTCGGCGCCGGGTCCGGACGTGGGCGCCATCACCGGGACCCACTGCGCGATGAAGTGCCCGAGCAGCGGGCCGCACAGGACCAGGGTCGGCGCGGCGACGATCAGCCCGAACAGCAGCGTGTAGCCGAGGTCCGCGTGCAGCGCGCTGATCGCGGCGACCGGGCCGGGGTGCGGCGGGATCAGGCCGTGCAGGATGGACAGGCCGGCCAG
Organism: uncultured Actinomycetota bacterium; assembly: GCA_963743975.1. GTDB lineage: Bacteria > Actinomycetota > Actinomycetes > Actinomycetales > CAVURS01 > CAVURS01. The sequence goes on from CAVURS010000005.1 coordinate 1,291,340, forward strand.
AGCCGGGATGCCGACGCGCATCAACGGGTTGTGGGTCCGGCGCGCGACGAGGATGACGATCGGGACGAGCAGCACGACACCGATCTCGAAGAACATCGGCAGGCCGATGATCGCCGCGATGAGGGCCATCGCCCAGGGCAGCGCGCGGTCGCCGACCCGGCTCAGGATCGGTGTCGACGATCTGGTCCGCACCGCCGGAGTCGGCGAGCAGCTTGCCGAGCATGCCGCCCGAGGGCGACCAGGATGCCGACGGCTGCCGAACGTCGTGCCGAAGCCGTTGGTGAAGCTGGTGACGATGTCCGCGGGGGCGACCCGCGCGACGCCGCCCATGACGGCCGTGCCCAGCATCAGCGCGATGAACGGGTGGAACTTCGCCGCGGCGATGAGCAGCACCACGGTGAGGATGCCGAGCACGCGGCAGTCAGCAGCTGGGTGCGCCCGGCGTCGGTGATCGGCGCGGCGGCGGCCAGGCCAGCAGCAGGGCGGCCTGCGCGTCGGTGCCGCGATGTGGATCGGGTTGCGTGGTGTCAGGTCCAGCGCGGTCGAGGGCGTCCGGGCACGATCTGCTCCGGTGTCGTCGGCCACCGAGACGCGCACGCCCGGCTCGTCCGGCTGCAGCGGCTCCAGCGTCGGCCAGCTGGCTGCCCAGCAGGGAGGCGGGCATGTAGTGCCGCTTGCGCTGGGCGAGGCGGTTGCGCGATCAGCTGCTCCGGCGCGTCGAGCTCGCAGAACCGCACGCCCGGGACGGCCCTCGCGCAGGAGATCCCGATAGCGCCGGCGGAGGGCCGAGCAGGTGACGACCGTGCTGCGCCGGGCGCTCGCCTGGCGTCGATCCAGCGGCGATGCTGCGCAGCCAGGGCCAGCGGTCCTCGTCGGTCAGCGGGTGGCCGGACGCCATCTTCGCCTTGTTGGCGGCCGAGTGGAAGTCGTCGCCCTCGGCGTACTCCCAGCCCATCGCCGTCGGCGATGCCGTGCGCCGACGGTCGTCTTGCCCGACCCCGACACGCCCATGACGATGACCGTCTGCAGCCGTCCGTCCGGGTCACCAGTCACAGCCGCACGCTACGCGCGAGGCGTGCGGGCGGCAGGTCGAGGGCTCAGGCCTCGTCGTTCCCGTCCAGGTCGAGGACGTCCTCGAGGCCGATCAGGCGGATGGTGTCGGCCGTCCGGCGGGACGCGCCCACGACCGGGAGGGTGCGGCCCTGCTCACGCTCGGCGGCCGCCAGCCGGGCGACGAACCCCAGAGCGGTCGAGTCGATGAAGGTCACCGCAGCCAGGTTCAGCCGGAGCGGCAGGCCGCGGTCCAGGGCGGCGCTGCAGGCCGCGGCGAGCTCGTCGGACAGGGACAGGTCGATGTCACCGCAGAGGCGGACCACCGTCGCGCCGGGAGACGGCTCGACGGACACCTCGGACCCGAGGTACGTCTCGTCCAGATCCCCTAGATCGGTCGAAACCGGGTCCGAGCCCTCGTCGTCGGACAACCGCTGATTCGCCACCTGACCGGCAGTCCCAACTCACGAGCTCGCGCCCCCGCTTTTCGAGGCAGCACAAGGATGGCTCATCCGACGACATCCGGGCAAGGAACGGCGGAACTGGCGCCCGGGCGGCCGCTCGACGGGCGAACCAGGACGATTCGCGTCACGATGGTGGCTCGACGACGAGAGGAGCCGGCATGGGTACGGACGACAAGGTCCAGAACAAGACCGACGAGCTCAAGGGCAAGGCCAAGGAGCTCGAGGGCAAGGCCACCGGGGACGAGACGCGCGAGGCCCAGGGCAAGGGCGAGCAGAGCGTCTCGAACCTCAAGCAGGCCGGCGAGAAGGTCAAGGACGCCTTCAAGGGCTGACCTTGCCGGAGCGCGACGAGAGCCCCGCGGAGCGCGCCGACCGCAACTGGGGCGAGTTGCTGCAGGAGCTGCGCGTCAGCCAGACCGGCGTGCAGCTCCTGACGGCATTCCTGCTCAGCCTCCCGCTCCAGCAGCGGTTCACCGCGCTCGGGCCTGGGCAGCATGCGATCTACCTGGTCGCGGTGGGTCTGTCGGTCACCGCGACCGGGCTGTTGGTGTCACCGGTCGCCATCCACCGCGCGGTGTTCCGTCACCACGAGAAGAAGCAGCTGGTCGACATGGGTGACCGGGCCGCGCGGGCCGGCCTCACCTTCCTGGCTCTCGCCGTGGCCGACGTCGTCGTCCTGGTCTTCAGCATCGTCATCGGCCCGGCGAGCGCGGCCCTCGCGGGGGCCGCGACCCTGGGCCTGCTCGGCGGTCTGTGGTGGGCCCTGCCGATGCGCGTCCGGCGGGGGTCGGAGCCGCGATGAGCCGCTACCTCGTGAACGACCCCGGCGTGCAGCGCGCGCGGGAGCTGATCGCCGCGCGGCAGTACGTCCTCGAGAGCGACTGGGGGCGGACCCAGCCGTCGGCCGCAGACCGGAACGCGTACCTGCAGCGGCACAGCTGGGAGGAGTACGCCGGGTGGCACCTCGGCCTCACCGAGGGCGTCGGCGAGCAGACCAAGGCCCGGTTCGCCTTCGTGTACGGCGACTTCCGCCGGGTCCACCGCAGTGGGCTGATCGCCTGCCTGTACCGGGCGGCGGAGTGGCGGCACAAGGCGGTCGAGCTGGCCGCCCACGAGCTCCTGCAGGAGCTGGACGCGGCGGCGGGGATCGTCCCCTGACCGGGGCGGAGTCAGGACTCCCAGGGCGGGGAGTCGCCCATCTTCGCGTAGTACTTCGCGAGGTGTCGCTTGGCCCGTTCGACGTCCTTGGCGGGGATGTCCACACCGCCGCGCGCACCGTCCAGGACTCCCGCGGCCGCGATGACGGCGCGCGGCACGGCGTGCAGCCGGCCGTCCACGACGTCGGCGATCAGCAGCTTGTAGCCGCCGAACCTGTCCTTCGCGTCCGGGTCGAACCAGAGGTGGGCCGAGCGGTACTTGGCGTTCGGCTCGTCCTCGGCGCCCGCCCAGGCCCGGATCCGGCGCTCGGCGGCCGCACCGTCCCACCGGCGCCCCCGGTCGGCGAGCGGCAGGTCCTTGAACGGCGTGACCGACATGGCGTCCTCCCGTCGACGACTGACCACCTGGAGCCAGGTTCGTTGCTTGCCTGGCGGCTGTCCACCGGAACCCGGCCGAGTTGCCGAACCGGCACCGGGCTGGTGTCGTGTTTCTCTGTCGTACCAAGGCTTTCGGGCCGCCGGAGCGAGGAGGCTGTCATGCGGCTGGGTTACTTCCTGTCCTGCGAGGAGCACCCGCCGGAGGAGCTGGTGCGCCAGGCCCGGCTGGCCGAGGACCACGGCTTCGAGAGCCTGTGGATCTCCGACCACTTCCACCCGTGGAACGACGAGCAGGGCCAGAGCCCGTTCGTGTGGTCGGTCATCGGCGCGCTCAGCCAGGTGACCTCGCTCCCGGTGACCACCGCGGTCACCTGTCCCACCGTCCGCGTGCACCCGGCGGTGGTCGCCCAGGCCGCCGCGACGGCCTCGCGCCTGCTGCCCGGCGGCCTGCGGCTCGGCGTCGGGACCGGCGAGGCTCTGAACGAGCACGTGGTCGGAGCGCGCTGGCCGACGACCGACGTCCGGCTCGAGATGCTCGATGAGGCGATCGAGATCCTGCGCGCGCTGCTGTCCGGCGAGCGGGTCGACCACCACGGCCGGTACTTCACCGTCGAGGACGCCCGCATCTACACGCTGCCGGAGCGTCCGGTGCCGATCTACGTCTCCGCCTTCGGCCCCAAGGCGCTCTCCCTCGCCGCGCGCAAGGGCGACGGGCTGATCACCACCAAGCCCTCGTCGGGCGACATCGCCGCGTACCGCACGCAGGGCGGCCGGGGCGTCGTGGAGGCCGGCGTGAAGTTCTGCTACGGCGAGGACAAGGACGAGGCGGTCCGCCTCGCGCACCGCCTCTGGGCCACGCAGGGGCTGCCGGGCGAGCTGTCCCAGGTGCTGCCCAGCGTGCGGCACTTCGAGCAGGGCGCGGAGCTGGTGCCGGAGGAGGCGACCCGCGAGTCGGTCGTGTGCGGACCGGACCCGGAGGCCTACGCGGCGGTCATCCGCGAGTACGCGGACGCCGGAGCGGACCTGCTGCACGTGGCCCAGATCGGGCCCCAGCAGGAGGAGTTCCTCGCGTTCTTCGACCGCGAGGTGCGGCCGCTGGTCTCCGAGGCCCTAGCCGCCTGACGACGCCGTGGCCGGTGGGCGGCTGCGCTGGCCCACCACGGTCTCCTCGGGGTCCTGGCTCGAGGCGACACCGGCCTCGTAGATCCCCAGCCGGGTGAGCAGGCTCCCGGCGAGCAGGCTGGCACCGGCCAGACCCGACACCAGCCGCGAGCGGCGGCCGGCCAGCGCGCCGACGGCTCCCGCCGCGCCCAGCACCTTCGCCGCCTTCAGCAGCCGGGCCGGGCGCCCGCTGCGGTAGGAGCGCCGCTCGATCTGCGGCTGGGACTCCAGCCGGTGGGCGGCGGCCGCCTCGAGAGCGGTCGCGACGACGGCCAGCCGGCGGGCCGGCCCGGCCTCGGCCGTCGGGGCCGCGATCAGCGCGGCTCCCGCGGCGGCCGACGCCGCCGACCCGACGAAGACGAACGGCAGCTCGCGCCGGCCGTCGTGCCAGGCCGGCACCGCCGTGTCGGCGATGAGGACGCTGGTGTACGCCGCGACCCACGGTCCGAGGCCGGCGGCGGCGAACGTCGACAGGCGGCCGATCCGGGTGAACCGCCCGCTCACGTCGGTCAGCGCGGCGAGGCCCGCGGCCGGTCCGAAGCCGGCCAGCAACCAGGAGCCCACGCTCATCGGCGACGTCGGCTTGAGGACGCGGAGCATGTTGACGAACCGCTCGGGCCGGCCGAGGTCGCGGACCAGCGCGACCGCGGACAGCGAGATCGACCCCAGTGCCACCAGCTTGGCGGCGCGGGCCGTCACCGGGCGCCGGCTCACCTCCGACCCGGCGGCGAGGAGGGCGGAGCCGCCGGCAAGACCGCCGAGGAACAGGTAGCCGGCGACGTTGGTCTCCTCCCAGGTCGGCGGCTTGAGGATCGGCCGTCCGTAGTAGCTGGTGAACTCGGCGCGCGGGACGTTGAGCTGCTCGCCGCGGCGGGGGCTCACGGTCGCCCCCCGGCAGGAGCGTCGTCCGGCAGCGCGCGGCCGCGCTGGTCCACGCCGGGGACGCCGTACGGGTAGTCGGCGGCCTGCGGGTCGCTCGCCTCGTCCAGCATCCGGGTCTCCTCCTCGGACAGGTGCAGGCCCGGCGGCCGCGAGGTTGTCGTCGAGCTGGTCGAGGGTGCGCGCGCCGAGGATCACCGAGGTCACGCACGGCCGGTCGGCCAGCCAGGCCAGCGCCACCTGGGCCATGCCGACGCCCCGGCCGTCGGCGACCGCTCGGACGGCGTCGACGACGGCCCAGGTCCGCTCCGAGCCGCTGCGCCGGTCGTACGCCTCGACGCCGCGGTCCGGGTTCTCCCCCAGCCGGGTGGCGCCGGACGGACGGCGGTCCCGGTCGTACTTCCCGGTGAGCCACCCCCCGCCGAGCGGCGACCAGGGCAGCACGCCGAGACCGTTGGCGGCACAGGCCGGCAGCATCTCCCACTCGACCTCGCGCACCAGCAGGTTGTACTGCGGCTGGAGCGTGACCGGACGGGCGAGGCCGTACCGCTCGGCCAGGTCCACCGCCCGCTGCAGCTGCCAGCCGGTGAAGTTGGACAGGCCCACGTAGCGCGTCTTGCCGGACCGGACGGCGTCGTCGAGGAAGCGCAGCGTCTCCTCCAGCGGCGTGATCGGGTCCCAGGCGTGCACCTGGTAGAGGTCCACGCCGTCGACGCCGAGCCGGCGCAGCGAGTCGTCCAGCGCCCGGGCCAGATGACGCCGGGACAGGCCGACGTCGTTCGGGCCGGTGCCGGTGGCGAACCGTCCCTTCGTCGCGAGCACCACGTGGTCCCGCGCCTCCGGCCGGTCGGCGAGCCACCGGCCGATGATCTCCTCGCTGCGGCCCTTGCTGTAGACGTCGGCCGTGTCGACGAGGACACCGCCGGCCTCGACGAACCGGTCGAGCTGGTCGTGCGACCCGGCCTCGTCGGTCTCGGTGCCGAAGGTCATCGTGCCCAGCGCCAGGCTCGACACGACGCAGCCGGTCGACCCCAGGGTGCGGTACTCCATCGTGAGCTGTCCTCTCCTCGTGCGTGTTGCCGTGCCTGCAGCACCGGCCGCGTCAGGCGACGGTGAAGGTGTCGGTGAGGTCGGAGGCGTCCGAGGAGTCGCCGACGTACACCTCGATGTCCCCGGGCTCGACCAGGAAGTGCGCGGCGTTGTCGTAGAACCCCACGTCGTCCGGCGTCAGCCGGAACGTCACGGTCCGGTGCGCGCCCGCGGCCAGCGTCACCCGGCGGAAGCCGCGCAGCCGGCGGACCGGCTGCACGATGCTCGCGACCGGGTCGCGGATGTACAGCTGCACCACCTCGTCACCGGCGCGCGAGCCGGTGTTGGTCACCGTCACCGTCACGTCGACGTGGCCACCGCGCCGGGACATCCGGTGCGAGGACAGGTGCAGGCCGCCGATCTCGAACGTCGTGTACGACAGCCCGTAGCCGAACGGGTAGAGCGGGCCGTTCGGCAGGTCGAGGTACTTCGACGTGTACTTGTTGTTCGGGTCGTAGGGCCGGCCGGTGTTCTCGTGGTTGTAGTAGATCGGGATCTGCCCGACCGACCGCGGGAACGACACCGGCAGCTTGCCGCCCGGGTTGACCGCGCCGAACAGCGCGTCGGCCACCGCGTGCGCCCCCTCCAGGCCCGGCGCCCACGCCTCCAGCACGGCGGGCACGGCCGCCACGACACCGGTCAGCGTCAGGGGGCGGCCGTTCACCAGGACCACCACCGAGGAGGACTGGGCGGCGCCGACCGCGGCCACCAGCTGCTCCTGGACTCCGGGCAGGCCGATGTCGCTGCGGGCCGAGGCCTCCCCGCTCATCGCCGCCGTCTCGCCGACGCAGAGGACGGCGACGTCCGCCGCCCGCGCGGCGGCCACGGCGGCGGGGATCCCGGAGGTGTCCGTGTCGTCGACCGCACACCCTTGCTGGTAGACAACCTTCGCGCCGGGAGCAGCCGCGGTGATGGCCGCGAGCAGGGTGGTCGGCGGCGTCGTCGACGAGCCCGTACCCAGACCGGTCCAGGTGCCGTTCAGGTCGTAGTCGGCCTCAGCCAGGGGGCCGATGACCGCGATCGAGCCGACCGAGGTCTTCAGGGGCAGCACGCCGCCCTCGTTCCGCAGCAGCACCAGGCTCTTCGCCGCCACGGCGCGGGTCGCCGCCCGCGACGCGGTGGTCGGCGCGGTCGTCTCGCCCGCGGCGTCGACGTACGGGTGGTCGAAGAGCCCCAGCTCCTCCTTGACCCGCAGGATGCGGCGCACCGCGTCGTCGACCTGGGCCATGGTGATCCGGCCGGACCGCAGGAGGGCGACCCCGTGGTCGACGTAGTTGGTGCTCACCATCTCCATGTCGACGCCGGCCGTGAGCGCGTGCCGGGCGGCGTCCGCGCCGTCCGCCGCCAGGCCGTGCACGATCAGCTCCTGGATGCCGGTGTAGTCGCTGACCACGAAGCCGTCGAAGCCGTAGCGGCTCTTGAGGATGTCGTGGACGACGTAGCGGTTCCCGTGGGCGGGGACACCCGAGATCGTGTTGAAGCTCGTCATCACGGTGGCCACACCGGCGTCGACCGCCGCCTTGAACGGCGGCAGGTAGAGGTTGTGCAGGCGCTGGATCGACACGTCGACCGTGTTGTAGTCGCGGCCGCCCTCGACCCCGCCGTACGCCACGAAGTGCTTGGCGCAGGCGGCCAGGCTGGTCGGGCCGGACAGGCTCGCGCCCTGGAAGGCCACGGTCTTCGCCGCTGCGTAGGTGCTCGTGAGGTACGGGTCCTCGCCCTCGCCCTCGGCGATCCGCCCCCAGCGCGGCTCGTGCGTGACGTCGAGCATCGGCGCGTAGGTCCAGTGGATGCCGCTCGGGCGGGCCTCACCCGCCGCGACCCGGGCGTCGGTGGCCGCGACGTCCGGGTCCCACGCGGCGGCCTGGCCCAGCGGGATCGGGAAGTTCGTCGTGTACCCGTGGATGACGTCGAGCCCGAAGATCAGCGGGATGCCGAGCCGGGTGCTCTCGACCGCGGTCTTCTGCAGCGCGTTGAGCTGCGCGGCGCCGACGACCGAGAAGACCCCGCCGAGCTGCCCCTTGGCCAGGTCGGCCTGCGCGGTGGCGACGTCGCCGACCAGCTGCAGCTGCCCGAGCTTCTCCTGGGTGGTCATCCGGCGCAGCAGCGCATCGACCCGCTTGCTGCGCGCGGCCGTCCGGCTCGGCGTCGTGGCGGCCTCGGCCCCGGTGGCCCGCAGCAACGTGGTCGCGGCCGCGGCGGCCGTCGCGCCCCCGATCACCGCACGCCGGGAGATGCCCGGCCGCGAGCTGCTGCTGGTTTCTGGCGCGCTGACATCGGACATGTCGCTCCTCCTCGAGCCGACCGGACTTCCGGCTCGACCATCGTGCCGCCGACCGGGCCGGCGCGCCTGTCCGAACCGGCCGTCCGCTCGCGGGGTCCCCGCGGGCCGTGACACAGTCGGCTGGCCGCCTCCCGACGATCGAGCCGGGGCGGCCCCAGGCTCGAGGAGAAGGTGCCGTGCACGTCGACGACGAGGTGTCCGCGCTGGCCGCGGCCACCGGCGGCAACGTCAGCGACGCCGTCGAGCTGACCCGCTCGCTGGCCGCCCGCACGCCCCCGCCCGGCCACGGCGCGACGGCCGAGCGCTGGTCGATCCTGGCCGGACTCGGTGCCGGCGACCTGTCGGTCGCGAAGGTCGCCGAGGCCCACCTCGACGCGCTGGCCATCCTCGCCGAGGCCGGGTGCTCCCCCGCCGACGACGACGGCGGGGCTGTCTGGGGCGTCTACGCCGCGGAGGGCCCCGGGGTCCGGCTGACGGCCACCCCGACCGGCGCGGAGCCCGGCGAGGCGAGCGACGGCTGGACGCTCAGTGGCACCAAGCCGTGGTGCTCCGCGGCCGAGCTGCTCGACCGGGCGCTGGTGACCGCCCACACCCCCGACGGACGGCGGCTGTTCGCGATCGACCTGCAGCACCCCGGGGTGAGCGCCGAGACCGGCCGGTGGGTCTCGCGCGGCCTGGCCGGCGTCACCAGCAGCTCGATCACGTTGGACGCGGTGCCCGGCCGGCCGGTCGGCGCCACCGGCTGGTACCTGTCGCGACCCGGCTTCGCCTGGGGCGGCATGGGGGTCGCCGCCTGCTGGTACGGCGGGGCCGTCGGCGTCGCGCGCCGCCTGTGGGCGACGGCGGGCCGCCGCGAGCCGGACCAGGTGGCCCTGCTCCTCCTCGGCACGGCGGACCTCGCCCTGCGGTCCGCCCGGGCGGTGCTGGACGACGCCGCCGGCGACGTCGACTCCGGGCGGGCGGAGGGAGCCGCCGGCGCCCTGCTGGCCGAGCGGGTGCGCGGGACGGTGGCGCAGGCGGCCGAGGCCGTGCTCAGCGCCGCCGCGCACGGGCTGGGCCCCGCCCCCCTGGCCACGGAGGAGGACCACGCCCGGCGGGTGGCCGACCTGCAGATCTACCTGCGCCAGCACCACGCCGAACGCGACGTCGCCCGGATCGGTCGTCTCCTGCTGGACCGGGGTGAGCTCCCGTGGTGACGCCCGGCGCGCTGCCCACGGAGTACTTCGAGCGGCTGTACGCCGAGAGCCCCGACCCCTGGGACTTCGGGGCCCGCTGGTACGAGCGGCGCAAGCGCGAGCTGACGCTGGCCAGCCTTCCGCGGGCGCGGTACCGCCGCGGCTTCGAGCCCGGCTGCTCGATCGGCCTGCTGACCGAGGCGCTGGCCGCCCGCTGCGACGAGCTGCTGGCGACCGACGTCGCCGAGGCCGCCGTGTCCGCGGCTCGCTCGCGGCTGTCCGGCCGGGCCGGCGTGCGCATCGAGCGGCGCCGGATGCCGGAGGAGTGGCCGGACGGCGAGTTCGACCTGGTGATGATCTCGGAGGTCGCGTACTACTGCACCGAGGCCGGTGCGGCAGCGCTCGGCGAGGCCGCGGCGCGCGCCATGGCGCCGGACGGCGCGCTCGTTCTGTGCCACTGGCTGCACCCGGTCGCCGACTACCCGCTGAGCGGTGCGCGGGCCCAGCGGCTGGTCCGGGACGCGTCCGGCCTGACCCGGCTGGTCCGGCACGAGGAGGACGACTTCCTGCTCGAGGTGCTCTCGCCCGCAGGAGCGGGGTCGGTGGCGGTCCGGGAGGGACTGGTGGGCGACCCGGCCGACGCCGCGGCCCCGGACGGCGCGGGATGAGCGACGCGCACGCGATGGAGCTGGTCCTCGTGGTGGTGCCCGTGCGGGACGAGGAGCGCCGGGTCGGTCGCTGCCTGGACGCGCTGAAGGTGGCGGTGGACCGGGTGGCCGGGACGGGATCGTCAGCCGGCGTCCCCGATGGTGCCCGTCCGCGGGTGCGCACCGTCGTGGTGCTGGACCGCTGCGTCGACCGCAGCGCGCAGATCGTGGCCGAGCGGAGCTGGGCCGAGGCGGTCGTCAGCACGGTGGGCCGCGTCGGCGCGGCGCGGGCGTTCGGGGTCCGGGCCGGCCTGGCCGGGGAGACCGTGGCGCCCCACCGGATCTGGATCGCCACGACCGACGCCGACTCCCGCGTGCCGCCGGACTGGCTGACGCACCAGCTCGACCTCGCTCGCCAGGGCGCCGAGGTGTTCCGCGGGCTGGTCGAGCCCGACATCGAGGAGTGCGGCCGCGCGGCGTACGAGGTCTGGCAGAGCCGGTACCTGCGCCGCGACGGCCACCCGCACGTGCACGGCGCCAGTCTCGGGGTGCGGGCCGACGCCTACGCGACCTGCGGTGGCTTCGACCCCCACGCCGAGGTGGGCGAGGACGTCACGCTGTCCCGCAACGCCGAGCTGCGCTCGCTCGCCGTCATCGCCTCGGCCCAGGCGACGGTCGCCACCAGCGGCCGGCTGCTGGGACGGGTGAGCGGCGGGGGCTTCGCGGCGTATCTCGCCGGTTCCCGACCTCCGGTGGCCGTTCAGGGATCGCGGGAGTAGGACAGGACCGATGCGGGAGGAGTCCTGCACGGTCACCAGAGAGGGAGCAGCGATGCCCGGCCGCAAGCCCGGCCCCAGCGTGAAGGACCCCGAGGTGTACGAGGGCCTGCGCAAGGAGGGCAACAGCAAGCAGAAGTCCGCGCGGATCGCCAACGCCGCCGCCAACGGCTCGCGGTCCACGGTCGGCCGCAGGGGCGGCGAGAGTGGGTCGTACGACGACTGGACGGTCGCCGACCTCCGCAAGCGGGCGGCCGAGATCGGCGTCTCCGGCCGCTCGTCGATGTCGAAGTCCGAGCTCGTCACGGCGCTGCGCAACAGCTGAGTCACGGCTCGGCAGGCCGCACCGCCGGCCGCTGCCGTCCGGTACGTTCGGGTGAGCCGCCATCGGGGGCAGGCCGAGTGGAATCGAGGCGGACCGATGACCGAGCTTCCCGCCCAGCCCAACCTCCGGCTGCTCGTTCCGACCGTCTCGGCGCGGGTCAGCGTCGAGTCGGTCGCCAGCACCCTGGCCCGCCTCATCGCCAGCCACGCCGCGGTGACCCGCTCGGACCTGGTCCGCGTCACCGGGCTGGCCCGCTCGACGGTGACGGTCGGCCTGGACATGCTGGAGCAGGCCGGCGTCGTGACGAACCTCGGTGTCCGTACGACGATCGGCCGCGGCCGCCCGGCCGAGGAGCTCGGCCTCAACCCGACCTTCGGCCTGATCCTGGTGGCCGACCTCGGCGTCACGTTCGCCCGGCTCAGCGTCCACGACCTCGGCCAGCAGAAGCTCGCGGACATCGAGATGCAGCTGGACGTCGCCGACGGCCCCGAGGCGGTGCTGAGCGCCATCACCACCGGCTTCACCGACCTCCTGGGCCGGATCGACCACCCGCGCCCGCAGCCGCTGGTCCTCGTGGTCGGGCTCCCCGGTCCGATCGACACCAGTCACGGCATGGCGGTGAAGCCGCCGATCATGCCCGGCTGGGACGACTTCCCGGTCGCCGACCGGCTGCAGGAGGCGTTCGGCTGCCCGGTGCGCTGCGAGAACGACGTCAACCTGCGCGCGCTCGGCGAGGCCCGGGCCCTGCCCGCCGACCAGAGCCCGCTGCTGTACATCAAGGTCAGCACCGGCATCGGCGGCGGCCTGGTGACCGCCAGCGGCGAGCTCTACCACGGTGCCGACGGCTCGGCCGGCGACATCGGCCACGTCCGGGTGCACGGGGCGGACGAGGTCCTGTGCGTCTGCGGCAACTACGGCTGCATCGAGGCCGTGGCCTCGGCGCCGGCGATCCTGCGCCAGGTGCGCGACCTCAGCTCGGACGGCGGCAAGCTGCCGACCACGCGCGAGGAGCTGACCGCGGCGCTGCGGGTCAACGAGAAGGTGACCGTGGGACTGGTCCGCGAGGCGGCGGCCAAGATCGGGGAGGTCGTCGCCAACCTGGTCCACTTCTACAACCCCGCGCGGATCGTGGTCGGCGGCGGCCTGACCGTCCCCAGCGACGACATGCTGGCCGGCATCCGCGCCGTGGTCTACCGCCGGGCGCTGCCCCTCGCGACCCGGAACCTGGTGATCAGCCAGCCGACCCTGGGCGAGTGGTCCGGCACCGGCGGCGGGCTGGTCGTGGGCATCGAGCACGCACTCACCTCGGACGCGCTCGGAGCGGCCCTCGCCCTGCGCCGGCGTCAGCTGTCCTGAGCCGCCGGCACCCCCGACTTCTGGCGCCAGGCGGCAGAAGTCAGACGTTGTACGGCCGCCGGGAGCCGCTCATAGGTTCGGGGCGTGGGCTCCGACCGGGCACGGAATGCGATGGGCGTCGCGGTGATCGGCGCCGGGACGATCAGCGACCAGTACCTGACCGACCTGACGTCCTACCCGGACCTCGAGGTCCGGTTCGTCGCCGACGTGCTGACCGACCGGGCCCGCAGCCAGGCCGAGCGGTACGGCGTCGGGGCGTCCGGGAGCGTCGAGGAGGCGCTGGCCCGCGACGACGTCGAGCTGGTCGTGAACCTCACCATCCCGGCCGCGCACGCCGACGTCGCCCACCGGGCACTGCAGGCCGGCAAGCACGTCTGGAACGAGAAGCCGCTCGCCACCTCACGGCCGGACGCGCAGTCCCTCGTCGACGAGGCCGACCGGCTGGGGCTGCGGCTCGGCGGCGCGCCGGACACCGTCCTCGGGCCGGGCATCCAGACCGCTCGGCGCATGGTGGAGCGCGGCGACATCGGCCGCCCGCTGACCGCGTCCGCGGTGATGCAGCAGGCCGGCCCGCACCACTGGCACCCGAACCCGGACTTCCTCTACCAGGCGGGAGCCGGCCCGCTGCTGGACATGGGCCCGTACTACCTCACCGCCCTGACCCAGGTGTTCGGCCCGATCGCGCGGGTCGTGGCGCTGGGGTCCACGGCCGGCCCGACGCGCGTCATCGGGACCGGCCCGCGAGCCGGCGAGTCGTTCGAGGTGACCGTGCCGTCGTACGTCTCGGCGCTGTACGAGTTCCGGGGTGGGGCGGTGGCGCAGGCGACGTTCAGCTTCGACTCGGCCCTGGAGCGGGTCGGGGTCGTCGAGGTGGCCGGCACCGACGGCACGCTGGTCACGCCGGACCCCAACATGTTCGGCGGCAGCATCGAGGTCGTGCGCGCCGCCCAGGCCGACGGGGCGACCGTGCGGACCACGGTGGCGGCGCCGGCCGGGCCGTCCGGCCGCGGCATCGGCCCGCTCGACCTGGCCCGGGGGGCGAGGGCCGGCGAGCCGCACCGGGCCAGCGGCCGGCTGGCGCTGCACGTGCTGGACGCGCTGCTCTCCACCGAGGAGTCGATCGCCGCGGGCCGGTTCGTGGACGTCACGACCGAGCTGGAGCTCCCGAGCGCCCTGCCCGCGGACTGGGACCCGCTCGAGCGCACGCTCTGACGGCGGCCGGCCCGGCCGCTACCAGCGCGGGTGGGTGCGCAGCAGGGCCGAGAAGTCCTCGACGCTCATCGGCTTGCCCATCAGGTAGCCCTGCGCGCGGTCACAGCCGGCGCCGCGCAGGGCCTCCAGCTGGGCCGGTGTCTCGACGCCCTCGGCCACCACGACCAGGTCGTGGGCGTGGGACAGGTCGATGACCGCCGCGACGACCGCGTCGTCCCGGTGGCTGACGCCCAGCCGGCTGACGAACGACCGGTCGATCTTCAGGAACTGCAGCGGGAAGCTCTGCAGGTAGGCCAGCGCGGAGTAGCCGGTGCCGAAGTCGTCCAGGCCCACCGCGATGCCCATCTCGGCGATCTGGTCGAGCGCGTCGCGGACCGCGGGGGTCGCGGACAGCAGCGTGCGCTCGGTCAGCTCGATCCGGATGCCCGACCCGGGTACGCCGTGGCGGGCCATCGCGGCCCGGATCCGCGGCAGGAACGCCGGGTCCTCGAGCGTGCGGGCCGAGACGTTCGTCGTCAGGCGGCGGACCGGTGTCCCGCGGCGGGCCAGCTCGGTGAACTGGGCGGTGACGTGCTCGAACATCCGGCCGTCCACCTCGACGATCAGGCCGGTCTCCTCCGCGACGTCGATGAACTCGGCAGGGGCGACCAGCCGGTCCCCGTCCATCAGCCGGGCCAGCGCCTCGGCTCCGTGGATGCGGCCGTCGTCCAGGTCCACGATCGGCTGCAGGTACGGCACCAGCGCGTCCTCGGCCAGGGCCTTGCGCAGCATGGTCTCGGAGGTCAGCCGGCGGTCGGCGCTGGCCCGCAGCTCCTCGTCGAAGAGCGCGTACTGGTCGCGCCCGGCGTCCTTGGCCCGGTACAGGGCCAGGTCGGCCTCGCGGTAGAGGTCGCCCGGCCGGCGGCCCGGGCCGTCCGCGAGCGAGATCCCGATGCTGACGCTGGCCGAGATCGGCGGCTGGCCGTCGCCGAGCGCGAACGGCCGGCGCAGCTCGCGCAGCAGGCGCCCGGCCACCGCCTCGACCGCCTCCACGGCCTCGACGCCCTCCACGAGGACGACGAACTCGTCACCGCCGAGACGGGCCACGGTGCTGTCGTTGCGGGTGACCGTGACCAGCCGCTTGGCGATCTCGATCAGCAGCGAGTCTCCGACCTGGTGACCCAGCGAGTCGTTGACGGTCTTGAACCGGTCGACGTCCAGCAGCAGCATCGCCAGGCACCCGGGGCGCCGCTCCAGGCCGGCCAGGGCGTGCCCGAGGCGGTCGTTCAGCAGCGTGCGGTTGGCCAGGCCGGTCAGGGTGTCGGTGAGCGCCAGGCGCTTGAGCTCCGCCTGCTCGCGCAGCCGGTCGCTCATGTCGACGGCGTGAGTGATGAGGTACAGCGGCTGGCCCTCCGCCCCGTGAACGACGGAGCTGGTGATCCAGGCGTCGATGGTCTGTCCGTCCGGCCGGATGTAGCGCTTCTCCAGCGCCAGCGAGGGCAGCTCGCCGGCGAGCAGCTGCCCGAACTGGGCGATGTCGCGGTCCCGGTCGTCGGGGTGGGTGAGGTCGCCGATGCTCAGCGCCAGCAGCTCGGCCTCGGTGCGCCCGACCATCTTCTGGAACGCTGCGTTGCTGCGCAGGTACTGACCCGGAGCCGCGGGCGAGAGGCTGATCATCGTCATGCCGATCGGCGCCAGGTCGAAGGCGACCCGGAAGTGCTCCTCGTTGGCCCGCAGCCGGGCGGCGTACTCCTGCTGGGGAGAGATGTCCATCGCCGTGCCCCAGAGGTGGGTGACGGCACCCGAGGGGCCTCTGCGCACGTCGGTCCAGGCCCGCACGTGCAGCACCGCCCCGTCGGGGTGCACGACCCGGTAGCTGACCTGCTCGGGCCGGCCGGTCGCGACGGTGCGCTCGCCGAGGTCCCGCATCCGCTGCCGGTCCGCCGGGTGGACCCGGGACAGGAACCACTCGAGGTCGGGGCGCGGGCCCTGCGGGTCGCAGGCCATCAGCTCCATCATCCGCGGCGACCAGCTGAGCAGGCCGCTGCGGACGTCCCACTCCCAGACGGCCGTGGAGTTCAGGTCGAGCGCGGCCGCCAGCCGGGCCCGGCTCTCGGCCTCGGTCCGCAGGGCGGTCTCCCGCTCGGTCACGTCGATCGTGGCCCCGCGGACCCGGCTGGGCCGTCCGTCGCACTCGGCGCACACCTCGGTCCACGCCTGCAGGTAGTGCAGGCTCCCGTCGGGGTGGACGACGCGGTACGGCTCGCGCGGGCCGGTCGTGAAGCCGCTCTCGCGCAGCGCCTGGGCACCCGCGCGGTCCTCCGGGTGCATCAGCTGCAGGAACTCCTCGAAGCACGGCGGGGCGCCCCCCGGCCCGCGCGGCTCGAGGCCCACCAGCCGGTACATCGCGTCGGACCACACGTGCGAGCCCGTGCCCAGGTCCAGCTCCCACCAGCCGAGGCCGGTCAGCTCCTGGGCGGCGCGCAGGCTCCCGTCGCGGGGCCACTCATGCGGCACCCGCGTGGTCGAGTCTGCGGCCCGGGCGGTCATGGGACCGTGATCGGCAGATCGACTGCAGTTTTTGAGCCCATTTGCCCAATTGGGTTCACAAATCGGGAGGGTAGCTCACAGACGGGCCGCAGCGGGAATGATCTGCTCACCAAAAATCTCGAAGACGGCCGGCGAGGACGTGTCCTTGAGGCTGGTGTGGGCGTGCGTGAAGCCGAGCGCGGCGTACCGTTCGAGCTCGGCCAGGATGTCATCCACCCCCTCGCCGTCGGGTCCCGGGTCCAGGCGCACGATCACCGTCTTCTGGATCTCGTCGTAGTCCCGGCCGAGGTCGGCGCAGTGGGCCCGCAGCACGTCGAGCTTGTGCTCGAGCTCCCCGGAGGGGAAGAGGTTGCAGGCGTCGGCGTACTGGGCCACCATCCGCAGCGTCTTGCGCTCGCCCGAGCCGCCGATGAGGATCGGCGGGTGCGGCCGCTGCACGGACTGGGGTGAGTTCAGCGTCCGGCCGAGGCGGTAGTGCTTGCCCTCGTAGGGGCCTTCGTCGTCGCTCCACATCTGCAGGCAGATCTGCAGCGTCTCCTCGAGGCGCTCGAAGCGCTCGGACGTGGACGGGAAGGGCAGGCCGAGGCCGACACACTCCTCCTCGTTCCAGCCGGCGCCGATGCCCAGCCAGGCCCGGCCGCCGGAGAGCACGTCGAGCGTCGTGACCTCCTTGGCCAGGAGCCCGGGCTCGCGGTAGATCGCGGCCGTCACCCAGGCCAGGAGCTCGATGCGCTCGGTGACCGCGGCGAGGTAGCCCAGGGCGGTGTACGCCTCGAGCATCTCGTGCTCGGCCGGCCCGACGCCGCGGATCTGCCACACGTGGTCCATCACCGACAGCTTGGTGAACCCGACCTCCTCCGCCGAGGTGGCCGCGCGCCGCAGATCGGCGACGAAGGTGTCCGGCCCACCGGGCCAGGTGAAGTTCGACAGGTGAAGTCCCAGGTCCATGCCAGCACGCTAACCCAGGGACGCGACGCCCTCCTGCTCAGAGGTCGACCGTGGCGCGAACGTCACCCAGCCCGCGAGCGACGATGAGCCGGCCGGAGCCGGAAAGCGCTGTCCAGCAATGCTTCTCGGCGTCCCACACCCGCCACATGCGCGGATCGGTCACCACCTCGACCGACTCGGTGGCACCGGGCTCGAGGGTCGCAGCGGTCCAGCCGGCCAGGCGCACGGGCTGCTCCGGCTCGGCCGGCCGGAGGTACACCTGCACCACCTCACGGCTGGTCCGCTCGCCGGTGTTCGTCAGCCGCACGCGGACGCCGGGAGACTCGTGGCCGTCCAGGCGCTCCGCGTCCGCGTAGTCCCAGGTGGAGTAGCCCAGCCCGTGACCGAACCAGAAGGCCGGCTCGGGGGCCCGGCCGGCGTCGTGCCCGCGGTAGCCGATGAACGTGCCCTCCTCGTAGACCAGCCGCCCGTCCACCGGCGTCACCGACCACGCCGGCGACGCGCCGTCGGCGGCCGGGAACGTCGTCACCAGCCGGCCGGCCGGCTCGATGTCGCCCAGCAGGGCCGCGGCGACGGCGTGACCGCCCTCCTGCCCGGGCAGCCCGGCCCAGAGCACGGCGTCGACCTCCTCCAGCCACGGCATGAGCACCGGGGTGGCGGCATTCACGACCACCACGGTGCGCTCGGCCGCGGCGGCGACGGCGCTCACCATGACGTCCTGGGCGCCCGGGAGGCGCAGCGTCGCCTTGTCGACCGCCTCGGTCTCCTGCTCCTCGGTCAGGCCGACGACGACCACCGCGACCCCGGCGGAGCGGGCCGCTGCGACGGCGGCCTCGACCGCCTCCTCGTCGCCGCGGGCGGCCGGGCGCGCGACGAGCGCGAAGAAGCCGGCGCCGCCCAGGCCGCCGCCCGAGAGCAGGGTGGCGGTCATCTGCACCTCACGGTCGGCGAGGGCGGACACCGTCCGGACCGAGGCCGGTGGGGCCAGCATCTCCTCGCCGATGCCCGAGCCGGACGGGCGCAGGCTGAGCTGCTCGATCGGCTCGTCGCCACCCCGGTCCAGCACCCAGTCGCCGACGCCGAGCACGCCCAGCTCGACCGGCGCTGCCCCGCCGTGGACCACCGCGCGGAAGCCGACCCGCGCGACCGGCCGGTCGAAGTCGTCGTCGAAGCCGACCGCGGCGGCCGCCGCCGGGTTGTGCCGGGACGCGATCACCGATCCGTCCGCCGCGTAGTAGGTCAGCCGGGTCCCGGGCTCGCCCGTCTCCGGGTCGGTCACGAACCCCGGCCGGGCCGGGACCGGACGGGTCCGCACCTCGACGCCGTCGGTCACCGAGACGGCGTCGCCGAGCAGCGCCGAGAGCCCCTCGGCCACGCTCACCTGGTACGGCGGGTTGACCTGGGCCGAGCCGCCGCCCATGTCGATGGTCTGCACGGCATGCCGCCCGATGACGGCCACCTGCGTGCCCTGGAGGCCCTGGGTGCCGCGGGTGCCGCGGGACAGCGGCAGGACCCCGTCCCGGTTGGTCAGCACCGTGATCCCTCCGGCGGCCAGCCGGGTGAGGGCCTCGTGCCGCTGGGGGCTGTCCGGCGCGGGCAGGCCGGCCGGGTAGCTGCGCTGCGGCTCCCTGGCACCGGTCCGTCCGGCCAGCCGGAGCAGCCGCCGCAGGTGCTCGTCCACCGTCGACTCGGCCACCTCGCCGGACCGGACGGCCTGGACCAGCGCGTCTCCCCACGGCCCGGTCGGCCCGGGCATCACCAGGTCCAGCCCACCGTTGGCCGCCGGGGCCGCCGACTTCGTGGCGAACCAGTCGGACATGACCAGCCCGTCGTACGCCCACTCGCCCTTGAGGATCCCGTTGATGACCTCGTCCTGCTCGGTGGCCGGCACGCCGTTGACGTCGTTGTACGCCGCCATCACCGACCAGGGGTCGGACTCCTCGACCGCGATCTCGAACGGCAGCAGGTACAGCTCCCGCAGGGTCGCCTCGTCGACGATGCTGTCGACGGTGTTGCGGTCGGTCTCGGACTCGTTGGCCACCAGGTGCTTCAGGCAGGCGCCGACCCCGAGGGACTGCATGCCGGTGACGTACGCCGCGGCCAGCCGGCCGGTGAGCAGCGGGTCCTCGGAGTACGCCTCGAACAGGCGGCCGCCGAGCGGGGAGCGGTGCAGGTTGATGGTCGGCCCGAGGACGACGTGGATCTGCTGGGCCATCGCCTCCTCGGCCAGGATCCGGCCGACCTCGCGGGTGGTGTCCTCGCTCCACGCCGATGCGAGCAGGGTGGCGTTCGGCAGCAGCGCGACCACCCGGCCGCCGAAGAACTTCAGCCCGCGGACGCCGGTCGGGCCGTCGGAGAAGCGCATCTCCCCCAGCCCGATCGAGGCCTCGGGAGCAAGCGTGAAGGCGGAGGCACCGGTCAGCAGCCGGACCTTGGTCTCCAGGTCCAGGCGGCCTATCGCGAGCTGAGCGTCGTCGTGCTGAGCGTCGTCGTGCTGAGCGTCGTCGGGTGTCACGCTCGTCATTGTCCGGCCAGCGACCCGCCGATGCCTCCGACGCTGAAGAACCGGTTGAGGCAGGCGAACACGATCACCGGCGGCGCCATCATCACGACCGCGACGGCCATGACCGAGCCCCAGTCGGTGACGTTCTGCTGGAAGAACGACTCGACGCCGAGCGGGAGGGTGAACTTGGTCTCGGTGCGCATGAACACGATGGCGACCAGGTAGTCGTTCCACGACACCAGGTACGTGAAGATCGCCGTCGAGAGGATGCCGGGCAGCGAGTTGCGCAGCACGATCCGGGTGAACGAGCCGAACACCGAGGCGCCGTCGATCCAGGCCGCCTCCTCCAGACTTCGGGGGATCGAGTCCATGTACGCCGCCATCATCCAGATCGCGACCGACATCGAGGCGCCGACGTAGATGATCCCCAGCCCGGTCAGGCTGTCGACGAGGTGCAGCTTGGCGAACAGGATGAACAGCGGGATGACCGAGGTGATGACCGGCAGCGACTGCACGACGAAGAGCAGGAGCGAGTAGCCGGCGACCGTGCGGCCCCGGCCGCGCGAGAGCACGTAGCCCGCGGGCGCCGCCACCACGACCGACACCACGACCACGGACAGGGTGACCACCAGGCTGTTGCGCAGCCACTTCAGCGTGTCGGTGTTCTTGAAGATGTGCGTGAGGTTCTCCAGCGTCACCGTCGCGTGGCTGGTCGAGGACGCACCCGGGCGCAGCGCCAGGATCACCACGACCGCGACCGGGACCAGCGCGACTGCCGTGATGAGCAGCACGATGAGGAAGCGCACCCACCGCATGGCGCCCCTGCGGCGGGACCGCGCGGGGCGGGCGGCCACCGGGATCGCCTGCACCGACTCGTGGAGGACTGTCATCAGACGTGCGCCTTCCTGATCTGGCGGTAGAGCACCAAGGAGATGACGACGAGCGTGATGGTCATGATGAACGCGATCGAGACGCCCTGGCCGACCTGGAAGTTCTGGAAGACGGTGCGATAGGCGAGGACGACCAGCGACGTGGTCGCGCTGATCGGGCCGCCGGCGGTCAGCAGGTAGATCGTCGGGAAGTCGTTGACGCAGAAGATCGTCATGAGGATCCACGAGATGTACGTCGGCCGGGCGATCATCGGCAGGGTGATGAACAGGAACGACTTGACCGGGCCGGCGCCGTCGATCCGGGCCGCCTCGTAGATCGTGTCGTCGACGCTGGACAGCGCCGCGCTGGACATCAGCATCATGAACGGGAAGCTGACCCACACCTTGTAGATGCAGACGACGACCTTGGCCCACGTGGGGTCGGCGAGGAAGAGCGGTGAGCCGAGCCCGAGCGCGCTGAACAGCTTGGGCATCGGGCTCGTCGAGGTGGCGACCAGGTAGTTGATGGACGTCGCGGAGACGACGATCGGCACGACCCACGGGCAGCAGCAGCAGGACCTTCAGGGTCCCCCGGAACGGGATGTCGCTGCGCAGCAGGAGGGCCATGCCCAGCCCGATGACCCAGCTGCCGAAGACGCCGACGACGGTGAACAGCAGGGTGAACCGCGCGGCCTGCCAGAACGCGTCGCTGGTGAGCGTCGTGTGAGTAGTTCTGCAGGCCGACGTAGGACCCGGACTGGATCAGCGAGCCGTCGTGGACCGACTGGAACGCCGCGTAGATGAACGGGTAGGCGTTGATCAGGACCAGCAGCAGCACCGACGGCGCCACCAGCCCGACGAGCGTCAGCTGCGTGACGTTGAACGGTCGCCGCCGAGGCCGGCCCGTGTGGGCCGGCCCCGCGGCGGCCTGGCGTTGCACCGTCGCCCCCGAGGCGCTCATCGCCGGCTCACCCTGCCGTCGCTCAGCTCTTCACGATGCTGCTGAGCGTGTTCTGCAACGTGGTGAGGGCGCCCTTCGGGTCACCGCCCCCGAGGATGGTCTGGGTGAAGGCCTGCAGCGGCTGGCCGCCGTCGACCTGGGCCAGCGCCGGCGAGAGCTCGGTGCCCTGCGCGGCGTACGTCTTGGCGACGGGCACCCAGTCGGAGATCGCGGCGACCTTGTTCTTCTGGGCCTGGAAGCCCGGCAGCGCCACGATCGACTTCAGGACGGGCAGCCCGGAGAGCAGGTTCTGCTGCCAGTAGGCCTTCATGTTCTTGATGTACCAGTCGAGGAAGGCCTCGGAGGACGCCTGGGAGGGCGTGTTCTTGTACATCATGATGTTGTTCTCGAAGACCAGACAGGCCTTCCCGCCGTTCGGCGAGGTCAGCGGCTTCATCAGGACGAGGTCGCCACTGGTGTCGCCGATGTTGCCGTCCAGGCCCGCGGTGTCGATGCCCATCGCGAACTTCTTGTTCTTCCACTGGGTGTTCTGGTTGTCACCGGTGTAGCTCACCGAGCGCGGGTCGACGATCTTGGCCTTGACCAGGCTGTTGACGAACTGCATCGCCTGCATGTTCTGGTCGTTGACGATGTTCAGCTTGCCGTCGGTGCCGAACAGGCCGCCGCCGTTGTTGATCATCATCATGACCATCGCGTGGGCGCCGAGGTTGTTGCCGGCGCCCGCCCCCGCCGCGAAGCCGTAGTAGCCGTGGCCCTTGAGCTCCTCGCCGACCGACTTCAGCTCGTCCCAGGTCGTCGGCGGCTGCAGGTTCAGCTGGTCGAAGATCGCCTTGTTGTACCACCAGACGCGGATGTCCAGCTGCCACGGGACGGCGGCGTACCCGTTCTGGGTCTTCATCGCGTCGATCATGTTGGGCAGGAAGTCGTCGTACGTCCCGTCCTTCTTGAAGGTCGCGATGAGGTTGTCGGCGTACGCGATCGCCCCCTGCTGGGCGTACTGGAAGGCCTGGAAGCCGCCGCCGGTGCTGACGGCCGGCCCGGTCTTGGAGGCGATGGCCGAGGAGAAGGTCTGGGTGAAGTTCGCCCACTGGATCTCCTGGTACGTCGCCGCGAGGTTGCTCCCGGTCGGCTTGTACGTCGCCACCAGCTTCTTGGCCGCGGGGTTGTACTGGTCACCACCCCAGGGCATGTCCCAGAACTTCAGGCTCTTGGCGCTCGAGCCGCTGCCGCTGCCGCCACTGCTGCTGCCGCACGCGGCCAGGAGGGGCAGAGCAGCTGCGGCGCCCATCGCGCCGAGGAAGCCACGCCGCGAGAGGTTCGCGCTGGCTGACCGCACATCGACCATGCTGATCTGACTCCTTCAGGTGGCGCCGACCGTCGGCGGGGTCCGATGCCCGCAAGTTAGATCCGCTCGTGAAGGGCCTACAACGTCTGAGTTTTGTTTTCTAACATCGTAATTCAGGCGTTGTAGAAGGATGTGACCGTCTCTAACGTCAGGTTCATCTCTCTGCGGCCCGGGTGTAACCCAGCCGCAGCACCCCCCAACAGCCCTTCGACACATCCCTTCGACCCTGAGGCGGCACGGTGGCCAGCGACCTGTCGGTGGAGACGTCCCACCAGACCGCGGCGAGCGCCCCGCGCGCTGCCGCCGGCCGCCGGCAGCGCGTGGCCATCGTCGGCACGGGCATGATCGCGGCCATCCACCGGCGCAGCGCGCTGCTGGCCGGAGCCGAGATCGTCGGCGTGCTCGGGTCGCGGCCCGAGCGCTCCCAGGAGGCGGCTCACGAGTGGGACCTCCCGCTCGCCTTCTCCAGCATCGAGGAGCTGGCCGGCAGCTCGGCCGACGTGGTCCACGTCTGCAGCCCGAACGTGACGCACGCGCCGTACGTCGAGGCCGTGGTCGCCGCCGGCAAGCACGTGATCTGCGAGAAGCCGCTGGCCGTCTCGCTGCCGGAGGCCGAGCGGATGCAGGAGCTGGCCGACCGGGCGGGCGTGGTCGCCACCGTGCCGTTCGTCTACCGCTACCACCCGGTCGTGCGTGAGATCCGCGCCCGGGTCCAGCACGGTGACTTCGGGCAGTGGAACATGCTGCACGGTCAGTACCTGCAGGACTGGCTGCTCTCGGCCGGGTCCTCGAACTGGCGGGTCGACCCGGCGCAGGGGGGCGAGTCGCGGGCGTTCGCGGACATCGGTTCGCACTGGTGCGACCTCGTGGAGTGGGTGAGCGGCCAGCGGATCGACAGCCTGGTGGCCCAGCTGTCCATCGCGGTCGCGGAGCGCAGTGCCGAGGGCAGCCAGTCCTTCGGGGGTCGCAGCGACGGTGCGCGCGTGCCGGTCGCGACCGAGGACACGGCGAGCATGCTGTTCCGCACCACCGACGGCGTGCCCGGATCGCTGGTGGTCTCCCAGGTGGCGGCCGGCCGCAAGAACCGGCTGTGGTTCGAGCTGGACGGCTCGGAGGGCAGCGCGGCATTCGACCAGGAGCGGGCCGAGTCCTTCTGGCTCGGCACCGGCGAGGGCAGCCGGGAGGTCGTCCGCGACGCCGGGTCCGGCTCGCCCGAGCAGCGCCGGCTGAGCTACCTGCCGGCCGGGCACGCCCAGGGCTATGCCGACTGCTTCGCGGCCTACGTCGCCGACACGTACGCCGCGATCGGTGGCGAGAAGCCCGAGGGCCTGCCGACGTTCGCCGACGGTGTGCGGTCGGCCCGGATCGTGGACGCTGTGGTGCGATCGTCGCGGACCTCGACCTGGACGGAGGTGGCCTGAGATGAAGCTCGGGATGCTGACGGCGTGCCTGCCCGGCTGGTCCCTGGACCGGATCGCGGCCTGGGCCTCGGAGGCGGGCTACGAGGCCCTGGAGGTGGCGGTCTGGCCCTCCACCGGCGGCCGCGACTTCGAGGCCGCGCACCTGCCGGTCGCCGACTTCGGGCCGCGCCAGCGCGACGAGACCCTCGAGCTGTTCGACAAGTTCGGCCTGGAGCTGTCGGCCTTCGCGTACTACGAGAACAACCTGCACCCCGACCCGGACCGGCGGGAGGAGATCGCCACCCACCTGCGGCACGCCGTCGACGCGGCCGCCTCGCTCGGCGTCGGGTACGTCGGGACGTTCGTCGGCCGCGACCCCGCGCGCAGCGTCGTGGAGAACCAGCGGGAGGCCGAGCGGGTCTTCCCCCCGCTGGTGGACTACGCCGGCGAGCGCGGGGTCAAGCTGATCATCGAGAACTGCGTGATGGAGGGCTGGCACCCCGACGGCTACCCGGGCAACATCGCCTACTCCCCCGAGCTGTGGGAGTGGATGTTCAGCCTCGGGCTCTACCTGAACTGGGACCCCTCGCACCTGATGTGGATCGGCATCGACCCGGTCGAGACCATCACGCCGTACGTCGACCGGATCGTCCACGCCCAGGCCAAGGACGTCGAGCTCGACCCCCGCGCGCGCAACCGGTACGGCGTCTTCGGCATCGTCGACAAGGGCGGCAACCCCTGGAAGACCGGGTGGTGGCGCTACCGCGTGCCCGGCCGGGGCCAGGTCGACTGGCCGCGGGTCGTCGACCGCCTGTACGAGGCCGGCTTCGACGGCGTGCTGTCGGTCGAGCACGAGGACCCGCTGTGGGGCGGCACCGAGCCGAAGGTCCTGCAGGGGCTGACGATCGCCCAGCAGACGCTGCGGCCGCTGATCGTGCCGCAGACCACCTGACCATCTCCCCGACCCACCCGCCCGCCGTACCTCTGAAGGAGACCGCTCACCCATGGCCCTGGCATCGAAGGTCGCCGTCAACCCGCTCCCCTGGGTCCTCGGCCCGGACGGCTTCGACCTCAGTCCGGCCACGGTCCGGGCCGCGGTCGCGGGCATCGCCGACGCCGGCTTCACCGCCATCCACGCCGACGTTCCCGAGGGCATGTCCCCGGAGGAGTACCGCACGCTGCTCTCCGACCACGGCGTGCGGCCCGCGCCCGGGTACTTCGGCGCGCACTTCGACGGCCCGGCCGAGGAGCTGGACGCGCTGGTGGACCAGGCCCGGCGGCATGCCGCGGTGCAGCTGGAGCTGGGCCTGACCGAGGTCTTCCTGGCCTCGCACCTGAACCCGGCGCGCATCGCCAGCCCGGCGGTCGGGGCCGACTTCGACGCCGGGCGCCTCGACCTGGTCGTGAACCGCATCGGCGTCGTCGCCACCGCGATCCGGGACGAGGGGCTGACGCCGTGCTTCCACCCCCACGTCGGCAGCTGGATCGAGACCGAGCACGAGATCCGGACGATGCTCGACGCGGTCGATCCCTCGGTGCTGTCCTTCGGCCCGGACACCGGGCACCTGTTCTGGGGCGGCAGCGACCCGGCCCGGCTCGTGGCCGACTACGCCGACCGGGTCGGGGCCATGCACCTCAAGGACGTCCACCGCACGGCCGCGGCCCGGGCCCTCGAGCAGCACGAGGACTACCAGGGTGCGACCGTCGGTGAGCACGTGTGGACCGAGCCCGGGCGGGGCGACGTCGACTTCGACGCGGTGTTCGCGGCGCTCCCGGAGTCCTACGACGGGTGGTTCGTGGTCGAGGTCGACGTGCCGGACCTGCCGACGAAGGAGGAGTCCACGCAGGCGTCCGCCCGCTGGATCGCCGCCCAGCCCGAGCGCGCGCCGGCCCGATGACCGAGGTCCTCGGCGTCGGGATCATCGGCGCCGGCCCGGTCACGCAGGCCATCCACCTGCCGACGCTGGCTCGACAGCCCGGACGGTTCCGGGTCGTCTCGGTGATGGATGTCGACGCGGACGTCGCCCAGACCGTCGCCGCCCGGGCCGACGCGGCGTCGGCGACGACCGTCGAGGCGGTGCTCGACCATCCGGACGTGGACGTCGTGGCCGTGTGCAGCCCGCACCAGTTCCACGCCGAGCAGGTCGCGGCGATCTGCGCCGCCGGCAAGCGCGGCATCCTGTGCGAGAAGCCGCTCGCCGTCGCCCGGGACGAGGCGCAGGGCATCGCCGCGGCCGTCCGCACGGCTGGGGTGCCGCTGGTCGTCGGCGCCATGCACGCGTACGACCCCGGCTGGCTGGCCGCTCTGGCCGCCGTCGGCGACCGGCGCGGCGAGGTGCACACGGTCCGGTCGACGATCGTCCTGCCGTTCAACGACCGGTACGAGGACTGGGCGACCGAGATCGCGAGCCGTCCGGCGCCCCCGCCGGCGAGCTCGGAACCGCTGGACGCCGAGGCCCGCGCGGCCAGGGTCCGCGGGCTCGTCCTGGGGCTGTGGGTGCACGACCTGCCGCTGGTGCGGGCGTTCGCGCCGGAGCTGGACCGGCTCGGGCACGCCGCCTTCTGCCCGCCCTTCGGAGGGGTGGTCTCGATGACCGCCGCCGGCCGCCGGGTCGACCTCTCGGCGTTCATGCGCCCGCTCTGGCGCCCGGACTGGCGGCTCGAGGCCTGGGCCGACTCGTGGTCGGTGCGGGTGGACTTCACGCCGTCGTACGTCCAGGCCGGATCGGCGACGGCGACGCTGCGGGACGGCGACGGCGAGCGACGGCTCGGCCCCTGGCCGGTCAACGGCTACGAGGGTGAGTGGATGGAGCTGCACGACCTGGTCACGGGGGCGAGCGAGCCGCGGTACCCGCTGGACGGCGTCATCGACGACCTGACGTTCGTCACCGACGTCGCCGACGCGGCCGAGGCGGCCGTACGCCGCGGGAGCGCCGCATGAGCGCGCCGATGACCGTGACGGTCGCGGCCGGTGGGGAGCGGCGCTTCGCGCAGGACCAGCGCGCGGCCTGGGCGTCCCTGCCGAGGTCACTCACCGAGGTCGCGGGCGGTGGCGCCGAGCTGGCCGTGGTCGACGGCGCTGTGGACGGCTGGCCGCTGCGGGTCGAGGAGCTGGTGCGCTCCGGCGTGCGCGGCCTGCTGCTGGCCCGGCCCCGCCCGAGTGCGGCCGGGGCGGACGTACGCCGGGTGGACCGGGCGGCGCGTGACGCCGGTGTCCCGGTCGTGGTCGACCGCGGCTGGGCCGCGCACCCCGCGGTCTCCGGCCTCGGCGAGGCGACGGCGAACGGCGCGGCGATGGGCGACCCGTGCCTCGTGGACAGCGTGGTGACCGTGCCCCTCGACGACGATCGGGCCGGCGCCACCCTCCTGCTGGAGCAGCTCGCCCTGGTCCGCGCGGTGCTGGGCCCGGTGGCCACCGTCGAGTTCGCCACCGGTGACCGGCACGGCTACACCGTGGACGGCCGGCGCGGGGGCTGCATCGTCGCGCTGTCGGCCGTGCGGTCAGCCGGTCCGGCCGGAGCCCGGCTGACCGCGTACGCCGCCGCCGGGGAGGTGCACCTGGAGGTGACCGGTGAGGGGACGGCCGCGCCGGCGACGGTCTGGCGGGTGGACGGCCGCGGCCAGGGGGCCGAGCCCACGTGGTACGAGTCCGGTGTCCGCGCGTCCTGGCGCCGGCTGGTGTCCGCCGTCCGGGAGGGCCGCACGCCCGGTGACCTCGGCGCGCTGGCCGACGACCTCGACCTGCTGTCCACGGTCGGCACACTGGAGCCATGACCGCCCGCTGGTCCGGCCAGGTCGCGGCGTTGCTGTTCGACTGCGACGGCGTGCTGGTCGACTCCGACGCCAGCGTGCTGCGGGCCTGGAGCCGGTGGGCCGAGCACTACGGGCTCGACCCCGAGCAGGTCCATCCGCAGGTGCACGGCCGCCGGGCCGCGGACAGCGTGGCGGTGATGCTGCCCCCCGACCGGCGAGCCGAGGCGATCGAGCGGATCAACCGGTACGAGCTGGAGGACGCCGGCGCGGTGACCGCCGTCGCCGGGGCGAGGGAGCTCACCGCGTCGCTGCCCGCGGGCAGCTGGGCCGTGGTCACGTCGGGCACGGCGGCCCTGTCCGCCGCCCGGCTGGCGGCGGCCGGGATCGCCCGGCCGGCGGTCCTGGTGACGGCCGACGACATCACGGAGGGCAAGCCGGCGCCCGAGGGGTATCTCGCCGCCGCGACCGCGCTGGGCCGGGCCGCCGGCGAGTGCGTCGTGCTCGAGGACGCGGTGTCGGGCGAGGCGGCCGCGCGGGCGGCGGGCGCGCTGGCGGTCGTGGGCGTCGGTGCGCGGGCCCTGGACACCACCGCCGACGTCGTCGTGCGGGACCTGACCGGGCTGGCGTACGACGCCGTGCGTCAGGAGCTGCTGCTGCCGCCGGACCGGCTGCGCTGAGCTGCTCGACCAACCGCGCCGCCCACCGTAGGTTGCGACCGTGGTGACCATGGAGTGGGAGCGCCTGCCGCTGGAGGCCGTGCGCGCGGCGTGGGAGGCCAGCCCCACGCTGGTCGTGGTGACGGTCGGCCCGGAGCACGCTCTCGTCTTCCAGAACGCCAGCTCGAGCCGGCTGTTCGGTGCGCGGCCGCTCGGCCGCCCCATGGTCGAGGCGTTCCCGGAGCTGACCGCCGGCGGCAAGCTGGCCCTGGACCGGGTGCTCGCGACCGGGAGCACGGTGGTCGAGCCGCGGATCATCCGGACGCTGCACGGCGCCGGCCCCGACGAGCTGCGCCTCACCTATGCGTTCGCGCCCCTGGGCCCGCCGGGCGAGCCGCCGGTCGGCGTGGTGATGAGCGCGGTCGACGTCACGTCCGAGGCGCGGGCGGCCCGCGCGGCCGAGCAGGCGGCGCTGCTGAGCCAGATCTCGGAGCGGATGAACGCCGCCTCCGACCCCGCCACGGCCCTGCAGGAGCTGACCGACACGCTGGTCCCGGCGCTCGCCGACCTGGCCGCCGTCGTGGTGGTGCCGGAGACCGACCAGCCGACGAACCTCGCGCCGGCCCCGGTCCGGACCCGGACGGCCGCACGCCGCGGTCCCGTGCCGCCGACCGCGATCACCATCGACACCGACCTGCTCGCCCGGGTCGGTGCGCCGCCCGGCAACACGCGGGAGGCCGGGCCCTCCCCCCTGCAGGCCTCCCTGGCGACGGGTCAGCCGTTGATCCTCGACATCGCCGCCGGGGAGCTGAGCGCCAACAGTGACGAGGCCACCAACGACTGGCTGGCTCGCGCGCAGGCCCACTCCATGGCGGTCCTCCCGCTGGCCGTGGCCGGCCGCCTGGCCGGAGCCGTCGTGCTGATGTCCTTCGGGGACCGCGCCCACTACGTCGAGGAGGACCTGCCGTTCCTCGAGCAGACGGCAGCCCGGGCCGGCACGGCGATCAGCCACGTGCGGGCCTTCCGGCAGAGCCGGGACATCGCCCTGGACCTGCAGCACGCGCTGCTGCCCCAACCGCCCGGACGGCTGCCCGGCGTCGAGGCGGCGGTGCGGTACGTCGCCGGCGGCCCGGACGTCGAGGTGGGCGGCGACTGGTGGGACGTCCATCCGCTCGGCCCGGGCCGGACGGGCGTCGGGCTGGGTGACGTGGCCGGCACCGGTGTGCAGGCGGCGATCGTCATGGGCCAGGCCCGATCCGCGATGCGGGCGGCGGCGCTGGCCCAGCTGCCACCGAAGGCCGTCCTGGAGCTGCTCGACGAGCACCTGGCCGGCGTGTTCGACGCCACCAGCAGCGAGGACAGCGGCAGCCCGCGGTTCGCCACCGCCGTCTACGCGGTCCTGGACACCGGCCAGGCCGCGCTGCGCGTCGCCAACGCCGGGCATCCGCCGCTGCTGGTGCGCGACCCGGACGGCACCACCCGGTGGGTCCATGCCCGTCCGGGGCCTCCTCTGGGACTGCGGCTGCCGGCGTACGAGGAGGTCGTGGTGCCGTTCGGGCCCGGGTCACTGTGCCTGGGCTTCACCGACGGGCTGGTCGAGTCGCGACGGCAGGGCGTGCAGGAGGGTCTGGACCGGCTGGCGGACGTCGTCGCCGGACTGCCCGCGGACATCGATGTCGAGGGCGTCGCGGACGCGGTGCTCCGGCTGATCGCGCCGGGCGCCGACCAGCACGACGACATCGCCCTCGTGGTGCTCCGCAGCACCGGCGGCCCGGAGCCGGCCGGCTGCTCGGGCCCGGACCCGGCACCTGCCGCGAACGGACAGAGCTGACCGGACGAGCGAGTCTGGACCCGCGCGGCCCTGAGCTCAGAAGCCGGGAAAGACGTTGCGCAGCAGGGGAATTCGCTCCTCGCCCTCGATGTCGGACGGGGTGTGGTCATGGTCCAGCCGGCCGTAGACCAGCCGGACGAACGCCTCGGCCGGCAGCGCGAGGTCGGGCTCGGAGAACTCCTCGGCAGCGCTGATGGACACCGCCGGCGCGACGGACAGGACCAGCTCGCGCGCGGGGTCCACGGTCCGCACCCGCACCGGAGGGCCGGCCACCTCGGTCGGCCGGCCGCTGCGCGCCGCCGTCGGCCCCAGCAGGTCCACGAGGATCTCCACCGCGTCCGGGGGGATGACGGCGGCCGGGTCGAGGGCCACGGCGACGTCCCACGTGTGCACGGCGTGCTCGGAGTACCGCATGGCCAGCACCCCCGGCAGGTCCAGATCCATCCCGAAGGCGTTGACCTGGAAGGCCTCGCGCTCCGCCTCGCTCGCCTGCTCGAGCCGGTCCAGCAGAGCGGCGTTGGCCGTCACGCTGTCCGCGACCTGGTCGCCCGGCGCCTTGGCGTTCCAGACGTCCCAGATCGGCCCGAACTCGGCGCCGCCGGGGGCCGGCCCGCCGGTGAGCCCGGCCTCGACGATCAGCCCGAAGATCTCGGCCTGGCTGCCGAGGTGCGAGGCGACGTCGGCTATCGACCACTCCGCGTCGTACGACCGGCCCTGCACCGCCTCGTCGTCGAGCGGGGCGACGAGCTCGGCGAACCGCTCGTGGGAGCGGCGTACGGCGGTGATCCAGCTGGCGCTGTCCGGCATGTCGAGTCCTGTCCTCGGGGGGCGTCTCCCCTCATCCAACCGGCCAACAGTTCAGATTTCAACTATCGGCGGATGTGGATCGTGCCGGCGGGGAGTGCCGAGTTGCCGGCTGCCGACCGCCCTGCTGGGCTGACGGGGGCAGACCACCGGGGAGGCAGCGTGCGGACACCCATCCTGCGGCGGGTGCTGGACGCACCGAGCGGCTGGCAGTGGCTGGACCCGTGGGACGAGCGGCTGAAGCAGGTGCTGGACGGCGTGCTGCCCCATCGGCCGGCTCGCGGACACGTTGCACGGCAGGGACGTCGGGCACCCCGCTCACCCGCCGCTCGCCCAGGCCGCGCTGAGCGGGCTGACGGGGGCGGCCGTCCTCGGGGCCGCCGAGCTCGTCCTGTCCCCCGCGGGGTCCGCGTCGCCGTACGGCTCGGCTCGGCGGCTGCTCGCGCTCGTCGGGATGGCCGGTGCGGCGCCGACGGCGGTGACCGGCCTGGCCGACTGGAGCGACCTGCACGAGGACCAGCAGCGCACGGGAGCGGTGCACGCCGGGACGATGGCCGCGGGTCTGGTGGTGAGCCTGCTGGCGCGGGTGACCCGCAGCAGCCGCCGGTCCGCCGCGCTGGACGTGGCGGCCTGCACGGTGGTCACGCTCGGCGCCGCGCTGGGCGGGCACCTGGCGTACCGCTGGGCGGCCGGCGCCAACCACGCCGAGGACTTTCCGCACCTCGTCGGCGAGGGATGGAGCCGGGTCGGCCGGGGCGACGCGCTGGCCGAGGGGACGCTGCACGGCGTCGCTCTGGGCGACGAGGCCGTCGTCGTCGGGCGGGACGGCGGCCGCGTCTTCGCGCTGGCCGACCGCTGCAGCCACCTGGCCGGCCCCCTGCACGAGGGCGAGATCGCGGTCGTCGGCGGGGCCACCTGCGTGGTCTGCCCCTGGCACCGGAGCGCGTTCGACGTCACCGACGGCGAGCCGCAGCGCGGCCCGGCGTACGCGCCCCAGCCGGTGCTCGACGCGCGCGAGGTCGACGGCTGGGTCGAGGTGCGGCCGCGCCTGCTGCCCGGCGTGCCACCGCGCTGAGCGTCGCGACACCGGGCAGGGCGTACAGCGGCAGGCACGTCCCCACCAGCGGGACGTACGGCCGGCGCAGCGACCCGCTACGAGCCGGAGAAGGTCTCGACCAGCTGGGCGTTGAAGGCGTCCAGGTCGTCCGGGTTGCGGCTGGTGACCAGCGTGAAGCCGGCCTGCGGGCAGACGGACACCTGCTCGTCGCGCCACGTGCCACCCGCGTTGGTGATGTCCGTGCGCAGGCTGGGCCAGCTGGTGAGCGTCTTCCCCTTGACCACTCCGGCCTCGACGAGGCTCCAGGGTCCGTGGCAGATCGAGGCGATCGGCTTGCCGGCCTCGGCGAAGCTGCGGACCAGGTCGACCGCCTCGGGGACCATCCGCAGCTTGTCCGGGTTCGCGACGCCGCCCGGCAGCACCAGGGCGTCGAAGTCGTCCGCGGAGACGTCGCCGACGGCCTCGTCGGGGTCGAACGTGTCGCCCTTCTCGATGTCGCCGTTGACCGCCTGGACCTGCTCCTTCTCGGGGGCGATCAGCACCGGCTGGCCGCCGGCGTCGTGGACCGCCTGCCACGGGCTGGTCAGCTCCACCTGCTCGACACCGGAGTTCGCGACCAGGAAGGCCACGCGCTTGCCGGACAGTGCGTCACTCATCGATTCACCTCTGAAGCCTTGACCGAACGTTGCTGTGGCGGCGTGCTGCACCGCAGTCCAGTCTGCGGCGGCCCCACTCCCCCAGCAACCGCACCCACCCCCTCCTGGACAGCGGGGTCAGGGGAAGTAGCGCTGGACGGGGGTGCGGGCCTCGTCGTAGAGGAACGGGCCCTGCTGCACGGGCTCGGGGTGGCTCTCGGCCGGCACGAGCTGGAAGAACTGCTCGCTGGACAGGGCGAACACCACGCGGCCCAGACCCGAGCGGGCCAGGGCGCCGCTGCACATGGCGCAGGGCTGGCAGCTGGTGTACATCGTCGTGCCGGCTGCCACCTCCGGGCTCAGCTCCCGGGCCGCCCAGACGGCGAGCTTGAGCTCGGGGTGCGCGCTGATGTCCCGGTCCTGCGCCACCGTGTTGTAGCTCTCGACCAGCACCTCCCCGCCCGGGCCGACGAGCAGGGACCCGAACGGCTCGTTCCCGGATGCGATCCCCTCCTCGGCCAGGGCGATCGCCCGCCGCAGGAACCGCTCGTCGTCCGCCGTGCTCATCATCTGTCTCCTGAGGGCAACTGTTGTGGAGCGACAAGGTTCATTCGGCGCTGCCGGAGAGCTCGAAGATGCCGAACCCGAAGCCGTCCAGCTCGAGAGACCCGGCCCGGACCGACGCCCCTTGCGCGACAAGCGGCCGCAGGTCACCGATCTCGGGCAGCTCGGCCCGGGCCGCGCGACGGCGCGGGTTCACCGCGACCAGGTGGCTGTCACCGCGGAGGTACACGAACGGGTAGTCCGCATGCAGCACCCGCGTCGAGGCGCGCGCGCCGAGGGCCGGCGTCGAGCGGCGCAGCTCGATCAGCCGGCGCACCAGGTGCAGCGTGGAGCCCGGGTCGTCGCGCTGCGCCGCCACCGTGGGCCGATCGGGCGCCGGGTCCAGCGGCAGGTACGTGTCGGTCGAGGTCGAGAAGCCGGCGCTGACCGAGCCGTCCCATTGCATCGGCGTGCGAGCGCCGGACCGGTTGTACGTCGGGTGGACGACGGCGCCCTCCGTGTTCGGCAGGCCGGGCAGGTAGCGCAGGCCGATCTCGTCGCCGTAGTAGATGGACGGCACCGTGCCCCAGGTGAGCAGGAACGCGTACGCCGCGCCGAGCTGCTCAGCGTCGCGCGTCCCGCAGGCCAGCCGGGAGAAGTCGTGGTCGGCGGTGGCCATGATCACCGGCCGCCCGGGCCGGCCCTGCCGCGCGGCGGCCCACTCCTCGAGGAACGGCGCCGTGGACCCGGCACCCTCCGCGTCGAAGAAGCACGGCGCAGCCGGGTACCACGGCAGGGTCCCGGCGCCGCCGTTGTTGAACAGCGAGGAGTGGGCCCGGTGGATCACCAGGAAGAAGTCCGCGTCGAACGACGTCGGCAGGTCGCTGCGCGGCTCGGTCCCCTCGGGGACCAGCACCGCCTCCGGGTACGTCGCGCCGAGCCAGTCGCGCAGCTCTCGCCACAGCGCCAGCGTCTGCCGGTAGCCCGGGTCGGCCTTGACCAGCGAGAAGGCCATGTCCACGCGGAAGCCGGCCACGCCCCGCTCGATCCAGAACGCCATGATCTCGCGCAGCGCCTCGACGTTGCGACGAGGGCCGGGCGCGTCCGGCGCCACCCGCCACGGCTCGCCGGCCCGCAGCTCGGCGTACCCGAAGTTCAGCGCCGGCTGCTCGTCGTAGAAGTTCTTCAGGTAGTAGCCCGGCCGCGGTCCGGGCGAGCGGACCCAGGGAGTCTCCCCCGGCACGCCGTCGTAGAGCCGTACGCCGTCGTCGCGGTCGGACCAGATGTACCGGTCCCCGCGCGGGTCGGGCCCGTCCGCGTGCAGCTCGGCCTGGAACCACTCGTGCTCGATCGAGGTGTGGCCGGCCACGAGGTCGAGCAGCACCCGGATGCCGCGCGCCCTGGCCTCGGCGACGAGCCGTACGAGGTCCTCGTTCGTGCCGTACCGCGGCGCGACGCGCAGGTAGTCCGACACGTCGTACCCGGCGTCGACGAACGGCGAGGCGAAGCACGGGTTGAACCAGATGGTGTCGACGCCCAGCCACTGCAGGTGGTCCAGGTGCGCGAGCACCCCGGGGAAGTCACCGATCCCGTCGCCGTTCGAGTCGGCGAACGACTGCGGGTAGATCTCGTAGATGACCGCGTCGGCGAGCCAGCCGGACGGCGAGCTCGACCTGCTCGACCCGGTCGTGGCGGTGGATGTGGTCGTGGGGTCGGAGGCGTCGGGGCGGTCGATCACCGGCCCAGTCTGGCCGATGCGCCCGGCCGCACTCCCGCTAGTGGGGTGAGTACGCCCCGCCGTCGAGGTCCTCGACGAGGGTCGGTCCGGTGGGCGTCCAGCCGAGGAGCTCGCGAGTGCCC
The DNA here is from genome assembly GCA_963743975.1 of uncultured Actinomycetota bacterium. Classification (GTDB taxonomy): domain Bacteria; phylum Actinomycetota; class Actinomycetes; order Actinomycetales; family CAVURS01; genus CAVURS01. Next base: position 1,326,987 of record CAVURS010000005.1, read on the forward strand.
GCACTGGAGGTGCACAGGTCCATGCCGAAGAACGTGCCGAGCCAGCCGAAGTGCTCCTGCACCGCGTCGGCAGGGACGGACGCGACCGGCAGGTCGAACGCCCGGCCGATCGCCTCGGCGATCTCGCGGGTGGGGACGCCCTCCTCGGCGACGGCGTGCAGCCGGGCGCCGGCGGGAGCCTTCTCCAGGCCCAGCGCGACCAGCCGGGCCGCGTCCGAGCGGTGGACGGCCGGCCACCGGTTCGAGCCGTCACCGGGATAGCCGGAGACGCCCTTCTGGACCGCGGTCGCGGCCAGGATCGCGATGAAGCCGTGGTCACCGGTGCCGTGGACGGTGGGCGCGAAGCGCAGGCTCACGCTGTGCACGTCCCGCTCGACGAACTCCAGGGCCAGGTTCTCGCTGCCCCCGCGCGGTGAGTCCGGCCCGTGGAAGGGCGACGCGTCGTCCTCGGTGGTCGTACGTCCCTGAGCGAGGCCGGCGACGCCGGAGGCGAACAGGAACGGCCGGCCGCTGCCGACCAGCGCGTCGCCGATCGTCTGCACGGCGGCGCGCTCGGCCGCGTTGGACGCCGCCGGGTCGGACCAGTCGTGCTTGTTGGCCAGGTGGATCACGGCGTCGGAGTCCTCGGCACCGGCCCGGATCCCCGCGGTGTCGTCGAGGTCGCCGCGGCGGACCCGGACGCCCTTCGCCTGCAGCGCCGCGGCCGAGGCGTCGGACCGGGCCAGCCCGGTGACCTCGTGGCCGGCGGCGAGCAGCTCGTCGACCGTGGCCGACCCGATCCAGCCCGACGCTCCCGTGACGAAAACCCGCATGGTGCCCTCCTCCTGACGGCTGCCCGTGCGGCGTCCGTCGCGCTATGACAGCAGTCACTGACGTCAGTGACAGACATCAACGTACAGCCTGACGTCAGCCGCTGTCATCACCTAGACTCGGCGCATGGCGCGCTGGCAGCCCGGAGCACGGGAGCGGCTGCAGCAGGCGGCCCTCGAGCTGTTCGCCTCCCGCGGGTTCGAGCAGACGACGGCGGCCGAGATCGCCCAGTCGGTGGGCCTGACCGAGCGGACCTTCTTCCGTCACTTCAGCGACAAGCGCGAGGTGCTGTTCCACGGCCAGGACCAGCTCGTCGCGGCCTTCCTCGACGGGCTGCACGCGGCACCGGCCGACGCCGGCCCGCTCGACCTGGTCGCGGCGGCGCTGCAGTTCGCGGCCGTCGAGTTCTTCCCCGACGAGCGCCGCTCGTACGCACGGTCACGGCAGGTGGTGATCGAGCAGCACCCGGCGCTGCAGGAGCGCGAGGTGCACAAGCTGGCCCACCTGTCCGCGACGATGGCGGCCGCCCTGCGGGCCCGCGGTGTCGCCGAACCGGCGGCGACGCTGGCCGCGGAGTCCGGCACGACGATCTTCGGCATCGCGTTCGGCCAGTGGACTCGAGAGGGCGAGCAGCGCTCGCTCGCCGAGATCGCGGCCGCCGTGCTCGACCAGCTGCGCGCGATGAGCGGGCAGTCCGGTCCGGCGGCCGGTCAGACAGCCGGCCAGACGGCCGGTCAGGCGGAGCGGCGGCCGACCAGGAAGTAGGCGATCGGGCCCACCGGCTGGACGGCGCAGCACAGCCGCCAGACCAGCTTCGGACCGCGGACCTGATCGGGACGGCGCCGGGCCAGGTCCCGCAGGGCAGCCCCGGTGACGACCGCCTCGACCACCGCCGCGACGACGGCGGCTCGCCGCTGCC
>CAVURS010000006.1:0-40708 GCA_963743975.1 uncultured Actinomycetota bacterium
AGTATGCGGTCACCGGCACCAAGGCCGGCGCCACCGGCAGCGCCACCCTCACGGTCGCGGCGGCCGCGCCCACCGTGACGACGCAGCCGGCCGACACCACCGCGATCACGGGCGCCGACGCCACCTTCACCGCGACGGCCGACGGGGACCCGTCCCCCTCGGTGCAATGGCAGTCCTCGACCACCGGGACGTCCTGGACCGACCTCGGCGGCGCCGACCACACCACACTCACCGTCCACCTGGTCAACCCCGGCCAGGACGGTGAGCAGTACCGGGCCGTCTTCACCAACTCCGCCGGCACCGCCACCAGCGACCCCGCGACGCTGACCGTGCCCCCGGTCACGCTGACCGTCACCGACAGCGCGGGCGGCGTCGAACAACCCGGTGCAACGCTGACCAGCGGCCGGCAGTACACGGCCACGCTGGGCGGGGTCCTGCCAGGCAGTCACTACACGATCCAGATCCACTCCACCCCCGTCACGGTCGCGAGCATGACCGCCGACGCCTCCGGGAGCGCCAGCGCCAGCTTCGTCCCGCCCACCTCGTTGGCCACCGGACCCCACACGCTCAGCGTCCTCGACCGGGACGGTGTCGCCGTCGCCACCTACCAGTTCACCCTGCAGGCAGAGCCGACCGCTGCCGCCGGAGTGCTGCCCTTCACCGGGGCCAACATCGCCCTCGGCACCGGCCTGGCACTCGCCCTGAGCGCCGCCGGCCTCACCCTGGTCGCAGCCGCCCGCCGTCGCCACCCCTGACCCTCTGCTGAGGGGCCGGCGACGGCGTCCACGGCCCGGCGGTCGACTCGACCTGCGTGGGGCCAGCGCTCGCAGTAGCGTGCAGAACCGGTCGCGACGGAGCGGCCGCGCGCACCTGGCGCGCTCGTCGAGCCGGGAGGTTCCCGTGAGCGAGCAGTCCAGCAGCAGCACCTACCAGCGGCCGACGGGCGCGGTGGTGGCCGCCGGAGTCCTCCTGCTGATCCCCGTCGTGGCCCTCATGTGGGTCTCCTCGTACGCCCGGGAGACACCGCGGCTGTGGGGCGTGCCGTTCTTCTTCTGGTACCAGTTCCTCTGGGTGTTCCTGGCCGCCGGGTGCACCTACACCGCGTACCGGATCGTCCTGGCGACGTCGCCCCGGCGCCGGACGTCGGACGGGGGCCGGCGATGAAGGACGTCAACGGGGTCGCGCTGACCATCGTCATCGTCATCTTCCTGCTGGTCACGGGCATCGGGTTCTGGGCCGCGCGCTGGCGCCGCGGGACGAGCATGGAGAGCCTCGAGGAGTGGGGCCTGGGCGGCCGCGGGTTCGGCACCTTCGTCGACCTGGTTCCTGCTCGGCGGGGACCTGTACACGGCGTACACGTTCGTGGCCGTCCCGGCGGCGATGTTCGCCACCGGCTCGGTCGCCGGGTTCTTCGCGGTGCCGTACACGGTCGTCGTCTACCCGATCGTCTTCGTGTTCCTGGCCCGGCTGTGGTCGGTGTCGCACCGGCACGGCTTCGTCACCCCCGCCGACTTCGTCCGCGGCCGCTACGGCTCGCGCGGGCTGTCGCTGGCCGTCGCCGTCACCGGGATCCTCGCGACGATGCCGTACATCGCGCTCCAGCTGGTGGGCATCCAGGCGGTGCTCGAGGTCATGGGCATCGGCGGCAGCGGCAACACCGTGGCCAAGGACCTGCCGCTGTTCATCGCCTTCGCGGTGCTCGCGGCGTACACCTACACCTCCGGACTGCGCGCCCCGGCCCTCATCGCGTTCCTCAAGGACGGGCTCATCTACCTCGTCATCGTGGTGGCGGTGATCTACCTGCCCCACAAGCTCGGCGGCTTCGGCCACATCTTCGACGCGGCGCAGGCCAAGATGGCCAAGACCAACCCGGCCACGGGCAAGCCCACCGGCGTGTTCATCCCGAGCTCGCAGCAGTTCTGGGCCTACAGCACGCTCGCGCTCGGCTCCGCGCTGGCGCTGTTCATGTACCCGCACTCGATCACCGCGGTGCTGTCGTCCAAGAGCCGCAACGTGATCCGGCGCAACGCGGCGATCCTGCCGGCGTACTCGTTCCTGCTCGGGCTGCTCGCCCTGCTCGGCTTCGTGGCGATCGCCGCCGGCACCAAGCCGATCGGGCTGGACGGCAAGCCCAACCCGCAGCTGGTCGTCCCCCAGCTGTTCGAGGACAAGTTCCCGTCGTGGTTCGCCGGCATCGCGTTCGCGGCCATCGCGATCGGTGCGCTGGTGCCCGCCGCGATCATGTCGATCGCCGCCGCGAACCTGTTCACCCGCAACATCTACCGCGAGTGGATCAAGCCGGACGCCACGGCCCGCCAGGAGGCGCAGGTCTCCAAGCTGGTGTCACTGCTGGTGAAGTTCGTGGCCCTGCTCTTCGTGCTGACGATGGACCGGCAGAACGCGATCAACTTCCAGCTGCTCGGTGGCATCTGGATCCTGCAGACGTTCCCGGCGATCGTGATCGGCCTCTACACCCGGTGGATGCATCGCTGGGGCCTGCTCGCCGGCTGGGCGGTCGCGATGGTCTACGGCACCTGGAAGGCGTACGGCGTCTCCAGCCCGGCCACCAAGCACTTCGGCGGTTCGACCGCGAACATCGCCCTGATCGGCAAGATCGGCTACATCGGGCTGACCGCGCTGGTCCTGAACCTCGTCGTCGCGGTCGTCGTCACGGCGGTGCTGCGCGCGACGCACGTGCCGGACGGCGAGGACGTCACGATCCCGGAGGACTACCACGCCGACGCCGACGACCCGCGGGTCAGCCAGCTGCCCGAGCTGACCGCCTGACCGCCTGACCGGACACCCGGCGGGCGATGCCAGGATCGGGGGGTGGCTGACTTCGAGGTGCGACCGGTCCGCGATGACGACGAGGCCGACGCCGCCGGACTGGTGGTGACCGACGCCTACTTCTCGGACGGCTTCGAGCAGGAGAGCTACCGGCCCACCCTGCTCGACGGACGGGCGCGGGCCCGGGAGGCCTGCCTGCTGGTCGCGGTGGACCCCGATGCGAGCGTCATCGGGACGGTCACCTACGCCGTGCCCGGCCAGAGCCTGGCCGAGGTGAGCCGGCCGGGCGAGGCCGAGTTCCGCATGCTGGGGGTGGCGCCGGCCGGGCAGCGCCGGGGCGTCGGCCGGGCGCTGGTCCAGGCCTGCATCGACCGGGCGCGCACCGAGGGGCGCTCGGCGCTCGTCCTGTCCAGCGAGGTCCGGATGGCGTCGGCCCACCGCCTGTACGAGCGGATGGGCTTCGTCCGCGACCCCGACCGGGACTGGCAGCCGAACCCGCAGGTCAGCCTCCTGGCGTTCTCGCTGCCGCTGGGCGGCTGAGCCGGCTCAGGCCACCAGGCCGAGGCGGCGCAGCTCGACCGTGAGGTCGTGCGGGTTGCTGGCGATGGCCAGGGCCGCGTCGAGCGTCACGACGCCGTCCCGGATCAGCTCGATGAGGTGCTGGTCGAACGTCTGCATCCCGTAGTACGAGCCGTCCTTGATCAGGTCGGTGATCGAGTTGGTCTTGTCCTCGTCGGCGATGGCCTCCGCGACCCGGCCGTTCACGACGCAGATCTCCATCGCGACGCAGCGTCCCTGGCCGTCGGCCCGCGGCACCAGGCGCTGGCAGATGACCCCGCGCAGCGAACCGGCCAGCGCCAGGCGGACCTGCTTGTGCTCGTGCGGCGGGAAGAAGTCGATGATGCGGGCGATCGTCTCCCGGGCGTCCGCGGTGTGCAGCGTCGACATGACGAAGTGGCCGGTCTCGGCGGCCGCGAGGGCCGCCTTCACGGTCTCGGTGTCGCGCATCTCGCCGACCAGGATGACGTCCGGGTCCTGCCGCATGGCGGCGCGCAGGGCCACCTCGAAGTCGGCGGTGTCGAGGCGGACCTCCCGCTGGTTGATCATCGCCAGGTTGTCCTGGTGCATGATCTCGATCGGGTCCTCGATCGTGACGATGTGGACCTCGCGGTTGGTGTTGATGTGGTCGACCATGCCGGCCAGCGTCGTGGTCTTGCCGGAGCCGGTGGGGCCGGTGACCAGCACCAGCCCACGCGGCTCGAGCGCCAGCTGCTTGATCACCGCGGGGACGCCGAGCAGGTCCAGCGGGATGGCGCCGAAGGACACCCGCCGCAGCACCAGCCCGGCGCTGCCCCGCGAGCGGAAGGCGTTCACCCGGAACCGGCCGACACCGGCCAGGCTGTAGGCGAAGTCGGCCTCGTTGGTCTGCGCGAACTCCGCCCGCAGGTCGGCCCGCAGGACCTCCTCGACCATGTGCTCGGTGTCGTCCGGGGTCAGGTCAGGAGCCTGCAGCCGGCGCAGGCGGCCGTCGATGCGGATCCGCGGCGGCGAGCCGACCTTGCAGTGCAGATCCGAGCCCTTGAGCTCGTTCAGCGCCTGCAGGTACGGGAGGATCGACAAGGGTTCGGACACGCCCCTTGTGTCGGCCTCCGGGCCGGGCACCTTGAGCCGAACGAGCGGCGGCGACTGCCGCAGCTGCACCGGCACCGGTGGTCAAAAGGGGCGATCCGGTCAGTCCAGGCTGACCAGCAGGTCACCCTCCTGGACCACGTCGCCCGCGGCCACGGCCACCCGGCGGACGACGCCGCCGGCCTCGGGGACGACCGGGATCTCCATCTTCATCGACTCCAGGATGGCGAGCGTCTGGCCCGGCTCCACCTGCTCCCCCTCGGCGACCGCCACCGACAGCACGTTGGCCACCATCTCGGCCCGGACTTCCTCGGCCACCGCGAGCCTCCTCGAATCGACGCCGGGCCAGACTAGTCCGCCGCCTGTGGGAGGATGGCCGGCGAGCCAGCTCGGCCGGTCACCGGCCGCCATCCACGTGAGGAGCCCATCGTGAGCAAGCGCGCCCGCAAGCGCCGCGGCCGGAAGAAGAACGCCGCGAACCACGGCAAGAAGCCGAACGCCTGACGGTCAGCCCTCGGTGTAGGTGACCCGGACGCTCGTGATGCTGGCCAGGATCCTGGTCCGCAGCTCGGCCGGGGCCGCGTCGCACCCGCAGGACCGGCGGACGACCGCCTTCACCAGCTCGTCCCGGTCGTACTCGTCGAGGCAGCCACGGCACTCCTCGAGGTGCACCTTGATCTTCTCGCAGTCCATCTCCGGCATCTCGCCGTCGAGGTACTCGAAGACGCGCTGAAGGACCTCGCCGCAGGGTGTCTCGTGCTCCTTGCCGCAGCTCACGACCCGTCCTCCTTGCTCTCACCCGTGGCCCGCGCACCGTCGGCGGCACTGAGCCCACGCTCCCGCGCGTAGTCCTCCAGCAGCGAGCGCAGCTGGCGGCGGCCCCGGTGCAGTCGCGACATCACGGTGCCGATCGGCGTACCCATGATCTCGGCGATCTCCTTGTAGGCAAAGCCCTCGACGTCGGCCAGGTAGACCGCGATGCGGAACTCCTCGGGGATCGACTGGAGGGCGTCCTTGACGTCGCTGTCCGGGAGGTGGTCCAGCGCGACGGTCTCGGCCGAGCGCAGCCCGCTCGAGGTGTGCGACTCGGCCCGGTGCAGCTGGTAGTCCTCGATCTCCTGCGCGTCGGACTGCAGCGGCTCGCGCTGCTTCTTGCGGTAGGAGTTGATGTAGGTGTTCGTCAGGATGCGGTAGAGCCACGCCTTCAGGTTCGTCCCCGGGCGGTACTGGTGGAAGGCCGCGAACGCCTTGGCGAAGGTCTCCTGGACGAGGTCCTCGGCGTCGGTGGGGTTGCGGGTCATCCGCAGCGCGGCCGAGTAGAGCTGGTCGAGGTACTGCAGCGCGTCGGACTCGAACCGGGCGGTCCGCTGGGCCTCTGTCTCGCCCTCGGGAGCGCGAACGGTCCCCTGCGACGAGGCCTCCGACGGCCCCTGCGGCTGCTCGCTCATCGCTCGCAACCCTATCGACCCGCCGGCGGCTCCACCGAGCTCGCCCAGCGAGGGGGTCTCGGTCCCACCGGAACCGAGCGTCAGATTGGCCAGCAGCACAGGTTCTCCGTCCAGAAGTGCGGTGCGTTCACGTGCGGGCGCGGCGGTCAGCCGTCGCCATGGGGTGAACGCGGCACGCGGCCGCCTGCATTCCGGCCGCCGGGGACGAAGTCGCCGGCCACTAGCCTCGGCCCCATGGCCACGACCTTCGCCGACCTGCTGGTCGCGCAGATCCGCAACGAGTTCACCGCTCACCAGCAGTACGTCGCCGCCGCGGTCTGGTTCGACGACCAGGACCTGCCCCGGCTGGCCGGGCACTTCTACCGGCAGGCGATCGAGGAGCGGAACCACGCGATGATGATCGTGCGGTACCTGCTCGACCGGGACCTCCCGGCCCCGATCCCGGGGGTCGACGCGGTCCGCAACGACTTCGCCCAGCCGCTGGACGCCCTGCAGATGGCGCTGGCCCAGGAGCGCGAGGTGACCCGCCAGGTCGAGGACCTCTTCCGCGCCGCCCGCTCCGAGAACGACGTGCTCGGCGAGCAGTTCATGCTCTGGTTCCTCAAGGAGCAGGTCGAGGAGGTGTCCAGCATGTCCACGCTCGTCGCCATCGCCGAGCGGGCGGGCACGGACTGGTTCCGCATCGAGGAGCACCTGACCCGGGAGACCGTGGGGGACGCCGGTGCCGACTCGGCCGCGCCGGAGGCGGCCGGCGGCGCACTGGCTCTGAGGGACCGCTCTGAGGGCGCTCTGCGGGCACTCGGCGGGCGGTGACACGGACCGCCTCGAGGGACCGGTCAGAGCGCCTGCAGGAACTCGGTGACGGCATCGCGGACGACGCCCGCGCCGGTCCTCATCGAGTGGTCGCCGGTGGTCGCCACGACGCGCACCCGGTCCCGGGCCGCGCCGGTCAGCTGCCCGGCCAGCTCCTCCGGTCCCCCGAACGGGTCGCGCTCGCCCTGCACCACGAGCACCGGCACGCCTTCGGTCACCGCGCCGAGCAGCTCCGGCAGGCGCGAGCGCTCCGGCCGCCCCGGTGGGTGCAGCGGGAAGGCCAGCGCCACGACCGCGCGGGCCCCGAGCGGCCCGGCGAGGCGGCAGGCGACCCGGGCCCCGGCGCTGCGGCCGCCGAACACGAACGGCTCGGGCAGCGCCCCGCGCCCGGTCCGCAGCGCCTGGACGACCGCACCCCAGCCCTCGTCCAGCCGGGGCGGTGGGGACGCGACCCGGCGACCGGCGACCCGCCACGGCTGCTCGACCAGGCCGACGGCCCAGCCCGCTGCCGCTGCGGCGGCCGCGGCCGCCTGGAGGTCGGGCGCGGTGATCCCGCCGCCGGCGCCGTGACCCAGCAGCACGGTGCCCCCGGCGCCGGTCCGGGCACCGGCACCGGCAGGGGGCCGACGGACGTGCACCCGGGCCGGGCCGAGCGGCGTACCGACCTCCCGCACGGTCTGCGCGGCCACGTCAGCCCACGACCTCACCGGTCATCGGGTCGACGACACCGCTCAGGTCCGGCCGGGCGGCGTGCTCCAGCAGCTCCGGCCCGTCGTTGCGCACCGAGTTCACCCGGGTCGTGACCGGGTAGGCCGCGAAACGCCCGGCCCCCGGCGACTCCAGCAGCGCCCGCACCGCGTCCGGGTCCGTGACGTCCGGGTCCAGCCAGCGGGCCCACCGGTCCGGGTCCAGCACGACGGGCTGGCGCTCGTGCAGGCGGTCCAGCCCGGGCTCGGCCGCCGTGGTGACGATCGTGTACGTCACCAGCCACGCGGCCGGGTCGTCGTCGGCGAGCGAGCGGTCCCGCCAGAACTCGTACAGGCCGGCGAACGCCAGCCGGTGGCCGTCCTGCCGGTGGACGAAGAACGGCTGCTTGCGGGGCTTGCCCTTGGCGTCGAGGGCGCTCGGGCTGGACTGCCACTCGTACCAGCCGTCGGCCGGCACCAGGCAGCGCCGGACGAGGGCGGTGCGCTGGTACGCCGCGGTCTCCAGCAGGGTCTCGGACCGCGCGTTGATCATCCGGGCCGCTCCACTGGGGTTCTTGGCCCAGGACGGCACGAGTCCCCAGCGCAGCAGGCGCAGCTGGCGCTGCGGCGGGGCGTCGGGCTCGCCGCGGGGCCGCCGGGTGAGCACGATCGGCGCCGTGTCGGTGGGAGCGAGGTTGTACCGCGGGACCACGGACTCGCCGCCGCGGCCGGTCTCGTCGACGTCGACCTCGAACTCCTCGACCAGGTCGTCCGGATGGGCGCTGGCCGCGTACCTGCCGCACATGCCGCCACCCTGTCATGCCCCCCGGGGCGCGCGGCGGCGCCGACGGCGAGAGGATGCGGGGTGAGACCGCAGTCCGCCGTGCCTGGGAGGTCCGCATGACCGTCGTACGCCGCTTGGCCCGTCCGCTGCTCGCCGCGATGTTCATCGACGGCGGCCTGGACGCGCTCCGCCACCCCTCGACGAAGCTGGCCAAGGCCGAGCCGATCGTCCACAGGCTGGCCGGCCCGCTGCACCTGCCCGACGACCCGGAGCTGCTGATCCGGGCGAACGGCGCGGCCATGGTCGCCGCCGGGACGCTGTTCGCGACCGGCCGCCTGCCCCGCCTGAGCGCGCTCGTCCTGGCCGGGACGATCCTGCCCACGACCGCTGCCGGCCACCGGTTCTGGGAGGAGTCCGACCCGGTCCAGAAGCGCAACCAGCGGACCCACTTCCTGAAGAACCTCGGGCTGCTGGGCGGGGTCCTGCTGGCCGTCGTCGACACCGAGGGCAAGCCGGGCGTCGGCTGGCGGGCCCGACGGGCGGCGAAGGATGCGGCCCGCACGGCCCGGACGGCCAAGAAGCAGACCAGGAGCACCGCGCGGGCGGCCAAGGCCGAGGCCAAGCTGGCCGCCCGGTCCGCGGTGAGCGCTGTCCCGTTCACCGGCTGACGGCCGGGCCGCCGCCCCGGTCGGCAACAATGGCCGGGTGAGCGCACCTGACCGGACCGAGGACTGGCCCGCCCCGCGGGCGACCGCCCCGGTCCGGGCGACCGTGTCGCTGCCCGGCAGCAAGTCCCTGACCAACCGTTACCTCGTGCTGGCCGCCCTGGCCTCCGGGCCCTCGCGGCTGCACCGGCCGCTGCGCTCGCGGGACACCCTGCTGATGGCGTCGGCCCTGTCCGGGCTCGGAGTCCAGGTCGCGGACGCCGGTGCCGACTGGGTGATCACGCCGGCCCGGCTGCGCGGCCCGGCCACCGTCGACACCGGTCTCGCGGGGACCGTGATGCGGTTCCTGCCGGCCGTCGCGGCGCTCGCCGACGGCGAGATCCGGTTCGACGGGGACGCCCAGGCGCGGTCCCGGCCGATGGGTCCCGTCCTGCAGGCACTGCGCCGGCTCGGGGCCGACATCACCGACTCCGGGACGCCGACCCTGCCGTTCGTCGTCCGGGGCACCGGCGGCCTGCGCGGCGGCGAGGTCACCATGGACGCGTCGGCCTCGAGCCAGTTCGTGTCCGGGCTGCTGCTCGCCGGCGCCCGGTTCGCCGACGGCGTCACCGTCCACCACGAGGGCCCGCCGGTGCCGAGCGAGCCGCACATCGCGATGACGGTGGAGGTGCTGCGCGACTCCGGGGTCCTGGTCGAGGACCTCCCGCAGGACACCTGGCGGGTCCACCCCGGGTCGATCCACCCGGTGGACGTCGAGGTCGAGCCCGACCTGTCCAACGCCGCGCCCTTCCTGGCCGCGGCCCTGGTGACCGGCGGCCAGGTGACCGTGCCCGGCTGGCCGGAGCGGACGACGCAGGCCGGCGACGCGGTGCGCGACATCCTGGACGCGATGGGCGCGGACGTGTCGTTCGGCACCCAGGGGCTGACCGTGCGCGGGACGGGCGAGATCTCCGGGCTCGACGTCGACCTGCACGACGCCGGCGAGCTGACGCCGGTCGTCGTGGCCCTCGCCGCCCTCGCCGACTCCCCCTCGTGGATCCGCGGCATCGCCCACCTGCGCGGGCACGAGACCGACCGGCTGGCCGCGCTCGCGAAGGAGATCAACGGTCTCGGCGGCACCGTCACGGAGACCGACGACGGTCTGCGGATCACGCCGAAACCGTTGCAGGGCGGCCTTTTCGCGACGTACGCCGACCACCGCATGGCCATGGCGGGTGCGGTCCTCGGGCCTGGCCGTCGACGGGCTGCTCGTCGAGGACATCGAGACGACGGGCAAGACGCTGCCCGGCTTCCCCGCCCTCTGGCAGCGGATGCTCGACGGCTCGTGACTCCCCGCCGGACGAGCGACTACGACGAGGACGACGTCCGCGTCCGGCCCAACCCGCGGGGCTCGCGGCCGCGGAGCAAGGACCGTCCCCGGCACGAGGACGCCGTACCGGGCTTCGTGGTCGGGGTCGACCGCGGCCGGTACACCGTGACCGTCGGCGAGGGGCGCTCGGCGCACGACGTCACGGCGATGAAGGCGCGCGAGCTCGGGCGCAAGGGCGTGGTCGTCGGAGACCGCGTGCGGCTGGTCGGCGACACGGCCGGCGGCCCGGACGAGCTGGCCCGGGTCGTGCGCGTCGAGCCGCGGGCGTCGGTGCTGCGCCGGACGGCGGACGACACCGACGACGTCGAGCGGATCATCGTCGCCAACGCCGACCAGCTGGTCGTCGTCACCTCCCTCGACGACCCGCCGCCGCGGCCCCGGCTGATCGACCGGGCACTGGTGGCGGCGTACGACGCGGGGCTCGACCCGCTGCTCGCGCTCACCAAGGCCGACCTCACCGAGCCGGCGCAGTTCCTGGCCAGCTACGCGCCGCTGGACGTGCCGTACGTCGTGACCCGTCGACGCTCCACCACCATCGAGGGGCTGGACGCCCTGCGCGAGCGGCTCCAGGGCCGGGTCAGCGTGCTGCTCGGCCACTCGGGCGTCGGCAAGTCCACGCTGGTCAACGCGCTGGTTCCGGGCGCGCTGCGGGCGACCGGCGTCGTCAACGACGTCACCGGCCGCGGGCGCCACACCTCGACGTCCGCCGTCGCGCTGCGCCTGCCGGGCGGCGCCGGGTGGGTCGTGGACACTCCGGGCATCCGCTCGTTCGGGCTGGCCCACGTCGACCTGGCCCGGATCATCAACCACTTCCCCGACCTCGAGCCGGGCACCGGGCAGTGCCCGCGCGGCTGCACCCACGACGAGCCGGACTGCGCGCTGGACGAGTGGGTCGACTCCGGCCGGGCCGGGCCGGCCGGCCGGTCGCGGCTGGACTCCCTGCGGCGGCTGCTGCGCGCGCGGAACGGCACGGCGGACGAGTAGTCCGCCGGCCTACCGCTTGGCGATCCCCGACCAGGCCGCCTCGGCACCGGTGTGGCCGATCCGGACCACCCACACCAGCACGAGCAGCGCCGCCACCGTCGTGACCACCGTCGCGGCCGTCGAGGCCGCCCCGCCGCGGTCCTTGAACAGCGCCACCAGCAGCGCGGTCACGGCCATCGCGAGCACGAACCAGATCAGCTGCTTGCCGAGCTGCTCGTGCCGCTCGACGAGCGGGTTCCCCGCCGCGCCCAGCAGCTTCTTGAACTCCAGGCCGCTCTGCATCGTCACGTAGACCAGCGCGATCACCGCGACGTCGGCCGCGAACGTCCACCAGGCGTACCGCACGCGCAGGCACCGGCCGTACCGCGACGAGCACCGTCAGCAGGCACATCAGCGGAACGAGCACGACGGTCGCGTGCACGACGAGTGCGTGCAGGGGCAGGCCCTGGAAGGTGGCGAACATGAGGCTCCTCGTCTGCTGGACCGTGCCGGCTCTCGAACGGTACGTCCGCGCGACGGCTCGGCGTTCACGCCCTTCCCAAATGCGGGGTTCGCGAGCGGCGGCGGGATAGCGTGCGGACGTGACGCGGTACGACGACGACCTTCGGCTGGCGCACGTGCTGGCCGACTCGGTCGACGGCCTGACCATGGAGCGGTTCCTGGCCGAGGACCTCGTCGTCGACACCAAGCCCGACCTCACGCCGGTGAGCGACGCCGACCGCAGCGCCGAGCAGGTCATCCGCTCCCAGCTGCAGCGGACCCGGCCCCGGGACGCGGTCGTCGGCGAGGAGTTCGAGCCGACCGGCCACGGACCCCGCCGGTGGGTGGTGGACCCGATCGACGGCACCAAGAACTACGTCCGCGGCGTGCCGGTGTGGGCGACGCTGATCGCCCTCGTCGTCGACGAGGACCCGGTGCTGGGCCTGGTGTCGGCGCCGGCCCTCGGCCGTCGGTGGTGGGCGGCCGGAGGATCCGGGGCCTGGACCGGCCGGAGCCTGTCCGCCGCCCGGCGCCTGCACGTCTCGAAGGTGACCGAGGTGTCGGACGCCTCGCTGTCGTACTCGGACCTGCAGGAGTGGGCGGTCAGCGACCGCGCCGGTGGCTTCGCCGAGCTCGGCCGGCGCTGCTGGCGCACCCGGGCGTACGGCGACTTCTGGTCGTACATGCTGGTCGCCGAGGGCGCGGTGGACATCGCCTGCGAGCCCGACCTGAAGCTGCACGACATGGCCGCGCTCGTCCCCGTGGTCACGGAGGCGGGCGGCCGGTTCACCTCGCTGGACGGCCGGGACGGGCCGTGGGGCGGCAGTGCCCTCGCCACCAACGGAGCCCTGCACGACGACGTCCTGCAGATGCTGCACCGGGACGGGCCGGTCACCGGCCGCCGTCACGACGACGACTGAGCTCCGGTCCGTGGTCACCGGCTGAGCAACTCCCGGTGCCCTCAGGGGTGGACATCCGGATCATTCGGGCGCGAAACTTCGGTGACGGCGCAAACATCGGGGGCTCCGGCCCTGGCGCCGCCGACGGCTCTACGGGAGCCGTGGTACCGACGTGTGCTCGCTGTTCGCCCTCGGGGGGCGTTCGGACCAAGGAGTTCCCCATGCTCGACGTCGTGACCCGCGAAGTCGCGGTGCCCACCAGTCCCCAGGTCACCTGGACGGCGCTGACCGACCCTGCCCTCGTCGCCCGCTGGTTCGGCGACACCGCCGAGATCGACCTGCGGGTCGGCGGCGCGGTGCGCTTCCACTGGCCGGCCGGGGAGATCAGCAGCGGCGTGGTGGTGGCGGTCGAGGCCCCGACCCTGTTCACGTTCCGCTGGGACGTGTTCGGCTCGGTCGCCGACCCCACCCTGTACACGGAGGTGGAGTTCCGGGTGCGGGCCACCCTCGAGGGGTCCGTCGTCCAGGTGACCGAGCGCGGCCTGCGCGGCCTGGTCGAGGGCGGGGTCGCGCCGGATCTGGACGACCTGGTCGAGGAGCACGTCGACGGCTGGCGGAACGAGATGACCGACCTGGCGGCTCTGCTCGCCCCGTCCGTCACGACGAGTAGCCGGGCAACTACGGCCTGACACCGTCCGCGCTCCCCGCGTGACCCCGGCCGGCGCCACGCGGGTGGCTCTGGCCGTTCTGGCCACCGCGTGCTGCCGCAATCCCTACGCTGAGCCAACCGGCCCGGGGACCCTCCCACGCCCGCCGGTCCAGCTCTCCGGAAGGAAACGCGTGCGGCTGCTGCCTGACCACCGACGTCCCGTCCTCGCCTCGACGAGGGCCCGCGCGGTCCTGGCCCGGCGCCGCCCGGCCCTGGTGGCGGTCGTCCTGAGCGCGGCCCTGGTCCCCGGCTCGGCCGCCCTGGCCGCCGCGAGCGTCACCGCTCCGGGCAGCCACCCGACCGGCACCAAGCTCGGCACGACGACGTCCGGACCGAGTGTCGTCAGCGCCGTGCCCTCCGCGGCGACACCCTGGGTCGACAACGGCGCCGTCACCACGGTCGCCACCGTCGGCTCCCTGGTCTTCCTGGGCGGCAGCTTCTCCCAGATCGAGAACGCGGGCGGAGGCGGCCAGATCACCCAGACCGGCATCGTGGCGTACGACTCCGCGACCGGAGTGATCGACACGGCGTTCGCGCCGAGCCTGGACGGCGCGGTGAACAAGATCCTGCCCGGACCGACCGCGGGCACGGTGTACGTCGGGGGCGCGTTCACCGAGGTCGACAACATCACCGGCCACGTGATGCTGCTGAACATCGCCGACGGCAGCATCGCCTCCGGGTGGACGCCCTCCGCGATGAACGGTCAGGTCAACGACCTGGCCCTGACCCACGGCCAGCTCCTCGTGGGCGGCAACTTCACCAACGTCGGCGGCGTCAAGCACAACGGCCTGGTCGCCCTGACCCCCACGACCGGAGTCGTCACGTCGTACGTCGCGGTGCAGCTGACCGGGCACCACACCCAGGGCGGCACCGGAGGCGTGGGCCCGCGCGCGATGGCGGTCTCGCCGGACGGCACCAAGATGACCATCGTCGGCAACTTCACCTCCGCCGGTGACGCCGCCGGCGTGGTCCCCCGCGTCCAGGTGGTGCGGATCAGCCTCGGCTCGACGTCCGCGGTCATCGACCGCACCTGGAGCACGGTGAGCTTCACGAGCGACTGCACGGAGGCGGCCTTCGACACGGACATGACGGACGTGGCCTACTCCCCGGACGGGACCTACCTGGCCATCGTCGCGCGCGGCGGCCCGTCCCACACGACGAACTCCGACGGGTCCCGTGACCTGTGCGACGCGGTGTCCCGCTGGTCCGCGACAGCGACCGGGACGGCCAAGCCCACCTGGGTGGACTACACGGGACACGACAGCCTGCTGTCGGTCGCGGTGACGTCGAGCGCGATCTACGTCGGCGGCCACCAGCGGTGGATGAACAACTCCGACGGCAGCGACAACGCCGCCGAGGGTGCCGTGCCGCGCGCGAGCCTGGCTGCGCTGGACCCGGCCAACGGCCTCCCGCTGGCCTGGAACCCCGGTCACACCCCGCGCGGCAACGGCGTGAGCGCGCTGCTCGCGACGAGCAGCGGGCTCTTCGTCGGGTCGGACTCCTCCTACATCGGGCCCGGCACCTACTACCGGCCGCGGATCGCGTTCTTCCCGGTCGCCGGTGGGCTGGCCACGGCGTCCGCGCAGCCGTCCACGTTCCCGGGTGACCTGTACGCCGCGAGCCCGACGACGAGCGTCGGCAACCGCACCGGGAAGCACGTGTCCGCCTCGGGCACGGTGGCGGGCGCCGTACCGGTGGACTCCACGCTGGCCTGGGACCAGACCCGCGGCGCCTTCGTCGTCGGCGGCCAGCTGTTCTACGGCAAGGCGTCCGGCGGGTTCTACCGCCGTTCGATCACCGAGGGGTCCCTGGGCACCGAGGCGAGCGTCGACCCGTACCACGACCCGGCGTGGTCGTCGGTGCAGACCGGGTCCGGCGGATCGCAGACCTACGACGGTGTCACCGTCGCGTTCTACTCCGAGATCCCGTCGCTGACCTCGACCTTCTACAGCGCCGGGCGCATCTACTACACGCTGGCCGGCCAGCGGACGATGTTCAGCCGCGCGTTCACCCCGGACTCCGGCATCGTCGGCGCCGACGAGACCGTCGTGGCCGACGGGTTCAGCTGGACGACGCTGACCGGGGCGGTCGTGGTCGGCAGCACGATGTACTACTCCAACTCCGGGGACAAGGAGCTGCACGCGATCGCCTGGGCCGGCAAGGCCACCGGCAGCTCCCGCGTGGTCGACGCCAGTCCGGTCTGGAGTGGCACCAGCCTGTTCGCCGTGACCGACCCGGTCAGCCCCCTGGCGCCGATCGCCCGCTGAGCTCGAAGACCACCGGAGCGTCGAACGCGGCCTTGCGCGCGGCCCGGCGCAGGGTGGCCAGGACGGCAGCCCCCAGCACGGTGATGGCCACGACGTTGGTCACCGCCCGGCCGGTGTCCCAGCCCAGCGACGTCGCGGCGTCGAACAGCGCGAACCGGTGCAGGTTGTGCAGCAGCGGCGCGCCCGCGACGTAGCTCAGGCCGGTGCCGTTGCCGGTCGCGAACGGCCAGAACCACAGGTTCATGATCGTGCCGTAGAAGTACGCCGCGACCACGCCGTACGCCGCCAGCATCGCGATCTCCCGCCGGCCGCGCAGGGCCCGCGGGAGCAGGCCGGCGCCCAGGCCGATCCACGAGGCCGCGAGCATCTGGAACGGCAGCCACGGGCCCGACGCCGCCGGTGAGCAGCGCGGAGGCGAACATCGAGATCGAGCCGAGCAGGAAGCCGAAGCCGGGCCCGAACACCCGCCCGGCCAGGATCAGCAGGAAGAAGACGGTCTCGATGCCGGCCGTGCCCGCGCCGAGCGGCCGCAGCGCCGCGTTGATCGCGGCCAGGATGCCCAGCATCGCGACGGTCTTCGCGTCCATGCCGCCCTCGGACAGCTCCGCGGCGACCAGCAGGACGAGCAACGGCATGGTGGCGATGAAGTAGAACGGCGCGTCCGACCCGTGGGCGACGGCCACGGGCTGGACCGACACGAACAGCGGCCAGGTGAACATCGCGAGCCCGGCGATGCTGGCCAGGAGCAGCACCAGCGCGCTGCGCGGGCTCATCCGCACGATGCTCATCGCGGCCTCCTCACGGCTGCAGCCCGGCCGGCTCGGGGAGCGCGGCCCGGACCTGGGCCACGGTCAGCCAGTGCCCCGGCGCGAGGATCTTGGCCACCTGCGGCGCGAACGCCGGCGACGCGGCGAGCACGTCGGTCGCGGCGCCGTCGGTGACCACCTCGCCCTCGGCCATGACCACGACGCGGTCGGCGACCGCGGCCACGAACTCGACGTCGTGCGTGGACACCATGACCGCCTTCCCCTGCGGCGCACAGCAGGTCGAGGATCTGGGCCAGCGCCGCCTTGGCGCCGTAGTCCAGGCCGCGAGTGGGCTCGTCGAGCAGGACGACCGGCGGCGCGGCCAGCAGCTGCAGCGCGAGCACCAGCGCGAGCCGCTGGCCCTCGGAGAGGTCTCGCGGGTGCCGGGCCGGCTCGATGCCCGGTGCCAGGCGCTGCAGCAGCGTCCAGCAGGAGCCGGCGGCGACGCCCGCCTCCGCATCGGCCTGGGCGCACTCGTCGGTGACGGTCTCCAGGTAGAGCAGGTCGCTCGCGGTCTGCGGCACCAGGCCGACCAGGGCCCGCGCCGCGCGCGCTCCGAGCCCGCGCGGCGACCGGCCCCCGACGCTCACCCGGCCCGCCTGCTGGGGCCGGACCCCTGCAGGGCCCACATGAGCGAGGACTTGCCGGAGCCGTTGCGGCCCATCAGCGCGACCACCTGGCCGCCGTCCAGCGCCAGGCTGACGTCGCGGACGGCGACCTTCTCGCCGTACCGGACGGTGACCGCCCGGGCCTGCAGCGCGGTGGCCGCCGGGGCCGGCCGCTCACCGCGCGGGGGCGGTACGGCGCGGGCCGACAGGGCGCTCCGCAGCGGCTCGGCCACGCGCCGGGCGTCGCGCACGGACAGCGGCAGGGGCATCCACCCGGCGAGCAGGCCGAGCTCGACGACCGGTGGGGCGACCGGGCTGTCGGCCACGATCTGCCGCCGGCGGGCCGGCGACCACCCGGCCGCCGTCGACGAGCAGCATCCGGTCGGCGTACTGCAGGACGCGCTCCATCCGGTGCTCGGCGACGACGACGGTGGTCCCGAGGTCGTGCACCAGCCGGGTCACCGCGGCCAGCACCTCCTCGGCCGCCGTCGGGTCCAGGGCCGACGTGGGCTCGTCGAGCACCAGCACCTGCGGGTGGGCCGTCAGCACCGAGCCGATCGCCACCCGCTGCTGCTGGCCGCCGGACAGCGAGCGCAGCGACCGGCCCCGCAGCTCGGCGATCCCCAGCAGGTCGAGGGTCTCCTCGACCCGGCGGCGCATGACGTCGGGCGGCACGGCCTGCTGCTCCATGCAGTAGGCCAGCTCCTCCTCGACCGTGTCCGTGACGAACCCGGCCAGCGGGTCCTGCCCGACGAACCCGACGACCGAGGCCAGGTCGCGCGGAGGATGCGCGGCGGTGTCCCGCCCGGCGACCGTGACCCGCCCCGCGAGCCGGCCGCCGGTGAAGTGGGGGACGAGGCCGTTGATCGCTCCGAGCAGCGTGGACTTGCCCGACCCGGTCCGCCCGGCCACCAGGCACAGCTCCCCCTCGGGGATGACCAGGTCGACGTCGACCAGGGTCGGGCCCGGAGCGCCGTCGTACGTCAGCGACACGTGCTCGAAGCGGATCACGGGCGGCCTCCCGCGGCGACCGGCTCGCGGACCGGCGGCGACGGCACCGGCTCGGCCGCGCCGGGCTCACCGACCGGTCGGGGCGCGACGACCGCCGGCAGCGCGGCCACCAGGACGCCGAGCGCGCTGACGACCGGCAGCTGCGGCCAGGTCAGCGGGTCGAGCGAGGGCACCAGGTCGTTCGCGTCGACCGCGCTGCCCAGGAACCCGATCGCGCAGGCGGCCAGCCCGCTGCCGGCGACCAGGAGCTCGCTCGGCCGCCACGAGTCCGGGCGGTAGCGCGAGCGCCGGGTCCGCTGGCCGCTGGCCCGCAGCCCCGCCGCGGCGAGGACGGCGCCGGCCAGCAGCATCGGCGCGCCGAGGTAGCGCGGGGTCGAGCCGTCCAGCAGCCCGTAGATCCCGACGCACACGCCGATCAGGCCGCCCAGGACCAGACCCCCGGTGACCCGCCGGCCGGCCCGGCTCTGGCCGTTCGTGCTCCCGTAGCCCCGGCTGTCCATCGCCGCCGCGAGCGCCCGGGAGCGGTCCAGCGCGTCCTCGAGGACCGGCACCACGATGCCGCGCAGCGCGCCGGCTCCCCGCTGGGGACCGGCCCGGAGGCGGCGGGCCCGGCGCACGCGCAGGACGCTCTCGATCAGCTGCGGGGCCACCGAGAGCGCGACCACGACCGCGGTGCCCAGCTCGTAGAGCGCGCTCGGGACCGACTTCAGCAGCCGCTTGGGGTTGGCCAGGCTGTTCGCGGCACCCAGGCAGACCAGCATCGTGGCCAGGCGCAGGCCGTCGTACAGGCCGCTGAGGACGGCCTCCGCGCTCACCGGTCCGAGCAGCGTGATGCCGGCGGCCCAGCCCGGCAGCGGCACCTGCGGCAGGTCGAGCAGGATGTGCGACCCGGTGCCGCCCGCGAACAGCACCCGGAACAGCACGCGCATGACGACGATGACGGCGCCCAGGTAGAGGTAGAACCGGAAACCCAGGGCCCACACGGCATTCGGGCGCCGGGCGGCCACCACCACGCAGGCGACCGCGACGATCAGCAGCAGCAGGAGGGGGTTCGTCGTGCGGCTGGCGGTCGTGGCCAGGCCGAGCGCCCACAGCCACCAGGCGCCGGGGTGCAGCGACCGCGGCAGCTGGCGCGAGAGCAGCGACATCTCAGGCGCCGGCCCTTCGCCGCCGGACGACGATCAGCCCGGCGCCGCCGCCGATCAGCACCAGCGCGACCACCCCGCCGACGAACGGCCAGGGCGAGCCGCCGGACGGCGGCGGTCCGTCACCGGGCAGCACCCCTCCTGCCTGCGCGTCACCCGACGTGCTCGTGGCGTCCGGCGTCGGCGCGGTCGTCGTGCTGGTCGTCGTGGGCGTGGCGCTCGCGGTGGAGCTGCTCGGGCGGGCCGAGGTGCGGGCGGCGCCGGACGTCGTGGAGTGCGCCGAGGAGGTGGGAGCCGCATGGGCCGAGGCGGCCGGGCCGAGCCGGTACGTCGGCTGCACCGGCGCGGGCGGACGGGTCGGCGTGGCCTCCGGCGGCTCCGAGCCGTCCCCGAACCGCCAGCCCTCGAAGCCCCCGACGATCACGTGCCGGCTCGCCGCCCCGGAGGAGCTGTAGGTCCAGCCGCCGCCGTTCTTGGCGTACCAGTAGCCCCAGTACGTTGTTCGCCGGGGGCGTGGTGATGCACGGGTCCTTCTTCGGTGTCGGCTGGTTGTTGATCCGGCAGACGAAACCCGGACCGTCATGCTGGTCGTCGGCGGTGCTGAACCCCGCACCGTGGAGAGCGGTCAGACCCGACGTCGACGAGGTCGCGCCGGTGTCGCAACGGATCTCGACCCCGCCACCCAGTGCCCTGAAGTCGGCGATCACGGTCACCCCCGTGGCCGTCGGGCAGTACCCGGAGGTGCTCGCCGAGGCGGCGGGGGCACCGACCACGGCCGCGCCGGCCAGCAGCCCGAGGGCGGCCAGGACGGCGAGGGCGGCTCGGGACAGTCGTCTCACCGGTGCCGGGCCCCCCGGTCGGTCGCGGCCGCGGTGAGGACGCCACCGGCCGCGAGCAGGCCGAGGCCGAGCAGCAGCAGCCGGACGGGCACGCCGCCGGTGGCCGCGAGGGCCGCCGGATCGGCGCTGCCCGCGGCGTCGTTGGCGACCCGCTCCCCCAGCACCCGCGAGGACGCGGTCGAGCGGTGGGACGACGCGTGGCTGCTGGAGGAGTGCGAGGACGACCCGGAGCCGGGAGAGGTCGGAGGCGCGGCCGGCACGGCGACGATCTCGCCGTACGACGGGATGCCGAGGCCGAGCAGGGCCTGGACGGTCGCGCGGCGCCACTGGTCGAGGGCGGAGCCGGCGATGGTGCCGCCGGACGCGGCCGACCGGCCGGCCGGGTCGTACGCCACGGCACCGGCGTCCTTGCCGCCGGCCAGCTGCAGGCCGGTCAGGTAGGTCTGGGCCTTGGTGGCCGCGGCCGCCTCACCGCCGAGGCGCAGGGCCGCGCCGGCCAGGCCGGTGCTGTTGGCGTTCGGGACGTTCGCGGTCGGGCCGCTGCCGGAGAACGACCCGGTCGCCGGGTTCTGCACGGTCTTCAGCCAGGCCACCGCCGCGTCGCGGGCGGTCGTGGTCGCCGCCGACGAGGGCAGCGCGGACAGGGCCTGCACGGCCAGCCCGGTCGCGTCCGGGTCGTCCTGGGACCCGGCCGTGCAGCTGCTGCCCGAGTCGTAGAGCAGCCGGAACCCGCCGTCCGGGCACTGCTGGTGCAGCAGGAAGGTCACCGCCGCCGCCGGCACGCCGCCGGTCGTCCGGACCAACGCCAGCACCGCGAGCGCCTGGCTGAACCCGTTGCTGGAGTCCGACCCCGCACCCTGGTCCTCGAACCGCCCGGCGCTCGCCCCGCTCGCGGCCATGACCGCGCGCAGCCGGGCCTCGATGTCGGTGCCGCCGAACGAGTGCGGGTTCGCGCCCTGGACCTCGGCCACGAGCAGGGTCTTGGCCAGCGGGCCGGCCAGCCGGACCGAGCTCACGTTCACGGTGGTGAACCAGGTGGCCTGGGCCGCGACCGTGGCCGCGGCGGCGCGGGCCGCCGGTCCGGTGCCGTCGCCCGCGGCCGTGAGGGCGAGCACGGCGTCCTCGGTCAGGCCCACGTCGAACGGGTGGTTCGGCACCAGGCCCGAGCCGGGCAGGCCGCCGCCACCGGCGGTGACCTGGTGCTCCAGCCAGGTGGCGGCCGCGGTCGCAGAAGCGGGCACCGCGGCCGAGGCCGCCCCGGCGGAGCCGAGGCCGAGCAGGCCGGCTCCGAGCGCGGACAGCGCCGCGACCGCGACGAGGGTCCGCGAACGGGACGGACGGGAAGGCCCGGAGATCGGGTGAACCTGCACTGGCACCTGCGGCACGCCGGCACGCCTTTCTGGGCACGAGCCTGCGGCGGTGGCGGTGAGGTGACCGGCTCCGACCCGTAGACCACGACGGTTGAGCTGAGAGTTGAGCTGAGAGCGGCCGCGCGGCAGGTTTTCCGGCTGGCCGGACGTCCTCCGCGGAGGCGGTTCCGGCACACGGTTGCGGGTCAGCGCCGGCGATCCGGCTTGCCCCGTCGTGCGGCTGATGGAGTTGTCGATCGAACGCCCGACCCTAACGCAGCCCGGAAGGGCTGTGCTACGTTCCGCTCGCACGCCCCGCGGAGGGAAAGCCGGTCCAAGCCCGGCGCTGTCCCGCAACCGTAGGCCCGCGAGAGCGGGCGAGCCGGAACGCCTGCGAGGGGCGAGCTCCGTAAAGACCGTCGTGGACTGCGAGTCGGAGCCTGGGCCAGCCGACCGGTGCACGACGCCGGAGCAGGCGCCCCAGTCTTGGCGCTTCGCGGGTCCCCATCGAAAGGGATCGCGTGCCCAGCACCAGAACACCCAGCACCAGAACACCCAGCACCAGCACAGCCCAGCACCAGCACAGCCCTCACCCCGGCCGGCGCGGCTCACCGCAGGCGTCGCCTCCGGACGTCGCTCGCGGCGGCCGCCACCTGCGCGGCGGTGGCCGTCACCGGCCTGACCGCGGGCGCGGCCCAGGCCGCCGGCGCGCAGAGCATCTCGGCCGCCAACCGCGACACCGCGCGGTACGGCGCGGGGTACCTGGCCCGCCAGCTCGTCGCCAACGGCGGGTTCCTCGGCTCGGCCGCCGCGCCGGACCTGAGCGACACGGCGTACGCCGTGCTGGCGCTGCACGCCGCCGGTGTCGGCGCCAAGGCCTCGAACGAGGCGGTCGCGTGGCTCAAGACCCAGGTCGCCGCGGGCCTCGCGGTGTCCGGGACGGACGACCCGGGCCGGCTGTCGTACACCATCCTGGCCGCCGTGAGCGCGGGCCAGAACCCGCGAGCGTTCGGTGGCTCGGCCGCCCAGAACGACCTGGTGGCAAGGCTTCTGGGCACTGCTCGGACGACCGGCTCCGACCGCGGCCTGTTCGGCGCGAGCGACCCGACGTACGACGGCGCGTTCCGTCAGGGCGTCGCGCTGCAGGCCCTCGCCGCCGCCAAGGTCGGCGCCGGTTCGGTCAGCACGAGCATCGCGTGGCTGACCGGCCAGCAGTGCGCGAACGGGCTGTGGACCAGCTACCGGACCAGCACCACCACGGCCTGCCCGGCGGCCGACCCGGCCACCTTCGCCGGACCGGACACGAACAGCACCGGCATGGCCGCCCAGGGCCTCGCGGCGTACGGCCTCCACCCGCGGCAGGCCACGCTGGTGGCGACGTTCCACCGCATCCAGTCGGCCGACGGCGGGTTCCCGTTCCTGGCGGCGGCGGGACAGACGTCCGACCCCGACTCGACCGCCCTGTCGATCCAGGGGCTGATCGCCTACGGCGCCAAGACGAGCCTGCCCGCCTTCCGGCACGGCGCCCACACGCCGTACGCCGCGCTGGCGAGCTACCAGCTCGGCTGCTCGGACCCGGCGGCCGACCGGGGGGCGTTCTTCTACCCCGGCGACCGGACGCCGAGCATCCTGGCCACCGTCCAGGCCGTGCCCGCCGCGGCCCAGCGCACCTTCCCGCTGGCGTCGTCGACGGTGAGCAGCACGGTGCCTCGCCCGTCCTGCACCGCCACGACGAGCGCGACGGCGCCGGCCGGTACGACGGCGAACGCGGCGGCCACATCGAAGGCCCTCGCCGGCAAGGCCGGTGCCTGCACCGGCGGCACGGGGGTCACCGTCGCGGTCGACTTCACCGCGTTCGGCGGCAAGGTGACCGTCCGCTGCGCCACCGGGAAGCCGGCGACCGGGATCGCCGCCCTGCAGCAGGCCGGGTTCACGCCGGCCGGGACGTCGACGTACGGCCTGGCCTTCGTCTGCCGGATCAACAGCCTGCCCTCGACGGCCCAGCAGCCGTGCGTGACCACGCCCCCCACGAACGCGTACTGGGCGTACTACCACGCGGCCAAGGGCGCCACGAAGTGGACCTTCAGCACCCAGGGCGCGTCGTCGTACAAGCCGGCGCAGGGCAGCATCGACGCCTGGGCGTTCGGCAACAGCGCCACGCCGAGCAAGACCCCGGCGCAGGTGCGCAAGACCACGAGCTGAGCCTCCCGCCGGTGGGCCGGCGCGACGGTCAGTCGCGCTCGGCCCGCCGGCGGCGGTACAGCCACACCCCGAGCGCGACCAGGACCACGACCGCGAGGACCACGGCGGCACCGCGGCCGACGTAGCTCTCCACCCGCGAGAAGGACTCTCCTGCAAAGAAGCCCACGAGCACGACCGCTGTGCCCCAGGCGATCCCCCCGGCCGCGTTGAAGGCGAGGAAGCGCGGGTAGGGCATCCGGGCCATCCCGGCGAGCGCCGGCATCACCGCGCGCAGGAAGGCGGTCCAGCGAGCGAGGAACACTGCCGTACCACCGCGCCGGGCGAGGAACTCGCGCGCGCGGTCCACCCGCTCGCGGCGGCGGTCGACGATGTCGCGGGCCAGGATGCGCGGGCCCAGCACCCGCCCGACCTCGTAGCCCACCGTGTCGCCCACGACCGCGGCGAGGACGACGACGAGCACCACGGCCACGACCGGGACGTGCCCCCGGCTCGCCGCGACACCGCCCAGGACGGCCGCGGTCTCGCCCGGCACCACGAAGCCCACGAAGAACGCGTCCTCCGCGAACACCACCAGCGCGACGACGCACAGGACGGCCCAGCTGGGTGCGTCCAGCAGCGGATTGAGGAAGCTCGTCACGTGGGCCTGCTCATCAGGCCCGAAGCCTACGGACCGGTAGGACCGGCCGCAGCGATGACGGCGGTGAGCGATGCGTGCAGGCGCTCCAGGTCGCGCACCGGGAGGCCCAGCCGCTCGACCACCGCCGGAGGGATGAGCTCGGCCCTGGCCCGCAGGGCGCGACCCTGCGGCGTCAGCGACACCGCGAGGTGCCGCTCGTCGCGCGGGTCCCGCTCACGGCGGACCAGACCCGAGGCCTCCAGCCGCTTCAGCAGCGGCGACAGCGTGCCGGGGTCGAGGGCCAGCAGGCCGCTCAGGTCCTTCACCGACAGGGGCTCCTCGCCCCAGAGCGCGAGCATCACCAGGTACTGGGGATGGGTCAGGCCCATCGGCTCCAGGAGCGGCCGGTACAGCGCCACGACGTTGCGCGCGGCGACCGACAGGGCGAAGCAGACCTGGCGTTCGAGCGCGAGCGGGTCCTCCACGACGGTCACCGCCACCACCTCCGCGAGCAGCCTACCGTAATGTTTGGTGTGGCAATCATTGGTGTACCATTGCATCATGGACCAACCCAGCCGTCCCCGGAGCTCGCGGCCGGGCCTGATCCTGCGACTGGCGCAGGGCCTGGACTCGCTGCTCTCGAACTTCGTGGGCTCGGCCCAGATCGGGCCGTACGTCCCGCCGGAGGCCGAGCGGCCCCGCGCCGACATCCCGTGTCCCAGCTGCGGACGTCCCATCTCCGAGCACGACACCGACCGCACCGCCGCCATCGGCCGGCTGTACTGTCCCCCGGCCTGATCAGCCCGCCAGGCCAGGCCCACCAGCCCGACCAGGCCGACCAGCTCGGCCAGCCCGGTTCAGCCGAGCCGGAGCACCCGGGCCTCCCAGCCGGCGAGCACCGCGGGGTCGCGGGCCTCGAGGTTCGCGAGCAGCACCTCGTGGTCGCCGAGCGCCATCGGCAGCACCGACGCGAGGTCGACCGGCTCCCGGCCGAAGTTGCCGAGGACGAGCAGCCGCTCGCTGCCCAGCGTGCGGGTGAAGGCGTACAGGTGCTCGTGCTCGGGCACGAGCATCGTGAAGTCCCCGACCTGGATCACCGGCAGCTCGTGCCGCAGCGCGATCACCCGGCGGTAGTGCGCGAGGACCGACGCCGGGTCCGAGCGCTGCGCCTCGGCGTTCCACTCCGGGTAGTCGGGGTTCACCGCGATCCACGGCGTGCCCGTGCTGAACCCGGCCTGCGGACCGGCATCCCACTGCATCGGCGTCCGGGCGTTGTCCCGGCTGGCCACCCGGATCGCGCGCAGCAGGTCCGCCGGATCCGCCTGTGTCGCAACGCTTTCCCGGTAGTAGTTCAGGGTCTCGATGTCGTGGAAGGTGTCGATGCCCGTGAACGGGAAGTTGGCCATGCCCAGCTCCTCGCCCTGGTACACGTACGGTGTGCCGCGGTGCAGGTGCAGGACCGTCGCCAGGCAGGTGGCCGACGCCCGCCGGAACTGCGGCGAGTCGTCACCGAACCGTGAGACCGCTCGGGGCTGGTCGTGGTTGCTCCAGTAGAGGCTGTTCCACCCGACGTGCGCCAGGCCTTCCTGCCAGCGCCCGAGGGACGCCTTGAGATCCTTGACCGGCAACGGTTTCCGGTGCCACTTGACGCCGTCGAAGTCGAGCCCGACGTGCTCGAACTGGAAGACCATGTCCACCTCGCGGCGAACCGGGTCGGTGAACAGGCGGGCCTGCTCGACGGTGACTCCCGGCATCTCGCCGACGGTCAGCAGGTCGTCGGCGTTGGCGCGCCCCTCGAAGACCTCCCGGTGCATCTCCTGCAGGAACTCGTGGATCCGGGGGCCGCACAGGAAGTACGGGTCGGGGCCCATCCACTTGGAGATCATGTTGATGACGTCCATCCGGAAGCCGTCGACCCCGAGGTCGAGCCACCAGCGCATCATCGCGTAGACCGCCTGCCGCACCTGCGGGTTCTCCCAGTTCAGGTCCGGCTGCTTGCGGGAGAACAGGTGCAGGTAGTACTCGCCCGACGCCTCGTCGAGCTCCCACGCCGGTCCGCTGAAGAAGCTCGTCCAGGCGTTGGGCTCGGCGCCCGGCTCCCCCGCCGCCAGGCCGGCCCGCGGCGGCTGCCACCAGTACCAGTCGCGCCGGGGCGAGTCCGGCCCGGAACGGGACTCGACGAACCAGGGGTGCTCGTCCGACGTGTGGTTGACGACCAGGTCCATGATCAGCCGGATCCCACGGGAGTGCAGTGCGGCCAGCACCTCTCGCAACAGGTCCAGGGAGCCGAACACCGGATCGACACCCTGGTAGTCGCTGATGTCGTAACCGTTGTCGTCCTGCGGTGAGGGGTAGATCGGCGACAGCCAGACGACGTCGACGCCCAGGTCGCTGAGGTGGTCGAGCCGCTGCAGGACGCCCGCGAGGTCGCCGATGCCGTCACCGTCGCCGTCGGCGAAGCTGCGCGGGTAGATCTGGTAGACGACGTCACCGGGGCGCATGGCCCGAAGATAGGGGCTCTGCTTGACTTCGCCCCGTGGACAGCGAGGGCGCGCCGGGCATCGAGTCCGTCCTGTCGCCGGAGGGCTGGGCCTACGCCTCGACGCCACCGGTCGACGAGCAGGACCCGGGCCGGTTCCACGCGCTGTTCGGGCGCGACTCGCTGATCTTCGCGCTGCAGGTGCTGCCGACGCGGCCGGACATCGCGGCGGCGACGCTGCGGGCCCACGCCCGGATGCAGGGCCGCCGCGAGGACCCGGAGATCGACGAGGAGCCGGGGAAGGTCGTGCACGAGTACCGGCCGCAGGCCCCGTCCTGGCTGGTGGAGGCCGGCTGGCCGGTGCGCGAGGGCGAGATCCGTTACTACGGCACCGCCGACGCGACCTCGTGGTTCCTCGTGCTGCTCGCGGCGACCGGTGACCCGGCGCTGGCCGCAGAGCTGACCGAGGCGCGGTCCGCGGCCGCCGGCTGGCTGGAGCGGACGCTCGAACGCGGGGGCGGCCTGGTCCGCCACGGCCCGCGCCGGTTCCCGGGCGGCCTGGGCCAGCAGGGGTGGCGGGACACCCAGGACGCCGCGTCCGACCCGCACGGGGGCGGGATCGTCCGCCCGGACGGCTCGGCGCCCGAGCCCCCGCTGGCCGACGCCGACTCGCAGGCCGTCGCCGTGGCCGCCCTGCGCTCGCTGGGCCGGCTGGACCCGGACCGGGCCGCGCAGTGGGCGCGGCGCGAGCAGGACCTGCGCTCCGCGGTGACCGCGGCCTACCCGCCGGACGTCATGGCGGTGGAGGCCGGCGACCGCGCCGTCCCCGGCGCCGGGTCGCAGCTCGGCTGGCTGCTGTGGGCCGACGCCCTGGAGCCGGCCGCCGCGGACCGGGCGGCCGAGCGCCTCGTGCAGCCCGACGTGCTGTCGCCGTACGGCCTGCGGACCCTGTCCGCCGAGCACCCGGCCTTCCGCGCGGACGGGTACCACCGCGGTGCGGTCTGGCCCTTCGACAGCTGGATCGGCTGGGCCGGCCTGGCCGGCGCGGGCCGGGCCGAGGAGGCCGAGCGGGTGCGGTCCGGAGTGCTCACCGCGCTCGGTCGCCTGGGCCGGGCGCCCGAGCTGTACGCCGTGAGCCGCGACGGCGAGCTGCAACCGGTGCCGATCGCCAACCGGGTGCAGGCCTGGACGATCGGGGCCGAGCAGGCGCTGCGGACCGGCTGGTCCGGCCGCTGGTGGCGGTCGACGTGAGCACCGGCGACTGGTGGCGCAGCGCGGTCACGTACCAGATCTACCCGCGCAGCTTCGCCGACGGGAACGGCGACGGGGTGGGCGACATCGCGGGGATCCGGTCGAGGCTGGGCTACCTGGCCGGTCTCGGCGTGGACGCGCTGTGGATCACGCCGTGGTTCCCCTCACCGATGGCCGACGCCGGGTACGACGTCTCGGACTACCGCGACATCGAGCCGGTGTTCGGGACGCTCGAGGAGGCCGACCTCCTCGTCGAGGAGGCGCACGGCCTGGGGCTGCGGATCCTGCTCGACATCGTGCCGAACCACACCTCGGTCGCGCATCCGTGGTTCGCCGCGGCCCTGGCCGGCGGTCCCGGGTCGGCGGCCCGTGAGCGGTACGTCTTCCGGGACGGTCGCGGACCGGACGGGGCCGAGCCGCCGAACGACTGGACCAGCGAGTTCGGCGGCCCGGCGTGGACGCGGGTCCCCGACGCCGGTGGGCGCCCCGGCCAGTGGTACCTCCACCTGTTCGCTCCGGCGCAGCCCGACCTGAACTGGACGCACCCGGAGGTTCGGGACGACTTCGCGCGCACCCTGCGCTTCTGGTTCGACCGGGGCGTCGACGGGCTGCGGGTCGACGCCGCGCACGGCCTGGTCAAGGACCCGGAGCTCGCCGACGTGGGGTCGATCGAGTGGCCGGTGCCGGCCACCGCCGGCGATGAGGTCCGCCACCCGCACTGGGACCAGCCGGGCCTGCACGAGATCTACCGGTCGTGGCGGGCCGTCGCGGACTCCTATGCGCCGCAACGGGTCTTCGCCGGCGAGGTGTGCGTCGGGCGCCCGGACCGGCTCGTGCAGTACGTCCGGCCGGACGAGCTGCACAGCGTCTTCAACTTCGAGTTCCTGCAGAGCCCGTGGCGGGCCGACGTCCTGCGCGCCACGATCGACGAGACCGTGGACTGGCACCGGTCGGTCGGCGCCGCACCGGTCTGGGTGCTCGAGAACCACGACGTCCCCCGCGTCGCCTCGCGCTACTCCCGCGAGCAGCCGCGACAGCGCACGATCATCGAGCTCGACGACCTGCTGCGTCTTCCCGCCGACGGCGAGCGCGGCCAGCGTCGGGCGCGGGCCGCGCTGCTGCTGATGCTGGCCCTTCCCGGCGGCGCGTACCTCTACCAGGGCCAGGAGCTCGGGCTCCCCGAGGTCGAGGACCTGCCGTTCGACGCCCTGCAGGACCCCCTGGTCCGGCAGTCCGGCGGCACCCGGCGGGGGCGGGACGGCTGCCGGGTCCCGCTGCCGTGGAGCGTGGACGGCCCGTCGTACGGGTTCAGCGCTCCCCCGCTGCCGGGCGGCCGGCCCGCGCCGCCGTGGCTGCCCCAGCCCGCGTCGTGGTCCGGGCTCAGCGTGCAGGCCCAGACCGGCGAGGCCACCTCGATGCTCGAGCTGTGCCGCGCGGCCATCCGGCTGCGGCGGGAGGGCGGATGGGCCGGGTCCGAGGAGCTGCACTGGCGGTCGGGGCCGCCCGGAGCGCTGATCTTCGACCGGGGCGACGGCCTGCGCTGCCAGGTCAACGTCGACGCCGAGCCGTTCCCCCTCGACGGCCGACTGCTCCTCGCCAGCGGGCCGCTGACCGGGGACGGCCGGCTGCCCGCGGACACGGCGGCGTGGTCACGCCCCTGACCGCGCGCCGACCACCTGGTCGTACAGTCTGGGGCCGTGGAACGGACCGCGGGCGAGGAGCAGCGCTCGCAGAGCTGGCGGGTCCCGCCGGCGCTGCCGGCCGCGACGCTGCTGGTCGTCTCGGGTGCGGCGGCGCTGAACATCTACGGCCACCCGACCCCGCCCGCGCGCTACTTCACGATCGTCCTGGCCGTCGTCTGCCTCGCCGCCGCGGTCTCCTGGCTGCGGATGTTCCTCTTCGCGGACGGCGAGGGCGTCGGGGTGCGGCACCTCCGGTCGGAGGTGTGGACCCCCTGGCGTGACATCGACCGGGTCGAGGTGGTCTCGGGAGTGCGCGGTGCGAGCACCGTCCGGATCACCCGCCGCAACGGCACTTTCGTCGACGTCCCGCCCTCGCTCCTGCAGCCCGCGCTGCCGACCAGCAAGCCCAAGTCGCGCGCCCGCCTGGACGGAATCGCCCGGGAGATCAACGCTCTCGGCGGGCGCAGGGTCTGACCGGGGTGCGTTGACTCGTGGTCCGTCCTCTGGTGTCGTTGCGCCTCATGGTCCCGATGCCGTGCCGGGAGCCAGCCCCCCGCAGGAAGGGCCGGCGATGGTGACCATGGTCGACGTCGCGCGCAAGGCCGGCGTCTCCGTCAGCACCGTGTCCTACGTCCTGACCGGCGCTCGGCCGATCTCCGCCGCCACCCGGGCCCGGGTCGAGAAGGTCATCCACGAGCTCGGCTACACCCCGAACGCGATGGCCCGCGGGCTCAAGGGCAAGCGCAGCAAGATCATCGCGATGCTCTACCCGACGCGCTCGCGGGGCATCGACCTGAGCGGGCTGGAGTACATCCTCGGCGCCTCGGACCTGGCGCAGGCCCACGGCTACCACCTGCTGCTCTGGACGACCGACGCCGACGCGGTCGACGACCTGTCGCGGTACGTGCGCCAGGGGCTGCTCGACGGCGCGGTGGTCATGCAGGTGAAGCTGAACGACGAGCGGATCGACGTGCTGCGCCGGGCCCAGCTCACGTTCGCGATGATCGGCCGGCTGGCCGAGTCGGACGGGATCGACTTCGCCGACACCGACACCGACCAGTGCGCCCGGGTGGCCGTCGACTACCTCGCCGGGCTGGGGCACCGGCACATCGGCTGCCTCAACCCGCCGAAGTCCGACCTCGACGCCGGGCTGGGCATCGGCGTGCGCATCCGCGACTCGGTCAAGCGGGCCGCGCGCTCGCGCGGGCTGCGGCTGACCAACGTGGCCTGCGAGTACACCGCGGCCGCCGGCGGCGAGGCCCTCGAGCGCATGCTGGCCCGCGATCCGGAGATCTCGGCCGTCGTCGCCTTCAACGAGCAGGCGGTGCCGGGGGTCATGGCCGGCGCCGAGGCCCGCGGGTGGTCGGTGCCCGATCACCTGTCGGTGCTCTCGATCGTCATGACCGCTCAGGCCGCCCTGATGATGACGCCGCCGATGACCACGGTGAGCCCGTCCGCGGCCGCGATCGGACGGGCCGGGGTCGACGCGCTGATCCAGCGTCTGGAGGGCCGGTTGGTGCACACCAGCCAGATGCTGTTCGAGGGCGAGCTCATCGTCCGGGGCACCACCGGACCGGTCGACAAAGGGGACAGAACGACCCTGCGTCCACGTGGCCGTAACGACTCCGCAACGGCGCGGACTTCCTCTTGACACCTGCTGGGGGGCGCCATAACTTCGAGCCACGTTCCGTCGAACCGATTCGACGAACCGATTCGTCGTGTCTCTACGACGGGAAGGGACAGGCATGCGTTCCAAATTCGCCGTAGCCGCGGTCTCCGCGGCCAGCGTGGCCATGCTCGTCGCCGCATGCGGCTCGAGCAGCGGTGGTGGAGGCAGCACGTCGGGGTCCAGTGGCCGGGGCCCGATCACCTTCGTCACCGGCAAGGACAACAGCGGCATCATGCCGTTCATCGCGTCGACGTGGAACGCCGCGCACCCGACCGAGAAGGTCACGATCAAGCAGCAGTCGGACCAGGCCGACCAGCAGCTCTCCGACCTCGAGCAGCACTTCCAGGCGAAGGACCCCGGCTACGACGTCGTGACCACCGACGTGGTCTGGAGCGCCGAGTTCGCGGCCAAGGGCTGGATCATCCCCCTGACCGGCAAGTACGCCATCGACACCAGCGGCCTGCTGCCGGCGACGGTCAAGGCCGCCACCTACAACGGCACGCTGTTCGCGGCGCCGTACGCCTCCGACGGCGGCCTGCTCTACTACCGCACCGACCTGGTGAAGACGCCTCCCACCACGTGGGACGAGCTGATCTCGGACTGCAAGGGCAAGACGACGCCCGGGACCATCACCGGCTCCAAGCCCGGTTGCTACGCGGGCCAGTTCGCCAACTACGAGGGCCTGACGGTGAACGCCGCCGAGGCCATCAACGCGGCCGGCGGCGAGATCGTCAAGTCCGACGGCAAGACGGCTGACGTCGACACCCCGCAGGCCGCAGCCGGCCTGTCGTTCCTCGTCGACGGCTTCAAGCAGGGCTACATCCCGAAGCAGGCCCTCGGCTTCCAGGAGACGCAGAGCCTGAACGCCTTCGAGGCCGGCCAGCTGGTCTTCATGCGCAACTGGCCGTACGCGGACGCGATCCTCAAGGGCCAGGGCTCGAAGGTCGCCGGCAAGTTCGGCATCGCGCCGCTGCCCGGCCCGAACGGTCACGGTGCATCGAGCCTCGGTGGCCACAGCGTCGGCATCAGCGAGTACTCGAAGTACAAGGCGACCGACCTGGACTTCCTGAAGTTCCTGGAGTCCGACCAGATCCAGCGCAACGACCTCACCCAGGGCACCCTGGCGCCGGTGCTGACGTCGCTCTACACGGACGCCACGCTGGTCCAGAAGTTCCCGTACCTGCCGGTGCTGCTCAAGAGCATCGAGACCGCGGTGCCGCGTCCGGTCACGCCCGTTCTACCCGGCAGTCACCAAGGCGGTGGAGACCAACTCCTACGCCGCCCTGCAGGGCACGGTCTCGGTGCAGACAGCCCTGAAGAACATGCAAGCAGCAATCCAGTCCGCGACATCCGGCGGATAGCAGTGCCCGCTCGATAGCAGTCGACGGGTCCGCCCCTTGCTCCTAGGTTGGGGGCGGACCCGCCGGCAGGCGGTGTCAAGGCAGTCGACTTCGCAGGACTGGGAGCTGTCGAGGAGGGTTCATGACCATCGCCGGAGAAGTGGTCGGGCAGACCGCGGAAGGCAATACCCCAGAAGAGAAGCGCACCAGCATCCACGCCGGCGAGGGTCGCCTGGCCTTCATCCTGGTCGCCCCCACCGTCCTTCTCCTCGGCGTGGTCGTCGGCTACCCGATCGTCAAGGCGATCTACCAGTCGTTCCTGTCCGACCCGGGCCTGGACAAGGCCACCGGATTCTTCAACCAGGGCGGCCAGTGGGTCGGCCTGCTCAACTACAAGCACTGGCTGCTCCAGCAGTGCCCGCTGCCCGGCGGCAAGACCGGCAGCTGCCCCACGGGCAACCTCGGCGCCGAGTTCTACCAGTCGGTCGGGGTGACCGTCGGCTTCACGGTCGTGACCGTGATCATCGAGACCTGCATCGGCATGGTCTTCGCGATGATGATGAACCGCGCCTTCAAGGGCCGGGCGCTCGTCCGCGCCTCGATCCTCATCCCGTGGGCCATCCCCACCGCCGTGACGGCCAAGCTGTGGGCCGTCGTGTTCGACCCCCAGGGCATCCTGAACAAGATCCTCGGCACCAACTTCCAATGGACCTCGTCCATCTGGCCGGCCCGATCAGCGATCGTCATCGCCGACGTCTGGAAGACGACACCGTTCATCGCGTTGCTGATCCTGGCCGGACTGCAGGGCATCAGCGCCGACCTGTACGAGGCGGCGAAGATCGACGGAGCGACCGCCTGGCAGCGGTTCACCAAGATCACGTTGCCCCTGGTGAAGCCGGCGCTGGGCGTCGCGGTGATCTTCCGGGCCCTGGACGTCCTGCGCATGTACGACCTGCCCAAGATCCTCACCGGCGGCGCCAACGGCACGAACACGCTGTCGATCGAGGTCGTCAACCAGCTGAACAGCGGCATCAACTCGGCCTCGGCCCTGTCGACGATCACGTTCATCTTCATCTTCGCGATCGCGTTCCTGCTGGTGAGGCTGTTCCATGCGAACCTCACGGCCGGGACGGGGAGGTAGGGCGATGACTGTCACCACCGAGAAGCCGCGGACCACATCGGCGGCGGACGTACCGCTGCGGACCAAGGGCGGCGTCAACTGGGGCAACGTCGGCACCGTCGCCGTCATCACGATCATCATCATCTGGTGCCTCGCACCGTTCTACTGGATGCTGGTGATGGCCTTCCGCGACCCGGCCTACACCTTCAGCACGACGCCGTTCTTCAGCCACGTCACCTGGTCGAACTTCTCGTACGCGTTCAACACCACGTACAACCAGTTCGGCCGGTCGCTGCTGAACAGCCTGATCATCAGCTCGGTCGTCACGGCGGTCGCCATGCTGATCGGCGTCCTGACCGGCTACGCGATGGCGCGCCTGGACTTCCGGGGCAAGGGCCTGGTCCTGGGCGCCATCCTCGGCGCCTCGATGTTCCCCGGGGTCGCCATCCTGACCCCGCTGTTCCAGCTGTTCACCAACGCGCACTGGCTGGGCACGTACCAGGCGCTGATCATCCCGCAGATCTCGTTCTCGCTGCCGCTGGCCGTCTACACGCTGACCAGCTTCTTCTCCGAGATGCCGTGGGAGCTGGAGCAGGCCGCGCGCGTCGACGGCTGCACGCCGGGTCAGGCCTTCCGCCTGATCCTGCTGCCGCTCGCCGCGCCGGCGCTGTTCACCACCGCGATCCTGGTCTTCCTGGCGTCGTGGAACGAGTTCCTGCTCTCCAGCGTGCTGTCCAACGGCAACGCCCACGTCGCCCCGTCCACCGTGGCGATCGCGTTCTTCACCGCCGGGCCGCACATCGTGCCGTACACCCAGACCATGGCCGCGGGCATCATCGTCACCATCCCGCTCGTGATCGTGGTGCTGCTGTTCCAGCGGCGCATCGTCAGTGGCCTGACCGCCGGCGGTGTGAAGGGATAGGCCCCCGGGCCTCCCGACCGACGAGACGAGGCCGCTTCCCCGCAACGGGAGGCGGCCTCGTCCCATGCCGTCAGCACTCTGGTCAGTACCGTCGAGTGACACCACAGCGAGAGCGCCCGGTCGCCCAGGGTGAGCCCGATGCACCGTACGGGCGCAACGAGACGACCTGCGGGCACCGAGCCGGACAACAGGACATCTTGCGGTGGCAACCAGCACTTGCGCGGTGAACCGTTGTCCCCTTTGCTGGGGACGCGTCTTCACCGAACCCCGAGGAGTCCTCCATGAGATTGTCCAGTTCCACCGGCCGACGGATCGTCGCCGGACTGGGCGCGGGAGCGACCGTGCTTGCGGTCGTCTCCATCGCACAACCCGCATCCGCGGCGTCCGCACGACGGACGCTGAGCGGGTCGCGACCAGCCTGGACCAGCAAGGCCCAGGACAAGGGCCACTCGGCCAGGACCACCCGGCTCGACTTCGGCGTGCTGCTGAAGATGCGCAACCAGAGCCAGGCCGTGGCCAAGCTGCAGGACATCTCCGAGCCCACGAGCGCCGACTACGGCAAGTGGCTCACCAACGCGCAGTTCGACGCGTCGTACGGGCCCTCGGCGACCGACGTCTCCTCGGTGCGCAGCTGGCTGCGCGGCCAGGGCTTCGCGGTCACCAAGACGCTGCGCAGCGGGATGTACCTCGAGGTGAGCGGGACCACCGCCCAGGTCGAGAAGACGTTCGCGACCTCGATGCACACCTACCAGTACAAGGGCCACACCGTGCTGGCCAACACCTCCGCGCTGTCCCTGCCGTCGAACGCGCCGGCCGCCGTCACCGACGCGGTCGCCAACGTCGTGGGCGTCGACCAGGGGGCGACCCTGAAGACGCCGGCCGCCACCAAGCTGCCCGGCCCGCCGCCGGGCGCGCGCCTGGGCGTCGAGCCCTGCTCGTCGTACTTCGGCCAGAAGACCGCGACCGACAAGCCCAAGGCCTACGGCAAGTACCAGCCGTACGCGACCTGCGGCTACTACCCGCTGCAGCTGCAGGCGGCGTACGGCGAGGCCGGCCTGGTCAAGTCCGGCGTCAACGGCAAGGGCGTGACCGTCGCGATCACCGACGCCTACGCCGCGCCGACGATGTACTCCGACGCGCAGACCTACAGCAAGCTGCACGGCCTGCAGACGTTCACCAAGGGCCAGTACCGCCAGATCCTGCCCCCGAAGTTCCAGTTCACCGACCCGTCCGGCCCGCAGGGCTGGTACGGCGAGGAGACGCTCGACGTGGACGCGGTGCACGGCATGGCTCCGGGCGCCAACGTGGTCTTCGTCGCCGGCTCGAACGACGAGCAGGGCCTGAACAACGCGTGGGCCGAGACCATCGACAACCACGTCGCCGACATCATCACGAACTCGTGGACGTTCGGCACGACCGGCTCGGACACGATCAAGGTGATCGGCGCCGACCAGAAGGCCTTCTTCGACGCGTTCTCGCTCGAGGCGGCCCTGACCGGCATCACGGACAACTTCTCCAGCGGTGACGACGGTGACAACACCGCCGGCGGGACGGACCTCAAGGACCGCACCGTGGAGTTCCCGGCCGACGAGCCCTACGTGACCGGCGTCGGTGGCACGAGCGTCGAGATCGGCGCGAACGGCCAGTGGCTCGGCGAGTACGGCTGGTCCAACTCCTACTCCTCGCTGAACGCCAAGGGCACCAAGTGGACCCCGAAGCCCCCGGGTGCCTACAGCTCCGGCGGCGGTGGCGGGACGAGCTACCTGTTCACCCAGCCCTTCTACCAGCAGGGCAAGGTCCCGGCCTCGCTGTCCAAGATGAACGGCAAGACCCCCATGCGGGTCGTCCCGGACATCTCGATGCCGGGTGACCCGAACACCGGTCTGCGGGTGGGCGAGACCCAGGTCTTCCCGCACGGCACGTTCTACTCGGAGTACCGGATCGGTGGGACGAGCCTGTCCTCGCCGCTGCTCGCCGGTGTGATCGCCGTCGCGGACCAGAAGGCGGGCCACGCGCTCGGCTTCGTGAACCCGCTGTACTACTCGCTGCTCGGCACGTCCGCGCTGCACGACCTGGTCGCACCCACGACCCCGGTCGCGCAGGTCCGGACCGAGCTGGTGAACGGCGTCAACACCCACAAGGGCTTCGACTGGCTGCTGCAGACCGTGGACAGCAACAGCGGGACCCTGAAGGACACCCCCGGGTACGACAACGAGACGGGCGTCGGCTCGCCGAACGGCCCGCAGTTCTTCACCGCGCTCGCGCGGGGCTGACCCGGAAGCTGTTCGGGAAGGGCCCGGTCCCCTCGGGGACCGGGCCCTTTCGTCACATCAGCTCGTCCAGGCTCTGCACCAGCGCCGAGACGAACAGCGGGACCAGGTCCGCCGTGAAGGCCAGCGGCGGCCGCACCTTCAGCACGTTTCCCGGGCGCCCCGTCGTCCCCACCAGGACACCGCGCCGGCGCAGGCCGTCCGTGACCGCCCGGGCCGCAGCGCCGTCCGGCTCCTTCGACGCCCCGTCGCGGACCAGCTCGATGCCGTTCGCCAGGCCCAGGCCGCGGACGTCGCCGACCGCGGGGT
Organism: uncultured Actinomycetota bacterium; assembly: GCA_963743975.1. Classification (GTDB taxonomy): domain Bacteria; phylum Actinomycetota; class Actinomycetes; order Actinomycetales; family CAVURS01; genus CAVURS01. The sequence continues at coordinate 37,139 of CAVURS010000006.1, forward strand.
GACCGGCGGTGGCCGACCGCACCGCCGCGCGCAGCGCCTGCCCTGCCTCGACCACCCGGGGCAGCACCCGCTCGTCGGCCAGCACGTCCAGGACCGCGTGGGCCGCGGCCGTCGACACCTGGTTGCCGCCGAACGTGGAGAAGAAGACCGTGTCCCGGGCGAACGGCTCGACCAGCTCGCGGCGGGTGACGACCGCACCCACCGGCTGGCCGTTGCCCATCGGCTTGCCCAACGTGACGATGTCCGGCGTGATGCCGAACCGCTCGAACGACCACAGCGCTCTCACCGGTCCGGCCGTGGCCGCCCTGCACCTCGTCGGCCACCCACAGCCCTCCCGCCTCATGGGTCAGCCGCAGCAGCTCGCGCACGTACGCCGGCTCCAGAACGCGGACGCCGTCGCTCTGCAGGACACCGTCCAGGATCGTCATGGCCAGCCCGAAACCGTTGCGGGACAGCCGCTCCAGCGCGGCGGCGAACGGCTCCGGGCCGAGATCGGTGCCGCGGTAGGCGTCGGCCGGGGCCCAGGCCTGACGTGCGGGGCCTGGCCACCCGGCGGGAGCGTCTCGGGCGAGAACGGCGCGATGGCGTCCGAGACGCCGTGGTAGGCGAAGTCGGTGCACAGGCCGCCGGCGTTGCCGGTGTGGGCCCGGGCGATCCGCCAGGCCAGGTCGTTCGCCTCCGACCCGGAGTTCACGAACAGCACGGTGTCCAGGCCGTCGGGCAGGTCGGCGACCAGCCGCTCGGCCAGCTCGACCGCACTGTGGTGGAGGTAGCGCAGGTTGGTGTTCAGCACCCGCCACTGCCGCGCGACGGCGGAGGTCACCCGCGGATGGGCGTGGCCCAGCCCGACGACGTTGTTGTACATGTCGAGGTAGCGACGGCCGGCGGTGTCGGTCATCCAGACGCCCGAGGCCTGCGCCATCTCGATCGGCTCGGCGTAGCTCAGCGACTCCATGGCCGGGCCGAACACGCGCTCGCGCCGCTCGGCCAGACCGCTGTCCCCGGTGCCGCTCCCCGGTGCCGCTCCCCAGGGTGCCGACCCCAGGGTGCCGGCCCCACGTCCAGCGCACCCAGCCGCCGGGCCACCCGGCTCCAGCCGGTCGAGAGCAGCTGCTCCATCATCTCGCCGGCCACGCCGTCCAGGCGCTGGGCGAACTCGGGCTCCTCCAGCCCCGCGGCCGCGCGCCAGGCCCCGATCGCCACGCCGACCGCGGACCGGGCCGCCCACAGCTCCCCCATGACGGCCAGCTCCTGCGGCTCGAGCGGCACGACCCGCTCGTAGCCGTCGAGGACGAGCCGGGCGACCCGCAGCATCTCCTCGCCCGGCCGCCCGGAGGCCAGCGAGTCGAGGACCGACGCCAGGTCGGCGACCAGCGCCGTGTAGCTGAGGTCGCCGAAGTCGACGATCCCGGTGATCCGACCCGTCCTCGTCGGCCAGGACGTTGTCCGCGGTCAGGTCACCGTGCAGCGCCTGCGAGCGCAGCGACGGCCAGATCGGGGCGACGACCTCGTCGTACCGGTCCAGGACGGCCACCACCAGCCGGCACAGCTCGGGATCGGTGACCGCGTCGAGCATGGGCCGGACCCGCGCCGCGTGCTGCACGTCCCACGGGAGGCGGCGAATCATGTTGGGGTGGATGAAGGTTCGCAGCGCGCGGCCGAGCCGGGCCGTCGTCTCGCCCCACGCGACGAGGGCCTCGTCGGACAGCGAGCGCGGGTCCAGCCGGGCTCGACCCGGCAGCACGTCGTAGGCCCGGACCCAGCTCTGGCCGGCGCCGGAGCGCCAAGGAGCCCGGAACGCGGTCACGTCGTCCTCGCCGGCACCGCCGACCGGTGAGCCGAGCGAGTGGGCCGTCCGGCGCGGCTGGGCCACCGAGAGACCGGGGTCGGCGCGCACCGCGTGCCGGGCCACCAGCGCCTCCATGTCCAGCGTCGCCGGGTCCTCGGCCGGGTTCGACACCTTCAGCACCGCCTGGCCGGTCCCGGCCGCGTCGAGCAGCAGGAAGGTCTGGTCGCGCTCGCTGCCGAGGTTGCGGGCGGCGGCGGACCGGATGCCGAAGGTCGCGGCGCCGATCTCGACCGCCTGCTCGGTGCTGAACGCCGGCGGCTGGGACAGCAGGACGGCGTCGATCGTCGGCTCGGCCGGCTCCGCGGACATGGCGCTCAAGGTACCGGCAGGCGCACTGCCCCCCGGCGCACCGCCGACCGGCTCACAGGCGCAGCCCGGCGTTGTCCAGGATCGCGTCGACGATGGCCTGGACCGGTCACCTCCGGCGCTCCGGGCCGGGCCAGCAGCACGATGTCGACCTCGCCGATCGGCGGCAGCCCGTGCCGGGCCGGCAGCGGGACCAGGTCGGCCGGCACCAGGCTCTCGGCCAGCACCGTGATGCCGACCCCGGCCCGGGTCGCGGCCAGGATCCCGTTGACCTCCCTGCTGTTGCAGGTGATCCGCCAGGTCCGGCCGACTCTGCTCGAGCGCTCTCCAGCGCGGCGGCCCGGGTGATGCTCGGCGGGTGGTAGGTCACGAGCGGCACCGGCCGGTCGGGGTCGAGGGCGGCCTGGTCCGGGCCCGACCCAGACCAGCCGGTCGCGGCGGACCAGGTTGCCGCGGGTGTCGCCCGGCTCGTTCTTGGCGAAGATCAGGTCGAGCTGCCGGGCGCCCAGCCGGCGGTGCAGCGCCCCGCTCGGCGCCACCGTCAGCTCGAGGTCGATCTGCGGGTGCTGCTGCCGGAACTCGCGCAGCACGCGCGGCACCCGGGTCAGCGCCAGGTCGTCGGAGACCCCGATCCGCAGCCGGCCCCGCAGCGCCGAGCCGCGGAAGTACGCCGTGGCCTGCGTCGTGCGCGGCGCAGGATCCCGCGGGCGAAGCCGGCCATCGCCTCGCCGTCCTGGGTGAGCCGCACGCCATGGGTGTCCCGGACGAACAGCGGCCGCCCCACGTTCTCCTCGAGCCGGCGGACCTGCTGGCTCACCGTCGGCTGGCTCAGCTCGAGCCGGGTCGCGGCCTGGGTGAAGCTCAGCGACTGCGCGACGGCGAGGAACGTGCGCAGCAGCACCGGGTCGGGCATCGAGGACCTCCGAGGCGCCAGCGAGCCGGCATTGCGGTCAGCCAATGACAGTGATTGCCAGCAGCGTCTGGGCCAATGGTAGGCCGGGCGGCCAGGGTGGGAAGCAGCACCGCCGTACCGCTCACCTCCAGGGAACCTCGTCGCATGAGCTCACATCGCAGCCGGCCCCACCGCACGACCCAGCACGTTCGCCGCTCTCACCGTCCGCAACTACCGCCTCTTCGCCGCCTCGCAGCTGCTGGCCAACACCGGGGCGTGGATGCAGCGGGTGGCCCAGGACTGGTTCGTCCTCAGCCGCTCGCACAGCCCGACCGCGGTCGGCATCACGGTGGCCATGCAGTTCGCGCCCACCCTCGTCCTCGGCCTGTACGGCGGGGTGCTCGCCGACCGCTACTCGCGCCGGCGGCTGTTGCTCGGCGACCCAGACGACCTTCGGCCTGCTGTCCACCGCGCTGGCGGTGCTGGCCCTCACCCGCCACCTGTCCGTGCCGGGGGTCCAGGC